>CAWAEN010000006.1:0-215262 GCA_963781035.1 uncultured Acidimicrobiia bacterium | reverse complement strand
GGTCACTGCCCCAGGCTACGCCGAAGAGCTGAAGCGGCGGCCGAGTCGGCCGGGATGAGCAGCTCAGCAGCTTCGACGACGATCAGCCAGCAGTGCCGCAGCGGCTCGAACGTAGTGGCTCGAGAGCCTGCCGCCTCCGCCAAGAAACGACGTCCGTCGGCGAGCTCGGACCGAGCCAGCCCTGGTCCTCGTCGATGATTCGCACAATGGTACCGCCTCCAGCACAGATGCGATGTCCGGCGGTGCCACCTCGACATCCGACGCGAGTGCGAACCACTTCGGGATCTGCGAATCCAGCACCATGGCGATCTCGGCCGCTCGACGAAACAACGAGCTGCCACCCTGGCGGATCTCGACCGTTCCATCGTCGCCCGGCCCAGGAACCCAGATGCCTCGGCGACCCCTAATCGCGTGGAAGGCATTCGCAGGTCTGCGAGACGTCCTCTCTGTTCAGCGCGGACACACGCGGGCTGGCAACACCGAGGTCGCCGGCCGGCTCGGGTGATGATGTCGCCGCCCCGTAACCCCCCTCGACCGAAGGCGGCGAGTCGGCTGGATGCCCGCAGTCGACGCGGTCATCGCTTCGACTCCCACACCCTTGGTGAACCCGGCCGAACGTGCCCACCCGACGAGTGTTCTCGGGTCGTTGCTGGTTGCCGCTTCGACAACATTCTCCAGTCGAACGTCGAGCCAGTCGTGAGCCGTTGGAGGCAACGTGTTCCTCTGCATCTGGTCTTGCACGGCTGCGTCCACGGCTGCCGCCACCAAGAGGAAATGCTCCGGTGAGAACTGATCGAGCACGGCCACCACCGGATCGACGACAGAGTCTGCGTCGAGGGCCAACGAAACATGATCGATGAGGTCCACCGGATCCAGCAACCGGCTGACTCGCAGGGCCTGCTCGTCGCGGGTCACCCAGGCCCCGCGGCCCTCGTCATCCTGGACAGCCTCCATGTATGCGGCCGACCACAGATCTGCCGTGAAGACCGAGATCCGGGCCGAGGGAGTGCAGAGCAACTGCGACATGTGCTCGTCGAGTGGGTTCGTGGCCGGCTGCCTCGATGCTGTCGCCCGCAGCGGTGACAAAGCGTTCACACCCCGGGCACTCAGCAGCGCTTCCTGATCCGGATCGAGCCAGTACGTCACGGCAGTCTCCTCTCTATCGGTCATCGCCGCCGGCCTTTGCCAGGCGAACTTCGTGGAGATCTCCCTTGTTGCGGGCGTGGGGTCCCAAGCGACCGCGGAGGGGTCGGCCTTGTACTGGGGATCCCGGCGCCGCGAGGGCGGCCCGACGGTTGGCCTGCTGGTCGCGGGGCGGGATTGGCAGCTGCTATTTGCCGACCTGCTGGTCGCAATGGCATGTCGGGAGTGGTGATTCGCGTCGGAGGCCCTGGGCGAGCGTGGAACACGCGGGCCATTCCGCTGCCCACGACATTCTGCGCTCCGCCGGCGGTTGCGTCGCTCATTCGCTCGCCCAAGGAACGACCGCCGCTCGAGTCGGTCCCCGTCACCGAGTCGTACGCGTCCCTCAACACCTCGCCACCAGCCGAGCCGCCAGCTCCAACAACGAAGTCAGTCGCGACCTGCCCGAGCAGCGTTCTGGCGCCGGGAGCGGCGACATCGAGAGCGTTGGAGACAACGTTGGTGACCATCCCACGACCGAACCCGGCGGCAGCACCGCCCTCTGCTTGATCGCGGGTGCCGACCATCGCCCTTCCCTTACTGTCACCGGCCCCGATCGACCCGCTGACAAACGTTGCAGCTCCGAACCGCTGCAACCCCGTACCCATCGGTGCTCCGGTCATGACCGAGGGTCCGGTCCAGATGATCACCTGACTGAGGCCCTCGAGGAACCCCACTCGATCCGCTTGCTGTCCTTCGTGTCTGCTCGTTGCGATGACTCCGAAGCGGGAGCGGTCCAGGATCTTGCGTAGCTCGGCCTCATCGCGAGAACCGACACCACCACGGGCCGAAGCAACTGCGGCCAGTTCGGCAAGCCGGCGGTTGTCAGCGTCGTTGACCCGAACCCCGACCGGGCGGCCCGATCAAGAAATGGTCCGAGGTGAGGTCGCGGTGTGACGGCCCCCTGTGGACTCGGCGGGGCCATCGACGCTTCGTCTTCCAATCGGGCCTGTTCGGCCTGTTCCACCGCTTCCCTCTGGACGAATCCGATCGGATCGGCGATCTGGGCTTTGAATGCATCGATCTCGGCCGGGGTCGGTGCCGGTGGCGTCGTCGGAGCCGGTGGCGTCGCTTCGGCGACGGGCAATGGCTCATCGAGCGATGGGGGTGGCCGCGCTTGGTCGATGGGGGCATCGGGAGCGTCTGGCTGGGCTGGTGCGACGGCGATCGGCGGCTCTCCCGCGCCGGGCGGCCGATCGAGAGGTGGCTCAGTCCGCGACGGGTCCTCATCGCTGCGACCATCACCCCTGGGGGCGCCGGAACCCACAGATGTTGCGACCTGTGTGAGCGCCACCAGTACCGCCCCCGCCGCCATCACAGCAGCACTTCCGGTGGCCTCGCCGGACGAGATGTCGTCGCCCTCGACATTGGAATCGGCAACGTTGCCGGCCTCGTCCACCTGCGTCAGTTGGGATCCGTCGCCGCCGATCTGCTGCGGATCAACGTCGGGGTTCTCGCCACCCTCGACGGCGACGACCGCCGGCGTGCCGGTTGTGTCGCCGCGAGCCACCTCGACGATGAGGGACTGAGACCTGGACCCGTCCGGCAAGAGGCCGGAATCGACAACAGCCAGTTCGCCTCCCGTCCGGATCTCCAGTCGAAAGGCCTGCAAATCCTCAGACTCCTCCGGCGAGCAGAAGTGTTCCACCCAGATCTCGAATCGACCTGTCGGTGTGCCCACCGGCCACGCAACATTCTCGCCGTAGTTCGCCGGCGGTCCCGTACACCCCGCGTTGTCATCGCGGTCCAACACGCCACCTCGAGCACCTTCGGCCGCACGGTAGTAGATCGTCGATCCCTCGGATTCGTTCGTGCCCGGTTCTCGAACGTACAGATCCAGGTCGGCGACACCGTTCCAGATCAGCGTGATCTGGAGTTCACCAGTGAGCAGAGGAACCTCGCTCTCGTCGGCTGCTCCGACGGCGGACAATGGCTGGGTCGAGAGGACGAACACGGCAACACCGACCAGCGTCAGCGGGGTTCCGAGGGTGCTCACGCTGGCCATCGGACCGTTCCGGCCGACCATCAATCCGAGGAGCGAACCGGCAGACAACCACGCAACGGCCATTCCGACCTCGACCAGGCCTTCCCGCGAGCCGAACGCCGCGACCTGCATGATCACCAGACCCAGTCCCCACAGCGCGAGAGAAATGCCGGATCGGCGCGTCACGAGCGACCCGGCCTGCCACCAAACGTCCAGGGCGCGACCCTGCATCCATCCGAGACCCAACCCGACGAACATGGCGAGGAGAGCGAGCGCCGGCGGAGTCCCGACTCCGAGGATCCAGAAGGACGCACCAATCACTCCGAACGAGACGACCACGGCCGTCCACTCCCATCGAAGACGGACGCGGGAAGGGCGTCGCGCGAGGATCACTGATATCGCGACCGCAATCACAGTGATCACCGTCAGGAGAACGCCCATCGAGGGCAATCATCTCAGCTGCCCGTGCAGCGAACAACTTCCGGTCAGAGGAGCAAATGAAGTCCTGGTAGCGAGCCGGAACCGGGGTGAGGGAGAACGAACGCCAGGTGCGGAGGGGGCACCGCTTGGCCACCGCAGCCGGCTACGCCGGAAGTTCTGAGGCGGCCTCTTCGTCGGCCAGGATCAGCGAGTTCGGCGGGTGCAGCAGCGACGCCGGAATGCTGGTGTCGCCACTGGCCAGCTTCACCAGCGCGTCGGCCTTGTCGGCGCCGGTGACCAGCCACACGACGAGCCGCGAGCGATCGAGCGTCGGCCGGGTGAAGGTGACACGCCGATGGCCCTGGTATTCGTTGGTCAGCGCGACCACCTGATCGGTCAACTCCAACACCGGGTCACCGGCAATCAGCGACGCCGTGTGGCCGTCTGCCCCCAGACCGAGATGCACGACATCGAGGATCGGCGGATCGCCGGCCACCTCGCTGAGCGCTTCGAGCGTGTCGTTGATCTCGGCTCGAATGTGGCCCTCGACGGCCAGCGGCAGCCACCGCACCGGCAGGCCCTCGAACGCGGCCCGCTGAGCGGTGAGATTGCGAGCCGGGTCGCCCTCGGGAGCGAGACGTTCGTCGACCTGGGTGATCACCACCCGATCCCACGGCAGCTCACGTTTGGCCAGCTCGGTGAACGCCGGTACCGGCGTGCTCCCGCCGCTCAACGCCAATACGCAGATGCCGCGCAGCTCCACGGCAGCATTGATGGCAACGGCGAACACGTCGGCGGCCCGAGCCGCAATGCGGTCGGATTCGACGATCTCGATGGTGTGCGGTCCTGCTCGGCGCATGTTCTCCTCAGTCTTCCCGGCCCACAGCATTCCACCATGCGGCCGCACCGGCGAGCGCGGCGTCATCGCCGAGCCCGGCATTCAGCACTGCCACCTTGCCAACACCCGGTCCGTGTTCCTCGATCGCGCGCTGCACGATTGGCAGCACGATGTCTCCGTTCATACCGACACCACCGCCGATCACCACTGCCTGGGGTGTGACGATCCAGCACAGATTGACGATGCCGGCCGCGGCGGACTCGATGGCCTTGGTCCAGATCTCGGTGGCGAGCGGATCGCCCTGGCGCACCAGCTCGGCGATCTCGGCCCCAGAACACTCGAGCCCAGCGGCCCGGGCTCGACGGGTGATGGACGTCCCGGACCCGAGCTCCTCGACCGTCGCCGGCTCCCCGGCGGCGAGTGCGGTGCGACTCAGAATCGTGTGCCCGACTTCCCCACCGCTGTAGCGGCCACGCATGAGACGGTCGCCGAGCACGATGCCGGCCCCGATCCCGGTGCTGATCGTGATGTAGACGACGTCTCGGAACCCGCGCCCGGCACCGAACGAAGATTCGCCGACCGCAGCGAGATCAGCGTCGTTGGCCAGGCTCACGGCGAGTTCGGAACGCTCGGTCAACCATGCATCGGTGAGCATCGGGATCCAAGCCTGGGGAAGGTTCGGCGCCTTGACCAGCACCTCGTTCTCGTGGTCGATCACCCCAGGGAGCCCGATGACGGCCCGGCCGCAATCCTCGTCGCCTCGCACCTCTCGCATCAGGTCGACGAGGAAGGCCGGCGATGGATCACTTGTCGGGGTATCACGACGAATGCGGTGGAGCACCGTTCCGAGATCGTCGACCATGGCCGCACGTACGTGCGTGCCGCCGAGGTCGACGGCAATCGTGCGGGCGGCTCCATCGCTCTCGGGACGTTCGGTCGCCGAACCCATCAAGAACTTTCTGACGGCTCGTCCGGCACCGTCGGCAGCCCGGGACCTCCATCGGTCGGGCATGTGGCGCCGTATGGATACCGAACCACCGGTGGCGGCGAATCGAGGACGGGCTGGACGATCTGCCAGGCCAGGTCGACCTGATCGCCGCGGGCGAACAACCGACGGTCGCCCTCGAGCGCATCACCGAGCAGGCGGTGATACGGGCCGGGCCCGTGCTCGATACCGCGGTGGTCGACCTCGAGCCGAACGCCTTCGCTGGTGAGCAGATCACCCGGCCGCTTGGCCTGCATCTCGAACTCGATGATGTCGTTGGGTTTCATGACGAACCGCAACCGGTTCGGTTCCGGCTTGCAGCTGGTGTCGGTGAACAGCGGTCTCGGCGGAGCGACGAACTCGACGACCGCCTCGGTCAGGGTCTCGTTGAGCGCCTTGCCGGTACGGATGTACCAGGGCACGCCGGCCCAACGCCACGAATCGATCTCGGCCTCGAGCGAGATGTAGGTCTCGGTGTCGGAATCCTCGGCCACACCGGCCTCATCGAGGTAGCCCTCGTACTGACCCCGCAACACCTTGGCCGGGTCGAACGGTTTCATCGACCGCAGGACCTTCACGACCTCGTCGCTCATGGCATCGGCATCGTCTGACACCGGCGGCTCCATCGCCATGAGCGCCACGATCTGCAAGAGATGGTTCTGCACGACGTCGCGGAACGCACCGACCTCGTCGTAGAACTTGCCGCGGCCCTCGAGGCCGAAGTCCTCGGCCATGGTGACGGTGACGCTCTTGACGTGATGCCGATTCCACAATGGCTCGAGAATCGAGTTGGCGAAGCGGAACACCAGGAGGTTGAGCACCGGCTCCTTCCCCAGGAAATGGTCGATCCGGAGAATGCGCTCCTCTGGGTAGTGCTTGCGCACGGCCTCATCGAGTTCGCGGGAGCTCTCGAGGTCCCGACCGAACGGCTTCTCCAGCACGACTCGGCCCCGATTCAACCCGGTCGCGCCGAGCCCATCGGTGACGGTCGCGAACAGGAACGGTGGGATGGCCAGGTAACACACCGGCATCTCGGCGTCGCCGACCTTGGCCGCCACCCGCTCGAAGGTCTCCGGCTCGGTGTAGTTGCCGGAGACGTAGTCGAAACGGCTGGCAAGCGCATCGAACACGAGCGGATCGATGTCGGTTCCATCGGCTTCCAGAGCCTCGCGGGCGTTGCCGATCAGTTCTTCCCTGGTCCAATTCGATGAAGCAACACCGATGACGGGGCAGTCCAACACACCGTCGGCCTGGAGCCGGTAGAGCGCGCCGAACAGCTTCTTCCTGGCGAGGTCGCCGGTGATACCGAACATGACCAGGCAGTCGGCATGAACGGGGTTTCGAACCCCTGATGGTCGTGATCGGATCGATCATCACTCGGCCTCTGGCTTCTTCTCCTTGTGGCCCCCGAATTCGGAGCGCATGGCCGACAACACCTTGTTGCCGAACTCGGCATTACCCCTGCGACGCAAATCGGCTGAACAACGCGTCGGTGATGGTGGGGACGGGAGCACCGGCCTCGACCGCGGCGAGCACCGTCCAGCGGCCCTCACCGGAATCTGACACGTGACCCCCGAAGCTCTCGAGCGCCGGATCATCGTGCAGCGCCGCAGCGGTGAGATCGAGCAGCCAGGACCCGATCACGCTGCCCCTCCGCCACACCTCGGTGACCGCGGAGGTGTCGATGTCGTACTGGAACAGGCGAGGGTCCCCGAGCGGCGCGGTCTCGGCGTCGACCTCACGATCGGTGGCACCGACATTGGCCTTGTCGAGCAGGCCGAGCCCCTCGGCGTAGGCCTGCATGATGGCGTACTCGATGCCGTTGTGGACCATCTTGACGAAGTGGCCGGCACCGGCCGGGCCGCAGTGCAGATAGCCGTACTCGGCCTGCTCCGGATCGCCGTCCTTGCCCCGCGTGCGTTCGGCGGTCTCGACTCCGGGCGCCAGGGCCTTCCAGATCGGATCGAGGCGAGCAACTGGCTCGTCTGCACCACCGATCATCAGGCAGTAGCCCCGCTCGAGGCCGAACACACCGCCGCTCGTACCAACGTCGAGGTAGTGGATGCCGCGGCGGCCGAGCACGTCGGCCCGCTCGATGTCGAGTGGATAGTGGCTGTTGCCACCGTCGATCACGATGTCGTTCTCGTCGAGATGGTCGGCCACGTCCATGACGACCTGGCCGGCGAAGGCGGCCGGCACCATGACCCAGACCGTTCGCGGCCCCTGCAGCTTGGCCACGAGGTCCTCGACCGAGTCGGCGCCGATCGCCACGCCCTCATCGACCAGTTCCTGCACCGCCTCGGTGCTGCGGTCATAGGCCACGCACTCGATGCCGGCCCGGTGGCATCGACGCACCAGGTTTGCACCCATCCGGCCGAGGCCGATCATTCCCAACTGCATGTGAGCTCCTCGTGTCCGGTGTGGCCGACCGCTGCTGCTCGAGACGAGCACGATCGATGCCCAGTGTGCCCGCTTCGCGACGCCGCCTGTGGAATCCCGGGCGCCCTTCGCCGGTTCGTGAGGTCGTGCCCGATTGGTTCGTCGATCTCCTCCTCCCGCCAACGGACCGAGCGGCAACGATCCAGTGGGTCGTGGCGGCGCTGTTCTGGGCTGTGGCGATCCCGACGGCGTGGCGCGCCGGACGCGAGGTCGGACTGCTGGCCATCGGCCTCGCACTCTGCACCTTCGCCTGGTTCCTGCTCCGCATGGCCCACTGAGCGGGCGCCCTACCTGGGTGGCAGGGGCACCAGCACCGAAGTCGAATCGGTGTAGGCCCGGAACTCCGGGTCACTCCCCCAGCGCTTCTCCGCTCTCCGCTCCAAGAGGGGAATGCCACTGATCCTGGTGAGCAGGACGAACACGAAGACCGGCGACACCAGGGCGATCCAGCGCCAGCCGCTGAGCACCGGGATCGCCATGATCGCCATGCCGGTCCAGAGCGTGATCTCGCCGAAGTAGTTGGGGTGCCGCGACCACGACCACAGGCCGGTCGTGATGAATCGCCCCTCGTTGGCCGGATCGGCCCGGAACGTGCTCTTCTGGGTGTCGGCCATCACCTCGATGACGAAACCGGCGAGCCACACCAGTGCGCCGACGATGCCGATTGCACCGAATGCCTGCCGGTCGCTCGCGGTGATGATCGCCAGGGCAGCAGCCAGTGTCAACGAGACCCACAGCCCCTGGATCGTCCACGTCATCAAGAACTGGGGGAAGTCGAACTTCATCTTGTCGAAGCGGCCGTCGCTGCCATCCCGACTGATACGGCGGTAGAGGAACGAGCCGAGACGGGCAGCCCACACCGCCACCATCAGCCGCGGCCAGCCAGGCCCGAGTGTCGATGTCGCTCGACAACACGACGGCGAGGATCACGACCGACTGGTAGGTGATGGCACCGGTCAGATCGAAGTACTTCTCGGTGTGAGCGAGCCACGACGGGACGAACACGATCCAGTTGATGACGAACGCGGCGGCGACGCACAGGGCGAACACCGACACCCCGCCGGCCTCGACCCCCTCACGGCTGCCCGCCCACGGCCAGCGCAGCGCCCATCAGGGCGCTCACGATCGTGCCCGTGATCCAGGTCTGGGTCTTGCTCATCACCACTCCCCTTGCGCACCGACTCGATGCATCGGCGACGAGTATGACTCGTTGGGCTGCGCCATGGGCCGACCAGTCGACTCAATCGACGGCGAAGGTGGCCCGATCGTCGGCAAACGCCTTGAATTCCAGAGCGTTTCCGGCGGGGTCAATCACGAAACAGGTGCGGTGCTCACCGGGTTGACCGACGAAGCGGGCAGTCGGCCGCATCAAGAACTCGACACCGGCCCCCTCCAGCTTTGCCACCAACTCTTCCCACGCCCGCGTGTGCAGCAGAGCGCCGAAGTGATTGGTGGGCGACGGATGGCCGTCGACCTCGTTGGTCGCCGATCGCCGGCCGGCCCCTGGGTCGAGGTGGGCCACGATCTGATGCCCGAAGAAATCGAAGTCGACCCACTCCGTGGCGGACCTGCCCTCTCGACAACCCAGAAGGTCACCGTAGAACGACCGAGCCTGCTCGAGGTCGTCGACCGGGAACGCCAGATGGAAACGGGGCCGAGCCAATGACGGGATGGGCTCGCCGGAGGCGAGACGCTCGATCATCGACTCGTCGAACTCTTCCAGCGAGTGGAGCACGATGTCGGCGAACCCGAACCGATCGGACCACCACTCGGCCCGATCGGGGACGGCCACGAGCCGCATTCCTGCTGCCTTGGCCGCCAGGCACCCGGTCGACCGAGTCCTCGAACACCAGACAGTCCCGAGGTTCGACGCCCATCTGGGCAGCGGTCACGAGATAGGGCTGCGGGTGGGGCTTGCCGTACTCGTCGTCCTCGGCCGAATGCACCAACTCGAATCGATCGCGGAGGCCCAGGGCGGCGAGCACGGCCTCGATCATCCGGAGATCCGACGAAGAGCACAACCCGATCCGAAGACCGGCCGCCTCGCAGGCATCGAGCGCCGATTTCACACCCGGGAAGCGGCACCGCATCGGCGCACAGCTCGATGGCCCGATCGATGACCTCGTCGGCCACCTCTTTCGGAGACGGACCAGTCCACGGATGTCGGCTGAACCAGATCTCGGCGATCTGGCCCATCCGTACACCCATCGTGGCATCGAAGTCACTGTCGGTGAACGGAAGACCCAGCCGAGCGCAGGCCTCGCGTTCGGCGATTCGCCAACGGCTCTCGGACTCGGTCAGAAGACCGTCCATGTCGAAGATCGCCGCCTGGAGTTCCGCCGCTTTCACCATGACGCGGAGGTTATCCCTGACTGCAGCCCGATCGCAGAGCAGGCAACAGTCAGGGAACCACCCCGAAAAGGCTCAGTCGAGGGTGATGGGCTCGTCGAGCGAAGCGTCGTCGAGCTCGGCATCACCCGACGCTTCGGTGAGATCGACCTCGTCCGCCTCGATCAGACCGACCTCCTTGAGCACCCGATCCTGGATCTCCATGACGAGGTCGGGGTTCTCGATCAAGAACTTCTTCACGTTCTCGCGACCCTGCCCGATCTGTTCGCCTTCGTACGTGTACCACGCACCGGATTTCTTGACGATGTCCTTGTCGACGGCGATGTCGAGCAACGACCCTTCTCGGCTGATGCCCTTGCCGTACATGATGTCGAACTCGGCCTGACGGAACGGCGGTGCGACCTTGTTCTTGACGACCTTGACCCTGGTGCGGTTGCCGACGATCTCGGCGCCGTCCTTCAGCGACTCGATGCGCCGGATGTCGAGACGGACCGAGCTGTAGAACTTGAGCGCACGGCCACCGGGGGTGGTTTCCGGCGAGCCGAACATCACACCGATCTTCTCTCGCAGCTGGTTGATGAAGATGCAGATCGTGTCGGTCTTGTGCAGGTTGCCGGTGATCTTGCGCAGGGCCTGCGACATGAGACGGGCCTGGAGGCCGACGTGGGTGATCGCCCATGTCGCCTTCGATCTCGGCTCGGGGAGTCAGGGCCGCGACCGAGTCGATGACGATGACATCGATCGATCCGGAGCGGACGAGGATGTCGGCGATCTCGAGTGCCTGCTCGCCGGTATCGGGCTGTGAGATCAGCAGCTCATCGACATCGACCCCGATGGCCCTGGCATAGATGGGATCCATGGCGTGCTCGGCATCGATGTAGGCACACGTACCACCGTTGCGCTGCGCCTCGGCCACGACGTGCATGGCGAGCGTCGACTTGCCGGAGGACTCCGGTCCGAAGATCTCCACGACACGGCCTCGAGGGAGACCGCCGACGCCCGAGGGCGAGATCGAGCGCCAGCGCCCCGGTGGGGATGGTGCCGATGTCGAGGTTGGTCCGCTCGCCCATCTTCATGACCGAGCCCTTGCCGAATTGCTTGTCGATCTGGCTCATGGCCATGTCGAGTGACTTGTTCTTGTCCACGGGATGCTCCTGTTGCTGGCGGTTCTGCTCGTTGCGCAGAGGGTTGGTGCGGGAAGTACTGCGACCGTACTGATGGCCTGTGACAGTGGTCTGGTGAACGGGCTTCCGCACACGTGGACCGCCGGGTCACACCAATGTAATTGCGAACAGGTGTTCGGGCAACGACCCAACCCAAAATCTTTCCGCCGGCGTCAGTTCCGGAACGGAGCAGCGACCTCGGTCAGGAACCGATCGAGCATGTCATCACGAGCGGAAGGCTCGCCGAGATTGAAGTCGGGGATGATCACCTCGTCGACACCCATCTCGACGAACGCCGCCATCTGCTCCTGCAGCTGCGACACCGTGCCGATCAGCGACGGCCGTGGCATCCCTCGCTCGCGCAGCTTGGCTGCCGACGCCTCGTCGTCGCACAGGAAGAGCAGGGCCACGGCCGACCGCTGGATGGCCGACGGATCACGCCCGAGCCGTTCGCAGTGATGCATCGAGCACCGCCGACTTCGCCGCCATGATCTCGTTGTCGGACCACACGTTCCACTCGTCTGCGTACTGCGCCACCATGCGCAACGTCTTCTTCTCGCCACCGCCGCCGATCAGGATCGGCAACGACCCGACCGGGCCGGGCGAGAGCGGCGCCTCCCGCATCGTGTAGTGCTCGCCGTCGAAGTCGACCGGGCCCCCGGCCCGCAGAGCGATCAGGATCTGGAGCGACTCCTCCAGCTTGTCGAACCGATCGCTGAACGTGCCGAACTCGATGCCGTAGGCGATGTGTTCGTTCTCCTGCCACCCCGAGCCGAGCCCGAGCACGACGCGACCGCCCGAGATGTGGTCGGTGGTCACCGCCTGCTTCGCCAGCACGGCCGGATTCCGATACGTGTTGCCACACACCAGCGGTCCGAGCCGGACCTTCTCTGTGGCCACGGCCAGTGCGCTGAGCACCGACCACGCCTCGTGGATCGGGCCGGTCGTGTCGCCGCTGAAGGGCATGAAATGATCGGCGAACCACAGTCCGTCCCACCCCGTCGCCTCGGCCCGCGTGCCGCTGTCGAGGATGGCATCCCACCCGAGTCCGTTCCCGATCCAGTGACCAAAGCGCATGCCGGCAACGTAGTTGGTGCCGGCTCAGTCGCAGATTCTCGATCGCGGTGAGCGGCTACGATCCGTCGACATGCGTCGCAGGCTGATCAGCGTCGTTGGGCAGCGCGTCGATGGGCTCGGGTTCATCGGCTCGCCGTCGTCGCCTCGGCGTGTTCGGGCGACGAGCCGGAGGCTGACCCGGGCCGAACTGCTGGCCGAGATCGAGGGACGCTCCCTGTCCGAGGCCGAGATCGAAGAACGCGAGGGAGTCGCCCGAGCCCTCTGCCAGATGGACGACGACGTCCTTCGAGCCGTCTGGGCCGACATGGACAGCGAACAACTGGCCTTCCAGGACTTCGTGTTCACCCAGGAGTGCGGCGATCGCAACCCGCTCTACGCCGACATCGACCGGGCGTTTCGCCTCGGAGAACTAGCCCCAGACCGCCCTCTCCACCTAGTATTTCGCGCCGTGGCGTACCGATGAGGAGCAATCGAGTGGAGGTTCAGGTCTTCGACCATCTCCGAGTGCAGTCGGCGGACGGCGATGTCGATCTCGGGGGAGCAAAACAGCAGACGGTCCTCCTTGCGCTGCGTACTGGCCAACGGCGCTGCGGTGTCGAGCGACCGCCTGATCGAGATCGTGTGGGGCAGCCGTCCGCCGGCGAAACCCCACGTCACGCTGCGGTCGTACATCTCGCATCTGCGCCGCAAGCTCGAGCCCGACCGTCGACCGGGCGATCGGTCGCAGCTCCTGATCACCCGAGCCCCCGGGCTACGCCATCGACCCCGATCAGCTCGACGTCGACATCCACCAGTTCGTCGAGCAGACCAGACACGCCCTCTCCCTCGACTCCGGCTTGCCTCCCGCCGACATCCTGGCCGCAACCAGTCGGGCCTTCTCCCATTGGCCGGACGAGGGCGCGGCGCCCTTGGCCCGGACCACCCGGACGCTCGAGGAGTTCCCCGAGGACGGGGCCAAGGTGATCGAGCTCCACCTCGCCCTCTCCATTCGCCACTACCGGGCTGCGATCGACGCCGGAAGGGCCAACGAGGCAACCGCGTCACTCGAAGCGGCCTGCCTCGAGCACCCCACCAGCGATCAGCTGGTCGGCCTCCACATGCTCGCCCTCTATCGAACAGGCAGGATCACCGATGCCCTCGCACGTTTCCAGCAGGCGAGAACCACCATGCTGGAGCAGTTCGGCCTCGACCCCTCGCCCCTGCTGACCGAGCTCGAACAACAGATCCTGTCGAACGACCCGGCATTGCTGGCCGGCGCCGACCCGGCATCGCGTGCTCCGTTCAGGCGGCTGACAGCCGACGCCCCTGCCGGCCGTGGCGCCGCCCTCGAGACCCTGAGCCGATGCCTTCCCGGGACGGACCAGGCCGAACCGGGCGGCGTCATCACCGGACCGGCCGGCATCGGAAAATCGACCTTGCTCACCGCCCTTGCCGCCCGCGCCGGCGAGGATGGCATCGACGTCGTCTGGGGCCGCTGCGTCGACACCACCTCGAAGGCAACCCTCCGCCCCTGGCAGACCGTCCTCCGAGACCTCCTCGAACGAACGCCACCAGAGCTGCGCGACGACGTGTTCGGTCCACAGGCGGGCGACCTCGGCCGGATGGTCCCCGAACTCACCAGCTTCTACGACGTCGACCGAGTGACACCGACCGGCGAGGTCAGCGACGCCATCACCAGAACGCTGCGCCGGTTCGCGGCCGCTCGACCGCTCCTCATCTGCCTCGAAGACCTCCATTGGTCCGATGACGAGTCGCTCGTGGTCCTCAACCACCTCCTCGGTGCGGCCGATCTCCACGACCTGTCCATCGTGGCCACGTGGCGCGACACCGACGTGGCGGCCGAGGCCACCCGGGAACGCCCGGCCCGCACCCGGTTGCTGGCCGACGCCGGACGGGCAGCCGGGTCGTGCCGAGTGAGGTTGGAAGGACTCACCGAAGCCGACATCACAGAGGTGTTCCGAGCCATCCGCTCTGACGAACCTGACCAGTCTGCGATCCACCGGTTGACCGAACACACCGGCGGCAACCCGCTCTTCGTCACCGAACTCATCCGCAGCGGTCGCGACCGCGACATGATCCCCACCGACACGATTCGAGAAGTCGTTCTGAGACGACTCGACACGCTGCCACCGCCCGCAGGCCACGTGCTGGCCGCCGCCGCACTCTGCCATCCGTCGATCGACGAATCCCTGATGCGTGAATTGTTGGGGTACGGACAGGACGAGTTCGACGCGTGCGTCGACGCTGCCGTGGCGGCACGGATCGTCGAGGAGAGTCCCATACGAGCTCGGGCGATACCGGTTCTCCCACGACCTCCTGGCCGAGACACTCGCCGCCACGCTCAGCCACCGTCGCCGCAGCCAACTTCATGCCCGCATCGGCACGCTGCTCGAGAAGCAGTCGGCTCCCGTCGCCGTCGTCGCTCACCACTACCTGCTCGGCCGATCTGCCGGTGCGTCGCTCGATGCCGCCCGCGTCGCCCATGCTGCGGGCGCCGAGGCGGCCGAACTCGGCGACTACGCCGGCGCGCTGCAGTTGTTCGACGCTGCGCTCGAAGCGCTCGACGACGGGCCTGATTCCCCCGCCCGACGCATCGACATCACGATCGACCGCGCCCAGGTCCTGAAGTTCCTCAGCGAACACGTCGAGTCGCAACAGACCTCGCTCCGAGCTGTCGACCTCGCCGCATCCGCAGACGAGCTCGACCTGCTGATCGTTGCCGCGATGGTCTACGTCGGGACGGCCCGCATCGACCATGCGGGACGCTCCACCGAGTGGCTCGGATACTGGAGTCCACCGGACGAATCGATGGCGGTGCTGGAACAGGCGCTCGGGCTGATGGACGACGATCATCCCTGGCGGCCCCTCGTCCTGCTCGCCCTCAGTGCCCAGATGTTCGCGCCGCACCACGATCAGGATCGAGCGGTCGAACTGGCGAGAACGGCCATCGGACTGCTGCGGCTCCTGGACGAGCCGGAGGCTCTCTGCGAGGGCCTCATCTCCGTCGCCCAGACACAAACCCGGACCCTTCCCGCCGACGAGCGAAAGGCGATGTTGGAAGAGGCGGACACCATCGCCAAGCGACTCGATCGCCCCGCAGCTGCAGGTTCGGGCTCGGAAAGCACTCGTCGGCGTGGCGCTGGACGAGGGCGACCTACGCCAGGCTCGCCTGCACGTGGCACTGGGCGTGGCGGCCGGACGGTCCGTCGATGATCCGTTCGTGGCCATCCAAGCCGCCTCGCTGGAGATCTCACTCGAACTCCTGGCCGGCAACTTCGACGTCGCACGAGACCGCGTGAGCCAGGGTTTCCGCACCTACGCCAAGTTCGGCGATGCCGTGATGGACACGTTCGGCATGCAGTACTTCACGTTGGCCAAGGCCGCCGGCGACTTCGAATCGATCATCGGTGCGATCAGGAACCGCCTCACCGGCTACGACGGCCCCGCATACGCAGCTCCCCTGGCCGCCCTGCTCGCCCGATCCGGCGATCTCACCGGCGCCCGAGCCGTGATCGACCGGTTCACGGTCACCGACATCACCTGGGGCGGCGAGGGGGTGCTCCAGTACATGACGCCGGCCTACTTCTCCGACGCCGTCGCCGATCTCACGCTCACCCAACCCGATCTCCGGCACATGATTCCTCCCCTGATCGAGTCACTCGAGCCGGCCATCGACCGAATGGTGACACTGGTCGGCGGGACCGACTACCCCTCGATCGGGGGGCTCCACGTCGGGCGGCTCCTCACCGCCGCCGGCGACACCGACGAGGCGTCGCAGGTCTTGACAGCAGCGCTCGAGCATCTCAGGAGCATCGAGGCGAGGCCGGCCATGCTGTGGACGACCCTCGCGATTGCCGAGAACGCCGCCGCAGCCGGTGACCGCACAACCGCCGCCGAGGCGATGGCGACTGCAACCGGGTTGGCGAGAGCATTGGACATGCAGTGGGCTGTGACCTGGGAAAATGACCGTATTCAACGGCTGCTCAACCGCTGACACCGGCGATTCAACAACTCCTCAACATGCTTGGACCATCATCTCGGAACCGGAAGCGCATGGAGCGGTCTGAGTGTCTGGAGGGGGCGCACAGAATGCACCACGCGCTTCTGGCGCGTCCGGCGCAGGATTGCGGCGCCTCAGGACTCGGTCAGCACCCGGCGGAGCAGATCGAGCAGCGTGATCGTCGAGAACTGGCGAATACGTTCCCGATCGCCGGGGAGATGGACCGTGCTGGCGATCGCCCCATCGGCGGCTGCGACCGCAAGGCACACCGTGCCGATCGGGAGGCCTTCGCTCTCCTCCGGGCCCGCCACTCCCGTCGTGGCGATCCCGATGTCGGCGCCGAGCCGGGCTCGCACCCCTTCGGCCATCGCCACGGCGGCATCCTCGGTCACGACCGGCCCCTCGGGAACCCCGAGTAGATCGAACTTGACCTCGGCGGCGTAGGCCACGATGCCGCCTCTGAACACCTGACTGGCCCCCGGGACAGCACAGATGCGGCCGGCCAGGTAGCCGCCGGTGACCGATTCGGCCACGGCGAGTGTGAGCCCGCGGTCCCGCAACGCATGTACGACAACCGTTTCCATGTTGTCGCCGTCGATGCCGAACACGAGGTGACCGATGAGCGGTTCGAGCTCGGCCTGTTCGGCATCGAGCATGGCCTCCACCTCGGCGTCGGTCGGGGCGGCGGCCGTGATCCGGACCTTGAGCCCCTCGACGCCGCTGGCGAGGAAGGCCAACGTCGGATTGCCGGCAGCGTCGAGCGCCGTGATGCGATCGGCCAGCACCTCTGCCAACGCCGACTCGCTCGTTCCCCAGGTACGCAGGACGCGGCTCCGGATGATGCGGGGATCCCCCGATCGGCGTCGCAGATCGGGGACGACCGTGTGCTCGACCATCTCCTTCAGCTCGTACGGAACGCCGGGCACGGCGTAGATGACCTTGTCCCCGATCGGACACACCAGGCCGGGGGCGGTGCCCGGTTGCTGGGCGATGGCAGACGCACCGACCGGCACCATGGCCTGGCGAAGGTTGTTCTCCGGCATCGTCCGACCCCGACTCTCGAACATCGCACGGATCCGAGCCTCGATGGTCGGATCGAGCTCGAGCTGGACCCCCATGACCTCGGCAATCACCTCGCGGGTGATGTCGTCCTGGGTCGGGCCCAACCCACCGCAGCAGATCACGGCATCGCTGCGATCGAGTGCCTGGCCGAGCACCTCACGGATCCGTGCCGGGTTGTCGCCGACCTTGGTCTGGTAGTGCGACGAGAGACCGGCGGCGGCGAGCTGCTCGCCGATCCACGACGAGTTGGTGTCGACGATCTGCCCCAACAACAGCTCGGTGCCG
Organism: uncultured Acidimicrobiia bacterium; assembly: GCA_963781035.1. Taxonomy (GTDB): domain Bacteria; phylum Actinomycetota; class Acidimicrobiia; order Acidimicrobiales; family SZUA-35; genus SZUA-35. Next base: position 197,478 of record CAWAEN010000006.1, on the reverse strand, counting down.
ATGGCGACCACTTCAACGTTCATTCGTTCGACTCCCTCGTCTCGCTCACGTCAGCGCTCGCCGGTGAGGCGTAATGACTTCTGACCGTCGAGGACGTATTGCGCACCACTCACGACCGTGAAGACCACCGCCACCCACAACATGACGTCGGCGATCCATCTGGCGTCGTCCAGAACGGGGAGCAAGGCGAACGCGATCACCAGTCCCTGGACGAACACCTTGTACTTGGCCGAAGGTCTGGCCGGGATGGCGAACCCTCGCTTCGCCCAATACGAGCGGTACACCTGGATCCCGACCTCGCGGATGGCGATGATGATCCACGGCAGGACGTGGAAGCGCCCGATCTCGACGAGGGCAAACCCGGCGAGAAGCACCACGGCCTTGTCGGCCAGAGGGTCGACGAAGGCCCCGACCTTGGTCGGCGTGGCGTTCCTCGCCAGCTTTCCGTCGAAGAAGTCGGTCGCACCGAGGACGAGGGCGAGCACGAAGGTGAGCCAGCGTTGCGATTCGCTGAGGATCATGACGGCCAGAACCGGCGCCAGTGCGAGGCGACCGACCGTGAGCGCGTTCGCGGCGAGGGCGTAGCGGGACCGGCCGATCAGATCGTGTTCCAGTGCCTCTCGATTCATGCCGGAGCGGCGATCAGATCGGGACCGGCGGCATCGCTCACCTCGAGCGTGTGGATCACGCCGACCTCGAGCCGAGACGGCACGTTGACGATGCCGTCGATCTCGGGTGCCTCGCGATGGGTCCGTCCGATTCCGGGCTGGTCGACGAGCACCTCGACCTGGCGACCGATGAGGGCATCGCGAGACTCAGCGGTGATTTGATCCTGGAGTTCGCGGAGCTCTGCGAGCCGCTCGTTCATCAAGGAGATCGGAACCTCACCGTCGAGATCGGCGGCGTAGGTCCCCTCCTCCTTCGAATAGGCGAAGAATCCGCACCAGTCGACCCTGGCTGCTTCGACGAAGTCGATGAGTCGATCGTGGTCTTCTTCGGTCTCGCCCGGGTAGCCGACGATGAAGTTGCTGCGGAACGCGGCATCCGGTTCTCGGGCGCGGATGGCCTCGACTCGTTCGAGGAAGAGGTCACCGTCGCCCCATCGCCGCATCCGCCGCATGAGTGGGCGGCTGACGTGTTGCAGGGAGAGATCGAAGTAGGGAACACCGGTGGCGCAGATCGTGTCGATCAACTCGTCGGTGAGATCGGATGGGTAGAGATACAGCAACCGGACCCGATCGACTTCGGCGGCGACCTGGCGAACCAGCGGCACGATCGAGCGCTCACCTTGACCCTGATCCCGTCCGAATGCAGCCAGATCCTGGGCCACCAGCACGATCTCCTTGGCTGCCAGTTGATCGACCTCGGCCATGATCGACTCGATCGAACGCGATCGCTGCTTGCCTCGGAAGCTCGGGATGGCGCAGAAGCCGCAGTTGCGGTCGCAGCCTTCGGCGACCTTCACGTACGCCCATGGGGCGGTCGCCGGTGGTCGGGGCAGTTCCAGCAGATCGAGCTTCGGCACGGCGCCGCTACCGGCCACTCCCCGACTCGGACCCAACGTGACCGGCACGCCGAATCCGGCGACCTGGGCTGCCTCGGGAATGGCCTCGGCCAGTTCGTCGCCGTAGCGCTCGGCCATGCAGCCGGTGACAACCAATTCGGCGTTGCCCCGCTTGGCGTCGCCGAGGGCGAGGATCGTGTCGACCGACTCCTGCCTGGCTTCGCCGATGAAGGCACAGGTGTTGACGACCACGAGGTCGGCGTCGCCGACGTCGGTCGCCGGGACCATGCCGTCGGCCACCATCGTGCCGACGAGCTTGTCTGAATCGACCTGATTCTTCGGGCAGCCGAGCGTCTCGATCCAGTACGTGCGCGGCGCGGGGGTGGCGGACATGAGGCCCATCACTCTAGGTCCGGCTCGATCGAGCGCAGAGCAGGCGATCGGTCATCACCAGCAGCCCCGTGATCGCAGGTGTGGCTGGCGATGATCGTGCGGACGCAAATCGTCCGCACGACCAGCGTCACTCGTGCCGCGAGCCGCTCACGGTTCCGGCGGCGGCCCGACGTTCGGGTTGCAGGCGGAGCCTGGGTGGAATCCAAAACCGGCGATCTGATCCCTCACCGCCTTGGGAATCTGCCCCCAGCTCTGTGCATGAGCCTCGCTGTATTCCGGATCGCCCGGCTCGAGGAACTGCCCGTCCTCCTGCCCCGAAAAGGCACAAGCCGATCTTCCATGCAGGGATCCGTCCTCCTGCTTCAGGCTCTTGCCGTTCCCCGTCACTTCTCCCGCAAAGGCTGCCGACGGAAGCCCCGTGAACCCGGCCACCGCAAAAGCGGCCGCGCATAGCAGCTTACGATTCTTCGACATTTCACAACCCCCCTCATGGTTGACGCCCCCCTGGCGTCACCTCGGAGGTTCGACCAGCTGTCGCCGACCGTCAACGCATCCCTGCGCACTACAACAGTGACTTGTGTCGCCTGACGATCAGATCAGTCGGTTCGTCGTCCGGCAGCCGCCGAAAGGGTTCGAAGCCGACGAACCTTCTCGGCCAGGAGACCGGCGAGCACGGCGACGACGACCACGCCCAGCATCAGCAACGCGTACGGCCACCACGCGGTTCCCGTCGGCTGTAGCACCACCAGATCGACCGGCAGCTCGACCGGCCCCTGGGCCCCGTCCTCGACGACGAACGCGTACGCGCCCTGCAGGATGTCACCATCGGTGTCGATGCCGGAGTAGCGGACGATGTATTGCCCCTCCATCTCCAGCGGCTTCATCTCGAACGACAGATAGGGATCGGCTTTCTGGACCACGGTGCCGTCAACGGGATCACCGCTCGGCTGTTCGACCGACACGACCCAGTCCGAGACTCCGGTCGAGAACACCAGCTCGATGTGCGAGGCGGTCCCGACGGTCTCGCCCGGCTGAGGCGACGACGCAACCAGCTCGCCGTGAGCGGCGACCGGCGAGACCGATACCAGCAGCCAAAGTACTGCGAGCACCAGAGCGCCGGCTGCGGTTGCGGGAGTCGGGCGACGCGAGCGGGCTGGGTGCACCGGTCAAGGATACGAGGTCGCGCCACGTCGACTCGGGTCAGGCGTTGAAGGCCAGTTCGAGGCCCGGGTTGGCCCACTCGGCGGCGACGAGACGGCCCGTCGCCGACAACGTGACAAAGGCCGTTTGCCGGTTGGGTCCACCGAAGCAGATGTTGGTGGTCAGCGGATCGTCGAACGGCACGTGATGGTGAGCACCTTCCGGGGACACCACCGTGATGCCACCGTTGCGGATCGTGGCAACACACACGTTGCCCTCGGCATCCACGGCCAGGGAATCGAACAGCGGGCCACCCTCGGGGTCTGCCAGCACCAACCCCCGATGCTCGGGTCCGAAGTAGCCGCTGATCTGTCCAGGGCCGTCCAGATCCCAGGCGTAGAGGCGCCCCTCGTAGGTCTCGGCGACGTACAGCCGATCACCGGCCGGCGAGAGTCCGACACCGTTCGGGGCGAGCAACGGGAAGATGACCTCTTCGACGCCCGAACCGTCTGCTGCGGCGTAGTACAGGCCACCGCGGTCGCGGTCCCTGGGCCGGTTCTTGCCGTGATCGGTGAACCAGAAACCGCCGGTCTCGTCGAAGACGAGGTCGTTGGGGCCGCACAGTCGATGGCCGCCCACCGATTCATAGACGGTCTCGAGCTCGCCCGTCTCGAGGTCGACCCGTTGGATGCTGCCGCCGGAGTAGTCGTTCGACTGGTCACCGGGCAGCGTCAGACCATTCCGTTCATGCCATTCGAAGCCACCGTTGTTGCAGACCCAGATCCTGCCGTCCGGACCGACGGCAGCACCGTTCGGACCTCCGCCACAGTCGGCCACGACGTCGACCGATCCGTCGGTCGACACCCGAGTGAGGGTGCCGCGCTTGATCTCGACCAGAACAACCGATCCGTCTGCCATGGCGATCGGGCCTTCGGGGAACTGCAGGCCGGACGCCAACACACGGCGGTTCTCGGTCACAGTGACACCGTCCCGTTCGGTGTCGTCAGGTCGGCAGACAGACCGGCCCGATCGGCAACCGTCACCGTGTACGGCGCACCGATCGCTTCCAGGCCCGCGTTGAGCCGATCGGCCTCCGGGTGGAACCCCTCGATCCTGGCGATGGAACAACCATCGGGCAGAGCGGCAGCCGGGTGGTCGACACCCTCACCCCACTCGATGAGAAACGGCATCACCCCATCGAAGCCACTCGGCAACGCCAGCCTCCATGACAGCAGCGCGCCGTCCGGCTTCGCCCGCAACATCGGACGTGCCGGACCGAACGTGATGTCGTTGGCGGCCATCAGGGCCAGAGCGGCATCGAGATCGTCGATGGCCAGTGCGAGGGTGACGAGACGAATCGAGTGCTCTGGCAGGTCGTCGATCCCGAAGGGTCGGGGCGTCAACGGTGCTTCCTGGTCCGGGTCGGGCCCGATCAGTTCGAGATAGGCAGAACCAAGGCCGACCAGCGCATTCTTCGATCCCATCCCGACATGCGAGCCTCCGACGGTCGCGTGATGGCCGGACTCAGCCGTCCACCACGCCACGAGGGCGGACAGGTCGGTACCGGCGACGACGAGATGATCGAGAGAAGTCACCGGGCGATCTCATCACACGCAGCCGCTGCTGTCAGGCCGGCGGGACGGGCTGTCAGGCCAGCGATCGAGCCAGATCGATCATGGCATCGCCGATGCCTCGAGTCTCGTCCCACCACGTGGCAATCAGGAAGCCGATGAACACGCCGAGCAGGAGGGTCCCCTCGGCCCTCTCCAACACCGCGCGGGTGAACATCGCGAGCGCGGCGATCAGACACACGGCGAGCATGAACCACAGATCGAGTCCGGTCAGCGACGGATCGCCGACGGCTCCGTCACCGAGGAAACCGACGACGGCCCCGACTGCCAGCGAGTTGAACAGGTTGCTGCCCAGAAGATTGCCGATGATCAGATCGGTCTGCTTCTTCCTCGCCGCGGCGATGGCGGTGACGAGCTCGGGGAGCGAGGTTCCGAGCGCAACCAAGGTGACACCGACAAATCCTTCATTGAGACCGAGGTTCTCGGCCAGCGTCGTCGCACCCCACACCAGGAGCCACGCACCGAGGACCGTTCCGACCAAGCCAACCAACGTCCGTATCAGCTCGACACCGATCGTGTGCTCACCGCCGGCCAGCTCCTCGACCTCGCTCACGATCGACTCGTCGCCGTCACCACCGAGCAAGAGGAACGCCAGGGCAGCCACCAGCAGGACGAAGAACACGATGCCGTCGCGAACGCTGAGGCCGTTCTGCACCAGCACGGCGAACAAAATCGCGGCGCCGGTCGCCAGCGGCATTTCCTTCTTCAGGACCCGGGAATCGATCGTGAGGGGCACGATGAGCGCCGCCGCACCGAGGATGAGGGAGAGGTTCGCCAGGTTCGAGCCGATGATGTTGCCGATGCCGAGGTCGTCGTCGCCCTGGCCTGCCGCGATGCCGCTCACCACCATCTCGGGCGCACTTGTCCCGAACCCGACGATGACCGCGCCGACGACGATCGGCGAGATCTTGAGCATCACGGCCAGCCGGGCTGCACCTTCGACGAACTCGTCAGCCGCCTTGCCAAGCAGCGCAATACCCGCAAGGAGGGCAACAGCAATGAGCATCAGAGGAGGTTATTGGGTCGGGCGCAGCTTGGTGAGTCTGGTCACGGCGTGCGATAGCCGGGGGGCGGAGCCAGAGCGGGGTCGAATGCGTCCCCGTCGAGTTCGTCGTCGGCCTCATCGTCGGTGGTGTCGATCGTGCGGTCGATCGCTTTGTCGGCGGCGAGTGCCCCGGGTGGCGGTGAGATGCCCAGGTCGTCGAAGATCGAGCCCTTCGCCGTGGTCCGCTGGGATGACAGGTCGATCGTCGAGGTGTGATCCTCGTTGGCCAGGGAGAGCTCGGCCTCGGGCAGCTCAGCCGGTGGGCGACTGGGGGCCGAGGCCGATACGACCGGCGCCGGCTTGGGAGCGGGGGCGGGCGCCGGGGTCGGAGCCGGAGCGCGGACGGGTGCCGCGGCCGGAGCGCGCATCGCCGCCGGCCAGCGGCCGGCGTCGAGATCGTCTGCGGTCATCATCACATCGCGGGCCTTCGACCCGATCGACGGTCCGACAACGCCTCGTTCCTCGAGGATGTCCATGAGGCGACCCGCCCTGGCGAAACCGACGCGCAGCTTGCGCTGGAGCATGGAGGTCGATCCGAGCTGGGAGCGGACGATGAGTTCCATCGCCTGGAGCACGAGCTCGTCATCGTCATCATCACCGGTGGTGCCACCCGGAATCATGGCGGCCGACTCGCTGACCTCTTCGCCGAGCACACGGGAGTCGAACACGACCTCGGGTGCCTGCTTGCGCCAGTGCTCGACGATGGTCTCGACTTCTGCTTCTGTGACCCACGCACCCTGGAAGCGGGCCGGTGTGCTGGTGGAACCGTCGAGGAGCAGGCCGTCTCCCCGGCCGACGAGCCGCTCGGCGCCCTGCTGGTCGAGCACGACGCGGGAGTCGGTGAGGCTGGAGACGGCGAAGGCGAGCCGAGCCGGAACGTTGGCCTTGATGAGACCGGTGATCACGTTGGTACTCGGACGCTGCGTGGCGATCACCAGGTGAATTCCGACGGCGCGAGCCTTCTGGGCGATGCGACAGATCGACTCTTCGACGTCTCGAGCCGCCACCATCATGAGATCGGCGAGCTCGTCGAGAATGATGACGATGTAGCTGAGCTTCTCCCGCTCCTTCTCGCCATCAGCAGTGGGCACAGCCGGGAACCGGCCGTCTTCGACACCCTTGTTGTAGCCATCGAGATCGCGCACGTCGACGTCGCTCAGGAGGTCGTAACGACGCTCCATCTCGCGAACAGCCCAGGCCAGAGCGTTGGCTGCCTTCTTCGGATCGGTGACGACCTCGGTGAGCAGATGCGGGCAGACGCTGCGTATTGCGTGAGTTCGACCCGCTTGGGGTCGACCAGGATCAGACGCACTTCGTCCGGGGTCGACCGCATCAGGATCGAGGTCAGCATCGAGTTGATGCAGCTCGACTTGCCGGAGCCGGTCTGGCCGGCGACGAGCAAGTGAGGCATCCTCGCCAGATTGGCCATCACGGTCTTGCCCGTGATGTCACGTCCGAGGGTGACCTCGAGGGGATGGGTCGCGTTGGCGGCTTCTTCGGAGAAGAGGAGGTCGCCGACCGTGATCATCTGGCGACGGACGTTGGGCACCTCGACACCGATCGCCTGCTTGCCCGGGATCGGAGCCAGTATTCGAACGTCCGGTGTGGCCATCGCATACGCAATGTCCTTGTGGAGGCTGGTGACGCGATTGACCTTGACGCCAGGGCCGAGTTCGAGCTCGAAACGGCTGACGGTCGGGCCGACGACAACGCCGACGAGTCGAGTCTCGACACCGTGCTCGGCGAGAGCGTGTTCGAGCTGGCGGCCGGTCCGCTCGACCGATGCACGATCGACGTCCTGCCCCTCGCTCTGCGAGAGGATGTTCATGTCGGGAAGGACCCAGGAACCGCGGGCCGGCGTCGGGCGCAACGCCGCGATGTCAGCCACCGTTGCCACTTCGGGGACGTCGATGAACGGGGCTGCGTGTTCGATCGGCGGTTGGGGCGCGGCTTCGGCGACGGTGGCATCGTCGGGCGGTTGCGTTGCTCCGGGAACACGGAGGTCGATGTAGGTCTCCTGATCGAAGATCTCGTCCGGACCGGTCCCGGCATCGGCGAAGGCAGACGGTTCGGGCGGATGCTCCAAGTCGAGCATGGGCATGTCGGTGACCTGCCGACCCTTTGCCTTGGGCTCCTCGACCTCCGCCTCGGCCGAGCGCTGTTGCTCCCGCCATTCGTCGAAGCGTTCCCGAATGCGGGACGCGAGGTCGGCGAGGAAGTCGGCGATCGGGACCGTGGAGAGGCTCGTGAGGAGGACGACAGCCATGAGGCTCATGGCGACGGTCACGATGAGCTGACCCCAGTAGCCGAAGTAGCGCTCGATGCTGCCGCCGGTGGCGATGCCGAACCAGCCGCCTGCCTTGGACAGGAACCCATTCGACGAACCCCAACCGGGCCGACCGCCGAGCATGTCGAGCGCGGAGAACAACGCGACGAAGGCGAATCCGAAAGCCGCCAGCTCGAGCCGAGGGCGGTATTCGCTACGTTTCTTCGGCTCTGTTCGTAGGAGATGCCAGCCGGCGAAGATCGTCAGCGGCGGCACGAGCAACCGAGCCCGGCCGACGAAGGCGCCGAGGGCGGAGGCCAGGAGACGGCCGATCACCCCCGTTGCACCGGTGTAGAGAGCGAGGCCGAGGAGGAGTCCGAGCGTGATGAGGGCGATGCCCTTTGCTTCTCGGGCATTTTGGGCGCGTTTCTTTGCCACGCTCGCCTTTGACGGGCGCGGTCCAGATCGTCCACCCGTAGCTGCCCCTCGACCGGTCCGTGAGGATCCGATTCGTAGTAGCCACAGTACGACCGAGCGTAGCGGACCATTCTCTCCCAGTGGTGGAGCACCTGCCCAGCGGGGCGACCCCAATCGCTGCGGGAGTTCAGCGTTCGTCGCCTTCGTGGGCGCCGAGCACCACGGGAACGATCATCGGCCGGAGGCGAGTCTTGTTGCTCACGAATCGGCCGAGCGTGCGGCGGGTGATGCGCTCGATCTCCTGGCGGGTGAAGTTCCCCTTCGCCAGCGAGTCCTCCACCGAATCTCGGACCGCATGCATCGCCGTCTTGCGCAGTTCGTCGCCCTCGGCGCCGTGGACCCAACCTCGGGTGATGATCTCGGGCTCCCGCAGCAGCGTGGCCTTCGGGCCGTTGATACCAATGCTGATGACCGCAGAGACAAACCCCTCGGTACCGAGGATCCGGCGCTCGACCAGGACGCTCTCGTCGAGATCGCCCAGGCTGCCGTGTACGTAGATGTACTCGGCCGGGACGTCCTCGCCCCGCTCGAGGCCATCGTCGCTGAGCACGATCGACTGGCCGTCCTGACAGATCAGGATGTGGTCGGCCGCCAGGCCCATCCGGGCCGCGATCTTGGCGTGCGTGGTCATGTGGCTGAACTCGCCGTGGACGGGAATGAACCACTCCGGCTGCACGATCGAGTGCAGCACCCGTAGCTCTTCGGCCTTTGCGTGGCCCGTGGCGTGGACGTTGTGGGTCCCAGAGTGGAGGACCTCGGCCCCCTTGCGGAGGAGGCCGTCGATCACCCGGGAGACACCGGTCTCGTTGCCGGGAATCGGATGCGACGACAAGAGCACGCAGTCGCCTTCACGAATCGTGAGGAAGCGGTTGTCGCCGCTGGCCATACGGGCCAGCGCCGCCATCGGTTCGCCCTGCGAACCGGTCGAGATGATGCACAACTCATTGTCGGCGTACTTGTCGATGTCCTCGATCTTGACGATCGACGGTGTCGGGAATCGTGAGCAGACCCATCTGCCTGGCCAGGTTCACGTTGTTGTTCATCGACCGGCCGAGGGTGGCGATCTTGCGGCCGTTGGCGATCGCGGCGTTCGCCACCTGCTGGACGCGGTGGATGTGGCTGGCGAACGACGCCACGATGATCCGCTTGTCCGGACGCTGCATGAACAGGTCGTGGATCGATTGCCCGATGGAGGTCTCCGATGCCGAGAACCCCTCGGCATCGGCGTTGGTGCTGTCGCACAGGAACAGCCGGATGCCGTCGTCCTTCGCGAGGTGACCGATCGCGGCGAGGTCGGTGAGTCGGCCATCGACCGGGGTCATGTCGAGTTTGAAGTCGCCGCGAGTGCAGGATGACACCCTGCGGGGTGTGGAACGCGGTGGCGAATCCGTGCGGCACGGAGTGAGTGACCGGGAAGAACTCGAGGTCGAACGGGCCGACCTGGATGCGATCGCCGTCGCTGACTTCGATGAAACTGGCTTGTTTGTTGACACCGCGTTCGTTGATGCGGTTCTTGGCCAGCCCGATCGTGAGCGGCGAGCCGATGATCTTCAGCGGCATCTCGCTGAGGAGGTGGCTGAGCGCACCGATGTGGTCCTCGTGGCCGTGGGTGCAGACCACACCCTCGATCCGGTCGGCGTTCTCACGCAACCAGGTGAAGTCCGGCAGGACGAGGTCGATGCCGGCCATGTCGTCGTCGGGGAACATGAGCCCGCAATCGATGAGCATGATGCGCTTGTCGACCTCGATCGCCGCACAGTTGCGACCGATCTCGCCGAGGCCACCGAGGAACACGACTCGTACGTCGGAGGCCATCAGATGTTCCTCCCGAGCCCGGCCAGCACGACGCGGGCGCGGTCGGAGATGTCGGCCGGCGGGAAGCCCATCGGCGAACGACACGGGCCGAGGTCGAGGCCGAGCAGAGGCATCAATGCCTTGGTCGGCTCGGGATTCGGCGCGTTGTCGCCGGTTTCGAATTCGAAGGACGGGATCATGGCGGCATTCCTCTTTCGGGCTCCGACCACGTCACCGTCGACGTAGGCGTTGATCATCTCGGCCATCTCTTGGCCGAGCCAGTGCGTGGCGACCCCGATCACGCCGCATGCGCCGATCGACAACAGGGGAAGCGTGAGCTTGTCGTCTCCCGAATAACAGTCGACGTCGTCGCCCACGGCGGCGAGCAGCCTCGCCGTCTCGGCCGGATCGCCGGCTGCATCCTTGAGCCCGACGATGTTGTCGACGGCAAACAAATCGATGAGTGTCGCCGTATTGATCTTCCGACCCGTGCGACCGGGGATGTCGTACACGACGATCGGGAGATCGGTCGATGCGGCGATCGCGGTGAAGTGGGCGAGCAATCCGGCTTGTGATGGCCGGTTGTAGTACGGAGTCACCGAGAGGATCCCGTCAGCGCCGGCTGCCGTCGACTCCTCGGTCAGCTCGATGGCGGCCTTCGTGTCGTTGCTTCCCGCCCCCGCGACGAGGTAGTGGTCGGGGATGGCCTCACGAACGGCGATGATCAGTTCGATCTGCTCCTCGTGGGTGAGCGTCGCCGATTCGCCGGTCGTACCGGCAACGACGACACCATCGTTGCCGTTCTGGACGAGGTACTTCGCCAATTCCTGCGCACCCTCGTAGTTCAGCGACTCATCGGCGTTGAACGGGGTGACCATCGCGGTCAGGACACGACCGAAGCGGGGCATCAGTGGGCCTTCTCGTCGGCCCGGTTGATCCCGAGCGTGGCCAGTAGGTCTTCGTGGAGTTCGAACCACACGGTGTGGTAGCTCTCCATGATCGGCTTGGTGAACCACTCGAGCTCGCCGGCCCCGAGTTTCTCGAGGGCGATGTCGAAGCGTGGTGCGTAGACGCCGAACCGGGGCAAGGCACGGGCGAGGTCGGCGCAGATCGGCTGGACCCCGGCATCGAGCTCGGCGAGTTCGGCGATGACGGCGGCGTCGTAGTCGGCATCGGTGTGGTCGTTGAGTTCCTTTGCGTCCTGGTCCTTCACCTGCCAGCGAGTGCAGACGGCCAGCATCTGACCGTTGAGAGCGAGGAACAGCTCGTAGCACTGTTGTACGAGCTCGCGCCGGCCGACGGCGTCGAGCTCTTCGGCCAGGAGGCGCTCGTTCTCGACCCGACCGGCGGGCTTGAGCGCCCAGCCGGTCCGGCGGCCCTCTCTGAACATGGTGAGATCAGACTCGGCCGCTCGCTCGAGTTCCGCGGTGACGACTGCTTCGTCGAGACCGACCAATTCGGCGATGACCGATGCTTCTGCGAATCCCTTGAGGCGGAGTCCGTGGAGTGCCAACAAGGCAGGTGAAGATTGGATTGTCATCGAGTCGTGAGGGTAGCAGCCATGTCCCCCGGAGGGTCCGAGTTCAGGCGGGGCGGCGTGCGATCCTCCGCAGCATCAGGGTGTAGATCACGACACTCAGCGTCGCCATCATGAACCACTGGATGGCGTAGCTGAAGTGGTTGCCCTCGTCGAGGCTGTCGAGGGGTAGCGGCCGAGGCGTGACGACGGCCTCCACGCCGGCATCGGCGCCGATGCCGGGATCCGTGCCGTCGATCGCATCGAGCTGCAGCCACAGCGGGACCACTCGGTCCGAATCGATCCCCGCTCTCCCCATTCTGACCATCACGTCGTCGACGTTCAGGCGAGGCATTCGTTCCGCCTCCGGGTTGTCGGTCCCACCGACCCAGCCCTTCGTTCGCGAACGCCGAAGGAACCCCTCGAGCTCGACCGTGCCATCCGGCGTCGCCGCCGTGACCTCCGAACGCAGGACAAAGCCCCGATTGACGATCAGCATGTCGCCTTCGTCCGTCTCGAAGACGGCGACGACCCAATCGCCCCCGCGCCCGTCCTGAGAGCGGTTTGCCACTCTGGCCAGCTCGGAGCTCGACGAACCGGCCCGTCGCCGACACCGCCGTGTAGTCGAGCTCGTCGTCCGATGCGCCGAGGACGGACGCCAACGGCACCGAGGTCTGGAGCGCCCTTGCCTCGATGCGCTCGTTGGTGTCCTGACGCTCGGAGAGCCGGCCGAGCTGCCAGACCCCGGCACTGACGAAGCCCACGATGAGCGTCGCAGCAAAGAGGTGGGACAGGATCCATCTCGGCCGTCGGACGAACGACCAGTTCGCGGGGCCGCTGCGTCGTCTGGCGACGGTGACGATGTCGTCGTCTGCGGCGTTGTCGGCGGCGGCGGCGTTGTCGGCGGCGTCTTCGATCACGTCCACAGCAATCGACGGTACACCCGACGCCTCAACCTCGGCGGTTCAGGCCGACGCATGCGATGAGTTGTTCCTTCTGGTCATCGAGCTCGGGCCAGGGAAAGGTCGGCTGGGCACAGCGCAGGTGGGCGATGCCGTGGATGCCGGTGAAGAGCTGCGTCGCCACCGAGAATGCGGGACGGTCGTCGTCGTTGGCGTCGAGGACACCACCCACCACGGTGGTGAGCTTGTCGAACACCACGCCACCCACGTCGGTCCTGCACGCCGCAGCGGTGTCCCGGCTGGCGAACAACACGACGTACAGACCGGTCTGGGCCAAGGCGAAATCGATGTAGGCATCACACTGGAGCTCGAGCCGCTCGTGAGGGTCCTCGGCATCGGCGCTCGCCTGATCGAGGGCTTGGTCGAACTCGGCCCATGCCCACTCGAGCGCGGCCACCAGCAACTCATCGTGGTCGGCGAAGTGACGGTAGACCGCGGTGGGGCTGACGCCGGTGGCCGAGGCCACCGCTCGCAGGCTGACCGACTCGATCTCGCCGTGCTCGGCCATCAACTCGACCGCAGAGGCAAGGAGCCGGTCACGAGTGCTCACCTCTGTCTCCCACTGTCGATCATGGAGCGAGGGTACCGGCAGAGTTCGAGGGGTTGACACATGTACACATCGTCCGTATGGTCAGAGTTGACACCCGTCAACTTCGTCGGAGACATCCCCATGACCATCACGACTTCCAACCCCTACCTCGAAGGCGTCAAGGCGCCGGTGACCGAGGAGGTCACCGCCTTCGACCTACCCGTCACCGGAACGCTGCCCGTCGAGCTGACCGGGCGGTGGTTGCGGAACGGACCGAATCCCATCGGCGAGGTGGCCAACCCGCTGCGCCACCACTGGTTCGTCGGCGACGGCATGGTGCACGGCGTGCGCCTGCGCGAGGGCAAGGCCGACTGGTACCGAAATCGTTGGGTCCGGTCTGACGCGGTGGCCGACCACCTCGGCGAAACACGTCCGATCGGTCCGGCCAACGGCGATCGGACGAGCTTCGGACCCAACACGAACGTCGGCGGATTCGCCGGCAAGACCTACGCACTGGTGGAGGGCGGAACCACACCGACCGAGCTCAGCTACGAGCTCGACACCATCGCCCGCAGCGACTTCGGCGGAACCCTCGTCGGCGGGTTCAGTGCCCACCCGAAGTTCGATCCGTCGACCGGCGAGCTCCACGCCATGACCTACTGCTGGCCGGACTTGATGGACCATCTCCAGTACGTGGTCGTCGGCTCCGACGGCCTCGTCACCAAGACGATCGACATCCCGATCGCCGACATGCCCATGGTCCACGACATCTCGATCACGGAGAACTGGGTCGTCGTCTACGACCTGCCCGTCACACTGCGGATGGACATGCTCACCGAGGGTTACACGATCCCGTTGGGCTGGAACCCCGAGCACCCGGCACGAGTCGGTCTGCTCCCCCGCTCGGCCACCGATGCGTCATCGATCGTCTGGTGTGATGTCGCTCCCTGCTTCACGTTCCACCCACTGAATGCCTACGACGATGCCGACGGCAACGTCGTGATCGACTTCTGCCGCTACGAGCGGCTGTTCGACCTCGATCTGCTCGGCCCCTTCTCTCTCGATGCCCCACCGACGCTCGACCGGTGGACCATCAACCCGTCGACCAGACGGGTCAACGAAGAGCGCATCGACGATCGAGCTCATGAGTTTCCCCGCCACGACCCCAGGGTCGGGCTCAAACCCCACCGCTTCGGATACACGGCCACGCTCGACTACTCGTCACCCGTCCTCCACGGACCGATCTGCAAGACCGACGTCACCACCGGACACGTGAGCGAGCACCACTTCGGTGCCGGCCGCGGCGGCGCCGAGCCTGTGTTCGTGCCACGCGACGGCAGTACGGCCGAGGACGACGGCTGGATCATCTGCCTCGTCCACGACGTCCCCAATGACGGCGCCGAACTGCATGTGATCGACGCTGCCGATTTCGAAGGGGCGGCGGTTGCCACCGTCACGCTCCCCCAGCGGGTGCCGATCGGTTTCCACGGCAACTGGGTCAGCGACTCCTCGGTCGCCCCGGACTGAGGGGGAAGGGCGCTCGCAGCTGCCAGACTCGGGCGGTGACTGCAGCCACGATGCGACTGGAACGGGGGAAGCCGCCGAACAAATGGATCGCCCGGATCGTGATCGGTCTGGCTCTGGTCAACATCGTTGCCGGGTGGGCCGGCGACCTGCTGCTGTCTGTCATCGTCAAGGACAATCCCCTCGTCCTGATCGCCCTCAGCCCCCGAGATCGCAACCTCGCCCTCGCCAGCCCCGACCTCGACTTCCTGCCCTACTTCGCCGTGGGGTTCATCCGCCTGGTGTTCTTCGATCCGTGGAGCTACCTGCTCGGTTTCTGGTACGGCGATCGGGCGCTCGCGTGGATCAAGCGGAGGAGCCGCACGTATGGGCCGCTGATGGACGACGCGCAGGGCGGCTTCAAGCGCTACGCCGCTCCCTTGATCGTCCTGTTCCCGAACAACGTCATCTGCATGCTCGCCGGCGCGAGCGGCATCGGCGTCGGCATGTTCGTCGTCCTCAACGCATTCGGCACCGCGACCCGCCTGCTGATCCTGCGCCAGTTCGGCAACATCTTCGGCGGGCAGATCAGTTCCCTGGTCGACTGGATCGACGAGTACCGGATCCCGATTCTGATCGTCTCCGCCCTCGCGATCGGGTGGACCGTCTTCGGCGAGTTCCGGGGCGACAACTCCGAGGTCAAGGCATTGATCGACCTCGAGCGACACCCGGAAGGTCTCGTTGCCGACGATGATGTGGCCGGCGGTGACACAGGGGGCGGAGACCGAGCGGGCGGTGGCGCCGCGGCCGACCCGTCTTGATCGACGTCCCCGACATCGTGGCCAACAAGGCTCGCGAGGTCGGGGCTGAGCGGTGGCTCGCCGACCTCGACGAGCTCGTGGCGGCGGTGATCGAAGACTGGGGTCTCGTGCTCGGGAATCCCCTCACCGGGGGCACCGAGGCGTACGTCACGCACGTCTTGCGTCACGACGGTTCACCTGCGGTGCTCAAGTTGATGATCCCGAGATCGGGCGACGGGCTCGAACAATCCGCCGTGACCAACGAGGCAACGGTCCTCGAACTCGCAGAGGGGGCCGGTTGCGCAGAGCTCTACGCGAGGGATGACACTCGCGGTGCGTTGTTGATGGAACAGCTCGGTCCCAGCCTCTTCGATCTCGGACTTCCGATCGCCGACCAGCACCGCATCATGGTCGACTGCGCGATCGCACTCTGGCGTCCGGCGCCGGACGCCGGGCTCACCACGGGATCTCGAAAGGCGCGGTTGCTGATCGACTTCGTGTCGAAGGAATGGGAGCGCCACGGACGACCCTGCCGAGAAGCGACCGTCGAGCACGCCATCGAGTGCGGCGAACGCCGGGCCGCAGCCCATCGCGACGAGCGTTCGGTGCTCGTGCACGGCGACATCCACCAATGGAACACGCTGAGAACCATCGACGGTGGCAGCCACAAGCTCGTCGATCCGGACGGACTCCTGGCCGAACCCGAGTACGACCTCGGCATCCTGATGCGCGAGGACCCCGCGAGCTGATGGCGGGCAACCCATTCGACCGGGCGAGTTGGCTCGCGGCACGAGCCGGACTCGACGCCACCGCGATCTGGGAGTGGGGTGTGATCGAACGCGTCAGCACCGGACTCCTGTGCGCCGGAATCGGACTCCAGCCCGTCGGGGACCAGATGCTCGCCGCGGCCGATCGGATCAGCTCGACGCTTCGATGATCTCGATCAGGCTGTACGCCAGTGATGATCCGTCCGCCGGCGGGTCGGCCACCTCGGTGATCTCGACGTCGATGACGTAGCTCGTGCCCTCCTCGAAGCTGAACCCTTCGATCGCGTCGTAGAAGTAGAGGTACTCGCCGTCCTCGGCCTCAGCCACCTGCAGACAGGTCTGCGGGGCCTCCCCGATGCAGTCCACGGTCTCACCCTTGATCCACAGTCTGGTGACATTCGCTGCGTCACCCTCGGGTGTGGTCGAGGCCGTCGACTCGGCACCGGCGCTGGTGTCGGCCGACCCGCAGGCCGCTGCGAGGAGTGCGACACCCACCAGGAGGGCGGGGGCCACGATGCGAACAAGTGAACGGTGTGAGGTCATCCCACTCAGACGATCACGACCGAGTTCCGGTTCCCCGATCCAACCGAAATCTCGGGCGGCACTCGATGGGGTCAACGCCGTGGGCTGCGGCCGGTTCGGCGGAGTGACTCGAACGCCCTACGAGCCGAACGACTGATCAAACCGTCGGGTTCGTCGCCTCGCACCAGCGCGTCTGCCGCCTCCTCGAGGTCCTCCCTGACATCACGCTCGGCGGCGCCGTGGACCAGCCGGCTCGTCACCACACCGGCCGCGACGGCGAACGGCGTCGCCGCCGCGATGAAAGGGCTCAATGCGACTGCGGCCGACGCCACCAGAACCCCACCGATCACCGTGACAGCGGCCCCTCCGGCGACGGCGTTGTTGCGCCGATCCCCGATGTCGGCGCTGATCACGAACGCACCGGGCTCGTCGCCGACGTCGACCGCGGCCACCTCGACTCGTCGTATCTTCCCGAGCTGGCCGAGGCCTTGTGCATCTCGGACCGTGGCCGCGATCTTGCCGACGAAATCCTTGCGTTTCGTGGCGACGACAACGCCGTCGGATTGGATCCGCGGCCGCATCCCGTGGCCTACCTCGAGCAGACGAACGGCACGATCACGCATGTCGTGCTCCGGCGCCGACGCCCGCCGGTGAACCGAGACCCGGTCGGAACCGATGAAACGATCCAACAGGCTGCGATCATCGATGCCGTCTGCCATCTGCTCGGCCAGAGCGGCAGCGACGGCCTGGACCGGAAGGTCGACCTCGGCCGCGATCTCGGCCAGCGTCGACCTCGTGAACGCGATGTCACGGGTGACTTCTCGATCGGCCAGTTCGAACGCTCGGCGCAGGACGACTTCGGTTGTCGCCGGATCGTAGGACTGTTTGGCCAGCGACGGATGCGACGCCGGATCGTGCTGCTCTGCGTAACCACCCTCGGACGCCACGTCGTCTCCGTACTCAGATTCCCAGCACTGCGTCGAGCCCGACGGTCAGTCCCGGCAGATCGACAATACGTTTCGCCGCGAGCAGAACGCCCGGCATGAAGCTGGATCGATCGTAGGAGTCGTGCCGGATCGAGAGCGTCTGGCCGGCCGTTCCCAGAATGACTTCCTGATGAGCGACCATCCCCCGCATCCGGACAGAGTGCACGCGGATTCCGCCCGGACCGGCAGCGCCCCTGGCGTGTGCGATCGTCTCGGTCTGGGTCGGATCATCAGCCCACTCGTCGGAGGCGGCCGCCATGCGCTCGACCGTGCTGACCGCCGTGCCGCTCGGCGCATCGACCTTGTTGTCGTGGTGGAGCTCGATGATCTCGGCCGTGTCGAAATAGGGCGAGGCGAGCTCGGCGAAACGCATCATCAAGACGGCGCCGATGGCGAAGTTCGGGGCGATCAGACAATTGGAGGTCGCGAACATCTCCGCGATCGATGCGAAGTCGTCCTCGGTGAAACCCGACGTACCGATGACGTCGTGGATGCCGTTGACCGCGCAGAACTCGAGGTTGCCACGAGCGGCTTCCGGCTGCGTGAAATCGATGGCAACGTCGACCTTCTCGTTGACGAAGCTCGACGGGGCCGAGCTGACGTCGAAGGTGCAGCCGTTGATTCCGGTGACCTCCCCGATGTCGATGCCGGCGTAGTGGGGGTCGACGGCGGCCACGAGCTCGAGCTCGGGGTCGTCGTTCACGGCGTGGCAGACCGCAATCCCCATCCGGCCACCGGCACCGAACACACCGACTCGAGTCATGCAGTGAGCCTAGGGCATGACGCCAGGACGCGAAGGTGGGTCCGATCTGCGCGCCAGGCGCTCAGATCGGACCCACGTTCAGTTACGCGTTTCGCTTGTCGACAGAGGAGACAAGCACCTCAGTCACGAGCCGGATCGGCGACGCCGGTGAGGCGACAGCCGAACACAGCAGATCAGCTGCGGCCACGACCACGACCACGACCGCCGCCTCCACCGCGACGGCCTCGGCCGCCTCGATCATCTTCGGAGGCAACGGGGGCGCTTTCAGGACCGAGGTCACCGAAGCCGTCGAGGGCGTCGCCGTCGTCGAAGGTCATCGTGGTCGATCCACGATCCTCTTCGGCCGCCGGCGCTTCCGCCTTGGGCTTCGGGGGACTCGCTGCGACCGCCACCGTCCATTGCTGCTCTCACGAACCTCGGGGGCATCGCCGGCGAGATTGAGGGACACCTTGCCGTTGGGGTCGATGTCTTCGACGATGACCGTCGATGTCCTGACCGAGCTCGAGCACGTCCTCGACCCGATCGATGCGCTTGCCGCCACCGATCTTCGAGATGTGCAGCAGACCGTCACGACCGGGAAGGATGTTGACGAACGCACCGAACTTGGTGATGTTCACGACCCGGCCCGGGTAGGTCGCGCCGACCTCGGCGGTCGGCGGATCGAGGATCAGCTGGATCTGACGCTCGGCCTCGTCGACCATCGCGCTGTCGAGCGAGGCGATCGACACGATGCCGACCATGCCGTCGTCGTCGACGGAGATGTCGGCGCCGGTCTCGGCCTGGATCGAGTTGATGACCTTGCCCTTCGGGCCGATGACCTCGCCGATCTTGTCGATCGGGATCTCGAAGCTGATGATCTTCGGAGCGCGTGTCACGCACCTCTTCACGGGGCTCGGCGATGGCGCTCGGCCATGACGTCGAGGATCGTCGAGACGGGCTTCCTTGGCCTGGTTCAGAGCGCGCGGCGAGGACGTCGGCCGGGATGCCGTCGATCTTCGTGTCGAGCTGGAGGGCCGTGACGAAGTCGGTGGTACCGGCGACCTTGAAGTCCATGTCGCCGAAGGCGTCTTCGGCACCGAGGATGTCGGTGAGGGTGATGTACTTGCCCTCGGCGTAGACGAGGCCCATGGCGATACCGGCGACGGGCGCCTTGATCGGCACACCGGCGTCCATCAGCGACAGGGTCGAACCGCAGACCGACGCCATCGAGGTCGAACCGTTGGAGGTCAGGACCTCGGAGACGAGGCGCAGCGTGTAGGGCCACTCCTCGAAGCGACGGGATCACCGGGAACGAGCGCACGCTCGGCGAGCGCACCGTGGCCGATCTCACGACGCTTCGGGCCACGCATGAAGCCGGTCTCACCGGTGGAGAACGGCGGGAAGTTGTAGTGGTGCATGTAGCGCTTGCGAGTCGGTCGGCGTCGATGCCGTCGATCATCTGGTCCATGCGCTTCATGCCGAGCGTCGTGATGTTGAGGACCTGGGTCTCGCCACGCTGGAAGAGGCCGGAGCCGTGCGCCGTCGGGATCACGCCGACCTCGGCGGAGAGCGGGCGCAGATCAGTCGGTCCTCGACCGTCGATGCGGATGCCGTCTTCGACGATGCGCTTGCGCACGACCGCCTTGGTGATGCGAGCGGAACGCAGCCTTGAGCTGCTTCTCGGCATCGGCGTCGTCGCCGAGCTGACGCGGAAGCAGCGGCGATGACCTCGTCGCGCAGTGCGCCGACTCGGCGTCGCTCGCGCTCGGTCTTGTCGGCGATCGTCATGGTCTCGATCGATCTTGGCTTCGCCGGCAGCCTTGACGGCGGCGAACGAGCTCGTCGGTGTAGTCGGCCTGACGGTCGGGTAGGTCATGAACGGCTTGCGACCGCCGGCCTTGCTCGACCAGCTCGAGCTGGAGGGCGATGGCTTCCTTGATCTACTGCTTGCAGGCCTCGAGGCCCTGGGCGAGGACGGCCTCGTCGACCTTGGGGGCGCCGTTCTCGTAGTAGTTCCACGAGTTCTCGGTGCCACCGGCCTCGACCATCATCACGGCGACGTCGCCGTCGTCGAGCTGACGACCGGCCACGACCATCTCGAAGGCCGACTCCGTCGCCCTCTTCGTAGGTCGGGTGGGGGAGCCACTCACCGTCGGTGGTGTAGGCAAGACGCACGGCGCCGATGGGGCCGTCGAACGGGACGTCGGACAGCATCAGCGCAGCGGACGCAGCGTTGATGGCGAGCACGTCGTAGCGGGTTCTCCTGGTCGGCACCGAGAGCACGGTGACCACGACGTGGATCTCGTTGCGGTAGCCGTCGGGGAACGACGGACGCAGCGGGCGGTCGATCAGGCGGCAGGTGAGGATGGCTGCTCGTCGGATGCACGGCCTTCACGACGGAAGAACGAGCCGGGGATCTTGCCCGCGGCGTACGATGCGCTCTTCGATGTCGACGGTGAGCGGGAAGAAATCGATGCCGTCACGCACGTGCTTGGCACCGGTGGCAGCGACGAGGACCATCGTGTCGCCCATTTGGGCGGTCACGGAACCGCTCGCGAGACCGGCAAGTTTTCCGGTCTCGAGGATCATGTCAGGACCGTCACCAGAGGTGACAGTGCCCTGTACGGAAAAGACTTCCGTCATGGAATCTCCTTGTTCAATTGTCTGCCAAGCGGCGATCGCCAGGCAATAGGCAGACCAGATCCCAGATTGCAACCACTCGCTGCTGTCACGAACCCGAGAGGGGATCGCTCAGACGTACGCTCGGCCCGTCACCACCGGCGAGTGCTCTGGCTGATCGTTTGGATCGGCAGAGCGGTCGGAAGGTGCGAGTGCGAGGAGTTGGAAACTGGCAGCTGAGCTGCCGCTCGTACGAACGTTTCGTACGGCTCTCATGAGGATAGAGGAACCATCGGCCGAAACCGAGCATGCGTGAGCATCTCGACCGGCGCGCTCCCCAGAATGCCGATTCTGACGATGGTGGGCCTAGCGGCGCAGACCGAGTTCGTCACGGATCGAGCGGTAGCGCTCGATGTCGATCTTGGCCAGGTAGTCGAGCAGACGACGACGACGACCGACGAGCATGAGAAGACCACGACGGCTGTGGTGATCCTTCTTGTGCATCTTGAGGTGGTTGGTCAGGTGGTCGATTCGATCCGAGAGCAGAGCGATCTGGACTTCGGGAGACCCGGTGTCGTTCTCGCCCTTGGCGTGCTTGGCGATCGTGTCGGACTTGGCCGTGAGGTTGGCTGCTGCCTTGGTCATGATGAAACGCTTTCTCTGGATCGGTGCCGGCGGATGCCGGGTCGGGTCCTGGGGCCCGGCCGTTCGATCCGATGACCGGGTCGAACAGCGACCCGGCATGCTACCGGTCCCCTGCGGCAATGCGTTCGGTGGCGTGCGTTCGGCGGCGTCCGTACCGGGCGCTCCCCGTGGGGGCCTAGCCTCGGGCGATGCTGGTGGTGCTCCCGATGTCCGACCTCGACGCACTGTCCGGCCGAGCCGACGATCCCGGCGTGGTGTTCCTTCCGACACCCCCGGTGCTCGACGGCAAGATCCCGCTCGAGCAACAGGTGGTGGCCGCCGCCGTCGCCGGAGGCATCGACGAGCCGACCGAGCTCGCCGACTTCGCCATCGAGGTGCTCGACGCCGAGTCCCTGCTGCCCCGGGAGCCATGGCCGTTCAGCCGAGGCGAACAACAGATCGGCGGCCTGCTCATCGTGCTCGGCCAACCGTTCCGTGAACTCGTGCTGGTCGACCCGACCGCAGGGCTCGATGCCAGACGTCGCCGCGCTCTGGTGGGCTTCCTCACCGACCTCGCCGAAGATGGCGCACGCATCACGGTCGTGTCAGACGAGCCCGCCTTCACCAACTGCAGCCGCGACCAACCGATCCACATCGATCGACTCGACACTGGCGATTCGCTGCCGGCGCGATCTCATGGCCGCGATCGCAGCATCTTGCTGTTGGTTACCGACGGTCCCGCGACGCAGTGCATCGACCGTGCCGCGGCCGACCAGCGTCACCGACTCACCGGTGAGCCGGAGCGCTGCTGCTCGTTGCCGTTCTGTCCAGGCGAGGATCGAGCGAGGCTGCCCGGCGTCGGCGGCCAACTCGAGCCCGAGTCGAGCCATCTCGGGGCCCCGATCGCTCGCCGCTGAGCGCACATCCTGGGCGCCGATCCGAGCGCGAGCGTGGTCGAGTTGGGTGAGACCTCGGGCCAGAACCCGACGAGCCTCGGCACCGTTGCCGTCGGCGATGAGTGTCAGCGCACTGGCCAACGATCGCTGGGCTCGTACCCGTGGCGTCGTGTCGGAGACGGGACCCGTCGGTCCCACCAGAGACGCCAGTGCGGCCCCGCACGCGTCGACGTCCCAAGGGCGGCGATCACGTCGTCCGGGGCCTGCACCAGCTCGATCAGGACTCCCTCTCCGCTCCGAGGCGCGTCGTCGTTGCCCTTGGGGTGCAGGAAGCAGACGTCGTAGCCGGCCGCACCCTTGCGAATCCCGCCTGGCGTGAAGCGCATGCCCTGGGCAGTGAGCCACTCGACGCAGGCCGCAAGGTCGTCGATCCAGAGGCCGACGTGGTTGAGCGTGGGGACGTGCACCTTCGGCGAACGCTCGGGATCGAGCGGCTGCATCAGGTCGATCTCGACTGCGTGCGGTCCCTCACCGAGGCGGAGGATGTCCTCGTCGACGTTCTCGTTCTCCGACTGGTAGTCGCTCACCTTGTCGACACCGAGCAGCCCGGTCCAGAGACCGCTCAATGCAGTCTTGTCGAGCGATCCGATGGCGATCTGCTGGAGGCCCAGGACCTTGAAGGGACGGGTCGTGTCTGCGGCGCTGGTCATGGCCGACATGGTGGTGACACGCCGAGCCAACGTCAACTCCGCTCCCCTTCTTCCGTTCTGCGGCACTCAGCCCGCAGAAGTGCGGGCTGAGTGCCGCAGAACGGAGGGGAGGAAGGCGTTCAAGCGGTGATGGCGTCGAGCACGTCGGTCATCGCTCGCACCGAGTGACCGGACAGGAAGTGGTCACAATGCGGCAGCGCTGCCGCCATCGAACCGACCAGCGGCTCGAAGTCCGGCGCCGCCGCCCTGGGATTGACCCACACGACACGATGTGCGAGTCGGCTGAGTCGCTGCATCCTGGCACCGAGGACGGCCGGCTCGTCTGTGTCCCAGCCATCGGAGATGACCACGACGACGGCGCTGCGCACCATGGACCCCCACACACGGTGCCGCATCAACTCGGCCAGACTCGACGCCAATTTGGTTCCGCCGAAGCGATCGCCGACGTGTTCGGTCGCCCGTTCCATCGCCTGCTCGGCTGACCGACAGCGCAACGCAGGTGTGAGGCGAGTCAGTTCCGTGGCGAACGCGAACACCTCGGCCTGCCCGGAACACGCGAGTGCTCTGGTGATGTGCAGGTAGGGCCGCACATGACGCTCCATCGATCCGCTCACGTCAACGAGCAACAACACGGGGCGAGCACGGTGACGTGGACGGCGAGCGTGGAGCACCAGCGGTTCCCCACCGCTGCGCAGCGATGCCCGAAGCGTCCTTCGAAGATCGAGACGACCGCGGTGCGATGCCATGGTCCGCCGAGACCGACGCGTGGGCCAACGTTGCGACGCCAGCTCGAGTTCGCGGCCGATCCGTTCCAACTCATCCTCGTCGAGCATGTCGAACGGAGTGTCGGCGAGATGTTCCAGCGAAGAGGGAAGCAGCTCGGGAACGAAGAGGTCGTCCTCCTCTGCATCGTCCTCGCTGTCATCGCTGTCCTGCAAGGACGGTCGAGTCGCCCAAGGAACGCCGGCTTCTTCGGCCGACCCGCCGCGATCGGGTGACCGCAGGCTCTGGAGGCGGTCGTCCTCATGGCCGGGAATGGCCATCGCGTCGTCGTTGCGCCGAGGGTTCTGGCGAACCGTTCGATTCAGCTCGAAATCGAACACGGCGGAGAAGACCCGGTCGAACGTCTCGAAATCGTCGCGCCGTCTGGTCAACCCGACCTTGAAGATCCAGTAGAGATCCTTGACCCCGATGGGGCCGGCCACCTCGAGCGACTGAGCCACTCGCTCTGACGATCCGATCGACACCGACAATCCGGCCGACCGGAGTCTTTCCACGAACGCCGAAACGAAGAGGGCCCGATCGACACCGTGAAAGAGCTGCGGTGTGACCGTCACGTCGAATCGGCGTTCATGGCACGAGCGCCCCGGTTTCGACCGCTTCGTGCACCGCGGCCCGATCATCCGGTGTCTTGATGAACGAACCCATCGTGGACTCGACGACCCCGCGGTCGATCTTGGCCACGCCGAGAATCGAGAGGGCCGAGACCCAGTCGATTGTCTCGGCCAGTCCGGGGGGTTTGTCCAGATCCAGTGCCCGAGCCGCGGTGATGAAGGCGGTTGCCGCCTGGACGAGGGGGACCGAACCCTCCGGCACGCGGCGGCGCACGATCTCGGCCGCAGCCTCGACTCCGGGGAACTCGATCCAGTGATAGAAGCACCGACGCTTGAGGGCATCGTGGAGCTCACGGCTGCGGTTCGACGTCAGGATCACCGTCGGCGCCCGCTCGGCTCGGATGGTTCCCACTTCCGGGATGGTGACCGAGGACTCGGCGAGGAACTCGAACAGGAGTGCCTCGAACTCGTCGTCGGCCCGGTCGATCTCGTCGATCAGCAGGACCGGCGGCGGCCCTCCCGTCGAGCGAAGCGCCTTGAGCAACGGTCGGTCGAGCAGGAACGACGCGTCGAACAAGTCGCTCTCCGACATCGAGTCGTTGTTGGCTTCGGCCAGGCGAATCGACAGGAGCTGGCGTGGATAGTTCCACTCGTACAACGCTTCGGACGCCGTGATCCCCTCGTAGCACTGCAAACGAATGAGCTCGGCTCCGGTCGCCTCGGCCAACGCCTTGGCCGCCGTGGTCTTCCCCACCCCGGGCTCACCCTCGAGCAGCAGCGGCTGACCGAGCGAACGGGCAAGGAACAAGGCCATACCCAGCCCTTCATCGGCGACGTAGTCAACCGCATCGAGCTGGTCTCGGAGGTGCTGAACGCTCATCTAGGAGGCTGACGCCGCGAGTTCGTCTGCGTAGCGGTCACGACATCCGGGATTACAGAACCAGTGGTCGGCATCGGCGTGACGAAGATGGGGCGTGTCGTCGCCGACGGTCACGGTCATGCCGCACACAGGGTCGACGACGGTGACCGGTCGAGCGACCACGTCACTCTTCGGCGCTTCCAAACCGTCCAGCCGGATCGCCTTCACGACCCCGGCGAGAATCGACAGCGCAATCTCCTCCGCCGTGGTGGCGCCGATCCTCAAGCCGACCGGAGCGTGGACGGCTGCCGCCTCCTCAGGGTTGAGATCGAGGGCTGCCAACAACGCTGCACTCCTGGTGTGGCTGGCGACCACGCCGATGAAACCGACGCCGGCGTCCAAGGCAGCTCTGACCGACTCCTCCTCTGCCCTGCCATGACTGGCAACGATCACCGCGGTGGCCCCTGCCGGCTGGCCCGGGCCTGCGGGTGCGTGCTCGAGCGCGAGGCCGAGCGACTGGCCGAGGTTCACCAATGCACCCGGCGATCGGTGTCTGGCCGACGACCAGCACCTTCGGCGCCGGCAACATCGGTTCCAGGTACACCTCGATGGCGCCGCCGGACAGACACGGATTGACCACCGTCATCGCCCCTGGGCTCTCGGGGAACTCCTCGGCATCGTCCGGCAGGATGCGCAGCAGCAACGGCTCACCGCTGTCGAGTACGCCGAGGGCGGCGGTACGCACCGAACCTTCGGCGCACTGGCCGCCGACGAATCCCTCGAGGGTCCCATCCGGCATGACGATCGCCCGATCGCCAGGCCGAGCCGACGTGGGGCACTGGGCTCGCACGACGGTGGCCTGGACGAAGGGGCGGCGGTTCTCGACGAGCTCGGCAACTCGACTGGACAGATTGGACATCAGAGCAACTCCATCAGATCAGGTCGGCCGTCTCGAATTGGCTGCATCAAATGGGCGGCGTGTGGTTGCCCTGCATGGTCTCCCACACACGGCTGGGCGTCAGCGGCATGTCAGCATGACGGATGCCGAACGGCTTGAGGGCGTCCACCACCGCATTGACCACAGCGGGCGGTGAACCGACCGTGGCCGACTCGCCGATGCCTTTCGCCCCGATCGGATGGTGCGGCGATGGAGTCACCGTGTGACCGGTCTCCCAGTCCGGGACCTCCATGGCGGTCGGGATCAAGTAGTCCATCAACGTCGAGCTGAGGCAGTTGCCGTTCTCGTCGAAGCTGATCATCTCCATGAGTGCCATGCCGATTCCGTCGGTGAGGCCACCGTGCACCTGGCCCTCGATGATCATCGGGTTGATCTGGGTGCCGCAGTCGTCGACGGCGATGAAGCGCCGCACTTTGACCTCGGCCGTGCCCGGATCGATGTCGACCACGCAGATGTAGGCGCCGAACGGGTAGGTGAGATTCTCCGGGTTGTAGCAGATCTGGGCTTCGAGCCCGCCCTCGATTCCGTCCGGCAGATCACCGGCGCCGTGGGCCCGCATCGCGATGTCCTGGATGGTCACCGACTTGGACGGATCACCCTTCACCGAGAATGACCCCTTGTCCCACTGGAGGTCGGCGACCGACACTTCGAGCATCCCGGAAGCGATGATCTGAGCCTTGTCCCGCACCTTGCGAGCAGACGAGAGCTGCAGCGGCGCCGGACACCGGCGTCGAACGAGAGCCGTAGGTTCCGAGACCGAACGGTGTGTTGTCGGTGTCGCCGTGGACCACGTCGATGTCTTCCGGCGGGATGCCCGATCTCCTCGGCGACGATCTGGGCGAACGTGGTCTCGTGACCTTGGCCCTGGGTCTTCACCGAGAGCCGAACCACGGCCTTGCCCGTCGGATGGATGCGGAGCTCGCAGCCATCGGCCATGCCGAGTCCGAGGATGTCCATGTCCTTTCGGGGACCGGCGCCGACGGCCTCGGTGAAGAACGAGATGCCGATGCCCATCAGGCTCCCGGTTCCGGTGTCGCGGAACTGCTCCCGCTTCTCGGCCTGCTCCTTGCGCAGCTCGTCGTAGCCGGCCATGTCCATGGCCTTGCGCATCGCCGGCTCGTAGTCTCCAGAGTCGTACACCCAGCCGGTCTTGGTCTCGTAAGGGAACTGCTCCGGTTGGATGAAGTTCTTGAGTCGCAACTCGGCCGGGTCCATCTCGAGCTCGTAGGCGAGCACGTCGACCATTCGCTCGACCAGATAGACCGCTTCGGTGATGCGGAACGAACAGGCGTAGGCCACGCCCCCTGGCGCCTTGTTGGTGAACACCGCGGTCATGGAGGCGTACGCCGCTTCGAGGTCGTAGCTCCCGGTGAAGACGCCGAAGAATCCGGCCGGATACTTGATCGGCGATGCCACGCCGTTGAACGCTCCGTGGTCGGCGAGGACATTGGTGCGGACCGCACGGATCTTGCCGTCCTTCGAGGCCGCGATCTCACCGATCATGATGTAGTCACGGGCGAAACCGGTGCTGACCAGATTCTCGGTTCGGTCCTCGGCCCACTTCACCGGCTTGCCGATGAGGAGCGATGCCACGATGGCGCAGACGTAGCCGGGGTAGATCGGCACCTTGCCGCCGAACCCGCCCCCGATGTCCGGGGCGATGATGCGGATCTTGTGCTCCGGCAGACCGGCGACCAGGGCGTAGACCGTGCGGTGAGCGTGCGGTGCCTGGGTGGTCGAGTACAGGGTCAGCTTGCCGCTGATCGGGTCGATGTCGGCGACGCAGGCGCAGGTCTCCATGGGCGCCGGGTGCACCCGCGGATAGATGATCTCCTGCTTGACGACGACGTCGGCGTCGTCGAACACGGCCTGTGTCTCATCGGCGTCGCCGGTCTCCCAGTCGAAGCAGTGGTTGTCCGTCTTGCCTTCGAGATCGGTGCGAATGACGGGTGCGTCCGGATCGAGTGCCTTGCGCACGTCGACCACCGGCTCGAGCATGTTGTATTCGACGTCGATCAGCTCGAGGGCGTCTCGAGCTGCGTACTTGTTCTTGGCGACGACGAAGGCCACCTCTTGATGCTGGAACCGGACCTTGTCCGTGGCCAGCACCGACTGGACGTCGTTCGAGAGGGTCGGCATCCACGCCAGATTGTGTGCCGCGAGATCCTCGCCGGTGACCACGGCGATCACGTCCGGATGAGCTTCGGCCGCGCTCTTGTCGATGCTGAGGATCTCGGCATGGGCGTACGGCGACCGGAGGATCTCCATGTGGAGCATGCCCTTGAGCTTGATGTCGTCGGTGAAGTTGCCTGCGCCTCGGACGAGGCGGGGATCCTCCTTGCGGAGCATGCGGCCGAAGCCGACGGGCTTCTGATCGTTGTCCTCGAGCACATCGCTCGACGAGGGTGTTGCGCCCGGGGCGTTCTCGGTGACGGTCATGCCGCACCTCCGCCGACAGACGCCGTCTCCAGTGACACTGCTGTCTCGCGCATCTCGGCTTCCTTCTGTGCGGCCCAGTGGACCGAACGGATGATGGACGTGTAGCCGGTGCACCGGCAGATCTGGCCGCTGATCGCCTCGCGAATCTCGGCCTGAGAGGGATCGGGGTTCTTGTCGAGCAGCGCCCGAGTCGTCAGCAGCATGCCCGGTGTGCAGAAGCCGCACTGGAGGCCGTGACACTGCATGAAGCCTTCCTGGATCGGGTCGAGCTCGGCTCCGTTGGCCAGGCCCTCCACCGTGGTGACGCTGTGGCCGCCGGCCATGGCGGCGAGCTGGGTGCAGCTCTTCACCGGCTCACCGTCGATGAGGACCACACACGTGCCGCAGTTGCTCGTGTCGCAACCCCAGTGGGTACCGGTGAGGTCGAGTGTCTCACGAATGAAGTGCACGAGCAGCGTGCGGGCCTCGACATCGGCGCTGACCTGCTCGCCGTTGACTTCCATCGATATCTGCATGTCAGACCTCCTGTCCGGTTGCACGGGCAACGGCTTGTCGGAGCGAACGAATCGTCAGCTCCTTGGCGAGATGGCGTTTGTAGGCGGCGGTACCGCGGGTGTCGGTGTCGGGATCGCAGTTCTCGGCCGCGATCGCACCGACGGTGGCGTAGAGCTCCTCGGATGGCGTCTGGCCTCGGAGAGCAGCCGAGATCGGCTCGATGTGCGTCGTGTTCGGCCCGACGGCGCACAGCCCGACTCGGCCGTCGACGATCGTGCCGGCACCATCCATGGTGACCGCCGCACCGACGGATGCGACCGCCCAGTCGCCCGCTCGGCGTTCGACCTTGTTGTAGGCGCTCGAGGAGTGGGGCTTCACCGGGATGCGGATCTCGGTGAGGATCTCTGCGTCGCCGACGGCGGTCTCGTACGGACCGCGATGGAACTCGTGCATCGTGAGCACTCGCTCGCCGTTGGCGCCACGGATCACGCAGCTCGCATCGAGTGCGTCGCAGACCGCCGAGAGATCCTCGGCCGGGTCGGCCTGGCAGAGCGATCCGCCGAGCGTGCCCCGGTTGCGGACGACCGGGTCGGCGATGACCTTCTCGGCGTCTCGGAAGATCGGGAAGACGGCGGCGAGCTCGTCAGACTCCAACAGCTGCTGGTGACGGGTGAGGGCACCGATACGAACCTCGGAGTCGGTGACCGTGATGTACTGCAGCTCCTCGGCGAGGTCGTTGATGTCGATCACGTACTCGGGATTGGCGAGGCGTAATCGCATCATCGGGATGAGGCTGTGGCCTCCGGCCACGATCATGGCCTCGTCGCCGTAGCGCTCGAGTAACTCAACGGCGTGATCGACACTCGTGGCTCGCTCGTATTCGAGCGGGGCGGGGACTTGCACAGCGGGCTCCCTTTGGTGCGTGGTGATGGGCTGGCGGTGAGGGCGGATCGTTCTGCCTCGATCCGGCGCTCGGTTCTCACAATGACGCGTCGTCTCGATTTGTGTCAACCGTCACCTCAGCGTTCACTTAGGTCGTGACCCCCACCCAGCTCCGAGCGTTCGCCGCTGTCGTTCGCCTTGGCTCGGTGAAGGCCGCCGCCGCCGAGCTCGACGTCACCGAATCGGCCGTGTCGATGCACATCAAGACGCTCCGGGACGAACTCGACGATCGGCTCTTCGTCCGCGGCGGTGGCGGCATCGCGTTCACCCCCGGCGGGCTCCGACTGGCCAGCCGGGCCAACGAGCTCCTCGGACTCCAAGATCAGACGCGGCGCGAGGTCCGTCAGGCTGCGGGCGGCAAGCGACTGCTTGCGACTGGCCGGATCGGCACTGTTCAACGAGTACGCAGCACCCGGTTTGATCGAGCTGTTCTCGTCGAAGGCGAAGGACCTCGAAGTCGAGCTCTCCGTCGTACCGACCGGTCAGCTGCTCGACGCCGTGGCCACTCGTCAGGTCGATGTGGCCGTCGGCCCCGAACTCGCCGATCT
Organism: uncultured Acidimicrobiia bacterium; assembly: GCA_963781035.1. Lineage (GTDB taxonomy): Bacteria > Actinomycetota > Acidimicrobiia > Acidimicrobiales > SZUA-35 > SZUA-35. Next base: position 166,477 of record CAWAEN010000006.1, on the reverse strand, counting down.
CGACCCGAGCATCGAGCGGCGTCCGTTCCTCCGATACGAGCTCATCGTCGTCGCCAGCCGCACGGTGGCCGATCGTCGCCGCGACCTCGCCGACTGTGAGTGGTTGTTGGGGCCGGCTGCGGCCGAGGACGCCGGGGTGACTCCCGCCGTACTCACGCAGCTCGGCGTTCCCGAATCGCGACAGCGCATCTTCCAGAGCAACGCGGCTGCCCTCGAACAGGTGCGGCGCGGCGAGGGTGTCGGGCTGGCCGTTGCGTTCCGGGTGGCCGAGGAGCTCGCAGCAGGAACGGCTCGTCCGCATCGACACACCCGGAGTCAGCGGCCACGGAACCTGGAATCTGTACTCGTTGACCAGCTCGCAACTGCCGCCGGCGGCCCGAGAACTGAGCCGATTCATCACCCGGCCAAGGGCAACCCAGGCGATGCTGAACGGCAGCGGTGCCGGCATCGCCCACTTCAAGCCCCGGGTCCACGTCACCCTCTGGAGCTGACCGGCCCTCATCGCGGGCATCCTCAAGGAGTGGACCGACCTGAACCTGCGAATGCTGCGCCCGGAATCGTCGACCAATCGTCTCCCACCGGGCAGGGGCGAAGGCTCTGGTGTTCTTCGCGTCGGGTGCGGTCCTCGTGCTGGAGATCCTCGCCGGCCGGCTGATGGCCCCCTACGTCGGTGTGTCGCTCGAGACCTTCACCGGCATCATCGGGACGATGCTCGCCGGGATCGCCGTCGGCGCCACCGTCGGCGGTCACATGGCCGATCGCACACCGCCGCGGCGCCTCCTCGGACCGACCCTCGTGCTGGGCGGCGTCCTCACCTGGCTGTCACTCCCGGTCCTGAGCGCATTGGGGCCGGGTGTCGGTTCCGATCCGGTCTCGATCGTTGCCCTCACCTGCTTTGCGTTCCTCGCCCCGGCCACCGTGCTCAGCGGCGTCAGCCCGATGGTGGCGAAACTCCAGCTGGGCGACCTCGAACACACGGGTTCGGTGGTCGGCAGCCTCTCCGCCGCCGGCACGACAGGGGCGATCTTCGCCACCTTCTTCACCGGGTTCGTCCTCGCCGCTGCCCTGCCTTCTCGCCCGACGGTGCTCGGCCTCGGCGCGCTGTTGGTGATCGTCGGGATCTGGCTCTGGTTCCGACTCGGCTCGTCGCGACCACAGGCCATCGGCGCCGTCTTCCTCCTCGGCGCGTTCGGGCTCGGCGCTGCCAGCCCGACACCGTGCGAACACGAAACGGCCTACGCCTGCGCCACCGTCCTCGTCGACACCGAGCGAGCCTCGGGTCGGAGCCTCGTACTCGACGACCTCCGACACTCCTACGTCGACCTGGATGACCCGACCTTCCTCGACTTCCGATATTTCCGGCTCTTCGCCGACGTCGTCGACCAGATCGATTCCGGGTCCGGTCCGTCCGGTGCGATCGATGTGTTGAACATCGGCGGTGCCGGTTTCGCCTTCCCTCGCTACATCGACGCAACCCGGCCGGGGTCGACGAACCTCGTGCTCGAGATCGACGGGGACCTCGTCGAGATCGCGGAGAACGAGCTCGGCCTCGTGCTCGACGACGATCTTCAGGTCATCGTCGGCGATGCTCGTCTCGCGCTCGATGACCTCGAGGAGGGTGCCTACGACGTGGTCATCGGCGATGCGTTCGGCGGCCGAAGCGTGCCATGGCACCTCACCACGACCGAAGTGATCGGCCGCGTCGAGCAGCTTCTCACGGCCGACGGGATCTACCTCATGAACGTCATCGACGGTGGCGACAGCAGCTACGCCAGAGCACAACTGGCAACGCTCGCCGCACACTTCGAACACGTCCAGGTCATCGTTCCTCCCGGCGATGTCCCGAGCCGGAATGCGGCGAACCAGATCCTGATCGCGTCCAACAGTGCGATGCCTGAACTCGACGTCGACCCAGACGATGGACGACTGCTCGACGAGGCAGCAACGACTGACTACATCGACGGTGCACAGGTCCTGCGGGACGACTTCGCCCCCGTCGATCAGCTGGCGCAGAACTTCTGACCGGAAGGGACCGGAACACCGAGGTCAGACGGCAATCGGTGGTGCCGTTCGGGGCCAGGGGTTCAGGGTCTCGTGACGAAAAGCGAGCTGGAACAGCAGCGCTTCGCTGAATCGATGGCCGGCGATCTGAAGCCCGACCGGGTGCCCGTCGGCAGTCCGGCCGGCGGGGACGCTCATACCCGGGTGACCGCTGAGATTGAACGGAATGGTGAAGTGAGCGATGGCTGACGGCTTGACCTCCTCCCCGTCGATGACCGTGGGCAGCGGGCCCTCCGCCGGGACCGACGAGACAGCCGCTGCCGGGGAGAAGATGAGGTCGACCTCGGCGAAGGCATCCTCGATCGCCGTGACCACTTCGTCGATCCGATCGATTGCCCGTGCCATCGAGGCAGCATCGACCATCGGCGAACCCTTGAGCGACCACCGTCCCTCGCGACTCAGGAGACCAGGGTCGATCGCAGCGAGATCACCGGCCGCGGCGAACGAGCGGAGCGAGCCGGGGGCACCGATCAGACCCCACGCGGCCGAGGGGTCGCGGAAGCGGATCGGACGATCGACCCATTCGATCTCCGGGCTCGCTGCCACCAGGTCACGCGCTGCCGCCTCGGCGAGAGCCGACACCTCGGCCTCGACCTTCGAGAAGCCGAAGTCGCCGATCCATACGGCCCGGAGCGGACGGTCGGGATCGCGATCGACCAGCGCCTCCCCGAGGAGTGCTTCATACGACACACCCGGGTGCGGCAACTCGTTCCGGTCGAGTCCGTCCGGACCAACGGTGACGTCCAGATAGCGGGCGGCGTCTGCCACCGTGGTTGCCAGAGGACCGAGCACCGCCGTGGTCCACAGGTCGTGGCGGTGCCGTGGTGTACGGCCGACAGCCATCTTCGGTCCGACGAGGCCACACAACGCAGCCGGCAGCCGTATGGAGCCACCACCGTCGCCTCCGGTCGCCAGTGGGACCACACCTGCCGCCACTGCGGCTGCCGAACCGCCGGAAGAGCCACCGGGTGATGTGGCGAGATCCCACGGATTCCGAGCCGTGAGGTTGCGGGCCGGGTGATGGGTGTAGGCGGTGATCCCGAACTCGCTCGCCGAGGTCAGGCCAACCAGAACCGCTCCGGCACGACGCAATCGATCGATGTGGGTGTCGCTCCGCGTTCGCGAGGCGATCAGCGAAGATCGCGGTCCCTCCGTTGTCCGGCCAGCCCGCCACCTCGTCGAGTTCCTTGACCCCGATCGGGACCCCGGCGAGAGGCAAGTCCTCCCCCGCCGCGACCCGCCGATCGACGTCAGCCGCCTCGGCACGCGCTTGGTCCGGCGCCAGAAAGGTGAACGCGTCGAGCACACCGTTGCTGAGGGCGATTCGCTCGAAGGTGGCCTCGACCACATCGACAGCCGATCGGCGGCCGGCAGCGACGGCGGACGCGGTCTCGACCGCGGTCTGACAGGGTTCCAGTTCCATGTCCTCCGACGTTAGGCGGGAATGCTTCCCAGGGACCCGCTGATCTGGAAGGATGACCGAGGGAAGTGTGTCCGGCTGTGGAGGACCTGCGATGTTCGATGTGATCGACGACGACGAATGGTTCGAGCTGTCGCTCGCGCTCAACGACACCATGGCGAAGCTGCCCCGTGGCAGTCGCTTGGTGGAAGCGCTCGAGATCCCCGCCTTCCGCTCGGCCGTGAAGGCGAGTGGACAGGACCTGCCGTCGGTCGTGACCATCCCGTTCATGCCCGGCCAACTGAATCGGCAGGACGCCGTTCGAGTCGGCTTGCGTTTGGCGACACGGCCGGGGATCACCGCCGAACCGCCTGCCCTCACGATCGCGGTCACGCAGACCGACGATGGCGCCACGATCGCGATCGCGGTCGCCGGTCTGCCTGGTGAGAGTTGCTCCTTCTCGAGTTTCGATCTACGCCCGGGTTCTCACAGCATCGACATCGGCTTCGAGGCGCTCCAGGCACTCAACGGCTGGGCCTTCCGATCCGATCGTCACCGGCCGCCGTCGAGCGCCGAGGTCGACGCCGCCTGACGGCGAGCGAGGGGTGCGACCGACTCGTCAGTCAGGGCGGACGATTTCGAACAGCTCACTGGCGTGGCTGTACATGTTCCCCACATGCCGGCCGACGGCCCTCAGGCCCGCCTGATCGACCCGGGTGCCGTCGAGCAGGTCATCGTCCACGTGGAACAACACGGCGTGGCCGATCACCAGCGAGTTGCCCATCTCGGCGTCGCCGACATCGATGATCTGGTCGACCACACACTCGATCGTTGCCTTGCACTCACCCACCCGCGGCGGACGAATCCGCTCGCTCGGGATGGCAGTGATGCCAGGCAGATCGAACTCGCTCACACCGGCCCCGACCGTGGCGGCCGTGGCGTTCATGGCCTCGACGACCTCGTCGGTGACGATGTTGATGGTGAACTCGGGTACCACATGACAGTTGTCGAGCGTGTCCTTGCGCCCGAGGCGCCCGGGGGAGAACACGAACGTCGGAGGAAAACCGGAGACCATGTTGAAGAACGAATAGGGAGCGAGGTTGGTGCAACCGTCGGCGTCGATCGAGCCGATCCAACCGATCGGCCGAGGCACGATCAGGCCCGATCCGAGCTTGTAACCGTCGACCCCGCCGAGCTGTTCGACGTCGAACGTCGTCTGGGTCACGATGCCTCGCCCTCGAGGATCGTCCTGGCTCGCTGGATGTCGAGCTCGAGCTGGGCCCGGAGGGCATCGATGCCGTCGAACCGCTGCTCCGACCGGATCAGTTCGACGAACTGGACTCGACCGAGCTCGCCGTAGAGCTCAGCGTCGAAGTCGATCAGATGCGCCTCGACCAACGAGTGCTCGGCGTCCTGATAGAAGGTCGGCCGTTTCCCGACATTGACGGCCGCTGGACGCCGTACACCGTCAGGGCGGACGTACCAGGCGGCGTAGACGGCATCGGCCGGCATGGCCATCTCCGGCCGCACGGCGACATTGGCCGTGGGGAATCCGATCGTTCGGCCTCGCTGGTCGCCTTCCACGACCGAACCTCGCAACTCGTGATTGCGGCCCAGCAAGCCGGTGGCCGTGCGGATTTCACCGCCGGCGAGGGCCCGACGGATCGCCGTCGAGCTGATGCTCTCGATCTTGCCATCGGAACGGCGGAGCAGGTCGATGCCTTCGACGTCGAAGCCCATCTCCTTGCCGAGACCCGAGAGCACCTCGACGTTGCCGGCCCGGTTGGCCCCGAAATGGAAGTCAGAGCCGACGACAACGGCTTTGGCCTGCAGGCAGGTCGACAGGATCGACTCGGCGAATTCCTCCGGCGTCTCGGTCGCACGATCTGCGGTGAACGGCACGACCACGACCGTCTCGACTCCGGCCGCATCGAGGAGCTCGAGCTTGTGGTCGAGTCCGGTGAGCAACGCCGGCGCGTTCTCGGGACGCAGGACGTAGGCCGGATGCGGCTCGAAGGTGACCACCGCCGACTTGGCCTCGAGCCGCTCCGCAATGGCCTTGGTTTGGGCGATCACGCTGAGGTGACCTCGATGGACACCGTCGTAGGCGCCGATCGTGACGGCATGAGGACCGTTGATGGACGAGATGCCGTCTGGATTCGTGATGATCTCCACCGGCGGGAACGCTAGCGGCCGACCCCCGGCAAGAACACATCGTGTCGGGCCGCGAGCCTCAGCCGACGAGGACCTTGGCCGGGACCATCACGCTTTCGCGCACCTCATAGACGGCCAGCAGCTCGTCTCCCGGTCCGACGATCACGAACTGGCCGGTGCCGGCCGACGGTCCGAGCGACTGGCCGACCCGAACCCGATCGGCGACCGTCTGGTCGACGTCGAGCCGCGGCATGCCCCGCAGCATCTCGATCAAGGGGAGGACCTCGGGCTCGGTTGCCGAACCGGCTTCATCCAGCGTGAAGGGTCCGACCGAGGTTCGGCGAAGGTTGCGAAGATGGGCGCCGCCTCCGAGAGCCGTGCCGACGTCGGCCGCGAGCGAACGGATGTAGGTTCCGGACGAGCAGTGCACGTCGATGGCATAGACCAATGGATCAGCCGTTGGCGCCGTGTCGTAGCGATGAACCGTGACGGGGCGAGCCGGTCGTTCGACCTCGATGCCCTCCCTGGCCAGTTCGTGCAACCGTTTGCCGTCGATCCTCACCGCAGAGACCATCGGTGGAATCTGTTCGATGTCCCCGACCAGATCAGCGGCAGCAGCAGCGACCTCGGCCGGTGTCACGGTCATGTCCCAGGTTCCGGTGACATCCCCTGCCGCGTCGAGAGTCGACGTTGCCGTCCCGAACACGATCTCGCCGACGTAGGTCTTGTCAGCGCCGGTCACGAACTGGAGCAGCTTCGTGCCCTTGCCGACACCGAGCACCAGGACGCCGGTGGCATCCGGATCGAGCGTTCCTGCGTGGCCGACCTTCCGAGTGCCGAGCGATCGGCGCAATACGTCGACGACGTCGTGGCTGGTCATCCCGGCTGGTTTGTCGACGATCACGCAGCCGGTCGCGCCGCTGTCCGACCGGGTCCGCCTTGCCATCAGTCGTCGTCCGCCTCGAGGGTCCGCTCGGCATCGTCGGCATCGTCGTCCGAGCCGCCATCGTCCGAGCCGGCATTCGCGTCGACGACATCCGCCGGGATGTCGAGCGTGGCGAGGATCGAGTCGATCCGGGCGCCGGCACGGACGGCTGGATCGAACGCGAACAGCACCTCCGGCGTCTTGCGCAACTTGGCCTGCGAGGCGATCGCCCGCTGCACGGCCTTGCGTTCTTCGGCAAGCGCATCGAGGACGATGTCATCCTGGACCGGATCGGGCTCGGCCAACGTCGAGACGTAGACCTGGCAGATGTTCAGGTCGGCGTCGACCTCGGCACCGGTGATGGTGACGAAGCCGAGGTCGTCGTGGTCGACGCGTTCGAAGTGATCGGCGATGATCTCGGTCAGCAGCGCGTTCAGACGCGCGGTGCGCGGATAGTGGCGGGTGGTGGTCTGGCGCCGACGGCCGCTGTTCCGCCCACCGCTGTTCCGCCCACCGCTTCCGCCTCGACCGCTGCCTGTACGTTTCGCCATTGCTGCACTCCCTCGGTTCGGACCTATCCCCATCGCTGTTCGATGGAGATGACATCGGCTTCGCCGACGGACCAGACGTGTCGCTCCACTGCTGCGGCCACCTCTTCGAGATGGGCCACACTACCGCCCACGATCGCCACGCCGATCCGCGTTCGTTGCCACTTGTCGAGGAAGCCGACCTCTGCCGCCGCCACGCTCTTCCAGCCGTCGAGCGTGCGAACGATCGACTGCACGACCGACCGCTTCGCCTTCAGATTCGAAGCGTGCGGAAGGTGGAGTTCGATGTCGATGACGAGGACCTCGATCGAGGCTTCGCCCATCAGACTCGGGGGATCTCCCGCTCCTCGTAGGTCTCGATGATGTCGCCTTCCTTGAGGTCCTGGAAGTCGGTGAGACCGATACCGCATTCGAAGCCGGCCTGGACCTCACGAGCGTCTTCCTTGAACCGCTTGAGGGAGTTGACGGCGCCCTTCCAGATGATGGTGCCGTCCCGCAGGAAGCGAACCTTGGAACCACGGGTGATGGTGCCGTTGAGGACCATGCAACCGGCGATCCCGCCGACCCGCGGGATCTTGAAGACCTCGCGCACCTCGGCGTCGCCGGTGACGATCTCTTCGTACTCGGGCGCAAGGAGACCGAGCATTGCGTTCTCGATGTCCTCGAGCAGCTTGTAGATGATCTCGTAGTTCCGGATCTCGACCTTCTCGGCTTCGGCCAGCTCACGGGCCTTGCGATCGGGTCGCACGTTGAAGCCGAGGATCGTGGCGTTCGAAGTGGACGCCAGGAGCACGTCGTTCTCGGTGATGCCACCGACGCCGCGAGAGACGAAGAACAGCTTCACCTCGTCGCGTTCCAGCTTGCGGAGCGAGTCGGTCACGGCTTCGAGCGAACCGTTGACGTCGGCCTTGACGATCAGGTTCAGCGTGGCAGTTTCGCCGGATTGGATCTGCTGGAAGATGTCCTCCAACTTGGCGCCGCCGCTGGTGGCCGAAGCGTCGCGGCCGAGACTGGCGAGGCGCTGCCAGTGTTCGCGGGTGTCGGCGACCTTGTTGGCCACCTTCTCCGACGGGGCAATGGTGAACTCGTTGCCTGCTTCGGCGACATCGCTGAGTCCGAGGACCTGCACCGGCATCGAGGGGCCCGCCTCCTCGACGTTCTCGCCACGGTCGTTGATGAGGGCACGGACACGACCCCAGGCAGCGCCGCTGACGAGTGGATCGCCGACCCGAAGAGTGCCGCGCTCGACGAGGACAGTGGCCACGGGGCCACGACCGATGTCGAGATGTGACTCGAGAACCGAGCCGGAGGCTCGACCTTCCGGTGTGGCTCGGAGGTCTTCGACCTCGGCCACGACGTTGAGATTGTCGATGAGATCATCGATGCCGTCGCCGGTCATGGCCGACATCGGCAGGAAGATCGTCTCGCCACCCCACGCCTCGGGGATGAGATTGCGTTCAGCCAGCTGGGACATGACCCGATCGGGGTCGGCGCCCTCGCGGTCCATCTTGTTGATGGCCACGATGATCGGCACCTCGGCTGCCCGAGCGTGGTCGAGCGCCTCGAGGGTCTGGGGCATCACACCGTCGTCGGCGGCAACGACCAGCACCACGATGTCGGTGGCTTCGGCACCACGAGCACGCATGGCGGTGAACGCCTCGTGACCGGGGGTGTCGATGAACGTGAGGACCTTGCCCTCTTTGTTGATCTGGTAGGCACCGATGTGCTGGGTGATGCCACCGGCCTCGCCCTCGATCACGTTGGCCGAACGGATCCTGTCGAGCAGAAGCGTCTTGCCGTGGTCGACGTGACCCATGATCGTGATGACCGGCGGGCGAACCGGCCAGTTCTCGTCGTCCTCGTCTTCGTCCTCGTCGAAGTCGAGCATCTTCAGCAGCTCGACCTCTTGCTCCTCGCCAGGGTCGACGAGACGGATCTCGGCGCCGACGTCCTCGGCGAAGAGTTCGATCATCTCGTCGCTCAGCGACTGGGTACCGGTGACCATCTCACCGTTGGTGAGCAGGAAACGCACGACGTCGGCCGCGGTGCGGTTGAGCTTGGGACCGAGCTCTTGCGCGCTCGAGGCTCGCTCGATGACGAGCGTACCCTCTGGCACCGGCGCGTCTTCGCTGGTGTAGGTCGGGACCGACATCGGCTGGAGATCGTCTTGGTTGCGACGACGACGCGACTTGCGACGTGGACGCTGGCGCGGACCACCGCGACCGGGAGGTCCGCCGCGACCGGGAGGCCCACCGGGGCCACCACCGGGACGGCCGGCGAATCCACCGGGGCCGCCACCGGGACTACCGCCGGGGCGAGGAGCTCCGCCGCCGCCGCGATAACCGCCACCGCCGGAACGGGCGGGCGGTGCGCCGGGGCGTCCACCACCCGGGGGCGGTGGAATCGGCTTGCCACTCGGCGCACGAGGCGGGCCGGGGGGCGGTGGGATGGGTTTGCCCCCGGGGTGCGAGGAGGCGTGGGCGGTGCAGTTTCGGCCGCCGGAGCAGCCTTGGCCGCCGGTGCCATTGGCTCGGGAGCCGCCGGCGCAGGTGCGCGGGGCGGGAGCCGCAGCTGCCGGCCGCACGGGTGCGGGTGCGACCGGGGCGGGAGCGGGTGGCGGCGTCGGAGTCGGCGGACGCTTCGGCTTGGTCGACACCACGCGACTCGGAGCGGGTGCGGGCGCTGGTGCTGGGGCCGGTTCGGGCTCGGGCTCGGGGACGGAAGCGAGGCTGGGCTCGGGGACGGGCGCGACCGCGGGCGCCGGCGGCGTTTCGGCGACGACGGGTTCCGGTGCCGGCGCCGGCGCCGGTTCTGCCGGCTTGGGTTTCGGCTTGGGCTTCGGCTTGGGCGCTTCGACGACCGGTTCTGGCTCGGGCTCTGGCTCTGGCTCGACTTCGCGAATCAGACCTTCGCGCTCGGCCTTGCGACGCAGGCGATCGGCCTGTGGCTCGACGATGCTGGAGGAGTGACTCTTCACCCCGATGCCGAGAGCATCGCAAAGATCGAGGATCTCCTGATTGGACATCCCCAGTTCTCTTGCGAGCTCATAGACACGGACTTTTGCTGGCACGAATGACTCACCCTCGGGGTTTCGGCGGAAGAACTCTCGTGTGATCAGCAGATCCGCCGGGAAGGCAGATTCGGACGCGATGAGCGACCATGCTGGCACGAGCCGAGACGATGCTAGCGGCGATTGCGAACCCGTCCTCCGTCGTCACCAAGCGGCAACCGATGCATCAGAGCTCGCGTCAGCGCCGGGTCCACCCGTCGACGAAATGCGCGGTCGAATGCCGCGCGACGCCGTCGCTGCCGAGAGGCAGTTCTCGAACGTGTCGGAGCAGAGCCAGGCCCCGCGGCCACCGAGGGTGACATCGGTGCTGAGCCGGGCCTCAGCACCGGGTTCGAACCGGAAACGGCGCATCGCGGCCGCAGGACGTCTGGTCCGACAGCCGATGCAGGTTCGGAGAGGCTCAGACGTCGTCGTCACCTTCGCCCGTAGGTTCCTCGGCCGCGTCGTCGTCGGTCGGTGCATCGGCGTCATCAGCTCGGCGGCATCGTCATTGCGGCGCATTCGTCAGCAGCGTCGTCGGTCGGCGCATCGTCGGCGGCAACGGCGTCGTCGGTCGGTGCATCGGCGTCATCAGCCGGCCGGCGTCGTCAGCAGCTTCGTCGGTTGACGCGTCGTCGGCGGGGGCATCGTCGTCGGCGACTTCGATCACCGCTCCGGCAGCCGCCCACTCCTCGGCGGTCATCGCAGCACTCCCGTCGGCGGGCTGCCACTTCTGCTCGCCGGTCTCGGCGTCGACGATCCATTCGCCGTCGGCCCAGTCCTCGTTGTCGTACTGCTCGATGCCGAGCGCCTCTTCCGCCAGTTGGGTCTCGCTCTTGATGTCGATGCGCCAGCCGGTGAGACGGTGGGCGAGGCGAGCGTTCTGGCCCTCCTTGCCGATCGCAAGCGACAGCTGGAAATCAGGAACGATGACCTCGGCCGTGCCGGTGTCTTCGTGGATGCGGACCTCGCGGACCTTGGCCGGCGAGAGCGCCTTGGCCACGAATTCGTAGGGATCCTCGCTGAAGGGGATGATGTCGACCTTCTCGCCGTTGAGTTCGTTGACGACCATCCGGACACGCGAGCCGCGAGCGCCCACACAGGCGCCGACGGGATCGACGTTCTGATCATTGGATGCAGACGGCGATCTTGGTGCGATGGCCGGGCTCGCGGGCGCATGCCTTCATCTCGACGATGCCGTCGGCGATCTCGGGGACTTCGAGTTCGAACAAGCGCTTGACGAGGCCCGGATGGGTACGGCTCACGACGATCTGAGGGCCCTTGACGGTCTTGCGGACCTCGACGATGTACGCCTTGTAACGAGCACCGTTCTCGGGGCGCGGGCCGGTGGAGACCTGCTCCGCCTGTGGGAGGAGCGCCTCGACGCGGCCGAGGTCGAGCAACGTGTATCGGCTGTCGGTCTGCTGGACGATGCCGGTGACGATGTCGCCCTCGCGTCCGGCGTACTCCTCGTACTTCATCTCTCGCTCTTCTTCACGAATGCCCTGCATCAGGACTTGCTTCGTGGTCTGAGCGGCGATGCGACCGAAGTTCTCCGGCGTGACGTCCATCTCTTCGCCGACGGGCTCGCCGTCCTCGTCGAGTTCCTGGGCATAGACCCGGATCTCGAACGATGAGGGATCGATGGTGACCCATGCGTACTCGAAGGATCCAGGCATGCGCTTGTACGCCGACTCGAGCGCGTTGGCCAAGATGCCGTACAGCTTCTCGATGGAGATTCCCTTGTCTTCGGCCAGTGCGGCCAGGGCGTCGGTCATCTCGTTGCTCATGATGGATCCTTCTCTTTGCTTTTCAGTTGTGGGCTGTTCAGTTGTGCTTGCTTTTTCGGTGACTTCTTCGCTCCGGCCTTGGGTCCACCCGGCTTCGGGGCAGGCCCCCAGTCGAAACTGGTCCTGGCCTTCTGGATGAACGCGACCTCGAGGGTGATCGGAGCCGGGTCGTTCTGGTCGATGCCGTCGATCTCGGAACCGATCACCTCGATGGTGGTACCGGCAGCGTCGATCGACACGAGTTCGCCTCTGACTCGGCGAGGCTCGACTTTCGGCATCATCTTGACGATGACCTGCTCCCCGATGGCCCGCTGGAAGTGCTCGGTGCGGGTGAGCTTTCGCTCGACGCCGGGGCTGGAAACCTCGAGCGTGTAGCGGCCAGGAATGGGATCGTGTTGATCGAGGATCGGCGAGATGAGTCGGTTGACATCGGCCAGCTGCTGTGTCGTGATGCCGTTGGTCTTGTCGACCTCTTCGTCGGGGCCCCACAGACGATCGACCACGACACGAAGCGAGTTGCCGTTCCATTCGATGTCGATCAGTTCGACGTCGAGGGTGGCGACCACGGGCTCGAGGAGTTCGGTGACGGTCTCGGGAATCGACATGGCACCTCCTTCGGGGGCGTGACGGCAACAGATCGCAGCGATCGGAACCGCTGGGTTCGTACAGACAAAAGGCGTGGGCCGAGCCCACGCCTCTCGGCATGAGGGACAAGGATAGCCCTACTATCCGGCCATGGGGTTTCTCGATGCCGTCACCAACTGGTTCCGACGAGAGGCGCAGGACGTCAAGGACGGTGTCGAGCGACTGGAGGGTCGGGTCGATGCCGATCTGACCCGCAAGGAACGCGAACTCGACGCCACGCCAGAAGAGCGCATGGAGACGATCCAGGCCGAGACCGGGGCCGACGATGCGCTCGCCGAGATCCAGGCCAAGATCGACGGTTCCCAGGCTCAGGCCGAGGCCCGGGCCGAGCTGATCGAGCCGGACACCGACTGACCGAGCCGGCGAACTCGATCAACCAACCCGAGGTCATGACCCCCGGCAATGGGGGGTGCAAACCTCGGGTTTGTGCCCCACAGAATCGGGGGTCATAGCCTCGGGTTTGCTACTCCGAGCGTTCGCGCTTGATGAGCTGTACCACCTGTTCGGTGTGGTTTGCGTCCTCACCCTTCTCCCCCAGGTTCCGGTCCCGGTCCTCCTCGGCCGCCCGGCGGGCCGCCGGAGCGCTCTCCTTCGCCCGCTCCATTGCCGCCTCGACACCGTGCTCGTTGATGAACTCGGCCCACTCGACGAGTTGACCGACCATCTCATCCTCGGGAACCACGGCCACGTTGATGCCCTTGACGAACAGATGACCGCGCTTGTTGCCGGCGGCGATCCCGATGTCTGCGTCGCGGGCCTCGCCTGGGCCGTTGACCACACAACCCATGACGGCCACCTGGAGCGGGATCAGCTTGTCGGCGAACGCGTCCTGTGCCTCCTGGGCGATCTTGTAGACATCGACCTCTGCTCGACCACACGACGGACAAGCGATCAGGTCGACGTTCTTCCGTTCCCGCAAGCCGTAGGACTCGAGGAGCACGCGTCCCATCCTGGCCTCGTCGACCGGATCGGAGGTGAGTGAGTACCGAATCGTGTCACCGATGCCCTCGGCCAACAGGGTTGCGATACCGGCTGTCGCCTTGACGATCCCAGCCGGCGGTGGGCCGGCCTCGGTGACACCGAGGTGCAGTGGATAGTCGACCACTTCGGAGAGTTGCCGGTAGGCCTCGATCATCAGCGGCACGTTCGACGCCTTGACCGAGATCTTGATGAGATCGAAGTCGACCTGCTGGAAGTACTCGATCTCCTGCAGCGCGCTCTCGACCATGGCTTCGGGCGTCACCCGCCCTCCGTACTTCTCGTAGAGCTTGGGGTCGAGGCTTCCGCCGTTCACACCGATGCGGATCGGCACGTTCCGATCCTTCGCCTCCCGGGCAACGGCCTTGATGTGTTCCGGTTTGCGAATGTTGCCGGGGTTGAGGCGAAGGCAGTGCACGCCGGCCTCGAGCGCCTCGAGCGCCCGCCGATACTGGTGGTGGATGTCGGCCACGATCGGCACGGGACTGCGGGGAACGATCCGAGCGAGCCCTTCAGCCGCCTCCGGTTCGTTGCAGGTACAACGCACGATGTCGGCGCCGGCTGCGGCCAGGGCATAGATCTGCTGCAAGGTCGCCTCGTGATCGGCGGTCTTGGTGATCGTCATCGATTGCACCGTGATCGGCGCTCCCCCGCCGACCGGCACGTCGCCGACCATGATCTGTTTCGTCTGCTTGCGAGGGAAGGTGACCGCTCCGGCGTCCATGGTCGGTCAGCCTAGGAGGCGCCGAGAGTCGAGGTCCGCCCGGGCGAAACCAACCCGAGGCTCACACCCCCGATTCTGTGGGGCACAAACCCGAGGTTTGCCGGCGGGTGGGTCAGGAGATGGGGCGGACGATGTCGAGCCAGACCGTCGTCAGCCCGATGAAGGCGAAGAGGGCAACCACCGCGTAGGTGATCGGCAGGAGCTTCGTGATGTCGGCCCGATACGGGCGCTGGCCCCTCCGGCTCCGAATCCGCTCATACGTCGCGATCGCGGCGTGCCCACCGTCGAGCGGCAGCAGCGGAATCAGATTCAAGATGCCGATGAAGATGTTGATCTGGGCGAGGAACAGCAAGGACAACGCCCAGTCGATCTCTGCCACCTGACCGGAGATGCGTACCGCCCCAACCAACGAGATCGGGCGCTCCTGCGCCTCGTCACTCGCGATGCTCACGTCCTCGCGCCCGTCGAGCACCAGTGAACCCAAGTTGGCCCACGTCGAGGGGGAGAGGAATCGTTGCGGGATGAACGTCACCGCGACGCGGCCGACGTCGACCCCGAGCCCGAGCCCCGTCACCGGCGACAGAGTCTGTCGGTCATAGAGCGCGGCGACACCGAGGAAGCCGATGGTCTCACCGCTGTCGGTGGGCACCTCGGCGAGGGTGGTCGTTGCCTCGAAGGTCTCATCCCCCCGCTCGACCGTCAACGTGACCACTTCGCCTGGTCGTTCGAACACATACTCCGCCATGCCGACGAAGTCGTCGAGATCCCGATCATCGATGGCGACAATCCGGTCACCGACCGCCAAGCCGGCTTCGACCGAGGGCGTCTCACCTGTCTCGAGGCGCCTGATCTCGCCGATTGTCCACGGCCGGGGAGCGTCGATCAACGCCTCGTCGATGATCGCGGCATCGCGTACGCCGACCAGCGACACGACGAACACCAGGATCACCGCAGCCTGGATGAAGTGCATCATCGACCCCGCCGTGATGACGAGCATGCGGCGGGGGTAGCTCTTGTTGATGTAGGCCCTCGGAGCATCGGCCGGGTCGATCGGATCGAGATTGGACATGCCGATGATCCGCACGAAGGCACCGAACGGCAGCGCCTTGATTCCCCATTCGACTTCGCCGCGGGTGCGCGAGAACAGGGTCGGGCCGAAGCCGAGGAAGAACTGGGTGGCCTTCATGCCCGTCCATTTGGCGGTCATGAAGTGTCCGAGCTCGTGGAGGAAGATCATGATCACGAGGCCGAGCACCATCGCCAGATAGGCAACGCCCAGGTAGCCGATGATCCCGAAGAAGGCGGCCAGGCCGATCAGAGCCGGCCAGTTCGTGACGTCGTCGGCACGACCGTCCTGCTTCGTGTCACCGAGCGCCATCGACTGCAGCCGGCTCGGCTCCGCCGAGGTCTCTGCCGGGGCGTTGGTGTCGGTCATCGAAGTCCGTTCATCTGCATCTGTATCCGTTGGTTCAAGAGCAAGCTGATCATGTGGTCGATCGTGTGAGAGCGTTCACCAGATCATCGGCGGTTCGTCTCGCAAGATGATCCCCCGCGAGAACACCATCCAGGGTGTCACCCATTCCTCCATCATGTGCAGCGAGCACTGCAGCGTTGACATCGGAGATGTCGACCCATCGGATGCGTTTCTTGAGAAACGCGTCGACGGCGACCTCGTTGGCCGCACTCAGCCAGGCTGGAGCGGTCCCCCCGATCCGGCCGGCCTCGAACGCCAGACCGAGACAGGGGAAGGACTCGAGATCGGGCACTTCGAAGTCGAGCGATCCGAGGGTTGCCCAATCGATGGCGCCGTAGGGCACCGGAAAACGATCTGGGTAGGCCAGTGCGTAGGCGATCGGGAGCTTCATCGTCGGCATGGAGAGTTGTGCGATGGTCGATCCGTCGCTGTAGGTCACCATCGAGTGCACGATCGATTGCGGGTGGACGACGACGTCGATGTCGTCGATCGCGAGCCCGTATCCCTCGGCACCGGCCGGCGAACCGAAGAGTTCGTTCGCTTCGATGACCTCGAGCCCCTTGTTCATCAGCGTCGACGAGTCGACCGTGATCTTGGGGCCCATCGACCAGGTCGGGTGCGCCAGTGCATCTTCGATCGTGACGGCCTCGAGCTCGCTCCGTTTCCTGCCCCGGAAGGGTCCGCCGGACGCGGTCAGCTGGATCCTCGCCACCCGTTCCGGCCGTTCGTTCGCCCGGAGGCACTGGTGCACCGCAGCATGCTCGGAATCGACCGGAACCAGCTCGGCACCAGGGGTCCTGCGCGCCGCCTGAACGACAGGGCCGCCGGCGATGAGCGACTCCTTGTTGGCCAGAGCGAGCCGCTTCCCACTTTCGAGTGCCGCAAGTGTGACGGGGAGTCCGGCGAAACCGACCACGCCGTTGACGGTGATGTCGGCCCGCCTCGCACATTCGGCAAGGCCATCCGGACCGCCTGCAGTCTCGACCGCATGGTCGATCCCGGCCGCCCGAAGGGCGTCTCGCAGCGGTCCGAGTGCAGCCTCGTCCCCGATCGCCACGAAGGACGGGCGAAGCACTCGCACCTGCTCGACGAGCACATCGACGGACGAACCGGCAGCGAGCGCAACAACCTCATACCGCTCCGGATCGTCGGCGATCGCCTCGATCGTCTGTGTACCGATCGACCCGGTACTCCCGACGATCGCCACCGAACGGCGGGACGGGGAGGGGTCGGAACTGTTCACCGGTCGAGCGTATCCCCTGACCCGAAAGCCAGGAGAAAGCGAGCGGCGAGAGGGTCAGAGCAGACCGAGGACGTTGCCGAGGTAGTAGGCGCCGGGCAAGGCGAAGAGGAGCCCGTCGACACGATCGAGGAAGCCTCCGTGGCCGGGAAGGAGGTTGCCCATGTCCTTGACCCCGAGGTCCCGCTTGACCAGGGACTCTGTGAGATCACCGATGGGAACCAGCACACCGCAGGTCAGTCCGAGCAGCACCGAATCGGTCAGTGAGTCGGCAAACACCGAGATGTCGAGAATGCCAATGACGAGGCCGGCGACCACGGCAGCGATCAGCCCGACGATGGTGCCCTCCCAGGTCTTGTTCGGACTCGCAGAATGGAACGGCGTACTGCCGAGGGCCTTCCCGCCGGCCAAGGCACCGGTGTCGGAGGCGACGGTGATGAGCACGGTGGCGAGGAGCAGCTGGATCCCACCCGCCGACTGGATGATGAACGAGGCGAAGGCAGCCAAGCCGCCGACCCAGGTGATACCGAGCATGGTCAGCCCGATGTTGCCCGCGGGACGCTGCGTGTCGGCGCCGGACAGATACCACAGCGCACTGGCGACGACCGACAACGCGATGACGAGCGTGAAACCGGCGTGGCCACGGTGATACGCCGCCAGCGGAAGCGCAGCACTGGCAACGATGCCGAGCAGGGTCGCCGGGTGGAGTCCGGCCTTACGCATGGCCCCGAAGACCTCGACGGCCGCGAGCACCACAACACCCACGATCAAGGCGAGGGTGGTTGGTTTGCCTGCCCACAACGCGGCGGAAGCAACGATGGCGAACGCCACGCCCACACCGATCGCCTGACCCATGTTGCGGCCGGCGTCCACCTCGACCACCGGCCGCTGCGCAGCACGGGCCGCCGCGGACTCGGGGCGCTGCGGCGAACCGGCAGCACCGGGAACGTCGGGGTGATCGTCGTCGTCGATGGTGACACGACGGGGACCGCCGACACCGTCTTCATCAGCGAACACCGCTTCGAGATCGTCGCCCGCCCACTGCGGGCCTTCCCCGTGCCAGCGAGGGCCGGAGACCTCAGCCCATCCTTCGACCGCGTCGCGATCGCCGGCGATGATCTTGGGGACCATGCCCGTTGCCGGAGCGGTCCAGTGCGGCAGGTCAGAACCGCTCGGTGCGTCAGAACCGCTCGGTGCGTCAGAACCGCTCGGTGCGTCAGAACCGCTCGGTGCGTCAGAACCGCTCGGTGCGCCAGAACCGCTCGGTGCGTCGAGGTCGGCCTCGCCGGTCGACGGGTCGGCCGCCTTGGCCAACTCGAGGACCGATGCCGTGCCGTCGTCGGTATCGGGCTCTGCTTCGCCGGGCGCGGACGATTGGCCCTCGATCGGCTCGAAACCGAAGATCGACGAGATGGTGGCGTCTCCGGCCTCGGCAGCGCCGGCCGGGACATCGTTGCCATCGCTCAGGTCGATGTGGGAATCCTGGTCGTCCTCAGCCGGCAGAGAACCGTCGTCCGGTACGACCGGGATCAGCCCGAAGCGATTTGGATCGATCTCGGGTGGCGGCTCGAAGATCTCGAAGATCCCCTTCGCCGTCGTTACGTCTTCGTTGTCGGTGCGGTCGTCGGCCACGTCAGTTCCTTGGTGCGCCCGCCGAGCACGGCAGACGTCGTGAGTGAAACGAGATGCTCAGACCTCGAGGAGTTCGTCTTCTTTATCTGCTAGCGCTTTGTCGACCGCCGCTTCGCTTTCCTGGGTGAGCCTGTCGAGTTCTTTCTCGGCCCGCACCAAATCGTCTGAGGAGAATGCCCCATCCTTCTCCGCCGACTCCAGATCCTTGCGCGCATCGCGCCGCACATTGCGGATGGCGATACGGCCGTCCTCCGCCATGGACTTCACGAGTCGCACCAGTTCCTTGCGCCGCTCTTCGGTGAGAGGCGGGAAGTTCAGCCTGATCGAGCGCCCGTCGTTGGAGGGCGACAAGCCCAGGTCGGAGCTGCGAATGCC
Source organism: uncultured Acidimicrobiia bacterium (assembly GCA_963781035.1). GTDB lineage: Bacteria > Actinomycetota > Acidimicrobiia > Acidimicrobiales > SZUA-35 > SZUA-35. Next base: position 147,483 of record CAWAEN010000006.1, on the reverse strand, counting down.
CTTCTCGATCGCTTCGAGATTCGACGGATCATGCGGTGTGACCATCAACTGGCGAGCCTCGGGAATCGAAACGGTGGCCAGCTCGAGGATCTTCATGTCGACCCCGTATGCCTCGACAGAGATGCGCTCGACCAGCTGGGGAGCTGCCCGACCCGACCGAATGCCCGAGAACTCCGTGCGCGCATGGGTGATCGCTTTCTCCATCCGCTCGGTGGCGTCGTCGATGACCATCTCGATGAGCTCGCTCATTCGACCAATGTACCGATCGACGAACCCGTGAGCAGCTTGTGGAGGTTGCCATCTGCCATGAGGTCGAACACGATGATCGGCATCTTGTGCTCCATGCAGTGCGTGATGGCGGTGGAGTCCATGACCTTGATGCCCTTGTTCAGCACATCGAGGTAGCTGAGCGAGTCGATCTTCGTGGCCTCCGGATGGGTGCGCGGATCGTCGGTGTAGATGCCGTCGACTCCACCGTGGGTGCCCTTCATCAACACGTCGGCGTCGATCTCGACGGCCCGCAGCGCGGCGGTGGTGTCGGTCGTGAAGAAGGGATTTCCGGTACCGGCGGCAAAGATGACGACGCGCCCCTTCTCCATGTGACGAATCGCTCGGCGTCGGATGTACTCCTCGGCCACCTGGGGCATCCGGATGGCTGACTGCGTTCGGGTGGGGATGTCCTTCTGCTCCAACACGTCCTGCAGCGCCAACGCGTTCATCACCGTGGCCAGCATGCCCATGTAGTCCGCTTGGGCCCGGTCGAAACCACCCTCGGCGCCGGAAATGCCTCTCCAGATGTTGCCGCCTCCGACAACCACCGCGACCTCGACGCCGAGGTTGTTCCGAGCGTCGGCGATGTCATTGGCGATCTTCTGCAGGACCGTACCGTCGATTCCGAAGCCCTTCCCGCCGGCGAACGCCTCACCGGAGAGCTTCAGCAACACTCGCTGGTATTTGGGTGAAGGTGTCTCGGTCATGATTCTCCTGAGGTCCTGTGTCGCTAGACGCGAAACGGCCTCGGGGAGACTATCGCCCCGAGGCCGTCGACGATTTTGGGTGTGATCACCCCGCTCGAGTGGTCAGCCGACCATCGCCATCACGAAGCGAGTGAGGGAGCCGGCGCCGAGCTTGTCCGACACCTTCTCCTTCTCGCCGAACATGCCCTGCTCGACAAGCACCCGATCGGCGAACCAGGCGTTCACCCGGCCGTCGACGATCTTGTCCCAGGCCGCTTCGGGCTTGCCTTCGTTCTTCGTGATCTCGAGGAGCGCCGAGCGCTCCTTCTCGACTTCGTCGGCCGGCACATCGTCGCGGACGAGATAGCTCGGTTTTGCGAACGCCACGTGGAGGGCGATCTCGTGGAGGAGATCGGCATCCACGCCTTCACCCTCGATGAGGACTCCGGCCCGACCACCACCGTGCAGGTAGGCATCGATGACCTTGCCCTCGGCCGCTTCGTAGCGGACGGCGGTGCCGACCTCGATGTTCTCCTTCAAGCTGAGCTTGAGCTCCTCGAGCTCGGCATCGAGTGATGCAACAGCGGCCTCGCCGTCGGCGAGCACGGCGTCGGCCAGCTTCTGGACGAACGATTGGAAGTCGTCTGACTTGGCCGAGAAGTCGGTCTCGGACTTGAGGTACACGAGTGCGGCGCCCGAGTCGTTCTGGGCGACGGCGACCACACCCTCGCTGTTCTCGCGGTCGGAGAGCTTGCTCGCCTTCGCGAGACCCTTCTCCCGCAGGATCTGCACCGCCGCTTCCATGTCGCCGTCGGCTTCGGTGAGAGCCTTCTTCGAGTCCATCATTCCGGCGCCCGTCGACTTGCGGAGCTCCTGAACGTCTTTCGCGCTGAAATCAGCCATCTGTGTTTCCTTGTTCGTACGTGTGCGTGAGTTCGGTGGCGACCGGGTGGACCCGATCAGGCATCGTCGGCGGGTGCATCGTCGGCCGGTGCGGCCTCAGCTGCTGGCTCCTCGGCGGCGGGCGCTTCGGCGGCAGGTGCTTCCTCCGCAGCGACCGGGGCCTCCTCGGCGACGCGGTGCTTCCTCGGCCGGCGGCTTCCGCAGCGACCGGGGCTTCCTCGGCGGCGGCTTCCTCGGCCGGCGCTTCGGTTGCCTTCGCATCGGCGTCTGCCTTGGCAGCAGCAACTCGGGCTTCACGCTCGGCAGCAGCGGCGGCCGCGGCGTTGCGAGCTGCGGCCTGCTGGGCTGCGATCTCGGCTTCCTGCTCTGGCGAACGCTCGGCCGGCGTCTCGGGGGCGCCGGTCTTGTGGGCGTACATGAGCTTGCCTTCGGCGACAGCCTCGGCGATGACGCGGGTCATGAGGTCGGCTGACCTGATGGCGTCGTCGTTGCCCGGGATCGGGAACGTGATGAGATCGGGGTCGCAGTTGGTGTCGACCACGGCAACGATCGGGATACCGAGCTTGCGAGCCTCGGTGACTGCGATGTGCTCCTTGATCGTGTCCATCACGAAGACGACCGACGGCTGCTTGCCCATGGTCTTGATGCCGCCGATGTTGCGGTCGAGCTTCTCGAGCTCACGGGTGTAGCGAAGCGCTTCCTTCTTCGGCATCTCTTCGAAGTCGCCGGCGGCCCGCATGCGCTCGTACTCGACCAACTTGGAGACCCGCTTGGAGATGGTCTGGTAGTTGGTGAGCATGCCACCGAGCCAACGCTGGTCGACGTACGGCATGCCGACTGACTCGGCATAACGACGAATCGGCTCCTGGGCCTGCTTCTTGGTACCGACGAAGAGCACGGTGCCACCATCGGCAACGGTGTCACGGACGTAGGTGTAGGCCTTCTCGATACGGTTCAGCGACTCGACGAGGTCGAGGATGTAGATCCCGCTGCGCTCGCCGTGGATGAATCGCTTCATCTTCGGATTCCAGCGTCGGGTCTGGTGTCCGAAGTGGACGCCGGCATCGAGCAATTGCTTCATGGTGACGACTGCAGTCACGTTGTTTCCTTCGGTTGTACGGCCGTGGGGCACTTCCGATTCGGCGCGAACGCCGGGCTGGCAGTGACCGTGGATATCCCACGGACCGGATTGGTAGGTTTTCGACTCGATCGAGCCGACATGCGAGTGTACGGCGACGAGCGGACGAAACCGATCAGTCGGCCAGCAGGTCGTGGTGCCCGGCGTCCGATCGAACGTGGTCGGCGGCGAACGGACACAGCGGCACGATCTGCCGACCGCTCGAGCGCAGGAGTCCGAGCATCCCGTCCATCAGCTGGGCGGCATGACCACGCCCGCGGTGATCGACACGAGTCTCGACATGGGGCACCACGACGACTCCCTCCGTCCGCACCGAGTAGGTGGCGAAGCTGACCACCTCTTCGCCGATCAACAGCTCGAACCGTTGATCGTCTGACCGCTCGACCACCCGGTGAGTGATCGGCGCCGGATCGCCAGGCGCTACATCGAGCGCGATGCCGGAGGGGTCGATGTCGGAGGTCTCGATGTCGGAGGGCTTGTCGGTCACGGGCGTGAAAACACGCACCGGCAGAAGATCATTCCGAGCCCATCACACGACGCCCATTCTCACAGCACCCACCGTCTCACAGCACCCACCGGGCCAAGCCGGCAAGCAGGGTGACGCTGTCTTCGACAGCCGAGATGCCTTGCCCTTGCAGCGCCGAGCCGAGCACGGTCAACAGACCGACGCAGCGGGGCGCCGCTCCGGCGATGGCGAGCTCCATCTCGCGCTGGACTTCCGGCATTCCGGGAAGTGCGCCATGCACCGCCGGGGCGTCCATCAGAGGCGTCGGCACGACGACGTTCGTGGCGCCCTCCCACCGCGCATGCTCGCCTGCGACGACGAGATCGGTGGCGCCGGCAACGGCAATGACCGAGATTCCATCGGGCGGGGGCGACGGGTCGACCACTCCTCCACCGCCTGCCTCGGCGATGTCGACCACAGCGTCGGACGTCCTGAAGTCACCGGCGTCTCCGATCGCCGGGTCGATCCACGACTCGACCCGCGTACTCCCCGCCGTGGCGACCGCAGCAGTGGCAAGGTCGGCACCGCCGTGGGGCGACGCGATCGTGATGACGACGTCGAGGGAACCGAGGCCGGTTCTGGCGTCGAGCATCTCGATCGCCCGCCTGGTCACCACCCCACCGAGGCTGTGGGCCGCGATGTCAATCGGTTGACCTGGCCGAGCGGCAGCCACCGATTGGACGAGATCGGCCAGATGCGTGGCCGAGATCTCGATGCTCTGGAACGTGTCCTCGGGGCCGTAGCTCGGTTCCGCCGAGCTGACGACTGAGCTCGCTTGCGACACCACCGAATGCCTCCGGGGTGCACCCGCCGGCGTAGCTGAAACCCACCACGTGATCGGGGTCGTAGCCGAGCGCCTCGTGGTCGAGTTCGCCGATCGACGCTCCATCGCTGCTCGTGCCGAGGCCACCGACCTGGATGAGCAGTCGCTGCCCCATCGCAGCCGGGCCGGCCGGCGCGGCGACGGCGCGGTCGTCTGTGGTGCAGTCCTCGTGGTGCCACTCGGAGGCGGCATCGGCAAGGGTTTCGAACTGACGAGAGAGGCGGAGGTCGCCGGCGGCATCGAGCACGGCAGCCAGGGGGTGAACCCCGTTGCCGGCTCCGACCTCGGTCGCTCGGATGGTGGGCAGCGCACCGGGGACGAGGTGCACGACGACCTCGGCGCCGCGCATGAGGAGCATGGGATCGACGTATTCAGATCCAAGCCGGGCCGTCAGATGGAATCCGCGGTCGGCGACAGCGACAGCTTGGCCCTGGCGCACCACTTGGCCCCGGACGACCGACGTCGACGACACGAACGCATACGTCGATCGCAGGCCGTTGCCATGGTCGACCACCACATGTCGGCGAAGGCCCACCGCGCCGGCGAACACCACTGTTCCGCCGTCGACCGCTCCCACCATTTCCCCGCCTGCCGTTCCGTACTCGAGCCCCCGATTCCCGGCACCGAAACGAGAGGCCGGAGGACGGAAGGGATCAACCACCTCCGCCTCGACCGGGTGCTCCCAGTCCCCCGCCGCAGGGGTCACCCACAGCAACAGAGATCCAACGACCAGGGCAATGGCGACGCCGAGTCGCCGATCCTCCACACAACGGCGCATCTGCGCCTCCTCACCTCGAACCGTGCGTTTGGGGGAAGTGAGGGTGTTGTTCGAGCGTTCGGCGCCGGGCCGCGATCGGCAGATCCGGCCGGGTCAGCCGGCTTCGCGTTCGGCGGCGGTGAGCCGCGAGCGAAGGTGGAGCACCGCTTTGGTGTGGATCTGGCACACCCGGCTCTCCGTGACACCGAGAACGTTTCCGATCTCGTTGAGTGTCAGATTCTCGTAATAGTAGAGCGTCAGGACGATCTTCTCGCGCTCGCTCATCTTGTTGATGGCCTCGGCGAGCATCTGCCGCATCTCGACCCGCTCGTAGACCCCACCGGGACCTTCGCGTCGGTCGGCGAGGGTGTCACCGAGGGTGACGTTGTCGCCTCCGCCGAACGACAACATGTCGTCGAGGGCAACGATGCCGAGTGAGCTGATCTGGTTGTAGAGCGTCGTGAGCTGGGTCATCGACAGATCGAGCTCTTCTGCGATCTCCTCGTCGCTCGGAGACCGGTGGAGCTGCGACTCGAGCTTGGTCATCGCCCGCTCGACCGACTTGGCCTTGGCTCGCACCGATCGGGGCACCCAGTCGATGGAACGAAGCTCGTCGAGGACCGCCCCCTTGATGCGAGCGATGGCGTAGGTCTCGAACTTGAAGCCGAGGCCGGGATCGAACTTGGTGATGGCGTCGATCAGACCGAACATCCCGTAGCTGACGAGATCCGCCTGATCCACGTTCTGGGGCAAGCCGGCTGCGATGCGGCTGGCCACGAACTTCACCAACGGTGCGTAGTACACGATCAGCTGATCGCGATCCTCCTGCGTCGGTGCCTCTTTGTAACGAGCCCATACGTCGTCGAGCTCGACTGTGCTGTCGATGTGTCCCACTGTTCCCGCCAAGGTTGGTGATTCTTCTGAAGGTGTCGGGTGACGCTCGAGCACATTGCTCGACGTGCGCCGCCCCCACTCTCCGTCGGAGTCCAACCACACAAAGTGAGAACTTGAGGATGTTTCTTCGGAAATCTTTCCGCCCAGCGTGGTGATGTCCGGAGACGAACCGGAATCCTCCGCTTGAACAGTGGATCGAACCATCACGCTCGGTGGTCGATGCTGGCGGGTGAGCCGATCGACCAGATCACCGTCGGCACCCGCTGGGGTGTCGTCGTCGACGGGGGAAAGCGCTCGAAGCCAAGGGCTTCGAGGTACTTGACCTTCGCCGCAGTGATCACGATCGGCAACACTACCGGCCGGATCAGTCCGGGCAATCTGCGGGCGATCACGGTGTGGCGGTTGCCCGACCCCTCCCGATCTACTCACACCTCTTGTACGTCACCAGGTCCGACGAGTCGGAATCGCTCCCGACGTCGCCGGACCTCTCTCACGGGGCGAGTGTGCTCGACCCCGGACCCTCAGTCGGCTGCGTCCACGGGACCGTTCCCACGATCACGCCGGTAGGAGCGAGCGTGTTCGACCCCGGACCCTCAGTCGGCTGCGTCCACGGGACCGTTCCCACGATCACGCCGGTAGGAGCGAGCGTGTTCGACCCCGGACCCTCAGTCGGCTGCGTCCACGGGACCGTTCCCACGATCACGCCGGTAGGGGCGAGCGTGTTCGACCCCGGACCCTCAGTCGGCTGCGTCCACGGGACCGTTCCCACGATCACGCCGGTAGGGGCGAGCGTGTTCGACCCCGGACCCTCAGTCGGCTGCGTCCACGGGACCGTTCCCACGATCACGCCGGTAGGGGCGAGCGTGTTCGACCCCGGACCCTCAGTCGGCTGCGTCCACGGGACAGCATCGCCGGCCACGGTTTCGGAGCTGTCACTCTGCAGCACCAAGGCTGCGGCGACCGCCCCAGCCACCAGCAGGATGACCACGGGCACCCATCGCATCCAGCGAATGCCGACTGCCGGACGGCGACCGCCTGCGTCTACCGGGTGCGTCAGTGCCCGGGCGTCATCGGGAATGGTGACATCGTCGGGAAGCCTCGGAAGGACTTCGTGTCGATCGGGAAGGGTTTCGGCCGTTTCCCGAATTGCGTCTCGTTCGAACAGTTTGTTCATTTTGTGCTCCTCTCCTCGGGTTGGTTGGTGTTCCTTCGTTTCGATTGTCCTCCCAACGGCTTGAGGCCCCTACTGCGGTGCCCCTGTGGAAACTGTGGGACTTCTGGCACTGCTCTTGGAGATTTCTTGGAGGAGACTGGAAGAGAAGGAGGACGACGTGCAGACCGACCAGATGATTCGTTTGCTCGGGCCGATCGACGTGCTCACCACTTCTGGGTCTGTGGCTGTCGGCGGCCGCCAGGCACGCTCGTTGTTGGGAGCCCTCGCCGTCGGCGCCGGTCACGCCGTCTCGATCGACCATCTCTACAACGTCCTGTGGGACGAAGACCCGCCAGACTCGGCGTACAACACACTTCAGTCGTACATCTCACATCTCCGTCAGATCCTCGGTGCCGAATCGATCAGCCGCGTCAACCACTCGTACAAGCTCTCAGCCCAAGCGAGGAACATCGATGCGCTGGCTTTCGAGCGGCTGGTCGGTGAGGCTGCCGAGTCGAGAGAGAGCCCCGAGCGGTGCCAGGACATCTGCCGCGAGGCACTTGCGCTGTGGCGGGGTCGCCCGTTTGGAGATCTGGCCGACGACGAGGCGTTCCGGCTCGAGTCGTATCGCCTTGACGAGCTGCGGCTGGTGGCGATGGAGCTCGCGCTCGAGGCCGACCTGGCGCTGGGACACGCCGAGTTGGTTGTCGGTGAACTGGAGAGCGCCGTGGAAGAACACCCCTATCGGGAGCATCTCTGGTTCCTGTTGATCGCCGCTCTGGCGCAGTGCGACCGCCGGGTCGAGGCCTTGCGGGCGTGTGCTCGTCTACGCAACGAACTGAGCGAGGTCGGGCTGGCGCCGAACGACCAGCTGACCGCAATGGAGCAGGACATTCTTGCCGGACGCACGCCGGAAATCATGGGGCGGCAGCCGCCGAGACCGTATGACCCTTGACCTCGATGACACCACGAGCGGCGAGACCTGACACGAGGCCTCCGACCTGTGGTGCGGGAAGTCCGAGGATCTCGATGATCCGATCGAGATGCACGGTGCCGCCCTGGACTGCCTCGACGATTCGGCGCTCATCGGATGTCAGCGAGGCGAGGTCGACAGCGGGTCCGGCCGATGCCGTTGGCACCGCATCGGCGTGGGGGGTCACGCCCAGGGCCGACAAGACGTCGGCACCATGGCGGACGGGCATCGCCCCGTCGAACAGCAGGCTGTTCGTGCCGTCGGACGCCGAGGACAACGGGGACCCGGGCACGGCGCCGACGGTGATGCCGCGGGCCATCGCCTCATCGACCGTGCTCAGTGCGCCGCCCCTTTCATGGCTCTCGACCACCACCACGAGGTCACTCAGTGCGGCGATCAGCCGGTTGCGGGCAGGAAACCGCCACTTGGTCGGCCGTTGCCCGAGCGGCACCTCGGAGAGGAGAAGGCCGTTCGACCCGATCTGTTCCCACAAGCCGCGGTTCGATGCCGGGTAGATGACGTCGAGCCCGCAGGCAACGACACCGATCGCCGGGCCACCGGCATCGAGACAGCCACGATGAGCAGCTGCATCGACACCGAGCGCGAGACCGCTCACCACTCCCACTCCTGCCGCTCCGAGGTCCGCCCCCATGGCCGACGCCACCTGCCGGCCGACCGAGCTGCATCGCCGCGTTCCGACAATGGCGACCTTCGAGGTCAGCGCCAGCAGGCCGAGATCACCGCGGGCGAACACGAGGACGGGCGGATACGGATCACCCACGAACGGCCAGCGCTCATCGGACGGATCGAGCACGTGGTACTCGTGCAAGCGATGGGCATCGAGGTCGACCGAGCGCTCGGCCCGAGCGAGGTCGTCGAACCAGGAGAACGCGACGTCAGCCGAGATTCGAGGCGGTTGGTCGCCACCGATCGGGGGGAGCCGTCGCCGGCGGAGATGGGCGAGCGCATCGGCGGGAGCGTTGGATGCCGTCAGCGCTCGAATCCTGTTCGGTCCCATGTTGACGAGGGACAGCAGCACGATCAGCGCGTAGAGATCGTCATCGGACATGGAGGTCACCGTGCAGTTCCGAGCAGAGCGGCCGGCCGGATTCGGAGCAGCAGAGCACTGCTTGCGTGGGCCGCTGAGATGTGTTCCGGGCCGCCGTCGAGATCGGCGATCGTCCGCGCCAATCGCCAGACTCTGCGAAAGCCCCGCGCCGTCAGTATCCCGTCGAGCAACGCTGCCTCGAGCAGGTCGCGCGCCGCCGGCTCGAGTGGAGCAATCGTGTCGAGCCGGTCGGCGCGGAGCATGGCATTACACCGCACGCCGCGGTGCCTCGCCCGGTCTCGGGCCACGGCCACGCGTGCGCCGACCTCGGCGGTGGTCTCCTCTGACGACGGCCCGAGAAGAGAACGGGGCTCGGGTGGGGCGACCTCGATCCTGATGTCGAAACGATCGAGCAGCGGATGAGAGAAGCGGCGGGCATAGCTGGTCCGCTGTTGTTCGCTGCATCGACAGCTCCCCTCGCTCCAACCGTTCCCGCACGGACATGGGTTGGATGCGGCCACGAGCTGGAACCGGGCCGGGAGCTCTCGTGACGCGTGCGCTCGACTGATCCGCACAACACCCTCCTCGAGCGGTTGGCGCATGGAGTCCAACAGCTTCTGCGGAAACTCACCGAGTTCGTCGAGGAACAGCACACCTGCATGACTCGCACTGATCTCTCCTGGGCGAATGCCGTTGGAGCCGCCACCGATCAGGGCAACGTGGGACAAACCGTGGTGCGGGGCACGGAAGGGTGGACGTCGGTCGAGTCCGACCCCCGAACGTCGCAGCCCGGCCACCGAATTGATCCTGGCCACGTTCATCGCATCCTCTGGGTCCATCGGCGGTAGGAGTGCGGCCAGCCGTGAGGCCAGCATGGTCTTGCCCGCTCCCGGCGGGCCGACCATCAACGTGTGATGTCCCCCGGCGGCGGCGACCTCCAGGGCCCAACGAGCCAATGGTTGACCGCGGACATCGGCCAACTCGGGACGGTGACCACGCTCGCACAGGGCAGTGGGAGCGTCGACGACCGGCGGCAACGGCCCCTCACCCTTCAGCCCCTCCACGACCTCGCGTAACGTCGATGCTCCACGAACCCGACCGGCAGCGACGATGGCGGCATCACCCGCACCCTCGATCGGCACCAGCAGATCATCACCCCGCATCGCCTCGGCCAGACTGATCAGACCGGGAACCGGACGGATGGTGCCGTCGAGCCCGAGCTCACCGACCGCAGCAAAGCCGGCGACCTGGGCGGCGTCGAGCTGCCTCGACGCAACCAGCACGCCGAGGGCCAGCGGCAGGTCGAGCCCGGCCCCGTGTTTGCGGACATCGCTCGGTGCCAGGTTGACCGTGAGCGGAAGCGTGGCCGGCCACGACAAACCGCTGCTCAGCAACGCCGCCCTGACTCGGTCTCTCGATTCCCTGATCGTGGCATCCGGCAGACCGACCACGGTGAAACGCGGCGTCCCGGTCCCGGTGTTGATCACCTCGATCGTGATGGGAAGGCCGTCGATTCCGTCGACAACCGCAGTGGGAATGATGGCCAGCATGGCGCCCGCTCTCGCTCGTAGATGCGATGAGGGGGCCGAAGCCACCGAACAGAAGTGAGGTTAACGGTGCGTTGAAGGAAACAGCCACCTATTCGGCGACAGCAAGCACCTCGCGGGTGTAGCGAACAACGGATTCGATCTGTTCATCGCTCAGTCGGCCGGCGTAGGACGGCATCGCACCCTTGCCGTTGAGCACGAGGTCGACCTGATCGGCCACCTCGGGGAAACGGTCGAGCACCTCACCCTCCGACAGCTTGGGTCCACGACCTCCGCCCCCGGACGCTCCATGGCAACTCGCGCACTGTGCAACCCAGATCGAGCGACCCTCGGAGAGGGCGGGATCGGCACCCTCGGCAACCTCGGGCGCGGTGCCTCCACAGCCCGCGCCGAGTAGGCAGACGGCGATCAGGGTGGCGATCGTGGCGACGACTCTGGAGAACACGGCGCCGACGCTAGCGAGGCGATGCCGGCCAGCAACGGGGGCGAAACGGGAGTCACACCCCATACTGGCTCGGTGGGATTCGACCCGAGGCGCCAACACCGTCGAACACCGTTCGACTACGTCTTCGTCGCTGCCTCTGTGGTGATGGCCATTGGCCTGGTCGCCTGGGCGATCTTCGGCTGATGGCCGACCAGCGCCCGACGCGGGGTCGGCCGGAGAACAAGACACCACGCCACAAGAAGAAGCCGTCGAATCGGAAGAAGGCATCCAAGCGAGCGAAGAAGCGCCGTACCGCCGAGGGAGCTCCTACGGCAGCGCAGCGCCAGAGAGTGCGTTCGTCCCGCCTGCTGGACCCGTCCGCCGCTGCAGACGCCGAGACACGATTCCTCCAGCCGTACCAGGCGACCAAGGCGTATCTGTGCCCCGGGTGCAACCGTGAGATTCCGGCCGGTACGGGCCACATCGTGGCCGTGCCGCCTGCGGAGCCGGATCTGCGACGCCACTGGCACCGAGGCTGCTGGAACAACCGCGACAATCTCTGAACCCGAGGCTAAGACCCCCGGAAATGGGGGCCCCAAACCTCGGGTTTGAGCCCCACAGAATCGGGGGCCACAGCCTCGGGTTGGTGGGTAGCGTCAGAACGCAGCGACGTAGACCTGCAGGTTGCCACGTCCGTCGACGTCGACGATGTCGAAGCGAACGGTCTCGATGCGCGCCCGTTGCTCGGAGAGCCACTGCCCGGCCAACCTGCGAATCCGTTCCTGCTTCTTCGCCCCCACCGCCAGCACACCGGAGCCGAAACGCGACGACGAACGGGTCTTCACCTCGACAAAAGCCGCGATCTGCGGACGGCGCCGCACGAACGAGACGGCCACGAGATCGAGCTCGCCTGCATGACCACGCCAATTGCGCTCGACGACGGTGAAACCGTTCGCCTCGTACCAGTGTGCGGCAGCGTCTTCACCGAGCCGACCGAGGGATTGATTGTGAGTTGCCACGAGAACACGAGCGGGCAGAACAGCGAGCTCGTTGTCGCTCGGCACCAACGATGGTGCGATGGCGAGTGATCACCAGAAACCGGAGGCTATGACCCCCGGGATTGTGGGGCTGGAACCCGAGGTTTGCGCTTCTACCTGTCGCGCTTCTCTTTGATCTTTGCGGCCTTGCCGACGCGATCACGAAGGTAGTAGAGCTTCGCCCGGCGGACATCGCCGCGGGACACGACCTCGACCTTGTCGATGGTCGGGCTGTTCTTGGGGAACGTACGCTCGACACCGACGCCGAAGCTCAGCTTCCGCACCTTGAAGGACTCACCGGCACCGGCGCCACGCATGGCGATGACGACACCCTGGAAGATCTGGACACGCTCACGATTGCCCTCGACGACCTTCACGTGGACCTTGACGTTGTCGCCAGGCCCGAACTCGGGAATGTCATCGCGGAGCTGGGTTGCTTCGACGAGATCGGTCAGGTTCATGGTGGCGTTCCTCTGAGAAACGGGCGACCATCGCCACCTCCTGAGCGGAGCGTGCGAGAGGGTCTGTCGGTTGGTGCCACACCGTCGGCGCAGCCAGCCAGCAATGCTACGGCTGGTCGTCCGGGCTTCCACTCGCTCCGTCGAGATCGAAACGTCGCAGCAACGCCTGCTCCTCTTCGGTCAGGCCGCCACGGGCATCGATGAGATCGGGACGCACCAACAACGTGCGAGCCAGCGCCTGGGCATGGCGCCACTGTTCGACCGCACCATGATCACCGGAGCGCAACACGGCCGGCACCTCCATGCCCTCGAAATCGGCTGGCCGCGTGTAGTGCGGATACTCCAACAACCCGTGGCTGAACGACTCGTCCTCGGGTGACGCTGCGTTCCCCAGAACGCCGGGGACGAGACGCACGACGGCCTCGATGATGACCAGGGCGGCCAACTCGCCACCGGCGAGCACGTAGTCGCCGATCGAGATCTCCCCGTCGACGAGCTCGTCGCGCACCCGCTGGTCGACGCCTTCGTAGCGTCCGCACAGCAGCGAGAAGCCATCGAGCTCGGCCAGCTCGGCGGCGAAGGCCTGATCGAGGCGACGACCGGACGGCGACACGTAGAACAGCGGCCGAGGCGAGTCGGCGGCTCGGACCGACGCGAAGATCGGCTCCGGCTTCATCACCATGCCGGCCCCACCCCCGAACGGAGCGTCGTCGACCGTTCGGTGCACGTCGGTGGTTGCGTCGCGCACGTCGTGGGTTCGCACCTCGAGCAGGCCTGCGCCTGCGGCCCGACCGAGAATGCTCTCGGCGGCGTAGCCGTGAATCAGCTCAGGGAAGATCGTGAAGACGTCGACACGCACCGGCCCTACCCCGCCGTTTCGGCGTCGCCGTCGAGCAGCCCGATCGGCACGTCGACGTGAATCACGTGGTCGTCGTTCGACACGTAGAACGTGAGCGGGACGAGCCGATCGCCGGAGAGCTCGAGCAGATCCGATGCCGGATTGTCGACGACCGACAGCACCTCGCCGTGATCGGTTCCGTGCTGATCGACGACCCGTTTCCCGATGAGCTCGTGAACGAAGAGGACATCGTCGTCGAGGAGGTCTTCTGACGACAGCGGGCTGGCGAACAGTTTCGATCCCCGCAAGCGATCTGCCTCATCGCGGCCCGTGACCTCCGCGAATCGAACCAGCCATTTGGCCTGATACGGCTTGGCCGAGGCGACGGTGAACGGTGCTGCCTCTTGCGCAGAACGGCCGAGATGCAGGATCGTCCCGGGCGACAGACGCTCGACGGTTCGATCGGTGAGGAGGGAGACGACGACATCGCCGCCCAACCCGTGTGCTTTGCTGACGTGACCGAGCTCGAGCATGGCCGGCCAGGTCAGTCGACGAACTCGACCTCGGTCGAGACACCGTCCTTGGCGCCGGCTGCGGACACGACGGTGCGGATGGCCGAAGCGACCCGACCGCGACGGCCGATCACACGGCCCATGTCGTCCTTGTTGACCGAGACGTCGAAGCGCACACGGTCGTCGCCGACAGAGGAGGCCTCGATCGAGACTTCGTCTGCTGCGCTGACGACGGACTGGCAGAGGTGGAGCAGGACAGCTTCAGCGGTCGGAGCGAGTGTGTCGCTCACGCCTCGGCTCCGGCCGAAACGGCCTCTGCTTCGGCCTTGACCTTGGCCGCAGCAGCTTCGAGCTGCTCGACGGTCGTGCCGTCCTCGAACGCAGTCCATGCGCCGGAGACCTCGAGCAACTTCTTCACCCGCTCGGACGGCTGCGCTCCGTGGCGGAGCCAGTGCACGGCCTTCGCATTGTCGATGCTGATCACCGAGGGCTCGCTGCGGGGATCGTAGGTGCCCAAGATCTCGATGAACCGGCCATCGCGAGGAGAACGGGCGTCGGCGGCCACCACTCGGTAGCTCGGCTGCTTCTTCTTGCCTACTCGCATGAGGCGGAGTCGTACTGCCACGGGGTCTCTCTATCTGCTGTCTGGGGTTGCTGGCTCGGAAGTGAGGGTCAGCGCGATCAATGGCCGAACGGGCAGGAGCCCGCCAGTTCGGCGCCCACTGATGGTATCGGCTGGCATCCAAGAACAACGTCCGTGCCGTTCTGGTCCACCGAACGCCCGAACGGTGCCTGTTTCTCGGGAAAGCCTCGGGACCGTGGAGGTCAGGACAGATCGTCGAGCTGCTCGGCGAGCTGGTCGAGATCCTCGGTATCCATACGATCCAGACCCGGAAGCATCAGCGGCGATTTGGTCTTCTTGCCGCCGGGTTCGGTGATGCGAGCGGTGGATTTCTGGGTGACGCGACCGCCTCCCGGGCCCTTCTTGTTCTTGCCCTTGCCCTTGCGGTTCTTCTTCGCCTTCTTGGTCCCGAAGCCGCCCATCCGCTTCATCATCTTCTGCATCTCCATGAACTGCTTCACGAGCATGGAGACCTGATTCGGATTCGTACCGGAACCCTTGGCGATACGGGCCCGGCGCGACGCGTCGATGAGCTCGGGCTGCGCCCGCTCCTCGGTGGTCATCGACTTGATGATCGCCTCGACCTGTGCCGAGCTGGCCGTCGTCGACATCGACGTCGCGCATCTCCTTCGGGAGACCGGGCAGCATCTCGACGAGGCCGCTGAGCGGACCCATCTTCTTGAGCTGCTGCATCTGCTCGAGGAAGTCGTCGAGGGTGAAGCGGCCCTCCATGAGGGCCTTGGCTGCCTTCTTCGGCCTCGTCCTGCTCGAAGGTCTGCTCTGCCTTCTCGATGAGGGTCAGCATGTCGCCCATGCCGAGGATGCGGCTGGCCATGCGATCGGGGTGGAACAGCTCGAACTCGTCGAGCTTCTCGCCGATCGCGGCGAACGTGATCGGCTTGCCGACGACCTCCTTGACCGACAGCGCGGCACCGCCGCGTGCGTCGCCGTCGAGCTTGGTGAGGATGACGCCGTCGAGGCTGAGCTTGTCGTTGAAGGCCTCGGCGACGGTGACCGCGTCCTGGCCGGTCATGGCGTCGACGACGAGGAAGATGTAGTCGGGGTTGACCGCCTCGGAGATCTGACGGACCTGCTCCATCAGCTCCTCGTCGATGGCCAGACGGCCGGCGGTGTCGACGATGACGACGTCGCGGCCGGTCGCCCGGGCCTCGGCGACGGCCTTGCGAGGCGACGGTGACGGGGTCGGACGGCTCGGAGAACACGGGGACGTCGACCTGACGGCCGAGTGTCCGAAGCTGTTCGACGGCGGCGGGTCGCTGGAGGTCGGCGCCGACGAGCAGCGGGTTGCGGCCCTGGCTCTTGAACCACTTCGCGAGCTTGCCGGTGGTGGTGGTCTTGCCGGAGCCCTGGAGGCCCGCCATCATCACGACGGTCGGCGGCTTCGAGTTGTAGGTGATCGAGATGGTCTCGCCGCCGAGGCTCTCGGTGAGCTCCTCGTTGACGATCTTGATGACCTGCTGGGCCGGGTTCAGCGCCTTGTGGACCTCTTCGCCGAGCGCTCGGCTCTTGATCCGGTCGCGCAGGCTGCGGACGACGGCGATGTTGACGTCGGCCTCGAGCAGGGCGACGCGGATCTCCTTGAGGGCTTCGTCGATGTCGGCCTCGGTGAGGACACCCTTGTTGCGGAGCCGGCCGAAGATGCCGTCGAATGTGTCGGTGAGCGACTGGAACATAAGGCCTCTGATGCTAGCTCCACGACGCTCGCCCGCCGTGTGCGCCAAGCTCGGCCGGTGTCCGGATCCGGCCATCTTCGGGCAAACCCGAACAATCAGCGAACAACCGGAACCAACCGCCCGATTCGAGCGTCTATACCTGTTGTCACTGGGATCTGTGCGGCTCGACGAGACCACTCCGACCCTCGGTTCGTGTTGGAGACGAGAGGCGACTGCCTTCATGAGACAATTCCATCGCCTCGCCGCAGGAACTCTGGCGATGTGGTGTCTCGCCGTGCTCGTGCCGGCAACACCTGCCGCCGCGCAGAGTTCGGTGGAGACCTCGACCCCGGCCGACGGCTGGTACCAGCCAGGAAGCATCACACCGGTGGTCGTCGTGATCCAGGCCGACGGCGCCCAGTCCGGCACCGATCGCGATCGAGTTCGAGGGATCGATCATGGCCACCCAACCCTTCGAGATCGCAGGCGGATCGACGAAGCGCTTCGTCGTTCCCACGCCGACCACACCGTGGGCTGTCAATGGCCGCGTGATCGTGGAAACCGGTGACGAGACGATCAGCTCGCGCCTCGCGCCCGTCAACCCGGCCAACGCAGACGAGATCGTCGGGGTCATGCCGTCGCTCGCCGCACGGGCCTCCCAAGCGACGGCAACCCTCAGCGTCGAGACCGGCCAGGCTCGTCTCTTCGCCTTCGATCCCACCCTGCTCGACATCGGTCCGGCGGCGCTCGGTTCGTTCACCTACCTCGTCGCAGCACCCGATGACCTCGAATCGCTGGGAAGCAACATCACCGAGTCGAGGACTGGGTGATCGATGGCGGCCGACTGATCGTCGACGCTGCCGCCGGCACTCCGCTCCCCTTCGACCCCGGGACACCGCTGCTCGGAGTCGGAGCCGTCGACCGCTTCCAACTCGGTAACGGCGTGGTCGAGTTCTCCAACAATCGCATCTCGAATTCGGGCTTCGACGACGTGATCAGCCCTACCGCCGGCACGAGCGCGATGAACAGCCCCTTCGGCGGTTTCGGCACGATGCCGTCGACCCCGTTCCTCGCGGCCGACGCCGGCGTGCGAGTGCCCGAGATCGGCGCCATCGTCCTGTTCCTCCTGGCCTACATCGCCGTTGCCGGACCGCTCGCCTGCACCCTCATCCGCCGATCCAATTCATCGCGAGCCTGCGCTGTGGCTGATCGTGCCGGTGCTGGCCATCCTCGCCACCGGCGGCGTGTGGGCCTTCGGCCGACAACTCAGGGACAACGTCCACAGTGCCCGCACGCGACGCTGGTGGTCGACTTGCCTGTCGGTCGGATGGTCGCCACCCAGGTGTTGGTTGCGGCGCCAGGAGGCGGCGTCGTCGGAGTGGACCTGCCCGACACCTGGCGACCGACACCTGCCAGCTTCGACGAGCTCATGATGAACATGGAGTTCGGTCAGGGCCAAGGACTCGTCACACCATTCGAACGCAATGGCGAGCTCGTCGTCGACCTCGCCCCTGGCGGCGTCGCTGTCGTGCAGGCGGAGACGAGACGGCCGAGCGCCGAAGACCCGGCATGGCTCGTGTCGGTCGACCTCGTCGACGACGAACTGATCGGAACGATCACCAATACCACCTCCCATGACCTCACCGACGTCACCATCAGCAGCGGTCAGGCGATCCAGCGTGTCGGCTCGATGGCCGCCGGACAGACCGTCGACGTCAAGCTCGGACAACCTGGACGCTTCGTCACCGCCGAGGACCCCCTGATGTCACGGATGTGGCAGATCGACATGAACACCACCACGTCGGCAGTCAACCCTTCCGTGCTGTCGACCTGGTTGGTCAACAACCCACAGATCGCCGTTCCCGACAACGTGCTCGTCCTCGGATGGACGAGGGGCGCCGACGGGCCCCTGTCAACAACGAACGGCGGAGTCATCACCGACGGCCGGACCGGCTACCTGACCGCCACACCGGTCGTCGCCTCCGACGGCCTCATCGGACCGGCCACCAACCGGGTTCGCGTGATGCGGGGCTGGGAGAACACACGGGTGACCGACCAATCGCGAGCTCAATTCGAGGAGTTCGGGGTCACGTTGCAGATCACGCCGGCCAGCGATCCGGCGGGTCAGGATCTCGTCCTGGCGTTCAGCCGATTCGTTGCCGCCATGGATGTCTGGGACGGCGACGACTGGCTTCCCGCCGGCATGGTCGACGTCGAGGACGAGGGCGTCTTCGCCATTCCCGACGGCGCCCTCTCCGACGGCGCCCTCTACATCAGGTTCCAGCTCGGCGACGAGTGGTGGGGTCGGAACAACGTGTTCCCGACGATGCGGCGGCAGATCCCTACCGACGACGTGCTCGAACTCGCTGGAGGCGTCAATGCCTGAGACGACCGTGATCGACGAACCGACGGCGCCTCCTCCCCCACCACCGGCGCCCTCGGACTCCATCGTGACGACCCGTGGGCTGTCGAAGCAGTACGGCGAGCTCCACGCCCTTCGCCAGCTCGATCTCGACATTCCGCGAGGCTCGATCTTCGGCATGATCGGCCCCAACGGGGCGGGCAAGTCGACGACCTTCGGCATCCTCGCCACGCTGCTGATCCCCAGTTCGGGATCAGCGACCGTGTGCGGCTTCGATCCGATCAAGGATCCAAAGGACGTCCGGAAGACGATGGGGTACATGCCCGATGTGATGGGCGTCTATGAACGACTCAGGGTCGACGAGTACCTCGAGTTCCACGCCGCGGCGTACCGGGTACCCCGCAACGAATGGGGCGATCTCATCGGGGGGCTCCTCGAGTTGGTCGACCTCGATGTGAAACGCAACGCCATGGTCGACGACTTGAGCCGGGGCATGAAGCAGCGGTTGTCGTTGGCCCGTTCGATGGTCCACGATCCCGAGTTGTTGATCCTGGACGAACCGGCGTCCGGTCTGGATCCGCGAGCCCGCATCGAGTTCCGCGACCTGCTGCTCCAGCTCCAAGCGATGGGCAAGACGATCCTCATCAGCTCACACATCCTCGCCGAGCTCCAACAGATGTGCTCGGACGTCGCGGTGATCGAGGCCGGAGCGCTGCTCGCATCCGGTTCGCCGGAATCGATTCTCGAACGCCTGGGAGCCGGGCGGCACGTCAAGGTCCGATTCGCCGACGGCACGTTGGCCGAGTTCCCGGTGGCGGACGACGCAGAACAGTCGGCGTTGCTTCGACGCCTGCTGGAGGACGGGATGGACATCCTCGAGTTCACCACGGCTCGCCACGATCTCGAGGACCTCTTCCTCCGCATCACCAAGGGGATCGTCCAGTGAACCTCAACATCCGTCACCTGAACCCCGTCTTCGACCGCGAGCTCCGGCAACGGAGCCGATCGCGCCGGTCGATGTACATGATGACGCTTTTCCTGTTGCTGCTGGTCGGTGTGATGTACGTGGTCTACAAGGGCTCCGAATCCTCCTCGCAGTTCAACTTCGACCCGGTCTCGGCCCTCACCGTTCGAGTCGGTCGCACGATGTTCGAGTGGGTCCTCGCGGCAGAGCTCGTCGTCCTGCTGTTCATCGTTCCCGGCGTCAGCGCCGGCGCCGTTTCGGGCGAACGGGACCGCCAGACCCTCATCCCCCTCCAGGTGACTCTGATCGGTCCGAGCGGCATCTTCTTCGGCAAGGTGGCATCGTCGAGCGCCTTCGTACTCCTGCTGGTGATCGCCGCGTTGCCGGTCCTCGCCGTGCCCTACCTCGTCGGCGGCATCTCCCTCACCAACGTGGTCCTGTCCGTCATCACCCTTCTCTCCCTGGGCGTGATGCTCGCCATGATCGGCGTGAGCTGTTCCGCCATCTTCAAGCGAACCCAGACCGCCACGCTCGCCGCCTACGGAGTCGTTCTCACCCTCGTACTCGGCACCCTCATCGCACTCGCCGTCCTCACCGTCATCGACAGCTCCCGTGGTGACGACGACATCAATCCGCCGCTGGTGGCGCTCTATCCCAATCCGTTCATCGCCATCGCCGATGCGGCCGGCAACATCGGGAGCCCCGGCGACGGCCCGTTCACGCCGATCAAGCAGGAGTTCATCCGCAACCAGGCGGGCGACGACGTCTTCTTCAACGGCAACGTCGCCATCGACGGTCGCACGGGTGAGGTCGTCGACCTCGATGGTCTCGGAGGGGGCATTCCGCTCTGGATTCGCAGCCTCCTCTCCATCTTCGTGCCGTCGGCGCTGCTGTCCGTCGTTGCCGTTCGCCGCCTGCGGGCGCCACACCGGAGAATGAGCCAGTGAACCGGTTTCTCGGTTCGATGGCCAGACGCCTACGCCTGGTGTGGGCATGGGCCACGGCGGCGTGGATCGCTCCGGTGATCGCGGCCATCGTGTTGGGCTTGGTGGCCATCGGCTGGCTGGTCCCCTGGGTCTGGCCAGAGCCGGCTGCCATCGCCGTGGCGCTGGTGGCATTCGTCCTTGTGATGGGTTGGGGGATCTTCCAACCACTTCCCGGACACCTCGTCGCTCGAGCCGCCGACCGTGGCCTGAAGACCGGCGACAGCTTCGAGACCGCTCTGCACTTCCGTTCCCTCGATGGTCCGTTCGGTGATCGCATCCGCACTCGAGCCGAACTCCTCGCCGAGAACGCAGATCCGGCGGTGGCCGCTCCGTTCCCGAGTCACGAACGACGCTGGGGCCTGGCGATCGGGCTGGCCGTTCTGGCGCTCGTCGGCGGGATTCTCGCCAACCCCCAGGACGACGAACGAGCCGCCCGAGCCGCCGCCGCGGAGCAGATCGATGCACTCGCCGACGACATCGAGGAGCAGGCAGACGCCTTGGCCGACGATCCCGCAACCGCCGAACTCGCAGCCGAACTCGACGCGCTCGCAGAGGAACTGCGCTCGACCGACGACCTCCTCGAAGCGCAGGAGATCCTCGAGGCCAAAGCCGAGGAGCTCGATGCTCGCCAGCCGAACGACTTCGCGTTCGCAACGGGCGGCAGCCGAAGGCCTCGAACGAAGTCTTGCCGACCGTCCACTGGCCGGCTCCCCGTCTTCCTCTGCCGCCGAACAGTTGGCAGCCCTGGCCGAATCGCTCGACTCGCTCTACTGCGGAAGAACAAGCTGCGCTCGCCGAGCGCCTTGCCGACCTCGCCGCCACCCAGGCCGCCGGTGATCCTGCCACGGCGGCCGCTCTCGAAGAGGCAGCGGCGGCCCTCGCCAACGGCGACATCGCGTCGGCCCGCGCTGCGCTCGGCGAGGCGGCACTTGCTCAGGCAGCTTCAGCCGATGCGGTCGCCGGCCAGGTGGCCAACGGTCGAGCAGCTGAAGGGCTGCGGGCTGCGGGCCAGGGTCTCGGCTCTGGCGAAGGTACCGGCGAGGGTCAAGGCGCAGGCCAGGGCCAAGGTGAAGGCGCCGGGGAAGGCGCAGGCCAGGGCCAGGGTCAAGGGGAAGGTGCCGGTCAGGGCAGCGGCCAAGCCGGAAGCGGCGCCCAGGGCCAAGTCGGCGGCGCGGCAGGAGGTTCGGGCCAGGGTCAGGGCGGCCAGGGAACATCCGGCGGTGGCGATCAACCCCGGAACGACACCAACGACGGCGCAACGATCGTCGACCCGGCCAGCCTGATCGACGGCGAGGACGTCAACCTCGGCGGCTCCCCCAACGGTCAGGGCTCGGAGGTCATCGGCGAAGGCGACGGCGCCACCGGTGCCGGAACCACCCGGGTTCCCGTGTCCGACATCATCGGCGACTACGCCAACCGCGCCACGACGGCCTCGGGTTCCGGCCGGTTCTCGCCGGACCAACAGGAACTCATCGGCAACTACTTCGATCTGCTCGCCGGCTGACGGCGCTGCAACATCTCAACGCTCCCAGAAAGCTCACGACATGACCCCTGAAAGCTGCGCAGCGACCGCCGAGGCCATCCGGACCGAGATCGGGCGAGTGATCGTCGGCCAGACCGACCTGGTCCACGACGTGCTGCTCGCGCTCCTCGCGGAAGGCCACGTGCTCCTCGAAGGTGTCCCCGGTCTCGGGCAAGACCCAGCTGCTCAAGACGCTGGCCGAGCGGTGGACATGCCGTGGTCCCGTATCCAGTTCACCCCAGACCTCATGCCGGCCGACATCGTCGGCACCCAGGTCCTTCACCAGAGTCAGGACGGCGCCCGGGAGTTCCGAGTTCCAAGAGGGTCCGATCTTCGCCAACCTCGTGCTCGCCGACGAGGTCAACCGGGCCACGCCCAAGACGCAGGCGGCGATGCTCGAGGCGATGCAGGAACGCGCGGTCACCGTCGCCGGCGAGACGCGCCTCGCTGCCCCGCCCCTTCCTCGTGATGGCCACCCAGAACCCGATCGAGATGGAAGGGACGTACCCGCTGCCGGAAGCCCAGCTCGACCGGTTCCTCTTCAAGGCGCTGGTGCCGTTCCCGTCGGCAGACGACCTCATGACCGTCGTCGCTCGTACGACCGGTGCCGATCAGCCAGTGGCGTCCGCCGTGTGTGACGCCGCCGAACTCCGGGCGATGATCGCACTCACCAGGGAAGTGCCGGTGCCGGAACACGTCGTTCGCCATGCCGTCGACCTCGTGATCGGGTCGCATCCGAAGAACGGGCCGGAACGCATCGCCCGCTACGTCCGCTTCGGTTCCTCGCCCCGCGGCGTCCAGGCCATGATCCTCGCCGGGAAGGCGAAGGCCGTGATCGACGGCCGGCCATCTGTCTCGATCGACGACGTCCGCTCCATGGCCACCGCTGCGCTGCGCCATCGCCTCGTGCTCGGCTACGAGGCCACCGCGGATGCGGTCGAGCCGGACGATCTCGTCGCCGACGTGCTCGACGCCGTGCCCGCGCCCACCTCGGGTATCCGGGGAGCGCCGTGACGGCAGAACCACTGCTCCCGGCCGCCCTGCTCTCCCGTCTCGAACGGCTGCAGCTGGCGACCCGTCGGCGGTTGTCCGGCGCCCTCACCGGCGAGCACCGTTCGCCCCGGCACGGGTCGTCGCTCGACTTCGCCGACTTCAGGGAGTACCACCCCGGCGATGACCTTCGTCGCCTCGATCTCCACACGCTGGCGAAACACGACCGCCTGATGCTCACGCTTTTCGAAGCCGAGGACGACCTCTCCCTTCGACTGCTCATCGACACTTCCGGTTCGATGGCAGGTCCCAAGCTCCGCAGGGCGGCCGAGTTGGCCGGCGCCCTCGGGTTCGCCGCGCTGGTCCGCCGCGATGTCGTGACGGTGCACACGTTCCCCAACGAAACCGTTGCCCCCCGCTTCCGGGGCCGGGCGGCAACACAGCCCCTCTTCGACATCCTGTCGTCGCTCGAAGCCGAAGGGGAGACGCCGTTCATCGACGCCGCGGTTCGACTCCTGGCTCGACCCGGCCCGGCAGGACTGACCGTGCTCCTGTCCGACATGCTCACCCCGGACTGGGAGGCCGGCCTTCGTCGGCTGCCGGCCAGACGCGGCGACCTCGTCGTGATCCATGTCCTCGATCCGACCGACCTCGATCCCGATCTGACCGGCGACCTCGAACTGGTCGACGCCGAGTCCGGAGCGCGGGTGGAGGTGTCGTTGTCGAGCTCGGTGGCAGACGACTATCGGGCCCTCGCCCAGCGGTGGGCAGACGATGTCGCCGCCAGGGTTCGGGGTGTCGGCGGCGCCTACCTCCGGGTGTCCACCGCAGACTCCATCGAATCCATCGTGCTCGGTCCGGCCCGGTCGTCCGGCGTCCTCCGATGAACCAACCAGGCGGATCGTGAGATGACCTTCGCCGGCTGGTCCCTGGCCAATCCGGCCGGTCTCTGGCTGGCCGCGCTCGCGCTGCCGATCATTGCACTGCACATCCTCAAGCCGCGCCGGATCCAGGCCGTGGTTCCCGCCCTCTTCCTGTGGCGACGGGTCGCGACCCCGGTGACCGCAGCTCGCCCGTGGCAACGGCTGACACCCAGCTGGCTCCTGGCCGCCCAGGTCCTCATGGCACTGCTGCTGGCGCTGCTGATCGCCCGACCGGTGAAGATCACCGATGCGCCGCTGTCAGACCACACGATCTTCGTGATCGACGCGTCGGCCTCGATGCGCTCGCTCGACGGCGAACCGGACAGGCTGACCGAAGCCCTCGACCGGGCAGCCGAACTACGGAGCAACTGCCCGTCGGCGGGGAGGCGAGCATCGTCCTCGCCGGTCCACGAGCTCGAGCGATCCTCACCCACTCGCCGGACGAGGGCGCCTTCGACGAGGCACTCCGCACCATCGAAGCATCATCCTCCGGCGCGGACTTCTCCGGGGCGTTCGCCCTGGCGGCCGGGCTCGACACGGGTGAACTCCCGACTCAGGTGGTGCTGCTCAGCGACGGTGGCGTCACCGACGCCGACCTGCGAACGGCGCCGGTCGGCACCCGCTACGAGCGTGTGGGCACGTCATCGACCAATCGCGGCATCACCCAACTCTCGGTCGAGCCGACAGCCGGTGGTCTGATCGCCAGGGTCACGGTTGCCCACTTCGGCGGCCCCGAGGCCACGCAGAATCTGCGCATCGACGTCGACGGCCGCACCATCGACCAGCGACTGGTCACCTTGGCCGCCGGCGCCGTGGCCAACGAGGCATTCGAGCTTCCACTCGGCTCGAAGATCGAGGCCTTCCTGGAGGGCGAGGACATTCTCGACCTCGACGATCGTGCCGTGGCCACGATCGCTCGTCGCCCGGAACTGGAAGTCCTCGTCGTCGGAGCGGCCAACCCATTCCTCGATGCGGCTCTGTCCGCCAGTCCCTCGGTGACCTTCACCCGCGTCGCGTCGATGCCCAGCACCGTCGACCAGGACGTCGACGTGATCGTCTTCGACCGTGCCGCCGTTCCTGCCGAACTCGATCATCCTGTCTTCGCCATCGCTCCGCCCGGTGGGATCGAGGGCATCGACGTCAGCGGCTCCGTCGAGCGGCCGGCCCTCACCTTCATCGATGCCGATGCACCGCTGGTGCGCGGTCCTCGACATGAGCCAGGTTCGAATCGTCGAGGCTCAGCGTCTGACCCCCGACCCAGCGGCCGAGGTCATTCTCGGCGCCGAAGGCGCTCCTCTGCTGGTGCGGCTCGATCGACCCGGCTCGCCGGCCGTGCTTCTCGCCTTCGAGCTCGACCAATCGACCCTGCCGCTGCAGGCTGCCTTCCCCGTCCTCGTCGATCGCATCGTGACCGACCTCGCACAAGCAGTGACACCGCCGGCCAGACTGACCGTGGGGCAGGACCTGCCGATCGACATCCGGCTGGCCGCCACCGTCACGTCTCCGCTGGGAACCTCGTTCACCGTTCCCGCCGGATCGTCGATTCCCAGCGCCGATGCGATCGGATTCTGGACCATCGAGCAGGAGAACCGTCCGGACACACTCGTGGCGGTCAACGCCGACCGGCTGGAGTCGAACGTCGCCCCGGTCCCCGACCTCCCTCTCCAGGAGGCCTTCGAAGGACAACGCGAACCGTCCCGAGGTGAGCGACCCCTGGTGATTCCGCTGGTCCTGGTCGGGCTGGCGATCCTCGCCGCAGAGTGGCTCCTCGCTCGGCGGCGAGTCGGCGTCGACCGACGGCAGTGGCGGATCGCCCAGGCGCTGCGAGTCGCCGTTGCCCTGTCGCTCCTTGCTGTCCTGCTCGCGCCGTCGTTCAACCGCTCGACCGATCGCGTGGCGACGATCTTCCTGGTCGACGCCAGCGACTCGGTGGGCATCGACGGTGCGCTGCAGGCGCGAACCCTCGTGCGAGCAGCGCTCGAGAGTCGACCGGACGACAGTCTGGCCGGCATCGTGGCCTTCGGCGGCGACGCCCGTCTGGAGACGCTGGTCGGTGACGACACCCGCTTCGCCGGCGTCTCGGTGATCGTCGACCCGGCCGCAACCGACCTCTCGGCCGCCATGCGTCTGGGTGCGGCCGCCCTGCCGGGCGATGCCCGCGGCCGCCTCGTCCTGCTGAGCGACGGCCGGGCCACGACCGGTGACGCCTCGGAGGAGGCCAATCGACTCGCCGAACGACGGCATCCCACTCGACGTGCTCGTCATCGAGCCGGCGCAAGGCAACGACGTCGCCGTCGAGTCGGTCGACGTCCCGCCGCTGGCACGGGCCGGCGAGGCGGTGCCGGTCACGGTTCGGGTCGCATCACCCGTTCGAGTGGACGCCGAGGTCACCCTCAGACGAGGCGACACCGTCGTGGGGGTACAGACGCTGACCCTCGATGCCGGCACCACCACGGTCACCTTTGTCGACACGGCGAGCGATCTCGGCGTCATGCGTTATCAGGTCGAGGTGGATGCACTCGGCGATTCGGTTCCCGCCAACGACCTCGGCTTCGCTGCCGTGCCGGTCGAGGGGGCCGCCCGAGTCCTCGTGGTCGACGGGCGGTCGGGAGCGGGCAACGGCCTCATCGCTGCCCTCGATGCCGGCGACATCGGCTACGACCGAATCGGCCCCGGCGCCATCCCCGCCATCGATGGGCTCGCCCAATACGCCTCGATCGTGCTGGTCGACGTCGATCGCCGCGACCTCGCCGACCGACAGGTGCAGGATCTGACTGCCGCAGTGCGGGATCTCGGGCGCGGCATGGTGGTGATCGGTGGCACCCATTCCTATGCACTCGGCGGCTACCGCGACAGTGACCTCGAGGAACTCCTGCCGGTGATCTCGGAGATCACCGATCCGCTTCGCCGCCAGAGCGTGGCCGAGGTGCTGGCCATCGACACCAGCGGCTCGATGGACGCCTGCCACTGTGACGAGGAAGGGAACAACGGGCTCGGAGGCGGTAATCGCATCGGAGGCGGCGTGTCCAAGACGTCCATCGCTCGCAACGCGGCGGCGCGAGCCATCGGCGCACTCGGCGCCACCGACGAGATCGGCGTGCTGTCGGTCGACGCGAACGACACCTGGCTCATCGACCTCCAACAGCGCCCGTCCCAGCAGGTCATCGACGAGGGCCTGAGTCAGCTCGTTCCCGATGGCCCGACCTTCATCGACACGGTGCTGAGCACATCGGCTGCCGCCCTCCGCGAGTCGGACGCCAGCCTCAGACACATCATCTTCTTCAGCGACGGCTTCACCGAACCCAGCGCCCTGGGCCGGCTCGCCGAGGAGGCGGCCGGCTTGTTGGAGGAAGGCATCACCGTGTCCGTGGTCGCCACCGGTGAGGGAGCGGCCGAGGACCTGCGCCCGATCGCCGAGGCGGGCGGCGGACGTTTCTATCCGGGTCGCAACCTCGAACAGCTGCCGGACATCATCGTGCAGGAGGCGATCCTCGCATCGCGAGACTTCGTGAACGAAGGCGACTTCTCCCCGATCGTCACGTCGACTGCCCCACCGGTTGCCTCGCTGACAGAGGCGCCACGACTCAGCGGTTACGTGGCAACGACAGCCAAGCCGACGAGCCGGGTCGACCTGCGTATCGGTCCGGACGAGGATCCCCTACTCGCCTCCTGGCGCATCGGCCTCGGCCGGGTGACGGCGTGGACCAGCGACGGCAACGATCGCTGGGCTGCACCGTGGGCGGCATGGGACGGTGCGCCAGACCAGTGGGCCGCCATCATCAAGGAGACCTTCCCCGTCACCGGCGAGGGTGGGGTGAGCGCCCGCATCGAGGATGGACAGCTACAACTCCGACTCGTCGGCGTCGAACCGTGGGCCGACGGCGCCACCGCGACCGTCCGGGTGGCCACACCGTCCGGCGACTCCATCGATGTCCCTCTCGAGCGGCTGAACGGTTCGACATTCGCGGCCGCAGTGGCGGTCGACGAAGCAGGCACGTACGCCGTCGGCGGAAGTGTCAGCGACGGCACCGAGATCATCTGGTCCGGCATCGGCCTCACGTCCGCGTTCCTACCCCGCCGAATACGCACCGCTGCCCGTCGGGCGGACCGAGCTCGAACGACTCGCAGCCGCCACCGGCGGCCGAGTCGACCCTCCGTCTGGCGAGATCTTCGATCCTGCGGGAACCCGGCCGGGTTCGAGACGCATCGATCTGACGCCCTGGCTTCTGCTCCTTGCTGCGTTGGCCTGGCCGATCGCCGTCGGCGTGAGTCGGCTGGCCTGGCGGCGAGGACTCCTCGCCGTCGGCACCAACCGAGCGGCGGCAACAGTCCAGAAACTCAGACGATCGATACCGGACATTGCCGAACCGGGTGGGGCGCCCACCGATCGACCCACCCGCCGGGCGTCGACGTCGACCACGACCTACATCGACGAGTCCGTTGCTCCCTCGGCGGCACCGACCTCCCCACCGCCGGCCACTCCGACCTCGCCCCCGCCGGCGAAACCCTCCGGCTCGCCGCCGCCCGCCGCTCCGGTCACCGACCAAACCCGTACCAACCAAACCACCGGCCGACTCGTCCTCGACGCTCGACCAACTCCTCGACCGGAAGCGGAAGAATCGCGACTGAGCGGGTGAGGCTCGCCTCATCACGAGGCCGACCGCGACGACAGCAGCGCCGAGCCACACCAGCAGCATGCGCGGATGGAAAACGACCCGATAATCGGCGCTGGCGGAACTGCCGTCGAGCAACACGAGTTGGAACTCGCCGCCGAGGGAGCTCAGCGCCGCCACTTCGGCCGTGGACACGCCGCGGCGTTCATGTCTGGTCAATCGAGGTTCGAGCCGAACTCCGTCGACGTCGACCTGGGCCACAGCAGACGAGGTGACAGCGTCGATCTCGATGTCGATCCCTCGATGCACGAGAACCCGGCCCGCCACCTCGACCGGTTGATCGGCGAACAGGACCACGCTCTCGACCGTTGATGCCATGGTCCCCGCCACCCCGATGAGGAAGATGCCGACACCCACGTGGGCGACGCGACCCGCAGACCGACCCCGCGCCGCGATCGCCGACGCGGCGGTTGCGCCACCAGAGGCAGCAACGACCAGGCCGAAGGCACCGGCACTGAAGGGGGTGAAGGCGACGGCCAGCAACGCACCGACGGCAGGCCACCATCGGGCCTTGTCGGTCACGGTGATGGCGACGGCGCCAACCACGATCAGCGGCCAGAGCGCTCGGGCGAAGAACCAGCCGGCGATGCTCAGCGCATCCCCACCGATGCCGGCTTCGACCAGCGGCTCGTAGGTGCCGATCGCCACGATCACACCGGCGGCGCCGACGACGGTTGACCCGACGCGACGTCCGAGGGTCTCCTCCACCGACGGGCGGTGTGGGGCTCCCGGTGACAGGACGATCGGCCCGAGTAGCAGCAGTGATGCCATGGCCGCGACAACGAGTAGCCCGATGCGGAGTGCCGGTCGGTCGGCGAAGGCGTGAACCGAATCGACGAGGCCGACCCTGGTCAGCGTGGTGGCCCAGATCGCCGCCACCCCCGGCAGCACGAGCGCGAGCGCGAGCAACCGAGGCGACAGCGAGCGGCGCAGGTGCAGGGCGGCGCCAGCACACAGCCAGGCAACGAGGCCGGCAGACTCGATCGGGTCCCACGCCCAGTAGCCGCCCCAACCGAGCTCCACATGGGCCCACCGGGCACCGGTGGCAAGCCCGATCGTGAGCAGCGCCATCGGTACGGCGATGACCGATGTCGGCACTGCCCCGACGGTCGAGTCCCTGGCCAGCAGACGACCGGCGACCAGGATCGCCGGCAACAGCAGGCCGACCAACCCGGCGTAGAGGATCGGCGGGTGCCAGACCATCGCCGGGTGTTCGAGCACCGGCTGGAGGCCAAGACCGTCGATGGCGGGAACGGGAAGCCGTTCGAACGGTGACGCAGCGACCACCGACACCACGGCGAACCCGAGCGTGATCGCCGCGCCGACACCTGCGGTCGCGGCACCGCTCGTCGAGGAGGTGCCGGCTCGACGCGAGGCCAGCAGAGCGACGACGGCGAGACCGGCGCCGAAGAGCAACAACGAACCCTCGGGTCCGGCCCAGAGTCCGGCGAGTCGCAGCAGCGGCGACAGACCGGACCGTGTGTGGTCAGCGACGTACCGGGAGGACCAGTCGCTCCGGACGAACGCGTTGATCAGGACGACGAGCGACACCGCGGCCGACAGACACGTCGCGCCGAGAGCCCGCTGCGCAACGTCGGCTCGCCGCAGTACCGAGGCGGCAACCGCGATCGCGCTGAACGCGACGAACGCCCAGAGGCTGACCACGCCGATGACCATCGCCCCATCCTTGCTGTTATCGGCGGCACGTCCACGTCACCGGCGCCCGATCCCTCTGACAAGCCCGATCGAACCGACAGCGATGCCGATGGCCGGTGGGTCGGCACTACGGTCCGATCGATGACCTGCACCCGGCAGCCCACGTCGCTGACCCGATGGGTCGCACCGGCGCTGGCGGTGTGGCTGGCGACGACCGCGTGCAGCTCGCCCACCATCGACGAGACGACGGACGGCCAGCAGGTCACGGCGACCTCATCGAACTCGGATTCGTCGTCGGTTTCTCCCCCACCGACCACCGCAGCGCCGACCACCGCAGCGCCGACCACCACTGACCCGAGCACGGTGGCGTCCGACCCGATCGTGGTTCCCGTCGAGCTCGGCGTCGAGCGGCTCGTCGGTGGTGATTTCGCCGATCTCGATGGCCGGCGTGTCGCCCTGATCACGAACCAGGTGTCGATGGTCGACGGCCGCCACCTCATCGACTGGATGGCGGAGGCGCCGAACGTCGATCTGGTGCGCATCCTCGCCGCCGAGCATGGTGTCCGGGGCACAGCGGGCGCAGGCGAGCCGATCGGCGACGGCGTCGACGAAACAACGGGAATCCCGATCCTGAGTCTCTACGGAACCACTCGCCGGCCGACCCCCGAGATGCTCGATGGCATCGACACGATCGTCTTCGATCTCCAGGATGTCGGCACCCGGTACTACACCTTCACCGCAACGATGGGGCTGGCCATGCAGGCAGCAGCGGCCGCCGACGTTGCCTTCATGGTGCTCGATCGGCCGAATCCGCTCGGCCGTCGCGTCGAAGGCGATCTCCGCACCGACGCCCAGAGTTCGTTCATCAGCCAGTATCCGACACCGTCGCTCCATGGACTCACCAGCGGCGAGCTGGCGCGCATGATCGTCGGCGAGGCCTGGTTGCCCGAACTCGCCGACCTCGACCTCACGGTGATCGAGATGGCCGGGTGGACCGGCGGCGACTGGTCGACGACGGGGATCGAATGGGTTGCCCCGAGCCCCGGCCTCCAGACTCCCCTGGCGGCGGCCTCGTATCCGGCGATCGTGTGGTTCGAGGCGACGACCCTGAGCTACGGGGCCGGCACCGACCTCGCCTTCAGGGCGATCGGTGCACCATGGTTGGATGCGGAGGCCGTCGTGGCCGACCTGTCGGCCCGAGGTCTGCCCGGGGTGGAGTTCGAGGTGGTCGAACTGGTGCCGACCGACATCGTCGACATCGTTGTCGATCCGCGTTTCGAAGGCGAACGCATCCCCGGCGTTGCGCTCGTGATCACCGACACGGGGTCGTTCGAACCGTCGGCGACGGGACTCCACATGCTCGACGCCGTACGCACGGCGTCACCTGACCAGGTGGTCATCGACCGCACTGCCGTGTTCGACTTGCTCGCCGGCACGAGTGATGTGCGGGCCGCGCTCCAGGCCGGTGTCCCGGTCGACGGAGATCACCGGCGACTGGGCCGACGTCGCAGCCGAGTTCGAGGCCCGCAGCTTCGCCTACCAGCTCTACTGACTCGACGCAGCTCTCAGTCGAAGAGCGCGTCGACGAACTCGTCGGCATCGAAGTCGATCAGATCATCGACGCCTTCGCCGAGGCCGACGAGCTTCACCGGAAGACCGAGCTCGCTCTCGATCGCGAACACGATGCCGCCCTTGGCCGAGCCGTCGAGCTTCGTGAGCACCACGCCGGTCACGTCGACCGCTTCGGCGAAGACCTTGGCCTGCTGCAGGCCGTTCTGCCCCGTGGTGGCATCGATGACGAGGAGCACCTCGCTGACGTGACCGGGCTCCTTGGCGGCGACCCGGCGCACCTTCGACAGCTCGTCCATCAGGTTGGTCTTGTTCTGCAGTCGACCGGCCGTGTCGGCCAGCACCACATTGCAGCCCCGGGCCGTCGGCGGCCTGGACGCCATCGAAGATCACGCTCGACGGATCCCCGCCCTCGATGCCGCGGACGATCTCGATGTCGCTGCGCTCGGCCCACATGGTGAGCTGTTCGGCCGCTGCGGCGCGGAAGGTGTCGCCGGCGGCCATCAGCACCGTGTTGCCTTCGGCTTTGAGCCGCTTGCCCAGCTTGCCGATCGTGGTGGTCTTGCCGACACCGTTCACCCCGACGAACAACCAGACGTTGGTCTTGCCCTCGTCGATCGTGAGCGAACGATCCTTGTCGGCGATCTCGGAACGCATGCGCTCCTTGAGCAGCCCGAGGATGGCTTCGCCGCCGTCGACCTCCTGCTCCTTCGCCGTCTCCCTCACACCGTCGAGCAGCTTCATGGTGGTCAAGACGCCGATGTCGGCCCGGATCAGCGCCTCTTCGAGGTCTTCCCACGCCTCGTCGTCGAGCGTCCCGAGTCCGACGAGGCCGCCGAGGAAGTCCGGTGAAGGCCTTCCGTGACTTGGTGAGCCGATCGAAGAATGCTCGGCTTGACCGCCGGCGCTTCCTCGACGACGACATCGCCGGGCGCCTCGTCGACTGCGACCGTCGGACGGTCGAGCACGTCGACAGCAGCGTCCGGGGTGCCGAGTCCGGCATCGCCACGAGGACCGAGCTCTGTGGTTCCTCGGCCGCGGACGGCCACATAGGCGACAGCGCCGAGAGCAACAACGGCGAGCGCGACCAGTACGACGATCAGAATCGGATCCATAACGCCGGTCAGGCTAACGGTTCAGCGCTGGCCGAGGACGGCTGTGATCGTCAGCTTCTGGCCGTCGCGGAACAGCTCGATGGCAACGGCGTCGCCGGGGAACCTGGTTTGCACGAGACCTGCGAGCTCCTCGATCACGGTGACCGCGGCGCCGTCGATGGCAACGATCCGATCACCGTTGCGGATCCCGGCCAGATCGGCCGACGATCCGTCGGTGACATCGTCGACCAGGACACCGGATCGAACCGTCCGCCGTCGGGCCACCCGAGACCCCGAGGAATCCCGGCTCGATCGCTTCGCCGGCGAGGATGCGGTCGGCGATTCCCTTGGCCGTGTCGATCGGGACTGCGAAACCGACACCGACGTTCCCGGTGCTCAGACCGTCGGTCTGGATGGCGGTGTTGATACCGATGACCCGGCCGTTTCGATCGGCCAGCGCGCCACCGGAGTTGCCCTGGTTGATGGCGGCATCGGTCTGGATCATCGGGTTGTAACCGACGCCGTTGAAGATGGGACGATCGAGCGAGGAGATGATGCCGGAGGTGACGGTCTGTTGGAGCTGGAACGGCGAGCCGATCGCGACCGTGATCTGACCGACCTGGAGGTCGGTACCGAGGGCGAGCTCGGCGATCGGAAGACCGCTGTCCGGGCCGACGGACACCACGGCGATGTCCGTGCGTGCATCGGAACCGAGGACCTCGCCGGGCAACACCCGCCCATCGGCGGTCCGGACGTTGACGTCGATCGATCCGTCGATCACGTGGTGGTTGGTCATGACCAGACCGTCGGCGAACACCACACCCGATCCGAGCCCGATGTTCGGGATCTCGACCTGGACGATCGAAGGCCCGAGGATCTGCGCCACGAACGCCACCGGCTCGGACGTGTCGATGTCGGGCGGCGTCACGACCACCGGCGGCGGCGTGCTGCCGGCCGGAGCGATCGTGGTGACCGGGGCGGCGACGACCAGATCGTCACCACCGAACTCCTGGGCGGCGGCGAAACCCGATGCGGCGATGATGCCGCCGCCGACGAAGGCCACGAAGGCTCGCCAACCCCAGCGGGCATGAGCCTCCGGTTGTACCTCGGCGTCGGCCTGGTCAGCGGCGACGGCCGCTGCGCTGCCAGGGGGAGCCACGGGCGGGAGGAACATCTGCTGGGTGACGACCTGGGGTGGCTGAGGCTGCGCCGGTTGGCCCGTAGATGACGACGCACCGCCGCCACGGTCAGACCAGTTGGCGTCGCCGACGATTCGTCGAGGCGGTGGAGTACTCGGTCCGGAGGCCGGACGGGAAACGGGCGCCGGACGGCCGGCGACACCACTGGGCGGAGCCTGCGGCGCTTGTCCCACGTTCCACGAGTTGTCACTCACGTTGCCGTCCTCACGAGTACTTGGCTCACCGTAGGCCACACGATCACGCGCCGGTGCATCACGAAGTCGACGACATCGTCGTCCGAACAGGTATCGGCGCCGGAAGCCGCAAGGTGAAGGTCGATCCCGATCCGGCGGCAGAGTCGACCGTCACCGTGCCGCCGTGACGCTCGGCCACCCGACGCACGATGCTCAGCCCCAGTCCCGAACCGGCGCCGACGTCCTGGCCGCGCCAGAACCGCTGGAAGATCGACTCGTGGTCGGCCGGATCGATACCGGGGCCTTCATCGATCACGTCGACCGCCACCACGTCACCGGCT
Organism: uncultured Acidimicrobiia bacterium; assembly: GCA_963781035.1. Lineage (GTDB taxonomy): Bacteria > Actinomycetota > Acidimicrobiia > Acidimicrobiales > SZUA-35 > SZUA-35. Next base: position 112,767 of record CAWAEN010000006.1, on the reverse strand, counting down.
CGCTCGACGACGATGCGGATCACCGAGCCCTCCGGTGCGAGGCGGACGGCGTTCGCAACGAGGTTCGACACGGCCCGTCGGATCGCGGGGCCGTCGCCGTTGACCACGAGGTCCTCGATGGCGATGGACGCTGCCTCGATGGCAAGATTCCGTCTGGCGGCAACGGCCGAGAACTCGGCGGCGATTTCGCTGGCCAGGACGCCGAGGTCGATCGCCTCACGGTGGAGCTCGGGGATCCCTGTGCGGGCCTGCTCCAACAGACCCTCGACCAGTGAGCTCATCCGATTGGTGGAGCGAAGGGCGATCCGCGCCGTGTCCGCCAACTCGTCTCGGTCCTCTGACATCAGCGCCAACTCGAGGTTGGTCTGGACGACCGCCAGCGGGTTCCGCAGCTCATGTGAGGCTTCGTGGACAAAGCGGCGTTGCTCCTCGAACGACTCCTGCAGGCGATCGAGCATGCCGTCGAACGTGTCCGCCATCTGCTTCAGCTCGTCGTCAGGCCCCTGCATCTCGATGCGGCGACCCAGGTCGGTGCCGCTGATGTCCCTGGCCACACGGGTGATGCGCCCCACCGGTCCCAGCGCCCAACCCGACAGCAGATAGCCGGCACCGAAGCTGGAGAAGAAGAGGAGCGCGAGAGCGACAAACGATGTCCGCCTCAGCACCTCCAACGCCTGGCGTTCGGCTGCCACCTCGAGCTGTTCGAGCGCCAGGCGGTTCAGGTCCGAGCGGGTGAAGACCTGGAGGTCGGTCTTGAACAACACACCCGTTTCCGGGTCCTCGACCACCAGCTCGCTGAGATTGAGCACAGGTTGTTCGAGGCGGTTCACCTGCCAGATGTAGCTTCCGCCGATCAGGACACTGCCGACCGCGAACACGACGAGCGCGATGGTCAAGGACAAACGAAACCGGATGGTCTCGAAGACCTTCGGCATCTTCATCGCATCGACTCGCCGTCCGGTGACACGTCAGTCTGCCCCGTCGAGGAGGCGGTAGCCGGCGCCGATCACCGTCTCGATGTGTTGACGCTCCGATGCGCTGGTGAGCTTGCGCCGGAGGGTGCCGACCGTGACCCGAACGGTGTTGGTGAAAGGGTCCATCGCCTCGTCCCAGACGTGTTCCAGCAGACGTTCCTGGCTGAGCACATCACCGGGGTGTTGCATGAAGTAGCGCAAGAGAGCGAACTCCTTGGTCGTCAACGAGATCTCGCTGCCGTCCCACGCAACCACGTGTCGCGCGGTGTCGAGCGTGAGTCGACCAACGGCGAGAATGGCGTCGTTGCCAGACGTGTCCCGCCGGAGCAACGTACGAACCCTGGCGGAAAGCTCCGGTAAAGCGAAGGGTTTGACGAGGTAGTCGTCTGCCCCGTCGTCGAGCCCGGCGACCCGCTCCTCGACGGCATCGCGTGCCGTCACCATCAGGATTCGGGTCGCCGGATCGAACCGCGGGTCGCTGCGGATGAGACGACAGATCTCACGACCGTCGATGTCCGGCAGGGTCAGATCGAGCGTCACCAGGTCGTATGGATTGATCATCAATCGATCGAGCGCCCCTGCACCGTCGACGGCAACGTCAACCGCATACCCCTCCCGACGCAAGGAGGCGGCAATGGCATTGGCCAGGTCGGTTTCGTCGTCGACTACGAGAATTCGCACCTCTGCAGTCAACCCGATCGTCGGCCGGCTTTCGCCCTTCTTTCGACCGCGGCAGGTTGACTGGTGGTTCGTTCTGCCGATCGGAGCAGACTGCTGTGCCACCCCGAGTACCGGAGCCAGGAATGACGACCGACATTACGAACACGTACGGTGACGACGGGCTTCCGTCGTTCGACGCCGTGGTGACGGCCACCGATCCTGACGGCCGCTCCGTTCGATGTCGCCGAGGCGGCCGCCCGTCTCGAGCAGACGCTGTTCGAGGTGAAGAAGGTCATCGTCGGCCAGGACCACATGGTCGAGCGGCTGCTGGTCGCGCTGCTGGCTCGCGGTCACATCCTGCTCGAAGGTCTCCCCGGACTGGCCAAGACGCTGGCGGTGTCGACGCTTGGCCACCGCCGTCGGCGGCAGCTTCGTCCGGCTCCAGTTCACCCCCGATCTGCTGCCGTCCGACCTCGTCGGCACTCGGATCTGGCGGGCCTCCGACGAGCGCTTCGACATCGAGTGGGGACCGGTGTTCGCCAACCTCGTGCTGACCGACGAGATCAACCGTGCCCCGGCCAAGGTGCAGTCGGCGCTGCTCGAGGTCATGGCCGAACGGCAGGTGTCGATCGGCGGGGAGACCCGGGCGCTGCCGTCCCCCTTCCTCGTGCTCGCCACCCAGAACCCCATCGAGAGCGAGGGCGTCTACACCCTGCCCGAGGCGCAGCGTGACCGCTTCCTCATGAAGGTCACCGTCGGCTACCCCTCGCCCGCGGAGGAACTCGAGATCGTCAGCCGGGCCGGAGCCGGCAACATCACGCCGAACCAGGCAATCAGCCTCGAGGAGCTCGAGCGCCTCCAGGACGCGACCGATCGGGTCTATGTCGATGCGGCCGTGGCGAACTACGCCGTCGACCTCGTGATGGCGACCCGTGAACCCGCTCTGCGGGGCCTCCCCGAGATCGCCCCCTACATCGAGTTCGGCGTCAGCCCTCGAGCCACGCTGGGGCTCGTCGCCGCCGGACGGGCGCTGGCCATCCTTCGTGGCCGCTCGTATGTCGTGCCCCAGGACGTGTTCGACGTCGCCCGCGACGTACTCCGCCATCGGCTGATGTTGAGCTACGAAGCGCTGGCAAAGGACCTGACCGCAGATGACGTCATCAATCGCGTCCTGAGCGTGGTTCCCGCAGCCTCGATCAGCCCTCTGCCCCACAACCCAGTCCCCCGCAGCCCCGTCTCGACCAATCCGGCCTCGACCACGCGAAGCCGCCGCCGGCCAACCAGTGGCGGCGCCGCCAACCCAGCCGGTCGGCGCTGCGCCCGGGCCCACCGCGGCTGTGATGGCTCCACCGCCGCCATCCGCGCCGGACCACCGTCGCTTCGGGCACCGACGCATCCCGCACCGACGACACCACCGAGATCCTGCCGTCTCCAGACGACTCGGATCACGCGCACGTCGTGACCAGAGCGAGTCCGCGAACAGCGAGAACATCGCGACGGCCGGTGGGAACGACTTCGGCGAGCGAGACGATCTCGTGGGCGGCCGCACCCGCGAAGTGCTCCGTCGGCTCGAGCTCGACGTCACCCGTCGTCTCGACGGCCTCCTGCACGGTGACCATCGCGGACTCGTACCCGGCCACGGCTCAGAGCTCGGAGAGACTCGCCGATACGCGCCCGGCGACGATGTCCGCCGCATCGACTGGAACGTCACCGCACGGCTCAGCGAGGCCTACATCCGTCAGACGATCGCCGAACGCGAACTCGAAACCTGGCTCGTTGTCGATCGGTCGCCCCGTCTCGACTTCGGATCGGCCCGCCACGAGAAGCGTGAACTCGTCCTCGCCGCGGCCGCAGCCACCGGATTCCTGACCAACCGCGACGGCAACCGGATCGGTGCCATGCTCGCAGGGCGAGGGGACCCGACGATCCTGCCGGCCAAGGGATCCCGGAAACACCTGCTCCACATCCTGCACACGATCGCCACGACGCCCCGCGGCGACGGCGCCGGCATCACCGACCTCGGTGCAGCGCTGGCCCAACTCGGCTCGGTGGCCAAACGGCGCGGCCTGGTCGTGGTGATCTCCGACTTCCGTGTGACCGACGGGTGGCAGCACTCGCTCCGACAGCTCGCCACCAAACACGATGTGCTCGCAGTCGAGGTGATCGATCCCCTCGAGCTGGCATTGCCGAACGTCGGACCGCTGCCGATCACCGACCCCGCAACCGGCGAGGTCGTCGAGATCGCCACGCAGAAGAAGCGAGTCCGCGAGGCCTATGCGGCGGCGGCAGAGGCTCGCCGGGCCGAACTGACCGAGACGTTCCGGGCGAGCCGGGTCGATCATCTGGTGCTCCACACCGATGCCGAGTGGCTCGACGATCTCGTTCGCTTCATCGGGGCCCGTCGGCACCGCCTCGCAGCTCTGGCCGGTGGACGATGAGCTTCCTCCAGCCAGAACGGCTGTGGGTGCTTGGTCGCCGTGGCCGTACTCGTCGCCTTCTACCTGTTCATGCAGACCCGGCGACGCGTGTACGCCGCCCGCCTGGCGTCTGCCGACCTACTCGAGTCTGTCGTCCCGAAGCGTTCGGGCTGGCGCCGACACGTCGCCAGCGCCGTGACCCTCGTCGCCCTGATCGTGCTGTCGGTCGGGTTCGCCCAGCCGACCAGAGTCGTCCGCGTCCCCCGCGAGCGGGCAACCGTGATCGTCGCCATCGACGTGTCGCTGTCGATGGAGGCCGCCGACGTGGAACCGGATCGGTTGCAGGCGGCACAGGCCGCGGCGAAGACGTTCATCGATGGGCTTCCTCGCCACACTGAACGTCGGCATCGTCGGATTCGCCGGCACCGCATCGGTGCTGCTCAACCCGACCACCGACCGCATTGCCGCAACTCGAGTGATCGACAATCTTGCGCCTGGCGGAGTCGACCGCGATCGGTGAAGCGATCTTCACGAGCCTCGACGCGCTGCTCAGCGTGCCGCCCGACGAGGACGGCGAACGTGCCCCGGCCCGCATCGTGCTGTTGTCGGACGGCGTCACCACCGTGGGCCGGCCGGACGCGCTGGCCATCCAGGCCGCTCAGCAGGCTCAGATCCCCGTCTCGACCATTGCGTTCGGGACGGCGGACGGATTCATCCTCTACGACGATCCCGAAACTGAAGCAGTCGAGTCGGAGCGCATCTCGGTTCCCGTCGGTGGCCAGAGCCTCGAGGACATCGCCGACGGCACCAGCGGAGCCTTCTTCACAGCCGAGAGCGTCGACGAGCTCGACTCGGTCTACGAGAACATCGGATCGGCGATCGGCTTCGAGGAGGCCGAACGTGAGATCACCGACTGGTTCGTCGGGGCTGCCCTCGCCCTGACCGTGCTGGCCGCAGCCCTGAGTGTCTTCTGGTTCCAGCGGCTGGTCTGACCTGTTCGGTCTGCGGCGGAGTGTCGGCGAGCGTCGGACAGGGTGCGTCAGGAGGACGTGACTCGCTCGGAGACGACCTTCGAGGAACCGCCCGCCTTCATCGTGACGCCGTAGAGGACATCGGCCGCCTCCATCGTCTTCTTCTGGTGGCTGACGATCACGAGCTGCGCTTCCTTGCGGAACTCGTCGATCAGCGACAGCAGCCGCTTGAGATTCATGTCGTCGAGCGCGGCCTCGACCTCGTCCATCACGTAGAACGGTGACGGCCGGCTCTTGAACACGGCGAAGAGGAACCCCAGGGCGACCAGCGAGCGCTCGCCGCCCGAGAGCAGCGAGAGCTTCTTCACGTTCTTGCCGGAGGGCTTGGCCTCGATCTCGATTCCGGTGTTCAGGAGATCGCCGGGTTCGGTCAGCACGACCGCCCCACGACCACCGGGGAACAGCACCTGGAAGAGCTCGACGAAGTTGGTGGCGACATCGGCGTAGGCATTCGAGAAGACGCTGACGATCTCGTCGTCGATCTCGTGGATGAGCCGCTGGAGATCCCGCCTCGTGTTCTTCACGTCGGTCATCTGACCGTCGAGGAACTCGTGACGGGCCTTGAGCTCTTCGAACTCCTCGAGGGCCAGCGGATTGATCGGACCCATCAGCTTGAGTTCGCGTTCGAGCTCGCGGACGCGACTCTCGGGGGTTGCCCCGTCCGGCACCTCGGGTCGCTCGGCCGCCATGGCGACACTCGGCTCGGTGTCGAGCTCGCCCCGCAGCGCCTCGGTGAGGGTCTCCAGACGAATCCGATGCTCGGCCTCGGCGACCTCGACCCGGCTGCGGCGCTCACGAACCTCGACCAGCTCACGCTCGGCCCGCTGTCGTTCGCCGCGGCGAGTCGACAGTGCAGACGACACCTCACGCGATGCCTCGGACTGCGCCTCCTGCTCGAGATGGAGCTGGGTGATCCAGCCGGCCAACTCGACGCGGTGACGATCGAGTGACTGGTCGAGTTCGGAGACCGAGTTCAGGGATCGTTGGATGTGCTCTCGGCGAAGCCGAGCCGCGGCTCGCTCCTGCACGAGCCGAGCCAGTCTGGCTTCCACTTCGCCCTGGCGGGCGAGCAGCACTTCGTGCCGACTGTCGACCGACGCCGCCTTGACCTCGAGCTCGGTGCGTCGTGCGCCGACGTCGGCGAGGCGACGCTCGAGCGCCGTGCGCGCCTCGGCCATGGTCTTCGTGCGGTCGAGGTGGGCGGCCTCGACCTCTTCGAGTCCGGGGAGCTGGAGCTGGAGGTCTTCGAGCTGGACGCGATCGGCCTCGACCCGGGACCGGATCTCACCCTGTTGCCGATCGAGCCGATCGCGGTCGATCGCGATGTCGCTCAGCTGTGTACCTGCCCGCTCGAGTGCAGCGGTCGACTCGGCGAGACGCTGTTCGAGCGTTCGAGTGCGGCGCTCGAGGTCTGAGACGTGCCGCTTGGCCTCTTCGAGATCGGCTTGTGCGGTGCGCACACTCTCGGCTGCCTGCGCGGCCACGATCGCAGCCTCCGCTGCGGTGGACACAGCCTCGTCGAAGGCTGCTCCTGTCGCCCCGGAGCCGGCTTGGCCGATACGCCATCCGGTGGGACCGAAGCGATCACCGGCCGAACTCACGATCACTGCGTCCGGATGCGCGATCGCGGCGTCGAGCGCTTCTGGCCAACCGCCATCGACGGCCCGTACCGACCCGAACAGTGCGTCGAGGAGCGGACCGACGTCGGGACGGAGCGGCCGAACGTGGGACCGGATGGAGCTGGCGTCGATCGGTGCCGCCGCAGTGGCGCCCAGCGCCAGCACGGCGCCGCTGAGATCCTGGGCGGCGAGGGACTCGAGCGCAGATCGGCCACTCCGCTCACTGTCGACCACGACGGCCTGGAGTGCTTCGCCGGCGGCTGCCTCGATGGCGGACTCCCAGCCGGCGTCGATGTCGATCAGCTCGAGGAGACTGCCCAGCACACCATCGGTCGACGGCGAGGGCGTCAGCGCCGGCGGCCGAGCGGGCGGCCTCGAGGGCCTGACGGAGGGCATCGGCCCTGGCCGTCCAGCGACTGGCCTCGTCGTCGGCGGCACGACGAGCCTCACGCGCCGCGTCGAGTGCGGCCTCGGCATCGGCCAGGGCGAGGCCGGCGTTGTCGAGGTCGGGGCCGATGGTGGCGGACTGCGGGGTGAGTTCGTCGATGATGGCCTGGGCCTCGGAGCGAGCGGCGACGAGGCGATCGTGTCGTGACCCGAGCGCCTCGAGCTGCTCCACGATTCGGGTCGTCTCCTGCTGGTCGCGCTGCGCAGCCGCCTGCAGCGCCTGCACCTGGGCCCGCACCTCGGCAGCCTGCACGGGCGAGGGGCCAACGCCTTCTCCCCAGGTCTCCTCGAAGCCTTCTCGATCGGCGGCAAGACGACCCTCGAGCGTTTCGATTTCGCTGAGGGTCGGTGCCAGTTCCTGTCGTTCGTTCTCGACCGATGCGAGGTCGGCCACGATGCGGGCTGCCTCGGCCTCGAGGCTCGACACGACACCCTCGTCGACCGCCGATTGCAGCTCGCCCTCGAGCCGACGTCGACGCTCGCCGATCACATTGCCCTGTCCGGTGATGCGTTCCCGAAGGCTCAGTGCCCGCGAATGCACGTCGGCGACGTCGGAGCCACCGAGAGCGGCGAGTTCGGCTTCGGCGTCGAGGACGGCGGCGTCGAGTTTCGCGAGATCGCTCTTGAGCTCGGCCTCGCGCCGATCGAAGTCGACATGCTGACGGTGACCGGCTTCGATCTTGCCGGTGAGCGCAGCCAGCTCGCGCCCGACCAGGTGAATACGCAGCGCGGACAGCTCGGTGACCACAGCTCCGTGGCGTCGTGCCGCATCGGCCTGCTTCTCGAGTGGGCGGAGCTGGCGGCGCACCTCGCGAACCAGATCGTTCAATCGGTTGAGGTTCTCCTCGGTGGAGTTCAGCCGCCGTTCGGCCCGTTCCTTGCGTTTCCGGAACTTCAGGACGCCGGCCGCTTCCTCGATGATCGCGCGACGATCCTCGGGGCGGGAGTTGAGGACCGCGTCGATCTGGCCCTGGCTCACGATGATGTGTTGTTGGCGACCGACCCCGGAGTCGGAGAGCAGATCGGTGATGTCGAGCAGGCGACAGGACACGCCATTGATCGAGTAGTCGGAGTCACCGGAGCGGAACAGGGTGCGGGTGATGGTGACTTCGGTGAAATCGATCGGCAGCATGCCGTCGCTGTTGTCGATCGTGAGCGCCACTTCCGCCCGACCGAGCGCAGGCCGGCTCATCGTGCCGGCGAAGATGACGTCGTCCATCTTTGCCGAGCGGACCGCTGTCGGCGCCTGGGCGCCGAGAACCCACGCGATGGCATCGACCACGTTCGACTTGCCCGAGCCGTTCGGCCCGACCACGACGGTCACTCCTGGTTCGAGTTCGAGGATCGCCGGATCGGCGAAGGACTTGAACCCTTTGATGGAGAGTGCTTTCAGGTACACGTTCGAACCCGCCGGATCTCAGAGTGGACGAGAGGATGGTAGTGGTCGGCGGAGCTCAGACCTGGGTACGACAGAAGTAGACCGTCTTGCCCTTGAACTGGGCCTTTTCGATCGGCTTCCGATTGCGCGGGCTCAGATCGCCGTTCTTGCCGTAGACAGCGAGGTGATCGGCGAACTCGCCCGGTGCACCGTTGAGATCGATGAAGGGGCGGTCCTCGAGCGAGGTGCCGCGGTACTTGATCGCATCGTGCAGGACCCCGACCAGGGACCGGTGCAGGCGACGCACCTCCATGGTGGTCAGCTCACTGGCGACCCGGTCGTAACGAAGCCCGGCGTCGAACAGGATCTCGTCTGCATAGATGTCGCCGATCCCGACGAAGTTGTCCGGGTTGGTCAACATCACACGCAGCGGGTCGCTCTTGGCCCGCACGAAGTAGGAGAAGTCGACCCAGGAAATCGGTGTGGCGAGCAGATCGAGGCCCCGCTCGTTGACCGGAGGAACGATGGTCTCGAGGTCTTCGGTGGCCACAGCAGTGATGGCGCACGAATTGTCGGTGTCGATCACCCGCAGGTCACCACCTTGGGTGAAGGTGATGATGACGGCCGTCTTCGGTTCCACCTTCTTCTTGGATGGGCACCGCTGGAGACTGCCGCCGGTCCCGAGCTCGAGCACGAGCGTGTGCTCGTTGTTGAGGCCGAGCACGATCGCGAGGGCCTCCCGATCGACCGTGGCGACCTTCGCCCCTTCGATGAGACCGGAGAAGCTCTTCTTCGTCCGATGTTCGGGGAGCGACTTCAGCGACCGGACGTCGACGGTTTTGATCTTCCGCCCAACGGCATCGCGTTCGAGATCGCGCTTGAGTGTTTCGATCTCGGGGAGCTCGAGTCCTGACATCAGATGGCTTCCTTCTGTTCCCCGGAGTCCGGAGAGGTTGAGAATGATTCGGCTGCCGCTGCCGTGAGTGCTCGCCATGCTGCGGCGGCCGCAGCTTGTTCGGCCCGCTTCTTCGACGTTCCGCTGCCTTTGCCTCGCTCGATGCCCTCGATGACGACCGACGCCTGGAAGATGCGGTCGTGATCGGGGCCGGCGGACGTGAGGCGATAGCCGGGAGGCGACAGCGAGAGTTCGGCGGCCAATTCCTGCAGACGAGTCTTGTAATCCTGACGACCGGGCCGTTCGGCGCCGAGCTCGATGTCGTCGATCAGGAGGCCGAGAACCACCTCGGCTGCTCGATGCCAACCGGCGTCGACGAAGACGGCTCCGATGAGCGCCTCGAGCGAGTCGGCCAGAATCGATTCCTTGTCCCGTCCACCCGATTGGTCCTCGCCCCGTCCGAGCAGGAGCTGTGGTCCGACGCCGATCCGGCGAGCGACGTCGGCGAGGGTCGCGGTGTTCACCACCGATGCCCGCAGCTTGGCCAGTTGGCCTTCTGCGAGGTCGCCGTAGACGCGGAAGATGTGCTCGGTGACTGCCAGGCCGAGGACGGCGTCACCGAGGAACTCGAGCCGTTCGTTCGGCTCGGGTGCATCCGTCTCGGCACAGTGACTGCGATGCGTGAGCGCCAGTTGGAGCAACGCATGATCGGAGAACTCGTACCCCAGGTTTCGGGACAGATCGTGGGGGTCGGCCGCCTCTTTCAGGAGTCGGCTCCGACCTGGCTGTAGACGTAGTCGACAGCATCGCGCACGGTCTTCAGGTCCTGGAGGTCTTCGTCTTCGATACGGAACCCGACGGTTCGGTCGGAGAGCTCCTCCTCGAGTGCCTCCACGAGTTCGATCAGAGCCAGGGAGTCGGCATCGAGGTCATCGGCGAACGAGTCGCCTTCGTTGATCTGATCCGGCTCGACCTCGAGGATGTCTGCGAGCCGATCGCGAACCAGGTTCACCACTTCGGGGCGCTTCATCGGGGACTGCTCCATGTGTGTTTCTGCTGGCACGAATCTGCATCCTTCTTCTCGCCTGGCCGGTGGGTGCGGGGCGGGCTCAGTACGACGGCCGGATTGTATCGGCCCTCCGGTAGTTCTCACGGGGAGTGTTCGGGCGTCGCCCTGGGAGGGCGGGCTCCGATCGGGCGGAATTCCGCTCAATCAGTGGCGTTTTCGGCCTCGAGCATGTCGCGGATGCGCTGCACGATGCCCGAGTCCACCATCTCTGAGGCCGTTCGGATCGCGTTGGCGATCGCTTGTGGCGATGAGGATCCGTGGGAGATCATGCTGACCTGTTTCGAGCCGAGCAGCATCGCCGAACCCCGGGACTCGGGGTCGAGTTCCACGTAGAGATCGGCGAGCGACTCGTTCAGCCCCGGCATCATCGCAAGGCGAGCCCGAATTGCGTCGAGCGTGATCTTGACGCCGCCCTCGACTGACTTCAGGACGACGTTGCCCGTGAAACCGTCGCACACGATGACGTCTGCGACCCCTGCCATGAGATCGCGACCTTCGACATTGCCGACGAAGGTGGCGCCGCACGCCTCGGTCCATTCTTCCTCGGCCATCAGGGCACAGGTCTCCTTGACGAGCGCGTTGCCCTTTCCTGCCTCTTCACCAATGGTCATCACCGCAACGCGGGGAGACTCGATGCCGAAGCGGGTCCGGGCGTACACCGATCCCATCTGGGCGAACTGCACCAGCCACTCGGGCTGTGCGTCGGCGTTGGCTCCGCAATCCAGGAGGGTGGTCGGCGTGGAACCCAGCACGGGGAACGGGACAGCAATCGCAGGGCGGGTGATCCCACGAATCCGACCCAACCTGAGCAACGAGGCGGCCATGGCGGCACCCGTGTTTCCGGCGCTCAGGCAGGCAGACGCCTCGCCGTCGCGAACAGCTTCAGCCGCCCGGACCACCGAGGCATCCTTCTTCTTGCGAACGCTGGCCGCCGGCTCGTCATCCATCGTGATGACTTCTGAAGCGTGTTTGATCGGCAGACCACCGACATCGCCGAGCCGATCGGTGTCACCGACCAGCAGGACGGCGACTCCGAATTCCTCTGCGGCGATGCGGGCACCGGCCACGATGGTGGCAGGGGCATCGTCGCCGCCCATGGCATCGACAGCGACGGGCAAGCGGGGTTCGGTCATGGGGAGGCGAGTCCAGTGACGATCGGAGCGAGCGACGAGGCGCTCATGATGTGCGGTTTCAGCCGACGTCGACGGCTTGACGACCCTTGTACCAACCGCAGCTGGCGCAAACTCGGTGCGGCAGTTTGGTCTGACCGCAGTGGTCGCACGACGACTTGGCCGGAGCCGAAATCTGCCAGCTCGATGCCCGACGGCTGCGAGTCTTGGCCTTGGAGGTCTTCTTCTTTGGGACGGCCATGCGAGTTCCTGGAGCGTGAGGCGACGTGAGAGCCCGGAGTGGGCACGAAGAAACGAGCGTACCGGTCAGTCACCGGCTACCAACCCTTCTGCCTGGTCGGCTGTCGCCTCCCGCTCATCGCATCCGACTCAGCCGAAGCGAGCGAGCCTCCTCCGTCGGCATCGCCGGACTGTCGGGCCTGCCTGGTCGGCTGTCGCCTCCCGCTCACCGCATCCGACTCAGCCGAAGCGAGCGAGCCTCCTCCGTCGGCATCGCCGGACTGTCGGGCCTGCCTGGTCGGCTGTCGCCTCCCGCTCACCGCATCCGACTCAGTCGCGGAGGTCGAGTTCGCCCAACGCTGCCCACCGCGGGTCGGGCGGGCGTTCGGCCGACGCCGCTTCTGCCTCCAGCTGTTCCTCGGTCAGCGTCGGATACCGATCGGGGTCGGGCCCGGTGCAGTCCTCACGACACAATGGAGCCAGCGGAAGGCCGAGCAAGGCCGCATCACGAACCATGGGAACCAGATCGATCGTGTTGTCGACCAGCTCGACGATCTCATCCACATCACCGGGGGCCCCGACCTGGTAGATGTCCATGATCTCGACTCGATCGCGACCGGAGACCGACTCGAGGCAGCGCCGACACTCGCCTTCCCACTCGAGATCGACGTGGCCGGTGACGGTCACACCACGCTCGATGGACTCGACCGTGACCTCACCGACGACGGGATGCTCGGTCGTGTGACTGGCAACGACTTCGAGCCTCGGAAGCAAGATGTCGATCGGGACGACTCGACGCTCGCCGAGCCGTCGGCGCAGGTCGGCGACGTTGATCTCGTGTTTCACCGTCGGCTTGCGTTCCTGATTCCCACTCGTACCCACACCCGAGATGCTAGGGCGACGCTCGCGGCGCGCCGATCCATGCCACTCCAACGACGAGTTGTCAGAAGTGCTCGGAAACCTCGACCTCGACCGTGTTCTCGGCCTGATCGGTCAGATCGATGGCCGAATCCTGCGCCGCAGTCCCGAGCAGACGGGATCGCCCCTTGGCCACGGTCTCGCCGGTCCGTTCGAGAAGCAGCTCGAACGTCGCGAGCTTCTTGTCGCAGAAGTCCTCGGTCTGGCGGATCAGCATGCGACTCTCGGCCCGTGCCTTCTCGATGATCGCCCGCGCATTGTCCTCGGCCGCCCGCACGATCTCCTGCCGCTCGACCATCCGAGCGACCTGCTGTCGGCCCTGATCGATGATGGCGTCACGCTCCCGCTCGGACTGGGCGAGGAACTCCTCCTTCTCCTTCAGGAGCCAGCGGGCTCGACGCAGCTCGTCGGGGAGTTGATCTCGTGCCGCTTCGAGGAGATCCAGGATCTCGTCCCGATTGATCTTCGCCATGGTCGACATCGGCGAGGTCTTCGCCTCGGCGATGTCATCGATGGCCTGGTTGAGCAACTCGTCCACCACTGGGACCCGATACGGGTCGGCGTCGACCACCTCGGTGGTGAAGTCCTGGTCGTGGTCTGGCACGGCCCGGATGAATGCCCTGGGGTCTTCTTGATCGAAGAAATCAGCCATTGGAGAACCTCGTGGTGAGAGCGTCGAGCACGCCGACGGGGACGACATCGGATACGTCGCCGCCCATGGCGGCGATCTGACGAATGTAGGTACCGGCGACCAGCGCCGAAGGCCCGGTGGCGGGAACGAAGATGGTGGGGACGCCTGCCGTTGTGAGATTCATGTGCGACTGCTGCATCTCGGCGTCGAGGTCGGTTGCGCCGCGAAGCCCTTTGACCAGGCAGTCGGCGCCGAATGAGGTGGCAGCGGCGGTCACCAAGCCGGTGAACAGCTCGACGGTCACGTTTCCGTGGCCTGCCACTTCTGCTCGCAGCATCGCCGCCCGTTCGTCCGGCGTGAACAGGCCGGAGGGTTTGTCCGGGTTGTGTCCGACGCCGACGACCACGCGATCGAACAGACCGGCGACGTGGGAGATCACTGCGAGGTGACCGTTGTGAACGGGATCGAACGACCCGGGGTACAGGGCAGTGGCCATTGCCGACGACGTTAGTCGTGGGTCTGGGCGTCGAGGTCGACCCGCTCGGCCCGTTCAGCGATCACGATCCGAGCCCGGCCGTAGTCGCGACGCTTGAGCTCGATCCAGTCAGCGGTGAGCGGGATCTCGAACTCGGCGTGACCGACGAGCACCTCGGCCCGAATCAGGGGCAGGAGGTCGGCCCAGACGTCGTCTGCGTAGGGAGGATCACAGAAGGCGAGCTCGACCGGCGACGCCGTTCTCACCACGCTCTCGACCGTTGCGGTGAGAACGGTGGCCTGGTCGGCAAAGCCGATCGTGTCCAGGTTCTGCTGGATGGTTGCCGCTGCCGCTCGGTTCCGCTCGACGAAGGTGACGTGCGCCGCTCCCCTGCTGAGACACTCGATCCCGAACGACCCGCTACCGGCAAAGAGGTCGAGGACGCGGCAGTCATCGAGTTCGATGATCGGGCCGAGCATGTTGAAGATGCCCTCCTTCGCCCGATCGGTGATCGGCCGAGTGTCTCGGCCGTCGGGGGCGAGGAGTTTTCGACCTCTGGCCGAGCCGGCGATCACACGCATTGCCCGCACGGTATAGCGTGCGGCCCATGACAGGCTCGCAGCCATGACCATGCCCGATGCGGAGATCGTCTGCGTTGACTGCGGCGGGACCTGTTATCCCCTCGGCTGGTTTCCCGAAGACGGCCCTCTGGACCCCGGAACCGTGCTCCCCTACCGATGCAAGGACTGCCTCGACCGATGGGACATCGTCATCGGCGAAGAAGGCGACGCGGTACTGAGCCGCGGAGCCAGATCCTTCGGCCCCGAGGTCGCCATCGAACCGGATGCGCTGAAAGGCCCCGGCGTGAGCCGGGGCCTCGGTCAGATTGCGATGTTCGGATTGCGTGGTTGTCGAACAGTTCCTAGTTGGTCTTGACGGACCGACGTGCGTAGTACTGGCGGGTATCGGTGGTGCCTCGCAGGGCCTTGTCACCACTCACGTTTCGAAGGGTGTACTGCTTGTATTCCATCGTGCCTGTGCCGTTGGTCCCACCGCCGAAGTCGTAGGCCATGTAGGTCCATGTGGACTTGTTGACCCAGCTGGCGAACATCGTGACGTGCCCATTTGCAGCCAGGATGTCGCCCGGTTGCAGGTCGGTCACGTTCACAGGTGTCGTCAGGCTCGAGGTGATGAGATTGCCGCTGCTGGGTTGGTTGCCAGAGCCGAGGTTCCAAGCCATGGCGATGAGGCCGGAGCAGTCACGTCGGTAGGTAGCCGATCCGGTCGGCCCCTCTTTGACCCACGTACCGAACTCGCTCCGCCCGAAGCCGGCCACGCCGGCGATCTGTCCATTGCTTGCCTTGAACCAGTAGTTGGCTCGGTTGATGAATTCGGCCCGTACGGCGGTGGTCGATGGAGGCGGTGTGGTCGTCGGCGGGGCGCAGACAGGCAGCGCGGTCGTGTTGGTCCGAGCAACGTACGCGGCGCTCACGTAGCCGTTCGACACCTTGTACCAGGTGGCGTTTCCATTGACCGATGTTCCGGTGGTCGAGCAGGTCAGCGTGATGATCGCGCCGCTCGCCAGCGTGCTGACCTGGGTGCCGCTCGTCGATGGAGTCGAGCGAACCTTCAACGTGTCACCTGCAGCGACCGTGACTCTGCCTTGCGGTGCGGTCGTCGTCGGGGGTGGGGTCGGTGCTGTCGGGCACGGATCGATGGTTCCCGTGCTCCGGATGAAGCCGTGGGAGACGTAGCCGTTGCTGAGCTTGTCCCATTGGGTGGTGGTGCTGACGTTGCCGACGACGTTGGGCCCGGTCACCTTGCAGATGATCGTGACCGACGAGTTGTCAGCCAAGTTCGTGACGATCGAGGACGTCGTGTTCGGTTGCGACCGAACCCGCAGGGTTTCGCCGGCTGCAACGTCCACGGTTCCGGCGACGTTGGCCGCGGCCGCGGGCGAGGCGAGGACGCCGAGAAAGGAGACCGTGGCGATCGAGACCGCTGCCAACTTGGAGCCGAAACGGCCCTGCCCACGGGCGTGTTCGCCTCGTGGCTGAAGTGAGAGTGTGGCGAGCGTTCGGCTCGGTACGGACGTCGTGTTCATGATTCGGGTCCTTCGTGAATCCCCGGGACCCAGGGAGGGTCCTTCCCGTCAACCGATGACTTCGGATGGCTTCGGCAGCATGCGCTGTGCCGACGATGCCGCCAAGGACAACCGGCGGACATCAAACCGGCCACCCATGCGGACACAGCGGACAGCCACGGCCACGACCGGACATGCTCGATAGGGTTCGGACGATGGCCGCGGAGAGGATCGATCTGGTGGGTGGCCCGGCGCCGTATCGGGAGGCTCTGACGGCACGACTGGAGGCATCGGGTTTCACCGTCGGGGGCACCGAGGATGCTCTTGCCCTCGTCATCCACTGTGATTCAGACGAGCGGTGGGTTCATGCTGCCGACGCCGCGCTGTGGACAGCAACGGTGGTCGTCGTCTCGGATCTCGAGATCGACCGATTCGTGAAGGCATTGGCCATCGGCGCCGGCGTGGTCCACATGGACACACCGACCGAGGTGATGGTCGACGTGATCAAAGCTGCGATTTCCGGCGAAGCCTTGCTTCCGCTTGCGATCACGAGATCGCTCGCCTCGTACCTGCCACCAGGGCGCAGCCAAATCGTCGACACCTCGCTCGAAGGCGTCGAACTGCAAGTCGCCGAGGGCCTTCTCGCCGGTCGGACAATCACGCAGATCGCAGACGACCTCAGCTACAGCGACCGCACGATCCGCCGGAAACTCCAAGGCGTCTATCTCAAGCTCGGCGTGCCCAACAAGACAGCGGCCATCGAAGAACTGAAGGCTCGCTCGGAACGAGGACGATCGGATGGAGACCGCAGCGATGCGCCGGGCACGCGCTCATAGCGACCACCGAAGAAGCGACCTGTCAGAAGCGGTCGTTTGATCGCTTCTTCGGTGGGGTCTTGAACGGCGCTGCGATCAGCTCTTCGAATCGAGCATCGTCGGGCTGCTTTGGTTCGTTGAGACGGCGCAAATAGTCCTTGAGTGCTGAACGACCGGCAGCAACGTGGTCACCTTTGATACCGACTGAGCGTGTGAGTGCGTCTTTCGCCTTTTCGACGCGCTCCTTGCGGGCTGCCTTCTCGGCATCCGAGCGGACAACGGTCTTGGTGTTCTTCTTGGCTTCCTCAGCTGCCTTCCGGCGAGCTTCCGACTCTTGCAGTGGGGTGAGCTTGTTTTCGGCCACGACGGCTGATCTCCTGGGAATTGGGGGAGGTAGCGCAGGGACTTGCGTCCCGTCGCCTGTCTCGCAGGCAATGGGCCTGACGGTCGAGCTCTGTGCTCAACGAGGCTACGAGCCTACCGTTTGTGGTCACATGCCCAAAGCAATCGACGAGTGGCGAGCCCAATCCGATCAAAGGAATGCGGAATGCCCTCTCGCCAGTACGGCTAGCCCTTCAGCAGGAACTCGGCTTCCTCCGGGTCCAGGAACAATTCGAGCTCACCGGCGAGTGCCGGGTGTTTCAGCAGCCCCGGGTCGGCGTCGAGCAGTTCGATTGCGGTTTCCCGGGCCTCGACGACCACGGCACGGTCGGTGCGCAGCGACGCCAGTTTGAGGTCGTTCTGCCCCTTCTGACGTTCGCCGAGGATCGTTCCCTCGCCTCGCAGGTCGAGATCGATCTCGGCCAGCTCGAACCCGTCGGTCGATGCCACGAGCGCCTGCAAGACGAGCTTCGCCGTCCGGCGTCGCCGCCTCGCCGACGAGCCAGCAGGTCGACTCGTGGTGTCCGCGCCCGACACGGCCTCGTAGCTGATGGAGCTGGGCGATCCCGAAGCGGTCGGCATCGAGGATCACCATGCCGGTGGCATTCTGAACGTCGACGCCGACTTCGATGACCGTGGTGGCGACGAGCACATCGAGGTCGCCTCGACGGAACGCATCCATGGTGGCGTCCTTCTCGTCCGGCTTCTGCCGACCGTGCAGCAACCCGAGCCGCAGGTCGGCGAGCTCCACGATGCTGCAGTCGTTCGAAGATCG
The DNA here is from genome assembly GCA_963781035.1 of uncultured Acidimicrobiia bacterium. Classification (GTDB taxonomy): domain Bacteria; phylum Actinomycetota; class Acidimicrobiia; order Acidimicrobiales; family SZUA-35; genus SZUA-35. Next base: position 94,850 of record CAWAEN010000006.1, on the reverse strand, counting down.
TCTCGGCCGATGCCACCTCGATCTTCTCCGACTCGTCGATCAAGGGGCACACGACGTAGATCTGCCGACCGTCTGCGACTGCCGTGCGGACGTCGGCCCACATCGCTTGCAGGTCCAGGGGTGCGTCAGCCTCCAACGATCCCGGAGCCTTGATCCAGTGGGTCAGGATCGGGGTTCGGCCCGGTGGCAACTCGTCGAGCACCGAGACGTCGAGGTCTCCGTAGACGGTCATCGCCGCCGTCCGCGGTATCGGCGTGGCCGTCATGACGAGGACGTCGGGCAGCGCATCGGTCGCCGACTTGGCCCGAAGCGCGGCTCGCTGCTCGACGCCGAAGCGATGCTGCTCGTCGATCACCACGACACCGAGGGACGAGAACATGACCGAGTCCTGGATCAGCGCGTGGGTACCGATGATGAGATCGGTGGTGCCGAGCAACAGTTCGGACGAGGATCCGCTTCCGCTCCGCGGTGGCGACCCGGTTCGTGAGCAGCTCGACCTTCAGGGGCGTTCGCCGAGGAGCGAGCCTTCCTCCGGCACCGAGAGCCCGTCGAGCAAACGACGGATGCCGGCGTGGTGTTGCTCTGCCAGCACTTCGGTCGGCGCCATCAGCGCCGCCTGGTGCCCGCCGTCGACCGCGGCCAGCATCGAGGCCACGGCCACGAGTGTCTTGCCGGAACCGACGTCACCCTGCAGGAGCCGGTGCATCGGGGTCGGCCGAACCAGATCGCTTCCGATCTCGTCGATCGTCCGGACCTGGGCGTTGGTGAGCGGGAAGGGCAGGTCGGTCCGGAACCGTTGGAGCAGCGGTCCGTCGACTGCGTGTTCCAGGCCCTGCTCGGTCGCCTCGAGGGCTCGTTTGCGCAACACGAGCGACAGTTGCATGCGGAACAACTCCTCGAAGATGAGGCGTCGCCGTGCCGCGGCCGCTTCTTCCAGTGACTCCGGAGCATGGACACCGCGGATCGCTGCGTTCCGATCGACGAAGTCGTATCGATCCAACACCCAGTCCGGGAGCGGATCGGCGATGCCGCGCCCGGTAGGAGGAAGCGTGCGCCGCAGTGCCTCCTCCAGGAACACGACGTAGTCCCAGCTGGTGAGCCCTGCCTTCTCCGACTGGGGGTAGACGGGGAGGATCTTGCCGGTCTTGTTGCCGACGAGGTCGATCACGGGATTCGCCATCTGACGCTTCCCCCGGAAGTCTCCGACCTTGCCGAACACGACTGCTTCCTTCCCTTCGCTCAGCTGACGCTCCCGCCACGCCTGGTTGAAGAAGGTCAGTTCCATGCGGCCCGTGCCGTCGGTGACGTTGATGTTCACCATGACCCGGCCGCCCTTGATGCGGCGCGAGGTCGAGCTGACGACCCGAACGAAGACCGACGCCTCCTCACCCTCCAGCAGTTCGTCGATGCGTCGCTCGTTCGTTCGATCGATGTAGCGGCGTGGGTAGTGCGTGATCAGATCGAAGAGGTTCTCGATGTCGGACTTGTGGAGCCCCTTCAGCTTCTTCTCACCGACTCCCTTGAGACGTTGCACGTCGATCTCTGTGAGATCGGCGAGGGTCAGTGGTGTCGTTTGGGCGTCGGTCACCGCTCGCCTCCGACGACGATCGGCTCGACGTCGTAGCTGATGGCCTTCGCCGAGCGACGACCTTCCAGCTCTGCGCTGATGGCTGCGGTGGCAACGTCGGGATCGACGACGTGGACGTGGGCGGCGATCAGGTCGACCGAGTCGGCAACGACGACGTCGGTGCCGAGGTCACCGAGGAATCGTCGGAGTTCGCCGCTGTCGATCACTTCGGTCGGGACTCGGAACTGGACTTCGTAGCCGACGATCGACCCATGCTCGGCGGCCGCTGACGGTGCGCCCACGCCGACATCACAGCTGATCAGGATCGTTCCCACGACGCCGGGCCCCTGCTCGGCAATGGCCTCGTAGAACAGCGCGAGACCGGCCGCCCCAGCGTCGACAACACCCCGTTCGGCGAGCACGGCGAGCTGGTTCGGTGTCGCGGCAACCGCTGCCGAAGCGGCCGAAACGAGCACCGAAGCGTCGGCCCCGCCACCCGGCGCCATGTCGGCAGCGGCGCGGGCAGCAGCGTCGGCGACCGTGAGCATGGTGCCCTCGACCGGGCGCGCCACCGACTGCCTCGCGAACGTGGCCCCGTTTCGGCATGCGCTCGCGACCTCGAGTCGATCGCCGGTGCCGACCGAGACGAAACCGGCCAGGAACTGCCCGACGATGAGGCCACTGTTGCCTCGCCCTTCGAGTGCGGCAGCCGACACCGCCAGACGGGCCGAACCGAGATCGTCGACGAGCCCGACGGCCGCCACGACGGCGTCGAGGGTTCTCCGCATGTTGGTCCCCGTGTCGTTGTCGGCGACGGGAAAGACGTTGATCGCGTTCAACTGAGCTTCCTGCCCGCGCACCCGCTCGGCGAAGGAGCGGATCACCGCAACGACGTCGTCGAACCCCAGCTCCATCGGTCGAACGCTACCCGGAGCGAACGGTGGCGTCGGTCTACGAACCAGCTTCGCCAACTCCTAGGCTGCGACGATGGCGGACGACGACTCGACCGGGGGCGAAGACCACACCCCTGCGGCGTCCGCTCGACAGGGGACCTCGACCTCGTCGTTCGGCGTCGGCAAACGCGAAGGCCACGACGCGTCCGCGTTCTACCAGCGATTCTCTGCGCCCGAGCTCTCCGACGACGAGACCGTGCTCTGCAATCCGAACCTCACGTCCTCGGTGTGCTTCGAGGGATCATCGGCCGACATGCACCAACTGGCCGACAATTCGGTGGCACTGGTGGTGACCTCGCCGCCGTACTTCGTCGGCAAGGACTACGAGCTGGCCGTGGCGTCCGGATCGGCCGATGGGTCCATTCCCGAGACATATCTCGACTTCCTCACGATGCTGCGCGATGTCTTCCGCGAGTGTGTTCGAGTGCTCGAACCGGGTGGCCGCATCGCTGTCAACGTGGCGAACTTGGGTCGCAAGCCGTATCGGAGTCTGTCCGCCGATGTGATCGGCATCCTGCAGGACGATCTCGGGCTCCTCCTGCGGGGCGAAGTGATCTGGGCGAAGTCGAAGGCATCATCCGGGTCGTGTGCGTGGGGGTCGTTCGCGAGAGCATCGAACCCCGTACTGCGTGACAACACCGAACGAGTCATCATCGCCAGCAAAGGCCGCTTCGCACGGGCCCAGTCACCGAAGCAACGGGCGGCGGCCGGTCTCCCCCACGAGTCGACGCTCACCAACGACGAGTTCCTCGATGTCACAAAGGACGTCTGGGAGCTGGAGCCGGCGTCGGCCAAGAGAGTCGGACACCCGGCACCGTTCCCGGTCGACCTCCCACGCAGACTCATCGAGCTCTACACCTACGTCGGCGACATCGTGGTCGATCCGTTCTGCGGAGCGGGCACGACGCTGCTCGCCGCTGCTCGGACAGCGCGTGTCGGCGTCGGTTACGACACCGATCCCGCCTACGTCGCTCTGAGCATGGAGCGCCTTTCCTCCGACGCAGCGCCCGAGCGCGACGAGGCGCACGCCGCCGCTGTCGAGGAAGGTCGCAAGGTCACCGACATCGCTGCAGCTCGCCTCGCCGACGCCGGCTTCGAGATCACGAAGACGAAACCGGCGTTACGCGGACTCGGGATCAGCTACGACTTCCTGGCCGTTGACGCCCGCGGTTTTGCGTACTGGGTCGATGTGTCCGGCGCGTTCACGGTCGCCCGTAGCGGTCTCGAGCGGAGCGACGGTTTGTGGCACGTACTCGGGCGCCTCCATGTCCTCGAAGCAACCCATCCGACGGCTCGGGTGCTCGTCCTCACGCCTCACCCCGTGTCGCCGACCTCCACGACGGGAAAGACGCTCCGCGCCGTTGGCCCTCGGTCACTGCACGACGTGATCTCGTTGTCGGACGCCCCCGATCTGGACCGCCTCGCCGTCTACGGATCGGGAAATGCCAACCCGATCGCCGGGTTCTGGACAGCGGCCGATCTCAGCGCCAAGGCGGCGCTCACCCTCGACCTCGATCGCTGAACCGGAGCCGGGGCGACCCGCTCAGGTGGGGCAGCGAGCCGTCGAGTCGGCTGCAGCAGCCGCGACCCGACTCACGATCCAGCCAGCGCCAGCTTCACTGCGAGCGCCGGAGACGACATCACCGGTATGTCGAGATCGACGAGCATGCCTGCGGCTTCGGCCATCGACGCCTGCGCGAGCACGACGACGTCGATGTCGTGGGAACGGCGTCTGACCGCTTCGGCAACGAGCTCGAGATACCCGATGCGGTCACCGGCCTCGAACCGCTTCCATGCCGACGGACAATCGATGAGATCGAGATCGATCTTCCGGCCGGCGGTGTGAGCAACCTCCCAGAGAAGTGCACTCGTCGGCACCACGGTGGACGAGATCGTGTAGACCAAGCCGATCCGGCTGCCGAGTGAGACGGCCGCCTCGGCCATCGGGCGGTCGACCCGAGTCACCGGTGGCCCGTCGACGGGAGCCAGCTCCTCGGCGATTCCACCGAGCGTCGAACACGTGACGAGGATCCGATCGACACCGTCGGGAAATCCACGCAGCGCCTCGACCAGCCTGGCTCGAAGGTCCTCGTCGTCCAGCCCGCGGTCCATGGCATCACGGAGCAGGAACGGCACGACTTGGTGGGCTCGTTCGGCCCCGAGTCCGCCATGTTCGACCACGAGGCGATCGAACGTGGCCGTGTGGTCAGGTGCGGTGTGCAGGAAGCCGATCGCCATGCCCGCACGCTAGTAGGCCGGCGTTTGGCCGTCCGTCCGGCGATCTTCGGTGCTGTTCACTGATAGCTGTTGTTCGCTGATAGCTGCTGTTCACTGATAGCTGACGTACACCGGCAGCGGGTCGAGTCGCGACAGGACCTGACTCGGACTCAGACGATTGACGTCCTCGTCGTAGAAGATCTTGATGCCACGTTCGAACCGCGGCGGCATGAGCGTGTCGTAGTCACCGATCTTGGCGGCAGGTCCGCCCTCACCGTCGGCGTGGAAGATGATGCGCACGCCGGGTCGGCTCACGATGGCGTCCGTGTTCGTGACCATGTCCGGCCGGAAACGATGGATGATCAGGATCTTCGGCGGCAGGGCTCGCTGCCTCGACCAGCGCGGCGAGATAGGCGGACACCTCGTTGATGGAGGCTGCGTCGAGGCGTTCCGATCCGACCCGCAGGGGTCTGGGTCGGCCCGACCACCCACTCAGGATCGAGGGCCAATCCCACCTCCGGCTCCTGCAGCAGGGACTCGAAGGCCCTCGCTTCGTCGATCATGCGGGCTCGGCCGGGTTGGATGTCGAGCACCATCCGTCCGTCGACGGTGCGGATCGTGTCGAGGTACGCCCGCAGCTCGGGGTCGGATGCTCGCGATCGGTAGAGACCGTCCGGGCCCGGTGACGCCGTGACCAACGTGGCAATCATCTCGAACACGGGGACGATCGTCTTTCCACTGGCCTGGTATGGAGCGGCCTGAACGAGTAGCCGCTCGAGCGCCTGCGCCGGGGTCCCTTCACCCGCGACGCCCAGGACGGGAGCGGTGGGATGGCCGTAGAACGCCACCATCAGGTCGTCTCCCGGCGGCACCGAGGTCGAACTCGGCCGGTAGGTGAAGCTGTAGTCGACCCGTTCGACCGTGACCCCGTCGTAGGCGAAGGCGGTGACCACCACGCCGACGGCTCGACCCACCGGGGTGACGGGGCGCTCGGCCGGGAGGAAACGAAGGACGGCGGGAGTGCCGTCGACGCCGATGGTCGACCCGGCCAGCCGTCGGCCGTCGACCGACACGATGACCGCACTCGACGACGCCTCGATCGGCCGGTCGAGCTCGATCCGGATCTGGGCCAGGTCGCCCTCCACGATGCCCGGCGCCGGCGAAGCGTCCAGTATCGACAACGTTGGCTGCGAGATGGACTCGGGCGACGCGAGGAAGGCAGTGGCAACGCTCTCACGACTCCGGCCACCGGCCAGCTGATCGAGCCAGAAGGCCCTCCCTCCCGGCTCCGGCTCTCGAGCCAGGATGCGCCGGTACAGCTGATCGACGAAACCTTCGTTGGTGCCACCGGCACGCTGGTAGAACTCGTTGGAGGCGAACATCTGCGCCCGCAGGCTGCGAGCGGTCAACCGGTCGATGATGCCCTGCGACCAGAACACGAGTCCGCCTCGGTCGGGCGACCGGCCGAGAACGTCCCGATACGCCGACCGGACGACCAGCTCGCGTTGTTCGATCGAGTCACCGATCCGTTCAACCACCCGGCTCCGGGTTTCGCCGGCCGCGAGGCGACCGGTCCAGAACGCCAGCCCGCCGGCGTCGGGCGCTCGGCCGAGCAGCCCCTCGTAGGCAGCCTCGATGAAGTCGGCGTCGTCACTGCCCTGCGCCGTCGCCGAAGCCGGAGCAAGGAGTGCGGCGACCACCATCGCGATCACACCGAGGAGCCGACCTGCCGCCGATCGTCTACGTCCATCCACCTCGCCATGATGCACCACCGGCGGTGGTGACCGGGGCCACCGGGCCGGCCGATTCAGGTGGTGAACGGATCGCGGCGTCTGTCGGATCCTCCGGGGCCCATCGGATTGCGTGATCGACGACATTGCAACCAACGATCGAGACAGACTGGTTGGACGAACCTCGCTGCCCTACTGTTTGAGACGTATCGTTCGTCGAGCCAGAGCGGACAACCGAAAGCGTGCCGACATGCAGGGTGAGTATTAAATGCAGGGTGTGATCAAGTCCTATGACCCCATGACTCGTGATGGTGTGATTCTCACCGACACGGACTTGGCCGAGTACGACCTCGCATCCAACGCCTTGGAGGGATCGGTCTTTCGAATGCTCCGACCTGGCCAACGAGTGGTATTCGATCTCGATGACGGGCAGCAGGCGACTCGGCTGCGTCTTGGATCCGAGGTCGACATGGGGACTCCGGCCTGGCTGGACGAAATCGAGTAGGGACGCGCCGGCGCAGGGACTCGCCGGCAACACACGTCATCAATGAGTCGACAACGACGTCGGGACACTGGACACATGACAAGAACCAATGAACAAGTTGCCGCTGAGCTGAAGACAGCGTTCGGCATCGACACGGTCACCATCGAGCACGGGCTGAGCCAAGACGAGCTCTTCGATGCTGCCGTGACCAACGATCGCGGCATCATCGAACCGGACGGCCCCGACGACGCGCAGAAGGCCTATCCGACAGCGCTCGGCGACGACGGTCCGCTCGTCTTCTACACCGACCCGACCTGCACCGGCCGGCCGGCCAAGGACACCTTCGCCGTCGCCTGGCCGGGCACCGAGGACCGCGTCTGGTGGAAGCCGGACTTCCAGAAGTTCGACCCCGACAAGTTCGACGCGCTGCTCCCGCGGGTCGATCGAGCACCTCAACGAGCGCAACGCCACGCTCTACGTCAACCGACGTGTTCTGCGGCTGGGATCCCGAGTTCGCCGAGCCCTACCGCTTCGTCGGCGAGTACGCGACCCACGCCTTCTTCTGCAACATCATGTTCCCCGAAGAACGTCCGCGACGACAGCGATCGGGCCGAGACGGGCTGGACGATGCATCAACGTCCCGTCGTTCCACTGCGACCCCGAGCGCGACGGCACCCGAGCGAGCGGGCCGTCATCATCGACATCGAGAACCGCGTCGGCCTCGTGCTCGGTCGGGCCGACTACTGCGGCGTGAACAAGAAGACCATGTTCACCGTGATGAACTTCCTGCTGCCGGCCAAGGGCCAGCTGTCGATGCACTGCTCGGCCAACGTCGGGGCCGACGGCGACAGCGCCATCCTCTTCGGCCTCTCGGGCACCGGCAAGACCACGCTGTCGGCCGACCCCGACCGCCTGCTGATCGGCGACGACGAGCACGTCTGGACCGACACCGGCGTCTCCAACCTCGAGGACGGCTGCTACGCCAAGCTGATCGACCTCGACAAGGAGGCCGAGCCGGTCATCGCCGCGGCGCTGTCGATGCCGGGCACGCTCATCGAGAACGTGCCGCCGCTGCCGGGCAAGGCGATGGAGGAGACCGATCCGCAGGAGCTCGACCTCACCGACGGCTCGATCACCGAGAACACGCGCTTCGCCTACCCGCTCGCCTGCAACCCCAACGTCGCCGAGGGCGCCAGGGGCCCGCACCCCGAGACCATCGTGCTGCTCACCGCCGACGCCTTCGGCGTGCTGCCGCCGGTCTCGATCCTCGACCCCGGAAGAGGTCATGTACCACTTCGTCACCGGCTTCACCTCGAAGCTCGCCGGCACCGAGGTCGGCGTCACCGAGCCCGAGGCCACCTTCAGCGCCTGCTTCGGCGCCCGTTCATGTCGCAGAAGCCGTCGGTCTACGCCGAGCTGCTGGCCGAGCGGATGGCACGAGCACGAGACCCGCTGCATCCTGCTCAACACGGCTGGAGCGGCGGCCCGTACGGCAAGGGCGAGCGCATGTCGCTCAAGGACACCCGCGCGCTGCTCAACGCGGCGCTCGACGGCGAGCTCGACGACGTCGAGACCGAGATGCACCCGATCCTCGGCCTGCGGATGCCGGCCAGCTGCCCCGGTGTCGACGACGAGATCCTCAACCCGCGCAACACCTGGGACGATCCCGCCGAGGCCTACGACGAGGCGGCCGCCAAGCTGCGAGGCCATGTTCCGGGCCAACTTCGAGGCCAAGGGATTCGCCGAGCTCGGCATCGCCCCAGCCATGTAACTCCCCCGTTGCGGGGGTCAGGGCGTGAGGTAGATGGCGCGTATGGCGAGGCCGACGATGAAGAGTCCGCCGAAGCCGTAGAGCAGGTACTGCCACTCCATGATCTGCTGGCGGTAGCTGTAGATGATGGCAATCGAAGCGAGCGTCAAGAAGCCGTAGAAGGTGTGGGTGTCGGTCGCTTCGACGCCGTCGGCCTGCATGGCGATGACGCCGAGGGTCACCTGCACCAGCACCGACACCTGGGCGATCGCCGTGACCACCCACAGCGCCCGACCGCGAGCCTGCTCGACCCGGTGAGCCACGAAGGCCCACACCGCAGCGATGGTGTTCAGGCCGACGACCGCCCACGCGGTGTTGACATGAATGTCGCGAATCACGACGTCAGCCTAAGGCCCACGCAGCGGCCGCTTCGGCGTGCAGGCGGGTCGTCGGGAAGTACGGAACGGTGACGTCGGATTCGCCGACCAGGAGTTCGATCTCGGTGCAACCGGCGATCACTCCCTTCGCCCCCCGATCGATCAGCCGGCCGATGATGCCGAGATACGCCTGCTTGCTCTCACCGCTGATGATCCCGCGCACCAGCTCGTCGTAGATGACCTCGTGGACCACGGTGCGATCCGGTTCCTCGGGAACGAGGACAGTCAGCCCGTGTCGTTCGAGACGCCCGCGATAGAAGTCGGCCTCCATCGTGTACCGAGTTCCGAGCAAGGCGACCGTCGACACCCCGGAGTCGATGACCGCAGACGCCGTCGTGTCGGCGAGATGGATCAGCGGGACGTCGATCGCGGCCTCGATCCGTTCGGCCAGCAGATGCATCGTGTTCGTGCAGATCACGATGCACTCGCGCACCGGCGCTCACCAACAACGCCGCATCCTCAGCGAGGAGGTCGCCTGCCTCGTCCCAGCGTCCCTCGGCCTGCAGCTTCTCGATCGCAGGCGAAGTCGTAGGAGCGGACGATCAGGTCAGCCGAGTGCGTGCCCCCGAGACGGTCGCGGACAACCGTGTTGATGATGCGTTCGTATTCGATCGACGACTCCCAGCTCATGCCGCCGAGCAGTCCGATCGTCTTCGAGGCAGGGGTCATTCGGCCGATGCATGCCAGCGGGAACGCCCCACCGCCTCCTAGCGTTCGGAACATCATGTCCATTGCCCGCGTCCTCTCGCCGCTGCGCTGGTTCTCGTCCTCGGAGCCGCCTGCACGACCGGTAGCGATGAAGCAGCCGTCACCACTCAGTCGGAGAGCAACGAGCCAGCCGCCACGTCGACAACTGAAGACGAGACCGCCGATTCGGCCGATCCGTCGGAACCAAGCGACACCCCACCGGCGCTCTCTGGCCTCGACGGAGCCATCGGCGAAGCCAGCGACCTCGCCCTGAGTTGGCTCAACGGTGCCCCGTTCGACGAGGCGATCTACGAGGCGGCGTTCGACGACACCTTCCGCGATGCGGTCAACTTCGATCAGATGACCCCGCTGCTCGATCAACTCGTGCTCGGCGGACCGTTCGAGGTGAGCGAGATACAGCGATCGACGTCGACCGAAGCCGAACTCATCGTGTCAGACGCCGGTGGTGAGCGTGCTCTGCTCGCCGTGCGCGGTCGCATCGCCGATGACCCGACGATGATCGGACTGTTCATCGGCCCGGCCGAGCCGCCCGTCTTCGACACTCCCGCATCACCGCTGGATGCCGTCGATCGCTTGGCGGCCCTCGGCAGGGTGCGGGTCGGCGCGTTCGGTGCCGATTGTGTTCCGCTCGACCAGTCTCAACCGATCCCGTCGAGTGCCGTCGACGATCAAGCCCCGATCGGCAGCGCCTTCAAGCTGTGGGTGCTGGCCGCCCTCGTCGACGGCGTCGACCGCGGAACACTCAGCTGGGACGATGGCGTCGAGATCCGGGATGCACTCGACAGCATCCCGTCCGGCATCACGCAGAACGACGAACCCGGCTCGACCCTGACGGTGCGCGAGCTGGCCGAGCGCATGATCGAGATCTCCGACAACACCGCCACCGATCACCTCATGGATCTCATCGGTCGGGACGCTGTCGAAGCAGCCATGATCGACAGCGGGCACAGCGCTCCAGAGCGCAATCTGCCGCTGATGAACACGCGAGAGTTCACGATCGTGAAGTTCAGCGACGTCGACTTGCGTGCTCGCTATCTCGCCGGCAACGTCGACGAACGGCGCCGGCTCCTCGACGACGAGGTGGCTGTACTCCCCCTTCCGCCCATCTCGAGCATCGCCTCGGTGACCGACCCAGTCGAGATCGAGACGCTCGAGTGGTTTGCCTCCCCCGTCGACCTCTGCCTGGTACTGACGGCGCTGGCGGATGACGACGAGGCGGCGGCCATCCTCGCCCGCAACCCCGGTGTCCCTGACGGGTCCGGTCGGTGGTCGACCATCCTCTACAAGGGCGGAAGCGAGCCGGGTGTGCTGGCCATGGCCTGGTTGGTCGAGTCAGACGACGGCACTCGCCGCGTGCTGGCCGGCAGCGTCGCCAACGAAGAGAGACTGATCGACGAATTCGAGGCGACCAGCCTGCTGGCCTATCTGCGCGATGCGATCGGCTGAGGCCGAGCAGCCCTAGCGTGATCGGATGCAGCACCGCCGCTATTTCATCACCGATCTCACGATGTCCGGCCGGATCATCGAGGGTCGAGGCGGCGACCTCATCGTGGCTCAGCGAGGCGAGGACCCGACCCTCGACTGGGAGCTCGTGTTCCAGACCGACGAGTCGACAGCGATCGAACAGAGCCCGTATCGGTTGCTGATGGATGGGCCGGAAGGAGCGCTCTCGGGCCCGGCGATTCTCGTTCGCAGCGACGGCCGGTCGCACGTCTTCCGAGGAGCGGGCGCCCTCGACGGCTTCGGCGGATTCTGACGACGGGGCCGGCGAGCACTCGGGCTAGAGCCCTGGCAGCAACTCGACCAGCTCCGGCCCACCGGTGTTCTTGGTGTCGAGCGCGTTGAAGCTCTCGGTGCCGAACGCACCGACGAAGACCGGGTCTGGCATCTTCAGGAAGAAGCTGTCTGGGCCGATCTGGCTGGCGTGCGCCATCATCGACCGCTTCTTTCGTTCGATGACGTCTGAGACATCGATCTCGAATCGGATGTCGTCTCCCGGCGTCCCGAAGGTGGCCATCATGTCGGGATCGGGCCCGCCCTCGAGTGCCTCGGCCACCTCCGGATCTGGTTCGTCGAGCGACATCGACTCGATCATCCGAGTGCGATTGGCCGTGGCCTCGAAGATGTTCTGAAGTCCGGCGATCTCACCGGCCCGACGCCCCACCCGGTACACCTGGATGTGATCGGGGTGGCCGTAGTTGCCGTGGTCGTCGTAGATGGTCAGGACGTCGGCGTCGACGTCCCGCAGGATCTTCGCCAGTCGCTGCGCTGCCTCCTCGACATCCGCCTGCCAGAAACACTCCGGGTTGTCGTTCTCGGGTTCACCCATCATTCCGGAGTCCTCGTAGCCGAGGAAATGGGGCGGGTCGGCACCGAGGATCGCAGCCGAGGCCGCCGTCTCGACGATGCGCCGCTCCCAGAGCTGCTCACCATCGTCGAGCACTCCCTCGACCGGTTCACCCTGCTCACCACGGGTGCCCAGCACCAGAACCACACGGTGGCCGGCGTCGCTGGCCTTGATCATCAGCCCCCCGGTCGAGATGGACTCGTCGTCGGGATGAGCGTGGAAGCAGACCAAGGTCGACATCACGAGAGCCTAGGAACCGATGACGGCTGATCGTCTCTCTGATCGGGCACGATGTTGCGATGTTGCAGATTGCCGGACTCAGGAAACGTTACGGGGACGTGGTCGCCGTCGACGGCGTCGATCTCGTCGTACCCGCGGGGAGGATCGTCGGTTTCGTCGGTCCGAACGGTGCAGGCAAGTCCACCACGATGCGATCGATCTTCAATCTGGTCCGGCCGGACGCCGGCACGATCACCTGGAACGATCAACCATTGGGTCCCGCTGAGCTCGGACTGTTCGGGTACATGCCGGAGCAGCGTGGCCTCTACCCGAAGATGAAGATCCTCGACCAGGTCGCCTATTTCGCCGAGCTGAAAGGCCAGGAGCGGGCGACGGCCTTGGAAAAGGCATCGTCGCTGCTGGCCGAGCTCGGTCTCGGGGACCGATTGGGCGATCCGCTGGAGGCCCTGAGCCACGGCAACCAGCAACGGGTGCAGCTGGCCGTTTCGATGGTTCACGAGCCCGAGATGATGGTGCTGGACGAGCCGTTCAACGGCCTCGATCCGGTGGCCGTCAGCGTGCTCCAGGACGTCCTTCGATCCAGAGCCGACCGTGGTGTCGGCGTGCTCTTCTCCTCCCACCAGCTCGATCTCGTCGAGCAGCTCTGCGACGAGGTGGTGATCATCGCCGAAGGCTCGGTGCGGGCCAAGGGGCCGGTCGCCGAGGTCCGCCGCTCGCTCGGCCACCACCGGGTCGTGGTCAGTGTCGAACACCCGCGGCTCCCACTGACCGATGCCTTGGCCGACTTCGAGATCTCCCACGCCACGACCAGGGAGGTCACCCTGAAGATCGCCGACGAAACAATGCTCGACGCCGTGCTCGACGCCGCCCGGCAAGCCGGCACCATCGACACCATCCGATTCGAGCCGCCGACGTTGACCGAGGTGTTCGCCACCCTCGTCGGGACCTCAGCAGGAGTCGACCGATGACCGACACATCGCAGCCCTCCCCCACCCTCGAACCGGCAATCGCCAGACCGACCCTCCCGACGTCAACGGCGATCCGACTGGTCGCCGGACGGGAGCTTCGCACCCGGATCGTCTCGAAGGCCTTCCTCGGTGGCCTCGTACTCACGGTCGTGCTGGTCGTGGTGGGTTTCGTGTTTGCCGCAGCAATCGATGGAGACGACCAGACGCGCATCGGCGTGGTCGGCGGAGGTCAGGACCTCGGCATCGCAACGCTCGAGGAATTCGCGCAGATCGAAGACCGCGAGCTCGAGATCGACGCGTTACGACACGACCACCGAAGCAGAAGCGAGCCCTCCTCGATGGGGCCGTCGATGCCGCCGTCATCGACGACGGCACGACGTTCCTCGTCGAGCGGAACGATCCGCAGCTTCTCGGTTTCGTGTCTGCGGCCTGGCAACAGGCCGGACTTCTCGAGGGACTCGGCAACGCCGGCCTCGACCAAGCCGACATCGAACGGGCCTTTGCGTCAGCGGCGCCCCTCGATGTCCGCGAACTGGATCCCGATGATGAGCGTGAGACCAGGAGCGGCATCGCATTCGTCAGCGTGATCATCCTTTTCATCTCGGTCCAGATTGTCCGGCGCCTACATCCTCATGGGGGTGCTCGAGGAGAAGACGAGCAAGGTCGTCGAGCTGATTCTCTCGTCGATCTCGGCGCGGGACCTCCTGATAGGAAAGGTGCTCGGCATCGGGGTGATCGGACTGATCCAGGTACTGGTCCTGCTCTGGTCCATCGTGATCTGCGCCGAGCTGACCGGCAACGACGTCGTCCCGTCGATCACCGCAGGCATGGTTGCCGCCGGCCTCGCCTGGTATCTGGTCGGCTACCTCTTCTACGGAGCGCTCTTCGCGGCGGGAGCGTCCCTCGTTTCACGCCAGGAGGACGCTCAGACTGCCCTGGCGCCGATCACCGTCATCATCATGGCCGCGTACTTCGCCAGCCTGTTTGTGGCGGGGGAACCGGACAGTTCGACCGCCCGCATCCTCTCGCTCCTGCCCCCGGTCGCCCCCTTTGCCATGCCAGGACGAATCGCCATCGGCAACGTGCCAGCGTGGGAGGTGGCACTTGCCTTCGTGTTGGCCGGCCTGTCGGTCGTTGCTGTGATGTCGTTGGCCGGGAAGATCTACGTCCGCTCGGTGATGCACACCGGCAAGACCCTCGGCTGGCGTGAAGCCTGGAACATGCGAACCTGACCGAATCGCCGCCGTTCAGGCGACGGCGCCACCTTCACGCAGTTTCGCGATCTCGGTGCGCGTCGAATCCGAAGTCGCCCAGGACCTGGTCGGTGTGCTGGCCGGGATGCGACGCCGGGCCCTGGATCTCCGGCTTCGTTCGGCTGAACCGAGGAGCCGGACTCTGCTGGGTGACCCCACCGACTTCGGTGAACGTTCCACGCTCGACATTGTGCGGGTGGGCGGTCGCCTCCTCCATGGTCAGGACCGGAGCGAAACAGACGTCAGTGTGTTCCATGAGCGCACACCACTCGTCACGCGTCTTGGTCTTGAACAGCTTCTCGACCGTCACCTTCATCGCCGGCCACTGGGCCCGGTCCATCTGCTTCGGGAAGTCGTCGAGGTCACCGAGTCCCGAGAGGCGGAGCAGTTCTGCGTAGAACTGGGGCTCGATCGAACCGATCGACACGAACTTGCCGTCGGAGGTCTCGTAGACGTCGTAGAAGGGAGCCCCGGTGTCGAGCATGTTCGTGCCACGTTCCGGCTCCCAGAACCCCATCGCCTTCATGCCCCAGAACATCGACATGAGGGTGGCTGCTCCGTCGACCATGGCCGCATCGACGACCTGGCCCTGGCCGGACTGCTTCGCTTCGACCAGAGCGCACGCGATGCCGAAGGCGAGGAACATGCCCCCGCCGCCGAAGTCGCCGACCAGGTTCAGCGGAGGGATCGGCTTCTCGCCCGCCCGTCCGATGGGCTCGAGTGCACCGGCGAGGGCGATGTAGTTGATGTCGTGACCGGCAGAGCTTGCATACGGCCCGTCCTGTCCCCACCCGGTCATCCGGCCGTAGACGATTGCCGGGTTCCTCGAGCCAGGCAGACCTCCGGCCCGAGGCCGAGACGTTCGGTGACACCCGGTCGGAATCCCTCCATGATCACGTCGGCCCGCTCGACGAGCCGCAGCACGGTTTCGATGCCGTCCGGGTTCTTCAGATCGACGCCGATGGACTGACGGCCACGAGTGAGCGAGTCCTTCGGCGGATCGGTCGGATCACCACCTCGAACGGCCCCGGCCCGCTCGACGCGAATCACGGTCGCTCCCATGTCCGAGAGCATCATTGCCGCGAACGGACCGGGTCCGATGCCTGCGAGCTCGATGACGTTCACACCCTGAAGTGGCCCCATCCGATGCAAGCTAGTGCAGGGCTGGTCGTGGTCGAAAACCCTCAGTCGACAGTTGCGGTGAACCGATCGATCTCGTCGGCGATACGCGGCCAGAGCGCGGGAGGCAGGTCGTGTCCCATGCCCTGGATCTCGACATAGCCGGCGCCGGGAATGACGTCGGCCGTGTGCTGCCCGCCGCTCGGGGTGACAAGCGTGTCGGCCGATCCGTGGATCACCAAGGTGGGGACGTCGAGTGTTGCCAGAGCGTCGTCGCGAGAACCGGACGACGCGACGGCCCGATACTGACGGGCCGCTCCCGCCGGGTCGACGCCGTGATCGAGCATGGCCCGCCCTTTCGATTCGACCCACACCGGGTCCCACAGATCGGGCGAGCACCAGATGCGTTCGGTCTCGAGCCGGTTGGCAATCCAGCCGGCCTCGTCGGCGGGCGGTGACGCGAGAAGGGCTGCGCGGGCCTCCCTGCTCGAACGCCCGAACTCCGGATGGCCGGTGGAGGACATCAGCGACGTGAGCGAGCGAACGCGATCCGGAACATCGATGGCGAGTTGCTGGGCGATCATCCCGCCCATCGATTGGCCGAACACGTGCGCCGTCTGCCAGTCCGGCGGCGTCGAGCACCTCGACGGTGTCCTGGACCATGTCGCCGAGCGAATAGCCGCCGTCTGGGTGACGAGGCGATCGACCCACGTCCCGGTTGTCGAACCGGATGACCGTGAAACCACGCTGAACGAGTTCATCGACAAAACCTTGTTCGAAGGCGACCATCGGGGAACCGAGCCCGTTGATCATCAGCAGTCGTCGCGGAGCCGAGGCATCGCCATGTCGTTCCCAGTGCAGCGTCATGGCCGGACCGTAGTTGGGCCCGTGGGCGCTCGCCGCAGTGAACAGCCAGGGAACGATGACGTCCATGATCGAGCCGTGGTCCCGCCCAGCCCTAGGCTCTCGCCATGTCCGCTCCGACCGATTCCGAGATCATGGAAGTCTCCGGACCCGGGCTCACCGCTGCGCAGGTCCACGACATCCTGCGGCTGCGAGTCGACGTGTTCGTCGTCGAGCAGGAGTGCCCCTACCCCGAGATCGACGGAGCCGACCTGTCACCTTCGACCCAACACGTGTGGATCGAGGATGAAACCGGCGTGGCCGCCTACATCCGTCTGCTGGGTTCCGCGTCGACGACGGGACGCACCAACCTGTGCGCATCGGGCGCGTCGCCACTCGCCCCGACCGTCGCGGTGAGCAGTTGTCTCGTGGCCTGATCGAACGGTCCCTTCACCGGCTCGGTCCCATCGAGACCGAGCTCGAGGCTCAGAGTCACCTCGTGAACTACTACGCCGCCTTCGGCTTCGAACCCGCGGGCGACGAATACCTCGAGGACGGAATCCCCCACACGCCGATGCGTCGACCTGCCCCGGACGGGAACGTGCCGAACCAGGTCGAAAGGCCGACGTCATGAGTCGACTGCAGTATCTGGCGGTGTTCCTCGGCATCGTCGCCATCGGAGGTCTCGTCCTGGTGAACCTCGACGACGACAACACAACGCCGGAGGTCGACTCGGGTTCGGCCGCGGTCGCCAACGAGGAGGGCACGTCGAGCTCCACGACCACCTGCGACGCCGTTGGACGTCGCCCCGCCCGTTCTCGGCCAGGCCGGTGACCTCGTCGACCTCGACGGCTGGCTCCAGACCGATGCCACCGAGTTCGGCGATTTCGACGGCTCGGTCCGCGTCGTGCAGTTCTGGACCTTCGGCTGCAGCAACTGCAAGAACACGCTCGAGAACCTCCGCGCTCTCTACGACGAGTTCGAACCATCCGGACTCGAGGTCATCGGGGTGCACGCCCCGGAGTTCGACTACGAGGCCGATGTCGACGCCATCGCCCAAGCCGCGATCGATCTCGGCGTACGGTGGCCCATCGCCCTCGACACCGACAAGACCAATTTCCGAGCCTGGCAGCCGGGCCGACGGTTCTGGCCCCGGACGTTCGTCCTCGACCGCGAGGGCAACATCCGATTCGACCGCATCGGTGAAGGCGCCTACGACGAGCTGAATGCGACCGTCGCCTACCTCATCGAGAACCCCGGCACGTGATCATCGATCTCCTCATCGAGGGTTTCGGGTCTGCATTTCTGCCGTGCTCGTTCGTCCTGCTCGTTCCCGGTGCTGCGGCACTGCTCGCATCTCGCCAGGAGTCCACCCCGGCCTTCGCCGGGTTCTTCCTCGGACTCGTTGCCCTCTCGTTCCTCCGATTCGCCGGCCGTGGGGGTGAGCTCCCGACGTTGCTGGTCGCGTTGATGCTCGCTGCCGCCGTTGTTCTCCTGGCGATACCGATCGTCCGGCGACTCAACATCGTGACCGGAGCCGGCGGTCTGCTCGTCGGCGCGTCGGCCGGAGTGTTGTGGGAGCCGTGTGTCGGGATCCACTTCGCCGAACTCCTCAACGGACTGCCAGACCGAGGTGTCCCCGCCGGCGTCATCTTGCTCACCGCCTACGTGATCGGCGTCGTCGCACCCTTGATCGCCCTCGCCGCGGCGCTCTACCTGATCCCCAACTCGACCCTCATCCTGATCCGGCCGGTGATGCTGGTCGTCGGGTGTGGAACGCTCGCCATTCTGGCCTTGGCAACCGCAGCCGGATTCTCCGACGACGTCATCGGCAAGCTGGTCGAGCTCTCCGTCGCCTGATCTCCACCACCCCTCCCGTTCTGCGGCACTCAGCCCGCAGAACTGATGGTGGGGTGCCGCAGAACGGGATGGGTGGGGTCAGATTTCGCTGGTCGACGGCGAGGCTCTATCTTCGTCGCGGTGCGTAGCCCCAAGGACTTCTTCAAACCACTCGCCGTCGGCGCCCCCGAGCCCGTTCGCGAGATCCCCTTCCGACCGTCGCGGATGATCCACTTCTTCCCGCCGTCGAACGCCAAGATGGTGTCGAAGGTCCCCGACATCGCTCCGACGGTCGACATCCTCCTCGGCAATCTCGAGGACGGCGTGCCGGCCAGCGACAAGGAAGCCGCTCGGGCCGGCCTGATCGAGGTCGGCAAGACCGTCGACATGGGCAACACCCAGCTCTGGACGAGGGTCAACAGCCTCGATTCACCCTGGGGCCTCGATGATCTCACCGAGGTCGTCACCGAGATCGGCGACAAGCTCGACGTGATCATGATCCCGAAGGTCGAGGGACCAGAGGACATCCACTACGTCGACCGCTTGCTGGCTCAGCTCGAGGCAAAGGCCGGTCTCCAGAAGCCGCTCCTCGTCCACGCGATCCTCGAAACGGCGCGAGGCGTCGCCAATGTCGAGGAGATCTGCGGTGCATCACCCCGTATGCAGGGGCTCTCGTTGGGGCCGGCTGATCTCGCCGCCAATCGGCGCATGAAGACCACCAGGGTGGGTGGCGGCCATCCCGACTACCTCGTGCGAAACGACCCGCCGACCGGAGACGACGGAACTCCCGACATCGCCGGTGAACGCGCCACATACCAGCAGGATCTGTGGCACTACACGATCTCCCGGATGGTCGATGCCTGCGTGATGCACGGAATCCTCCCCTTCTACGGTCCGTTCGGCGACATCGCCGACGTGGTCGCCTGCGAGGACCAGTTCCGCAACGCCTACCTCTTGGGCTGCGTCGGCGCGTGGTCGCTCCACCCCAAACAGATCGACGTCGCCAAGCGCGTGTTCAGTCCGTCCCCGGAAGCCGTGACCCAGGCTCAACGCGTGATCGACGCGATGGGCGACGGCACGGGAGCGCTCATGCTGGACGGGAAGATGGAGGACGACGCATCCGTGAAGCAATGCCACGTGGTCGTCGAACTGGCGAGGGAACTCGCCGCACGTGACCCCGAGCTCGCCGCCTCCTACGGTTTCTGACATGAGCGCACCCCTCACTCCCCGACGATCTGTCCTCTACATGCCGGCTGCGAACGAGCGGGCACTCGAGAAGGCCAAGACCATTCCCGCCGATGCCATCATCTTCGACCTCGAAGATGCCGTGGCCCCCGATGCGAAGGATGCAGCACGAATGGCTGCAGCCGCCGCGGCACGCTCTGGTGAGTACGGCGACCGGGAGCTGACGATCCGGTGCAACGGCCTCGACACTCCGTGGGGGTCTGCCGATCTTGCCGCCGCTGCATCATCCGGTGTGTCGGCCGTGGTGATCCCGAAGGTCGGCTCGACGGCCTACCTCAACGAGATCTCGAACGATCTCGATGCCGCCGGCGCTCCCTCGGACCTGCACATCTGGGCGATGATCGAGACGCCGTCGGCGATCCTCGACTGTCGAGCCATCGCCGCCCATCCGCGGGTGAACGTGCTCGTGATGGGAACCAACGACCTGTATCGCGAGCTCAACGCAACCATGGTTGCCGACCGTCACCCGCTGCTCCCCCACCTGGCCACGGCACTGCTGGCGGCTCGTGAGGCCGGCAAGGTGATCCTCGACGGTGTCTACAACGACGTGCGAGATCCGGACGGTTTCGCGGTCGAGGCTCGAACCGGATTCGAGATGGGCTTCGACGGCAAGACCCTCATCCATCCGAGCCAGGTCGAGCCGACCAACGAGATCTGGTCGCCGTCGGAGGAGGAGGTCGAGCACGCGCGCCGGGTGATCGCCGCGTTCGACGAAGCCCAGGCGGCGGGCAAGGGCGTGGTGACGGTCGACGGCAAGATGATCGAGAACCTCCACGTCGCCATGGCCCACCGCACCCTCGCCTTCGCCTCCGCCATCCAATAGCGCCCAAACCTCGGGTTTGTACCCCACAATTTCGGGGGCTGTAGCCTCCGGTTCGACTGAAGGTGCCCATCATGGCCGTCGCCGAAGACTCCATCGCCGCCCAGACGCAGTGGCTCGATGCCACCGCACAAGCCGAGCTCGTCGCGACTGGTGAGGTGAGCCCGCTCGAGATGGTCGACGCTGCGGTCGAGCGGATCGAAGCGCTCGACGGCCCGGTCAATGCGGTGGTCATCCGATGGTTCGACCACGCCAGGGAGGTGGCCGCAAGCGTCCCGACCGGACCGTTCGCCGGCGTGCCTTTCCTGCTCAAGGATCTCTGGGCCCACTACGACGGCCAAGTGTTGACCAACGGCAGCATCGCCCTCAAGGACGTCCAGCCGGTCTCCACCACCAACACCAACCTGGTCAACCGGTTCAACGATGCCGGCCTCGTCACCCTCGGACGATCGGCCTCACCAGAGCTGGGCAGCGTGCCGGTCAGCGAGGCCGTCGCCTACGGCCCCACCCGCAATCCTTGGAACACCGATCTCACGAGCGGCGGATCGAGTGGTGGTGCCGCAGTTGCGGTGGCCACTGGCATGGTGCCGGTCGCCCACGCATCAGATGGGGGCGGGTCGATCCGCATCCCCGCTTCATGTTGCGGACTGGTCGGCCTGAAGCCATCGCAGGGCCGGGTGTCGCAAGGACCGGAGCGGACAGAGGCCGACCTCGGGGTCGACTTCTGCGTCACCCGGACCGTGCGAGACACCGCCCGCATGCTCGATGCCGTGAGCGGTCCCGGTATCGGCGACGTGATCATCGCCCCTGCGCCGACCCGTCCCTACGCTGATGAAGTCGGCGCCGACCCCGGCAAGCTCCGCATCGGCATCCTCGACCACCATCCCCACGGCCAGGCGGTGCACGACGATTGCGTCGAGGCCGTCCGAGCGGCCGGGTCGCTGCTCGAAGGACTGGGCCACGCCGTCGAATCGGGGTTTCCCGACGCGTTGGCCGACGCCGATTTCCAGGCCCGTTTCATGGCGCTGTGGGCCGTGAACCGGGCGATGGGCATCGATGTGTTGAGCTCGATGGCGGGACGAGAACTCGGCGCCGAAGATGTCGATGCCGCGAACTGGGCCCAGGCCCAATTCGCCAAGGATCTGACCGCAGTCGATCTGGCCAAGGCCAACGCTGCCGTTCTCGCCTTCCGCCGATCGGTCCACCAATGGTGGGCCGACGGCTGGGACCTCTTGCTCACCCCCACCCTCGGGCTGCCGCCGGTGCGGATCGGGGAAATCGATCCCCAGCCGGGCGATCCAATGGCCGGCATGCGGCGGGCCGCCGAATTCGTGCCCTTCACCCCCGCGTTCAACACGAGTGGGCAGCCGGCCATGAACTTGCCGCTCCACTGGAACCCAGACGGCGTGCCCGTCGGCGTACAGCTCGTGGCCGCGTATGGCCGGGAGGATCTGCTGATCCAGGCCGCCTCACAGCTGGAAGCTGTTGCCCCCTGGGCCGACCGTCGACCCTGACAACTCGACGTTTCAGCGTGGTGCGGTAGCCGCCCAATCGAGCGATCGCCGCGGCTGAGGTCAATCGCGAAGGCTCGGCAGTTGGTCGTTCGACCAGATCTTGTGCTTGAAGCGAGGGTTCTTCGACGACATGTCGATCTGGTACTGGCTCTCTCGCTCCACCACCGGAAGTCCGAGAATCTCGGCGAGGTTTCGCGCCAACCACTGCTCGATCTTGAGCACCACCATCTTCTTGCGAAGACGGCCCTGGACGTCACGATTGAGCACGGTCGGGATCGTGTTCAGAGTCAGGATCTCGTCGATCGCCACGTTGGCCATCTTCTCTCGACCTTCATCACTGGCGTAGAAGTGGGTCACGGCGAACACGGTCTTGTTCGGCTTGACCTGCTTCAGGAACTGGCATGACTTCACCACGGTCGACCCCGTGCGAACCATGTCGTCGAAGAGCACGATGTCGTGCCCTGCGATCTCATCGAAGGCAGTATCGCTCTCCTTGTGCAGCGTGATTTCGACCTGACGTTCGCCGGTGCGCTCCTTGTCGAGCATGACGAACTTGGCATCAGGCAAGTCGAGTATCTCGAACATGGTGCGGACGAAATCGCGGGCGCCCTTGTCGGGGGCGCACAAGGCAAGGCCCTCACCGGTCGGCCCATAGTCGACGATCGTGGCCTGGCGCAGGTAGTCGGCATAGACGTCGTACGGGATCAGGTTGTGGAATCGACCTTCGAAGACGTCAGTGAACTCGGCCTGGACCGCAGTTGAGTGATTGTGCACCGTCATCACTCGGTCGACCCCTGCCAGCTGGAGCATTTCGGCGTAGAGCCGAGACGAGAATGGTTGCCCGTCGAACTTCTTGCGATCTGCGATGTCGCGCTCGAAGTGCGTGAACCCTTGATCCGACCGGGGACCCCGGTCCTGCGCTGAGTAGAAGAGATCGGGCTCGACCAGCACGACAGCGGCGGCGCCATTGTCCTTCGCTGCCCGTGCGATCAGCAGGTTGCGCATGGCGAGTGAGTTCCGGCCGAGGGCGAGGCTCGACGTACTCACGATCACGACCGTCTTGCCTTCGAGCTGTTCACCGATGGCGGAGAGGTCCTGCTCGTCGTTGATGAAACGAGGGCAGAACTCCGAGTTGGCGAATGACTTCATGCTGATGAGGTCGGCGATGTCCTCGACTTGTCCCATGGCAAAGGCCACATCGATCGCGAACGGACTGTCAGAGCTGTTGCCGACGACGATCACGTCGCTCAACGAAAGGGACACAGACACCACGTCTCGCACCTCCATGGTGGTATCCCGTCGTTCTATCAGGGTCCACCTGATACAGCTATCTGAACATCGACCAACTCCGCAATCAGCTGCGGGCCATGAAGTCCGTCGGACCTGAACCGGAGGCAATAGCCCCCGATTCTGTGGGGCAGAAACCCGAGGTTTGGGTCAGGGTTTCCAGGCGGCGGCGACGGCTTCGGCCACTCGGATCGAGACCGACTTGTCGAACACGCTCGGCATGATGTTCTGTTCGTTGAGATCTTCGGGGGCGACCGAGGCAGCAATGGATTCGGCGGCGGCGAGCTTCATCGCCTCGGTGATGTCGGTGGCGCCGGCGTCGAGCGCACCACGGAAGATCCCGGGGAACGCCAGCACGTTGTTGATCTGGTTCGGATAGTCGCTGCGTCCCGTCGCCATGATGCGAACGAGACCTTCGACATCCTCCGGCCGGATCTCCGGATCGGGGTTGGCCATGGCGAACACGATCGGCTCGGGTGCCATCGCCTTCACGTCGTCGACGCTGAGCACACCGGGTGCGCTCACGCCGATGAAGACGTCGGCCCCGGCCATCACGTTGCTCAGGGCGCCCTTCTTGTCCTCGGCATTCGTATGGGCGGCGAACCACTGCTTGGACGAGTGGAACTCCTCACGACCCACGTAGATCGCACCCTTCGAGTCGACGCCGACGATGTGCTGGACACCCGCACCGAGCAGGATCTTGGCGATCGCCACACCGGCTGCGCCCACGCCCGAGAGCACCACGGAGATCTCGCTCATCTTCTTGCCGACCAGCTTCAGCGAATTCTCGAGCCCGGCAAGCGTCACCACTGCCGTGCCGTGCTGGTCATCGTGGAAGACCGGGATGTCGAGCCGACGCTTCAACTCCTCCTCGACGAAGAAGGCACCTGGAGCGGCGATGTCCTCGAGGTTGATCCCGCCGAAGGTCGGCGCGAGGCGGACGACGGTTTCGACGATCTCCTCCGGAGACGACACATCGAGGCAGATCGGGAACGCGTCGACGCCGGCGAACTCCTTGAACAGCAGTGCCTTGCCCTCCATCACCGGCATGGCCGCCTTGGGGCCGATGTTGCCGAGACCCAGCACTGCGGTCCCGTCGCTCACGATGGCGACCGTGTTCTTGCGGATGGTCAGTTCGTTGGCCAGCGACTCGTCGGCGGCGATGGCGTTGCAGATCCGGGCAACACCGGGTGTGTAGGCCATCGAGAGATCGTCGGCATCCCCGACCGGGCACAACGACAGGACTTCGATCTTCCCACCCTCGTGCATCCGGAAGGTGCGGTCCCACCACTCGGTGAGGGTGACACCATCCACAGCCTCGACCGCGTCGACGACCTCGGTCTGGTGGTCGACGCTGGAGCAGTTCACCACCATCTCCCGCTCGAGGATCGGCCCCTTCGCCACGAAGCCGTCAACCGCAAAGATGTTGCCGCCGGCGGCACCGATGGCCGTCGTGAGCCGACCGAGAATACCGGGACGGTTGTCGAGGACGACCCGGATGGCAATCGAGTATTGGGTGGCGGGGACAGCGGCAGTCATCCCGAGAACGTACCTCCCGGCCGGTCGGCACCGCTCAAGATTTTTCGAGGCCGGCCGATGACCGGGTGTCGCCCACGCGGGCGATCCTGGAAGGACAACATGATTCTTGCCACCCTCATCGCCGAGAAGGCTGCGGCTCTTGCCACTGTCGCCGTACTCGGAACGACGACCGCGGCCGTGGCGACCGGCATGGTCCTGCTCGAGGTCAACGAACCGGAGCCAACCGAGACCGTCGCTCTCGCCGTCGACGAGCCGGAAGAGGTCGAAGAAGTCCAGGAGGTCGAAGAAGTCGAAGAAGCTGAAGCTGTCGAAGAAGAGACCGACCCGCCGGCCGATGACGTCGACGACGCTACTGAGCCAGAGGAAATGGAGCGAGTTCGACGCGGACGCCTACGGCGACGTTGCCTGCGCCGAAGCTCGCAACCACGGTGAGTACGTCTCCGGGGTGGCTCGGGACGAGGACGGACGAGTCGACGATGCGGAAGGCAACCGGGGCTCGATCGTGAGCCAGGCGGCCAAGACCGACTGCGGCAAGAAGGACAAAGAGTCCTCCGAAGAAACCAAGGCCGACGATGACGACGAGACCGCCGAACTCGACGACGACTCGACGACGACTCCGACGACGACGACTCCGACGACTCCGACGACGACGACTCCGACGACTCCGACGACTCCGACGACTCCGACGACTCCGACGACGACGACTCCGACGACGACGACTGACGACGACGACGACGACTCCGACGACGACGACTCGGAGCGCCCGGGCAACTCAGGCAACAACGGCCGGGGCAACGACAAGGACAAGTAGCCGCTGCTGGGGTGTCCCGGTCACGTCCGGTTGAGACGTCGACGGAGCCGCTCGACGGCCGCCGGAGTGCGGGCGCCCCACCAGAAGAGGTCCTGGCCGTCGACCTCGATGATGTCCGCCCCGATCACCTCGAGTTCGACGAGATGGTCAGCCGTGAACTCATACGGCTCGGACGGAACCAGCACCAGGTCGGGAGCCCGAGCGGTGACCTCGTCGAGGTCGACCTCGGGAAAGTCGATCGCCGCATCGGCGAACACGTTGCCGATGCCGAGCACCTGCAGCAGCGTCGAGCCGTAGGTCTCGGGGCCGATTGTCATCCAGGGCCGCCGCCAGATCGGTACGAACACCGATCGGGTGACTGCGACGGGAGAGGGCAGGTCGATCGGCGAGGGGTCGACACCGACCGCTCTGGCGACCGCCGCCATCTCTTCGCCGAGGTCGGCCAGCGTGCGGACGTCGATCGCAACGACGTCGACACCTCGCTGCCGCAGGACCTCGGCATCCTCCCGCCGGTTCTCGACCCGATCCATCAGCACGACGTCCGGTGCGAGTTCGACGATGGCGTCGATGTCCGGGTTCTTCGTGCCGCCGACATGGCGGAGCGACGGCTGCTCGCAGTACTTCGTACACGCCACCGGTTCGACGCCCCAGACAAGCAGCGTCTCGGTGATGGACGGGACGAGGCTGACGGCGCGAATCACAGCACCGACGAATCAGAGGCGGCGGAGGAGGTCGGCCTTCTTCCGGGCGAACTCATCCTCGGTCAACACACCATTACGTCGGAGGTCGTCGAGCTTCTGGATCTGATCGGGGATGGAGACCGCACCGCCACCGCCGAGGTTCTGACCGACCCGATCGAACTTGCGATTCTCATTGCTCTCCATCTGCCGATAGATCTCGTTCTGGACGTTGAGCGGGCGCCGGATGTTGCTGAACTCCGAACTTCCCTGCTCACTCGCCGACTCGATCTCGAGATCCCCGGACCGAATGAATCGTTCCCACAGGTTCTGCCGGAAGAAGACGGTGTTGATCCGCTCGAGCGGGATCTCGATGCCCTGTCGGGTGAAGACACCAGAGCGACTGATGAGTCGATCCGTTGTGACCACGAAATTCGTTGTTGCCCACACGACGTAGGTGAAACCGAGCCAACCCAGCGCCAGGAGAATCAGGATGCCACCGACGATGCTCACACCATCTGGGGCGTTGGTGGCCAACGCCAGAATGCCGATCGCGATCGCGACGAGCAACGCGAGGATCGGTCGAACGAAGTACCACCAGTGCGGTCGGAGGTCGAGGACGACCTCTTCTCCATTGCTCAGCTCTTTGCGCGGATAGGCCACGCCGAAACACTAGCCCCGATCCCGATGCCGGCCAGGCCCAACACGACGGCACCAATCCGCCGGGCTGCACGACTCCCCGACTCGACGTTCACCGTGTCACCGGGTTCACGGTGTCACTGGGCAGCGGTACCTTGGTCTGGTGGATGCCGATGCCCTGCTTGCCGGGTTGAACGAACGCCAAGCCCAAGCAGTGACCGCCGTCGGCGGTCCGATCGTCGTTCATGCCGGAGCCGGATCGGGCAAGACACGAGTCCTGACCCGCCGCATCGCCTATCGAGTCGTCGACGGACAGACCGAACCCGCACGGGTCCTCGCCCTCACCTTCACGAGGAAGGCAGCGGGCGAACTGCGTTCTCGTCTCCGCAGCAGCGGGCTGCGAGGCGACGTCGTCGCGGGCACGTTCCACGGCATCGCCCTCACCCAACTCCGCCAACGTTGGGCCGAACGCGGCATCACGCCTCCGGCGATGCTCGACAGCAAGTTTCGTTTCGTGTCCCAATTGGTGCGCCGCCAGCGAGGCGTCGAAATGCTCGACGTCGTCAGCGAGATCGAGTGGGCCCGAGCACGCCTCGTTTCGCCGGAGCACTACGCCGCCGCCGCCGACCTGGCCGGCCGCACGCCCCCGATGCCGGCCGAACAGTTCGCCGAGCTGATGGAGCGGTTCCAAATCGAGAAACGCAAACGAAGGGTGGTCGACTTCGACGATCTCCTGGCTCTGGCCATTCGCGATCTCCACGACGACGAGCACTACGCCGCCGGCGTTCGGTGGCGACACCGGCATCTCTACGTCGACGAGTTCCAAGACGTCAACCCGCTCCAGTACGAGTTGCTGAAGGCGTGGCGTGGCAAGACAGACGACATCTTCATCGTCGGCGACCCGAACCAGGCGATCTACGGCTGGAACGGGGCCGACCCGAACCTGCTGACGAACTTCGCCAAGCGCGAGCCGGGCGCCACCGTCATCCGATTACTCGACAACTACCGGTCGACTCCTCAGGTGTTGACCTTGGCCAATGCGTCCCTGGAGGGCACGGGCGGCCAGCTCGTCCCCCACCGCCCCGATGGTGACGTGCCGACCCTGCGGTCCTACGTCAACGACACCCAGGAGGCGGCGGGAATCGCCGAGGCGGTGAAGGTGGCGAAACACCAGGACACGAAGTGGGGCGACCAGGCGATCCTGGTGCGCACCAACGCACAACTCGTCGCCATCGAACAGGCGCTGGCCGACGTCGGAATTCCGGTTCGGGTTCGGGGCGGGGCCGGGCCGCTCTCCACACCGGAGGTCAAGAGCGAGTTGCGGGCGCTCGGCCGCGACGGCATCAACCTGCGCGACGCACTGGCCCAGCTCGATGCTTCCCTCGACGCTGCCGTCGCCTCGGACGAAGGCGGCGATCCCGACAACGACGACGCGCTCGACGACCTCCGCGACCCGGGCGCCGACGCCGACTCGGACGACGACGACGAGACCGAACCTTCGCGGCTGGGCGGAGCGGCTCCCTGGGCCCGGCCGTCGGCCGGAAAGGTGCGGGCAGTCAACATCAACGAGCAGGAGCGGCGTCAGAACCTGTCGGCCTTGAGCCGGCTCGTCCACGAGTACCTGGCGATCGATGCCACCCCGAGCGGGCCCGGTCTCCTGGCCTGGATCGCCACCGTCCAGGCCAACGAGGTGGCCACCACGGCCGATGCGGTCGAACTGTCCACGTTCCACGGGGCCAAGGGCCTCGAATGGCCCGTCGTCCACGTCGCCGGACTCGAGAAGGGCTACGTCCCCATCGGCTATGCAAAAACTGGCGCCCAACTCGCCGAGGAACGCCGCCTTCTCTACGTGGCGATCACTCGAGCCGAGAAGGAGCTCCACTTGTCGTGGGCAGCAGAGCGAGTGTTCGGGGCAAAGTCGGTCAAGCGCCAGCCATCACCCCACCTCGACACACTCCAGTCGGTGATCGACCATCTGCGACGCGGCCATCGGCCCGTCGACTGGCGAGCCGAGATGGTGAAATCGCGCGCGGCGATCCCCAAGAAGGGTCGGGGTTCGGCGTCAGACAAGAACCCGGTCGATGATCCCCTGTTCGAGGCGCTTCGTGCATGGCGGAGGGACAAGGCCCGCGGCGCCGATGTCCCGGCCTACGTGATCTTCACCGACCAGACGCTTCGAGCGCTCGCCAAGAAGCGGCCCGGCAGTCGGGCGGCCCTCGCCTCGATCTCGGGGATCGGCCCGGCCAAACTCGAACGCTACGGGACCGAAGTACTTGCGCTCGTGGCCGAACAGACCGACTGACCGGCCGTCAGTCGAGCAGCGGTCGAGTTCAGTACCCGTCGCCGTCCGGCAGCGCACTCGGCTCGACCGAGATCACGCGGACGCTGTACTCATCGTCGATCGCGTCGGGGACCGGATCGATCGTCAGGACGGTCGGATGACCGTACGACTCGTCGAAGGTCACCTCGACGAGCCCGCCCTGTTCGAGGGTGATTCGGGCCCGGTCGAACATCTCCGCCACCGTGCGGAGTGGAACGCTGGTCAGCACCGACTCGAGAATCGGTTCGGGATAGTCCGCATCGACGACCTCGCCATTGACCACCTCGACCCGAACGGGGCCGGCCCCGACCGATGCTGATCCCACGAACTCGAAGGTGATCTCGTAGGAGGATCCGACCGCAGCGTCGAACGTGCGCTCGGCCTCGTCGATCGCCGACACCTGCGCCGTCGGCGCCTCTTCGGCGGGATCGGGACCACAGCCGACGACAAGAACCGCACAGACCAGCCCGGCACAGGCGCAGCCGATCATCAGCAGGGGGTGAGCCACGTGCGGCGTGACGAGTCGGGACATCCCTCCAGTATCGGACGGAATCATCGGTCAGAGCAGGCGGGTACGGTTCCGACCATGGCGCGACTGGACGACATCGGTGAGCGGGACGGCTGGCGGTGCTGGCTCTGCGACGAGCCCGTCGACCCCGACCGCTCCGTGAACGACGACCGCGGGCCGAGCGTCGATGGCCGAATGACGGCGAAGAAGGCCAAGAAGTCGGCCAAGAAACGCGGCGGTGAGCCGGTCGAACGGCTCGCTCACCGAGCCTGCAACACCGGCAAGGGCAACGTCGACGCCGTGGTGCCTTGGAGCGACGAGCTGTTCGTCATCGATCCCGTTCCCATCATCGCCACCGTCGACCGACTGGCGACCAAAGGTGGCCGCGAGGCCATGTGCCGGTGCCTTTCCGAGAGCGACGCCGACGCCACCGCCCGCTGGTTGATCGACCGGATCTCTCGACTCGATCCCGAACTCACCCTCACCACGAACGTGCAGGAGGGCGGCGGTCAATACGTGGTCTCGCTGTACGCCTGACGGTCACTATTCCTGTTTGTCACTGCGGGCGGGCGTCGGGGATGATGGCCACCACCACGGTCTGCGTGGCGTTGCGCAACACGAACTCGACGTTCTGCCCGAGGAACGGGCGGCCCTCGAGTCGGCGTAGCTCGGCACCGAGGACGATCAGGTCGCTGCCGGACTGCACCGCCTGGCGGAGAATCTCTTCACCGGCCGACACCGAGAACCGCACCTCGGTCCGGAAGTTGGCCCGCAGTTCCTGGGCGTGACGGGCCGCCTGCTCGAGCACGCGATCGGCGACGTCGGCGCCGTCTTGTTCCTGGGTCGAGGCCCGCGATCGATAGAGGATGCCGCCGCCACGCCCACCTTCGTCCGGCGCGTACACGATGTGGCTGAGCAGCAGTTCGGTGCCGAGCCGGTTCGACATGTTGCCGGCCAGCTCCTGCGCCGCACGCGACGACTGGCTGCCGACGACAGGAACGAGCGCCCGAGCAAAGATGCCGGGAAGACGACCGTTCTGATTCCGGGCACCGCGAACCAAGACGATGGGGATGTGCAGCTCGGCGAGGATCTCGTCGACGAGGTGGGACACGAACGAGCCGTCGGCGCCGCCATCGTCGACACCCACCACCATCGCTCCGTACCCGAGTTTCGACTCGGCGATCATCTGCTCGGCTGCGGCCTCGGTGGTTGCGTTCATGACGTCGACGTCGCGTCCGTAGAGCACGTTCTGTACCGGCTCGAGGTCGGGAGCCCCGTCGCCGTCCTGAATGCCGAGCACCGTTGCCGGAATCGACTCGGGCCAGACCAAGTGGGCCACCTGAGCGGCAACGATCGAGCTCGGCTCACCCTTGGAGGGCACCAGCAGGCGGCCGTTGCGGACCACGAGATTCTTCTCCATGGCCTCCTCCTGGGCCAACCGCTCACGCTCAGCGGTGGAGCCCTCGAGATCGCGGCTGAGCAGGCGTACTCCCACGGAGGCAAACAGGGAGGTCACGAGCGGGATCATGACGATCATCGTGAACGAGGTCTCGTTGAGGACCCCGAGCGACAAGCCGACGGTGGCGATGATGATCTCGAGCGCTCCTCGTGCGTTGAGGCCGGCGCCGAGGACCATGCCTTCTCGCGTCGTCAGACCGGCGGCCTTCGCTCCGAGGAAAGCACCGAGGAACTTGAGACCGAGGGCGACAGCCAGCAGCACGGCGGCCCAGAGCAATGCCTCGCCGCGAAGCAAGCCGAGATCGAGGCGGAGGCCCGCGGTTGCGAAGAAGAGCGGAGCAAAAATCACCGAGGTGAGATCTTCGATGATGTGCTGACTCTCGACCTGGCGATACCGGGAGCGGGCCAGCACAACGCCGGCCACGAACGCGCCCAGGACGGCTTCGACGCCGATCCATTGAGTCACCACGCCGAAGCTGAGCATCGCTGCAATCGTGACCGTGAGCGCCCCTTGCACGTTGGCGCCATCCTGCCTGACGTAGCGAAGCGATGTGTCGACGACCCGTTGCCCGACGGTCAGGGCACCGAGCAGGAAGGCGGCCAGTCCGGCGATGGTCAGCAGCACACCGACGACGCTCGCGTCGCCTGCGGCCAGACCGGCGATGACGCCGAGAATCACCCAACCGACGAGGTCGTTCGCCATGCCGACGGCAACCGTGATCTGGCCGACATCGCGTCGCATGAGGTTCAGGTCGCCGAGGATCTTGGCCACCACAGCGAGCGCAGAAACTGCAACGCTCACGCCGATGAAGAGCGTGAAGACCAGACGTGTGGCCTCGTCGCCGTAGAACGTTTCTGGGATCTGCGAGCCGACGACCAAACCACCCGCGAGCGGCACGACCAGGCTGCCGATCGTGACCAGCACTGCAGCTCGCCCGAGCCGCTGGATCAATGCCAGGTCGGTCTCGAAGCCGGCCACCACCAACAAGAAGGCCGCGCTGAACCAGCTGACAGCGAGGAGAAGCGCCGACTGCACCTCAGACCCGGGAAGAAACCAGTCGAAGCCGCCTTCCCACACCAACCCGAAGAGCGACGGACCGAGCACCACTCCGGCGGTCAGTTCTCCGACCACCGACGGGAGCCCGAGGCGGCGAGCTCCCGCCCCGAGCAGGCGGGCGACGGCGTAGATCACGAGGAGTTCGGCCCAGAAGACGAGGAGTTCGTGGTGGTCGAGGCTCGACAACATGTCAGTTCGCTCCGTCGCGGTGCACCCGCATGGCGGCAATGGCAGAGAAGTCGATACTGATGAAGAGTCCAGACGACTCGGCGCACAACGTCTCGCCGTTGAACAGGCGTCCAGACGTGCGGATCTTACGGCCCTCAACCGAGTCGAGTGTGGACTCGAATCGCAGCGGGGTGTGCAGCGGCGTCGGAGCACGATACGAGACGTCGAGGTGCGCGGTCATTCCGGGCGAGCCGGACATCGCCTGCGTCGCACCGAGCAGCTCGTCGAAGGCGGCCGCCACGATGCCGCCGTGCACGTGACCGGGCGGACCCTCGTAGGCATGTCCGAAGGTCACGTCCGCCCGAACCATCGGGGTGTCACCGCTCGTGTCGATCGAGAACTCCATCGGAGGGGCCAACGGATTGGCTCGACCCAGAAGCGGACTGAAGTCGACATGGCCAGAAGGAGGCGCGGTGTCGCTGCTTCCGGCGGACGGCTGAGGCTCAGCGCCCACGACGGCGTTCGCCGCCTCTCCGTACGAGTCGTAGCGGCGACCGTGCTCGAAACGCCGGAGCCGTTCTGCGACCTGTTCGAGCTCGCCGGCGATCGCGACGAGGTCGTCGGTGCCGGCTCGGGTGTCGACCAGACGGTCGATGATCTCTCGCAACACGTCACCGACTTCCCACGACGCTCGACGGCGGGGATCGAGACCGGATCGGTCACCGGATGCAAAGAAACTCAGGGCGGCGTCGGCCTCGACCGGGAAGTCCAATGGCATTCAGGCCGCCTCGGTCGCTGCCGGTGCGGCTGCATCGCGGTACACGGCGACCACGGGACAGTGATCGCTCGGCTTTGTTCCCTTGCGACCGTTGCGGTCGACGACGTCGAACACACAACGGTCGGCCAGCGACCGACTCGACAGGACGTAGTCGATGCGCATTCCTTCCCGTTTGTGGAAACGCCCGGCCTGATAGTCGTAGTAGGAGAACAGCTTCGGGCCGGGGTGTCGCGCACGGAACGTGTCGAAGAGGCCCCAGTTCATGACGTTGTCGAGTGCGGACCGCTCCGGCTCGGTGACGTGGGTCGAGCCATCGAACAGCGAGCGGTCCCACACGTCATCGTCGGTGGGAGCGATGTTGAAATCGCCGGTGACGACGACATCTGACTCCGGCGTGGTGGTCAGCTCGAGGTGACGACGGAGCCGATCGAGCCAGGAGAGCTTGTAGTGGTAGTGATCGTGTCCGACCTCTCGACCGTTCGGGACATAGACGCTGTGCACCCGTACACCGCCGCATGTTGCCGAGACGAGCCTGGCGTCCACATCGGGTTCGATCCCATCGGCAAAACCGTCGATCGGATCCTCGATGCCGACCTTCGACAGGATGGCCACACCATTCCACCGACCCTCACCGTGGTGCACCGATTCATAGCCGAGCGCCGAGAAGGCAAGCGCCGGGAACGCCTCGTCGGCCAGTTTGGTCTCCTGGAGGCACAACACGTCTGGCTGCACCTGGGCCAACCAGTCTTCGACGCGGGGGAGGCGGACGTTCAGCGAATTCACGTTCCATGTTGCAACGAGCACGGCCCAGACCCTAGTAAGCGGTGGTGCGCATCACGGTGTGGAACGACTACATCTGTCCATGGGCGTACGCGGCCAGGCCTCAGACGGCATGGCTGGAAGAACACACCGCAGACCTGGATGTCGAGGTCGTCACCAGGAGCTTCGAGCTGCATCCCGATCTCCCGGCCGAGGGCAGACCCGTGCGACCGGGCGGTCGCCTCGACCAGGTTCTCGACCACATCGCCATCGAGTGTGAACGTCGAGATCAACCCTTCGTGAAGCCGGAGCGAACCCCGAACTCGCGGCGGGTGCTGGCACTCGCGGAGTTGGTACAGGCGAGGCGACCGGACGCCTTCCCCGATTTCGACCACAGCGTTGCCCGTGCCCATTGGGTCGAGGGTCGACGAATCGATGACGACACCGTGCTCGCCGACCTCCTTCGCGGTTCCCACATCGATCCGAGCCTCATCGACGAGATCGAGGACGAGGGTATGAAACTTCTGGCCTCCGCCCGCAGCGACGCCATGGATGTCGGTGCTACCGCGACCCCGTCATGGCAGATCGGAGACCTCGTGGTCACGGGCCTCCACGACGATGCGCAGTTTCGACGTTGGATCGGCCGGATATTGGATCGATCGACCTGAGGACGAGATGCCGGCGATGTAGGCTCCACGACCGTGGCTTCCACATCTGAGTACTCGGGTCCGAACGACTGGCTGATCGAAGAGATCCGCCAGCAGTACCTGGCCAACCCCCGCTCCGTCTCCGCCGAGTGGAGGGCGACCTTCGAAGGCACAGCCCCACCCATCACCGGCACGGCTGTCGCAACACCTCCGGCCCCCACCGGCAACGGCAACTGCTGTCCTCCCTGCCGCCGCCAGATCGAGCACCCGGGCGCAGCAACGGCGCCGAAGCCCCAGCGTCGCGAACGTCGCAGCCGCAAGCCGCCAGCAGTGCAGCGAGCGAGGACCGGCGAAGCCGCTGCGCCCCTGCAGCGGCGCCGAGCTCCAGCAGCTCGGCGAAGCCGCCGCAGCCCCGCAGCCGCCGAGCAGGTGGCTGCGGAGCGAGGACTCGGCGAAGCCGCCGCAGCCCCTGCAGGCGCGCCGCCGGAGCAGGTGGCTGCGGAGCGAGGACTCGGCGAAGCCGCCGCAGCGAAGCAGGCACCTGCTCCGGCGGCGACCCCGGCTCCGGCGAAGGAAGAAGAAGGCGAGCTCCTGCGAGGCGTGTCCGCCCGCATCGTCGCCAACATGGAGTTGTCGCTCTCCGTCCCGACGGCAACGAGCTTCCGAGAAATCCCCTCGAAACTGCTCGAGATCAATCGCAAGGTGCTGAACAACCATCTGGTCCGGGTACGGGGCGGCAAGACCAGCTTCACCCACCTCATCGGCTACGCCGTCGTGCGAGCGATCGCCGACGACGTGACGGCGATGAACAACGTCTACCTCGAGGGCGCTGACGGCAAGCCCCGCATCATCCGAAACGATCACGTCAACCTCGGCATCGCCGTCGACCAACAGAAGGCAGACGGCAGCCGGGCGCTGATCGTTCCGGTCATCAAGAACGCCGACCAGATGAACTTCGCCGAGTTCGTCGACGCGTACGAAGCGCTGATCCGGAAGGTCCGCAACAACAAGATCGCGGTCGACGACCTCATGGGCGCCAACGTGAGTCTCACCAACGTCGGCACCATCGGCACCGTCCAATCGGTCCCCCGCCTGATGCCGGGCCAGGGAGTCATCGTCGGCGTCGGCCGCATGGGTTTCCCGACCGCCTTCCAGGCCGCCGATCCGAAGATGCTGGCCCAGATCGGCATCTCCAAGGTGATGACGATCACCTCCACCTACGACCATCGCATCATCCAGGGCGCCGAGTCCGGCGTCTTCCTCAAGCGGGTCCACGAGCTCCTGCTCGGCGAGGACGACTTCTACGAGCGGGCCTTCAGTGACATGTCCGTGCCCTATGAGGCGGTCAAGTGGCGCGACGACCACGGTGCCACCCAGGACGGCGACGACGAGGGGGCGATGGCCAAGCAGATGGCCGTCAACACCTTGATCAACCAGTACCGGGTCCGGGGCCACCTCATCGCCAACACCAATCCGCTGAGCGACGGCCCGGCTGACATGCACCCCGAACTCGACCCCGCCTCGTTCGGCCTGACGATCTGGGACCTCGATCGCGAGTTCCTCACAGGAATCTCGACCGGCGTCTACGCCTCGGTCGGTGGCGAACCACAGAAGATGAAGCTGGGCGACATCCTCGGTGTCCTGCGCGATGCGTACTGCCGGTCGATCGGCATCGAGTACATGCACATCGCCGAACCGGAGGAGAAGCGCTGGATCCAGGAGAAGGTCGAGGGCAATCCGTTCTCGCTGACCCGCGACGAGCAACACCATGTTCTCGAACGGCTCAGTGCCGCCGAGGCGCTCGAGAAGTTTCTCGCCACCCGCTACGTCGGCCAGAAGCGATTCGGGATCGAGGGCACCGAGAGTGCGATCCCGATCCTCGACGCGCTCCTCTCCTCGGCCGCCGATGTCGGACTCGACCGGGCGATCCTCGGAATGGCCCACCGCGGACGGCTCAACGTCCTGGTCAACATCATGGGCAAGGGACACCACGATCTGTTCACCGAGTTCGAGGGCAATGTGTCGTCGGACGACATCCAGGGGTCGGGCGACGTCAAGTACCACCTCGGGTTCACCGGCACCCACACGAGCCCGGCGGGCAACGAAGTCGACATCGAACTGGCCGCCAACCCGTCGCACCTCGAAGCCGTCGACCCGGTGGTCGTCGGCATGGCCCGCGCCTACATGGATCAGTCCGACAGTGGGAACTATCCCGTGCTGCCGATCCTGCTCCACGGTGACGCCGCCTTCGCCGGCCAGGGAGTCGTTCCCGAGACGCTCAACCTGAGCCAGGTGAAGGGATACAAGGTCGGCGGCACCGTCCACCTCATCATCAACAACCAGCTCGGCTACACCACGGCGCCGCATCACTCACGCAGCTCGGTCTATTCGACCGACGTCGCCAAGATGGTGCAGGCACCGATCCTGCATGTGAACGCCGACGATCCCGAGGCATGCGTCCGCGTGGCCGAGCTCGCCTTTGCCTACCGGCAGGAGTTCACCAAGGACGTCGTGATCGACATGATCGGCTATCGCCGGCATGGTCACAACGAGGGCGACGATCCCAGCTACACCCAGCCGATCATGTACCAGAAGATCGGTGAGCGAGCGTCGGTCCGCACGCTCTACACCCAGGCACTGATCGATCGTGGCGACATCTCGGTCGCCGAGGCCGAGTCGGCGCTCGACTACTTCCAGGATCTGCTGCAGACCGCGCTCGACGACACTCGCGGTGGAGCGCCCGAGCCGGGCATTCTCGCCAAACCGTCGCCGCCGGCGGTCGGTGTGCTCCCCCACGTCGACACCAGCGTCGATCGCGAGGCCATCGACGACGTGTACGCCGCCATGTCGTTCGTGCCGGAAGGCTTCACCGTGCACCCCAAGCTGGCGAAGCAATTCGTCGCCCGCGACAAGCTGCTCGCCTCGGGTGTCGTCGACTGGGCGCTCGGCGAGGCGTTCGCCCTCGGCACCATGTTGCTGGAGGGGACATCGATTCGGCTGGCCGGCCAGGACTCGCGACGCGGCACGTTCGCCCACCGCCACGCAACGCTGCACGACTACCGCACTGGCTACGAGTTCACGCCGTTGGCCGAACTGGCGCCGGACGGTACCGATCTTTGGATCTACGACTCCACGCTCTCGGAATACGCCGGCCTCGGTTTCGAGTACGGCTACTCGCTGGCCAACCCGCGAGCCCTCGTGATGTGGGAAGCGCAGTTCGGCGACTTCGTCAACGGTGCCCAGATCATCATCGACCAGTTCCTGGTCGCAGCCGAGGACAAATGGAAGGAGAGCACCAGCCTGGTGATGCTCCTCCCCCACGGATACGAAGGCCAAGGTCCCGAGCACTCGTCCGGTCGACTCGAGCGTTTCTTGTTGCTGTGTGCCGAGGACAACATCCAGGTCGCCAACGCCACGAGCGCCGCTCAGTTCTTCCATCTGCTGCGACGTCAGACCGTGCGGGAGATCAACAAGCCGTTGGTCGTCTTCACGCCGAAGTCGGGACTGCGGGCCAAATGGTCGCGGTCGCCGATCGAGGAACTGCTCACCGGCTCGTTCGAAGAGGTGCTCGACGATCCCGGCATCACCGATCCCTCAGAGGTCCGGCGCATCGTGTTCGCGAGCGGAAAGGTCGGGGCCGAGGCGCTTGCGCATCGCGACGAGATCGGCGTGCCGGTCGCGGTCGTGCGAGTCGAGCAGCTCTACCCGTGGCCGTTCGCCGCAGTCGCCGCCGTGCTCGATCGCTACTCGAACGCGAAGGACATCGTCTGGCTCCAAGAGGAGCCGGAGAACATGGGCGCGTGGAACTCGGTGAAGGGTCGGCTCTACGAGGCTCACGGCGACACACATTCCATCCGTCGAGTGAGCCGGACCGAGTCGGGCAGCCCGGCGACCGGCTCCGCTGCGATCCACAAGCAGGAACAAGCCGAGCTCTTGGACCGCGCCTTCAAGCTCTGACCTCCGCGATTGGTCACGTGAGAGTCATGTCGAGGTGACCTTCGAGTTCGACGATGGCTGACGCCGCGTCGACCACCTTGATGGTGGTCATGCCCATGGCCCGCGCCGGCTTCAGGTTGACGCCGAGATCGTCGAGGAACACGCACCGTTCCGGCGGTGCCTGGACCAGATCGAGCGCGATCTCGTAGAAGCCGACCTCGGGTTTGCGGACGCCGACCCGGCTCGACTCGACCACGTGGTCGAACAACGCCATGACCTCGTCGACATCGGGTCGCCCGGAGCCACCCGCCACGTCGGCGTCAGCGTTGGAGCCACGAAAGTTGTTGGTGAGGCAGGCTGTGACATACCCCGCCGCCGAAACTCGCCGGAGGACCTCGACCATCTCGGGCCGCACCGACCCCTTGATCAGCTCGAGGATCACCCGACCCTCGACCTCTTGGCCGAGCGCCGCCGCCTCTGCCTCGAATCGTTCGACGAAACCGGCGACATCGACATCGCCTCGCTCGAAGAGCGCCCAAGCGTTTCGGTCGGGATTGGTCGAGTTGATCGTCCGGATCAGGTCGACCGGGAGACCCATCTCGCGCTCGTAAGCTGCGAATGCTTCGAACGGCGAGGTGAGTATCACGCCACCGAAATCGAACAGAACTGCGTCGAAAGGCTTCGTTGTGTCTGGCACCGGCCGATCCTAGAGGTACTCCCGGGGCCGTCAGGCCGAAGAGTACCCCTGGTCCCCTGTTTTGGGCCAGAAGCCTGCTTCACTAAGGAACACATGTCCGCACCCAAACGCCATCTCGTTGTAGATGGCTCCAACATCGCCACCGAGGGCCGCAATCTGCCGAGCCTTCAACAGCTCGACGACGCCGTACAAGCGGTGATGTCAGAGCGTTCCTTCGGCTCGATCACCGTGATCGTCGACGCCACGTTCGCTCACCGCATCGACGACGACGAAAAGCCTGGCTTCGAAGAAGCCGTCGACGCCGGTGAAATCATCATGCCTCCTGCCGGAGTCGTCGGTCGCGGCGATGCCTTCATCCTGCAGGTCGCCGAGAAGGCAAACGCCACGGTCATGTCGAACGACTCCTTCCAGGAGTTCCACGGCGAGCACGACTGGCTCTTCGAAGAAGGTCGCCTGCTGGGCGGCAAGCCGATCGAACACGTCGGCTGGGTCTTCGTCGATCGTGTCCCGGTACGAGGGCCCGCCAGTCGCCGTGCTGTTCGTGAAGCAAAGGACGGCGGGCGCAGCGCGAAGCCGACGAAACGATCGGCCTCCAAGCGCGGCAGCCGCAAGACCTCATCGGGCGAGAAGCTCGAACCATTGGGCGCGCCGAAATCACCGCCGCCGGCAAAGAAGTCGTCGGAACCCGAATCGGCTCCGAAGAAGTCCCGCAGTCGCGGACGGTCGAAGAAGAAGGTCGATGAAACCGCAACCCCCACTTCCGACGAGTCGAGCGGCGCCAAGGCGTCCAGCGGTTCATCGAGGAAGCGGTCGGGACGAGCCTCTTCGAGCACGGTCGACGAGCTCAACGACCCGAAGACCTTCCTCGCCTTCGTGAGCAACTACAACATCGGCGACAGCGTCGACGGTGAAGTCGAGACATTCTCCTCCCACGGCTGCTACGTACGAGCCGCTGGGGCACAGTGCTATCTCCCATCGAACTCGATGGGCGATCCGCCTCCGCAGAAGGCGCGCGACGTCGTGTCGCGGCAACAGACCGTCACCGTTCGCGTCGTTTCTCTCGACGCCGAACGGCGCGGAATCAACGTCGAACTCATCGACGTTGGTGCAATGGTTGGTGACGATGCCTCACGCCAACCGAATCACGCCGAGACTGACTCGGTCGGAGAGGCACCCCCCACAAGGAGTACACGCCATATGGCAACCAAGAAAGCCGCAGCAAAGAAGGCACCCGCCAAGAAAGCCGCAGCAAAGAAGGCACCCGCCAAGAAGGCCGCAGCAAAGAAGGCACCCGCCAAGAAAGCCGCAGCAAAGAAGGCACCCGCCAAGAAGGCCGCAGCAAAGAAGGCACCCGCCAAGAAAGCCGCAGCAAAGAAGGCACCCGCCAAGAAAGCCGCAGCAAAGAAGGCACCCGCCAAGAAAGCCGCAGCAAAGAAGGCACCCGCCAAGAAAGCCGCAGCAAAGAAGGCACCCGCCAAGAAAGCCGCAGCAAAGAAGGCACCCGCCAAGAAAGCCGCAGCAAAGAAGGCACCCGCCAAGAAAGCCGCAGCAAAGAAGGCACCCGCCAAGAAAGCCGCAGCAAAGAAGGCACCCGCCAAGAAGGCCGCAGCAAAGCGGCGCTGACGAGAACACTCTCGGTCGACGACCGAACTGAGCAGGCCCCGGCTCCGGTCGGGGCTTGCTTCGTTTTCACCCAGCTACCCTCGGCGAGATGTCGGCCCAATTCATCTACACGATGCACAAGGTCGGGCGGTACTACCCGCCGGACCGACAGGTGCTCGAGAACATCACGCTGGCGTTCTACCCGGGGGCCAAGATCGGTGTTCTCGGCGGCAACGGCGCCGGCAAGTCGTCCTTGCTGAAGATCATGGCCGGCCTCGACGACGGCTTCTCGGGCGAGGCCCGCATCACGCCGGGATTCACGGTCGGCTACCTCGAACAGGAGCCGGCGCTCGACCCGGCGAAGGACGTTCGTGGCAACGTCATGGATGGCGCCGGCGAGACGGTGCAGCTGCTGGCCCGCTACGAAGAAGTCCTCGCCGGCTGGGCGGACCCCGACGCCGACTACGAAAAGCTCGGCGCCGAGCAGGGCGACCTCGAGGCCAAGATCGAAGCCGTTCAGGGATGGGACCTGCAGCGTGCCATCGAGATCGCGATGGATGCACTGAGAACACCTCCCGGCGATGCATCGGTCGAGCACCTGTCCGGTGGCGAGAAGCGACGGGTCGCACTGTGCCGGCTGCTGTTGTCCAAGCCAGACCTGCTGCTGCTCGATGAACCGACGAACCACCTGGATGCCGAATCCGTCGGGTGGCTCGAACGCACGCTGTCGGACTACCAGGGCACGGTGGTGGCCATCACCCACGACCGCTACTTCCTCGACAACGTCGCCAAGTGGATCCTCGAGCTCGACCGGGGCAAGGGCATCCCGTTCGAAGGCAACTACTCGAGCTGGCTCGAGCAGAAGGCTGATCGAATCGAGCGGGAGCAGAAGCAACAGGACTCCAAGGTGCGAACTCTCCAGCGTGAGCTCGAATGGGTCCGCATGGGCAGCAAGGCCCGGCAGGCCAAGGGCAAGGCCAGACTCAACGCCTACGAAACGCTGCAAGCAGAAGCCGAGGCATACGACCCGCGGGACGAAAAGGTCCAGATCTACATTCCGCCCGGCAAGCGCCTTGGCGACAAAGTCATCGAGGTCGAGCACCTGTCCAAGGGATTCGGAGACAAGCTGCTCATCGATGACCTCTCCTTCTCGCTGCCGAGGGCCGGCATCGTCGGCGTGATCGGCGGCAACGGAGCGGGCAAGACCACGCTCTTCAAGATGCTGATCAACGCGGCCGAGGGCACTGCGGACGAGATCTCCCGACAGCGGAACGATCGATGTCGGCACGACGGTCGAGCTGGCGTACGTCGACCAGAGCCGCGACACGCTCGATCCAGAGGAGACCGTCTACCAGACGATCACCGATGGGCTCGACCTCCTCGAGGTCGGCGGCCGAGAGGTCAACGGGCGGGCCTACGTGGCGTCGTTCAACTTCAAGGGCTCAGATCAGCAGAAGAAGGTCGGCCTTCTTTCCGGTGGCGAACGCAACCGCGTCCACCTGGCGAAGACGCTCAAGACCGGAGGCAACGTCCTCTTCCTCGATGAGCCGACCAACGATCTCGATGTCGACACCCTGCGCGCCCTCGAAGACGCGCTGGAGCGCTACCCCGGCTGCGCCGTCGTCATCTCCCACGATCGGTGGTTCCTCGATCGCATCGCGACACACATCCTCGCGTTCGAGGGCAACAGCCAGGTTCGGTGGTTCGAAGGCAACTTCAGCCAGTACGAGGACTTCCGAGTCAATGAGCTGGGCGAAAGCGCCGACCCGACCCGGATGACCTACAAGCCCCTCACCCGCTGAGCCCAACCGTTGTCCCGCTCGCACCGCACACTCCTCCTCCCACCGACAGAGAGCCACCCGTGATCGCCACCCCGCAAGACCATCAGTTCGCCGCCGACCTCGCCAGCAAGACCGGCGTTGCCCTCCTCGAGGTGCGGGCCCAGCTCGTCTCCGGTGGTATCACCCACGGTGAGCTGAAGGACGCCGGTGATGCGGCAGCCCAGGCCGTGATCTCCGCTGAGCTCGCTGCTCACCGCCCCGACGACGCCGTCCTGTCCGAAGAAGCCGCAGACGATCGAGCCAGGCTCGACGCACAGAGAATCTGGATCGTCGATCCACTCGACGGAACCCGCGAGTTCGCCGAGCCGCCCCGAGTCGACTGGGCGGTGCACATCGCACTCGTCTCGAACGGCGAGCCGATTGCCGGGGCGGTCGCGCTTCCGGCCGAGAACATCGTTCTGAGCACCGCAGACGCACCGAAGCTGCCCGCCGCCGTCGACGGTCCGCCACGAGTCATCGTCAGCCGCACCCGCCGCCCGCCGGCAGCCGTGATGCTGGCCGAGAAGTTGGGCGCCGAGTACATGGAACTCGGATCTGCCGGCGCCAAGGCAATGGCCGTGGTGCGGGGCCATTGCGACATCTACGCCCACTCTGGCGGGCAGTACGAGTGGGACAACTGCGCTCCCGTCGCGGTCGCCCTCGCCGCCGGCCTGCACTGCTCACGGCTCGACGGTTCCCCGATGCTCTACAACAACCCGGACGTCTACCTGCCGGACCTGCTGATCTGCCGCCAAGAGTGGGCCGAGCGTTGCCTCGAGATCCTCGCCTCGCAGGACTGACCTGGGTCTGGGCCTGACAGCGACGGGCTCGGACCGCTAGAACCTCTGCCGTGGATCTCGACATCGACGGCCTCAGCAGCGTTCGCTACGAACTCGAGGGTCGGACCGCGGTCATCTCCCTCGATCGACCGCATCGCAACAACGCCTGGACCGGGCGTATGGACACCGAGTACCGGTGGTGCCTCGACCGGGCCGACCGCGATCCAGCGGTGCGGGTCATCGTGGTCACCGGCACGGGCGAGCGGTTCAGTGTCGGTGGCGACAGCCAGGCGCTCGAGTCGCACGCGGAGAAGGGCGGCTACGACAATGGTGTCGCGGCTGAACCGGCGATGCCCGGGTATGGGGTGCGGTCGGAGTACGACCACCCGTTCGCCTGCCACTACGGGCTGACCACGCCGGTGATCGCGGCAGTGAACGGTGCGGCCGCCGGCATCGGGTTCGCCCTCGCCTGCTTCGCCGATCTCCGCTTTGCCACTCCAGGAGCGAAGCTGACGACGGCTCACGGCAAGCTCGGCCTCCCACCCGAGTACGGACTCTCGTGGGTGCTCCCCCGACTGGTCGGTCTCGGCCGTGGGCTGGACCTGCTCCTCAGCAGCCGTGTGATCTTGGCCGAGGAGGCACTCGAGTGGGGGCTGGTCAACCAGATCCACCCCGCCGACCAACTGCTCGATGCAACCCTGGCCTACGCGGAACAACTGGCCTCGTCGGTCAGCCCCGGTGCGCTTGCCGCGTCCCGAGCCATGACCTACGCCGACCTGCACCGCGATGTCGGGTCATCGATCGTCGACTCGGTCGAGCGGCTCGACTCGATGATGGGTGGCGACGAATACCGCGAGGGCATCGCCGCTCTCGTCGAGAAGCGCCCCCCGACCTTCTGACCCCGGCGCTCTCCAACCACCTGCGTTCTGCGTTGCGTTTGTCACGGATTCCGCAGACAACGCGACGCAGAAGCGTGATCGGGGTGATCAGCCGGCCCAGAACGATTCGATTCGGGCCACGAAACGGTCAGGCTCGACCAAATGGGGGTAGTGGCCCGCTCCATCCCAGACCTCGACCTCGCTGTTCACGATGTGGCCGGCGAGCCAGTCTGCGTAGCCGGGACCGGGATCGATACCGAACAGTGCGAGGTAGCGGACGTCGCCGTAGCTCGCCAGCGCCTGGTCGACGACGCTGGCGATCTCGTCCTCAGACGCCGTGAGAATCAGCTCCCA
The DNA here is from genome assembly GCA_963781035.1 of uncultured Acidimicrobiia bacterium. Lineage (GTDB taxonomy): Bacteria > Actinomycetota > Acidimicrobiia > Acidimicrobiales > SZUA-35 > SZUA-35. Next base: position 50,102 of record CAWAEN010000006.1, on the reverse strand, counting down.
CACGCCGAGAACGACCTCCTGCTGACCGCGGCGGAGCGCACTGACCCGATCGAACTCGGCGTCGTCGAGACTGCCCCGCATGTCGATGAACAGCTGGGTGATCACGGCTGAAAAGGCCTCGGGGTCTCGCAGCATCGGCTCGGCCGGCATCAGCGCCGCCTTGAACCCCGACAACTGCAGCGACTGATCGACGTTCACGACCGACGAGACCGGCAACACGGCACCCGCGGCCGACACCACGGCTCCACCCAGGCTGTGACCGACGAGGTGCGGCGCGGTCGAGTTGGAAGCGGCCATCACGACGGCGATGTCCCCCGCCATGGCTTCGAGGTCGTAGCGATCGGCCTCGCCGGACTCGCCGTGGCCTCGCAGATCCATCGTGATCACGCGACGGCCGGCGGCGAGGCGTTCGGTGATCGGGTCCCAGGTCGCGGCTGACTCGGTGATGCCGTGCACGAGAATCACGTCTGACGACGAGTCGGTCGCACCTTCGCCCGTCGCCGACCATGCGATCTCGGTTCCATCGGCAGCGGTCGTTCGATCGGTGTGTGTCATCGACGGATCGTATTGCCTCGGATTGCCCCGGTCGAAGTTCACATCGGCGCGACTGCGCAATTGCATGAGCCGGCGCCCACACTGTGCGACGTGTCCGCTCTCCCAGACCAACGCTCCGCCGACCAACCGCGTACCGATGACTCCGGCCGTCCTCCACGGACGATCGCACCATCGGGAGCTTCACTCCAGACGGGCCGTGGAATCTGATCGAGCGACCGCCGACCTGGATGCGTCGGGTACCGGGACTACGAGCAGCACTGGCCCGCGAACTGCCCAAGCTCACCCGGCCGCCTCGATTCCCACCAGTCCTGCGGGGCCTCACCGTGGTCGCCCACCTCGGGTGGGCCGTGGCCGTGTGGGCGGTCCGCGAACGCGGAACGGATCGGTCCAAAGCCGGCATCTCGCACCGACTGCGGGTCGCGGCCGAAGCCCTGGGACCGACCTACATCAAGTTGGCGCAGATCATCAGCGCCGGCGAAGGAGTGTTCCCCGCCGAGCTGGTCGCCGAATGCAAGAAGTGTCGGGACCAAGTCCCCGCCGTTGGTTACGACCACGTCGTCGAAACGATCGAGGCCGAACTCGGGGCTCCTCTCCACACCGTTTTCCGCTCGATCGACCCCACGCCGATCGCCGCCGCGTCGATCGCCCAGGTCCACGCCGGGGTGCTCCGCTCCGGCGAGTCGGTCGTGGTGAAGGTCCAGCGTCCCGGCATCGACGAGCTGGTCCGCAAGGACCTTCGAGTACTGGCATGGCTCGCCCCATTCCTCGTCGGCCGCATCCCGGTGTCGGCACTGGCCAATCCCCCCGCTCTCGTCGAGATGTTCGCCGAGACCATCATCGAGGAGCTCGACTTCCGGCTCGAGGCCGCCAACATCCTCGACATCGGCCGGGTGTTCGTGGATCTCGACAAGACCGATTTCGTCGTCCCCCGTCCGCACCCTGACTACGTGACCAGGCGAATCCTGGTCATGGAGCGGCTCGTCGGTTTCAGCTTCGACGATGCACTCGGGATGCAGGATGCGGGCATCGACACCGAGAAGGTCGTCAAGACAGCGATGCTCGGGTTCCTCGAGGGCGCGTTCCTCCACGGCGTGTTCCACGGCGACCTCCACGGCGGCAACATGTTCGTGCTCGGCGATGGCACCATCGGTCTGGTCGATTTCGGGATCACGGGCCGCCTCACCGAAGGCGAGCGGATGGCGTTCCTGCGGATGATGATGACCGCCACGACGAACGACGTGCCCGGGCAGGTGGCGGCGCTCCGTGACCTCGGGACGCTGCCCGCCGACACCGACGTCGCTGCCGTCATCAAGGACCTCGGCCTCGACGGACCGCCGGTCGATCCGACCAAGCTCGAGCCCGAAGAGTTGATCGCCGAGCTGCAGCGCATCATCAAGGCGCTTCTCGGCTACGGCGCCAGAATGCCGAAGCCGCTGATGCTCTATGTGAAGAACTTGATCTTCATCGACGGAGCGATCGCCAACCTCGCTCCCGAGCTCGACATGTTCAAGGTCGTCACCGACATTGCGACTCACTTCGCGGTGAACCACGGCGCCTCGATCGCCCAACAGCTCGGGGTGGCCCACGAGGAGTGGAAACTCGACCTCGACGGTGTCAAGGCCGGGTTCGGCGTCGATCCGAGCGAGACCGATCGGCTCACGTACGCCGAGCTCCAGGAACGCCGCAAGCTGATCAACAAACGGCTGACCGGAAGACGCCTCGACTGACTCCATCCCCCGAACCTGAGGCTATGACCCCCGGTTTTGGGGGCCCAAACCTCGGGTTTGGGACCCCGCATATGCGGGGGTCATAGCCTCGGGTTCGGGTTCAACGAGAACCGCACGCACCAAGGCAGCCCGGTGAGACCGGCGAGCGATGCTAGAACAGCTTCTGCTGGGGCCGTTCGACCCCGCGGAGCTCGTCGTAGTCCACCTCGACCCAGGTGATGTTCCGATCGCTGGCCAGCGTCTTGGCCTGCGGCTTGATCTCCTGGGCGGCGAACACTCCTCGCACGGGAGCGAGATCGCTGACCCGATTCAGGAACTCGAGATAGCGGGTGAGCTGCTCCACACCGTCGATCTCGCCACGACGCTTGATCTCGATCGCCACCGTCGACCCGTCGACATGCCGGCACAGCAGGTCGACCGGACCGATTTCGGTCGGGTACTCCCTGCGGATCAGCGTCAGACCGTCGCCGAGCCGATGTGGCTCGAGAGCCAGCAGCTCCTGCAGGTGCGCCTCGACCCCATCCTTCTGCAGACCGGGATCGATCCCGAGGTCGACGTCGGTGTCGCTGATGACCTCGTGAATGGTGATGAGCAGTTCTTCACCCTTGGGGCTCGTGACGGTCCAGTGGTGTTCGTGCTCCACGAGCGTGTTCGGAGCGTTCATCCAGTTCAGGGGTTTGTACGCGCCGCCGTCGGCGTGGATGGCCACACACCCGTCGGCCTTCACCATCAGCAGTCGGCGGGCACGGGGAAGATGCGCGGTCAGTCGACCGGCGTAATCAACCGTGCACTCCGCAATCACCAATCTCATGTCATCGACCTCACGACTGCCTGCGATCGCTGCCTGACGGCGGCGATCCGCGCACGACGGCCCCACGGCTGCGTGCAGGGCACGAACCTAGCGGGCGGTCCGTGGGCCGACGTCGGATCGATCGATGTCGGGACCCGACCGACGACCCTGAAGATGTCGGTTGTGTGACGACGAACACTCTAAGTATGGGTTGCACTACTCAGAGTGATGATCCATAGTACCCAGATGCCCGCATCCGTTCTGCCAATTCTCGGCGCCCACACACCCGCATTCGTCACCCGATCGCAGCATCAACTGCATCGAGCGATCAGCTCGGCCGGCGTCCCCGTGTTGTGTGCGACCGGCGCCATCGCCTCGCTCAACAAGGCCTTCGTCTCCACCAACGACGGTGCCGGGTCGGTGCCGCTGGTTGCATTGCTCGGCATCGCCATCGCCGCCGTGCGGTGGCGACCGAACACCGATCAGGCACCGTCTCGACCGGTCACCCTGCAGTCGGCCCTCTCACTCACCACGATCGGCATCGGCCTCGTCGCCGCCGTCGGCCGGGGCCACTTGTCGCCTTCCGAGGCCATCGGCCCGATCGTGAGCGTTGCGCTCATCAGTGCCTACCTCGCACTCTGGGGATACCGGGCCCTGGCGCTGCTGCGCACGGTCAGCTTGCTCAGCCTCCTCACCTGGATCCCGATCGCCGACTTCGCCCACAACGCCCTGAGGTCATCGCTCGAACAGCCGTCGCGCCTGATCTACCAGCGACTCGGCGAGGTGCCGGTCTTCGGCGTCGGCGATGAGCCGTGGCGCATCTTCAGCGCCGAGTTGCACCGTGGCGCCCTCGTGGTGCTGGCGACGGTCGTCCTGAGTGTCGGAGCCAACCGCTGGCGAGTGTCCGGCCGCACCCTCGTGGAGATCGCCGCCACTGTCGGTGGTGCCCTCGTGCTGCACCATGCGGCAATTCTCGCCGCCCCGATCGACGCCTATGAGCCGACCGACACCGCACTCCTCGCCACGAACCCCACGCTCGAGATCGCGATCGCAGCGATCGCCGTCTTCGCCCTCAGCGTCGTGCGGTGGAACCGAGGTGAGGCCGGCCGGGTCGTCTCACAGCCGAATCCGGAGGTGGCCGATCGCGACCCATTCATCTTCGGGACGACCTCGGCAACCGGTGCCCTCGTCACCGGTCTGCTGCTGCTCGGCTTGGCTCCCCTCGGGCTCGTCCTGATGGTCGGCTGGGCATGACCGACATCCAACAATCCCCCGACATCTCGACCGACCTCGTGCCATATGGCTCGACGAGCGCGTCCCACCTCGTCGCAACCGACGCACGAGGTCTCGCCGGCCCGGTATCGCCGACCGCCGAGGAACCTGTCATCGCTCCGCCTGACGACGACGAGGTGTGGTCGTACGTCGCCGACGACGGCAAGCGTTTCCTCCAGTTCTCGGCCTTCTCCCGCATCTGCCTCGGTTCGGCGCTCGTCTTCTTGTCGTTCCACGGTTCGTGGTTGCTGTTGTTGCTCCCCTTCGCGGTCGGCATCGTGGCCGGCGGTTTCGTCAACATGATCTGGTCGACGCAGGTACCTGCTTTCGACCGCAGCGTCCACATGTTCCGCAAGGCCATGCTCTCGACCGCTCCACCCTCGGTCGATGTGTTCATCTGCACATGCGGAGAGGACCCGTCGATCGTGGAGAACACGATCCGCCACGCAATGGACCTCGACTATCCCGGCAACGTCGCCGTTCACGTACTCGACGATCGCCATGCCGAGGAGATCCGGCTCGCCGCCGAGCGGTGGGGGGCGAACTACGTCGCCAGGCCGAACCGGGGCTGGATGAAGAAGGCAGGCAACCTCCACTACGGCTTCAGCCGCACCGAGGGCGATCTCATCATCGTGCTCGACGCCGACTTCGCGGTCAGACCAGACTTCTTGCGCCACACCGTGCCGTACTTCGACGATGGCGAACTGGCGATCCTGCAGACCCCCCAGTTCTTCCGGGTGAGCGAAGACAACTGGGTCGAGCGAGGCGCCGCCGCCCAGCAGGAGCAGTTCTACCGAATCGGCATGCGAGCCCGTGACAAGCACGGCGGCGCGATCTGCGTCGGCACCAACGCCGTCTACCGGCGCGCTGCGCTGGACGAGACCGGCGGTATGGCTCTGCTCGAACACAGCGAGGACATCTTCACCGGCATGAAGGTGATCGAGGCCGGCTACCGCGTCGACTATCTCCCACTGCCACTCGCTGCCGGATCGGCCCCCGACACGACGAAGGCCCTGGCCTCGCAGCAGTATCGGTGGGCCAGGGGAAACTTTGCGCTCGCCGGAACCCCCATGTTCAAACGAATGCGGCTGCGCCCGATGCAGCGCCTCGGCCTCTGGGACGGCTGGATCTTCTATGTGACCAGCGCCTTGAGCCCGATCATTGCGATCTTCGTCCCTGTCGTGAGCCTGGCCGAAGCACCGTGGGTGATCACCCTCGCGCCGGCGGCGATGATCCTGCCCTCCCTGTTCACCGAGTTCTACCTCCAACCTCGCTGGCTGCACCTCCCAGACGGACGAGCATCGCGGCGAGTCGGACTGATCTCACAGCTCGCCCACCTCTACGCGCTGCGGGACCATCTGACCGATCGAGACCAGGAGTGGATCCCAACGGGCGGTCAACGACCCACCGAGAAACAGGGCACAGACCGGATCCCCGATCAGATCACTGCCGGGGCCACCTACGGCTTCCTGCTCATCATGGGCCTCCTCCTCTATCGGCTCGGGACCGGTTGGGCGTTCGTCGATCTCGCCCCGGTCGGGTTGCTCGCCGCCATCGCCCTCCCGGCCGCCCTCGGGACGACCAAACCTCCGGTCGACCTCGCCATTCCGGTCGAGGCCAGCGCTCCCGCCATCAGTTCCGGGCGCGACGCGTTCCTCGACGTGGTCCGGTCGATCTCGATCGTTCGAGTGATGTTCTGGCACGCGTTCGGCTACTGGTGGATCTCGTGGACGTTCGCCGCCATGCCGGCCGTGTTCTACGTGTCCGGTGCCGTACTGGCCAAGAGCCTTCGCAGCCGTGGTGTCGACGCCGCCGGTGTCCGTGCGGTGATGCGCGGCCGGCTTCGCCGACTCGTGCCGCCGTACTTGGCATTCGTCGCCATCGCCATCGCGGTCGTGACCTTGGGGGCACCCGCCGTCTGGACCGACGAGCCGCTCAATGCACTCTCGTGGTTCTTGCCGTTCCGGGCCCCTGCATCCCTCCCCTGGGAAGAGGGCTGGCTGTCGGCCCCACTCTGGTTCCTTCGAGCCTTGGTGATCATCCTCGCCATCACACCGCTGGTTCGTCCGCTCGGCCGGCGGATCCCCGGCATCGCCCAGTTCGTGACGTGGGCTGCGGCCCTGGTCATCCTCGACCATTGGGTGGATCAGCAGACCACAGAACAGGCCACGGCGATCGCACGCGGCGTTGCCGACGTCATCTGCTTCGGCGGCTTCTTCACCCTGGGCGTCAGCGCCCATCACCTGCGAGGGGCAATGGCACGACGACACCGCCTGGCCATCACGATCACCTTGGGCGCCATCGCCGTGATCTGGGCGGTGACGCAACGCCCGGGCGACCTCGTGGTCAACAACTCATACGTGCTGTTCGGCCTGGTCGGTCTGGCGTGGCTGTTCGCGCTCCTCACGATCGAGGACCATCTCCGACATCTCGGCGAGATCCCCGCAATCGCCGCCTTCGTGAGCTGGATCACGAACAATGCGATGACCATCTACCTCTGGCACACGCTGGCGCTGGTGTTCGCCTACTACGTGGTCGGAGCACCGGACTCCTTGGCCAGCTACGTCCTGTTGGCGGCTGTGTTCGCTGCCATTCTCGCCCCGCTCGTCGCCGCCGTTCGGCCACTCGAGTCGGTCGGTTCCGGTCAGAAGACCCGTCGGCCGCCGGTTCGCGTGGCACGGATCGTGCTCCTGGCGTTCATCATCGGCATGGCGGCCAGCCAACCCCGGCTCTTCCCCGAGTTCACCGAGGCCGCGGGTCCGCCGACGCCGTCTGGCCGACCGCCCGTCGGCGGCGACGAGACCGGCGCCGACGCAGCATCGCCGGAGGAACTCGCCCTCATGGCCGAGAGCGCCGAGGCATGGCTGGCCGGCCACGAGGTCGAAGCGGCGGCCGTGGTCGAGATCGGTTCCGAGACCGGCGATCGTCCCGTGCTGGCCGAATTCGGCACGCCGGACGTGCTCGATCCCGAGGCGCCGTTCGAAGCGCTGAGTCTGACCAAGACGATGGTGGCCGCGGTCAGCCTGCAACTCATCGAGGAAGGGTCCCTCACACTCGACGGTCCACTCCCCGATGTTCCCGGGGTGCCGACCGAGGTCACCGAGCAGCTGAGCATGCGCCGACTCCTGAGTCACGCAACCGGTCTCTCCGACTATCGATGGAGTGGCGACTTCTCCGAGGATGCGATCCTCACACCGGCTGACGCGATCGGGCTTGGTCTGGTGACGTCGAATCTCGAGTCGACGACGCCTTCGTACGCCGCCACGAACTACCTGCTGGCCGGCCTGGTGATCGAGGCAGTCACGGGTCAACCGCTCAGCGAGGTGTTGGCCGAGCGCCTGTTCGAGCCGCTCGAGTTGAACAACACCGAGCTCGTCAACAACCAACGGGCCGGATTCATCGGTCACGGCTCGGCCGGTGTGGTGTCGACGCTGGATGACCTCGGCCGCTGGTACGACGCGCTGCTTCGATCCGATCGAGTCCTCGATGCTCGCCAACGAGAAGTGCTCTTGTACGGCGGGATCGTGTTCCAGGGCAACGCCGGCCTCGGGACATGGCGTCACTGCCCGTGCAACGGGCCGACTCCGGCTGAGCCGGAACCGTTCCTGTACGCCTTCCACGACGGGGGCGACGCGAGGCTGGTCTACATCCCATCGCGGGACGTGGTGCTGGCGATTCGGTTGTCGAAGCCGCTCTACGACGAGGACCAGATCGCCGGTGACTTCAGCGACCTGATCTTCGCCATCGCCGATCGCCGCAACTGACACCGTCCGATTGGCGTCAGGTGTGGGTGACGCCGCCGTTGTTGATCACGACCCGGCCGTCACCACCGGTGGTCTGGAACACGGCCCGGCCGTCACCGGTCTTCCAGATGTTGATGGTCAGGGCCTCACCGGGAAGAACGGGCGATGTGAAACGACCCTCCATCCCGGTGAATCGAGCCGGATCGTTGTCACACAGGGCACTCAGCAATCCCCGACCGGTGAATCCGTAGGTGCACAGGCCGTGCAGGATCGGCTTGGGGAAACCGCCGACGTCGCTGAACTGCTTGTCGGAGTGCAACGGATTGCGGTCGCCCGACAAGCGATAGAGCAGCGCCTGGTCCTCACGGGTCTGATACGTGACCGACACGTCAGGATCGGACTCGGGGGCCACGTTGCTCTTGGCCGACGGACCTCGATCGCCGCCGAACCCGCCCTCGCCGGTGATGAAAACCGACGACGTCGTGTCGAACAGCGGACCACCGTCGGCATCGAGCGTTGCCTTGGCCGCCGTCGCGATGACGGCGCCCTTCCCCTTGTCGTAGACCCCGGTGATCTCGTCGACCATGGTGATGGCCCCCTCGACCGGGATCGGCCGATGGAGATGGATCCCCTGCTCGCCGTGCACCAGCATGCGCGGGTCGAACGAACCGACCGCACTCATCGCGCTCGCTCCACCCCTCGCATTGAAACCGGACAGCACACAGAAGGTCGGCAACACCTGCTGCGCGACGCCCGCCGTGTTCTCGGTCGTGAACTGGAGCTCTGCTCCGACCGGGTCGGTCACGCCGGCGCCGACACCGAGGGCGTAGAGCAGTGCATCGCGAGAGTCCCACGCCCAGTGGCGGGGTTCTCCCTTCGATCCAACAGCATCGGGATTGATCGGCATGGTGGTCTCGCTTTCGTTCCTGGGATTGGTGTACGCGGAGTTCGTGAAGGGTGGCGTCGCGTCGGAGGTCAGGGCCGCCCTGGGCCTCGCGCCGGTTGACCCTGCATGTCGGAATTGGCCTGGGCCTCACCCATCAACTGTTCGACCAGAGGCCCGAGTCGAGTGGGATCATCGACGGGCTCGACAGTCGGCCCTCGGTGCCACATGTTGGCGATCGCCAGTGTTCGTCCGCTGGCTTCGAAGATCCGGCCGGTGACACCAGCTGACTCCTCGCTCGCCAGCCAGGTGCAGATCGGGGCAATCCAACGGGGATCCATCCGATCCCGCTCGTCGCCTTCCAGTTGACCCATTCCGAGGTCCTCGGTCATGCGGGTGAGCGCCCCGGGGGCGATCGCGTTGACCGTGACCCCGTAGCGATGCAGCTCGAGCGCGCTGATGATCGAGAACGCGGCGATGCCGGCTTTCGCTGCGCCGTAGTTCGTCTGGCCGACGTTGCCGTAGATGCCGGACACCGACGAGGTGTTGATGAGTCGCCCGTTGACGTCTTCGCCGGCCTTGGAGCGTTCGCGCCAGTGAGCGGCGGCGTGGCGAGAGGGCGCGAACGTCCCCTTGAGGTGGACGTTGATCACCGCATCCCACTCGGCTTCGCTCATGTTCGCCAGCATCCGGTCTCGCAGGATCCCGGCGTTGTTGACGACCACGTCGAGTTGACCGAACTCGTCGATTGCCTGCTTCGACCATGCGTTCGGCGCCGTCGAAGTCGGCCACGTTCTCGGTGTTCGCGACGGCTTCCCCGCCGGCGGCGACGATCTCGTCGACGACGTCCTGCGCCGGTCCCGCATCGCCTCCGACGCCGTCCCGTGAGCCGCCGAGGTCGTTGACGACCACCTTCGCTCCGTGCGCTGCCAGCATCACGGCGTGCTCTCGCCCGATGCCTCGGCCGGCCCCGGTCACGATGGCCACACGGCCCTCACACAATCGCTGCATCAGACTCGTCCTTCCGAACACTTTCGGTTCTGTTCCACGAACCGTTCGATCTTGGCACACGGCGTCGTCTGAACAGAAGGCGACAACGACTTGTCTCCCCTCACCGAGGCCGAAACAGTGTCACAACCCGCCGTCGCAACGACGATCGCTCGTGGCAGACTCAACTGGTGTCTGACCAGCGGCGGAAAGCCCTGCTTGCAGGCGGGGTTGTCACCACTCTCTTCGTACTCCTCTACGTGGCGTGGGGCGTCGGTGCCCTGACCGGCGGCGACCTCGTGGCGAGGAACGTCTCGGTGGACGGCATCGCCATCGGCGGGCTCGACGAGGGCGATGTTCGCTCCGTGGCCTCCGATCTCGACACCCAACTGGCCGGCGAGCCTGCGACGCTGGTCGTCGGAGCCGTCGAGATCCCCACGAACCTCGCTGCGATCGGCGTACACACAGACGCAGACCAGCTGGTCGAGGATGCCTTCGCTGCCCGGAAGTCCGGGCCCGCCATCTTCCGGCCCTTTGCGTGGATCGGATCGTTCTTCGGCGACACCGCAATCGACCGGACCCTCATGGTCGACGACGACGAGGCCAGGGCAGCCGCTGCCGATCTCATCGCCGGCCAACTCACCGAGCCCACCGACCCGACGTTCACCATCGACGGCAACGGTCTCGCGGTCGCTCCCGGAATCGACGGTGCCACCATCGAGTTCACCGGCGTGGGCGACCGAGTCCAGGCGGCGGTCGACAACGGCGCACCGTACGTGGTTCGCCTCGACCCCGTGGCGCTCCCACCGACGCTCGAGACCGCAGCGTTGCAGGCACTGGCCGACGAGGCCAACGCTGCAACCGCACAACCGCTTCGAAGTCACGATCCTCGGGCAATCCGCAGTGATCGAGCCCCAGATGCTCCGGACGTGGGTGACGCTCGACACCAGCGGCGATGCTCCCGCGTGGGTCCTCGACAACACACTCGTGATCGACGACCTTCGTCCTCAGTTCAGCGGTCTCGGCTCAGAGGAGCAACGGGCGCGGTTCGAGATCGTCGACAACCGACCGGTCATCATTCCGGCCAATGAATCAGTGCAGTGCTGCGCCGACGACACCGCCGACCTCATCAGGGCCGCCTTGGTCGGACCGCCTCCCGCACCAGACGAAGAATCGGAGGAGCCTGCGCTGCGATCAGTCGAGCTCACCCCGATCACCAGCGGAAGCGACGAGGGTGTCGCCGAACTCGAGGCGCTCGGCATCGTCGAGGAAGTGGCCACCTTCACCACCAATCACGACTGCTGTCAGGGCCGTGTCCGGAACATCCAGCGCATGGCCGAGATCGTGCAGGGCTACATCATCCGCCCCGGCGAGCTGTTCGACCTCAACGAGATCGTCGGCCGGCGCACAACGGCAAACGGCTTCGTCGCTGCCGGCGCCATCGCCGACGGTGTCATCGAGGCCCAGGTCGGGGGCGGGGTCAGCCAGTTCACGACGACCATGTTCAACGCCTCGTTCTTCGCCGGCGTCGAATTCGTCGAATACCAGGCCCACTCGATCTATTTCAGTCGTTATCCGCGTGGTCGTGAAGCGACGATCTCGTACCCCAAACCGGATTTCATCATTCGCAACACCACCCCGTACGGCATCCTCGTCTGGCCGACTTGGACCGACACCTCGATCACGGTCACGCTCTACTCGACCGAGTACGTCGATGTGAAGGACGTCGGTCGTACCGAATCCGCCCAGGGCGCCTGCACCCGGGTCACCACCACCCGAGAGCTGACCTATCAGGACGGCAGGGTCGAGCGCGACACGGTCTTTGCCGTGTATCGACCGGGCGAAGGTCTCGACTGCAACGGCAACTCGACCCGTCCCACGACCACCACCGCCGGAAGAGACCACCACGACCGCGGCCGGTGAATCGACCACCACCACGGCGCCTGCCGCGTCCACCACGGCGCCGACCGCTGCGCCGACCGTCACCCCGAGCCCGACACCAGCACCCGATCCAACCGAACCGGTGCCGGAGGAATAGCCTTCCCCGGTGCTCGATCTCCTCATCATCGGTGCCGGACCGGCCGGAAGCGCCGCCGCCATCGAAGCAGAACGGGCCGGCCTCGAGGCACTCACCATCGACAAGGCGACCTTCCCCCGGGACAAGTGTTGCGGAGACGGCCTGACCACCGGAGCGCTCCGACATCTGGATGAGCTCGGCCTCGATCCGTCGACGGTGCCCAGCTGGCAGGCCGTGTCCGACGTTCACGTCGCCGGGCCGAATCGCAAGATGAAGCTCTTCCCTCTCCCCAAGGACAAGGGGGCCTTTGCCGCGATCACCCGTCGGAGCGAGCTCGACGCAGCACTGGTGGACCGAGCCCGCGAGGTCGGAGCCGACATCCGTGAGGGGGCAGAGCTGACGGCACTGTCGCTCGAGGGCGCCCCGGCAGTCGAAGGCGCCCTGCCCCTCGAAGACCGAGTGGCTGTTGCGACGTTCCACCACGATGGAGCCGACGTCACGGTGCGCGCCCGGCACGTCATCGCCGCCGATGGCATGTGGTCGACCAGCCGCAAGCTGCTCGATGTGCGGCTTCCCGACTACCGGGGCGACTGGCACGCGTTCCGTCAGTACTTCTCGAACGTCAGCCCCGAGGCGGCCGCCAGCCTGTACGTGTGGTTCGAGCCCGACCTCCTACCCGGATATGTGTGGTCGTTCCCGTTGGCCGACGGCTCGGCGAACGTCGGGTTCGGCATCCAACGCGACACCGGCCACCGGATCCAGGACATGAAGGCACTGTGGCCCGACATCCTGGCGAGGCCACACATCGCCGCGATCCTCGGCCCGGACGCCACTCCCGAAGGCCAACACAAGGCGTGGCCGATCCCGGCCCGTCTCGGCGACGTGCCGCTGACCCACGGTCCGGTGCTGTGGGTTGGTGACGCCGCGGCGGCCACCGACCCCATGACCGGCGAAGGCATCGGCCAAGCGATCGAGACCGGGCGACTGGCGGTCCGAGTGTCGTCAGTCGAACGCCGGTGTCGTGAACCCGCGCCGGTGCGAACGCCGCAGGCCTACGAACGGTCGCTGGAGAAGGGCATGGTCAAGGACCATCGGCTGGCTCGAGCACTGTCCGCGGTCTTGGCCACTCAACGTGGATCTCAGTGGAGCGTCACGGTCGCCGCTGCAACCCCATGGACACGACGAAACTTCGCCCGCTGGCTCTTCGAGGACTATCCACGAGCGGTCCTGGCCACGCCGTCACGATGGCACCGTCGACTCTTCTCCAATGACGGCGCGTATACGTCGGTTGAGTGACGATTCGGGCCCTCCGGTCCGCCGATGACCAGCGTGTTCACGAAGAATCGACAGCCTCGTTTACGCAACCGTCACGAAAGTGTTCTAAGGTCGACAGACACGAGCTTCTGAGGCGGCGGACCGCCTCTCCAACTCACCAACAAGCCGTCGGCGCTCCTCCCCAGCACCGGCGGCTTGTTCGTTGCTCTGGCGACCACCAACTGTGGTCACAGCAGCTCGCGGAGTGCACGAATGGTGCCGATCGGGTCCGGTCCCACCGGCGACACGTTCAGATAGGTGACACCTGCTTCGGCGTAGGCCTCGAGCCGCTCCTTCACGTATCCCTCGTCACCGATCAACGACGACGCCTCGAGGAATTCGTCCGGTATGGCGGCCTCGGCTTCCTTCTTCTTGCCGCTCAGATAGAGCTCCTGGATCGAATGAGCTTCGGCCTCCCAGCCGTAGCGGCTGAAGACGTTGTTGTAGAAGTTGCGACCGACGGCACCCATGCCACCGACGTAGAGGGCGGTACCCGGTCGGCCGAACTCGCGATACGCCGCCACCTCGTCCTGCTTGCCGATGGCAACCATGCCGCCGGCCATGATGTCCATCGTCCCCAGTGATGGATCTCGCTTGGCGTACCCGCGTTCGAGATCGTCGCCCCAGACCATCGATGCCCGCTCGGGAACGAAGAGGGTGGGCAGCCAACCGTCGGCGATCTCGGCGGTGAGCTCCACGTTCTTCGGACCGAGCGACGCCAACAGGATCGGGATGCTCGGGCGAGGCGGGTGGGTGATGATCTTGAGCGGTTTGCCGAGCCCGGTGCCCCGGCCCTCGGGCAGCGGCATCGTGTAGTGCTTGCCGCCGTGGACGAGCTTCTCCTCGCGGGCCCAGACCTTGCGGCAGATCTCGACCACTTCCCTGGTTCGTCCGAGCGGAGCGTCGTACGCCACCCCGTGCCAGCCCTCGATGACCTGCGGTCCGGAGGCCCCGAGACCGAGCACACAGCGCCCACCGCTCAACACGTCGACGCCGACCGCCGTCATGGCGAGGAGCGTCGGTGTCCTGGTGTAGATCGGCAGGATGCCGGACGCGATCTCGACGGTGTCGGTGATGGCAGCGAGGTACCCCATCACGGTCGGGGCGTCCATGCCGTAGGCCTCGGCCACCCACACCAGGTCGACACCGGCCTTTTCGTATTCGACGACCTGGTCGGCCATCGCCTTCACGTCACCGGAATAGTTCACAGCCATGGAGATCTTCATGGACCGCAACCTAAACGCTCGCCGCCGGACGAGCTAACGCACGTGCTGGGACTCCCGCCAGGACATGCCGCGACTCTGATCCGGCTCACGGGGCAGGCCGAGCACCTTCTCGGCAACGATGTTGCGCTGCACCTCACCCGTACCACCGCCGATGGTCAGCGCTTGCGAGAACAGGTAGCCCCAATGCCAGACGTCTGTCGCCATGACCGCTGCGGGTCTTGCCGCCGGATCCCGGACCGCTTCCTTCGAGCATCCCCGCTGCGCCGGCGAGGTCCTTGGCCAGCGCCATGACCTTCTGACCGTGTTCGTCGGCCAGGATCTTGCGGATCGAAGCCTCCGGCCCCGGCCCTTTCCCGGCGAGCTGGGCCATCAGGGTTCGCTGGCGAATCAGGTCGAGAATCGTGCCCTCGATCCAGGTGTCGGCCAGCCGCTGTCTCATGAGCGGGTCATCGCAACCGCCCCGTGATCGAACCAAGTCGATCAGATCCTCGGTTCGGGGGCCCATGCCCCACAGCACACCTCCCGTCGACAGCGAGACCCGCTCATTGGCCAGCGTCACCTTGGCCAGGCGCCATCCATCGTGTTCCTCTCCGACGAGGTTCTCGGCCGGGATCTCCACGTCGGTGAAGAAGACCTCGTTGAACGAATAGAGGGTCGTCATGTCGATGATCGGCCGCAGTTCGATGCCGGGTGCGTCGGTCGGGCAGATGAAATACGAGATGCCCTTGTGCTTCGGAGCGTCTGGATCGGTGCGAGCGATGAGAATGCCGAAGGCCGAGTTGTGGGCACCGGACGTCCAGATCTTCTGGCCGTTGATCCGGTAGATGTCGCCGTCTCGTTCGGCCCGAGTACCGAGGTTGGCCAGATCAGAACCGGAGTCTGGTTCGGAGAACATCTGGCACCAGATCTCCTCGCCGGCCAGGATCGGCACCAGGTACCGGTCCTTCTGCTCCTGGGTTCCGGCGTTCAAGATGGTCGGCCCGGCCCAACCGATGCCGATGGCGTTCTGCGGCCGGTCGATCTCGGCCCGATCGAGCTCCTCGTCGATGATGAGCTGGTCGATCGGGCCCGGCACCGAGGCCGTACGGGGCGGGCCAGTGAGGCGCCACGTAACCGGACTCGGCCAGCTGCCGATTCGACGGCTCGGGATGGTCGGCGAGCCACTGCCGAAACGCCAGCCGGGTCGGGTGGTCCTCTGGTGCGAGCTCCATGAGCAACCGACCGTAGATTGAGCCGATGGTCGACGCCAACAATCGCAGCCATGACGAAGAGATCCGACCACCGGACGGCAACAAGTTCCTGAGGGAGAGCCTCGCCATCCTCCAGGTGCCGCGGCTCGCCTTCCGGACGCCGTCACTCCTGCTCCGAGCGCCCCGCGGGACCCAGCAGCCGGCGCTCCTCCTTCCCGGTCTCAAGGCCAGCGATGCCTCGAACGCTCCGATGCGTTCCTTTCTGCGACAGAAGAACTTCGCCACCTACGGGTGGGGCCTGGGAACGAACAACGGCGATGTCGCCGGCCGGTTGCCCGCCGTCATCGAACGAGTCGAGGAACTGTTCGAGCGGACAAGCGAACCGATCTCGCTGGTCGGATGGAGCCTGGGTGGCGTGCTGGCACGCGAGGTGGCTCGCGAGCGCCCGGAGCTCGTCTGCCAGGTGATCACCTACGGGACACCAGTGATCGGTGGGCCGCTCTACACGAGCGTGTCCGGTGTCTACACCGAAGAGGAGCGACGCGAGATCGCCGAGCGTGTGGCGGCCCGCAATCAAATACCGATCGACGTCCCGATCACGGCGATCTACAGCAAACGCGATGGCATCGTGGCGTGGCGGGCCTGCATCGACGACTTCAGCCCGGACGTCACCATGCTCGAGGTGCGCAGCACCCATGTCGGCATGGGCATCGACCCGGACGTGTGGCAGATCGTGTCGGAGCGGCTGGCCGGTTGAGGCTGACCAACGATCGGCACTGACCTACGATCGGCACCGTGACCGACATCGACGCCAGTTCCGGGCCCAGCACCACCAACGGTTGGACCTTCGCCGACGTCTGGGAGACGGTGGCCGAGGTCCTGCCGGACGCAGACGCCCTGATCCACGGCTCGATCCGTGTCAGCTGGTCGCAGTTCGAGCAGCGAGCCAACGCAGTCGCCCGATATCTGCTCGACAACGGCTGCGCCCATCAGTCGAAGGTCGCCTTCTACCTCTACAACCGGCCTGAGTACTGCGAGCTCTTCTTCGCCTGTTCGAAGGCGTCGCTGGTGCACGTCAACACCAACTACCGCTACGCCGACGCCGAGCTCGTCTACATCTGGGACAACGCGGACACCGAGGTGGTCGTGTTCGGTTCGTCGTTCACCGAAACGACAGCGCGGATCCGATCCGACACTGCCGCGCATCCACACCTGGCTCTGGGTCGACGACGGCGACGGCTCGGCCTGTCCGGAGTGGGCGCAGCCCTACGAGGCGATTGCCTCCGCAGATCCGGGCGACCGGGTGTACCCACCGACGGGACGCAGTGGCGACGATCTGTTGCTGCTCTACACCGGCGGTACGACCGGCATGCCCAAGGGAGTCATGTGGCGACAGGACGACCTGTTCAAGGTCACCGATGCCGCCAACAAGCAGCCGATGGGCGACGAACTCGATCCGGCAGCGCTCCGAGCGCGCACGACCGGGCCAGGGCCGATCAGCCTGCCTGCCTGTCCACTCATGCACGGCACCGGGCTGTTCAACGCGGTCAACACCCTCTCGCTCGGGGGCGCCATCGTCACCCTCGCGTCGACCCGCTTCTCGATCGATGAGTTCCTCGACACACTCGAGGGCGAGCGGGTCAAGAGCACCTTCATCGTCGGTGATGCCTTCGCGAAACCGATGCTGGCGGCGCTCGATGCCGAGCCGAAGCGATGGGATCTCTCGGCGCTGCGGGTCATCATCTCCTCTGGCGTCATGTGGGGCGCCGAATCGAAACAGGGGCTCATGGGCCACTGGCCACAACTGATCCTGGTCGACACCTACGGATCGTCCGAGGCCGTCGGCATGGGGTCGTCGGTCTCATCGAAGTCGCAGGCGGCGAAGACCGCGTCGTTCTCGCTCTCGGATCGGGCGACGGTGCTGACCGACGACGGGCGCATCGTCGAAGCGGGCTCCGGCGAGATCGGTCGAGGTCGGGATCGCCGGCCGCACACCGATCGGTTACTACAAGGACGAGGCGAAGAGCGCATCGACGTTCCCCGTGGTCGACGGGATCCGCTACTCGATTCCCGGCGACTTCGCGACGGTCGAGGCCGATGGCTCGATCACCCTGCTCGGGCGCGGATCGGTGTGCATCAACACCGGCGGCGAGAAGGTCTTCCCCGAGGAGGTCGAAGAGGCCCTCAAGACGTTCCCCGGCATCGACGACGCCATCGCCGTCGGCATCCCCGATGAGCGTTTCGGCCAGGCGGTCACCGCCGTCGTGGCCTCACGGCTCGGCGATGCGTTCGACGAAAAGGCACTGATCGATCACGTGAAGGCGTCGCTGGCCCACTACAAGGCGCCGAAGCGAGTGTTCATCGTCCCCACCCTCGAACGGGCCGCCAACGGCAAGGTCGACTACAAGCGATGGACCACTCACGCCGAAACAACGGCCTGACGGCCGAGACATGGGGTCCACACCGGGATCCGGTATCCGTGGCCGGCCCGTTTTCTGTCAGCTGGGCACGGTGCGCTAGACCAACGTGATGTCTCTCAGCGAGCCCAAGTCATGGAACTTTGCCGACCTGTGGGAGATCTGCACCGAGGTCAGGGGCGACCAGCGAGCGGAGGTCCACGGTGACCTGACGGTGTCGTGGACCGAGTTCAACCGACGGGCGAATGGACTGGCCGCCGTCATGCTGGACGCCGGCGTCGTGCAGCAGGACAAGGTCGCTCAGTATCTCTACAACTGCCCCGAGTACATGCAGGGCGTGTTCGCATCGTTCAAGGCCGGCCTGGTGCCGGTCAACACGAACTACCGCTACACCGACAACGAGCTTCTGTACCTGTGGGACAACTCCGACGCCGCCGTTGTCATGTTCCACGCCACGTTCGTCCCGATCATCGAACGGATCCGTACCCAGCTCCCGAAGGTGAAGCTGTGGCTCTTCGTGTCGGACGAGTCGGGCCACGACTGTCCGGACTGGGCCACCGATTGGGACACCGCGGCAACCACGGTGACCGACGGCAATGTGTCTGGGCCGTGGGGTCGGTCGGGCGACGACCGTTGGTTCCTGTACACCGGAGGAACGACGGGTATGCCCAAGGGTGTCATGTGGGACCAGGACACCCTCGTCCAGATCAACACGTCTCGCCATGTCGTTCCGCTGACCCCCGAAGGTGACCTCGACGTCTGGCGAGCGGCCATCGAGGCCATGGGGCCGGCCGCTCCCGCCGTGTTGCCCGGCGCGCCGCTCATGCACGGCACGGGACACATCACCGCCCTCGGCGTCCTGCTGCAAGGCGGGTGCGTCGTCACGATGCCGAAGCGCCACCTCGACCCGATCCTCCTCCTCGACGCATGCGAGGCAAACGGGGTCAACTCGCTGGTGATCGTCGGCGACGCGTTCGCCAGACCCATCCTCGCCGTGCTCGACGCCGAACCGGATCGGTGGGATCTGTCGAGCCTGCTGATCATGGTCAGTTCCGGGGCGATGTGGAGCCAACCGGTGAAAGAAGCCCTCATCGGCCACATCCCGCAGCTCACGATCTTCGATTCGCTCGGATCGTCCGAGGCGATCGGCATGGGCGCCAGCTACTCGACGAAGGACAATGTCTCGTCGACGGCGAGATTCGATCTCGGCGAACGAGCCGTCGTCATCCGCGACGACGGCGAGCTCGTGACCTCCGGTTCCGGTGACATCGGACGAGTCGGCGTGGAGGGCCTGATGCCCGTCGGCTACTACAAGGACGAGGTCAAGACGGCGGCCACCTTCCCGACGATCAAGGGGATCCGATACTCCCTGCCCGGCGACTTCGCCACGATCGAGGCCGACGGCACCATCACCCTGCTCGGACGCGGATCGGTCTGCATCAACACCGGCGGCGAGAAGGTCTTCCCCGAGGAGGTCGAAGAGGCACTGAAGACCCACCCGGCCGTGGTCGACGCCATCGTCGTCGGCGTGCCGGACGAGCGATTCGGACAGGCGATCGCGGCCGTCGTCGAGACCACCGCCCTCGCCTCGGTCGACAGCGACGAGCTCATCAGGCATGTGAAGGGACAACTCGCCGGCTACAAGGCACCCCGCACGGTGCTCGCCGTCGAGTCGCTCACTCGGGCGCCGAACGGCAAGGTCGACTACAAGAAATGGACGGCCTATGCCGCAGAGAACACTCTTGATTGAACAACCGGTCGACGTCGTCTGGGATCGTCTGCAGCTCCTCGCGAGCTGGGAGGGCATCGGCGGCATGAACGACCTGCGCGAGGGCCGACATCGGAGCGACGGGACGTTGGAAGGCTTTCGCTACACCCTCCACACGCCGCTCGGGACCGTCGACGACAAGGCCGACGTGATCGCCGAGTCCGACCACCGAACGATGCACGTGCGGACCCACACCAAGGGACTCACGGTCATGATCGATCTGCGACTGCACACGGCGTCGACCACCACCACCGCCGACTTCACGATCGACGTCGAGGCCGGCAATTTTCTCACCCGCCCGCTTGCCTCCACGCTGCGTCACACGCTGGAATCGGGGATCGTGCGGGAAAGCGACAAGATGGTCGAACGCCTGGAGGCATCCAAATGACCGAACCTGAGGTGGCGTCGGGGAGCTGCTCGCTGCCGCCGGCCGACTACATCGACGAGACGCGGCAGCTCTACAGCAGCCTCGGCTACGACGCGTACCGTTGGGCCGAGCGGCCCGAGACACCGCCGTGGACACCCATCACCACCCCGATCGACGAGGCCAGGATCACCCTCATCGGGTCCGGCGGCGTCTACCGCGTCGGCCAGCGTGCGTTCCACACCAAGGACGACACGTCGATTCGCTCGATCCCGACCGACACGCCGCTCGACGAACTGCGGACCGCCCACTTCGCCTACGACCAGACCGATGCCCGCAACGACCCGAACTGTGTGTTCCCGCTCGACCCGTTGCGGGGCCGTCTCACCCCCAACGCAGCTGCCTTCATGGGTGGCATCTACAGCACGCGGCGGCTCGAGGAAGAGACGGTGCCGGCGCTGCTCGAGCATTGCGCGGCCGAGGAACCGGACCTCGTGCTGCTCGTTCCCGTTTGACCCGTCTGCCACCAGTCGATCGGTCTGATCGCACGCCATCTCGAAGCCGCCGGGTATCCGACCATCGGGCTCACCTCGGCCCGCACCATCACCGCTGCCGCCAACCCGCCGCGATCGGTGTTCGTCGACCTTCCGCTCGGCCACACCGCAGGACCGCCGAACGACCCGGAGATGCAGCGCCACATCGTCTCGCGTGCACTCGAGCTCGGAGCGGCCATGACCGAACCGGCTCCCGGTGAGCCGGGGCGAATCGCCGATCTCGATCTCCGCTGGCACGACAATGCCTGGAAGCAGCATCCGCTCTCGTGGTCGCGCCGCCAGGAGGACGCTGGCGCGAGCGGCACCGACGGCGGCGACACCCGGACGTCGCGTAGCGATCAACCGCAGTGGCAGGACCCCGACGACGAGGCCGCCGCCTCTTGACGTCCGATCGCTGACATCCAACTGCCATCGTGACACGTTGCCAGAGCAACGTGTCACGGTGGCAGTTCGGCGTTTTGGGGCTTTCAGCCGGTGTAGGGGTCGAATCGTGGAGGTCGCTTCTCCAAGTAGGAGGCGACGCCCTCTTTGAAGTCCGCCCGGCGCAGCGACGCCTGCATGAGCTCGATCGAGTCTGACACTGCATCGTCGAGCGACATCTCGCGATGTCGGTAGACCTGGTCCTTCATGATCGCCATCGACGTCGGCGCCGACGAGGCCGCCATCGCCTTGGCGTATGCCATGGTCTCGGGCAACAACTGCTCGGGTTCCATCACCCGGTTGACCACACCGAGCTCCTTCGCTTCTTCCGCCAGGAAGACCCGGCCGGACAGGAGGAGGTCGAGCGCCACCGACTGGCCGACCAACTTCGGCAGATACCACGACGACCCGTACTCGGCGATCAGGCCGCGATGGGCAAAGGCGGTCGTGAACTTCGCACCGGCGGCGGCAAAGCGGATGTCGGCCGAGATTGCGTAGACGAAACCGAGTCCGGCGCACGCCCCGTTGATCGCAGCGATGATCGGCTTCTTGATCTCGACGTGACGACGGGTGTCACGGGTGTCGGCCACACCATCCTCGTCGACGCTGTTGACCGAGCCGTCGATCGACTGCAGGAGGTCCATGTCGGCTCCCGCGCACCAACCGCGACCGGCTCCGGTCACCACGATGACGCGGACCTCGGGATCGGCTTCGGCCTGGTCGAGGTAGTCGTGATACGCCCGCCCCAAATCGGCATTCCAGGCGTTGAGTCGGTCCGGCCGGTTGAGGGTGAGCAGGGCGACGCCGTCGTCGACGGCATAGAGCACGGGGGCCGGCGCGGCATCGTCGGGCGCGGTGCTTTCGATCGTGGTCTCGGTCATGGTTCGACGCTACGACGGCATTCGTTGGACCGCCAGTTCCGCCCCTATGCTCGACCCGCTCTCGACCAACCACTTACGAGCGGAGAACAGCCATGACAGACCTCGGATTCGACGGCAAAGTAGCGATCATCACCGGCTCGGGCGGAGGCCTCGGCCGCGAACATGCACTGGAGTTCGCCCGTCGCGGTGCCCGTGTGGTCGTCAACGATCTCGGCGGTTCATTGGACGGGAGCGGCAGCTCCGCAACGGCGGCCGAGACGGTCGTCGCCGAGATCGAGGCCCTGGGCGGCGAGGCCGTCGCCAACGGCGACAGTGTCGCCACGATGGAGGGCGGCAAGGCAATCGTCCAGACCGCCATCGACGCCTTCGGTCGGGTCGACATCGTGGTCAACAACGCCGGCATCCTGCGGGACAAGACCTTCCACAAGATGGAACAGAGCGAGATCGAAAGCGTTCTCGACGTCCATCTGCGCGGTGCGTTCTATGTGACACAGCCGGCGTGGCTCCACTTCCGTGAGCAGGGCTACGGCCGCGTCATCAACACCTCGTCCAACTCCGGTCTCACCGGCAACTTCGGCCAGGCCAACTACGGGGCGGCCAAGATGGGCCTCGTCGGTCTCACCCGGGTACTGGCGGCCGAGGGAGCCAAGAAGAACATCATGGTCAACGCCATCGCTCCCGTCGCCAAGACTCGGATGACCGAGGACCTTCTCGGCGGTCTCGCCGAGCAGCTCGACCCACGGCTCGTGACTCCCGTCGTGATCTACCTCGCCCACGAGAGCTGCGACACCACCGGCAACATCTACTCGGCCGCCGGGGGCACCATCGCCCGCTACTTCATCGGCCTGACCCAGGGCACCGCCCGTGGCCAGGACATCACGGCCGAAACCGTTCGCGACGACTGGGAAGCGATCAACAACGAAGAGGGCTACATCGTGCCCTCCGGTCCGGCCGACGAGTTCGGCAAGCTCATGCAGCAGTGGACCTGACCGTCCCTCCCCATCGTTCGACCAGACTGCGTCAGGATCCGCCGGCGCTGCATTTCCCATAGGCTCCCCGGGTGCCGATCTCCCTGCCGGACACGGCGGCCTTCGACGACCGAGTCGACAAGTTCTTCGAGCCACTTCGGGGCAACGTCATCGCCGACCGGGTGTTCTACTCGGCGAGCAAAGCTGCCGAGTTCTCGATCGGATGGCATGTCCTGTCCTTGACCGGCGCGTTGTTCGTGCCGTCGCTCCGACCGCACGCACTGCGTATGGCAGTCGCGCTCGGAGTGGAGTCGGTACTGGTGAACGCGATGATCAAGCCCATCTTCGATCGGCAACGGCCCGACCTGATCGAAGGGGCTCCGCACTTGCGTCGCCCGAAAACCGCCAGCTTCCCGAGCGGTCACGCTTCGTCCGGGGCCATGGCGGCCGTCCTGTTGAGCGACGCGGTCCCCGTGCTTCGTCCTCTGTGGGTGGCAGCGGCCGGCATCGTTGGTGCGAGTCGGGTGCACGCTCGTATGCATCACGGCTCAGATGTTGCTGCCGGTTTCGTCGTCGGCACAGCGCTGGGTCTCGCAGCGAAAGCAATCCAGCCCTTGCGCTGACAGCCCTTGCGCTGAATCAGGCAGGATCGGATGCCGGCTCGGCCGGAGTGCGGATGGCGTCATCACTCAAGAGCGCCCGGACGTCGAGCAGGAGATTCGTGACTTCGTCGGTCGACACGAGCTCGCGGTCAGTCATGACACCGAGTCCGGCGTCGATGATCTGGAGGGCTGCGCTCACATCTTGAACCTGCGTCATCGCCACAGCGTACCCAGCCGACTGCCAACGACACCGTCACCGGCTGGTGCCGGGCCGCCCCTCCGCTACCCTCGGGTCGAGTGAGCAGCAGTCAGCATCTCGTCAGGGCGGCGAGCGACGGCATCGGCCTCCGCAGGGAGTCACGAGTCGATGCGGGTGAGATCCCGCTGTGGCTGGCCAGGCTCCATCGATCCCTTCCCACCGGGGCCGAGGTGCGAATCAGCATCGGCGGCGATCTGCCGATCTCTCTGGACGACCTCATCGAGGGGGCGGGTTTCCATGTCGACGGAGCACTGTCGGTGCGACAGGAGAGTATTCCCGATTCGGTGCAGCCGAACATGAAGATGCTGGTGTGCGGCCTCAACCCCGGCAGGACCTCGGCCAAGGAAGGCGTGAGTTTCGCCAAGACCGGCAACCGGTTCTGGCCGGCCGCCCTCGCTGCCGGCATCGTGACGCAGGATCGGGCCATCGACCACGCCCTCCTCCATCACGGGATCGGTTTCACCGATCTGGCCAAACGGACCACCGGGCGTGCCGATCAGATCACCGCCGCCGAGTTCCGAAGCGGTGCGTCGCGAGTCGAGCGACTCGTCCGATGGCTGAAACCCGAGCGTGTCGTGATGGTGGGATTGGGCGGCTGGCGAACGGGGGTCGACCGTCGGGCCGAGAGCGGCTGGCAGGCCACATCCTTCGGTGGCGCGCCGGTGTATTTGATGCCGAGCACGAGCGGACTCAACACCCATGAGTCGGTTGACTCACTGACCAAACACCTCGAAAAGGCTCAAGCAGGGCCCTCTTAGCGTCGTTTCTCGAAACGATGCTGAATGGTTTCTATCGCCTTGTCCTGGGCGCCCTCCATGTCGCTGCGGCCGTGATCGCGGTCCGCGCCATCAGCATCGCCAGAGACGTCCCTCCCCCGGCCACCATCAGCTACGAGTCGCCGAGCGTGCAGGCCCTTGGTGGTCCGGCGATCGAAGCGATCACCTACCCGTGGGAAGAAGAGCTGCCGGGCTGGGAGATCGAGTTCGTCACCGGAGCGGGCAACATCGCCGGCTACACGTGGAGTCGAGAGCAACGCATCGAGGTGTTCGTGCGTCCCGGAGCGACATCGAGAGATCTCGCACGCATCTTCGCCCACGAGCTCGGACATGCGGTCGACGTGACGAAGAACGACGGCGACGAACGCCGATCCTGGCTGGCCATTCGCGACGCAGAGTCAGCACCGTGGTGGCCGGGTAACGGGCTGGCCGACTTCTCGACCGGTGCCGGCGACTTCGCCGAGGCCTTCGCCGTGTGGCAGGTGGGAGCCGGCGACTACCGAGGCGAGCTCGGCCCCCCACCGACGCCAGAACAGATCGGGCTGCTGCGCGAGCTCAGCTTCGACTGAAGCCGACCTCGAGGGGCCCTGCTTCGGGGCATCGCGCAAAACGCAACGATCCCGATGCTGGGCGCTGTGCCTGGGCATCGGGATCCTCTGCGTTTTCGTGTTCGGGCGTCGAGAGGTGTTCACACCTCTCGACACATCACGGAGCCGGCGTCTCCGGAGTCTCCGGAGCCTCGACGGTCTCGGCGGTCTCGGCGGCAACATCGCCGGCTGTGCCGTCGATCTTGTCGGCCGCGTCGCGGACCTTGTCGAGCTGTTCGGTGTACTTGCCCTTGGTCGCGGAGTCGGCGGCGTCTGCCACCTTGTCGACGGCTCCTTCGACCACACCACCAACGGTCTCGCGGGCATGACCGGCAGCATCGCCGACCTTGTCCACCATCTCGCCGACGCCGGCCTTGTCAGCCAGGCCACCGGCCTTGTTGGTGGCGCCACCGAAGACGCTCTTGATCTTGTCCATGAAACCCATGGTGTTCTCCTCTTTGCGGGGATCACCGTCACGTTGCGTACGGCGAACCCAACTAGTCTGCCTGTTTTCGAGGGCAAGCGGACGAACGCTCCGAACACCCTCGTGTTTCCACCACGAAAAGCACGGGCATCGTCCCGGAAGGACACACAAACATGGGCATCGAACGCGGTCAGGGCGAACTGTTCATCGGCGAGGAGATCTCGGCCGAGAGCGGTGATCGCACCGGTGAACGGGTGCTGCTCGACAGCGCCGACTTCACCACTCACGGTGTCATCGTCGGCATGACCGGTTCGGGCAAGACCGGCCTCGGTGTCGTCCTGCTGGAGGAGGCGCTCCTGTCCGGGGTGCCAGTGCTTGCCATCGACCCGAAGGGCGACCTCAGCAACTTGAGCCTCACGTTCCCGTCGCTGCACGCAGACGAGTTCGAGCCGTGGATCGATGCCGGAGCGGCGCGGGTCGCCGAAACCACCGTGCCGGAGCTGGCTGCTTCGACTGCCCAGATGTGGTCAGACGGGCTCGCCTCGTGGGGCCTCGACGGCGCCGACATCGGCGAGCTCCGAAAGGCTGCTCGGCCCGTGATCTACACGCCGGGTTCCGACGCGGGTGTGCCACTCAACGCCCTGGGTCGCTTGTCGAAGCCGACGAGCGACGACCCGCAAGTACTGCAGGACGAAGTCGACAGCACCGTGGCCGGGCTGCTCTCGCTGATCGGTGTCGAGAGCGATCCCCTCTCGGGGCGCGAGCACATCCTGATGGCCAACCTGATCACCCGGGCATGGCAGACCGACTCCCCCATGGACCTGCCGACGTTGCTCGGACAGATGATGGATCCGCCGATCCGCAAGCTCGGCGTCCTCGAACTCGATTCGTTCTTCCCACCGGCCGATCGCACCGCCCTGGTGATGAAACTCAACGGCCTCCTGGCGTCACCGTCC
Source organism: uncultured Acidimicrobiia bacterium (assembly GCA_963781035.1). Taxonomy (GTDB): domain Bacteria; phylum Actinomycetota; class Acidimicrobiia; order Acidimicrobiales; family SZUA-35; genus SZUA-35. The sequence goes on along the minus strand of CAWAEN010000006.1, from coordinate 23,422 downwards.
TTCGCCGCATGGTCGGTCGGCGAGCCGCTCGACATCGCATCGATGCTCTGGGACGGGAACGGTGATCCTCGGGCCGCAGTGGTCAGTCTCAGCCACCTCGACGAGACCGAGCGGCAGTTCGCCGTCACCCTCGTCCTGAGCAAGCTGATCAGCTGGATGCGATCGCAGTCGGGTACGGGCGAGTTGCGGGTGCTGGTCTACATCGATGAAGTGGCCGGCTACGCACCTCCGGTCGCCAATCCGCCGACGAAGGGTCCCATTCTCACGCTGCTCAAGCAGGCGAGGGCGTTCGGCGTCGGGCTCGTGCTGAGCACACAGAATCCGGTCGACCTCGACTACAAGGCGATCTCCAACGCCGGGACCTGGATGATCGGGCGACTGCAGACCGAGCAGGACAAGAACCGTCTGATCGACGGGTTGCGAGGCGCAGACGGCTCGGTCGACGTCGACGAGGTGGAGCGAATGATCAGCGGTCTCGGCAAGCGGCAGTTCGTGCTGCGGACCACGCGGTCGACGGCGTTGCCGCTGCTCACCACGCGGTGGGCGATGAGCTACCTGGCCGGCCCGCTGACTCGCGATCAGATCGGCGGACTCATGGCCGACCACCTTGCCGCCGGCGGGCCCGCCGGGACCCCGGCAACCGGGGGCACCGGTAGCGCTGCCGCCGCGACGTCAGACGGTCGCCGGTTCGGATGCGGGAGCGGCTGCCCCTGCCCTCGCCGACAACGAGTCGACCGTGCCGCCGAAGGTGCCGGACAGCGTGCCGGTCCGCTACGTGAAGCGATCGAGCCCGTGGCTCGAGGCCGTCGAGGGCTCGGCCGAAGGAACGAGGCTGGCACCGGCCCTGGCTGCTCGTGTGACGTTGTTGTTCGACGAGACCAAGGCCGACCTGCGCCACACCGAGGAGTGGGAGGCCATCATCCCGTTGACCGGACCCGAGATCGATGTCGACGCGGCCGTGACGGTCGACTTCGACGACCGCGACTTCGGGACCGACGCTCCGGCCGACGCTGTGTACGTGATGCCGGAGGTCAGCCTGACGGCGACCGCACTCAAGAAGGCGCAGACCGACTCTGAAAGCGTCGCTCTACACGGACGAACGGCTGACGCTGCAGCACAATCCCGACCTGAAACTGTGGTCGCGGCCCGGCGAGTCCGAGGCCGAGTTCGCGGCGCGCTGCGAGGCGGCCGCCGACGCCGGAGCAGACGAGGCGGCGGCCAAGCTGCGGACGAAGCTCGAGACGAAGTACGACCGGGTGCAGGCCGCCTTGGCGAAATCCGAGGACCGGGTGGCCGAGCTCGAGGAGCAGTCGAAGGGCCGCAAGACACAGAACCTCGTCAACATGGGCACGTCGATCCTCGGCGGGCTGTTGGGTGGTCGCAAGTCGGCTCGTTCGCTCGGCAGCGCAGCCCGGAGAATGACGTCGGGGAGTCGCCAGTCGAAGTCGACCGAGGCCCGGCTGCAGACCGCGCAGAATCGCGTTGCCGAGAAGATCGACGAGCTCGGTCAGCTCGAAGCCGAGTTGCAGGACGCAGTGATCGAGATCGACGACGAGTGGAGCGAGAAGGCGGCCAACGTCGAGCCGACCGAGGTTCCGCTCGAGAAGACCGACATCACGATCGACGACTTCATGGTCGTCTGGATCCCGAACGAGGCTCGGCTCTGAGCAACCCGAGGCTATGACCCCCGATTCTGTGGGGCCCAAACCCGAGGTTTGGGCCATGCATTTCCGGGGGTCATAGCCTCGGGTTGGGTCGCAGACGCAGGGTCAGCGGGGGGCCAAGTCTCGGGCGGCTTGGCGGATGTCGACCCCGGCGAAGGGCATGACGGCAATCGCTGCTGTGTCGACCCCGGCCTCCAGGTACGCATCGATCTGTTCCCGACACGACTCCGGCGATCCGTGGATGATCAACTCGTCGACGACCGAGTCGGGAATCGCGGCCAATGCCGCCTTGCGATCCCCGGCCTTCCACTGATCCCACATCTCCCTCAAGGCGTCGCCTCGTCCCACCCATTCGTGGAACGCGGCGTACACCGGCACGTTGAGATAGGCGGCGATCGCAAATCGGGCCTGAGCTCGCACGGCATCGGCATCCTCGCTCGGACACACGAAGATCCTCGCTGCGATCTCGGGAGCGGGCTTGCCCGCCGCAGCTGCCGCCTCGTGAACGATCGGGGCCACTGTCCTGACGTCGTCGGCCGACAGCCAGTTGATGATCGCCCCGTCCGCTTCCTTGCCTGCCATCCGCAGCATGCCTTCACGCAAGGCAGCGACGAGGATCGGGGGTTGCTGGGCGGGCCGGATGCCGAGTCGGAATCCCTTCACCTCGAACGTTCGATACTGCTCGGTGACCTTCTCACCGCTCAGCGCCGTCTTGAGGAACCGGACGGCGTCGCGGGTCCGGTGATACGGCTGGTCGAATTCGATGTCGTTCCAGCGCTCCACGATCACGTTCGACGACGAACCGATGCCCATCACGAACCGTCCGGGCGCCGCATCGGCGAGGGAGGCGACGCTCTGAGCCAGCAACGCCGGCCCTCTCGTATAGGCCGGAATGATGGCGACACCCAGTCGCAGTTCCGGCGCCCAGGCGGCGGCCAGCGCGAGCGGAGTGAACCCGTCGGCACCGTCTGCTTCAGAGCTCCAGACGTCGGAATAACCCAGATCCACGAGCTCTCGAAAGATCTCGCGGTGGTCAGACAAGGAGATTCCGCCGAAGGGAATGGTGATTCCGTGACGTGGTGAATGACTCATGGGCACACCATCCCACCGATTCGGGAGCCGTCCTAACCTGGGAGGGTGCGGAGTCCGGCGGTGGTGGTGTTGGCGATGGTTGCGGTGATCGCTGCTGCATGCAGTGATCCGGCCCGCCTCGCCTCCTCGACCGACAGCGCACCTCTCGGCCCCACGATCGATCCCCCGGCTCAGGAATTGACGACCGAGGCCCCACCAACCCTGCCTCCACTCCCGACCCCGCCACCCCTGCCTCCACTCCCGACACCGCCACCACTCCCGACGACCACGACGACCGAGCCACCGGCCCCGGTCAGCGTGGCTGTGGTCGGGAACCTGTCGGACTGCGGGAGCCGCAGCAGCGAGGTGGCGGCCTTGGTCGACCGGGCCGACGTCGTGCTGGTCGCCGGCGATCTGACGGTCGGCGGCACTGCGGCCAAACTGGACGAGTGTTTCCTGCCCCTCTACGGCGACAGGCTCTCGACGCTCTACGCGGTGCCCGGCAACGAGGACTTCGCGTTCGGCAACGGTGGCCCGTTCTTCGACGTCGTGGCGTCATCAGCGACGGGATCGACCCCGGGCAAGGGCTGGTTCGCTGCGACCATCGGCGCGTGGCAGATCATCGGGCTGAACTCGCAATGCGCCGACGTCGGCGGATGCAACGTCGGCTCCGAGCAGTACCAGTGGCTCGACGAGGTTCTCCGTGCGGAGCCGGCCGAGTGCCGCCTCGCGATCTGGCACGACGCCCGGTTCACATCGGCGGCAGACATCGAAGACGCCGACAACATGGGCCCGATCTACGGCCGACTCGACGGCTCCGGCGCTGACATCCTCCTCACCGGTGGTCCGGCCCTCTACGAACGACTCGGTCCGCTCCGACCGAGCGGAGACCCCGGCGACGAGGGCATGGTGAACTTCAACGTTGGCACCGGCGGGGTCGGCGAGTCGGCCTTCGACGATCCGCGTCCGGGCTCCCGCTACCGATCGACCGGGATCGACGGCGTCCTGTTGCTGCAGCTCAGGGCCGACGGCTACGACTGGGAGTTCGTCGGCCACACCGGAGAGCGTCGAGCGCGTCGGTCGAACGTCAGACGATTCCGGGTCCGGCACCTGCTGACCGTAGGCATCGAAGCGTCGGGACCACTCTCCGTGCGGTGAGCGGGCAAGCAGCCGAAGATCGGGCCGACCCTTGGTGCGCCACCAACCCAGCATGACCGCCGGCCCGCCGATCGAGCAGCGAAGCACGCCCTGCCCTTCGTCGAGTGGGCTCGCGGCGTCCGACCCGGTGAGGTCCAACACGAGCGCTTCGTGTTCCGAGTCGAGCGCGTCGAGCAGCCGACGAGTCTCGGGGATGTCCTCGCGATCCGTACCCAGCCACATGGCCGGCGTGGCGCTGCGCAGCCGAAGGCGCCCGGCGAGCAGGTGGAACGGACCACCCTCGCGCCATCGGCGGGCGAGCCGCACCGGGTCGAAACCGGGCCGAACCGCCAGTTCGGAGTGGTCGAGCGATTCCCTCACCATCGCCAACAAGACGCTGGGATCGGCGTGGTCTGCGATGGCACCGATCCTCTGGACTTCCACCCCGAGGCCGAAGCCCACCCGCGACCGGCTCACCTCGACCGTGCACCAGATGCTCGGGTCCGAGGCGTGCTCGAAGCGGAGGAAGGCCCGCTCACGGCCGAAGAAGAGCAGGCCCCAGGTACGCATCTCGCCGAAACCGATCCAGCGTGGAGGTCCGGCGTCAGCCACGGCGCCTGGTCGAACCTGTTCCCACCGCTGCCGTGCCGCGAGGAGTCGGCGCCGCGGTCCGTCCTTCATCTGCTCGATCGGGGCTGGCGCCCGCTGCGCACCAGGTGCGTACAGATCGAGGCGGACCGTGCCGGCCGGAACGTTCTGCGCCTCCAGCGCCGCCTCGTAGCGGAAGACCTCTGCGGTGAAGAGCGTCTGCGCCGCCATCAGTTCGTTGAACGCCGCCCGTGTCTCGGATCGTTCCAGCGCTCGGCTCAGTCGTCGACGCCGATCTCGGGCCCACCGCCGATCTCCGAGCGCGACGGCGATCGCTCCGACGAGGACGAGGCTGCCGAACGCCGCGAGGACGAGTTGTTGCACCCGAAAAACTAGCCGTCGACCTCGACCAGATCGGGGAACCTCTCCTTTTGACCCCGGATTCGTGTCATTCGTCACAATCTGGGGCCAACCGGGAACTCTCTGTCACACCCCATCGTCATAGTGAGTGTCATGAAGAACGCACAGCTCACCCTCCTCTCCGACGAACGCCCGTGGCGCCTCGACGAGGGCACTCGTCGGGTCGGCCGTGAAGGTCTCGAGAAGGCGCGGGCGGCACTGGCCGCTCACACCGCCGTCGCCGAGCATCGCCACGACCACGAACTGGCTGCCTGACCGCCCCCGGTCATAGGCTGCCGCCCATGTCCAAAGCCACGCTCGACCCGTCCGACGTCGTCATCATCGACGCGGTCCGCTCCCCCATCGGCCGGCGTAACGGCGGCCTGTCCACCATGCATCCGGCCGAGCTGCTGGCAAGGGTGTTGACCTCCCTCTTCGATCGGACGGGTGTCGATCCGAACGAGGTCGGCCAGGTCGTCACTGGCTGTGTGAGCCAGGTCGGCGAGCAGTCGTTCAACATCGGCCGAACGGCCTGGCTCTCGGCCGGCCTGCCCCAGGCAACCGCGAACACCACGGTCGACGCTCAGTGCGGTTCGTCGCAGCAGGCCACCAACATGGCCAGCGCCCTCGTGAAGGCCGGCGTGGTCGATGTCGCCGTCGCCTGCGGGGTCGAGGTCATGAGCCGCATCCCGATCGGGGTGAACTCCTCGAAGAAGCTCGGCCTCGGTGTGCCCATCCCGAAGACCTACTTCGAGCAGTACGAGATGACCAGCCAGTTCGAGGGCGCCGAGCGCATCGCCGACAAATGGGAGATCACCCGGGACGACACCGATGCGTTCGGTCTGCGTTCCCAGCAACTCGCAGCGCAAGCGTGGGCCGAGGATCGCTTCGCCACACAGATCGTGCCGATCGAGGCCCCCGACGTCGACGAGGAGGGCATTCCCACCGGGACCACCCACACCGTCAGCGCCGACGAAGGCCTACGCGAAAGCTCACTCGAGGGGCTGGCCAAGCTCAAGGCCGTCGGCCGGGAGAACGGCGTGCACACCGCCGGCACCTCATCGCAGATCTCCGACGGAGCCGCAGCAGTGCTGGTGATGACGGCGGCGAAGGCGGTCGAGCTCGGCCTCACCCCGATGGCGCGCATCGTCGATACCTGCAACGTCGGCGTCGACCCGGTGCTGATGCTGACGGGCCCGATCGACGCCACGAAGCACCTGCTCGAGCGGAACGATCTCTCGATGTCCGACATCGACCTCGTCGAGATCAACGAAGCGTTCGCGTCGGTGGTCTTGGCATGGGAGAAGGAGCTCGGCGCCGACAGGGACACGATCAACCCGAACGGCGGCGCGATCGCCCTCGGCCATCCCCTCGGAGGCACCGGTGCCTTCCTCATGACCAAAGCGGTTCACGAGCTCCATCGGGCCGACAAGCAAACGGCGCTGGTCACCATGTGCTGTGGTGGTGGCCTTGGTACCGGCACGATCATCGAACGCGTCTGAGCCCCGGGCCAGACGCTTCTGGCCGACACCGCTCCGTCGGACCGCCGCACTGCCGATCACCGCGCTGCTGATCACCGCGCTGCTGATCACGGCATGCCCCGGCCCGGAGCCCGATGCGGACGCGGCCGCTGACGCATCGAGCGCCGTGGTCGAGTTCGTGATCGATGGCGACACCGTCGACGTCGTCATCGCCGGGGAGGAGGAGCGGGTCAGACTCATCGGCATCGACACACCCGAGTCGGTGAGTCGCGACGTGCCCGTGCAGTGTTTCGGGAAGGAGGCGTCCGATGCTCTGACCGGGCTGCTTCCACCGGGCACGACGGTTCGAGTCGAGCGGGACCTCGAGGCTCGGGATCGCTACGGCCGGCTCCTCCTCTATCTCCATCGCAGCGACGACGATCTCTTCGTCAACGAGTGGCTGGTCGAGCAGGGTTTCGCCGACACGTTGTTCTTCGAGCCGAACACGACCTACGAGGGATCGTTCACCAGGCTGCGCAACGATGCACGGGCTGCCGGGCGGGGCTTGTGGTCGGCCTGTGATGGACCCGACCAGCCGCTGGAGTAGCGTTCCCGGCGTGTCGTCCTCTCTCGAACGCCTCGGCCGACCGGCGGATGCACGCCTCGTTCTGATCGTCGCCGACTCGCTGGGGGCGTCCAACGCTTCGAACCTCGCCGTGTACCGCGCCATCCGTGACGGAGTCGCGACCAGTGCCGGACTCCAGGTGCCGTGCCCGTGGGCTCGCGGCGCCGCCGTCGAATATCGGGGAGAAGACGTCGGCGTGTGCCTCACGGTCAACGCAGAACACGACACGTATCGCTGGGGCCCGGTCACCCAAGCCCCTTCGCTGCTCGGCGGCAACGGCGGCTTCCCGGCGCTGCCGTCCGACCTCTGGGACCACGCCGATCTCGAGGAGACTCGGCGTGAGTGCCGGGCCCAGGTGGAGCGGGCCGTGCTGTGGGGATTCGACGTGACCCACCTTTCGGCTCACCTCGGGGCGTTGTGTGCCCGCCCGGAGTTCTTCGACATCTATCTCGACATGGCCATCGAGTTCGACCTCCCCATCAGTCTTCCCGATCCGTCGATCGATCTCGGGTTCGAGGCTCGAGCGCTGGCGGCCGACGAGGGGATCATCGTGCCGGACCGTGAGGTGCCGGCGGCGTTGCATCGGGCAGCTCGCAGCGACATCGACGCAGTGATCGCCGACCTCCAGCCCGGCATCACCGAATTCCACGTTCGGCCGGCCGACGACACGCCGGAACTCCGCGCCATCACCCCTCATTGGGCGGCCAGGGTCAGCGATGCTCACCTCGTGACCCACGATTGGGCGTTCCGGGCCGCGCTGGAACGGTCGGGCGCCGAACTCATCAGCTATCGAGAGCTCCGCACTGCCCAACGCCGAGGGCGGTGACCGCTCGCCCTCTCGGGAAGATCAGGCCGTGACAGCCCAGTCGAGCAGTTCGAGCGCCGCGAACAGCGCTCCGCTGGCGCCGACCGGTTTCAGATCACCCTTCATGTAGGCCTCGGCCAACACGAGCGAACCGTTCAACCACTCGGGCACCTGCTTCTTCGACAACCCGACCACCACGTCGGGGTCGCCATCGGTGGTTCCGGTCGCCTGGCCGTCGACGATGGACACCACAACCGACACGTTGGAAGCGTCGACCTTGGATCCCACCCCCAGACCGATGTCGCCACTCAGCCCGGGGATGGGGGCCCGACCGCCGGAGAGGGCGACGAGTTCGTCGACGAACGCAGGGGTGAACGGCTCGGCGGTGAACGTGGCCATCAGCCGAGCACCCGATCGTCGATTCTGGCGAACAGGTCGGTCTCGTTCTGATCGAATCCGACCCGACTGTGGCCGAGGATGAAATCTTCGTATGGGTAGGCAGCGACGGCGTCGTCGTCCGGGAGACCGAACCAGAACTTCTCGTTCGGGTCGATTTGTGTCGCGTGGGCCAACAGCGCTTCCTGCCGCGCCCGCCAGTAGCCGGTGATGTCGATCCGGGTGGTGATCCGATGATCCGAATCCGGTCGCTCGAACCACCTCTCGTCGTACGGAGACTCGAGGCCGAGCTCGCCGTACTTCGCATGCCACGAGCTGAGCCTGGCCCGACTCCACGTGGAGTAGTAGAGCTTCAACGGTTCGAACGGATCGCCGAGCTCGGGGTACCAGGCCGGGTCGCCGGCTCGTTCGTAGGCGAGCACGCTGATGTCGTGGACCCGCAGGTGGTCTGGGTGGCGATAGCCCTGCTGGTCGTCTGAGTACGTGAGGATCACCTCTGGCTGGAACCTGCGGATCTCACGGACGAGTCGGCCCGTCGCCTCGTCGAGGTCGGCCTGCCAGAAGCAGTCCGGGTGCTCGTTCGGTTCGGTTCCCTCCATGCCGGAGTCCCGGTAGCCGAGCATGATGCATTCGTCGAAGCCGATGGCCTTGACCGATTGAGCGAGCTCGTCGGCCCGGATCTGGACGAGGTTCGCCCGCACCTCTGGACGCTCCATGACCGGATTGTGGATGTCGCCTTCCTCCCCGCCCGTGCAGCAGATCAGCGACGAGCTGACACCGTGGTCGACGTAGCGGGCCACCGTGGGTGCGCCTTTCGACGCCTCGTCGTCCGGGTGGGCGTGGACACTCATCAGGCTCGGCCATCGGACAAACGCTATCGGTCGAGAATTCGCTCTCGGCCGGGAACCCCACGTGGGGGGTTCGGCGTTACTAGTCTCGTGAACAGCTTCTCGAGGAGGAACAATGGATGACCCAGTTGTCTGGGGTGGGATCTGGCTGGCCACGGCGGCCGCCCTCGGCGTGTCCGAGATGGCATCGGCCGGCACGTTCTGGTTGGCCCCGTTCGCCGTTGCCGCCCTCCCTGCCGCGATCATCAGTTTCCTCGGTGCACCGATCGCCGTCGGCTGGCTGGTCTTCCTCGTCGGCTCCGTGCTTGCGTTCCTCGCCATGCGACCCCTGGCCAAGCGACTCGATGTCGACGTGCCACACATCCCCGGCATCGGCGCCAATCGGCTCGTTGGCCACGAAGCCGTGATCGTGGAGGACATCCCCTTCGGTGCCGAGACCCACGGCATGGTCCGGGCCGGCGGCGAGACCTGGAATGCGATGACCGACTCCGACTTGGCCATTCCCGTCGGGACCACGGTCCGCATCGTCGAAGTCCGCGGCACCCGCGTCGTGGTCGAACCGGCGCCGAGCTCGGATCTGCATCGATTTTCCTGACCCGTTCGCTCGGCGTGGTCGCCCGACCAGGTCGTCTGACCGCTCGTCACATCATTCGCCCGGGAGCCAACGCTCCCGAATCTAGAGAAAGAAGAAACAAACATGGGAGCTGCACTGGGGGGACTTCTGCTGATCCTGGTGGTCTTCGCGATCGCCTACGTGGCGGCTGCGATCAAGATCGTCAGCCCGTACCAGCGGGGGGTGATCGAGCGACTCGGCAAGTACAAGGAAACCGTCGAACCTGGCCTGCGTTTCATCGTCCCGATCATCGACAAGCTGCGCAAGGTCGACATGCGTGAACAAGTGATCGACGTGCCGCCGCAGGAAGTCATCACACAGGACAACGTCACCGCCGCCGTCGACGCCGTCGTCTACTTCGAGCCGACCGATCCGCAGCGGCTGCTCTACAACATCTCCAACTTCATCCTGGCCATCACCAAGCTGGCCCAGACGAACCTGCGAAACGTCATCGGCGAGATGACCCTCGACGAGGCGTTCACTTCCCGTGAGCGAGTCAACGGCACGCTCCGTCAGATCCTCGACGACGCCACCGACAAGTGGGGCGTCCGAGTGGTTCGAGTCGAGATCCAGCGGATCGATCCGCCGGCCGATGTCATGCATCGCCATGCACGAGCAGATGAAGGCCGAACGCACACGTCGTGCGGTCGTGACCGAGGCCGAAGGTGCCCGCGAGGCAGCGATCACTCGGGCCGAGGGCGACAAGGCCAGCGCCATCCTCACTGCAGAAGGCAACCGGCAGAAGGACATCCTCAACGCCGAAGGTGAAGCCCAGGCGGTGCGCACCCGAGCCGAGGCCGAGCAATACCGCCAGGAAGTCGTGGCCGCCGGTGAGGCGAACGCCATCAACGCGGTGTACGGCGCCATCATCAACTCGGGCACCGACGATCGCGTGATCGCCATCAAGTACCTCGAGTCGCTGGCCAAGATCGCCAACGGTCAGGCCACGAAGATCTTCGTCCCGGCCGACATGAGCGCCACGCTCGGTTCGATCGGTGGCATCGCCGAGATGCTGAAGAGTGGCGGCGACAACGACGGTTTCCGCTCGCCGGCTGCAGCAGCCGAAGCGGAAGTGGCTGCTCGTAGGTCCGAGCCGCAGCACGTGCGGAAGGCCGTGGCGCCTGCTCCGGCCAAGCCGAGGCCGCCGATGCCTCCGACCCAGTAGTAAGCGACACGGGGTCGGAGCTTCACATTCACAGGTGCCAAAGGCAGCGACACGGGGTCGGAGCTTCACATTCACAGGTGCCAAAGGCAGCGAAGCGAACCTGTGAATGTGAAGCTCCGACCCCACTCCGCTGCGTGGCCGATCTCCATCCCAAAAGCGGGCGCAGTACAGTCCGGCACGATGGAAGGGCTCCGACCAACGCGGCCGATCGCTCTCCTCGTAGCGGCGGCGTTGATCCTGTCTTCGTGTACCGGGGGGAACGACGACGCATCGACAACGACAACGGCGGAGTCCGTTCCGGTCACCCCGACGACCCCGTTCTACGACATCGATGGGCTGAGTCCTGGTGCCCTGGGCGACCTCGCAGAATGCGACGGAGCGGTTGGCACGCTGATCAGCGTGATCACGGCCGACGTGGCGCTCGATCGGGCCGGTGACGAGCTGATCGTCGCCGTTGAATGCGAAGGCTCGGAGCTGGGGCGCGTCTTGCTGTTCAGCGGCGCTCGCACGACAGCTGACCTGCTGTCCGAGCCGATCGTGGGTTCCCAACCCCAGACCATCGGTGAGGATCCGGTTCGCCTCATTGCCTTCCAGGTCGACGGGGAACGAGTGCTCCAGACGGTCTACCGATGGGACGAGGGCCGGGTGCGGGCGATGTCCGAGGCCATCATCTCGCTTGCCGACTACATGGAGATGATCGGCGCCGAGGTCGAGTCGGAGGCACCGCTGAGCCGGGCCGACCTGTTCGATCAGGCGAGTCCGGCGGTCGTCAGCCTCGAGGGGACGACGTGCGAAGGGGGTTCGATCGAGGCGGGCACCGGCTTCGTCATCGCCCCCGATCTGGTCGTGACTGCGGCTCACGTCGTCGAGGGTTACCAGTCGATGACGATCACGATGATCGACGGCAAGCAACGCACCGGTCAGACGATCGGGTTCGCACCTGGCCAGGACGCGGCGCTCATCCGACTGACCGAACCCGTCGCAGCCGCGCCGTTGCAGTGGAGCAGGCAGACTCCGCGCGTCGGCTTCGACATTTCGGTTCTGGGTTACCCGTTGAGCCTGGATCTCAGCATCACGACGGGTTCGATCAGCGGTGTCGGCCGCACGATTCTGTTTCCGAACGGCGAGACGATCCCGAACGTCATGCAGACCGATGCCCTCACCAACCCCGGCAACAGCGGTGGTCCGTGGCTCGACGAGACGGGGCGTGTCATCGGTCTCCACATCGCCGGGCGCGACGGTGCCGCCGGGATCAACTGGGGTGTGCAGGCCGAGGTCGTGAGGGCGCTCGTCGAGCAGTGGACGATCGAACCCCAGCCGTATCACCCGTGTACTCCGCCGGAGGAGTTCCTCGTTCTGGCCCAGACAGACGGCGACAAGGTCGACGAGCTGGTGGAGCTGTTCAGCGAGTACGCCGGCGGCATCACGACCGGGGACTTCGAGCTTGCGTACCAGCGGCTCTGGCAGCCCAGCGTCACCCTGAACTCGTGGGCTGCGGAGCTGGCGACCAGCACGTGGAGCAACGTCACGATCACGAACATCACGGACCCGCCGCCCGAACGCGTGGAGGAGTTCTCGCTCGGCGAGGTCAACACCCTCGAAGTCCGGGTGACCGCCACGACGAACCAGGCGTCGCGCTTCGGCCCGGACGGGCAGGACTGCACGAACTGGAACCTGGTGTATCTCGTCGCGTCGATCGACGGAGTGTTCTGGCAGATCGTGTCGAGCGCCGGGAGCTCCCCCACCGCCTGCTGACCGATCGGCACGACGGTGAGTGGTAGTCTCTCGACCGTCACAGCATTGTGCGAAGTCCGGTGAGATCCCGGCACTGTCCCGCAACGGTAGTTCTGCCGCAGCCGCCAGCTGCGAGCCGACGAGTCCGGTCGACCGATGTGGTGCGCAAGCAACCAGACCCTCGAGGCAAGGGGCGGTTCGCAGGTTTACCTCCGATCCCACTTGTCCTCCCAGCGTGGAGGATTTTTCCATGAAGAACTACAAGTTGTTGGCGCTGCTCGCAGCGTTGCTCCTGCTCGCCGGCGCGTGTTCCAGCGACGACGCAGACGAAGCCGCCGACGCGGCCGGACACCACCGAGGCCGAGGTCGAGGACACGACCCCGGACACGAGCGAGGCCGTCGAGGAGGAACCGGAGGACGAGCCCGAATCGGACGAACCAGCCACGTTCTCGGCGATCATCTCCCTCTCGCCGGCCGCCACCGAGATGCTCTACGCGATCGGCGCCGAGGACCAGATCCTCGCCGTCGACGACCTCTCGAACTTCCCGGCCGAGTCGGCCGACAAGATGCAGGGCCTGTCCGCCTTCGAGCCGAACGTCGAGTCGATCGCCGCGTTGGAACCCGACCTCGTCGTCACCGACGGCACCAATCCCGACTTCCTGGCTCAGCTCGATTCCCTCGGCATCGCCCACTGGGAGGGCCCGGCCGCAGCTGGCTTCGACGACATCTACACCCAGATCGAGCAACTCGGCGTCGCGACCGGCCACGTCGCCGAGGCGGCCGAGCTGGTCTCCTCCATGAGTGCTCGGGTCGACGCCGCGGTCGAGTCGGTTCCCGAGAGCCCCGAGGCGCTCACCTACTACCACGAGCTCGATCCGACGTTCTACTCGGTCTCGCCGGACACGTTCATCGGCTCGATCTACACCGCTGCCGGCCTGGAGAGCATCGTCGGTGCCGACGGCGACCTCTACCCGCAGCTGAGTCAGGAGTTCATCGTCGACGCCGATCCCGATCTCATCTTCCTGGCCTGCACGATCTACTGCGGCGAGACCGCAGACTCGGTCGGTGCTCGCGATGGGTGGGCCGACATGAGCGCCGTGGCGAACGGCAACGTCATCGAGATGAACGACGACATCGCCTCCCGCTGGGGCCCGCGCTCGGTCGACTATCTGGAGCAGGTCGTCGCCGCGGTCACCAACATCGCGACTGCCGGAGCGAACTGACATGTCCGGCCGGCACGGCACGACGATCGGATGGTTGCTCGGTGCAACCGTCCTGTTGATCGTCTCCGTGCTGGCCGGGGCCATGTTCGGTCCGGCCGGGCCGGCGCCGTGGCGAGTCCCGTTGGCGATGCTCGACCACCTGCCGCTCGTCGACATCGACAGCGGCGTGACCGAGACCCAGTGGAACCTGATCTGGACGATCCGGTTCCCTCGCGTGCTCCTCGCCGCCCTCGTCGGCGGCACCCTTTCACTCGGCGGGGCCAGCTACCAAGGTGTGTTCCGCAACCCACTGGTCGACCCGTATCTTCTCGGTGCTGCGGCCGGTGCCGGGCTCGGGGCGACGATCGCCATCCTCCACCTCAGGGACGTGACCGACTGGGTCGTCGACCCGACACCGCTGATGGCGTTCCTCTTCTCGCTGGTTGCGGTGGCTGCGACGTATGCCGTCGGCGCGGCGTTCGGCGGGAGCCGCACTGGAGCAACGCTGGTGCTGGCCGGCGTGGCCATGGTGTCGTTGACGACGGCGATCCAGACCTTCGTGTTGCAGCGGAATTCGGAGGTGGTTCGGGAGGTCTACACCTGGATCCTCGGTCGGCTGGTGAATGCGTCGTGGGCCGACATCCGCCTGGTCCTCCCCTACGTGGTGGTGACCACGATCGTGCTGCTCCTGCACGCCCGCCATCTCGATCTGTTCCGTGTCGGCGACGACGAGGCGGCCACGCTCGGCGCACCGGTGGCCCGCATCCGCCTGATCGTGGTGGTGGCGGCGACGCTCGGCACCGCTGCGGTGGTGTCGGTCAGTGGCCTCATCGGGTTCGTCGGGCTGGTGGTTCCCCACATCGTGCGACTGCTGGCCGGCTCGTCGTACCGACTGATCCTGCCGTTGTCGATGCTGCTCGGTGCCAGCTTCCTGATCCTCGTCGACATCATGAGCCGCATCGCCATTGCGCCGTCGGAGTTGCCGATCGGCGTGGTCACCGCCTTCATCGGCGCTCCGTTCTTCATCTATCTCCTGCGGACGAAGCAGGTGGCGGTATGACGGGGACGACGGCGGAGGGGAAGCGATGAGTTCGCTCGGGTTCGTCGATGTCACCGTGTCGTACGATCGGCGCGAGGTGCTCTCGGGGTTCGACGCAACCGTGGCGTCCGGGGAATGGCTTGGCCTCATCGGGCCGAACGGGGCCGGCAAGTCGTCGTTGCTGCGGGCCGCGGTCGGCTTGGTCGACCATGGTGGCGATGTCACCGTCGATGGCGCTTCGCTGCAGCTGCGGTCCCGGGCTCGCCGGGCAGCGTTGGTTGCCTACGTGCCCCAGTCCCCGATCCTGCCGAGGGACATGTCGTGCCGCGAGTACGTGCTGTTGGGTCGGGCTCCACACGTGAGCTACTTCGGGCGGGAGACGAGGCACGACCGGGCGATGGTCGACGACGTCCTCGGGCGGCTGGATCTCGCCGAGTTCCGGGATCGGCTTCTCGGCGAACTGAGCGGGGGCGAGGCCCAACGCATCGTGATCGCCCGGGCGTTGGCGACCGAGGCACCGATCCTGCTCCTCGACGAGCCGACCAGCGCCCTCGACATCGGACATCAGCAACAGGCGCTCGAACTGGTGTCGACGCTGCAGCGTGAGAACGGGCTGACCGTGGTGTCGGCGATGCACGATCTCACGTTGGCCGGCCTGTACAGCGATCGGTTGGCGTTGATGCACGAGGGCATCGTCGTGGCGATGGGTGCGGCGACCGACGTGCTCGAAGCGAACACGCTCGCCGAGTTCTACGGCGTGACGGTCAGCGTCCACCACGAGCCGGACGGCACCGTGGTCGTGATCCCCCGCCGCACCTGACTGCCGATTGGGGTCTGCCGTGGGCGACCCCAATCGCGGGGGTTTCAGGCGGTGGAGCGGGGCAATCGCGAGCGAAGCTCACCGAAGGCGGCCGCGCCGGCCTCGGATCGAGTCCACGAGAGGTAGTCGGGCCGTCCCCGTTCCTTGAAGAACGGATTGGAGAAGATGTCGGCCCATTCGGCGATCGGCATCAAGGCGGCGGCCATGTCCGGGTCGTAGCCATCCCAGTTCCGTGCGTGCTCTTCCGACCGGAAGAGGTTCATGTTCGCTCACCGAAACGGCCGGCTGGCCGCATCACCTCCGACTTCGGAGTTGGTGTAACCCACGATCTCCCCGGGATCGTACGTGAGCTCGTCGTCCTGCATCGTCACGACGATCGGTTCGCCGCAGCAGAGACACGGAGCCTCGACGAGGACCTCCTTGCCTGGCACGAGCCAGCGAATGGCCAGCGCCTCGAATCCGCATTGCGCATACCAGCCCGACTCACCGTCGATGCTCACCCGGTACTGCGTGGGCTGGAGATTGAACGGTGGGAACGACGCCAGGTAGTCGGTGCCGGGGTGTGTCCAACCCGGCGTCATGCCGACCAGCTCGTGCGTCAGTTCCTTCGCGTCGTTGATCGACACGTCGAGCAGCGCCGCAAGTTCGGTGTAGTGCGGCGCTGTCTTCTCGGTGATCACTTGGCGCAAGACCGTGGCGTACGCACGGTCGAGCAGTGCGAGATCGCTCGTCATCAGGTTCCTCCCATGCTCGCCCGCCGGATCGGTGCTGAACCGGACGCTACCTCTTCGCTGCCCGGCCTGCCGAAGGCGGCGCCCCGAATCGCGGGGCGCTACTGTGCACTCGATGTCGGCACGAACTGCGGTGATCGGCTTTGACGCATGTGATCCGGCGATCGCTGCCACGCTGATGGACGCAGGGCGGATGCCGCATCTGGCCTCGCTCGTCCGGCGGGGCCTCCGCCGTTCGCTCGTACCGCCATACGGCCTCTACGTCGGATCGATCTGGCCGAGCCTGGCGACCGGGACTGGGCCGGCGGTGCACGGCATCTACAGCTGGCGCCAATTCGTTCCCGGGGCGTACGCCACCAAACGAATGCAACCGGCGGAAGCGGGCGGCGTCCCCATGTGGGATTCGCTGTCCCGAGCGGGGGCCAAGGTGGCCATCGTCGATGCGCCGCTCAGCGCCCCGTCCCAGGAACTCAACGGCCTCCAGATCGTCGACTGGGGAAGTCACGACCGATGGATGGCGACGAACTCGGTCGGGGCTGACGATCTGTTGCACGATCGACCGTCCCACCCCATCGAGGTTCGATGCGACCACACCGCACGCACGAGGCCCCCCGCATCGATGGTGGAAGCCCTGTTGGAAGGGGCAACGGCGAAGGGAGACCTCTCGCTCGACGTTCTCCACCGAGATTCGTGGGATCTGTTCCTCACCGTCTTCTCCGAGTCGCATTGCGCCGGGCATCACCTCTGGAAACACCACGACGTAAACCATGTCGCCCATGACCCCGAGGCAGCGATCGCGCTCGGTGGGGACCCACTTCTCGATGTCTACGAGGCGTTGGATGTCCAGTTGGGTCGACTCCTGGAAGACCTCGACGATGCGACCGTGATGGTGATTCTGAGCCACGGCTTCGTTCCCCACTACGGCGGGGAGCACATCCTGGCCGAAGCGCTGCTGCGAATCGAGAACGCCATCGCTCCGACACCCACGACCAGAGCCATTTCAGGGTCCGCTCACCGTGCCGGTCACTGGGCGACGAAGAAGGTCCGGGCCCGGTTTGCCGGCGGCGATCCGTCCCTCGCCTCCCTCGACGGAGCGAGAGCCTTCTTCCAGGTCCCCAACAATGAGCGATTCGGGGGAATCCGGCTCAATGTCGCTGGGCGCGAGCCGCAGGGTTTCATCGATCCCTCGGCACCGTCAGGGATCGAGCTCATCGACCGCCTGAAAGCTGAACTCCTCGCGCTCCGCTGTCCCACGTCCGGCCGGCAAGTTGTCTCCGAGGTCATCCGCGTCGACGACCATCATCGGGGTCCCCGCCGTGCCCACCTCCCTGACCTGCTCGTCGATTGGGAGTGGTCGGCACCGATCGATGCCGCGGTGTCACCGACCGTCGGGCTCGTCGCTGGTCGTTACAGCGGCATTCGGTCCGGCGATCATCGGCCGGCCGGGGAGGTCATCGTCGTTCATCCGGGGATGGCTGACACCGAGAACGACGGTGGCGGCTCGATTCGGATCGAGGACCTGGCACCGACGATTGCGGCGTCACTGGGCGAGTCGCTGACCGACGTCGATGGTGTCGTCGTCCCGGAACTCGCTGGGTCGTCGGTGTAGATCGGACCCGCCCTGGACGGTGGCAGAGGGTGCTCCCGGCGCGTCAACCGAGCCCGATCACCAGAACAGGGCTCGGTGGCGGATGCTGCCTTCGATGCGACCGACGCCCCGGCCGACGAGCCGGGTGGCGAGGACGCGGGCGTGCGGGTCGCGGAAGCCTCGAGCAGAGACCAGAGGGATCCGCCCCCAGAACCGGAGCCCGTCGACCGGCGTGCGTCGAGCGACGACGGCCCGGTGTTTCCGGTAGAGCTGCGGTTCGGTCCTGCCGTAGCGACGGTATTGGTTGAAGCTGGCCCGCCATGTCGACCGTTCCCGATAGTGGACGATCGCCTCGGGACAGAACTGCGGAGCGTGCCCGATCGCCGCCGCCCGCAGCGCGAAGTCTGCGTCTTCGTTGCCGCCGACGAACGAGATGTCGAAGCCGTCGAGTTGGCGGAAGAGCCGTCGGCTCACCCCGAGATTCGCTCCGACGGCAAACGGCTGCCCGTCAGCGGTCCGGTGCAGATCACGAGTCGTCGGCACCCCGGGACCACTCGGATGGCCGCCGTGGAGCCGACGGCGATCGAGCGCACCTCCGACGAACCCGTGGCGATCGACCCCATCGGCCAAACAGTCCAGCCAGAGTTCGTCGACTTCGTCGTCGGCGTCGCAGAACAGGAGCGTCTCACCCACAGCGACATCAGCTCCACAGTTCTTGGCGTAACCGGCACCGCTTCCCTGGCCGGCCTCGATCAAGCGAGCAGAGCCGAACCGGCCGAGCTCGGCGCCGACGACACGAGCCGTCATGTCCTGCGAGGCATTGTCGACGACGACCAGCTCCCATTCGCGATCGGTGCGTTGCCGAAGCAGCGCCTCGAGCTGGGCGCCAATCGTTCGTTCCCCGTCTCGAACCGCGAGCACGACACTGACGACGTTCATGGCGCGGACGGTCTCCCGCCGTTGCCGGCGATCGGGGCCGCAGCGTCGCCCGCCAACCACTGTGCGACAGGGGCAAAGATCGCGTGGGCTTCGAACTCGGTTTCGGCCTTCTTGCGACTGGCCAGCCCTGCCGGGCGAAGGCGATCGGGGTCCTCGAGCACCTCGTCCAGAGTCCGGTGCAGCGCGGATTCGGAGCCCTCGGGCACGAGCCAGCCGGTCGCTCCATCGTCGATCAGTTCCGGGATTCCGGCCATCGCTGTGGCCACCGAGGCAACGCCGGCCCAGGCTGCCTCGACGACCACCGTGGCCGATTGGTCACGCCTGGTCGGATGTACGAGCAGGTCCATCGACGGCAGCCAGCGTTCGATGAGCTCGCGACCGTCGACTCTGCCGTGTTCGATGATCCTCGGATCGGTGACCCCACCGGGGCTGTCGCCGAAGAGATGCAGTTCGACCGGAGCGTCAGGGCGGTGAAGCAACCAGTCGATCGTCAGGTCCATGCCCTTTCGGATCCACGGCGACCCGATGGCGGCGAAGCGAAGCACCGGGCCGGGCGGTGGACGGTCATCGAGCTCTGGGGCGTCGGCCGCGGCGAGGAGCGGTGGAGTGAGGAGCGTGCGGTCGCTGTCGATCCCGAGGTCACCGACGACTGAGCTGCGAGCCCACTCCGAAACGCAGAGCAGGCGGTCGGCGCGTGAGAAGCAGTCGGATTCGAAAGCCACCTCTTGTCGGAACCACCGGTTCTGCGGCCAGTCGTTCTGCTCGGCGTGTCGATTCATGGTGACGTCGAGCATGACTGCGATCGGCACACCGGCGGCAGCGGCGAGCGGAACGATGGGGAACGACGGACCGGTGCCGACAGCCAACACGCCGCTGAAGCCGGCAATCACCTGTCCGAGTTCGTCGAGGTCGTAGCGAGGCCGTCGCCACCGTCGCCGATGCCGGACTTGATCGAGCAGCGAGAGCCGAGCTCTGGCCGGCCGGATCGGGCGCCGCTTGACGACCTCGGGCTTGGAGACAACGGCCGAGACGTCGAATCCGAGGCTGGCCGCGACCTGAGAGAATCGTGTCGCCAGGACAGCCATACCGCTGACCCCGCTCGAGACCACGAGAATGCGATTCGACCCATGGGCCCCGTCGTGCTGCTCCGCCTCGATCAACGAACTCACGGACGGGAAGGTGCACACCTCCGACGTCATCGGTCGGGAACCCCGCTGTGTCCCTCCACGGCTGACAACGCTGCCTCGAACCGGCGCTGGAATGCCTCGAGGCTGTGCTGAGACTGCACGTACTCGCGACCGCGGCGTCCTGCGTCGAACCGGAGCTGCGGATCGTCGGCGAGCGCGAGCAGAGCATCAGCGAGCGCGTCGACGTCGCCGATGTCGACGGCATACCCGGCGCCGGCGTCTTCGACGAGATCACCTGCGCTACCGGCTCGGGTCGTCACGCAGGGAAGGCCGCTGGCCATCGCCTCGATGAGCACACCGGGCAGGCCCTCGTTGTCCGATGCGATGGCAAAGACGTCGGCCGCGGTCAGGAACGGAGCGACGTCGTCCTGCCAGCCGGCGAACTCGACGTCGACGCCAAGCCGGTCCCTTGGTCGCGCAACTCGGCGAGGTACGTCTCGGACACTGGGCCTGTGGTCCCCCCGACGACGGTGAGTCGGAGGCGTCGACCGCGTCGCACGACGTCGGCCGCAGCGTCGATCAGCAGGTGCAGACCTTTGCGCTCGGTGACGGACGAGACGGTGACGACTTCGACCGGCGCAGCGTCGTCGGTTGCCAGGCGCGATCGGACGGTCGTGTAGTGGGCGATGTCGCGGCCGGATGGGAGGTCGGCGAATCGGGAGGCGAGTCGACGCTGGAACCAACGGGGAAAGGTCGAGCGGGCCCCGTCGCCGATCAGGTAGATCTTGCGACTGGCGAGGCCGGCGACCACGGCGAGCGAACCGCGCGGAATGCTGTTCTGCGCGTAGAGGAGGATGGGGCCGCGTTGGATGATCCTGGCGCCGAGAAGGAGCGCCGTCGGCCTCACCGCGGCCGACACGACAACGTCGGCGTCGTGGCCCCTGATGACACGGCCCAACGCGACGTTGTAGCGCACGAGATCGACGACGAGTCTGGCAACCGCTCCCACTCCCCCTTCGAACGATGTGCCTTCGAACCGGCGGAGCGACGGAGGGGCGGGAACGACCTCGACGGTCAAGTTGCGGCGTCGAGCTTCGGCGGCCAGCGGTCCCTCCTCGGTGGTCAGGAACAGCGGGTCGTGCCCACTGCGGCGAGCCAGTTCGGCGAGCAGCAGCACGTTCTCCTGGGCGCCGTAGACCTGATCGAAACGGTCGTCGAAGAAGGCGATCCTCATGAGGACGTCGACCCTTCGAGTGTGCGCACGGGTCGATGGTAGGGTCCGGACCGTGCGTACGGAGGGAGCAATTCATTCCTCACCGACCCCGGAGCACGGCCGGGAGTATCGAGAACGGGGCGTCGTCGCTGACACCTTCCCGCTCGCCGACCCGTCGGTCTTGCCCCGCCTGCTCCACGATGCCGCCCAATTCGACGAGGCGGTTCGCGACGACCGGGCGGCAGGACGTCACCGGGTCCCGTATGCCATCACCGACGCCATCCGAGACGTCGCTCACGATGCCAACATCACCGCTCTCGTCGAAGCGATCGTGGGTTCGGACCAGCAGTGGGTGATGTGGGGCTCGAACATCCAGAGCGGCACCCCGAACCAGGCCGGGTCGTGGCACGTCGACATCGAGAGTCATCAGTGGCCGACGATCACGGTGGCCGTCGGCCTCGACGGGTGCACGTCGGCCAACTCGACGAGGTGCATCCCGTTTTCCGCATGGCCTGCAGCGGACGCCGTCGGTCCTCCGGGACCGAAGCGACACGAGCGAAGCGCTTGCGACTGCGGGTGCACTCGACCATCGCTGTTCAGAGGTGATCGTTCCAAGGAACTTCGCCACGGGCCGGTTCTACGCATTCAATGCGCGCAGTTGGCACAGCGGCGAATTGTCGACGTCGAACGATCGGGTCATGTTGTTCCTTCACTACCAGTCGGCGGCCGATCCTCGGATTCCGCTGATGACGAGCTACGCGGACAAGACGTGGACCAGGGAACCGGCCCCGTATCTCGTCGGACCGCCTCGACCGGGTCTGGCCCAACCCGTCAACACGACCCTCTACCGTCCTCCGTCACCGCTGAGACGGCGCCTCGCTCGGCTGAAGGGCCGGGCGATGGACCAGGTCCAGGCAGCCTCTCGATCGGTCAGGGCGAAGTCGCGGGCCTGACCACACCCTCGGCGCCCAAGGCACAGGCCGCGGCGAACGCGAACCAGGACACAGGATCGAGGAACCCACCGCCGCCGGTGAACATACGGACGATCACGATGATGAACAGGCCGCTGAGACCGACCGCCGGCAGGGCCTCGACAAGCCCGGGAGCGGCGAACTTGCTGCCTGACCGACGATGCAAGGCCGCGGCCGGCGATGAACATCAACCCGAGGGCCGCAATCGAGCCAAGCACGCCGGCGCCGAGGGTGAGATCCAGGAACATGTTGTGGGGCGAGAAGATCGGCGATCCGTCGGCCCCGGCACGGTCGACACCGAACGGCATCGCTTCGTCGAGCATCCCGACCGCATCCAACAGCGCTTCACCACGGACCTCAGACGACTGATTCGACCCGTCTCCCACCGCATCGCCGACCGCATCGATCTGCAGAACGGCGATGAAGCCGACGAGGAGTGCTCCGACGATCAGGACTCCGGCCAAGCGTCCGAGCCGTTTGACGACGAGTACGAAGGGGACGACTGCCGCGAGCGCAACGATCAACAGGTTGGCCCGGCTGAACTGCAGGACGGCGAAGCTCACGCTGAGTGCCGCGGCGACCAATGGCCATCGGATGGAGCGGATCGTCGGGCGCCGGATCAGTGCCAGGCCGAGGAACGACGCGCACAACGCGCCCCGGATCTCGAGGTGACGGATCGTCGAGCCGTGGTCGATCCCATCGAGGCCGAGGTGAATCAGCCGGACCGAATACAGCACGGGCTGGAACGATCCGTTGGTGACCGCTCGACGATAGGCCTCGATCGGATTGACATCGGCTCGCACGTACAACAGGCCGATGACGACCAGCACCGCGAGTGTCACGATCAGGCCGACGAGCGGGGCGGCCCGGCGTCCTCCATCGCCCAGAGCGGCGAGCGCCACGGTCACCGTGGCGTAGGTGAGGACGAAGAACAGAATCAGCCTGGCCAGTGACGAAGCGCCGCCATCGAGATAGGTGGGCTCGGCACCGAGGGCGGCCGAGAGCACCAGTCCGAAGACAGCCACGGCCGAGAATGCGACCACGGACAAGGCGTTGACATGGCGTCGTATCGGAAGAAGCTCTGCTCGAGCCCGTGGGCTCGAAAGCCCGGCCGCAATCGCCACGACCAGGAACGCTGCCCCGGCAGTCGGCGAACCCAAGGGCCCGATCGACATCCAGGAGAACGAGACGACGAACAGCGAAGCGGCAAGTGCGGACAACACGATCGCCTGCAGAACGCTGAACGACCGGGTTTCCACCAGCAAGACGCTACGGATCGTGGGGGCG
>CAWAEN010000005.1:0-442200 GCA_963781035.1 uncultured Acidimicrobiia bacterium | reverse complement strand
GAGGCATCGTCATCCCGCCATTCGACAACTGCGACGTCATGGCAGGCCAGGGCACCGCAGCACTCGAACTCTTCGAAGACGTGCCAGATCTCGACATGCTGTTCGTCTGCCTCGGTGGCGGCGGACTGCTGGCCGGATCCTCGACAGTCGCCAAGACCATGAACCCCGGTGTTGTTGTCGTCGGAGTGGAGCCCGAGGCCGGGGACGATCATGTCCGCAGCCGGGCGGCGGGCAAGCCGGTGGCACTCGAAGGCGTCCCCGTCACCATCGCTGATGGTCAGCAGACGACGCAGCCTGGCCGGCTCACCTGGTCGGTGAACAGTGTGCGGGCCGACCGCTTCACGACCGTCACCGACGACGAGATCGTCCGAACGATGCGCCTGCTGTTCGAGTACACGAAGCTGGTGGTCGAACCGTCCGGGGCGTCCGCCCTGGCTGCTGTTCTGTACGGCGGCCTGGTCGAGCCGGGCATGCGAGTCGGTGTCACCCTGTCGGGAGGCAACATCGATCTCGCACGGTTCACCGAGCTGGTCACTCGACCCTGACGCCCCGGAAGCTCGCAGAGTTCGGATCACCGAACCGGCGCCATGCCACGGGGTGCGCTCGGGCCCATGTCTCCTACGATCGTCGCAATGGACGCAACAGCGCAGCTGGCCGCGGACTTCGCAACCGGCCTCGAACCGGCGCTGGAGCGCACGCTCGATCTCGTTGGTGTGTTCGTGTTCGCCGTGTCGGGCGGGCTCCTGGCTGTCCGCAAGGGTTTTGAACTCGTCGGTGTCATCTCGTTGGCACTTGTCACCGCGCTCGGCGGAGGCGTCACTCGCGACCTCGTACTCGGCGCCACGCCTCCGACCGCCTTCGGCGACGTGTGGTATCTCGCTGTTCCGCTCGCCGCCGCGGCCACGGTGTTCTTCGCCCATTTCCTGATCAACGCACGGCTTGCACAGGCGGTGCTGATCTTCGACGCTGCCGGCCTCGGGCTGTTCTGCGTGACCGGAGCGGTGAAGGCCGTGGCGTTCGGTGCGAGCGCGGTCGGCGCAGTGCTGATCGGCGTCATCGCCGCTGTCGGCGGTGGCATCATTCGAGACGTGTTGGCGAACGAGCAACCCAGCCTGTTCCAGTCGCACAGCACGCTCTACGCCATCCCGGCTGCGCTCGGAGCGACCGCAGTCGTGGCGGCAACCCGCAACGACGTCTACTCCGGAGCGGTGGCGGCGATCGTTGCACTCGCTGTGTTCTTGCTGCGGCTGGCGGCTCTCGAGTTCGACTGGCGCGCACCGATGCCGTACCGCGCCTCGCGCTGAACGTCGGCCCATGTGCGCGGCGAACCCAGTCGCTCATCCTCGATGACACGCCGCCGAAACCGGGCTCGGCCACTCGTCCTCGCCCGGATCGAACAGTGTTCTCAGAAGAATGTTCTCAGGCGGAACCTTCGCTTGCCGTTCGCTCGCCCGTCACCGTCCGGGCGATCTCGATACGGCCCGGTGATCCGGGCGGCCGGAAGATCTGCTGATCGGCGAGCCACGCCTCGAACAGGTGGCGGGGCAGCGGCCGGCCGATGCCGTATCCCTGCGCAATGTCGCAGCCGAGTTCGGTGAGCCGTTCGAGGATGGCCTCGGATTCGACTCCTTCGGCCACTGCGCTCAGGCCCAGATTGTGGGCCAGATCGATCGTGGACCGCACGATGACTTCGTCGTCGTGGGTCGTCATCATGTCCATCACGAAGCTCCGGTCGATCTTGACCTCGTCCACGGCCAGGTTTCGGAGATTGACGAGAGAGGAGAAACCGGTGCCGAAATCGTCGACGGAGAGTCGAACACCGAGGTCGGCGAGTCCCTGGAGCACCTGGGTCGTCTGCCCGCCGTCAGCCATGACCGTGCTCTCGGTGATCTCGAGCGTCAAGTAGGTCGGAGGGATCCCACTGGCGATGAGAGCGGCGGCCACGATGGCTTCGAGCCGTTCGTCCAGCAGGCTCTGTGCCGAGATGTTCACCGACACGTTGAGAAACTGACCGGCCCGATGCCAGTCGGCCGCGGCAGACGTTGCCAGCCTCAGCACTTGGTCGGTCAGTTCTTCGATCAGGCCCGCCTGCTCCGCCAACGGGATGAACACGTCGGGTCCCACACGACCGCGAACGGGATGATCCCAACGGGCCAGAGCCTCGACGCCGGTGACATCACGCGTG
Organism: uncultured Acidimicrobiia bacterium; assembly: GCA_963781035.1. Lineage (GTDB taxonomy): Bacteria > Actinomycetota > Acidimicrobiia > Acidimicrobiales > SZUA-35 > SZUA-35. Next base: position 440,015 of record CAWAEN010000005.1, on the reverse strand, counting down.
GTGACGTCGACTTGCGGCTGGAAGTGAACATCGACCTCACCAGCTCGAAGCGCAGACCGGAGGTCGTCGAGCAAGGTCAGGCGATCTGCTGTGTCGACCTCGAGTTCGCCGCGATACGTACTCGATCGCACCCGCCTGGCCTTTGCGTCGTACATGGCGATGTCGGCACGGCGAAGAAGCTTTGTTGCGTCGATCCCATGTTCGGGTCGCAAAGCAATGCCGATGCTCGCACCAATCGCAACGCTTGCAGCGCCGATGTCGAAGGCTTCCTCGAGAGCCGAACCGATCGATTCGGCGAGGAGCTGGGCCTCCCGACGGTCGAGTCCGGGAGCAAAGACCGCGAACTCGTCTCCGCCGAATCGGGCGACGGACTCACGATCGTCAGAGGCGCTCTCGATTCTCCGTGATGCCTCGATCAGCAACTGATCCCCGGCATGGTGACCGAACGCGTCGTTGATCAACTTGAACCGGTCGAGGTCGACCAGGAGCACGGCTGCCGGCTCATGGCTGTCGCTCTGTGCGATCTCGGATTCGAGGAAGCTGCGATTCGGAAGTTGTGTGAGCCGGTCGTGGGTGGCCTCGAAGGTGATCAGTTCGTGGAGATACCCCTTCCTCACGGCCACGGCGAGCTGTTGCGCCAAGCTGTCGAGACGGCTGGCATCATCGGTGTCGAACTCGCTCGTGACGCCGTTCCGGGCAGCAATGGCCACGACCCCGAGCAAGCCTTCCTCATCGAGTAGTGGCGAGATCAGGCCCTGGTCGAATCCTGCGGCTTCCAGTCCCGTCCTGAGCTCTGCCGGAAGGTCGGCAATGCGGTGGACGGTGCGACTCGCGAGGATGTCGGCCCAATCCGGATCCCCTCCCTTCTCCGGGAGGGCGTCGAGGAGGACATCACCCGCGGTCGCCTCGATCACCGTGTCCTCGTGGGTCCAGAGGCGAATGGCAACGATGTCGGCGCGAAGATGCTGGGAGATCTGCTCGACCGCGGTCTGCACGATCGAGGTCAGATCTGGAGCATCGCCGACCTGTCTGCTGAACGCGTGAACGCTCGACAGATCGGCAAATCGATGGAGCAACGTTCCGTGCGAGCGGAGCATGTACCACACGACCGGTGCCGGTGTCAGGGCGACGAGCCCGAGCCGAAAGTCGACGGCCAGCGGTATCGCGACCGAAGCTGCGTACAGGATCGTGGGCAGGTACAGAACGGGTGCCGAACTCAGCTCCCGACGAACGCGCTCGCCAAGATGCCCCTCGTACTGAGCAATCACGACAGCGACGACCAGGCCGCCGGCGATGAGTGCGATCGTCAGGGCAACGATGAGGGATGCCCATGTCGAAATCAGTCCCTCTCCCAACCAGGAACGAAGCCCGTCGAAGACCGTGATTGCGATCATCGTCTCGAAGGCGAAAAGGCCGGCATTGAATGCCAGTTTGAGCATCGGCTGGCGACGTACCAGGATCATTCCCGTGAGGGTTCCCACGATGTGGGCCGCCAGGATCTCGACCGGAGCGAGCAGCAGAATGCCGATGGCGAGAACGATCTCGTAGGGCGAGTAGCTCATGGCCTGTTCGCGTGCCTCGACGTGGAAAACGGTGCGCTCTGCCGCCGTGAACGCCAACGCAACGAAAATCGTGGTCCACGCGTGTTCGAACGTGAGTCGGTCCGAGTGGGAGTTCAGGAGGACCGCGGCCACGACTGCCAGGGCGAGCGCGACGAAAGCCACTCTGGTGCCGGGGCGATGCTCCCGAACCAGCGGTGTTTCAACTGCAGGCGGCGTTGGATGGGTCATGGGTGGTCGAGATCCTCTGGTTGACGAATCGGCCGCCAGCCCTGGCGGATGAAGGACTCCCGACTGGTTTCGGACCTGACGAGGTCGATTTCGTGGTGGCGGAGGGTCGGGTCGCACCTGGGCCGGGCGAACTACGCTCGCCGAGTGACCATCAAGCGCATCGCTGTCCTCGGCCTCGGCAAGGTTGGTCATCTCGTTGCCGAGCTCCTCGCCGAGAGCGGGCTCGACGTCACCGGCATCGACACCAGAGCGACGAATCTCGCTGGTGTCCGCATGGTCGTGCTTGGACGTCGGCAGTGAGGCCGAGCTCGAAGCGGAGCTCGCGTCCCAGGACGCTGTCGTGTCCTGCATGCCGTATCGCTTCAACCGTCGGATCGCCGACGTCGCCCACCGCAACGGACTCCACTACTTCGACCTCACCGAGGATGTCCCGACCACGCAGCACATCCGCGAACTCGCTGAATCGGCTGAAGTCGTGATGGCGCCGCAGTGCGGTCTTGCTCCCGGGTTCGTCGGGATCGTGGCCGCCCATCTCGAGTCGCAGATGACGAGTTGCCGATCGCTCCGACTTCGCGTCGGAGCGTTGCCTCAGCACCCGCGGGGCTTGCTCGGTTATGCATTCAACTGGTCTCCGGAGGGCGTGGTCAACGAGTACCTCAACGACTGCGAGGTCATCGAGGACGGTGTGCGCAAGTGGGTGTCCGCCATGGAATGGCACGAGACGGTCTACGTCAGTGGGACGAAGCTCGAGGCCTTCACGACATCCGGTGGTCTCGGCACCATGTGTGAGACGTACCTGGGTCGAGTCGCCGATCTCGACTACAAGACGCTGCGCTACCCGGGCCACGTCGACCAGATGAACTTCTTCTTCCATGAGCTCCGTATGCGTGAGGACCGAGAGCTGGCCGGACGAATCCTGACCCACGCCAAGCCCCCGGTGAACGACGACGTGGTCCACATCCATGTGGCGGCCGAGGGAATGCAGCACGGTCAGATGCACCGGAACGAGTTCGTTCGTTCGTACTACCCGCGTGTGTTGTGTGGGCTCGAGCGCACGGCGATCTCCTGGACGACCGCCGCCAGTGCCGCTGCGGTCATCGAGTTGGTGGGTCAAGGCCGACTCGAGCCTCGCGGCTTCATCCGTCAGGAACACATCTCGTTCGACGATCTGACGTCGACGACCACCGGTGGCCTCTTCCTCGACGCCCCGACTCGGATCTGATTCGCCGGCACAGCTCTGCCAGAATCGTCGAATGGCCAAGAACAAGAACAGGCAGAAGTCGGGATCGGGAACGAAGGAGCGTGACGGATCGAGCCAAGCTCCCAGCTTCCTCGGGCTGCTCAATGCCATCGCCGTCGCCGAGACTGAAGCCGAGCGATACCTCCTGGGTTGGGCCAACGTGAGCAACAACCCGGAGGTGGCAGCGGCTCTTCGGTTCGTGGCGATGCGCGAAGGCGAACACGGAAAGGCCTTCGCGAAGCGCATGCTCGAGCTGGGCTACGAAGTCCGCTGGCCGTCCTCGATCGAATCGGATGCCAAGTTCGCGATGGCCTGCTCGTCGTTGAGCGACCACGAGAAGTTCAAGGTGTTCGGCGTCGGCCGCAAACCCGGCGGGCCGGATGTGTTCGACCGGATGTTCGAGAACAAGGATCTCGATCCGGTGACGGGCGGCCTCCTCGGCCGCTACATCGCAGAGGAGCGCGACTCCGGTCGCATCCTGCGCCGGGCCCGCAAACGCGCCAAGGCAGCAGCCAAACGGTGATTGTCCGATCAGCCGATCGCCTCTGCGACCCAGCCGAGGTGCTGGTGCTCGTGGCCTGCGTTGGCCATCAGGACACCGCCGATGGTGCCATCGCCCCAGGGTGCCCCGGGGATGGCGGTGGCGAGCTGATCTTCCGACAGTCCGGTGATGAAGTCGACGGTCTTCCCGCGCGCGTCCGACAGCGCCGACAGGAGTGACTCGACCTCCAGCGGTCGGAGCGATTCGAGATGCGCTTCGTTGTCACGATGGACTTGGGCGAGGCGTTCTTCGAATGTGGAGCCTGCGATCTTGATCGGCGACTCGTCACCCGCGAGCGTCAGCTTCGCCATGGCGAGGAATGCGTGCTCGATGCGAAGCAGGTGAGCCAGGTGATCGATCGGGGCCCAGTCTGAGCCTCCCGGATCTTCGCTCCTGGTACACGGAGTGGTCAGCAGTTCGGGTCCCAAGCTGCGGAAAGTCTGTTCGAGAGCGGCGCGCTGCTCGGCCAGAGTCGACAGGATCGTTGCGTGATCGGTCATGGCCGCAGTCTGTCATGCCAGCATTCGGCGCTTCCAGGTTCACCTGACCGACTACGTTCGCCGCATGCTCGCATCGCCGGGGGGAACGCTCGAGAGCTCGTACGACGTCGTGGTCGTCGGATCCGGATATGGCGGTGCCATCGCCGCGTCGCGGTTCGCTCGCGCCGGACGCTCGGTGTGTGTGCTCGAGCGGGGTGTCGAACATCGCGTCGGCGATTTTCCCGAATCCTTGTGGCAGGCCGTCCGCAGCGCCCAGGTGCGAACGGGGAAGCGGCACTTCGGGTCGTCGACAGCCCTCTTCGATGTCCGGTTCGACGATGAGGTCAACGTGTTGGTCGGGTGCGGTGTCGGCGGGACCTCCCTCATCAACGCCAATGTCGCGCTCCGCCCTCGGGCTGAGGTTCTCGCCGATCCCCGCTGGCCGGAGGCGCTCCGTCGACCCGGCGCACTCGACGACTACTTCGCGAGGGCCGAGGAGTGGCTCGGCTCGAATCCCTACCCGGATGACGCACCTCGGCTGGCCAAGGTCGACGCCCTGCATGCTGTGGCCAGTTCGTTCGGGGCTGCGATGCAGCGGGCTCCGATCAACGTCTCCTTCGACGACGCTCCCAACCCGGCCGGCATCCGCCAGACGCCGTGCAGCGGATGCGGCAACTGCGTCACCGGTTGCAACGTCGGGGCCAAGAACACCGTTGCGATGAACTACCTGCCGGATGCCGTGCACCACGGCGCCCGGATCTTCACGAAACGTCTGGTTCGCGCTGTGGAGCCGAGTGCTGCCGATGACGGTCGATGGGAGGTGCACTTCGAATCGGTCGGCAGCCGTCGCCGCCTGTTCGGCGCAGGCGACGAGTTCGTCACCGCCGACATCGTCATCGTCGCTGCGGGCACCCTCGGTTCGACCGAGATCATGCTTCGCTCACGCGCCGCCGGTCTGGCCATGTCCGATGCCGTCGGCCGACGATTCAGCGGCAACGGGGACGTGCTGGGTTTCGGATACGGCGCGGATCGGAAGGTCAATGGAATGGGTTGGGCGAAGGGGGAACAGGCCGAAGAGGTCGGCCCGACGATTGTCGGCGTGGTTCCCGTGTCGCGTCCTGCACCGATCCCAGGGGCGGGGCTCACCATCGAAGAGGGAGCCATACCCGGAGCGCTGAAGGGTGTGATGCCGCTGGCGCTCCTCGCCTGCGCGCTCATCGGGAGCAACGCGTCGCTGTGGCAGCGAGTGCGGATGGTCTTCGGTCGGTGGCGAACGGCGGCCGAACGGACCCTCACGTTCCTCGTGATGAGCGACGACGCAGCAGACGGCAACCTGGTCCTCGAGGACGATCGCATCGTCGTCGATTGGCCGGGCGCCCGAACGGACGTGAGTATTCGGGAGAACAACGAACTGCTCGATCGCATCTCGGGTTCGATCGGCGCCGAGTACGCGCCGGAACCGTTGTGGACTGCGGCCGCCGGCCACGAACTGGTCAGCGTCCATCCGCTGGGCGGCTGTGTCATGGCCGATGAGGCGTCGGCCGGCGTCGTGAACGATCGCGGTGAGGTGTTCTCCGGTCCCTCTGGCTCCCTCGTCCATCCCGGCCTGCACGTCCTCGACGGATCGGTTCTTCCCCGGCCCGTCGACACGAACCCCTCGTTGACGATCTCTGCGCTCGCAGAACGAGCGGTGGAGGCGATCATCGTCGAGCGCGGATGGCGACTCGATCTCACTCCGAATGACGAAGGTGATCCACCGGACCGGGCGGCTGGTTCGAGGGCGCCGGGGATCGTCTTCACCGAACGGATGGCCGGATGGTGTCGATTCGGCGACGAGCGTTCCGAACGTCTCGTTCGTGGTGACCATCGAGATCCCCGACATCGACGGGCTCGAACGTGACCCCGGACAGGTCCAACCGATGTCGGGAACCGTCGAGGCCACCTACTTGTCGGCCGAGCCGTTGGCGATCAGTGACGGCGAGTTCCGGCTGATGCAGCGACGTCGGGACCGGGCCGAGGAGTGGAACATGTCGTACCGCATGCGTCTCCGGTCGGTCGAGGGGGAGACCTACCGATTCGAGGGGCGCAAGGTGATCAGCACCGGTTCACTCCTGCGAGGATGGAAGGACACGACCACTCTCTTCGTGACACTGACGGCCGACCGTGCCGACGGTGGGGAAGGCGACCCGATCGCCGAGGGAGTGCTTCGCATCTCCAAGCGAGATCTGATTCGCCAACTCTCGACCATCGAGACCACCTCGCCCGCCAGCGTTCGGGGGTGGCGAACCAAGTACCGCTTTGCCCGAGCCTTCAAGGGTCGGCTCCTCCCGATCTACGGCGGTGTCCTCGACGAATCCAGCCGCCTGTCGCATCGTCCATCCGGTCTCCTTCGACCGCTGCGCCTTCCGCCGCCCGAGATCTGTTGGTATTCACCTGCCACCGGGTGGCACGACCTCGAAGGGGACGCGCTGGAGCAGGCGCAACTGACCGCATCCGATCTCGTCGTGCGCCACGGTGCCGGGCCGATTCTCGACGGTGTCGGTGACGATGCCGAGCTCATGCTCACCCACTTTCCCCCGCCAGACGGGGTCGGACCAGCCGGCCCGAGGCCCGGTGATGCTTGCCGCCGGTTTCAGCATGAGAGCCAATTCGTTGGCCCACCCGACCACCGAGACGACCTTGGCCGAGGCGCTGGCCGAGGCCGGTTTCGATGTCTGGCTCTTCGACTACCGGGCCAGCATCGCGCTGCCGTCGAGTCTCGTTGACTTCACGATCGACGACATCGCGACGATCGACTGGCCGGTCGGGGTGGCCGAGGTGCGGCGTCGCACGGGGGCAGAATCTGTTCAGGTCGTCGGACACTGCGTCGGCTCGGTGTCGATCCTGATGGCACTGCTGGCCGGGCTCGATGGCGTGCGCTCGGCCGTGTGCTCGCAGTTCGCGCTTCATCCGCACACGAGCGGGTTGAACCGCTTCAAGAACGCCACTCGGATCGTCGACATCTTCGACGCAATCGGGATCGAGGGTCTTGCCCCGAACACGGGGCGTGGGCCCACCGATCGGCTCATCGACCTTGCCGCAGGTTTGCTCCCGATCCCAGACGGCGAAGCGTGCCAACAACCGGTGTGTCGGTGGTTGAACGGCGTCTTTGGTCTGACCCACACCCACGACCAGTTGAACCAGGCGACACATGCGTCGTTCACCACCGCCTTCGGCAATGGTGACATCACGCCGCTACGGCAGCTCGCGGCGATGACACGAGCGAAGAAGGCGGTCGATCACAACGGCGACGACGTGTATCTGGCACACGTCGAGAGGCTTCGACTACCGCTGTTGTTCTTGCAGGGTTCGAAGAACTACATCTTCAAACCCGAGGGCACAGCGAAGACCCTCGATTGGCTGGCCGAGCACAACGATCCCGATCTGTACGAACTTCTCACGCTCGAGGGCTACGCGCACCTCGACGGTCTCGTGGGTCGTGATGCACACGTCGATGTGTTCCCCCACATCGTCGACCATCTGCGACGTCACTGACCTTCGAGCAACTCCGAGACGAGGGCCAGCTCCAACTCGTCGGCGATCGCGGTCGCCTCGGAGCGTGCATCGGTCGCATCTCGTCCGAGTGCCCCGAGTGACGCGGCCAGTTCAGCCGAGCACAGTGCGAGATGGGGGCGAGCGCCGATCTCCCGGTATTGGTCCAAGGCCCGCTGGAAGTGGCTCGTCGCAACTTCGTGTTCCCCGGACACCGCAGCGAGAGTGCCGAGGATGTGCTCCATGGACCCGAGATAGGCGACCAGGCCGAGTCGTGCATGACGGGTCCGGTACGGCAGGCAGACGGCGTACAGCCGTTCAGCGAGGTCGTGATCGTCGGTGCGGGACGCGACGCGAACCATGGCCAGCAGGTCGAGGTAGAAGAGATAGTCCTGATCGCGTTCGAGGCGGGCCGGGCCGCCGAGTTCGGCGACGTGTCCTTCGGCGGTGCCGACCATGCCGCCGTCAGCAGCGAGCAGTGCAAGAACACCGGGGGGAGCGAATGACGATGCCGGCTCGTACATGGCCCCGGAACGACCCTGCATCCATGGAACCACCAAGTTCAGCGCACCGATCATGATCGCTCTGCTCTCCGGTGAATAACCGGCCAGGAGTCGGCTGAGCTCCTTCACCGGCTCGGCCGGCGACTCTCCTCGTAGGTTGGCCTTGGCCGCTCTCCAGAGCAGCGTGATACGCAAGCCCTCGATGTTGCCGACTCTCGCCGCCACCTGTTCCAACTGCTCCTCGACTCGTTCGATCTCGGTCCAGTGTCCGAGTTCGAGGGCGGCCAGCAGACGAAGATTGAGCGCCTCGAGCGCGACGTTGTCGTCGCCGAGCTCGAGGGCGAGGTGTTCGAGCTCGGCGCTCACCTCCCATGCGGTGTCGGTGGCATTCGGTCCGTGGAGAGCCCGATAGAAGCCGGCGAGCACGGTCGCCAGTGTTCGCGGGTCATCGAGGGATCGAGCGATGTCGAGCGCCTCGTCGAGCACGGCGCGCCGTTCGACATACGGTCGGTGCTGCCGTTGCCAGATCCCGAGTACTGCGAGGAGCCGTGCTCGCATCGCCGTCCGCTCCGTCTCATGGTCCAGGGCCTCGGTGATGAGAGCGACGGGTTCGGCGATGTCGACGATGGCCTGGTTCTCCTTCAGCTGGCCGCCGTACGAAACAGCAACACGGGCGAACAGATCCCAGCGGCCGGCGGCCCGCGCTGCATCGGCCGCATCAACGCTCGTCCGTCGTCCGTCGCTCATGCCTGCTGCGGTCTCGGCGTCGGCGAGGGCCAGAAGCGCCGATGCCAAGGCAGCCTCATCGTCGGCAGCCCGGACCGCCTCCACGGCCATTCGGCGGAACGCCACGGTCTCCTCGAACAGCAGCTTCGAACTCGATTGCTGCGCTGCGAGCTCGGCCAGGCGAAGGACGAGCTCGGGCTCGGCGTGGCTCGCCAGGCGCAGATGGCGAAGCGCGCCAGCCGCCCGGGAACCGAGATCGTCGCCGGCCACCGAGACGATGGCCTCTGCTGCTTCGCGATGGAGGCGCTGCCGCCGTGCCGGACTGATGCGTTCGTAGAGGGCATCGCGAATCAGGGCGTGGCTGAAGCTGAAGGTCTCGTCTGCCGAAGTGGAGTGCTCGACGACGAGGCCTGCCCGTTGTGCGCCATCGAGCAGATCGAGGACGTCCATTCCTGGGTCGACCAGCGCTTCGAGCGCCTCGTGGTCGAACCTCGCGCCGAGAACGGAGGCCACGGTGAGCAGCTCGCGATGGGCCTGGCCGAGTCGATCGACCCGTGCGGTGGCCAACTCGTGCACGGTGGCAGGAACCGTGATCGTCGACCGGTCCGTTCCCGCCGAGTCGGCGAAGGATCCCGTCTCTTCGAGGCTGCGAAGCATCTCTGTCACGAACAGCGGGTTGCCGGACGTCTTGCGGTGGAGGTGCCGCCCGACCCGGCGGACATGATCCTCGTTGACCGCCGACTCTGGGTACGAGTGCGAGACGAGGTGCTGGACCTCGGCCAACGTGAAGGGCTCGACGGGAATTCGATGCGCGTTCGGTTCGAGCAGGACCTGGCGCAAGAAGCGTGAGAGCGGGGCATCGGGATCGATCTCGGTCTGACGGAATGTCGCGAGGACGAGTACGGAGGCGAGCTCGCCGGCGCGGATGAGGTGGCGGATCAGCTCGAGTGATGACTGAGAGGCCCAGTGGATGTCCTCGAGCACGATCACGAGCGGCTGATGCTGAGCCACGGAGCGGAGGAGGTCGGTGACGGCTTCGAACAATCGGAAGCGGTCCGGCTCTTCGTCGAGCGGGGCGATCGTGGCGTTCGGCACTCGGTCGGCCAGGCCGGGAATGAGTCGAGTGAGCAGGCTGCCGTGTCGGAGCACATGGTCGACCAGGAGTTGCGGCGGAGCGTGACTGATGATGTGCCGGAGTACCTCGATCATCTCGCGATAGGGGGTGCTGATCGATTCGTCCGAGCGGCCGACCACGCACAGATACCCGCGTTCAGCCAGCGTCGATGCCGTCTGGTGCAACAGCGTGCTCTTCCCGATGCCGGGTTCGCCGCTGACCAGCGCCAGCTGCACACGAGCGGTGCTCTCCGAGGCCAACCGCTCGATCTCGCCCGTTTCGCGCTGTCGTTCGATGAACACGGGTGGGAGGTTTCGCTCTGCCAACCAAGCAGTGGGAGGGATCGACCAGGCGGCCCCGACGTCGTCGCTCGGGGCAGCGGTCGCCTCTGTGACCGGAACGATCAGGTTGATGTTGACCGGCTCGACGAGGCCCTTCAGGATGCGTTTGCCGAATGGCACGACCCGAAGGATCGGGTCGGCGTCGATGGCGTCCCGGATTGCGTCTGACGCCGCAATTTGCTGGTCTGGTGCGGCATCACAGAGTCGAGCACCGAGATGAACGGTCATGCCGACGAATCCGTTGCCGTTGGGGACGACGTCCCCGGTGTGCATTCCGATCCGCACCTCGATCGGCGGTTCCCTGACCGGTGGTTCGTGGGTGGCGGCAGCCTCGGCCCGCATGGACAACGCGGCATGAGCGGCATCGATCGGCGAGTCGAAGACCGCGGCGACCCCATCGCCCATGTCAGCGAACACGCGGCCCCCCGCCTGCTCGACACACCGCCGAAGCAGCGTCTGGAGACGTTGGCGGACCGCCACCATGGATTCGTCTCCGATCTCGGACAGGAGCCGCGTCGAACCGACCTGATCGACGAAGAGAATCGTTCGTGTCGGCACGATTACGTTCGGTCCTTTCGCCTACCTCCCCGAAACCGACGGGCCGCAGCCCGAAGTCGGCGATCCTAGGACTTCGTGCGCTACCTTCCCTAACCGAGCAGTGGGGGAGCGGTGTGGTCGTGGCAGCAGGGAGACCGATCGACGTCGCCGCCTTCATCGAGGCGTCGGCCGTTGCCTTCGATCACGATGCGGCGGTTGCCCTGGCGGCGACGATGTGGCCGGTCGAGCTCGACCCTGGGGAGTTCCTGTTCCACCAGGGTGAACCGAGTGAACGCTTCTCGATCGTGATGGTCGGAGAGATCGACGTGCAGCGATCGAGTCGCGACGGGCGGGATCTGGTCTTCGTCACGCTCGGACCGGGAGCCCCCATCGGCGAGGTCAGCATCTTCGACGGTGCCCCGAGGACAGCATCACTGCGGGCCCGAACTGCGGCCACAGTGCTCACCATTGGTCGCAGGCGGTTCCTCGAACTCCTGGCCGAGCACCCGTCGATGGCCCTCAGCTTGGCGAGATACCTCGCCTCGGTGGTGCAGCGACTCTCCACGAGCGTGGAGGGCAAGACCTTCCTGCGTCTCGATGCGCAGCTCTGCGAACTGCTCTGTGCCCTCGGTGTCGGCGATGAAGCGGGTGGTCTTGTCGTGTCGGCCACCCAACAGGCACTTGCTGATCGGGTGGGAGTGACGCGCGAGTCGGTGAACAAACAGCTCCGATCGTGGTCGAGCCAGGGGTTGATCGACGTGCAGCGCGGCAGGGTCCGGATACCCAGCCCGGCTGATCTCCGGCGGAGCATCGGCTGATCGACTGCCGGTCGACGAAAACATCGGCCTCTGTGAGGTGCTTCACAGATCGCGCGACGACGTCGCACCACACTTGCTCGTGCAAGCAATCTCACTCCGTGCTGATCGGGCGATGCACGGGGCGGACCAACCGGTAGGACGGAGTGCACGTGTCTGGCTGGTCCGGTGGGCTGGCGGAGCCCATCGGACCATCCGGTTCTCGGAGGGGGCATTCCGTCTTCTCGGCTGTCTCGATACGGGGCTGTCTCAATACGGGCTTCCGACCGCCGATGGTCACCCAACATGGACCAGGTGACGACACCCCTTTCGGATCCGAGCGTTGCCGAGGCACTTCGCCCTCCGACGCCGGGGCCGCTCATTCGTGCGTTCGCGCCGATCGTGCCGGGAATTCGTGCCACTCGAGACCAGATCGCAGCCCACGCCCACTTCTGGCGGTTGGAGGCCGAGGCTGCGCTCGGTATGCCCGATCATGACGAACGCCCGTTGATGGTCGTACTCGGCGATTCGTTGAGCCAGGCCGTGGGTGCGTCGTCTGTCCAGCAATCGTGGGTGCACCATCTGGTCCTCCACGAGTCCCAGCAACGACGCAACCGACCGGCAAGGATCGTGAACTTGTCGCGCTCGGGTGCCCGCATCGACGACGTTCTCCGGGTGCAGCTACCGGCGTTGCGAGCGATCGCACGGCCGATCCAACTGGTGACGTGCACGGTTGGAAGCAATGACTTCGCCAGGGGAGGGTCGTTCTCGCGCATCGAGAGCTCGATGCACTCACTCATTTCCCGGCTTCCGGACGAAGCAGTCCTGGCCACGCTGCCGGCCAAGGGCAGCCTCTTGGCCAAGCGTTTGAACAAGGTCATCAGATCCGAGGCCGATCGGTCCGGCCTCGTGGTCGCCGACGTCGATGCCCACCTTCCCGGCTGGCGGGGCCGGTCGGCGGGCGATCGTTTCCATCCGAACGACCTCGGCTATGAGTCGTGGTTCTCGGCCTTCGCCGACGTCACGCCCGTCACTGCACGGTGAACGTGACCGTGTTCGAACGCCACGACGTGTTGCCTGCGGCATCGAATGCCTTCACGTAGAACGTGTTGGTTCCGGTGAGGCCGGTGACCGTCGTGGACGGACCGGGTGACGTCGCAACGATCTGGTTGTTGGCGAAGTCGTAGATGTTGTAGCCGGTGACGGCGACGTTGTCGGTGCTCGGGTTCCAGGCGAGATCGACCGAACCGGTGCCGACTCCGGCGACGGTCAACGCAGTGGGGGTGGACGGTCGTTGGGTGTCGGCGCCGCCGGCGAAGTTGACGGTGAGGGTTCCTGATCGCCACGAGAGGTTGCCTGCGGCGTCGAAGGCCTTGCCGTAGTAGCGGAGGGTGCCCGGTGTCAGCCCGGTGATGGTGACGCTGTTCGTTGCGCTGGTGGCGACGATCTGGTTCGTGTCGGCGTTGTAGATGTTGTAGCCGGTGACAGCGACGTTGTCGGTGCTCGGGTTCCACGTGAGGTCGAGAGTGTCGGCCCCCTGGGAGACCTCCTGTGGCATGCCGGGGACCGAGGGTCGTTCGGTGTCGGCGCCGCCGGCGAAGTTGACGGTGAGGGTTCCTGATCGCCACGAGAGGTTGCCTGCGGCGTCGAAGGCTTTGCCGTAGTAGCGGAGGGTGCCCGGTGTCAGCCCGGTGATGGTGACGCTGTTCGTTGCGCTGGTGGCGACGATCTGGTTGGTGTCGGCGTTGTAGATGTTGTAGCCGGTGACGGCGACGTTGTCGGTGCTCGGGTTCCACGTGAGGTCGAGGGTGTCGGCCCCCTGGGAGACTTCCTGTGGCATGCCGGGGACCGACGGCCGTTGGGTGTCGGCCGCCGGGCCGATGACGATCGTCGTCGTGCCGGAACGCCACGACAGATTGCCGGCGGCATCGAACGCCTTGAGGTAGAAGGTGTTGGTGCCGGTGAGGCCGGTCACCGTGACGCTGTTGGTTGCGCTGGTGGCGACGATCTGGTTGGTGGTGTTGTCGTAGACGTTGTAGCCGGTGACAGCGACGTTGTCGGTGCTGGCGAGCCACGTGAGGTCGACCGAGTCGACTCCTTGAGCGACCTCTTGTGGCGCCCCGGGGACCGATGGCCGTTCGGTGTCGAGGGTCGCCGGGTCACAGAGCCGGATCAGGTTGTCTGACGGTTGCCCTGCTGATCCTGTGATGTCGCCGCCGGCCCAGAGGCATCCGTCGGAGGATCCGTGGATGGCCCAGACTCCGGACTTGAAGGCGGTGATCGGGGGGTTGAAGCTGCCGTCGACCTCGCCGGTGACGGCGCTGAACGCCGTGATCCAGGTGTTGTCATTGGTGATGTCGACGGTGCCGTTCTGCACGCCGGCCGGCGGAGGGCTGAACCACAACACGTCGTCTGAACTGTCGATGACGGCGTCTGCCCGACAATGACAACCGGCGTAGACGCGGTCGCCGACGACTTCGAGATCCTGGAAGTCGCCCTTCGGACGGGAGTAGTGGAAGCGGTGGAGGGACTGATCAGACTCGTTGAGGACCGCAACGAAGTGCTCGCTGCCGCCGACGAAGATGTACCCGTTCACGACCTCGACGTCGTAGAGATACTGGCGACCGGTGTTCGTGGTGTTGATGGGGAAGGGTTCCGAGGGCGGCACATAGGTGGCGTCGGTCTTGGTGACCGCAGCAAAACCGCCGGTCACCGAATTGCCGCCGACCGTCGTGAAATCACCGGCCAGATAGACGCGGTCGGCCGACGAAACCGACACTCCCCATGGGGTGCCACCGGTGACCATCGGACGCCAGTTCGGGTCGTGGTTGCCGGACTGCCAGTCGAAACGTGCTGCTCGCTGGGCCAAGTTGTTGCCGATCGGGCTGCTCACTCCGTTGAACCCGCCGACCACGTACAGCCATTGGCCGTCGAGATGGAAATCTCGGACGACCGTGGCGCTGGTGAGCTGACCGGCGAATCCGGAATCGACGGCGCCCGTGGTGGGGTCGAGTGCGACGAGCATGTTCGCTGACTGACCGTTGACCGATGAGAAGTCGCCGCCAACGAACAATCGTGAGCCATCCGGCGATGCCTGAAGGGCGTTCACCGAGCCGTTGAGGTTCGGGGTGAAGGAGCTGATCCAGACACCGGTGTTGGCATCGAATGCAGCCAGGTACGGCTGTGCGAAGGAGGCGTTGTCGGACGTGACATCACCGAATCGGCCGCCGACATAGATGCGATCGCCGATCTGTTCGATGGCGAACACGTACGACTTGATGCTGTCGTTCTGCGTGCCGGTGAGCAGTGTGTCGACCCCCCAGGACGTGGTGGGTGGTCCCTCGATCTCTGCGCCGACGGTTGAGACAGCTCCGATCGACGCAACGATCGACAGCGCCAGCATCGCGACGACCGCCTCGAGTGAAACGCTTCCATTGACTCCGCACGCCCATACTCCCGCCCCATACTCCCTCTTCGAGCAGCGAACACGCTGCTGTCACCACACAACGCTCGGAATTCTAGCTTCCGGAGGCGGGCGAGGTGCTTGAGTCGATCTCCTGCCTCACTCGAAGTCGATCGGCCACACGAGGGTTGTCGGTTGGAACTGGCTCCAGGCGAACCAGAAGGCCTCGTGCCCACCGGCGTCTGTTCCGTCGGCTCGAACTGCCGTGATGCCGTCTCCTGCCAATTCGATCGTGAGGTCGGCGACCGAGACCGGCGTTCCGGACTGCAGGGTGGCTCTGGCGATGTCGACGTGAATGGCGACGGCCTGGCCGTCGCCGGTCTCGACACCCAGCACCAGCTGCTGGACGGGGAGCCGATCGTCGATCGGCGCCGACCGGGAAGATCGGTCCGTTGTCGTCTCGGCCGCGCAGCGGGTCGGCTGCGTAGCTCCTCCCGATCCCTCCGTCCTCGGCGAGGATCGTGGTGTCGGGATGCGCTGCTTTCCACGCACCCCAGGTCGAGGTGGCCACCGACACCTGTTCGAACTGCCGTCCCTGCAGCGGCCCTGATGTGCCGACGCCGAGGAAGGTGTCGACCAACGACATCGTGCCGAGCTCGAACATCATCTTGTTGGAGCGGATCAGCAGGCCGGACGTTCGCATGGAAAGCGAGTCGTCGGTGAGGAAGGCCTGGGCCGATCCACAGAGCGTGCAATAGGGCACTGCGATCCGTCGGCCGCCCAGCGTGTCGTTGACCATCTCGTGTACTTCCATCATGTTCTTGGGATAGGCCCGAGCCTCCCCGTCGATCTCGATGCCGAACACCAGCTCGTCGTCCGGGTACCAGTCGCCACCGGCTGCCCCTGTCGTGGTCGGGTCGTCGAGGGCCGGTATGCAGCCCCGCTCGCAGCCCTCGCCGTCAGCCAGCACGCGATCGTCGATGAGCACACCGCCCCACCCGACATGACGCCAATCGACATCTGCCGCTTCGTCGAAGAACGGTTCCCACCTGGGTTCGAGTGTCGTGAACAGTGCCCGCTTCACGTCGAGATATCCGGGGAACGCCGGTAGATCCCAGGCGATCAGAGGTTCGTCGCATTCGTCCACGGGTTGCCGTCGCCGCCGATGTCGGCCCCGCTCAGACGCCTCGAAGGCGGCGACGACGTCGGTCGCTGCTCAGCCGGCCGTCGAGGGGGAATCGGAGCAGGTCGGCCAACACCCACAGGATGCGCGGATCGCCGAGCTCGACGATCTGCTGGAGCTGCTCCGGTCTCGAAGTCGGTCGTGAGCGTCGAGAGTCCGAGGCTGAACGACGAGTCGAACTCGTCGAGCAGGACGACGAGCTCCGGTTCGAGTCGGCCGATCGGAGCGTCTGGTGGCGGCCCGTAGTCGATGGTCTCGCCGCCAACGAGTGGCGGGATCTCCGCCGATGCGCGGTCGGCCGAGATCCTCGGTTGTGCACGCCCCGGCCAGGAGCGAGACACCGAGCGCAACAGCGATGACGTGGCGGAGGTGTCCCATGGCGACATGCAACCAGCGTCACGAGGCGGGCTTCCCGTGTTCGGGAGATGTTCATCTCGGTTGCTTCCTCGCTCGACCCGATCGGTAGGTTGCCGGCGTGGCCGAGGCACTCAGCGACGAACAACGACGTGAAGCAGCAGCCAGCGACCTCAACGTGTTGGCGATTCTGATGCTGGTCGGAAGTTCGGTCTTCGCCCTCGTCAACCGTTGGATCGGAACGATGAGTTGGATCGCCGTTGTCTTGTCCATCACGTCGACGTTGGCATGGTCGCTCGGACTGTGGCGGCGGTCGCCGGTCACGACCTCGTTCGTCAAGATCGGCTTCGGGTTCAGCGGCCTTGCCGCCCCGGTCTTCGGTCTCCTCGGCATCGTCGCCGGCATCATCGGATTCACTTGGGGCTGGGCGCTCCTCGGTGGAGCGGTCGTCTACTTCGCCTTCTCAGTGCTCGGCCTCGAGATCATCGAGCGAGCCCACGCCACCGGGGTGATCGACAGCTACCAACTGGATTGACGCGGCAACCAGAGCGTTCTGCGCGGATGGGACCCCGGCGACTCGGGTCGACGAGCTCTGCCCGCTGTGCTTCCGCCTGCTCCGTCACCACTCCCCTTGGCTAGGGGGTGGTGGTGTGTATTCGTCCGTCGGTGTCGCGCCACAGCTGCCAGCCCTGCTGGTGGACCATGGTGTGATGGCGACGGCACAACAGGACGAGGTTGTCGAACAGATCCCAGCCACCGTCTTCTTTGCTGCGTAGGTGGTGGACATCACACCATCGGCGACCCTGCGGGTTGCTCAGAGTCGCTCGCTGCGCTCACGACTCTCCCCAGTGGCGGTCGCAGCCTTTGAATTGGCAGTGTCGGTCTCGGCGTTGGACGGCTCGGCGTTGGGCCCGGTTGATCTCGGGTCTGGCGTGGGTGTAGTCCAAGACGATCGATCCACCAGAAGTGATGAGGGTCCGCCATGACGCATCGCAGAAGAACTGCTGCATCACCCGTCGTGGCGCCGGGCCGGTGAGGGCGAAAGAGGCTTCGATGGATTCCCAATCAACGTCACCATCGGACGTGCGGTGATCATCGAGCGAGAAGTCGACACCCAACAGTGTGGGCAGGTCGATGATGACGTCGACGGTGGGCCGAGTTTGCTGACGTGCACCCGCAGGTTCATCTTCGGGGTCGGCGGTCGCGATGTCGTTGTCGATCAGGCCGGCCATGGCAGCCAGCTCGACCAATCGGTCTGCCTGGCGCTGGCGCAGCGTGCGGGGACCCTCGATCGAATCGAGAGGATCGGGCTGTGTCTGCAGAGCGTCGGCCACGACGGCGGCGCCGGCGGCATCGAGTTGGAAGTTGCCTTTCATCCCGCCGAACAGGCCGGGTTGCATGGTGAGCGACCGGTTTTCGTAGACGGCGTCGAGATCCTCATCGGTGATCTCTGGCTGGATACGCCAGCGCCACGTGCGGATGCGGTCGCAGAACACCGACAACTCCACACCAACCGCAGCACCAAGAAGATCAGGCAACGCATCGGCGAACTCGCCGGCATCGACCTGCGCAGCCAGCTTGCACAACGCGTCGGCATGCTCGACCGTGATCAAGCCCTCCGCAAGCTCGCCAGCGACCGAGGGATGGGCGGTGCAGAAGTGGACCAGGCGGACCATTCGGTTGGCTTCGGTCTCGGAGAGGCCGGCGGCGTGGATGAGTTGGCGTTGTGGGGTGAGGTAGCCCTCGGTGATGTGGCCGTTGATGGCTTCGAATTCGACGAGGCCAGAGATGGCTTCGGCTCGGAGGCGTTCTGCTTCGGCCAGCTTTGCCACCGAAGCGAGACCAGCGGCGCGGACATCACGAATCGAGCGTCGCCCGCACCTCTCATGTGTCGGTATCTCCGCCAAAGCCATACAAACAACACTACGCAGGGGGTGTGACACTCGACGAGGGTCAGCGGCGACGGCAGAAAGGTCGACAATCGACTGGACAGGCGCACTTCCCAGCAGGCGCGCTCGTTCGAGTGGCGTGATTGGTGCACGATTCCCGACCATGACACACGTCTTCACCAGGACGATCAACAGCTATCGCGTGGAGCCGCTCACGCAAGATCGCTTCGACGACTTCGTTGTTGTCCTCGGCAAGAGTGGGATCGGCGGATGCTGGTGCATGTACTGGACCTGTCCGACCAGCGCCGCCTGGGGTGAGGGCTGCAAGGGAGGGGGCCGCGCATCGAACCGACGAGCGTTCCGTGAGCTCGTCGAAGCCGGCCCACCGCCGGGGCTGCTGGCCTACGACGATGCTGATCCCGTGGCGTGGTGCCGAATCATGCCCCGCGTCGCTCTGCCCGGCTTGGCCAACTCGCGCTACTTCAAGACCGACCTCGACATCGAGGGTGTCTGGTCGCTTCCATGCTTCGTGGTGAGGCCGCGCCATCGGGGCAAGGGTCTGACAAGGGTGTTGATCGGCGCAGCGATCGACTTCGTTCGAGAGCAGGGCGGCACGGTTGTCGAGGGCTATCCATGGGACACCAACGAGCTCAAGTCGGATTCCGTCGTCTACACCGGGCTCGCCACGACGTTCGCCGGCCTTGGTTTCGACGTCGTGCAACGTCGAGCCGGGCACAAGCCCATGATGAGACTCGCAGTGTGAACGGATCAGATGCCGCTGGGGTGTCAAATAGCCGTCGGCGATGTGACCATTGATGGCATCAAACTCGACCAAACCAGCCACGGCTGCAGCTCGGCCTGGGTTCCCTTTGATTCTGGGCGGAAGTTCCCGGACTGTGGTGAGGTCACGCTCTGCCTTGCTCGCCTCGCAGCAGGCGCGCTTGTTCGAGTGGCGTGATTGGTGCACCATTCCCGACCATGACATACGTCTTCACCAGCCCGCTCGCCGATGTCGAGATCCCCGAAGTGCCGCTGACCGAGTTCGTGATGCGGCATGCCTCCGCTCATCCCGATCGCCCGGCGATGATCGACGGTCCGACCGGTCGGACGTACACATACGCCGAGCTGGCCGACGCCATCGCTCGCCTTGCCGGGGGACTCCAGGCCCGTGGTTTCGGACCGGGTTCGACGCTGGCGATCATGGCGCCGAACATCCCCGAGTATGCGGTGGTGTTCCACGCTGTCGCCACGTGTGGGGGCACCATCACCACCGTCAACCCCACCTACGGGGCAGAGGAGGTGCGCTTCCAGCTCAACGACGCGGCTGCCACGATGATCATCACCGTGCCGATGTTCGCCGAGACGGCCAAGGAAGCGATGGAGGGAAGTCCCGCCGACGAGATGGTCGTGATCGGCGAGCCGTCGTTCGATGGCCTCTTCGGTGAGCCCGCCGGCCAAGTGCCGATCGACCCTCGAGAGAGCGTCGTCGTACTGCCGTACTCGAGCGGCACGACAGGCCTTCCGAAGGGCGTCATGCTGACGCATCACAACTGCGTGGCCAATCTGGTCCAGAGCGACTCGATGATCATGTACGAAGACGGTGAAGTGGCTCTGGCCGTCCTGCCGTTCTTCCACATCTACGGCATGCAGGTGTTGATGAACGGGCTGCTGTCGAACGGTGTCACCGTCGTCTCGATGCCTCGGTTCGACATGGAACAGGGGCTCGAGCTCATCCAGAAGTACGGGGTGACGCAGTTCTTCGCCGTCCCCCCGATCGTGCTCGGCCTGGCGAAACATCCGGCGGTCGATGCCTTCGACATCTCCAGTCTCA
This sequence comes from uncultured Acidimicrobiia bacterium, assembly GCA_963781035.1. Classification (GTDB taxonomy): domain Bacteria; phylum Actinomycetota; class Acidimicrobiia; order Acidimicrobiales; family SZUA-35; genus SZUA-35. The sequence continues at coordinate 419,759 of CAWAEN010000005.1, read as the reverse complement.
AGAAGGTGTTCTGCGGAGCCGCCCCGCTCGGTGCCGACCTGGCCGAGGAGGCGGCAGCACGAATCGGAGCCGCCGTGGTCCAGGGTTACGGCATGACCGAGCTCAGCCCGATCAGCCATGCCACCGTCGGTGAGGACTCGAAGCCGGGCTCCAACGGTGTCACGGCCCCGAACACGCTCTGTCGGATCGTCGATCCGGAAGGCAACGACCTGGGTGTCGATGAGGAGGGCGAGCTCTGGATCAAGGGCCCGCAGGTCATGAAGGGCTACCTGAACAACGCTGAGGCGACCGCGGCCACGATCGACTCGGATAGCTGGCTGCACACGGGCGATGTGGCACGGATCGACGCAGACGGTCACATGTACATCGTCGATCGGGTCAAGGAGCTCATCAAGTTCAAGGGCTTCCAGGTCCCGCCGGCCGAGCTCGAAGCGTTGATCGTCACCCATCCGGCCGTCGCCGACGTCGCCGTGATCGGTGTGCCCGATGTCGAGGCGGGAGAGTTGCCGAAGGCGTTCGTGGTCCTCAAGCCGGGGGAGGAGGCCACCACCGAGGACATCCAGTCGTTCGTCGCCGGCCACGTCGCCTCGTACAAGCACATCCGGCTCGTCGAGTTCACCGATGAGATCCCGAAGTCGGCCTCCGGCAAGATCCTCCGCCGGTTCCTCCGTGACCAGACGAAGGACGACGGATAGCGGCCGTGAGCGCTGCGTGAGCCTCGACCTCGACACCGCGACGCTGACCGATGCCGTCGCGGCCATTGCCGCGGGTGAGGTCGGGAGTGAGGAGTTGCTCAACGCCCAACTCGATCGGGTCGACATCTTCAATCCGTCGGTGAATGCCGTGGTGGCTTTCGACATCGAACGGGCCACCGCCGAGGCCCGGGCGGCAGACGAGGCACGGGTTGCAGGCCGTGTTCTCGGTCCCCTCGGTGGCATACCGCTCACCGTGAAGGACACGTTCGAGACAGCGGGTTGTGTCACCACGGCCGGCGCTCCTGCGTTGGCCGATCATGTGCCGGAGTTCGACGCCGACGTGGTGGCCGGACTGCGGGATGCGGGTGCCGTCATCTTCGGCAAGACCAACGTGCCGCTCTATGCCGGTGATCATCAGACATTCAACGATGTGTACGGCCTCACGAGGAATCCGTGGGATCCCGAACGCACCGCAGGCGGTTCCTCGGGTGGGTCGGCGGTCTCGGTGGCATGCGGGTTCTCGCTCGGCGAATACGGATCCGACATCGGAAGCTCGATCCGGGCTCCCGCCCACTTCAACGGGGTGTTCGGGCTGAAGCCGTCATGGGGTGTCGTCTCCCAGCGTGGCCACGTACCGTGGCCGCCCGGCAGTCTCGGGACGATGGATCTCGGCGTGATGGGTCCGATCGCACGGACGATCGAGGATCTCGAGTTGTTGCTCGATGCATCCCTCCGCCACGGCGCCATGCGGTTGGCAGGCCAGGTCCCGGTGCCGGGCGCAGCCCTCCTTCCGAGCGGGGCGGTCGAGTTGGCCGGGCTCCGCGTCGGGTTGTGGCTCGACGACCCCGTCGCACCGGTCGACTCGGTGACGCGGGCCACCATCCAGTCGTTCGCCACGCAACTCGAGGGCCTTGGCGCCTTCGTCGACGACCAGGCCCGTCCAACCGTGCTCTCCGTCGATCTGTACGACACCTACAACCGCTTGTTGACACCGGTGACGTCGGCTGGTCTGCCGACGTCGGTGCTCGATCGATTGCACCTCGTCGCCGCAGAGCAGGCAGGCGACCTGCCGGCCGACGACCCGTCGACGTTCACCGCCCGCTATGCCCGGGACAGCCTTGCTCGGCACGCATCGTGGATCGCGGCTGACGAGCAGCGATCACGAGCGCAAGCGGCGTGGGTCGATCTCTTCGACACGGTCGACGTGGTCCTCATGCCGGTCAGCCAGACCCAGGCATTCCTCCACGACACCGAACGTCGATATGCCGATCGCACGGTGGCCGTCGACCGCGGCCCGGACGAGCCCGCCGAGCGGGCCTATCACGAGCTGCTGTTCTGGGCCGGCCTGGCCACGATGCCGCTGCTTCCGTCGCTGGCCATGCCGATCGGCCCGGTCGACGGACTTCCGCTCGGTGTCCAGATCGTGGGTCCGCGTTGGTCAGACCGGCGTCTGCTGGCCATCGGTTCGGCGATGGCGACCGGCACCGGAATCGGTTTTCGTCCGCCGACGCTCGTCGCAGGCTGATCGTGGCGCCCCCATTCGTGGTGATCGGTGCTGGTGTGGCGGGTTGTGTCGCTGCCCGCACCCTGGCCGACGCCGGCCACGAGGTGGTGGTGATCGAGGCCGGCCCGGGCCCAGCTCGACCGACCGCGCTCGACCGGCTCGACCACCTGGGGTCGACCAGTGCCGCAGACTGGTGGTATCCGGACGCTCCCAAGCGTGGCCGGGGCAGCGGGGGAGGGTCAGCAGTCAACGGCATGGTGCTCGACGCGATCGAACCCATCGATCTGAAGCGATGGGGCTGGGACGATGGCGCCGAGCTCCAGCATTGGGTGCTCGACCGCTGGGCTCACACCACGGTGGGAGCTGGTCCTTTCACCGAGGCGTTCGGGGCGTGTGTCACTCGGGGCTTTCCGGTTGCCGCCCCAACCGCCGATGGCGGGGCGCCCGGATGGCGATCGCTCTCGTTGGCTGCAGTCGGTGGACATCGGGTGTCGGCTGCAGATGCATTCCTCGGCGACGACATCGAGGGTCCGGTTCGATACCACGGTCGCAGCGATCGACGGCACCTCTGTCCTGCTCGGCGATGGGACCCGCCTCGAGAGCAGACACGTGTTCGTTGCCGCCGGCGTCGTCGGCTCGCCTGCGCTCCTGGTGGCCTCTGGCCTCGTCGCGGCTGAACGGGTCAGCGCTCCGATCAACCATCCGTCGACGGCCGTGATCGTCGAGCTGGACCCTGCGCTGCAGACGAGGCTCGGTGGCGACCGACCCCCCAGCTCGCATCTGCTTCGTGTTGCCACCGGACTCTCCGGGAACACCATCGACCTCCAGTTGCTCGTGCTCGATCACACCGGTGCAGACGAAATCGGCCGTTCCCACGCTGCCGTCATCGTCACCGCACTCGAGCCCGATCGGCAGAAGGTGCTCGTTGCCGGGATCACCCAGGTCCTGCATTGGCTACGCGAGCTGGATGGTGCAGCGAAGGTCTCGATCAGCCACGATCAGACCCCGGTGCAGCATCAGTGCTGCACGCTCACGGAGGTGAAGGTCCCATCCGGCAACCTGACGGTCATCGACAGCTCGGTCCTGCCGGCTGCACCGCATGCGAACCCGATGCTCAGCATCGCGGTCGGCGCTCGACGGGCGGTCCTGCGGCACCTGTGATCAGCGATGCCTGAGGGTCATGTCCTGCACCGGGCGGCACGGATCCAGGGCCGCCGATTCAACGGCGAGGTCGTGGAGATGTCCTCACCCCAGGGCCGGTTCCGCGAGGGAGCCGACCGGTTGAGCGGTCAACAGCTCGACGCGATTCGGGCCAAGGGCAAGCACTTGTTCTACCGATTCGATTCCGGCGATGAGATGCATGTCCACCTGGGCCTCTTCGGCAAGTTCCGGATCCAATCACAACCCGAGCCAGGCGACGAGCCGCTGCCGGTCTCGCCGAACTGTCGGGTGCTGATGTGGACTGAGCGGGATCGCCTGCACCTCGCTGGGCCGAATCAATGTGAGGTCCTGGAGCCATGGGAAGCCGAGGCAGTGCGGGCTCGCCTCGGTCCCGACCCGATCGAGGATCCCCCGGACGGGGCGGACCACTTCTTCGAGCTCCTCCAGCGACGCACCATCCCGATCGGCAAGGCGATCATGGTGCAGGAGGTCATCAGCGGAATCGGCAACATCTACCGATCGGAGCTGCTCTTCCAGATCGGACTGAACCCTTGGCACCGATCGAAGGACCTCCCTCCTGACACAGTCGATCGACTCTGGCAACAGTCCATCGTGGAGCTGAAGGCCGGTGAGCGGATCGGGAGGATCATCACCACAGACCCGACCGAGTTCGGCGTCGAGAAGCGCAACCAGCTGAAGCGAGACGAGCGTTTGTACGTCTACAAGCGAGCGGGAGCGCCATGCCGCCGATGCGGCGACACGGTCGTCTCGGCGGACATCGACGGCAGGAACGTCTGGTGGTGCCCCTCATGCCAACCCGCTGCATGAGCGACGTGATGTTTGGTGTGGTCGGATCGGGGCAGACCCGGATGCGTGAGCAGTCACTCGACACATCCGCCGTTTCGACCTCGCCCCGTGGTGTTGATTCTCCTCTCAGCTCTGGCCCTCGCGGTCTCAGCGTGTTCTGCGACTGTTGATGACGAGAAGGCGATCGACCTCGACACAGTGGGTGAGTCGTCGCCGGCAACCGACGCCATGCGAGCAGCAGGCGCATCGACCATGGCGGATGTGATCGATGTACTCGGCGTCGACGTCATCGGTACGGGCGATGCCACGTTCTTCGTTCCCAGCGACCGGGCGTTCCTGGCGCTCGATGCCGACGTCCTGGCGTCGATCCTCGCTGAAGACGACGAGCTGGCCGACATTGTTTCGGATCACACGCTCGACCGTTCCATGACGATCGATGACCTCATGGTGGAGGGCCCGCTCGTGCTCGATTCCGGCACGATCGTCGAGCTCGAGTCGTTCGAGGACGGCTCGGTGATGGTCGGGGGGTCTGGCCTCGCCGCCGGTGACCTGAACGTGGACGGCATCACGATCCACGTCATCGACGGCTTTCTCACCGACCTGACCGATCAGCGTGGCGACCAGTGATCGCCTCGGTGGAGGCCGAGCACCTCACGTGCCGCTTCGGAGACAAGGAAGCGGTGAGCGACGTCTCTCTCCAGATCGCCGAAGGCTCGGTCGTCGGAATCATCGGGCCGAGCGGATCAGGCAAGACCACACTCGTTCGCCTGATGCTCGGATTGCTCGGGCCCACATCGGGCGACATCGGGGTAGGAGGGGTCCCGTCTGTCGACATGGACCGGGAGTTCCGACGCCAAATCGGTTATCTGCCACAGCAGCCCGCCCTGCTGCCCGATCTCACCATCGCCCAGAATCTCCGATTCCACTCCTCGACGTACGGGATGAGACTCACAAAGGACGACATCACGAAGAATCTCGCAGCGATGGAGCTCGACGATCACTCCCGGACCCTCGCTCATGATGCGTCCGGTGGCATGCAGCGGCGTGTCGGTCTGGCTTCGGCGCTCGTTCATCTCCCTCGACTGATCGTTCTCGACGAGCCGACCGCAGGCCTCGATCCGATTCTGCGGGCCAACGTGTGGGAACGGCTGAGGGGACAGTCGGACGAAGGGCGAACGGTCATCGTGACGACTCAATACATCGGCGAGGCAGCGAACTGCGATCGCGTCCTTCTCATGCGGGAAGGAGTCGTCCGATTCGACGGAACACCGGACGACCTCCGTCGCAGCGCCCACGGGGGCCAGGTGGTCGAGATCGAGGCGTCGCAGCTGTTCACCTCCGAACACATGGAGCGGCTCGCGTCCCTCGGCGTCGTTGTCGACACGCCACGCACGCTCGATGCTCGGTCCGTCTCCGTCGTCGTTGACGACGCAGGGGTGGCCATTCCACTTCTGTCAGAGGAACTGGGGGCCATGGGTGTCGATGTCCGGTCGATCGCCGAACGCGTCGTTGACTTCGATGAGGCGTTCGTCAGATTGGTCGGTGCCGATCCCGAGAGGTCGGCTGAACCGGCGGTGTCGGCGTGAGAAACGTGCTCACCTGGCTGATCCAGGCGTGGGGAATGTTCCGACGGGAGCTCCTGTCGCTGCTCCGGCAACCAAAGCTGATCCTGATCATGGTGCTGGGTCCGTTTGCGGTGCTCCTGCTCTTCGGTGCTGGATATCGCAACGACACGATCAGCCTGCGAACGATCTTCGTTGCCGAGGAGATCGACGAGATCCAGACACTCGTCGAGTCGTACGAGGAGGAGTTCGATGACTACGTCGAACCCGTCGGTTACACCACCGACGTTCTCGACGGGCGACGGGCGTTGGCGGCAGGTGAGGTCGACCTGGTCGTCGTCTTCCCGCCCACGCCTCTGGAGACACTACGAACAGGGGCGCCGGCCGAGATCGCAGTGCTCCACCAGAAGATCGACCCGATTCAGCAGACCGCGGTCGTGATCGCGGCCGAAGTCGCGACAGCCAAGCTCAACGCCGCCATCGTTTCTGAGATGATCGCCGCCGGTCAGGACCAGGCGCAGGGCGATCGATCGGCGCTGGAGAGTGGCATCGAGGTCACGCAGGACCTGGCCGCCGATGAGGTCATTCCCGACGGGGTCGAGGTCGAGTCGGTGGGGACTTCGAGCGCGCTCATCACCATCGAGGACGTTGAGTACTTCCTCGAGGAGGGCGACCCGAGGCTGCTCGCTCAACCGTTCGTGAGCGACACGGAGACGATCCTTCTTCGATCGATCGACGAGGTCGACTTCTTCGTTCCATCTGCCATCGGGTTGCTGCTGCAACATGCGACGGTCTCGCTCGCTGCGCTTTCGCTGATGCGTGATCGAAATCTCGGCTTGGTCGAGATGTACCGTGTGGGCCCGATCCGGTCCGGTTCGATCCTGATCGGGAAGTACTCCGCCTACCTCGTCGTTGGACTCGTCGTCGGGCTCGGTCTGCTCGGAGTCACTCGTTACGGCCTGGGAACCCAGGTCTCCGGCGCGCTCGAGTGGGCAGTCGCCAGTATCGTGCTCGGGCTGTTCGCCGGGCTCAGTCTCGGCTTCGTGGCCGCGCTGGTTGCCCGCTCGGACGTCCAAGCCGTGCAATTCGCCATGCTCGTGCTGCTGCTCGGCCTCTTCTTCGGCGGATTCTTCCTCGACCTCGACAATCTTCGCTCACCGTTCCGCGACATTGCCTGGCTGCTGCCCGTCACCTTCACGATTCGACTCCTCCAGGACGTCATACTCCGCGGTGTCGCTCCTGATCTCCGTGACGTCGCCGGTCTCGTCGCCCAGACAGCCGTCTACGGGCTCGTGGCGTGGCGGCTTCTCGTACGACAGTTGCGGGTGCGCTGATGGACACGCCGACTCGCCCACCAACGCCGGGCCAGAAAGGAAACCTCATGACCGAACCCCGCTCGAACTCCAACCGCTCGAGTTCCAACCGGGTCGTCCAAACGATCGCTGTCGTCACCGTCCTCTCCGTGGTCATCGTCACCGTCGCCGGATGGATCGTGCTCCAGAGGCTGGAGGACAGTTGGATCGCCACGCTCGAGTCGACCGATCAGGGGCTCGGCAGGACCGAGATGCTGCTCGACGCCACCGGTGACCTCGCCGGCGAGTCAGCCGAGGGTCTTGGCGCGGTCAACGGGGCCGTCGGGACCGGGTCGGACCTCACCACCGAGACAGTGCAGACCGTCGAGTCCCTGCAGCAGGTCCTGATCCCGTTGGTCGACGACGTCGACGAGTTCGCGGCGACGCTCCAAGTCCTGTCCGACCTGATCGAGAACAACGAGTTGTTCGGGCTCCTCGGAGTGGCGCCGACGCTCGACACCGGAGAGATCGAGTCGCTTCGTACCGATCTCGATGCGCTCCGAGCCGATCTGGAACGGCTCGAGGTCGACAGCGGCATCGTCGACGAGGTTGCCGGGGTGTCGAGGAGCATCGACGCCGTGGTCATCGAGCTCGAGACGACGCAGATGGTGCTCCAAGATCTGAAGCTCGGGATCGGTGACGCTCGAGACACCTTGGGACAGCAACGCGATGACATCGGCACCACGATGCTGATCGGGCGCATCGTCCTGCTCGGGCTCGCTGTCAGTCTGATCCTGCCGCAGTTCGGCCTCTACGCCCTCTCGCAGCGATCTGAGGGCTGAGAAGCAGAGCCAGAATGATCTTGGGAACGGGTCACTTGAGCAGGGTGCGAACGGCTTCCAGCGAGTCGGCCTCGGAGACTGGTTTGTCGTCCCGGTACCTGCGAATGCGGGCGAACCGGAGGGCCACACCACCCGGATAGCGGGTCGACCGTTGTGCGCCGTCGAGCGCCACCTCGACCACCAGTTCTGGTGCCACGTACACGGTGTGGCCGGTGGCGCTCCGTCGCGTCTCCCGGGCAAGGAGCGCCTCGGTCTGCCAGGCGAGCAGCTCGTCGGTCATCCCCTTGAACGTCTTGCCGACCATCACCGGCTCGCCGGTTTCGGGGTCCAGCGCGCCGAGATGGAGGTTCGAGAGCCAACCCTGTCGTCGGCCGTGCCCCCATTCGGCGGCGAGAACGACGAGATCGAGGGTGTGGACCGGCTTCACCTTGCGCCAACCCTTGCCCCGCCGGCCCGCCTCGTAGAGGCCGTCGACGGCCTTCACCATGACGCCTTCGTGGCCGGCGGCGATTGCGGCTTCGAGGTGGGCGGCGGCGACCATCGCGTCGTCGGTCTCCACGGTCGGGATGCCGTGGTCACCGACGAGATCGGCCAGCACCGCACGTCGAAGCCGTCAACGGTTCGTCGAGTAGGACCCGATCGTCGTGGACCATCACGTCGAAGAAGAACGGCTGCAGGATCCCAGCCTTCGGCGCCCGGCCGTGTCCTGGAAGGCGAGAGGCGCTCCGTCGGGATCGAGGCCGAGGACCTCCCCGTCGAGGACGAGCCGATCGGCGGTGAAGCGTGCGAACGATGTCGACCACCATCGGAACCCGTCCCGTGATGTCGTTCAGGTTGCGGGTGTAGACCCGGACGTCGTCGCCGTTGCGATGCACCTGGATGCGGGCGCCATCGAGCTTCCACTCGACCGAGGAGAGGCCGAGATCGCCGATGGCGTCGACCACCGACGCCGCGGTGCTCGGCCAGCATCGGCTCGATGGGTCGGCCCACCTCGAGGGTGACCGCTGCCGAGGCCCTCGGCTCCCTGCGAGAGGGCGATGGCGGCGGTGGCACCGAGATCACCACGCAGCATCGTCGCCCGGCGGAGCAGGGGCTTGCCCACACCCGCCGCCATCGCAACGCCGTCGGAGATGACGCCGGCGAGCGCCCCCTGTCGCACGTCGCCGACCAGTACCTGCGCCATGAAGTCCATCTCGTCCGCCGTGGCCCGGTGCAGTACCGATCGGAGCGCGTCCGCCCGCCGAGACGTGGAGCCCTCGCCGCTGATCGTCGCCACCTCGGTCAGCATGTCGTCGATGTCGGTGACGGTGAGAGAAGGTGCAGTCGCCGGGATGAGTTCCAGCGAGCCGACCGTCGCCCACCCGATGCCGATGCGCCCCTGTCGTTGTTGCCCGAGCATCAGGCCGACGACGACCTCGACGTCGGTCGGGTCGATGGCAGCGAACAACTCGGCGAGCCGGGCGGTCTTCTCGCCCCGCTTCGACGTCGCGGTCAGGTCACGCGAAGCCTCGGCCAGGAGATGGAGGGGAGTGCCGCTCATGGGTGCAGTCTGGCCGATGCCGCCGTTTCGACGTACGGTCACGGCTCATGATCCTCGAGACAATGACCGTCGATCCAGGCGACTTCGCGAAGCGAACAGGTTGGGAGGCCAAACCGGAAGGTCTGTGCAAGGGCGATCTCTGTGTCCCTGCACCGTCGGCACTGCAACCGGACGGCACGCTTTCGGTGGAAGTGCTGGCCGAACGCCTCGGCATGCCTCTGATCACCGACGAAGCCTCCGGCTTGATGGCGCTGGGCCCGGAGTCGGGGGGCACCGCACTCACCACGGTCCAGGTTCCGGACATCACGCTCGCCGACGTCGACGGCAACCCCTTCTCCCTCGCGTCGCTGCACGGAAAGCAGGTCCTGCTCGTTGCGTGGGCTTCGTGGTGAGGCTGCCGTACCAGCCTGCCCGGGTGGCAGGCGCTTCAAGAAGAACTGGCCGACACGAATCTCGTGGTTGTCACCGTGGCGCTCGACATCGATCCCGAAAAGGCTCGGCCTTGGATCGAAGCTGCTCCGCCCTCTGACGGAGCGAACCCGCACGTCGCACTGATCGACTCGGCTCATCTCGTCGACGAGATGCTCGGCATCAACAACGTGCCGATGGCGGTGTGGATCGACGAGCATGGTCGAATCGTCCGACCGGCCGAGAGCGCGTCGATCGAGGAGAGCGAGCTGCGGAACATGGAGGTCAGCCCCGACCTTCCCGAGCGGCTCCAGATCGCCTTGACCGAGATCAAGAAGATCCCGGAATCGGCGAAGGCGTACCGGGCCGCGATCGTCGACTGGTCGATGAACGGAGCCGAGAGCCGATTCGCGCTCGATGCGGCCGACGTCATTGCCCGGTCCCAGCCGAGGTCGCGGGAGCATGCCGAGGCCGCCGCCTGGTTCGAGTTGGGCCAGCACGTCTTCCGAACCACCGGCGACAAGGACGCAGCGGTACCGCTCTGGAAGCGGGCCCACGCGCTCGACCGCGGCAACTGGACGTACAAGCGTCAGGCGTGGACGTTGGAGACCACGCCGGAAGGGCAACCCTCTGACCTGTCCCAGGAGGTCGGGGACACCTACGGAACCTCGTGGCTCGATGACGTGCTGGCCCTGGGTGGTGGAGCAAACTACGGGATCGCCCCCCAGCTGTAGGAGTTCTCATGCCCAGCCTCGCCGGTGCCTCGGTCGTCGTCCTCGGTGCAACCGGTGGGCTGGGTGCTCCCATCGCCCGGCTCGCCGCCGAACGAGGGGCGATGGTGGCCCTCGTCGGTCGCGATGCGGGTCGGCTCGCCGCCCTCGGGCTGCCTGGTCTGCAGATCCCGGCCGATCTCCGTCTTCCCGATGCAGCGTCGGCCGTGCTCGACGCGGTCATGGCGGAGCACGGCAAGGTCGACGTCGTGGTGAATGCCACGGGTGTCGTCGCCTTCGGTCCGGTCGACGCACTGGAGGTCGACGTGCTCGAGGAGCTGTTCCTCACGAACACGTTCATCCCCGTGTTCGTCGCCAAGGCGGCACTCGAACGGCTGATGCGCTGGCGGGATGATCGTCAACATCTCGGGCGTGATCGCCGAGCAGAACCTTCCCGGCATGGCGGCCTACGGGGCCTCCAAGGCCGCCCTCCGTTCCTTCGACGAAGCTGTCAGCCGCGAAGCACGACGAAACAAGGTGCGAGTCCTCGACGCCAGGCCTGGCCACACCGAGACCGGGCTCGCCACACGAGCGATCGCCGGTGAGGCGCCTGCGTTCCCGCCGGGCCTGGATCCGCTGCACGTGGCCACCGTGATCGTCGATGCCATCGAGGCCGACGCGAAGGACCTCCCCAGCACCGCCTTCTGACCACTCCCCCCGTTCTGCGGCACGCAGCCCGCAGATTCTGAGGGCTGCGTGCCGCAGAACGGGAAGTGTCAGGCGTCCGAGCAGTCCGCGCAGACGCCGATCACATCGACCCGATGATGGGTTCCCTCGAAACCACGGGTGGCGCCGGCAGCGGCCAACTCGTCGTGCAGCCGATGCTCGAGATCTTCACTCAGGCCAACGTCGAGCACGATGCCGCACGACGTGCAGACCAGATGATGGTGGTGGCTGCCCGTGATGTCCTCGGTCAGTTCGAAGTGGGCGTGGTTGTCGCTCGTGATGATGCGATGCACGACGTCGGCGCTCTCGAGGTCTGCCAGATTCCGATAGGCCGAGCTCTGAGCCAGGCCCGGAGCATCGGCCAGGAGTTGCACGATGGTCTGGGGATCGTCCGCTCCGGCCAGGGCATCGACGATCTGTCGCCGACTCCTGGTGTATCGCTGGCCGGCCGAACGGAGCCGCTGCAGCGCAGCGTCGTGGATCACTGCTCGTTGGGGCCCCGAGGTCTCCGACACAGCCGTCAGGGTATAGGATTGAGAACCATTGGGAACATCGGTCACTCGGGGAACAAAGCCCGAGGACACAACGTTGAGCCCACACGATCAGTCGATCAGTCTCACGAAGGATGTGCGTCCATGGCGTATTACCAACAGCCCACGATGACCCCGGTCATCAATGCTCCCGAAGAAGAACGGGCCGCGTTCCTGGTGCGGGTCTACCAACACCTCGGCCTGGCCGTAGCCGCGTTCGTGGTCTTCGAGACCCTGCTCTTCATGAGCGGCGTCGCCGAGGCGATGTACGACTTCTTCGCTCGCAGCGGCGGCATTGCCTGGTTGATGCTGCTCGGTGGGTTCGCCATCGCCAACTGGTTCACCTCGAACTCGGTCCGCAAGCTCGACAATCCGGGCGCCCAGTACATGGGGCTCTTCGGCACGGCGCTGGCCGAGGCCGTCATCTTCGCCCCCTTCCTCTACTACGTCTTCAACGTGAACCCCGACGGTGGAAGTGACGTCTGGGCTGCCGCCGCCGTCACCGGCGTGATGTTCGCTGCGCTCACCGTCGTTGCGTTCGTCACCCGTCGTGACCTCAGTTTCCTGCGTCCGATCGTCATGTGGGGTTTCGTAGCGGCCCTCGGACTGATCATCGTGAGTGCGCTCTTCGGAATGCAGCTCGGTCTGATCTTCAGCGTCGCCATGGTGGCCCTCGCCGGCGCAGCGATCCTGTACCAGACCCAGGACATCGTGCGTCGCTACCCGTCATGGGCCTACGTCGGCGCCGCAGTGGCTCTGTTCGGCTCGCTGATGACGATGTTCTGGTACATCCTGCGCATCTTCTCGAATCGCTGATTCGACGCTGATCCACCGATACACGGAGCTGCGCCGATGAGCGCAGATGCAGCGCCAGGCGGATACCGCCTGGCGCTTTCCGCGTATCTGATCTGGGGTCTCGCGCCCCTGTTCTGGAAACTGCTCGACGTCCCGGCGATGCAGTTGACGGCCCACCGGTTCTGGCAGGTGCTGGTCATCGGCGCGGTGATTCTGTGGGTGCGAGATCGTCGATCGATCCGATCCCTCGTCGCCGACCGACGATTGACGCTGGTCCACCTCGGCGCCGGCGCCCTGCTGGCCGTGAACTGGCTGGTGTACGTGTATTCCATCGCCACCGATCGGGTCGTCGACTCGAGCCTCGGGCTACTTCATCAACCCTCTGCTCTCGGTCGCCATCGGTGTCGCCATCGGCGAACGCCTCACCCGGTTGCGGTGGCTCGCCGTCGGCTCGGCCGCCATCGGCGTGGTGATCATCACCATCGATGCCGGGTCATTGCCGTGGATCTCCCTCGTATTGGCATCGACCTTCGCCGTCTACGGGCTCATCAAGAAGATGTCACCCCGTGATTCCCTGGGCGGTCTGACCACGGAGATGCTCCTGATGGCGCCGCTCGCCGTCGGTTATCTGGCCTGGCTGGCCTGGAACGGCGACGTCGAGACGGGGGGATCGGTGTCGAAGATCGCCCTGCTCGGTCTCGGGCGCGATCACAACCGCTCCGCTGGTCTTGTTCGGTGCTGCGGCGAAGCGAATCCCGTTGTGGACCGTGGGTCTCCTCCAGTTCTTGGCGCCATCGCTCCAGTTCCTGCTCGGCGTGTTCGTGTTCGGCGAGGCCCTGGGTAGGAATCGTCTTGTCGGTTTCGTCGTGATCTGGTTCGGCCTCGTCCTCTTCGCCTACGACACGCTCAAGCGACGGGAGCGCTTCGACTCAGTGGTAGTCGTAGAACCCACGGCCCGTCTTGCGGCCGAGTAACCCGGCCTCGACCATCCTGGCCAGCAGTGGTGGGGGAGCGTAGAGCTGCTCCCGGAACTCCTCGTAGAGCGAGTCGGCCACGGCCATCGTGGTGTCGAGACCGATGAGGTCGGCCAAGGCCAGAGGGCCCATCGGATGGGCGCAGCCGGTGACCATTCCCTGATCGATGTCCTCCTTGCTGGCGAACCCGGATTCGAACATCCGGATCGCCGACAGAACGTAGGGAATGAGCAGGGCGTTGACGATGAAACCGGCCCGGTCCTGGGAGTGGACGACCCGCTTGCCCAGCTGATCGGCAGCGAAGGCCGTCGCCCGCTCGCGGGTCTCGTCCGACGTGTAGAGCGAGGTGACCAGCTCCACGAGGTGCAGCACCGGCACCGGGTTGAAGAAGTGGATGCCGATGACCTGTTCCGGTCGATTGGTCGCCATCGCCAGTTTCATGATCGGGATCGAGGACGTGTTGGAGGCCAGCACGGCATCGTCCGCCTCGACGACGTCGTCGAGGGTGCGGAACACCGCAGTCTTTGCGTTCTCGTTCTCGATGATGGCCTCGACGACGAGGTCCCGATCGGCGAGGTCGCCGATCTTCGAACTGAAGTGGAGCCTGTCGAGCGTGGCGACCTCGTCGCCCGGTTCGAGCTTGCCGGCCTTGACCGCTCTTCCCAAGGACTTCTCGATCCTCGCCCGTCCAGCCGAGGCGGCCTCCTCCGAGGCCTCGATGACGATGACGTCTGCGCCGGCCCTCGCCGACACCTCTGCGATACCCGAGCCCATGAGGCCCGCCCCGATCACTCCGACCCGTTCGAATCGCACTCTGTCGTCACCGGTCAGGGAAGTGGTTTCAGCCATCCGGGCAGTTTGCCCTACCGGTACGGTTTCGGCCATGACTCCCGAGGACTTCCGTGCGGCCGGACACGAGCTCATCGACTGGATCGCCGACTACCGAGCTCGTGTCGAGTCGCTTCCGGTGAAGGCACAGGTGGGCGCCGGGCGACGTCCGTCGTGCGCTGCCGGCCGAGCCGCCGACTGCGACCGACACCATCGGTGAGCTCTTGCGCGATCTCGACGAGATCGTGGTGCCCGGCACCACGATGGTGCAGCACCCGATGCACTACGGCTGGTTCCCCTCGAACGCCTCCCTGTCGTCGGTGTTGGGCGACATCGCCTCGTCAGGGCTCGGTGGCCTCGGCATCTCCTGGGAGAGCTGCCCGTCGCTCACCGAGGTCGAGGAGGTGATGTGCGACTGGATGCGCCAACTCGTGGGACTCTCCGACCAGTGGCACGGGGTCATCACCGACACGGCCAGCACATCGACGCTGACGGGTCTGCTCGTCGCCAGGGAGCGAGCCACCGATCTCAGCCAGAATGGTGCCGGTCTGCAGTCGACTGCCGCCCCGCTCGTCGTCTACGCCACCGATCAGGCCCACTCCTCGGTCGCCAAAGCAGCCCTCCTCGCCGGCTTCGGGTGGGACAACATTCGCCTGGTGACCACCGACCCGGTCACTCACGCCATGGATCCCGGGGCCCTGGCCGAGGCGATGGCGGCTGATCGACAGGCCGGTCTGGTCCCCGCAGCCGTGGTCGCCACGACGGGAACGACCGGGGTCACGGCGATGGATCCGATCGCCGCCATCGTCGACGTGGCTGCTTCGCAGGCCGCAGACGGCCATCAGCCTCCGTGGGTGCACCTCGATGCGGCGATGGCGGGTGCCGCCATGCTGCTGCCGGAGTGTCGTCATCTGTGGGAGGGCGTCGAGGGCGTCGACTCGATGAGCTGGAACCCGCACAAGTGGATGGGCACGGTGCTGGATTGCTCGCTCTTCTACATGCGCGACATCGAGCTCCTGCAGCAGGTCATGTCGACCAACCCGAGCTACCTCCAGTCCGATGAGGACGGCGACGTCGTGCAGTACCGCGACTGGGGCATCCCGCTCGGCCGGCGCTTCCGCTCGCTCAAGCTCTGGTTCCACCTCCGTCTCGACGGCGTCGAGGCCATCCAGAGCCGGCTTCGTCGCGACCTCGAGAATGCGCAGTGGTTCCACGACACGGTCGAGGCCGCCGGTGGGCCGTGGAAGGTCGTGGCGCCGCTCACGCTGCAGACCGTCTGTGTCCGCCACGAGCCGGTGGTCGACGGGGTCGCCCTGACCGGCGACGCGCTCGATGCCCACACCCTTGGTTGGGTACGGGCTCTGAACGAGTCGGGGGAGACGTTTCTCTCCCCGTCGATCCTCGATGGCCAGTGGATGGTGCGGGTGTCGATCGGGGTCGAACCGACCGAGCGTCACCACCTCGAACGACTCTGGTCGCTGATGCAGCAAGCGGTGAGCTAGCCGATTGCGGCGCTGACGGTCCGGCCGGCCAGTGCCACCATTTCCGGATCATGCGCGTTTGCGACCAGGTTGAGCGTCACGCCGTCGAGTCCCTTGGCCATCAGCGATTGGATCGCCTCACCGATCTCGTCGGGACCGCCGTAGGTCACCCGCGGCAGGATCAACTCGACGACCTCGGCCGGCCAACCGTGGAGGGCGATGTACGCATCGAGTGATGCCCTGGCTTCATCGTGGGTGTTCCCGATGGCCATCGTGACCAGCTTCGTGACCTCGATCTCGGAGCGATCGCGCCCGAGGGTCTCGCAATGGCCGGCGAGCACCTCGAGCTTGTGCTCGATCTCGTGGTCCTCACAGATGAGATTCGACTCGTCTGCGTACTGGGCCACCATGCGCAGCGTCTTCTTCTCGCCTCCGCCCCCGATCATGAGCGGAACCCGAGAAATGGGTGCGGGCGAGTTGATGGCGTCGACGGCGGTGTAGTGCGTGCCGCTGAGACTCGGACGCTCGCCCCGGAGCATCGGCATGATGATGTTGAGCGACTCTTCGAGTTTCTCGAAGCGTTCGGTGAAGGTGTCGAACGGAATTCCGAACGCGTCGTGCTCCATCTCGAACCAGCCGGCTCCGATCCCGAGCGTGGCCCGACCGGCGGAGACATGGTCGAGCGTGGTGATGATCTTGGCCAGCACCGCCGGGTTGCGATAGGTGTTGCCGGTGACGAGTGACGACAGTCGAACGGTGCTGGTGTGCTGGGCCAACGCCGCCAGCAGCGTGTAGCACTCGAGCATCGGATCGTCTGGGTCGCCGATGCCGGGGAGTTGGTAGAAGTGGTCCATCACCAGGACGCGGTCGAAGCCGGATTCCTCGGCGGCTCTGGCCTGAGCGACGACCGTCGGGAAGATGTTCGCCGGGTCGCGGTCCGGATAGGTGAAGTTCGGGATCTGATAGCCCATACGTGTCATGGCTGACACCCTAGAGGCCGATGGGCTAGAGCTCGTTGGGGGCGAGAACCACGGGTTCGCCGACGGCGCAGGCCCGTAGGTATTGATCGCAGAGCAGTTCGATCTGCAAACCGAGACTGACTGCGGCGGCGGGAGTATCGGCGCCGACGATCAAGGCATTGTTGGCCTGGAGAACGGCGCGACGGCCGACCATTGCTGCCACGGTGTTCTCGGCCAAGGCCCGGGTGCCGTTGGGAGCGAAGCGTGCACATACGATTTCGCCGCCCGCGAGCAGCTCCACCAGATGGTGCACGGTCGGCAGCGGGCGCCTGAGGCATGCCAGGGCCGTGGCTGCCGGCGTCCGGAGCCGCCCGATCGTGTGCAGATCAGGACGGGCGACGAGGACGGCCTGATGAACCCGCCAGTCGGTGGCCGGCAACAGCTTCCCGTCGCACGAGCCGTCATCGTGGACGTAGACGATGTCGTCCGCAGTCATCCCCTTGTTCGGGGTCACGGCCGGCGTGATGAGCATGCCTTCGTGGTGGCGGGTGCTCAAGCTGGAACCGGTGCCCGGCTGGACGCCGAGCCCGGCGGTGCCGATCAGTGCTGAGATGAGGGCCAGGCGGGGCGCGGTGTCGTACGACGTACTCATGAGCAGCGTGAATCCCTCTTCATCGAATGGTTCGGTCCCCCCGAACGGTGCCCAGTGTGTCGCGGTCAGAACTCGAAACGGTGGATCTGCTGGTGCAGGGCGGCTCGTGTCGCAGGGCTGGCGAACGCGGCGTCGGCCGCGTTGTGTTGGAGTTGGCGGACCTCGTCCGTGCTGAGATCGAAGGCACCGGCCACGGCTGCGACCTCCGAGGAGAGGGTCACACCCGACATCAACCGGTTGTCGGTGTTGACCGTGGCCTGGATGCCCGCCCGGAGGAAGGGTCCGACCGGATGATCAGCCAGTGTCGGTACGGCGCCGATCTGGACGTTGCAGCTCGGACACAGTTCCAGCGGGATGCGTCGGTCACGAATGTATTCGGCGAGGCGACCCAGGCGGAGCGAGCCGTCCTCGACTCGTTCGCAGTCCTCGATCAGACGAACCCCGTGGCCAACACGTTGGGCACCGAACTCGACGGCTCCGGCGATGAGGTCGAGGCCCGGAGGCTCAGAGGCATGAATCGTGATGTTGAGCAGCTCGCGCCGGGCGAGGGCAAGCGCGTCGGCATGGTCTGACGGGGGGAATCCGGTCTCGGCCCCGGCGAGGTCGAAGGCGACCACTCCAGGGTCATCGTCTGACCGACGCCGAGCCCAGCGTGCTGCTGCTTCGGCCACTTCGAGCGAGCGGTGCTCGGTGCGCATGGCACACACGATGGTGTTGACCGTGATGTCGGTGCCCCGCTGCCCTTCGGCAAAGCCCTGGGTCACGGCCTCGATCGCAGCGTCGAGCGATCCGACACCGGGATGGAGCTCCGGGGCGAACCGAACCTCGGCATGGATGACGCCGTCTGCGGCGAGGTCAGCCACGGCCTCGGCGGCGACCCGGTGCAGCGATGCCGCCGTCTGCAGCAGCGGGACCGTGTGGTCGAAGGTCTCGAGATACTGGAGAATGTCTTTCGCGTTCGCCCCCCGCCGGAAGTAGGCGACGAGCTCGGATTCGTCGGTCGAGGGGAGCTCGTGTCCGATCTGGTCGGCCAGCTCGAGAATGGTCGACGGCCGAAGACCGCCGTCGAGGTGATCGTGGAGCAGGATCTTCGGCAGTGCGATCGCTTGGGCTTCGCTGAGCGCCATGGTCCTCGGTCAGTGCTCGCCCCGGCGGAACGGCAAGCCGTCTGCCGCCGGCATCTTGAGGTTCTGGCTGGCGAAGATGAGGACGATGAGGACCAGTGCGTAGGGCATGGTGTTCGGCACCCAGTCGGCGGCCCGCTCGGTCAGCAGATACCACACGAGGATGCCGGCACCCATGCCACCAGCGAGATACGCATTCGTGTAGCTGCGCCTCGCTGCTTCCTGTTGCTGCTCGCGCCATGACCAGGCAGCAAAGGCGAGGAGGGCGATGGCGACCACCAGCAGCAGAGCCCGGGTGGCGACGCCGCTGCCAGTGGCGTCGAAGTCGTTGAGGGACAGTGCAAACGGGTAGCCGAACAACAACGCACCGGCAAGCACGCCGCCTGCTCGCCAGTTCCCGAAGATCAGCGCCGCCAGGCCGATGAATCCTCGACCCTGGGTCTGCCCACCTCGATAGAGGCCGAACAGCTCGATCACGATGAAGGCTCCGGCGAGACCGGCCATGGCCCCGCTCAGGATCACACCGAGGTACTTGTGGCGGTAGATGTCGACGCCGAGGGACTCGCCGGCTGCGGGGTTCTCGCCGCAGATCCGCATCCGGAGACCGACCTTGGTGCGGAACAAGAACCATGACGTCACCGGAACGACGATGAGCCCGATGAGGGTGAAGACCTTCAGATCGGTGACGAATCCCTCGAGCACGCTCGCCATGTCAGACAAGAAGAAGATGTCCCAATCGGCGATGTTCTCGAAGACGTCTGACACAACGGGAACGGTGAAGTCACCGAGTCCTCTGAGCCCGGGGGGACTCTGGGAGATCGATCCTCCTCGCTGGGGGAAGAAGCGATCGGAGAGGAACCGGGTCAGGCCGGGGGCGAGGATGTTGATCGCAACGCCGGAGATGATGTGATCGACACCGAACTGGACCGTCGCCAGGGCGTGCAGCAGGCCACCGAGGGCGCCGCCGATCAGGCCGGCGGCGAGTCCACCCCACGGACCGAGTTCGATCGCTCCCATCGCACCGCACCAGGTGCCGAGGACCATCATCCCCTCGAGCCCGATGTTGACCACGCCGACTCGCTCGGAGAAGAGGCCTCCGAGCCCGGCGAACAGGATCGGCATCGACCAGCGCAGCATGCCCCCGGACGCATTCGAGCCGGTGAGCAGCGTGGTGCCGCTGACCTCCTGGACGATGGTGAGCAAGAGCACGCCGCCGGCGGCAATGGCTGACCACCGCAGCCAGGTCGGGAGTTTCTTCCATGAGGCGAGGAGGTTGTTCATGCTCCGACTCCGATCTCTGTGGGAGCTGCCGCTTCCGTGGCGAGGGCCGCCCGTCTGACCTCGTCAGCCTGACGAACCCGATTGACGACTTCGTAGGCGATGACGGCAGTGAGCAGGATCGTGGCTTGCATGATCACCACGATCTCCGGTGATGCCGTCTTGGACACCTGAAGCGGGGCCGAGCTGGTGTCGAGGAAGGCGAACAGCAAGGCGGAGACGGCCATGCCCGGGGCCGAGTTGCGACCGAGCAAGGCGACGGCGATACCGGCGAAACCGAGGCCCTGGACGAATCCCTGATCGTATGAGTGGTTCACCGAGAGGATCTCCGGCATGCCGATGAGACCGGCCACGGCACCGGACGCAAGCATCGAGTAGAGGATCATCTTCTTCGGCGGTACGCCACCGGCTCGAGCTGCGAATGGGTTCATTCCGCTGGCCCGCAAGTCGAAGCCGAACCGTGAGCGATTGACCACCACGTGGTAGCCGATGCCGACGAAGATGGCGATCACGAACATGCCGGTGAGCTTTCGACCCTTGGTGATCTCCCTGGTGAAGATCTCGACCCAGCTGTTGAGGTTGGGCAGCCATCCGGATTCTGCGATCACGGTGGTGCCCTGGTTCGGGTCGGTCGGGTCGCTCGATGGCGTAGGGGAGTGTTGCCGCGATGATGCCGCCGGTGGCGATGAAGTTGAGCATGATCGTCGAGATCACCTCGTTGACGCCACGGGTCACTTTCAGGAGACCGGCGAGACCGGCCCACAGACTGCCGACCACGATGGCGGTCAGGAGGATGATGGCAACGTGGAACGGACCGGGAAGCTCGAGCTGGGCGCCGACCCAAGCAGCCACGAACGAAGCGAGCACGTACTGCCCCTCGACACCGATGTTGAAGAGATTCATCTTGAAGCCGATGGCCACCGCGACACCGGCGATGAACAGCGGCGTGGCCCGGTTGAGGATGTCGATCATGTTCTCGAGCTTCGACGCCGTGGAGATCATCTCGGTGTAGGTGTCGATCCAGCTGCTGCCGGCGAGCCAGAGCACGATCGACGAGACGAAGAGGGCGAAGATCGCAGCGAGCGCCGGTGCGGCGAGCGCGAGACCGAGCCGGCGAAGGAGTGGCGTCGTCATGGTTCGTTCCCCTGGAGTGCGGCGCCGGTCATGTAGCTGCCCAGGAGCCGTGGTGTGATGTCCGCCGGGTCGAGCGTGGCGACGAGTTCGCCGTGGAACATGACCACGATGGTGTCGGACAAGCCGATGAGTTCGTCGAGATCGGCCGAGATGAGCAGGGTCGCCAAACCATTGGCTCTGGCCTCGCGTATCTGGTTCCACACGTCGGCCTGAGCGCCGACGTCGATGCCCCGGGTGGGATGGGCGGCGATCAGCACATCCGGGTCGGCACTCATCTCCCTTCCGATGATGAGCTTCTGCTGATTGCCGCCGGACAGTGCTCGAGCCGTCACATCGACGCTCGGACTGCGAACGTCGAAGTCGGATCGGATCTCCTCGGTGCGGGCTCGGGATCCGTTGCGATCCATCCAGATGCCCTTGGAATAGGGCGGGCTGGTCTGATGGCCGAGGGCTGCGTTCTCCCACAGGGGAGCGTCGAGGAGGAGGCCCTCGCGGTGTCGATCCTGTGGGACGTAGCCGAGGCCACCTTCCCGACGGTCCCTGACCGACGATTCGGTGATGTCCTCGCCGAGCAGCCGAATCGATCCGGCTGACATGCCGGCGGTGCCCACGATGGCCGAGACCAACTCGGTCTGCCCGTTGCCCTCGATCCCGGCAATCCCGACGATCTCGCCCTTGTGCACCGTGATACTGACGTCCTTGACGATCGATCTGTCGTCGTCGCCGAGAACGGTCAGTCCGTCGATCTCGAGTGCCGGGGTGGTGGTGACCGTCGAGTCGGTCGTGTCCGGCGTCGGGAGCTCGGAGCCGACCATCAATTCGGCGAGGTCGCCTGCGGTGACGTCAGCGGCGTTGACCGTGTCGATGGTCTTGCCTCGGCGAATGACCGTGATGCGATCGGCGATCTCCAGGACCTCCTGCAGCTTGTGATCGATGAAGATGATCGTCGACCCGCTGGCCTTGAGCTCCCGGAGATTCTTGAACAGCTCCTCCACTTCCTGTGGAACCAGGACGGCGGTGGGCTCGTCGAGGATCAGGATCTTGGCGCCTCGGTAGAGGACCTTGATGATCTCGACTCGTTGCTGTTCACCGACTTCGAGCTCTTCGACGAGGTCGTTCGGATCGATGTCGAGGCCATACGAGGCGCCGACCTCGAGCAGATGGTGTTCTGCTTCCTGGAAGTCGATACGGCCGCCGGGCAAGGTCGGTTCCGAGCCGAGGATGACGTTCTCGAGCACGGTGAGCTGTCGGGGCCAACATGAAGTGCTGGTGGACCATGCCGATGCCGGCGGCGATTGCCTCGGTGGGGGAGGAGAACTTGACCTCCGGCCTCGCACCCGCATGACACCCTCGTCGGCGGGCTGCATGCCGTAGAGGATCTTCATCAGCGTCGACTTGCCGGCACCGTTCTCGCCGCAGATCGCATGGATCTCGCCGTCTTCGACGGTGAGATTGACGTTGTCGTTGGCGATCACTCCGGGGAACCGTTTCGTGATTCCGATCAATTCGATAGCTGCTGACACCGAGCCTCCACGACCATTTCATTGTGTACGCCTCGCTCACGGCACCTCGAAGTCGGGGCCAAAACGAACGAACGGGACCGGACCGTAGTCCGATCCCGCTCGGGAATCACTTACCGATTGTCAACGAGGGATCACGGAGCTGTGGGGACGACGATGTCGCCGGCCACGATCTGTGCCTTGAATTCCTCGAGCTGATCAACGATGTCGTCGATGAACCCGCCGGTGACGGAGTAACCGACACCATCGGTCGACAGGTCGTAGACGACGTTGCCGGCCGCGAATTCTCCCTTGGCCTGCGCCTCGGTGATCGCGTAGACAGCGTTGTCGACTCGCTTGAGCATCGAGGTGAGGATGTACTCCTGGACCTCGGCACCGGCGGTGTTGTACTGGTCGGAGTCGACGCCGATGGCCCACACCTTCGAGCCCGAGGCCTCGCTCTGACTCCTTGGCCGCCTCGAAGAGGCCTGCACCGGAGCCGCCTGCGGCGTGGTAGATGATGTCAGCGCCCTGGCTGTACATGTTCAGTGCGATCTCCTTGGCCCGGTCGCCGGCGAAGAAGCCGTCGAAGTCCGGAGCTTGGGTGATGTACTGAGGGATGACGACGATGTCGGGGTTGACCGCCTGAGCACCGGCGGTGAAGCCGGCCTCGAACTTCTCGATCAGACCGAAGCCGCCGACGCCACCGATGAAGCCGAGCGTGCCGGTCTCGCTCTTCAGTGCCGCTGCGGCACCGACGAGGAACGAGCCCTGCTCTTCAGCGAAGGTGAGTCCGGCGATGTTGTCGCCAAGGGAAACGGGCGGATCCTGTCGAAGTCGAGCATGGCATCGTCGACAACGGCGAAGTTCACGTCGGGATTCTCAGCGGCCACTGCCACGACGTCGCCGCCGAACAAGAAGCCGACGGCAACAACGAGTGCGCTGCTGTCAGCCTGCAGTTGCAGGAGTTGCGCCCGGTCGGAACCA
This sequence comes from uncultured Acidimicrobiia bacterium, assembly GCA_963781035.1. Taxonomy (GTDB): domain Bacteria; phylum Actinomycetota; class Acidimicrobiia; order Acidimicrobiales; family SZUA-35; genus SZUA-35. The sequence continues at coordinate 396,271 of CAWAEN010000005.1, read as the reverse complement.
TCCGCGTTCGGCTCGGCCTCGCTGACAGTGACACCGAAGTCGGTCGATGCACGGTCGGCGCCGGCGGCAGCTGAGTCGTTGAACGACTGATCGCCGCGACCACCGATGTCGTAGGTGAGGCCGAGGTTGAAGTCGGCGGCGAGGTCGACAGTCGTCTCCTCGGTGGTTTCGTCAGTCGATTCGGCTGTTGTCTCTGTTGAGTCGCCATCACCGCTGGCGTCTGTGTCGTCGCTGTCGCTTCCGCACGCCGCAGCCACGAGGGCGAACGAGGCGAGTAAAGCGAGCAGCAAGCGCCATGAGTTCTTCATGGTTCTCTCCTTTGTCCGCACTCAGACCATCTGTCGGCGGGACCACGAGAGGCTAACCCGGCATCGGAGGCGATCGGTCGGCAACCCCGAGGATCTGAGGCAGGATATCGGTCATGAACGGTCGCGATCCCGCTGATTTCGTGCCAAAGATGATCGCCACGGACATCGACGGCACCATGTTGCGATCTGATGGCACCTTGTCGGAGCGGGTCCGGACGGCCCTCCACGAGGCTTCAGAGGCCGGCATCCATGTCGTTCCGGCCACCGGGCGACCCGAGATGGTGGCGACCGATGTCATCGCTGCGCTGGGCTCATGGCAGACCAGCCTCGATCAGTACTGGGTGTTCGCCAATGGAGCGATGACCCGCAATCTGACCGCAGACGAGTTGATCCGAGGCTACTGGATGAGCCCGGTCGTGGCCCAAGGCCTGATCGTCGAGATGCGGGCCGCGTTCCCCGGTGCTCGATTCGCCATCGAACTCGAACAAGGCATGGCCTACGAAGCCGGATTCGAGCTGATCGTGCCCAACACGCCGCCGATCGATCCGATCGACGACATACTCGATGGATTCTCCCGCACAGACGAAGTGGGGAGTCGTGTCCAGAAGGTGTTGGTCTTCGATCGCGATCGATCGATCGACGAGCTCTATCGGGCCGTGAGCGAGACGCTCGGCGACCACGGCGTTCCTTCGTACTCGGGGTTGCCCTTCATCGAGGTGGCGGCGAGCTTGGTCACGAAGGCGCTCGCCCTCGATGCACTCTGCGGCGATCTCGGTATCGATCCGTCCGAGGTGGCGGCGTTCGGCGACAACCACAACGACGTCGCCATGCTGGCGTGGGCGGGTCAGGGGTACGCGATGGCGAATGCGACCGACGACGCGAAGGACGCAGCCGGCACGATCATCCGAAACAACAACGAGGACGGCCTGGCCCGCAAGATCGAGCAGTTCCTGGAACGGATGCCCTGACCGCGATGCGGGAGATCAGGGGATACGGGCGAGGGCCGTCGCGATGCCCTCGAGGCCGGACACGCTGTTGATCAGGCCCATGTGGGAGGCTTTGACCTCGACGTTGGTGGCCGCCGGTTCGAGGCTGAGACGCCAATCGACGATGCCGTCTGTCCGCGACCACACCGAGACGAGATCGACCTCGTCCGGGAACTCGACGTAGCGGAGATCGTCGACCCCTTGCTCCCGCATCGTGTCGACGTGACCGAACGTACCCCTGCGCCAGAGCTTGTCGAGTGTCTCGGCCGGGATGCGAACCACCAGGTAGGACGGGTACTTCACGATCAACGGTGTGCCGACACCGATGACCTGCTGGACCCGCTCGGGGTGGAGGACGGCGAGAATGCGGCCGAACTGGCCACCACGCGAGTGTCCGATGATCCTGACCCGCCGCCCGGTCTCCTCGTAGAGCTCGTGGAGGGTGTCTCGCGCCTTGTCGATGCTGTGCTGGGCCGGGCCGGCATTCCGGCCGACCGGCGCCACCTCGACCCTCCAGCCGGCAGCTCGCAGTACGTGATCGAGCGCCGACGTGCTGCGCCGGCTGGCGAGGAATCCGGGGAAGACCAGCACCGGGCGGCCGTTCCCGTGGGGAATGCCGACGCCCCGCCAGAGCGCGCTACGACGCAGGGCGCGCAGTTCGAACGGGCTGCGAGCCTCGAGCCAGACAGGTCGCCCGACCATTCCCGCAATTCCCGACGGTGGCTTGTGATGGTGCGCCGAAGGCATTCGGCCGTCGAGGGTAGGCGTCAGCGTCGACGATGCAGACCGAACCGATGAGCAAATACGATCGTCGGGATGGCGACACTCAGATTCTTCTTCGGCACCATGGGGTCGGGGAAGTCGACGATGGCACTCCAGATCCGTCACAACCTGACCGGTCGTGGACTCGAGTGCCTCCTCATCACCCAGCTCGATCGCCAGGAGGGCAAGGTCTCGAGTCGGCTCGGCGTGTCGGCCGACGCGATGATCCTCGATCACACGGTCGACCTGTTCCGCGTGATCAACACCGAAAACCGCAGAGGCTCGGGTCTGCACGCCGTGATCTGCGACGAGGCGCAGTTCTACGAACCGAATCAGATCGACCAGCTGGCTCGAGTCGTCGACGAGCTCGACGTCGAGGTGTACGCCTTCGGTCTGCTCACCAGCTTCCAGGGGGTGCTCTTCCCCGGAACGCAACGTCTGCTCGAGTTGGCCGACGTGCGGTCGGAGATCCAGGTGGAGGCCCGCTGCTGGTGTGGCGCCCATGCCACCCACAACGCACGGTTGGTGAACGGCCGGCAGGTCTATGACGGTGAGCTGAAGGTCCGCGGTGACACCGGCGAAGCCGGCAACGCGGCGAAGCCGGAGCCGGCCCCCGAGGTGACCTACGACCTGCGCTGTCGTCGGCACTGGATGGCCGAGAAGGACAATCCCCGTCAGGACGCACTCTTCGACGAGTGACGCCCTCGTGTTCTAGCGTCGCACCATGTTCGATCTGGTGATTCGCAACGGGACGGTCATCGATGGCACCGGGTCGCCGGCACGGGTTGCCGACGTCGGTGTCCTCGACGGAATCGTGGTCGAGGTCGGTGATGACATCGGCGTCGGTCACCGCGAGATCGACGCCGATGGTCACCTCGTGACGCCCGGTTTCGTCGACGTCCACACCCACTACGACGGTCAGGCCACCTGGGACGATGCGATGGCCCCGTCGAGCTGGCACGGTGTCACCACCGTGGTCATGGGCAACTGCGGCGTCGGTTTCGCTCCAGTCCTTCCCGAGAACCGCGAGCGGCTGGTCCAGCTGATGGAGGGAGTGGAGGACATCCCGGGAGCGGCGCTCGACGAGGGACTCACCTGGGAGTGGGAGAGTTTCGGTCGAGTACTTGGATCACCTCGGACTCCGCCACCGCGACATCGACGTCGGAGCGCAGCTGCCGCACGGCGCTCTCCGACTCCACGTGATGGGCGAGCGTGGCGCAGCGGCCGAACCGGCCACTCCGGACGACATCGCCGAGATGGCGGCCATCGCCCGTCAGGGGATCCTCGACGGGCGCTCTGGGTTTCACGACCTCTCGCACGATCAATCACCGCACCAGCCTGGGCGAGTACACGCCGACGCTCCAGGCAGAACGCGACGAACTCATCGGCATCGCCGAGGGTGTCGGTTCGACCGGTACCGGGGTGCTCCAGGTGGTCGTCCGACTTCGTCGATCTCGAGCACGAGTTCGAGACGTTCCGGCTGATGGCCGAGCGTTCCGGTCGCCCGATCTCGGTTTCGGTCGCCCAGGGCAAGAACCGGCCGGACGATTGGAAGACCCTGCTCGACGGGTTCGCCGAGTCGACGACAACCGGTGTCGTCATGCGGGGTCAGGTCGGGCGCGTGCTGTCGGGATCCTGCTCGGACTCCAGGCCACGCTCAATCCCTTCATGACGAGCCCGGCATACCGCGACATCGCCGACCTCCCGCTGGCCGACCGTGTCGCCCTGATGCGCGACCCCGAGTTGCGCCAGGCGATTCTCGAGTCGGCCGGGACGGGATCGCGGAGCGTCCGTGACCGGAACCCGGCTGGTCCAGCAGTTCGATCTGATGTTCCCGTTCGGCGACCCGCCCGACTACGAGCCCGATCCGTCCACATCGATCGCAGCCGAGGCGGCACGCCAGGGGGTCGACTCGGCCTCGCTGGCCTATGACCTCATCACCGCCGACGGCGGCACATCCTTTCTGTATCTGCCGTTCCTCAACTGGGCGGGCGGCAACCTCGATGCCGTCGGTGAGCAGCTGGCCCACCCGGCGTCGATTCCGGGACTGTCCGACGGTGGCGCCCACGTCGGCACGATCTGTGACGCGTCATTCCCGACCACGCTGTTGCAGTGGTGGGGCCGTGATCGGCCCGACGGGGCGGCTTCCGCTCGAACTGCTGGTCGCCAAGCAGACCCGGGGGACAGCGGAGGCGTTGGGCCTGCTGGACCGGGGCGTGCTGGCCCCCGGCCACCGGGCCGACATCAACATCATCGACCACGACGCATTGCGGCTCCATGCGCCCGTCATGGCCTTCGATCTACCGGCAGGTGGTAAGCGGCTTCTCCAACGAGCTGACGGGTACCGGCACACCTTCGTCGCCGGCACCGAGACCATGGCCGACGGCGAGAGTACGGGGGCGACCCCCGGTCGGCTCGTTCGCGGACCTCGGTCCGCTCGCTGAGGATCCGTTGCCGTGAGCTCCCCGATTCCGCCCGCGTCCCACATCGTGATCGACGGCACGGATCCCGTGCTCCCGGCACGGTGCCCGATCGGTCAGGTCGCGGCGTCGGCTCTGGCCGAGGTCGGCGATGCGGCCAGGGAGCTCAGCCGGCAAGCCGGCGGTGACCCCGGAGAGGTCCGCACGTCGGTCGAGAAGGGGGCCCAGTCGATCATCTCCTTTGCCATCACCAAGGTCGACGGTGAGGGCATCGCCAGAACCAACCAGTCCAATCCGTTCGTTCGTTCCTACCGGTGTGCCGATGGACGGTGGATCTTCATCCACGGAGGTTTCCCCGGTCTGGTCGATCGGCTGGCCGCGGTCCTCGGCATCGTGTCCGATGCATCATTCGACGACGTGGGCACGGCGGTTGCCCGATGGGATGGCCAGGCCCTCGAGGACGCCGTCGCCGCCGTCGACGGATGTGCCGGCGATGCTGCGCACGGAGGACGAGTGGCTGGCCCATCCTCAGGGCGCCGCCGTCGCCGCCCTCGATCCGGTCAGGGTGACACCCGTCGGCGAGTCGATCAGAGGTTGGGAGCCGAGTCAGCGACGTCCGCTCACCGGCCTGCGGGTCCTCGATCTCACTCGCGTCCTCGCCGGGCCGACGACCGGTCGCACCCTTGCCGCGCTCGGAGCGGACGTCCTCCAGGTCACCGGTCCGTCGACACCCGATGTGCCGTCGTTCGTCGTCGACACCGGTCAGGGCAAACGTCGTGCGTTCGCCGACTTCGGGGTGCCCCGTGATCTGTCCGCGCTGCAGCAGTTGGCGGTCAGCGCGCACGTGATCGTCCAGGGGTATCGGCCTGGTGTCGTCGATCGATTCGGCCTCGACGCCGGGACGCTTCGAGCCGACGGATTCAGCGGGATCTACGCCAACGTGTCGGCCTACGGACCCGTCGGGCCGTTCGCCGACCGCGCCGGTTGGGAGCAACTGGCGCAAGCGGCCAGCGGGATCGCCCTGCTCGAGGGCCAGCCCGATGACGGGGATCCCGGGGGACGGATCAGCCGTCAAACCGAGACTTCTTCCCGCGGCCGCCTGCGACTACACGACCGGCTACCTCCTCGCCGGGTCCATCGCCCGGCAGCTCGCGGTCGGCGAGGCAGCCGACATCGACGCGTCGCTGTGTCAGACCGCCGCCCTGATTCTGCGAGCTCGCCCTCGGCACGATCCGACCCTGGCCACGGGGATCGGGACACCGGAGACCGAGACCGTCGTGTCCGGATTCGGTCTGGTCGAGCGTTTGACCCCGAACGTCACCGTGGAGGGTCTCGACCTGACCTGGCGCTGCGGACCGATGGCATTGGGATCGTCCTTGCTCACCTGGAAGGGTTGGAGCAACTGGTGATCGGCCAGTTCAGCGGCTGGCGAGCGACCAGTCGATCGGCTGCCGCCCGGCGGCCACCAGCGCTTCGTTCGCCCGGCTGAACGGTCGGCTGCCGAAGAACCCGCGGTGGGCCGACAGCGGCGACGGGTGGGGAGACTCGATGACCACATGCCGCGAGGTGTCGATCAGGGTCTTCTTCGATCGGGCCGATGCCCCCCACAAGAGGAACACGACGGTCTCGGGCTTGTCGTTCACGACGCGTAGGACCTGGTCGGTGAACACCTCCCATCCTTTCTTCTGATGTGACGCGGCTTCGCCGGAGCGAACCGTGAGCGTTGCATTGAGTAGCAGAACACCTTGCGCCGCCCACGCCGACAGGTTGCCGTGGCCTGGCCGAGGGAGTCCGAGGTCGGACTCGAGTTCGGTGAAGATGTTCGCCAGCGACGGGGGTGGCTGAACGCCCGGTTTGACCGAGAACGCGAGGCCGTGGGCCTGGCCGGGCCCGTGATAGGGATCTTGGCCGAGAATCACCACACGGACGGCGGAGAACGCAGTGAGGTGGAGTGCAGTGAAGACTTCGTCGGCCGGAGGGTAGACCGGTCCGGCAGCACGTTCGGCGGCGACGAAAGCCTGCAGTTCGACCCAATAGGGCAGGTCGAACTGATCACGCAGCAGCGGGTTCCAATCGGTCGCGGTCACGAATCGGACGCTACATCGTGTTGACTGTGGCCCGTGTCGACCGGCCAAGCACATGACCTCGAGCTCCCTCGCTCTCGGGCTTTCGGTCTCCTCTTCGCTCTGGTCTGCCTGGCTGCAGCCTGTTCGTCGTCGATCGACGTAGCGGTGCCGACGACCGCGGTGCCCACGACCGCGGTGCCCACGACCGCGGTGCCGACGACCGACGACGACCGAACCGACGACCACCACCACCGAACCGACGACCACCACCACCGTCGATCCGATCGACGAGTTGGTGAGCGGCCTCAGCCTCGAACAGAAGGTCGGCCAGTTGCTGATGCCGGTGCTTGCCGGGACCGACGCTGCCACGCCATCGGCGGCGGAAGCCGCAATCAATCGTCGGATCGCAGGGGTCGACTCGATCGGCCAGGCCGTTGAGCTGTATGCGCTGGGCGGAGTGTTGTACCTCGGCGACAACGTGGTCTCGGCGCCCCAGCTCACCGCCTTGTCGTCCGGAGTCCAGACCTCGGCGCAGACCGCGATCCCCGGAATCGGCGCGCTGATCTCGGTTGATCAGGAGGGAGGAAGGGTCAACCGCGTGAGCGACGGGGTCGAACGTTTCCCCGCAGCCCGGACACTGGCTCCCGACGCCGAGGCCGTCCGCTCGGCCGCTTCGGCGACCGCCACCGGCCTGGCTGCCCAGGGCATCAACATCGTCCTTGCTCCGGTTGCCGATCTCACCGACGGCAACGCCGGTGTCATCGGGAATCGCAGCTACGGCGCCGACCCTGCGGTGAGCGCCGACATGGTCGTTGCCTCGGTCACCGGACTCCAGGAGGCGGGGGTTGCTGCCACGGTCAAGCACTGGCCCGGGCACGGAGCCACCGTGCTCGACAGCCATTCAGTTCTGCCGACGATCGACGTCGATCGTCTGCTGTGGGAGCAACGCGAGCGAGTGCCGTTTGCTGCCGCCGTCGATGCCGGCGTGGACATCGTGATGGTCGGCCACCTTGCACTGCCCGGCCTGGATCCCTCGGGCGCCCCGGCCACGGTGTCGAAGATACTGATCGACGAACTCTTGCGTCGCGATCTCCAGTTCGACGGTGTCGTGATGACCGACGCGCTCGACATGGGTGCCGTTCGGGATCAGGACCGTGGCGAGCTCGCTATCCAGTCGATCGAGGCCGGCGTCGACATCCTGCTCGCTCCTCCCGATGTCGCGGTCGCCCATGCCGCCCTCGTCGACGCAGTGCGTACCGGTCGCATCAGCGAGGAGCGACTCGATGCTTCAGTGGCTCGGATCCTCCGATTGAAGTCAGAACTCGGCCTCGTCGGTCAGTGACCGATGAGCACGCTGATGGAACGAGGTCCCCTGACCTGACCGTTCGCCCATGTGGTCTCGTTGTCGGGATCGAGGGAGTAGTCGGGGAACGCCCGCAACCACTCCTGGAGTCCCACGAGCAGTTCGAGCCTGGCCAGGTTGGAACCGAGACAACGGTGGATGCCGAGACCAAAGGCCACATGACGATTCTTGGCTCGATCCAGCTGGAACTCGTGAGCGTTCTCGAACACGTCCGGATCGTGATTGGCGGCCGGGAACGTGACGAGGGTCTGGTCTCCCTCGTGCATCGGGCAGCCGGCGACCTCGGTGTCGTTGATCACCTTGCGGCCCATCGTGACGGGTGCGTAGAAACGCAGGACCTCCTCGCTGGCGGTGAGCCAGAGCGGATCGTCGTTGTCGACGGCCACCAGCCTGGCCACTTCCTCCGGATGTTGCGCGAAGTGCCAGAGACCGGAAGCCAGCGCGCTCCATGTGGTGTCGATGCCGGCGATGATCATGAGCTTCACGTAGCCGATCTTGAGCTGCTGGCTGACCGGCTCGCCGTCGATCTCGGCGTTGGTGATGAGCGTGAGGAGATCATCCTCTGGCGCAGCCGCCCGTCGCTCCATCATCTCCGCGATGTAGGTGTCCATCTCGAGCCGCACCTGTTCACGAACTGCGTTGTCGCGTGGGGCGAGCTGGAAGTTGCGGAAGATCCAGTCGCGGAACATGTCGGCATCGGACTCGGGAACACCCAACAACTGACAGATGCCGTGGACGGGGATGTGCTGTGCGTACTGGACAGCAGCATCGGCCCGGTGGGCATCACCGATCTCGGCGATCAGGCTGCGGCAGAACTCCCGCATCCCCTCCTCCATGGGTTCGATCACCTTGGGGCTGAACGAGGGCAGCAACAGCCGTCTGTGCTCCTTGTGATCCGGTGGATCGGAGGTGATCGGCGGTGCCGGGAACCGCGGTGCATCGGGTCTGGCCACGCTCACGAAGATCGACGAGAAATCCTCGGTGTTCTTGGCGACCTCGGACACGGCAGCCATGGTGACGGGCATGTGAGAGCGGCCGTACCGCTCGGTCGTGGCGACCGGGCACTGCTCCCGTACTTCGTTCCAGATGTCGATGGCGTTCGGTCCCCACTGCGGATCGAGCCAGTCCCAGTCGTGGAGCCAGTCGGTGACGGGCGGGAGGTCCTGCTGCTCAGACTCGTAGATCGACATGGGCAGAACTTAGAGCACAACCTCGGGGGTGTGGCAACCGGCACAGGTGCCGGGGAGGGCGAAATGGCCGGGTTGGAGAACGAAGCCGGCGGCGTCCTCGATGGCCGAGCGACTGGCGTCGAGCAACGAACCGTCGACGTGGACAACGAGTCCGCATTGCTCACACAGCAGGTGGAGGTCGTCGTCGCCGGTCAGGTGATAGACGGCGCGACCGTGGCCGAGGTGAACATGCTCCACCAGCCCGAGGCCGGCGAGCACGTCGAGCGTGCGGTACACGGTCGATCGATGCACGGACGGATGGAGGCGGGCGACGTGTTCGGCCAGGTCGTCTGCGGTCGGATGGTCACCGGCCGACACCAGGGCCTCGATCACGGCTCGCCGCGGTTCGGTCAGTCGGCCGCCTGCTCCTCGAAGCCGGCGCTGGATCTCCTCGACGTTCTGCACCACATGGCGACAGTACACACCGTCGGAACCACCGGGTGGGGATTTGACGCTGTCGTTCGCTAGAAGGGTGGTGTGACCGTGCGTCGATCCACCCCGCTGGCGGCCGGCCCGACCGTGCCAGGGACGCAACGGACGCCGCTCGCTGCGATCATACGGCGCATCGCGTTTGCGATCGGCCTGATCGTCTTCATCGCCATCGTGGTCAGGCTCGGACGAGGTGGATACACCGACGTGACCGGGGACCCGATCTCTTTCCTCGATGCGCTCTACTACGCCTCCGTCACGGTCACCACGACGGGGTACGGCGACATCACTGCGGTCACGAGCGGAACCCGGTTGGCGACACTCGTGTTCATCACGCCGGCACGCATCGTGTTCCTGATCCTCGTCGTCGGGACGACCGTCGAAGTACTGACCGATCAGACTCGTCACATCCTGCGAACCAACCGGTGGAGGAAACGCGTGGACAATCACATCATCATCTGCGGATTCGGGGCGACCGGCCAGAGCGCGGCCGCTGACTTGAGAGCGCGAGGACGCGCCGCCGAGTCGATCGTCGTCGTCGATGTCGATCCTGCCGCGATCGCGGTCGGAAACGCCCTCGGCTACGTGGGAATCACCGGCGACGCGACCTCGACGGCAACTCTGCGTGAGGCCGAGATCGGGCGCGCCAACGGTGTGATCGTCACGCCGAATCGTGATGACACGGCGGTTCTGGTGACCCTGACGGCGCGAGAGCTGAACCCGACTGCCACGATCGTTGCCGGCGGGCGGGAGCAGGAGAACCTCCATCTCCTTCGCCAGGGCGGGGCAGACGAGGTCATCGACGCAACGTCTGCCGTTGGCCGGATGCTCGGATTCGCCATGGACTCCCCAGGTGCGGTGCGGGTGCTCGATGACCTCGTCGACGCTCGCAGCGGGCTCGAACTGGTCGAGTGTGGACCGGAAGACCTCGACAGCGGGAGCACGCTCGTCGCCATCGAACGAGACGGTCGTCGGCTGCCACCGGATCAGGTTTCGTTCGCCGACGTCATGCCAGGCGATCGGCTCGTCGTCGTTCGCGAAACGAAGGGCTGACGGGGCCCGGTGAGCGTTCTCGACTTCGAACAACTCGCCGTCGTCCACCTCGCCGCCACCGGCTTCATGGTTGGGCTGATCTGGACGATCCACGTCGTGCACTACCCGTTGTTCGCGTTCGTTCCCGAGCCGTACCAGCCCTTCCAGGGCGAGCACATGAAGCGGATCTCGAGGCTGCTGGTCGCCCCGTGGGGGATCGAGGTGCTGAGCGCGCTCGGGCTCTTCCTGCTCGCCGACAACGGAGCGCAGCGGTTCTGGTCGCTGGTCGGTGGTGCGCTGGTCGTGGCGATCGTGGGAGTCACCGGCCTGCTGGCAGCACCGGCCCATGGCCGGTTGCTCGAACGGTTCGACGAGGGTGAGCTCCGAACACTGCTTCGGGTCGACCTCGTCCGCACCCTGCTGTGGACGGCGCGGGGTGTGGTGGCGATCGTGCTGGTCTTCCTGGACTAGCTGTAGTGCGCGCCGACGAAGTCGAGCATGGCGGCCGCCACCTCGGTCGGCTTCTGGGCGTGTACGTCGTGATGGGCCGGCTGGAACCACACGGCACGTCCCTGCGGGAGTCCGGCGACGGCTTCGTGGACGGCAGGTGATCTGCGGTCCCGCTCGGCATCGTCGCCCGCCGCGGCGACGATGAGGACGGGAAGCTCGATGTCGGCGTATCGACTCGACGGTTCGTGCTCCCACAACCCGTGGAGCACGGCGAGGTGACGTTCCAGGGTGAGCCACGGGGCGATCGTGCGATCGGCTCGGACCTCGAAGTTCTCCAGCGTCGCCTCGCGACCGGACGCCGGCCAGTCGGCTGCCATCGATCGGATCCATGCCGTGATGTCGCTCAGGGGCGTGCCGACCAGCCGCGGTGGGGCCAGCGCGTCGCGACACGCTTCCCAGTTCGGGAACTGACGACGAAGGTCGATGAAACCGCCGTCGACCAGAATTGCCGCCGCGATGCGGTCGACATGGCGGTGGGTCGCTTCGAGCACGACGTTGCCACCCCAGGACTGTCCACCGACGACGGGTCGGTCGAGATCGAGCGCGTCGATCAGCTGAACCAGATCGTCGGCGACGGTGGCCATGTCATACCCGTGATCCGGCTTCGACGATCGGCCGTGGCCGCGCTGATCGAAGGTGAAGACCCGGTGACCCGCTGCCGCGAGGTGTTCGGCCACGCCGGTCCACAGTGTGGCGTTCGAGGCGAGCCCGTGGGTGAGGAGGAAGTCCGGGCCGGCGCCGGCCCGATCCGGTCCGAAACGGCGCACCGCGAGTGTGACGCCGGACGGGATGGCCACGAGTTCGGGGGTCGGGCTCATGCTGCGGCCCGTATGCGGTCGATCAAGCCGGCCATGGAGACCGCATCGTCGATGGGTCTGGGGAAATGGAGTCGTGCCGTCGATGTCAGCGACGACGGCCTCGATCATTCTGGTGTAGGTGCCCTCGATGCCGGTGTGGGCGTCGCCGGTGAGCGCGATGTCGAAATCGGGGCCGATGACGCGGAGCTCTTGGGCCTCGGGGAGCGCGAAGGACACGAGGCTGTCGAGGGTTCGGCCGCCGGGCCACGTGAGCCGCATGGAGGTGGTGAGGTCGACACCTGTCGGCGCCGTCTCGATTTCGACCTCGACAGATTCCGGTTCGGGGCCCCACAATGCGACGGCGGGCCCGAGAGCGTAGATCCCGACGTCGAGCAGTGCGCCGCCGCCCTGACGAGGGTCCCATCGGTAATTGCCCTCCTGCCCCGGCCCGATCGTGAACGTGAATCGGGTGGTGATGTGTTCGATGTCGGCAGCCCTCGCTCGCTCGATGGTGTCGGCCCACGGCGGGGAGAACGGCGTCATCCAGGCCTCGAAGAGCGTGACGCCGGCGTCGACACAGGCGGCGACCATGCCGGCGGCTTGTTCAGCCGTGGGGGCGAGGGGCTTCTCACACAACACGTGTTTGCCGGCGGCGGCCGCCCGCTGCGTCCACTCGGCGTGTATGCCGTTGGGGAGCGGCAGATAGACGACATCCACCTCCGGGTTCGCGAGGACGGCTTCGTACGAGACGGTTCCGCCGTCTGGATGACGACGGGACCCGACACTCACCAAGCGAGCCCCTGCGGCGCTCTCGATGGCCGGAATGACCGCCTTCGTGGCGACGAAGGATCGCCCGCCGAGGACACCGAAGCCGAGACTCATTCGAGGTCGATCAACGTGCCGCCCTCGGCTCCGGAACGGTGTGCTGCTTCGAGGACGGCCACGACGTTGCGGCTCTCCTCCGGTCGAACGGCCAACGGCTCCCCGAGGATGAGGTGATCGGCCAGGTTGAGATGGAATCCCCAGCCCGGATGGGGGGCAGGCGGCAGCTGTGAGGTGACCAGGCCGTAGTTCGGCTCGTAGCGGGCGAGTTCGAGGTCGACCGGCGCCTCGGCGTGGTGGTGGTACCCGTCGAGATGGCCCCGCCCCGGTTCGAGCCGTTCGTTCCGGAGTGGTCGGTAGTGACCTTCGATCGTTCCCTGTGTGCCTTGGACGTGGAACTTGGGTCGGCGGATGGCGGCGACGTCACTCTGGCGGAAGGTGGCCTCGCGCCCGTCGCTCCATTGCATCCAGACCGAGAGCTGATCGACGTTGCTGGTGTCGTGCCAGACCCGGTTGTGGGTGCTGCAGAGGACCCGTGGAAGGAGAGTCCCCGTAGAGGCGCAGGATCCAGTCGATGTGGTGGGAACCCCAGTCGTAGACGGCGCCGCCGGAGATGCTGTCCTCCGAATGCCAGGCCCGGCATGGATGCTCGAAGCTGCCGACGAACGTTTCGATGTTGAAGAGTTCGCCGAGTAGACCGCGCTCGACGGCACGGCTGAGGGCCAGGAAGTCTCGGTCCCAGCGGCGTGACTGGTGCACGCTGATCACTCGTTCGTGTTGTGCGGCGACGGCGATGAGTTCGTCCGCCTCGGCCACGGTGAGGCTCATGGGTTTCTCGACCACGACGTGTTTGCCGGCCCGCAGCAGTTCGAGAGCGAGCCGTGCGTGGTGGACCGGCGGTGTGGCGACGATGGCGATGTCGACCTGGTCGTCGGCGGCAGCCCCGGTCGCGGTGTCGTACAGGGCGAGATCGGGAAAGTCGACTCTGGCCGCCTCGAGGCGATCGGGCGACGTGTCGACGGCTGCCGCGAGGCGGAGTCCGTCGGTCTCGGTGCAGGCGAGTCCGTGCATGTACCCCATGCCGCCGAACGGTCCGTAGCCGACCACGGCGACACCGAGGTCCGTCGTGTGTCGTGGCTCGGGCGCGGCCAGGAGTCGTCTGATGTAGGTGCCGACCACCGGGTGTCCGAGGGCTGCGTCGAGATCGGTCGTGCCGACGGTGACCACCCTGCCCTGACCGATGGGTCTGACGCAGACCACGGGCTCGTGCCGGAATCGGATGCTGCTGGTGGCGGCGATCTGGGCGGTGCCGTTCATCGTGGCCAGCGTTCGCAACGGGGTGGTGACGGGCACCTCACCATCGAGCCGTGCCGCCTCGGGGCGATCGGCGAGCGTGATGAACCACTCGCCGTGAGGTGTCTCGCCCGTGACCTCGACCCCGGTCAGAGCACTCGTCTGCTCGTCGCCGGGATGAGCCACCACGAGAACGGACCCACCCTGCTCGGCGTGGGCGAGCAGGGCCGCGATCCGGTCTGAGCCGACCTCACTCGCCCGTTCCCGGAGAACTTCGAGGTCGGCGGATGTCGCTGCTGATGTCGCTGGTGAAGTGACCATCAGCGCAAAGTAGTTCGGCCGGCCGGCGCGACCTTAAGCGGGCGTTATTTGTCTCCGGCTACATTCAACCCATGTTCGGGGCGTCTGACAGCTCAATCTCCTTCGGTCGGATCGCCGGCGCGCCCGTTCGCATCGGGCCGGGTTCGGCCCTGGTCGCCGCCTACGTCGCCTACAGCCTCGGCGCACAGTGGATGGACCAGCACACGACGTTGCTCGTTGTCGCCGTGGCGACCCTCACCGGCATCGGCTTCATGGCATCGATCCTGGCCCACGAGGCCGGTCACGCCATCGTGGCGAAACGCAACGGCATCAACTCCCGCGAAATCCGGCTGTCGTTGTTCGGCGGAGTGGCCGCGCTCGAACGCGGGGCCCCGACCCCCGGCGTCGAGATGCGAGTCGCCTTCGCCGGGCCGGCGGTCAACCTGGTGGTTGCCACCGCGATGTTGGGCGGCGGTATCGCATTGGCCGGCAACGGCCGGGACTCGATTCTGTTCGAGGCGCTCATCTGGCTGGGCGGGATCAACCTCATCCTCGGTGCGTTCAATCTGCTCCCCGGTTTGCCGCTCGATGGTGGCCGGATCCTCACCGGGTTCCTGTGGCGGCGTCGCGACGACCGCACGGCGGCGGTTCGCACCACGGCAACCGTCGGCAAAGTGCTGGCTTACATCGCGTTCGCCATCGCTGCCTACGAGCTGATCGTTGCCGAGTCGCCGTTCGGGCTCTACACCGCGTTCATCGGCATGATCCTGCTGAGGGGGGCCGACGGCGAGGTGGCCAGAGCCAGCCTGGTCGACCAGGTGAAGGGTCACACGGTCGGTGAGATCGCCCGCTACCAACCGCCGGTGATCAACGAGTCGGTCAACACGGCCTCTGCCCGGGCGCTGTTGCCCTCGCCGGGGGCCCCGAATGCGCCCCATCCGATCCGCTGGGCGATCGTCACCGACGACGACGGCATCGCCCGCGGTCTGCTCGACCTCGCTCTGCTCGACCGCGCCGCCACGGTGGACGGCACCGATCCGGTGGCCGACATCATGGTGCCGATCGATCAGCAGCGAGCGGCTTTCGAGTCGGAGTCGCTCGACGGCGTGATCGATCGCGGGGTCATGGTTCCCTTCGTCGTGATCGACAGCGAGTGGCATCCCGTGGCCATCGTCGATTCCGTCGGCATCGCCGCGACTGGGGTCGGAGCTTCACATTCACAGGCTGGCTCGCCACGGTGGCAGCCGGATCAGGGCTGATCAAGCAGCATTTGTTGGAATGCGGTTGAGAGTCGCGCGATTGATGGGCCACCCTTGTCGGTGCTCGTCGGCAAAGGACTCAGGTCCATCCAGGTGGATGCCGATGGCAGTGGATGCCCCGCATGCTCTCATTCGTCATTTCGTGTGTCGTTCTGCTGAATGGTTGCTCCTCCGCGCCAAGTGTCGACATGGATGCACTGGCCTCGGATCCCTCGGTTGCGGTCCCGGTTGCTTCGGTTCCCGACGCACCGCTGGCTTTCGTTGCGCCAACGCCGAACGTCTTGTCTGCCGCCTCGAGCGAGGGCAACCGCGTGTCGTATCGGTTGGCTCCGGGGCTGCCCGTGTCGACACCGATCACCGAGACCCGGGTCGCCGTGATGCCGGAGAGCCTGGCGAGCATCGACGTCTGGGTTGCTCCCAGTCCTTTCGCAGACCGGCTGATCACGTTCGACCGGTTCGACGAGTTCCTCCAGCCGAGAGTGTTCCGAATCCTCGCTGGTCATGGCGACTACTACGAGGTCCAGGTGCCGATGCGGCCGAACGAGAGCACCGGCTACATCCTTCGCGACGATGTCGACGTCGTCACGACCAATCAACGACTGCTGATCGATCTGTCCGATCGATCCGTCATCGTCTGGGACGGAGACGATGTCGTGATGAACACGACGGGGACCATCGGCCAGAACCACGTCACCCACGCCCACGGGCAGCTTCTACGTCCGGAACGTGTTCGAGTGGGACGCCGGCTCGATCTACGGACCGTACGTGATTCCGCTGTCCGCCTATTCCGAGGCGATCGACCAGATCAACGGCGGTGACGCTGTCGTGGCCATTCACGGAACTCAACGTCCCGACCTGATCGGGGCCGCAGCCTCGCTCGGATGTGTGAGGTTGGAGAACGACACGCTGCGAGAGCTGGCGGCCATCATCGAGCCGGGAGCTCCGGTCGAGGTCGTCCCCTGATCCTGCGCCCACGTCCTCGCGGCATATGACAGGTGTCACAGCCTGAGCTAACTTGCGCGCCGGAACAAACGAGCGCAAGGGGGACCGCAATGGTCGACAAGTGGCTGGTCGAGACCGATCTCAGTGAGGAGTTCGACTTCTACACGAGGGCGAACATCGGCGAGGTCTTCCCCGATCCGGTTGCCCCGTTCTCGTTTTCCGTACTTCCAGAACGAAAACGGTCTCGGCGGTTCCGAGATGGGGTTCCGCAACGCGTACTACCGCATCGGGGTGATGACCCCCGACGAGCTGCCGGACGACGAGTGTGTGTTCCTCGGCGTCACCGGCGGCTACGGCTACCTCAACGCAACCGCGCTGCGGATGCTGGGTCATCGTGCCCCGGGCATGACGGCGCAGGACATCGACGACTCGTTCTTCGGCGACGCCCCCGGTGTGCCGGAGTTCGTCGTCAAGGAGGGCTTCGACCGGCCGGACCTCACCGAGAAGATCGGTGAGACGTTCGGTTGGGTCCTCACCACGCCGAACCTGCCCAGACGTGCTCGAACACGAACGCGAGATGAACGCAGCTCCGGGCCAACCGCCCCGACCTCTCCCCGATGTCCGACCAGGAACTGCTCGACTACGCGCTCGAGACCGCTGACGAACACTTCGAGAAGCTGTTCACCGAGCACATCTTCGTCTCGTTCCTCGCCACCCTCCCGATCGGCATCATCACCGCCGTGTGCGAGGCAGTCGGCAAGCCGGAGGCGACGCTCAAGCTCCTGGCCGGCCTCGGTGACGTCGAATCGGCGGCGCCGTCGATGGAGATGTGGAAGCTCGGGCCGTATCGCCGCTGGACTCGGACGTGCTGATGGCGCATGTTCGACGACGGCCACCAAGGGCTCGATGCCCGGCTGCGGGCCAGCGACAGCGCCGATGCCGCCACCTTCATCGAAGCGTTCGATGCGTTCCTGTTCTCGTACGGCTGCCGTGGACCGAACGAGTGGGAGGCCCGGTCGCCCACGTGGGAGACCGAGCCCGATCTGGCCCTCGCCGCCATCGACCGCATGCGCCTGTCCGATCCGACGCCAGGCACCGCAGCTCCACAACGACGACAGGCGAGCCGAACGAGAATCGCTCGGGGCCGAGATCGCAGCGATGATCGAGGGTGACCCGGAGACCCACGGGCAGTTCCTGGCCGCGCTGAACTCGGCCACCGTGTTCATGCCCGGTCGAGAGCGGACCAAGACCAACAACATCAAGCTCGTGCACGAGCTCCGTGTGGCCCTCCACGAGCTCGGTCGGCGTCGGGTCGCTGCCGGGACGTTCCACAAGCACAACGACTTCGGGCTGCTCACCCGGCCCGAGCTGAAGGAGGAGGTGGCCAACCCGGGCACGTACACGCGATCATGCTCGCCGATCGCGAGGAGCTGATGGACGAGGTGGCCGCGCTCCAGGAGCCGTTCCTCTTCCACGGTGGGCGGCCGGACATGACGCACCTATCCGCGACGGGATGCAGTCGAGATCACGCTGGTCGAAGCCGGCGAGGTCGTCCAGGGTGTGCCCGGTTGTCCCGGGCAGTACGAGGGCATCGCCCGTGTCGTCACCGACTCCCACGATCCCACCGCGCTCGACCCGGGCGACATCCTCGTCGCTCCCATCACCGACCCGTCGTGGACCCCGCTGTTCGTGCCGGCCGGCGGTGTCGTCGTGGATGTCGGCGCTCCGTTGAGTCACGCCATCATCGTGAGCCGCGAGCTGGGGATCCCGTGCGTGGTGTCGGCCACCGATGCCACGAAGCGCATCCCCGACGGCGCCACGATCCAGGTCGACGGCGACACCGGAGCGGTCACGATCATCTCGCTGCCCTAGCCACTCGTTGGTGAGTCAGAGCTGGGTGACCTGGCCGACGAACAACACCATGCCGCTCTCGGTGTGGCGGATCACATACAAGAACGGCCGGTCGGCGGCGATCGTGAACTCCGGTTCCGGCGGTCCGGATTCGGCCACACCAAGACCGGTGGCCGCAGCGGCCTCGGTCCCGATCTCGTCGACCGAGATCACCGCGGCGTGCACGGCGCCGTCGATGAAACCGTCGGCGATCGCCGGATAGACGCCGGGAGCGGCGCCCATCTCGGTCAGCCAGGGCAGGAGGTCGATGTCGGACTCGGCTTCCCACTTGGGCAGCAACAGTTCGTAGGGCCCCGGAGTGATCGCAGCCATCGATCTCGTCGAGCGTCGACTGGGAGAGTTCGTTGCGAAACGTCTCGAAGTCGTCGGGAACGATCACGAGCATCGAGTAGTCGTCACCCAGGTAGGGGAGCTCGGCGGCGGCCCACCGGTCGCCGAAGCCTCGAGGCGCCGGCTGCTCGAGCTCACGCATGAAGGTGGTGGTCGACTGGCTGCCGTCGAGGTTGGTGAACGGGGCGTCGACCGTGCCGTACTTCAGGAAGATCAGCTTCCATTGCGCCTTGAAGTAGACGGCGTCGGTCAGCACCAGCAGCGTGTTGCCGTCGATGAAGTCCTTGGGCAGGAGTTCGGGAATGAGCTGGTTGGTCTGTTCGGACACCCAGTCGTTGATCCGGGCCCGGCTCTCCTCCGGGGCGTCGACGTCGATCGTCTCGATGTCGGCCCCGTGGTGGCTCGCCATGAGATCGACCCACTCCTGACCGAGGTCGAGTCCGGCCCGAGGCCAGATCCGATCGGCGATGGCGACGATCGGCGTCGGCTCGTCTGCCATCGAGGTACTGGTGCCGTTGCTCTGTTCGATCGACTGGTCGATCACGTTCCAGGCGTCGTGAGCGCCAATCCCATCGGGAAGGGCGAAACCATCGTCGATGGCGGTTCCCGTCGGCTCGTCAGCGGCAGCCCGAACCATCAACAGCGCGTGCCCGATGCTCAGCGGGCTCAGGATCGTGTTCGAGTCGCTGGGTTGATCCCGGAGAACCTCGAATCCTGCATCGTTGAAGCCGGCTGCGAGCTCGGTGACCGGCGCGGCGGCCGACGGAGCGGCCCGCTCGGCCCCATCGCTCGGTGCCACGATCGTCGCGTCGCCCGACCCGCAGGCGGCAGCGATCATGGCCATCGTGAACACGGGAACGAGGAAGCGGCGCATGTTCGTTCGGACGTTCTCCGTCGAGCGATGGTTCCGGTTCATGAGCTGATTCGATACCGGTAGCCGGCCTTCGTCCGATCGATGCGGTCGATCAGATCGGCGGCCTGGAAGCAGAACGCCAGCTTCTGGGCGGCGTCCCGGCTGCATTTCGCCTGGTCAGCGATGTCGGCCGTGGTGAACGTTTCCGGCAATGTCGACGGGAGAAGGCGCCGCAGGTCGAGCACGGAGTCGAATCGTTGCTGATCGATGATCTCCTCGATCTGTCGATCGACGGTTCGATAGCCGCCCCGCCGCCGCCGCAGCGACGGATCGTGGACCTGCTTGCGAACCTCGTCGAACAGCACGACCTCGAGGCTCAGGTTTGGGTGGTCGAGCAGGGTGGGGATGCTGACCAGCTCGTCGAACAACGAGTAGATCGAGCCTCGCTTGGGGGAGCGACGGGCGCTCACCTTCTCGTCTGGTTTCCTGCGTTCGAGCCGCGTCCGGATGGCGATGGGGTGGACCAGGAGCAGGCGGTGTTCACCCAGCAGATGGTCGAGCTTCTTCCCCATGGCTCCGAAGGAACCGGTCTGGATCTCGACCAACAGCTCGTCTGCGGTCCCGGGGGACTTCACGAGGTCGACCACGAACCGCCCGAACGGCACCTCGAACGTGTCGCCGGGCTCGGCGAAGTGGTTCTTGAGTGTCGCGTGGAGCGAACCCTCGTTGAGCTGGCCGATGATCGGCTCGAACACTTCTGCCGTCATCGTGGTCGCAGTCCGCCGTCCGAGTACGAGGAGCTGGGCGTTGATCCATTGCCCCTCGGGCGAGCAGAGGAACCGGACCAGGTTGGCGCAGTCCTCTGGTCGGCCGACTCGGGGTTGGAGATTGCGTTCGAGGCATGCCTCGACGATCTCGGGCGTCATCCAACCGGTGTCGGTTCCGCCGGGGTTGATCACGTTGGCCGTGATGCCGAGCTCGGCCAGTTCGGTGGCGGCGGCGATCACGATGCGGTCGAGGGCGGCCTTGCTGGATCCGTACGGGAGGTTGAACGGTGTGTGGTCGCTGGTGATGGCGATGATCCGACCGGCCGGGCCGGCATCGCCCCTGCTCGCTTCGGTCGGAAACTGTTCGGCGAACGCCTTGATCAGCAGCCAGGTGGCTCGTGCGTTCACTGCGAAATGGAGATCGAAGCTCTCGACGGTGGTGGTGAGGATCGACGAATCGACCGACTCGCAGTGGCACATCACGAGGCCGGTGAGCGGACCCGCCACCTCGGTCGCCTGGCGGACCAGCTCGCCGGGGGCGACCGGATCGGCGAGGTCGGTCTCGAGATGGGCGACGCCCAGCTCTGGAGGTCCGCCCGCATCGGCCCCCCACGGCATCTTGTCGTCGTAGCCCACATGGCCGGAGGTGACCACGGTCCAGCCGTCGTCCACCAGCGCGGTGGCAATGGCGGCGCCGATGCCGATCGAGCGCCCGACGCCGGTGACGAGCGCCCGCTTGGGGGCACCAGCAGAGGTGCGCGGGTCTCGGGCCATCGGTCAACCGTAGTGCCACGACTCTGATGCCATGAGCGTCGCCACGTGGCGACGTCGCAGCCGTCAGCAAACTGGTCGATTGCGCGCCTGGCGCGCTGATCGGACCCGAGAATGGCGGGGGCGACCGGGGGAGAGATCGATCAGCGCCGCTTCGAAGTCCGGGAAGGCGAGATCGGCAGTCGAGAAACGCTGCGTACGAGTACCGTCGCTGGATGACCGAAGGTTCGCCGCTGGCGCTGCAGATGGCGGCTCGGGTCGAGAAGCTCGACCCGCCGTTGGTGGACGACATCCTCGCCGCTGCTGCCCGCTCGGTGATCGAGCTCCTCGACGACGAGCGCAGCCGGCCGGAGGGTGAGTGGCACGATGCGGTGGCGGCGTGGAACGGCGCCCGGATCCGCAAGATCATGCGTCGGGGGCGGGCGTCACCGTGGCAACGGGCGCAGGACGTCCCCGGGGTGACCGTGACGGTGGGGACGGCGGAGGTCAGGGCGTTCGTCCCGAGTCCGCTCGACGATGCACCGCGAGACCTGGCCAAGTTGCAGATCCAGTCGACGCCGCTCGACGAACCCGAGCTGGTGTCGGAGCGGCCGACCATCGAGGTGGGGGAGTTGGTGATCGCCGTGACCCCGGACCTCGAGATGAGTTGGGGAAAGCTGGCCGCCCAGTGCGCTCACGCCGGTCAGCGGGCCTGGGAACGGGCCACGCCTGAGGCAAGGGATCGGTGGCGGGCTGCGGGCTCACCGGTTCGGCTGGTGCATCCAGACGGAGGTCTGTGGGACGAGCTGCGATCCGGACCGGTCGAGGAGATCCGCGACGGTGGGTTCACCGAGATCCCGGCCGGCTCGTTGACGGCGATCGGCTGGATCGAGGGTGGGGAATAGAACATCGCGATATATCGTTAACTCCTGTATGGCCGTCCAGGTCGGATGGCCGAGTAGAAACAGGAGGTACCCACATGGGTACGCACATTCACATCCATGAAGACGAAGACAACGACGGCGGGGGCCCACGGGGCCGACGCCGTCGAGGACCTGGCGGACACGGTCCAGGACGCGGCCCCGGCCCGAGGACGGGGTCCCGGTCGTGGGCGAGAGCGAGCGAAGCGAGGAGCGGTGGCCAACGGTGTTTTGCTCATCCTCGCCGAGCGAGCACCGCTCCACGGTTATGAGCTGATCGCCGAACTCGAGGAGCGAAGCGAGGGTCGTTGGCGTCCGAGCCCGGGGTCCATGTATCCCGCTCTCGGTCGACTCGAGGAGCAAGGGCTTGATCGCCGGAACCATCGAAGAAGACGGTGACGGCAAGAAGACCTACGAACTCACCGCTGAAGGGCGAGAGTGGCTGGAACGCCGCGATCCGGACGCCCCGCTTCCGTGGGCAGACGGTGAGACCGGGCCGAGCGGTGGATTGCGTCCGCTGGTGGCCGAGGTCATGTCGGCCACCAAGCAGATCGGCCGCTTCGGCGACGACGAGCAGCGAGCAGCGGCCACCGAGGTGTTGAAGAACACCAAGGCCGAGCTCTACAAGATCCTGGCCCGGTGATGCCGAGGCTCAGGAGTGGAAGAGGTCGTCGGTGACGGCAGCACCGGCGGCTTCGTCCGCATCCTCGGTCACCATCGACGCGGGATAGATCTCGGCGAAATCGCTCAGGATCTGATCGAGTGGCAGGTCGTCGAAGCTCCCACGGTGCCGCACGTACTCCATGTGTCGATTGCCGGACTGGTCGAAGGCGTGCATCAGGGCATCGTCGGTCCCGTCGAACTCGAGCACCTTCACTCCGAAGCGATCGCACAGCTCGATGTTGAACGCTGAGCTCAGCTTGAACCAGCGCTCACCCCCGGCCCCGTCGTCGAGAAGCAGTTCGGAGAAGCCGTGCCAGGCGAAGAGGTCGGTACCCATGGTCTCGAGGAGCTTTGCGCTGCTGAGGTGGTTCTTGACATCGGCGAAACCCAAGCGAGCCGGGATGCCGACCGCCCGGGCGGCAGCGGTGAGCACCACGGACTTCGGCACACACCAGGCGGACTCGGTGTCGATGATGGCGCTGGCCTTGTAGTCAGCGGGATCGGAGGCCAATTGGTACGGGTCGTAGCGGAAACCGTCGCGGACCGCATGGAACAGCGCCACCGCCTTGGCCGTCCGGATCGCTGTCCCGGTCGAGGTCGACTGCTCGGAGTGTTTTGTCGGCGAAGGCCTGGACGACCGGATGGTCGCTGTCGATGAAATACGTCGGAGCGAGTGCCGCGGAGCGAGCTGTGTCGGACATCAATCGTTCGTCACTTCTTGATCGAGAACCGCGTGCGCATCGAGGTCCTGATCGTCGTCGAGTTCGATGACGACGCGTTCGAGCGTGCCGGTGAAGGTGTTGGGGCTCTGGTAGTGCGAGACCGGGTGTGCCTCGATCGAGACCGATGTCGAGGCCTGACCAGGAGATCAGGATCCAGAAGATGTTCTCGGTCTCGAAGCGTGCCCACCGGCTCGCCGTCGATGAGCAGCGTGCCGACGCCATGTTTCATGAGGCCGTCGCCGCTGCGCTGCATTCGGAAGCCGAGCTGATGGCGACCAGCGGGTACCGGACGATCCGATCGGAGCAATCTGATGCGAACCGCCGATGTTGAGGTCGTGGACCAGCAGGCCGTCCTGCATGAACAGCGAGTAGCCGCTGGTCAGGTCGCCGTGGGCGACGAGCACGCCGGTAGCGCCGTCGTCGGGAATGACCACATCGGCGGTGATGGTGTAGCTGCGGCTCCGGAGATCGGGGGCGACGTCTGACGGGAGGTGCCCCATGCCGGCCCAGAACTCATAACGAGTGCGCCCGGCGCGATGGCGTTCGGCGTTCTCGGCAAAGCGGTCGGCGAAACGATCGTCCAGAGGGAGCACCTGATGGGACTCGGCCTCTTCCCACCAAAGGGCGATCATGGCGGCGAGTCGTTCCGGCTCGGCCTCGGCCAGATCGTCGACCTCGCTGAAGTCCTCGGCCAAGTGATAGAGCTCCCACCGGTCGTCCTCGAACGGTGTTCCCGGCGGGTGGTATGCCACCGCCTTCCAGCCGTCGTGCCAGATGCCTCGGTGGCCGAACATCTCGAAGTACTGGGGCGGATGATCACCGCCGGCGACGGCGAAACTCGTCCCCTCGATCGGTTGTTGATCGACGCCGTCGACCGTGTCCGGTGGGGTGATGCCGAGCCGATCGAGAATCGTGGGTGTGAGATCGGCGGCGTGGCAGAACTCGTGTCGCAGCGAGCCGGGCGGAGAGTCAGCTTCGTCTCCCGGCCAGGCGATGACGAGGGGATCGCGGATGCCGCCCCCGTGGGTGTTCTGCTTGTAGCGCTTGAGCGGCGTGTTCGCCGCCATGGCGAATCCCCAGGGAAAGTTCGAGTGGGTGTCCGGGCCGCCGATGTCGTCGATCCGAGCGATCTTCGTGGCGAGGTCTTCGGCCATCAGGTTGAACGGACCCATCGCATTCACGAATCCGTTTGGCCCGCCCTCCTGGCTCGCACCGTTGTCCGACATGACGACGATGGCGGTGTCGTCCATCTGGCCGGTTGCCTCGACGAACGCGACGAGACGAGCCAGGTGCTGGTCGAAGTGATGGAGCATTGCCGCGTACGCCCCGCCGAGTCTGGCGAAGAGTCGACGCTCGTCGTCGGTGTGGTCGTCCCACGGCTGGACCAAGAGGTTGCGGTCGGGCAGCCGGGTCCCGGCCGGCACGATGCCGAGGTCGATCTGGTTGGCGAGGCGATCGGTCCGCATCTGGTCCCAGCCCTTGGCGTAGACCTCGGTGTAACGATCGATCAGGTCGGTCGGCGCCTGGTGCGGAGCGTGGCAAGCGCCGGGGGCGACCCACATCAGCCAGGGGGCATCGGGAGCGCCGGCCCGGTGGTCGGCCAGCATGGAGATGCTCTGGTCGATGAGGTCCTCGGTGAGGTGATACCCGGTTTCGTAGGTGCCGGGTGCTGTGACGTGGCTGTTGTCGCGAATGACCTCCGGCGAGTACTGGTCGGTCTCGGCATCGAGGAAGCCGTAGAAGCGATCGAAGCCGCGCCCGAGCGGCCAGCCGTTGAACGGACCGGTCGGGCCGGACTCGGTGAGCGGGGTGACGTGCCACTTGCCGATCATGTAGTTCCGGTAGCCGCTGGGCCGGATCATCTCGGCCAGCGTGCCCGCCGACCGGGCGATCTTGCCCCGGTATCCGGGGTGACCGCTGTCGAAGTTGGCGAGACACCCGACGCCGACCGAGTGGTGGTTTCGTCCGGTGAGAAGCGCCGCCCGCGTGGTGGAACACATCGCCGTGGTGTGGAAGTTCGTGAAGCGCTGGCCTCTCGACGCGATCGCATCGATGGTCGGCGTGGCGATCTCGGAGCCGTAGCAACCGAAGTCGGCGAAACCGACGTCGTCGAGCAGCACGATCAGCAGGTTCATGAGGGGCTCCCGGGGAAGAGGCCGAGGATCCGCCAACCGCGGTCGGGGAATCCAGAGGCATCGGCGGTCTTGGCCGAGGCGATGTTGTCCTCGGCGTGCAGGTAGATCGGGACGGCGCCGTCGTCGAGGGCCCGGCGAGCGGCCTGGGTCACGAGGCGCTGCGCCCAGCCCCGGCCTCGATGACCCTCTTCGGTGACGACCGCCAGTTCGTGGCCGGTGTTGCTGTGGATCTTGCGGCCGACGCCGGCCGCGACCACACCATCGGCCGGATCACCCTCGAAACCGACCAGGACGTCGCCGTTGAACGGGGTCAACCACTCGGGAATGCGCGGGTCGGTCTTGGGGAGCCAGATGCCGGGATCGTCGCTCGGCGTCGGAGCCCCGGTCCAACGGAAGATGCCGCGCCCGAAACGCCACGACGGGCGATCCAGCGTCGTCGCGATCGAGGCGCCGACCTCGTCGACGGTCGTCCCGAGAGCACGGACGGCGCCGACCCGAAGCGGGTCGACCGAGATGACGGCTCCATCGAGGGTTTCCACACCGGTCATCGGGCGGATCGAACCGTCCCACGACGGCTGTTCCCTGAGACTCGAGCCGACGATCGAGAGGTCAGAGGAGGGTGGCCATGCCCCCAACCATTCGCGGAGGAACTCGTGGAGTCGTTCCTCGATCGGGTCGGCGATCACGAGCGGGGCAACCCGAGGAGATGCTCCCCGATGATGTCGCGCTGCACCTCGCTGGTGCCGCCGCCGATGGTCAGCGCCCGGCTGAACAGGTACGACCAGTGCCAGAGGTCGAGGTGCTCCGCCTCCTCGTTCTGGATGCCGCACATGCCGGCCGCGCCCTGGAGGTCCTTTGCCAGGCTGGTGATGGTCTGGCCGTGTTCGTCGCTGAGGGCTTTGCGGATCGAGGCGAAGGGTCCGGGATCCTTGCCACCGAGCGCCATCGTCATCATCCGGTAGCCGAGGAGTTCGAGAATGGTCTTCTCGGTGTAGGCCACGGCCGCCTTCTGCCGGAGCAGCGGATCGGCGATCGATCCCTTGGCCTGCTCGAAGAAGGCATCGCTGGTCGGCCCCATGCCCCAGATGACGCCGCCCTCCGAGAGCGACAGCCGTTCGTTGCCGAGCGTCACCTTTGCCAGCCGCCAGCCGCCGTTCTCCGGGCCGATGCGATTGGCGACCGGGATGCGGACGTCGTCGAACCAGGTCTCGTTGAAGTGGTTGCCGCCCGTCATCTCGATGATCTTGCGGACATCGATGCCGGGCGTCTTCATGTCGACAACGAAGTAGCTGATGCCCTCCTGCTTCCGGCCCTCTGTGCTGGTCCGCGCCAGGAGGATCCCCCAGTCGGCCGTGTTGGCCCAGGTGCTCCAGATCTTCTGCCCGTTCACGACGTACTCGTCGCCGTCGCGCACCGCTGCCGTGCGGAGCGAGGCGAGGTCACTCCCCGCGTCAGGCTCGCTGAAGAGCTGCGTCCATTCGGTCGTTCCGTCGAGGATCCCGGGCAGCCATCGCTGCTGTTGTTCCTCGGTGCCACCGGCCAGGATGGTCGGTCCGGCCCAGCCGACGGCGATCGAGACTCCGGGGAACTCGACGCCGGCGACCGCGAGTTCCTCGTCGATGATCAGTTGGTGTTCGACGTCGGCATCGAGGCCCCAGGGCGCAGGCCAGTGAGGCGCCACGAGGCCGCGCTCCGCGAGCTGCGCACGGGTCGGGTCCGGGTGCTCGGCCAGCCATTGGCGGATCACCGATCGTCGCGGGTCGTCGAGATCGGGGACGTCGAAATCCATCAGTGTCGGTCCATCAGAAGTGTCGGTCCATCAGAACTGGCTGGTCGAGGTCGGCAGGCCGAAGGCCATGCGGCCGAGCGGCTCGAGCAGACGCGGTGCGATCATGCCGTGTTGCGTGGCGACGTGGACGTCTCGGAACACGCGCTGCAGTCGGCTGGTCAGGTAGACGGAGGTGCCGCCGCCGGCGTGATAGCAGAGGTCGACCGCCTCGGCTGACCGAAGCGCGGCGTTGGTCGAGGCCAGCCGCAGCAGGCGTTTCTGTTCGTCGGTGAGACGGGCCTCGGCCCCGGCGAAGTCCCAGCATTCGGCCACGATTTCGCGTACGAAGGCCCGAGCAGAACGAACGTTGGCTTCGGCCCTTGCGAGATCGGCCTGGATCACCGGTCGCTCGGCGAGACCCTTCGAGCTGCCGGCCGGTTGCTTCTCGGCAAGGGCGATCAACTCGTCGATGGCTCGTTCGGCGAGGCCGAGAGTGACGGCCGAAACACCGAGGGCAAGCGCACCGAGGAACGAGAATCGGTACAGCGGGCTGTCGGTGATCGGTTCCGGGTTCGCTGCGAAGTCGACCCATCGTCCCTCTGGCACGAAGGCATCCGTGGTCCGGTAGTGGGTCGATGCCGTCCCCGCGAGGCCGGCGACGTGCCAGGTGTCGAGGAATTCGACATCGTCGATGTCGAAGAACACGAAGGGTGAGCCTCGGTGCCCGTCCATCGTGACGCCGCCACCGAACCATGTGCAATGGCTCGACCCCGAGCCCCATGCCCACTCACCGGTGACCCGAACCCCGCCGTCGACTGCGGTGGCGACGCCCTTCGGCATTCCGAACCCACCGGTGACGGCCCGCGGATCGCCGTAGATCTGCTCGGCGAACTGCGGCGGGAGAAACCCGGAGTTGAGGGCGGTTGTCCCGCCGATCATCACGCACCACCCGGTGGCGCCGTCGTGATAGGCAGCCCGCTCGATTGCATCGAGCATGTCGCTCACCGATCCCTCGAGCCCGCCGTACCGCTTCGGGATCCACAGCCGGAAGATCTCGGAGTCGATCAGCGCGTCGACGATGTCGCGAGGCAACCGCCCGGCCTGCTCGATCTCGTCGGCCCGGGCATCGGCCATGAGCAATGCGGCCGACAGTTTCGGCTCGATGGGGAGCATCCGGTCATTCTGGACCGGCGCCCACCTCCGGTGCACGTCGTGTTGCGAACGCAAGAAGTGCAGCTGCCCCTCCGACGAGCAGGGCGATGGCTCCGACGGCTCCGAATTCGATGTCGTTCCAGCCGCTGAGGACAGCGGCCCCACCGACGACGAGGAACATGATGCCGACGGAAAGGCTGAAGGGACGGGGGCGCTTGGTTGCAGTTGTCATGTCTCAGCTCCATGTTCAGCCATGGTGCACCTCGACGTATCCGAAGGTCACCTCGACGTCGAGGGTGATGGTCGGGCGATCGCCGTCACCCGACGACTGGTTGGACGAGGCATCGGTGAACACACCGGCGACCTCGCGCCCGAACAGGTCGGAGTATCCGGCCGAGACGTCGGAATGGACCGCCACATTCACGTCCTCGGGAAGCCAGATCTCGGCGTAGCCGGCACCGACATTGACCTCGATCGTGTGATCCTCGGTGAACGAGACCTGTCGGAGATCGAGTTCGAGCGGTCCGGCGCCGAGGTCGTAGCTGGTGCGGACGTCCGCCTCGGCGAGCGGGACGTAGTCACGGTTCCCGGTACCGCCTTCACCGAGTGCGTCGACGGCGGGGGAAATCGCCAGGCCGACCGCCAGCAGCAAACCGATCGGCACGAGCCCTCTGGCTCGACCCCGGAACGCCCCGTACACGAGACCACCTCCGACAACGGCCAATGCCGTCCCGAACACAGCGACGGCCGGGATGTCGGTCATGAACTGATCGATGGTGAGCAGGAGTCCGACGGCGACGGCGGCGATCGCCAGGGTCACCGATGTGACCGGCGGAAGGGGCGGCTCGGGTTCGAGCGGTGACGACGGGAACGTCGGGTCGACGGCAGCCCAGTGTTTCGAAGCCCCGGGGTTGGTGGCCCCGGGCATCGGCTCGTGTATGGATGACGGAGCAGGCTGAGCGAACGTCGACTCGTCCCGCTGGTTGAGCAGGTAGAAGCCGGCGGCGATCAGCAACAGCGGGATGACCGTGATCTCGAAGGTGCCGGGCCCGAAGGTGAGCGACGAAGATGCCGCGGCGACAGCGAACAGCACCCCGAAGATGGCCCGCGTGGTGTCCGAGGTGATGGTCACGGGTCGGGTCTCGGGGTCAGAGGGTGTCGGGATCAGGAACCAGCACGCGATGTAGGCCAGTGGACCGAAGCCGCCGATGGCCGTCGATGCCACGAAGGCGACCTGGATCAGGATTGGTGAGACGTCGAAGTACTGGGCGATGCCGGTGGCGACGCCGCCGAGCGGCGAGTCTGCTGCTCTCCGCAAGCGCCGGGCCGGTGGCGGCACCGGTGGCGGCTCGGTCATCGTGGTGCCGTCAGGCGCGTCGTCGTGTGGATCGTCCATGGGGATTGTCGGGTCGTTTTCCATGTCACCAGCTTCCTCCCATGATTCGCCGGCACCCATCGGGACAGTCAACCACGGACACCGGATCCTTCTCGGGGTCGACTCAGGGTCGACCCTGATGGCATGCGGTCCGCGACGTGCGAGCATGGACGGCGATGACGTACTGGCAGGTGCCCGCCAGGGCAGACGACGAGCGATTGCTCGGCGGAGTGGCTTCTGGCATCGCGGCCGAGATCGGGATCGACCCGATGTGGATTCGTCTCGGATTCGTCGGCCTCTTCGCCATCGGTGGTTGGGGCGCGCTGCTCTATCTGGTCCTCTTCGGGGCGATCTCGTTGGCCGACTACAACGGCTATGGAGCCTCGGCCCCGCCGACAGTGAAAGGACGCTCGGGGCTCCGCCGCCTCGCAGGCACTGCGCTCGTCGTCGCCGGTCTTGCCGTCCTCCTCGCCGGCCTCGGGGGGCTTCCGCAGCGTGTCATCTGGCCGGTCGGCCTCGTTGGGGCCGGGCTGGTGATCGCACTTCGCCGTGGTGCCGTTCGGTCCCAGGTGGTCGGAGCTCTCGTGGCCGCCGTCGGGGCCTTCGCCCTTGTCCAGACCGCCGATCTCGGCCCCGCGGTCTCATCCCAAGTGGTGGCCGCCGTCGTGGTCGTGAGTGTGTTCGTGATGTCGGCGCCCTGGTGGTGGCGCCTGGTCACCGATCTCGACGCCGAACGTCAGGCGCGGATCCGGGCAGACGAACGAGCCGACGTTGCCGCCCATCTCCACGACTCGGTGCTGCAAACCCTCACCCTGATCCAGAACGGTCTGAACGACGGGAACGTCGACCCGCAACAGATGGCCCATCTCGCCCGCAAGCAGGAGCGCGAACTCCGCAACTGGCTCGACCCGGATCGCGCCTCGCGATCCGGCGACTCGGTGCGGGGTCGTCTCGATCAGATCGCCAGCGAGGTCGAGGAGATGTACGGCGTCCCGGTCGAGGTGGTCTGTGTCGGCGATGTCCTGGTCGACGATCGCATCGATGCGTTGCTGGCTGCAGGGCGAGAGGCCACCATGAACGCGGCACGCCACAGTGGAGCATCACGCGTCGACCTCTACGCCGAGATTCGGCCAGAGCACATCGAGCTCTTCGTTCGGGACACCGGGAAGGGGTTCGATCGCGACGCCGTCGACCCCGATCGACGTGGACTGCGCCAGAGCGTGGAAGGCAGAATGGAACGCATCGGCGGGGTCGCTCGAGTACACACGGTGGTCGGCGAAGGCACCGAGATCGAGTTCGCGTTGCCCACCCCGCAGCGTCGGCGAATGACAGGGAGAGTTGATGTTCCAACCACGAGTGGTGCTGGTCGACGATCACGATCTGGTTCGGGCCGGTGTCCGGGCCGGCCTCGGATCAGCGGTCCACGTCGTTGGTGAGGCGGCCGACACCGAGGACGCCGTCGATGTCATCGTCGAGACGTTGCCGGATGTCGTCCTCCTCGACGTCCACCTGCCCTCGGGGACCGGCGCCGATGTCATCAAGGGTGTGCTGGCCAGACTCGACCAGAATCCGGACACGCGCCGACCGGATGGCCGGGTGGCGTTCCTCGCGCTCTCGGTGAGCGATGCGCCCGACGATGTGATCTCGGTGATCCGAGCCGGTGCCCGGGGCTACGTGACCAAGGCGATCTCGGGCGAAGACCTCGCCGACGCGGTGCGGCGCGTGGCAGAGGGTGATGCGGTGTTCTCGCCCAGACTGGCCGGCTTCGTGATCGATGCCTTCTCGGCATCGATCACCGAGCCGATCGACCCCGAGCTGGACCAGCTGTCACCTCGAGAGCAGGAGGTGATGCGCCTGCTCGCCCGGGGGTACGCCTACAAAGAGATCGCCCGCAGGCTCACGATCTCGATCAAGACGGTCGAGACACATGCGTCGAACGTGCTGCGCAAGCTGCAGGTGTCCAATCGGCACGAGCTGTCCCGCTGGGCACAGAAACGGCGCATCGTCTGAGGGGTCCGATCAGGGTTGGCCCAGGGTCGGGCCAGGGTCGGCCCCGATGGTCGATCGGTTCCGGTGCATCGACGATCGAGGCATGAGCCTGATAACTGCCAGATCCGTGACCAAGACCTATCGGACGGGCGACGTGACCGTTCCCGCATTGCGGGGCGTCGACCTCGAGATCGATGCCGGCGAGTTCATCGTCGTGATGGGGCCTTCCGGCCACGGGAAGTCGACCCTCCTCAATTGCCTGTCCGGCCTCGACACCATCGACAGCGGCGAAGTCGTCGTCGATGGTCAGGAGATCCATCGCCTCGGTGATCGGG
This sequence comes from uncultured Acidimicrobiia bacterium, assembly GCA_963781035.1. GTDB lineage: Bacteria > Actinomycetota > Acidimicrobiia > Acidimicrobiales > SZUA-35 > SZUA-35. Next base: position 364,083 of record CAWAEN010000005.1, on the reverse strand, counting down.
CCAGGACGGCCCACCGGGCGGCCACGATGGGGTTCGTCTTCCAGAGTTTCAATCTGATCCCGGTGCTCTCGGCCGAGGAGAACGTCGAGCTGCCGCTGCTGGCCGCGGGAGCGAAGCCGAAGGTGGCCCGCCTCGCCGCCGAGCGCCTCCTGGCCAGAGTGGGGCTTGCCGACCGAGCACGTCATCGACCGGCAGAGTTGTCAGGCGGTGAGCAGCAGCGGGTGGCCGTTGCCCGTGCCCTGGTCACTCAACCGGCCGTGGTCTGGGCCGACGAACCCACCGGAAACTTGGACAGCGCAACGGCCGGAGCCGTGCTCGACCTGTTCCGTGAGGTCAACGCAAACGGTCAGACGATGGTGATCGTCACCCACGACCAGTCGATCGGCGACACCGCAGATCGCGTGATCGAGGTGCACGACGGCCTCGTGCGGAATGGTCTGGTACTCGCAGGGGCAGGTCGGTCATGACTGTCGTCGCTCTTGTCGTCATCGCCATCCTGATGCCTCTTGTCGTCCACGACCTCGTGCGGCGGCCCACCATTCGTCGTCTCGGTCTTCGCAACGTCGTCCGGCGTCGCGGCGAGGCCGCCCTTGTCGTCGGTGGTTCGATGTTGGCCACCGCACTGATCGTCGGATCGTTCATCGTCGGGTCCAGCTTCGACCAGTCGATCCGTGACATCGCCGCCACCCACCTCGGCCCCGTCGACGAGATCGTTCTTCCGGACGATCCGGCACGGGTCGAGGATCTGGCGGAGGCGATCCTCGCTGCGAACGGCGGTGCAGATCGACGGTGTCCTGTCGGTTCGCTCTGCCGAGGTGGCGGTCGCCTCGGTTGCAGCAGATGCCGGCGACCGGAAGGTCGAGCCGAACGCCGATCTGATCGAGATGGACCTCTCGGACGCAGCCGACTTCGGCCGCGATCCGGTCTCGACCGGGTACGCGGGAATCGGCGACGTGCCAGAAGGTGCCGCCGTGATCGGCCGTGATCTCGCCGACGACCTCGGCGTCGTGGAAGGCGACGAAGTCGACCTCTTCATCGGATCCGAGGCGCTGCGACTCGACGTCCATGCGCTCGTCGAATCCAGGGGCCTTGCCGGATTTGCCGACATCGTGGTCGCACCCGGCGCGGTGGCGTCCGGTCATGCCCGCCGGCGACCCCGCCGTGCTCCAGGGCGTGGCGCCGTCCGCCCTCCTGGTGTCCAACACCGGTGGTGTGTTCGATGGTGCCGACCGTTCCGACGCTGCGGTGTCGCTCATCGAGGCCCAGGCCGACTCACTGCACCTCGACGTCAACGTCAGGACCATCAAGGCCGACCTCCTCGCCGATGCAGAGGAGGAAGGCTCATCGATGACGGAACTGTTCGGAACGATCGGCGGATTCAGCGTCATCGCCGGCGTACTGCTCGTGGTCAATCTCTTCGTGATGCTGGCCAGTGAACGGACCGTCGAACTCGGAACGATGCGAGCCGTCGGCCTGAAGCGGGGAACCATCCTGCGGGCCTTCGCGCTGGAGGGGGCGATCTACGGAGTGGTCGCGGCCGCTGTCGGTGCCATGCTCGGCGTCGCCGTCGGCGCCGGGGTCATTGCGTTCGCCGCGACATTGTTCGACGGCGACGGGTTCACGGTCGCCCTCGCAGTGCGTCGCGGTGATCTGTTCGCCGGCGCCGCGATCGGTCTGGCCATCTCCCAGCTCACCGGTTGTCCTGACCAGCGCTCGGATGACGAAGATCAACATCGTGCGAGCCCTGAAGGATCTTGCACCGCAACCGTCGACGCATCGAGCATGGCGACGGATCGTTGCCAGCGGCGTCGGCGTGGCGGCCGGTGTCGGCCTCTTCGTCGCCGCGCCGAATCAGGCTCTCGCTGCCATGGCAGGACCGGTGATCGCCGTGGTGGCCGCCATCGGCCTGCTCGGCCTCGTCATTCCCCGAAAGGCGGCGACCGTCGTCGGTTGTGCCGTCGCACTCGTCTGGCCGGTAGCCGTCTTCTCGGTCCGGTCCGAGGTGCTCGACAATCCGGACGTCGATGTGTTCCTTCTCCAGGGCGTGTTGCTGGTCGGGCTCTCGACCGCCCTGCTCGCCTCGCTCGATCGGGTCTGGCTCGGGGCGGTCTCGGTCCTGGCCCCCAGCGGTATCGCCCCGCGGCTCGGCATGGCGCATCCACTGGCCAGGCCGGTTCGCTCTGCGCTGCTCGTGGCGATGTACGCGCTCGTGATCTTCACCGTCACCTTCATCGCCGTGTTGAGCAGCGCCTTCTCGGCATCCTCGGGCGAGTTGGCCCGTCAGGTCGGCGGTCGCTACGACCTGGTGGTCGAGTCGAACCGCACGGCACCATTGTCGGCAGCTCAGCTCCAATCGATCGATGGCGTGGACACCGTCTCGTCCATCGGTCGAGGATCCGTCGGCGTCGGACCGGACGAGGTCGGCTGGCCGGTGTCGAGCATCGACACCACCTGGCACTCCGACCTCGCTCCAGAGCTCACTTCGATGGATGCGCAGTTCACCGACAGCGCTCAGGCATGGGACGCCGTTCGCACGGGTGACGATTGGGTGGTCATGCCGGCCGACGAAGGATTCGATTCCGGGGACGAGATCCAGCTCCACAGCGCCTTCGGGGATGTCGTCGACGTCCGTGTGGCGGGACTGACGAGCAACGGCTGGTTGGTCGATGCCGGCCTGTACGCATCGGCCGACCTGGCTGGTCGCTTGTGGGACGACCAACGCCCGGTGGCCCGCTACTACGTCGTGGCCGAGGACGGACGAGCAGACACGGTCGCTGCCGCGGTCCAGGGCCGATGGCCGGAACAGGGTGCCGAAGCCACGACGTTCGTGAGCAGTGCAGACGAAGTCCTCGCTGAACAGAACGGCTTCTTCACGATGCTCCAGGGCTATCTCGGGCTTGGCCTCCTGATCGGCATCGCCGGCCTCGGTGTGGTCCTCACTCGAGCAGTTCGCGAACGGCGTCGGGAACTCGGCATGCTCGCCGCCATCGGTGTGCCGGCGGGCCAGGCGCAGCGGACATTCCTGGTCGAAGCGAGCTTCATCGGGATCCAAGGCGTGGTGGTGGGAATCGGCCTCGGATTGGTCAGCGCCTGGCAGGTGATCACGAGGACCGCCTCGTTCGAGGATGGTCTCGGTTTCGATGTGCCCGTTCTCTGGTTGGTGGGCCTCGCCATCGTTTCGATCGCGGCGTCGGTCGCCGCCGCACTGGCTCCGGCCCGCCGGGCCGGCCGAGTCCCGCCCGCTGTTGCTCTTCGGGTGACCGGCTGAGGCTAAGTTCCATGACGTGTTCGAGCCGATGGTGTCCGCGTCAGAAGAACTCCGAGCGATGGTCGGTCGATGGATCATCGTCGATGAGCGATCGACCGTCTTCCTCGCCGATGGGGACTTCCCTGTCGGCGAGGAATGCCCGGTGCCCGGTGCGACACCTCATCTGCTGGGAACGAACGATGGTGTGCCGATCTGGGCGGTCGCTGCCGGCGACGATCCCGTCGGTGAATCGATGCACCTGCGAGCCCTCTTCGGAACGATTCCGGAGCAGGACTGGGCGCTCGCCGGCCGAGCGGCGCAGGTCCTGACCTGGGCCCGTGATCACGCGTTCTGCGGCCGATGCGGCACGACCACCGAACCGCACGCCACGGACCGGGCCCGCGGCTGCCCGTCGTGTGGCCTGCAGTCGTTCCCGCGGATCAGTCCGGCCGTGATCATGCTCGTCGAGCGGCTGACCGACGTTGGACCGGAGGTGCTGCTGGCCTGGGGTCGTCAGTTCCCGGGTCGTTTCTTCAGCGCCCTCGCCGGGTTCGTCGAACCGGGGGAGAGCCTCGAGGAATGCGTCGTGCGCGAGGTCCGCGAGGAGACCGGGATCGAGGTCGACCGCGTCAGCTACTTCGGCAGCCAACCCTGGCCATTCCCCCACTCGATCATGATCGGTTTCACGGCGCAGTACGTGTCCGGGGACATCCGGGTCCAGGAGCAGGAGATCGTGGAGGCCGCTTGGTTCGGACCGAACGAGTTGCCGCCCGTTCCTCGTGGCGGGATGTCGATCGCCGGTTGGCTGATCGAGGCCTGGCTCGAGCAGCTCTAGTTCCTAGGAGTCGTTCTTCGAGCCGGCGACGTTGTTCTCCACGACGTTCATCTTCGGCTCGTACTCGGCCGCGACCGAGTCGTTGGCCTCGTTGATCATCGTGGCCCGGAGCTCGGCCCGACAGGCCTCGCACGGGCCGTAGAAACGTTCGACGACGGCTCGCTTGCAGCGGGGACAGGCGACCTCGAGGTCGCTTTCCGGTAACGGTCCGATCGCCACGCCTGTCACTCCTCTTTCGTCGACTACGGGCGAATGATACGGTCCACCGACGTGCTTGAACGAAGCACGTCGCCCAACAAGGAGATCATTCGTGGCCGAGGTCAAGCTCAAGGACATCAACAAGGTCTACCCGAACGGGTATCACGCGATTCATGATCTGAGCCTGGATGTCAACGATGGCGAGTTCTTGGTGCTCGTCGGTCCGTCTGGTTGCGGCAAGTCGACGGCGTTGCGGATGGTTGCCGGTCTCGGAGGAGATCAGCAGCGGCGAGATGTACATCGGTGACCGGCTGGTCAACGATGTGCACCCGAAGGATCGCGACATCGCGATGGTGTTCCAGAACTACGCGCTCGTATCCGCACATGACGGTGGCCGACAACATCGGTTTCGCACTGAAGCTGGCCAAGGTGCCCAAGGGCGAGATCGAAGAGCGTGTCCGCAAGGCGGCCGCCATCCTGGATCTCACCGAGAACCTGGAGCGCAAGCCCGGTCAGTTGTCCGGTGGCCAGCGTCAACGTGTCGCCATGGGTCGTGCCATCGTTCGCCAGCCCAAGGCGTTCTTGATGGATGAGCCGCTGTCGAACCTCGATGCGAAGCTGCGGGTGCAGATGCGGGCCGAGATCGCTGGTCTGCAACGCAACCTCGGTGTCACCACGCTCTACGTCACGCACGATCAGGTCGAGGCCATGACCATGGGTGATCGGGTGTGTGTGCTGAAGCGTGGCTATCTCCAGCAGGTCGACACGCCGCAGAATCTGTATGAATCACCCGACAACGTGTTTGTTGCCGGGTTCATTGGTTCTCCGTCGATGAATCTGATGCGGGTGAAACTGTCCGGGACGGCCGAGGCTCCGTTGGCTGAGATCGCTGGTCAGCAGGTGGCGATCGCTCCTGAGTTGGCGAAGTCTCGTCCTGCGCTCGCTGCCTATATCGGCAAGGAAGTCGTGTTGGGTATTCGTCCTGAGGATCTCGAGGATTCGGTGATTTCGGGTGCTCCGCCGGAGCGGACGTTCACCACGACAGTGTCGTTGATCGAGTCGTTGGGTTCGGAGATCATCGTGCATTTCCCGTTGGCGGCTGAGGCGTTCAGCATCATGGATGCCGAGTTCGAGGGTGAAGACGCGGTCGAGGCGCAGAAGGACAGTGAGGGTCGGACGATCTTCGTCGGCAAGTTCAGTCCTCGGTCTCAGGCTCGTATGGGTCAGGAGATCGAGATCGGTATCGATACCGGCCGGTTCCATTTCTTCGACCCCACCAGCGGCCTCGCCATCCGCGACTGAGGCCCGGAGATGCGGCTGCGTCAGGTGGCGTGGGTCGCACGCGACCTCGCAGCCTCAACCGATCAGGTCACCCGAGATCTCGGCCTCGAGGTCTGCTTCTCCGATCCCGGGGTTGGGGTGTTCGGGCTCGAGAACGCGCTGTTTCCCGTCGGAGATCAGTTCCTCGAGATCGTGTCGCCCGTGCAGGACGGGACCACGGCCGGGAGGCTGCTCGAGAAACGAGCGACGCACGACACACCGTGCGACGGCGCCGGCTACATGGTCATCTTCCAGACAACAGAGGACCTCGATGGGGTGCGGCATCGGGCCGAGGCCGCCGGTATTCGAATCGTGTTCGAGGCTGACGGGGGGAGCGACGCCGACGGAACCGCGATTCATGGCATCCACTTCCATCCCGCTGACGTCGGTGGAGCGATCGTGTCGATCGATCGGAGCGAACGCGCAGCCGAGTGGGCCTGGGCCGGCCCGGTGTGGCGTCAGCATGTGCAGACCGATGTGGTCGACGCGATGATCGGTGTCACCATCGAGGTGGACGATCCCGGCACCGTCGCCGCCCGCTGGGCCGCACTGCTCGGCGTCGAGGCCATGTGAGTCGACACAGTGCGTCGACACGGTCAGACCGACGCGGTGCAGATCGACGATGCGTCCCTCACTTCTGTGCACCGGACACGGCCGCTCGTGGAGTCGTCGGACTCGACTTCCGCGGTTCGGTCGATCGTCGGCTCGAGCTCGATCGGGACCGACGTCCACATCGCGACGTCGATGACCCGTCGGGTTCGAACCGTCGACGTCGGCGGCATCGAACTCTCCGTCACCGAACAGCAGGCCGGAATCGACGGCGGACCGGCAAACCGCGCTGTCGTCCTGCTTCACGGGTTCCCCGACATCGGCTACACGTGGCGCCACCAGATGGACGCGCTGGCCGCAGCCGGTCACCACGTGCTGGCACCGGACCAGCGGGGGTACGGCTGGAGCGACACACCGGCCGACGTGGAGGCCTACGGCATCTTCGATCTCGTCGGCGACGTGATCGGTCTGCTCGATGCGGAAGGCATCGACCGATGTGTCCTGGTCGGCCACGACTGGGGCTCGATCGTGGCGTGGCATGTTGCGTTGATGCGTCCGGATCGTCTGCACGGTGTGTTGCTGATGAGCGTGCCGTATCAGCCCCGAACCGATCGCAGCGTGCTCGATCACATCCGCTCGGTCGATCCGGACGGGCCATTCGCCTACATGCTGGCATTTCAGGAGCCGGGTCTGGCCGAGTCGCTGATGGATCCGGACCCGATCGAGTTCCTCCGGGTGATGCACTGGAAACAGAGCGCCGCATGGGCGGCAACATCCGAGGCGACCGACGATCTCGCTCCGGAGGGACTGCCGCCGTTCCTCGCCGCCGAGGAACTGGAGAACTACGGCCGAGCCTTCGCCAGGTCCGGCTTCGCCGGAGGGATCAACTGGTATCGAAACTTCCAGGCGAACTGGGAACACACTCGTCCATGGCACGGTGCGCCGATCACCGTCCCGTCGGCCTTCATCGGCGGTGAACACGACTTCGTCGTGAGCCGGGGTGACGGTGGCCTGGGAAGTCCGGTCTCCTCGATGTCGGATCATTGCCTCGACCACCGAGCCACCACGATCGTGCCCGGCGGCCACTGGGCCCATCAGGAGCACCCGGGTCCGGTCAATGAGGCCATGCTCGCCTTCCTCGCGTCCGTTTCGCCGGACACCTGACACACTGGGCAGATGTCGTCGCAGGCCATCAACGTGCTCGATCGGCCGCCGGACTGCACCGTGCGGGTGCCGGGATCGAAGAGCCACACCAACCGTGCTCTTGTGTGCGCCGCCCTGGCTTCGGGAACCTCGACGCTTCACGGCATTCTCCTCGCCGACGACACCGAGGCCATGCTGCGAGCTGCTGGCCACGCTCGGAATCGGCATCGAGCTCGATCGGGACACCCGCCGGGCAACGGTCCGAGGTGTCGACGGAAACGTCCCACCCCACGAGGGCGTCCTCGATGCCCGTCAGTCCGGCACCACGAGCCGCTTCGTCCTCCCGATGCTCGCACTGGGTACGGGTCGCTACGTGCTCGACGGTCACGATCAGATGCGAGCTCGGCCGTTCGGAGACCTGATCGGGGCGCTCGAAGTGCTCGGCGCCCGGGTCGAAGGTTCGACACTTCCACTCACGGTCGTCGGAGCCGGCTCGTTGACGGGGGGTCAGGTCGAGGTCCCCGGTTCGGTGAGCAGCCAGTTCCTCTCCGGGTTGCTGCTCAGTTCACCGTATGCAGTGGACACCGTGAGCATCGAGATCGTCGGCGATCTGGTCTCGAAGCCGTATGTCGATCTCACGCTCGCGACGATGGCGGCTTTCGGTGTCGAGGTCGATCGCGACGGCTACCGCAGGTTCGTCGTCCCGACCGGCGGGTATCGACGCGGCCGACCTGCAGATCGAACCCGATGCCTCGGCTGCGTCCTACTTCTTCGCGGCGGCAGCGGCGACCGGTGGCCGGGTCAGGGTCGAGGGGCTCGGCGCCACGACGCAACAAGGCGATCTCGCATTCGTCGATGTGCTCGAACGTATGGGGGCCGAGGTGATTCGGACCGCCGATGCCACCGAAGTGCGGGGGACGGGGGTTCTCCGGGGAGTCGACGTCGACATGGCCGACATCTCCGACACCGCGCAGACTCTCGCCGCGATCGCCCCATTCGCCGATGGACCCGTCAGGGTGACCGGCATCGGCTTCATCAGACGCAAGGAGACCGATCGCATCGCCGCCATCGTCACCGAGCTGACCAGACTCGGAATCGATGCCATCGAGGATCGACGACGGATTCACCGTGCAACCGGGCCGACCTCGTCCCGGCCTCGTCGCACACCTACGACGATCACCGGATGGCGATGAGCTTCGCCGTGCTCGGTCTGGTCGCTCCCGGCATCGAGATCGCCGATCCGTCCTGTGTCGACAAGACATTCCCCGAGTTCTTCGAGACGCTCGCCGCGCTGTCGGCCACTCACTCATGAGGGCGGCATCGTGAGGGCAGCACTGCTCAGAGGCCCGGCTGATCTCCAGATCGTCGACATCGCCGAACCGAGAGCTCGGCCCGGGAGTCTCATCGTCGCCGTCGACCGCTGCGCCATCGGAGGCTCCGATCTCCTCGCATTCAGAACGGGTGAGCTCCCTGCGCCGGCGTGGTTCGGCCACGCGTGGTCCGGTCGGGTGGTCGAGCTGGGCGCCGGTGTCGAACACCACTTCGTCGGTGAACGAGTGGTGGGCGCCGCGCCACCTCCGTGCGGGCGTGTGTCCGCACTGTGTCGCCGGGTTGCCGGAGAACTGCGATCTCGTGCTGGAGATGATCATCGGCACCGACGACCTGGCATCCAGCCACGGCGCCTTCGCAGAACGAATACGAGTCGACCATCGCCGCGTCAGGAGGACCCCGGAGGGGCTCGACGACAACGACGCCGCGTTGGCCGAGCCGGCCGCGGTCGCGGCGCACGGCATCGCCAGGGGCGGCGTCGGCATCGGGGATCTCGTCGTGGTGATCGGTGCCGGTCCGATCGGATTGATCACCGCCGAACTGGCCAGGATCGCCGGGGCCAGTCGCGTGGTCGCCATCGACCCGAATGGAGCTCGACGGGAGCTCGCCTGTGATCTCGGCAGCGACGCGGCGTTTGCATCGGCTGTCGACGTCGGCCCCTGGCTCGAGCGTCACGGCCACGGTCTTGGTGCCGATGTCGTCTTCGACTGCGTCGGGGCCGACGGTGTCCTGACCGACGCCGTCGATGTCGCCAGGCACGGCGGGACGGTCGTCGCGGTCGGGGTGAGCAGCTCGTCGACTCGCAGTGTCCCCGCCGACCTCGTCAAGAACGAGATCACGATCCGCGCATCCCTGGGTTACACCACAGCCGATGTGCACCGGGTGCTCGACCTGCTCGCCGAGGATCGCCTGAGAGTCGGGCCGCTGATCGACCCGACGATCAGGCGGCTCGACGAACTCGAGGCCGCGCTCAGGGCATGGTTCCTCCGGTAACGGAGCAGCACCGAACGGGACGGTGTTGGTCAGCCCGTCGTCGTGATCGACGCGAGTTCGGCCAGGAACTCCTGGGCCCACGCCACCGCGTCGTTGCGTCTGACCACCCGCCGGAGTCGACGCATGCGGTCGCGGCTCTCCTCTGGCTCCATTTCCACCGCCTGCATGATGGCGCCCTTGACACCGTCGATGTCGTGCGGGTTCACCAACAGGGCGTCCTTCAGTTGTACGGCGGCGCCGGCGAACTCGGAGAGAACGAGGGCACCGGTCTCGTCGTAGCGGGTGGCCACGTATTCCTTGGCGACGAGGTTCATCCCGTCGTTGAATGGCGTGACGAGCATGACGTCTGCGGCCCGGTACATCGCCATCAGTTCCTCGAAGGTCTGGCTCTGGTGGATGTAGTGGACCACGGGAAATCCGACGCGGCCGTAGTCGCCGTTGATCTCGCTGACCAGGCGCTCGACCCGTTCGCGCAGCGAGATGTAGGCATCGACCTTGTCGCGGCTGGGCTCGGCCACCTGGATCATGGCGATCGTCGAAGGATTGAGCCGGTCCTCCGCCAGTAGCTCCTTGAAGGCGCGGAGGCGCAGGTCGATGCCCTTGGTGTAGTCGAGGCGATCGACACCGAGCAGCACCTTGTGGGGCTGGCCGAGTCTGGCCCGGAGGTCGCGGGCGCCTTCGATGATCGTCGGATCGGTCGACGCTTCGTCGTAGCGGGCGTTGTCGATGCCGATCGGAACGCTCTTCAGCCTCACCGTGCGGGTGCCGACCGTGAGCACCAGCCGCTTCTGCCGCGTCGCCACCCCGAGACGCAACGCCAGACGCTGGAAGTTGTCTGCGTGCTCGGGTGTCTGGAAGCCGATCAGGTCGGCCCCGAGCAAGCCGAACGTGAGTTCCTCCCGCCACGGCAGTTGGTAGAAGAGCTCGGGAGGCGGGAAGGGGATGTGGAGGAAGAAGCCGATCCGCAGATCCGGCCGCAGTTCGCGCAACATGCCGGGTACGAGCTGGAGCTGGTAGTCGTGGACCCAGACGGTGGCACCGTGGGCTGCGACCTCGGCGGCTGCGGTGGCGAACCGCCGGTTGACCTTGCGGTAGCCGTCGTACCAGTGACGGTGGAACTCGGCCGGCACGATCTTGTCGTGATACAGCGGCCAGAAGGTGCCGTTCGCCATCCCGTGGTAGTGGAGGTCTCGTTCCTCCGGTGACAGTGGCACGGGAACAAGGTGAATGCCGTCGTGGTCGAAGGGAGCCTCGACCTGATCGAGCCCGCCGGTCCAGCCCAGCCATGCGACGCGCTGATCGGCCATGGCCGGCTTGAGGGCGGCAACGAGGCCTCCGGGGCTGGTGATCCACTGCTCGACTCCGTCCTCCACGATCTGCTTGACCGGGAGTCGGTTGGCAACGATGACGATGTCCTGCTGCTTTTTCACCTCTCCAGTATGGCGAGAACTCAGCGGACGAGTCGCCCCGCGTCGTCGATCGTTGCTCGTGAGCCGACGGCGTCGTCGGTCATCAGGAACATCATGGTGTCGGCGTCTGTCGTATTGGCCCACGTTCTGGCGCCGGTCGGGGTGATCAGAGCGGCGAGGCCCTTGCTCGGACCGTTCGGAGTCGTGCATGACCGTGGCCGCCTCGACGGTTGCTGCGCCGATGTACGACTCGTCTCCCGCAGTCACGGGGATGGCGTCGACCAGCTCCTGGACGTCATCGGCCACGAAGGGGTGTGATGCCGGCTCGGTCGAGTAGAGCCCGAGGGCATGTTTCGTGACGTATCCGCCGTTGGCGGTTGCGAGACCGAGGCTTCCCGGATCGGATCGCAGGACGTCGACCAGCGCCGCGATCGAGTGGCGTGACGTAGTTGTTGAGCGGACCGCCGGCGAAACACAGTCCGCCGGTCACGGTCAGTTGTCGGTCGAGGCCGATCCCGAGCTCGGCGGCGCCGATCTGCACGGCCGAGGGGAAACATGAATAGAGGTCGATGTGGGCGAGGTCGTCCGGCCCGGTGCCCGTGATCTCGTAGAGCCGTGCTCCTGCTGCGGCGATCGCTGGTGATGAGTGGAGATCGCGCCGATTGGTGACGGCGTAGGTGTCATGGGCGTCGGTGCCGGCATGGGGAAAGACCCAGCGGTCACGGGGGACCCCAGCAGCATCGGCGGCCGCGGCCGAGCACAGGAGGAGGGCGGCACCCTGATCGAGGTCCCAGTTGGAGTTCATGGCCTTGGTGTAGGGAAAGCCGACCATGCGGTTCGTGACGGTGGGTTCGCGGATCTCGGCCGCCGACATGGGAGTGCGGTTCCAGGCGTGTGGGTTGGCCACGGCGACGGCATTGAAACCGGCCCACAGTTCGGACAGCACCGTGCGATGCTCGTCGATCGTGTGCCCTCGATCGGCACCGATGGCCGACTCGAAGATGGGGTAGAAGTTGACTGGCTGTTCGAGCCCCCGGCTCGTTTCGAAGTCGGTCGACATCGTCACATCGGACTGGAAGCGCTCGTCCGGCGTGACGTCGACTTGTTCGGTGACAGACCGTTCGATGTTGTTGCGACGCATTCGCCGTCTGGACCAGATGGTCTCGGCCCCGGTGATCACGGCCACGTCGAGCTGGCCTCGCTGGATGCGGGCGGCCAAGGCGTTGACATACGACTGCGGCGTGTTGCCTCCGTGGTAGGAGAGCAGTGTCGTGGCCTCGGGGGACCCGACCTCGTCGGCGATCAGTCGACCGGGGTCGGGATACCGCCACGCGCCGTACACGACCGCCACGGCGTCGAGTCGAGCGAGCAGCCCCGGAGCGCCGGCGTCGGCCGCAGCATCGCGGACGCAGGCCGCCATGAGCGCCGACGCCTCGAGTGCGGATTGCAGATCGTCCGGGCGTTGTGAGCGTTGGGAGACACCGACGATGACCGGGGTGCGAGGGTCCATTCAGGAAGCGTTGCTCAACAGGACCCCGAGGAACAAAATGGTCACGCTGGCCAGCGCGCCGACGGCTCCGGCTTGCGACCCTACGTCATCGGTCGCTCACACCCAGTGTCGCGAATATTTCTCAGAGAGGTCCCACAACCACGCTGCGTGCGGTGTAGTGTTTCGATCTTCGGGGCGGAGTTGGTGCCGAAAGGGATGCCTCGTGGCTCCGTCCGTTTTGCGTGACCAGCAAGCTCAACTCCGCCGACACGTTCGCATTCGACCGACGGCGAGTGCTTTTCTCCGTCGTCTTGCCACCCTGCTGTTGGCGTCGACGCTCGTGCTGCTGTTGGCCGGCACCGCGCTGGCATCGATCGATGCCGCCCGCCCGATGATGGCGCAGGCAACGGTCGATCGCAGCTGGGTTCCCGGCGATGCTCCGGACCTCTCGTTCGTCGTGGCCGATGCGCTGGTCGACGGCGTCGTCGATCCCGTGATCGTTGCCTCGGTTGCCCCGAGCCTCTCGGAGATCCCCGGCGTGAGTGCGGTGGCCGTCGACACACTCGACAGCGGTCGCGTCGCCATTCACGTGTCGTTCGCCGATGAGGGAGGCGCCGACGACGCCACCATCGATGCCGTCATCGGCACCGCCGACCGTCTGCTCGACGGTCGACAGGTGTCCATCGGTGGGCGAACTGCCATCGATCGCGACCTTCTCGACCGACTCCATCGCAATGCACTGCTCGCCATCGTGCCGGTGATCGTGCTTCTCGGTCTGGTCGTCGCTGCGTCAGTTGGTCCGAAACTCGGTTTCATCACTGCGTCGGTCGTGGCGCTGGCATCTGCGCTGGGCGGTTTGATCGGGGCGAGCGTCGCCGGCACCTTCGACGGCACGCTGGCCTCCACTGCGATCCCTGCGGTGCTCGTGGCACTGCTCGTGTCGTGTGTCCTGACGTTCCGATTGCTCGACTGGTTCCGTTTCCCCCAGGGTCATGATCAGGCCGAGGTCATCCAGCGGTCGCTCAAGCACCTGGCGCCCGAGGCGCTGCTGATGTTCGGCGGCCTCGTGGCCACCGCCGTGGTGATGGAGCTGATTGGTCCCGGACGAGCGTCTGCCACCGTCGTGGCGGCAGGCGGGATCGTGGCTGCGATCGTCACGTTCGCTGCGCTTCCGGCCATCCTCGTGACACTTCCCCCGGTTCCGAACGACGACGACTATCGCCTGTTCCGGCTCCCGACTCCCGACGGCCGCGACTTCCCGCTCCCCGTCCTCGCCGGATTCGCCTGTTTCCTTCTCGCTCTCGGCCTGTTCGCGGCTCGTCCTCCGAGCAACGGATTGCTCGACGGCGACGCACTCCCCAGCGGCGAGGCATCACGCCGAGTGGCAGAGCAGCTCGTCCAGAGCGGAGGCGACCCGACCGATGCGATCGTCGCATCGTCCTCCGCCGACGTCGCTGATGCCGACCTGGATCGTTGGGCCAGCGCCGTCTCCGACCTTCCCACTGTCGGCTGGGTCGAGACAGCGGCCGGACGTTACGTCGCCGGTGCGCTGGTCAGCCCCGGCCTCGACGCAGCTCGCTTCGAGACGCCGGCTGCCACCTTCGCCATCATCTCGCCGGACGTGAGCGGGCGATCGGACGCGGCGCTCGAGTTGGCCGCGTCGGTCGAGTCCCTTTCGGCCGCGTCGGTCTTCGATCCCGATCTGACCGGTGTCCCCGTCGAGGGGCTGGCCACGGCCAGTGCAGCCGCCAGCGGACTGTGGGTGCTGGTCCTCATGCTGGCCTTCACCGGCGGGCTGGCTGTCTACCTCCTGATGTCGGATCTCTTCCTGGCGATCGCCACCATCGGGCTGCGACTGCTCGGCACCGCGGCATCGCTCGGCGTGTATTCGCTGCTCTCGCCAGACGTCAGTGGGAGCGAGCTCCAGGTGCTGGCGCTTGTCGTCAACGTCGGTGTCGGCCTGTTCGAGATCGGTTTCCTGCGTCGAATCGGCATCGGGCTCTCCGAGGACGGAGCGCCGGACGTCCTGGTCGGCGACGCACTTCGTCGGGAAGGCCGCGCCGCCATGTTCGGTCTCGGAGTCACCGCGTTGGTCGGCATCGCATTCGTCAGCAGCGATCTCGCCGTTCAACGCAATCTCGGTGTTGCCGTCGCCATCGGTGTCACCATCGAGTTGCTCGTGGGGACCTGGCTGTTGCGGCCCGTCGTGCAGGGTGAACGGGCGGCGGGGATCTCGCGTGTCCGCAGGCCTTCGCGGGCGGTGCAACTCGGACTCGATGAGCTCACTGGACGAGACACCCCGTCGGCGAGCCAGACGGTGCTCGATCTCGCCGCAGAGGTCGACCCCGAATGGCGTCGCATCGTCGGGGGGCTGCTCCGATCCGAGTTCGAGTGTCAGGCCGAGCCGTCGAAAGCCGAGCTGGCCAGTGTCTTCGTCGAGCAGACTCCGTTGTTCGAGGAAGTCTCGAACCACAATCGCCGATTGATCGAGACCGGCTTGCGAATCCAGGGTGACGGCCCCAAGTTGCGAGCGCTCGACCTCGTGAACACGACCTCGCCGATCGCCATCGCGGTGACGGTGGAGCATCCACGTCGGTACCTCGTGGACGCCGGCGGCCGCCAGATCGGACAACGAAACCCCGAGATCCGCGAGGGCATGGTCTGGCTCATGCAGGATCCGTCCGGTCGTTATCGCATCGCCGAGGCCATCGATCTCGGCGAGGCCGAGCTGACCGAGGCTGCCGTGGACGCGGTTCCGGCCCGCCGCAAAGACGATGTCGAGGTCCAGACCGCCGACGTGACTGTCTCCATCACCGATTCCTCCATCACCGATTCCTCCATCACCGAGTCGTCGATCACCGAGACGACCATGGCCGAGTGAGCATCGGTTAGCCTCGCCGGGTGGACATCGCCGACTCGGTACTCGATCTCATCGGACACACCCCCATGGTGCGCTTGCGCCAGGTCACCGAAGGGATCGAATGCCCTGTCGTGGTGAAGTACGAGGTGTACAACCCGGGCGGAAGCTCGAAGGACCGCCCGGCCCTGGCCATGATCGACGCCGCCGAACGGGACGGGCTGCTGAAGCCGGGTGGCACCATCATCGAGCCGACCTCGGGCAACACGGGCGTCGGGCTCGCGATCGTGGCTGCCCAACGTGGCTACAAGTGCAAGTTCGTGGTCACCGACAAGGTGGGCGTCGAGAAGGTCGATCTGCTGCGGGCCTACGGTGCCGAGGTGATCGTGTGCCCGGTCGCGGTTGCTCCCGAGGACCCCACGTCCTACTACTCGACCGCCGAGCGCCTGGTGCAGGAGACGCCCAACGCCTTCCGTCCCAACCAGTACGGCAACGTCCACAATCCGCAGTCGCACTACGACACGACCGGTCCGGAGATCTGGGAACAGACCGACGGAACGATCACCCACTTCGTCGCCGGTGCGGGCACCGGGGGGACGATCTCGGGTGTCGGCCGTTATCTCAAGGAGCAGAACCCCGACATCCAGATCATCGCCGGCGACCCGGACCAGTCGGTCTACAGCGGTGGGTCCGGACGGCCGTATCTGGTCGAAGGTGTCGGCGAGGACTTCTGGCCGACCACCTACGATCCGAGCGTCGTCGATCGGGTGATCCCCGTCAGCGACCAGGAGAGCTTCCTCACGGCCCGGAGGGTGAGCAGGGAAGAGGGCCTGCTGATCGGCGGTTCCTGCGGCACCGCCGTCTACGCAGCGCTCGTGGTCGCCGAGGAGCTCACGAACGGACGATCTGGTCGTCGTCCTCATTCCCGACTGTGGCCGCGGCTATCTGTCCACGGTCTTCAACGATCAATGGATGGCCGGGTTCGGGTTCACCCGTGGGGACGGCGCCGTCGTGGCCGACGTGCTCGATGCCAAGGAGGGTGACATCCCGCCGCTGCTCTACGTCCGGCCGGACATGAAGGTCCGCGAGGCCGTGTCAGCTCATGCACGAACACGACGTGTCGCAGCTTCCGGTGGCGAAGAACGAGATGCCGCTGGCGGCGGCCGAGGTCATGGGTTCGATCGACGAGCTCCGGATCATGGAGTCCGCGTTCGCCGCCAGACTCCATCCTCGACGAGTCGGTCGAGTCGGTGATGAGCCAGCGCCTTCCGACCATCGGTATCGGCCAGCCGGTCGAGATGGCGGTTTCACTGCTCGACCTCGCGCCGGCCCTCCTCGTCCTCGACGGTGGCCGGCCTCGCACCGTGCTGGCTCGCGCCGACCTGCTCAGCTTCCTCTCCCTCGATCAGAACGAGGTGATCCGATGAGCGCCGAGACGGATCGCGGACTCTGATGCCGACGGCTTCGGTTTCAACACCCGGGCGATCCACGTCGGCCAGGACCCAGAGGCGATCACGGGCGCAGTGACGGTCCCGGTGTTCCAGACCTCCACGTTTGCCCAGGAGGCGGTCGGCAAACACTCCGGATACGAGTACGCCCGCACCGGGAACCCCACCAGAACCGCACTCGAGCGGGCGTTCGCCTCGATCGAGGGGGCTGCGTTCGGTGTCGACTTCGCGTCCGGTCTCGCAGCCGAGGACGCCATCCTGCGCATGTTGCGGCCCGGCGACCACATCGTCATGGGGAACGACGCCTACGGCGGGACCTTTCGTCTGATCTCGAAGGTCTTCGCCCCGATGGGCATCACGTGGTCGGCCCACGACCTGACCGACCCTGCCGGGCTGGCCGGCTCGTGGCCGGACAACACGAAGATGGTGTGGGCGGAGACCCCGACGAACCCACTGCTCACGGTGATCGATCTCGCAGCGGTGGCCGCTGTTGCCCACGATCACGACGCACTCCTCGTGGCCGACAACACCTTCGCCACGCCGTATCTCCAGCAGCCCCTGGCCCACGGGGCCGACCTCGTGGTGCATTCCACCACCAAGTACCTCGGGGGACACTCCGACACCGTGGGAGGCTTCGTGGCCACCGACGACGCAGCGCTCGACACGCATCTGCGGTTCATCCAGAACTCGGTCGGTGCGGTCCGGGGTCCGTGGGACGTCTACCTCACGCTCCGCGGGGCGAAAACCCTCGGAATCCGGATGGATCGCCACAACGAGAACGCAGCCGCGATCGTCGCCATGCTCACCTCACACCCCGCCGTCTCGACCGTCTTGTATCCGGGGCTGCCCGGTCATCCCGGCCACGAGGTCGCAGTTCGTCAGATGAGCGGGTTCGGAGGAATGGTCAGCTTCCGTGCCGCCGGTGGGCGTGACGCCGCCATCCGCATCATCGAAGCCACCGAGCTGTTCACGCTCGCCGAGTCGCTCGGCGCGGTCGAGTCGCTCATCGAGCACCCAGGAGTCATGACCCACGCATCGGCCGAGGGCTCACCGCTCGAAGTGCCGGACGACCTCGTCCGACTGTCCGTCGGCATCGAGAACGTCGAGGATCTCCTCGCCGACCTCGAGCGGGCGCTCGGCGCGGCCTGAGCTGGATTCCGATGGTCGCGCCGCGGATTGCCGTGCTGCCGGACAGCGGACGAGTCGAGAGCCTTCGCGAGGCGGTGATCGCCGGTGGGGGTGTGCTCGTCGATGTGGCGAAGGCGGAGGGCCTGGTCTGGGCCGATGCGCAGCGTCCCAACGACCTGCCCGCCGTGTTGGACGGTGCCCGCGACCTGCGTTGGGTCGCCCTGCCGTACGCCGGAATCGAGCCCTATCTGGAGATGCTCGACGATCGCCACACATGGACCGCGGCCAAGGGCGTGTACGCCACTCCGGTCGCCGAGCTCGCTCTGGCCCTGAGCCTCGCCGGTCTCCGGAGCGTGGCGACCTTCGCCAGAGCGACCTCGTGGCCGCCCCCGCTCGGGCGCAATCTGGTGTCGGCGAACGTCGTGGTGTTCGGAGGGGGAGGGATCACGAGCGAGTTCGTGCGTCTCCTCGAACCGTTCGGCTGCCACATCACCGTCCTGCGGCGATCGGCCGAACCGTTCCCCGGGGCCGACATCACCACCACGCTCGATCGTCGGCTCGAGGTACTGCCCGGCGCCGACCTGGTCGTGCTGGCCCTGGCCCTCACCCCCGAGACCGAGAGGGTCATCGGCGCCGCCGAGCTCGATGCCATGGCTGATCACGCGTGGCTCGTCAACGTTGCTCGCGGTGGCCATGTCGACACCGACGCCCTCGTCGCTGCTCTGGGGACCGGGGCGATCGGAGGGGCTGCGCTCGATGTCACCGATCCCGAGCCGCTGCCCGACGGTCACCCGCTCTGGACCGAGCCCAGGGCGATCATCACCCCGCACGTCGGGAACACGCCCGAGATGGGCATCCCGTTGCTCGCCGCCCACATCACCGAGAACGTGCGGCGTTTCGGCGCAGGTGAGCCGTTGGTCGGTGTGGTCGACGTCAGGGCCGGTTACTAGCGAATCAGGCGGACGGGATCGCCGACGACACGGACGGACCAGCTGTTCCAGTCGTAGAGGTCTCGGTCGGTCGGGCTGCCGCCCTTCTCGTACTGGACGGTGTACCAACAGTTCGCACCGTTACATGCCGGGGTGCCGACGTCGAGGAAGAAACGAACGGTTCGATCCTGGAAGACCTGGCCGACGCCGCCGGTCTGGTTCACGGCCCGGTAGTCGGTGAGCGCTGTGCCCCCTGGACGGGCCGCACGGCACGCTCGGCCGATCGGGGAGATCGCCGGTGCCGCCACCACCGGTGAGCGTGTTGTACTCGGCGTGGAAGTAGCCCCAGACCTCGTTGTCGATGGTGCGCCAGTTGAACGCCACCGGATTGCCGAAGGGGTCGAGAATGCGAACACACTCGATGCCGTCGGCCGGATCGAACAACGTGACCTCGAGCTGATTGCCTGCCAGTTCTGGCCTGACCTCGGTGAGGTAGATCTCGATCGGATCGGTGCCGTTGGGGAGCGTGTCCTCCAGGGCGGCCGATCCGAGCCAGTCGATGGCCGAGATGCCCGGACAGCCCGATCGTTGCCGCGTCGGTTCCCCCGACCTCGTTCGGAAGCGGGATCGACGTGCAGTGCTGGGCCGGCCCGACGAACCCGAGACGCACAGCACGGATCGAGTACAGGACTCTCACCGCCAGTGGCGCGAACTCGCAGGATGTACTTGCCGTCGACGTTGAGGGTCTGCAACGGCACCCACTGGGCGGTGTCGATGAACTGCACGTGGGTGATGGCGCCGTTCTCGATCCGACCGGTGGTCGATGTGTCGAATCCGTCGGCCGGGTCGGCGTCGGTGCAGGTGTTGTCTGCGTCCTGGTCCGAGTCCCGCTGGCGATGGCACCGGCCGCCACGTTGTCGGTGAAGTCGGCCATCGGTGCCGTCCGGGTGCGTAGACAGACCAGTTGAGCGTGCCGCCGGAGGTGCCGCGTCGCAGTTTCGGCACGACGACTCGGAGCTCGAGCTGATACTGGCCGCCGATGCCGGCGGGCACCTCGATCTCGTAGAAGTAGGCACCCTGGAGCTCGGGACGAGCGGCGAGGCTGGTGAAGAGCGGGTTGGGCGTGCCGAACACGCCGGTCGCCGGGCCGATGATGTCGCCGTTGCGCCGCGTGTCGGTTCGGGTCTGGAGGTAGAAGTTGTCCGGCGTGCCCGGGTATTCGGTGTCGCCGCCGGTGCCGAGGGCCGACGTCGGATTCCCGAGCGGCGTCGGCTCGATGTACTGCGCTTCTGCTCGCCGGGTGACGGTGACGCTGTCGAGGATCGGCGAGGTGAAGAACGTGTCGGCCTCGGTGCGGACGGCGACCTCCAGCGTGCTGTTGGTGGTGAGGACCACCTCGACCCACGGCAGGGGCGGGGGCACCGGCATGGCCTCGGCCGCGGCGAAGCTGGTGACGAGGCTGGCCGTCGGGAAGCCGTTGCGGCGGACTGCCTCGAGCGCGTTGTTCGAGTACGCCGTGGGATCCGGGATCCAGACCACGCCGGCGGCGGCACCGGCATCAGCCGCCACCTGGGCCTTCTGGCCCCGCAGGAACCACGAGCCGACATCGGTGGCGAAACCGGCGAACAGCATCAGCGGGAATGAGGAGGAGCGCCGTCATCGGCATGACGTAGCCCCGCTGGAGGTTGTCGTGCGAGATCATGTCGGGAACGGCTCCAGTCGCATGACGCTGAACTGATCGAGGGTCGTCGGCACGGGGATTCGTTCGAACACCGGTGACGCTGGTTCGAGAAGCGATGACGTGGACGCCGATGAACGTGGCGTCGGCCTGGGTCCGGACTCGGGTGGTCGGGCACCAATTGGCGTCGAGAGCGCCTGCGGCGCAGCCGAACGAGGTGGCCCCGTCGGCGCCGATGGCAGTTGCGTAGTCGGCGGCCGGGTAGACGTTGCAGTTCTCGGCACCGGTGTAGGCCGTGGCCGACTTCGGCGGCGGCCATACAGGCGTCGGGGCGGCGCCGCCGTTCACGGCATCGTCGGACTCGTAGATGATGACGGCGGTGACCGTCGCCGGCGAGTTGGCGTAGGCAGCCTCGATGCTGAGCATCGCGTCCCGATCGGCCTGCGGAGCGTCGCCGAACTGAGCGAGCGAGCGTGCCGCCGTCCGGGTCGACGTCAGGACCGTCTGCGAGTCGTCCCATGCCGATCCCATCTCGATCGCTCCGAATACCAGCAGTGCAAGCAGGGGAATGACGATCGCGAACTCCACGGCGACGGCCCCTCGTTCCTTCGATCGCTTGGCGATGCCCATCATTCGGTCTCCGGTTCGAGTCGGCTGACAGTGTTCGAGTCGATCTGGACCGTGTCCTGGAACATGCCGGTGATGAATTGGTGGGTCGTCTCGACGTAGACCCCGACGTAGTCCCGTGGGCCCGAGACTGAACGACACCGCACGAGTGGTCGGGCACCAGTTCTCGTCCCGGGCGCCGACAGCGCACTGCCATTCGGGGTTGTCGGTGCCGTCGGCCAAGACCAGCGGGGCGGCGAAGGCGTCCGGTCCGTAGACGTTGCAGAGTCCGGCGACGCCGTTGGATCCGACGGGGTTGGTGATGGCGTCGCAGCCGGCGGGAACGGGATCGTCCGGACTCGCCGCCTTGTAGACGATCACACGCTCGATGGTCGACATGCCGCCGTCGTCGAGTCCGTCCTTGACGGCCTCGACGATCTGGAAGTCCGCGACCGGTGCACGGCCACCGACGCTCGCCGCCCGACTGGCTCGTTGGCTCGCATTGCTGATCGTGAGGTCGGTCCGGAACACCAGCCCGAACTCGAGAATGGCAAAGACGACGAGCATGAACGGAAGTGTCACGATGGCCGCCTCGACGAGAGTTGCACCTCGTTCGCGATCGCCGAGAATTGGCATGATCGGGTTAACGGCGGCATTCCCGGCATCTGAAGGACGTGGGAACTTCTCCTCAGTCCCGGGTCAGAACGCACGATGACGTGACATTGGTCTCGCCCCGGTTTGCAGCGTGACGTCCGTCTCACTACGGTGCTCACGTTCGTGACGAGCCAAAGGGGAGCAAGAGCATGACCGCTGTCGCTGAGCGTCCGCCTGCATCGAGTTCGGGAACGGGGGCCCAAACCATCGCGTCACGCGCTCGTGGCTGGGCAATCCCACCCGACCAACTCGCCATGCGCGACAAGGACTACGGCATCTGGAAAGAAATGGCGTGGGGTGAGGTCTGGGACACCGTCCTCGATGCCGCTCATGGTCTGCTCGCGCTCGGCGTCGAGACCGGCGACCGAGTCAGCATCCACTCCGAGGATCGGCCCGAGTGGGTCATCATGGACTTCGCCGTCGTTGCCGTTCGGGGCATCACGGTTGGCATGTACCCAACGAACCCGGCCGCCGAGGTCGAGTACACCCTGAACGACTGTGGCGCCAAGGTCCACATCGTCGAAGATCAGGAACAGGCCGACAAGGTCATCGAGCTGCCTGACGCAGCCTTCCCGACCGTCGAGAAGATCGTCTACATCGAGCCTCGCGGTATTCGCCGCTCCGATGACGATCGTCTGCTGTTCTGGGACGACTTCCTGGCGATGGGTCGTGATCACCGAGCGGCCAACCCGAATGCGGTCGACGCCCGATGGCGGACGCTCAATCCGACGACGTGATGACCCTCGTCTACACCTCGGGAACGACCGGCCCGCCAAAGGGCGCCATGCTCACCAACGCCAACGCCGAATTCGGTGTGGAAGTGATCATCGGAACTCCCGAGCGCATGCCCGGTGGCAAGCTGCCCGGTCCGTCCGATTCGGTGCTCACCTACCTCCCGCTCTGCCACGTGGCCGAGCGGGTCTTCTCGACCTGGCATCTTGGCCTCACGGGGAGTCGTGCTGAACTTCGGTGAGTCGATCGAGTCGGTCAACGCCGATCTGCGTGAGATCCAGCCGACCCTCTTCTTCGCTGTTCCCCGCATCTGGGAGAAGCTGCATGCCGCAGTGCAGATCCGCGGTGCCGACTCCAGCCCGATGAAGAAGCTCTTCCTCGGCCGATTCTTGAAGTTGGCCAGCTGGATCGGCAAGCAACGGGTGGCCAACGGCGGCGACTGGACCCCCGCCACGCGGGTCGCCTACGCCATTGGCTGGTTGTGCGTGTACCGATCGCTGCGAGAGCGCCTCGGGCTCAGGCGTGCCCGTTGGACCGGCACCGGAGCGGCACCCATCGCCCCCGAGGTGCTCGAGTTCTTCCTCGGCATCGGTCTCAACGTCTATGAGCTCTACGGCATGACCGAGAACACCGCCGTTGCCACCGCCAACATGCATGGTCGGGTGAAGCTGGGCACCGTCGGCGAGCCCTATCCGATGATCAAAGATGGCGTCAGGATCGATCACGAGACCGGTGAGATCCAGACCAAGCACGCCGGCAACTTCGTCGGCTATTGGGGCAAGCCCGAAAAGACCGCCGAGACCTTCACCGAAGACGGTTGGCTGAAGACCGGCGACGTCGGCGAGTGGGTCGATGGCACCCACATCAAGATCGTCGATCGGATGAAGGACATCATCATCACCGCCGGTGGCAAGAACATCTCGCCGTCCGAGATCGAGAACTCACTCAAGACGTCTCCGTTCATCAACGAGGCAATGATCATCGGTGATCAGCGCAAGTTCCTGTCGGCGCTGATCGCCATCGAGCTCGACGTCGTCGGCAACTGGGCGCAACGACAGAACCTGTCCTACACGACCTATCGCGACCTCGCCGAGAAACCCGAGGTCGTCGAGCTCATCAACGACGAGGTCGAGCAGACCAACGAGCGGTTCGCTCGGGTCGAGAACATCCGCAAGTTCAAGCTGCTCCCGAAGGAACTCGACCACGAGGACGGCGAATTGACTGCCACCCAGAAACTGAAGCGATCGGCTGTTCTGGCGACCTTCGAAGATCTCATCGAGGAGATGTATCGATGATCACCTTCGTCCAGACGCTTTCGAAGGCGATTGCACTCGGCTCGATCTACGCCATCCTCGCGTTGAGTTTCGTCATCATCTTCAAGGGCACCCAGGTGCTCAACTTCGCCGCCGGCGCCATCTCGATGGCGGGGGCGATGTTCATGTCGATCATGGTCGCCGACGCGGGGTGGCCGTTCCTGCCGTTCAGCAATCCCCTGGCGCCCGACGCCGGTGAGACGGCCGGCATCGGTCGATGGCTGCTCCTGCTGGTGCTTGCACTGCTGCTGGCCGCGATCACTCGGGCTGGTGCTCGAACGAGTGGCGATCAGACCCATGGTCGGCCAACCGCTGTTCGCCATGGCGGTGATCACGCTCGGTCTCGAGATCGCCATCCGCCCGTTCAACCTCGACGCAGTTGCCATCACCGGTCGGTCCGTCGGCGTGCCGTGGGGAACAGAGACCTGGGAGATCGGCGGAGCCATCTTCCCGAAGAGCTATCTGGCTGCGGTGATCGCAGCGGCCATCTCCTACACATTCGTTGCCTGGTTCTACAGAGTCTCGCTTCGGTGTTGCCATGCGGGCGGTCGCCTTCGATCAGGAAGCGGCCATGGCCCAGGGCATCAATGTCGGTCGGGTCTTCGCCACCGCCTGGGCCATCGGGCGCCGCTCTCGCTGCGCTCGCTGCCATCTTCTTCGCCATGTCGCCGTGGCCGCCGGCGGGCACCGTGAGCTTGCGAAATCCACCCGATCTGGGTGTTCCGGGTACTGCCGGTCATCATCCTCGGCGGTCTCGACTCGGTGGTCGGAGCCGTCTACGGCGGTCTGATCATCGCCATCTGCGAGATCTTCGCCGGCCAGTATCTGTCCAGCTACACCAGCGTGCTCGGCCCTGGCTACTCCACCATCGTGCCGTATCTCGTGATGTTGGTGGTGCTGCTGATCAAGCCCTACGGCCTGTTCGGCACGGCCGAGATCCGGAGGGTCTGATCATGGCACTCGGTAGACCTCTCCTGCGCACGTCCTATCAAGAGGACGCCGCGATCTTCCCGACCTACCTCCAGAAGGTCCTGGTCGGACTGCTCGTTCTCGTCCTGGTGCTGACCGCGCTCGGCAACTCCTTCTTCGAGGCCATTCCGAGTATCTGCTCGGTAACACATGGCTCAGCCCGGTCACCCTGACGCTGATCTTCGCCATCGCAGCGCTTGGCTCAACATCCTGGTCGGTGTCACCGGTCAGGTCTCGCTCGGCCACGCCTTCTTCATGGGGACTGGCGCCTACACCGCCGTGATGCTCGGTGGCAACGTCGGTGATCAGGAGAGCTGGAAGGCGTGTGTGCCGTTCCACGACAACATGGGCCTGCTCGACGCTCAAGGTGAGTGCGGCCTCGGTCTGCCCATCTGGATCTGGCTCCCGGTGTCGGGATTGTGGCCGCGGCCATCGGTATCCTGGTGTCGCCGGCGGCTGTGAAGGTGCGAGGTCTCTACCTCGCCATCGTCACCGTCGGGCTGGTCTTCATCGGTCTCCACCTCGGTCGCATGCTCCCGGAGTGGGCCGGCGACTTCGAATCCGGTCGTCAGTGGCCCAAGCTCGACATTCGCCTCTGGAAGGAGGAGACGCCGCTCATCGAGATCACCGAGGATGGCAAGTGGTTCGGCCTGATCCACCTCAGCGAAGAGCAGAAGGAGTTCTTCGTGATGCTGACCATCCTCCTGCTCATGACGTGGCTGGCCAAGAACCTGGTGCGGAGCCGCACCGGACGAGCCCTCCAGGCCATCCGTGACCGCGACGTCGCCGCCGAGGTGATGGGTGTTCCCGAGTTCGAATACAAGCGTCTCGGCTTCGCCATCAGCTCGTTCTATGCCGGTATCGCCGGCGCACTGTTCGCTTCGTACAACGGTCGAGTGTCGCCGGTCGACTTCGGTCTGCTCCTGTCGGTCGACTTCATCGCCATCCTGTTGATCGGCGGTGCCGGCACCATCGCCGGCACCTTGATGGGCACGGTCTTCGTCGAGTTGCTACCCGACATCGTCGAGCGGCTCACCGCCCGGCTCGCTGACCAGCTCGACGATGGGGCGTGTCTGTCGGCGTTCGCACATTTCTTGCTCACCGACGGTAGTGCAGGGCGATTTCGGGCCGATCTCGATCACCCCGGTGGCACCCGGTTGGCCGATGAGGGTGTTCTTCTGGAACCTGGTGATCTACGGCGTACTTGATCGTGGTGTTCCTGATCTTCGAGCCGCTCGGGCTGTTCGGCGTCTGGTTGAGAATCCGTAACTATTGGAAGGGGTGGCCCTTCAGCTACTAGCTGATCGGCTAGACCCCTGGTTGACAAGAATGATCGCTTGGTCGGCACCCGTCGACCTTCGAAAAACCAAAAGGGGAGTAATCCTATGAAATTCAAGCGCATGCTTGCGCTGTTGATGGCGTTCGGCCTTGTGGCCGCCGCCTGTGGCAGCAGTAGTGACGAGAACATCGGACACCACGGCAGCAGATGCCGGTGGCGACACCGAGACCACCGAAGAAACTGATGACGGTGGTAGAAGAAGAGCCGATGAGAGGACGGCGATCCCGCCGACGTCGCCACCGACTTCGGTGTCGCCGACAACACCATCCGGATCGGTATCAACGCCGACCTCTCCGGTCCGTTCGCCGCGCTCGTGTCCGAGATCGTCGAAGCCCAGACCGTCTACTGGGAGTGGGTCAACGACAACGGTGGCATCGACGGCCACATGGTCGAGCTCGTCATTCTCGACAGCGGCTATGCCACCGACAAGGGCATCGAGAACTACGAAGAGCTCGCTCAGGAGTCCGAAGAAGGCGTGCTGATGATCTCCGAGAACACCGGTTCCCCGATCACGGCTGCCATCGCTCGAAGACGCCATCGACGACGACATGCTGTCGATCCCGCTGTCGTGGGCCTCGCTGTGGCCGGACGACGACGGGTCGGGCCAACATTCTCGAGAAGCAGACCACGTACTGCGCCGAGTCCATGAACGGCATCTCCTTGGCTCAAGTCGCAAGGTCGAAGCCGACGGCAACGACCCCGGGCTGGCCATCCTCTCACGTCCGGGTGAGTACGGTGACGACGGCGCTGTTGGCGCCGCTCTCGCAGCTGATGCACTCGGCATCGAGGTCGTCTACGACGGCACCGGTCAGGTCGCCGGCGACGACCGCACCGCGGTCATCTCCCAGCTCGTCGATTCCGGAGCCACGATGGTGTGGACGACCCTCACCCCAGGTGAGCTCTCGACATCTTCGGCAACGCCGTGTCCAGGGCTTCGAAGCGGCTACTGGTCCGGCAACGACCGAGCTTCAGCTACCCCGTGCACCTGGCCTCCGACCTCGCAGCCGAGTTCGACGCGTACTACTGGCAGTCGGGCTACGCCGTGTCCGTTGGAACGGCAACGACTCCGAAGGCATGCAGGACATGGTGCGAGAGATGACCGAACGTCGTCCCGACGCCGCCGTTGTCCGACGTCTACCTCATCGGTTGGATCGAAGGCATCATCGTGCAGACAGATCCTCGAGCAGGCGATCGCCAACGGCGACCTGACCCGTGCCGGGGTGGTCGCAGCGTCGAGCCAGGTCGAGATCGACTTCGAAGGGCCTGTCTCCGAACCAGAGCTACGGCGGTGACTACAACGACAACGTCGTTCGTGAGAGCTACATCTTCGATGTGGACGCCACGGCCTTCGATCTCCAGCCGATGAGTGCCGGGGCCGGATCCACCGGCCTGATTCTCGAAGAAGGCCCGTTCGTCTCTGACGTCCTGGCCGGCTACGAGTTCGACGGGGCCTGCATCTAGGACCCCTCAGTGACGGTGTCGTCCCGGGGTGTGCGCACCCCGGGACGACACCCCACGACTGACTCACGCAACGCAACACCAGGAGTGCACCGATGCTGGAAATCGCAAACCTCGAAGTGGTCTACAACGAGGTGATCTTGGTCCTTCGGGGCCTCTCGATCGATGTGCCGGACGGCAGCGTTGTTGCACTCCTCGGCTCGAACGGTGCCGGCAAGACCACCACCGCTCGTGCCATCACCGGTTTGCTCGACAACCACGAAGGCAAGATCACCAAGGGGAGCATCACCTTCAACGGCGTCGACATCACCGAATCGTCCCCATCGTCCATCGTCCAGGGCGGCATCGCCCAGGTGATGGAAGGGCGACGCTGCTTCGGTGAGCTCACGGTCGACGAGAACCTGGCCACCGGAGCGTTCACGAACAAGAACAAGCAGAGTGTGAAAGCCCAGTACGACAAGGTCATGGGACTCTTCCCTCGGCTCCAGGAGCGGCGGAAGCAACTGGCCGGCTACATGTCCGGCGGTGAGCAACAGATGCTGGCGATCGGTCGAGCGCTGATGGCCGAACCCAAGCTCCTGATCCTCGACGAACCCTCGCTGGGTTTGGCGCCGCTGCTGGTGCAGCAGGTGCGCGACGTCATCGTGTCGCTGAACAAGGAGGGCATGAGCGTGCTGCTCATCGAGCAGAACGCAACGATGGCCCTGTCGATCGCCGACAAGGGCTACATCATGGAGAACGGCAAGGTCGTGATGGACGGCACCGGCGAGAAGCTGCTGGCCGACGACGACGTCAAGGAGTTCTACCTCGGGCTCCATCAGGGCGACGGTGAAGAGGGCGGGGAACGCAAGTCGTTCCGCGACGTCAAGCACTACAAGCGACGGAAGAAGTGGGCATCATGAGCAACGGCACATCACCCATCCTCGAAGTCGAGGACATCACGCTTCGGTTCGGCGGTGTCACTGCGATCGACGGGGTCAGCTTCCACGTCAACGAAGGTGAGCTGTTTGCCGTCATCGGCCCGAACGGTGCAGGCAAGACCTCCGTCTTCAACTCGATCAGCCAGGTCTACAAGCCCCAGGAAGGCGACATTCGCTGGAAGGGCACGAGCATCATGGGCTCACGGCCAGACGCCGTGGCCAACCTCGGCATTGCCCGTACGTTCCAGAACATCGCCCTCTTCGGCCAGATGACGGTCATCGACAACATCTTGACCGGCCGCCACATTCGGATGCACGGCAACTGGTTCCAGGGCATGAAGTGGTTCGGTACCGGCAAGCGAGAAGAGATGGCCAATCGGGCGAAGGTCGAGGACATCATCGACTTCCTCGAGATCAACGAGTGGCGCAAGTTCCCGGTCGCACTGCTGCCGTACGGCATCCAGAAGCGGGTCGAGCTCGGGCGTGCGCTTGCCATGGAGCCTGAGCTCCTCCTGCTCGACGAGCCGGTCGCCGGCATGAACCTCGAAGAGACCGAGGACATGGCCCGATTCATCCTCGACATCCGAGAAGAACTCGGCATCTCGATCGTCATGGTCGAGCACGACATGGGCCTGGTCATGGACATTGCCGACCGCATCCTCGTGGTCGACTTCGGCAAACCCATCGGCACCGGACTTCCCGAAGAGGTGCAGGCCAACCCCGAGGTGATCGCCGCCTACCTCGGCGCCGAGATCTAGAGAGGCCCGTCCCAAACCTCGGGTTCCTGCCCCCCATTTGCGGGGGCGTCAGCCTCGGGAATGGGCGGATGCGGGTCAGCGCTGAGCGTCTGGTGGTGCGTCGGCGACGGAGGAGTCGCGCTCGTTGGTCGTGACTCGGATGCGGGTCAGCGCTGAGCGTCTGGTGGTGCGTCGGCGACGGAGGAGTCGCGCTCGTTGGTCGTGACTCGGATGCGGGTCAGCGCTGAGCGTCTGGTGGCGCGTCGGCGACGGAGGAGTCGCGCTCGTTGGTCGTGACTCGGATGCGGGTCAGCGCTGAGCGCAAGCGAAGCTAATCAAGCAGAGAGATGGTCAGGGTGAGCTGATCCCCGTCGATGGTGCCGACGCCGATGCCGACGGCGCTGTTCAGCCAGGCGAGATCAGGGTTGGCGGTTTCGAACAGGAACACCTCTTTCGGGCCGGCGTCGGTGCCACGACCGATGGCGCGGTAGGCCACGACCTGCTTGCCGCTGCCGATCCGGCCCTGGATGTCGAGTGTCTGCACACCGCTCTCGGCGACGGTCACGTGATCGACGCCTGCGATGGGCCACTCACCGTCCCAATGGCTCGATGTCGCCGTTCCTTCGAACGGCACGTCGAGCCGGAACCCGGCGTCGACCTTTCCGATCGGCTGGAAGGAGAGCGTGGCGGTGAACGTGGCGAACTCTGTGAGGGATGGCATGGACGATTCTTACTAGAGAATCTGTGAGAGGAACAGTTTCGTGCGATCGGACTTCGGGTTGGTGAAGAAGTGCTCCGGAGTATTGATCTCGACCACATCCCCACTTTCCATGAACACGAGACGATCGGCGACCTCTCGTGCGAAGCCCATTTCGTGGGTGACGACCACCATCGTCATGCCTGACTCGGCGAGGCCCTTCATGACGTCGAGGACCTCGGAGATCATTTCGGGGTCGAGCGCAGACGTCGGCTCGTCGAACAACATGATGTTGGGTTCCATGGCCAGTGATCGAGCGATGGCCACCCGCTGCTGCTGTCCGCCGGAGAGCTGACCCGGGTACTTCTCGGCCTGCTCGGGAATGCCGACCCGTTCGAGAAGGGCGCGGGCCGTTGCCTCGGCCTCCTTCTTTGCCTTCTTGCGAACCCAGATGGGGGCGAGGGTGATGTTGTCGAGCACGGTCAGGTGAGGGAAGAGATTGAACTGCTGGAAGACCATCCCCACTTCGGAGCGGATCTTGTCGATGTTGCGAAGATCGTTGGTCAGTTCGACCCCGTCGACCTCGATGCCGCCCTCCTGATGGACTTCGAGCCGGTTGATGCATCGAATCAGCGTGGACTTGCCGGAGCCTGAAGGACCCAGCACGACCATCACCTCACGATCCTTCACCGTGAGGTCGACGCCCTTGAGTGCCTGGAAGTCGCCGAACCACTTCTTCACGCCGGAACAGACGATCATGTCTGGTCGGGCAGCGAGCTCTTCGCTCAGGGCTTGGTCGTTGAGGGTCATGATGGCTCCTGAAGAGAGGACGTCGAGGACGAGGACGGGGAAGGGAGGTGGATGGTGGTCATCGAGTTCCGACTCCGAGCTTGGTTTCGAGGTTCCGCGATGCTCGTGACATCGAATACGAGAACACCCAGTAGATGAGGCAGATGAAGAGCAGCGCAGGACGATTCTGACCGATGAAGCCCGGCTGGCTCGGGATCGAGCTGTTGGCGACTCGCAGGAGGTCGAAACCGCCGACGATGGCGATGAGCGATGTCTCCTTGAACGTGGCGATCGACTGGCCGACGATGTTCGGGATCGTCACCCGCAGGGCCTGAGGCAGCACGATGAAGATCGTTCGCTGGGCCGTGGTGAGACCGAGAGCATCGGACGCTTCGAACTGTCCACGCCGAATCGACTGCAGGCCACCACGAATGTTCTCGGCCATGTAGGCGGCGCTGAAGAGGGCGTAGCCGAGGAACACCGCGGCGAGCTCGGAGACCTCCATGCCGTTGGGCAGGAACAGGTTCAGGATCACCGAGAAGAAGAAGAGGATGGTGATGAGCGGGACGCCGCGGACGAACTCGATGTAGAGAGTCGACAGCACCCGGAAGATCGGCATCTTCGAGGTTCGGGCCAGGGCGAGGAGGATGCCGAGCGGGAACGACGCCAGCATGACGTAGTACGAGATCGACAACGTGAGGGCGAAACCGCCGAGGAACGGCGGTGAGGAGAGCTGGAGGGTCGACTCCGTGTTGATCCCGGTGATCAACCAGTGGCCGAGCAGCACCGTGCCGATCCACACGGCCACGAAGCGGTAGCGGGCAGCCTTCGCTCCGGCGAAGGTCGGCGCAGCGAGGGCGAAGAGGGCGAGCACGATGAAGGAGATCCGGGTCTTCTGCTGCATGCCGTAGAGGCCGAGGAAGGCGGCGACGAACTGGAACGCGGCAACCCCAACGAAGAAGGCCGCCACTGCACGCCCGATCTCGCCGACCTTCGGGTTCGACAGCCAGTACAGCAGCGCCGATCCGACGATGATGAAGGCGGCAGCGATCGGCAGGTCCTCGCGGAAGACTTTGCCCCAGTCGAATGCCGGGTCCCGGAGAACGAGGAAGATGAGGAAGGCAGGTCCGACGATCCAGAAGACGACCATGGCGAGTCGGAGCATCGACTGCATTCAGCATCGTCACGATTGCACGGCCGAGGACCACGGAGGCCAGGAGAATGCCGATGAGGATCGTCCACGGGATCTTCGTGGATGGATTGATGGTTCCGGGCTCGTTGATGAGCTCACCCTCGAAGAACTCGTTCCGACCGAACGGCACCAACCAGGCGACGGCGATCACGAACAAGCCGACGCCGGAGAGGAAGGCCATGAAGCTGATCGAACGCTCGCCGAGAAGGTGGCTGGCGCCGTAGGCGGCGGCGACCAAGATGGCGCCGATGACCAGGAGTCCAACCCGTACCGAACCGGGGACCGCCGGTGGGGCGATGACGCCACCGATCAGCAGGAAGCCGCCGAGCGCCATGGCGTTGCTGGCGAGCTTCTTCACGTGGATTCTGGGGTCGACGCCCCACGCCGCGATGGTGAAACCGATGGCAACGAACAACGTGCCGACGCTGAACCAGATCCGGCCGTATTGGGCAGTGGGGTAGTTGTAGGTGAAGAGGAGGCGGAGATTGGTCGCGACTGCGGTCCAGTCGACGCTTTCCTCGAAGATCAGCCCCATCAGCCACCGGATGATCATCAGCGCCAGTGAGCCGAAGACGACGGACAAGACCGAGTTCCCGAAAGAACTGAAGAGGTTCTTCTTCATCCAGTCGATGGGCCCGTGAGCGGGAACGGCAGGGGGCAACCCTTGATGGGCCGCTGCCTCGACGATCTCGTCTGCTGTAGCCATGGTGATGTCGGAATCACTGAAGTCAGTCATGTCAGCGCTCCACGATCGCCAGGCGACCATTGATGTAGTTGACGATCATGGAGATCGTCAGCGAACAGGCGAGGAAGAAGGCCATCCAGATGCCGAAGACGGCGAGTGTCTGGTTGTTCTTGTTGTAGACCGATTGCCCGACTTGGACGATGTCACTCAGTCCGACGGCGATGGCCAGCGAGGTGTTCTTGGTGATGTTCAGGTATTGGTTGCCGAGCGGCGGCATGATCACCCGGAACGCCTGCGGAAGGATGACCTTGCGCAGAGACTGCGACCGGCTCAGGCCGAGTGCTGCCGCTGCTTCGCTCTGACCCTTCGCCACAGCCAGGATGCCGCCTCGAATGATCTCGGCGATGAAGCTGGCGGTGTAGAGCACCAGGCCGAACAGGAGGGCGGCGGCCGAGAAGCTCAGCGTCCACCCGGTGGGTCCCGGATTGGAGAAGCGACCCTCGGTGATGGTCGGTTTCATGCCGTCGAGCGGACGGTTCCCTCTGATGTAGCCGGTGCCGTCGTCGCCGAACTTGTTGGCTGCGACCTCCCAGAAGTCGCGACCGGAGTTGATGATCCAGCTGGAGAGCCCGGGCCAGGCCCACCAGAAGAGGGCGCAGGCGAGAAAGGCCATGACACCGGCGAAGATCAGCCGGAAATAGTCGTCGTCGGTGAGCTTCGCCAGACCGGCGGGGGTCCGCCGACTGTCGAGGAAGTTCTTGATGAAGAGGGCAGCGCCGGCGATGGCGATGAGGCTGAGGATCGTCTGCATGAGGGGCTGCGGAATGGCACCCCAGACATCAGCGACCGCCTGGAAGACGGGACCGAGCCACGACATGACCGGGTTGATGAACCAGCCGATCGCGGCGAAACCGAAGATGATGGCGGCGGGAATCGAGCCTGTCCTGGCAACACCGCCGACCACTTCTTGCCGGGCGATGAGCCGTCGACGGACGAACCAGGCGACCGCTGCGCCGATGGCGACGATGGCGAGCCATTGATAGAAACCATCGGCCCAGAAGACTCGCGGGGCCAGGATCCCCTTCTTCGAGATGAGCAGCCATCCCGGTATCGGGCCCGAGGCGCTCTCTATCTCCGGTGTTTCCGGATTGTCACCGACGACGAGGTCGCCGAGACTGCCGAGGATTGCGAACCACAGGAAGATCTGTACGAGAACCGGAATGTTGCGCAGGGTCTCGATGTAGGTCGACGCTGCCCGGTTGGCCACCCAGTTGTTCGAGAGTTTGGCCAGACCGATGATCAGGCCGAGGATGGTCGAGGCCACGATGCCGACCGCCGCCAGGCGGAGTGTCGTGACCATGCCGGACCACAGAGCTCGGCCGGCCGTGTCCGGGCTGGTGGCGATTCCTTCACTGAGCTGGATGTTCGCCGGCCCATCCATCCACTCGTAGTCGACGGGGATGCCGCGCTGGTCGAGGTTGCTCGCTGCCTGGCTCGAGAGGAACCAGAACGCTGCGATCACCAGGATCAGCACGATGATCTGGACGCCCCACTTCAGGATGTCGGCGTTGCGCCAGAACGGCGGACGCTGCTGGTGAAGTGAGGGCGGTGGGCTGGCGGTGGCCACTCGGCTCGTCTCCCGGGTTGGTTGGTGACTTGGGACTGCCCGTCGGATCGGCGGGCCGGAACACCGGCCAGGGGTGGACCGTTGCGGTCCACCCCTGACGAGCGTTCACGGTGTGGTGTGACGTGAGGTCACACCGGGAAACGCTTGGCTAGCGAGCCGGCGGAGCGTAGATGAGTCCGCCTTCGTTCCAGCCGGCATTGGCCGATCCCTCGCGGACGAGGCCAACGGGGCCCAGGTTCCGCTCGAAGATCTCGCTGTAGTTGCCGACCTGGCTGATGACGTTGTAGAAGGCGTCAGGGCTGAGGCCCATCGAGCTCTGCAGTTCGCCTTCGCCGCCCAGGAGGCGGACCATTTCAGCGTTGTCGGAGGCAAGGGCTGCATCGACGTCGGCCGATCCGATGCCGAACTCGTCGGCGATGACCGTGGCGTAGACGGTCCAGTTGACCACGTCGGCCCACTCGGAGTCGTTCTGGCCGTAGACCGGACCGAGCGGCTCCTTGGAGATCGCCGTCGCCGGGAAGATGACCCACTCCTGATCGGCCGGCTGCTGCTCGGCCTTGCGGCCGAGGAGGCCTGAGCCGTCAGTGGTGATGACGTCGCAGGTGCCGGCGACGAAGGCGTCGGTCACGAGGTTGAAGTCCTCGAAGGTCTGCAGGGTGATCGTGATGCCGAGCGAGGCTGCCAGTTCCGAGATGTTGGTCTCGGTGGTGGTGCCGGCATTCGTGCACACGATGGCGCCGTCGATGTCGGCGACCTGCGGAATCAGCACCGAATCCGTCGCCGGCTCGAGCCATCAGCTGCTGGCCGTCGTAGTAGGTCGTCGGACCGAAGTCCATGCCGACGTCGGTGTCGCGGGACTGCGTCCACGTGGAGTTGCGCATGAGGACATCGACGTCGCCGGTCTGCACGGCGGTGAAGCGTTCTGCTGCGGTGAGCGAGGTGAACTCGACAGCGTTGGCATCGCCGAGCACGGCGGCCGCAACTGCACGGCAGTAGTCGGCGTCGATTCCTTCGACCGATCCATCGGCCTGGACGAAGGAGAAGGCCACGGCAGCGCCGGAGACTCCGCACTTGAGCGTTCCTCGAGCCTGGACGGTGCCGAGGAGGCCGCCGCCTTGTGTCAGGTCGACGGTGTCATCCCGTCGCCACCGTCGTCCGAACCTTCGGTGGTCTCGGTGCTGTCGCCGTCTGCGTTGTCTTCACCGTCGCTGCCCGAGCTACATGCGGCTCCGAGCATGGTGAGAACGGCGAGCAGAGCGATCAATCGCTTCAAACTGTTGGTCATCCTGTGTTACCTCCACTGTGAGACCCCGGCGCACCGAATTGGCGGGCCGTGGTCGGTCGCCACCTTGGGTGACGTGACAACCGACACAGCACATTATCGAGTTCGGCGGTCCGATGCACCGATGACGACGAGTCGTCACATGAGGACACGAACACGACACACTTCGAATGTCTCACCAGACGGCGTCGGGATCCTCCACGCGAACAGCATTGAGGTCGAGGAAGAACGGGGCGAAATGCTCGCTGCGCGTGGAGCGATCGGACTGGGGCGAGGTGGTGATGTCGGCCCGCAGGCCGAGGCGGGCGAGCTCGGCTTGGACGGTGGTGTGCCACCGCATGGCGAGTTCGGCGAACGTGACGGCAGCGACACCTTCGGCGACGGCATCCGCCTCCAGTATCGGGGCGGTCCAGAGACTGTCTGCGATCGGGGCGAGTTCATCGAGGGCGCGTTGGAGCTGCGTTCCGAGCGTCGGTCGGTCCCGGCGTCATCGAGGACTCGATCGAGCAGCGAGGCTGCATGCTGACGATGGAACGCTTCTTCTCGCTGGACCCCTGGCACGAGGTCTGCGAGTTCGGAGATCGACGAATGGGCCACGTTCTGCCAACGCAGATCCTCGGCGAGGTCGTACAGCCAGTGCCGAAGCAGGGCGGACGCCCAATCGTCGGTGGGCCATTCGCACAGCCAAGAAGAGCGATAGTCGGATTCGGATCGACCGAGCGCCAGCGCATCGACGGCGACACCGGTGGTGCTGGTGTCGTTGCTGACCAGGCGATACAACGCGATGGCGTGCCCGAGTTCGTCCTGAGCGATCGAACAGAACGCCAGATCCTCCTCGAGGAACGGACCCATGCCGATCCACGACGTGTGGCGGGCTCCGATCATGTGCTCGTCGTCGGCGAGGGTGAGCAGGTAGTCGGTTGCTGCGGGGGACAGGTTCATGCGGGTGCTTCCTCGGCCGCTCGTCGGCGTTTGCGTCTGGCTGCGATCTCGGATCCGTCGTTGTGGCGATGGGGCTTGTCGACGTTGACGGCCATGAACGAGGGTTCGGCCTCGATCAGGTTCGTCCGTTGGACGAGCCACATCTCGGCTCCCTCGGCCCGGCGGGCGTAGCTCTCGCGCCCGTACATCAGCGCCATCTCGTCGTCCGGCGCTTCGAGCGAGCCGGCGTGGCGGAACTCGTCCTTGCCTGCCTTCTTCAAGAACACCTCGTAGACCTTCATCGCATGACCTCCACGACGTTGCGGCACTCGTTGCACCACGCCACTGACCGACAGCGGGTCGGCCCGGCGGCGCTCTGGTCGACCACGGCATCAGAGCCGCAGGCTGGGCAGCGCAGGGTGCCGTCCTTGCGGCGAAGGGTGACGGTGTAGTCGGCTTCGAGCCTGGTTCTGGCGTCCGGTGAAACCCGTTCCGTGCTCCACACCGGAGAGCGCAGCCATTCGACCGTGCAGTGATCGATGGCCGGGGTTGCCTCGACGGCGGCCGCGACATCTGACTGCGATCATGGCCAACGCAGGGCAGCCCGAGAACGTCGGGATCAGGCCGACGGTGGCCGCCCGCCCGTCGATGTCGATGGATTCGACGAGCCCGAGGTCGGTGATCGAGATGTCCGGATACTCCGGATCGGTGACGGTGGCGACGGCATCACGCACGACGGCAAGAGGTGCGCCAGTGCCAGGGGTGTGAGGTGTGGCAGCGAGGCTGCTCATGCTGCCATCCGGTCGGCCCGAGCTTCGAGCGCGTCACGGACCCACGCCGTGTCGGCCCAGTTGGTTGCCGCATTGCTGATGCGACGCCGCGAATCTGGTCCACCCTGACGCATGGTGGCCTTCAGCGGCTCCCAGTCGATGTCGGTGGTGAGCCACGCCCCGGCTTCGTCGTCGTACCGCAGGTTGGCGTCCGGGATCTCGAAGCCGTAACCCTGCAGCAGCGGCACGTACTTCTGGATGTAGGCGTGACGGAGGTCCTCGTTGCGTTGCGACTTGATCTTCCACCTCAGCAGCGGATCATTCGGGTCGCTGTCGGGGCCGAACAGCTGGACCGCGGGCCACCACCAGCGTCCGAGGGCTTCTTGGAACATCGAGTGCTGGGTCGGTGTGCCCTCGGCCAGGTGCAGGAGCATCTCCTCACCGTGGCGCATGTGGAAACCTTCCTCGGCGACGATGCGCTTGAGGACCCGCTTGTACGGGCCATACGAGCATTCGGCGAACACGGCGCGCTGCGACGCGAAGGCGGCAGCGTCGACCAGGAAGGCGATCGCCACCTGATCGGCCCAGGTGACGGCCTTGTAGTGGAAGACGTTGTGGAACCGGGAGCGGCCGTCGAAGAGCTGTTCCAGCATCTCGGTGCGGGTCTTGACTCCCATGTCGGCCGCCACCATGTAGAGCAGGTGGGCGTGGCCGATCTCGTCCTGGGTCTTGGCCAGGAAGATCTGCTTGAGCCGGAGGCCGGGGGCCTTGGGGATCCAGTCGCGTTCGGTGAGTCCACCCATCAGCTCGGAGTTCGCGTGGAACTCGATGAATCGGAAGACCTCGTCGCGGTAGACCTCCGGCATGTCATCGCCGGGTTCGACCATGCCGCCATCGGCGATGAAGGCATCGAACGCTTCGTCTGTGGTCCAGGTACGTGCGGTCACGAGAGGTCTCTTTCGTCGATGGTTCTGCTCAGCTTGCCACCCTCGGAGCGGGGGAGGGTGCCGACGTCGCCGACCACGACGGCGACGCTGATCCCGAGGGCAGACGCCAGGCGTTGGGTGATCGTGATTGCGAGGCCGGGTGAATCGGTGGTTGTCGATTCGACCCTCACCTCCAGGGTGTCGAGCGTGCCGATTCGCCGGACGACGAGCTGGAAATGCGGGCTGACACCCTCGATCTGGAGGAGCGTGTGCTCGATGTTGCTCGGATAGACGTTGACGCCGCGGATGACGAGCATGTCGTCCGCTCGGCCGACGATGCTCGACATTCGGGCGTGGGTACGACCGCACGGCGACGGCTCGCGGGTGATCGAGCAGAGGTCGCCGGTCCAGTAACGGAGGACGGGGAATGCCTGCTTCGTGAGACTGGTGAGTACGAGGACACCGACTTCGCCGTCCGGCACTGATTCACCGGTCTCGGGGTCGACGATCTCGGGAAGGAAGTGATCCTCCATGATCACCAGCCCGTCGCGATCGGCGGTTTCGCATGACACGCCTGGTCCGATGACCTCGGAGAGTCCGTAGATGTTCACCGCGATGATGTCGAGCTGTTCCTCGATCGCTGCCCGCATTCGATCGGTCCAGGGTTCGGCGCCGAGGATGCCGACCCGGAGCGAAGACGAGCGGGCGTTCTCTCCCAGCTTCTCGGCCAGCGTGAGCGCATACGACGGCGTGCAGCAGATCGCTTCCGGTGCGAAGTCCTCGATGAGCGTCAGTTGCCGTTCGGTGTTGCCGCCGCTCACGGGTATGACCGTGATGCCGGCGGCCTCAGCGCCGCTGTGCAACCCGAGTCCGCCGGTGAACAGGCCGTAGCCGTAGCCGTTGTGCAACATCCACCCCGGTTCGATTCCGGCACCCCTGAGGCAGCGGGCGACGCACTCGGCCCAGATGTGGAGGTCTTCGGCGGTGTAGCCGACGACGGTCGGTTTGCCGGTGGTGCCGGAGCTGGCGTGGATCCGGGCGAGTTCGGATCGTTCGACCGCGAACAGGCCGAACGGGTAGTTGTCCCGCAAGTCCTTCTTCCTCAAGAAGGGGTAGGCGGCGAGGTCCTCGAGCGTCTCGGGGAGATCGAGATCGCTGATGCGTTCGGCCATCGGCGGCACATGCTCACGCAGCCGCTCGATCGTCGAGCGAAGCCGCTTCAGCTGCAGCGCCTCGAGTGCCTGGCGCGGCATCGTCTCGATGGCGCGATCGTGAAAGCCCGGTGTGATCCCCATGGCGTCAGTCAACCCCAACCCGACAAGGTGGTCAAGTCCCTTAACTATCTTGCGTCGCCGGATTCTCGTTCGTCGGCAGCGATGCCGCCAACAGTTGCTGCATGATCGCGCTGAACGAGGCCAGCTGCTCGGGTTGGAGCGATCGGAAGTGTTCCCGTTCGCGGCGGTTCTGCTCCTCGTAGGTCTCGCGCAGCATCTGCTCGCCGAGTTCGGTCACACGGACGGTGACCAGTCGGCGATCCGGCTGTTCCCTGGTGCGTTCGACGAGACCATCACGCTCGAGTGTCTTGAGCACGCCCGAGATCGCAGCTCGCGACACGCCGGACAGCGTCGCCAGCTCCCGGGGTTCGAGCTGGTCGTGCACCCACACCGTGAACAACACTCGGAAGCCGGCCAACGAGAGTCCGCGCGGTCGATGCACGGTGGTCTCGAGGTCCTGGAGCAGGCGGGCAGAGAGTCGGAAGAGGTTGAACGAAGCAGTGAAGGCGTCGGCGTCGAGGTCGTCGACGAGTTCATGGACCCGTTCGGCAGCGAGTCTTCCGAGCGGATCGGTCATCCTTGGTCCGGTCGAGTGGCCAACGTCCGTCCCCGGAAGACGGCGATCGTGGCCCCGTCCTGGTTGGTGACGGTGACGTCGCTGATGCCGGCCCGGCCCCGTTCGAGGATCTGGGTGCAGGTCGCGGTCAGTACGTCGCCCGCTCGTGCAGCCTCGATGAAATCGATCTCGGCATTGGTGGCGAACGCCCGGTGACCGCCGGCGTTGGTGGCGAACGCCATCGCCGTGTCTGCCAGTGTGAAGATGAATCCGCCGTGGCACACCGCGAGGCCGTTGCAGTGATGCGCGCCGATCTCGAGCGTGGCGACGGCGTGGCCGGGCGAGGCCTCGGCGACGTGGATCCCCAAACCGGCGCTGGCCTGGTCGGCGGCCCGCATCTCGTTGGCGGCTGCAGTGAGGGAGTCAGACATGGCGAGACCGTACATCCCGTGCTCTGCGGCTTCACCCCGACCGTTCGACGACGCTACGATCGCCACGTCCACCGACATCACTCGAATCCACGAACTGCAGGAGCACCCATGAGCTTGTCCCGCCGTCTTCTCACCGCCTTCGATCGGCTTGCCCCGGCACCGGTCGCCCACGCGCATTGCGACGGACCCTGCGGTGTCTATGACCCCGCAAGTGCTCGCATCGCCGCCGAGGCTGTCCTCAGCATGACCAAGAAGATCGAAGCGATCGACATGAGTGAGCCGGGCGCCCACAACACCTACATCCGCTACGTCGCGAT
Organism: uncultured Acidimicrobiia bacterium; assembly: GCA_963781035.1. Classification (GTDB taxonomy): domain Bacteria; phylum Actinomycetota; class Acidimicrobiia; order Acidimicrobiales; family SZUA-35; genus SZUA-35. The sequence goes on along the minus strand of CAWAEN010000005.1, from coordinate 323,336 downwards.
CAAGGAAGAGCAGGCCGAGATCACCAAGCGCGAGCTCAACATCCTCTGGCACGACTACTTCAAGCCGAACCACCTCGAGGCCTACCCCGACCTCCACACCACGTTCTGGAACGCAGCCAAGCAGGCGTCGGCGTGCAAGACCTCCGTCAGCGTCGAGGCGTGCGAGGAACTGATGTCCATGATCCAGAACATCCACAACATGTTCTGGGAGTCCAAGGGCCGCGAGGTCACCTGGTACACGGCTTCGTGATCGTCGTCGGCCTGAGGCCGACCGCATGACCGTCGTCTACGCCGTCGGCGAGCTCTGGCAGTGGGCCAGGGGGCGCCGGCGGCGTTTCCGCGTCGAGGGTGCGAGCATGGAGCCGACCCTCGAATCCGGTCAGTTCGTGCTCGTCGAGCCGCACGCGGTTCCTGCGGTCGGCGACGTCGTTGTCGCCGAGCACCCGTCGCAGGCCGTCGAGATCGTGAAACGCATCGCGTCCATCGACCCCGTCGGGCTGGTCGAACTGCACAGCGACAATCCCGATGAAGGAACCGACAGCCGCACGTTCGGCCGCATCGACGGAGCGCAGATACGGGGCACGGTGACGATCTCGCTCGACTGGCCCTTCCCGGCCGTGGAGCGCCGATAGCCTCTCCCAGTGCTGTCGGTCGCTGGTCTGTCCAAAGGTTTCGGAGGGAGAACCCTCTTTCGCGACGTCACGTTCCGGCTGATCAACGGTCGCCGAATCGCCCTGGTCGGTGGCAACGGTGTCGGCAAGACGACGCTCCTGGAGATCATCGTCGGGACCCAGGAAGCCGATGCCGGCGATGTCAGTCGCCAGAAGGACCTGCGTATCGGCTATCTCCCGCAGGAGTTGCTCGATGTCTGGGAGAGTTCGGTTCTCGAAGAGGTGCTGAAGGGCGCCAGTCACGTGCTCGACCTCGAGATCGAACTCCGGTCGCTCGAAGCACGAATGGCGACGACCACCGGCGATGCCCACGACCAGGTGATGGACGAGTACGGCGTCATCCAGAGCCAGTTCGAACAACTCGGTGGCTATCACCTCGAACCAGAGGCCCGCCGAATTCTGGGAGGCCTCGGGTTCACGTCTGCCGACATGGATCGCCCGCTGGCCGAGATGTCCGGCGGCTGGCAGATGCGGGCATCGCTGGCCCGGCTCTTGCTCCAGAAGCCGGACATCCTGGTGCTCGACGAGCCGACCAACCACCTCGACGTCGACTCGGTGCTGTGGCTCGAGCAACAACTCGCGGCCTGGCCGGGAGCGCTGCTCTTCGTTTCCCACGACCGCGATTTCATCGACAACGTCGCAGAGCGGGTGATCGAGGTGGCCCGCAGCACCGCCACCGAGTACGTGGGCGGTTTCGCCGAGTTCGTCGTGCTCCGCGAGGAGCGCGTTCGAATGGCCGAGGCCGCGGCTTCGAGCCAGGCCAGGAAGGTCGCCCACGTCGAGAAGTTCGTCGACCGCTTCCGCTACAAGGCCACGAAGGCGAAGCAGGTCCAGAGCCGGCTCAAGACATTGGAGAAGCTGGAGAAGATCGAGGTCCCCGCAGATCGAGGAGCTCAAGCTCAAGTTCGCCTTCCCCGAGCCTCGCCGTTCTGCCAGGGTCGTCATCGAGATCGACGACGCCGACATCGGCTACGACGACGGCGATCCCGTCGTCATGGGCGCCTCACTCGTGGTCGAACGAGGCGACAAGTTGGCCCTGATCGGACCCAACGGTGCCGGCAAGTCCACGGTGTTGAAGGCCATCCTCGGCCAGCTGACGCCTTCCCGGGGATCGGTCACCCTCGGATCGAACGTCGATGTCGCCTACTTCGCCCAGCATCAGGTCGACGCCCTCGACATGGAGCAGACCGTCTACGGCGAGTTCCTGATGAAGGTCGGGGAGCAGCCCAAGAACCGGCATGCCCGCACCGTCCTCGGGTCCTTCGGTTTCTCCGGTGATGCCGTCGACCGCAAGGTCGCCGACCTCTCGGGCGGCGAGCGTACGCGACTCGCTCTGGCCGAGACCATGTGCAACCCGGTCAATCTGTTGATCCTCGACGAGCCGACCAACCACCTCGACATCCCGAGCTGCGACGTGCTGCAGGATGCTCTGCAGGCGTACCCGGGAACCATCCTCCTGGTCAGCCACGACCGCTATCTCATCCGCAACACCGTCGATGCACTGGTCGAGGTGCGCGAAGGACGGGTCACCCAACACAGCGATGTCGAAGAGCACGTCCTCACGCCGTCGAGCGAACGATCGACCAGCTCGCGGGTGACGGACTCGACGCCGATCGGCACCCGCCCATCGGACCAGCGCAAGGCCGAGAAGCGGGCCGAGGCCGAGGCCAGGAACGACAAGAGCCGAAACACCCGAGACCTCCGCAAGGCCGTCGAGCGGCTCGAGCGACAGGTCATGCGAGCCGAAGAGGTCGTGATCGGCATCGAGAAGCAACTCGCCGATCCGGCCGTCTACGAGGACCCGGCCGAGATGAAGCGCCTCCTCGGGACGTTCGACACCGCCAAGCGGAAGGCGGCCGAGTTGAACGATCAGTGGGAGCAGGCCGTCAACGATCTCGACTGACCGGTCGACTCAGTCGTGGATCGACTGTCACACCCCCTGAGTAGTGTTGTCGGTATGGCGTTGGCGGAGATACCGCACATGAGAACCTGCGGGCGGCGCTCGATTCGTGATGTCCGCGCCGCTGGTCGGCATGCCGTCTCGCTCCTTGCCGAGGCCGAACGGATGCGAGCGCTGGCTGTCGCCGAGCTGGTCGAGTTCGATGCCATCAATGGTCACATCGCCGACGGCTACCTCACCCCGCAACGTCACCTGATCGACGGCGCCGGCGTCGCCGAACCAGAAGCGAACCGCATCGTTCGCCTGGTCCGATTCTGCGAGCACCATCCACTGATCGCCGACCAACTGGCCTGCCGGACTGATCACCATCGAGCACGCCGACGCCCTGATGAAACTCGCCGGCCATGTGATGGTGGCGAGTTCGCCGATGCGCTGCCTGATCTGCTTGGTGCGGCGGTCGGCGTGGAGTTGTCGGTGTTCTGCGACCGCATCCGAACCTGGCGGTGGCGCATCCAACCCGACATCACCGACGAGGATCTCGACACCGCGTTCGAGCGGCGATCCCTCACCTCGCAACGCAGCTTGTTCGGCGGCTCCAGAGGCCGCTACGAACTCGACGCAGCTGGCACCGCCATCTTCGAAGCCGGCCTCTTCACACCCCCCGACCCGACCGACCGCCTCGACGGCCCCCGCTCGTTGGCTCAACGCAAGGCCGATCGTCTGGTCGAATTGGCTGCTCTGGCCGGTCTGATCGACGACGACATGGCCACCAGTGACCCAGACGCTTCGAGCGAGCCAGAGGGCGCCCGGCAACAGTCACGACCCACCGTCGATGTCATCGTTGATCTGCCGACCCTCTTGGGCAACGACTTCTCGCTTGATGATCACCGGACCGATGCCGGTGAGGTCGACTGGGAATCGATCGAAGCCTCGTTCACTCTCACCGGCCCGGCGCCACGCCGAGTGATGCAGCAGTTCTTCTGCGATGCGTCATGGCGGACCCTCATCACTGCCGGCGGATCCATCGTCCTCGACTACACCCACGCCAAACCCGAGATCAACCGATCCCAACGCCGAGCGGTGCAACGGAGAGACCGGCACTGCCAGTTCGCCGGCTGCGACCGCCACTGGAAATGGTGCGATGTGCATCACCTGCGTGCGAAAGATGACGGCGGCTGGGACCTGCTCGACAACCTCGTGCTGTTGTGTCGAAGACATCACACCATGGTCCACCAGCAAGGCTGGCAGTTATGGCGTGACACCGACGGACGAATACAAACCACCACCCCCTGAGATGGGGGTGGTGGAAGTCCGTCATCCGGCAGAGACGAACGAATGGCCCGAGCGATGTCGTTCGGGCCACCACCGCTGCACCGGGATGCCGTCGATATCGGGCGCTGCACGTCGGTCGTTCTTTGTCGGTGCTGCGTTCGGGCGTCGCGACGACGAGCGGACGTTGTCGGTCGCCCCGTTTTGGCGTTCCTGGAGCACACAGAACTCGTTGCCCTCCGGATCGGCCAAAACGACCCACGAGACGTCTCCCTGCCCCACGTCGAGGCGAGAGGCACCGAGCGCGATATGTCGCTCGACCTCGGCCTTCTGATCCTTCGGACGGAAGTCGAGATGAAGGCGATTCTTGAATCGTCTGGGCCCGCGGGCCTGCAAGAAGATGATTCCCGGATGCTGATCCGCTTGGGGCTGGATCTCGAACTCATTCGGATCGTCGTTGACGGCCATCCAGTGGAGCGCCTCGCTCCACCATCGACCGAGGCTCTGCGGGTCGAGAGCCTCAATGACCACCTGCTCCCACTCGAGGTTCATCGGATGATGATACGACCGACCGCGAGTCTGCTCATCTCGTTTCTGACCAGCGACGCATTCGCAACGGGACTATGCGGCGTGCGACTCGGGCCGGAGTCGAGTGGCCGCATGCGCCCAACTCCAGTGATTCTGAGTGCCGAACTGTGCGAGTTCGAGTGTCGACGCGATGATGTCAGAGGGAGATTTCCTGGCCGGCTTGGACGACGTGGGCGACGCGGGGTGTGAGGTCGGTGACGTCGACGTCGGTGCCCGTGAAGGCAACGAGGTCGGCGATCTTGCCGACCTCGATGGTGCCAAGTGTCGAGTCCACCCCCCATCAGTTCCGAGGCAATACGAGTTGTGGACTCGAGCACAGCGGTCGGCGACATGCCGAGATCGGCCATGAGTTGCAGCTCGCGCAGGTTGTTGCCATGGGGCATCACACCGGAGTCGGTGCCCATGGCGATCGTGACCCCCCCGCCTCGACCGCTCGTCGGAACGACTCTTGATGCGCATCGACGACGGCCCGTGCCTTGTCGATGATCACCTGCGGCAAGTCGATGCCCCGGTCGGCGGCGTCGGGCACATTGAGTGGCGCAACGAGGGTGGGAACGAGATAGGTACCGGCGTCGAGCATCATCTGGATCGCCTCGTCGTCAAGGTAAACACCGTGTTCGATCGAGCGGATACCGGCACGGATCGCGTTGATGCCATTGGTCGCCTGGGCATGCGCCATCACGAATCGGCCAGCACCGGTGGCCTCCGCCACCAACACGTCGAGTTCATCAGCCTTGAAATGAGCATGTTGAGGATCGGTACGAGGAGACAGCAAGCCACCAGATGTGCAGACCTTGATCACATCGGCGCCGGCTCGCACCAGCTCACGTACCTTGCGGCGCATCTCATCGGGCCCGTCGACGATGTTGTCCGGCATGCCCGGATAAGGGTCTAGATCCCACGGCATGTGAGTACCACAGACATGCCAGCCGTCGCCGTGCCCGCCTGTCTGCGACAGGATCGCGCATCGTGGCCCTTCGATCAGGCCCCTCTCCTGCACACCCTTCACACCCAGATCGGACCCGCCAGCGTCGCGTACAGTCGTGATGCCCGTGGCGAGCGTGCGCCGCATGCGCTCGGCCGCGAGGTAGAAGCGCATCGAGAACGGCGTCTCGAGATAGGTCGTCGGAGAGAGGTCCCCATCGATCATGCGGTGCACGTGGCAGTCGAAGAGACCGGCGTGACGAGATGGCCCGAAAGATCGACCGATTCGTCGCCGTCCAGCCCCACACCGATGTCGACGATGCGACCTTCCTCAAACGCGATGTCGGCCACCGAGGCGTCTGCGCCCGTGCCGTCGAAGACCATTCCGTTCGCCCAGATCGTTCTGCTCATGCCGGAGCATCTCACACACCGATGGCCGACGTATTAGTTTCGCTATCCACACGGCTGCTTGGACGCCGACCACCGCGAAAGACGGCGATGACAGAACACCACCTCGACGACACCGTGACGCATACGTATTGGGATCGCGAGGTCGATGTCCGATTGGAGATCGAGTCGGGCGACGTGGTGGTGGTCGAGTGCGCGGAACCGATCGGCCAGGTCACGCCGACCTGGACCGACGCAGACTACGCGGCTGCTGACCCCAGCCTCGCGTACGCGTTGAGCGGTGCCATCTACGTCAAAGGCGCACGTCCGGGTGACGTGCTCGAGATCGACATCTTGCAGATGGAACACAAGGGTTGGGGCTGGAGCGGCCTCCTCCCAGAATTCGGGTTGTTGGCCGACGACTTCGATTCAGCGCAACTTCACCACTGGGAGCTCGACGGTGCGATCTGCAGGTTTGCCGACGGAATCGAAGTTCCCGCAGAGCCATTTCCCGGCGTGATCGGTGTCGCCCCGCGTGAGAGCGGCCGCCTGGATACGTTTCCGCCTCGCTCCAACGGCGGCAACCTCGACACGAGAGACCTCGTCAGCGGCTCGACCGCGTGGCTTCCGATTCACGCCGACGGAGCCCTGTTCTCGATCGGCGACTGTCATTCCGCTCAGGGAGACGGAGAGGTCTGCGGGTCCGGTGTGGAGTCCCCGATGACGGCGACGGTTCGGTTGTCCGTGCGTCGCGACCTCGACGTCGTCGAGTTCCAGGCCCGAAGAAGGAGCAGACCTGCGCTGTCGGACTCAGAGGTCCACATCACAACTGCTCACGGCCCAGACCTCTTTGAGAACGCTCGTGCAGCGACTCGGTACATGATCGAGTGGTTGGGAACGAATCGGGGGCTCGAACCAGCCGATGCCTACCTGTTGTGTAGCACGGCGGCCAATCTCCGGATCAGCGAGATCGTCAACGCACCCAACTGGGTCGTGTCGCTTCACTTCCCCCTGGACATCTTCCGCTGACATCGGGCCAAGCCAATCGGTGCTTTGCACCCGAGCGATAGTCGCAGTCTCAGACGCATCGCACTCCGCTGTACTTCCGGCGCGATGTGCGGGTGAAGCGCTCGATATCGCTCGAGTGGCTCAGCTGGGGATGGCGATGCGTTCGTCGTCGAACACGGCGACGAGTTCGAGGCGGCCGCCCATACTTTCCACAACGGCACGCCACGTCGAGAGAAGGTTGTCGTCGGCAGTTTCCATGGCTGAGATCGATGCCTGCGCTCGCTGGAGCCGTTCAGCCAACTCGACCTGGGTGAGTGACCGAAGGCGTCGCAGCTCAGCGAGATTGAAAGCGACAGCGTCGGCGCGAGCTTCCTGCTTGATCGCGTCGATACGGGCCCGACGGTCTTCATCGATTTCGCCAACGATGTCGGTGAACTTGCGGTGTGCCATGGTCAGTTGTCTTCCTCGGTGTCGGCAAGAACACCCGATGCTTGGAGTTCTTGCAAGTAGTCCTCGTAGAGCGCTTCGGCTTCTGGGATGGCGGTTTGGTACCACTTCACCCAGTTGTTGGTCTTGTCGCCGCCGACGAGGAGAACGGCTTGTCGTCTCGGGTCGAAGATGAACAGGATCCGGCAGTTCTTGGCTGCACTTCGTGGTCGCAGCTCTTTGAGGTTGTGGTATTTCGATCCTTTGATCCGGTCGGCGTGTGGTCGGTCGAGTTGTGGTCCGCTTTCGGCGAGAAGTTCGACAACAGCGATGACGGCGTCTTGTTCGGGTTCGGACAGCGAGGAATACCAATCGGCGAATTGGTCGGTGCCGTTGATCTCCCATGCCATCGAGCAACTATAGACTCGAATCAATATAGAGTCAACTCGATTGCCGGCGTCTCGAGTCCACTCGATAATCCCACGCCCGAAGTCCGAGCCGAGCGCCGCAGTACCGGCGAAGTGTTTGACTCGACCGGGAACGGAGGGCGCACGTAATCACGGCGTCGGCCGGTTGAGCGACGCGCTCGAGGGCGATGCGATCCGTCGATATGCGCTGCACATCTCGACCCTGTCCTACAGCGCCGACCGCTGGAGATTGCCGGGTCCCGATCGATATCGGGCGTGAGCGGCATGTCGATATGCGTGGCTTTCGGGCGCCTCGGCTCCAGCAGGACCAGGCCGGTTCACTGCCGAGGCCAACTATGAGGATGGGCTCACAGCCGACCGAGGACAACAACTGGGCTACACCGCTATCGAGGTTCGTCGGATTCACGTTGTGCGTTCTTCCGTGTTGGCAGCGTTGGTCGTGGCTTTGGTGTGCGTCATCGAATCCGACATGACAAAGAGGCAAGTTGTCCACTGGCCGAAATCCGCTGCTCGGCGGGAACGACGTCGGCACCAACGGCGTTGTTACACCAACGATCGAACGGGAGCGTGAACGAGGTGTTGAACTGAATTGTTGAGCAGGCCTTGACCTTTGGCCGGCCGGGCAACAACCCGGTCCCGGTTGCCTGCTCGACAACGATTCACACCAGCGGGTTTCGGACGGGTCACGTGTTCGACGCCGAGCCCCCGCACAACTTGTCCTTCGTCGCGTCCGCTGCGAAGGCATCACCTACAGATGGAGAAACGAAGTGCTCTGGATTGTTTCTATGTTCCTGCTCGCGGCGGTAGCCCTTGGCCTCACCCGTATCGCCAACGTTGGCCGAGTCGCCATCGCCGGCATCGCGGCGTTCGCGTTGCTCATCACCGGGTTCCGAAGCGTCGTCGTGGTCGCCGCGGGCGAGGTCGCTGTTGTTCGGACGTTCGGTGACATCACAGGCCAACGCGGCGAAGGCCTCAACTTGGTCGCCCCGTGGCAAACGCTGAACCGCGAGTCGATCCGGGTGCAATCCGCCCGGTTCGAGAACGTGTCGGCGTTTTCCGCTGAAACCCAGGACGTATTCGCCACCCTGGAAATCAACTACCGCGTGGAAGCTCGCGCCGTGCAGGACCTACAACGCGAGGTCGGCACCGGCTGGTTTGATGTATTGATCGAAGGCCGGTTGCAGAACTTCTTCAAAGAGGAGACGGTGAAGTTCGAGACCGACCTGGTCGCCCCGAACCGGGAAGCGATCCGCACTGCCACCCAAGAACGGCTATCTGCGGCGTTGGAGCGATACTCGATCGAGGTGACCGAGCTGCTCATCGTCGACATCTCCTTCTCACCCGAATACGTCCAGTCGATCGAGAACAAGCAGATCGCCACTCAGCAAGCCCTCCAAGCAGTTGAGGAAGTGGCGACCACACGGGCCGAAGCTGACAAAGCCCGCGAAGAGGCCCAGGGCATCTCGGACGCGACTGTCATCGAAGCCGAAGGCGTCGCCGCGGCGAACGACCTCATCAACGGCTCGCTCACCCCGGAAGTGCTGCAGTACCTTGCGATCACCGAGTTCAACGACAACGTCACCATTGCTCTGGTGCCGTCAGGTGAAGGCCTCCTTCTGGATCCGTCGTCGTTCCTGACGCCGCGCAGCAACAGTTTGGCCGCCCCGTCCGCGGCGCCTACGCCGCCATCTGCGGCCCCAGCGCCGGACGCAGGAGCCACGGACAACCCGTAGCCTTCTGAGCAGCACATATCGCCGCCGCCGAGCACGGATCTCACCGAACATCGGGAGGAGCTCGTGTCCGGCGGTGCCGCGTCAATGGCGTTGACTCGCCAGCACGGACACGACGAGACAACTGGCCGCTGACCGATATGCGTGCGGCAGCGTCTTCGGGACCGAGCAGCCGACCCGCTCAAGATCTGCCGGCTATCGAGCGGCCCCGCGATGGATCGTCGAGACGACGTGAAGACCATCCGGTCGGACCCAAACGGTCCGACGCAAGCGTGTGTTGGTGCTTGAGCTACCGCCTCACGTCCTCGAAAGAGAACCGGGAGCTCGTGGGTCCGAGCGGGGGCGAACGAGTCCAACAGCTGGTGCAGCAAAGCCCTCCGCCTGGTGTCTCTGCCCGGCTCTGCGCTACCTCAGGTTCATTTCGCGAGCGGTGTTCTGCGTGGGTCCGGGTGCGAGAACCAGTTTGTCGCTTGGATCCTGAAGTCACGTCCGGAGATTGAGACCGGGTGCGTCCTCGAAGATCGCATCGGCGCTGAGCAGCGAGGCGCCGACGTGGATTGCCGATGCGGCAATCCAAAGGTCATTGGCGTGGCTTCGTTCATGGAGCGGGTGTCCCACTTGCCGGCAAGCATGACGCAGCTCGGCAACGCCGGTGAGCAGCGAGTTGGTCACGGGACGACTGTGCGCGCGATGGACTCGTCGAGGCGTTGGCGGCGTTGATCGCCCCACGCGGCACGAGTGCCCCGTATCGAGTTCGCTACCGTGCGGCGGCGAGGAAGAGTTGGTGGCCTGTCATGAGGCCGATGAGAGGTTGGAATCGTGCCCGGCGCCGGGAACTGAGCGACGCGCTGAACACGCCGGTGTCGACAACGATTCTCACGTGTTGATGGCGGCGGCGAACGCGTCGTCTTCGTCGTCGGTCAAGCCCTCGATGAGGAGGGCGTCCAACGATTCGAGGACTGGTGCGTCCGAGAGTTCGTCCGTGGTGAGGTCGCGGGCAAGCAGCGATGTGCCGTGTGGCATCTGATCGTCTTGGCGAGCGGCATCGGACATTTGGTCAGGATAAGCGAGTGGAGACACACCACGACCTGTCCGTCGCGCGTGGCCTTCGTCCACGTAATGCTGCACGAATCCGTGGCCGTCGAACGTGTTCGGTGCGAAGGGAAACGTTCCATCGAAGGTGTCGTGCAGCCGGATCATCGGCACAGCCTGCAGGATGGACGACGGGTGGACAAGCCCCACCCTCGTGCCTCAGCTCGGCACCGGCTCGATGAAACGCGTCGATGACCACACGATCCCGCTGAACGTTCCCCCGCTCACATCCGGACCGGTGTAGTTCACGCCCCACCACACGCGTCCGTTCTCGGCCACCTCGCAATCGGTGTAGGTGAGGTCGAGCTCGGTGAACTCGGGGAAGGCCGTGATCGGGCGTGACGTGACCCCGTCGACCGACGACGTGCTGGGCACGTTGCGGCCGTTCAGGGTCGGTTCTTCGAAGGTGTCGGGGATCTCGGTGACCCGGTAGCGGACGTTCGGATCGGGGAAATCGGCGGCGGCACAACTGGATTCGCCAGTGGGGACGGAGGTGTCGGCAGCCGTCCGGCTCGGTCGAATCCGGGGTGGTCGTGTCGCCGGGAACGGTGGTGGAGGTGAGTGCGGAATCCCCTTCACCGTCGCCCCGGTTCATGATCAACAGCACAGCGGTGAGCATCGCGGCGACGACAAGGAAGGAGACGAGGAAGATGCCGACCGGCGAGCCCGGCCGGGAAGGAGAGTTGTCGACCAGAACCGGGCCGACCGGGGCCGGGGAGACGTGGTGCACGCGGGTGGCCGCCGGCGAGGGCGTAGACGGTGCCGGGGTGGGGGCAGGGCCGGTGCCGGGGTGGGGACAGGTGCCGGTGCCGGGGTGGGAGCGGCCGGAGGCACGCGGCCCTTCATGAAGTCCGGGAGTGGTTCTTCGTCGATGTGGGGAAGGCGGTAGAGCTCGCTGTGGCTCGGCGCCGGCGCCTTCGGTGATGGCGGAGCAGGTGATGGTGCTTCCGGTAGTGGAGGCTCGGGCGCCGGGGGAGCGGGCGTCGCGACCGGAGGGGGCGCCGCGATCGGCCCGTCTTCGGAAACGACCGGGGCATCGAGTGCCCCGAACGCGGCAGCTCCCAGTGCCATCGCGTGCTTCGGGTGGGCGTCGCTCATGATCGGGCGTTGGGTGGCCGCCGCGAGTCTGGCCGCGACCAGGGGAACTCGGGTCGAGCCGCCGACGAGCAGGATGCGGTCGATCGACGCCATCTCGAGGCCGGTGGTCGACACCGCCACGTCGAGGGTGTCGATGGTGCGTCCGATCGCCGGGTCGATCAGGGCCTCGAACTCGCGTCGGGTGATACGGACGGTCTCGTTGTAGCCGGGAAGCAGCACGGGGACGGTGGCGCTCACATCGGCCGACAGCGCATGCTTGGCGTCCCGACACTCGGCTCGGAAGCGGGTCATGGCGGTCTGGTTCGCCGGATCATCGGAGTCGAACGCGTCGAGATCGAGCGAGAGCGCCTCGATCACGTGGTGGAGGACGGCCACGTCGAAATCGATGCCGCCGAGCCGCTCGATGCCCCTGGGTTCCCCCAGCACCTCCCAGCCGCTGATGGAAGTCGCGTCCTTGCGGAGCACGACGGCATCGAACGTGCCGCCGCCGAGGTCGTAGACCGCAATGACCTCGCCGTCACCGACGCGCTCCTGTGCTGCGTAGTGGATCGCGGCAGCCTCGGGTTCGGTGATGAGCCGATGCGGTGGAAGCGACGAATTCTCGAGGGTGTCGGCCAACAAGCCGACCTTGTAGCTGCCCCAGTTGGCGGGGTGGCAGACGATGATCTCCGTCGGGGCCTCACCGAGCTGGTCAGTGGCGATGCCGACGAGTGCCTTGGCCATCTCCAGCATCAGGTCGTTGGCCGACACCGGTGTCCCACTGAGGATCAAGGGCTGCGGGTCGCCGAAGCGACGTTTGAACTCGCGGGCCACACCGCCTGGATCGGTGATCGCCCGACGCTCGGCGGCACCACCAACGAGGATCGTGCCATCGCTGTCGAGGTGGACGACGGACGGTATGACCGCCGCCGAATGGTCGACCGAGAGCATCCGTACGGCCCTGCCGTCGTTGATGGCCGCCGCCGATGACGTGGTACCGAGGTCGATGCCGAGGGTGTAGCTCATTCAGCCGGCCAGGCGAACAGCATTGCGGATGAGTCCCGTGTGGCTGTAGGCCAACGGGAGGTTCCCGAGCCCTCGCTTGTTCTCTGGATCGTATTCCTCCGGCATCAGCCCAGTATCGCCCACGAGCGAGCTCAGCTGGTCGAACAGTGCGTGAGCGTCGTCGACCCGACCGACCAAGGCCAGCGCATCGACGAGCCAGGAAGTCATCAGATGGAATCCGCCCTCGCGCCCCGGGAGACCGTCGTCCTCGAAGTAGCGGTAGACGGTGGCCCCCGTTCGCAGCTCGGCATCGACGGTCGAAACCGTGCTGATGAATCGTTCATCCTCCGGCGGGAGGAGGCCCATCAGGCCGATGGCGAGCACCGATGCATCGAGATCACTTCCGTCGTAGGCGGCGATGAAGCTGCCCCGTTCCTCGCTCCACCCATTGGCGAGGACGTCGTCGGCAATCTCGGTGCGGAGCTGGGTCCACGCCTCCGGGGCCCGATCGAGGAAGTGGGCGGCGAGCGAGATCGCCCGATCGACGGCCACCCAGCACATCACCTTCGAATAGACGTGGTGGCGAGGCGTCTTGCGGATCTCCCAGATCGAGTGATCCGGGTCGCGCCAACGCCGCGAGACGGCCAGCACCATCACCTCGACAAGCCGCCAGTGCTGCTGCCCGATCGGAGCGCCGGCCTCATGGAGTTGGTGGATCAGATCGACGATCGATCCGAAGCAGTCGAGCTGGCTCTGACCGTCGGCGGCGTTGCCCACTCGGACCGGCCGAGACCCGCCGTAACCGGCGAGCTCGGCGATCTCGCCCTCGGGAGGCAAATGCCGCCCGGTGACGTTGTACAGCGGCGCCAGCCGTTCAGGGTCGTTGCGATTCTCGAGAATGCCGAGAATCCAGTCGAGCAATGCCAGCGCCTCGGTGTCGGAGCCGAGTGAGACCAATGCCGCAGCGGTCAGCGAGGCGTCGCGCAGCCAGCAATACCGGTAGTCCCAGTTCCTCGTGCCGCCGAGGTGCTCCGGCAGCGAGGTGGTCGCGGCCGAGACGATCGCCCCCGTCGGCTGGTGACACAGGCCCTTGAGCAGTACGGCGGACCGCACCACCTGGTCCCGGGCGCCCGCTGGTGGGGAGAGTGCGCCGCTCCATGTGGTCCAGTAGCGAGCGGTGTCCGATCGGCGGTCCGGCTCGGTTCGCGCCGACTCGCCGAGCTCGCTCGTGCCGCATCGCAGTTCGAGGACAAGGGGCCCGTCGCCGAGTTCCGCGGTGCCCAGCGCTGTCTGGTGCATGCCGTCGACGGTGATCTTCCACGTGACCCCCGGCGCCCGGAGTGCCATGAGGTCTGCGGTGCCCATCACGACGATGCCGTCGTCGCTCAGCTGGAGCTGGGTGGGCACCCGGCCGAAGTCGAGTCGGGGAGCGAAATCGATGCTGACGCGTCCGGATCCCTCGACGACCCGTACGAGATCGGACCGACCCGCTGGTTGGCGAGGCCGACCATCGGAGACGTCGAGATAGTCGGTGATCGTGCACGTCGGAAAGTCGGTGCGGAGGACGAGGGTGTCGCCCACGTACTGCTGTGCGAGCGGCTCGGCCCCGTCGACCGGTGCGATCGAGAAGTATCCGGCGGAAGGTCCACCGAGGAGCTCGGAGAACACGGCGGCACTGTCGATTCTGGGTGCACACAGCCACGTCACTCGAGCGTTCGGAGTGACGATCGCAGCCGTGCGTTGATCGGACAACATCGAGTGATTCTCGATCGGCGTGAGCCCTGAACCCCTGAGCCACTCGGCCCGGAGCTCGGCCAGCAAGGCCAGGACCTTCGCCACGGTGTCGGTGTCGCGCACGCGAAACGCAGCGGCGGTCTGCGCATCGCCGACCTTGACCCCGACGTCAGGGCCGGCAAGCGTGGTGAAGGCATCTTCGTCGGTGACGTCGTCGCCGAGGAAGATCACGGCGGTGGCGCCGACCTGGGCCCGGAGGATGCCGAGCGCCGTTCCCTTGTTGGTCTCGACGACCGACATCTCGAGGACGTCGTGCCCGGTGCGGGTGTGGATTCCGTCCCAGCTCGCCGGGCCCCGTACCAACTCGTCGCGGGCACGGACGGCCGCGTCGTCATCGAGCATTCGGAGGTGGAAGGTCACGCCGGTCGGTTTCTCCTCGACTCGGGCCGAGTACTTCTGGCCGAGCTCCTTGACGGCGTCGGTCAGTTCTCGGCGTCTGTGCACGAGCTCTGGCGAGAGCTGTGATGCGAATCCGAGGTCGAACTCGCTGCCGTGGGAACCGACGAGCCGGATCTCCTCCGGGAAATGGGACAGCGTCGCGAGATCGCGCAGACTTCGGCCCGAGATGGCGGCGACGTGGGTGTTCGCCAACTCTGCGAGCGAGCGCAGAGCGGCGGCAGCATCCCGGTTGGCAACGGCGGTCATGGGATCGTCGACGAGGGGAGCGATCGTGCCGTCGTAGTCCGAGGCGACGAGCAGCGTCGGCACTCTGGCCAAGTGCCGGATCCGTTCACCGAGATCACCCAAGCTGTCGCTTGTCATATGTCGCCAAGGTAGCGCCACTTGCCGCGGTGGTCTGTCACGCGACAGGCGGTGACGCATGCCCACCCGGCGATGACGCATCCCGGACCCCCAGGTGGCCTACCGTTGACGCTCCATGGTCGCGCAGCCCCCGCCCTCTCCCTTCGGGCCCCCACCAACGTCGCCCCCGGTTCAGGCCGCCGGCGGCCGGTATTCCGACCCGTTCGCCGGCATGGGTGCATCCGTCGATCCGCCGACACCGCGCCGAGGCCGTGAGGGCCTCTGGATCGCGCTGGCGGCGCTCTTCGGCGCCGCAGTCGCGGTTGGAGCGATCGCATGGTTCCTCACTCGCGGCGGCGACGAGGTTGCAGCCGACGACCCGGCGCCGACGACCGTGACCACCGAAGTTCCTTCAGAGGATCCCGGCACCCCGTCGACCGAGGACTCGGCATCCGAGGACTCTGCTCCCGAGGGCTCTGCTCCCGAGGAGCCGTCTGAGGACGAGTCCGAGGCCCCATCCGACACAACGACCATCGGTTGTCCTGGGGGCACGCTGCCAGAGATCTGCGAAGCGGCGCTCTTCATCGAGGAGTTCCGGGGCCGCCCGTTCAAGCAGTTCCCGGTCGTCGAGTTCGCTGACGAGGACGAGTTTCTCGAGCGGCTGTTCGACGAATTCGATGATGAGGACATCGCCGACACCGAGCTCGACGGTGAGGTACTCGGGTCCTTGGGATTGGTGCCCGTCGGCACCGATCTGGTCGAGGTGACGACGAAGAGCCTCGAGATCGGCGTGGTCGGGTTCTACGACCCGATCTCGAAGGAGCTCGTCGTGCGGGGGAGTGAACTCGATCTGTTCGTCGAGCTGGTGATCGTTCACGAACTCGTGCATGCCCACGACGATCAGTGGCTCGATCTCGACCGGCCCGAGATCGAGGACGTCGACGACGAGCGTTTCGTCGGTTTCCTTGCCGTGGTCGAGGGAAACGCCAGTCGGGTCGAGGAGGTCTGGCGAGACGAGCTCTCGAGCGCTGAGCAGGGCGAGCTCGCCGTATTGGAGGCGACGTTCTACGGCCCAGAGGACATCGCCGTCCTCCAGCAGATCCCCAGGTTCGTCCTCGAATCCCAGTTCTTCCCGTATGTCGACGGGCCTGTCCTCGTGAAGGCGATCGCGGCCGAGGCAGGCGGCGGCGATGCAGGCGAACGGGCGGTCGACCAGGCGATTCTCGAACCACCGGTCACCAGCGAGCAGGCGCTGCACCCAGAACAATTCCTCGACCAGCTCGAGGCACCGATGGTTCCAGCCCCACGCTCACCGGGGAACCTGCTCGACGAGGGAGTGATCGGCGAACTGACCTTCGACCTCTGGTTCGGCGATCGGGTGGGCGATGGTTGGAATGGCGATCGCTACATCAGTTTCGAACGCGACGGACGCGTCTGCACCGTGATCAATGTGGCCGCCGACACCAGTGACGACCTCGACGAGTTCTTCGACGCTGCCGCCGACTGGGTCGGCGACGCCGAGAGCGGTGAGCGCCGCCGTTCTGATCAGTTGGTCGTCGACGGGATCGACATGGTCGTCATCGAGGGATGCCGCTGATCGGGCAGGTCTCGAGACCTCGGAGCACCATGCGGTGACGGTACGGGCGGTCACCAGCGGCCTCGATGCTGGAGAAGCGGCGAATCAGGCCGGCGAGTGCCTCCTGGCCTTCGACCCTGGCCAGGTTGGCGCCGAGGCAGTAGTGGATACCGGAACCGAAGCTCATCACCGGCTCGGCCGCCGACGGCTCGTGATACCGGGTCACGTCGAAATCATCGGGCGAGTCGAAGTGGGCCGGGTCGTGGTTCGCCCCGCCGAGAAGCGTGATCACCCGATCGCCGACATCGAACGAGAGACCGGCGAACTCTGCCGGCTCGAGACAGGTCCGACCGTCGAGTTGCACCGGAGAGTCGAAGCGGAGAACCTCCTCGACCGCTGAGGGGACCAGTGAGGGGTCGGCCCACAGACGCTCCATCTGCTCGGGGTGGTCGAGTAGGGCATTCATCCCGTTGCCGATGAGATTGGTCGTGGTCTCGGCACCAGCTGCGAACAGCAGGATGGCGACGGCAAGGACCTCGGCGTTGCTGAGCTTGTCGTGCTCGTCGCGGGCGGCGATGAGGCCGGACAGAAGATCGTCTGTGGGGTCGGCCGTGCGCCGGGTGATGAGGTCGTCGAAGTACTCGACGAGGGTCTCTCTTGCGTCGATCGACGCCCGCAGCTCTTCGACGGTGGCACCGGGCTCCAGCGAGGCGACCAGTGCCGTCACCGGCTCACGGATGCCCGGCCAGTCTGCTGCCGGAACACCGAGCATCTCGGAGATGACCGAAACCGGGAGTGGCATGGCGAAGGCAGACATCAGGTCGCCACCGCCGTTGGCGGCGAGGTCGTCGAGGTAGGAGTCGACCTGCTCGGCAATACGGGGTCGAAGTTTCTCGACCGTTCGAGGGGTGAACGCTCGGCTGACGAGGCTCCGTTGCCGGGTGTGGTCCGGCGGGTCGAGGCCCAGCATCGACGTCGCGCCCTCGGCATTGCGCCGGAGAATCTCCTTGCGAACTTCGATGAGCGCAGGATCCGGCGCCGCGAATGCGTTGTCGGCGCCCCGTCCGTCACCGTTGCCGAATCGTGAGTCTCGGAGCAGGGCTCGGCAGTGGTCGTACTGGCTGAGCACCGCTCCGCCGAAAGCCGAGACGTGTACGGGCGCGGTCTCGTGGAGGGCCCGATACGACGGGATCGGATCGGCGTACCCCTCCGGAGTGAAGAAGATGGTGGCGAAGAGGTGGTCGCCGCGTTGCTGTGCGTCCGGATCGGCGACATCTACGAGTCGAGTGACCATGGCGGCAACGTAGTCGGCTGGTTCTCGCCTGACCCAACGTGGGACGCTCTCGGGATGAAGATCAGAATCGGCTACGGCCTCGGGACGCGCAGCGACACCAACGACCAGGACCGCTTCAGCGAGTTGGTCGACGGGCTCGAAGCTCGGGGTTTCGACTCCCTGTGGCTGTCGGAGCGTCTCGGCGGCGACTGTCCAGACCCGTTGGTGGGAATGGCCTACGCGTGCGGCCGCACACGCAAGCTGAAGGTGGGGATGTCGGTGATGGTCCTCCCGGGACGCAACCCGGTCGTTCTCGCCAAGTCGATTGCGAGTCTCGATCGCCTCAGCGGTGGTCGGGTGCTGCCCGCCTTCGGCCTCGGCGTTGCCGACTCCGGCGAGCATCAGGCCTTCGGAGTCCAGAAACGTGACCGAGGTGGATGGTTCAACGAGGCCTTGCCGTTGATGCGGCGGCTGTGGTCGGAGGACAACGTGACCCACCAGGGGAAACGGTTCGACATCAGCGACGTCACCGTCAGACCTCGACCGATGCAGGATCCCGTCGAGGTCTGGCTCGGTGGCATTGCGCCGCTCGAGCTCGCCCGTGTCGGTCGACACGGCGACGGGTGGTTGCCGAGCTTCTGCACGGCCGGCCAGGTCGAGGCGGCCCGGAAGGTGATCGAGCAGGTTGCGGCTGAACACGATCGGGAGATCGAGGACGAACACTTCGGCGCACTCATTCCCTACCGGAACAGCGGCGAGGTCCCTGAGCGGTTCGCTGCGATTGCCGCCTTGCGGAACCCAGACGCAGATCCGGCGGAGATCTTCCCGACCAAGGACGAGCTGCCGAAGGCGATGCAGCGATTCATCGATGTCGGATTCTCGAAGTTCGTGCTGATCCCGACAGACGAGCCGAAGAACTGGGGAGACGAACTCGACGAGGTGGCCGGGGTGGCACTGCCCATGCAGACCTGAGCCGGTGCAGAACTGAGCCGATGCAGACCTGAGCCGCGACGAGTCGTCAGAGTGGGAGCCCGTCGAGCACGAGTTCGTCGACACAGTGCCCATCGAGATCGATCACGACGAGACGATCGTTGCCCGTGTCGCAGCAGAGGAGTCGGCGATCTCCCAGATACAGCAGAGACTCTGGCCGTACGAGGCCGGCAACCGGGAGTGTCGAGACCTTGCGTTCGGCGAGCAGACGAAGCCTGCTGTTGCCGCAGTCGGCGATGGCGATGGCACCGTCATCGAGGAGTGCGAGATCGGTCGGGTGCTGGAAGAGCGCCTTGTGGGCGGGCCCGTCGAGAAGCCCGGCCGTCGCTCCGTCATTGATGGTCTGGACACGACCCTCGTCGGTCAGGAGTCTGATGGCTCCGGTGGAAGCCTCGACGAAGAGCAGGCCGGCATCGATTCGGGTGATGGCCAGCGGCTGGGAGATCGGCTCTCGGTCCGTGCCGGCGATCGGCCCCGTCTGCTCGGTCCCGATGCGGATGAGTTGATCGGCACCGGCGTCGGCCACCACCACCGACCCGTCCCGATCTTCGATCAGACCCATTGGTCGAACGAGCCCATCGGCGATCGTGGTCCGGGATGTTGACCGGAGGTCGATCACTTCGACTGTGCCGCGATCCGGGAACGACACGGCGAGCGAACCGTCGCTTCGTGCCGCCAGGTGCCCGATGCCGTGCATGCCGCCGAAGGCGCGAACGACCTGCGCCGTGGAAGCGACCGGATCGACGTCGAGCACGATCAAGCGACCGTTTCCCCGATCGGCGACAGCGACTCCTCCGCCGACCATCCGCGTGACCGATGCCGGTCCGTGAAGTTGGTTCAACGGGCGTTGGTGTGGTTCGGGAGCGGCCCGGGTGCGCCCTCTCGCGGTTCCTGCTGCCTGGGCGAGCCCGACCTGCTCTTCTACGATGCTGTCCAATGCTTCGATGCTGGCAGGATCGGTCCCGGCGATGGCGCCGACCACTCGGTGGCGATGGTCGAGTACGACGATCGTCGGGCGCCCGACAGGTCCGTAGCGAGCCCATGTGTCGAGGTCGGGGTCGTGCAGGACGGGCACGGTGACCGACCGGGTCGACACGTCGTGGGCGAGGACATGCACGTCGCGTTCGAAGTCGAACCGAGGGCTGTGAACGGCGACGACGGCGATGCCATCGCCGTATCGAGCAGCGAGGTCCTCCAGTTGTCGGAGTCTGACCCACGAACCCTCGCACGACGCGGCCCAGAACAACACGACGACAGGTCGACCGCGCAGATGCTCGATCGAGAGAGGGTCGGAGTTCAGCCAGTTGGTGCCGGAGAGTGGCGGGGCCTTGGGCAGCACCAGTTCCTATCGGTCGCTGCGTGGTCTAAGTTCAGCCGTCGACCAACAAACGCTCTCTCGGAGGCAGGATCCACCATGAAGGTGCCCTTGACGATCAACGACTTCCTCGACCGCGGCAATCGCCGTCTACCCGGACCGGGTCGCCATCGTCGATGAACCAGACCAGCCGGCAACGCCCCTGCCGAACATCACCTACCGCGAGCTGGCCGACATCCGGCGTTCGATGGGTGTGGCCATGGATCGAACTCGGCATCCCCATGGGCGCCCGGGTTGCCATGGTGAGCCACAACTCGGCCCGGCTGCTCACCTCGTTCTACGGTGTCAGCGGCAACGGACGGGTGTTCGTGCCGATCAACTTCCGCCTCAGCCGCGACGAAGTCGCCTACATCGTCGAACACTGCGGAGCCGTCGCGCTCCTGATCGATCCCGAATTGGCAGACGATCTCGGCGACGTACCGTGCGAACGGGTCTGGATCATGGGCGACGAGTGCGACGCGGTCTGGTACGGCCGGGCGGGCGAACCGGCGGCCTGGGAGCCGGACGAGGACGCCACCGCATCGATCAACTACACCTCAGGGCACCACCGCACGGCCCAAGGGTGTCGAGCAGACCCACCGGGCCCGGTGGACCAACGCCGTCACCTTCGGGTGGCACGCCGGCGTGTCACCGACCGCGACGTCTACCTGCACACCCTCCCGATGTTCCACTGCGACGGCTGGGGCATGCTCTACACCGTCAGCGCGATGGGCGTGAAGCACATCGTGCTGCGCAAGGTCGACGGACGCCGAGATCCTGCGGCGGGTCGAGGAACACGGCGTCACGCTGATGTGTGGCGCGCCGGCGGTCGTGACGGCGGTGCTCGACGCAGCCAAGGACTGGGACGGCGAGATCCCCGGGCGGGGCAGGGTGCGGATGGTCGTCGCCGGAGCCCCGCCGCCGACGTCGGTCATCGAGGCGATGGAGACCGAGCTCGGCTGGGAGTTCATCCAGATCTACGGCCTGACCGAGACCGCTCCGCTGCTCACGATGTCTCGTTCGCCGGGCCGAGTGGGACGACCTGTCGCCCGCAGAACGGGCCGCCAAGCTGGGTCGAGCCGGTGCTCCCGACCATCGGCATCAAGATGGGCGTGAGCAAGGACGGCGAGCTGCTGGCGCAGCGGCAACCACATCCTGAAGTCGTACTGGGCGAATCCCGGAGGCCAGCGCCGAGGCGCTGGACGGCGGTTGGTTCCACACCGGCGATGGCGGGGTGCATCGACGACGAGGGGTACTACACCATCACCGACCGCAAGAAGGACGTCATCATCTCCGGCGGCGAGAACGTCAGCTCGATCGAGGTCGAGGACGTGCTCTTCTCGCACCCCGCCGTCAACGAGGTCGCCATCATCGGTGTGCCCGCACGAGAAGTGGGGCGAAACCGTCAAGGCCCTGGTCGTCCTCGCGCCGGGTTCGGACGTCGAGCGAGCGTGAGCTGATCGACTACTGCCGCGAGCGGCTGACCCACTACAAGTGTCCCACCAGCATCGAGTTCCGCGACGAGCTGTCGCGAACCGCCACCGGGAAGCTGCAGAAGTACAAGCTGCGCGAGCCGTACTGGGCCGGTCGCGACAAGATGGTCAACTGAGGGTGCCCCAGCTGGGAGCGACGGCCATGGCGGCCGTGATCGCGATCATCGGGCTGCCGTTGACGAGTTGCAGCTCCGGATTCTCGAAAGATCAGGCGATCGAGGCGTTCCAAGCCGCGAACCCCGACGCATCCACGGCTGAGGCGGCGTGTGTGATCGATGCCCTCATCGAGACATACGAGACCGAACCGGTCGACGAGTCGGCACTCGGAGGTCTCGAGGCCGAGCTGCTCGCCGAGCCCTCGCGTCCCGAGTTCGTTCTCGACCAGTACCGAGCCAAGTTCGGCTGCGGCATGACCGAGGACGTCGAGGCACAACTGCGGCGCGAGTTGGCTGCGAACGGCATCTCCGCCGAGGCGGTCGGGTGTGTTGCCGAGGAGCTGGCCGGGTCCCTGACCGACGACGACCTCGACGTGCTCATCAACGACGAGATGACCGACTCGTTCTACCGAACGTTCTTCGCTGCTGTCGAGTCCTGCGACGCCCTGCCCTGACCCTCGATCAAGCCCCGCGATGGGTCAGACCCTCACAGGTTCCAGCGTCGGGCTTGCGATCTTCGGGGCCGAGTGCGATCGGGGTCGGCGCCGGATCGAGCTCTTTCACCCTGGTCACCGCGTAGCGCATCCGGGCGAAGATCTCGAGCGCCGACCGTTGGCTGAGCCGGAAGGCGTCGGCGAGATCGTCAACGAGGTGTTCGTCGACGACGTCGACAGTCCGGGCCAGAAAGGCGAGTTCGTCGTCGCGGATGGTGATGGGGGCATCTTCTGCGAGCGAGCGGAGTTCGCGAAATGTGGCTGCGATTCGGAAGAGACGCTCCCGGTTCTCGATGCCGCTCAGGTCGACGGATGCCCAGCCGAGCCAGACCTGTGTCGGATCGTCTGAGTCGTCGAGAGCGACGCCGGCGTCAGAGACCAGCCGATCCTTGGTCGTTCCGTACACCTCGCACATGTCGTCGAGGAGGCTGGGAGAGGGCGTCCGCATCCCCGATTCGAAGTCGAGCAACTCGTGCTCGGCGATTCGGAGGCGATGAGCGGCGGCAGCTTGTGACATGTCGATTCTGCGCCGCGCCGTCTCCAGAAGCCGGCCGAGCGTGACACCTCCCCGGACGGACGGATCGACGCGTTCGAACTTCGGCATCGGGACGAGCGCCGTCTCGGTGGGTCTGGGAGTCGGGAGGCGAGTCATGGTTGCCTTTCAGAGGTCGGTCTTGGCGATCGTGACCGTCGACCCGATCACGCCGGGTGCCGGGACGAGATCTTCGGAGACGAGCCCGGTGATGGTGAACGTCGCCGTCTGATCCTTGTCAGCGGTGGAGAAATTGAGCGAGGCAAGGCTGAGTGTGCAGTCGCCCTTCGTATCGATCGTGCACGATGCAGCCACCGTTCGGTCGAGCGTGCCGGCCAAGTCGTAGATCTCCCAGGTGCCTTCGAAGACTCCGCCCGAAACCGAGCCGTTCACATCGCTGGCGGCGATCTCGGCCACGGCGGTCCACTTGGGGCCCTTCCTCTTGCCTGAGATCGACAGAGTCGCGAAGGTCTCGATGTTCGTGTCGCCCGACCCGTTGGAGCCGTCGTCGAGAGTTGTCGGCGGTGGGACCGGCGGCACACCGCTGGAGTACTCGGCCGGAGTGCCGGCCCGATTGCCGCTCTCGTCGATGTGTTCCCCCTGCTCGTCCTGCACGATCTCGACCACCTCGACGAGGGGAACGATGAAGAGAGCGACGAGAAAGGCGTATTCGATGGCGGTGGCGCCCCGCATCGACGATGTGCGTCGTGAGTTTCGTTTCGTCATCGGCTCAACCTGATGAAGCGGCCGACGCCGTATGAGTTCGGAGCATCGGGATCACCCAATCCGTTCGGGAGTGAGGCTGGGGGGAGGACGAAGGCGGTCAGGGCGTTCGCCTTGGTAGCGGAGCCCGTGAAGGTCGACCCGACACCGGGATCGAAGATGAACGTACATCCGCCAGGGTTGCAGTTGCCGCCGTAGACCCGCTGCAGGAACACGGCCCGGAAGCTTTCGATACGGACGGTTGTGTTGCCGTTCAAGACTGCTCCTGTCATGAGTTGGGGTACGTAGCCGAAGCGTGACGAACCCTGGATGTCGAAGATGTCCTCGTCGCCTTCTCGTTCTCGCTGTCGAGGGAGAAGACCGGGTCGGTGCAGACCGTCGTCGAGTCCGCAGCCGGTCAGCGCGTCGTCGGGCGAAGAGTGCTCCCTTGTCGTCCCAGTCCCTTCCCTCGTAGTGCTCGAGGCAGCGCTGGACGAGCTTGATCATCCGGTCGGGAACGTCGAAGTTCAGGAGGTGGTTCGGCCACATCGACCGGCAGATTGGTCATGAGGTCGTCGTCGTCGGGATTGAGGCCGCCGGCGTCGCCGATGAACTGGTCCTTCCAGCACGATCTCGGCACGTCGTCCCACGCATCGAGGGTCGGGTCGATGAACTCCCAGATCGGATTGTCGTCGGCCGGGTCGTTGGCGATCGTGGTGGTCTGGAACCAGGGCATCCCGTCGAATCGGCGGAAGCGTGATTGGAACCGTCAGGGAATGTCGTGTCCGAGAGGATTCCGTCGTAGAGATTCTGTGGTGTGTTGCCGGTGTAGGTCTTCATGGCATTCGGCGCAGGGGTCGTGCCGCAGGAGTCGGTGTCGACCACCTGCGCTGTCGGCAGGACGTGGGGCGCCGTCCCGTAGATCGACAGATCGTGGTCGATGCCCTGGGCCAGATTGGTCATGAATTGGTCCTTGCCGAGACAGTCTTTCGTCGTTCCCGTGAGTTCGTTGCCCCAGAGCCCGAAGATCACGGGTCCGAAGTTGCCGGACGTGGCGCCGGAACAGTCGTCGTCCGGCACGTTGCCGGCCCCGGACTTCAGGCACTCGTAGGTCCCGGCGGTGGCCGAAATGGCGAAGGGGAGGACGTCGCCTCTGGTCCGGTCGCCGGCCTGGGCGAACGCAGAGTGGGAGATCGTGTCGATCCCGGCGAGCATCCCGAAGGCCGTGTTGATCTCCCGCTCGGGGAGCCGCAGACGGATCTCGGTGTACGACCGATTGTGGGCCAGGCAGTTGTAGGTCGGGTAGGTGCTCCAGTCGGTCGGCAGTGTCTCGGCGGCGCAGGTGTTGAGATCGGCGAGGGCCATTGGCGAATCGACGTTGTCGTTGATGACGTCGAGCACGGTGGCCGCCAGCTCCGCCTCGTCGAATCGATTCATGGCGCCGGCCACCACAGCGACGTCGACGGTCGACTGATCCTGGCGTCTGGCGATCATCACCTGACCGACGTCGATCACGATCGATGCGAACAGGAGCAGCATCACCATCATGACGACCGAGATCAGGAGTACGACACCCCGCTCGTCCTCGCGCCGGCCATTTCGCTCGGCGACTCGTCTCACGGACACGACTGGAACCCGGTCGTCTCCGACCAGTCCGCGCGTTGTTCGAGACGGAAGGTCACCTCGCTGTCCGGCTCGATTCCCTTGAGCATCGGGTCGAAGAAGCCGGACAGCTGCTCGAGGTCGCGTTCGACGTGGATGATCGCGGTGTCGCCGGCACCGTTGGCGCCTGCGGTTTCGAAGGTCAGGCTCACACGGGTGACGTCTGGATCATCCACGCGGCCGCAGATCGTGGCGACGAGCTCATCGGTCTGGTCAGACCCGGTCTCGTCGGCCGGCCGATAGTTCACCGCGGCGAGGCGGGCGCCTTCCCTTGCTCCGTGGCGCACGTCGAGGACCTGGGAGAACGTCCACCCGAACTCGACGATGCCGAACAGGATCGTGAAGAGCAATGGCGCGATCAGCGCCATTTCCACCGCAGCAGCACCGCGGCTCTTTGATTCTCGACGACGATGATTGCCCATGGGTCTTCAATATCGGCAGAATCACCCATCCATCTGAAGGCGTCTCGGTGGGCCATTCGGACCCTTTCACCAGGTCAAAGCCACCGCCTGGGCCAAAACCCCCGCGATTGGGGTCAGACCCTCACAGGTTTCACAGGTCGGGGCGAGAACCATCTCGCTTGGAACCATCGAGATGGAACGTGGAGCACTTGTCGGCCGGATGGTGACCTCGGGTGGCCACGTCGTGCTGTCAGCATCGATTTCCGTGAGCTCGCGCCGAGGTCGACACTGCGCTCTGCGTGATCGACTGGGCGCAACCTGTGAATGTGAAGCTCCGACCCCAATCGCGGGGTGGTCAGAGGCGGAGGTCGACCGGCCGTCGAGGTCTCGGCGTAGAAGTCGTTGCCCTTGTCGTCGATCACGATGAACGCAGGGAAGTCCTCGACCTCGATCTTCCAGACGGCTTCCATGCCCAGCTCGGGGTACTCGAGCACCTCGACCGAGCGGATCGAGTCCTTGGCCAGCCGAGCGGCCGGGCCCCCGATCGAGCCCAGGTAGAAGCCGCCGTGGCGCTTGCAGGCATCGGCGACCTCCTGGCCCCGGTTGCCCTTGGCCAGCATCACCATCGATCCACCGGCCGCCTGGAACTGGTCGACGTAGGAATCCATACGGCCCGCCGTGGTCGGTCCGAAGGAGCCGGAGGCGTAACCCTCGGGGGTCTTGGCCGGGCCGGCGTAGTAGATGGGATGGTCGCGCAGGTACTGCGGCATCTCCTCGCCGGCATCGAGGCGTTCCTTGATCTTGGCGTGGGCGATGTCGCGTCCGACCACGAGCGTGCCGGTGAGCGACGAGGCGGGTCTTGACCGGATGCTTCGAGAGCTCGGCCCGGATGGCCTCCATCGGCTGGTTCAGATCGATCGGCACCGTGCCGGAGGCGAGATCGGTCGTGTCGATCTCGGGCAGGAAGCGTGCCGGGTCGGTCTCGAGCTGTTCGAGGAAGACCCCGTCGGCGGTGATCTTGGCCTTGGCCTGACGATCGGCCGAGCAGCTCACGGCGAGCCCGACCGGCAGCGAGGCGCCGTGGCGCGGCAGCCGGATCACGCGAACGTCGTGGCAGAAGTACTTGCCGCCGAACTGGGCCCCGATGCCGAACGCCTGCGTGATCTTCAGCACCTCGGCCTCCATCTCGAGGTCTCGGAATGCATGGCCGCCGGCGGAGCCCGCGGTGGGCAGGGTGTCGTAGTAGCGGGTCGATGCCAGCTTGGCCGTCTCGACCGCCAGCTCGGCCGACGTGCCGCCGATGACCAAACCGAGGTGGTACGGCGGGCAGGCCGACGTGCCGAGCAGTCGCAGCTTCTCGTCGAGGAAGCGCGCGAGGCTGGTCGGATTGAGCAGCGCTTTGGTCTCCTGGAACAGGTAGCTCTTGTTGGCCGAGCCGCCGCCCTTGGTCATGAACATGAACTTGTACGTCGAGCCGGGGACGGACTCGATCTTGATTTCGGCCGGCAGGTTGGTGCCGGTGTTCTTCTCCTCCCACATGGTCAGCGGGGCCATCTGGGAGTAGCGGAGGTTCGACGTCTGATACGTGTCGAAGATGCCGGCCGAGATCGCCACCTTGTCGTCGTCCGGTCGTCGAGGACGTACTGGCCCTTCTTGCCCTTCACGATCGCCGTGCCGGTGTCCTGGCAGCCGGGCAGGACGAATCCGGCCGCGATGTTGGCGTTCTCGAGCAGCTCGGTGGCCACGAAGACGTCGTTGGACGAAGCCTCGGGGTCGTCGAGGATGTTGCGCCAGCTGCTGCGAGGTGGCCCGGGCGGAGCAGATGGGAGATGTCGCGGATCGCCGTCGCGGTCAGCGATCGAATGGCGTCGTCGCTGACCCGGAGGAACGGCGTGCCGCCGAGGTCGACGGTCTCGACCCCTTCACTCGCCGAGAAACCGGTACTCGGTGGTGGTGTCGTCGCCAAGCGGGAACAGTTCGGTGTACTCGAAATCGGCCATGGGCCTCACGCTAGCGTCAGGCGAGATTCCAGAAGAGTTCTGAGTCCTTGCCTGCCGCTGATGCGAGCTCGGATGCCTTCCCGTCGCCCTCGGCGGTCAGCGTGAACTCCCGTCGCTTGGGGCCGCGGGTCGACGCGTCGTCAGGGGTGTCGACCGGGGTGACCAGGCCCCGCTCGGCGAGGCGATCAAGGCATCGATACAGCGTGCTGTAGGACATCGACCGCGTCGACGGATGCATCGTGCGGAGCTGGCTGGCCAACTTGTAGCCGTGGAACTGCTTGAATCCGAGCCGCTTGAGCGCGAGCGCTGCGAGCAACGTGCGTTCCTCGTTGGGAACCAGCATCTCGGGGGACCGTCTGCGCATCAGTGTGACCGTACGGCCTCAGAGAGTGGTCGAAAAGCGATCGGGAACTATTGCCGACGCCCCCTGAGTCGAATGACTCCGGACTCGAAAACGGCGCTCAGTCGGTGCGCTCTGTGACCTCTGAGAGCGCGGTGCCGTTCTCGACGCCGACGGCCAGCCACCGGCCTTTGGTCTTCTCGAATCGAACCCAGGTGCCGTCGTGGGTGCGGCGCCGCTGTCGTGTGCGATCGGCAGGGTCGGTCTCGATCTCGACGGGAGCGATGTGGGCCGAGAGCGCCGCTGCGCCCCCGGCTCGCCATGCGGCAACGCGAGCCCGCAGTTCCTGACTCGTGACCTGTGCCCGTTCGACGATTCCCTTCCATTCGCTCGTGTCCTCGGCGTTCGCGGCCCGGCGAGCGAGGTCGCTGGTGGCGTCGAGCGTCGTCCACTCGTGGTTTCCGCTGCCGAGCAGCTCGGCGGCCCGGCGGGCGGCATCGTCGGCGAGCATCCGCAAGCCGGACTCGGTGAACGATGCACCGGCGGGTGGAGGAGTGGGGAAGGGGGCCAGTCGGCCGGCGAGGTCGGGGGGTGTGAGGTCGGCGGGGATTTCGCCGCGTCCCTCGGACCAACGCAACGCGGGTGCCGAGGACGGTGCAGCGACCGCCATCTCGGGCTCGGATGTCCCGTCGACCTCGCCGCCCCGCCGCGTGGCGGCAAGACGCGAGATGAGGTCGGCCCGAGCCAACCCTCGCAGATGGAGGAGGTCGAACGGATCGTCGGCGACCGCGTCGGCCACGAGATGGACGACAGCTGCTGCGTGTTTGCACGGCTGGTCGATCGAGCGACACGAGCACGACGCCGTGAGGTCGGCGGCATCGAAGTCGAGAACGTGTTCGAGGTCGAGCGGCAGTTCGCCGTCGAGAACGGCGGCCATCCGCCGTGTCTCGGCTGCGATCGAGGTAACGATGTCATCGATCTTCTCCGCCGAGAGAACGGGCACCGAGACCGAGGCCTCGTAGGTCATCCGCCCGGTCGTCGCGGTGGTTGTTGCCGTTCCGGAA
Organism: uncultured Acidimicrobiia bacterium; assembly: GCA_963781035.1. Taxonomy (GTDB): domain Bacteria; phylum Actinomycetota; class Acidimicrobiia; order Acidimicrobiales; family SZUA-35; genus SZUA-35. The sequence continues at coordinate 294,260 of CAWAEN010000005.1, read as the reverse complement.
TGGATGTCGACGTCGAGTTGCCAGTCGAAGGCGGCGTAGTCGGCGCCGCGGCGGAGCGACTGTTCGTCGAAGGTCGGCGATGCGTCGGCGAGGTCGAGCCACCGGCTTGCCCACGTTTCGGTCATGAGGCCACCTCATCGGGCATGTCGTCGGCGCTCATGTCGTCGGCCGCATCGTCATCGTCGCCGACCGACTCGTCTGACAGCGCAACGAGCGCCGAGAGATCGTCGTCGGTGAGGTCGGAGATCCAGCCTTCGCCGGATCCGACGATGGCATCGGCCAGGTGGCGTTTCTCATCGAGGAGCGAGGCGATTCGGTCCTCGATCGTGCCCTCACAGATCATGCGGTGGATCTGCACGGGGCGGTCCTGGCCGATGCGCCATGCTCGATCGCTCGCCTGGTCTTCGACGGCAGGGTTCCACCAGCGGTCATAGTGGATCACGTGGGTTGCTCTGGTCAGATTCAGGCCGGTCCCGCCGGCTCGCAGCGACAGGAGGAAGACGTCCGCCTCGCCCCGTTGGAACTTGTCCACCATCGTCTCGCGCTCGGTCAGCGAGAGCCCTCCGTGGAGGAACAGCGTGCGGAATCCCGACGCTTCGAGGAAACGGAACCAGGAGCTCGGCCATGGCGACGTATTGGGTGAACAGCAACGCGGCGTCGCCCTCGTCGCGGATGGTCTCGAGGAGACCGGTGACCGCGGTGAGTTTGCCCGAGCGCCCCGGGATTGGTCCCCCCTCGCGAAGGAAGTGCTCTGGATGGTTGCAGACCTGCTTCAAGCGGGTGATGAGCCGGAGGACGAGACCCTTGCGCTCGATGCCTTGTGCGGCCGCGATCTCGGCCATCACCTCGGTGACGACCGCCTGGTAGAGGGCTGCCTGTTCGGTCGTGAGGGGAACGATCTCGTTCGTCTCGGTCTTCGGCGGGAGATCGGGCACGATGGCCGGATCTGACTTGGTTCGGCGAAGGAGGAACGGTCGGATCAGCCGATTGAGGTGCTGGCTGACGTCGTTGTCGCCATCTCGTTCGATCGGTGCGACGAACTCTCGCCGGAACCGCTCGAGTGGCCCGAGGAGGCCAGGGGTCGCCCAGTCGACGATCGCCCAGAGGTCGGTGAGCTGGTTCTGGACCGGGGTGCCGGTCAACGCGAAACGGGCGTTGGCACGGAGACGCCGCATGGAGCGGGCCGTTCGAGAATGCGGGTTCTTGATCGCCTGGGCCTCGTCGGCGATGGCGAGGTCCCAGCCGGCGTCGCCGAGTCGCCCGGCGTCCCGCCTGGCGACGCCGTATGTGGTGAGAACGACGTCGTTCGTGCCGGCCACGTCTGGCAGTTTGCGCCGGTTGCCGTGGTAGCGATGGACTGCCAGATCGGGAGCGAAGCGATGAATCTCGCGCTCCCAGTTCCCGACCACGGATGCCGGGCAGACCACCAGCATCGGCCCTCGCTGGGCTTCGGGGTGGTCGGGGTCCTCGGCATTGCGATGAAGATGGAGCGCGATGATCTGGATGGTCTTGCCGAGCCCCATGTCGTCGCCCAGCACACCGCCGAGTCCGAGTTCGGCCATGAGCGCGAGCCAGCCGAGCCCCCGACTCTGGTAGGGACGCAGCTCTCCGACGAGGCTCGGAGGAGGATCGAGTTCCTGACCGGCCTCGACGTCGCGGAGGCGGTCGGCCAGCGCGCCGAGAGGTCCTTCCACGACGATCGGCTGACCGCCGTCGACCGCGACGTCGGCCCCCAGTGCTGCGGCCAACGCGGTGGAGACGCCGACCGTGCGTTGTTCGCGTAGACGGCGCACGGAACGATCGTCGATGCGCACCCATTCGCCGCGGAATCGGACCAGGGATCGTTTCGCCTCGGCCAGCTCGAGCAGTTCGGCCTCGGTCAGTGGCTGCCCGGCGATGGCGGCCCTCCAGTCGAGTTCGATCACGCTGGAGAGATCGAAACGTGCGGTGCGGCCGAGCGGTGCGGGGCCCGAACGTGCGACGGCAGTGAATGCAATGTCTCGACTGAGTTCGCCGGGGATGATCACGGTCAGTCCGGCAGCGGCCAGATCGCGCCCGGCCTCGCCGAGCAGTTCGTCGACCTCGTCTTCGGTGAAGGAAATGCGGTCAGGTCGCTGTTGGAGCAGCAGGCGCTCGATCGGCGGCCACACCCGGGCCGCTCGGCGCAATGTGACCAGCAACGACATCTCGATGGCCTCGAATCGCTGCCGAAGCGATTGCGGTGCTCGCCAGAGGGCATCGAGATCGAGGACTCGTTGGCTCTCTGACCGGCTCTGGAGCCCGAGCGCACCCATGAACGGAAGGTCGGTCGACCCCGGCGGGGGAGTGACGAGGCGAAGGACGAGCAGCGGCGGTCGCCGCTCGGGAGTGAGGTCGAAGCGTCCGACTGCCGTGCCGGCGTCGACGATGACGGGGCTGGATGCGGCGAACGCTTGGTGGCCGGCTGCCAATGGTGCAGCCGGCGTGCGGATCCAGGCATCTGCGATGGCATTGGCGAGGGCGAGCGATCGACTGCGGAGCCGAGCTCGCTCCGCGGACCGCCCAGGCCTCGGGAGGTGCTGCGTCAGCGATCGCCGTCAGCTGGAGGCGGTCTTCGTCGTTGAGCGGGCCGACGTTCCACGCATCGAGACCGCTGGCAGAGAGACCGGGAGCCACGCAGGCTCTCGCCACGAGATGCATGGCGTGACGGGCGACCGCGGCCAGCGCCTCGACCGACGCCGAGGGGGACCCACCGAGGTCGTCCCTACCGAGTTCTCTGGCCAGGATCGCGAAATCGATGAGGGGGACGACCGCCATGTCGGTCGGCTCGAGGGCAAAGGTGGAGTCGGTGTGGACGTAGCGATCGACGGGCCTCACGACCAGGTCGGCGGCTCCGTCGACGCCGGCGAGGGCCTCGACCGGCCACAATCCGATGCCTCCGAAGCGCGGCGGGTCGGACGGGATGAAGGTGGCGTTGACGACCCCGTCCGTCAGTTCCCGAGCGCGCATCTGACGAGGCTATGCCGCTTCGCCATCAACCCCTTCGGATGCCGTCGGTGTAGCTAGCGTGCGGTCGTGACTGCGATCGAATCGGCTGAAGCTCAGCAGCGACAGACCTCGATGGGACTGCTCGGTGCCACCGCAGCCGTCTCTGCGTGGGCGCTGGGAACCGTCCTCACCAAGGCGATCGGGATGGGGGGCCTCGCCGTCGGGGTCTACCGCTTCTGGATGTTCTCGATGTTGATCCTGATGTGGATGGCGGTCCGGGGTACCCCGTTCCGTTGGTCGGTCATGCGTCGGTCGATGGGGGGCGGCATCGCGCTCGGGACCGACATCGCGTTCTTCTTCTCCGCCATCAAGCTGACCACGGTCGTGAACGCGACCTTGATCGGATCGCTGCAGCCGGTCCTCGTCGGCGTGGTGGCAGCTCGGTTCATGGGCGAGGACATCAAGCGACGCGATGCGCTCTGGTCGCTCGTGGCGCTACTCGGCGTCGGGGGAGTGATCCTGGCCTCGAGCGGGCTGCCGGAGTGGAGTCTCGCCGGTGACCTGTTGGCGTTCGCCGCCATGTTCAGCTGGAGTGCCTATTTCATCTTCTCGAAACGGTCGAAGGCCTCACTCACCTCCACCGAATACACCGCAGGAACGTCGATCTGGACCGCCATCATCGTCACCCCGCTGGCCGTCGGGTTCTCTCAGGATCTGGGCTGGCCCGGCTGGCGGGACATGGTCCTGCTGATCGTGATGGTGCTGGTGGCCGGCGTGGTCGGCCATGGGTTGATGAACTGGTCGTTGGTACGGATCCCGCTCTGGATCGGTTCCACGTTCACGCTGCTGATTCCTGTGGTATCGGCTGCACTGGCCTGGCTGTTTCTCGGCGAACGTCTCACGGTCGGACAGATGGCGGCAATGTGCCTCGTGCTGTTCTCGCTGGCCATGATCGTCAGCGGCCAACAACCCACTGTTGAGCGACGGTCACTCCTCCGTCGGCGATGAGAGGTTTGGTGATGCCGCCGGGGATCTCCCGTGGAAGCCGATGCTGCTCGTGGGCGATCACCCGCGTTCCCGGTTCGAGGGTCTCGAGCAGTGAACTCACGAGATCGGCTGCGGTGTCGACGGGGAGGAACACGAAGACGGTCGTGGCCTGACCGAGTTCGGCGCTCTGGGCGTCACCTTCGACGATGCGAACCCGATCGCCGACGCCTGCCCGTCGTGCCCGCTCCCTGGCCCGTTCGACCAGACCCGTGTCCGACTCGATCCCCAGGGCGCGACAACCTGTCCGTTCCGCGGCCTCGACGAGGATCCGGCCGTCGCCGCAGCCCAGGTCTGCGATGGTGTCCTCGCTTCCCACCTCGGCAAATGCCAGGAGTGGAGCAATCAGGTCCTGTGGTGTCGAGAGGAACGGACCCAGCACCGGCGGGGCCGGTTGTCGCAGACCGAAACGCTCTGCGGCCAGGCGGATGGGTCTCATGACAAACGCCAGCGGCCAGAGTGGAGCCGGCAGATCTACGAAGGATGCGTCCGCCTGGTTGGGCAGCAGGGACCTCGGCAGGCGGCTGGACGGCGCCGTCCAACGGAACCTGACGGCCACGGTCACGTCTGACGTGCGGGCGACGGTGAGTACGGATCGGAATCTGGCGTGGATGGCACCGGCGGCTCCGCTGGTCGGCTCCCAGACCTCGAAACCGTGTGTGGCGAGAACCGCAGCCGCCGCGGCTGCCGTACGAGCGTCGTCAACGATCAGTTCTGCGGTGTGTCTCTGTCGTGGCGCCGACCCTCGGGGGTCGCCGCTGACCACGGACAATCCGGCGTCGGCCAGCCAAGACTCGATGTCCGCCACCTCGGCAGCCATCCTGGCACCGATGGCGGCACAAGCCGCCCGTGGGGTCGGATGGTCGATCGTGTGGAGCCGATCCTCGTGGATCGCCTCGATCCAGATCTCTTCGTCCGGCGTCGGGAGAGAGCGAGAATCGGGGGGTGTGGAAGGGGGAGGCACGGCCCCCGATGATGGCCGGTCGTTCTCGCCGATCGCGCACCATGGGCACAACGACCCGTGTCTGGAGGGGCCGTGGTGAGGAATTCGGCCTATCCTCTTCGGCGTGTGGAGGCAGGATCTACGGCGGGCAATGGAACGTTCAGGGGCGCGCGCCCCAGGTTCGAAGGCGGGTTGGGCGCTCGTGTTGGTCCTGTTGATCATGAGCGCGGCCACGTGGTTCGGGTTCCGCCCGGTCGACGGACCGTCTGATGACGTTCTGGTGATCTCGACGTTGGCCGGCGAACAGGTCCAGGGCCCGACCGTGCCGTCTTCGACCACCACGGCCGAACCGACCACCTCGTCGCGGGCGACCAGTTCGTCATCCAGCGAGGTCGTGATCGTACCAGTCGTGCCTCAGACCCTTCCGAACCCTGACAGCACGGCACCGTCGACCACCCGCAGGCCGACCGCCCAGGCTCCGACCACGCAGGTCCAGACGACGCAGGCTCCGGCGACGACCCAGGCTCCCGCACCCCCGCCGCCGACGACGCAGGCACCGGCCACGACGACGACCGGACCACGACGACGACCACACAGGCTCCGACGACCGAGGTCCAGACCACCAAGCCGTCGGAGAAGGACAAAGAGCCGAAGACGACCACAACCGAGGCGACGACGACGACGGCTGCACCAACGACGACCGAAGTCGACGACGACGACGACCGCGAACCGGTTCGAGGACTTCTGGTGTGAGCTCTTCCCCCGCAGCCGCGAGTGTCGCTGAGTCGGCTCGGTCTTTCTCGCTCAGCCTTTCTCGCTGTTCAGGCGACGCGAACCGCCGTGCCAGTCCTCGACGATTCCGGCCTCGCCCGGTTCGATGCCGAAGGAACGAAGCTGAGGACGCTCACGGAGACTCTTCTTGAGTTCGGCGAAGCCCGGATACGAGGTGAGCGTCATCACGGCGTCCCAGAGGGGCACCGCATCTTCCGGTGAGGGAAGTCGGCTGATGACCGGACCGAAGAAGGCCGGGCCGTCCGGCGGGGCGAAGGCCAGAATCGGTGTACCGACGTCCCGACCGGCGAGGTCGAGCGCTTCCTCGGTCTCGGCGGCGATGACGACGTCGTGGCGCTCGTCCTCGAGCGCATCGGCGTAGCGAGCATCGAGGCCGAGCTGGTCCAGGATCGGCTCCATGTGGCCCCGAGTTCCCCACTCGACTCGCGACTCCTGCGTCGTCGACGGCGTGGCCACGTCGAAGATCGTGGTGCTGATCGCCGAATAGAGCGGCCCGATGGCAGCACGGCCCTCGCCCTCACGAACGGCTGCGGCCACTCGAAGCAGCCGAAGTCCGGCGGTGTGGCCGACCTCGTATTCCGGGGGGAACTCCTTGTCGTAGTCCCGGTCCTTGTTGAGGATCCGGAGGGCGATGAATCGCCAGTCGACCTCGTAGTCGCGCTGCTCTGCGACCATCTCGACCCAGCGCGATGTCAACCAGGCGAACGGGCACACGGGATCGAAGTAGAAGTGGAGGTCGTAGTCAGTCATGGCCGACTGCAACCAACAGCCGAGGCGTATTCATTCCGAGTGGTTCCGGCGCTCACGGAACCATCGAGCGATCTCGAGCAATGCAGTGGCACCGAGTGCGGCACCGAAGGCCACCAGGAAGGCCATGGTGTGGTTGTCCTTGAACCTGTTGCCGGCGAAGTAGCCGAGTCCGGCGGCGTATGTCGCCCAGATGAGCGTGGCTGCTGCGATCCACTTGGCGAACCATCCGTACGGTCGTCTGGTGAGGCCGCTGCTCAGCGTGATGGCCGTGCGGCCCCCGGGAACGAATCGGGCCGTGATCAGAAGCGGTCCTCCCCGTTTCTCCAGCTGGAGGGCGGCCCCGTCCAGCCGTCGCTTGCCACTTCTCCGAGGAGAGGACGGATCGCTGGAGCGGTCCCCTTCCGCGGCGTCCGATGAGGTACGACGTCGAGTCACCGGCGAATGCGCCGATGGCTCCGCACGCGATCACGAAGCCGATGGCGAGCTCGCCCTGTCCCGCCGCGATGCCGCCGAGGATCACGGTGGTCTCGCCGGGGACCACGGGAACAACGGAGTCGAGGAACGCGACGGCGAAGATGGCGACATAGAACCAAGGGCTCGACGACATCGACTCGAGCGCGTCGAGCAGTGCACCGAGCATCAGTTGACCAGCACGACCTTGCCGGTCGTCTCCCGCCCCTCGAGCATCCGATGAGCCTCGCCCGCGTCGGCCATCGGGAGTCGGTGACCGATCCTGATGTCGAGATCGCCGTCTGCGATGGCGGAGAAGAGCTCTCCGGAACGACGCAGGAGATCGTCGCGAGTAGCGATGTAGTGGAAGAGGCTGGGTCGTGTGAGGAACAGCGACGGCGCCAGTTCGAGCGGTGAGATGGGCTCGACGGGACCGGATGCGTTGCCGAACGTCGCCATCGTGCCCCGCGGGGCGAGCAGCTCGAGACTGCGCCGGAACACGCTCTGGCCGACACCGTCGTAGACCACGTGGAGCGCTCGCACGCCGGCGATCGACTCGACGGCATCACCGAAGTCGACGTCGCGATAGCGGATCACGTGGTCGGCGCCTGCCGCTCGGGCCAGTGCTTCCTTCTCCGCTGTACCCACAGTGGTGAACACCTCGGCTCCGATTGCCTTGGCCAACTGGATGAGGATGAGCCCCACACCGCCGGCTCCTGCGTGGATCAGGCAGCGTTCGCCTGCGGCGAGCGGGTGGGTGTCGGTCACCAGGTAGTGCGCCGTCATGCCCTGGAGCATGGTGGCTGCGGCGGTGTCGAGGGCGATGCCGCTCGGGACCGGCACGACGGTTCGTGCGTCGAGTGCCACCTGCTCGGCGTACGAACCCGGTGCGGACGACCAGGCGACCGTGTCGCCCACCCGAACGTGGTCGACATCGGGACCGACCTCGCAGACGGTGCCGGCGCCCTCGAGCCCGATCACGTACGGCAGGGCCACGGGGTAGAGCCCGGTGCGGTGGTAGGTGTCGATGAAGTTGACGCCGGCGGCGGCGATGTCGACGACCACCTGCCCGGCAGCCGGCATCGGAGCCCCGATGTCGGTCCACTCCAGCACTTCGGGCCCTCCGGTTGCGCTCATCTGTATTGCCTTCACGGTGCTCTCCTTCGGGGCTGCGGGTTGCGTGTCGTCTGTCGAACGCAGGCTACGGTGCCGGCCATGGATATCGAGTTCTGGGTCGACCCCATATGACCATGGTGCTGGGTGACGGCCCGTTGGGTCGTCGACGTGGTGAAACCCGAGCGTGACCTCGATGTCACCTGGCAACCGATCAGCCTGCTGAGGAAGAACGATCCGCCAGAGGGAAGCAAGTACCGCGAGGCTTCCCAGAAGACGCACAACATGCTGCGGGTGATGGAATCGTTGCGGACCACCGGTGGAAACCAGGCGGTCTTCGAGGCGTACTGGGAGTTCGCGACTCGCATCCACCACGACGAGGATCGTGACTTCGACATCGCAGAAGCTCTCACCGCCGCCGGCCTCGACCCGTCCCATGCCGCAGCCGCCACCGACGAATCGTTCGACGCGGTGATCGGCGAGCGAATGGATGCCGGTCTGGCACTGGTCGGCGACGACGTCGGGACACCGATCATCGCCATCGACGACGACAACGGTGACCGTGTGGGCATGTTCGGTCCGGTCATCACCAGAGCTCCCTCTGGCGCGGCGGGTCTCAAGCTCTGGGATCACTTCGTCGGTTTGATCCAGGTGCCCGGCGTGTGGGAGATCAAACGCACCCGGACCGAGGACCCCGAGTTCGGTGACCGACCAGTTCGAGGCTGACGACGGCGACTCGGGCTCCGGTCCGAGTCGCGCTTCAGTCGTCACGACAGGACTCCTGCTCGTTGGTGTTGCTGTCGCCGCGATGTGGGCGGTCGAGGTGATCGACTCGTTCGTCCTCGATGACCGGCTGCAGGCCAACGGGATCCAGCCACGCCGTCGCGACTCGATCGACGGTGTGGCGTACGCGCCGTTCCTGCATCTCGGTTGGCCCCACCTCATCGCCAACAGCGTGCCGTTTCTCGTGCTCGGAGGCCTGGTGTCGCTCTGGGGCTGGCGACGCTGGGTCATCGTGACGTTGCTGGTGATCCTGATCGGTGGTGGAGCGACCTGGTTGCTCGGTCGCCCCGCCAACCACATCGGTGCGAGCGGCCTGGTCTTCGGCTACTTCGGGTTCCTCGTCGCTGCTGTGTTCTACGAACGACGGCTGTGGCCGGTGGTGCCGGCCGCGATCGCCATCGTTGCCTACGGCAGCGCCATCGTGGCCGGCGCCGCGCCGACCGACGGCGTTTCGTGGGAGGGCCACGTGCTGGGTGCAATGGCTGGGGCGTTCGCCGCGAAGGTCACAGCCCGACCGACTAAGGTCGCTCCCGGCGTGTGAGCGATCGAGGCGGCCGGCGCAGAAGCACCCGGCGGGTGGAGAGGTTGTTGTGATGGCGGCGACGAGGAAACGATCAAGGGCAACGATCGCGCTGGTGGTCGCCGTGCTGGCGAGTGCCGTGCTGAATGTGCCGGCCGGCGCCGCGGTCGATCTCCCTGACGGGTTCTCGGTGAACACGGTTGCATCCGGCTTCGATTCGCCGACATCGGTTGCATTCGGAAACGACGGCGCCGTCTACGTCACCGAGAAGCGAGGTCGGGTCCTGAAGCTCGACGGGCCGAACGATGCCACGCCGACCCTGGTGAGGAACCTCCAGGCGCAGGTTCACAACAACAGCGATCGGGGCCTCACCGGGCTGGCCGCCGACCCGTTCGACTCGAACACGATCTACATCGGCTATTCGCTCGACCGTCTGCCGAGCGGTGGCCCCGTCCCCGCCTACGGAACCGCGGTGAGTGGCTACGACCCGTGCCCGAACAGTGCGACGACCGGCTGCCCGGCACTCAGCCGCGTCTCGCGCCTCGACGTGACCACCGGTGCCGAGACGGTGTTGTTCGAGGGGCACTGCCAGCAGTTCCCGTTCCACACGATCGGCGACCTGCTCTTCGACACCTCCGGCCGGCTGATCGTCACCTTCGGCGATGGTTCGACCGGATCGTTCGTCGAGTACGGACAGCGCAACAACCTCTGCGGCGATCCCGGCGGCCCCGTTGGGGCAGACCTCACCTCGCCGACCACCGAAGGTGGGCAGGCCCGGTCGCAGGACATCCTCACCAGGAACGACCCCACGGGCGTTCACGGATCCGTCCTTCGGGTGGACCGATCGACGTTCGACGCCAGCCCAGCCAACCCTCTCGCAGCCGACGGTGAGGAGAACGTGGCCCGAATGGTGGCGACCGGGTTCCGCAATCCGTTCCGAGCGACCGTCGATCCGACCACCGGTCGGTACTACGTCGGCAATGTCGGCGGGGCCGGTCGTGAGGAGATCCAGGCCTTCATGCCCGAGACCTTCACGAACGGCGGATGGCCGTGCTACGAGGGCTTCGGAACCACCCAGAACACGTTCTGGCTCACGACCGACATCTGCAACCAACTGATCGCATCCGGTGACCACGATGCGCCGCTCTTCGCGTACGAGCGGAACACCCCGATCGTCGCCGGTGAGAACTGTTCGAACGGCGGGCTCAGCATCTCCGGACTGGCCATGAACCGCAGCGGTTTCGGCACCCCGGCGATGAATGGCGGGCTGTTCTTCACCGACTACACCCGCGAATGCCTCTGGTATCTACCGTCCGACGGGCAGGGCGGCGTGACAACCACACCTCGGCTCTTCGCCACTGGCACCGGAGGGCTCGTCGATCTCGCGTTCGGCCCTGATGGTGCGCTGTACGCCGTCGACATCATCGGCCAACGCCTTCTTCGATTCAGCAGCGGCACCGGTCCACAGCCACCGGTTGCGGCGCTGGACGTCGTCCCGATCGCCGGTGCCGAACCTCGCACCGTGAGCCTCGACGGTTCCAGTTCCTTCGACCCGAACCCGGACGACACCCTCAGCTATGCATGGGACGTCGATGACGACGGCGTCACCGATCGCAGCGGCGTCACGAGCAGCTACACCTTCGGGGCTGACGGCACGTACACGGTCCGGCTGACCGTCACCGACAACACGGGCCTCTCGTCGAGCGCCACCTCCACGGTGGTGTTCGGCGGTGAGCCGATCGTGCAGATCACCGAACCGAGTGCGGGACGCAACTTCCGGGTCGGGGCGATCGTGCCGGTCAAGTCAACGATCACGACTGCAGACGGGCAGCCGCTCGCGTCCTCGACAGCGTCATGGGAGCTCGTGCTGCATCACTGCATTCCCGGCGCCGACTGCCACACCCATGGGCTCGAGGCCGTCAACGGAGCAAACGGTGTCTTCGTGATGCCCGATCACGAGTACCCGTCCAACGTGGAACTGATCCTCACCGTCACCGATCCGAACGGAGGAACGACGGTCGAGCGAACTGACGCCGACTACCGCACGGTCGACGTCGACGTCACGAGTCAGCCGACGGGCGTACCGGTGTTGGTCGGCTCCACCGAAGAGAACACGCCCTTCACGCGCGAGGTGGCCGTCGGTGCGACCACATCGGTTTCCGTGGCCGACCCCCTGATCTTCGGCGGAGCGACCATGGGATTCGCCGAATGGAGACTGTCCGGAGCGTTCGCCGGCGCCAGCCGAGCGCTCGAATTCGCACCGTCGGTCAACACCTCGCTCCAGGCTGTCTACGACGTCGTCGTCGACGACCAACGGCCGTCGCCGCCCAGGGGCCTGGCCACGACGTCTGTCGGCGGTGGGATCCAGCTCGACTGGACCGGGTCGACCGACGACGTCGGCGTCACGAACTACTTCGTCTACCGGTCGGCGAACGGCACGCTCGGCCCGCTGCTGACCACGATCTCGGCGACCACGTCGTGGCTCGACGACACCACGGCACCCGGCACCGCGTACACCTACGCAGTGAGGGCCGGGGATGCCGCCGGGAACATCAGTTGGCGATCGAACCTCTCCACCGCCACATCAGGAGGAGGGGCGCTTGACACCGAACGCCCGACTCCGCCGACCGGGCTGCGGACGTTCGCTCGTCCGGGAGCCGTCGACCTGACATGGAACCCGTCGTCGGACAACGTCGGGGTGGTCCAGTACGTCATCCATCGTTCGACGAACGGTGGTTTCGGTTCCCCGTATCGAACCGTCGACGGTGACACCCTCCAGTTCGGCGACGGCAGTGTCGCTGCGGGAGTCACCTACACCTACGCGATCAAGTCGGTCGACGCTGCGGGCAACACCAGTTGGCGAAGCAACCTTTCGTCTGTCATCGCAGGATGATGCGATTCGAACGGGTGTTCGATCTAGAGTGACGGCGTGTCCACTTCGGATCGGCTGGAAATCCCCGATCACCTCGTCACCACCTTCGTGGCTGTCGACCCGCCTCGCGGGTCGTGGTTCGCGCTGTGGGACCCGGCGGCACCCGGTGGTCTGATTCCTCCTGAAGTCCCGGGGCTGGAACTGGTCGACCTCGAACTGCTCGTGCCGGTCGAGCGGTCGGGGGCGACAGCGTCGGTCACCGTTCGAGCTGCTCGGTTGCCGATGCCCCAGGCCATCCCGTTCTTCGCATCGTTGCATCGGACAGCCGAGGTCCACGAGACCACTCATGCATGGGCTGCCGTGGTTCGGTCCGGGCTCGGGCTCGTCGCCCGCGGTCGTCTGCTCCCGTGGGTGAGCCCCGATGGTTGGGACACGTGGCGGGTCGATCCGCTCGATCACGATCATCTGCTGCACGCCGACGCCCTGGCCGATGCCATGCCGGCACGAGGTCACGCTGTGCCGTGTGGTCGGCAGCGCATCGCCGATGCGCGCCACGCCGTACGGGCCTGTTGGGATGCGGTCGGCGATCGTATGGTTCGGACCCCCGCTGCTTCGGCGGTGTCGGCGAGCGCGGTCTTCGCCGATCGCGACCCCACGCGGGTGCGGCATCTCCGCCCGTGGGTTCGCGACGCGGCGGCCGAACTCTGCCCGGCCACGGGTCTCGTGATCCACATGCATCCGCCCCAGGGAGACGTCGAGCACTGGGAGGCGGTCTTCGCCCTGCAGAGCCGACTCGACCCATCGCTGGTCGTCGACGGAGCCGATCTCTGGGGCACCGAAAACGAGCTCTCGGCCAAATTCGGGGGTCAGGCCGACATCGACCTGCTTGCCGGAATCCGTCGCGCGGCGCGCGTGTGCCCGGTCTTCGATCGTGCCCTGTCGAACGCCGAGCCCGTCTCGGTTTCGCTCCATCCGGCCGAGATCGATGCGCTGCTCGATGCACTCGACGGGCTGGCCGAGGTCGGGGTCGACGTCCAATGGCCAGGTGAGTTCCTGGGACCGTCGATCGAGCGCCGCCTCGTCGTGTCGGCGTCGGTCCCCGGCGACGGTCTGCGCTCGCTGTTGCAGATGGAGGCCCTCCTCGAGGTCGATTGGGAGTTTCTGCTCGAGGGGCATCGACTCACCACCGCGGAGCTGGCCGTGTTGTCAGAGGCGAAGCGGGGCGTGGTCTCGATCCGGGGCCGGTGGGTCAGACTCGATCCTGCAACGCGCGCTCGCCTCCTCTCCTCACCGCCGGCCCTCACCGCCGGAGACGCCATCGCTGCCTTGCTCGAGGGTGAGGCCTCGATCGGCGAAGGTCTTCTCGACGAACGGGTACCCATCGTGGCGAGAGGGGCGGTCAGCCGGCTGCTCGCCGACATCCGAGCGTTCGACGCCGGCGGTTCGATGACGCCGGGGCCCGGGTTCGACGCAACCCTCCGCCCGTACCAGGAACGAGGTCTGCGGTGGCTGCACGACACCTGCAACCGAGTCGGCGGTGCGTGTCTTGCCGACGAGATGGGTCTCGGGAAAACCATCCAGGTCTTGGCGCTGCACTCGGTTCGTGCCGGACCGACACTCGTGATCTGTCCCACCACGCTCCTGGCCAATTGGGAACGCGAAACCGGCCGGTTTCTGCCCGGCGTCAGAGTTCGTCGTTTTCACGGCGCGCAACGATCACTCACCGACCTGGCCGACGGGGACATCGTCCTCACCACCTACGGTGTGGTGCGAAGCGATGCCGAGAGCCTCGCCGCGCATGGGTGGGACCTCGTGGTCGCCGACGAGGCGCAGTACGCCAAGAATCCCCGCTCCCGCACCGCCGTCGCCCTCCGCGAAATTCCATCAACGGCGAGGATCGCCCTCAGCGGAACGCCGGTCGAGAATCGTCTGTCGGAACTCTGGGCCATCTTCGACTGGGCCGTGCCCGGGCTGCTGCCACCGCTGGAATCGTTCCGTCGCCTGTTCGCGATCCCGATCGAGCGGGATGGATCGCCCGAGGCCACCAGACGGCTCCACCAACGGATCAGCCCCTTTCTGCTGAGGCGACGCAAATCCGATCCCGACATCGCTCCCGAGCTCCCGCCGAAGACCGAGCGAGACGTGATCGTCCCGCTCACCGAGGAACAGATCTCGCTCTATCGGGCGACGACAACCGAGACTCTCGCCGACATCGCCGACAACGAGGGCATCACCCGCCACGGACTGGTGCTGAAGCTCCTCACGGCTTTGAAGCAGATCACGAACCATCCGGCCCACTACCTCGGCCAGAGTGGTCCGCTTCCCGGTCGATCGGGAAAGCTCACTGCGCTCGACCTCATCGTCGATTCCGCCATCGACAGTGGCGAGTCGGTCCTGATCTTCACGCAGTACGTGAAGATGGGATCCTTGCTCGCCACCCATCTCGAGGCGCGAGGGGCAACGGTGGGATTCCTGCACGGAGGCCAGAGTGTGTCGGCCAGAACCGAGTTGGTCGACCGATTCCAGGCCGGTTCGCTCCCGGTGTTGCTCCTGTCGTTGCGGGCCGGGGGGACCGGCCTCAATCTCACCGAGGCCAGCCACGTGGTGCACTTCGACCGCTGGTGGAACCCCGCCGTCGAGGATCAAGCGACCGATCGGGCCCATCGAATCGGTCAGACCAAGTCAGTCACCGTGCACCGGCTCATCACCGAAGGAACCGTCGAAGATCGCGTGGCAGAGCTGCTCGAACAGAAACGGGCACTGGCCGACCGCGTCGTCGGCGGGGGAGAGTCGTGGCTCAGCAACCTCGACGACGACTCGTTGCGGTCATTGATCGAGCTGGATGCACGCGAGGTGCGGGCATGATCGCCTCGAGCGCCCAAGTCGGAACTTGGTGGAGCACGGTCTGGTCTTCAGCGATCGGGATCGCGTTCGACGAGCCGCCCGAACTCGAGGCCGGGGCCCGTCTCGCTCGACGGTCGAGCTTCGATCCGCCGGAGATCGC
Source organism: uncultured Acidimicrobiia bacterium (assembly GCA_963781035.1). Taxonomy (GTDB): domain Bacteria; phylum Actinomycetota; class Acidimicrobiia; order Acidimicrobiales; family SZUA-35; genus SZUA-35. Next base: position 279,022 of record CAWAEN010000005.1, on the reverse strand, counting down.
CCCTGGCTCCATGACGCTGCGTGATGGTGACTGGGTCGCACATCTCGGTCTCCAGCAGCTCGACGACGTTCGATGGGAGACCATCCTGCGAACCATCGCCGCCGACCCCCAACTCACCGCAGCGGTGATCACCGGTGACCTGCCCGTCGATCTGCACGGGCGGTCCGTGGCACTTGGTTGTTCACTGGCGCCAGAGCGGCGCGAGCTCGGCGCCGACTGCTCATGCCCGGATTGGCACGAACCCTGTCGCCACGTCGGGGCGCTGGTCGTGTTGGTGTCCGAGCTGATCTCGAGCGACCCGTGGCTCCTGACGATGCTGCGCGGGCGCACCCGCGATCAGATCGTCGAAGAGGTTCGCAGCTTGCGGGCTGATCTACGGGGCATCGACTCGTCCGGTTCGGGCGACACAGCTCGGGGGGCGGATCCGGGACAATCGGCGGCGGCCGCCTTCCGGGCCGAGCAGGCGCCGTTGCCACCGCCACTCGCACCCCTTCGTCGAGCGGGCCGACCCGTGGTGTTCGGCTCGCCGCCCGTGGACTCCGGCGTCACGAGTGCCGATCTCGAACGGCTGGTCGCCGACGCTGCGGAACGGTCGTTCCAGCTGCTCAGTGGGGTCGAAGATGCGGACGACACCGCAGCACTGCTGATCTCACCAGAGGACGATCGAGCTCGAATCGAACTCAGTCTTCGTCTTCGGGATCCTTGAACTCGACGGGCTTGCCACCCTTGTAGTGGGTGATGGATCCGTCCTCGTGTGATGCGAGGTAGCGATAGCCCTGGCGCTGCTGGATGGCCAGTTCCCCGAGCGGGATCGAGACCGATTCGTCCCACGTGGTGGGGTCGACCTGGATCGCCATCTCGCTGCACGACTCGTCCCAGATCATCTTCTTCGCCTTGACCCGGCCCGTCAGCGTGTCTTCTGTGCGGAGGTACACCCAGCCGCCGCGCCGGAGGTGGTGAGGGAAGATTCGGGCGGGAACGGTCTCGCTGCCCAGGACCTCGTCCGGTTCCTCGAAGGGAATCGAGACGTCGAGCGCACCGGAAAACGGAGCGATCGAGTCGTTGCTGGACGCCGGTGTCTTCGTGGTCCTCTTGGTGACCTTGCCCTGCGCCGCCAGCTTCTTTGGCTTGCTGAAACAATCGAGGCAAGCCACTTCGATTTCGCCGTGCTCGCACAGATCCGTGCTCATGAATGTCTTCTCCGAGGGGTCGCTGCGGTACCGCAACCTTCAAGGGTAGTCCATCTTGTCGGCGTCGACGCCGTGTGGCCGTTTTTCAACTCCCTTGACGGAGTCCAGCGATGCGTTCATCGACGAGAGTTCGCAAGCGCTCCGGGGCGTTCGGCACCGCCGCCGCCGCGGCCGCCACCGCCTCTGCGATGCGGTCGATTGCGTCGTCGACCTCGACCTCGGCCGAGGTTCGGCGGAGCCTCGGCCAGCTGGCCGCTTCGGCGATGAGCGCCCCTCTGGTGACATCAGAAGAAACGGTCTGGCCCCCGATGGACATCGCCAGCCGGTGGTCGATGTCGAAGGTCCCTTCGTCGGTGACGAGCTCGGTGTAGATCTCGGCCGGCAGGAGGGTGTCGATCGGTCCGAGGTCGAGCTCGGGATGAAGCAGCGAGTACGTACCGGCGTGGGCGTTGGTGTTGCCGGTGCAGTAGTGCAGCACCATGTGGCCGACGAGGTGGCGAATTGCTTCCTGCGGATTCGCTGCGAACTTGTCGAGAGCCTCGGCCATCTCGTCGAACCCGGGCCCGCCCCGTTCTTCGTAGATGCGCTCGTCGTCGGCTTCGAGCGCGAGCCCGCAGAGCGAACCGAACGTCTCGAGATGGCGACGCTCGATCGTTCCGTCATCGCCGATGCGTCGGTCCGGCCTGGCGACGACCACCGCAGGAACACCCAGGATTTCGATGAGCTCGGCATCCACCGTCGGGATCCCGCTCGTGCGCGCCAGTGTGAGCGCGAACAACTCCGCTGCGGCCGAGCCGGGGAGGAGTTCGTCCTCGAACCGGATCAGGTGGCTGCTCGGCCGACCGGCTCCGGGGCGAACCCAGTGATCGCCGTCGCGGACGGCTGCGACCTCGTCGACGAGGTCGTCGGCTTCGAGCGGCCGATTCTCGCCGGGAGGGAGGGGTCGACTGGACTCGAGCACGATCGCACCCGGCAGGTCGCCGCCGCAGGCTTCGAGCAGACGGAACAGGAGATGGTCGGGGACGTCGAGTTGCCGAGCCAGCTCGAGCCGAATCGGCTCCGCCGGCGCCAGGCTGTCGACCCAGGGAGCAACTGCGGCCGGCGGGTAGCGTTCGTCGGTCCAGGGCAGGCGGGCCGAGACGATCTCGATGGCATCGGCGTCGTACGAGAACGTGAACCTGTTGGTCCGTGGTTCGGCGAGTGAGCCGACCGTTCGTCCATTCATCGTCACGCGTAGCGATCGCTGCATCGGCTGGTTCTACCGGCGAAATGCCTCGTAGCCTTACGGCGATGTACCAGGAGCCCGAGTTCCTCCCGTGGGATGGGCAACGCGTGCCACTCACGTTCGTGGGCGGCTACCTCGGGTCTGGCAAGACATCGCTGATCAACGAACTGCTTGCCACCACGGATCGGCCCATCGCCGTGATGGTCAACGACGTGGGTGAAGTCAACATCGATGCCGCCCTGATCAAGAAGCGTTCCGGTGACACCATCGAGCTCACCGACGGGTGCGTGTGTTGCAGCCTGATCGATGGCTTCGGTGCAGCGTTCGATCAAATTCGTGCCCGCGCCACCCCACCGGACCACCTGGTCATCGAGCTGAGCGGTGTGGCGCAGCCAGAGCGGCTGGTCCCCTGGGGCAAGTCGGCCGGCTTCCGCCTCGACGGGGTCGTGGTTCTGGTGGACGCCGAACGTTTCGAGGCCGGACTCGCCGATCCGTATCTGGCCGACACGCTCCTGTCGCAGGTGCGGGCGGCGGACCTCCTCGTACTGACCAAGCTGGATCTGGTCGACGACGCAACGGCGATGCGCGTGCGATCCTCGATCGAAACGCTCGCTCCTGACACCCCGATCGTCGATGTCGAGCATGCACGAGAGGCATCGACGGTGCTCGCTCTCGGAGGGCGACGTCCAGGTGGGGTCGCCGCGATTCCCGATGCCACGCTCTTCGATGCGCATGTGGTCGAGCGGCGGACGATGCCCGATGCAAAGGATCGAGACGAGCTGCGAGCGGCCCTCGTCGACCTCGAGGATGATGTCGTGCGGGCCAAGGGGATCGCCAGGCTCACAGATGGCGACGGCACCCTGGTGCTGGTGCAGGTGGTCGGTCGCCGCGTCGAGGTGAGCGAACTCCCGCGCTCCGAACACGAAGCACCAACCGATCTGGTTGTGATACGACTCCCTCGATGACGGTGATCCCATGAGCGTGATCGAGACCATGACGTTTCGACTCGCGGCCGATGTCGCACGGGGCGAGGTCGAATCAATCGACGCCCGCTATCAGCAGGAGGTCGCCTATCAGCAGCCGGGCCTCTTGCGGCGAACGGTTGCGGTGGCGGCCGACGGGTCGTGGATCGTCGTGACGGTGTGGGCCGACGAGGCATCAGCCATGTCGTCTCGCGGTCTCGACGACACCGAGCTCGGTCGAGAACTGTTGGCGCGAATCGTCGACCGATCGATCAACCGCTACGTGGCGCTCGGCTGACCTCGTACCGGGTCGACGGTCATTGCTGGACCAGGACGATCGGATTGGACTCCGGATCCTGGATCATGGCCAGCGTGGGCCCATGGGGAACATCGAACGGCTCAGACGTGACCGATCCTCCGGCCGCGATCGTACGGGCCATCGTGGTCGCCAAATCACCGACCTGGACGTACAGCGACACCCGGCTGACGGTGCCGGCACGGATGTGCCCCGCCGGTCCCGGTTCCGGGCCGCCGATGCCGGCATCGATCGACATGATCGGTCCGTCGCCGATCGTCCAATTGAAGACGTCGGCATAGAACGATCGTTGCCGATCGGGATCGATCGCTTCGATCTCCCAGTGGACGACCGGGCGAGCCCAGTCTGAGGTCGGCTCGGACGGCATCGTCCGAGCATGCCCCAGAATCAGCCTCGAGGGGTGACGCTCACCACTTCATGCGGAGAGAACCTCTGCACGGTGGCGTTGACCGAGACGGACATCCCGTTCTTGCCTGCCGCCAGGATGGTCCCGCCGACGACACCTGAGGTGGTCGTGATGGTCGAGTACCGGCCCGTCAATCGGGAAACGTCGGTGAGGCTCTGCATGATGTCTCGCTCCTTCGCTATCTCTCGCCGTTGAGCGATAGCGACATGAACGGTAGATCATCAGCTGACATGAGTCGATGAGGCCGGGAAGATCAGCCCAGATGATGCATTCGGCCCATGGGCCTGAGCGGGAGGGCTCAGGCTCGACCGACGATCTCGGTGATGGCGATCTCGATGACGACACGGTCCGAACGGTCCTTGGGTTGGCGGTAACGCTCGGCGTATCGCCGAACTCCTTCGGCAGTCCGAGCCGGATCGGTGCTCGCCTCGGCGCGGCCGTAGAGCGTCAGCCAGCGGCCGCCGTCGACCTGACAGATCGCGGCGACGTGATCGGGGTCGCGCTCGACGTGTCTGGTCTTCCAGGAATCGGTCCAGGTGATGACCCGCACCAGTTGCTGCTGCTCGTCGTACGTGAAGCCGACGGGGGTCACGTGGGGGCGGCCGTCGGCCCGACGCAGCGAGAGCGTGGCCAGATGCCGCTCGGTCAGGAAATTGCGAGTTGCCTCGGACAATGCGGCAGGGTCGTGGTGATCAGCCATGCTCTGACAGTCGCTTGATGGCATCGGAGACGGGGATCTCGCCGCTCTGGACGTAGCGGTCCCGGTTGGACTCGATCGCCCGAGGTTCGTAGTAGTAGTTGACCATCATGCCGACGCCGCGTTCCCAGCCCGTCTCGGTCGGGTTTGCCCACCAGTGCAGGCGATCGATCCGGGCCCCGTTGGACAGATGGAAGTGGGCGACAGGGTCGAGCGCCCGGCCCTCGTCGTTGCTCCAGAGCGAGGTAGCGGGCGGCCAGTCGCAGGAATGCCTCGCGCATCAGCGCTCTCGGTCGGGGCATCGGGAATCGGAGGACAATCCGGCTGTTCGACGGCCCAGGCTCGGAATCCGGGGAGCGGCGACAGCGTGACGAAGTGTTTGAGGTTCGGCAGTTCCGCAGACAACTGCTCGACCACTCGCTTGATCAGGAAATCGCCGAGAGAGACTCCGACCAGTCCACGGTGGCAGTTCGAGATGGAGTAGAAGACGGCCGTGTCGGCATCGGTTGCGTCGAGACGTTGGGCCTGGTGATCGAGGATGCTCCTGACGCTGTTGGGGATTCCCCGATCGAGTGCGACCTCGACGAAGATCAGGGGGTCGTTCGGCATGCCGGGGTGGAGGAAGGCATAACACCGCCTGCCGGGTCCGAGCCGGCCTCGTAGGTCGTCCCATGACTCGATGGCGTGGACGGCCTCGTTCTCGATCAGCTTCTCGAGCAGAGCCGCCGGGGTGTCCCATGTGAGCCGTTCCAGCTCGAGCAGTCCTACGTCGAACCAGCGCTCGAGCATGCGGCGAAGGTCCTGATCGAGCGACTCGAGCGCGGGACTCGAGCGACGATTCTCGAGCAGCTCCTCGCGGAGGTCGATCATGAACGGCAGTCCGCGGTCGAACGAGACGAAGCGCTCGAGCAGCAGCTCGTAGCGCGGCTGCGTGGCGGCGCGAAGCCCGCGAATGGCGACGTTTCGCTCCGCGGCCGACCCGGCCGCTGCCAGCTCGGCCGCTGCGAGGTCGATGGCGAGATCGTCGTAGTTGTAGTCCTCGGCCAGGATCTCGAAGAAGCGTCGTCGCCCGTTTGTGTCGAGGGTGAGGAAACTCGTGCCGATCTGTTTGGCCCGCTTTCGGGCTGCGACCTCACCACCGCGTGTCGCGAGGCAGTCGTCGATGGTTCGTCTGAGCGCCCGTTCGTCGCCGAGGGCGGGGTCGAGGACCAGATCGTCTTGTTGGCCGGCCGATCTCCAGGTGCGTACCTGTCGAACCATCCGTTCGATGCGGTCGGCGACCATGAGAAAGCGTGTTCAGCCGGCGACGGGGGTGCCGGCGTACGGCACGGGATCGCCAGGCCCGGGGATCATCGGCCTGCTCCAGCGAAGGATCGGCGAGATGCTCTCGGCGATGCCCCGCCATGCGGTCGGATCCCAGCCATTGGCGGTCTGGAGCAACCCGTCGGAACGGACGTGGACGAACGACGGGAGTCGTTCGAGACCCAGGGCAGTGACCGCCGTCCGGTCGGGATCGGCGAACGTCAGGAACTCTTCCTCCCACGGTCCGAGGAACTGACGGCAGCCGTCGTCGTCTGCGGTGACGAGCCAGCACACCCGGATGTCGGCCGGTTGATAGTGGCGAAGGATCTTTCCCGCGGTCTCGAGAATCCACGCGCTTTCGTGCGTGTACGGGTCGAGCGCAACCATCAACAATGGAAACGACGTCAACCAGTCTCGGAGTCGGTAGCCGTCGCCTCGGACAGAGTCGAGGGTCAGGTCGCTGGGTGCTTCAGCCACGGCGTGCGAGACTAGCGCACTGGCGGTCGGACTCCGAACTTCCCCCGGACCTTCTTGCCGGCGGCAGCGTGGCTAGGGTCAGGGGGTGCATCCGATCGAGCATCTTCGCTACGTCGCACGAGCGACCGGGGCCGACGCAAGTCTGCTGACCAGCGAGGCCGCTGGAGCGCTCGCCGTGTTCGCCGACGACCCCCATGCCCTCCTCACCGGGGCGAAGAGTCTGCTTGCCAGGCAGGCCGCTGTCGGCCCCGTCTGGTGGATGTGCAGCCACCTGCTCATCGAGAGCGACGCCCGTCGCGCGGCCCGTCGAGTTGTGGCTGATCTGCACGACGATCCCACGGTGCGCCAGCTCGACGATGCACTCGCCGACGGAGCGACCGTCGTGATCTCGGGATGGCCCGACCTCACGCTCCACGCTCTCATCGACCGGCCGGACCTCCACGTTCTGGTCATCGACGTCGAGGGGCAGGGTCACAGCGCAGTTCGTCGGCTGGATCGTCACGACGTCGATGCAGAGACAGTCGATCCCGCACACCTGGCCGGGGCGGTGGCCGAGGCCGACGTCGCCATCGTCGAGGTCGGGGCGCTCGGCGAGACGGCGGGTCTCACCGACATCGGTGGGTTCAGTCTCGCGGCGGTGGCCAAGGCATCGGCGACGCCGGCGTGGATGGTGGCCGGTGTGGGACGTGAGCTGCCCGAGCAGTACTGGCAAGAGATCGTGCAGCGCGTCGCCGAGCCGGATCTCCCGGCGTACTGCGAATCGTTCGAGATCGTGGGCCGTTCGATGTTCACTCGCACGTTCGGGCCGGGGATCGACTGCCCCGTCCTGCCGGAGCTTCTACGACCCGTTCGGTGAGGTCTAGTCTGCGGCGATGGCCAACCAGATCTCGACACCGTTCTACAACGAGGACCACGAGGCGTTCCGGGCGGCGGTTCGCCAGTTCACCGAGAAGGAGATCACGCCGTTTGCCCACGAGTGGGATCTCGCCGGCGAGGTGCCCCGCGAGCTCTACATGAAGGCCGGGGTCGATCGGGTTCTTCGGTGATGGGTTCGAAGCCGAGTACGGGGGCCACGGCCAGCGCGATGCATTGATGCGTATGGTCCTGATGCAGGAGGTCTCGCGGTCAGGTTCGGGCGGGACGGTTGCTGCGCTCCTGTCGAACTACATCGGGCTGCCTCCGGTGCAGAAGTTCGGCTCAGACGTCACGAAGGCCAAGGTGCTGACTCCGTGCATGAGCGGCGAGGCGATCGCGGCGCTGGCCATCACCGAGCCGTCAGGAGGTTCTGACGTTGCCCGAATCACGACAACGGCAAAGCTCGATGGCGACCACTACGTCGTCAACGGCTCGAAGACCTTCATCACATCCGGCATGCGTGCCGACTTCTTCACCACCGCGGTGCGCACGGGCCCTGAAGGCCCTGCGGGCCTGTCGATGATGGTGATCGATGGTGATGCCGAGGGTCTCGGCCGCACGAAGCTCGACAAGATGGGCTGGCTGGCATCCGACACCGCAACGCTGTACTTCGACGACGTTCGGGTCCCGGTCGAGAACCTCCTCGGAGAGGAGGGCGCAGGTTTCTCGATGATCGTGAACAACTTCAATCCCGAGCGGATCGACCTGGCGGCCCAGTCCGTCATGTTCGCCCGTGTCTGCTACGAGGAAGCCCTGGCGTGGGCGAGGGAACGTCGAGACGTTCGGAAAACGTCTCGCCGACCACCAGGTGATCCGGCACAAGCTCGTCGAGATGGATCGGCGGATCAACGCCTGCCAGGCGTGGCTCGAGTTGCTGGCGTGGCGGCTCAACCAGGGCGATGACCCCGTGGTGGAGATCGCCGAGGCCAAGGTCGATGCAACCATGACCTTCGAGTTCTGCGCACGGGAGGCAGCCCAGATCCTCGGCGGGGCCAGCTATCTGCGAGGCGACACCGTCGAGCGTCTGTACCGCGAGGTCCGGGTCCAAGCGATCGGCGGCGGCTCAGAGGAGATCATGCGCGATCTCGCCAGCCGCCAGCTCGGCTTGTAGCCCTATCGATCCGGTGCCCGATTCAGTTGGTCGATGCCGTCTCGGCCTACGGTTCGGCGGATGATGGGCGAGCCCGAGCGCGACCTCGACGTCGTCAACCGCCTACTGGTGCGGCTCAGCGACATGAACATCGGCCAGGGCGCGCTTCTCGTCGTCGGCGATGCCGGTATGGGCAAGACCCATGTGCTGCATCTTCTGGCGAGGGCGGTGTCGGGTGCGGGCGGCAACGTCGGTTGGTGTCAATGCAACCGTGCGCTCGGCGGTACGCCGCTGTGGGAATGGCGATCGGCCATCGGCGAGGTCGACCGCGCACTACCGCCGGGTTTCCCCGGCGCCGACGGCCTGGAGGTCTTCCAGACCACATGGCATTGGCTCGAGTCGACGGGCACGGACCGCCCGACGCTGCTCGTGCTCGACGATCTCCATGATGCGTCGCCGGCGACCATCGATCTGTTCGAGCAGATCGGTCGTCGACCACGTTCTGCGCCATGGATCGTTGTGGCTTCGGTCCGGAGCGGAACCGACCGCTTCAGCGAGTCGAGTGTTCCCCGAATCGTGCTCAGCGGCATCGACGGAGCCGGCGTTCTGCAGCTGGCTGAAGCGGTCGAGGTCGACCTGACCAGCGAGCGGGCCGAGGAGCTCGTCCACCTCACCGGCGGCAATCCACTGTTCATCCGACGGATTCTCGAGACGGACGGTGACGGCCCGGACGTGACCCCGGAGTTGTTGTCGTTGATCTCGGCCTCGATCGGTGAGCTCGATCCTTCGGTCCGGCCGGTCGCGGAGGCGTTGAGCGTGTTGGGAACGAGCTCTGCCCGGTCGACTCTGCGGCTCATGGTCGGCCCCGCTCACTGGCCGACCACGCTCGTCAGCGACCGCACCATCGTTGTCGACGGTGATGACATCGGATTCCGGCACCCACTCCTTCGTGAGGTCGTCTACGAGGAACTCGGCGATGATCGCCGCAGCCGTCTGCACGCTGCCGCTGCCCATGCCATCGAGCAACTCGGTGGTTCGACGTCCCTCGCCGCAGTGCACTGGTCGAGGGCGGCACTCGCCGGTCAGGGACGATTGGCGGCAGACACAGCCCTGCGGGCCGGGCATCTCGCGATGGATCTGGCGGTGTGGTCTGACGCTGTTTCCCACTTCTCCCACGCCGGGGCCGTTCTGGAACAGCTGGACGACCTCGACGATCGGGCGGCAAGTGGCGCCTACCGCGCACGGGCACTCAGCATGGACGGCGAGATCGGTGCCGGTCTGCGAGCCATCATCGAGAGTCTTCCGGCAAGCAATGGACCGCATCAGGTGTCGCTCACGAGTCGGCAACTCCTCGTCCGCGAGATGAGTCGGCTCCGGTGGCGTGAGGAACCCAATCCGTCCGTCCTCGACCCGGCAACGCTCGTGCGGACAGCTCGTGTGCTGCTCGGTGGCGAACCCGATCCGATCTCGCAGTCGATCGTCGCCGCTGCGTCCGTGGTGGCAGGCGAGATCGGAGGCCTCTTCGAGCGGCACGCCGAGGAAGCACAGCGAGCAGTCGATGCGCTTCCGGTCGACGTTGACCCACTTGCACGGGGTGAGGCACATCTCGCGTTGCGTCGGGCGCTCATGGCTGTCCCCGGCTCGTTCAGTCGTCGAACGCAGGCATCGAAGGCGGCGGTTGCGGCCTCACGGGAAGCTGGCGATGTCGAGTTGATCGGGCGCTCACTTCGCATGTTGTTGACCGATGCGATGGCGGGCGGTGACCGATCGCTTGCCCTCTCGACGATTGCGTCCTTCGACACGGCAGCCACGACGGCCCTCCGTGAACACCAGGCGCTCGGCCAGGCCGGACTCGCGACGATCGAGGGGCGGTACATCGATGCCGCCGACATACTCGATGCCGCAACCAAGGAACTCTCCTACGTCGGACGTGATGCGCCGTCACTCGAGTTCGTTCGGGCCATTTTCGCGCTCGATCAAGGCGGACTGTCGTCCACCCTCGCTCAGTACGAGCCGCTCCTCTCTGTTGTGGCCGATGCCTCGCTCAGATCGGCGTTCGCGTTCGCGGCCGCAGCAGATGGGCAGGGGCGACGGGCAGCCGAACTCGTCGAAGGAGCGCTCGAACTCCTGGACGACGACACGAGCGACCCGCTGCGCCCCATCTCGTTGGCCATGGCGGCGGAGGCCGCTGTCGTCATCGACCACACCGGCATGCGATCGGCTGCTGCTGCTGATGGAGCCGCTCGAGGGTTCCTGCGTGACACCGGCGAACTCGTCAGTGCCGTGGTTGGGGAGTGCCGACAGGCTCATCGGTCTGTTGCGAGCCCAGTGCGGTGATCTCGAGGGCGCTGAGCGAGCGATCCGAGCCAGCCTCGTGACCCACCGGCGCATGCGGGCCCGGCCGTGGGTGGCCCGGTCGCTGATGGCTCTCGGAGCCGTGCTACGCGCTGCTGGTCGTGAGGGCGAGGCAGCGTCGCCGGAAGCAGAGGCGAGCCGAATCGTCGCCGAGTTGGAGATGGGTGGGCTCCCGCTGCCCGGTTTCGCCAGAACAGATGGGAAGGCCGCGCATCCGCAGCGGTCAGAGCGGATCGTGTGCCTCGAACGCGCCACGCGCGGATGGGTGGTGCGAGCGGAGGGTGAACCGGGGCATCTGTTGCGGGACCTCACGGGACTCGGTCAGCTGGCGTTGTTGGTCGCAGATCCCGGCCGAGAGTGGCACGTCTTGGATCTCGTCGGAGCGTCGGCCGGCTCGACGGCGCCATCGGCGTCAGACGGTGGCGTCATCATCGATGATCGTGCTCGCCGCGCCTACCAGGATCGAATGGCAGAGCTTCGAGTGGAACTCGACGAAGCCGAGCACCAAGCGGACCTCGAACGGGCCACGCCGCTGCGACTCGAAGTCGATGCCATCGAGTCAGAACTGCTGAGGGCCTTCGGGCTCGGGGGCAGGAGTCGGCGAATGGGAGACGCATCCGAACGCGCACGGATCAATGTCCGGCGCAGTCTTGGTCGCGCCATCGACGCCATCGATCAAGTCGACCCCGGCCTCGGCGATCACCTGCGCCACCGAGTCGTCACCGGAAGGTTCTGTTCGTATCGACCGTCGATGTCCGATCCGACGACGTGGTCGGTGGTGTGGTGAAGGGCTGCGTCAACGAATCATGATGTTCGTTCGATGATGTTCGCGACGAGCGCGTCGACCAATGGTTGCGTGTCGCGGTCGTTGACCCCACCGAACTCGTAGGGTTCGAGCCCGTAGGCATCGGTTCGAACTGCGACCACGACCTGGAACAGCAGACCATCGCGGAAGACCACGCTGCCGTTGCCGAAGTCGAGCCGATAGACGCCGTCACCCGTCGCCTCGGTGGCGCCGAACCAGCCCAGGCCCTCCGAGGCCGGACCGAGTGAGAGCCTGACCTCAACGGTGTCATCTCCGTTCTTCCACGTGCAATCGGGCGACCTGTCGTCGTCGTGGAACGTTTCGGTCAGTTCGGTTTCGAGGGCGGCGCCGAGTTCCGACGGGTCGTAGACGGCACACGGATCAGGGTCCGCCTGGATCGCCGTCTCGGTTTCGCCGGCTGGCGGATCGCTGTCGGCAACACCGTCCAGGGCGGCAAGGGCCAGATCTCCCCAGGCATCGTCCTCCTCGTCACCCCCGCCGAGCACCCCGGTGCCACCATGATTGATCACGACCACCGCCCAGCCGTTGCGTTCGGCCCGAGCGGCGTAGAACGTGACCAGGTCGAAGCTGTCCTCGAAGTAGAGCGTCGCAGCTTCTCCAGCTCCGCCTGGTCGAGTCGACACCTCGCCGCCGAATCCGTTCAGCTCCTCCATGAGGTCGTCGTCGATCGCATCGGCTCGGTTCACGAAGATCTCGATCCCGTGTGTCTCCGATTTGAACAGGCACGAGGCCCGTCCGAAGGTTTCCGCCGCGAAGTCGTACGACACGCCGAGAGTGTCCGCGTTGGTCACGATGGATGTCACCGTCGTCGCGTCGATCGTCGAACACTCGTCGACGACCGACTCGAGTGCCCACGCACCATTCCCGGATCCCGTCGTATCTTCGACGACGGTGAGGATGCCTGGATCGACCGGTGTCGTCGGTAGGAGCGTCTGATCGAAGGTTGCGCCCGCCGCGGAGGCCGAAGCAGAACCCGCCGGATCAGCTGCACCTCCGGCATCGGAGCTGTCGCCGCCTCCCCCTCCGCAGGCGGCGACCAGCAACGCACCGGCGCAGCCGATGAGAATCCGGCGTCCGAGCCGGAACCTGCTTCGATCGAGAAATGTCGTCATGGTGGTTCTCCTCACGCTGTTCCGGTCAAGTGTCTGTTCTCCGATGACTCGCTGAATTCGACGAGCACGCTGGCCCGGCTGCGGCCGGATCTGAGCTCCGCTTCCCAGAAGCGCAAGCCCTCGGTGTCGGCATTTCGTCGAAGCACATTTCCGTAGAGGGCTTCGATGAAGAGGGTGTCCTCCGACGTGTCGAGGTAGCCGCTTGCCTCGGGGCTGGCGATGAAGTTCGCGGCGAGGTCTTCACGGGAGGCGCCGCTGTTTCGTCGCGCCACCCAGAAGTCGAGCCCTCCGGCATCGGGTACCCGGCCGAAGGCCGCACGGTAGAGCCGGAGAACTTCCATTCGAACCGTGCTGAGCGGTGGCGCCGTTCCCGTGTTCTCGATGTTCTCCGGCGAGTCGGCGAACGCCTCGAGCACCGCAGCACGTGTGGTTCCGGACTCGAGGCGAGACAGCCAGAACGCCAGACCTCCGCTGTCGGGGCCCCGGCGCAGCACGTTGTTGTACAGGATGGTCAGGAACTCTTCGTTGGTCGGGTTCTCGCCGTAGATGGCGATCGACTCCCCTGAGGCGATGAAGTTCTCGGCCAGCTCACGCATCGACGACCCGGCTTGGTATCGCCGAACCCAGAACCGCAAACCGCCGGCCTCGGGGACTCGACCGAACGCGGCGCGATAGAGCCGCCTGACCTGTTCCTCGGCCGGTCGGCCATAGGGATTCGCTCTGGCCGGGGGTGCGGCGGTCACTGCCGGGGTGATCCGGACGATGCTGTCTTCGTCGCCGATCAGCAACCGGCCTCGCCGATCGAACGTCACGCCGGACGGGTTCACATACTGTTGGAACACCGCCGTCCCGAACGCTCCCGTGCCCAAACCACTGATGGTCCTCACCCGGTCGTCGAGTCCGATGCGGCGAACGGCATCGCTCGTGTGGTCGGTGAGATAGAGGTTCTGCTGATGGTCGATCGCAATGTCGCGGATCGCTCCGATCCCGGTCTCGTAGGCGCGAGCCCCTTCGGTCGTCCCGATCGTCCCGTTGCCGGCGACGGTCGACATCAAGCCGTCGTCTGTGATGGCCCGAAGCCGAAGGTTGCCGAGATCACTGATGTAGATCCGGGCCTGGTCCGGGCTCATCAACACGGCTTCGGGGAAGGAGAGTTGGGCAGCAGTGGCCGATCCTCCGTCGCCGCTGTAGCCCTGAGTGCTTCCTGCGACCCTGAAGATGATCCCGCCGACGTTCACCCGATGCACCTGGTGGTTGCCGCTGTCGGCGATGACGAAGAAGGACCCATCGGGGCTCGCATCGACGTCGGAGGGAAAGGACAACTCGGCGTTCGTCGCCAGAAGGGGAGCGCCGAGTGCGATGTCCTCGATGCCGCCGCCGGCGACCGTCGACATGAACCCGAGCGTGTCGATCCGGCGGATTCGATGGTTGAAGCTGTCAGCGATGAAGAGATTGCCGTCCCCGTCGAACGAGAGGCCTCTCGGTCGGTTGAGTCGAGCCTCACGGGCGTCGTTGCCGTCGCCCCGCACGCCCGCCGTGCCGTCACCGGCAACCGTCCAGGTGAACCCGAAGCGGTCGAGTCGGCGAATGCGGTGTTTGTCGGTGTCAGACCAGTAGACCTCGCCGGTCCACGGATGGACAGCGATCCCGGCGACGTCGTACAACGTCGTGGCGTCGGCCGGCAGGCCTTCCCCATCAGGGGGAGCCGCCAGCGGTGGGTCGCCCACGATCGTGGCCGCTGGGTCGTCATCGACGATCGCCCCGATCGGAACGGCGGTGGCAACGAGGCCGGCGGCTGTCACGATCGTGGCCACGAAAACAGCCCCCGCAACTCTCATGGTTGGCCGAAGATCGAAGAGCGACACGGTTTCCCTCCCGTCGAGCAGTGTCGGCCGGTCGCCGATCTGCGCTTTGTAGAGGAGGCGTTCCGTTCGATGGAACGATGTTCCGTCAGGTCTCGAATCGGTCAGGTCAGTCGCAGCGGTATCAGAGCATCAGCGGTGGCAGTGAGGATCGTGGTTCGATACTCGGTGTTGCGGACCACGAGCTCGGTCGGATCCCATTCGTCGCTGTGCAGCGTGTCGGCCAGGTACACGGCTCCGCCGTACTCGATGCCTCTGAACGCGGCGACCGTGGCCAGTGAGGCGATCTCCATGTCGACCGCGATCGCCCCTTGGGTGATGCGACGGTTCACCTTCTCCTGTGTTTCGCGGTAGAAGGCGTCTGTCGTCCAGATGATCCCGTCGGTCGAGGGCACACCGCTCGATCGCATCGAGTCGAGGAGTCGATCCTGCAGCCGAGGATCCGGGCGGGCCAACGAACCGGGCTCGGCGTAGTGGTACGAGACACCCTCGTCTCGGATCGCCGCAGACGGCACCACGACGGTCCCGGGTGGATGCTCGGCATCGAGTCCCCCCGCCGAGCCGATCGACACGATGCGGCGGGCCCCGAGCGCCACCATGGTCTCGAGGAGAATGGCCGAGATCGGAGCGCCGACCTGGGCTAGAGCGACGGCGACAGGCCCAGCCCTGCGTTCGACTCGGTAGATCGACAACACCGATGACTCGATCGGGAAGTGGTAGATCTCCTCGTGGTCGTGTTCGGCCAGGAACGCGGCATGGGCGTCTGCCATCCAGGTGATGACGCCATCGACCGGCATGGCGTCGAGGGGGTCGTGCCACATCGACGGCTCGATGATGGCCCGCCGCTCCGGATCGAAGTCGAGGATCGGTGCGTCGGTCATGGAGTCTCACCCATAGAGGTCGAACAACTCCTGCAGCGCCTTGGCCTGGCCACCCGAGGTCGACGACGGCACGAGGATCGGCGTCGTCACACCGGCGTCGAACCAGGCCTCGATCCCGTCCCGCACGCGGCTCGGCCGATCCCGACAGGGTGCAGTCGTCGAGCCAGCGGTCGCTCATCGCCGCATGGACGGCGTCGATGTCTCGCCCGGCCGCTTCGACGGCATCCATCTCCTCCTCGAAGCCGGCGTCCTTCCAGTAGTTGCGATAGTTGGGAAGCGCGACATAACCGGTCAGCGTCTTGCGGTTCCGAGCGCGGGCCGCGTCGAGGTCATCGTCGATGACGGTCGGAATCATGTTGCCGACGAAGAACCCCGCCGCCAGTCGATCATCGGGGATGAGCGACAACGAATGGGCCATACGCGAGCGAGCAGCGTTCGCCCAGACCGCGCCGTCAGCGATGTCGACGGACAGGCCCACCATCTTGTCCCTGAGCGTTGCCAGCGTGATCGGCGGCAAGCCGCCCTGCTGCTCACCGGCGGCCTTCATGTCGTCGACGTACACCCGCATGTCGGCCAGCGGTTTGCCCGTCGTCGTGACCCCGAGCCGCTCGATGACGGGCCCGTGGGTCACCCCGAGCCCGAGGTGGAATCGGCCGCCGGAGATCTCGTGCAGATAGGCAGCGGTCGTGGCCATGGCCGCCGGATGCTGGAGGTAGATCGGCTGGATGGCTGTGCCGAACTCCAGCGTCGTCGTGGCGTGGGCGATCGACAGGCAGAGCCCGAGTGAGTCGCCGAAGCTCGGTGTGTGGATGCCGGAGAAACCCAGGCGTTCGATCTCGACTGCGAGGTCGACCATCTTCTGACGTCGTCCCGGAGTAGCGACGAGGGACAGGGCGGGCATACGAGCGGTCATGGCGCCTAGTCTCACCTCCATGGGAGACATGGTCGAATTCGCAAGCAATGGCACAACGGCGCAGGGGTACCTGGCCAGACCCGCATCGGGCTCGGGACCCGGGCTGGTCGTGATCCAGGAATGGTGGGGACTCAACGATCACATCAAGGACGTGACGGATCGTTTCGCGGCCGAGGGTTTCATCGCCCTCGCCCCGGACCTCTACCACGGCAAGGTCGTTGCCGAGCCGGACGAGGCGGGCAAGGAGATGATGGCGCTCGACCTCGGCCGTGCCGCACGTGACCTCTCGGGAGCCGTCGACCTGCTCCGTGCCGAATCGGGCAAGGACATGATCGGTGTCACCGGGTTCTGCATGGGTGGGGGACTCACGCTCACGCTGGCCTGCCAGCGCCCTGACGCGGTTGCCGTCGCCGTGCCGTGGTACGGCGTGATCCCGTGGGAGAACGCGCAGCCGGACTGGTCGGCACTCGGCGGGAAGATCGTTGCCCACATCGCCGAGAACGACGGGTTCTTCGGGCCGGAACCGGCGGCGCAGCTCGACGCAACGCTGCAGGAGCTCGGCAAGGATGCGACCTTCCACGTGTATGCAGGTGCCGAGCACGCGTTCTTCAACGACACCAGGCCCGAGGTGTACAGCGCAGACGACTCGGCGCTCGCCTGGCAGCGCACGCTCGACGCATTGTCAGCGCTGAAGTAGTCCGCAACGAGGTCTCCGTGTTCCGACTTCGCTGCGGCGGCTGCGCCGAGTCCTCGCTCCGTCGGACACTGTGACCTCGTTGCTCGATTGGCTCTGCGGCGGCTTCGCCGAGTCCTCGCTCCGTCGGACACGCCGACCTCGACGCTTGACTCTCGGTGGGGCTGGGAGGGCGGTCAGCCGCCGGTGGTTCGTTGTTGCTGAGTGGTCGGCGTGGGGTTGCGTATCTCGTCGAGGGCGGCTCGAGCTCCCGGATCGCGTTGCGACGCGAGGGCCTTGGCCACGGAGTGCTCTTTGCGGGCGAGCCGCCACGTCCGGAGTCTTGTCAGCATGACGCGACCGTAGGGGCAGAGAGCGTCGTGTCACCGGCGGAGCGAGGACCCGGCGAAGCCGCCGCAGCGCAGCCGGGGAGCACGTTGCTCTCGGAACGGGCCGAACGGGTCACGGGTCGAGTTCGGCGAGGACTTCGGCGGTGTGTTCGCCGAGGGCGGGGACGGGGCGGCGGGGTTGGTAGACCTCGCCGTTGAAGCGTGCCGGGGTGGCGACGGTGCGGATGGGGCCGTCGCGGAGATCGCCGTCGAAGGAGTTGTCGACCGTGTCGATGAACGTTCCGAGTGCTTCAGCCTGGGGGTCGGCGGCGACCTCGGCCATGGTCTGGCATGGCGCCCACCACACGTCGTTGGCATCGAACTGCTCCGCCCAATGGTCGAGCGGTTGGGTGGCGAACGCTTCGTCGAGGACCTCGATCAACTCGGCACGGTGCTCACGGACCGCGCCCGCGTTCCGGAATCGTTCGTCGCTCGTCAGGTCGTGGCGCCTGATCGCATGGCACACGCCGGGGAAGTGCCGCATCATCTCCACCCCGATCAGGTAGAACCAGCGCCCGTCGCCGGCCCGGTAGCTGTTGACCAGCGGCTGGTCGTAGCTCTCCCTCGGCTTCATCCGACTCAGGCGACCGAACGTGAGCTGGGTGCTGAGGTCCCACGACACGCTGTACATGCCGGTCTGGAACAAGGAGGTCTCGACCACCATGCCTTCGCCGGTGCTCTGCGCGCTGGAACAGCGCGGCCAGTACCGCCGACACGGTCGTGATGCCGGTCATGTGATCGCCGATGGCGGATCGCAGATTGACCGGTGGCATGTCGTCCGGAGCGTTGGTTCTGGCCAGTCCGGTGCGGGCGACGAAGGCCCCGATGTCGTAGCCGGGAACGTCACGGGCTGGACCGACGGGGCCGTAGCCGGAGAGAGACGCGACGATCAGGGTGGGGTGACGCTCGTGCACGGCCGTCGGTGCGAGGTCGAGTCGTTCGAGGGCATCGATTCGTACGTTCGTGATGAAGACGTCTGCTGCGGCGAGCAGCCGTTCGAACTGTGCGACGTCCCTCGGGTTCGCGCAGGTTCAGCACGACCGAGCGTTTGCCGCGATTGTCCTGAGCGAAGCTCGGATTCGGGATCGCCTTGTCGATGCCGACGGATGCGAACATCGCCCGCTGTGGGTCGCCGGTCGGTGCTTCGACCTTGACGACCTCGGCCCCCCAGTCGGCCATCGTTCCCGCCGCCGATGGCCCCGCTACCCACTGCGCCAGCTCGACGACGCGGACGCCATCGAGCGGGCGAACATCGCTCATGCCTTGGCTTCTGCCACCAGTGACCGGGCGATCACCTTGAGGCACAGCGTCTCGTCTGCACCTTCGAAGATCGAGAGCACCCGGGCGTCGACCCAGTAGCGGCTGACGTCGTACTCCTCGGCGTAGCCCATGCCGCCGTGGATCTGCAGCGCCTCACGGGTGACCCACTCGGCTGCTTTGCAGACGTAGGCCTTGATCAGCGTGGCTTCCATCTTGCCTTCGCCCTTGGCCATCATCCGGCCGACGGAGTAGGCGAACTGGCGGGACGCCTGGATGATCGCGGCCATGCGAGTGAGCTTGGCCCTCGTGAGCTGGTACTCCGAGATCGGCGCGCCGAACACCACGCGGTTCTCGGCGTACTCCTTGGCTGCCTCGTACGCGGCCTGCATCACGCCGACGGCTCGGGCCGCGGTCTGGAGTCGACCGTTCTCGAATCCGGCCATCTGGAAGTAGAAGCCGCGGCCCTGGCCTTCGTCGCCGCCGATCAGATTCTCGGCCGGCACGAACCAGTTCTCGAAGGCGATCTCGTAGGAGTGCATGCCTCGGTAGCCGATCGTGTCGATCGGTGCGGCCTCCATCTTGCCCTGACGCCCTCGGCCTCTGCCTCCTGGGTGAGGGTGAAGCCGTGGCCGTCGCCCCGATCCTTGGGCACGATGAAGATCGACAGGCCCCGGTGGCCCTTGCTGCGGTCGGGGTCGGTGCGGGCGAGCACCATGAGGACATCGGCGCGAGCACCGAACGTGCACCAGGTCTTGACTCCGTTGATCAGCCAGCCCGCGACCCGTCCGCGCCCGTCGTCGGGGTGGCCGTCACCTTGACGCCGGCGACGTCTGAGCCGAAGTCGGGTTCGGTCACGGCGACGGCATTCATGATCTCGCCGGTGGCCAGGCGGGGGAGCCAGGTCGTTCTTCTGCTCCTCGGTGCCGCCGGCCTCGAGCGCTCGAGCGAGGATCTCGGGTCGTGTGATCAGCGAGCCGCCGGCGCCGAGCGACGCCCGGCTCAGTTCCTCGGTGGCGATGACCATGCCGTAGTAGTCGGACTCGCCGCCGGTGGCGAAGCCGCCGAACTCCTCGGGGATCGACAGCCCGAACACGCCCATCTCGCCGAGGCCGGCGATGAGCTCGTCGGGGATGTCGGCGTTCTCGCGGTGGATGTGCTCGGCCTGAGGCTTGATCTGCTCGTCGGCGAAGCGGCGGAAGGTGTCCTGGACCAGCTCGAAGTCGCTGTCGAGGTGGCGGGGGCCGTCCTCGTACGCGAGCTCGGCCAGGTCGGCCGGATCGCGCCATGCGGCGACGAACTCGCGGGCGCCGTCGAGCGCGTCGTTCGAGCAGGCCCAGGCGGCCTCGCGGCCCCAGATCTTGGCGCCGAGATCGGCGACCGCGTCGGCGACGAACACGCAGGTCAGCTTGGCTTCGATGTCGCCCTTGTTGCCGTAGTCGAGCATCGACCGGGCCGTCTCGACCGCGGCCGAGGCGTGGGCGATGTCGTAGGCCAACACCTGATCGGCGTCGACCGAGCTGGTCTCGGCGAGGTGGGAGATGGCGCCACGGATCACGCCGGAGGCGAGCTCGATGGCGGAGGCAGCAGCTTGGAGATCGGGCTGAGTCATGGGCCTGAAGGTTAGGTGACCGGCGGGTAGCTGACCGAATCTGGCGGCGAGAGTCCGAGCGTTTCCAGCCGTGTCTTGTGCCGATGGCATGCAGGGCACCTGGCTCGGCCGTTTCGGGGCGACGTCGCTCCACCCCGACTGTGAGGTAGGTGGTGGTCGGCTTCGCAGCGCCAGGCCGCCGTGTCGCACCCGGCTCCGGTGCAATGGCGGTCTCGAAGCAGGAGGACGTGTCGCTTGATGCCCCGGTAGAGACGAGTCTGTTCCGACGCTTCGAAATCGAGACTGCGAGCGGAGAGGGAAACTCGCCGAATGTCACCGGCCAGCACCGACAGGAGCGCGGTCGACGGTGTGATGCTGAGCCCGGTGCGGGTCTGGCACCGATAGCGACGAATCCGCGCATCGAGGACATCGAGGTCATCGAGTGCTGGGTCTGCGATGTGCGGTGGGTTGAAATCGAGCTCGGGTCGGTTCTGAGCTTGTCGCTCGGCCTCGTCGAGGAGGGTGTCCAGATCGACCACCACACAGGCTTCCACTGCGGCGCCTGGATCGTCACCCGCTGCGCTGCGCAGCGCCGCCATCCATGCGTCGTGCCAGCGTTGGCTGTCGGATCGGGCAAGGTCAGCCCAATCGGCCCCGTCGCCGCAACGGTCGCGGGCCTCGACCCAGTCGGCCTCGAGGAACCTGCGGTAGTGCGGCTCGAGCACTGCCCTGGCCTGCTCCCAGCAGAGATTCGGCGTGCTGATCTGAACGAGGGTGATGTGATCGAGGCCCTGAGCGGTGGCGAGCGAACGGTCGTCGAAGGCCTTGTCGTCGAGATCCTGTGGGTCGCTCGGGTCGTGGAGTTCGATCCATGCGGCGAGGAATCCCTCATATGCCGCCCACTCCTCCGAGCGTGCCCATCGCAGGAAGAGGGACTGGTCGGCGATCGCTGCCTCGCGGAACTCGCGTCGAGCGCAGATGCGAGCAACTGCGGCAGCGTGATCCCACGTGATCGATCCTTCGATGACGGCCTCGAGAAGCTCCGGTAGGAGGTCGATGACGCGTCGCGCTTCCTTGATCTGGCCGGCGATGGCGCCGCGCTTGCGGCGAGTCTCCGCGGCCAGCCATGTGGCCTCGCTTCGATGGTTGACCTCGTAGGAGAGTCGGCGGACGTTGGCCTGGTGCAACCGTGATGCAGCGAGAGCCGCCACTTTCGACTGCAGCTCCTCGATCGCGAGCGTCTCGGTCAGGACGGCCGCATCCGAGAGATCCGTTGCATCGCCTTCGAGCACTTCCTGGATGGTGCTGAGGAGATCGGCGATGCTGGCGGACATAGAGCCATTCTAGCGAACAAC
Source organism: uncultured Acidimicrobiia bacterium (assembly GCA_963781035.1). Classification (GTDB taxonomy): domain Bacteria; phylum Actinomycetota; class Acidimicrobiia; order Acidimicrobiales; family SZUA-35; genus SZUA-35. Next base: position 257,228 of record CAWAEN010000005.1, on the reverse strand, counting down.
TGTTCGGAATGCAAAGAGTTTGGTATCGTATGAACAGAGAAAGAAGTAAACAAACGGCGCGGAGCCCCCAACTCTCAAGAAACTCTTGACGTATCGTTTGTCGATATGCATACTCCGGCCAGGAGTTATCGATCTTCGATATGGCCGCAAAAGAGCGGCCACAACCAGCTCCGCAGGAATCCACCGTGTCCACCTCGACCCCCACCTCTTCTGTTCGCGGCATCGAAGTGATCCGAGTATTCGAGATCCTCCTGATCGTCGGCATGATCTTCATGGTCGTCGGCGCTGTGGGCGCCCTCATCGACAAGCCCGGTCTCGACCTGTACGGCACGACCCTGCCAACCGTCGACGCCGAGATCGGTTCCATGTCACCGATGTCGGGAGCCTCTTCCCGACCAAACAGACCGACGACAGCGTGGTCGACGCGGCCACCGGCCAAGCCCCGGTGCGTCTCGGTCGATCCCGTCACCGCCCAGCTCACCTTCCCGACTCCGACCTCGAGTCAACGAGTGGTCTGGGTCATCTGGACCGTAGTCCGAGCCGCTCCTCGCGCTGATCGGCACGTGGTTGGTCTTCGCCATCGTGCGATCGAGCCGCACCGGTGATCCGTTCGTCACCGCCAACACACGGAGGTTGTGGGCGCTGGCGTTCGTCATCGCAGTGGGGGGAACGGGCTACTCGCTGTTGAGCGGGGCCGCGGAAACGCTCCTGATCCAACGATCCGCAGCGGCTGATCAGATCGACCTGAGCTTCACGGTGTCGTTCCTCCCGATCATCATCGGGATCGGGGTCGCCGTGCTGGCCTCGGTATGGAAGGTGGGCGTCGAGCTGCGTGACGATGTCGATGGGATGATCTGATGCCGCCCGAAGCTCCCCATCGTGTGCTCTGCCACCTCGACGTCCTCCTCGAACGGCGGGGTATGACCCTCACCGAACTGGCGGAAGGTCGTCGGCATCACCGTCATCAACCTCTCGGTCCTCAAGAACGACCGGGCAAAGGCCATTCGGTTCTCGACGCTCACGGCGATCTGCGACGCACTGGACTGCCAACCGGGCGACCTCTTCAGCGTCATTCACTGATCTGGGTCATTCACTGATCAGGTCGTCGGTGCCTCTGGACCGGCGATACGGACCTCGCCGTCGCCACCGGTGACGAGGTAGCGGTAGCCCTTCACCTCGCGGTCGCCGTCTGGTCCGAGCGACCAGCGATTGCGCTCCCAACTGTCCCGGTGCAGCTCCAGTGTCGGACCGGCGCCCATGTCGCTCGCCGTGGCCGTCGGTTGGTGCGTCCAGCGTCGATCGCGGAAGCCGACGCCTCGCACCCGGGCTCGAGCCACCACGTCGCGATCGACCTGGAGGTACACCCAGCCGTTGGGCCGGAGTCGAGTCGGGAAGGTCGAGATCGGGAGCCAGTCGTGATCGGCGCCACGCACATGGTGAGGGACATACTCGTCCGGCACCTCGTAGCTGAGGTCGCAATCGCCGGTCAGCTCTGGTCGATCATCGTCGGCGTGGCGGGGCAACCGGGCTGACGGGGCGCGCGTTGCTCGATTGGTCGACGCTCCGGTGGACCTCGTCGACCGAGCCTTCTTGGGCTTCGGCGGCGGCTCGGGTGGGGGCGGCGGCTTCTCCGGCACTGGCTGTTCGTCGTGGGGGAGGAGCATGCACTCCGTGCACGTCGCCCAAGGTTGGGGCATGCCGTGCTCGCAGATGAAATCGCGTGGAACCTGCACGGAGACAGGATCGCGCACGTCGGCAGTAAACGCCCACTGGGGTCGGAGCTTCACATTCACAGGTGCCGAAGGCAGCGAAGCGAACCTGTGAATGTGAAGCTCCGACCCCAATCGCGAGGGTCAGGTCAGCGAGCGCACGATGGCGACCAACTCGTCGACCGACGGCCGATCATCCGGGCCTTCGCCGGCGTAGCGCCAGGCGAGCGTTCCGTCCCGAGCCAGGACCGCGTCGCCACCGAGCTGAAGGGTGTCGGCGTCTGTCTTCTCCAATCGGTGGCCCTTGCGAAGGAGCTGGACGTACTTCTTCGCTGCCCGCCAACCCCAGACTCGCCAGACCGACCCTCGTCCGAAGTCGAGCGCTCGGTAGAAGCTCCGATCTTCGTCGCTCACCACCGTGAACGGATCGGCAAAGCGTCGCCGGTAGCCGGCCAGGACTCGTGGTTTGGCGAAGGTGACCACCACGATCTCGGCGTCTCCCAGTTCATCTCGTCGAGCGCGCACGGCGTCGACATGTGCTTTGCAGGGGAGTCAAGCCAGGTGGCGATGGAGGATCATCACGAGTGGCCGGCCGGCAGCGTCGCTCGGTCGCCAAGGGGCGCCTTCGTGGTCGATCACTTCGACGTCGGGGAACGGATCGCCGATCGCCATCGGCAGTTGGTTGCGAGGTGGAGTGGTGCTCATGGTGGTAGCGAACCTACGATCTCGGCCGTGACTTCCCATGATCGACCGTTCGGCCGCTACCTCGAGGACTTCGAGCCCGGCGACATCTACCAGCACTGGCCAGGAAAGACGATCACCGAGGCCGATGATCATCTCTTCTGCATGATCACGATGAACCACCATCCACTGCACACCAACCAGTGGTTCGCCGAGAACGAGACCGTTCACGGCAAGAACGTGGTCGTCGGCAATCTCGTCTACTCGCTCGTGTTGGGCATGAGCGTGCCGGACGTCTCGGGCGCCGCCATCGCCAACCTCGAGATCGAGACCCTGCGCCATTCCAAGCCCACGTTCCACGGCGACACGATCTACGCCGAGACTCGCGTGCTGTCCAAGCGTGAGACCTCCAAGGGCGACCGGGGAATCGTCGAGGTCGAGACCAAGGGTGTCAACCAGCGAGGCGAAGAGGTCTGCTACTTCAAGCGCAAAGTGCTCGTCTGGAAGAAGGCGAATGCACCGAAGCGCCAGCGCCCCTACGACGAGAGCATCTGGACTGACTGATCTGCGATCGTCGGCGATTGCCGGCGAGCAGCTCCTCGCGTGGTTCGCGGCCGAGGGCCGCGAGCTGCCCTGGCGTCTGAGTCGCGACCCTTGGGGCATTCTCGTCTCCGAGCTGATGCTCCAACAGACCCAAGTGGCGCGGGTGGTCGACCGATGGCCTCGTTTCCTCGATCGATTCCCGACCGCCGCAGCCTGCGCCGACGGGCCGGTGGGCGCTGTCATCGACGAGTGGTCAGGACTCGGATACAACCGCCGAGCGGTGAATCTGCACCGCTCGGCCGTCCAGATTCGTGACCACCACGGTGGCGACGTGCCGATGGTGCTCGATGAGTTGCTGTCCCTCCCGGGTATCGGGGCGTACACCGCCCGAGCGGTCCTCGCCTTCGCCGGCGAGCGCGATGTCGGCGTGGTCGACACCAACATCGGACGAGTCCTGGCTCGACTCGGCGGCTCCCGCCTGGCGCGGGCGGAAGCCCAGCAGCTGGCAGACGAACTGGTGCCGACCGGTCGCGGATGGGCCTGGAATCAGGCGCTCATGGAGCTCGGGGCGCTCGTCTGTCGGCCGACACCGACATGCAACACCTGTCCGATCGCCGGCGAATGCCGTTGGCGGGGAATCGGTCCAGACCCGGCGAGAGGATCGGCGGCGGTGTCCAGAGGGCAGTCCACGTTCGCCGGGTCAGACCGGCAGGGGAGGGGGAGACTCGTCGCCGCCCTCCGTTCCGGGCCGGTCGCGACCGAAGACCTCGCTGCCGTCATGGGCTGGCCGGACGATCCGGACCGAGCGTCACGGGTGGCGAGCGGCGTCGTCACGGACGGATTGGCGGTGCTCGGTGGGAGCGGAATCCAGCTTCCCTGACCGAGACTGCCGATTGCGCGAACCGGACCTCTCGAAGTCTGCCGGTCCGCTCGTAGCTGCCTCGCCACCTCTCGACGATCATGGTCGACATGGCAACAACCCTCGAACGAGACATGGGCTTTGCCCGTCCGCCTCGGGTCGACGAGGTCGGTGGGAATCGTCGGATGTCGACGGTCGTGGTGATCGACGAATCGGCCGAGACCGACATCGACTCGCTGTGTTTCGCCCTCGACGGGGTGACCGAGACCGTGACGATTCTGGTGACCCGGCACCCACAACCCCAGTGTGTGATCGGCGTGGGTTCCGGGATGGAAGCCGCGGTGATGTGGAATGACTGCATCGCGGATCACCAGGCCGAGGTCGCAACGACGAATGAACGTGTCCGCCGCCTCAGCACCGCGCTGGTCGGATCCGGAGCCGGTCCTGTCGAGCAGGTGGACTGCTTCCCCGCATTTCGGCTCTTCCGTCGCCTGAACCGGCGTGAAATCGATGCCGTTGTTCTGGCGATCGAAGCCCTGCGCCCTGATCGCATCGTGATCGATGAGGATCATCACCTCTGCGCAGACCTCCGGGCACAGATCGCCGGGCTGACCGAGGCAACAGCTCCCCATTGAGCCTCGGTCAGCGGCGGCGTGGCGGCTTCGATCAGCGGCGGCGCAAAGGCAGGGCCCGGTAGGCAAGCTCGAGTACGAATCGGTCGGCGGGCGTGCGCGGGGAATAGCCGGTGAGTTCCCCGATCCGGTCGAGTCGGTACGCCACCGTGCGGGCGCCGATGTCGAGGTCGCGAGCCACTTCGGCCATGTTCCCGCCGTGGCCGAAATAGGACTCCAGCGTGGCCATCAAATCGCTCGGACGATTTCTCCGTCAGTGGCCCGATCACCGTTTCGGCGAGCGCGTCGGTGACGCTCGTATCAGCCGACAGCAGGCGCTCCGGCAGGACTCGGTCGAACTCGGTAGGAGACGCGAGATCGAAGGTTTCCCCGATGTGGACGGCGTCGAGCGCGTGACGGAACGACTCGCCGACACCCTCGAGTTCGGTGGCGGCACTGCCGATGCCCACCCGCCATTCGAAGTCGGTGACGGTGCCGACGGCGTCAGCACACAGCCTGGCCAGCTCCGATGGGGTCGTGTCCAGAGCGATCACGACGATCCTTCCGCCCTTCGCCGTCACCCGGAAGTGTCGCTGGGGGGCGCGGGACTCGAGCTCGGTCTTGATCCTGCCCTGGACGGGGCCGCCGTCGTTGAGATGTCGCTGGGCGGCCACTGCTCCGACAACAACGTGATCGAACGTCGGAAAGCCGACCTGCCTGGCCTCCTCGGCCAGTCGTGTCGGATCGGGGTTCGAAGCGAGGACGTCGTCGAGAAACGCCCGTCTCTGAGACTCTTCGGCACGGATCGAGAGCCGCTGGGCTTCCTCGAACCCTGCTGCGAGCGACGAAACGGCTTGCTCGGAGACTCGACGCAATGCCCGGCTCAGCTCGACGGCGCGTGTCGGGTCGGCATTGGTGAAGACGTGCTCCCACAGCTCGCCGGCACCACCGAGGTAGGTGTCGATGAGGCCGCTCAGACTGGAGCCGGCAGTGAAGGCACCGGCACCGGTCTCGGCGAACTGCTCCCGATCGCTCTCGGTGAGGTCTCCGGATCGGCCGGCGGCCGTCAGGACCGCATCGAAGAGCTGGGCCAGGCCGCTGACGGCCCAGTCGATGGATCGGGAGGGTCCTGGCATTTGCACAGGCTAGACCAGGTGAAATGCCGGCGTTCGCCGAATCGGCGAACGGCCGGCCAAGAGGTTTCGCCGATGTCCACATGGCTCCTGAGGCTCTCCGTCGGCACACTCCGGTATGCAGGAGTTGTCTGTGCCCCTGGAGAGCGGACATGGCGTGCTCCTGGTCGTCTTCGCCGTCGTCTTGGTCGCACCGCGTCTCGCCCGTCTCGTCCAGTTGCCCGAGCTCGTCGGACTCCTCATCGGTGGTGTCGCCGTCGGACCACACGGGCTCGGCATCATCGAGCGCACCGGCACGGTCGAAGTCCTCGGCACTGCGGGGCTGTTGTACCTCATGTTCCAGGCCGGTCTGGAGCTCGATCACGACGAGGCCTTCGCCCAACGCAAGAGCGCAGCAGTCTTCGGAACCTTGACGTTTGCCCTCCCGTTCGCCATCGGGACGGCGGCCCATTTCCTGCTCGGGTTCCCCGCTCTGGCTGCGCTGCTCCTGGGGTCGTGTTGGGCTTCGCACACGCTCCTGACCTACCCCATGTTCCAGCAGGCAAGGGCGGTGTCGAATCGAGCCGTGGCGATCGGGGTGGCCGGCACGGTCCTCACCGACACCGTTGCGTTGCTCGTCCTCGTGATTCTGGCCAAGGCGCACCAAGGTGAGCTCACGGCCGGAGGATTGGCCTTGCAGCTCCCGCTGATGGCGGCAGCCGGTGGGGTGATCCTCCTAGGTCTGCCTCGACTGACGGGCTGGTTCTTCGCCGGGATCGGCCGCGAGCGTTCTGCTCGGTTCTCGTTCGTGGTCGTAGCCCTTTTCGCCTCGGCGCTGCTGGCCGAGGCCGTCGGCGTCGAACCGATCATCGGCGCCTTCTTCGCCGGCCTTTCATTGAACCGGCATGTGGTCGAGGGTTCCGAGCTCGACACCACGATCAGGCAGTTCGGCTCGACCATGTTCGTGCCGATCTTCCTGATCTCGGTGGGGATGCTGGTCGATCCGACCTCGGTCTTCACCGATCGTCGAACACTGCTTCTCGCCGTCACCTTCACCGCGGTCGTGATCGTCGCCAAGTCCCTGGCTGCTGCTGTCACGGCACGGATCTACCGCCTCGACAGCGCCGAGCGAACTGCGCTGATCGCCCTGTCGGTGCCCCAGGCCGCCGCCACGCTTGCCGCCGTGTTCGTCGGGTTCGAGATCGGGCTCCTCGAACTCGGCACCGTCGATGCGGTGGTGATCGTGATCCTCCTGACCTGCCTCTTCGGGACGGCAGCGGCCAAGCGCGCCATCGAGCGTCTTCCGGCTCCCCCTCATCGGCCGAAGCCGCTCGGGAAGCGGATCATCGTTCCCATCGCTCCTTCGCGATCGAACGTGTCGGTGATCGAGGTGGCGGCGGCGCTCGGCAAACGCGACAGCGGCACGGTCTATCCGGTGTCTGTCCTCGACCTCGGATCGACCAACGCATCTGTTGCCGAGCTTCGGCGACGGATGGTGGCGGTGGAGGAGCAGGCGGCACTTTCCGCCGGCTGTGAGGCGCAGTCGATCGTGCGCCTCGACCTGACGCCCGCCGCCGGACTCGTCCACGTGACCGTGGAGACAGATGCGACGCTCGTCGTGTTGCCGTGGGATGGGCGGCACTCCGGCTCGCACGATCGATTCAGTTCGACGGCCGACACGCTGCTCGACCTCGCGCAGACGCCGATCGTCATCGCCAACGCCGGCGAGTTGAGTGCCTATCGGCGGCTGGTGCTCAGACTGGATCGCGGCGACCTGATCGCGTCGCACAGCTCGGAACCTCAAGGCGATGCCGCGGCGTTGGCGTGGCTCGTCGCCACTCGGCTGGCGCTTCACCTGAAGATTCCACTCCTGCTGTGTACCGACGCGGACGAAGCGACGCTCGACGGCGTACCTGGCATCACGGCTCACGTCAGTGAGGTCAATCAGCTGGCCGACGCTGCGGATCACCGTCCCGATCCATCGGATCTGACGGTCAGACTGCTCGGTGGGGTGGCCGAGCATCAGTCGACGATCTGGGTCGCCTTGCCCCGGCTCAGCGCTCGGCCGGAGCCGTTGACAGAACCGGGTTCTGAGGCCGGCAGCGATCGAGCCGGCAAGGCGTGCGGTGGATCCTGAGCGTCCGGTTGCCGCTCAGGACTCGGCGGGTGAGGTCGCCTGCGGCGCAGCGTCGAGCTGTTTGGTCAGGGACTTCGGGGCGATCAGTCGGTAGGCGTCACGCAGGATGGCGTCGATCTCGTCCCAGTCGAGGTCGACGTCGAGGCGCACGCCGATCCAGCCTCGGTGGCCGACGTACTTCGGCACGAAGAAACGTTCGGGCTCCCGGTCGACGAGTTCGGCTTGCACGCCGGGCGGGGCGGCACACCACAGCGCCAAACGATCGTCGTCGTGGTGCTGGTCCCAGATGCTGCACAGCACCTTCTTGTCCCGAATGAAGAACGACGGGGTGCCATGGCTGAGGCGCTCGGTCACCTCAGGCATTGCGAAGCAGATCTCGCGCAGGCGCTCGAGTGCAGCCGATCCGGCCTCCGTGGTCAGGGTCATGCGAGGGCGGTTGCTGGTCAGTTGTCTGCGGTCAGCTTCGCCACGAGCGCATCGACCGCCCTGTCGGCGATGTCGGCCATCTCGGCATCGGTGCGATCCTGGATCGGATGCTCGACGAACAGCCGCTCCGGCTGGAAGCCGATGGCTTCACCTTGGATCTGGGCCGCGTCGACGAAGACTGCACTGGCGACGAACACGCCCGGCACACCGCGACGCTCGAACTCGGCGATGTCGTGCACACTGCACGACGTGCAGCTGCCTCAATCGGCGAGCGCTTCGATCACCGCGTCGCAGTTGCTCGCGATCTCGTGACGAAGATCGACCGGCGCCGGTTTGGCGAACGTGGGTTTCATGTAGCGCTGGACGGTCGCTCCGTGTTCGCCCAGTCGCTTTTCGAGCTGGTCCAGGAATTGGGCACCACGAGGTTTCGAGATGTCGAGCAATCCGACGGTGAGCCCCTCGAGGCTCGCCGGGCGCGGCACCGTCTCGATCGCTGCGGCGACCTTTCCGGCGGTGGGATCGAGTAGCACGGTCATGACCGCATCCTTCTACAAAGCCGCCGCGTCCACAACCAGCGGACGACTCAGGGAGTGATGCGTCTGGCGACCGGCTCGCTGCCCTTGGCTCCGCCCACCCATCCGCCGAGGACGGCGGAGAAGAGTCCGGCGTCGCCTCCACCGTGCACGATCTGCAGACCCCCCTCGCGGAACTTCGGTACCTCGACACCGGCGAATGCCTCGGGCAGTCCTTCTTCGATGCCGCCGACGCCGCGCAGCAGATCATCGCTCGGACGAGTGAGGAGCGGAGCGAGCTCTGACCTCAGCCGAGCTTTGTCCCAGCCCGCTTCGCGCAGCAGTCTGCCGTGTTCCGGTCCCACCAACAGCATGGCGTCGAAGCCGATCACGAGTTTCGGATGGCACTCGTTGAGGAGGAATGCAGCGAATGTCCTGACCAACGACTCGGGAGTTCGCGAGATCTGGTCGACGATGCCGGTCGGGCCTTGTCCGGCGAAGACCGTGACGGCGTCGTGGCCGGCTTCGATCCCGAAGTCGCTCGCCAGCGGCGAGAACGGCGAATCCTCCTCGCGCTCGGCGAAAGCAAGGCCGAGCTTGCTCGGGGCGCCCATCAGGGCCATGTCGACGCCACCCGGACGTCCACCGCCGAGGTTGCGCACGACCAACTGCAGCGCTCGACCGATCGTCGAGTTCGCCCGGTTGCCCTGGCCGAGCAGATTGCTTCCGCTGTTCATGCCGATGCGTTGTGCGATCGGTCCGTTGACGACAACGATCGGGCCCGAGAAGTAGGTCGTGGCCAGCAGGCCGTGCATGTTGAACTCGTCCGAGCATGCGGCCTCGACTGCGGCCAACACGACGGGCAGGTACTCCGGTTTGCACCCCGCCATGACGGCGTTGATCGCCACCTGTTCCACCGTGACGTCCTTGAGATCGGGCGGCACGGTGGCAACGATGTCGGTCGAGTCCCGGGAGGTGCCCTCGAGCATTCGCAGCACCCGAGCTTCGGTCGGAGGCACGATCGGGAGTCCGTCGCTCCACCCCCTGTCGAAGCCGGCCTCCATCTCGTCTTCCATTGCCGCCAGCTCGATGCGGCGGCTCGTGAGTTTCGAACCGGTGAACCGAACGGTCAGCTCGTCTGTCAGATTCGGGTCGACCGACAGCGACCCGCAGCCGGGTCGCATCTCTGGCAGATCAGGGCCGAGTCCTGCGACTCCCGTCAGTTGCTCCCACTGCTCCCTCGACCACCCGACGGTGCGATCATTCTCCTCACCGTTCACCACTCGAATCAGCGTCGGCACGGTTTCGACGTCGTGATGCCACGACACCTCGAGCTGCGTGTCATCCACCGGATCACATGACGGAGGAAAGCTCGGATCGTCCTGGCTGTAGACCGTGATGGGCCCGGCGGCTCGCAGCTGCTCGAGGACGGGAACGACGATTTCGCACGTGGGACAGTCGCGTTTGACGACGGCGACGAGGCCATCGGGAAGGGTGGGGCGAGCCGGAGGACTGGTGGGGACGGTCACGAGACGGACCTTACGCACGCAGCTGACGACGGTCGAGCCGACTCCGCACGATGAGCTGATGGGCACGCGTCTCGGCCACGTGCCATCGTTGGATGGCATGTCAGCCGCTTCACGCTTGTTGCCGAAGAAGATCCGCGCCCGTCGGGGACCCGTAGCCAACACCGCCGAAGGACCGGTGCTCGGCAAGTACGTGGACCGAGGTCGTATCCGATACTTCGGTGGCGTGCCGTACGCCGAGCCGCCCGTCGGCGACCTGCGCTGGAGAGCTCCGCGTCCCGGCGCCGCGACGTCAGCGGCTGCTGGACTGCGCGCGGCCGGGGAAGATGGCGTACCAGCGTCTCCAGAACATGGAGGCCTTCATCGAGGCCTTGGTGGCTGGGCTCGGCGTGTCCAAACCGAAACAGCTGGCCCTTCGAACGGCGGTGAAAGCCGCTCCGACACCGCAGTCCGAGGACTGTCTCACCATGACGGTGCGAGCACCCACCGGGGCGACGGATCTCCCCGTGCTCTTCTGGATCCACGGTGGTGACCACACCGACGGGTCGGGGTCAGACGTCTTCTACGACAGCACGGCGCTTCCGTCCCGGGGCTGCGTGGTGGTCACGATCAACTACCGACTCGGACTGTTCGGTTTCCTCGCTCACCCCGAGTTGTCGGCCGAGTCTCCGGAGGGGGTGAGCGGGAACTACGGCTTGCTCGACCAGATCGCGGCCCTCGAGTGGGTCAGAGCGAACATCTCGTCGTTCGGTGGCGACCCCGATCGCATCACCATCTTCGGCGAGTCCGCCGGTGGGCAGGCGGTGCTCAACTGCATGACATCGCCGAAGGCCAGGGGTTTGTTCTCGGCTGCGATCGCCGAGAGTCCCAGCGACACCGGCCGTTGGCTCCACCTCGATCGGCCGGTGCTCGCCCTCGATGCTGCCCTCGATGCCGGTCGTGCGTTCGCCGAGTCTGTGGTCGGAGCATCGCCGGGCCAGATCGACCGTCTCCGTGCGATGGAGCCGGACGAGTTGACCGAGGCCTACCGAGCCGATCTCCAAGCCGGTCGGCACTTCTATCCGTGTGTCGATGGCGCCGTCCTGCCGACGACGCCGATGACGGCCTTCTCGCACGGTTCCCAGGCGCCGGTTCCGCTCATCATCGGCTACAACGCCGACGAGGGTTCGCTGCTCGCCCGGTTCATGCATCCGGCCGGCGCCGAGTTCGGTTCCCGCGAGATGATCGCTCCGGACGGTGGCCCGATGAACCCGGCAGTGGTGAGGGCGACCTTCGAGCAGTCGTTCGGATCGAGCGAGCTCGTCGATCGGCTCATGGCCGCCTACCCCGGCCTCGCCGATCTCGACGAAGATGCCATCGAGCGGTACGCCGGCGATCACATGTTCGGAGTACACGTCGATCATGCCTCCAGACAACATGCTGCGGCCGGGCACCCCGTGTACCGGTACCACTACCGATCCGTGCCGGCGTCGCCGAAGCAGACGGTCGGTGCCTACCACGCCGCCGAGGTGTTCAACGTCTTCGACTCTTCCTTCCCGATGGTGCCGGAGGCGCCGGACAACCATCTGCTCACTCGCGACATGGGCGACCGGTGGTTCGCGTTCGCGGCGACACACCGTCCCGACTCGCCGGGGCGGCCCGAGTGGCCCCGCTTCGATCCGGCCGACCCGCAGCACATGGTGTTCGACCGGCCGCTGTCGAAGCCGGAGCTGAACCCGGCGCAACCCGGGCTCGAGATCCTGCGCAAACGCATCGAGTATCTCGACCGTGTGACGGCCGATGAACCCTCGGTGACGATCGGATGAAAAGAGACCTTCTTCACATTTCCTTTCCCAGACGGGTTTCGACGAACTACCTTTCTCGAAGGCCGAGTTGGGGAGCCACTTCATCAACATGATCGACATCACGTTCTATGGCGTCCGAGGCTCGACGCCGTGTGCGTGCGACGCCACGAAGACGTACGGGGGCAACACCTCATGTGTCCTGGTGCGTGTCGGCGCAGATGAACCGATCATCCTCGACCTCGGCACGGGGCTTCGATACCTCGGTCAGCGTCTGCAGAAAGAGCTCGGCGACGAGGCCTTCAGCGGAACGGCGTTGGTGAGCCACCTCCACTGGGACCATGTCCAGGGTCTGCCGTTCTTCGCACCTCTGATGCATCCCGATGCCAGGCTCCACATCGTGGGCCCGCCTCAGGTCGACCAGACGTTGCAGTCCACGGTCGAGTCCTTCGTGAGCCCGCCGCTCTTCCCGGTCGGGATCGCCGATCTCCCCGGGACGCTGTCGTTCCGCGAAGTCCTGAACCGCACGTTCTCCGTCGGGTCGTCCACGGTCACGGCGGCCGAAGTGGCCCACTGTGGCCTCACCAACGGCTACCGGATCCAGAACGGGACCGGATCGGTCGCCTATCTCAGCGACCACCAGGCCCCGATGGACGGTTCGCTCGACGTTCCCGAGTCGGTGGTCGCTCTCTGCCGCGACGTCGATGTGCTGATTCACGACGCTCAGTACGACCTCGACGAGTTCGAGCTCAAGACGAACTGGGGCCACTCGACCATCGACTACGCCGTCGCCGTCGCCGCCGCCAGCGGCGCGGCCAGGCTCGTGTTGTTCCATCACGACCCGGCCCACGACGACGCCTGGATCGAGGATGCACTCGAGCATGCTCGTGATCTGGCCGCCGGGCGGTTCGAGGTATTGGCCGCGTCGGAGAGCCTGTCGCTCCGTTCCGGCTCGGACCATCCCGTCTGATCGTCGGTTCGCATTAGGCTTCGCCACCATGAACGAGCCAGCAGCAGATCTCCACCACATCGACCCGGGCGACTATCGGCGTGTCCTCGGACATTTCCCCACCGGCGTCACCGTGGTCACGGCCCTCACCGACGACGGCCCGATCGGGGTCGCCATCGGATCGTTCGCTTCGATCTCACTCGATCCGCCGCTGGTCGGCTTCTTCCTGGGTACCTCGTCGAGCAGTGGCGCCGGGATCGAGGCCGCCGGTCATTTCTGCGTGAATGTGCTCGACGCCGCCCAGGTCGAGCTGTGCGGCGTCATGGCCTCGAAGTCGGACGACAAGTTCACCGGCGTCGAGACCACCCCAGCGCCGGCCAGCGGCGCCCCGGTTCTCCCCGGAGTTCATGCCTTCATCGACTGCACGATCGATCAGATCGTCGAGCTCGGTGATCACAACCTCATCGTGGGCCGGGTGTCGCATCTGCATGCCGACACTGATGCCGAAACAGCTCCGATGGTGTTCCACAAGGGGCAGTACGGAACGTTCGGCTGATCGCACGGTCGCTTTCTCGCTGAGCAGATCATCCCGAACCGTCGTAGCAATGGTGATTCGTCCGGCCCGGTGTGGTTCCCTGACGGAGTGGAGCGAACCATCAACCGGACGGATCCCGTCGAATTCTTCTTCGATGCTCGATGGGGCCTCGCCGCGACGCTGTCGCTGGTGACGCTGTGGGCCTTCGCTCCCAGTGGACTGTGGCTGCTGCTGTTCATCGGAATCATCATCGTCGCCCACGAGGCCGGCCACCTGCTGGTGGCGAGGCGGGTAGGCATGGCGCCGACCGAGTTCTTCTGGGGATTCGGACCCGAAATCGTCGCGTTCGAGCACAACGGCTGTCGCTACGGGCTGAAGGCCGTCTTCCTCGGTGGCTACGTCAAACTCCAGGGCATGACACCGACATCGGAGTTGCCGGAGGGTTTCCACGAGGCCGACACCTATCGCGGTGCCTCACATGCCGGACGACTGGCCACCATCCTGGCCGGCCCGTTCGTGAATCTGGTGATGGCGGTCATGGCCTTTGCGGTGGCGGCGCGGCTGAGCGGTTCGACCGTCGGCGGGTCGTTCGTGACCGGTTTCGACCACCTGTGGTTCGTCATCGCCGGGACCGGAGAGGCGCTCTGGACGTGGGTGACGTCGATCGGTACCTACATGGGTTCTGTGTTCGACACATCTGGCGGCACCGAAGCACCGGTCCGATTCATGTCACCGGTGTCCCAGGCGGAGGTCACCGGTTCCGCCGTGGCCGCCGGTTGGGTGTCGTCACTTCGCTGGTTCGGGATCCTCTCGTGCGCCATCGGTGCGGTGAACCTGCTCCCGCTCCCGCCGCTCGACGGTGCCCACGCGCTGGTCGCAGCTTCTGAGTGGCTCGGCCAGAAGATCAAACGAGACCGTGGCGTCCGCGTCGATGTACGGACGCTGGAGCCACTGGCGTACATCACGGTGTTCATCCTGGTGGGCTTGTCGCTCAGTGCGCTGGTGCTCGATCTACGCGACGTCGGCATCGGCTGACACGCCTCTTCGGAGTCGGTCGGGCAGTAGCGTCAGGGGCCATGCCCATCTACGCACTCGGCGAACTCGAACCGCAGATCCACGAGACGGCCTTCGTCCACCCCGATGCCGTGGTGATCGGCGATGTTCGGATCGGAGCAGAAAGCTCGGTCTGGCCGTGTGCGGTGTTGCGGGGAGACGGTGGCTACATCTCGATCGGCGAGCGTTCGTCGATCCAGGACGGATCGGTCCTGCACACCACACCGGATGACCCGACGATCGTGGGCGACGACTGCCTCGTCGGCCACATCGTGCACCTCGAGGGCTGCACCCTCGAGAACGGCTCGTTCGTCGGAAACGGCGCCATTGTCCTGCATCGCGTGATCGTGCGGTCCGGTGCTCTCGTCGGAGCCAATGCGGTCGTCAACAACGATGTCGAGGTGCCGAGCGGCGCGTTGGCCTTGGGCATTCCGGCCAAGATCCGACTCGATTCGGTTCGCCCCGGCATGATCGAGGATGGCGTCGCCGCGTACGTCGAGCGGGCCCAGTTCTTCAAGCAGAACCTACGCCGCCTGGATTGAGCGGTGCGGGAGACCCAGCCGGGGTTTGTTACTGTCTGCGTAGGAGAAATTGCCACAGGGAGGACCTCGCCGTGTCGGCCACCGATCTCGATCTCGGCAAGCCGGGCGTGAACGAAGACACCGTCCGCGAGATGTCGTTGATGAAGGGCGAGCCGGATTGGATGCTCGTCTACCGCTTGCAGGCATACGAGGCGTTCAGGAAGCGCCCGATGCCCAATTGGGGCGGGGACACGTCCGACATCTGCTTCGACGACATCATCTGCTCCACCAAGCCGGCCGACCGTCAGGTCGCCCCCCGGGGCGGTGGCATCCATGAAGCCGAGCGCACGTCTCGGGCCGGTTTCACCGGCTCAGTACGAGGCCGAAGCGCTGCTCCAGCGCAACCGCGAGGACCTCGAGAAGCAGGGTGTTCTGTTCACCGACATGGACACCGCGTCTTCGCGAGTACCCCGAGCTCGTCAAGCCGTACTTCGCCAAGGTCATCCCACCGGACGACAACAAGTTCTCTGCGCTGAACACATCGGTGTGGTCCGGTGGTTCGTTCATCCATGTCCCGCCTGGCGTGGAGGTCGACATGGCGCTGCAGGCCGACTTCCGTATCAACGCCGAGCACGTAGGCCAGTTCGAGCGAACCCTCATCATCGCCGACGAGGGTTCGAAGGTGCACTACATCGAGGGTTGCTCTGCTCCGGTCTACACCTCGGATTCACTGCACTCGGCCGTCGTCGAGATCGTCGTGAAGCCCGGTGCGCACGTCACGTGCACCACGTTCCAGAACTGGTCGTCCAACGTCTTCAATTTCGTCACCAAGAGGGCGTGGGTGGAAGCCGAGGGCCACATGGCGTGGTTCGACGGCAACATCGGCAGCCGTCTGACGATGAAGTATCCCGCCGTCCACCTCGCCGGGCCGAAAGCCACCGGTGAGGTGCTCTCGATTGCCTACGCAGGCAGAGGTCAGCATCAGGACACGGGGGCCACGATGGTGCATCTCGCCCCGGAGACGACCTCGACGGTCGTGTCGAAGTCGATCTCGAAGGACGGTGGGCGCTCCAGCCATCGCGGTCTCGTTCGGGTCGCGGACGACGCCTACGGATGCAAGAGCCATGTCCGGCGCGACGCGCTCATCCTGGACGACGAGTCTGTGTCGGACACCCATCCGCACATCGAGATCGGTTCGGTCGATGCCGAGATCGATTACGAGGCCACGGTCTCGAGGGTCGCCGGCGAGCAGCTCTTCTATCTCGAGAGCCGTGGCCTCTCCGAGGAGCAGGCAATCGGCATGGTCGTCAACGGCTTCATCGAACCCGTCACCCGCACACTGCCCATGGAGTACGCGGTCGAGTGGAGTCGCCTGATCGAGTTGCAAATGGAGGGCTCGGTCGGCTGATTGCCGATCCGTTCACCTGATCGACAGTGGGCCCGGTCCTGGGGACCGGGCCCCGTCGCGTGTGGTGTCGCCCGATCGCAGGACCTTGGTCACTTTCGCGTCACCGAACTCTCACGCAATGTCGACGCAGAGTCCGGTTTGGGGCACACTGTCCCCGCAGCTGGGACTCCTGTCCAGCGTCCCGGCCTCTGGACCATCAACAATCAAGGGGAGTGACAACAATGGCTGACCAACAGCTACCTCAATCGCCGAGTCCGTCCGAGGTCGGATTCCGGCTCCACCGCCGCAGTGTCCTCAAGGGCGCAGCTGCCCTGGGTGGCGTCGCTGCGTTCGGTGGGGTACTCGCCGCCTGTGGCGATGACGATGATGATGCCGGCTCCGGTTCCGGTGGTGCCGCATCGGGCACTCTGCGGGTGGGCTCCAACTACGACAACCCCGGCAACAATGCTGGCCTGCAAGCAGCACTCGACGCCTTCCCGAACAAGGACGTCACGCTCGAGCTGAACGAGGTCGATCACAACACCTATCAGGAGCAGATCGTCGCCTACATGCAGGATCCACCGGACGATGTGGCGCCTTGGTTCGCGGCCTACCGCTTGGTGCCGCTTGCCTCGGCCGGCCTGCTGGCCGACATCAGTGACGTCTGGACCGACGTGGTCAGTGCCGAACAGTCCGATGGGTTCAAGCAGGCCTCCACCTACGACGGCAAGCAGTACTTCGTGCCATTCAACTTCTACTCCTGGGCCATTCATTACCGCAAGAGCGCATGGGACGAATTGGGAGCCACCCCACCGGAGACGTTCGAAGAACTCCTGGAGCTCTGCGAAACGCTGCAGGCTGCAGGCATCACCCCCTTCGCCTTCGGCAATGACGGGCGCTGGCCCGCCATGGGCACCTTCGACCAGCTCAACTTCCGTCTGAACGGCTACCAGTACCACGTCGACCTCATGGCCGGCAACGAGAGCTGGACCGACCAGCGGACCAAGGACGTGTTCGCCAAATGGGCCCAGCTGCTCCCCTACCACCAAGCCGACCCCAACGGCCGGAAATGGGAGGATGCCGCGGCCGCCCTCAACAAGGGTGAGTGCGCAATGATCACGATCGGCAACTTCTACGCAACAGACCTGTTCGAACCGGGTGATCCCGCTCGTGACGACGTCGACTTCTTCCCGTTCCCGACGCTCAATCCCGAGCACGGTCAGGACACCGTCGAAGCACCGATCGATGGATGGGTCGTCGTCGCCAACCCCAAGAACGAGGCGGCGGCCAGAGAACTCGTCGGCCACATGGGCACGGCACTGGCTCAGGACGCCTTCCTCGAGGTCGCCCCGGGTGTCCAGGCGGCGGCGTCCGGAGCTCGATACCGCTGGCTACATTGCGCTCCAGCAGAAATCGGCGGCGATGGTGCAGAACGCAAAGAACGTCACCCAGTTCCTCGACCGTGACACCGTGCCGGCGTTCGCCAACGAGGCCGGTCAGGCGTTTGCCGATTTCTTCGCCGATCCCGGCAGCATCGACTCGATCCTGGAGGACCTCCAAGGCAAGGCCGAGGCCCTGCTCGGCGGGTGAGTTCGGTCGGAGACGTACCTTGCGTTGCTGACCATCCTTGAGTATCACTGGGGCCCCACCGAGCGTCGGTGGGGCCCCACGACCTTCAGGGGGAATTCGTGACGACGGCGACGCCGCCCGCTACCGACGACAAGGCGCCCTCGGGCGCTTCCAGCGACCCACCGCCGAAGAAGCGCCGTAAGTCGCAGTTCTCCGGTGTCGACCGCCGGGTGTTCCTGGCCATGGTCATCATCCCCACTACGATCCACGTGGCCATCGTGTGGATTCCCACGATCCTGTCGATCGCTCTGTCGTTCACCAAGTGGAACGGCATCCAGTTCAGCGATCTGAGTTGGTCCGGGCTCCAGAACTACGACCAGATCATCCTGGGCGCGTTCCAGCAGGACTTTTTCCAGGCGGTTCTCAACAACCTCTGGTTGCTGGTCTTCCTCTTCTTCGGGCCGACGACTCTGGGGATGTTCCTCGCCTATCTGCTCGACAAGGAACTCAAGGGGGGGCGGATCTACCAGAGCGTCTTCTACACACCCGTTGTTCTTTCACTTGCCGTCGTCGGGTTCATCTGGCAGAACATCATGTACAACCAGCAGTACGGCTTGGCCACCTGGTTGTTCGGCGGCGGCGAGACCGTCGACTGGCTCGGTAACCAGGATTTCCTGTTCGAATTCGGTGGGTATGGCCTGTCCAAGAACTTCCTCGCCATCCTGGTCGCGATGGCCTGGCGCCACACCGGCTACATCATGGTTTTGTATCTCGCCGGCATGAAGAGCGTGGACGCGGCGCTGCGAGAATCGGCATCGCTGGATGGCTGTAACGAGTGGCAGACGTTCCGTCACGTACTGTTCCCCACGTTGAAGCCGATCAATGTGATTGTCGTTGTGATCACGGTCATCGAGGCACTGCGCGCCTTCGATATCGTCTACGTCCTCAACACGCCCCGAAACACTGAGTTGTTGTCGATCCTGACGACCGACAACCTCATCGGAGAGGGGGCCGACAACATCGGTCGAGGATCGGCCTACGCCACCATGCTGTTCGTGCTCTGTTTCGGCTTCGTGGTCTGGTATGTCACGAACCACTTCCGCAACCAGGAGAGCTCGGTATGACCGACACCGCCGCACAACCCAAAGCGTCAACCGACACCACATCATCGGCCGCCACTTTCGTGCCCCGCAAGACACCGCTGCGTCCAGCCCGGGTACTGCTTCATGCCTTCCTCATCTCGCTCGGCCTCCTCTGGCTCACCCCTCTCGTGATGTCGCTCTACGCCTCGTTCCGACCCTTCAACGAGACGTTGAACAAGGGATTCTTGTCGTTCCCAGACACGCTGACATTGCAGAACTACAGAGATGCTCTCGAGCAAGGCGACTTCTACGACAAGTACTGGAACACGGCGCTGATTCTCGTCCCTTCACTGATCCTCACGCTGTTTCTGGCGTCGATGATCGCTTTCGTTGCCAGCCGCTACTCATGGCGGTTCAACGTGTTCTTCCTGGTGCTGTTCACCGCCGGCAACCTGCTGCCTCCGCAGATCATGGTTGCTCCGCTGTTCCAGGCCTTCCGGCGGATTCCGCTGCCGGAGTTCATGTCAAACTCCGGCAATCTCAATGGTTCCAACTGGGCGATCATCCTGCTGCACGTCGGGTTCCAGTCCGGCTTCTGCACATTCGTGCTCAGCAACTACATGAAGCTCCTCCCCAAGGAACTCAACGAGGCCGCCATGGTCGACGGCGCCAGTCTGTGGACCACCTACTCCAAGGTCATCATGCCGCTCACTCGACCGGCACTGGCGGCACTGGCAACGCTGGAATTCGCATGGATCTACAACGATTTCTTCTGGGCCGTCATCTTCGAACAGCGTGGCGACGACCGGCCGATCACTTCGGCCCTATCCAATCTCGGCGGCCAGTTCGTGACCGACACCAACGTGGTAGCTGCTGCGTCGATCTTCGTGATCATTCCCGTGATGGTCGTGTACTTCGCACTCCAGAAGCACTTCATCGCAGGACTGACACTGGGTTCCACCAAGGGCTGATCAGTTCGGATGACGCCTCGGCGTCACTCCATCTCGTCTTCGTGACGAAACGGTGTCACGCGGAACCAGACCGTGGCCTGGGTCGCCCGAGCGACCATGAACACGCAACCGACCAAGAAGTTGATCGCACTGTTGCTCGGATCGGCAGTCGCTCTCGCTGCCTGCGGCTCGAGCGACGATTCCGGGTTCGACGAGTCCACCGACACCACATCGGGCTTCTTCGAGCAGGACGACACGCGCGGTGAGGAAGCTGAGGACGCAGAAGGCGAGTTCGCCCCGGCCCCGTCGAACGACGGCACGGAGGACCGGGCGAGCGAGAACGAGGAGTCGGCGCCGGCCGTCGACGATGCCGCAGAACCGGCCAACGGCGGGTTTTTCGGCGACGAACCCGGCGACCCTGACCGGACCGAGGACAACACGTTCAAGGACTACGGTGTCCGGCCCTTCGTCGACGTCGCCCGAGACCCGCTCTCGACCTTCGCCCTCGACGTCGACACCGCCAGCTACAGCATCGCCCAGCAATGGTTGAGCGAGGGGCAACTCCCGCCGGCCGACTCGGTCCGAGTCGAGGAGTACGTCAACTCGTTCGACTACGACTACAACGCACCGGCGAACGGCCTCAACGTCATGGCCGACGCCGGCCCATCGCCGTTCGAGGACAACAACATCATCGTTCGCCTCGGTGTGCAGGCCGAGGAAGTGCGCAGCTCCGAGCGGCCGGACGCGAACCTCACCTTCGTGGTCGACACGTCCGGCTCGATGGATCGAGACGACCGCATCGGTCTCGTGAAGGTGGCGCTGGAACGCCTCGTGTCCGAGCTCGATCGCGATGACACCGTCGCCATCGTGACCTACAGCGATGGCGCAACGGTGTTGCTCGAACCGACATCGGTGCGCAACCGGGACCGGATCCTCGATGCCATCGCCGAGCTCGAGACCAACGGATCGACAAACCTCGAAGCCGGTCTGCGACGAGGATACGAACTCGCCGGTGATGCGTTCATCCGGGACGGCATCAATCGTGTGATCCTGGCGTCAGACGGTGTGGCCAACGTCGGGATCACCGATCCTGACGGACTCGTCGGCCTCATCCGCGACGACGCCGATCGGGGCATTCAACTCGTGACCGTCGGCGTCGGCATGGGCAACTTCAACGACGTGACGATGGAGACGCTCGCTGACGACGGCGACGGCTTCTATGCCTACGTCAACAACACAGAGGAGGCCGAGCGACTGTTCAGCGATGATCTCGTGTCGACACTTCTCACCGTTGCCATCGACGCCAAGATCCAGGTCGAGTTCGACGAGGACGCTGTGGACTCGTACCGACTGCTGGGCTACGAGAATCGGGCAGTCCTCGACAGCGACTTCCGCAACAACGCTGTCGATGCCGGTGAGCTCGGGGCAGGCCATCAGGTCACGGCGCTCTACGAGCTCGTGCTCCGCAATGGTGTGTCCAGCTCGGATCGCCTCGCCACGGTCTCGATGCGCTGGGAGGACCCGGACGATCGTGACGTGATCGAGACCCGACTCGAACTGAGCGGCTCGATCATCGAAGACCGCTGGTCGAACACCGATCCGGACTTCCGGTTGGCGGTGACGGTGGCGGCGTTGGCCGAGGTCCTGCGGGAGAGCCCATTCGCAACCGAGATCGACCTCGACGATGTCGCAGAGGAGGTCGACGCTCTCGGACGGTCATCGTCGCTCGATGAGCTGGCAGAGGTCGTCGATGCCGTCCGCCGACTCCGCTGATTCGTCGGTTGAGCGGTGGTCAGGTGAGGGCCGTCAGTACCAGCTTCATCATGTCGTTGAAGCTGGTCTGGCGGTCCTCGGTGCTCATCTGCTGCTCGAGAGCGATGTGATCGCTCACCGTGCACACGGCAAGTGCGGCGAACCCCAGCTCGGCGGCGAGTCCGTAGAGGCCGGCCGCTTCCATCTCGACAGCCAGGAAGTTGTACCGGGCCAGCAGCTCGAAGACCTTCGAGTCGGGGTCGGGATCGTAGAAGAAGTCGGAGGTGAAGATCGTTCCGACCTTCGCATCGATCCCGAGCTCTGCGGCAGCCGCCATCGTGTCGGCCAGCAGCTGATAGTCGGCCACCGCAGGCAGGTCTCGGCCCTGGAGTCTGGTCTGGTTGACGGTCGAATCGGTACCGGCTCCGATGCCGACCACGACATCGCCGAGAGCGAGCGAGGGCTGGAGCGCCCCGCATGAACCGACCCGCACGATGCGTTCGACACCGAAGAACTTCACCAGCTCCGAGGCGTAGATCTGGAACGACGGGACGCCCATCCCCGAGCCTTGGACCGAGATCGGCACGCCGTTGTAGGTGCCGGTCCAACCCTCCATCGAGCGGATGTCGGTCACGAGCCGAGGGTCATCGAGGAAGGTCTCGGCGATGAATCGAGCTCGAAGTGGGTCGCCCGGCATCAACACGGTCGGGGCGAAATCCCCGGGTTCGGCACTGAGGTGAGGAGTGGTCATGGCACAAAGGATGCCAGAATGAGCTGGATGGCGATGCGGCAGGATTGCAAACACTTCCAGAGTCGGGCATACCCGAGCGGGGACACGATGCGGAAGTGCTCGCTCGACCTCGCTCCAGAGGCCCCGTGGCACTGTCCCGGGGACTGCCCCAAGTACGAACGTCGGCTGGCCGATGTCAATTGGCGTCACGGCTCGCTGATCACGCCGGCCACCCCGGACCCGCCCGCCAGCGTGGGTGACGATCCGACGGTGGCCGCCCTGCTCGACTCGGCAGAAGAGATCATCAACAGTGTCGGCCCCACGATCCGTCAAGAGGTCGAGGCCGAAGCCGCCGAGGCGAATCGACGCGGTCGATGGCGGAAGCTGTGGCCCTTCGGCCGTGGCTGACAGCCGCTGACGCTCAACCCGAGGCTATGACCCCCGATTCTGTGGGGCTCAAACCCGAGGTTTGGGACCCCCATTCGCGGGGGTCATAGCCTCGGGTTGGGAGCGGGCCTGGTTACGACGTGGCTTCGTCGAAGGCCTCGGCGAGGGTGTTCCAGCTGAGGGTGGCGCACTTGATGCGAGTCGGATACTTCACCACTCCCTGGAGCGCCTCGAGATCGCCGAGGTCGACGTCGTCAGCGATCTCGACGTCGTCGTCGAACTCGGCCTCGGTGCCGTCGCCGCCGACGTTGGTCTCGTGGATGCTCATGAGCCGCTTGAACGCAGCCGTGATCTCCCTGGCCTCCTCGACGCTCTTGCCCTTGACCGCTGCCGACATCATCGACGCAGATGCCTGTGAGATCGAACAGCCCTGGCCGCCGATCTTGATGTCGCTGACGACACCGTCGTCGACATCGACATAGACCACGATCTCGTCGCCGCACAGCGGATTGAAGCCCTCGGTGCGGTGAGCCGGCGGTGACTCCAGCTCGCCCTTGTTTCGTGGGCTTCGATAGTGATCGAGGATGATCTCGCGGTAGAGGTCTTCGAGTCCGGCCATGGTGGTGCTCCGATTCAGATGGCGAAGAAGTCGTTGGCAGCGACGAGCGCGTCGGCCAGCGCATCGACGTCGTCGGTGTCGTTGTAGATGTAGAAACTGGCCCGCGCCGTGGCGTTCACTCCGAAGCGGCGCATCAGCGGCTTGGCGCAGTGGTGGCCGGGACGAACGCACACGGCATGTTCGTCGAGCACCTGGCTCACATCGTGGGCATGGACGCCGTCCAGCTCGATCGACAACACGCCACCCCGGGCGGCCGGTTCGGCCGGTCCGAAGATCGTGATGTTGTCGCCGAGTCGTTCGTGGAGCGTGCGCAGCGCGTACGCAGTGAGCTCGACCTCGTGCTGGCGGATGACGTCCATCCCGATGGCTTCGAGGTACTCGATCGCGGCTGCGAGGCCTGCGGCTTCGACGATCGGGGGAGTACCGGCCTCGAACTTGGCCGGGAGCCGCATCGGGCCGGAATCCCTCTGTGGTGACGTCGACGATCATGCCCCCTCCTCCGAGGAACGGCGGCATGGCGTCGAGCAGCTCCTTGCGACCCCACAACACGCCGATGCCGGACGGGCCGAGCATCTTGTGACCGCTGAAGGCGACGAAGTCGGCGTCCATCTCGACCACGTCGGTTGGGAGGTGGGGGACGGACTGGCAGGCGTCGACCAGAGCAAGCGCCCCGGCGGCGTGGGCGGCGTCGATCAGCTGCCGAACCGGCGTGAGCGTTCCAAGGACGTTCGACATCGAGGTGAAGCTGAGCAGCTTCGCTCCGTCGAGCAACCGGTCGAGATCGGTGAGGTCGAGCCGGCCGTCGTCGGTGACCGGGATCCAGCGGATCTCGAATCCACGCTCGGCCGCCAGCATCTGCCACGGAACGATGTTGGCGTGATGCTCCATGATCGTGAGCACGACGGCGTCACCCTCGCCGAGGTTGGTACGACCCCACGAGTTGGCCACCAAGTTGATGGCCTCGGTGGCGTTCTTGGTGAAGATGACTTCGTCGACCGAGGGTGCATTGATGAAACGGGCGACGGTTGCTCTGGCGCTCTCGTATGTGTTCGTGGCCCGCTCGGCGAGCTGGTAGACGCCACGATGCACGTTGGCGTAGCCGGTTTCGTACACGTTGGTCATGGCGTCGGTCACGGCTGCGTGGACGCTGCGATGAAGCGGCGGAGTCGAGGAACACGAGACGACGCTCGGAGCCGTCGCCGGCGCGCTGGAGTTGCTGGAGGATCGGGAAGTCCTGGCGGATCGTCTTGGCGTCGATGCTGCTCACAGGAAGCTCTCGTAGCCGTCGTTCTCGAGCACCGCTGCAAGTTCCATACCACCGGATCGTACGACCTTGCCGTCGATCAGGATGTGGACCTGGTCTGGTTCGAGATCATCGAGCAGCCGCTGGTGGTTGGTGATGACCAACGCACCGAGTGCGGGCCGATCCTTGCGGATCTCTCGGACGCCCTTGGCGACGGCGCGTAACGCATCGATGTCGAGGCCGGAATCGGTCTCGTCGAGGATGGCGAACTCGGGTTCGAGAACGGCCATCTGGAGGATCTCGCTACGCTTCTTCTCGCCGCTCGAGAATCCCTCGTTGACGTGACGCTCCATGAACGATTCGTCCATGTCGAGGCGTTCCATCCATTCCATGAGGGACAGTCGAAGCTCGAGCACGCTCATCTCCATTCCCTTGCGGGCGCTGAGCGACTGACGCAGGAAGTTCGAGACGCTGACGCCGGCGATCTCCTGCGGGTACTGGAAGGCCAGGAACATGCCGGCCTTGGCCCGAACGTCGGTGTCCCAGTGAGTGATGTCGTCGCCGCGGAACAGGATGCGCCCGCTCGTGATCTCGTACTCGGGGCTGCCCATGAGGGCGGATGCCAACGTGGACTTGCCCGAGCCGTTCGGACCCATGAGGGCGTGGACTTCGCCCTCGCCGATCGTCAGCGACACGCCCTCGAGGATCTCGACTGCCGGCTGGTTGCCCTCGGGGACAGTGCCGACGTGGAGATCGTCGATTTCGAAGAGGGGAGTCTCGTCCATGGAGGACGATTCTATTTTCCCGTCTGGCAATTGCACTATCTGCATAGGAGAAATTGCGACTGCCAGGCGGTTCACGCCGGACTTGTGAATGTGAAGCTCCGACCCCAATCGGAGGGGTCACTCGAATTCGTCGAGCAGGGCTTCCGTTGCGAGGTCCCCGGGCTCCAGGCGCACGGCAAGCGCCATGACGACCGAAGCCACGGCTCCGACCATCAACACCGCGGTCAGCGATGTCATCTCGACGATGGCCCCCGAGCCGAAGTTCGTGATGGCGACGGTCCCGCCGAAGCTGATGATCCACAGTGCCATCACCCGACCACGGATCTCGTCGCCAAGGTGGAGCTGGAGGAACGTGCTGAGGGCCGTTGGCATCGTGAAGTAGAACAGCCCGACGAGGAAGAGGACCGGAAAGGCGGCCGGAGCCGATCGCAGGAGCGAGAACACGGCCAATGCCACGCCGAAACATCCCAGCGAGAGACGAACCACCCGCTCTTTCGGTACGTGGAGGAGCACCGTGCCAACGCTGATGGCACCGGCGAGTGCGCCGAGCCCGAACGCGCCGTAGAGGAAGCCGAAGGTGCTGCTCTTGGCGTCGACTCCGAGACTGTTCTCGGCGATCACGGGCATCAGGCCGATGAACGGAAGGCACAACAGGGAGAAGGCGGTCATGACGAGCAGGGACCGTCCGACCGGCGTCGATCGTCGTGCGATGCGGAAACCACCGAGCAGCCGATCCTTCATCGACGAGGTGAGCGGGACCATGGCCGGCACGGCCACCGAGGCAAGCGCGGCGATCACGAAGATGTAGGTGACCGCGTTCACGGCGAAGACCGCCCCGATGCCGACCGTCGGAATCAGGAAGCCGCCGATCACGGGACCGATCACTCGGCTGCCGTTCATCTGGGCCGAGTTGAGCGAGATGGCAGCCGAGAGATTCTCCTTGCCGACCAACGTCGGCACGATCGCGTTGAACGCCGGAGCGAAGAGGGCCTGACCCAATCCGGTCATGAAGACGATGACGAGAAGGGTGGTGCGGTCGAAGGACCCGTCCCACACGTGCCACGCCAGCACGGCGCTGAACATGGCCTGCCACGATTGCGTGGCCAGCAGCAGGCGGCGCCGATCGACGCTGTCGGCGAGCGAACCACCCACGATGCTCAGGATCAGCAACGGGAACATCTGGACCGAGATCACCAACGTGGTGAACGAGGGGTCCTCGGTTTGTTCGAACACGAGCACGCCGAGCGCAACGTTCTGCATCCAGCGCCCGATGTTGGAGGCGAACGACGCCCAGTAGACGCGACGGAAGTCCGGTCGTGCGAGTGCAGCTCTCGCCGTCCCCTCACGCGGAGTTTCGCGCGTCGCCGGCAGGTCCATCGGTTGGGGAGTCTGGCTTACCAGCCCCGGTCGATCCACTCCTGGAGGTGCGGTCGTTCGTCACCGATCGTGGTGTCGTCGCCGTGACCCGGCAGCACGATCGTCTGCGGCCCGTGGGGGAACAGCCGGGTGTCGATGTTGTCGATGATCTGATCGAAGCTCGAGTAGTCCCATTTCGTCGCCCCGGGTCCACCGGGGAACAGCGTGTCGCCGGTGAAGAGCAGTGGTTTGTCGACGAGCCGGAAGCAGATGGAACCGGGCGTGTGGCCTGGCGTGAGGATGGTGTGGAGCGAAAGCCGGCCGACCTGGATTCGGGTGTCGTCTTCGAGGATGTAGTCGTAGCTCGGGAGCATCGCCGCGTCTGCAGCAGTGATCCCCACCTCGTATCCGGCATCACGCACGGCCGGCACGGCCTGGATGTGGTCGAAATGGCCGTGCGTCTCGAGCACGGTGCGGACGCCGAGGGTCTTGCAGAGCTCGAGCAGCTTCTCGTGCTCGTTGGCGGCATCCAGCATCACTGCCTCGCCGGTGTGCCGACAGCGAATCACGAAGACGTTGTTGTCGTACGGGCCGACGACGAGTTTGTGGACCTCGGCGTCGGTGTCGCTCCAGTGCAGGGTGGATGGGGGTGTGGCGGTCATTTCGGCCAACTCACTTTCATGAACTCGTGAAGTGTGGCCGACTCGAACAAGCCGGCCTTGGCGTACGGGTCATTGGCCATGAACTCCTGGGCCGCCGCCCGATCGGGCACGTCGAGCACGACGCACGAGCCGCACATCTGGCCTGCGGTGTCGAGCAGCGGGCCGCCGACGGGGATCTCGAATCCGGCCATGTACTCGAGATGCGCGGCCCTCGTGGCCTTCCGCAGCTCGAGTGAGTCAGGGCGGTCGATGGAGTGGATGACGAAGAGCACGAGAACGACGTTAGCCCGAGCGCTGCCGTTGACCCAGCGCTGTCGCCCAGGCTGTGCGCCTAGCGGCTGGGTCGGTGCGCCTCTGGTCCGGCCGACACCCCGTTTCTACGATCGTGTGTGATGCAACCACTCGACCAGACCAACGGCGCGAGCTGCCGGCGATGATGTCGTCGATCGTATGCTCCGCGTCATCGGGAGGGCCCACCGAGAGCGCTCCGGACCGGGGTACTTCCTGGCTCAGATGGGTGTCCTGGCTGCGTGTTGCTTCGGAGCATGGTGGACCGTGCAGGCCGTGGTCGATGGTCGGCCATGGGCGATGGTGCTCCGGTTCGCGCTCTCGTCAGGCCTCGGGTTGTACTACGTGATGCTGGCGCGACTGGTCCGAGTTCCGGTCCGGGGACGCTGAGCTCCGCTCCGTCAACGGAACTGCTGTCAGCTGTACCCCTGACGATCTGTGGCCGATAATCGGCCGATGTTCGAACGCCTGCTCGTCGCCAACCGTGGCGAGATCGCCATTCGCATCATCCGTACCGCAGACGACCTCGGGATCGACACGGTGGCGATCGCTCCGGAGGACGATGCGTCGACGCGCCACATGACGTTGGCCACGACCTCGGCCATGATCCCCGGCTCCGGGCCGGCGGCCTATCTCGACATCGAGGCCGTGGTCGCCGCCGGAGTCGCCGCCGGATGCGATGCCGTTCACCCTGGATACGGGTTCCTGGCCGAGAACGCCGATTTCGCCGACGCGTGCGAGGCGGCCGGCCTCGTGTTCGTCGGCCCGACCCCGGCGACGTTGCGGGCCCTTGGCGACAAGCGATCCGGGCTCGATCTGGCGAAGTCGCTCGGCGTCACCGTGGCCGAGAGCACCGGCTTGTTGGGCGACGCCGGCGAGCTCAGCGACTTCATGGGTCGAGTCGGACCGGTGATGTTGAAGGCGGCGGCCGGCGGCGGCGGGCGGGGCATGCGAATCGTGCACCCCGGTGACGATCTGACGAGCGCCATCGAGCGATGCCGATCGGAGGCGACCTCCGCCTTCGGCGACGGATCGATCTTCGCCGAGCAGCTGATCCCGACGGCGAAGCACATCGAAGTCCAGGTGATCGGTGACGGCACCGGAGCCGTGTCGCACATCTGGGATCGCGATTGTTCGCTGCAACGGCAACGGCAGAAGGTGATCGAGTTCGCGCCGGTGACCGCGATCGATTCGGGGCGCCGAGAAGCCATCTTGGCCGACGCGGTTCGCATGGCGGCCGCCCTCGACTACCGGGGCCTGGCGACCTTCGAGTTCCTGGTGACCGACAGCGCCCATGTCTTCATCGAGGCGAACCCCCGGATCCAGGTCGAACACACGGTCACCGAGGCCATCACCGGGATCGATCTCGTTGGCGCCCAGCTGGGGATCGCTGCCGGTTCGACGCTTGCCGATCTCGGCCTCGCTTCGCCGCCACCCATCTCGGGTATCGCGGTGCAACTTCGTGTGAATGCCGAGCGGATGGCATCCGACGGTTCGATCCTTCCCGTGGCCGGCTGCATCGAACGGTTCGAGCAGCCGGGTGGGACCGGCATTCGTGTCGACTCCCACGCCACCAGGGGCTTCGAGGTGTCCCCACGGTACGACTCGCTCCTGGCCAAGGTGATCGTGCACGCCGCCGATGCCGACATGCTGCTGCGCCGCGCCCGCCGGGCGCTCGATGAACTCGTCGTCGATGGCGTCCACACCAATGTCGGTGTGCTGCGACGGCTTCTGGCCAACGGCAAGGTCGCCTCACTCGATCTCCACACGACCTTGATCGGCGAACTGGCCGCCGAAATCGCAGACGGCGAGCCGGAACGAACAGAGAGCCGGCAACACGGTGGCGACACGGCCATCGTGGCTCCGTTGCTCGGGACGATCGTGTCGCTTGCTGTCTCTACCGGCGACGTCGTGCACGCCGGCGACGAACTCTTGGTGCTCGAAGCCATGAAGATGGAACACGTCGTCGTCGCCCCGAGCGGAGGGCAGATCACGAGCGTCGACGTCGCTCCCGGTGAAGCCGTCGGTGCCGGGACCGCCATGCTCGGTTTCGCGAGCGACGGATCGACCTCGAAGCGTCCGGGGACGAGGAGCAGATCGACCTCGACCGCATCCGGCCCGACCTCGCCGAATCGATCGAGCGACACAGCTTCGGTCTCGACGAGCGCCGACCGGAGCGGGTGGAGCGGCGACACGGCACCGGCAAACGGACGGCCCGCGAGAACCTGGCCGACCTGGTCGACGATGGGACGTTCGTCGAGTACGGACCGCTCGTGATCGCCGCGCAGCGGAAGCGGCGGTCGGTCCAGGAGCTGATCGAGCAGACCCCGGGCGACGGTCTGGTCGGAGGAATCGGCCAGGTCAACGGCGATCAGTTCGGTGATGCCGGACAATGCGTCGTTGCCTCCTACGACTACATGGTGCTCGCCGGCACGCAGGGCCATCAGAACCACCGGAAGAAGGATCGACTCTTCGAGATCGCCCACCGTTTGGAGCTCCCCGTGGTCTTGTTCGCCGAAGGCGGCGGAGGTCGGCCGGGCGACACCGACGGCGTTTCGGTCGCCGGTCTCGATTGCCTCGCGTTCCAGCTGTTCGCCGAGCTGTCCGGTCACGTGCCGCTCGTCGGCATCAACGGGGGCTACTGCTTCGCCGGCAACGCTGCGTTGCTCGGTTGTTGTGATGTGGTGATCGCCACCGAGGGGTCCAATCTCGGCATGGGTGGCCCGGCCATGATCGAGGGCGGTGGACTCGGGGTCTTCCATCCCACCGAGATCGGCCCGGTCGATGTGCAGCGCAGCAACGGTGTGATCGACATCGTGGTTGCCGACGAAGCAGCTGCGGTGGCCATGGCCAAGCGGTACCTGGGCTATTTCCAGGGTTCGCTCGACGAGTGGGCCGCACCGGATCAGCGACTCCTGCGCCATGCGATTCCCGAGAATCGTCTCCGGGTCTACGACATCCGCACGGTGATCGATCAGCTCTTCGACGTCGACTCGGTGCTCGAACTCCGGGCCGACTTCGGGGTCGGCATGATCACGGCCCTCGCTCGAATCGAGGGTCGCGCCGTTGGTGTGATCGCGAACAACCCGCTGCACCTCGCCGGGGCCATCGATTCCGACGGGGCCGACAAGGCGAGCCGATTCATGCAGCTGTGCGAAGCCTTCGGGCTGCCGATCGTCTCGCTGTGCGACACGCCGGGGATCATGGTGGGTCCGGACGCAGAGGAGACGGCGCTCGTCCGGCACGCGGCCAGGCTCTTCGTGACGGCTGCGAACCTCACCGTGCCGATGTGCACCGTCGTGACGCGCAAGGGTTATGGCCTCGGCGCCCAGGCGATGGCGGCCGGGAGTTTCAAGGCCACGATCTTCACCGTCGGTTGGCCGAGCAGCGAATTCGGCGGCATGGGGCTCGAGGGATTCGTGCGCCTCGGCTACCGGAACGAGCTCGAGGCCGATCGAGGATCCCGCCGAACGCCAGGAGATGTTCGAGGCGATGGTGGCGAAGATGTACGAGGTCGGCAAAGGGGTGTCGATGGCCGACCATTTCGAGATCGACGACGTGATCGACCCGGCAGACACCAGGCGGTGGATCACCACGGCGTTCCGATCGGCCGCCCCGGCGGGAACCGGCCGCAGATCTGCTGCCTTCGTCGACACCTGGTGAACGGGCTGGAGATCAGGGTCGGTCGTCGAGGAATTCGATGATCGATCGGAAGGCCGTGCGGTCCTGGAGGAGGAAGAAGTGTCCGCCGTCGAAGACCCGCAGCTCTGCGTTCGGGATTGCCTCGACCAGCGCAACGGAATTGGTCGAGAGGAGCCATGTCGTCGAACTCTCCTGCGCATACGAGTGTCCGGCGCCTCGATCCGGTGGAGCGACGCAGTCGCATCGTGGGTCGAGCGGGCGTCGAGTCTGGGCTTGAAAGCCGCGGAGATCGTCTCCTTCTCGCTGATTCCTCGCCTGTTCGACCATGGCATCGTAGAACGGGCCGAAGTCCGGGAATCGGGTCGTCTCGCCCGGGTCCCAGCGGTTGTCGTACAAACCCATTCGCAGCTCGATCTGCGCCTCGACGTCGAGGCCATCGATGGAGTGCAGGGGGAACGACGGCAGGGTGCCGCCAGGCGACGTGCAGTTCAGCACGAGTCGTTCGACCAGATGAGCGTGGTGGATGGCGAGGTGTTGTGCGACCATGCCGCCGAAGCTGGTGCCGACGACAGAACACGACGACCATCCCAGCTCGGCGATCAGCGCGGCGGCGTCGTCGGCGTACTGACGCATCGTGTACGGGCCAGGCGGCTTGCCGGTTCGACCGAGGCCCCGCTGGTCGTAGTGGGCGACCTCGAACCGGCGGTTGAGCGGCGATCGATCCGGCCGGCTGACTCGCAGATCGTTGCCGGTTCCGCTGATGTTCAGCACCCTTCGGGGTGGATCGGCCGCGGCCTCGGGGTCCGACGGTCCATGGATCTCGAAGTACATCTCGATGGGGCCGGAGCGTGGCGTGATGGTGATGAACGGCACCGATGTCGTTGTAGCCGAAAAGTCGGACGACGGACCTAGCCGACCGCCACGCGGGCCGGCGATCGGTCGAGCGTCTCACCGATGCCGAAAGCAATCACGGCTGCGGCGACGACGGCCGTCGCTCCCATGGCGAACGCGGACACCGAGAGGCTGGCGACATCGGTGATGATGCCGACTGCTGCCGGTCCGGCGACCTTGCCTGCATCCCGGATCGTTCCGAGTGCGGCCAGGAATCCACTCGGGGCGACGGCAGGGTGCCAGATCGGCCGAGAGCGTGAGCATCGTCCCCGAACCGAGGCCGTTGCCGACCCCGATGATCACCGCCGCGGCCGCCACCCCGAGTCCGGTCGACGAGATCGACAGGATCATCAGGCCCGCCCCCATCAGACAGAATGCGGGAACGATGGCGAAGAGTCGGCCGTACCGATCCATCAGGTACCCGGAAACCGGGAACAGCAGCAGGTCGGCCAGGCCCCCGATGCTCACCAGCAAACCCACCTGGCCGATGGAAAGCCCCACCTGGGCACCGATGAGTGGCAGCACGACGTATCGCCCGGTTCGGGCCGTGATCACGAGGATCTGGCCCGTTCCGGCCAGGAACAGCGAGCGGATGTGCGGGCGCAGCGAGGGACGAGCCGGTGTGGGGCCGTGGGAGTGGGGAACGGCCGCATCACCCGAGCCGGCGGCAAGGAGGGGGACGAGCCCGATGCTCGTGGTCACCGCGGACACGGCGAACGCGGTGCCGAACCCGGCCCACCCGGCCACGAATCCAGCCACGATCGGTCCGACGAGGAACGCGGTTCGCGTCGTGCCGCCGAACAGCGCCATGGCTTTGCCCCGACTCACCGGATCGGTGACTCGTGTGAGGAACGTCTGGCGCGACAGCACCCAGCCGGCTGAACCCATGCCGGCTGCCAGGCGAAGCGTGCCGAGCGCCACGGCCGACCCGATGACCCCGAAGGCCGCCACCCCGATGCAGATCACGGCGACCGCCGCGACCATGACTGCGTTGTCGCCCCAACGGTCGATCAGCCGGCCCCATCCGACCTGCGACACCATCCCTCCGACACCGGCGGCGGCGATGACCAGGCCGAGCGACGAGTCCGAGAGTCCGATCTCGGCGAGGTAGAGGGGGAGGAGGGGCACGAGCATCGCCGTGCCGCCGTTGATGAAGAAGCACGGCAGATACACCGGGAGGACGAGCGACCGAAGCACGACTCGAACCTAGACCGACGCTCGCCGGAACGATGCGGCATCGGAGGGGCCGAATTCGTGGTTGACTCTGTCGAGTGGGTGAACGCAACACAAACGACAGCACATCGAAACGCTCGTCGAAGCGCTCTGAGGTCGACCTCCTGGCCAGGGCCTTCGAGACCGGCGATCGACCGTCGTCGTTGCGGTTCTACCGCGTCGTTCGGGGCACGGTGAGGCGGGTCCTCTTCCCGTACTTCGACGTCGTCGCGGCCAACGCCGAGCGCCTCGACCTACCGGGACCGACCATCTTGGCCCCGGTGCATCGTTCACACCTCGACAGTCCACTGCTGGCATCGCTCAGTTCGCGTCGCATCCGCGCTCTCGGCAAGGAATCGCTGTTCGAGCCACCGGTCGTCCGCTGGGTGTGCGCTGCGCTCGGTGCGATCCCGGTACGACGAGGCGAGGCCGATCGCGACGCTCTGAAGGCAGCGAAAGCGCTGCTCGACCGGGGTGAATCGATGATCGTCTTCCCTGAGGGCGGTCGTCAGGACGGTCACGATGTGGCTGAGTTGTTCGGTGGCGCCGCATGGCTGGCGGCCAAGACCGGCGCTCGGGTCATCCCGATCGGGATCTCGGGCACCGGACAAGCCATGGGGGAGGGCACTCGATTCCCGAAGCGCGTTCCGGTCGGAATCTCCGTCGGCGAGCCGCTCCCGCCGCCGACTGGTCCGGACGGCAAGCGCGCCGATCGTCAACAGTTACGAGACTTCACTGCACAGCTGCGAATCGCGCTCCAGGAGCTCCAGGACGAGGCTCGAGAGCTCGCAGGGCGGTCATGACCACGGCGTCGACCACACTGAACGTCGAGATCTGGTCTGACGTCGTGTGCCCGTGGTGCTACATCGGCAAACGGCGTTGGGAGGCCGGCCTTGCTGCATTCGAGGCTGCGAACCCTGGCGTCGATGTTGCCGTGTCCTACCGCGCCTTCCAACTCGACCCGACGGCCCCGGTGGATCGCAGCGAACCGGTGAAAGCCGCCTATGCGAAGAAGTTCGGAGGGGCGGAACGAGCGAAGGAGATCCTCGATCATGTCACCGCCGAGGCCGCCGGCGTCGGCCTCACCTTCGACATGGATCGGGCACAGCGATCCAACACCGCCAACGCCCATCGCCTCCTCGTCTTGGCCGAGCGACTCGGAGTCCAGCTCGAACTGAAGGAGCGACTCATGAGGGCCTACTTCAGCGAGGGTCGTTCCATCGGAGCCGTCGACGATCTGGTGTCGCTCGGCGAGGAGGTCGGCATCGATGCTGAGGCCGCTCGGGATTGGCTCACCGGCGATGGTGGTCGACGAGAGGTGGCGGAGCAGCTCATGTTCGCGGCGGACGCCGGGATCCATTCGGTGCCGACCTTCGTGATCGACCGCTCGATCGGCATCCCCGGAGCTCAGGCACCGGAGGTGTTCACCGAGATTCTGCAGCGGGCGATTTCAGCGGCGGGCTCTTCGTGAGGGCCAGAAGTCGCTCACACGACGCTCGGTAGAGCGTGTTCGCCTCGTCGAGGACGTCGAGGTCGATCACGGTCGGGCTGCGGTCGAGCGAGATGATCTTGCCGGCCTTGATGTGCTCGGATGGGTCTCCCCAACTCTGACTTCCACTCTTTCGGTTGAGCTCATAGTCGCTGCGCAGAGGTGTCGGCAGTTCGAGCCAATCGGTCAGGGAAGCCAGGACATCGGTTGTCCTGCCGGTCAGCTCGTCGTAGGTCACGAACGTCATTCTCGCCGGGTCACCGATGCGTTCGGCGAGGTCGATCATGCCCTCGAGTCGGTTTCGATAGGACTCGAGTCGGCGTTCGTCCGTGGTCATGTCGGCGAACATGCGGCGATAACTCTCGAGGGTTGCGGCCGGCTCCCTGGCGAGGAAGACGAATCGGGTGTCCGGGTGCGTGACGATGGCATCGCTGAGGCCGTGGTGGTTCCAGACGATCTTGTCCATCGTGTACGGCGCCGTGGTCCGAGGGGAACGGTCGAACCAAGCATTCCTCGCCGCCAGGGCCTCGAGATCCTCGGCAGTGTCGTAGCCCTCGTGGTGCTCGCCGAAACCCACGATCGAGGGATGGCTCTGCAGCACGTGGCTGAGCACGGTCGAGCCCGATCGCGGATGGGCGAGGACGAACAGGTAACGCTCGGCCAAGGGCGTGTCGATCGACCGCAGCCTGCGGTACGTGGGGACGGCGTGGGAGGCCAGCGCCTGGTTGGCGCGGAACCGTGTGTGGCCGGCGAAGACCCGCGCCGAGCGCATGAGGCGTTCCGATCGTGATGACATGTGCCGTCCTTCGCAGGCCGTGGTCGCCCATGGCCTGTTGTCGGGTTGACTTCGATCTTGCCGCAGGCCGACCGTGAACCGACAGGGTAAATGCACCGGACGTTCCGCCGTTCGGCCTGTGCTCGCTCGGTCGGGACCGTCCATACTGGCGTGATGGTGACCATTCCCGGCGGCTACCTCGATCTCCAGATCAACGGCGGATGGGGGCACCACTTCTCGGATGACCCGACCTCGATCTGGGAGGTCGGCGCTCATCTCGTCGAGCACGGGGTCACGCAGTTCCTGCCGACGCTGGTCTCGGACGGATTCGACCGACGGGAGGAAGCGGCAGCCGTGCTGCGGGCTGGACCGCCGGTTGGTTGGAGCGGAGCGCGACCGATCGGGCTCCATCTGGAAGGCCCGTGGCTGGCGCCGAGTCGAGCGGGCGCCCACGACCCGGGTGCACTCCGTCCGAATCGACCTCGCTGTCGTCCACACGCTGGACGAGGTCGCCATGGTGACCCTCGCCCCCGAACTCGAGGGTGCGATCGACATGATTCGGTTGCTCACGGAGCGGAACATCGTGGTGTCGCTCGGACACTCGGATTCGACCTTGCGCCGTGCATCCGATGCGATCGAGGCCGGCGCCTCGATGGGCACCCACCTCTTCAACGCCATGAGTGGTCTCGGGCATCGGTCGCCCGGTCTGGCCGCGGCGTTGCTGATCGACGAGCGAGTTCGCTTCGGCATGATCGTCGACGGCGTTCACGTCGCTCCGGCGATGGTGCGACTCGCGTGGCAGGCAGCCTCGGAGCGAATGGTGCTCGTGAGCGATGCCGTGGCGCTTCTCGGTGTCACCGCTGAACCCGTCGCCAGATTGGGCGACGGCACGCTCGCCGGTGCCACGATCGGCATCGACCAAGCGGTGCGAAACGTGGTCAGTTTCTGCGATGCCGACCTCGGTGAAGCTGCTGCCGCCGCAGCCGCTCGTCCTCGAGCGGTTCTCGGTCTCGATCCACCGCCCGACACCTACACCGAACTCGATGAGCAGGGCATCGTCTGCCTGACCGTGATCGACGGCGAGAGCGTCTACCGGCGCTGACTCGGTCGATTTCGTGTGCTTGACAGAACGTGCCTGCACGTGAAGGATTCTTGGCTGCGCCATGCAGAACCACTTCATCGCCGGTCGCACGCTCGGCGCGAACAAGGGCTGAGCCCCACTTCCCGGAGAACCAGACCTTGACTTCTGTCGTCACGTTGCGTCGGGGCCCGACCTCGGTCGTGCTCGATCTCGGCGCGTTCCATGCCATCCATCGTGCACATCGGTGCCGCCATCGAGGGTTTCGACCCTCGTGCGCTCGCCCTCCCCGTGGCCCACGCCACGTTGGATGCTGCTGCCCCCATCGGGATCCTGACCGAGAACGGCACCGGCTTTCTCGGGCGTCCTGGATTGGTCGGCAGCCGGCCGGACGGCTCGGCATGGGCGCCCGTGTTCCAGACTGTCGGCGAACCCGAGATCATCGACGATCGTGCTCGGTTCCACCTTGCCGACGAGGTGGCAGGACTCGAGCTGAGGATCGAACTCGTCGTGACCGAAGCCGAGACCGTTGTGGTGGCGATGGAGCTCACGAATGTCGGCGAGACGCCATATTCACTGGTGCGGCTGTCGGCGTCGGTCCCGATGCCGGTGCACGCAACTGAATTGGTGAGCTTCACCGGTCGGTGGTGCAAGGAGTTCCAGCCCCGTCGCCACGAGTTCCAGGCGTTGTCGGTCATCGAGAACCGGCGTGGTCGCACGTCGCACGACCACCTCCCGGCGATCTTCGCCGGTTCGGTCGGGTTCGGTGAACATCACGGCGATGTGTGGGGCCTCCAGTTGGCGTGGAGTGGCAACTACGAGATCGCGGCGGAGCAGCTCAGCGACGGCCGCCGGCACATCCAGGCAGGCGAATTGCTGTCGCCCGGTGAAGTGACCCTGGCGCCCGGAGCCTCGTATCGCTCGCCAGAGGTCGTGGTTGCGCCGAGTCAGGCCGGGATCACACCGTCGAGCCAGCGCTTCCATCGCCACGTCCGATCGCGTCACCCCCTCCAGGGACCACGCAAGGTGATCCTCAACACATGGGAGGCGGTCTATTTCGACCACGACCTCCAAACCCTCCGGGAGTTGGCCGATGTCGGGGCCGCCGTGGGTGTCGAGCGATTCGTGCTCGACGACGGCTGGTTCGGGAGTCGCCGTGACGACACCATGGGTTTGGGGGACTGGTGGGTCAGCGAGGAGGTGTGGCCGGACGGCCTGCACCCGATCGTCGATCACGTCACCGGCTCTGGGAATGGAGTTCGGCCTGTGGGTCGAACCCGAGATGGTCAACCCCGACTCCGATCTGTATCGACGCAACCCGCACTGGACGCTCACCACCGCCGGCTACACGCCGGTGCTGGGGCGGCAACAGCTGGTGCTCGACTGCGGCCGAGCAGATGTGCGGGAGTACCTCTTCGAACGCATCGATGCCCTGCTCGACGAGTACGACATCTCCTACCTCAAGTGGGACATGAACCGTGACCTCGTGCAGGGTTCGAATCAGCGATCGGCTGACGATCCCGGTCGGGCCGGCACCCACGGCCATGTCGTCGGTCTGTACGAGCTGCTGGACCGCATTCGGGCCGCCCATCCGACCGTCGAGATCGAGAGCTGCGCCTCCGGCGGCGGGCGCATCGACCTCGAGATCCTGCGTCGGACCGATCGGGTCTGGACATCGGACTGCAACGACGCGCTCGAGCGGCAGTCGATCCAGCGCGGCTTCACGATGCTCTTCCCGCCCGAGCTGATGGGCGCACACATCGGACCCCATCAGGCCCACACCACCCATCGTGTCCAGGATCTCGGATTCCGTACTGCGACCGCGTTGTTCGGATCCCTCGGCATCGAGTGGAACCTGCTCAACGCCAGCGAGGCCGAACGCGAACGCGTGCGACTCGCCATCGACCTGTACAAGCGTCTGCGTCCGTTGCTCCACGGGGGCGACGTCGTGCGCGTCGACCACGACGACGCTGCGGCGTCGGTCCACGGCGTGGTGTCGCAGGATCGATCCCACGCGGTGATGGCCTATGTCCAGATGACGCCGAGCATCACAACGGTGCCGTTGCCGATCCGCTTCGCCGGCCTCGACCCCGACCGTCGCTATCGCTGCACGATCATCGAGGACCTCGGCTCGATGTTCGAGTTCGGTCGGGCCCGTCCGGCATGGATGAGGGGCCTCGCGAGCGACGCTCGTGAGATCGTCTTCTCCGGCGCTCAGCTGATGAGTTCTGGGCTCCAACCTCCGGTACTACATCCGGAGTCGGTCATGCTGCTCGAGCTCTTGGCGATCTGAGTTCCGGCGGCGGTCGGAGGGTTCCGCTGCGCTGCGGCGGCCTTCGGCCGGGGTCCTCGCTCCGCAGACCCTCCGACCGCCGCCTCGCTGCGATGACGACAAACTGACGCCGCCGAACCGACTTGCAGCGATGGGCCTCCTCGCATCCGCAAGCCGGATCGAGTTCTCCTACCTTCGCGACCAACTCGGGCTGAGCGACTCGGACCTCTCGAAGCAACTGAAAGTGCTTCTCGATGCCGGCTACCTCACATCGAAACGCACAGGGAAGGGAAAGACCAGAGCATCGTGGTTCACGATCACGCCGAGGGGACGACAGGCCCTCGACGACCACGCCGCTGTGCTTCGACGATTGCTCGAACCCACACCGACCCCCGAACCGACCTCATATCTGCCCCGAAGTGTCTGACCGGGAGAGAGCTCGCTTCGCAGACCCTCCGATCGCAGCCTCCGTTTCAGTGCGGGCAGCGTGTCGGGGTCGGTGGTGGATGCCGCTGAGCTAACTTCTGGGTGGAGGCAGGCATGGGAGCTCAGAACACAGCTGACGAGGTCCGAGAACACCCGACGCGCCGACGACCGTCATCGCCCGTGGTTTCTCCTGCTGCGAGCGACCGTGTACCCCCGCACACCCGTAGGGGCTTTGTGACGATGTCGCCGACACCCGATGAGTCAGCACTGACCCCCGACCCGCACTCCACCTTGGTCGCACTCGGCTGGTCGGATCGCTGGGCGCCGTACCTTGCTGCCCACGACTCCGGCGTTGCCGCTCGAGTCGTTCGCCACGATGGCTCAGCGGTCTTGGTCGGCTCCGAACTCGGGACCCACCACGTTCCGGTCCGGCGATCCATGCCCCCGCTCGCTGTCGGGGACTGGATCGTTGTCAGCGGCGACCGGATCGAAGAACTCTTGCCACGTGCATCGCTGCTGCAACGCCGCGACCCATCCACGGGTGGAAGCCAGCCGATCGCAGCGAACGTCGACGTGGTCGGCATCGTCTGCGGGTTGGATCGGCCGGTCACGCCAGGACGCGTGCAGCGATTCACGTCGCTCGCATGGGACGCAGGGGCGACACCACTCGTCATCTTGTCGAAGGCAGACCTCGTCGATTCGACCGACAACATCGAGCAGGATCTGCTCGAACAAGACCCCGCAGCAGAGATCATCTCGGTCTCATCGACCACCGCCGATGGAACAGCCGCACTGCTCGAACGGTGCGCCGACAACACGCTCGTGCTGGTCGGTGAGTCCGGAGCCGGCAAGTCGACGCTGCTCAATGCGCTCGCCGGCAGCGAAGTGAGCGGCACGGGAGACGTCCGTGACGGCGACAGCAAGGGCCGCCACACGACGACCGCACGACAGCTGTTCGTGCTCCAAGGCAACTGTCGGCTCATCGACACCCCCGGTGTCCGAGAGGTCGGAATCCACACCGACCTCGACACGATCGACGACGGATTCAGCGACATCATGGATCTGGCGGCCCACTGTCAGTTCCGAGAC
The DNA here is from genome assembly GCA_963781035.1 of uncultured Acidimicrobiia bacterium. Lineage (GTDB taxonomy): Bacteria > Actinomycetota > Acidimicrobiia > Acidimicrobiales > SZUA-35 > SZUA-35. The sequence continues at coordinate 216,589 of CAWAEN010000005.1, read as the reverse complement.
TGTGGCCATACCAACGAGCCGGGATGCGAAGTGCTCGCCGCACTGGCCGACGGCAGATTGCACGAGAGTCGTATGAAGGCGTGGGACCAGCTGCGCCGGGAGGCGGCCTGGGCCGAAGTGCGGACGGATCCCGCAGCCCAACACCGCGCCGATCGCAAGCTCGGCCGTCTCATCAAGGACGCCAAGCGGCAGAAGCGCCGTTGACAACGCAGAACTGTCGGACTCGAGCGGTGTCCCGACTTCGAGTCGCGAGTCTCCCCGGTTCGAACCCTCAGGCATTCGGCTTTCGAGCGAGGATCGTTCCCTGGTCGAACGGACGACCGCCTTCGGGTGGGGGCCGGACTCCGACCTCGAGGTCAGCGAATCCGGCATCGTGCAGCTGTTGTGCGAGCGTCGCCGGGAACAACTCGTAGGCCGTCACCACCGCGTGATCGAACGGTGTCCCATGCGTATCGGCCGTGGTCGAGGCGAAGAACGACACGAGAACCGGCGCCCCCGGTTCGAGCACTCGCATCCATTCTCCGAAGACGGCGCCGAGGCTGGAGGGGAGCAGGTGGATGAGCGAGTACCGGGAGACGATCCCCCCGAGTGAGGAGTCGGCGATGTCGAGCGCTGCGAGGTCGCCGACGTGGAACTGCGACGTCAGGGAACGCCTTGCGAGCTTCGGCGATCTGGCCAGGGGAGAGGTCGTAGCCGACGGCTGTCAGGCCGAGTTCGGACAGGTGATTGACGACGTGGCCGGGACCGCATCCGAGGTCAGCGACTGCGCCATTTCGGGTTGTCGCCAGCTCGGCGAACGCTGCGAGCCAATCCCGGGCGCTGCCGTCCCGATCGAGATCGTCGAGAAACAGTGCTGCGTACTGTCTCAGCCATGGCGTCGTAGGAGTCTCGAACCTGATCCCTCATCGGCTCACTCTGTCAGCTCCAGCTCCGGCTCCACGAGGATGTCACTCGCATCAGCCGGAGTAGCAGGCGCTCGCCTTCCTGCGCCGGCGGGTCGGTGGGCTAGCGTCTGCGACGTGTCAGCAGCATCCTTTCAACCACCTCCGGCGGCCGATGGGGTCACCACCGAATCGGTGCAGGCGTATGTCGCCGAGCAGTGGGCATCAGCGCCGGCGGCCCGGTGCGTGGAGATCTCCGGGCGCCACGTTCTCACCACGATGCCGGTGGACCCGAAGTCGATCCGGCCCGGTGGTTTCGTCTCGGGACCGGCCCAGTTCGGGTTGGCTGATCTCGCCCTCTGGTATGCCGTGTTCGGGGCCGTCGGGCTCGAGGCGATGGCGCTCACCAGCGAATTGTCGATTCGATTCGTGCGTCCGGCGATCGGACCAGAGCTGTGGGCGAGAGCCGATCTGCATTCGGTGGGATCCAGGAACGTGGTCGGCACGGTGGTGATCTGGACCGATTCGCAGGACAAACCGACGGCGGTGTGCCAGGGCACCTACGTCCTACCGAAATCGAGCACTCCGTGACCGAAGAGAATCCGAGCCCGGTGCTCTGGCAGCCCACCGATGAGCGCATCGCAGCCACGAGAGTCGATCAGTTTCGCCGATCCGTTCGGCCGGAAACAGTTGACACCGATGCGCTCTGGGAGTGGTCGGTCGACGAGCCAGGACCGTTCTGGCGGTCCGTCTGGCAGTGGACCGGTGTCATCGGCGATCCGGGCGATGTCGACATCGCCGAAGCGGACGACTTCTGGAAGTGGCGCTTCCTGCCTGACGCGAAGCTGAACGTCGCCGAGAATCTGTTGGCTGTTCGAGACGGCGCAAACCGAGAGGCCATCATCGAGCGGCGCGAGACAGGCTTCGAACGGACCACGACGTGGTCAGACCTCCGGGCTGAGACGGCAGCCATGGGTGCGTGGATGCGGTCCGTCGGTGTCGAGCCGGGCGATCGAGTGGCGGCATGGATGCCCCACGTTCGCGAGACCATCGTCGCTTTTCTGGCTGCGGCATCGATCGGTGCCGTGTTCACCTCGACCTCGGCCGACTTCGGCGTCGAGGGTGTTGTCGACCGGTTCGGACAGACGACCCCGAAGATCCTGATCGCGGCAGACGGCTACGACTACGGCGGCCGTTCGTTCTCCTGCCTCGACCGCCTCGGCGAGATCGTGGAGCGACTGCCGTCGGTGGAGCAGGTACTGGTCGTCGGTGTGTTGGCCGACGTTCCCGACGTCGCCGAGATCAGCCGGGCATCACTGTGGTCGAGCATCGTGGAGGCTCATCTCGGTGCTGGGCTCGAGATCGTCCGTCTGCCCGCTGATCACCCGGTTTTCATCCTGTACTCCAGCGGCACGACCGGCAAACCGAAGTGCATCGTCCATCGAGCGGGGGGAGTGCTCCTGAAGTTGTTGAGTGAGCACCAGCTGCACTGCGACATCGGACCTGGCGACACCGTGTTCTACTTCACCACCTGCGGTTGGATGATGTGGAACTGGTTGGTCGGGTGTCTGGCGAGCGGCGCAACGATCGTCGTCTACGACGGCAGTCCGGCCCACCCGAATCCGGCGGCGCTGTTCGATCTGGCCGATGACGTGGGCGCGACGCTGCTCGGTGTCTCGGCCAAGTATCTGGATGCTTCGATGAAGAGTGGCCTTCGTCCGATCGAGAGCCACGACCTCTCGACCGTTCGCACGATCTGCTCCACGGGATCACCGCTCAGCCACGAGGGATTCGCATGGGTGTACGACGCCATCAAACACGACGTCCACCTCTCTTCGATGTCAGGAGGCACCGATCTCTGTGGGTGCCTCGTCGCCGGCGATCCGACGGTGGCCGTTGTGGCCGGTGAGATCCAGCGGAAGTGTTTCGGCATGGCGATCGAGGTGTTCGACGACGATGGTCGGCCGATCGACGAGCCGGGAGTCAAGGGTGAACTGGTCTGCACGATGCCGTTCCCGTCGATGCCGCTCGAGTTCTGGAACGACGACGGCGAAGCTCGATACCGATCTGCCTACTTCGATCGTTTCTCCGGCCTGGCTGGCCAGGTCGCCTCTCGAGGGCCCGATCTGGGCCCACGGCGATTTCGCTTCCTGGACCGACCGGGGAGGCATGATCATCCACGGTCGTTCCGATGCCACCTTGAATGCGTCCGGTATCCGGATCGGGACGGCAGAGATCTATCGAGTGGTCGAGCAGTTCGATGAGGTGAGCGAGGCGATCGCCATCGGGCAGGAGTGGGACGGCGACACCCGGATCGTGCTGTTCGTGCGACTCGACCGATGGCGTCGACCTGAACGACGACTTGGATCGCCGGATCAAGGTGGCGCTGAGGACCAAGTGCTCGCCTCGGCACGTCCCCGGTCTGATCCAGGCCGTCGACGACATCCCTCGCACCCGCAGCGGCAAGATCGTCGAACTGGCAGTCACCGAGGTCGTCCACGGGCGCCCGGTCAAGAACCTCGAGGCGCTGGCCAACCCGGAGGCCCTCGATCAGTTCACCATCGCCTGACCCGAATCCACCCCGTTCTGCGGAACCTCACCCTCACTTCTGAGGGTCAGACTCCGCAGAACGGGTGGGGGTGGACGCACCCCTGGTTCCCGGCGAGACGTTCGGGCTGACGTTGACCTTCGAACGAGCCGGTGATCTCTCGGTCGAGGTCGTCGTCGAACAGCGCTAGATCGGGGCACCGGCTCAGAGGGTGAAATCCTCAGAGCGCAGTTCGATCGGCTTCCCGTGCGGGGTGCGGTCGGCGGCCCGTTGCCAGGCATCCCGCGTTCGTTCCTGATCGTCTCTCGAAGCGGCCCCGGTCTCGGCGGCCAAACGTTCGAGTGCAGCGAGCCAGTGGTGGTAGTAGGTCGCGCCGGTGTCCGGGTCGCCGGCATCCTGGGCTCGCTCGATCTCGTCGGCCAACGTCGCTGCCCACTGCGGCCACGTGAACAGACCCCGCTCGTGGAGTCGCACCGCCATCGCGAACGCGTGGGCCTCCCACGGCTCGCGGAACACTGGCTCGCCCTCGTCGACCGGCTGGCCTGGCAACACCGACGGCGTCGTCACGAGGCTCCCTCGATCGGCGACAGGTACGGCTCCCATGCGTCGACCGACACCCACTGACCGCGCCGGGCGTCGTCCCACAGGTCGGTCGCTCGGAAGACCACCGTGTACAGCCACTTCGGTTGTTCGCCCAGGTCGTGGGCGTTCGTGTCAGGGAAGACATGGGCGCCGTGGACCCGCTCGACCGTGCCGACCCGTCCGGCAACGTAGCCCGGCAGCCGAGTGTGATGGCCCACACGGCCCTCACGGGTCCGGACCATGTCGCCGACAGCGAAGCGGGCCGGGCCGGACGGCTCGCGATCAGCGGGTCCGCCACGGGCCATGGCCTCGGCCACGCGGTCGGCCCGGAGAACCCCAGCCACCTCGATCGGCTCGACCAGGGCGTGGCCGGCGTCGAGCTCCTCCGCTGTCACCAGCCCACGCTCGACGAGGAGCCGTTGCAGACTTGCCGTCCAGATCTCGTAGTAGGTGAGGTCGGGGTAGTCGGGGAGCGTCTCCCGGAAGCGACGGCCCATGTCGATGTTCCACTTCCCCGATGCACCGGCGGCCAACGTCAACGCCAGAGCCTTGGCCTCCCAATCGTGGTGGAAGACCACGCCCTCGGGCTCGTACTCGATCGGACCGTGACCCGTGGTCCCGCCGAGGTCGGCATGGGTGACGTAGCCGATCTCGCTCACGACGGCGCTCCGTCGGTGACACCCGAGAGACCACTCGTCGTTGGATCGATCGGGAGTCCGACTCCGATCATCGAGTCGCGCGTGACCAGCTCGGCGAGTTGCTCCTCGCTCCAGCTGTCGGTTCCGGCCGGCCGCTGCGGGATCACGAGATACCGCACCTCGGCGGTCGAGTCCCACACCCGGACGTCGATCTCCTCTGGCAGCGTCACACCGAAATCGGCGAGCACACCTCGGGGGTCGCGAACCACGCGCGAGCGGTATGGCGCGCTCTTGTACCACGTCGGCGGCAGGCCGAGAACGGGCCACGGATAGCAGCTGCACAGGGTGCACACGACCATGTTGTGGGTGTCGGCGGTCTGCTCGACGGCGACCATGTGCTCGCCCTGGCGTCCCCGGTAGTCGAGCGAGGCGATCGCCGCCGTGGCGTCTCGGCGCAACCAGTCTCGGAACTCGTTGTCGACCCACGCCCTGGCGACCACCCGAGCACCGTTGCGGGGTCCGATGCGGGTCTGGTAGGTGTCGATGAGTTCATCCAGCGCCGCGGCGTCGATGTACCCCTTCTCGGTGAGCAGTGTCTCGAGTGCACGCACCCGGATGTCCATGGGATCGAGCTCGCTGGTCGCTCGTGCTCGTGCTCGTGATCGTGCTCGTGACTCATCACCGGGAGCGTAGGAGATCGGCGCGCCCCCTCGCTCGCTCAGGCGACGCGTGCGACGGTCCACTGCACCGTCGTGGTGCCGTTGGCATGGCCGAGCTCGACCTCGGCGTTGGCGTTCGAGGTTCGAAGTCGATGGAGTTCGTCCAGGACGTGCCCCTTCGGCTGTTCGGCGCCGGTGGCGTTGACCTCGAGCCGCAGCGTGTCGCCGCCCTCGAGGCGGATCGAGATCGTGCCCGTGGCCGAGTCCGGTGCGATGAGGTCGATCGTTCCGTCGAGCACGGCTCGAATGTATTCCCCGTACGACGTGTTGTCGAATCGTTCGACATCGCCCTCGAAGGTGACCGCAGGTGGGATCCCCCAGCGACCCTCGAGCTCGGCGACGATCTGCTGCACCTCTCCGCGCAGCCCCAGCGATGCCGGTCGAGGCGCCGTGAGCGCCGAGATCGTGTGCCTGATCTGGCGGATCGTGTCGTCGATCGTGTCGATGGCCCCGGCCACCCGTGACTGCGCCGTTGGATCGACGAGGAGCGGGTCGAGCCGTTGGAGCTCGAGGCCGAGCACGAACAGCCGCTGTACGACGTTGTCGTGCAGTTCGGTGGCGATGCGTTCGCCGTCTTCAGCCCGGTCGCGGCGGCGGTTGGCCTCGTCGAGTGAGCGTTGGATCTGGTCCCGCTCGGTCAGGTCTCGGACGGCGGCGAAGACGAACAGATCGCCGCCGATGTCGAGCGGGGTCAGCGAGACGGCGACCGGGAAGGTCGTTCCGCTCCAGTGTCGGGCGAGCAGCTGACTGGTGTCGCCCATTGCTCGGGACTGCGGTCGACGAAGGTAGTCGTTGCGCAATCCGACGTGATCCTCGCGGTGAGTTTCGGGAAGGAGCTCCTCGATTGATCGACCGACGAGGGAGGCTCCACCAGAGGGCGTGCCGAACATCGCGTCGATCGCCTCGTTCGAGGCGCAGATCAAGCCGTGACCGTCGACCAAGAGGCATCCGTCCGGCGACAGGTCCCACAGGACAGAGCTGGAAAGGAACGTCATCGAATCCCTCGGTTCGCGATCAGCTTCGTCTGGTTCGATCTCCGGATCCTAGGGAACAATGTCAACGGATCCGCAACGGTCAGCTCGTCCGGAGGTAGGCATCGGACACTTCGGTCCGCCTGACCATCCCGAGCCGTCTCAGGAGGACGGAGATGTCGTTCCTGACGGTGTCAGCGTCGGTGCCCAGCATGTGGGCGATCTGGACGTTGGATCGTCCTTCGCCGATGAGCGCGAAGAGCTCCCGTTGTGCGGTCGTCAGCTGAGCGACGCTCTGGGCCTCCGTCTCCTTCAATCGTCCAATGCAGGCTTGGATCGTGTCGTTGTCGAGGAGTACCTGTCCCTCGGCAACGGCCCTGATGCTGTCGACGATGTGGTTGCTCCTGATCTGTTTGAGCACGAATCCGGCGGCACCGGCAAGGGCCGAGTCGACAACGGCGCGGTCGTCCGAGAACGAGGTGAGCATGATGCACTGCACGTGCGGACACCGGGCCCGGATCTGACGACAGAGATCGATTCCGTTGCCGTCCTGGAGTCGTACGTCGATCATGGCGATGTCCGGGTCGACGTCCTGCACCGCCCGGAGTGCCATCGCAACGGTTGCTGCTTCGCCGATCACGCGGATGTCGGGTTCGATCTCGATCAGCTGCGCGACGCTGCGACGCACCAGATCATGATCCTCGACGAGGAAGACCCTTATCGGATCGGCTCCCTCCCCGGGCTCAGTCATCGTGCCATCGTGGGGGGCCGAGATCGCAGCGCCTAGGGCCTTTGGTCCCGCAGGCTCGGTCTATGCTCACCGACGGTGTTCTCCGGGGATCCGATCGCTGAGTTGTCTGTCGAGGCACTCTGGGACGCGTCGGTCGACGGTCTCCTGCTCGTTTCTTCCGATGGGATCATCACCGCAACGAACCCATCGCTCGATGCCCTTTTCGGCTACGAGCCCTCTGCGTTGATCGGTCGTCCGATCGAGGACCTGGTGCCGGTGATGCTCCGCGCAGCGCATGCGGAGCATCGGCATCGGTTCGAAGCCGCGAGGCGGGCCAGGCCGATGGCAGCACGAAACCTGGAAGGGCTTCGATCAGACGGCACCACGTTCCCTCTCAACATCAGCCTCGCCCCGATCGAGACGGCGGACGGCGCCATGACCTTCGCCGCAGTCCGCGATCTGACCGAACGGGTGGTGCACGAGCGGGCGTTGACCGAGGCCCACCGGCGCCGTGCCATCGCCGAGGACCACGACCGCATTGCCAACGACCTCCACGATTCGGTGATCCAACGGCTCTTCGCAGTGGGTCTTGGGCTCCAGGGTGTCCCTCCGCGGATCGACGACCAGACGCTCGCCGAGCGGGTCACCGGTGCTGTCGATGCACTCGATGAGATCATCGGCGACATCCGGGGAACGATCTACGGTCTGCGTGAACCGGTCGGGCCGAAACAGGGGCTGCGATCGTTGGTGCTGGCTCTCGCCCGTGAGGCCGAACCGAGCCTCGGTTTCACCCCGGATGTGTCGCTGTCCGGTCGTCTGGATCGGATCACAGACGACACCCTGGTCGGGCACGTCCTCTCCGTCGTTCGAGAGGGTCTGAGCAACGCCGGGCGCCACGCAGGTGCGACCTCGGTCCGTAGTCTCGGTCGCACTCGACGAAGACCTCACTGTGGAGATCATCGACGACGGCATCGGACTCGACACGGAGAACGCACGGCGCAGCGGTCTCGCGAACATGGAGAGTCGAGCAGCGGCGTACGGGGGAACATTCCGATGTCGCGGGCAACGAGCCGAACGGAACGATCCTGCGTTGGGCGGTTCCCGGGGATCAGATCGTCTGAGACCCGAGGGCTCGGATCGCGACGCGTCGCTCAGCTCTTGCGTGCCCGTTTCGCCTCGACGCCGACGGCGACTCCGGACAGCAGGAGTTCGGTGAGACGAGTCGGGGTTTCGCGGAGCCAGTGGTTCGTCGTCAGGCGACGGGGCACACGTACGTGACGCCGATCGGCTTTGACCGCACTGATCGTTCGACGGGCGACCATCTCGGGGCTCTTGGTCGGGATGAGTTGCAGGGTCCGGAGCCGGCGGAGCATCGGCTCCAACTCCGGGTCGCTCTCGATGTCGTCCCACATGGCAGTGTCGACGGGCCCGGGAGCGACGACGGTCGTGTTGATGCCGGTGCCGGCCAGCTCCATCCTGAGTGAAGCGACGAAGTTCGAGAGTCCTGCCTTGGTGGCGCCGTAGACGGACATGCCGGGATATCCGGTGGTCCCTGCCAGCGAGCTGGTGAAGACCAGGTGACCGCGTCCTCGCTCGATCATGCCGGGCAGGACGTTGCGAGTCAGGGCGATCGGAGCCTCGAGATTCAGGTGGATGATCTGGCGGTTGACCTCGTTGTCGGATTCGTGGAACCACGCGTGGCCCTCGAGTCCGGCGTTGTTGACCAAGACGTCGATCGGCCCTGCCTCGCGCTCGACCTCGTCGATGAGAGCGTCGACCGACGCCGGGTCGAGCAGGTCGGCGGTGAAGGCACGGCCACCGAACTCCAAGGCCAGCTGCTCGATCGCCTCGGTGGTCCTGGCAGTGAGCGAGACCCGAGCACCGACCTTGGCGAACTCGCGTGCCATGGCTTCGCCGATGCCTCGCGATCCGCCGGTGATCAGGACATGCGCTGCCTTGAGTTCCATGTCGGGACCCTAGGACGTAGCGTGCCCCCGTGCGAGCGGTCGAGATCACCCCAGCCGTGGTTGCTGCGGTAGCAGCTGCATCGTTCCTGGTCGGGCTGGCCAAGGGAGGTCTGAGCGGGCTCGGCCCGCTGTTGACGCTGTTGGTGGCCACGGTCGTTCCCACGAAAGTGGCCATCGGGGTGTTGCTTCCGCTCCTGATGGTGGGAGACGTCGCGGCGTTGTGGGTGCACCGTGGACGTTGGGACCGAGCGATCCTCATGCGTCTCCTGCCGGGCGCAGCAGTCGGCGTCGTGTTCGCCAGCGTGTTCCTCCAGTCGGTGTCCGAGCGTGGGCTCCAATGGATGCTCGCCGTCTTCACGTTGGCGTTCGTCGCCTACCGGTTGCTCGAGGTTCGGCTGGCCCGTTCGACCGCCGGTCCGCCCAGACCGGCGTGGGCTTCGGTTGCCGGTGTGGCGGCGGGGGTCACGTCGACGGTTGCTCACGTCGGTGGACCCCCGGTGGCCGTGTACCTGTTGTCGGCCCGGGTCCCGCCTCGCCCCTACGTCGCCACGAGCGCGGCGCTCTTCTTCCTCGTCAACTGGATGAAGGTGCCCGGCTATCTGGCCGCCGATCTCTTCGACCTCGACCTGATTCGGAGCCTCGCGCCGGTGGTTGTTCTCATCGGACCCGGGATCCTGGTCGGCCGATGGTTCGTGACGGTGGTCGACCAGGAGATGTTCGACCGGTTCATCCTTGCGTCGCTCGTCGTCGGCGCTGCGCTGCTCGTCGTCTGATCGATCGAGATTCGACCGCCCATGGCCCGATGTCGACCGGGCAACGGTGAGACGACGCCTACGATGCGGTCCGTGACGATCGTTTCTGCTCCTGGTTCCTCGGCCAATCTCGGCCCCGGCTTCGACGTGCTCGGTCTTGCCGTTGCCTGCTACGTGCGGGCGGCCGACACCCCGTTGGCGGAGGACGATCAACCGTGTCCGTCAGATCACATCGCCAGGATCGCCTACGAGATGGCGGGTGGCACCGAGCCGCTGTTCTTCGACTTCGAACTGCCGCCCAGCCGGGGTCTCGGTTTCTCGGCGGCAGCGCGAGCTGCCGGTGCTGTGCTGGCGTTTCTCCAGCGTGGTGTCCACATCACCGAGGCGCAGGCGCTCGGCTTCCGGATCGTCACCGAGCTGGAGGGTCATGGCGACAACGCGGCTCCAGCCGTGTTCGGTGGGATCCACATCATCGCCGGCGAGCACCAGCATCGGCTGGCCACGACGCTGCCGGGCAAGCTGCTGCTCTGGGTGCCGGAGCTGGACACCACCCCGACCGATGAGTCCAGGGCGGCGATGGCGTCGATGGTTCGTCGGGAGGACGCGGTGTTCAACCTCGGGCGACTGGGGCTGTTGATGGCGGCGATGTACGAGCAGGACGCCAAGCTGCTCGGACTGGCGACCCAGGATCGCCTCCATCAGCCAGACCGGCTCGCGGCGGCGCCCGAGACCAAACAGGCGGTCGAGTCTGCGCTCGAGGCTGGGGCACACGCTGCCTGGTTGAGCGGATCAGGACCGACCGTGGCGATCGTCGTCGAGGAAGGCACCGAGGAGTCGGTCATTGCCGCTCTGCCGTCGACGGGATCGATGCTCAGCCCGAGGCTGGATGACACAGGTGCCGTCCAGCAGTGACACTCGAGTTGGGCGAGCCTGCCCACGAGTGAACCGGTCGGGGGTCCCGCAACGACAGAGGGGACATGACGGCAACCATCGCTCCTCCGACTGATCCTCGACCTCGTACTCCGCCGCCCGCCGCTCCGCCACCACCTCCGCCGCCGCCACCGGTCGGCCCGAGGCTCGGTCGTCCGACGGCACCGTGGTCGAGACGGTGGGCGCTGGTCGCATTGATCGCTGCCGCCGGCACGTTGGTGTTCACGAGGGAGCCCCTGTTCATCATCGGGTTCCTCTTCGTGGCCGTGGTCCCGTTCGAGAAGTTGTTCCCACGGCACCGCGGGCAGCCCCTTCGCCGGCCTCAGCTGGCCGGCGACATCGCTCATGCGCTCGTGTCGCCCTTGACGCAGATCATCGCCGCAGTGGTCGCAGTTCCACTCGCCGTCGCCAGTCTGGCGTGGTTGCCGGGCCTGGCCGTCCGTCCCCTGGTGGCCATGATCCCGCCGGTCGTGATGCCGTTCGTCGCTGTCGCCCTCTTCGACCTGGTCGTGTACTGGACACATCGTTGGGGCCACGAGGTGCCGTTCTTCTGGCGGTTCCACGCCATCCACCATTCGACCGAACACCTCGATTGGGTGAGCGGATTCCGCAACCATCCGCTCGACGGTGTGTTCGTGGCGCCTGCATTCGTCTTCCTCATCGCGGCCGGGTTCAACCCGGAAGTGGCGGGAATCCTGGTCGTCGTCCAGATCGTGACGGGGCTGTTCCTCCACGCCAACGTGCGCTGGCGCTGGCGGCCGCTGCACCGCATCGTGATCACCCCGGAGTTCCACCACTGGCATCACAGCAACGAACGTGATGCCCACTGCTCGAACTACTCGGTCTTCCTGCCGCTGTGGGACATCGCGTTCGGCACGTACTTCATGCCGAAGGATCGTCGACCGGCCGTGTACGGCGTCGATGAGGAGATCCCTGTCGGGCTCGTCCCGCAGCTCGTCCACCCGATGCGGGGCGCAGGCAATCCGTTGCGCCACGTCCGTCACCCCTTCCGGGCGATCCGTTCCGGGGCCGGTCACGCCCGGTCACTCTCGGCTCAAATGTGGAGAGCGGCTCGTCGGCCGACAGGTCGGAGGTAACATCGTCGGTTGTGTCTCGGGCATTGTCGACAGCCATCTCCATGGCCGCTGCCGTTGCCATCGTCCTCGGAGCGTGTATCCCGGAGGAGACGGTCGAGGGCAAGGCGACCATCGAGACGACCTCTCCGGTGTCGGTCCCGGTTCGGCCCGAGGGCGACATCACCGAGTCGGACAAACCTTCGGCGACTGCCGATGACGGACCGGCCGTGGTCGGCTGCAACAGGAAGACCATCGGGGAATCGTCCGGCCCGCTCGCCGTCGCCTATGGCGTGATCGATGGGAGGATCGCCGATGAGCCGTGTTTCGGCGTCCTGTCCGTCGTGGTCGAGGCAGCGTGGAACGATCTCGCTGCCATCACTCCGCCCAGCCTCATCGTCGGCGTGACCATCGTTGCCGGCTTCGACGACGACGCCGGCGACACGATCGCCTACGCCGCGCCCGTCTCGAACGAGTCTGACGACCACCTCATCGCCGTCGGTATCGACGCTGCGATTGCCGACCCGGACGAGCTACGGCTGACGATGGCGCACGAACTCGCCCATGTCTTCAGTCAGACGCCGGGTCAGATCGATGTCGCCGTCTTCGTCGACGAGTGCGACACGTTCTACAACGGGTTCGGTTGTTTCACCGATGATGCCTACGTGACGGCGTGGGTCGATCAGTTCTGGCCGCAGGCGACGATGGTCTCGTTGCCGGACGACTACTCGGTCGACATCGACGGGGGAGAGGAGCGTTGTGCGGTCGATGCGACGTTCCCAGGGAGCTACGCGGCGAGCCACCCGGAGGAGGACTTCGCCGAGTCGTTCTCGGCGTACGTGTTCGATGTCGAGCTGCCCGTTGCTCTCGACGAGCGACTGAGGTTCTTCGACGAGTACCCGGAGTTCGTCGCGATGCGGGACGCCGCCCGAACGGTCGGTGCGCCGGTTCCACCGAACAACTTCGACCCCTGCGGGTAGTTGTAGCGCCCGTCTGGTGAAGCTGCGGTCATCCCTCGAAGGCGGATTCGTCTGCTGCCGACGGTTCGGCCGCACCGGACCCGGGATCGGTCGACCCACGGTGCGCTGATCCAGGAAGGGGTTACGAGGAACGACGGGCGCTTCGAAATCCAGGGGAGGCGCGGTGTCGATCTCCATCCCGAGCGAAAGGGGCTCGGAGCCGCCGAAGCCGGTCGAGGTCGGCGCCTGAGCCGAGCTGAGCATGCCTCGTGCGCCGAGGAGCCCGCCGACGAGCGCCAGGCCCAAGACCACCACGAGTTTGGCGTCGAGTTTGTTCTCGCTCACGATTCACCCTCCAGGTCGAATGACAACGTGTCGTCGACGTCCGAGATCGGTTCGGTCGTGAACACTCTCATGTTCACGTCGATGATGATCTGGTTCGGCCCGTCCCCAGCGGTCAGGACGAGCGAGTCCACGACAACCAAGCGGTCCAACGCCTCCAACCGTCCGACGAAGGCCAACGCTGCCTCGTACGTGCCGGTGCCCGACAGCGCCAGGCTCACCGAGGACAGGTTCGGCGGGACTGCCTGGCCGGGGGCGGCAGTCACAGAGTTGGAAACCCGGGTGGGTGCGAAGAGGTCGAGTTCGAGCTCGACCTCGTCTGCCTCGGCGTGGAGAACCCGCAGGAAGGCTCCGAGGTCCGATGTCGACGGAACGGCTGTGGCGAACCGAACCAGGTCGAGCTCGAACTCATCGAGCCGGCCAGAAGCGACGTTCAGTTCTTCGATCTCACCCACCAACGCCATCTGCTCTGTCTGGAGATCGGCGAGGCGGTCTTCTTCGGTGGCCACCGTGACGCGCGACGGCCACCACAACAGTGCGGCCCAGGCGATGAGCAGGACAACGGGTGGGAGCAGTACCGATGGACGGGCGAACGAACGGCTCATTCTCTTGCCTCAACGTCCACCGATTCGACCGGCCGGGCCGCAGCGGTGATCGCTCCCTCGACAGTGAAGATGGCTCCGACCTCGTCTTCCGAGCCGATCGGTCCGTAGCTGGATTGATCCAGCCACAGGCCATCGATGGTCGAGGTCCGATTCGCCTGTTCGATCCAGCGGCCGACTCCATCGAGGTCATCGGCGATGCCCGTGATCGAGATGAGACCGACCGGTGAAGGTCCGACGTAACCGGTCGGTGCCCCTTCTTGGCCGGCACGTCGGAGCTGCACGCTCACGAGCCGACTGTCGTCTGGCATGGCTTCTGCCAGTTCCTCGATCACCACATCGAGTCGGAGCTGTTGATCATCGATCATCTCGATGTCGGTTGCGACCACTTGCCATTCGGCCACCCGTTGGCGAGTTGTTTCGAACTGATCCAGTCGAAGGGCCAGGGTCTGGGTCGCCGCTTCGGCTTGGTCGGCGTCACTCCGCGCTGCCGCGGCCTGCGAGCGCACGTCGGCACCACTCACCATCAGCAACGCCGCCAGTGGGATCGAGATGGCAACGCTGGCGACTCGTTCTGTACGGCGCGCTCGCTGCTTGCGTTGACGATCGGAGGTCAGGTCCAGGTGTCGGATGCCGCCGTTGGTTGCGCCGAGCGCAACGCCGAGCGGAAGCTCGAACCCGAGCGAGACCTGGTCGTCTGGCCACGGAACGGTCGACGATGCAGTCGCAACGGGCATGGCGAGGGTCTGTTCGAGCGACAACAGGAGACCCCCGAAGTGGCCTCGAGCGCCGACCACGACCGTCTCGGTGATCGGGCGCTGATCGAGCTCCGTGGTGTAGTAGCTCAGCGTTCGGCGAACACCCTCGACGACCGTCGCCACACCGACCGCGGTGCCGGGAGCGTCGATGGCTGACCCATCGGCTTCGCCGCTGAGTTGGGCAAGAGCCGATTCGAGCTCGTCTGCGATGGAGATCGAGGTCTCTCCGACTCCGACGTTGAGCGTGCGGGCGAACAACACGCCGGACTCGTCGCGCACCACGATGTTCGTGTGCGAATCCTCGCAGTCGACGATGGCAACGGGGTCACCGGTGGGCTCGACGTGGATGCTTCGAGCCAACGCCTCGGCCACCAAGTCGGTTCCAGCGAGGCGGAGTCCGGCAGCCTGTGCGACGGTCGCCAGCTCGTCGAGCGCAGATTCCTGCACGGCCACGACCAACGCTCGGGCCCAGGTGGATCCGTTTCGTTCGAAACGCTCGATCTCGTCGACGTCGAAAACCGCCTCGGAGATCGGGAAGCTCAGGAGCTCTGCGATGTCGTAGCCGGCGGCCTGGCGCAGCTTGTCGGCCTTGAGCGACGGCAGTTCGCTGCGGCGCACCACGGCGATCCTGCCGTCGATTCCGATGCGCACCCGCTTCGACCGGAAACCTCCGGTGTCCCACAGCTCGCGGAGACCGGCGGCCATGGCCTCCGGGTCTCGAAGGCGACCGGCGTCGAATGTGGCCTCAGGCATCTCCACGACGCCGGTGCGAAGCACGGCGCACCGGCCAGTGCGGCTGATCCTGGCCTCCACTCCCCGAAGGGCGCGACCCTGTACGGCAACGCCGACGATGTCAGGCATGGTCGTCTTGTCTCGTTGCCGCGCCGTCGTAGACAGCGGCCTTCGGCATCAGCTCGTTCACGGGCACGCTGGAGTGTCGGCTCGCCGCGGTTCGGGATGAGCGTGGGGTCACGGATTCGTGACAGCGGTCGAAGCTCATGGTGCGCTCATGTCCTCCATTCACTCGTTCCGACTTCGCGGTCGCAGCAACGCGGTCCGCCGACCTCTCCATCGAACGCGCCCAGTGGCATCAGAAGATGTCGTGCGTTCCGAGCGCGGCATCACGGTGATCGAGATGCTCGTGGCGTCGATGATCTTGGCCGTCGGTGTTGCCGGTGCGGCCACGCTCTTCGTCGCCAGCGCCGAGTCGATCTCGGTGGCCGGCGGCGAGGCCGACGCAACCGACATCGCTGCGGGGGAGCTCGAACGGGTTCGGGCCATGCCATACCTGGAGGTGGGCGTCAGCGTGACGGCGGACGGCTACGTCCCCATGGTCGATGGCCGCCAGACGGTGACGGAGGCCGGCCCGAACCGTGTGGAGCCGACGGGAACGCTCACCAGACACGACATCGATTTCCGGATCGAGCGATCCGTCACCTGGGCCGGAGTCGATGGCGATCCCGAGGGATACAAGGTGGTTGTCGTCAACGTGCGTTGGGACGCTGCCGGCCTCGAGCGTTCGGTGAAGGTCCAGACCGGTTTGTACGAAGACACCGCTGAGCCATGAGCAACCGATCGCGTGTGAGCAGGAACGACGGGCTGGGCGCTGATCCGACCGCCGAGAGGGGAACGACACTCACTGAAGTACTGGTGATTCTCACGCTGACGGCCGCCATCGCGATGCCCTTGTTCATCGCGGTGCAGAGCGCATTTCGGTCAGAGCGGGCACAGAGTCAAGAGATCGACCTCGATCGCCAGCTCGCGTTCGTGGTCGATCGTTTCGAAACAGACGTCCGCTCGGGAGCGCCCGCTGCCGACCGAGCGGGTGGTCCGCTGGCAGAACATCTCGCCGTGTCACGCGTCGACGACACTGGATCGGAACAACTGGTCACGTGGTCGGTCGACGGTGGTTCGCTGCGGCGCACGGCGTCCGACCCGGCGACAGGCGCCGTGACATCCGATGTCGTCCTGGTGGAGGACGTGGCGGTGAGTGGTCCTGTGTTCCGGTACTGGGAGGCCACCGGCGTGGAGATCGCTCCGTCGTCTGTCGATCGAATCGTCGGCTGTTCCGTGCGGGTGACGTTCGACCTGCGAAGCAGTTCCGGCGGTGCCGATTCGCAACGAGTCATCGATGTGGCCCATCGCTCCAATCCTCGGGAGTCGTCCTCATGCTGACCCCTCCGGCGCACGACGAGCGAGGGAGTGTCGCCCTGGCGATGATGGTGCTCATGCTGATGACCATGCTCGGGCTCATCGTCATCTCCCGCAGCCAAACTCATCTGCAAACAGCTGCACGCGACAGTGATGCCGCAGCGGCCCAGGCCGGGGCCGAACAGGGTGTGGCCGAAGCACTCGCAATGATCGGGGGCGGTCGGCGAACAGACTTCGCCGGTGGTGCCGATCTCGACGGCGGCGGCTACCGATACGACGCCAGGGCAACGAGTGCTCGGTCGTTCACCGTGTACGCAGAAGCCGATGTCGACGGCGTGGTTCGCGCCGTCGAGGCCGTTGTCGGTGGCCGCTCGCTCTATCCATACACACTCTTCCTCGACACCTCCGGCTCGTTCGATGGGAACCTCGGCACCGTCAGCGGTCGGGTCGGGAGCAACGGTCCGCTGACGGTCACAGGAGCCGCCCCGGGGGAATCGGTGGACCTCTACGGCCCCTCGGCCTCCTGCACCGGGTGCCCGATCACAACGGTCTTCGACACAGCTCGGGATGTGCCGAGTCCGACTCCGACGGCTGACACCTTCCAGGCCTGCCCCACAGACGGGATCTTCTCCGGCCCCATCAACGGTGGCGGTGGGATCCCCGTGCTGTGCGAGCCGGCTGGGATCACGGCCAGTCAGGTCGTTTTCACCGGCAGCATCGTCGTGGTCGACGGTCCGTTGATCATTCACGTCGTGGAAGGTCTCGACGTCGAAATCTCCGACGCCACGATCAATGCCGCGGGGACTCCGAGCGATTTCCGGCTTCTTGTCGGTGGTTCGGACACCACCAACACCTTCGCGATGTTCAACGCCCGGATCGACGGCGTGATCTACGGGCCGGGCCGGATTTCGACGGTTGATCAGGTCGAGATCGTCGGTTCGTTGACGCTGGGTGAGATCTACGTGGGCAGCGGCTCGTCGTTGTCGATCGATCCCTCGGCCGAACTCGACGGGTTCGAGGTGTCGGGGTGGCAGATGTCGTCGTGGGAGCAGGTCGTTCCGCGGTGAGCGCAGCGCCATGGCTGGTTGCCGCCATCCTCGTGAGCGTCGGGTTCGCAGCGGGACCGATTCTTGCTGCGATCGCTGATCGTCTGTGTGTCGAGCTGAGCCCGGTCGCCGGGCCTCACCACGTGAAGTGGTTGGCCGGTGCCGGAATGGCGGTCGGTCTGCTCGGAGCCGCCGTCGGCACGCCGACGCTCGTCTCGTTCATGGCCGTTTCACTCGGCATCGCGGTTCTGCTCGTGATATCGATCGTCGACCTTCGTGAGCGGCGGATCCCGAATCGGCTCACGTATCCGTTGATCCTCGCCTGTCTCGGCATCGTCGGCGTGTCGCTCTCGATGGTCCCGTCCAGCGCATCGGCGGCATCGTCGGCTGTCGCCGGGGCCGTCGCCTTCACGATCGTTCTCCTCATTCCCCATCTGGTGCGCCCGGACGCAATGGGGCGCGGCGATGTGAAACTCGCCGTCCCGCTCGGGTTCGCCATCGGATGGGTTCGCGGGGACGCGGCAGAGGCCCTGATCGCAGTGGGGTGGACCGTCGCGCTCGCTTCGGCCGTCGGGCTGCTCGTTGCCGCGATGTGGAGGCGTCGGTCGATCGCCTTCGGTCCGCCGCTCTCGCTCGCCACTGTTGTCGCCGTTGTCGTGCTCAGCTGACGATGCGGATGATCTCTTCGAGACTGGTCTGGCCACTGAGCGCCTTCTGAAGGCCGTCGGTGCGGAGAGTGACCATGCCTTGGCTGACCGCCAGCCGTTCGATCTGGTCGCTGCTCGCTCCCGAGAGGACCAGCTCGCGCATCTCCTCGGTCATCGTCATCACCTCGTGGATGGCGAAACGACCTCGATACCCGGTGTTGCTGCATGCCTGGCAACCGACCGCGCTCCAGACCTGGAAGGACCCGTCCTCGTCGACCAGTTCGTCTGGAATGATCCCCTTGTCCATCGGGCCGGCGGTCAAGTCACGGGCGACCTTGCAGAGATCGCACAGCCTCCTGGCCAGACGCTGGGCCAACACGGCGTTGAGCGCCGACGTCACGAGGAACGGCTGGACTCCCATCTCGATGAGCCGCACCGGCGTCGCCGCTGCGCTGTTCGTGTGAAGCGTGGAGAGTACGAGGTGACCGGTCAGGGATGCTTCGACGGCGATCGTGGCTGTCTCGGTGTCCCGGATCTCGCCAACCAGGATGATGTCGGGGTCGGCACGGAGGAAGGATCGAAGCGCCGTCGGAAAGGTCATTCCGGCGCGGATGTTCACCTGGACCTGCTTGACCCCGTCCATGCGGTACTCGACCGGGTCCTCGATCGTGATGATGTTCTTCGTCGGGTCGCGAAGTTCCTCGAGGGCCCCGTACAACGTCGTCGACTTGCCAGAACCCGTCGGCCCGGTCACGAGGATGGCACCCCACGGCTTGGTGTATGCCGCTCTGAATTGCTGCAGCGGAGCGGGGAGGAAACCGAGCTCGGCGAGCCCGTGACCGCTGGCGTCGTTCTGCAGGATTCGGAGAACTGCGGCTTCGCCGTGGACCGTCGGGATCGTCACGACGCGTATGTCGGTCCTGCTCTCGGTCGATTCGACAGTCATTCGGCCGTCCTGTGGCAGCCGCCGTTCGGCGATGTCGATCCCGGCCATGACCTTGATTCGGCTGATGATTCCCGACTGAAGCGACTTCGGCGGCGACATGGCATCGGTGAGGACTCCGTCGACGCGGAACCGGATCCGCAGATCATCGCGCGCCGGCTCCACGTGGATGTCCGAGGCACGCTCCTGGATGGCCTTCGCGACGAGGATGTCGACGAACTGGACGATCGGCGACTCGTCCCGGCTCACCGTTGGCGCAGCTTCGTCCTGCACGATCACGTCGGGGCGGGTGTCACCGATGGCGGCCTGTATGGCCTGTTGGACTCTCGAGTCGCTGTGCTCGAGGTCGTCGATCGCGGCCAGGATCTGCGCTCCTTCGGCCATGACGGGGAACACCTGCTCGCCGACGGCGCTCCGGAGATCGTCGACGGCGAGAACGTCAGCGGCATTCATCATCGCAACGACGACGAAACCCCCTCGCCTCGTCACGGGAAGTGCGCGGTGGCGCCGAGCCATCGACGCCGGTACCCGCTGTGCGAGGTCGGCGTCGATCGAGATCGTGTCGAGATCGAGGAACTCGAAGCCGAACTGCTGGGCGAGCGCTTGGAGGAGCTGCCGAGAACTGACGAGTCCCTCGCCGGTCAGGACCTCGCCGAGACGGCGGCC
This sequence comes from uncultured Acidimicrobiia bacterium, assembly GCA_963781035.1. Lineage (GTDB taxonomy): Bacteria > Actinomycetota > Acidimicrobiia > Acidimicrobiales > SZUA-35 > SZUA-35. Next base: position 196,684 of record CAWAEN010000005.1, on the reverse strand, counting down.
CGAGCTGCGCTGGAGATCGAGGGCGCGTTCGATGTCGTCGACACTGATGAAACCGAGATCGACGAGGACCTCACCGATTCTGCGGCGCGTCTGCACGACGCTCTGAACGGACATGCCGAAAGAGTCGGTCGGTTCGTTCGCTGCGTGAGGCAGCCGGACGCACCGTGTGCACTCACACTCGGGTGCACTGCACCGAACCTGATCGGTACTCGCCGCGGACCGCTGCCGACGAAGGTGAGCCAGCAAACAGGAGCGCGACGCATGGTCGAGAAGGAATGGGAAGGTCTGGACGACGATGGCCGGGCGTGGCTCTCCGCCGCCCTCGGGCCTGAAGGTGACGTCGCAGGTGCCGACGTGGTCGACGGACCGGTGCCGGGTGCTTGCTCGGTGCCGGGTGCTTCCGCACCTCCGGCCGCCGCATCGCCCCACCGGCTGATGGAGTTGTTCGACTTGGCCGTTTCGCTCGGCGCCTCGGACATCCATGTGTCTGCCGGTAGCCGACCCCATTTGCGAGTGCGCGGCGACCTGCGACCGACGCGTGAGGTCGACCGGCTGACCCCAGCCGACGTCGAGGCCTTCCTGCTCGCACTCCTCACCGCCGGCCAGCGGGAGATCCTCGCCGACTCTGGCGACCTCGACGCGGCCCTGCACGTCGCCGGCGCGGCCGGACCGGTCCGAATACGGGCGAGCATGTTTCGTCAGGCAGGCACGCTGGCCGCAGCCTTCCGCTTGATTCCCTCTCGAATCCCGTCGATCGAAGAACTCGGGCTTCCTCCGCTCGTGCGTCGATTCGCCGACCTCAGCCATGGGCTCGTGCTGGTGACCGGGCGGACCGGCTCGGGCAAATCAACCACGCTCGCGGCGATGATCGAGACGATCAACCGGACCCGTGCCGCGCACATCGTGACCGTCGAGGACCCGATCGAGTACCAATACGAGCCGGTTCACGCCCTGATCCAGCAACGTGAAGTGGGAATCGACACTCGAAGCTTCTCGATCGCCCTTCGTCATGCGCTCCGTCAGGATCCGGACGTGATTCTGCTCGGCGAACTCCGTGACCTGGAAACGATCCGGACGGCGTTGACGGCGGCAGAAACCGGACACTTGGTCCTGGCGACGTTGCACAGCGGCGACACCTCGGGGGCCATCCACCGCCTGATCGATGTCTTCCCGGCTGACCAGCAGTCGCAGATCCGATCGCAGCTGGCGTTGTCGTTGCAGGGAATCATGTCGCAAGACCTCGAGCGGGTCGGCGAGCGTCTCGTGCCGATCACCGAGGCGCTGGTGGCCACTGGGGCGGTGCGAAACCTCATTCGCGATGACAAGGTGCATCAGCTCAAATCGGTGATCGAGACCGGTGCCGACGACGGAATGCACACGATGGAGCAGAGCCGGGCGGCGGTGCCGTCATGGTGATGTCGATGGAGGAGCGCCGCACAGGTTCTGCCCCTGGCCGGCGGGCGGGAACCTCGCAGCCCCCGCAGAAGCGCAGCGAAGGAAACCTCGCACGGTTTGTCTTCGAGGGCGTCAACAAACAGGGGGAGGTCGAAGTCGGCGAGATGGCGTCGGTGTCCGAGCAGGAGGTGGTCGAGCGCCTCCGCCGAGTCGGGATTCGACCGATTGTGGTCGAGAGGGCTCGGTCGTCCATCTTCGCTGCTGAACTCTCGATACCCGGCTTCGGCCCCAGAGTCAAGAAGTCCGAGCTGGCGGTCGTGGCCCGTCAATTCTCCACCATGGTCAACGCCGGGATTCCGCTGATCCGAAGCCTGGCGGTCCTGGCAGAGCAGGCCTCGAATCCGTTGTTGAAGTCGACCCTGGCCGACATGCAGTCGCGGGTGTCCGGCGGCGACTCGTTGAGTCAGTCGATGGATCGGCATCGTCGCGTCTTCGACGAATTGTTCGTGTCGATGGTTCGCGCCGGCGAGGCGGCCGGCGCACTCGATGTCGTGCTGACGCAGCTGGCGGCGACGCTCGAACGCTCGGTTGCGGTGACGAACAAGATCAGATCGGCCATGGCGTACCCGCTGGCGGTTCTGGTCATGGTCGTGCTGGTGATCGCAGGGATGCTCATCTTCGTCGTTCCCGTCTTCACGGGGATCTACGACGATCTGGGTGGAACGCTTCCGCTTCCGACCCAGGCCCTTGTGCTGTTGTCGGACCTCTTCACCACGCACCTGCTCTACGTCGTGATCAGCACCACGGTGCTCAGCCTCAGTATTCGGCATTGGCGTCAGACTCCTGGCGGGGCGCTGCGCTGGGATCGCATCAAACTTGCCTTGCCGCTGGTCGGGCCCCTCGTGCACAAGGGTTCGCTGGCCCGCACCGGTCGCACGCTCTCCGTGCTGACTCGAGCCGGTGTTCCCGTGCTGGAAACGCTGAGGATCGCGGCCGACACAACGGGCAACCGAGTCGTGACGGCCGGCCTTCTCGAGGCGATCGACGGCGTACGGAACGGCGAGAGCATCGCATCCAACCTCGCCCGCCACAGCGTGTTCCCGCCGATGGTGATCCAGTTGGTGACGGTTGGGGAAGAGACCGGTTCGCTCGAGGAGATGCTCGAGGTCGTGGGTCGCACCTACGAGGGCGAAGTGGAGAGCGCAGTCGCCGGCTTTGCTGCTCTCATCGAGCCGCTGTTGATGGCCCTGATCGGCCTGGTGGTCGGTGGGATGGTCATCGCGCTGTACCTGCCGATGTTCCGCATCATCGATCTCGTCCAATGATTCTTTTGGCCCGTCCTCACGTTGGCGGCCAGCGACCCGAGGCTTCCCCCGTCCGCATCACGAAGGAACTCACATGCTTTCTGCGTATCGAAATGCTCGTCAGGCCCGCCACGACGGCGAACAGGGGTTCACCCTGATCGAGGTCATGGTCGTGGTGCTCATCATCGGCATCCTGCTCGCCATCGGCATCCCCACGTTCCTCGGAGCCCGGACCCGCGCTCAGGACCGCGGCTCCCAGGCAAACCTCAGGACCGCACAGAACACGGCGTTGGTGATCTTCTCCGATCGCAACGACTTCCTCCTGGCCACGACCGGGAACATGCGTCTTTCCGAGCCGCAGATCACCTGGTATGCGGCCAACACGGCGTCCGTCGGCGGGACCACCGTCAGCATTGCGTCCAACGCCACGGGTACGGAGTTCGGAGCTGCGTCGATGTCTGCGTCCGGTGCATGTTTCTATGTGCGTCTGCGAGCGACCGGATCCACGCTGTACGGCCGATCGACCACCGCTGCCTGTACCGGAACGACTGCGTTGACAGTCACCGGCGCTCCTTGGTGACACTGCTTCTCCTCACCATCTGGTGACCCCGTTGGTCGCAGGGCATAGTTGTCCGCATGGAACTCGCGGATCGTGTCGTTGTCATCACCGGAGCTGGCTCCGGAATTGGAGAAGCGCTCGCTCGAGCGGCTCACGCTGAAGGGGCACGCCACGTTGTCGTGGCCGACCTCGACGGCGCTGCCGCCGCTGCGGTCGCCGATTCGATCGGCGGCACGGCGGTCGAGATCGACGTGCGCGATGAGGATGCGATCATCGCCATGGTCGAGGCAACCGAGGCGGCCCATGGGCCGATCGATCTCTTCGTCTCGAACGCCGGCTACGTCACCGTGGCCGGTCTCGAGGACACCAACGAGCGGATCCAACACATGTGGGAAGTCCATGTGATGGCCCACATCTATGCGGCCCGTGCGGTCCTTCCATCGATGATCGCCCGCGGTGAGGGCTATCTCCTCAACACCGCATCCGCCGCCGGTCTGCTGACGCAGATCGGTTCGATGTCGTACTCCGTCACGAAGGCGGCTGCTGTCTCCTTCGCCGAGTGGCTCAGCATCACCCATCATCACCAGGGCATTCGCGTGTCGGTGCTGTGCCCTCAGGCTGTGGCCACCAACATCATCCAGAACAGTCCCGATCTGAGCACCCGGTCAGACGACGGCCTCGAGGGTGGTGTTGCCGCCGGTGACGGTGTGCTCAGTTCCGAGGACGTCGCACAGGTGTGCCTCGACGCCATTCGCGACGAACGATTCCTTGTTCTCCCGCATCCCGAGGTGGCCACGTATGCAGAACGCAAGGGAGCCGATCGTGAGCGCTGGCTGAGCGGGATGCGACGGTTCCAGGGCATCCTCGCCGGCGATGGTCCGCTTCCGGGCGACGCCATGGCCCCGAAGACCTGAGCCCGAATCACCGAGTCCGACCGCACCGAGCCTGCCGTGCCCTCCGTTCCGCGCTCCATTCTGCGCTCCATTCTGCGTTTCGGATTCCCCGGTTTCCGTGGTCAACGCAACGCGGAACACCGCCGCCGCCGGGCCCGACTGATTGTTGCGCTGATCGTCGTCGTGGGATCGACCACGTCGGTTCCCACCGGCGCCGCTCCGGCCGTGGCCGGAGTACGCGGCAGTGGCGGGCGACGAGTCACTCCTGGCCGAGCGGGGCATTCGACCGGAAGAGGGTGAGGTCCATCGGCTGTATCTGGCGGTCTTCGGGCGGCGTCCCGACCGCGGTGGCTTCGATTTCTGGACGGTGAAGCGGCTCGAGGGGTGGGCCCTCGATCGGGTTGCCGCTCACTTCATCGACAGCGCCGAGTATCGGTCTCGATTCGGCGCTCCGGCCGACGAGCAATTCGTCGATCTGCTCTACCGGAACGTCCTCGGTCGTCGACCGGATACCGATGGGCGATCGTTCTGGCTGGACCAACTGGCCAAGGGGATGGATCGCCGCAGAGTGGTGGTGCTGTTCGCCGAGTCACCCGAGTTCGTCGACACCACGGGCACCGTGCCTCAACCGCATGCCGATGGTCGGGGACCGTTCTCGGTTCGACAGTCGGAGGTCACGGCTGCCGACCTCGGCGCGAGTTGGCACAGTGGTTGTCCGGTCGGTCCGGAACAGTTGGTGCATCTCGACCTGGCTCATGTCGATGCGTCGGGTCGAGCCGTCGTTGGCCGGCTGACCGTTCACCGTGATGTGGTCGATGACGTGGCGGTGATCTTCGCCGAGCTGTATCGCCGGCGGATACCGATCACGTCGATGCGGCCGGCGGCGGAGTTCGGAGGCGACGACGACGCCATGATGGCGATGAACAACACGAGCGGCTTCAACTGTCGTTCCGTGGTCAACGGATCGGGTTGGTCGAGGCACGCCTTCGGTCGGGCGATCGACATCAACCCGCTGGTCAATCCCTATGTTCGGGGCGAACAGGTGCTGCCCCCAGCCGGCGCGGCGTGGGTCGATCGCAACCGATATCAGCCGGGCATGTTGTACTCCGGTGGTTCGGTGGTGGAGCTGGTCCGTGTGCTCGGCTGGCGCTGGGGTGGCGACTGGTCGTCCCTACAGGACTACCAACACATCGACATCGCCGGACCCTGACATCGATGACGGGCGGGCCGCTCAGCGGTCGGCGGGGCTGATCACGGTGAAGCCGAGGTCGGCGGCCGCCGGGATCTGCTGGCGCTCGAACGTGACGAAACTGACCGGCCGAGGCAAGCGGTCGGCGGCCGCCAGGGGGATGGCGTCGGCGACGGCCAGCCCGTAGCGCGATCCGATCTCGGCTGCCCGAGCGAGGCATCGGCCGTCAACCGGGATCTCCCAGATCGCCTCCCAGTCGTCGCGGACCGCGGCCCAGAGATCGCGTTGCACCCGGGCGCTCGGTGCTGCGTGGTGGAGGGCGATCTGCAGCTCGGTTCGTGCGAGGCTCGACGCCGCCCAGGCGCCCGCAGCGGCCATCGCGTCGAGCACGAGCGGTCGATGTCGGTCGCCCAGATACCGCCTGAGCAGGGCTGACGTGTCGAGAACCGTGCACGGCGCCGACGAGTTCATCGGGATCGCACCTGGTCCATCAGTCGGTCGACCCGGAGATCGGCCGCCACCGGCAGCGGCGGAGGAGCGTCCGGACGATCAGTCCGACGAGGTGGTTCGACCAGTCCGGCGCCGGCGAGGTCCCACAGCGTGACACCGAGATGGTCCGGCGTGACAGGGCCGAGCTGCGCCACGGGTGCGCCGTCCACGGTGACGATCAGCCGCTCGCCGGCTCCGGCGCGCCGAACGACGGCCGCCACCTGGTTACGGAGTTCCCTGACACCGATCCGATCCACCATCGTCAGGACCGTAGCACAGGTGTACACACTGCCGTTTGCGTCGACGTGTCTCCGGTGCATACGGTCCTCGGCATGAACTTTGCTTTCACCGAGGAACAAGAACAGCTTCGCGAATTCGTTCGCTCCTTCATGGCCGACAAGTCGTCAGAAGAAGCGGTCCGCGAGCAGATGGACACCGAATCCGGCTACGACCAGGCCGTCTGGAGCCAGATGGCCGAGCAGATGGGTCTTCAGAGCCTCATCATTCCCGAGGAGTACGGCGGACAGGGGTTCACCTTCGTCGAGCTCGGTGTCGTCCTCGAAGAGATGGGTCGTGCGCTGCTGTGCGCCCCGTTCTTCTCCGGCGTGCTTGCATCACTCGCTCTGCTCCACTCCGGCGACGATGCGGCCAAGTCCGCCCACCTCCCCGGCATCGCCTCCGGCGAGACCATCGCCACCCTCGCCTACACCGAGGAGAACGGAAAGTGGGACGAATCCGCCGTCACGGCAACTGCCGATGCCGACGGCAAGATCACCGGCACCAAGAGCTTCGTGCTCGACGGTCATACCGCCAACCTGCTGATCGTGGCCGCCAAGAGTGCCGCCGGGACCAGCCTCTATGCCGTGAGCGGCGACGATGCCGGCGTGAGCGCCACGGCGCTGGCCACCATGGACCAGACCCGCAAGCAGGCCAAGGTCGAGCTGAAGGGTGCCCAGGGCACCCTCATCGGTGAGGACGGCAAGGGCTGGGACACCCTCAACACCGTGCTCGACCTCGCCGCTGTCGCCCTCGCCGCCGAGCAGGTCGGCGGCGCCCAGTTCGTCCTCGAGATGGCCGTGCAATACGCCAAGGATCGTGTGCAGTTCGGGCGTCCGATCGGCTCGTTCCAGGCCATCAAGCACAAGTGTGCCGACATGCTGCTCGAGGTCGAGTCGGCCAAGTCGGCTGCCTACTACGGCCTCTGGTGCGCCGCGGAGATGAACGACGAGCTCGCCTCGACGGCCAGCCTGGCCAAGGCCTACTGCTCCGATGCCTACTTCCACGCCGCGGCCGAGAACATCCAGATCCACGGTGGCATCGGCTTCACCTGGGAGCACCCGGCCCACCTCTACTTCAAGCGGGCCAAGAGCTCCGAGCTCATGTTCGGCGACCCCGCCTACCACCGTGAGCTCCTCGCTCAGCGCATCGGGCTCTGACACATGGGCTGAGCTGTCGCTCAGCCGCTGACTCAGAATCAACGTCAGAATCAAACAGAGGCCCGCAGCTCCGGCTGCGGGCCTCGTCGATTTCGGCAGTACTTTTGCTTCGTGGTCTTCGTCATGTTGGGAATCGCACTCGTGTTGGTGGTCGTCATCGCGCTCGTGTTCGTCGGCGACGCCGTCGGCAAGACCACCGCCATGCCGGACCAGATCGTCCTCGACGTCCACGAGGCCATCAACTTCTGCGCCGAGGCCTTGCCGAGCGACGTGACCGCGATGCTGACCTTCGACGAGCTGCGTCGACTCCTGCGGCTCCACCTCGAGTGGATCCAGGCGTATCACTGGGCGCCGGAAGGGTCAGCCGATGGTCCCATCCTCTTCGAGGAGTTCGACGCACTCGACTACGTCATGGAGCGATGCGCCGCGGTGCGACTCGATGTGCCCGCGAACGCATGTCGCGCAGGTGATCGACGTCCACTCGTCATATCTCCAGGTGATGGGTGCCATTCACATCGACGACCCGGCACAGGTCGAGGCCGACCTCGCGGAACTGCCGTTGACCGGTGATGCCGCCGCTCTCGCCGCCGACCCGAATCCCGAGCTCGAGAACTGAGCGATCCCAACCCGAGGCTGACACCCCCGGAAATGGGGGCCCAGAACCCGAGGTTTGTGTAGTATCTCCTCACCAAGAGAAAGGAGGTGGTCCACGCTATGAACGACAGTTCTCACGGGACCTTGGAGGTGGCTGGCCGCTGAGCGGTGAGCTGGGCTGCTGGGCCAACATCCAGTCAGCCACCCCTCGCTGACACACGCGAACCCGTCCCGGTTCGCTGCCGTTTGGCACGTGTGCGGCGAGGTCTTGCAATCACGTGGTCGGGGTGGCGTTCATCGAACGCCACCCCGATTGCTTTTCGTTTCGGGTCGACCACTACACTCAGCGCTCGATGGAACGGCCGAAGCAATTCGAAGAACACCAGTGGGTCGGCGACAAGCGCACCCAGATCGTCTACGACGTCGACCGTCTCGCCGACGAGTCGCTGATCAGGGAGTTGATGGAGGCCGGGACCTACCTGTGCTTCGGCCCGGACACTCTGGCCGAGGCTCGCAATCGCGGGTACCGGCCGTATCAGGGAAACGGCTACGGCACTGAGTAGGAACCCGCCGGCGCCGGGCGAGCACCGGATTCCGTCTTCCCACGGCGTCGTCCTCGAAGGGCATCTCGCTCCGGGCCAAGGCAGCAAACCCGGCCCGGGACTGTTGCTCACCCACGGTTTCCCCAGCGGTTCGCTGTCGGCCGACAACGTCGGGAAGGACCTGCCCGAACTGGCCGACCGGATCGCGATCGAGATGGGCTGGACGGTTCTGTCGATCCGACTGCGGGGTTGCGGAACGTCGACCGGCGACTTCAGCCTCGCTGTCCTGGGTCGACGACGTTCGCTCCGGTCTTCGCCATCTCAGGACCCTCATCGACGATCCGGAGGTCTGGTTCGTCGGTTTCGGCACCGGGGGTGCCGTCGGGCTCACCGCAGCGGCAGGCGACGCAGCGGTGGTCGGCGCCGGTCTGGTCGCCACGCCGGCCGATTTCGACGATTGGGCGAAAGCGCCGGAACGACTCCTGGCCCACGCCCATGAAGTCGGAGCGATCAAGACTCCGGCCTATCCAGAGGACCTGGCGCACGTGGAAGGGTCAGCTCCGGACCATTCGGACCACCCGCGCCGCAGAGGAGTTCGCGCCCCGACCCCTGTTGGTCCTCCACGGCTCCGAGGACGAAGCGGTGCCACCCTTCGACGCTCGGATGGTCGCCGACGCTCACGGCGACGCTGAACTCCGCATCATCTCTGGTGCCGGTCACCAGCTTCGTCACGACCCTCGTGCCATCGCAGTCCTGCTCGGCTGGCTCGAACGGACTCGCAACGAACGCTAGGAGAGCGGGGCGCCCTGCTTGTCGAGGCCGGCCGCCTTCTGTTGCCGCTTCCAGGCCTTCACCGCCTCGAAGTCCTCTGGACTTCCGATGTCGGCAACCGACCGGGGATGAGCGTCGTCGAACGGCGCAGCGACCGCCTCCCAACCGGGGAGAACGGCATCGAAGCGCTTCACCAGCGCAGCGATCGTGATCTTGACCTTCTCCGGCCCGAAGCCGGGAACGGCAGCAAGTCGAGCGGCAACGGCGTCGGCGTCGGGGCCGTCTGACCACATGCGGCTCGGATCCCCGCCCCACTCGTCGTCGACATGGGCGCACAACGCCTGGATCCGGCCGGCCATCGAGCGGTGGTAGCGGTGGATGGCCGGCTTCCGGGCCGCGATTTCGGCGAACGAGTCCGGGTCCGTCGCTGCGATCCGAAGCTGCGTCGAGCTGTGCGGCCCGTCCGTTCGACGATGCGGTTCGGACCGTCGAACGCCCACGAGAGCGGAACCTGCTGGTCGAGCAGCATGGCGATGAGGAAGGCCAGCGGTTCGTTGTTGACGAGGTCGTCCCGCGTCGTCACCCCAGAAGTGGATGCCGCGCGCGTGGGCTGGCATTTCCGGGTTCAGTGGGTCCAGGGAGCCTGGACGTCGGTGTCGAGGCCGTAGGCCCGGATCGCCTCGGCGACGGTCTGGCCGTTCGATGGTGCCATCGGCGGCCAGTTGCTCGAGCACAGCGACCACGACGTGTTCTGCGTTGGTTTCGAAGAACGAACGCAGCGCCTCGCGGGTGTCCGACCGCCCCATGCCGTCGGTGCCGAGCACGTTGAAACGGCGGGGTGAGAACCGGGCGATCTGTTCGGGGACGGCCCGCATGAAGTCGCTGACCGCCACGATCGGGCCGGCCGAACTGGCGAGTTGCGAGGTCACGAACGGGACCCGAGGTTCTTCGGTCGGGTGCAAACGGTTCCACCGTTCGACCTCGAGTGCCTCTTCCCGCATCCCCTTGTAGTTGGTCGCACTCCAGAGCTCGACACCGATGCCCCAGCGCTCGGCCAATTCTCGTTGAGCGTCTCGAGCTGCGCCCTGCGCAGTGCCGGAGAACACGATGGTGGCCCGGTTCTCGAGCTCACCCCAGCCAGGCGACCAGCGGTACATGCCCTTGAGAATCTGCTCGGCTGATCCCGCCGGCATGACCGGCTGGTCGTAGTTCTCGTTGTAGAGGGTGATGTAGTAGAAGATGTCCTCGTTGTCGACGTACATCCGCTTCAAGCCGTCCTGCACGATGACAGCCACCTCGTAGGCGAACGCTGGGTCGTAGGCCTGGCACGCGGGGACCGTCGATGCCAGAAGCAGGCTGTGGCCGTCCTGGTGCTGCAGGCCCTCACCCATCAACGTGGTTCGTCCGGCCGTTGCCGCCAGCATGAACCCGCGGCACCGAGAGTCGGCGGCGGACCAGATCAGGTCGCCGACTCGCTGGAAGCCGAACATCGAATAGAACGTGTAGAACGGCACCATCGGAATGCCCTGGTGGGCGTAGCTGGTGCCGGCCGCGATCCAACTGGCCGTCGAGCCGGCCTCGGTGATGCCTTCCTCGAGGATCTGGCCGTCGGTGTCCTCGGTGTAGGACAGCAGCAGCTCGTGGTCGACCGGACGGTACTTCTGGCCGAACGGCGCGTAGATCTCGAACTCGCGGAACATGGAGTCCATGCCGAAGGTGCGGGCCTCGTCCGGGATGATCGGTACGACGCGGGGGCCGAAACCCTCCTCCCGCATCATCTCGCGGAGCATCGACGTGAAGGCCATGGTGGTGGAGACCTCGCGACCACCGGATCCCTCGTAGAAGCTGGTGAACGGGGCATCGCTCGGCATCGGTAGCGGTCGTCGAACGGTGGTCTGGCGGGTCGGTACCGATCCGTCGAGCGCCTTGCGTCGGCCGATCATGTAGTCGTGCTCAGGAGATCCGGGTGCCGGTTTGAAATACGGCGGCACGCCGTCCTCGAGCGATGCTTCGCTGATCTCGTCGTGGAGGTGGAGGCGATCTCGCAGATCGAGGAGCTGCGCCTTGGTCATCTTCTTGATCTGGTGGGTGGAGTTGCGTCCTTCGAATCCGGGGCCGAGGGTCCAACCCTTGACCGTCTTGGCCAGGATGACTGTGGGCTGGCCGCGGTGTTCGGTCGCAGCCTTGTAGGCGGCGTAGACCTTCTGGTAGTCGTGTCCGCCGCGAGGCAGGCCGCGGAGATCGTCGTCGCTGAGATGCTCGACCAACTTGCGTAGGCGTGGGTCGGGGCCGAAGAAGTTCTCGCGAATGTAGGCGCCGGATTCGACGGCGTAGTTCTGGAACTCCCCGTCGACCGTGGTGTTCATCTTGTTGAGCAGGACCCCGTCGACATCGCGTTGGAGCAACTCGTCCCAGCGGGACCCCCAGACGACCTTGATGACGTTCCACCCGGCGCCGCGGAAGACTGCCTTCGAGCTCCTGGATGATCTTCTCGTTGCCTCGGACCGGGCCGTCGAGACGCTGCAGGTTGCAGTTGATGACCCAGGTGAGGTTGTCGAGACCGTGACGACCGGCCAGCGAGATCGAGCCGAGCGTTTCCGGCTCGTCGCACTCGCCGTCGCCGAGGAACGCCCACACGCGGGTTTTCGAGGTGTCCTCGATCTTGCGGTTGGCCAGGTAGCGGAGGAATCGAGCGTGATAGATCGAGTTGATCGGTCCCAGCCCCATCGACACGGTCGGGTACTCCCAGAAGTGCTCCATGAGCCGGGGGTGGGGATAGCTCGACAGGCCGTTTCCGCCGACCTCCATGCGGAAGTTGTCGAGCTGGTCCTCGGTCAGTCGGCCCTCGAGGTGGGCGCGGGCATAGATGCCGGGAGCGGCGTGGCCCTGGAAGTAGACGGCATCGCCGGCAAGCCCGTCGTCCTTGCCGCGGAAGAAGTGATTGAAGCCGACCTCGTAGAGCGATGCCGAGGAGGCGAAGGTCGAGAGGTGGCCGCCGATGCCGTCTGCCTTCTTGTTGGCTCGTACGACCATGGCCGCAGCGTTCCAGCGGATGAAGGCCCGGATCCGGCGTTCGATGTGTTCGTCGCCGGGGAAGAACGGCTGCTGCTCGGTGGGGATGGTGTTGACGTAGTCGGTCGAGATGGTTTCGGACGTGCCGAGCTGGAGCGCTCGGGCCCGTTCGTTGAGGCGGCCGAGCAGGTAACGAGCTCGGGTCTTGCCCGAGGCCGAATTCACCGAGTCCAACGATTCGAGCCACTCGGCGGTTTCGTCCGGATCGATGTCGGGGAGCTGACTCAGGAAGCCGTCGATGGTCATCGCCCCATTGTGCATGCTTCGGCGCGTCATGCGCGTGATTCGGTACCTTCCAACCGGTGAGCCCACCTACCCCGCCGACCGACATCTACACCGACGGCGCCTGCAAGGGAAACCCCGGACCGGGTGGTTGGGGCTGGGTGGTCCCGGACGGACCATCTGGCAGCGGAGGGTCAGAACAGACCACGAATCAGCGCATGGAGCTCGAAGCAGTCCTTCGAGCCGTCGAGGCGCTGCCCGGGCCGCTGCGGATCCATTCGGACTCGACGTACGTCGTGAACTGCTTCAACGACCGCTGGTACGAGGGATGGCTTTCACGGGGATGGAAGAACTCCCAGAAGAAGCCGGTGGCCAATCGCGACCTCTGGGAGCCGCTCGTCGACGCGTATCTGGAGCGGGCCGACGAGATCGAGTTCATCTGGGTCAAGGGTCATGCCGGCAACACCTGGAACGAGCGGGCCGACGAATTGGCCGTTGCTGCGGCCGAGGCGGTCGTTGCCGAGCTGGCGGGCCCTGTCGGCGCGCCGCACGCGGCGGCGGCGTCTGCTCCGTGGCCGGCCGACCGAGCGCTGTGGGTCAGCGGCGTCGCCGCGCCGAGCGATGATCAAGTTCGAGATCTCGAGAAAGCCATCGACGGCATGACGCCGGGCTCCGACATCCTGATCAGCGGTCTTCGTCGCGGAGTCGAACTCATCGCGGCCGAGGCAGCGCGGGCTCGCCGCGTCGAGGTCGGCGTCGTGCTGCCATTCGACGACCCCGCGGCGAAGTGGCCGGCTCCGGACCGGCAACGATTCGAACGCGTTCGTGCGACGGCGACCTACGAGGTCGTGATGGATGGTGACCGATCCGCGCCCGGTGTCGCCGTGGCGGCCCGGAACGACTGGGTGCTCGACCAGGTGATCGGCGTGATCGCAGTCGCTGATCCCGACGGGGTCGAGGCGGCCGAGGGGCGCGGCCTGACCGTGATCGCGATCGACTGAAGCACGATCGATTGAGGCTCAGTGAGCGGACGCCGACAGACGAGAACGCTCAGCCGGCCCGCGTGAGCCGGAATGTCGCGTACGCCGTGTTGATCTGGCGGCGGATTCGCTCCTTGATCTCGGCGGCGTCTGCCCGAGTCTCGGCCTGCGGGTCGTGAGCGGCCAGGAACTGGAGACGAGCCTCGCTGATCTCGCCGAGGGAGGCGTCCCGTGCGACGCCGAGCAACTCGAGCAGACCGTCGACGTCGATGTCGATCGTGTCGTCGAGAACGTGCTCGTCGAGAACCCTGCTCCTCGAGAACTTGGTCGACGGGGCCGTGGTCGGTCGCCTCGTCGGGGTCCTGGTTGGGCGACCGGCGGTTCGGGCCTGGTGGGAGTTCGGGTTCGGTCTCCTCGAGAGTGATTCCGACTTCCGCCAGTGCCAACGCCGCCTCGTCGTCGAACTCGTCTGAGAACGGCGCGGCCTCGTCCGGAATGGTCTCGGTCAGTTCCAACTCGAGCAGTTCGTCTGCGTCACCGTCGATCAGCTCATCACGTCGCCGGAGCGCATCGATGGCTTCGCGAGAGCTCACGAAGTCGATGTCGCTGCCGGTGTGAGTGCCGGTGCTCTTGCGGTTGGTGAACAAACCCATGGAAACGACCCCTTTGCGGACAGGTGTCGTTTCCATCGGCAAGACCGGTGACGATTCAAGCCGTGCAGGGTCAGGCAGTGAGCACGGCGTCGAGGCGCTCGAGTGTGGCTGCGATGTTCTGCTCGTGCTGCTTCGGATAGCCGACCCATTCGTAGACCGGCGGGAACCGAGCGGTTCCCCACTCGAACGACTCGGTGACCCGCGTGGTGTGGTCGTCGATGGCCTCGAGTTCGTATCGCCAGATGTGATGGCCGAAGTGGCGCCAGGCGATCCGTTCATTCTCGACGAACTCGACCACTTCGTTGGAGATTCGATAGGGCACGACACCCAGGAACTTCATGTCCATGCCGAAGCGGGCACCGAGGGACAGCCGTTCCGGTCCGGATGGGCGGGCGCCCTGCACCATGTCGGAGCCGTCGATCTCTTCATGACGGGTCGGGTTTGCGAGCAGATCGAAGATGGCGGACGCCGGTGCTGCGATGTCGCGGGTCTTGGAGACGATCTTGTCGCTCTTCTTCTGGGAGGTGTTCATCGTGTTCTCACTTCCCGAGCACGGCGCGAAGGCCGGTCTCGAGGTCGGGGTGACGGAATGTGTAGCCCGATTCTGTCAAGGCGGTCGGCATGATCCTCTGACTCTCGAACAAGAGCGCATCTGCCATCTCGCGGCCGAGGAGGAGGCGCGGACCGAACGCCGGGACCGGGATGACGGCGGGCCGCTTCAGAACCTTGCCGAGAGTCTTGGCGTATTGCTTGTTGGTCACGGGTTGGGGCGCGGTCAGGTTCACCGGTCCGGTGAGACCTGCGCTCAGCAGGTGCACGATGGCGTTCACCTCGTCGTCGAGGGTGATCCACGACTGATACTGCGTGCCGGAACCGAACGGACCGCCGACCCCGAGCTTGAACAGCGGCAGCTGCTTCGCAAGGGCTCCGCCCTTGGGTGTCTGCACGATGCCCGTGCGGAGGAATGCCGTCGGAATACCGGCGTCGACAGCGGGTCGAGCTGCTGCCTCCCACTGCTTGCAGACGTCGGCGAGGAACGTGTCGCCGGCGGGCGTGGCCTCGGTGATGACCTCATCGCCGCGGGGGCCGTAGTAGCCAATGGCCGACCCGGACAGCAGGACCGACGGCCGCGCGTCGAGGGCGGCGAGCGTCTCAGCCAGGAGGCTCGTGCCTTTTGTCCGACTCTCGAGAAGCGTCTGCTTGTAGGAGTCGGTCCAGCGTTTGTCACCGATACCGGCGCCGGCGAGGTGGACGACGGCATCGACGCCCTCCAACGACGCTCGATCGATCGTGCCGGCATCGACGTCCCAGCGGATCTCGTCGGCGCCGGTTGCAGGTGCTCGGCGGACGAGCCGGATCGGCCGGTGCCCGGCATCGACGAGGGCGGACCGCAGGGCGGAACCGATGAGCCCGCTCGAGCCGCTGATGAGGACATCCATGGTTTCTGCTCCGTGAGGTGGACTGACTGCGATGACGATAGGTCGTGCGTAGAGTCGGCGCTGGGGGACGAGTCGGAGCGGCGTGGGGGACGAGTCGGAGCGGCGTGGGGGACGAGTCGGAGTGCATCTAGCCTCGGGTTCGTGAGTACTCGCCTGCTGCTCCTCCTTTCCCTCGCCACAGGTGTGTTGATCCTGGCTGCGTTCGCAGTGCAGGTCCTGCTGCTGACCTGATCGGAGCGGTCCACCTGCCCGCTGGTCTGACCAGTTCCGCCTGCCCGCTGGTCAGGCCTGTAGAGTCGGCCCGGTCGTTCCAACGAACGGTGCCCACCCACCCGCTACCCAGTTCTCCGGGAGTCGCACATGTCCGAGCAGCACTTCGATGTCGTCGTGATCGGCGGTGGCCCCGGTGGGTATGCCGCTGCGCTCTACGGGGCGTCGGCTGGTCTCGACATCGCCATCATCGAAAAGCACAAGCTCGGCGGGACGTGTCTCAACGTCGGTTGCATCCCCGCCAAGGAGTTGCTCGAGACTGCAGCGGTGAAACGCACCATCGATCACGCGTCGGCGTTCGGGATCACGGCCGAGACGACCGGGGTCGACTGGTCGGTCACACTCCAACGCAAGCAGGCCATCGTCGACCAGCTCGTTGGAGGTGTCACCGGGTTGTTGAAGAACCGCAAGGTCACGATCTTCGACGGGGTCGGCACGCTCGGCAGCCGACCACCAGACCGTCTCGATCTCCGGCGGATCGTCCGGATCGGTCGAGATCAGCGGTGATTCGGTGATTCTCGCTGCCGGCTCGGTCCCGCGAACGATTCCCGGATTCCCGATCGACGAGCGTCGGATCGTCACCTCGGACGAGCTGCTCTCGATTCCGGAACTGCCGGGAAGCGCCGTCGTGATCGGCGGGGGAGCGATCGGTTGTGAGTTCGCCTCCATGATGAGCGACATGGGCACGAAGGTGTCGATCATCGAAGCCGCTCCGAGCATCCTCCTGAACTGTGACGTCGACGTGGTGAAGGTGGTCGAGCGCTCGTTCAAGAAGCGTGGGATCGACGTCTACGCCGGCGTGATGGTCACGGGTCAGGAAACCACCGACGCCGGGGTGACGGTGAGCTTCGGTGATGGTCAACAGGTCACGGCCGACACCATCGTCGTGTCGATCGGCCGACGCCCGGCCTCGGAGACGCTCGGTCTCGACGCCACACAGGTGGCGGTCGACGAACGGGGCTTCGTGGGGGCTGACCAGTACTGCCGCACGAACGTGCCGGGCGTCTACGCCGTCGGTGATGTCATCAACACCGCCCAGTTGGCCCACATCGGGTTCGCCGAAGGCATGCTGGCCATCACCGACATCCTCGGCGAGGACGGCATCCCGGTCGACTACGACAAGGTTCCGTGGTGCATCTACTGCCACCCCGAGGTCGCCTTCGCCGGACTCACCGAGGCACAGGCCAAAGAGGCCGGACACGACGTGCTCGTGTCGAAGCACCGTTTCACCGGGAACGGTCGGGCCATGATCGTCGGCGAGACCGACGGTCTCGTGAAGATCGTCGCCGAGAAGCGGGCCGATGGAACCGGAGGGAAGATCCTCGGGGTCCACATGGTTGGCCCGTGGGTCACAGAACAACTCGGTCAGGGCTACCTCGCCGTCAACTGGGAGGCCACCGTCGACGAGGTCGCCCAGTTCATCCAACCCCACCCGACGATGAGCGAGCTGTTCGGAGAGAGCGTGCTGGCCATGACCGGACGATCGTTGCACGGCTGATCGGCTTCGCGCCGCTGGCGCGTGGACCACATCTGCAAGAATCCGCAAACACACAGGCAAACAACAGAGGAGTCGGACCCACCGTGGCTGACATTGAAATGCCCCAGCTGGGCGAAACGGTTACCGAAGGCACGATCACCCGATGGTTCAAGGCCGTCGGCGAGGAGGTCGGTCAGGACGAGGTCCTGTTCGAGGTCTCGACGGACAAGGTCGACACCGAGGTGCCGTCGCCCGTCGCCGGCACCTTGACCGAGATTCGGGTCCCGAGGGTGACACCGTCGATGTCGGCACCGTGCTTGCGGTCGTCGGCGATTCCGCTGCTGCTCCGGCGGCTGCTCCTGCTCCTGCGCCCGAGCCCGCCGCTGCGGCTCCCGCCCCGGCTCCGGCTCCGGCTCCGGCTCCGGCTCCGGCCCCCGCTCCCGCTCCCGCTCCGGCTCCGGCTCCGGCTCCGGCCCCTGCTCCGGCTGCCGCCGCCGCTCCCGCTCCGGCCCCCGCTCCCGCTCCCGTCGCCGCGGCCGAGGGCAAAGTGCTCTCGCCCGTCGTTCGTCGACTCGTCAACGACTACGGCATCGACGTCGAGCAGATCGTCGGGCACCGGTCTCGGTGGTCGGATCAGTCGCGACGACGTGCAGCGCTACATCGAGGCGAACGGTCTCCAGGAGACCGCACCAGCGGCTCCCGCTCCTGCTCCGGCTCCCGCTCCGCCGCGCACCAGCCCCGGCCCCTGCTCCCGCCGGCACCAGCCCGGCCCCGGCTCCCGCTCCCCGGCTCCGCCGGTCCGCTGCCGCCCCGGTCGCGGCGTCGGCTCCCGTGCCGGAAGCGGGTGCCCGCGACACGGTCGTGCCGCTGTCGAACATCCGGCTGCGCACCGGCGAGCACATGGTCATGTCGAAGAGCGTCGCCCCCCACACCCTCACGGCGATCGAGATCGACTACGAAGGTGTCGACCAGGTCCGCAAGGCGCACGGTGCTGCCTTCAAGGAGACCGAGGGTTTCAGCCTCACCTACCTGCCCTTCATCACTCGGGCCGTCGTCGATGCCCTGCGCGAGTATCCGCACCTCAACGCCTCGATCGGCGACGGCGAACTGATCGTCCACAACTTCGTGAACCTGGCCGTCGCCGTCGACCTCGACTTCCAGGGCCTCCTGGCCCCGGTCGTGAAGGACACCGATGGCAAGCGCATGCGTGCCATCGCCCGTGACATCTCCGATGTCGCCCGCCGGGCTCGGTCCAAGCAGTTGTCACCCGATGATCTCTCCGGAGGAACGTTCACCATCACCAACGCCGGGAGCTACGGCACGATGATGCAGTTCCCGATCATCAACCAGCCTCAGGTCGCGATCCTGTCGACCGATGCCGTGAAGCGGAAGCCGGTCGTGGTGGAGGACAGCTACGGAAACGAGAGCATCGTCATCCACTCGGTCGGGGTTCTGGCCATGGCCTGGGATCATCGGGCGATCGACGGTGCATACGCAGCAGCGTTCCTTGCTCGTGTACGCGAGATCATCGAGACCCGCGACTGGGTCTCCGAGCTCGCCTGACGGCGGTCGCTCTCATGCCTGCGGCCCAGCCCCTCGACATTCGATGGCTGGGCCGCGTCGCGTACGATGAGGCCTGGGATCTGCAGCAACGGCTCTTCGAAGGTCACCGCAGCCACCTCTTGCTCCTCGAACATCCGCCGACCTACACGCTGGGACGACGGACCAAACCGGAGCACCTGCTGTTCGATCCCGCGGCGGTGGGTGCGGCCGTCCACGACGTCAACCGCGGCGGTGATGTCACCTTCCACGGACCCGGTCAGCTGGTTGGTTACCCGATTCTGGATGTCGCCGGTCGGCGAGGCGGCGGCATGGCCGACACTCGGGCCTACGTCCACGCGGTCGAGCAGGCCATCATCGACACCTTGAGCGAGCTCGGGCTCGACGCCGATCGCCTCGCCGGCGAGCCGGGCGTGTGGCTCGAACCCGCTGGTGATCGTCCACGGAAGATCGCGGCCATCGGTGTGCGCCTGAGCCGAGGACGCTCCATGCACGGATTCGCCCTCAACAACGACGTCGACCTGTCCTGGTTCGCCAAGATCGTGCCGTGCGGCATCGTTGGCAAGGGCGTCACCAGCCTCGCGGCCGAAGGAATCGACATCTCGACCGAGGCGCTCGTCGACATCGTTTCGCGGCACGTTTCCAGACTGCTTGCTCCCGGTCTCGAGATCGTGCGAAGCGATGTCGTGTTCCGCCATCACACGTCAGATCTTGCCGCCTTCTCTCGCGGTGAAGGCCCGGGCGAACCGATCAAGCCCGAGCGGAACGGCGACACTGCTCCTTCCGATACCGCTCCCTCCGACACGCGGCCCGAGTCGGTGTCCCCGTGCAGCTGGGGCGTCGGCTCGACCAAGCCGGGGTGACCGAAGGACTCGACGTCAGTTCCCGCAAGCCGGAGTGGATGCGGGTGAAACTTCGGACCGATCCCGAATACCTGCGGCTGAAACACGTCAGCCGCGAGCTCGACCTGGTGACGGTCTGCGAAGAAGCCGGGTGTCCCAACATCTTCGAATGTTGGAACGAAGGAACCGCGACCTTCATGCTGCTCGGCGAACGCTGCACCCGTTCGTGCGGTTTCTGCCTGATCGACACGCAGAAACCGGTGGCCCCCGATCCCGAAGAGCCGACCCGCATCGCCGATGCCGTCGTGCGGCTCGGGCTCGACTTCGCCGTGCTCACGATGGTGGCACGCGACGACCTCGACGACGGTGGAGCGACCCATGTCGCGGCAACCGTTCGGGCCATCCGTGCCGCCGCCCCGGAGGCGGGTATCGAGGTGCTCATCTCTGATCTGAAGGGAGACCGGGATTCGCTCGACCTGGTACTTCGATCACGACCCACCATCGTCAATCACAACATCGAGACGGTCGCGAGGCTCCAGCGGGCGGTTCGGCCCTCGGCGGGGTATGCCCGGAGCCTGGCGTCTGTTGGCGCGCAGCGTCGCGTCAGGCCACACCACGAAGTCCGGCATCATCGTCGGAATGGGCGAGACGTTCGACGAGGTCGTCGCCACCCTCCGGGATCTGGCTTCGGTCGGTGTCGACATCGTCACGATCGGGCAATACCTGCGGCCGACCACGCATCACCTTCCGGTGCATCGCTGGTGGACGCCGGACGAATTCTCGCGGCTCAAGGAGATCGGTGAACTCGAACTGGGGATCGCCCATGTCGAGTCGAGCCCTCTCACCCGATCGAGTCACCATGCTGGATCAGCTGCCGCTGCGGCTGGATCAGCTGCCGCTGCGGCTGGATCAGCTGCCGCTGTCCGCTGCCGCCCGTCGGCATCGGCTGAGAACCACACCCGAACACCGATCAACCAGGCGATGTGGATCAGGACGATCACGATCGATCCTCGTACGAGCCAGCCCAATGCCGCGAGGCCGACTCCCACTTGATGGCCGGTGAGGGCCATGCGGTGCTGTTGGGCGACGACCTGCGGCATGCGCGCGGCAACGGGGAGTGCGAGGGCGTAACCGAGGAGGAAGAGGATGGTGCTCAGAGGATGCACCGGCCCAGTGTGCCGGGCCAGGTGTTCGCCTCAATCCGCCAGTACGTCGGCGACGATCCGGTCGACCTTTTCCGTGGTGATCCTGCGGATGTCGGCATGGACCAACTCGAACGCCGACAACAGCTGATCAGCTTGAGCCCATGGCGCCAGCTTCAGCATCTGGAGTTCATGGGCGTCGATCGCTGCGCCGAATCCATCGTCGGTCGTGCCGCCGGTCCGCAGGTGGCGGCGAATCGCTTGGCGGCGGAGGCGTTCCTGCCACCGTTCGCCGACGTCGTCGAGGAAGCTCCTGTCGAGGGCGAAGGTCCGCAGGGGGCCGATCATCCGTGTGATGTCCGCACGTGCCTGCTCGCGTGACGCCGAGCCGTCGAGCGTCGGGCTGATCGTTCGCCAGTGCGCGGCGAGTGCGTCCCAGAGCAGGACCAAATGGGCGTCGATGATCTCGAGGCACGCCGACCGAAGGTCGTCGGCTCGGGGTGCGGCCTGGTGGATCCAGAAGACGTCGGCCAGGGGAGCGGCGTTGCGGGACGCCAGCTCGGCGACGTCGCGCTGTGAAGCGAGGAGTGCACGCCAATCGAGCTCGAGGTCGTGCTGAGTTCGCCTCAGTTCGACCTCGAGCCGCTCGCGGATCGCCGCCGTCCGGGCGACGAGCCGTCGGCTCGCCTCCCGGTTGCGATCGTTGATCGCAGCTGTCGAAGTGACATCTGTCGAGTTGGTCGTGGACACTCCTGCTCCAAGGTTCCCGCTTGAGTACGCAATCGGCTTCGGCGAGTCGCTTCCAAGGGCCTTCCGGACCAATTCCGGTACCGATGGGCCAGCGGGCTCAGGGGTACGCTCGTCCGATGGACATCTCCTCGGTATTCTCCGACCGTCTCGACCGGGTGCGATCGACGCTGGCTGCCAACGGCGTCGACGCCGCACTGGTGTCGGTCGGACCGGATCTGCCGTGGCTCATCGGCTACGAAGCCATGCCGCTCGAGCGACTGACGATGCTGGTCGTTCCCGCCGACGGCACACCCACACTCGTCATTCCCGGGTTCGAGGTGCCTCGCGTGATTCCTCGTGAAGGACTGTTCGCGATCGATGGTTGGTCCGAGACCGACGATCCGATCGAGCGGGTGGCATCTCTCGTCGGCTCGGCTCGTCGGCTCGCCATCGGTGACCACACCTGGGCCGGCTTCCTGGTGAGCCTGCAGCATCGCCTTCCGTCAGCGTCGTGGCTGCGGGGCAGCCAAGTGATCGGTGCCCTTCGGCAGGTCAAGGACGAGGCCGAGATCGCTGCGCTCCAGCGAGCAGCCGACGGCGTCGACGTCGTCGCTACCGCACTGCAAGCCGGCGAGATCCCCTTGATCGGGCGCACCGAGGCCGCCGTGTCGGCCGATCTCACCGCACGCATCAAGGCGGAGGGTCACGCTCGAGTCAACTTCGCCATCGTGGCCTCCGGGCCGAACGCATCGAGCCCCCACCATCACCCAGGCGAACGGGTCATCCAGACCGACGAGGTCGTGCTGTGCGATTTCGGTGGTGTGACGGTGGAACCGGAAGGTGTGCCCGGATACTGCAGCGACATCACTCGCATGGTCTACACCGGTCAACCACCGGCGGAGTTCTCCGAGGCCTACGACGTACTGTTCGAGGCACAGGCACGCGGCGTGCAGGCGGCCACGGTGGGAACAGCGGCTGAAGACGTGGATCGCGCGGCGCGAGGCCACCTCGCCGCAGCGGACCTCGATCAATGGTTCCTCCACCGCCTCGGTCACGGCATCGGCGTCGAAGCTCACGAGGATCCCTACCTCGTCGAGGGAAATGCCACACCGCTGGTGGCGGGCAACGCATTCTCGATCGAGCCGGGTTTCTACATGGAAGGCAAGTGGGGCGCTCGAATCGAGGACATCGTGGTGGCCACCGACGATGGTCCTCGCGCGCTCAACAAGGCCGATCACCGCCTGGCCGTCGTCGAGGCCTGAGGTGCTCGAGCTCCATGCGGCCACCGTGCTGCTCCAGTGGGCGGCCGGCGGACTGTTCTTCGGTTGGGTCACCACGAAACGTCGTGAGGCGGGAATCGGCTACGGGTGGTCGGTCCGAATCACGTACGGGCTCATGGCGCTGTTGGCCCTTGTCCTCGGGCTGCGTTTCGGCGTGCAACCGGTGCGCGAGCTCGGTTCGGCCGGCGTGGTGATCGGGACCGTCATCTCCCTCGGACAGTCCTGGCAACGTCGATCGGTCGGCGTGTCCCACCAACGCGAGTTGGTCGAGGCCCGCACGTCACGGGTTGCCGCCATGACCGGGATCGAACGCGACCAGAAGATCAAGGACGAGACCGGCCCCGAGTTCGATCCGCGGCTCGACTTGATCGCACCGATCATGGGTTTCATCGGCGTCGTGGGGGCCGGCTTCGCAGCGGGAGACCCGGTGTGGCTGCAAACCGCGCGGCTCGTGATCGGCGCGCTGTTCCTCGGAGCTGTCAGCGACGCCATGTTGCTCGGACACTGGTACCTGGTGCAGCCCGGAATGTCACGTGAGCCATTGCTGGAGCTGGTGAAGTGGACAGGGCTCCTCTGGCTGCCCGAGGTCATCTTCCTGCTGGTTCCCACCGGAATGTGGTCGTCGCTCGACGGCACCATCGATGATGGCTACAACGGCATGCTCGGATGGTTCTGGGTCGCATGCGTCGTCACCACCATCGGCCTCGTGGTGGTGACCCGTCTCGCGCTACGCGAACCGCAGTACAGCGCCGTGATGGCGGCGACGGGACTCCTGTATCTGGCGATCCTGACAGCATTCGGTGTCGACCTGGTGGCCAGAGCGATCCTGACGTTGGCCTGACCGGTCATCCTCCCGTTGTGTCACGGGCCTAGCATTGCCGGATGCCTTCGCTGACCCTCTCGTCCACCATTCCGAAGAGCGCAACCGCGTTCGATGTGCCCGTCAGTTCGGTGGGCATCGATGCCCTCGGTGAGGATCTTGCCCGGGCCTGCCGGCTACAGGGTTTCAAGGGCGAGATCGGCGACACGCTGGTCGTGTCGGCCCCGGCGACCGAGGCGCTCCAGGTGTTGGTCGGCATCGGCGACCCTGACGAACTCGACATCCATGCGTTGCGGTCGGCTGCCGCGGCCTACATCCGGGCTGTGGGAAGCCACCAGGCCGTCGCCACCACGCTGGCCGGCGCCGCCGGTGATCTCGACCCCGGCGCCGCGCTGCAGGCTGTGGTCGAGGGTGTCGCTCTCGCGTCCTACCGCTACCTGCCCCTGAAGTCCGACCCCACGTCGACGCTCCGCAAGATCAGCGTCGTGGCAAAGTTCAGCGGCGCCAAGGCGGCGTTCACCTCGGCGAAGGCACTGGTCGACGCCGTTGCGCTGGCGCGAGACCTCGGCAACGAACCGGGCGGATCGTTGATTCCGTCTGCGTTCGTCGGCCAAAGCCAAGGAAGTGGCGGCATCGACCGGCCTGAAGGTCACCGTATGGGACGAGAAACGCATCGCCAAGGAGCGCTTGGGTGGGATGCAGTTCGTCAACAAGGGATCCACCCATCCGGCGCGTCTCCTGATGCTGACCTACACACCGAAGGGGCACGCCGACAGCGAACCTCGCCCTCGTCGGCAAGGGCATCACGTTCGACTCCGGTGGTCTGTCCATCAAGACCGCCACCGGCATGATGACGATGAAGATCGACATGGCCGGTGGTGCGGCGGTTCTGGGTGCCATGTCGGCGCTGGGGGCCATGGGGACGACGGCGGTCGTCACTGCCTACATCCCGCTCACCGACAACATGATCAACGGGGACGCCTCGCGGCCGGGTGACGTCTTCACGGCGAGGAACGGCAAGACCGTCGAGGTGCTGAACACCGACGCCGAGGGTCGCCTCGTGCTCGCCGACGCCCTGTCCCTTGCTGCCGAGAAGAAGCCAGACGCGATCATCGACATCGCCACCCTGACGGGCTCGGTCACCGCTGCTCTCGGTGCCGGCTACGCCGGCCTCATGGGCACCGACGACCACGTGCTGGGCCAGATCCAGAGCGCCTCGGCCGGCACCGGCGAGAAGGTGTGGCATCTCCCGCTTCCCGACGAGTACCGGAAGAAGCTCGAGTCGGTCGTGGCCGACCTCAGGAACATCGGGAGCACACCGTACGCCGGCGCGCTGACCGCCGGCCTGTTCCTCTCCGAGTTCGTCGGTGATGTGCCATGGGCTCACATCGACCTCGGCATGTCGGCGATGTCCGATCAGGACAACGGCATCATCACCAAGGGCGGGACCGGGTTCGGCGTGCGTTTGCTGGTCGAGACCTGCGCCCGCTGGGACCATCCGACCGACTGATCCGCCCGGCTGATCCGCCGGGACTGAACCCGGGCCAAGGAATCCGTCGACGTCGCCGGAAACCGCTCACTGCGGGACCCATTCGTGCCGACATCTAGTCAATGCAGTCAGTTTTGGCGATCGGGCGACGACGATGACGCTCGCGCACGAAGAGGTGCCCCTCCTCGAGCCGATCGAGCGCGTCAAGACGTCGCTCCGTACGTTGCAGACGAAGGTCGGCCTGGTGGCGGTGGATGCCGGTGTCACCATGCTGTCGTTCCTCGGAGCGTCGGCATTGGTCGAGAGCGGCTCCGATGAGGTTCCCGCCATCGTGATCTTCCTGCTCGCCGGCGCGGTCTGGTTCGCACGAGGCCGCCTGTACAGCGCCCGTTTCATCACCAGGCGAGCAGACGAGGTCAGGCGGATCATCGACGCGGTTGCGCTCACCGCAGCGACGGTCGCGGCGGCAGCGTTCTCCTTCGAGCTCGATGTGACCCGTGATTGGATCGGCATCTCGGCTGCCCTCGCCGCGGTGGGTCTCTCGGTCGAGCGCGAGGTCATCCGCCGGCGCTACGACAAGCTCCGTGCGAGCGGCAGCCTCGCTCGCAAGGTCATCATGGTCGGCGACAACAGCGAGAGCCGAGAGCTCGAGGCGATGTTCGACGACGAGCCATCGCTCGGGTATCGGATCATGGAGCGGATCGACCCGAAGCAGAGCGACGACTCCAATCATCTGGTGACGACCACGCTGGCCGCGGCTCGGAAGCATGACGCCGGTGGCGTCATCGTGGCTGCGACGGGCATCGACACCCGGTCGAGCAACCGGCTGATCCGTGATCTCATCGACTCCGGCATCCACGTCGAGTTGAGTTCGACTCTGGCCGACATCGCCCCGAACCGGCTGACGGTGCGCCCCCTCGGCCGGTTCCCGGTGGTCTACGTCGAGCCGGTACAGCGCCACGGCTGGCGAGCCGTCGCGAAGCGCCTGTTCGACATGCTCGGCTCGCTGGCCGCGTGTCTGGTCCTGGCGCCGCTGTTCGTCCTGGTCGGGGTGTTGATCAAGACGAGTTCCCACGGACCCGTCCTGTTCAAGCAGTCCAGAGTCGGCAAGGACGGTCTGCCGTTCGACGTCTACAAGTTCCGGACGATGGTGGTGAACGCCGAAGCATTGATGTCCGATCTGATGGAGGACAACGAGGGCGCGGGACCGCTGTTCAAGATGAAGGACGATCCACGCGTGACCAGGGTCGGCGGCTTCCTCCGAAAGACCTCGCTGGACGAGCTGCCGCAGCTCTGGAACGTGGTGCGAGGCGAGATGAGCCTCGTCGGCCCTCGCCCCGCGTTGGCGTCCGAGATGGCCGAGTGGGATGCCGACCTGTACGGCCGTTTGCGGGTTCGTCCCGGCATCACCGGCATGTGGCAGGTCTCGGGCCGGAGTGAAACGTCGTTCGAGGAATACACGCGCCTCGATCTCTACTACGTCGACAACTGGTCATTGGTCGTGGATCTGGCGATCCTGGCCAAGACGATTCCAGCGGTGCTCAAGAGCGACGGTGCGTACTAGCGCGATCCCGGTCAGCGACTCGATCGGCCGGACATGGCCACGACGACTGCCACCACCAGCATCACGATGACGAAGTAGAGAATCGAACTGGTGGCGCCATCGCTGAACCAGTCCTTGAACTCCTCGTTGAATGACTGGGCGAACAGCATGAGCCGATGCTAGGTCATCGGGTTCACCGCTTCCTTGGGCGATTGTGTCGCCCGGATCACGCAGCGGCATCGCTCTGGAGCGCATGCGCTCGTTGGAGGTGGGCCGGCAGCCGGTCGACCTGGCGCATCGTCAGTGGAGGCAGGTGCCGACCGAGGGCGACGTTCGGTCCGTTCCGAGTGGCCAGACCGAAACGGCAGATGCGATCGAGAGTTCGCCACATCGGGCTGTGCTTGCCGCCCTTCGATCCGAGGCCCAACTCCTGGGCGCAGGCCACGAGGTCGAGGTCGAATCCTTCGGGTGGCGTTCGAGCTGCGTTCAGCTGATTCGCCACTCGCCGAAGGAACAGCACTGCGCTCGGGCCGAGGATGGAAAGCCAGAACTGTTCGACGTAGTCGCTGCGTGGATCGTGACCGAGCTGGGCCAGGACGGGATCGTCGAGTGGGCTGATGCGGAGCGAGAGTTCAGGAAAGACCGGGGGCGGTGTCTCGGACTTCGGGGTGTTGGTGCTCATGGGCGTTCTTTCTCGAAGGGGTCGCAGCGGACCGGAAGGATTCGGAGGAAGCGAACGCATATGAATGTAAACAAAAGCAGATCAAGATGCAAGGGCGTCGTCGAGGACAGTCATCGACGGGAGTCGTCGAGGAGCGGTCGTCGAGAAGCAGTCGTCGAGGAGCAGGGTTCAGCGGCAGCGCTCAGGCGACGGGCCGTCCACCCACCCACACGGCGGTGATCGACCCGGCGCCTCTGGCCAGGCGGTCGAATCGACGGGCCATCGCCGCGGTTCCGGAGATGTCGAGATCAAACCCGGCCGATGGATCCGAGGTCGGATCGATGGCGACGGCATCGAAGAGCCGGCCGGGAGCGATCAGACCGGCATCGATCCCGAGGAGCTCGGCGCCGCCAACGGTGGCCGTCCAGAAGGCGGTGACGAGATCGATTCGTTCGTCTGGGCGGAGCGGACCAGCGGTACCGGGCTCGACTCCGGACTCGAGCATGCGCGACGAGGTCACGGCATGGCCGCACACTGCGCGCATCGAATGCTCGGGGCCGCCGGCGACGTCGGTGCCGAGTCCGATCCGGAGTCCGGCCTCGAGATGGCGACGAACCGGAAACACCCCGTCGCCGAAATAGGAGTTCGACAACGGGCAGTGAGCGACACCGGCGCCACGCTCGATGATGCGAGCGCGGTCGGCATCGGAGATGTGGACGCCGTGGGCGAGGACGGTGTGTGGACGGAGGAGGCCGAAGGCATCGAGTGCGGCCGAGTCGCTCGTGCCGCACCGGTCCAGCACGTACCCGTGTTCCCAGATGCTCTCCGAGCAGTGTGTCTGCACTCGAACCCCGGTCTCGGTTGCCAGGCTGCCGAGTCCCACAAGGAGCTCGTCTGTGCAGGCGGGTATGAACCGGGGGGTGATGATCGGGAGGACGAGGTCACCGCCGATCTCGTTGATTGCTTCGATGGAGCGTCGGCTTGCGGCAACGGCCGCCGTTGCGTCGCGGTCGCGGTAGTAGGCCGGCGTGTTGGTCGGGTGGTCCATGGCGACGCGGCCGACGAACGCTCGTTGCCCGTGTCGGACGCACGCTTCGGCAAGCGCCGTCGTCGCCGGCTCGTGGATGGAGCTGTAGTAGACGGCGGTGGTGGTGCCTTCGGACAGCAAGGCCGGTACGAGCGCATCCCACACGTCGACGGCGAACGCCGAGTCCTCGTAGCGAGCCTCGAGGGGGAACGTGTACTCGCTGAGCCAGCGTTCGAGGGGCAGGTCGAGGCCAACGCCGCGCTGCGGCCATTGCGGTGCGTGGATGTGGGTGTCGATCATGCCTGGCACCATCACCGACGTTGGAGGAAGCATCACGTCGGCTCGGTCATGTGCTGTTGCCGGGCGCATCGACTCGATTCGGCCGGTCGCGTCGATCGTGATCAGATGGTCGGGGAGCACCTCGAGCGCGGCCGGTGTGGGCGTCTGCATGACCGTGGCCCGGATCGAACGAATGGACGAT
Organism: uncultured Acidimicrobiia bacterium; assembly: GCA_963781035.1. GTDB lineage: Bacteria > Actinomycetota > Acidimicrobiia > Acidimicrobiales > SZUA-35 > SZUA-35. The sequence goes on along the minus strand of CAWAEN010000005.1, from coordinate 167,825 downwards.
GGCAATCGGCTCGGCACCCGAGTGTGATAACACGGGGCAGGAGGAGTTGGCGATCGGTCATGCCGGGCGCCTTCGGGTCGGCGCAGCGAGGAAGTAGTAGTTCCGCTGCTGTTCGTACTGATCGACGAACTGATCCCGGGTGAGGGCGGGGCCCTTCTCGAGCCAGGTGCCGAGGAGGAAGACCTCGTAGCCGTGGCCGGTGAAGAGGTCGTGTACGGCGCGCGGGGTGGTGTCGTAGTGATTGGCGGCGCCGACACCGTGCTCGAAGACGACAATCGGTTGGTCCTTGCTCAGTATGCGATCAGCACCGCGGAGCACACCGAGCTCGGCTCCCTCGACATCGAGTTTGATGAGGGCAGGAGACCGGTCCTCCGGGACCAGGTCGTCGAGTCTGGCGGTCTGCACCTCGATGATCTGGACGTCCTCGTGCGGACGATCGAACGAGCGCTCGAGGATGCCGCTGTATCCGGGATTGGACGACACGTGGTGGAACTGCACGGGCCCACTCGGCAGTGCGACGAGTGCGACCTCCTCGACCCGAACGGACGGGAAGTTGATCCTCAGGTCTGCGGCCATGTGGGGGAGTGGTTCGACGGCGAGGTGTTCGACGGTGGGTGCTGCCGCCACCATGTGTTGCAGGACATCGCCGAGGTGGGCCCCGACATCGATGGCCATGTCGGTGGGTCCGACGACACGGCGGATCACTGCGACCGTGAGGATGTCGTAGTACCAGTTCGAGCTGGACTGGTTCCAGAAGTCGACCAGGACGTCGTGTGGGTTCACCGCCGGCTCGGTCGGAGGTGCGGGAGCGATCGCTTCCCGCCCTCGATCGATCAGTTGGTGGGCCCGTTGTTTGGCGGCAGACGCCGGCTCCATCAGGTGGAGCGTGGTGAGGATCCGGCGGAGACGACTCATGGCCACGGAGGCTAGCTGGCTATTGTTCGGCCATGAGCGACGCCGATGCCGCCCCGAACCCCAACTCGTCATCCATCGGTGACGCCGCAGATCTCGTCGCCACTGCCGAGCGAGTCGTCGTCCTGACCGGCGCCGGTATTTCCACCGACTCCGAGATCCCCGACTTCCGGGGGCCACAAGGAGTCTGGACGAAGAACCCGGGAGCGGAGAAGATGGCCACGCTCCAGCACTACATCGAGGATGCCGAGGTCAGGCGTCGTGCGTGGCAGAACCGCCGATCGTCGCCGGTGTGGCACGCCGAGCCGAATCTGGGGCACCGGTCGCTGCTCCGGTTGGAGGCGCTGGGCAAGCTGGAACTCCTCATCACTCAGAACATCGACGGCCTCCACCACGCTGCAGGTTCGAATCCGGACCGAGTGGTGGAGGTTCACGGATCGGTGCGGGAGGTCGTGTGTCTGAGCTGCTCGTTCCGGGCCGACATGGAGCACGCCCTTCGTCGCGTCGACGCCGGGGAGGATGATCCTTCGTGTGTCGAGTGTGGCGGCATCTTGAAATCCGCCACCATCAGCTTCGGCCAGTCGCTGGTGGCCGCTGATCTGGAACGTTCCGAAGTGGCTGCTCGCACGTGTGACCTCCTTCTGGCGGTCGGCTCGACTCTGTCCGTCTACCCCATCGCCAACGTCGTGCCGGTCGCAAAGGCGACCGGCGCTCGGGTCGTGATCGTCAACGGCTCGGCGACCGAGATGGACGGTTTGGCCGACGTCCTGGTGCGAGGTTCGATCAGCGAGATCCTCCCGGCCATCCTCGGTTGAACGTCTGCTCGCGGTCGCTCAGTCGGCGGACTGCGAACGGAATACGGTGCTGACTCCGATTGTTGACCGGCTCGACTAAACATTCCTCGAAAGGGGCCGTTGATGGCCAGTTTCCGCGAACTGCTCGCACAGACCAAAGCCGAGATCCGAGAGGTCGACACCGAGCAGGCCGACGCCATGCGTCTCGATGGTGCCAAAATGCTCGACGTTCGCGAGCCGGACGAGATCGCCCAGGGCGTGATTCCCGGCGCGGTCGCCATCGTTCGAGGCAATCTCGAGGCCCAGGTCGAGAACCTGATTCCCGACAAGTCCACGCCGCTGGTCGTGCACTGCGCCGGCGGCGTCCGTTCGGCGTTCGCGGTCAAGACCCTCGAAGCACTCGGCTACACCGATCTCGTCTCGATGGACGGCGGCTTCAACAAGTGGAAGGACGAGGGCCGCGACTGGATCATGCCCCAGACCCTCACGCCGGAACAGCGCAATCGCTACAGCCGTCACCTGCTCCTGCCCGAGGTGGGCGAAGCCGGTCAGCAGAAACTGATGGGGGCCAAGGTCTTGATGCTCGGCGCCGGCGGGCTCGGCTCACCGGCTGCCCTGTACCTGGCTGCGGCCGGGGTCGGAACGATCGGCATCGTCGACATGGACGTCGTCGACGAGTCGAACCTCCAGCGTCAGATCCTCCACAACCTGGATCGAGTGGGTGAGCGCAAGGTCGATTCGGCCAGGAAGACCTTGGAGTTGATCAATCCCGATCTCGTGGTGAACACCTACGACACTCGACTCGGCGCCGACAACATCCTCGACATCCTCGAGGGGTACGACGTCGTGGTCGACGGGGCCGACAACTTCCCGAGTCGCTACATCCTGAACGACGCATCGGTGAAGCTCGGCATCCCGGTCGTCCATGGATCGATCTTCCGATTCGAAGGCCAGATCACCGTGTTCGATCCGCTCGACGGTCCGACCTATCGAGATCTGTTGCCAGAACCGCCTCCCGCCGAGCTGGCCCCGAGTTGTGCCGAAGCCGGAGTGCTCGGCGTGTTGCCCGGGATCGTCGGATCGATCCAGGCCCTGGAGGCCATCAAGATCATCCTCGGTCTCGGCGACTCGCTGCGTGGTCGATTGCTGGCGTTCGATGCGCTCGAGATGACCTTCCGGGAGTACAAGCTCCAGATCGACCCGGACAACCCGGTCACGTTCGCCAACCGCGAACTCATCGAGGTCGTCGAACTCGACGGTCTGTGCATGCCTCGGGTGCTCGAACCCGCAACCTGAGCCGGCGTTCGGGTCGTGACCGTGTAGACCGGCGAGAACGAACTATCGTCGCTGGCCGTGCACCAACGACTGTGGTTGTTCTGCGCCTGCATCGCCACCGCAGGATCAACGCTCGTCGCCGTCCCGGCCGTGGCAGCGCCCGATCTGTCCGCGACCGTCGACCAGGCTGACGGGTTCGAGATCACCACGTCTGCGATCGAGTTCGGCTCGTCGTCGGCCGGGCAGCAGCGCGTCGCCCCGGTCACCCTGTCGCTGGCCAACGAGCCGGAGATGGTGATCATCGACACCGGCGGCGTAGAAGCGACGTTCACGATCGCGTTCGAACAACGAAGGCGTGTGGAGCGAGTGGATCGATGTCGAGACGCCGGTCGACGAGGCGCCCGACGGCCTCGCCGGTGAGGAGGGGAGTGGTCGGGCTTCCGCCATCGGCCCGATCTGGATCGGTGACGACGCAGAGATCGTGGAGATCGGTCTGCTCGATGGAGCCGTCGGCTCGGTCCGAATCGAGACGCTTCGGTCGACGGTCACCGACGACCCCGCGGTCGACACCGCCGTGGACGGCGGGCGCGGCGAAGGGTCCACGGCCTTCAGTCTGGCGGCGCCGAGGCCGGCAATCCAGCCTCGCAGCAGCTGGGCGACCGACGGCTGGCGATCAGCCAACAACGGGTGCGAGGGCGGTCCCTTTCTTGCCGAGAACGTCCGCTCGATCGTGGTGCACCACACGGTCACGACCAACAACTATGCGCAGTCCCAAGTCGACGACATGCTGCGGGGGATCTACCGGACACACGCCGTGATCAACGGCTGGTGCGACATCGCCTACAACTTCGTGGTCGATCGTTTCGGCACGATCTGGGAGGCCAGAACCGGGGGTACCGACCTTCCCGTCATCGGTGGCCACGCCAAGGGATTCAACACCTGGACCGTTGGTGTCGCGATGTTGGGCGACTACCACACCGGCGGCTCGCCGACGGCGGCGGCGATGGCAGCCGTGCAGTCGATCGCAGCCTGGAAGCTCTCGCTCCACGGCGTCGACCCGCTCGGGGTCAATTGGCTCCAGAACCGGTCGAGCAGTCCACCGATGAAGTACCCGGAGCGGGCGTGGGTCGAGGTCCCGGCGATCGTTGGGCACCGAGACCTCGGCCTGACGGCCTGCCCCGGCAATCTGCTGTATCCGTCGATCCCTGGCATGCGTCAGGCGCTGGATGCCGATCATCTGGCATCGGCGCCCCACGTCCCGGCCGGTCGGAACCCGGCCGAGTTCGGTCCCGCGTTGTTGACGGTCGAATCGACCGGCGGACTTCGTTCTGCCGGTGCTGCGTGGTCACGGGCGGTCAATCCGCTCCCCGCCGGGCGGGTGGCCGTTGCCGTCGGCGGTCGGAACAACCGGGGGCAGCTGCTCGACTCGAGCGGTCGACTCACGGCATTCGGGGGAGCAACAGCAGTCGCCGGACAACCGGCCGGGACCAAGACAGTGGTCGACCTGGCGATGGGTTCGGACGAGAACCAGGGCTGGGTCCTGGCTGACGATGGCCGAATCCACCGCTTCGGCGGAGCCCCGGACCGCACCGCAGCGAGTCGCCCCTCGGCCGGCACCGCGGTGGCGTTTGCTCTCAACGCATCCGGAACCGGGTATGTCCTGGGTGCCTCCGGCACCCTGCATCCGGTGAACGGAGCACCAGCTCGGTCCATCGCCTCTGCGGTCGACGCCATCGACATCGCCTTGTTCGACGAAGGCACCAGTGGCTGGGTGCTGGATCGCAGCGGACGGATGCACCCCTTCGGTGACGCACCAGCGTGGCAGCCCGAGCGTGCGGTCGGGCAGGCACGGGCGATCGTTGTCCAGGGTCGATATGGCGGATGGGTGCTCGACAGTGAGGGTCGATTCATTCGCTTCGGTTCCGAGCGGCGCATCCAGCCGATCAGCACGACGGTCGGTGCGCCGCTCGCGGTCGATGCCGCTGTCGTCGACTGGGACACCAGCCTCGACAGCGACGACATGCAGTACGCGGCTGCCCTCCGCACACTCTTCCTCGGACGGGCGGGGAGTGGTCGGGACATCGACCTCCTGGCTCATCGGGCCGTCGAGTTCGGTCCGCCGACGGTTGTCTCCGAGCTCGCCGGATCCGAGGCGTGGGCGGGAGCCCTGCTCACGAAGATGTACCGCGACGTGCTGGGCCGTGATCCCGATCCGGGCGGAATGCGCTTCTGGCTCGAGCGGCTGAAGAACGGCATGTTGACCCAGCAGATCGGTGCCCAGTTCTATTCGTCGCCTGAGTACGTCGACGCAGCCGGGAGCACCGATGCGTGGCTGCGTCAGCTCTATCGAGCCCTGCTCGAGCGCCAGCCGGACGCATCCGGCCTGGCGTACTGGAAGGATCGTCTTGCTCGCGGCACCTCGCCATACGAGGTGACGGCGTCGTTCTACTCGTCTCCGGAGTCGAGGAATCGTCGGGTCGTCGAGCTCTATCGCCAGATCCTCGGTCGAGGCCCCGACCCCGGTGGGCAGGCGTTCTGGGCAGATCAGCTCAACAGAATCGACGACATTCGACTCGCCGTCGAACTTGCGACATCGGGCGAGTACTACGATCGTGTGACGGACTAGCCTTCAACCTCGGCCGCCGCCCACCGATGGAAGCCGTGATGGTTCGCCCGCCCACCGAGTCAGAAGAGTTCTGTATGCCCCGTTCCCGATCGTTGCCCGCACGAGGCCCGATGTTCGTGTTGATCGCCGCTCTCGTGTGGTCGATCCTCGCCGTCGTCCCCGGCCCTGCGTCAGCACAGGGCGACGATCCCGTGCTCGTGCCTGTGAACGGTCGGGGCTGGGGCCACGGCCGGGGCATGAGCCAGTGGGGGGCGCAGGGGTACGCCCTCGACCACGGGTGGAACTCAGCGCAGATCCTCGATCATTTCTACTCCAACACATCCGCCGCGGTGCTTCCCCAGCCGCTGAGGTATGACGTCAACCCGAACTACCTCAGGGTGGAGATCCGATCCTCGGCTTCGTCGTCGAGCAACGAGGCTCAGATCGGCACGCCACTGCGGTTCGACCTCCAGTCGGGCAGCGTCGATCTGACCGACATCAGGGGCGAGGTGGACGTCCCGGACATCCCCGAGGGCATGGCCGGCCGACTTTCGAGCGTCGCTGGGGGCATGGAACTCCGGATCAAGCCGGGATGTGGTGGCGACTGGAACGGTGCTGACGTCACGGTCGTGCCGCTTCCGGGCGTGATCGCGGTCGACGCGGTGCCGATCACCACCGCCGGCGGCAGCCTCGGTCTGCTTCGGGTCTGCCACAACGACGGCTCGTCGACTTGGTACGAAGGACGCCTCAGGGGCGAGAACGTCGGCAACACGACCCGCACGATCAACATCGTGTCGATCGAGGAGTACCTGCGTGGCGTCGTGCCGCGCGAGGTGCCCAGCTCTTGGACGCCGGCCGCACTCGAAGCTCAGGCGGTGGCCGCACGGTCGTACGCATTGTCCGGCGATCCGCGGTACGGGAGTGGCAGCTTCGCCGACACCTGTGACACCACACGTTGCCAGGTCTACGGCGGGCGCTACATCCAGACCACAGCCGGTTTCAAACCGACGTTTGCCGCGAGTACCGACGCCGCCATCGAGGCCACGGCCGGGCTCGTTCGTGTCTTCAAGACGACCGGTGCCGTGGCCCGCACCGAGTTCAGCTCGAGCAGCGGTGGCTACACGCTCGATGCGGCGGCCCTCGGCGGGTTCCCCGCAGTTCCGGACCTGGGCGACGCCACCGCTGCCAACCCCAACAAGACCTGGAACGTCACGCTCGATCTGACTTCCTGGGTGAGGGCGCAGGGCAAGGGTGACCTTCTGGCCATCGAGGAATTCGACCGCACCGGCAACGGACCGGACGGTCGGCCACGTTCTCCAACTCCGGTTCGTGTTCGCGAACGGTACGACGACGATGAGCGGTGAGGAGCTCGAGCTCTGTGGCGGGGGTCGCCGGTCAGCGGCAGTCCCGGCCGGCCGACAGGGGGGCCGACTTGGTCCACGATTCGACGACTCGCACCTGACGGCTCGACCGCGACGGCGCGTACGTGGATGCCGGCTACCGATTGTTCCTCCAACGTGAGGTGGCGGCGCCGAGCGAGCTCCGCCGCCACCGCCCTCGCCCAGGGAGCATCGCCTTCGGCCGAACATCGGTGTTGTTGTTCTCGCCCAGTGGGCCGCGTCGAGATCACCACCTCGATCCGATCGCCTTCTCCCGACCGGCCGACCCCGGGGGGCCAGTGCTTCCGGCTCGAGCGATGGCCCGAGGACGACGACTCCAGAGTGTCGCAGCCGAGTTCTACGGATCACCCGAGTTCTTCGTGAGGGTCGGATCGACGAACACCGCATCGTGCGGGCGCTCGACGAACAGATCAAGGCCGATCCGCCGACGCCGGTGGTCCGGGGTTTGGGTCGACCAACTCGACGCGACAGCGACGACCCGAGCCCAGGTGGCGGGCGGTTCGAACGATCGCCGGAGTCTCGCGGAGGCCGCTGTAGGACTTGGATCTCTACGAACAGGCGCTCGCCGGCGAGGCCGACGCTGGTGGCCTCAGTTACTGGAGTGAACAGCTCTCGACTCGGTGACGACGTTGCATTGGCTGCCGAGCGGGTTGATCGGACGAGTACTTCCGCAAGAGCCAAGGATGAGACCCGACTTCGTCTCCATCCAGGTCTACGCTTCGACAGCATGAACCCCGATGATCGCGTCGATGAGGGTCTGATCGAACGAAATCGCCAGGCCTACAACGCACACACCGATGCGTTGCTCGTCGACGACGATGTTCACGCAGCCGCCAAAGCCATCGGCTCTCCCGAGTGCTCGAACACTTCGAAGCATTCGGAATGATGGAGGCAGATCTCCTGAGGCAATACGGTCTTGAACCCGGTAGCACGGTGGTCGACGTCGGCTGCGGGTCTGGCCGGCTGGCCGTGCAACTACGGAGCTGGCTGGATGGGAGATACGTCGGCACGGATATCTCGGCACCTCTTCTCGATGCTGCACGGCGGGCCTGTGGTCGTGACGACTGGTCGTTCGCGGAGGTCAATGGCTTGGCAGTTCCGGTGGAGGACGACATCGCAGACGTCGTGTGTTTCTTCTCCGTCCTCACCCATCTGCGCCATGAAGAGAGCTTCATCTACCTCCAGGAGGCGCTCCGGATCGCTCGCCCCGGTGCGATCATCGTCTTCTCGTTCCTGGAGTTCGAGGTCGAATCGCACTGGGACGTGTTCGAAGCGACGCTGGCATCGGCTCCACGCCGACGGAGGACTCCATGTGAATCAATTCATGTCCCGCGACCTCATCGCCGCCTGGAGCAAGAAGCTGGGCATGGATGTCATCGATGTCCATCGTGGCGACGTTCCGCACATCGACTTGACCGAGCCGGCACTGGTAGCCCCACACGGTCCTGTGGTCGATGGCCGAAGCAGCCTGGGGCAGTCCTCAGCGATCCTCAGAGTGCCGGATCCTCGCTGACCAACGCACCGAGATAGTCGCCGTAGCCGCTCTTGCGGAGTGGTTCGGCGAGGGCGAGGAGCTGTCGAGTCGTCGATGAAGCCGATTCGCCAGGCGACTTCTTCGGGGCTGCCGATCTTCTGCTGCTGGCGTTGGTCGATGACGCGAACGAACTCGGAGGCTTCGACCATGGAGTCGAACGTGCCGGTGTCGAGCCAGGCGAAGCCCCGATCGAACTGGGCGACGGTGAGACGCCCTTGATCGAGGTATTCCTGGGTCACCGAGCTGATCTCGAGTTCGCCCCGGGCCGAGGGCGTCATGGTCTTGGCGATATCCGACCACGTCGGCGGGGAAGAAGTACAGGCCGGTGACTGCCCACGGCGACCGCGGCGCTTCCGGCTTCTCCTCGATGCTCAGCGCTGCGCCGTCGTCGTCGAATTCGACGACTCCGTAGCGCTCGGGGTCGGAGACCTTCTGGGCGAAGACGCACGGCTCGTCGCTCTGGAGACGCGCTTGGAGTTGGCTGCTGAACCCGCTGCCGTAGAACAGGTTGTCGCCGAGGATCAGACAGCACGGTGATCCGTCGAGGAACGCCTCACCGATGAGGAACGCTTCGGCGATGCCGTTGGGGGCGTCCTGGGTGGCGTACTCGATGTCGAGACCCCACCCGGATCCGTCGCCGAGAAGGCGTTCGAACGCCGCCCGGTCTTCTGGGGTGGTGATGATCAGGATCTCGCGCATCCCGGCCAGCATGAGCGTGGTGAGCGGGTAGTAGATCATTGGCTTGTCGTAGACGGGCAGGAGCTGCTTCGACACCGCCAGGGTCACCGGTGCAGGCGGCTTCCGGTGCCGCCGGCGAGGATGATGCCCTTGCGGCCGAGTGGGTTCAGAATCGGGATGGGTCAGCCATCTGTCAGTGTCCTGTTGTTGGAGTTCGGCGACGACGAGCGGAAGTGATTCGCGCCACGAGGGCAGCGTCAAGCCCGGTCGCGGTGAAGCCGGCTGGAGTCGAGGCGACTGTTGGCCGGGCGGATGCTTTGGTGGGGTACTCCGGGGTCGTGAGCTTCTTGCAGACCCCGTCGAAGCCGTGGATCGATGCCTGCGAAGATCGCCATCGCGAACTCGTGCCAGGTCGCATCGTCTGGGAGCAGACGTGGTACATCCGCATCGGTGGCGCAGCGCCGTTGGCGAACTCGTCGACGAAACGCACGATGGCCGTCGCGATGTCGGCGGTTGCAGTCGGGCAGCCGAACTGATCGTCGACCACGCCGAGCTCGTCACGCTCGCTGGCCAGGCGCAGCATCGTGGTGACGAAGTTCGAGCCGAGCGCGCCGTAGACCCAGGCCGTGCGCAGGACGACTGACGATCGGCCGTCGAGCGCGCTGCCTCACCCTGCGGCTTTGAGCGGCCGTAGGCGCCGATCGGGGCGAGCGGGTCGTCCTCGACGTACCAGCTCGTTGGTGCCGTCGAACACGTAGTCGGTCGACAGATGGATCAAGGCGCGCCGACACTCGTCGGCGGCCGCGGCCAAGTGTCCAACGGCCTCGCCGTTCACCGCGTCGGCGAGCGCTTCTTCGTCTTCGGCCCGATCGACCGCGGTGTAGGCCGCAGCGTTGACGATCACGTCGGGTCGCGACTGGCCGACGACACGATCGACGGCGGCTGCATCGGTGATGTCGAGTGCCGACGATCGAGCGCGGTCGATCGTCGTCGGCCGGCCAATCGGCCCGCCGCAGCTCCCGACCAGTTGGCCATCGGCCCCGGTGACCAGGACTGTGGTCATGCTGAGGCAGCGCCGGTGCCGAGCCGCTGGCCCTGGTACGGTCGCCAACGAGCGGGCGCCACCACGCTTCGTTGTCGAGGTACCACTGCACGGTCTGGCGCAGGCCCTGCTCGAACGTCATCGAGGGCTCCCAGCCCAGCTCGGCTCGGGCCTTCGACGCATCGATCGCATAGCGAAGGTCGTGGCCGGGCCGATCGGTCACGAACTCGATCAACGACCGCCGAGGCTGCTCCGTCGAGATCGCCCGGCAGCTCGTCGAGGAGATCGCAGACCGTCATGCACGACGTCGAGATTCGTGCGCTCGGCGTTGCCGCCGATGGCGTAGGTCTCGCCGGGCTGTCGCCGCGTCTCGAGCGCCGTGATGATCGCCCGGGCGTGATCGTCGACGAACAGCCAGTCGCGGACGTTCTCGCCCTTGCCGTACACCGGGCAGCGGTTCGCCGGCGAGCGCCCTTGAGGATCATCGAGCGGGATCAGCTTCTCGGGAAAGTGGAACGGCCCGTAGTTGTTCGAACAGTTGGTGATGATCGTCGGCAGGCCGTAGGTCTCGTGCCAGGCCCGCACCAGGTGATCGGACGCCGCCTTCGACGCCGAATACGGCGAGCGAGGGTCGTACGGCGTCGACTCGTTGAACGCCGGATCCGTCGGCGACAGCGCCCCGAAGACCTCGTCGGTCGACACGTGCAGGAACCGGAACGAATCCAGGACGCCCCGCTGCTCCGCCGATCCCAGGGCCGCATGCAACAACTCGAAGGTGCCGACCACGTTGGTCTGGATGAACTCACCCGGTCCGTCGATCGAACGATCCACATGGCTCTCGGCGGCGAGATGCATCACCGCGTCGGGCTCGAACGAGGCCATGCGCCGACCGAACCGCCTCACCGTCGACGATGTCGACGTCGGACTGGGCGTAGCGGTCCGACCCGCCACCGACGCCACCGAGCCATCGGTCGCGGCATAGGTCCGCTTGTCGAGATTCAGCACGCACGTGATCGGTCTCGTTGATGAGCCGGCGCACCACGGCAGAACCGATGAACCCGAGCCCACCGGTGACCAAGATCTTCATGGCGTACTCCCTCGTCGCTCGAGCTGATCGATCTCACGGATGAGGTCCTGGTACGACAAGCCGTGGGCGATCCTTGTCGGCCAGGGTGACCTCGTCGCTCGGACACCGGCCAGTCGACACCCACGGTCGGATCGTCCCACGCCAGTGATCGCTCGGCCTTCGGCGTATAGGTGTTGTCGACCTTGTAGATCACCTCGGTGTCCGGTTCGAGTGTGCAGAACCCGTGGGCGTAGCCACGTGGCACCCACAACTGATTGCCAGATCCAGCGTCGAGTTCGATCGTCGCATGGCGGCCTCGATTCACCGATCCGGGCCGCAGATCGACGACGACATCGAGGATCCGGCCATTGACGACGCGGACCAGCTTTCCCTGGGAAAAGGGCGCCAGCTGGAGGTGTAGGCCACGCACCGTGCCAACGGGGACCGACACCGAGTGGTTGTCCTGAACGAACGGCTCGACGATGCCGACTGCGGAGGCGGTGTGAACCTCATAGGTGACGGCGAACGAGCCGCGGTCGTCGCCGAATCGGGGAGTGGACAACTCGAGCACATCGTCGAGGTGTGTGGCAATGATCTCCATCGAGTCTCCCTGGCCGGCGCTGTCGGGCGCCGACACGACCGTCACGCGCACCAACGAACTCTATGGCCAAGCGCCTGCGGGCCCCGTCATGCTGGGCACTTTCCGACCCTACCTATACTCGTCTTCGATGTCGGAGCCCCTGGACCATCCACGCGAATCGGTCCAGGCCGAGATCGATCGGATTCGGAGCGAATTGGATGTCGCACGGGCGGCGGCGGCAACCGCCGAGCGCGAGCAAGGTCGTCTGCAAGGGGAGTTGACGAAGGTCACCGAGCTGTGGGTCGCAGCCTGCCATCACCGCGAGCAGTGGGACGTTCTGTTCGCCGAGAACGTCGAGGAGCTCCGCCTCGCCAACGAACAAGTCGAGATTGCTCGCCGGCGACGCCGAGAGATCGAGGAATCGACGACGTGGCGCCTTGTCCAGGCCGGCCTTGCTCCGTACCGTCGTGTCCGGGGCATTCGTTGAGGCGTCCACTTCTCATCGTCGTCCTTGGCGACGATCCGGGGCAACCGAGACCGTCGAGGCGTTTCGAGGGACGGAGGGCGACGACTCGTATTCGGTCGTCCGGGCGCTCGACGTGTCGGCCTGCAGTGAGCTGCTGGGGGCTGCACCGTTCGTCACCTTCGTGCTTGCCGGCGATGTCCCGGCAGCAGTAGCCATCTCGACGATCCGGTCGATGCTCGAGCACCGTCCGGACATCGAGGTGCTCTATGGGGATGAGGACCATCTCGATTCGACCGGTAGCCGATGCGATCCCTTTCACAAGCCCGCCTGGTCGCCCGAGCGGCTGTGGGGCCAGGACTACCTCGGGTCGATGATCACGTACCGCTCCTCGCTCGTACGCTCGGCCGTCGTCGAGCGCACGGAACAGGGTGGGCTCGACCCGGCATCCGAGCTCCACCAGCTCGCCTTGGCAGTGACGAGGCGCGCCAGTGTGATCGTGCACGTACCGGTCGTGTTGAGTCATCGCGCCCCTGAGTCGATCCGCGATGCGGCCGGCCGAGTTCGCATCGTTCAGGAGCACTTCGACCACATCGGACTACCCGGCAAGGCCGTTGTCGCCGGCGATGTGATGGGCTTCAGCCCGCACCTGAGTGACCCAGAACCGCTGGTGAGCATCATCATTCCGACAGGTGGGTCGACGCGGACGGTGCGCGGTGAGTCGTTCGTGCTCGTCGACAACGCCATCGGGTCGTTGATCTCGACGTCGACGTATTCGAACATCGAGATCGTGGTCGTGGTCGATGCCAAGAGCACTCGGGAGCTCGCCGAGCGGCTGGCCGCGTTGGATGACCGAGTCCGAATCGTGAAGGACGGACGCCCCTTCAACTTCGCCGCTGCCTGCAATCTCGGCGTATCGGCGGCGTCTGGCTCGGTCGTCGTCCTGCTCAACGACGACACCGAGGTGGTCACGCCAGACTGGATCGAGCGGCTCGTGGTGTTGACCACTCTCGACGACGTCGGTGCCGTCGGCGTGAAGCTGCTGTACGGGGACGGTCGCCTCCAGCACGGCGGCGTCGCCACCCGCGACAGCGGACCCGATCACCTCTACCACGGCTACCCAGGCCATGATCCGGGTCACGGGGGCTGGCTGCTCCTTGCCGTCAACTGTTTTGCCGCGACCGGTGCGTGTCTGACGATCCGGAAGGATCATTGGGATTCGGTGGGAGGAATGGATGAGGGATTCCCTCTCAACTACAACGACATCGATCTCTGCCTGCGTCTGCAGTCGAAGGGTTGGCGAACTGTCGTCGACAACCAGACGCAGTTGATGCATCTCGAGACCTCCTCTCGACCGGCAGGAAGCGAGAACTGGGAAGTCGAGGCGTTTCGGACCCGATGGTCTGAATGGCTCGATTCCGATCCGTACGACAACCCGAACCTCGTGACGGTCGGGCTGCAACAGATCCCTCCGCCTCCGGCACTCACTGCGCTGGCCGAATACCGGGGGCGCTCGGGCCATGGGCCACGAGTGTGGACGGCCTCAGGCGGCTTCGAACCGAGTGAGGTCGACGAGCCCGCCTTGTCAGGGCAGTAGGCTCGCGGCGTGTCTCAGACTGACGTGAATGGGGAAGCGGTCGGCGGTGACTCGCCCGATCTCTACGGTGCGAACTACTACGCCAACGACCTTGGCTTGCCGTACGAACGAAGCGACCATTGGCTCGGCTTCTTCGGCGGCGTCGCCGATCGGATCGTTGCCGAACTGGCGCCGACGACGGCGCTCGATGTCGGGTGTGCGTTCGGATTTCTCGTCGAGGCACTTCGGGACCGAGGTGTCGATGCCAAGGGCACCGACTTCTCGGAATACGCCGTCTCGCAGGCTGGAGGCTCGGCCGTCGGTCACTGCAGTGTGCGTTCGGCACTCGAGCCGATCCACGACAGGTATGACCTGATCACGTGCGTCGAGGTGATCGAGCACATCGAACAGGGCCAAGATCGACTCGCGCTTGCGCACATAGCCAATGCGACCGATCGGATTCTGCTGTCGACGACTCCGTTCGACTACGCCGAGCCAACCCACATCAATGTCCAGCCCCCTGAGTACTGGGCGGAGATCATGGCGAGCCTCGGCTTCTTCCGCGATCCTCGACTACGACGCCTCTTACCTCACAGCATGGGCCGGGTTGTTCGTGCGTCGAGAGCCGACGTTGCGGGAGGTCATCACCGAATACGAGCGCAGCGAGTGGCAGTTCCGCAACGAGAATCGGGTTCTTCGTCAGGAATTGACCAAGGTCCATGCAATGACGGGCGACCAGGTGGTTTCGGAACACTTGCCCGAGGTGCAGCAACGTCTCGAGGACACGTTGGCCCGGCTCGCAGATGCAGAACGAGACGTTCGAGTGGCGAGGGATGCTGCGGTAGGGGCAGAGGCGGCACGCGGAGCGCTCCTCGCCAAACTGCACGAGACGACGGTGGCGCTGCATGCGGCCTACGCACACCAGCAGCAGTGGGAGGCGGTGCTCGAGGCAGACCCCCGGTCTCAGCAGGAAGACCCGATCTCGCTCCGAAACGAGCTGAACGTGGCGACGAAGGAGCTCGCCGACCTCAAGGGGTCGACCACCTGGAAAATGGCATGGAAGTTGCTGGCTCCCTACCGGCGCCTGCGTCGATGACTCCATTTCTCTCGTTCGTCGTTCCCGTCTATCGGCCCGACCCTCAGCACCTTCGTGAGGCGATCGATTCGGTTGTTGCGCAGCACGATCCGGACTGGCAGTTGGTCCTGGTTGCCGATGGTCCTCAGCCAAGCGAGGTCGACGACGTCCTCGACGGGTACAACGATCGACGCATCATCGTGTTCCGACGGCCGACGCAGGGTGGCATCGTCGATGCGTCCAACGATGGGATCGAGCGATCCACCGGTGAATTCCTCGCATTCCTCGACAACGACGACACTGTTTCGGCACGAGCGGTCAGCGCGATCCGTTTCACCACCGAAGAACACGACGACGTCGATGTCATCTACTCCGATGAAGACAAGCTCGACCTGAACGGGCGCCGGGTTGATCCGTTCCACAAGCCTGGGTGGTCACCTGAGCGGCTTCGGACCCAGATGTACACGGGGCACCTCAGCGTGTACCGACGCTCGTTGGTCGACCAGGTCGGCCGCCTTCGGGCGGAGTTCAACGGATCCCAGGATCACGACCTCGCGCTGCGCGTGACCGAAATCGCGCGTCGAGTCAGCCATCTTCCGCAGATCCTGTACCACTGGCGGCAATCCGAGACGTCGACGGCGCTCGATCCGTCGGCGAAGGATTGGGCGTTCGAAGCGGGCGTACGCGCGGTGCAAGACCATCTCGATCGAACCGGGGTCTCCGCTCTTGCCCAGCGCGATCCCAACCGAGTCGGAGTGATAGCGGTCAATCCCAGACCCGAAGACTTTCCGCTGGTGACCGTGATCATCTTGACGGGAGGGCACCGACGAACGGCCCGAGGTCGAGATTTCGTGCTGGTGGAGAATGCCGTGCGATCCGTGGTCGAGGACTCCTCGTATCCCAACTACGAGATCGTCGTCGTTCTCGACCGGAACAGCACTGACGAGCTCGCGGCGCGATTGCTCGATATCGGACGAGGCCGGGTGCGGATCGTTCGAGACAGCGAGCCCTTCAGCTTCTCCGATGCGAACAACCTCGCGGTGAGCTACGCCTTCGGAGAGCACCTGATCTTCCTGAACGACGACACCGAAATCATGACGCCGGATTGGATGGAGCGATTCGTTCTGTGGATGTCCCTCGACGGCGTCGGTGCCGTCGGATGCTGCTTGGAGTACCCGGATGGTCGTATCCAGCACGCTGGCGTGTTCTCTCGAAAGGGCGAGCCGAGCCATCGATACGCCGGTTTCGATGCGAACGCCTGCCTGGTGCGTTCGGGGTACTGGGGTTGACCATCAACTGCCTTGCGGTCACCGGGGCTTGTCTCGGCGTGATGCGAGACAAGTTCGATGCTGTTGGTGGGTTCAGCACGATCTTCCCGCTGAACTTCAACGATGTCGATCTCTGTCTGAAGCTCGTCGAGCGAGGATGGCGCAACGTGCTCGACAACCGGACCCGGATCGTCCACTTCGAGACGTCCAGTCGGCCGGAGATCGTCGAGTCGTGGGAGCATCTCTCGATGCTCGATCGCTGGGCCGAGTTGTTGAACGACGATCCCTGGGACAACGTCAACCTCTGCGGCTATGGGGTTGAAGAAACTCCGGCGCCGGCGACCCTGACCGAGCTTCGGGAGCGAGGTGGATGGGCTCCAGCGCCTCGGAGCTGGCCGCTGCTTGCGATCTGATCAGCACGGCCTGATCAACACGGTCTGATCAGTAGGGCCTGGCCTCACTCCATCGAGCGCCGAACTCGAGCATGCCGTAGCGTTCAGCCGACGAACCCGGCTGAACGATCAGCCGGTTGCTGCGATCCCACGAGTCGAAGCAGTGCAGGAGGTCGCCGGAGTAGATCCCGGTTGTGAGGAAGTACTTTCCTGCCAGCAACGGCATCCGGTCGACGGTCACGTCGACGAATCCCGGTCCCTTGCGAATGATCGGTTGCTCCACGTCGGCCAACCGGTTGTTCGGACCGGACAGATGCGTGCCGTTCTCGTGATAGATCCCGATGCCGAACACCGGGTGCATCACGGTCGTGCCGGCTTCGTAGTTGAGCCGGATGACGAACGGATCCCCGCTGGTCGCGCTCTGGCGGCTGCTCCCGTCGGGGTCGAGGTACTCGACACTGGTGATGCGGATCTCACCGGTGCCTCGACGCTCGATGTCTTCCACCTCGAGGATTTCGGAATTCGCAACCTCGGTTTCGCCTTCCTTGATCAGTCGTTCGTTCTCCTGCTCGTTCACCCGGCCGACATACGCTTCGATCGTGGGTGACGCCTCGCCCACCGACTGCAGCTCCCCGTGATCGAGCCAGGCGACCTCGTCACACAATGACTCCATCGTGCTTGCGTCGTGGGAGACCAGAACGATGGTCGTGCCTTTGCGTCGAAGCGCGTAGATGTGGTCGAAGCACTTGCGCTGGAACGCCTCGTCGCCGACGGCGAGGACCTCGTCGACCAGCAGGATCTCGGGCTGCACGTGCACGGCGATGGCGAAGCCCAGACGAACGTGCATGCCGCTCGAGTAGACCTTCACCGGTGCATCGATGAAGTCGCCGATGCCGCTGAATTCGGTGATCTCGTCGATGGCGCCGGCCATTTGCTTGCGGGGCAGGCCGAGCATCGCGCCGTTGAGGAAGACGTTCTCGCGACCGGTGAGGTCTGGGTGGAAGCCGGAGCCGAGTTCGAGCAGGGCCGAGATCTGACCATTGGTGCTGATCGAACCGGTGGTTGGTTTGTGGATTCCCGCCGTGAGTCGGAGGAGTGTGGACTTGCCCGAGCCGTTGTGGCCGATGATTCCGAAGAACGAACCCTTGGGGATGTCGAACGAGACGTCTCGAAGGGCCCAGAAGTCCCGGCTCTCTCCTTTGCCTCGACGGAGAAGCGCTTCCTTGATCGAGGACGCTCGATCGGCCCGAAGGACGAACTTCTTGGAGACGTTCTGGATCGAGATCGCCGGCTGCGTCGTCGCCATTACAGTTCCTCGCTGATTTCCATCGAACGGCGCCGGAAATACGTGAGGCCGAGAGCCGGCGAGATGGTGGCGGCGGCGACCATGATGGCGATCCGTCCGAGTGATGGAACTTCGAGGAAATAGACCACGTCGTGTGCCGCCTGCACGAACTCGCTCACCGGGTTCCACCGCACGATCTGGCGAGCAGGGAGCCCGTAGGTGTCGATGTCGGGGTTGTCGAGCAATCCGATCGGATAGACGATCGGAACCAGGAAGAACTGAAGGCTGAGCACGATCCCCGTGAGGTACCGCACATCTCGGTAGCGGGCGTTGAGGATGGCGACGAAGCAGCCGATGCCCAGGCCGAAGCTGGCAGCGCCCAACAGGATGAACGGCAGCAGGAGGAACGTCCACCCGATGTTGGTCAGGGCGATCATGAGTACCAGCAGAACGGCGATCTCGAACACCGTCTGCACGATCGTTGCGATCGCTCCGCCAAGAATGGCGGTCTCGGTGGGGAAGTACGCCTTCTTGCGCAGGTCCATCACGCCGGTGAGCCAGTCCATCGAGCCGTTGATGACTCCGGAGAAGAGGTTCCAGACCACGATGCCGGTGAAGAGGTACACCGCAAAGATCTCGGCGTGACCATTCTCGGTCACGGGCGGCGTCGTGCGTAGGAACACCCCGAACACGAGGCTGTAGATCAGCACCGTCGAGGCGGGGTTGAGCAGCGACCACAACCAGCCCAGAAGGCTGCGCTTGTATCGGGCGCGCATTTCTCGCGTTGCGCGAAATTGATGACGAGGGGAATGAAGTTGCTGGTCGACTTCGTCGTTTCGGTGATCATGATCTCACTTGGCACGTTGCGCTGACACCATGGTCCAGGGGGTCGGCGAGGCGATGGACTGCACGTTGAGGTGTTTGCTCACGAGCTCGCGGAATCCAGAGCGGCTCCAGTGATTGATGTGGCCAGGCGTATTGCCGAACTCACGAAGATAGGACCCTCGCGCCAGATTCAAGATCCGCCACAGCGGCTCGTGCGGCACGGACAGCACCACGGCGTTGCGCCCGACGCGAGCGATCTCTCGAAGCAGCGTGTCGGGCTCGGGGACGTGTTCCAGCACTTCGATGGCAAGGCAGAGATCGAAGGTCGAATCTCCAAAAGGCAGGTGAGCGGCATCGGCGACCGATGCGGTGAGGTCGCGTGTCCGCCACTGAGCCTGCAGCGCGTGGTCGGGGAGGTCGATCCCGGTGATGAAGGCCTCGGGATAGCGAGACCGGAGGCGTTCCATCACCTCACCCTCGCCGATTCCGACTTCGAGGATTCGGTCTGCCCGAGCAGGCAACGCCCGTTCGAACGTGTTCCAGAACCCCGACATGAGGCGCCGTTCGATGGGATTGGCCGACGCGTACTCGTCGTACGAGTTGCCGGTGGGGATGTCGTTCATCAGTGGGCTCCGTCGCGGTCGGCGGTTGCTCGGAACACCAGTCCCACGCCGAGACCAACCATATCTGCAGCAACGAAGAGGAGCCGTGTGACAAGGGCGATGGCCAGCGCCTGACTCGGTGCGAGTGCTTCTGGCGCTAGGGCTACAAACGTCGCTTCTCTCACACCTACACCGCCCGGAACGAAGACGATGACGAACCCGGCGAGCCATGCCGCCGCTGTCAAGGCGACGGCGTCCACGAGACCAATCGGCAGGTCGAGGGCCTTCGCCGCCAGGAGGGTCGTCAGACCGATGGCGAGCCAGGCGAATGCGTAGGACATCACGGCTGACGAGATCACCGGCAAGGGCACGCGGATCCGCGAACGCCGCGACCGGAAGGACACAGGCGAGGACAGCGGCACACGCCAGTCGCGGCAGAAGAGCCCAACCATCGAAGCGGAGGACGGCGATGATCGAGGGGAGGGAAGCAAGACCGAAGAACAGGACCAGGGATTGGGTGACCGAGCGATAGGCGGCTCGACGGCCGCTCGTTCCGGCGGCGAGTTCACCGCGCCCAAAACCGGCCAAATGCCACCGGGAACGTATTTCGTGATCTCGCCGAGGAAGTACCACGCCACGATGTGGGGAGCCGACGGTGTCTCGCCGGCGTCGCGCAACAATGGGGCCCAGCCGAGGGCGACTGCTGTCATGGCAACCAGCGCAGCGAGACTGCTTGCGGCGAGGTATTCGATCGACGCGGAGCGCATCACGTCGATGGCGTCGCCCAGGCTGGAGTCCAGGCGCTTGAACGTGAACCACAACACGACCAGGACGGCGACGAGGGCCAGTCCTTGGGCGGGGCGGGGTTTCGGGAGTGAACGGTCGGTCATCGCAAGCGGTTCCGCTGGCAAAGCCACGGACGCGGAATCGTAGCGACTGTCGGTGGTCCTGTGGTGGGGGTGAATGGAGCCATTGAAGGGGACGCAGCGCCTACAGTCATCGCCGGAGGCTGAGACGTGCGTCTGATCATTCAAGTTCCGTGCCTGAACGAGGCCGACCAGCTTCCTCGGATGCTCGGGGACCTCCCGAGGGCGGTTCCTGGTTTCGATGTCGTGGAGTGGCTGGTCATCGACGACGGATCGACGGACGCCACCGTCGAGGTCGCCAGGAAGCTCGGAGTCGATCACATCGTCAAACTTCCGAAGAACCGTGGTCTGGCCTATGCGTTCCAGGCAGGTCTCGACGCCGCGCTCAAGCTCGGTGCCGACGTGATCGTGAACACCGATGCCGACAACCAATACGACGCGTCGGCGATCCCTGCTCTTGTTGCGCCCATCGTGGCCGGCGAGGCCGACCTCGTCGTCGGAGATCGAGACGTTCGGTCCATCGAAGAGTTCTCGAAGCTGAAAGTTCGCCTCCAGTTGGCGGGAAGCTGGGTGGTGAGGAAAGCAAGTGGCACGGATGTTCCCGATGTCACGTCGGGCTTCCGGGCCTACAACGCCGAAGCTGCGGTGCAGCTGATTGTCGTGAACCGATACACGTACACCCTCGAATCACTGATCCAGGCCGGCAAGCTCCGTTCTGCAGTCGTATCGGTCCCCGTCGGTACCAACCCGCAGATGCGGGAGTCACGCCTCTTCAAGTCGATGTGGAGCTACATCCGGCGAAATGCGGTCGTGATCACGCGGGTCTTTGCGGCATATGAACCGCTCCGCTTCTTCGGCACCCTCGGATTTCTGCTCCTGAGTCTGGCGGGGATCGCCTTCTCCCCGTTCCTGTTCGATTGGATCGTCAATGGTGATCGCACCGGACACCTGCAATCCATCGTGCTCGGAGCTCTTTTCGTGATCGCCGCGATTCAGATGTTCGCCATTGGATTCCTCGCCGATCTGATCGCTTCACATCGCTTGGTCACCCAACGCACGCTGGAACGAGTCAGGCGGATGGAACTCGCGGCAGGGATCGACCCGTCCTACTACAAGAGGGGCGCCGACATCGCAGACGAACGGCGTCGTCGAGTTCTCGCGTGGCATCGAGCCCAGGTGTAGGTCGACGGCACCGCCTCGGCACCGCTCGATCAGTTCCGTGGCCAATCCCGGTTCTTCGGTGATCCGTCGGACGCCGGCGGCAATTGCCTGTGGGGTGGGGTCGACGATGATGCCGGCGCCGGTGTCGTTCACGATGTCGACCAGTCCGCCGCCATCTGAGCACACGATCAGCGGACGCTGCCACTGCATCGCCTCCAACGCGGTCAGCCCGTAGTCCTCGCGGTAGTGCCGGGAGCGACCACGACGCCAGCGTCGGCGTAGGCTCTGTTCCGTTCGCTCATCGGAGCGGCGTTCCAAGGACGAAGGCCGTCGACGGGCTCCGACGGGCCGGTGCTTCCACCTGACGGGCCGGCCGCATCCACAGAGCATCGACATCCGCGACCTCGTCGGGTGATCGCGTCAGACGGGCGTCGAGAGCTCGCACGGCACCGAACCGGCCGCCTCCGCCGATCGAGCTCGACTCGCCGATCCGGTAGCAACTGAGCAGCAGCGACCACGAACTCGGATCGCTTCGGCCACTCGTGTCGACTCACGCAGACCACCGGTCCAGCTGGGTTCCATTCTGGAGGTTCGGACGGCGCCTCAGTCAGCGGTGGTGCATGGATCAGGGAGACATTGTTGCTGACGTCCCAGTACTCGTCGAGTCGATTGGCGCACTCCTCGCTGCCCGCCAGCCAGTGCCGCACCCCTCCGAGCATCGAGAGATCGGTGGAGCGAACGACGTCGCTGGCAGCCTCGTGCAGGTCGGGGTCGATCTCGCCGAACGCCATGAACGGATCGCGGAGGTCGTAGAAGATCCGGGCGTGGTGGTAGAAGAGCGACAGCACCCGGGGGTGGTCGGCGAGGTAGGTGGGCGGCTGGGTGCTGAGGACCAGGTCGTAGTCGTCGAGATCCATCCGTCGGACGTCTTCGAGCAAGGCGAAGTATCGGAAGAACTCGGGATGGCGCG
This sequence comes from uncultured Acidimicrobiia bacterium, assembly GCA_963781035.1. Classification (GTDB taxonomy): domain Bacteria; phylum Actinomycetota; class Acidimicrobiia; order Acidimicrobiales; family SZUA-35; genus SZUA-35. The sequence continues at coordinate 145,456 of CAWAEN010000005.1, read as the reverse complement.
GCCAGTACTCCAGCGCATCCGGAGTGTCCCCACGACGAGCGAGGCGTGATCAGTCCGGGAAAGCGCTCCTCGGTGACCCGGTGTCCGGCGGCGACCAGATGAGCCAGCAACCGATCGAGGAGGCGTTCGAACCCGCCGGCAACGCCCCAGTCCGGCTTGAGCACACCGATGCGGAGTCGGCGTCACTCCAGGACCTCGAGCCGACGTTGCAGCGCACGATTCTCGGCCGTCAGTGTCTCGACGCTCTCGCGCAGCTCGCGTTGCTCGACCTCGATCGAACGAAGAGACACCGCGAGCTGTTCAACTGCTTCCACGATCGCCTTGTTGTAGATCACCTGCTCGTTGGTGAAGGCCTGGCCGACACGAATGAGCACCCGCTTCGGCCCGCTGAATCGGGCGCCGTCCGGAAGGACTCGACCGATGTTTCGATTCTCGTTTGCTTGCTTGAGGCGTTCTCGCAATGCCGGATCCATGGAGACCTCCTGAGGTGATGGCGGCCTCGTGGCTGCCTGCTGGCCGAGAAGCTGCATTGTTGCGATGGCGGGGTCAGTCGATGGTGGAGCGAACGACGACAAGACCGGGCGGCGTTGAAACCGCATGTGGAGGCGGGGTGGCCCCGGGGTCAGTCCGATTGCGGAGAGGATTCCGTCGCTCCACCGGGCTCCGAGCGTGCCCCAATCGAACTCATCCTGGACCAGCCGGCGGCCTGCTTCGAGTGAGGCCGGCCCGCTGGCGGACGTCGGTGTGTGAAGAGCCTCGTCGATGGCAACGGAGAAACCCGCCACCGTCGGCTCAGCGATCGTCGCGTAGCGACCTGGATCGTCGAGTCCACGGGCCCCGACCAGTGTCGTGGCGATGGGGGTGCCCGCGGAGAGGTAGTCGAAGAGCTTCAGATTGCTTCCGCCGCCGGACACCATGGGATTGAGGGCGACATCGGCGCCGGCAAGCAACGGCCAGAGTTGGGACTCGGCAAAGATGGCGATGAGGTGAACGTTCGCCGGAATGCCTTGTCCCCCGAACTCGCTCGTGTGGCTGCCGGCGAGAATGAAGATCCAATCAGATCGTTGTTCGGCGAGGGCGAGAATGAGTTTGGCAGCCGCGATGTTCGGCGGGTGCCAGGAGCCAATGAAGAGGGCGATGGGGCGAGGATCGCTCGTGGAATGCCCGGCCAGGGCCAGCAGCTCGGATCGCGATCGGCCCTGCTCTTCTGCGGTCTTGTGGGGAAGCGCAGCGGTGTCGACACCGTTGCTGACAACCAAACCCGGCGGTGTCGCCGGTGACGCGAACTCGCCGAGCTGGTCGAGGTCTCGTTCTGTGCATGCCGTGACAACGGCTGCTCGACGCACCGTCTCGACTTCTGCGGCGGCAGCCTGTTCAAGCAGCCAGCGACCACCAGCGGTCTCCGGGAGCAGCTCGGCCTTCAGTATCGATTCGACGTTGTGCGAATCATGCACGATCGGAATCTTCGCTGGAGGAACACAAGGCAGCAGGAAAGGATGGGTGGCGATGATCGCATCGCAGGCCTCCATCCGGCGGCCGAGCTCGGCCCCGAAAGCCGGAGTGGCCGCACTGAGCGCAGCGGCAGTGATGTCATCGACCGGGATCATGTTCATGGCGTGGAACATGTCGAGCTCTGCCTGGAGCTGAGGTTCGCTCTTCGGCACTTCGATCTGGGTGAGACCGACCTCGAGGAGCCGGCGCCGGGTTCGATCGGTCGGACTGCTGTTGACCAACACGGTGACGTCGCACGTACGAGCAAGGGCCCTGCTGAGAAAGCGAGCTCGACGTTGCCCACCTCCGACCATCGGATCGACGGGATATGTGCTCAGCGTCAGGATCCGAGGTCGAGTTTCCGGCTTCGCCAGATCCTCGAGCACATCGACCAGATGGGCGGAGGTCAGCTCGGCGGCTCGACGTCGCGCCTGCAGGCCGAGTTGCCACCTCAGGCGGGGACTGCTCGCGACGTGTCTGATTCCCCATGCGAGTCGTTGCGGGGTCGGTTCCACGAGGACACCGTTGACGCCGTGCTCGACGATCTCGGTGATTCCGCCGGCGTCGAGAGGCGTAACCAGGGGAGTGCCGGCCAGCATTGCTGCCAGGCCGAGGTGGGACCACCCGCTTGGAGGCGAGATCAACGCCACCGATGAGGCGGCGGTCAACTCATTTCGCCGAGCCTCCTCGTCGATCTCACCGAGGAAGTGGACCCGACGGTCGTGCGTCGCTGCCTCGGCTGAACGCCGCGATGGCCCGTCTCCGGCGATGCGGAGCTCGGCGTGTGCGTCGTCGATCGCGCCGAAGCTCTCGATCAGCATCGACAGGCGGTCGTCGACGTCGAACTGGCTCTCGGTGAAGCAGATCGTTCGAGGCGGCACGTTGTTGGCGCCGGTGAATGGGGAAACCGGCGGCGCCACCATGATCGGTCGCTCCCAGCCGACAGATTCGAATCGCTGGGCAGAGAACTCCGATGGGGTGCACAGCGGCGTGCACCGTCGAGCCCGTGAACACCAGGTGTTGGAGACGGGAGGCAAGCAACTCGAGTCCGCCAGACCCAGCCAGCGGGTCGTCCATGCTGAGGTCATCGATCAGATGGCGTGTGGCCGTGATCAGCGCCGTGGGGTCGTCGCAGGCCTCCAATTCGGTGAGTCTGGCATCGCTGCGTAACGGACTTCCGGCCGATGATGCGAGCGTGTCACCCGAGGACACGACCACGAGTCGTTCGTGGGCGACCAGCCAACCGGGGGAGGAGGCGGCAATGACGAGGTCGAAGTCGTCGAGCTCGAGCTCGAGACACCGTTCGTATGCATCGAGTCGCTCGGGAAGTTGCACGCCGAGGTCGGGCGTCGGTACCAGCATGACCTCGTGTCCGTGGTCCACGAGCTCCGTCTCGAGGAGAAGCAGGGAAGTCCGGTCCAGTGGCGGGGCGGCGTTCGATCCGACGATCGCGACCCTCATGAGCCTTCGGCTCCGGCTTCGACGGCTCGATCCACGAGAAACTGGAAGTATGCCGCGTCGTCGTCGAAGCGAGCACGCTCGCGGCGTCGTCGCTCGACCTCGGCTGGATCTTCGATCGTCGCCCCTTCGAGGTCCGCATCGTCGACTCTCTCGGGCACCGGGGCATGGCGTTGCATCGTGCGGACTCGCCGCTCGACCGCAGCAACGAAGCGGTTCATCCCCATGGCCGGGACTGTAGCCATCAAACCGTCACCTCGATCGTGACGGCATCGGCGAAGTCGGTCCATGCGATGCCTTCCTGCACAACCGACGCCACCAGCAGGTAGGTGCCTGGTTGGATTCGACGGATCGATGTCCTCGGGACGCACCTGTCGGGAGAGCTCGACTGTCGTTCCCGTTGCCATGGCGAAGGGGAGACGGATCCGGATGGGTTCGTGTCGACGGACGTCGGGTTCTCCGGGAAGGCGAAACTCGAGGCCCAGGTTGGTCGAACCCTCGATCGACCACGAACCCTCCCTCGGGAAACAAGCCGAGCGGCCCTCTGTTCTCGATGGTTGCCACCGCTTCGAACGAGTCTCCGAGAGCGACAGACGGCGGAGTCTCGATTCGGACGATGATGTCCTGGTCAGTGGCAAAGGCGGCGAGCGGGTCGGTGACTGGTCTGTCGCTGCACATTGATGGCGTCTTGCCTGGCACCGGGCAGGACCCACAGTGCTAGACGCCTCGTAGGGTTCGACGGCGATGACCGATGCGCCGGGTATGCGGTCGTCGAGGTCGGATCGCTGGGAGATGATCAAATCGGAGCATGGTGGCTGGGGCGTGGCACTGCTCCAGTACTCGAACCGTTGATGGTCGAGGCGTAGCCGATAACTCTCCTGATGCCAGCGGTCCGGCAGCTGCCAGATGTCCAAAGCCACGCAGTCTGCGTCGACCGCTGATTCCTCGATGGCCGCGATCAGCTGATCCTGGGTGTCGAGCACATCGATCGCGGCTGCTGACCGATCTATGGCCAACGCGCCGAACCCCACGAAGACGGACGTGAGGACGAGGCTGCCCGCCACGAAGTGGCTTCGGAGGAGCAGACCGACCACGAGCATGGCGGCGACTCCGTAGAGCGTCAGCGTCGAGAGCCGAATGCTTCCGACGACGTCGACGACAGGGAACACGCCGGCAATGTTCAGCAGGAGCGTCCTTCCTTGGAAGGCCTCGGGCCCCCGAATCAGAACGAGACCGCCTGCCAGCACCGGCAGGGCGACGCACAGGCGCCAGATTCGATGTCTCGTTGTCGCCGGCGACGTAGCTGAGGCCACGAGACCGGCCACGAGGAACGGGACGAGCACGCCCTCTCCGTAGCGGCCGTAGATGGCGAAGTCTCCTTCTCGTCCGGCGAGGAAGAGCGATGAGATGCCGATGGAGGCGGCGAGGATCGAGATCGCGAGGATTCCGACCGAGCGGGAGCTGTCTTGCCCAGGAGAAGGCTTCACGACGGCGTCGATCAGAAGCCAGAGTCCGAGACCAGCGAGGCCGGCTGTGGCCGCGAGAAGGTAGAACCCCTGGCCGGCAGCACTCATCACGACATCGGTCACTCCACGGATCGACCGGGCGCTGCGGAGGAGCGCTCCAGGTGAGTCCCTCGGCGCGCCGGAATCCACCGATGTGTCGAGCGTGTAGGCGACCAGCAACACAGAGGCGCCGAGACCGGCCTGGCCGGCGAGCGCGGTCCACAATGCTCGGCCCCGAAGCACGAGGAACGCTGCGAAGACGCCGGCAACGGTGAGAGCGATCGCTCTGCTGTGGATGGCAAACGACAGGCCCGTCATCAAGCCGAATACCGCGGGCATCGAAAGTGATCGATCGGCGCACGGCTCGCTCGAAGGCAAGACAGAGCCCAACCGTCCAGGGGACGAGCAGGTTCTCCGAGAGGGCGAACGCGCCGAACAACCGGTACGCCGGGTAGGCAGCGACGACGAGGCCGATCGCCGCCAGCGCAGGTTCGGTGAGATTCTCGTCCAGCCTCCTCGCCAGCTGCATGGCGGAGGACGGAAGTAGCGCCGAGTGCACCGTTGACGACCTGCACCAACCTGGTGAGTGTCCGAGGTGGTGCCGTCAACGCCGTCAGCGGGGCGAGGAGCGTGCTGTACCCCGGGAAGTAGTCGAGTCCGGAGGGGGCTCCGCCCTTACCCAGCCGAATGGCGTTGAGCAGGAATCCGCTCTCATCGGGCAGGTTGAGCGGACGCCGAATCGGCAGCACCATCAGCTGGAACACGAGGACGACGCTGCGACCCGAGCCGGGTGTGCGAACGGGGCGTTTCAGTCGCGTCACCTGCGGCTCACCGTGCGCCGGGTGATCGTACGACTGCATTGGCCGGAATCAGGCGCCGGAAACGGGCGGATCGGGAACTGTGTCCGGGTGATCGCAACGATCACAGCTCTGGCGATGAAACGTACCGCGGCACCTGGTGATGCAGACGACGCACCGACTTCCCTCTGGAGGATCGGAGCGGGGACTTCCGCAACTCGGTAACCCCCGCGACCGGCCGTGATCGGCGCGCCTCGTACGTGTCGCCGAGGTAGTCGGCCGGAAGGTTCGAGCGAATTCGGAGAGCAGCGGCTCGCTGATCACCGCGGAATCCCGATGTTGCGTCCGGTGATCTTCGTTCCGGTCGCTCTCGATGCTGCTCGAGCGAGGTAGCGCATCACCACGCGTCGGCGCGGCACCGACGCGCATGGTGGCGTCACCCTCGGCGAACCGGCTCCCGACGAGCAGATGACTTTGCGTTCGTTCGGCCGCGTCGACGAGGCTTCGGATGGCCACAGGCGGGTGTTGGCCGTCGGCGTCGCACTGAACGACTCCGTCGTATCCGCGGCCACGGCGAACTCGAATCCAGTTCGCAGGGCGCCTCCGACTCCGAGGTTGACGGGGAGCGAGACGACCGAGCTGCCGGCCTTCCTGGCGACCTCGGCGGTGGCGTCGAGGGATCCGTCATCGATCACGACCACGTCGAAACCGGCGTTGATCACATCGGCAACGACTGCTCCAACCGTCGCCTCCTCGTTGAAAGCTGGAATGAGGACCAGAATCCGCTTCGAATCCTGCGCCTTCGGCACGGCTGCGGGCGCGCCGAACCCTCAGGTGATGGGGTGGCCACCTCATTCTGCAAGAGAGCGTGGGCTTCGATGACCGTTCGGAGCTGGCGTTGCACTCCCCGACACCGACACCGACAGCTGGAGCGTAATGGCGAGCAGAACCGCAGTGGCAGAGGCAAGAAGCACACCTGTTGGTGACATGCCGAACACGTCGGCAATGGGCAGAATCAGTGGCGTCAGCGCTGCGCCGAACAACACCCAATGCCGCAATGGACATCCAACCGATCGTGTAGCGCAGCGAGATGAGTCGACGGCGAGCGAGGGCCACCACGACGCTCGAGCAGAGCAGGCCTCCGGCTGCGATGAGGAGTGCTTGTCGAAGGCTTACAGACACATGCGAAACCCTAGTCCATCCACCCTGGTCGGAGCGCCACCCTTGGGCGCTGGTGAGTGCCCGCTCCTGCCGAAGGGAAGGTGGCTTCATGCCAACGCGATCAGCAGCGTTGTGACGCCGATGAACGCATAGACATTCAAGAGGAAGCGACCCCTGTGTGGTTCCAACAGAGCAGCGTGAGGGCGAGCGCAGGCGGGACGAAGACCATGCCATATCGAGCCGGAATGCTAATGAAATACGCCCGAGCTGGACATAGAACAGGACAGCGAAGAACGTTCCGACACCGAGCATCCCGACAAGGCTGAAGGTCGCGAGGCGACGGAAGTCGGGACGCATGGTCGACGATGAAGCGGCAGCGAACGGACCTGCGATCACGAGGAATCCGGAGCAACGTCGACCCAAGTGCCCACCAGTGGGATGGCGAAGACGGCCGGAAGGTACGGATTCTGGGTCGGCGGAAAGGCACTCAGTGATTGTCGGAGAACGTCGGCATGAGCAGAAACTGATCGTCTCGACCATGAATCGTTGCAGTCATCGGGATGTCGGCGCTCGCCACTACCGCTGTCGTCATCACGACGACCTGCCAAACGGCGATCACTGCAGCGCACGAGATTGCCATGGTTGCGAAATTGAGAGGCGCTGCCCTGCGTCTTTCCTGGCTCCCGGCCGGCCGGTCGAGGGCCTCGAGAAGCAACCAACCGCCGAGTGTCACGACGAGAGTAGGAACAAACGTGAACTTGATGCTCTGGACGCAGCATGGTTGCGATTGTCAGCGCAGTGAGGGAGGCCCGCCCTTCGTTGGTAACGAAGAACCCCGCGAGTAGGCCCGCACCGGCGACGACGGCGGCGGCTCCATCGTTGTTCACGGTGGCGCCCATGTAGAACACGGTGGGCAGAGACAGGACGATGAGGCAGACCGCTGCCTTGGTGAGGGTGTTCTCGACCTGCAGCTCTCCAAGTAGCCCCCATGTGAGGAGGAGGCCAGCTGCCAGCCAGAGCACGTTGGCGGCCCTGAGCCCCGGCAGCGAAGCTCCCGACCCAGGGAAGTATCGTGATCGCGCCAGCAGCCACACCGGTCACCAGGTAATACGTGGGTGGGTGCCCTGCGGCCGTGTTGAATCCTGCCTCCTGGAACTGCTCGGGTTCCAGCGTCGCGGCGTCGCAACTCGGCGAAACGAATCCCGGCGAGTCGATGCCGCGGCACGCCTGCTCACGCATCGCGACTTCTCCGAACTTGTCGCCGACCTCGACGAAGTCAGCCCGCCGAGATGCTTCTCCGCGTAGTCCATGTGCTGGAGCTCGTCGATCGGCCCGATCTGATGTAGAGAGCGATGAACCATGTGACAACGACGACCGCGAAGATCGACACTGCGCCGGCGGCGATCTCGTCGATCGATGCTCGACGCTCAATGTCCGAGCTGTGTCGATAGAGAGCAGGGCATGAGCGCCCGCTGCTGGGTTCGCTCGTTGGGGATTCTTGCGAAGTGTTGCCCATGGTTCGATCGGCGAGCCTCACGGCCCTCGACGCGCCGCTCGTGGTCCCACTGTGCTCCCTGGTAAAGCTCCCGACGGTGTCTGCGACGACTACGGTCATCGTCCGCAGCTTCTCCCTCGGAAGGCATGATTTTGTGACTGTCCCATCGTCCATTGCTGACAAGCACGTGTTGATCACTGGTGGCACTGGGTCCTTCGGCCACAAGATGGCCAAGCGTCTCCTCGACGGGGAGTGCGCAAGCATTCGGATCCTGAGCCGTGACGAGGCGAAGCAGCACCATATGCGCCTCGACTTCTCCGATTCGAGACTCGAGTTCCACGTCGGCGACGTCAGGGATCGCCGAAGTGTCGATCACGCAATGCAGGGAGTTGACCTGGTCTTCCATGCCGCTGCGTTGAAGCAGGTCCCGTCGTGTGAGTTCTTTCCCATCCAGGCGGTGATGACTAACGTGATGGGCTCCGCCAACGTGATCGACTTCGGCACAGGATCATGGCGTCGACACGGTCGTCTGCCTCAGCACCGACAAGGCGGTCATGCCGATCAACGCGATGGGTATGTCGAAGGCACTCATGGAGAAGGTCGCACAAGCAGCCGCCCGCGATGCGACAGCGACACGACCGTGTGCTCGGTGCGATACGGGAACGTCATGTACTCCCGTGGTGTCGGTCATCCCTCTGTTGTTCAGCAGATACGGGACGGTATGCCACTGACGATCACTAATCCCGCCATGACACGATTCCTCCTCCCGCTCGAGATGGCAGTCGAACTCGTGGAGTCCGCATTCAGAATGCGGACCCGGGAGACACATTCATTCGTAAGGCTCCTGCATCGACCATGAGCGATCTCGCTCACACGAATCGTGAGATCTTCGGAGCGGACGACCCGAATCGCAGAGATCGGTGTACGCCATGGCGAGAAGCTGTTCGAGACCTTGGCGACGCAAGAGAGCTGCGCCACGCTGATGATCTGGGCGACTACTGGCGACTACGAATGGACGGTCGGGGTCTGAACTACGACCGCTACTTCAGTGAAGGCGACGTCGTCGACCTCGGCGAGACGTCCGACTACCATTCTCACAACACCGAGCGGCTCGATGTCGAGGGGACCAAGGAACTCCTCTTGAGTCTTCCGGAGATCAGACGCGACCTCGAGGAGTGGGGGCCACGCTCATGAGCGAGGCCTCGACAGCCCCCAGCGGCAAGCGAATCCTCGTGCTCGGAGCTACCGGCATGGCCGGCCACATGGTCGCGACGTACCTTGGCGAGCAGTCCCACACCGTCGTCGGGTTGGCGAGGAGTCCCGCCCCTGGCGTCGACGCAGTGACCCTCGACGTCCTTGCCTTCGACGAGTTCCGCGACTACGTCCTGCAAGGGCGATTCGACGCTGTCGTGAATTGTGTCGGGATGCTGGTTGGGGGGAGCGAGGAGGCGCCTGGTACAGCAGTTCTCGTCAACTCGTTCCTGCCACATTTGCCTGGCAGACGTCCTGGCAACGAGCGACACGCGAGTGATTCACCTCAGCACAGACTGCGTCTTCCAGGGCGACAGCGCGCCGTATGCCGAACGAGAAGACGCGACGGTCAGAGCTTCTACGATCGTTCGAAAGGACTCGGCGAGATCGAGAACACCAAAGACTTGACCCTGAGGATGTCGATCATCGGGCCCGAGATCCGACCCCGAGGATCGGGATTGATGCACTGGTTCCTGGGAGAGTCCGGCTCGGTCAACGGCTATGTGAATGCGATATGGAACGGAATCACCACATTGGAACTGAGCAAGGCCATCGACCGCATCATCAGCTCAGAACTCACCGGCATCTACCATCTCGTCCCTGACTACTCCATCTCGAAGTTCGACCTCTTGGGGGAAATCGCTGACGTGTTCGGCCGCAGCGATCTCGCTGTTGTTCCTGACGCCTCGATCTCGGTTGACAAGACGCTTCTCGACACGAGAGGGGACCTGGGGTTCCACATCGGAGAGGGCGGATACCGGAGCATGTTGGACGAATTGAAGGACTGGATTCTCGATCACCCGGAGCTCTACAGCAGGGACTCGAGGTACGCAGTCGGAGATTCGACAGGAGAGGTCCAGTCATGACAAAGGTGATGACGGTTGTCGGCACCCGTCCAGAGCTGATTCGACTGTCCGAAGTCATCAAGCTCCTCGACAACAGCTGCTCCCATGTGCTCGTCCACACGGGGCAGAACTATGACTTCGAACTCAACGGAGTGTTCTTCCGAGACCTGGAGATTCGCGACCCGACTACTTCCTCGAGGTCGACACATCGACTCTGGGCTCGGTGTTTGCCGGCGTCGTCATCGGCGTGGAAGACCTCATCACCCGGGAACGGCCCGATGCCCTGCTTGTCCTTGGCGACACGAACAGCAGCATCTGCGCACTGATCTCACGCCGGATGGGTGTGCCGACCTATCACATGGAGGCAGGCAACCGTTCGTTCGACGCCAACGTGCCCGAGGAGATCAATCGACGGTTGGTCGACCATGTGGCCGACTTCAACCTCGTCTACACCGAGCATGCTCGGCGCAACCTCCTGGCCGAGAACATCCACCCACGCGAGATCTTGATGACCGGCTCTCCGATGCGTGAGGTCTCGGCCGCTCAGGCTGCCGGAATCGGCGGTTCGCGCGCATACTCGACGAGCTCGAACTCTCGAAGGACGGGTATGTCGTCGCCAGCGCCCATCGGGAGGAAAACGTCGACGACCCAGCTCGGTTGATGTCACTTCTCGATTGCTTGGAGGTCGTGGCAGACGAGTTCTCGATACCGGTCATCGTGTCGACACACCCTCGCACTCGGGCCCGGCTCGAAGCCGCCGGCCGAGAGGTGGAGGGCGTTCGATTCCACCAACCACTCGGATTCCACGACTACGTCCGACTGCAGCAGGACTCGTTCTGCGTCATGTCCGATTCAGGAACGATTGCCGAGGAAGCATCCATTCTTGGATTCCCAGCGGTGACACTTCGAGATTCGGTGGAACGCCCGGAGGCACTCGACGCCGGGACGATCCTGATGACTGGCCTCGACCCCGAGAATGCGGTTCAGGGTGTCCGGTTCGCCGCGATCACGACGAGCCTTCCCCGCCTCGATTCCATTCGAATATGAGGTTGCAGATTACGCCGGCGAGGACAGTGTCGTTCATCCTGAGCACGTACCGCCGCTATCCACAGTGGACCGGACGAAGGCCACTGCGACGTCCTGAAGGCTGACGGGGCCGGGCGCTCTGAGCTCGTGCTCGTTCACGCAGTGACTCGAGGCCCGGGCAGTTGACGGAGTGTTTGAACGGTCGTCAGGGCCATGCAGATCGTCGCTGTTGCGAACCCGGCGATAAGAGCGATCTCTACTCGCCGAAACGCATCGGTTCGAAGGGCGAATGCGACGACGGTGAACGCAGCGACACCGGCAATCCAGGATGCCGCTGACCACGTGGGGCGTTCACTGGCGACCAGCGTGAGAGAGAACAAGATGGCGAGCATCGAGAGAGCGTTGGCCATACTGAGCAGTGCCATGTCGAGTGTGCTGATTGCGTCGGCGAAGAGAATGTCGAACCGCGAGCGGCCCGAGCAACGCCGACCCAGCGACGGTGGCGAGACCGAAGGCCCCGACCGCGAGAGCGAGGCGTCGGGTGGAGTCGGCCAGCTGAGCGATTTCACCGTTGGCGAACATCCTGGTTCGGGACGGAAGGATCGAGATCTTCACCGCCTGGAACAGCATGAGGGGGATCCTGGCGAGCACGAGCCCGTTGAGAAATCTTCCCGGCTCGCCATCGAATTCGGACAGTAGAGAAACTGCCACCGGCCCGACGTTGAGCAGGAACGACTCCGCCAAGGCCATGACGAGGAGCAGCCGGAGATTCTGGCCGAGCTCGTGTGGCTCGACCTCCGGCCCGTGGTCGACGAGCGAACGACCGCCGACCAACGTCGCCACTGCTGCGGCAAAGAAGCTCACCGCGATGAGGCCGGCGTACGCGCTCGCTCCCGTCACCCCGACGACAACGAAGCCGAGGACACCAGCAACACGAACTGATCCCTCGGTGAAGAGCGATGCGCTGTACGAACGCAAACGAGCTTGGCCGGCGACCAAGCCACGAAAGACCTCGGTGAGCATGAAACCAACCAGCGCGAGGAGGAACGTGATGAAGAGCAGCTCATCGTGGTTCATCAGATCGTCTAGGCCGACGAACCACCATGCGGTGAGGAGTGTCCCAACAGCGCAGACTGCTCCGACCCCGATGGTCAGAGTACGGGCCAGGACGGGCTGGCTGCCAAGACCTCGAGCACTTCGGTGGGCGCTGGCTCGGGAGAGTCCCTGCTGCAGGGGCTGGAACAGGCCGGTGCCGAGCAGAAGGACCAGACCCCACACGACTGCCAAGGTGCCGTAGGAACCATCGGACAAATTGCGGCCGGATAACGCCAAGAAGGCGTAGGTCAACACCCCGTTCGCAACGATACCCACCACGAGCGAAGCTGTTCCGCTCGGGAGCCCTGATCTGGCGAGGATCCTCGAGAGAGGTTCGATCCTTGCCTGTTTTCTGGTCATTGGCGAAGGGATTGCGAGAGTGTGCGCTGAGGCCGAGGCGCAGCCGAAATCATCACGCTGCGCTGGCCTCGATCGCAGCCACGATCCGTGCCAACGCAGCCTCCCACATGCAAAGCCCTTCGATCGTTGTGCGGGCATAGCGGCCGGCTTCGAGCCGCTGCGTCGGGCTCTCGAGCCAGTCTTCGATGCGGTGGAGGAACTCCTCCCCAGGAGCAGCGTAGGTGACGCCCCGACCCTCGGGGATCATGGCTTGCATCCCGTCGAGCCGGGTGCACACGGTCGGGATGCCGCAGCCGGCGTATTGAATGACCTTGTTCGGCAACACGCGAATTCGCTACCAACTCTTCTGCGAAGGGAGTCACTGCGATGTCGGCAAGCCGCAGATGGCCGGCGAGTTCGTCGTAGTCGATCCATCCGGTGAAGATGACCTGATCGCCGACACCGAGTTCCTTGACCACCCGGCGAAGCTCGGCCTCTGCCTCTCCACCGCCGACGAACATAACGCGCGCCGACGGCCTGCGTTCCAACATCGGAACGATGGATCTGAGAAGCCAATCGAGCCCGGCGAACCGGTAGAGGGTGCCCATGAACTGAACGACCTCGGCGGAATCATCGAGACCGTAGCGAGCGAGCAATTCCGGCGGCTTGGGCCCAGGCGAGAAACGCTCGAGGTCGAGCACCGGGTAGTCGACGCTGATGGTGTCGGGGTTGCCGCCGTTTTCGACGATGTAACGGGCGAGCGCATGATTGTTGGCTGACACGGCATCGGCCCGTCGATAGATGAATCGCTCGGCGCGTTCGATCAGAGAAGCAAACACGGTTGGCCGAAGGCGATGTGAGATGTCGAGGGCCCTGAACAGCACCGGGACACCAAGTCGTTGCGCCACGATGAGCGCTTGCCATCCGTTGGTCGGAACCGCATAGAGCACGACGCAGTCGAAAGGTTCGCTCTTGAGCGTGCGTATCAGCACAGGAACCTGCGTCAGTGACGCCAACAAACGATCGAGAGGCGGCGGCAGTAAACGGCCCGGGGTTATGACACGAACCTCGGCACCGCTATGTGCCCGATCCCGCACGACAGCGGTTTCTGTCCGCCAGTCGAACCACCGACGAAGCCCCGATCGCGTGCCGCCCTCTCCGAAGTCGATGAACGTCACGTCGTGGTCGGCGAGGGAGAGCAACTCGGGGAAGTCGTGCATCTCGAACACGACCTTCTCGCGATAGTTGACCTCGTGGACGAAGAGCAGGCGCATCGCCGGTCACGATAGAGGTCGACTCGGGTGCGTCGGCGGCACATCACAGGCGCTCGGCGAAGGCCTCGACAACTCGTCGAGCTGCGCCGATCGCCGACCGGCTTCCATTGCGGACCGCAGTCTCGAGGTCGCCGACGTTGACGCCAGCGAGCTGTTCGTCGCCGAGCCCCAGAACGAGATCGAGCAAACCATCGGTGATGTGACGACGGAACGACGTCGCCGCCTGATCCCTTCGCAGCGCTTCGAGACTGCCGCTGCCATCGAGACGAGTCCACAGTTGGTCGATCGCGCTCCAGACATCGCTCACCCCCTGGTTCTCGAGCGACGAGCAGAGCAGCACGTCAGTCGGCTGATTCGGCCATTTCGGACGCACCAAGGACAGTGCTGCTCGGTAGTCGTTCTGGGTGATGTGTGCGGCTGCGAGCTTGTCGCCATCGGCTTTGTTGATGGCGATGAGGTCTGCCATCTCCATCACTCCTCGCTTGATGCCCTGGAGGTCGTCGCCGGCGGACGGTGCGACGAGAAGCAGGAACAGATCCGTGCAGATCGCCGACCGTGGTCTCGGACTGACCTACGCCCACGGTCTCGATGAGGATCACCGTGTACCCGGCTGCTTCGCAGAGGAGTCGGGTCGCTGCCGTCTCGGCGCCGACACCGCCGAGAACGCCGGAACTGGGCGTGGAACGAATGAACGCGTTGGGGTCTCGCGACAGCGTCGTCATCCTCGTGCGGTCACCCAGAATCGAGCCGCCGGTGCGCTGCGACGACGGATCGATCGCCAGGACGGCGACCCGCTCGCCTCGACTCGGTGAGGTGGCCGCCGAGCGCCTCGATGAATGTGCTCTTGCCAACCCCGGGCGTGCCGGAGATCCCGATCCGCTTGGCCCGCCCGGTGTGCGGAAGGAGTTGGTCGATCAGCTCGGCAGCAAGGTCCGCATGATCGGGGCGAGTGGATTCGACGAGCGTGATCGCACGGGCCAGAGCCGATCGATTTCCGCTGAGGATCTCGTTGGCTGTCGGGGCACGCACCAGAGGATCGTACATCCACGCGGCGGTTCGGGGTGACGCCGAACGACCAGCTCAGGCCGAGGTGGTACCCAGGAGGTCGATGACCTCGACCGCGGCATCGCAGATGTTGGTGCCCGGGCCGAAGATGGCGCCGACGCCGGCAGTCGCGCAGCGCGTCGTAGTCCTGGGGCGGGATGACCCCGCCGACGACCACGATGACATCGTCGGCGCCAGCCTTGTCGGAGCTCGTCGATCAGCGCAGGGACCAGCGTCAGGTGTCCGGCCGCCTGGGAGGACACACCGACGACGTGCACATCGTTGTCGACGGCATCGCGGGCGACTTCTTCCGGTGTCTGGAACAGCGGACCGACGTCGACGTCGAAGCCGAGATCGGCGAAGGCGGTGGCGATGACCTTGGCTCCGCGGTCGTGGCCGTCCTGGCCCATCTTGGCCACCAGCATGCGGGGCCGGCGGCCCTCCGTCTCGGCGAACGCGTCGACCTTGGCGAGAACAGCGGCGAAGTCCTCATCGCCCTCGTAGGCCGCGCCGTAGACACCGGAGATCGTCTGGGTCTGGGCTTGGTGTCGGCCGAACACCGTCTCCATCGCATCGGACATCTCGCCGACCGTAGCTCGTGCTCGGGCCGCGTCGACGCAGGCGCCGAGCAGATTGCCGTCGCCCGCGGCCGCCGCGGTGAGCGCCGCGAGGGCGGCGTCGCAGGCCGCCTGGTCCCGTGTCGAGCGGACCTGTTCGAGCCGGGCGATCTGGGACTCGCGGACGGCGGTGTTGTCGATCGACAACACGTCGACCATCTCGGGATTCGTCGACGACGTACTTGTTCACACCGACGACGACCTCTTGCTTGCGGTCGACACGAGCCTGCTTCTTGGCCGCTGCTTCCTCGATGCGCAGCTTCGGCATGCCCGGACGCGATCGCCTTGGTCATGCCGCCGAGACCGTCGATCTCGCTGAGGATTGCTCGCGGCCTTGTCGGCCAGCTCAGCGGTGAGGGACTCGACGTAGTAGCTGCCGGCCAGGGGGTCGACCGTACGGGTCACGCCGCTCTCCTCGGCCAGGATCAGCTGGGTGTTGCGGGCGATCCGGGCGCTGAATTCGGTCGGCAGGCCGAGCGCTTCGTCGAAGCTGTTGGTGTGCAGGCTCTGCGTGCCGCCGAGTACGGCGGCGAGTCGCCTCGATCGTGGTGCGAACGATGTTGTTGTACGGGATCCTGCTCGGTGAGCGACACCCCGGAGGTCTGGCAGTGGGTCCGCAGCATCGACGAGCGCGGATTCTTCGGCTCGAACTGCGCCATGAGCTCGGCCCACAGCAGGCGGGCGGCCCGGAGCTTGGCCGCCTCCATGAACAAGTCCATGCCGATACCGAAGAAGAACGACAGCCGGCCGGCGAATGCGTCGACGTCGAGGCCCTTGGCCAGGGCTGAACGCACGTACTCGAGGCCGTCGGCCAGGGTGAAGGCGAGCTCGAGTTCGGCCGAGGCCCCGGCTTCGTGCATGTGGTAGCCCGAGATCGAGATCGAGTTGAACTTGGGCATGTTGTGCGCCGTGTACTCGATGATGTCGGCCACGATCCGCATGCTCGGCTCTGGCGGATAGATGTAGGTGTTGCGCACCATGAACTCTTTGAGGATGTCGTTCTGGATCGTGCCGGCGAGCTGATCGGCGGCGACGCCTTGTTCCTCGCCGGCGACGATGTAGCAGGCCAGGATCGGTAGCACGGCGCCGTTCATCGTCATCGACACCGACATCTTGTCGAGCGGAATCCGATCGAAGAGGATCTTCATGTCCTCGACCGAGTCGATGGCGACGCCGGCCTTGCCGACGTCGCCGGTGACCCGCGGATGGTCGGAGTCGTAGCCCCGGTGGGTGGCCAGGTCGAAGGCGACCGAGAGGCCCATCTGGCCGGCGGCGAGATTGGCCCGGTAGAAGGCGTTGGACTCCTCGGCGGTGGAGAATCCGGCGTACTGGCGGACGGTCCACGGGCGGTTCGTGTACATCGTGGCTCGCGGGCCGCGGACGTACGGGGGAGCACCCGGCAGTGAGCCGAGGTGATCGACACCGTCCAGGTCCGCTTCGGTGTAGAGCGGCTTGACGGCGATCCCCTCTGGTGTGTTCACCGTGAGGTCGTCGAGCGGTACGCCGCGGAGTTCCTTCTCGGCGGCTGCGTTCCAGGATGCAAGATCGTCGGTCACCCGGGCGATGGTACGCGTTCGGGCTGTCGGCTACGAGTCCGCGATGTTCGCGAGCACTGCGGTCATCCGGTCCGACAGTTCGCGCATGGCGTTCTCGGGAAGGGCCTGTCGAGCGATCGCTCGCCCCGTCGCGCTCCGGCGTTGCGCCTGCTCGGGGTTGGCCACGACCTGATCGATGGTCGCTCCGAGTTCGACCGGGCCCGGTCCTGAGAGCCAGACGGCTCGGTCAGGGTCGTCGAGACCGCGGGCCCCGAGCACCGTCGAAACAACGGGGATGCCGAGACTGAGCGGATCGATGAGCTTGAGGCTCGTGCCCGATCCGGTCTCGATCGGGTTGAGCACGACATCGGCCATGGCGAGGAGGCGGCGCAGATCACGAGCTGCGAACGATCCGAGCACCGTCGGTTTCGTGGCAGAGGAGGAGCCGAGGTCGGTGACCGTGACGGTACCGGCGATCACCACATGGACGTCAGGCCTGGCAGCGGCCAGGGCGACGCAGCGTTTGGCTGCAGCACGGTTGGGCGGATGATCGGATCCCATGAAGAAGGCGATGGGACGGGCATCTCCTGAGGCGGCCTGGTCGAGCATGAAGCGTCTTCTGGCAGATCGGTGTTCGTCCGGCGTGCGGGCCGCCGACAGTTCGGGTGCGAGCGGGTTCGGCGCCACCACCGTGGGCGCCGTGGCGTCGTGGAGCGTGTGAAAGCGGTCGAGGTCCCCGCTCGAGGTCGCAGACACCAACGAAGCCAGCGCCAGGGCTTCGGCCTCCGCCGTGGCCGCTCGCTCGGCCACCCACGACCCACCCTCGCGGTCGGCGAAGAGTTCGCGTTTCAGATCGGACTCGACGTTGAAGGCGTCATAGACAACGGGGGGCAGTACCTCCGTGAGTGCCAGGTCAGCGAGAGCGGAAACGAGGAAGGGGTGGCTCAACACCACGATGTCGGCCTCGGCCACCCGGGCTCGGAGTTCTTCTGCGAAGGCCGGAGTCGACGGCCACAGTTCGGCCGAAGCGACGTCGTCGATCGGTGAGCCGAGCAGACTGGCCATCGCGAAGTCGGCCCGGAGGTGCGCTCGGCTGCGGCCGACCATCACGTGTCTGACGCCATCGGTTGTTCGGCGTCGGCGAATCCCGCCGGGCGCCAATCGATTCGTGAGGCTCAGGACGGTTGGACGCCAGCCCAGCTTGGCGAGTCCGGCCGCCATGCCCCGTAGACGTCGTTGGCCACCGCTCTCGACTGGATCGGCAGGGAAGGTCGAGACCAGAAGGACCGCCGGTCGCGGCCGTTGATCGGTGACCTCATCGATCAGGGAGAGCATGGGCGACCACGAGAGCGGGCGTACGGCGTCCTGCGCAGCTCGACCCATTCGATCGGCTCGGTCGGGGTGAAGAGCGAGATCGCGAATGGCCGCTGCCAGCAGCGGAACTCGGGGATGCACGATGAGACCGTCGCGGCCTGGCGTGATCTGTTCGGCGATGCCACCGCTGTCTGACGTCGTGATCACGGGTGTGCCGGCAGCCATGGCCTCGGCGGCGACGAGTCCGTAGTCCTCGTCGATCGGAGCGAGCACCACTGCCGCTGCCGCCCGCAGGTGAGCGGTGAGAGCGTCGTCGTCGAGTCGGCCGACGACGTGGACGTGGCGTCCGGCCGAGGAGGTCAGCTCCTCTCGGAGCGGACCGTCTCCGGCCACGACCAGGGTCGCGTCGCCCATGCCCGGCAGACGGCGGGCGGCGGAGAACGAACGCATGATCAGATCGAAACGCTTGGCCCGATCGAGCCGCCCGAACGTGAAGAGGAACGGCGTGGATGGACGAGACACGGAGCTGGTCGTCCGGGCCGTCAGACGATGGCGAGATCGCCGAGCGGGGGAATGATCGAGATGGCTCGATCCGGGTCGACATAGTGCGGCCGATTGGCAACGGTTTCCGAGACCGTTGCCTCGGCCGTCAGCCGGTCGACGTCCGATCCGGTCGAGACGATGCACCACGGCCCGGGCGAACGGTCCCGGGAAGGCGACCGCGGGATCGCCTGCCTGTTCGATCGGCCACGCCATCGGCCCAACCGATGAGGGCGTCGACGTCGTCGCCACACGCGTCGATGCCTGATCGAAGCGAGGCGTCGATTGCCGTGTCGAGGTGCGCTGGGTAGTGCTCGTACAGGCCACGCAGCGGGTGGTTCAGGTGACGGATGTGGCGGGGGTGGCGAACCATGAACGACGGGTACTTGCCGGAGATCACCACGTCGACGTCCGACAGGTCCATGGCGTGGAACATGGCGTAGGAGGCGAGAACCTCGCGTAGGTCGGCCTCGGGGCTGACCTCGGCCACCAGGCGGGCGTCGTGGCCGGCGTCGTTGAGCGCAGCGGTCAGGGAGCGCCAGTGACGCTCGTTTCCTCCCTCGATCCCGGACACCGGAAGGGGAGTCACGACAGCGATCCGGCGCCCCTCGCCGGAGCTGCCCGTCACGATTCGCCCTGCGGTGGCCGGCCCTGTCCAGGTGACGCAGCGATGGCGTCTCGTACGATGCGATCGAGAGCTGCATCGACGGAGCCTTCATCAGCAACGATGCGTTTGCTTCGCTGTCGCTCCAGTGATCGCCGAAGGGACTGCACCTCGGGCCGACGACGAATGGCGTCGAGCACCCACCGTTCGGCGAGGATGCGCCCCCGAATCCGTTGGACGACCGTCGTCGGTGCCGAACTCACTGGACCTGGTCGTCGGCCAGCGTCGAGTACTTGCGGACCTTGGCCACGGCGCGGATTGCGGCGGCAATGCCCCGCCGGTGTGGCTGACCTCGGGTCCACGGATCGTCCCACCGTTCCTCGAATCGGAGCTCGCCGATCGCGACCTCGGCTGCCCGCCACGCCACGATGCGTTCGAGCGCATCGGCGTCGGTGTCCACCGACCCGAGATCGGCGAACAGGCCACCCGTCGCCTCGTGCTCGGGATGGTGGTTCTCGAAGCGGATCGGATCTGGCCGCACGTGAAACGGCCACTGGTGGGGCCATTGCGGCCAGGCCAAGGTGCGGAACGGGCGGGGCGGGGCCATGGCGCCTGGCTGTTCTGCCATCGCCGTGTTGAAGTAGAGCGACCACTCGTCGACGAGGGCGCCGCCACCGACTCGATCGCTCAGCTCGAACGCTCGCCGCCACCCCGAAACGGTCATGATCTGGGGCATGTGGGCGCCATAGGCGAGCGTCGGGAAGCCGAGGAGTTGCAGGATGCCGAGGGTGCGGATCTGCGCCAGGTCGTACGAGGTCTGATCGCCTGGCCACCGGCTCAGCTCGTAGAAGTAGTAGCTGTGATGGCGGCCGTCGTCGGCGATGTAGTCGGTGACGGGGATCGTGGTCAGCGGTCGGTAGTCGTCGTCGCTGAGGAGGAAGACCTCGTCGGTGTGGCCGCCCTCGACCATCGCTCGACGAAGTGAGACGTTGCGTTCGACGTGGCCGAGAGCAGAGATCTGCGACTGGCTGAGATTGGCTGATCTCGCTCTCGTCGAGGAGAGTCAGGCGGCGGGACCAGGCCTCGGCGACTGCGTTGCCGATGCTCTCGTGCAGCGATGCGGGTGCGCAGACGACCGCATGGTCGACCCAGTCCTGACAGCGGGCCACGGCACCGAGGGTTCCGGCCAGCACGGCGGGGCGATTCGAGAGATAGACGATCTGCACAGTGGCGTGACCCTACCGGGTCGGCGGGTCTGGATCAGGCCATCGTCCGGCGGCCTGGAGGGCACGGATCACGTCGTCGGCGCTGTCGTCCCACGTCGGCCAGGCGATCGGTTGAGGTCTCGGCCACGCCGCCGGGTCAGCGCTGAAACGGGCGATGAGCTCGGCCCACGCCGATGGCTGGTGGTCGACGAACGTCGCCTGACCGCGGGCGGCCTCACGCATCACGGGTAGGTCGGACGCGGCAACGGCGATGCCGCGCCGAAGCGCCTCGACGACGGGCAGCCCGTAGCCCTCACCGAGGCTGGGCTGCAGCAGGAGGCCGGTCAGCTTCCAGAGTTCGTCGACGTGTCGATCGTCGGCGTCTCGATGCCAGCGGATCCGCGGATGGGCCTCGAGGCGCTCGATCAGTTCTGGGTCCGCCCAGCCGAGGCGACCGACCACATCGACGGTGGGCGCACGAGACTCGAGGAGATCGAGCGCATCGAGGAGGAGGGCGTGGCCCTTCCGGGGTTCGACGGTTCCCAGCATCATGAGACCTGAACGGTCGGGCGTGGCTGTCGCGTCGGCTTCGTTCGTTTCCGATGCTGACGCCCATGCGCATCACGGTCGGGCGGCGGCCGGTTCGTTCTGCCGTCGTGTCCGCCGTTGCAGCTGAGTCGGCGACCAGCACCGATTCAGCCGCGATGTGTGCGTCGAACCAACGGGTGAATCGTTCGACCGACTCAGGCGGGAACCACTGTGGATCGGTGATGGGAAGGACGTCGTGCAGGACGGCGGCGCTGGTGATTGATCGCCCGGCAAGACCGGGGGAGTAGATCGGCTCGATCCTGCGGGGCGTGCCAACTCGACTCGACATCGATCAGTACGTCGCCGGCCCTCAGCCCGTCGTCGCTGCTGTCGCCCCGGTGACGCCCAGCACCCAGGCGACGCAACCGGGACTCCGCTCGTCCCGACGAAGGTGGTTCCGGCCCGTCCCCGCTGGAGGCGTCGCAGACGGGACCGGGCCAGACGATCGGCCGGAACGAGCGAACCCTGTCGACCGTCGAGCACGACCAGTGGCCAGCGAGTCGACAGTGCCTCGGTCAGGCCGAAGGCCACCCGCTGGATTCCCGAGATCGACGGGGTCTCGATCGTGTTCGAGAAGTCGATTGCCAGAGTTGGATGACGGGACCACCCGCCAGAGGCGGCGGACGGGCGGAGGTCGTCTCGGGGAGCCGTCATGCGAAGGCGATCGTAGTCGAACCTGCAGTGGTCAGATCGGGGGTGCCCGTGCCGATACTCTCCTCGTATGGCTGGCCAAACAAAGAAATTCGTCATCATCGGCGGTGGGCCGGCAGGAACGGCGTGCGCCACCTACGCAGCTCGGTTCGGTGCGTCGGTGACCCTCATCGAAAAGGACATCATCGGGGGCGCCGCCCACCTGCTCGACTGCATCCCGTCGAAGGCGATGATCGCCACCGGTGGAGCGATGAACCAGATGAAACAGGCGGTCAACATGGGGCTGGCGAAGGTCGACGTCGAACTCGACTTCGATGCAGTTCGAGACCGCATCAAGAGCATCGAGGCCCGGCTCGAGAACTCGGTGACCACGTTGCTCGAGAGCCAGAGTGTCAACCTCATCGAAGGTACGGGTCGTATGACGGGGCCACACACGGTGGCGGTCGACCGGAACGACGGAGTCACCGAGGAGTTCCACGCCGACGTTGTGCTGCTGTCGACCGGCAGCCGGCCCCGCATCCCTGATTGGGCTGTCGTCGACGGCGAGCGAGTCCTGACCACACGCCACGCCTACCCGCCGCCCGTGCTTCCCGAGAAGCTCATCGTGATCGGTTCCGGCGTCACCGGCGTCGAGTTCGTCAACATGTTCAGCGCGTTCGGGTCCGAGGTGGCGTTGATCGTCAGCCGCCAGCAAGTCCTGCCCGGCAAGGACGCCGAGGTGGCCGCCGTGCTCGAGCAGAGCTTCATCGACCGTGGCGTCAAGCTGGTGATGGGTGCCCGAGCCGAGCGGCTCGAGGTGACCGACAGCAGCGTGAAAGTGATGTGCGACGACGGCCGCGTCGATCGAGGGATCGCATGTGTTGCTGGCCATCGGTTCGATTCCGAACACCGAGCATCTCGGGTTGGAAGAGGCTGGGATCGAGTCCCAGTGGGGTTACGTCACGATCGACCACAACTGCGCAACGAATCTGAAGCACGTCTACGCAGCTGGTGACATCTCGGGCAAGCTGCCGTTGTCGTCGGTGGCATCGATGCAAGGGCGCAAGATCGCCGAGCATGCGATGGGGCTGCACGCCGGTCCTCATCGTCACATCGACTACGAGAAGGCGGCGTCGGCGATCTTCACCGATCCCGAGATCGCCGATGTCGGTCTTGCCGAAACCGAGGCGTTCGCCGTTGGTCGGAAGATCCGGGTCACCAAAGTGCCGTTCTCGGTGTCGGCCAAGGCGCTGATCAACAACGACAGCCGTGGGTTCGTGAAGATCGTCTCCGATCCGGCGACCGGGGTGGTGTTGGGCGGATCGATCGTCGGTCGGCACGCGGCCGAGCTGATCTCGGTGTTGGCCCTGGCGGTGACCGCGGGTTTGACGGTGACCGACCTGGTGGAGTCGCTGTTCGTGCATCCGGCACTGGCCGAAGTCCTCGGCGAAGCCGCCGAGTAGACGCAACCGCCTCGCAAACCTCGGGTTCCAGCCCCACAAAATCGAGGGTCATAGCCTCGGGTTGATGGCGATCGACAGCCGGAGGTCCGGGACGGGTCGGGGTCGCGCACGCTCAGACGCGACGTGACCGCCTCGAGTCCGAACCGGAGGCTATTGCCCCCGATTCTGTGGGGTACAAACCCGAGGTTTGTGGGATCAGGCGATTTTGGCGACGATGTCGCCGCCGCCGACGGACTGTCCGGTCTCCACCATGATCTCGGTCACCGTGCCCGCCTTCTCGGCGTTCACGTTGTTCTCCATCTTCATGGCTTCGAGCACCACGATCGTGTCGCCGACCTCGACTGCTTGGCCGACCTCGACCACGACCTTCACGATCGTGCCCTGCATCGGCACTGCGACATCGCCAGACCCGGATCCGCCACCGGCACCACCGGAGCTGGCCCGCTTCGGGCGCTTCTTCGCCGCCGGTCCAGCAGCGACACCCGCTGACTCGGGGACCCACATCGTGACCTCGAACCGCTTGCCGTTGACCTCGGTCGTGACCGACCGCTTCACCCGGGGCTCATCGTCGTCGTCGCCGGCCGGCGCCACCTCGGCGCTGATGTTGCTCAGATCGAGCACCTCCTCGACCCACTTGGTCGAGTGGGCGACAGCGGCGAAGTCCGGGTGCTCGAGAATCGCGATGTCGGCCGGAATCGTCGTGGCCACACCCTCGATCTCGAACTCCTTCAGCGCCCGCAACGTTCTTGCGATCGCCGTTGGCCGATCCTGACCCCAGCAGATGAGTTTGCCGACGAGGTTGTCGTAGTACTGGCTGATCTCGTCGCCTTCCTCGTAGCCGCCGTCGAAGCGGACTCCGAAGCCGGACGGTGTGCGCAGCTTGGTGATGGGCCCGGGGGAGGGGAGGAAGGCACCCTTGGCCGGGTCCTCGGCGTTGATGCGAATCTCGATGGCGTGCCCGTTCTCGACCACGTCGGCCTGGGTGAACGGGATCTTTCCGCCGGCGGCGACATGCAGTTGGAGCGCAACGAGGTCGACGCCGGTCACGAGCTCGGACACCGGGTGTTCGACCTGGAGCCGCGTGTTCATCTCGAGGTAGTGGAACTCCCCGTCCTCGTAGAGGAACTCAACGGTGCCGGCGTTGGTGTAGTTGCAGCCGTCGGCGACCTTGAGCGCCGCCTCGCCCATGGCCTTCGAGACCTCCGGCGGCAAACCGGGCGCAGGCGCTTCTTCGACCAGCTTCTGGTGGCGACGCTGGGCCGAGCAGTCCCGAGTGCTCAGGTAGACACCGTTGCCGTGCGAGTCGCGGACGAGCTGGATCTCGACGTGGCGAGGCTTGACCAGATAGCGCTCGACGTAGCACTCGTCACGACCGAAATAGGCCAGCGCCTCGCGCTGGGCGGACTCCCATGCATCTTTCGACTGATCGGCGTTCTGCACCACCTTCATGCCGCGCCCGCCACCGCCGAACGCGGCCTTGATGCACACCGGCCAGCCGAACTCGGAGCCGAATGCCGTGACTTCTTCGTGCCCCGAGAGGAATTGAGCCACGCCGGGGACTCCGTGCACGCCGACCTTCTCGGCTGCCTCGCGGGCGCTGATCTTGTCGCCCATGACCTCGATCGCCTCTGGCGGCGGGCCGATGAAGGTGACCCCGCGCTCGGTGATCGACCGTGCGAAGTCGGCGTTCTCGCTGAAGAAGCCATAACCGGGATGCACCGCCTGAGCGCCCGATCGCTCGATCGCGTCGAGGATGGCCTCGGTGTTGAGGTAGCTCTCGGCTGCGGTCTGCCCGCCAAGGGCGTAGGCCTCGTCGGCCAGTCGCACATGGAGTGCATCGCGGTCGAGTTCGGAGTAGACGGCAACGGTTCCGATGCCCATCTCCTTGCACGCACGGATCACTCGAACAGCGATCTCGCCGCGGTTGGCGATCAGGACCTTGGAGAAGGTCTCGCTGGCGAGGCTGGGGTAGGACGCATCGTTCATTTGCACGCCCGTATGGTTAGCCGAGATGGGTGCCTCTTGGAAACCTTCCGCCCGGACTTCTGGTCGCTTTCAGTCCCTTGTCGTGGTCGACGAGACGGGATCCACGAATGCCGACCTCGTCCGGCGGGCCAACGAGGGCGCTCCGCCCGGGGATGTCCTGATCGCCCGACATCAGACTGCGGGCCGCGGACGGCAAGGCCGGAGCTGGTTCGACCGACCCGATTCGAGCCTGCTCATGTCGTGGTCGATCGACATCGACCCGGTGTCTGCGCCGCTGGTGCCGTTGGTCGTCGGAACCGCGGTGTCGACGGCCATCGACCGCACGGTCGGGGCCCCGGTCACGGGCCTGAAATGGCCGAACGATGTCCTGGCGCCCGGCCACGACGAGCGAAAACTCACCGGCATCCTGGCCGAGGCGGTGGCGACGTCTCGCGCCGCCGGCTCGGCTTCGACCATCCGTGTGGTGGTCGGGATGGGCACGAATCTCGACCTCGGACTCGATCGCGACGATCTCCCGCCCGATGTTCTGGCCAGGGCCATCGATCTCCGGACCTTGCTGGCCGAGGCCGCCGGGACGGTTCTGATCGATCGTCCGTCTCTGGTCGATGCGATTCTGGACGCCTGCGACGACAGCCTCGATGAGCTCGAGCGTTCTCCACGTGCGGCGATCGAAACCTACCGGTCGAAGTGCCTCACGATCGGCCGTTCCCTCCGATTCGAGACACCGGCAGGCGACGTCGAGGGTCGGGCTGTGGACGTCGGCCTCGACGGCGTCCTGGTGATCGAGGAGACCGATGGCACCGTCAGACGGCTCACCGCGGGTGACGCACACCACACTCGGTGACAAGACAGGTCGATTGGCCCAGGCCGAACGACCCATGAAGTGCTCAGGTTCCTGCCGCGTGCATGCCGATAGAAGTCCGTGCACAAACCTGCCTGCGAGGACCGATCAGGTTCCGCTTCCACTACAGCCCGTCGCCGTCGCGCTTTCAGTAGCCGTCGTTGCGTCGCGGTCTTCGCCGCGGCGCTGGCGCTCGCGGCCTCGTTGACGTCGCCTGCATCAGCTCAGTCCGGCCCGACCTCGACACAGCCGCCGACAACGGCCGCTCCGACAACGGCGGCTCCGACCACCGCCCCACCAACCACTGCAGCTCCGGCCACGACCTCCACGGCGGCGCCGTCGACTACGGCCGGTGGGCCCGCTTCGTCGACCAACACCACCACTTCCGGAAGCCAACCCGGCGAAGTGACCACCACAACGATCGACCCGAACTCCCCGGAGGCCACTGATCCGCTCGTGGACGAGGGACCAGCCGAGACCGTGCCCGAAGTCGATGTCGAGATTCCCGATCGCAATGGTCGCTACAACGGGCAACCCGAGTTCCAGGAGACGCCGGTGCTCTGGGGCAGCGTTCGTGAGGCGGAGGCCAGACTGGCCGAAGCAGAGAACCAACACCTCCTCGCGGTGGCCGCCGTCAAGTCCCTGCGGCTGCGGATGAAGCAGCTTCGGGATCAGATCGACGACCTCGACGATGAAACGCTTCGTACCCTCGAAGAGCTCGAGGCGGCCGAAGCGCTGCTCGAACTCCGAGCGCTGACGGCGTTCGTCCGAGGTGATTCCTTCGAATCGATGGGAGCGATCGACCACGACGCAATTCTCCAATCAATGGCTCAGCAGACGATGGTCGAGTCGGTCTTCGACCAAGATGAGGTCGCGATCGAGAACATCGCGACGCTTCGGGCGAAGCTCGGTGTCGATGTGGCCGCGTGCCCACGACCGGCTCGACTTCGTCGAGGGTCTCGAAGCTGACGCAGTCCTCGATGTCGAGGCCGCGCTGCTCGAGATCGATCAGGCCAAGCTCGAGCTCCGGGCCTTTGCCGCCGGCAGCGAGGTCTTCATCGACGGCCTCGTGTTCCCCGTCGGCACTGGGGTCGAGACGCCACTGATCGACTCCTTCGGGTTCGCCCGCATGACCGGCACTCCAGACGAGCACTGGCACGAGGGCATCGACATCTTCGCTCCGACCGGAACGCCGCTGTACGCCACCGAACGGGGGATCATCACCCGAATTGGTGTTGGACGACTCGGAGGTCTGAAGCTGTGGTTGCGAGGCGAGAGTGGCACCGACTGGTACTACGCACATCTCTCCGCCTTCAATGATCAGCTGCGGGAGGGCGATCTCGTCGAGGCCGGTGATCTCGTCGGGTACGTCGGCCAGACCGGCAACGCCGTCGGAACCCCGCCGCACCTGCACATGCAGATGCACCCTGGTGGGGGTCGACCGGTGAATCCCTATCCGTTGTTGAACATGCGACTCGAGCTCGACGCCGAGGCTGCACTCGCCGACCAGCGCGAGCCATGACGGCTCAGTCGGACCGCCATCGAGAACAGCTCGCCGAGCAGCGACTCGTCGAGGATGTCGTCGATCGGCCCTGACGCGACCGCACGGCCATCGGCAAGGGCGAGAAGGTGTGTCGACGAGGGCGGAATGTCCTCGACGTGGTGGGTGACGAGGACCGTCGCCGGGGCTCCGTCCGCTGCGAGTTGGTCGAGTGATCCGATCAACTGCTCGCGCCCGATGAAGTCGAGGCCGGCCGTCGGTTCGTCCAGCAGCAGAACAGCGGGCCGGGCCATCAGGGAGCGGGCCAGCAGCACTCGCTGGCGCTCGCCGGACGACAGCGTGGCGAACGACTGATCGACGGCGTGGGGGACGCCGACCTGGTGGAGCAGATCCGTTGCCCGTTCGGTGTCCTCCGGTTCGTAGGAGTGCCACCACGGCTCGAGCGCTCCGAAACGCCCACAACGCACGATCTCCTCGCCCGTCAGTGATCCACGGAGCTGATCGACCAATCCGGCGGAACTGAGACCGATGGATGCGCGGAGTGACCGGATGTCGGCGGTCCCGAGCTCTGTTCCGAGCACGATGACCCGCCCGGTGGACGGGTGCATCTGCAGTGCCGCCATCTTCAACACCGTCGACTTGCCGCCGCCGTTGGGCCCGATCACGATCCAGTGTTCATGGGACCGGACCGACAGGGAGACCCGGTCGACGACCACGCGGCCATCGATCACGCGGCTGACGTTGTCGAGCTCCAGCACCGGCGGATATTGGTTCGCGCTGGAGTTGTCCGACACTCGGCAAACCGTACCGCCGCTTCCAGTACCCTCTGCTCCGCATCATGAACGTCTTCGTCGGCATCCTGCTCGTCCTGCTCCTGATCGCGGCCAACGGGTTCTTCGTCGCCGTCGAGTTCTCGCTGGTCGCGTCCGACCGCTCGAAGCTCGAGGCCAGAGCAGCCGAGGGAAAGTGGGCGGCCAAACAGGCGCTCGCCATCTTCTCCCGGCTGTCCTTCCACCTGTCCGGCGCTCAGTTGGGCATCACGCTCACGAGCCTCATCCTCGGCTTTCTCATCGAACCACTGGTCGGTGTGCTGGTCGAGCCGCTGGTCGAGCCGCTGGTCGGAACCGGCTCGGGTTACACGATTGCGCTGTCCATCGCCATCGCCACCGTGATGCAGACCGTCCTCGGCGAGCTGATCCCGAAGAATCTGGCAATCGCCAAGCCCGAAGCGATCGCCCAAGCATTGGCTCCGGCTGCGCAGGTCGTGCACACCGTCCTCAGCCCGTTCATCATCTTCTTCAACGGGTCCGCCAATTGGACGGTCCGCCGACTGGGGATCGAACCGAGGGAGGAACTCAGCGCCGTTCGCAGCCTCGAGGAGATCGAATACCTGATCCGCTCGTCCGGTGAGACCGGCACGATCGCTCCAGACGCCGTCGACCTGCTTGCGAGATCGCTTCGTTTCAACGAGAAGGACGTCGCCGACGCTCTCACGCCCCGCGTCCACGTCACGGGTATCCCGATCGACGCCACCGTCGCCGATCTGGTCGAGCTCACTCGGTCGAGCGGTCACAGTCGATTTCCGGTCTACGGAGATGATCTCGACGACGTGCGAGGGGTGGTGGACATCGCCGCGGTCTTCTCGCTCAGCGAGCCGAATCGCGACGCCGTTCCGATTCAGCGGATCATGCGCGAGCCGACTGTCGTTCCGGAGACTCGAGAACTCCACGACATCCTCGACGACTTCAACCGTGTCGAGACCGACCTGCTGCTCGTGCTCGACGAGCACGGTGGTATGGCGGGTGTCCTGACACTCGAAGACGTCCTCGAGGAACTGGCCGGCGACGTCGACGACGAATACGACGCCGCAACCCGCACCACCAGACCCCGCACCGGCGTCTCGGTCGTTGCCGGGACATTGCACTCAGACGAGGTCACCGAGGCCACTGGATTCGAGATGCCAGAAGGCGACTACGAGACGATCGCCGGATTCGTGCTCGACGTACTCGGCCGGATACCGGACGAGGGCGACCATCTCGAACACGAGGGCTGGCAGGTCGAAGTCGTTGCGATGGACCGCCTGCGGATTGCCTCTGTTCAGATCATTGCTCCGGACGAAGACGGGGCCGCCGACCGTTCCGACGAGACGCAGGTGTCGCGATGATGTTCGGAAGTGGAAATGCAGCCGGACTGTCGACGGGTTGGTCCCTCGCCGCGGCGGTTGCCCTGATCATCGCCAACGGCTTCTTCGTCGCTTATGAGTTCGCCATGATCGCCGCCAAGAAGTCGGCGTTCGAAGCAGCTGCAGAGGAGGGCCGCCGAATCTCGCGTGCTGCCGTGGACGCCATGTCAGACCTCTCGATGCAGCTGGCAGGGGCCCAGCTCGGCATCACCATGGCCACCCTCGCCCTCGGCTACGTCGGTGAACCGGTCCTGGCGGCCGTGTTCGAGAACCTTCTCGACCAGCGGCTCTCCGAGGACCTCACTCGAATCGTCAGCTTCATTGTTGCGCTCTTCATCGTGTCCTTCCTCCACCTCGTGGTCGGGGAGATGGTGCCGAAGAACATCGCGATCGCGGCGCCCGAACCCACCGTCCGATGGCTGGTGCTGCCGGCGAAGGTCTACGTCGGCTTGTTTCGTCCGGTGATCCTGCTCCTGAACACCCTGGCGAACGCAGGCTGCCGGCTGGTCGGGGTCGAGCCGCGGGACGAACTCGCAACCTCCCATTCGGCAGCCGAGCTGGCGTCCATCTTCCACCTGTCGTCGGTGGGCGGTGGCATCGAATCGGACAGTGCCGAGCGGCTGCGGGGCGCCCTCGACTTCGCCGAGCGAACCGTTGGTGACGTCGCCCGGCCGCTCGACGAGACCCCGACGATTCGACGAGGCGACACGTTCGCAGTCGCCGAGCGAACCGTGGCCGAAGAGAAGGTCACTCGCCTTCCGGTCCGATCGACGACTCGCGGCACGACCCGCATCGTCGGCTACGTGCACGCCAAAGATCTGTTGGTGTCCTCGGCCGAGCGAAACGAGCCGATACCGGACTCGCTTCGGCGCGACATGGTCGTCGTGCGCCCCGATCAGACGCTCGTCCAGGTGCTCCGCATGTTGAAGCAACAGCGGCTCCAGATGGCCCTCGTGGCCGATTCGACGGGCCCGGTTGGCGTGATCTCGGTGGAGGAGATCATCGAAGCCCTCACGCAGGACCCTCCCGCAGGTCGAGATCTTGGCGTCCGTTTCCGGCCACGTCTGAAGAATCGGTCGGATTACCCAGGCAACGCCCGAGAAGCCAACGGGCGGTTCGCATCGGGGCTGCAGTCGAGTGGCCACACACAGTGGTAGCTGGTCACGGAGGGCGTGTTCCGTGGTGATTCCGCTATCGTCGCCTGCCGTGTTCCCGCTCCGTGGTCTGCTCCGTCAGCTGGGACCGTTCCGTCGATCGATCGTCGCCGTGGCGATTGCCGCCATGTCGGTTGCCGCTCTGGCAGCCGTTCCCGTCGACGCTCAGGAGACACCTGGTCTCGAGGAGGCCCGAGCGTGGGCGCTGATCCTCACCAGGGACATCAATGACGCCGAGGTTGCACTCGGCGAACTCGAGACCGAGATCGCCGAAGCCGAGTCGTCGCGCTCGGTTCTCGTCGAGGAACTCGGTTCGCTCTCCGATCAGGTCGCCATCGCCGCCATCGACAGTTTCGCTCGGCCCAATGACCCGCCTGCTCTGTTCAACGGCGCCGATCTGTCGGCCACCCTCCGAGGCGAGACGTTGGGCGAAGCGGCCCTCGGCATCGATGTCGATGCACTCGAGGAGTACGGCATCGTGTTGAGAAATCTCGATCTCGTCGATGCGAGTCTCGACGAGGCCCGTGAGGCGAAGGACATCGAACTCGAAGCGCTGGCCTCGGCGAGGTCGGACCTCGATGTCGAGTTGGCCCGGCTCGAGGAGCTGGAACGGGAACGTCTCGCCGAGATCGCTCGACAGGCCGAGATCGCTCGACTGGCCGAGATCGAGCGGCAGCGGGCGGCAGACGAGGCTGCGGCAGAAGCGGCGATTCGTTCCGGATCGGGCACTCCCGCAGCAACGGATCCGGTCGGAAGTGACGCGACCCCGACCCCGAGTGAGACCGACCGCAGCGACAACGCCGGCTCCCACGGGTGGACAGCTGGCCTACTGCCCGGTCCAAGGCGCCGTGTCGTTCATCGATTCCTGGGGTTATGCCCGATCGGGCGGCAGGCGCCACAAGGGCGTCGACATGATGGCTACGACCGGTACGCCGATCGTGGCGCCGGTGTCCGGCA
Organism: uncultured Acidimicrobiia bacterium; assembly: GCA_963781035.1. Taxonomy (GTDB): domain Bacteria; phylum Actinomycetota; class Acidimicrobiia; order Acidimicrobiales; family SZUA-35; genus SZUA-35. The sequence goes on along the minus strand of CAWAEN010000005.1, from coordinate 113,558 downwards.
CCGTGACGCATCGATCGAATCGCGTCGGCGGCCGTTCCTTCCACCTCGACGGCAACGACGGCAACTACTACTACGGAACCCACATGTCCGATTACGGGGAATCGGGATCGGTCACTGCGGGAACCGTGATCGGATACGTCGGCGACGACGGCAACGCCCGCGGCATCCCGCACCTGCACTTCGAGATCCATCCCGGCGGCGGCTCGGCCGTCAACCCGTACGCCGCAGTCAACGCCGCCTGCTGACCAGCCGTGTCGCTCGTCCGGAATGAGGCGGCCTCGACTGATCGTTCTTGGTTGCGTCAGCGGTCCTCGTGCTACGAAGTCCGGTGATGACGTCGACCGAAGAACTGGAACGAGCCCTTGCGTCGTCCCTCGCTGCTGTCGGGGTGGAGGGTCCGGTGGTCGGTCTGACCCGTCTGACCGGTGGAGCGAGTCGAGAGACGTACCGATTCGAGGTGGGCGACGCCGGCTACGTCCTGCAACGTGAGCGGCCCGGAACCCAGCGCCGACCAGAGGGGATGGCAGCCGAGGCCGAGGTCGTCCGGGCGGCTGCAGCCGCTGGTGTGCCCGTTCCCACCGTCGTCATGTCGAATGCCGAAGTCGACGACGCCGTTCTCGGAACGAGCTTCTTCGTGACCCGAGCCGTCGCCGGCGAGACGATCGCCCGCAGGATCCTGCGGGACGACGCGTTCGCCGGAGCTCGGCCGAAGCTCGCGAACCAATTCGGTGTCGCGCTGGCGCGGATCCACGCGATCGATGCAGCACCGCTCACGTGGCTCGAACGAGAAGACGAGCTGGACAAGTACCGACGAGCTTCCGACGAGCTCGGTCTGGCTCGTCCTGCGTTCGAACTCGCCTTTCGCTGGCTCGAGCAGCATCGTCCGGCATCCGGGGGGCAGACGTTCGTGCACGGTGACTTTCGATTGGGCAACATGATCATCGGTTCGGAAGGCCTCGCCGCGATCATCGACTGGGAACTGGCACACCTGGGCGAGCCCATGGAGGACCTGGCCTGGCTCTGTGTCCGTGCCTGGCGATTCGGCGGCGGGCAACCAGTGGCCGGCCTCGGGAGCTACGACGAGTTGCTCGGTGGTTACACCGAGGTCACGGGTCGGGCCGTCGACAGATCGGCCCTTCGCTGGTGGGAGATCCTCGGTTCGTTGAAATGGGGCATCATGTGCGGTCGCCAGGCCGAAGCGCACCTGTCAGGTGTCTATCGATCGGTCGAACTGGCTGCGATCGGTCGCCGAATCGTCGAGCAGGAACAGGATGTCCTGTCGTTGATCGAGCGGACCGAACGTGAAGGTGTGGCATGAAGGCGCCGACCATTGCCGAGCTCGTGGAAGCGGTTCGTGAGCGATTGGACGAGGCCATCGAACGCCCGCTCGGCGGGTTCGAGGCCCGTGTTGTTCGCAACGTGCTCGCCATCATCGAGCGAGAACTCGAGTTCGGCGACGCGGTCGAGGACCGCCATCTCTCGATTCTGGCCTCCTATGAGGCCTCGGACGACGAGGCGCTCGCTGCTTCGATCCGTTCCGGGAACCTCGATCAGCGAGCGGCCACGCTGCGCGCCGATCTGCTGGCGTTGGCCGAAGCACAGCTGGCCATCGACAACCCCCGTTGGTGAACCCTCGCGAGGGCGATGGGTGCCCTCAGGCACCGACGATCGAGTAGCCGCCGTCCACGTGGATGACTTGACCGGTGGTCTGGGGGAACAGATCGGACAGCATGGCGACGCACGCCTTGGCCACGCCGGATGAGTCGGTGACGTCCCAACCGAGCGGTGATCGGGTCGACCATTCCTCCTCGAACTTCACGAAGCCGGGAATCGACTTCGCGGCCATGGTCTTGATTGGACCGGCCGCCACGAGATTGGAGCGAATCTGCTGCGGCCCGAGTTCGCGTGCGAGGTAGCGGTTCAGCGACTCCATCGCCGCTTTGGCCATGCCCATCCAGTTGTACGCCGGCCACGCCAGTGTGGCATCGAACGTCAGCCCGACCAGTGATCCGCCGTCCGGCATCAGCGGTATGACGATGTCTGCGAGGCTGCGCAACGAGTAAGCGGACACTTCGAGAGCGACCGACACGTCGTCCCAGGTGGCGCCGAAGAAGTCGTCGCCGAGACATGCCTCGGGAGCGAAGCCGATGGCATGCAGCGCGCCGTCGACCCGTCCCCATCGCTCGGCCAACTGTTCGTGCACGGCAGCCCGGTGGTCGGCGTTGCCGATGTCGAGTTCGAGCACGTCAGGGGTGGTCGGGCAACTTCCTGGCGGTCCGCTCGGTCAACTTCATGGCCCGACCGAATCCGGTGAGGACGATCTCGGCCCCCTCCTCCTGCGCCAGCTTTGCGACGCCGAACGCGATCGAGTCGTCGGTGAGCACACCGGTGATGAGCAGCTTCTTGTTCGCGAGGAGTCCCATGATGGGGTCAGACTCCCACATCCGAGTTCGGGTTACCGCCTCTCGGCCAGTTCCGAGAAAGTCCCGCTCGACAGCTAGCCTCGCCCGGGTGAGCGAAGCACCCATGCGCCTGTACGACACCTCGAAGCGCGAGGTCGTGCCGTTCGAGCCCGGCCCGATCGTCACCATGTACACCTGCGGCATCACGCCGTACGACGCGACTCACCTCGGCCACGCTGCGGTCTACATGGGCTACGACGTCCTCCAGCGCCGCCTCCGGGACCGTGGGCCACGAGACCCGGTGCGTCCGCAACGTCACCGACGTCGACGACGACCTGCTCCGCAAGTCTCGCGAGATCGGCATGCACTACCTCGATCTCGCTGCGGCCGAGACCGCACGTTTCGACGACGACATGATCGCACTCGAGATGCTGCCCAGTTGGAGCGAACCGCGGGCGACGTCGGCCATCGCCGACATCCGCGGGTTCATCGGCATGGTGCTCGATCGGGGCCACGCCTACGAGGCTGGTGGCGCGGTCTACTTCGACATCAACAGCTACGAAGGGTTCGGGTCCGTCTCCGGCTACGACCGCGAGACGATGCTCGCGCTACGCGGCCGAACGGGGCGGCAACATCGACGATCCGAACAAGAGGGATCCGCTCGACTTCGTGCTCTGGCAGCCCTCGGCCGACGGCGAGCCGGCGTGGGAGTCGCTGTGGGGCCCGGGTCGGCCCGGCTGGCACATCGAGTGCTCGGCGCTGGCCATGCGCGAGCTCGGGGACGACCATCGATCTCCACGGTGGTGGCAGCGACCTGATCTTCCCCCACCACGAGTGCGAGGCGGCCCAGTCCGAGGCGGCCACCGGCGAACCGTTCGTTCGCCACTGGATGCACCAGGCGATGGTGCGCATGGACGGCGAGAAGATGTCGAAGTCGCTCGGCAACCTCGTGTTCGTCAGCGAGCTGCGCAAGACGTTCGACACCAGGGCGATCCGGCTCGGCATCGTGGCGAACCACTACCGCACCGAGTGGGAGTGGCATCTCGAGATCATGCCGGAGGCCGCCGCTCGCATCGAACGCTGGATCGCGGCGGGGCAGGGCGAGGGTGCGCTGACCGAGGTTCGCGCCTGCCTCGACAACGATCTCGACACCCCTGGTGCAGTGGCGGCCATCGATGCCGCTGCCGCTCGGGGTGAGGGTGTGAGTGTTGCTGCGATGCTGTTGGGCGTACGGGTCTGAGTCGATGACGGCGGTCGCTCGACGCCTCGACGCGAGGTCGTTCGGCCGAAATGGCACGAGGACCGGCCTTGACGAGTCCTACACTCCGCTGCCGTGGCTGACATCTCATTGACGCTTCCAGACGGCTCCGAGCGCGTCACTTCCCGAGGGTGCCACCGTTGCCGACCTCGCGGCCGACATCGGGCCGCGTCTGGCCAAGGACGCGGTCATCGGCGTCGTCGACGGCGTCGAAGTCGATCTCACGGTTCCGCTGGTCGATGGTGTCGAGGTCGAGATCGTTCTGCCGGACTCCGAGCGGGGTCTGCACACGCTGCGTCACTCGACGGCCCACGTGCTGGCCCAAGCGGTGCTCGAGCTCTGGCCTGGGGCCACGTTCGCCATCGGTCCGCCGATCGAGAACGGCTTCTACTACGACTTCGAACTGCCGGACGGACAGACCTTCGCCGACGACGACCTCGAGCGGATCGAGGCGAAGATGCGCGAGATCATCAAGGCTCGCCAGCCGTTCGTTCGGTCGGAGATGCCGGCGGCCGAGGCGCTCGAACTGATGGCCGACCATGGCTACAAACGCGAGATCATCGAAGCGGTCAGCTCGGGCGAAAGGGCCGATGCCAACGAACTGGCGGGCGAAGCCGGCGGCGATGTCATCAGCTTCTACCGGAACACCGATGCCTTCGTCGACATGTGTGTCGGTCCCCACGTGCCCCACACCGGTCATCTCCGCCACTTCAAGCTGATGTCGGTTGCCGGTGCCTATTGGCGTGGCGACGAGAAGCGCCCCATGCTCCAGCGCATCTACGGGACCGCCTGGGCCGACAAGAAGCAATTGGCCGAGCACCTGCACCGGCTGGCCGAGGCCGAGAAACGCGACCATCGCCGACTCGCCCGCGAGCTCGATCTGTTGTCGTTCCCCAGCGAACTCGGTGGCGGCCTCGCCGTTTGGCATCCGCGAGGAGCGATCATTCGCAAGGTGATGGAGGACTACTCCCGCGAGCGGCACCTCGCCGGCGACTACAAGTTCGTGGTCACGCCCAATCTGGCGAACGGCAAGCTCTTCGAGACCAGCGGTCATCTCGATTTCTATGCCGACGGCATGTACCCGCCCATGGAGATGGACAACGGGAACTACTACCCGAAGCCCATGAACTGCCCGATGCACTGCCTGATCTTCCGCGACTCGCAGAAGTCCTACCGCGAGCTTCCACTCCGTCTGTTCGAGTTGGGCACCGTCTATCGCTACGAGCGGGCCGGGACGCTGCACGGTCTGATGCGCATCCGCGGCTTCACCCAGGACGACAGCCACATCTACTGCACCGAAGATCAACTGGCCGACGAGATCGCCGGACTGCTCGACTTCGTCCTGTCGGTCCTCCGAGGCTTCGGATTCGACGATTTCGAGTTCAAGCTCTCGACCCGTGATCCCGAGAAGTCGGTCGGCACCGACGAGATCTGGGATCACGCAACGGACGCGCTGCGGGCTGCACTGGAGAAGCACGGGCTCGACTACTCGGTCAGTGAAGGAGACGCTGCCTTCTACGGTCCGAAGATCGACGTCGACGTCAAGGACGCCATCGGGCGGTCGTGGCAGCTGTCGACGATCCAGGCCGACTTCCAGCTTCCCGAACGATTCGAGCTGGAGTATGTCGATTCCGACGGCTCCCGGAAGCGGCCGATCATGCTGCACCGTGCGCTGCTGGGGTCCATCGAGCGGTTCTTCGGTGTGCTGCTCGAGCACTACGCCGGCAACTTCCCGATGTGGCTGGCTCCGGTGCAGGTGCTGGTCCTGCCCGTCGCCGAGGATCACGAGGTCTACGCCTCAGACGTTGTCGAGCAGCTCGTGGTGGCCGGGCTGCGGGTCGAGTCCGTCGAGGCAAACGACCCGCTCGGCAAACGCATCCGCAACGGCAAGCTGCTGAAGACGCCCTACATCCTGGTCGTCGGTGGCGACGACGTCGAGCACGGCACGGTCGGCGTCAACGTCCGTGGATCCGACGGCGCCGATCGCGATGTGCCACTCGCAGCGTTCATCGAACGAGCCGTCGCCGAAGATGCCTCCCGGGCCGCCACCCCGGCGGCCGTGTCGTCCTGAGCAGCGAATCCATGGACCACGTCTGGGCCGGGTGGCGGTTCGCGGGAGGACAGGGCAACGCGGCAGACGGTTTGCCGAGCGTGCAGGTCGACCCCGATGACGAGCGCACGTTGTTCGAAGCGCTCGAGCAGAGTGAGCATCCGGACGAGGAGACCTACATCGTGTGGCGGGGCGAACGATGCTTCGCCATCCTGAACGTCTTCCCCTACACGCCGGGGCATCTGATGGTGCTGCCGAAGCGGGCGGAGCGGTCCATGGAGGATCTCGACGAGGAGACCTTTGCCGAGCTCTGGCGGTCGGTTCGTTCTGCCACCATTGCGGTGAAGGAGGCCTTCGGTCCGCACGGCGTCAACATCGGCATCAACGACGGCGAGGCCGGTGGCGGTTCGGTGCCAGACCATCTCCATGTCCACGTCGTCCCGCGCTGGCGTTCTGACACCAACTTCATCACCACCACCGCCAACGCCCGAGTCCTGCCGGTGGCGCTCATCGACACCTGGAATCGTCTCCGTCAGACGTGGCCGGACTGAGCGTCCGGCCTCGCGCCTCGGTAGCGTCGTGGCGTGGTAGACGAGCTTCCTGACGATCTGCAGCCTGCCCTGGTCGACCAGGACGACTACATCTTCCCCAACAACAACCGACGCCGGATTCCCGGTTTCGTCTACCTGGTCGTGGCGGCGTTCATGATCGGCGCCTACGTGGTGCGGGGTGATGCCGTTCTCGTCAACCGTGGCCTGCTCCTCGGCGGAGTCGGTTTGGCCGTCTTCGGCGTCTACAGCATCATCGCCGGCTGGAATCTGGACGTCGACGAGCGCCAGGCACTCGTCGAGTCGACGAAGGCCGTCGGGTTCCCCGTCGGGCATGCCTCGGCCCAGATGGGTTGGCGGGGTCTGCTCTCGCGGCCGACGTGGCGCATCCTGCTGTACTCCAACGAAGAGCCGCCGGCCAAGCGAGGATTCGTGTTGGTCGACGGCGTCAACGGCGAGGTGGTCGATTCGTTCGTCGAGGACAACCCCGAGGACTGGTCCGAGTTCGACGACTGAGGTGTCTGGCTAGGCCTGGGTCTCCAGCCAGTCGATGTGGCGTTCGGCCAGTATGAGGGCACCGATGAGTTCCCTGGCCAGCTGCTGGCCGATGGCCAGGGGAGTGGTGGTCGAGCCGCCGGTGACAGCGACGTCGCGGCTGAGATCGTCTGCCGTGGCGTGTTCGATTCGCTGGGCCGCTCCGTCGGCCTCGGTCGTGATGGTGTCGACGGCGATGTCGAAGCGCATGGACCGGTCGTCGGTGTACACCCGCTCGGACGGGTCGAGGACGGCATGGGCAACGACCGGCTCGTTGGTGGTGAGCGCCATGGTGATGGCATTGCCGACAAGGGCGGCACCGCGGGAGGCTCCCGCCAGCAGATCGTCCAGCCTGGCCCCGCTCGGGCCAATCCGTTCGAGGACGTCGACCAGCCGATCTGCCCCGGCGCGGGATCGCACTGTGGTGAAACGTCGTGGCACCGAGCGCAGCGTGATCGCGAGGTCTCGTGGCGAGAGCATGTCGTACTGGTCTCGATCGTGGGTGGACATGAACCGAACCTAGTTCGGGATCTCGGTCGTTTCGATGCAGACTGGTACCCCCCCGTTCTTCTGCCTGCTAACATTTGCAAGCAGTTCGAGCCCGAGCTCGCCAGCGACAGGACGCCCCTCTCATGTTCGACGGAAACTTCCGCACCACGGTCGACAAAGCGACCACGCCCATCGGCCAAGGTCTCCACCGGGTCGGCGTGTCGCCAGACGTCATCACCGGCGTCGGCGTGCTCATGGCCGCAGCATGCGGTGTGGCCATCGGCCTCGGTCAGTTCACACTTGCCGCCCTACTCCTGGCCCTCACCGGCTTGCCGGACGCCCTCGACGGTGCCGTTGCGAAGGCGGCAGGGAGCTCGGGTCCACGCGGCGCCTATCTCGATTCGGTCTCGGACCGGTTGTCCGACGGCCTGTTGTTCGCCGGTGTTGCCTGGTATCTCGCCGGCACCGACGAGCCCCGCATGGCAATGCTGCCGTTCGGATTGTTCATCGCCGCATCGCTGGTCTCGTATCAGCGGGCCAAGGCCGAGTCGCTCGGCTTCGATGCCAAGGGCGGCTTGATGGAACGGGCCGAACGTTTCCTCGCCCTCGGATTCGGCTTGCTGTTCAGTGCCATCTTCGTCGAGGTGCTCTGGGTGATGTTCGCACTCACCGTGTTCACCGCTATCACGCGGTTCCTCAAGGTGTGGCGTCAAGCAACCGCAGCCCGGGGCCTCCCGGTCGCGGCACGTGCCGGTACACCGGCGGCACGACGCGCCCGCCGTCGTCAGGGTCGAGCCCGCACCGATTGGCGCCAGCGGGCTCCTCGCAGCTCGCGTCGCCGCTGAAAGCGTTGAACGACGACCGAATCTGGCCTCGGAGGCTCGGCAGCTCCCTGAAGCGACGCCTGTCACCGAGACGACGCGAGGCGATCGAGCAGCGGCTGTCGACGGGATGACCAGCCGAGCCAGGCGAGTTCTCGACGTCGGCTCGCTCGCCGTTCGCCCGTTTCCGGTGTCGTTCCTGCGACGGGCGGGCGCCGTCGCCGGCCGCGTCGTTGCGAGAAGCGATACCGACCGCCTCAGTGGGCTCGAACAGAACCTGCGGCTCGTCCGCCCCGACCTGTCGCCGGGAGAAATCCGAGCACTGGCCATCGACGGTTTCGCCTCGTACGGGCGTTACTGGGCCGAGACCTTCCGACTCCCGAGTCTCTCGCCGAAGGTCATCGATCAGGGATTCGACGTCGATGGCTTCGAACACCTGCGCTCCGCTCGAGCGGCGGGCATGGGGCCGATCATGGTCCTGCCCCATCTCGGTGGCTGGGAGTGGGCGGCGGCATGGCTCGGCAGAGTCGCCGGGATCCCCGTCACCGCTGTGGTCGAGCCGCTCGAACCGCCCGACGTCGCTGATTGGTTTCGGGACCTCCGATCCTCCTACGGGATCAATGTGGTGCCGCTCGGACCGGATGCGCTCGGGTCCGTGGTCGCCGCGGTCAAAGCCCGCCACGTCGTGTGTTTGTTGGCCGATCGAGATCTCTCCGACAGCGGCATCGAGGTGTCGTTCTTCGGCGCGACGACCACGTTGCCTGTCGGCCCGGCGCTGGTGGCCAGGCGAACCGGCGCACCGTTGCTGCCCACCGCGGTGTACTTCGACGGGAGTCGTCGTGTCTGTCGGATCCGACCCCCGATACCGGTACCGACGTCCGGTCGCCTGCGAAGTGATCTCCAGGCCGCCACCCAGCTCCTGGCCCGTGAACTCGAGCAGCTCATCGACGCCGCGCCGGAGCAGTGGCATGTTCTGCAGCCCGTCGCGACGAGCCCATCGGAAACGGCCGAAACCGTCAGGGGCCAGTAGGTTCCCGAGGTGCGAATCGGAATCATCTGCCCCTACAGCCTGGGCGTGTGGGGCGGGGTGCAGGCACAGGTCCTCGGTCTCGGCCGCGCCTTGCGGGCCGAGGGTTACCAGGCGCAGGTGCTCGCTCCGTGCGACGGGCTTCCGCCCGAGCCGTGGGTCACGCCGCTCGGCAACTCCATCCCGTACGCACAGAACGGCTCCTTGGCACCGCTCGCTCCTGATCCGGCCGCTCAACTTCGAGTGCTCGGCGCGGTGTGGGACGAACGCTTCGACCTGCTGCACTTGCACGAACCGCTTGCGCCGGGCCCGACCCTGACCACACTCACGGTGAAGCCGATGCCGTTGATCGGCACGTTTCACGCCAACGGAACCATCGCCGCCTATCGCTGGCTGCGGCCGCTCGTCCGCGGTCTCACTCGCCGCCTCGACTGGCGAGTTGCCGTGTCGAGCGAAGCGGCCTCGATGGCGGAACGCCATCTCGGCGGCACGTACGACGTCCTTCCGAACGGCATCGAAATCGAGAGGTTTGCCGACGTCGCCCCGACCCCCGCCGACGGTCCGACGATCTTCTTCCTGGCTCGGCACGAGGAGCGCAAAGGACTGCGGGTCCTCCTCGAGGCACTCGCTCATCTGCCGTCGGACGTGCGTCTTTGGGTCGGCGGGCAGGGTCCGCAGACGGTCGAGCTCCAGCGCTCCTTCCCCGATCCCCGCATCGAGTGGCTCGGATCGATCGACGACCACGAGAAGGCGGCGAGACTGCGCGGGGCAGACGTGTTCTGTGTTCCGTCACTCGGCGGCGAGAGCTTCGGAGTCGTCCTTCTCGAGGGAATGGCTGCGGGGACCCCGGTGGTCGCCAGCGACATCGAGGCCTACCGACGCACCTCGCGGCGACGGCCGCGACACGCTCCTGTTCCGCAACGGCGACGCGGCCGATCTGGCCCGTGCACTCACGGAGAGCATCGAGCCGACGGAGCAGGTGGCGGTACGTGTGGAGAGTGGGCGGACGTGGGCGTCCGCCCACTCGATGCGAAGCCTGGCACTGGCCTACGTCGAGCGATACGAGCGCATTCTCGCCTGACGACGCGATGGAAAGCTGCGTCGCCCCGTCTAGTCTCCAACCATCGTCCGTCCAGGAGTTCGCCAGCCGTGATGCAGCCCCATCTTCGAGCAGTGGTCGCCCTGGTCTGGGCCCCCTTGGCTCTGCTCGTCGCGCTGTTGTTCGCAGTTGTTCTTGCGCTGGCCGGACTGCCGTTCTGGATCGGTCTGATCCTCGGACCGTTGTTTGCCGCTGGTGCTGTCTGGCTGCTGTTGCGCAACAGCGTTCCCCGCCTGTTGGCATCGCTCGGTGCCCGCCATCTCGGTGACGACGAGTATCCGAGGTTCGACAACATCGTCGAAGGTCTGTCGTTGTCGACCGGTTTGTCCGAGCCCGAGCTCTACATCGTGGACGATGCGTCCCTCAACGGAGCCGCGCTCGACTGGTCGGGTGACCAAGCGTTGGTCGTCACGACGGGCCTGCTCGATGCGTGTGATCGCATCGAACTCGAGGGCGTGGTCGCTGCTCTGTTGGTCCGTCTCAAACACGGCGACGCCGAACGGGCGACGCTCGGGGCAGCCTTGATCGGTCGACCCATGATGGACTCTGCACTCGGGTCGATCGCATCGCCATTGGCACGGGCAGCCTTCGGCCGATTGTTCGATGCCGATCGTGAAATCGCAGGAGATCAAATCGCGGTCTCCGTGACTCGGTATCCCCCGGGCCTCAGCGCAGCGCTCACTCGGATCGAAGTCGGTCCGTGCGAGCCGAAGCGTACGAGTCTCGGACTGCAACACCTGTGGTTCGCTCCGCCCCGCCCGGACGCAGCGGTTCCGCACACTCCCATCAACTGGCGGCTCGACGTTCTCTCGGAGATCTAAGTGACATCCCCATTCCCAGCCGCTCGCCTGTTCTGTGGCGCGCTCGCCATCGCCGTCGTTGCCGCTTCGTGTTCCGGAAGCGATGGTGACGAATCGGTCACTCCGGAGACCACGGCCGCCACCACCACCGAGGTCACCGTCGAGGAGACCACCACCACGGCCAGCACACTTCCCGCCGACGAGTTGGTGACCGACGGAGCTCCGCTCACCGGCCTGCCGGTCGACGACGCCGAAGTGCTCGAGCGGCCGGCCCTCGCCGTCAAGATCGACAACCACCCGCTGGCCCGTCCGCAGAGCGGTCTCGATCTCGCCGACATCGTGTTCGAGATTCGGGTCGAGGGCATCACGCGGTTCCTCGCCGTCTTCCACTCCACCTCACCAGACGCGATCGGGCCGGTTCGGTCCAGTCGTACGTCCGACTTCGACATCCTCCAGGGTCTCGACACGCCGCTCTACGCATCGTCGGGCGGGAACGATTACGTGGCGAGCGCGCTGCGGAACCTGCCGATCTACTCGGTCACGGCCCTGTCCCGCACCGAGTACTACCGCAACGGGGCGCGATCGGCGCCGCACAATCTCTACACCAACACCGCAGCCCTCTTCGCGCTGGCTCCGGCCGACTCCACACCGCCCCAGCCGTGGTTCGGCTATCGAGCCGCGTCGGCGTCGTCGAATCCGAACGGCCGCTCGGTCGAGGAACCGGTCACCATCGCCTACCGGGGCGGCCCGCTCGTGACCCACACCTGGGACGAAACGCTCGGAGGCTGGCTGCGGACGCAGGACGGTCAGCCGCACACCAATGCCGACGGAGCGCAACTGGCGCCGCCGAACGTCGTGATCATGGTGTCCGACTACGTCACCAGCCCGGCCGATTCCATCTCGCCGGAACTGGTGAGCGTCGGTTCCGGCCAGCTCTTCGTCTTGACGAACGGTCAGGTGATCGAGGGCACCTGGACTCGTGAGGCGGCTGACGCCAAGCCGATGCTGGCCGACAGTTCGGGTCGCGCCATTGCCCTCACGCCGGGTTCGACCTGGGTGTTGTTCCCCGAGTCCGGTGATGTGCGCCTGCCGACCGGCTGATCTGCTCGGCGTCATTGCCCTGGTCTGACGCCTACGGCACAGAATTGGCCTGCTCGGCTGGTGATTGGCTTGGAAGGTCGTTGTAGTTTTCCTTCCATGTCGGAAACACGTGAAACGGTCGCCGGAACCACGCGGGTCAAGCGAGGCCTCGCCGAGATGCTCAAGGGTGGCGTCATCATGGACGTCGTCGACCCAGAGCAGGCCAAGGTGGCCGAGGACGCCGGCGCGGTTGCCGTGATGGCCCTCGAGCGGGTTCCCGCCGACATCCGGCGTGATGGTGGTGTCGCCCGCATGAGCGACCCGGTCATGATCGAAGGGATCCAGGCCGCTGTCTCGATCCCGGTGATGGCCAAGGTCCGCATCGGCCACTTCGTCGAGGCTCAGATCCTCCAGGCGATGCAGGTCGACTACATCGACGAATCCGAGGTCCTCACGCCGGCCGACGAAACGCACCACATCGACAAGTTCGCGTTCGACGTGCCGTTCGTGTGCGGTGCCACCAACCTCGGTGAGGCCCTTCGCCGTATTGCCGAGGGTGCCTGCATGATCCGTTCCAAGGGCGAGGCCGGCACCGGCAACGTCGTCGAGGCGGTTCGTCATCTCCGGTCCATCCTCGGTGACATCCGCAAGATCACGCAGGCAGACGAGGCCGAGTTGTTCGAGTGGGCCAAGCAACTGCAGGCCCCGTTGCCGCTCGTGCAAGAGATCGCCGAGACCGGCGAACTCCAGGTCCCGTTGTTCTGCGCCGGTGGTCTTGCCACGCCGGCCGACGCGGCCATGGCGATGCAGCTCGGTGCCCAGTCGGTGTTCGTCGGATCCGGCATCTTCAAGAGTGCCGACCCCGCACCACGGGCGAAGGCCATCGTCGAGGCGACCACCAACTTCATGGACGCCGACATCCTGGCCAAGGTCAGCCGCAATCTCGGCCAGCCGATGACCGGCATCGGGATGGACGACACCATCAAGTTCGCCGAGCGCGGTTGGTGAAGCAGGGCCCGATCGGCGTGCTCGCGCTCCAAGGAGCGTTCGCACGTCACGTCGACGCCATACGCGCCTGCGGTGTGGACGCGGTCGAGGTGCGCACCGCCGCCGCAGCTGGAAGCGGTTGGCGCCCTCGTCATCCCCGGCGGCGAATCGACCACCATCTCCAAGCTCCTGGTGTCGCAAGAGCTCCACGGTCCGCTGGCGGAACGCCTCGAGGCCGGCATGCCGGTGTTCGGCACCTGCGCCGGGATGATCCTGCTGGCCAACCGGATTCTCGACGGCCGCCCGGATCAGATCCCATTCGGGCTGATCGATCTAGCCGTTCGGCGCAACGGCTACGGGCGTCAGATCGCCTCGTTCGAGACCGACCTCGACGTCGTCGGCCTCGACGAGCCGTTCCGGGCGATCTTCATCCGCGCCCCGAAGGTGGAGAAGGTCGGCGATGGCGTCGAGGTCCTCGCCGAAGTGGATGGCGTCCCGGTCCTGTGTCGATCGGGCTCGGTTCTCGTCGCTTCGTTCCATCCCGAGCTCACTGACGACACTCGGCTGCATCGGCTGTTCATCGAAACGGTCGTGACTGCCTAAGCTGGCCGAATGTCGGGTCACTCCAAATGGGCAACCATCAAGCACAAGAAGGGCGCCGCTGACGCCAAGCGGGGCAAGCTCTTCGCCAAGCTCATCAAGCAGGTCGAGGTCGCCGCCCGCCAAGGTGGGGGAGATCCGGAGGCCAATCCGACGCTTCGGACCATGTTCCAGAAGGCCCGGGACAATTCGGTTCCGCTCGACACGATCGAGCGAGCCGTGAAGCGGGGCACCGGCGAACTCGAGGGCGTCAACTACGAGAGCATCACCTACGAGGGATACGCGCCGAGCGGCGTGGCGCTCCTGATCGAAACTCTCTCCGACAACCGCAACCGAACCGGATCCGAGATCCGTTCGTTGTTGTCGAAGAATGGTGGGTCGCTGGCCGAGCCGGGCGCCGTGTCGTGGCAGTTCGAACGCAAGGGCTACGTGAATGTCTCCAAGAAGGCCGAGGAGGACGACATCATGATGGTCGGCCTCGACAACGGTGCCGAGGACCTCGAGGATCTCGACGAGTTCTGGCAGATCACCTGTGAGCCGACCGACGTCAACGGGCTTCGCGACGCGCTCGAGGCCGAGGGGATCGAGGTGCTCGAATCCGACACCACGATGAAGCCGACCAATCTCGTTCCGATCGACGATGTCTCCGCAGCCAACGCGGTTCTCCGGGTCACCGACGTGCTCGATGACCACGAGGACGTGCAGGACGTGCACACCAACATCGATCTGGACGACGCGATCATCGCCCAGCTCGAATAGGTGTCCCCTTCGGGGACCTGGAGTTGCTCGCTGGCGCTCACAACATCCGGACATTCATGGGGTTCGATCTAGGCGGAGGCGACGCCGAGCAGGCGTTGGCGGGTCACCGACCGAACGCCCCGGTTGAGGCTCCACAACGCCACGACCCAGGCCACTGCTCCGACCACGATCGGCATGTAGCCGGCGCCGAACAGCACACCGGTGCTCTGGCTGTAGGCGATCATGATGAGCGGCAGAGCCACGAGTCCTGATGCCTGTTGGGCAGCAGCCGTCGATTTGACCTTGGCCGACAGTCTCAACACGAGCGACAGGCAGATCGCGAGGAACGGCGGCAGGACCCACAGGATCATGAGCCACCACTGAGCCGTCGGGAAGAACCAGCCCCCGACCTCGGGGCCGACCACCAGATTCACGATCAGCGAGTACACCGCGAAGCCGACAGCGGTCGTGACGTAGCCGGGGACCAGTGATGCGATCAGCTTGCCGATGTAGATCTCCTTGGCTCCCGCGGGGGAGTGGGCCAGGAACTCGCCTGTGCCCCGCTCGCGCTCGCCGACGATCGTGGCGGCCCCGACGGCGGTCGAGATGGTGAGTGGCACGATCACGGCGACGGGGGCGAACAGGAACACGGCGAGCGCATAACCCGTCTGTGCCTCCGGGGTGTCCCCCTTGATCTGTTGCTTGGCCGATTCGGGCAGCGCTTCGAGGGCCCCGGACACCTGGGCAACGGCGTCGACCGAGCCGATCTTGGTGATGAGCAGCAGCAGGAGGAGGGGCACGACGCAGAAGAACAGCGAGCCGAGGATCACCATCGGGAACCAGAAGTCCCTGGCCTGGATCAGCTGCTTCAAGTCGGTTCTGGCAACGGTGGCGGTCTGGCTCCAGTTCATCGGGGGGCCGGTCCTTTCGGTGTGGCAGCGGTGGATGAGGCTCGGTTCGCGGTGGCCGCATGGTCCCGGCGAGGAGCGAGGGCGGCAGCGGCGACGTGTGATCGTCGATCGTCCGACAACGGAGGAGGTGGCTCGTGGCCGGGATCGCGACCCTTGCGGACGGCGAAGTACAGGTCCTCGAGGTTGGGCACGAACGGCGCCACGTGGGTGATCTCGGCACCAGCACTCACCAGTGATGTGACCAGCTCGGGAACCATGGCGAGATCGTCGATCTCGAGCGTTGCCCGATGCTCGGCCAGGCGGTACGAGAGCACACCATCGGCGCGCTCGAGTGTGTGGAGGTGGTCACCACCGACGGTGGCGATCGTGACCTGCGGGGACGGCCAGAAGTGGCGGGCCAGGTCGTTGGGTGCACCGGCGACCAGGCTGGTGCCGTGTTCCATGATGACGATCTCGTCAGCCAGACCTTCGGCCTCGAGGAGGAGGTGGGTGCAGAGCAGAACGGTGCGCCCGTCGCCCGTCATCTGACGGATCAGGGACAGAACCGACACCGCCGACTCGGGGTCGAGTCCTGACGTCGGCTCATCGAGCAACAGGAGGTCTGGCTCGTGCAGGATGGCCCGGGCGAGCGCCAACCTCGTCTTCATGCCGGTGCTGTACCCGCCGACCTGCTGATCGAGTGCGGCGTCGATGCCGAAGATGTTGGCGGTTTCCTTGATGCGGTCGTCTGCCTTGCGGCCGAGGCCGTAGAGCTCGGCTGCGTAGCGAAGATTGTCCCAGCCGTCGAGACGGTCGTACAGCGATGGTTTGGCCGAGAAGACTCCGCAGCGTCGCCTGACCTCTTCGCCGTCTTCGCTCGCCGGATCGAGGCCGAACACCCGGACCGATCCCGCACCGGGCTCGAGGGCACCGGTGATCATGCGGATCGCCGTGGTCTTGCCTGCTCCGTTGGGCCCGAGGAGGGTCGTGATCGACCCCTTGGGGACCTGGATGCTCAGGTTCGTGAGCGCCTGGACGTCGCCGAACCACTGGGAAACACCGTCGACGTCGACGGTGAGAGAAGATGCATCATTCACCCCTGGGGTATCGGCATTCGTGGCCCCGCATCAAGTGAACGGTCCCCGACGATCGATCGACGAGCCGCTAGCGTCGTACAGGTGTTCGTTTTGGGAATCGATCCTGGCCTGTCCCGATGCGGTTTTGCCGTCGTCGAACCAGACGGGCGCGGCCGGGGCAGAGCGGTGGCGATCGGCGTCATCACGACGCCCCCGAGCGACACGACACCGCACCGACTCGCCGAGATCCAGCGCGAGGTCCGGGCGCTCATCCGTGAGTACCATCCGGCTGTCGTGGCCGTCGAGCGAATCTTCTTCCAGAACAACGTCACTACCGCCGTCAGCGTCGCTCAGGTGTCCGGTCTGATCATCGCCGAGTCCATCTCCGGAGGATGTGATGTCGCCGAGTACTCGCCCAACCAGGTCAAAGCTGCCGTCGCCGGTGACGGTCGAGCAGACAAGCGACAGATGCAGGACATGGTGAAGGTGCTCCTGAATCTCTCGACGTATCCCAAGCCGGCTGACGCCGCCGATGCGTGCGCCATCGCACTGTGCCATCTCGCCAACGATCCGTCCGGCTTCCTCGCCAACCGGATCAGCAGCAAGATCGGTCGCGGATGATCGTCTCGCTGCGGGGCACGATCGTGGAACGCCAGGCCGATGTCGACAAGGCATCGGCCGAGATCGTGATCGAGGTCGGTGGTGTCGGGTATCACCTCACGGTCACGCCGAGGACGCTCGCATCGCTTCCCGCCGCCGGCGAGGTGCTGATCCACGTCCACCACCATTTCTGGGAAGCCGACCAGAAACTCTTCGGATTCGAGTCGAAGGACGAGCGCATTGCCTTCGAGGGACTGCTGGCTGCCCACAAGGTGGGTCCGAGCCTGGCCCTCGCCATCATCGCCACCCACGGTCCGCAGCAGTTGGCTCGCATCCTCGACAACGACGATCTCGACGCACTGTGCGAGGTGCCCGGTGTCGGCCAGAAGACGGCGCAGCGCCTCCTCGTCGAGCTGAAATCCACCCTCGTGCTCCCCGTCATCGACGGTGTCCCGACTTCTGCCGGCGGCGGGGTGAACGGCGCCGGTTCTGGCCCTGCGGCCGACGTTCGCCAAGCGCTCAACGAGCTCGGCTACGGGCCGGATGAGATCAAGCTGGCCATGGCTGCGCTTCCCGCCGATCTCGACGATCTCGACAGCGGAGCGCTTCTGAAGTCGGCACTGCGAGCCCTGGCGGGAGCCTGAGATGCCCCGCGACGAATGGGTTGATGCCGACCCCATGCAGGACGGAGCCCGTCCCGGATCCCGGCGACGAGATCTCGCTTCGGCCCCGGACCCTCACCGAATTCGTAGGTCAACGCGAGCTCAAGGAACGCCTCGGCATCATCCTCGATGCGGCCAAGCAGCGGGATCAACCGGCCGATCACCTGCTGTTCGCCGGTCCTCCCGGACTCGGCAAGACCACGCTCGCCGGCATTGTCGCAGCGGAGCTCGGATCTCATTTCCACATCACCTCCGGCCCGGCCATCGAGCGAGCCGGCGATCTCGCCTCGATCCTCACGAAGGTCGAGGCCGGCGATGTGCTGTTCATCGACGAGATCCATCGGCTCCCACGAATGGTGGAAGAGGTCCTGTATCCGGCGATGGAAGACGGCCAGATCGACGTCGTGCTCGGCAAGGGTCCGGCCGCCCGCTCCATTCGGTTCGACCTCGAGCCGTTCACGATGGTCGGTGCCACCACCCGCACCGGCCTGATCACCGGTCCGTTGCGCGACCGCTTCGGCTTCACGTTCCGGTTGGAGTTCTACGACGCCGAGGACCTCCGCGTCATCGTCGAACGGGCGGCGCTCATACTCGGAATCGACATCACACCCGAAGGTGCCGACGAGATCGCTCGCCGCAGTCGGGGCACGCCTCGAATCGCCAATCGGCTCCTCAACAGGGTGAGGGACTTCGCCGAGGTGCGGGGCGACGGCACGATCACGGGAGCATCGGCGGCTGCCGGGCTCGAGGTCTTCGGCATCGACGAGCTCGGACTCGACAAGGTCGACCGAACCCTCCTCGAGAATCTGTGTCTCCGCTTCGCCGGCCGACCCGTTGGGCTCAGCACCTTGGCCATCAGCGTCGGCGAGCCAACCGAGACCGTCGAGGACGTCATCGAACCGTTCCTGATCCAGCAGGGCCTTCTCGCCCGCACGCCCCGCGGGCGGGTACCCACCCCATCAGCGTGGGCGCACCTCGGTCTCGAGCCCCCGGAGCAGTCTCAACAGCTCTTCTGACTTGGCGGTGAGCCTGCTTCTGCGCCTGTCGCGGTCCGCCGGTTCAAGATGCGAGAAGGCTCTCCTCGAACGGGAACTCGGAGAGCAGTTCGACCCCGGTCTCGGTGATGAGGACCTGTTGTTCGAGTTTGACACCGTCGACGCCGCCTTGGCGTCCGATGAAGCTCTCGACGCACAAGGTCATGCCCGGGAGGATCTCGCCGTCGTAGCCGGCGTCTGCGTAGTCGCTGTGGTGGTACAGGTACGGATACTCGCCGGTCATGCCGTTGCCGTGCGCTGACAGGTAGTAGCGGTGGGCGTGGAATTCGTCTGGGATGTCCCAGGCCCGTTCTGCGTACTGGCGAAAGGTGAGTCCGGGTTCGAGGATGCCGATGTTGTGCGTGACCTGCTCGTGGGCCGTTCGGTACAGGAGGCGTTGCTCCCGGGTGGGGGCGTCTGGGCCGGCGTGGAAGGTGCGGGAGAAATCCGAGTAGTAGCCGTGGCATCCGACGACGTCGGTGTCGAGGGCGATGAGCGTGTTGGGTTCGATGAGGTGGCTGTTGGCCTCTCTGAACCAGGGGTTGGAGCGTTGGCCCGAATTCAGCAGCCGAGTCTCGCAGTAGTCGCCGTTCTGCTCGATCACCGACTGGAACATGATCGACCACAGGGCGGTCTCGGTCATGCCCGGAGCGATCGCGGCGCGCAGTTCGCCGACGGCGATCTCGGTCGCCCGAAGTGAGGCTCTGATGCACTTGACCTCCTCGGCGGACTTGATCGATCTGGCTCGTTCGACGGGTTGTTGGGCATCGACGACCCGCACGCCGGTCGAGGCAAGGGCGATGGCACTGCCGGCGTTCATACGTTCCATGCCGACCGTTGCCTCGGGGCCCACCAGATCGGCCAGGAGCGCCGCGATCTCGGTCGCCCACTCGATCTCGCGTCTGGCGATGTCGGGCCCGGCAGCGCAGAAGCTCGCAGTGCGGGCGGGGCGGACTTCGTCGACGGTGTCGAAACCGTCGGCGAGGTGTTCGCAGCCGGTGAACTCGAACAGCACCGAGCGGCCCTGGGTCAGGAGCAAATAGCGAGCCGGAGCGTTTCGGCTGGAGAAGATCTGCATGTTGCGGGTTCCGGTTGCATAGCGGATGTTCACCGCATCGGAGAGGATCACGGCATCGATCCCGCTGCGCTCCATTTCGCTGCGAACACGGGCTTGGCGGTAGCGGCGCACCGCGCCCAGGTCGATGCCGACACTCTCGGGCGCGGCGTCGAGCAACTCCAGATCCGAGGGCACGATGCTGCCTTCGTTCCAGTCGAGGATGGTCATTCCGGCAGTCTGGTTGCTCTGGGCCGCACTGTCGCCGTCTGGCGAGAATCTCTCGTTCGTGAACGACCGTCGATGATGTCGTTGATAGGAGCCGTTCGCCGCCGATGGGATGCTGTGGCCCAGCTCATCGACCGTCCGATGTCCCGCGATGCCGACCGTCGGTCTCGGGTCGAGATTCGCGCTCGACTGATGAGCTTCGTCGCGGGTGCAGTGACGGTCGCAACATACCTGATCGGTGCCGCTCGGAACTTCACCCACGACGGTGGGACGACCGTCGGGATGCTGATCGCTGATCGCCCGTTCCTGCAATCACTCGGGGCCACGGCGAGCTACAACAACCACCCCGCGGCATCTGTCATCGGTCAGATCACGTGGCGCCTGGGCGGTCGGAGTGAGTGGGTGCTCCGTCTTCCTGGGATCGTCGCCATCGCAACCGCGATCGGCCTGTTCGTTTGGTGGTTGGCCCGGAAGGCCGACTGGCAGGTCGCGATGCTCGCCGCCATGCTCGTGATCTCCAATCCGCTGGTGGTTGCCAACACTCGAGCCGTTCGTGGTTACAGCTTCATGCTGCTCGGAGTGGTCGGATCCACAGTGATTCTCCTCGAACTCGTGGGTCGTGAAGGTCGAGGGGCCGGTGGTCGTTCGCCAATGATGGGGCTGCTCTACTCGCTAGCCCTCGGGCTGGCCATCGCCGGACACTTGTATGGGGGCATCGCAGTGGTGGTTCATGTGCTGTACCTCGCGGGTCGGGGTCAGTTTCCTCCTCGGTGGGCGGTTCGGATGGGAGCAGGAGTGAGTATCGGGGTTCTGGCCTACCTCGGGCTGCTTCCATTGTTGATCGCAGGTCGAGGACGTTCATTCGATCACGCTTTTCTGATGGAGACGCTGGAGCAACTGGCAGGTGGCGTGTGGTGGGTTGCGGTCCCGCTTTGGATCGGTGCCTTCATCGCATTCTGGGCTCGCCGTGATCGAGAGGTCATGCTCCCCGCCGTCGGTGTTGTGGCTTGCCTGACCGTGCTGTGGCTGGTGCTGCAACCAACCGATCTGTACCCCAGGATGCTGATCTTCATGGTGTTTCCGTTCGCGGCATACGCTGCACTCGGCCTTCGTCGTCTCGGCCCGTTGGCGGTCCCGCTGGGCGTCGTCGTGGCCGGAATCTCGTTGTTCCCGCAGATGGACTCGTGGTCTCGAGACGAGATGGCCAATGAGGAGGCCGCGCAGATCGTCGGCGCGGTGAACGGCGGAGGTGGATCTGCGTGTCTTGCCGGATGGACGGCCCTCTCGGTCTGGGCCTACGACACCACTCCCTCGATGCTCACCACGATTGACGAACTCGCGACATGCGATCTGGTGGTCGGTGCCGAGTTCGCCCTGGTCGAAGAACAGCTTGCGGCCTTGGGCAGTCGGAT
Source organism: uncultured Acidimicrobiia bacterium (assembly GCA_963781035.1). GTDB lineage: Bacteria > Actinomycetota > Acidimicrobiia > Acidimicrobiales > SZUA-35 > SZUA-35. The sequence continues at coordinate 92,169 of CAWAEN010000005.1, read as the reverse complement.
GGACCATGCCGACACGCTCGGTGGGGCGCGGGTCATGCGACTGTACTGGTCGGCTGAGTTCGACGATGTAGTACGGAGTGCACTGGCCGACACTTCTGGCTGAGCAAGGGCTTGAACGGATCTCTCCCCTCGCCGGCGCTGCTCGCTGCCGCTCACGCCGTTCCCGGTTCTGCGTTCGGGGGTTCACCACCCCTCGTGTCAGGGGGTGGTGGTTTGTATTCGTCCGTCGGTGTCACGCCAGAGCTGCCAGGCCTGCTGGTGGACCAAGGTGTGATGTGGCCGTTGATGGCATCGAACTCGACAAGCTGGGCGACAGCCTCGGCCCTGATTCGTTCGGCTTCGGCGAGCAGTTCGATGGCTTCGAGGCCAGCGGCCCGGACATCACGAATCGACCGCCGCCCGCACGTCTCGGTTGCCGCCAACTCCGCCAAACCCATACCGACAACAGTACTCAGGGGATGTGACACTCGATCCAGGAACAGACGTTCGAGGCCAGCTTCCTGGGTTGACCGCCCGGGCTGGGCCGGGCCGGCCCTCTCGTTACATTCTGAACCGTGACATCTCCCCGACGCCGCTACTCGACGCAGCTGACTTCGACGCTGCGGCATTCGACGCGGCAGCGTTCGACTACGACCTCCCGTCGGAGGCGATCGGGCAGGTGCCGGTCGAACCTCGCGATGCCGCCCGTCTGCTCGTCGACGGTGATCCGGTGCGCCACCTCACGGTCGCTGACCTCCCCGACCAGCTGCGGGCCGGGGACCTCGTCGTGGTCAACGACACCAGGGTCCTCCCTGCCCGGTTCCACCTCCACAAACCCACTGGCGGCGCGATCGAGGTCCTGCTGCTCGAGCCGACAGGTCGCCATCACGAGTGGCGGGCGCTGGTCCGGCCCGGCAAGCGGCTGCGGGTCGGCGCCGTGCTGGAGCTCGACGGTGAGCCGGCGATGGAGGTGGTCGATCACCTCGACGACGGTCGCCGCGTCGTCCGTGTCCTCGCCGACGATCTGCTCGAGACGTCTGGTGAGGTGCCGCTGCCGCCGTACATCACCGAACCACTGGCCGATCCCGAGCGGTATCAGACCGTCTACGCCAACGACCCGGGTTCGGTGGCGGCACCGACGGCCGGTCTCCACCTGACTCCGAGGGTCCTCCACGGATTCGAAGAACGCGGCATCGGTCTCGCCCGGGTCGACCTTCGGGTGGGTCTCGGCACGTTCCGCCCGATCAGCACCGACTCGGTCCTCGACCACGAGATGCACCACGAGAGCTACCGGGTCGCCCCCGAGACCTGGGAACAGATTCAAGGCGCGGAACGGGTCGTGGCGATCGGAACCACCACGGTGCGGACCCTCGAATCGGTGGCCGCCACCGGCCGGCTCGAAGCCTCGACCGATCTCTTCATCCATCGAGGCTTCGATTGGAAGGTCGTCGACGTGCTGATGACCAACTTCCACGTGCCCCGGAGTTCGCTGCTGGTGATGATCGACGCGTTCGTCGGGCCGCGTTGGCGCGAGATCTACCGCACCGCGCTCGACGAGGGGTATCGGTTCCTCAGCTTCGGTGACGCGATGCTGCTCACCAGGGCCTGAATTCACGACCGCATCGCCGGTGCGACGTTCCTATCCTCGGGTGATGAACGCGCCTCAGCCCGAGCATCGCACCAGCGGGTGGCCCCCCACCAGGAAGGAGTGGATCGGTTTCTTCGCCGCCATCGTCGTCGCCACTGCGCTCTTCGTCGTGCTCGGCTGGTACGGGGTGCTGCGGTGAGCGAGGCCACCGGCCCGCTGACACTCGAGATCACGGCGACAGACGGCAGGGCCCGAGCGGGGACGATGACCAATCACCGCGGGTCGATCCCGACCCCGGTCTTCATGCCGGTCGGTACCCGAGCGGCGGTCAAGACGCTCGACACAGGCGACCTCGAGCGCCTCGGCCCGCCGATCGTGCTCGGGAACACCTATCACCTGATGGAGCGTCCCGGCGCCGATCTCATCGAGCGTCACGGCGGACTTCATCGGTTCATGGACTGGTCCGGCCACCTCCTGACCGACTCCGGCGGCTACCAGATCTTCTCGCTCGAGCCGAAGATCAGCGAGGACGGAGCGACCTTCAAATCGGTCTACGACGGCTCGGCCGTCCATCTCACGCCGGAGCGATCGGTGGCGGTGCAACAACAGCTCGGTGCCGACATCGCCATGGTGCTCGACGTCTGCCCTCCGCTTCCGAGCCCCCGTCAGGTCCAGGTCGACGCCGTCGAGCGGACGCTCCGCTGGGCCGTCCGCTCGAAGGAGGCTCACGATCGAGTCGACCAGGCCCAGTTCGGCATCGTGCAGGGCGGCGTCGACGTGGAAATGCGAACGTCACTCGGCGAGGGAGACGGTTGCGATCGGATTCGACGGCTACGCCATCGGCGGCCTCTCGGTGGGGGAGACCCGCGACGAGATGGTGCCTGCCCTCGATGCCGCCATCATGCACCTTCCGGTCGACAAGCCTCGCTACTTCATGGGGCTCGGCGATCCCATCGGACTGGTAGAGGCAGTGGCCCACGGGGTCGACATGTTCGACTGTGTCCTCCCGACCCGGCTCGCACGACACGGCACGGCGCTCACCAGCGAGGGTCGCCTGAACCTCAAGAACGCCCGCTTCGCCGACGACGGCGGCCCGATCGATCCGAGCTTCGAGCATCCGTTGTCGAGTCGGTACAGCCGGGCGTATGTGCGCCACCTCCTCAACACGAACGAGTCGACGGCCGGACGGATCATCACCCTCCACAACCTGGCGTGGTTGGCTGATCTGACCACTCGCATGCGCCTCGCGATCGAGGCGGGGACCTTCGAACAGCTGCGGCGCGGAGATCTGGGAGACCTGGGGCTGATTCGAGCGGTCGGGAACTGGTGTCACCCTCGACCGTTTGCCGGTGCGGAGGCGCTAGCGTTCGTCGGTTGACCGCCCGAGCCGAGTTGGTGATTGTCCATGGAAGCCCTGATTTTTCCCGCGCTGCTGTTTGTTGTCATGTATGTGGCGCTGATCCTGCCGCAGCAACGACGAGCCAAGGAAGCTCGCCAGCTGTTGTCCAGCCTTCATGAAGGCGACGAAGTGATCACGACCTCTGGCATCCACGGCTTCATCAACAATCTCGACGAGGCCGTCATCTGGCTGGAAGTGGCCGACGGAGTCGAGCTGAAGATGTCGCGCTCCTCGGTGACGGGCAAGATCAACGACATCGGCGACGGTGACGACGAGGGTGACGACGACACGGTCGCCTCCGGTCTCGGCGACACCGACGAGATCGACTGATGGGTCGCAATCACCTGCTGTCCGGACTGTTCGTCGTGGTCGTCGCGGTCGGCGGCTTCATCTACACACTCGCCGTCGGCAACGAACCGCTGCTGGGCCTGGATCTCCAGGGTGGCGTCTCGGTGGTCTATCAGACCATCGGCGATGCCGACGAAGAGGCGCTCGAACAGACCGTCGAGATCATCCGCAGCCGCGTCGACGCGCTGGGTGTTGCCGAGCCCGAAATCAGCCGACAGGGCGACACCATCGTGGTCGACCTGCCCGGTGTCGAGGAACAACAACGAGCGCTCCAATTGGTCGGCCAGACCGCCGAACTGCGCTTCCGCCCCGTCCTTCTCGATCTCGGCCCACTTCCGACGTTCGACCTCGACTCCGGCGAAACCACGGACACACCGGAAACGACCGACACCACCGACACGACCGATGGAACCGACGAAGAGGGCTCGCTCGGTCAGATCCGGGAGCGCCAGAGCGCAGACGATCCAGCCGTCGACGAGACCGTCGTGGAGGTACCTGCTGATGACGAGGTCGTCGAGGACGTACCCGTCGACGAGGACGTGCCGGTCGACGAACCGCCGGTCGACGAGGCCGTGCCGCTCACGGCAACGCAGCTGGCGATCCAGCAGGCGTGTCTGAGTGGCCAGCCAACTGCGCCAGAAGACGACTTCGCCGAGGCGTATGTCCTGCTCGAGTCCCGCGAGGGTGGGGCCCTGTGCCTCGGGCCGTCGCTGCTCACCGGAAACGCGCTGGAGGGCTCCGAAGTGGGGTTCGACGGCCGCGAGTGGTCGGTCAATCCGGTCTTCGAGGCGGGCGCCGAAGGTATCGACCGGTTCAATGCCGTCGCCCAGTTGTGTTTCAACCAGACCGAGATCTGTCCGACAGGTCGCCTTGCGATCGTGCTCGACGGTCAGTCGATCTCGGCCCCGTCGATCAACGCGGCATCGTTCGAGCGAGACCGCATCGTCATCAGCGGTTCGTTCGAGGAGGACGAGGCTCGGGATCTCAACACTGCACTCCGCTTCGGTGCCCTCCCGGTCGAGCTCGAGGCCCAGGCCACCCGGACCGTCTCGGCCACCATCGGTGACGACGTCCTGCGATCTGGGACACTCGCCGGTCTGATCGGCCTCGGTCTCGTCGCACTGTATTTGATGGCGTACTACCGCCTGGCCGGTCTGGTTGCCATTGCCGGTCTGGTGATGTCCGGCCTGATGTTGTGGAGCATCATCTCCTGGTTCGGGGCGACACAAGGCTTGGCCATCTCGCTGGCCGGGGTCGTCGGCCTGATCGTCGCCATCGGTGTGTCGGCCGACTCCAACATCGTCTACTTCGAGAACGTGAAGGATTCGGTGGCGGATGGGCGAAAGGTGCCCACCGCGGTCGAGCGCGCCTTCAAGAACTCGATCAGCACGATCCTCAAGGCCGACATCGTCAGCCTGATCGCAGCAGCACTGCTGTACTTCCTGACGGTCGGCGCAGTGCGAGGGTTTGCGTTCTACCTGGGAGTGGCCACCCTCCTCGACTTGTTCGTGTCCTACCTCTTCATGCGGCCGGCCCTTGCCTGGTTCGCCAACATGGGGGCGGTCAAGAAGAATCCCCGACTGCTCGGCCTGCGAGGAGATGCAGCATGAGCTCGATTTCCGAAGTGTTCAACGGCAAAGCCGATTTCCGGTTCGCTCCGATCTGGAAGCGTTCGCTGCCGATCTCGGCCGCGCTCACGGTGATCTCGCTGATCCTGATCCTCACGGTGGGGCTGAACCGCAGCATCGATTTCGAGGGTGGCGGCATCTTCGAGGTGCCGGTCGACGCCGGCATCCAGGTCGAGGACGCTCGCAGCGCCATCTCGGACGCAGCAGCCCGGATCCAGCGGGTCGACGATCCCGATGGTGGTTCGTTCATCCGGGTGCAGACCGGAGCCGAGGCCCTCGGATCCTCGTCGACCATCGTCGAGGAACTGGCCGAACTCGGTGGGGTGACCGTCGACGAGGTCAGCATCAACGAGGTCGGCCCGACGTGGGGCGATCAGATCACGAAGAAGGCGTTCGAAGCGCTCGTGTTCTTCTTCATCGCCGTGCTCATCTATCTCTCGGTGCGCCTCGAATGGAGAATGGGTGTCGGAGCGGTCCTCGCTGTCGTCCATGATCTCCTGTTGACCGCCGGTCTGTACGCGTTGTTCCGCTTCGAGGTCAGTCCGGCCACCGTGATCGCCCTTCTCACGATCATGGGCTACTCGCTGTACGACACGGTCGTGGTATTCGACAAGGTCCTCGAGAAACAGGCGGAGGCCGGAGCAATGGCGGAGGGCTACACCGAACTGGTCAGTCGCTCGATGAACCAGGTCCTCATGCGATCGATCAACACGACCTTCACCACGGTGCTGCCGGTGGCCTCGATGCTGATCATCGGCTCGGTGCTGCTCGGAGGGGCCACGCTGCGTGACTTCGCCCTGGCCCTGTTCATCGGCTTGATCCTCAGTACGTATTCCTCGGTGTTCGTCGCCGCCCCAGCGTTGGCGTTGCTCAAGGAGCGGGATCCCGAAATCGCGGCCGAACGGGAGAAGCGAGAGAAACGCCTGGCCAGGAAAGCGTCCCGCTAGGGCGAGCCTCGCGCCGGGATCGAGCGAGTAGCATCGACCAATGGCAGCGCCGGCGTGGCTCACCGATGTGGTTTCCGATGTATCCGACTTTCCGACGCCCGGTATTCGTTTCAAGGACCTGTCCCCCTTGTGGCGGTCCTCGTCGGCAACCTCACGATGTGCGGTCGCACTGGCGACCGGACTCGAGGAGATCGATGTGGTCGTCGGGATCGAAGCCAGGGGATTCCTCGCCGGCATGATCACGGCCCAACGCCTCGGCGTCGGCTTCGTGTGCGCCCGTAAGCCGGGCAAGCTCCCTGGCGACGTCGAGTCGATCGACTACGCCCTCGAGTACGGCAGCGACACGCTCCAGATGCAAGCCGGCAGTGTCGGTGCCGATGATCGAGTGGTGATCGTCGACGATGTGATCGCCACCGGGGGTACCGCTGCCGCCGCGTGTTCGCTCGTCCAGCGCATGGGTGGCGAAGTCGTCGAGGTGAGGTCGGTGCTCGAGCTGGTTGCGCTCGGCGGACGGTCGAAGCTCGATCCTCATTCGGTTCACAGTCTGTGGGAGATCCACTGATGGCCGTCGTCGAGCGAGTCCTTCCCTGGCGACGTGACACGTCAACTGACCTCGAGGAGATCGCGCCGCTCGTCGTCAACTTCGACGGTCCCCGTCGCAACGAACAGGTCGCCATGATTCGGCGGGCGTACGAGATGGCCGCCGTCGCCCACGCACCGCAACGCCGCAAGAGCGGCGAGCCGTACATCACCCACCCGCTGGCCGTCGCCACGATCGTGGCCGGTCTCGGCCTCGACGAGATCACGATCGCCGCTGCGCTGCTCCACGATGCGGTCGAGGACACGCCGCTCACGCTCGGCGAGATCGAGTCCGAGTTCGGGTCCGATGTCGCCGCCATCGTCGACGGCGTCACCAAGCTCGACCGCCTGCGGTTCGACTCGAAGGAAGCCCAGCAGGCCGCGACGCTTCCGCAAGATGTTGGTGGCGATGGCCAAGGACGTCCGGGTCCTGATCATCAAGTTGTGCGATCGCCTGCACAACATGCGAACGATCGCCGGCATGCCGGCGTGGAAGCAGGAACGCACGGCTCGAGAAACCCTCGATGTCTACGCCCCGCTCGCCCACCGGCTCGGCATCCAGGAGGTCAAGACCCAGCTCGAGGACCTGAGCTTCGCCGCGCTGCACCCGAAGCGGTACGCCACGATCGACCACATGGTCGCAGTTCGGGCACCCGAGCGAGAGATCTACCTGACGCAGGTGCTCGAGGATGTGCGAGGCCGGGTGGCAGAGCTCGGCATCGACGCCGAGGTGACCGGGTCGCGAGAAGCACCTCTACTCGATCTACGAGAAGATGGTCGTCAAGGGCAAGGAGTTCAACGAGATCCACGATCTGATCGGGATCCGGGTCGTCGTCGACAGCGTTCGTGACTGCTACGCCGCGCTCGGGCTCGATCCACGCGACCTGGAAGCCGGTGCAGGGCCGGTTCAAGGACTACGTCGCCATGCCCAAGTTCAACCTCTATCAGTCGCTGCACACCACGGTGATCGGGCCGCAGGGCAAGCCGATCGAGGTGCAGATCCGCACCCTCGAGATGCACGCTCGGGCCGAGTTCGGTGTGGCGGCTCACTACGTCTACAAGGAGCTGCCGCAGGGCAGCGCCCAGATCGACCTGCCGTGGCTCGACCGCATCATCGAGTTCGAGGACGAGACCAACGACCCCGGTCTCTTCATGGCCAACCTCAAGGTCGATCTCGATCAGGACGAGGTGTTCGTCTTCACGCCGAAGGGCGAGGTCATCACGCTGCCGGCCGGCGCGACTCCGGTCGACTTCGCCTACACGATCCACACCGACGTCGGCCACCGGACGGTCGGGGCGAAGGTCGACGGTCGGCTCGTGTCGCTCGCCGACCCACTCCGCTCGGGTGAGACGGTCGAGATCTTCACGTCGAAGGCGTGCAGATGCGGGTCCGTCGCCGCGATTGGCTCACCTTCGTCCGCTCGCCGAGGGCTGCGTCCAAGATCAAGCAATGGTTCTCCCGAGAGCGACGGGAGGACGCGATCAGCAACGGGCCAGGAAGACCTCCAGGCGGCGATGCGACGAGAAGGTCTCCCGGTCCAGAAGATCGCATCTGCCGGCGTCATCGGATCCGTGGCCGAGAAGCTGAACTACGGCGACGTTGCTGGCTCTGTACGCCGCCATCGGCGAGCTCACCGTCTCGGCGAAGTCCGTGGCGGCTCGGATCTCGAAGGAACTCGACGCGGCGACCGGTCGTGTCGAAGAATCGCTCCCGGTCACTGCCCGTCGGCAACGACGTCGACGTGCAGGCAACGAGGCCGGTGTCCACGTCGAAGGCCTCGACGACGTGCTGGTCCGGCTCTCGCGTTGCTGCACCCCGGTGCCGGGCGACGAGATCATCGGTTTCGTCACCCGAGGGCGCGGGCGTGTCTGTTCATCGCTCCGACTGTGCCAATGCCATTTCGCTCAGTACCAATCAGAACGATCGCGTGATCGACGTCGAATGGGATCTCGATGGCTCGAACACGCACTTCGTCGCCTCCGCCGAGGTCAAGGCCTACGACCGCTCGCATCTGCTCAGCGACGTCACGATCCTGTTCTCGGACAACCACGTGAACATCCTGTCGGCGACGACCACGACCGGTGACGATCGGATTGCCCGGTTGCGATTCGAGTTCGAGATCGCCGACCCGTCGCACCTCGACGATCTGCTGCGCAGTATTCGAAAGATCGACGGCGTGTACGACGCATACCGAGTTCTGCCCGGTCGCGGCAACTGAGCTGCTCAGTCCAGCGCGGCTCACTCCAACGCTGCCCACTCCAACCCGAGGCCATGACCCCTGATTCTGTGGGGCCCAAACCTCGGGTTTGCACCCCACAATCCCGGGGGTCATAGCCTCGGGTTGGTCGTGACGGTCGGGCAGCGCGGTCGGGCAGAAATGAGTCCTTGCCTCGCTCGGAGACCGGATAACCTCGGCCGCTCATGGCACGCCCCCGTTTTCAGGCCCTTCCCGGCACTCGCGATCTCCTCTCGCCCGACACCGATCGCATGCGGGCGCTGGTCGAGGTCTTCGCCGACGAGGCCGAGAAGGCCGGGTTCGGACAGATCGTGCTCCCGATGTTCGAAGACCTCGGTGTCTTCACCCGGATCGGAGAGTCCACCGACATCGTCACCAAGGAGCTCTACGACTTCGAGGACAACGGTGGCCGCCGGATTGCGCTGCGCCCCGAGTTCACCGCTTCGGTGTGTCGGGCGTACGCCCAGAATCGGCCCCTGCCGCCGTGGAAGGCCTGGTACGCCGGACCAGCCTTCCGCCAGGAGAAGGCCCAGAAGGGCCGCTACCGCCAGTTCGACCAGGTCGGGAGCAGAAGTCATCGGGTCCCACGACCCCGATCTCGACACCGAACTCATTGCTCTTGCCGCACGGTTCTATGCCCGGATCGGGCTGATCGACGTGACGTTGCTGGTGAACACGTTGGGCGACGCCGCCGACCGACCCCGCTATCTGGATGCGTTGCGCACCTACTTCGCGAGCACACCGTACAGAACTGAGCGAACAGAGCCGAGCCACGCTCGACCTCAACCCGCTGCGCGTGCTCGACTCGAAGCGACCCGAGGACGCTGCGCTCGTCGCTGACGCTCCGATGCTGATCGACTACGTGTCGGACGAAGCGGGTGCGTCCTACCGTCGTGTGCTCGACGGACTCAGCGATCTCGAGATTGCCTTCATCGAGGCTCCCCGACTCGTCCGCGGCCTGGACTACTACACGCGTACCACATTCGAGTTCGCCTCCAATGCGCTCGACGCAGCTCAGAACGCCGTCGGCGGCGGCGGTCGCTACGACGGACTCGTCGCCGATCTCGGCGGTCCGGACGACCCCGGCGTCGGCTTCGCTCTCGGCGTCGACCGCACCCTCCTTGCCTGCGACGCTGAAGACGTCTTTCCCGCCAAGCCATCGACAACAGATGTCTTCGTCGTGGTCACCACCACCGGGACCGAGGCGCTGCTCCTGGCGAACGATCTCCGCAGCCAAGGCTGGCGTGTCGAACGTGCCTACGACGGCCGCTCGATGAAGGCGCAGATGAAGGCAGCCAACAAGAGTGGTGCCCCGGTTGCCGTCATCGTCGGGGAGGACGAAGCGGCCGCCGACACCGTCACGGTTCGCCCGATGGCCGGCGACGGCGATCAAGTCACGATTCCGCCGGAACGATCTCACTCGACAACTGAAGGAACTGCTCTCATGATGCGAACCCACACCTGCGGCGAACTCTCCGCAGCCGACGCCGGCAAGGTCGTGACCCTCACCGGTTGGGTCAACCGCCGGCGTGAGCATGGCGAGCATCTCACGTTCGTCGATCTTCGCGACCACACCGGCGTGACGCAGTGCGTGATGAACACCTCGTCAGAAGACGGTGGTGTCGATGTCCGCAGCGAGTACGTCCTCGAGATCACGGGCACCGTCACACTCCGCACCGACGACACCATCAACCCCGATCTCCCCACTGGCGAGATCGAGCTGAAGGAGTGCGCGGTCGAGGTGTTGTCGGCGGCCGAACCGCCGCCGTTCCCGCTCGATCAGCGGGCCGACGACGTCGACGAGATGGTGCGCCTCCGCTACCGCTACCTCGACATGCGCCGCGAGCGCATGCAGCGCAACATGCGCATCCGCTCGAAGGTCAATGCTGCCATTCGCAACGCCATGGCCAAGCAGGACTTCGTCGAGGTCGAGACGCCGATGCTCATGCCGTCGACGCCGGAAGGGGCACGGGAGTTCCTCGTCCCGTCCCGGCAGCGCCCCGGTTCCTTCTACGCCCTGCCGCAGTCGCCCCAGCTCTACAAGCAGCTCCTGATGGTCGGCGGCCTCGACCGCTACTACCAGATCGCTCGCTGCCTGCGCGACGAGGATCTCCGCGCCGACCGTCAGTACGAGTTCATGCAGCTCGACATGGAGATGAGCTTCTGTCGACGTCGACGACGTGCTGGCTGCGGTCGAGGTCGGAGTGCTCGATGCCGCCGAAGCGGTGACCGGGTGAACGCCCCGATGCGGTCGCCCGCATGACCTGGCACGAAGCCATCGAACAACTACGGCTCGGACAAACCCGACCTCCGCTTCGGCGTGGAGCTGCACGAACTCACGCCGATCTTCGCTTCGACCGAGTTCAAGGCGTTTTCGTCAGCCGCGTCGATCAAGGGCATCTGTGTGCCCGGCGCGGCCGAGCGAGTACGGCCGGAACAAGCTCGACGGCCTCACCGATTTCGCGAAGTCGAACGGGGCGAAGGGCATGGTGTGGATGAAGGTGGCCGCAGGCGATGACGGCCCCGTCCTCGATTCGCCGGTCGCCAAGTTCTGCTCAGACGAAGAGAAGGGCGCCCTGATCGAGGAGTTCGGAGCGGCCGAAGGCGATCTGATCCTGATCGTCGCCGACGAGTGGATGACGACCTGCGAGGTGCTCGGCGAACTCCGCAACCGCGTGGCTCGGCCACCGGTGAGCCAGGGCCCGTACAAGTACCTCTGGGTCACGGACTTCCCGCTCTTCGTCGGCGTCGACGCTGCCACCGGTCGTCCGAAGCCGGGACATCACGCGTTCTGCCATCCGCACCTCGAGGACATCGACAAGCTCGAGGAGGATCCGATGTCGGTCAGGGCATGGGCCTACGACCTCGTCCTGAACGGGTGGGAGCTCGGCTCCGGCAGCATCCGAATCCACGATCCGGTCCTCCAGCGGCGAGTCTTCGCAATGCTCGGCATCGATGACGATGAGGCGAACCGCCGGTTCGGCTTCTTCCTCGAGCCGTTCAAGTACGGCGCCCCGCCCCACGGCGGCTTCGCCTACGGCATCGATCGCCTGGCCGCAATCCTGGCCGGCGAGGAGAACATCCGCGAGATCATCGCGTTCCCGAAGCCGCAGTCCGGCCTCGACCCGATGACCGGCTCACCAGGCGAGGTCGATGAGGCCCTCCTGTCGGAGCTCGGGATCCGGACACTGCCGCCCGCGACCTGACCCCGCCGCCGACAACCCGTCGGCGCAACTCCTGGCAGGGCGAGCTCGACTCAGGCCTCGACCCAGATGTCAAGGGCGACGCTGGTGGGGGACGCGCTCGGGAACCGTCGCTCGGCCCCGGTTGTCGCGTCGCCGGCCTCCGGGACGATCTGCAGACCGAGGACGTCATCACCGCGCGTTCGCGATGGCAGTGTCCTCGCCACGGGTTGAAATCGTGAAGCCGAGGCGCTCCAGCTCGTCGGCGACATCGGCGCCGACCTCGGCCGGCTCGACACCGTCGGTCATGAGGACGACCCGATCGTTGCTCGGCTCGCGGGCCTGATCGACGGTGGGGAGGAGATTCCACGGCAGTCGTACGCCGGCGAGGATGTCGGCGAGGGTACGGGGCGTGCCGGCCGGGGCATCGACCACGGGAGCATCGGTGGTGCCCGCAGCGACAGCAGGATCGGTTGCCGCCGCGGCCGGCTCGGCCGGCGGCGGCGTGATCACTGGCGTCGGGGAGGAGACTTCGTCTGACGGATCCGGGATGTCGGGAACATCGAACGGCACTGCCGCGGCTCGGGGAACTCCGAAGGTTGCGGGCGGTGCCGGTGGTGCGGGCGGCGCCGGTGGTGTCGGGCGGTGCCGGTGGTGCCGGTGGTGCCGGTGCTGGAGCCGGCGCTGTGGGCGCCGAAGACGGTTCGCCACGAGACGAAGCAACGGCCGAGACCCGTTGCTCGACCTGTTCGAGTTCTTCCAGACTGACCGCCGAATCGTCGGTCGGCGCTGCCCGCATCCGCTTCTGCAGATCGATCGTGGCGTTCTCCTCCTCCCGGTCGGCCGACCGGGTGTTGGATTTCGCAGCATTCGACATCCGATGGCGGACGATCCTCACCAGCTGTACCAGGACAGCCAGGATCGACACCGCCACCCACGCGTACAGGGCAAATTCGACGATGGACTCCATGAGGTCCTCATCGTAGGCGCACTAGCCTGCCCGAAGTGGGGAATGACCTCTTCGCTGCCGCCGCAGCCGCTCGCCTGGAGGCCCGTTCACCGTTGGCGGCCCGACTCCGCCCGGCGACGCTCGACGAGGTCGTCGGCCAGGCCCATCTGCTGGGCCCAAAGGGCACGCTGCGTCGGCTGGTCGAGGCCGACCGTCTGTCGTCGGCGATCCTCTGGGGGCCGCCCGGTACCGGCAAGACGACACTGGCGAGACTCGTGGCCAACACGTCATCGAAGACGTTCGAGCAGCTCTCGGCGGTCACGGCCAGCGTGAAGGACGTGCGGGCCGTGATCGCGGCTGCCGAGGAACGCCTCGGTGCGCACGGCACGGGAACGATCCTCTTCCTCGACGAGGTCCACCGCTTCAACAAGGCGCAACAAGACGCCCTGCTCCCCGCCGTCGAGTCCGGGGTACTGACCTTGATCGGGGCCACGACGGAGAATCCGTTCTTCGAGGTGAACCCGCCACTGCGGTCACGTTCCACCCTCTTCCGTCTCGAGATGCTCGGCGAGGACGACCTCGGCGAGTTGATCCGGCGGGGCCTGCGAGCCGAGCGGGCGACGGCCGACGACGATGCGATCACCTACCTGGCCGACCGAGCCGCCGGTGACGGACGCCAGGCGCTCACCACCCTCGAGGTCGCGGTCGCTCTCGCCGCCGGGGCGCGCGACGCCGAACCCGGATCCGACGACACCGCCCCGGCCCACGTCAGACTCGAACACGCCGAGGCCGCAACCGATCTCAAGTCGCTGCGTTATGGGCGGGACGAGCACTATGACGTCATCAGCGCCTTCATCAAGAGCATCCGGGGCAGCGACCCCGATGCCGGCGTCTATTGGCTCGCCCGCATGCTCACCGCAGGAGAGGACGCCCGGTTCATCGCTCGCAGACTCGTCATCCTCGCCAGTGAGGACGTCGGCATGGCCGACCCGATGAGTCTGGTGGTGGCCAATGCCGCGGCGGGCGCGGTCGAGTTCGTCGGACTGCCCGAGGCGAAGTTCCATCTGGCGCAGGCCGTGGTTCATCTCGCAACGGCTCCGAAGTCGAACTCGGTGTACGGTCGCGATCAACGAGGCCATGGCCGACGTGCAGAACCTGCCGGCGGGCGAGGTCCCGATGCACCTGCGTGACGCCCACTACCGCGGCGCAGCGTCGCTCGGGCACGGCGAGGGCTACCTGTACCCACACGACCACGACGGCGGCACGGTGGATCAGCAGTACCGGCCGGCCGAGGTGTCAGAGCGTCGATACTGGCGTCCGACCGACCGGGGTCACGAGGCCCGCTATCGTGGCGACTCGTGAGCATTTCTGAGTTCGCGGCCATCCTGGTCGCCATTGCGGTTGTCGTCATCGCTGTGATTCTGGTTGTTGCGGTCAACAACCTCAATCGAACGCTCGCCAAGCTCGAGGACACGGCCCATCAGCTTCGCGACGAGGGCATCGGTGCCTTCCGCGAGCTGCGCCAACTCGTGGCCGACGCCGACGCCGAACTCGACAAGGTCGATCTCGTGCTCGATCGAGCCGACCAAGCCACCACCGCCATCAGCGAGACCTCGCGGCGAACCCACGAGGCAGTGCAGGATCCCGTGATCCGGTCCTTGGCGATTGCATCCGGTTCGAGCAAGGTGGCTCGGGGTTGGCTCGGTGTGCGCCGGCGTCGCAAGGCGAAGAACGCAGCCCACGACACGATCGCTTCATGATCGCCTTCCTCTTCCGCAAGATGCGGTGGATGTTGCTCGGTGCCGGAGTCAAGTACGCCGCTCGTCGTGGCGTGAGCCGTTCGGTCGACGAGGCTGCTTCCAAGCTCGAAGACCGTCTTCACCCCTCCGTGGTGCGTGCCGCCAATGCGCTCCCGGGGGACGTCATCAAGGCCGGTGGCGCCGCCGCCGTCAGTGCCAGGGCGGCCCGCAGGGGCAGTTCGGTCGCGGTGCGGACCGGCGCCGCCGCAGCCAGAACCGGAGCCGTTGCGGCTCGGGTCACCCGTGCCGGTGTCACCATGCGCCCCCGCTCGGCGATCGCCAACCGCATCCGATCGGCCAGGGATTCGGTGACCGATCAGGCCGAGCTCGATCGGCGCGACCTCTTGCGGGACTTCCGTTACTTCAACGCCGGGGGCGGTTCGGCCGGCGAGGCGGCGGCCACCGAGGCATTGTTGGACCTGCGGCCAGACGAGCGCTCGGTCGATGCGCCGCTCCCACTGACCCCGCCGCCCATCCCGAGCGGACGTCACCGCTTCCTCCCCGCCCTTCGTGCCCCCGAGGTCGGCCGCGTCCAGCGAACGTACCGACCACCCCAGAAGCCGTGGGATCGGCGCCTGCGAAAGTCATCGGAGCAGGACAGTTCGAGCCGGTAGCCTCTGCGGCACCATGAAAGCGAACGAGCTGCGAAAAGCCTTCACCGAGTTCTTCATCCAGCGAGATCATCAGTTGATCCCGTCTGCCAGTCTGATCCCGCACGATCAGACGCTCCTGTTCGTGAACTCGGGGATGGTGCCGTTCAAGCCGTACTTCGTCGGCGAGGAGCGCCCGCCGCATCCCCGCGCCGTCTCGGTCCAGAAGTGCGTGCGGGCCGGCGGCAAGCACAACGATCTCGACGAAGTCGGTCGCACCGCTCGCCATCTCACCTTCTTCGAGATGATGGGCAATTTCAGCTTCGGCGACTACTTCAAGGAACAGGCCATTCCCGATGCCTGGGAGTTCTGCACCGAGGTGCTCGGGCTCGACCCAGAACGGCTGTGGGTCACCGTCCATCTGTCAGACGACGAGGCCGAGGAGATCTGGGCCGAAACGGTCGGCGTCCCGCGCGAACGAATCCAGCGGCTCGACGAGGACAACTGGTGGCGGATGGCCGACACCGGACCCAACGGGCCCTGTTCGGAGATCTTCTGGGACAAGGGCCCGGCCTACGGGCCTGATGGTGGCCCGGCCAATCCTGCGGCCGACGCCCGCTACATCGAGATCTGGAATCTCGTGTTCATGCAGTTCGAGACCGACGAGAACGGCAACTCGACGTCGTTGCCGAAGCCGTCGATCGACACAGGGGCGGGACTCGAACGAATTCTCTCGGTCCTGCAGGGCAAGGATTCGGTGTTCGAGATCGACGAGATGGAGCGTCTCATCGACGCCGCCTCAGCGGTCACGGGCTATTCGATCGGCGCGGATGCCGACAGCGATCTGGCACTCCGGGTGCTGGCCGAGCACGCCAGGACCATGACCTTTCTCATCTCGGACGGCGTGTTCCCGAGCAACGAGGACCGCGGCTACGTGCTCAGACGCATCATGCGTCGTGCCGTCCGCTTCGCCTATCTCCTCGGGGTCGATTCGCTGGTCACCCCGACCCTCGTCGACGCTGTCGTCGACATCATGGGAGTCGACTACCCCCAGCTCGTGACGACCCACGAGCTCGTCCGAGGAGTGGTCGAGCGAGAAGAGACCCAGTTCCGACGCACGTTGGCCAACGGACTCAAGATCCTCGATGATCAGCTGGCCGAGGTCCCGGAGGGTGGTGAACTTCCCGGTTCGGTCGCATTCCTGCTCCACGACACCTACGGGTTCCCGTACGAGGTCACCGAGGAGGTGGTGAGCGAGCGCGGCTTCCGCGTCGATCGTGCCGGCTTCGAGGCCGACATGGCCGAACAACGCGAGCGGGCAAAGGCCAGCCGGAAAGGGCGTGCGTCAGGACGCAGACTTCGAGCAGGTCCAGGCAATGCTCGACGACCACGGCGTCACCGAGTTCGTCGGGCGCGACCAGCTGGTCGACGTCGAGGCGAAGGTTCTCCTGGTGACCGGCCAGGGAACCGACACCGTCAGCGTCTTCCTCGACCGTTCCCCGTTCTACGCCGAGTCCGGTGGTCAGATCGGCGACTCGCGGTTCGATCACGACCGACACCGGAGCGGCGACGGTGATCGACACCGTCTACGCCGTACCAGGGGTGCACCGCCACGTCGTCGAGATCGACAGGGGAGAGATCCTCTCCGGTCAGAATGCGACGGCGAGCATCGATGTCGTCGCGTCGCAACGCGATCCGACGCAACCACACCGCCACCCACCTGCTCCACTTCGCATTGCGGCAGGTTCTCGGCGATCACGTGAAGCAGCAGGGCTCGTACGTCGGACCCGACCGGCTGCGATTCGACTTCTCGCACTTCGATCCGCTCACCGAAGACCAGATCCGGACGATCGAGGATCTGGCCAACGCCGAGATCCTCGCCAACGAGTCCACGGAACACCCCGAGGTCACCAAGGCCGAGGCCGAGGCCATGGGCGCCATCGCGTTCTTCGGCGACAAGTACGGCGACCTCGTCCGGGTGCTGCGGGCCGGACCGACCCTCGAGTTCTGCGGCGGCACCCATGTGTCGGCGCTCGGCGACATCGGGTTGGTGAAGATCGTGAGCGAGAGCTCCATCGGTTCGAACCTGCGACGGATCGAGGCAGTCACCGGGTCCACCACGATCGAAATGCTGCGTTCAGCCCAGGCGACGCTCGATCAGGCGGCCGAGCTGCTGAACGTCCAGAAGGGCGACCTCGTCGAAGGGCTCGGGAAGCGTCTCGGCGAGATGAAGGAACTCCGCTCCGAGGTCTCCGAGCTCAAACGGCAGCTCGCTCAGGGCCAGGCGGCAGATCTCGCAGCCCGGGCCGTCGACGGGATCGTGGTCGCACGGGTCGATGGTCTGAGTCGCGACGACCTCAAGGATCTCGCCGTCGCACTGCGCGATCAGCCAGACATCACCGCCGTCGTACTCGGCGGTGCTCCCGATGGCGGGGGAGCGGCGTTGGTCGCTGCCTCGATCACGGGTGGCCCGGCTGCTGGTGACCTCATTGCCGACGCAGCCAAGGCCATCAAGGGCGGGGGAGGGAAGGGCGCTGACCTGGCCATGGCCGGCGGAAAGGATCCCGAGGGGGTCGACGCGGCGCTCGATCTCGCCCGCGAGGCGGCCGGAATCTCCTGAGCGGTGATCCGGTCGTGAGGGGAAGAGCTGTGGGGATCGACTTCGGGGCACGTCGCATCGGCATAGCCGTGAGCGATTCCGGCCAGATGGTGGCCACTCCATTCGAGACGATCAGACGGGTTGGCGACCGAACGGTCGAGCACGGGCGGATCGCCGAGATCGTCGATGAGGTCGACGCCGTCGTCGTGGTCGTCGGTCTCCCAGTGTCGCTCGACGGGACCGATGGTCGAGCGGTCGACCTCGTGCGATCCGAGGTTCGCGGGCTGGCCAAACGGCTGGCGGTACCCATCGAGGAGTACGACGAGCGGTTCACAACGGTCGAGGCGGAGCGGTCGCTGCGAATCACCGGAACGAAGGGGCGAGCCAAACGCGACGTCATCGACCAAGTGGCGGCGGCAGTGCTCCTCCAGGGGTGGCTCGACGCTCTACAGTGACGCCGTGCCCCTGTTCGATCAAGACAACGTCGGAACCACGCTGCATCATGATGCGCTCGCCGAGGAGAGTCGTCGGGCGGCAAAGGAGTCTCCACTCGAGTGGCGCGAGGACGACGACGTCGCTCGGATCAGCTCGCCTTGGTTCCGTGGGATCCGGGCGCTGATTGCCATTGCGCTGATCGCCTTCATCTGCCTCACGGCGTACAACGGAATTCGCGGATGGTTCGATCGGCAGCTGGATCCTCCCGGCGAGCCGGGCGAGACGGTCGAGTTCATCGTGCCGTCCGGCGCAACGACTGCGGCCATCGGGCAGTTGCTGCAGGAGGCCGGCGTCGTGCCGAACAGCACCTTCTTCCGCTATTACGCCCGTTGGAAGGGTGAGGAGAACTTCCAGGCAGGCGAGTACCAGATGCAGCTCAACTCCTCGGCGCAAGAAGCCATCGACGTGCTGAACCTCGGACCGAAACCGCAGGTATTCGAACGGTTCCAGGTTCGAGAAGGCCTCTGGATGGCCGAAATCCTCCCCACCATTGCCGATCAGCTCGACAGCATCACGGTCGAACAGCTGGAGGCCGTGCTTCGCTCTCGGCAGCTCGTGCCTCGCTACCGGCCGGATGGCACGACCAGCTACGAGGGCCTCTTCTTCCCCGACACCTATGAGGTCAACGCCGACGCAACGGCGCTCGAGGTCCTTCAGAAGATGTCGGACGAGTTCTCGCGGGTGACCGGTGCGCTCGGCTACGGGGCATCGGAGAACCTCCTCAACCTGTCGCCGTACGAAGTCGTCATCGTTGCCTCGCTGATCGAGGCCGAGACTCGTGTCGAGTCGGAGCGCCCGCTCGTCGCCTCGGTGATCTACAACCGCCTTCGTGAGGGGATTCCACTCGGCATCGACGCGACATGTCTCTACGGCGCAGCGACCCGGGTCGTCGACGACGCAATCAACGCCGGCGCCTTCGATTCCGGGAGCGAGAGTCCCTACTCGTGCCGTGGGCCGCGTCAAGGGCTACCGCCGACCCCCATCAACGCTCCGGGTGAGGCGTCACTCGATGCTGCCCTCAATCCGGAAGAAACCGAGTACATCTACTACGTGCTCACCAACCCTGACGGGACGCACACCTTCGCCGAAACCGAAGAGGAATTCTTCGCGGCGAAGGCAATCTGTGAAGAGCTGGGTCTCGGTTGCGGCTGACCGACGTTCGCCCGTGATTCCCGATCACCAGCACCCGATCACCGGGGCCACACGCCTCGCGATCGTGATCGGCGACCCGGTACGGCACTCGAAGTCCCCGCAGATCCACAACGCCGGGTATGCGGCGCTGGGTCTCGACTGGCGCTTTCTGGCCGCACCCGTGGCATCCGGTGACGCAGCCGGTGCCCTGGCCGCCATGGTGGCCCTCGGCATCGAGGGGTGCTCTGTCACGATGCCGCACAAGGAGGTCGTCGCCTCGCTGGTCGACCGGCTGACACCGGCCGCTGAAGCGCTCGGCTCGGTGAACTGTGTGCGACGGGAGGGATCGGTCCTGGTCGGCGACAGCACGGACGGCATCGGTTTCGTCCGGGCGCTCGAGGCTGATCTGGGACGGTCCATCCCCGGAGCAACCGTGGGCGTCATCGGAGCCGGGGGTGCGGCGCGGAGCATCATCGACGCGGTGGGTCGAGCCGGTGCGGCACACATCGTGGTGACCAATCGAACCGAGGGTCCAGCGATTCGGGCTGCCGGTCTGAGCGATGTGGCGTCGGTCGGAGTTGCCCGCCGACCTGGCCGACGTCGACATCGTCGTCAACACGACGTCTGTCGGAATGGCCGGGGGTCCGGCTCCGGACACGAGCCCGCTCGATCCCACGATCCTGCGAGCAGACCAGATCGTTGTCGACATCGTCTACGAACCGCGGCGCACCCGCCTTCTGGCCGATGCCGAAGCTGCCGGCGCTCACACGGTCGGAGGCATGGGGATGCTGGTGCATCAGGCGGCCGTCGCCTTCGAGTGGTGGACGGGCGTCCCTGCACCCGTCGAGGTGATGCTGGCAGCTGTCGACATGTGAGCCGAGAGTTCCGCTGAACAACTAACGATCGCTGATGCTCGTCCGATGGGTCCAGATCAGGAAACTGGAAAGGTGGCATGAACATGTTGCAGGGAACCCTCGACGTATTCTCACTCGATGAAGTGCTGGGGTTGCTCTCGGGCGCCAAGAAGTCAGGCGTGCTGAACGTCACCGGTGATCGCGGTGTCGGATCGGTATCGATCTCCGACGGGCTGCTCGTCGACGGGTCGGTCTCGGCCAACGTCGACGCGGTCGCTCTGTCAGACATCGTGTTCGAGTTGCTCCGTTTCGAGGAGGGTTCGTTCTCCTTCGATGGCGACACGGTCGTCGAAGGTGAGCCGAACGAGCTCGAAACCGTCCTCATCGAGGCGCACAGCCGCCTCGAGGAGTGGCGCGGGATCGAGGCCGTCGTGCCCTCTCTCGACCACAACGTCTCGCTTGCCGACACCCTGCCGACCGCAGACGTCTCGATCGACGAGTTCGAATGGGCGGCCATCGTCGCCATCGGTGAGGGCACCACGGTTGGTACCGTCGCCGATCGCCTCGGCCTCGGCGAGTTCGACGGTTCCAAGCGCATGATGGGACTCGTCGACCGTTCGCTGGTTTCGATCACGGAGGGGATCACCGCATTGCCTTCGCCTTCCGCAACCGTGGCAGCACCCGACCTCTCGACTCCTGTCGAGACTCCGGCGTTCGACACCTCGTCGTTCGGCGGCTCGTCGTTCGATGCGTCTCATGTCGAAATCGACGCCTCCGAGCCGGTGTCGTTCGACCTCGCAAGTGAACCGGTCGTCGACGAGGCACCGCTTGCCGACGAGGCACCGGCGTTCTCGGACGAGGTGCCCGTTCTCGCTGAACTCGATGACGAGATTCCGCCGATGCCTGTGGCGCCAGTCGTCGCCGATGTCGATGCCGAGATCCCGCCCATGCCGGAACCGCCCAGCCACTTCGGTGATGAAGCTTCACTCGCCGGCGAGTTCGCGGCTCCGATCGACGCCGAGTCGGTCGACGCTCTTCCGGCACCGGACAACGAGGCGTCCGCTGCGTTCGGTGGCCTCGATCCGATCGGTTCGGTCGACATGTTCGAACCCCCGCAGCGGACCGACGTCTCGCCTGACACCGTCGCCGCGCAGGACGAGATGCCTCAGCCTCCGCCTCCCGCTCCGGGATCGGAGATTCCGTCGTTCGCCCCTCCGGCTTTCGACCCCGATGACTTCCCGGTCAACAACGAGTCTGACAACCCGTTCGACGCCGGAGACTCGGCGCCGGCTGTCTCGGCGTTCGGTGATCCCGGCTTCGGCGACGCCCCGTTTGCTGCCGCCGAAACGGCTGACCCGGCTCCGGTCGACCCCTCTGCCGATGTTCCCGCCGACGAGGCGGACTCACATGACGGCAAGGGTGGCTCGTTGCTCATGCGCTATCTGAAGAGCAACGGCTGACCTTCGTGGCAGCGATCGCTCTCGGTCTGTTCGGCCTCGTCGTCGGACCGCTCCTGGGAATCGCCGTCGATCGTCTCGTCGAACGAGAAGCGTTTGTCGCAACCCATCGTTGCCAAACGTGTGGATCCGATCTGGGGGGAGTGCGTGCACTCCTCCCGTTCGCGTCCTGGCGTCGCCGCTGTCCTCGGGACTCGTCTCATCGACGGTGGCGGTACCCGTTGGTCGATGTCGCGGCCGCCGCCTCCTTCGCGCTTGCCGGATGGCGGTTCGGTTTCACCTGGCAGCTCGCGCCCTACGTGGCGTTCTTCGCCGCACTCGTGGTGATGCTGGTGATCGACATCGAGCACCATCTGCTCCTCAACATCCTCACCTATCCGACGTTGCTGGTCGGTGCCTTCGCCGTCTTGGTTCTCTCCGGCGCCAACGACTATTCGGACGGACTGAATCCGGCTCTCATCGCAGCTGCGGCTGTGGGCGGCTTCTTCCTCGTGATGCATCTCGCCTACCCGCCCGGACTCGGCCTCGGCGACGTCAAGCTGGTGCCCAGCCTCGGGTTGTTCCTGGGCTGGTTGACCGTGGACACGGTGGACGCACTACGCCTGGTGGTCTGGACGATGATCGGAGCGATGCTCGGAGCCGGCCTCGTCGGTCTCGGGATCAGGCAATGGGCCAAGCACCAACCTGCGGAACGGTTTGCCGATCAGCCGGAGGACTGGATCCCCGGCGAGGTCTCGCTCGGTCCGTTCCTCGCATTGGCCACGATCGTGGCGATCGGCCTGACTCAGCCTGCCTCGGTCGGCGGCTAGCGTGCCCGGGTGGACATCCTCCCGATCCTGATCGACGGCCCGGACGACACTCGCTGTCGTGAGTTCGCGGTTGACGTCGCAGCGGCAGTCGACCGATCGGTCGGACCAGGCGATGACCCCCGATTCGTGGCCGCACGAGTCGACCTCGACACCGAGGTCGAAGCGCAGATCGTCACGATGCGGTCAGGCGGCGACGTCGATGATGCGCTTGCGCAATTGCACAGAACCGAACTCGTTGATGTGGGTGGTGGCCGCTCGTACCCGGTGATCGTCGGTCCCGGAGCGCGGCGCCGCCTGCCGGAAGTCCTCCCGTCGGCCACGAAACGGGTCGCGATCGTCACCCAGTCGGCGATCGGCGTCGATGTCGACCCTGGCGTCGAGCATCGAGTGTTCACCGTCGAAGACGGCGAGCGGGCGAAGCGGCTCGAGGTCGTCGGCGACCTCGCAGCAGCGTTCGCTCGATGGGGATTGACCAGAAACGACGTTGTTGTTGCCGTCGGTGGTGGCGTCGTCACCGACCTCGGTGGATTCGCGGCTTCGGTGTACCACCGCGGCATTCCCGTGATCCACGTCGCCACCACGCTTCTCGGCCAGATCGACGCGGCGATCGGCGGAAAGTGTGGCGTCAACCTCCCGGAGGGGAAGAACCTGGTCGGATCGTTCTGGCAGCCGAGCGCGGTGCTGTGCGACACCGACACGCTCGCCTCCCTCCCCGAACGTGACTACCGCAGCGGTCTGGGTGAGCTGGCGAAATATCACTTCCTCGGTGGTGGCGACCTCGACGCCCTGCCGTTGGTCGATCGGGTAGCTGCCTGTGTCCGGATCAAGGCCGACGTCGTGGCCGAAGACGAACGCGAGGGCGGACGTCGGGCGATCCTGAACTACGGCCACACGCTCGGCCACGCACTCGAGTCGGCAGGCACCTACGAACTCCGTCATGGCGAGGCGGTGGCGATCGGGTTGGTGTACGCGGCCGAGGTGGCGTTTCGCCTCGGCCGCATCGACTCGGTCGCAGTGGCCGAGCATCGTCGGGTGGTCGAGCACTACGGCCAGTCGGTCACGGTTCCTGTCGGGCTCGACCCGACCGCGATGCTGGAGCTCTTTCGCGCGGGACAAGAAAGCGCTCGACGGCATCACGTTCGTGCTCGATGGACCGAACGGAGTCGAACCGGTGCGGGTCGACGACTCCGCCCTGCTCCTCGATGCGTTGGAGGCGCTTCGTGGCTGAGCGTCCAGGCGGAACTGAACAGACAGGTAGAGCGGCGCCCCGGAGCCTCGTCGCCTCGGACGTCTCCGCTCGCACGGCTCGCGTCGTCGACGCCTTCGGTGCGGTGGGTTGCCGGGCCATGCTCGTCACGAAGCTCGTCAACGTGCGGTGGCTCACGGGGTTCACCGGGTCCAACGGGTGTCTGCTGGTTGCCGATGATGGTGGGCTCACGCTGATCACCGACGGGCGCTACCGGGAACAAGCGGGTCAGGAGCTCGATCGGTCCAGCGTCGAGGCCGACCTCGTCATCACCAGAACGCCGGACATCGAGGTGGCCGAACGAATCCGGTTCGGTCGACTCGCGGTGGAATCCCACCATCTGAGCGTCGACGGACTGGCGGCGCTCCGAGCCGCGATCCATGCGCCGGGCGCCGTCGATTTCGTCGAAGTGGGACCGCTGATCGATGCGCTCCGGCAGCCGAAGGACTCAGGGGAGATCGATCGCCTTCGCGTTGCCGCGGCGATCGCCGATGGCGCCCTCTGGGATCAGGAAGCGGCGATCTGCTCCGGTGGATCGAGCGAACGCGAGTTGGCTCGCTCGCTCGAGACCTCCATGTTCGACAGCGGGCGCCGATGGGCTCAGTTTCGAGACGATCGTGGCGTCCGGGGAGAACAGCGCCCGGCCCCACGCCCGGCCGACGGATCGAATCGTGTCGAAGGGCGACCTGGTCGTCATCGACTTCGGGGCAGCGGTCGACGGGTACGGAAGCGACATGACCAGAACGTTCGTCGTCGGAGGTGAACCAACTGCAGACCAGGAGGCGATGTACGAACTGGTCGAAGCCGCGCAGCAGGCCGGTGTCGATGCGATTGTCGCCGGCGCCGAGCAGCGCTCGATCGACCGCGGCATGCCGGGATTTGATCGTCGACGCCGGTCACGGAGATCATTTCGTGCACGGCACCGGTCACGGCATCGGACTGGAGATCCACGAACAACCCATCTTGTCGGAGCGCTCGGTGGGTATCCTCGCTGCCGACCTGGTGGTCACGGTCGAACCAGGTGTGTACATCCCCGGCAGGGGAGGCGTGCGCATCGAGGATTCGGTCGTTGTCACCGACCAGGGGTGCGAACCCATCACTCACTTTCCAAAAGGCTTGGCCCCATGGCAACGTTCTCGACCAACGACCTGAAGAACGGCATGACGCTGGACCTCGACGGCGACCTCATGCAGGTGGTCGAGTTCCAGCACGTGAAGCCGGGCAAGGGTGGGGCCTTCGTCCGTACCACGCTGCGAAACGCTCGTACCGGCGCTGTCGTCGACCGCACCTTCCGCGCCGGCGAGAAGGTCGATCGAGCATTCATCGAGAAGCGCGAGGTGCAGTTCCTGTACCGCGACGGGTCGGACTACGTCGTGATGGACAACGAGACCTACGAGCAGAGTTCGGTCACCGAGATCGCCATGGGCGACGCCACCAACTACATCGTCGAGAACTCCACGATCGCCATCCAGAAGTACGGCGACGAGATCATCGGAACCGACGTACCCGCCTCGGTCGAGCTCACAGTGGCCGAGACCGAGCCCGGCCTGCAGGGCGACCGTGTGTCCGGCGCCCGGAAGCCGGCCACACTCGAGACCGGCCTGGTGGTGCAGGTCCCCCTGTTCGTCGAGCAGGGCTCGAAGATCAAGGTCGACACGCGGAGCGGCGAGTATCTCACCCGTGTCTGATCCGGCGCCTGGAGCGGCGATCGGCCGAGCCCGTCTCCGTCGAGAAGCGCGAGAACGCGCGCTCGAGCTCGCGTACGAACAGCGTCAGCGGGGTGTTGATCTGGCTCCGTTGCTGGCATCGCTGACTCTCGAGCCCGATCACTACACGACTCGGTTGCTCGAGGGTGTCGAGACGAACGTCGACGAAATCGATCGAGCCATCGCAGAGCGCCTTCGTGGCTGGACCATCGAGCGTCTTCCGGTTCTCGATCTCCTCGTGCTGCGACTCGCCGTTGCCGAGCTCCGGGTCACGGACACACCGACCGGTGTCGTCCTCGCCGAGGCGGTCGATCTCGCCTCGCGTTACGGCACTGACGAGTCGGCGAAATTCGTCAACGGCGTCCTCGGCGCGATTGCTCGCAACACGAATCGCTGACCGTTCGACTCGCGTTTGGCCCGCCGGCAGGCGATTGATCGTGATTCGAACCCTCGCGAGTCCGGCCCGAGCGATCGCTCTGCCGGGTGATCAACACCCCGGTATGGCCTGATTCCAGCGGATTCCGACCGGAGAGTTGCGCACGTAACGGAGTGTGCGGGAGCGATCTTGATGGGCCGTCCGGCCCATCAAGTTCAGTGATGTTGCCTGTCGTAGGACCTCCTGTGAGGAACACCGGACGCTCCCCGAAGAGACCGACGTCGGACGTCGGCGATCGTGCGGTCCATGGCTCTTGCCGTCGTGGCCACGCTGGTGTTCACCGGCAGTGCGGGGGCAGCATCGACGGTGACCCCGACGGCCGTCACCCCGGTGGCACCGTTCGCTCGGATCACCACCGGGGACTGGATCGACACCACCGATCGGCAGGCGGTCATCGACAGCCACCGGGCCGAGTTCTCTCGGGTCGCTCCCGACATCGGATGGACCGGCAACCGTTCGACCTGTGATGCCGGGACGACCAACCCTTCCTACCGCGGCGCGAT
Source organism: uncultured Acidimicrobiia bacterium (assembly GCA_963781035.1). Lineage (GTDB taxonomy): Bacteria > Actinomycetota > Acidimicrobiia > Acidimicrobiales > SZUA-35 > SZUA-35. The sequence continues at coordinate 65,708 of CAWAEN010000005.1, read as the reverse complement.
CATCGACCGGGTCAACTGGTTCCGGTCGATCGCCGGAGTGCCGGCCAACGTCACAGAAAACGCCACCTTCTCGGCCAAGGCCCAGGAAGCGGCATTGATGATGTCGGTGACCGACCGGCTCTCCCACAACCCCGATTCGTCGTTCGGCTGCTACACCACCAGCGGAGCAGAGGCGGCCAGGGGTTCCAACCTCTATCTCGGACGTACGGGCCCCCACGCCGTCACGGGATACATGCTCGATCCGGGTGAGGGCAACGTATCGGTCGGGCATCGCAACTGGATCCTGCATCCGACGGCGCATCAGTTCGGCACCGGAGACACACCGGGCCCGGGCCGCCAGGCCACCAACACCCTGTGGGTGGTCGACAATGCCTTCGGCGCTCAGCCCCAGCTCCGTGAACCCCACGGGTTCATCGCTTGGCCGGCGCGGGGTTTCGTTCCTGGCGAGGTCGTCTTCCCCCGCTGGTCGTTCAGCCTGCGTGATGCCGATCTCGCTGCGGCATCGGTGACGATGCAGCGCATCGAGAACGGTCGTGTGGCCGAGACGATTCCCAGTCCCATCGTCTTCGGAAACGATTCGAACCAGGCTCCCTTCTCGATCGTGGTGTGGGAACCCGTCGGCATCAACACCTCACCGTCGGTCGACCAGACCTACCGCATCACCGTCGGCAATGTGGGTGTCGGATCGCAGCGGAAGAGCTTCGACTACGACGTGACCGTGATCGGTGACGCTCCGGCCCCGCAGGCGTCGCCGGCCGAGGTCGCTGCGTTCGCCGACGCGGCGTTCAACGACTTCCTCGGCCGCGATGCCAACAGCACCGAGATCAACCGCTGGATCCGTCGCCTGAACGCCGGCGAGTCACGGTACGACCTCGTCGCCGAACTGGCGAAGAGCGACGAGTGGGCGGCGAACGTCGTCGAGCAGATGTATCTCGACACGCTTGGCCGTGGCCCGGATGCCCCGGGTCGGGGATTCTGGATCTCCCAGCTCCAGGGCGGTATGTCCGTGGCGAAGATGGCGGCGCTGTTCTACGGAAGCCCTGAGTACCTCGCGACCGAAGGCAACCAGGTCGACCGTTGGATCTCCGATCTGTACAGCGAACTGTTGATCCGGAACCCGGACAGCGGTGGTCTCTCGTACTGGGTCGGCGAGGTGAACCGGACCAACGCAGGATCGGTTGCGCTTCGCTTCTACCAGTCGGACGAGAGCCGTAGAACCCGGGTCCAGAGGCTCTATCGAGATCTCCTGGGGCGTCCATCCGACCGAGGCGGCGAGGACTACTGGTCTGTTGTGCTCCAACACGGTGACGATCTGGCGCTGGCCGCCGACCTCGCCGGCAGCGACGAGTACTTCGCCAAGGCCCAGCGCTGAAGCTGCCAGTCAGCCGAGCAACTACGGTGGCCTGGTGCGTACGAACGAGATGAAACAGCGGTGGACCGACGGTCGAGGCGGTGTCGGACTCTGGCTCGCATTGCCGGACCCCAGCGTGGCCGAGCAGCTCGGCAGTCTTGATCCCGACTATCTCGTCGTCGACATGCAACACGGCCTCATCGACTACTCGGACGTTCGGTCGCTCCTGCAGGCAGCCCAGCGTTCTACTGCGACGCCTTTCGTGCGAGTCCCGTGGAACGAGCCGGGCATCATCGGGAAGGTTCTCGATGCCGGCGCCCTCGGCGTCATCATCCCGATGGTGAACACGGTCGAGCAGGCGCAGCAGGCAGTGGCTTCCTGTTTCTACCAGCCGAAAGGTTCCCGGAGCCACGGACCCGTCAGGGCAGCCCTCGCCCATGGCGACGACTATGGCGAGCACGCCAACGACGAGGTCGTGTGTGTCGTGATGATCGAGACGGTGGAGGCGATCGGCAACCTCGACCAGATCCTGGCCGTTCCCGGCATCGACGCTGTGTACGTCGGGCCGGCCGACCTGTCTCGAACGCTCGGTCTCGAACCCCTCGGCGACCACGACGACGAGTCGTTCGTCGAGGCCATCGACACGATTCTCGCCGCTTGTTCCCGCGCCGGTGTGGTCCCCGGGATCCACGCCAACCCGGCGCTCGTCGAAAAACGGCTCGGGCAAGGGTTCCGGATGGTCACAGCAACCTCTGACATCCTGGCACTGATGGTGGGGGCCCGAGCTGCGTTGGAGGGTCGAGGCGGCACGAAGCTGTACTGATCCCGTGATCTCGACTGATCCCGTGATCTCGCGTAAACCTCGTGTGAGCGGACGACGCGCCTCCTAGGATCGGGGGCGGCAGAAACCGTGAAGTGGGTCCCGAGAGGCCCATACGGACCAGGAGGAAGTCGTTTGGCTGAACGCGAGCGCCGTCGTACGCCCCCGTATGGGGGCGTTTTTGTTGCCAGGAACCAGGTACTCGATGCCGATGCGGTCGGTCGAGCCGTCAGGCGAATGGCTCACGAGATCATCGAACGGAACGAAGGACTGTCGCAGGTGGTCGTGGTCGGCCTCCAGACCGGCGGGGTGCCCTTCGCCGAGGCGCTGTGCCGAGCGCTCGCCGACATCGAGGGTGTCGAGGTTCCGCTCGGCAAGCTCGACGTCGCCTTCTACCGAGACGACATCAACCTGCGGCCCGTGCTGCCAGAGGCCACCACCGATGTCCCATTCGACATCGCCCGCATGATCGTCGTGCTGGTCGACGACGTGCTGTTCACCGGTCGCACGATCAGGGCCGCGCTCGACGCGCTCATCGATCAGGGGCGGCCACGAGCCGTTCAGCTGGCGGTGATGGTCGACCGAGGACACCGCGAGGTCCCGATCCGCCCGGACTTCGTCGGCAAGAACCTGCCGACTCGGTCGGACGAGGTGGTCAACGCCACCCTCGACGGCGTCGACATCGGCGAGATGGAGAAGTAGCGATGCGCGATCTGCTCTCGATCGAGCATCTCGACGCCCCACAGCTCACCGCCCTCCTCGACCTCGCCCAGACCTTCGCCGCTGTCCAGCAACGCGACGTTCCGAAGGTGCCGGCGCTACGAGGCAAGACGATCGTTCTCGCCTTCTTCGAGGATTCCACCCGTACGCGAACCAGCTTCGATCTCGCCGCTCGGCGCCTCAGCGCCGACGTCGTCAACTTCTCGGCCGCAGCCTCCTCCCTGACCAAGGGTGAATCGTTGCGCGACACGGTCGAGACCATCTCGGCGATGGGGGTCGATGCCATCGTCGTGCGCCACCGGAGTTCTGGAGCTCCCCACCAAGTCGCGCAGTGGACCGATGCTGCGGTCATCAACGCCGGCGACGGCTGGCACCAGCACCCCACGCAGGCATTGCTCGATGCGTTCACCATCCGCGAGCGCCTCGGGGACCTCGATGGCAGACACATCGCGCTCTGCGGCGACATCGCCCATTCACGGGTCGCTCGATCGAACGTGCAGGCGTTCACGACCCTCGGTGCCAGAGTCACACTCGTTGCTCCTCGCACCCTGCTCCCCGCATCCCTCGACGGCTGGCCGGTCGACGTGGTCGGAAGTCTCGACGACATCATCGCCGACCTCGATGTGGTCTACGCCCTCCGCATCCAGAACGAACGCATCAACGAGGCGCTGTTCCCGACGGTTCGGGAGTACCGAACGCTCTACGGCCTCACCGTGGAGCGGGCGGCGCGGATGCGACCCGACAGCCTGATCATGCATCCCGGTCCGATGAATCGCGGTGTCGAGATCGATCCGGAGGTCGCCGACGATCGGCGCAGTGTCATTCTCGACCAAGTCTCAGCAGGTATTCCCGTGCGCATGGCGGTGCTCTACAGCGCCGTCGGGCCGGGCCAGTTCGAAGGAGAAACAACGTGACCACCACTGTCATCAAGGGGGGCCGCATCCTCGACCAGACCGGTGAACGGTCGGGGGACGTCGTCGTCGACGATGCCACCGGGCAGATCATCGAGGTGGGGCCGGATGCCACCGCGGATCGCACGCTCGACGCTGCCGGGTGCGTCGTCACGCCCGGTTTCGTCGACCTGCACGTCCATCTCCGCCAGCCGGGCAACGAGGCGGCCGAGACCATCGAATCCGGAAGTCGCTCTGCGGCCAGAGGTGGGTTCACCGCCGTCGTCGCCATGCCGAACACGAACCCGTGCATGGATGACCCGGCCGTCATCACCGAGGTCATCGAGCTGTCTCGAACTGCGCTGTGCACGGTGAAGCCTTCGGCTGCGATCAGCCTTGGTCGGGACGGGCGAGCAACTCTCACCGATGGGTGAACTGGCTGCCCTCGGCGTGCGGATGTTCACCGACGACGGCACCGGCGTGCAGGACGACCTGTTCATGCGTCGCGCCCTCGAGTACGCCGGCAGTCTCCAGACCGACGACGGTGTACCGATCGTGCTGGCACAGCACTGCGAGGTGACGGCCCTCAGTCTCGGGGGCGTCATGCACGAGGGGGAGTGGTCGAGTCGGCTCGGCCTCGGCGGTCAGCCGGCCGAAGCCGAGGAGCTCATGGTGATGCGCGACATCGCCCTGGCCAGACTCACGAACGTGAGGGTGCATTTCCAGCACCTGTCCACGGCAGGAAGCGTGGCCATGGTTCGAGCGGCCAAAGCGGGCGGCTTGCCCATCACCGCCGAGGCCACACCCCATCACTTCAGCCTCACTGACGCCTGTTGTGCCGACTACGACGCCAACTTCAAGGTGCATCCCCCGCTGCGGACCCAAGCCGACGTCGACGCGATCAAGGCCGGCCTCCGTGATGGAACGATCGATGCCATCGCCACCGATCACGCTCCCCACACGCCGGACACGAAGGAGCGCCCGTTCGACCAAGCACCTCCCGGCATGCTCGGTCTCGAGACTGCGTTGGCGGTCGCCATGGCGGAGCTCGATCTCGACCTGACTGCGCTCCTGCCGCTCCTGAGCTGGCAACCGGCGGAGATCGCAGGACTCGGCGACCGCCACGGGCGTCCGATCGAGGTCGGCAACGCTGCGAACCTCGCGGTCATCGACCCCAATTGGCGTTGGACCGTGTCGGGCGCCGACATGGCGAGCAAGTCGATCAACACACCATTCGAAGGACGAGAACTCGTCGGGCGGGTGCGGCACACCATCCACGACGGCGAGGTCGTGGTCGAGAACGGGGAGGCGACCAGATGACGGACCTCGGCTCGGTCAGGACCAACGCAATGGCCGGCATCGGCATCACCATCGAAGCCGGAGCACCGAGGACCGCGGTGCCGATCAGGTCGGCTGCTCTCGTGCTGGCCGACGGGAGTGTGTTCCACGGCGAAGCGATCGGTGCAGGCCGCATCGGCCAGGGCGAGGTCGTGTTCAACACGGCGCTCAGCGGCTATCAGGAGATTCTCACCGATCCGTCGTATGCCGGTCAGATCATCACCTTCACGTACCCCCACATCGGGAACTACGGCACCAACGAAACCGACGACGAGAGCCGCGGGACGTTCGCTCGCGGAGTGATCGTTCGAGATCTGGCCCGCCGGCACTCCAACTACCGGGCCGAAGAACATCTCTCCGATTTCCTCGTCCGTCACGACATGCCGGGAATCGCCGGAATCGACACTCGGCGCCTCACTCGACTGATTCGTGACACCGGGGCGATGCCCGGCGCGTTCGGACCGCTCGAGGGCGCCGGTGCGAGCACGATCGATCAGCTGGCCGCCGTCGCCGCCGCCGAGCCGGGAACCAGCGGTGTCGACCTGGTGTCCCAGGTCACCGCCAGCGAGCCGTATCGGGTCGGGCTCGAACCGGGATCCGGAGTGCGATCGATCGTCGCCTACGACTTCGGCGTCAAGGCGACGATCCTGGCCCATCTGGGCCGCTTCGCATCGGTCGAGGTGGTGCCGGCATCGACCAGCGCGGCCGATGTCCTTGCCAGAGAGCCGGACGGTGTGTTCTTGTCGAACGGGCCTGGCGACCCCGAGACCGTCGGTGACGGTGTCGAAGCCATCAGGGGACTGATCGGCGAGGTTCCGATCTTCGGCATCTGTCTTGGCCATCAGCTCCTGTCGCTCGCCATCGGGGGAACGATCGAGAAGCTCCCGTTCGGGCATCACGGCGCCAACCATCCGGTCAGGGACGAAACGACGGGCAAGGTCGAGATCACCAGCCAGAACCACAACTTCGCCGTGACCGCGGAGTCGATCGCCGACGTCGCCGACGTCACGCACGTGAACCTGAACGACGGAGTGTGTGAAGGACTGGCCGTCCGCAACGAGTTGGCCTTCAGTGTGCAGCATCATCCCGAGGCAAGCCCCGGACCACACGACTCCGCCTATCTCTTCGATCGTTTCGACCAACTGATGAGCCGATCCACCGGCAACGGAGGAGCATCCTGATGCCGAAACGCACCGACATCTCCTCGATCCTCCTGATCGGCTCCGGGCCGATCGTGATCGGTCAAGCCTGCGAGTTCGACTACTCCGGCACCCAGGCCTGCAAGGTCCTCCGGGAGGACGGCTACCGAGTGGTGCTGGCCAACTCGAATCCGGCCACGATCATGACGGACCCGGAGTTCGCCGACGCCACCTACATCGAGCCGATGACGCTCGAGGTGCTCACCAAGATCATCGAGCAGGAACGGCCGGACGCCCTGCTTGCCGACGCTCGGCGGTCAGACCGCCCTGAATCTCGCGATGGAGCTCGTCGAGGCAGGCGTGCTCGAGGCCAACGGCGTCGAGTTGATCGGTGCTGACGCCGAAGCGATCGAGACGGCCGAGAACCGCGAGAAGTTCAAGGAGGCCATGACCGAGATCGGCCTCGAGAGCCCGATCAGCGGCGTGGCCCGCGACATGGAGACTGCCAGGCGCATCGTGGCGGAGGTCGGCCTGCCGATCGTCATTCGCCCGGCCTACATCCTGGGCGGGCGGGGCACCGGGATCGCGTCGACGATGGAGGAGTTCGAGAAGGTCGCAGCCAACGGGCTCGCCGCCAGTCCGATCAGCGAGATCCTCATCGAGGAGTCCATTGCCGGCTGGAAGGAGTTCGAGCTGGAGGTGATGCGCGACAAGAACGACAACCAGGTCATCATCTGCGGCATCGAGAACCTCGACCCGATGGGTACCCACACCGGCGACTCGATCACCGTCGCACCGATCCAGACGCTCACCGATGTCGAGTACCAGGCCATGCGCGACGATGCGTTCGCCTGTCTCAGGCGCGTCGGCGTCGAGACGGGTGGTTCCAACGTCCAGTTCGCGGTCGATCCTCAGACCGGTCGTCGCCTCATCATCGAGATGAATCCCAGGGTCAGTCGGTCGTCGGCACTCGCCTCGAAGGCCACCGGATTCCCGATCGCCAAGATCGCAGCCAAGCTCGCCGTCGGTTACACGCTCGACGAGATCCAGAACGACATCACGAAGGTGACCCCGGCCAGCTTCGAACCGGTCATCGACTACGTGGTCACGAAGTTCCCCCGCTGGGCATTCGAGAAGTTCCCCGGCACCAGCGGCATCCTCGGCACGTCGATGCAGTCGGTTGGTGAGGCCATGGCCATCGGTCGCACGTTCGCCGAGAGCATGCAGAAGGCCTGTCGTTCGCTCGAGCAGGGATCCACCGGGTTCGATGCCGGCGACCAGTTCGATGCCATGACAGACGATGAGCTGCTCGCGGCCTGCGGTGTCGCCACCCCGGACCGCATCTTCCAGGTCGAGGCCGCGTTGCGTCGTGGCATCTCGATCGAGGCGATCAACGCGTCGTCGAAGATCGACCCGTGGTTCCTCGATCAGCTCTCGATGATCACAGAGGAACGGGCCACACTCGTCGGGCGCGCCCGACCGATCTGTCGGTGGCGGAGCTGCGGCGGGCGAAGCGTCTCGGGTTCAGTGATGCGCAGCTGGCGTCGATCCTCGAAGGTGACCTCGATGAGGAGTCCATCAGGGCGGCTCGAATCGCCGCCGGGGTCCTCCCGACCTTCAAGACGGTGGACACATGTGCCGCCGAGTTCGACGCGAGCACGCCGTACCACTACTCGACCTACGAAGACGAAGACGAGGTGCGCGAGGGAACGAAGCCCCGCATCGTGATCCTCGGCTCGGGTCCGAACCGCATCGGTCAAGGCATCGAGTTCGACTACTGCTGCGTCCATGCCAGCTACGCACTGCGTGATGCCGGGTTCGAGACCGTCATGATCAACTGCAATCCCGAGACCGTCTCGACCGACTACGACACCTCCGATCGTCTGTACTTCGAGCCGCTCACCTACGAAGACGTCATGAACGTCATCGACGCCGAACAGCCCATCGGGGTGATCGTCTCCCTCGGGGGCCAGACCCCGCTGAAGTTGGCGGATCGGCTTCCCGCCGAGCTCGTGCTCGGAACGGCTCCCTCCGCGATCGATGCCGCAGAGGACCGTGATCAGTGGGCGTCGCTCTGCGCCAAGCTGGAGATTCCGCAGCCGGCCGGCGGAACGGCCACGACCCCCGAAGGTGCACTGGAGGTCGTCGGACGCATCGGGTATCCGGCGTTGGTGCGACCGAGCTACGTGCTCGGCGGTCGAGCCATGGAGATCGTCTACGACGACGCCGATCTCACATCGGCGATGAAGGCGCTCGCCTCGGCCGGCTCGCTCGGTCGCGAGGGTGGACTCTCGTCCGAGCGCCCGGTCCTGGTCGATCGTTTCCTGGAAGATGCCACCGAGGTCGATGTCGACGCCATCCGAGACTCCACCGGTGACATCATCATCGGAGGCGTCATGGAGCACGTCGAGGAGGCTGGGGTGCATTCCGGCGACTCGGCCTGTGTGATTCCGCCACCCAACCTCGCCGACTCGACCGTCGCGGTGCTCGAGAAGTACACACGAGCGATCGCGGCGTCGCTCGATGTCGTCGGGCTCATCAACGTGCAGTTCGCCGTGAAGGACGGCCAGGTCTTCGTGATCGAGGCGAACCCTCGTGCATCGCGTACCGTCCCCTTCGTGGCCAAGGCCACCGGGTCGCCCGCTTGGCCAAGATCGCCAGCCGGGTGATGGCCGGATCGACCCTGGCCGAACTCAGGGCCGAAGGGATTCCCGCCAACGGACTGTGGCGAACCGAGCACTTCTCGGCCAAAGAGGCCGTGCTCCCGTTCAATCGATTCCCTGACACCGATGCGCTGCTCGGGCCCGAGATGCGTTCGACGGGCGAGGTGATGGGCATCGATGTCACCCCTGGCCTCGCGTTCCTGAAGAGCCAGTTGGCGGCGGGCACGGCTCTCGCCCCGGACTCCGACGGCGTGGTCTTCCTGTCCCTTGCCGACCGTGACAAGGAAGTCGGCATCGAGGTTGCCCGAGCGCTTGTGGGGCTCGGTCACCGTCTGGTCGCCACGGCGGGAACAGCCGCTGCGCTCACTGGGGCAGGGCTCGAGGTCGAGCGTGTCCTTTCCAAGATCATCGAGGGCGAGAGCGGTGGCGGCGCCACTGCGCTCGACCTGATCGCCGCCGGCGAGGTGGCACTCGTGATCAACACGCCGCGAGGCCGAGGAGCTCGGGCCGACGGCTCGTACATCCGCACCGCTGCGGCGCAGGAAGGCGTCCCGCTGGTGACCACCGTGGCCGCTGCCGCCGCCGTGGCCAGAGGCATGGCCGATTGGACCTCGTCTTCGCTCGAGGTTCGCTCGCTCCAGGACATCCACAGCGGCATGCGGGCGACCGAGTGATGGCCGGCCGGTGGCGATCGCATCGGGCGGCTGGATCGGTCGATCTGTCGACGACCGTCGGGTCAGTCGTGCTGTCGTCGCCCATCATGACCGCCGCCGGCACCGCAGGGCACGGCGCCGAACTCGGCGCCTACGTCGATCTCGCTTCGCTCGGAGCCGTCGTCGTGAAGTCGCTGGCCCCGTATCCGTGGGATGGCAATCCTCCGGTTCGGGTGCACCAGACGCCCTCGGGAATGATCAACTCGGTCGGCCTCCAAGGCCCCGGGGTCGAGCGTTGGCTCGTCGAGGAACTGCCGGACCTCGAAGCAGCGGGAGCGACCGTGGTCGCGTCGATCTGGGGCCGCTCGACCGCCGACTATCGGCGAGCCGCCGAGTTGTTGGCCGACGCACCCGCCACCGTCGTGGCGGTCGAGGTGAACATCTCGTGCCCGAACACCGAACATGGCAACGAGCTCTTCGCCCACTCTCGTGAGTTGACAACCGAAGTGATCGCAGCGACCGCGGCCTGCGGCCGGCCGCGGTGGGCGAAGCTGAGTCCCAATGTCGGACCTGCACTGGTCGACATCGCCGCTGCGGCCCGCGACGCCGGAGCCGAGGCGGTCACCGTGGCCAACACCTACTTCGGCCTCTCCGTCGATCCGGTCACCCGCCGGCCCCGCATCGGGGCGGGACTCGACGGTCGCGGACCCGGTCGAGCCGGTGGAGTGTCCGGTCCGGCCATCCACCCGCTCGCCGTCAAGGCAGTGGCCGATGTGCATGCAGCCCACCCCGATCTGCCGATCGTCGCTGCCGGGGGTGTTGCCTCGGTCGAGGACGTCGTCGAGTTCGCACTGGTTGGAGCCAGCGCGGTCGCAAATCGGCACTGCGACGTTCGACGATCCCCGGGTGTGCGGCCGACTAACCACCGATCTGGCCCGCTGGTGCGCTAAACATCGGGTTCGTCGCTTCGACGAATTGGTCGGTTCAGCCCGGTACTGATTGGCCCTCGTCTCGATCGATGGGCACCAACCCAGCAAGACCGCATCGCAACAACACAGGAGTCTCCGTGTCCGAGCCACAATCGACCGCCACCGGTCTGCCACCAGAACTCAAGGCCAAGCTCGCCCTGGCCCTCGACGTCGACGATCTCGTCGAGGCGAACCGATTGGCACGGCAGATGTCCCCCTGGTTCGGAGTGGCGAAAGTCGGGCTGGAGCTCTTCACGGCGTCCGGTCCTGACGTCATCGGTGCGATGTTCGACAACGGATACGACGTCTTCCTCGACCTCAAACTGCACGACATCCCCACCACGGTGCACAAGGCGGCCAAGGTCGCCGGCGCGCTCGGCGTGAGTTACCTCACGATGCACGCGCAGGGTGGCAGCCAGATGCTCAAGGCCGGCGTCGAGGGACTGATGGAAGGGGCGAGGAACGCCGGCCTTCCGGACCCGATGGCCCTCGCCATCACCGTGCTCACCTCCGACGCAGATGCACCGGAGCACATCGTTCCATACCGGCTCCGCCTGGCAGTCGAGGCCGGCTGCGGCGGCATCGTCTGTTCGGCCCACGATCTGAAGGACATCGGCGAACTCGCTCCTCGAACGAAGCGAATCGTTCCCGGGATTCGAGCGGCCGGTGCCGATCGCCACGATCAGCCGAAGGCCGTCACCCCGGAGGCGGCGCTCGACGCCGGTGCCGATCTCCTGGTCATCGGTCGGGCCGTCACGCTCGCCGATGATCCCCGCGCCGCAGCAGCTGCCCTCTTCGGCGACCTCTGAGCCGCTAGATTCCTCCCATGGCCATTCCTCCGAAACTGACTGATGAACAGCGGGCGGCAGCGCTGGAGAAAGCAGCGATCGCCAGACGCGTGCGGGCGGAGGTGAAGGCTCGGCTGAAGATGGGCACCGTCACCCTTCCCGAGCTGCTCGAACAGGCCGACAACGATCCGATCCTGGCCAAGATCAAGGTGCTCGCCGTGCTCGAATCGTTGCCCGGTGTCGGCAAGGTGTCGGCCAGACGCACGATGGACGACATCGGCATCGCCGATTCCCGACGCCTCGCCGGCCTGGGAGACCGTCAGCGGGCCGAGTTGCTCAAGGCGTTCGGCTGAGTGGCCGACATCGTTGTCGTCTCCGGTCCCGGTGGGGTCGGGAAGGGGACGGTGGTGGCCAGGCTCGTGGCCGACAACGACCGCTACTGGCTCAGCAAGTCGTGGACGACCCGAGAACGCCGGGACGGCGAGCCCGCGGATGCCTATGAGTTCGTCAGCCGAGAAGCCTTCGAAGAGCGGATCGCGGCCGGAGGATTCGTCGAACATGCCGAATTCCTCGGCAATCTCTATGGCACACCGACGCCGGACGCCCCCGATGGCAAGATCCTGATCTACGAGATCGACGTCCAGGGCGCTCGGCAGGTGGCCGTACTCGAACCGGATGCGCTGCTGGTCTTCTTGATCGCTCCGTCGGCCGCTGAACAACATGCACGGCTCACCGAGGCGGGGTGATCCACCCGAAAAAGTGCAGGCTCGCATGCAGAAAGCGGCGGAGGAACGGGGGGCGGCGGCAGAGCTGGGCGCACACACCATTGTGAATGACCAGCTCGATCGCACCGTGGCCGACCTCGACGCCCTTATACTCACCTCGTTCGGAGGTGCCAACAATGGCCGAAATGTATGACTCAATGATGTCGCCAGAAGTCGAAGGACTCCTGGAGCGCGCAGGTTCGAAGTTCGGACTCTGCACGCTGGCGTCCACTCGTGCCCGCGAGATCAATGCCTACTTCGGGCAGCTCAACGAGGGCATCGGGGCCCGGATCCCGCCACAGGTCACTTCGGTGGCTCGCAAGCCGTTGTCGATCGCGTTCGAGGAGATCGCCGCCGACAAGATCGTGGCTGTTCGCCCCGACCCTGAAGCCGTGGTCGAGGCCGACGACGACGCCGCCTGATCGGGCGCAACCCCACCGTCGGATGAGCGAACTCGAGGGCAAGCGGATCGTTCTGGGTGTCACCGGTGGGATCGCTGCCTACAAATCAATCGAGGTGTGTCGGCGTCTGGTCGATGCCGGCGCGCACGTCATCCCCGTCCTGACCGATGCGGCGCTCCACATGGTCGGGAGCGACGACATTCGCCGCGCTCGCGTCCGAACGGCCCAAGACGTCGCTCTGGAACGACAGCGACCCGATTCCGCACACCACCCTCGGGTCAGACCTGTGATGCCATCGTGGTCTGTCCGGCGACGGCCCGGATCATCTCCGACTACCGCACCGGCCGGTCGGCCGACCTGCTCTCGGCGACCCTCATCGCCACAGAGGCCCCGGTGATTCTCTGCCCGGCGATGCACACCGAGATGTGGGATCACCCGGCGGTGCAGGAGAACCTGGCCGTCTTGACCGACCGTGGGGTCATCGTCGTGCCGCCCGAGGAAGGGCGCCTGGCCGGTGGCGACATCGGCAAGGGTCGGTTGGCCGCTCCCGAGGTCGTGGTCGAGGCGGTCATCGGGGCGTTCCGATCGGACGACCTGTCCGGGCAAGAAGGTGGTCGTGTCGGCCGGCGGCACTCGAGAGGCCATCGACCCCGTGCGTTTCATCGGGAATCGCTCGACCGGCAAGCAGGGCTATGCGCTCGCGAAGGCCGCCCGCCAACGCGGCGCCGAGGTCGTCCTCGTCACCACCGTCGACCTGCCACCGCCGCCCGGCGTCTCTGTGGTCGAGGTCGGCACGGCGCAGGAGATGCACGATGCCGTGCTCGCCGCCGCCGTCGACGCCGACATCGTCGTGATGACCGCTGCCGTCGCCGATTTCCGGCCGGCAACGGTGGCCGAAGGCAAGATCAAGAAGGCCGATGGCGTGCCCGAGCTCGTACTGGAACGCACCGCTGACATCCTGGCGGCGCTGGGAAGTTCGAAACCGTCTGGCCAGATTCTCATCGGGTTCGCGGCCGAGACCAGCGATGTCGTCGCGAACGCCACCGACAAGCTCACCAGGAAGGGCGCCGATCTGATCGTCGCCAACGACGTGGGAGCGCCCGGGGTCGGTTTCGGCCACGATGTCAACACCGTCACCATCGTCGGGCCGTCCGGGACGACCCAACTGCCGTCGATGGCGAAGATCGATGTCGCTCACGCCGTGTTCGATGCTGCCATCGCCGGTCTCGGCTGACCGGACGTACCTCAGCTCCAAACTCGGTAGATTCCACTCCCTGAGCTCACCATCAGCACGTGTTCACAACAAAAGGCGAGATCCTGTGTCAAACAACTTCACCTTCACCTCCGAGTCCGTCACCGAGGGTCACCCGGACAAGTTGGCGGACCAGATCTCCGACAGCATCCTCGATGCGCTGCTGGAACAGGACCCGAGCAGCCGTGTTGCGTGTGAGACCCTCGTGACGACCGGCCTGGCCTTCATCGCCGGTGAGATCACGACCGACAGCTACGTCGACATCCCCTCGGTCGTGCGGCGCACCATCAACCGGATCGGGTACGACCGCGAGAGCTACGGCTTCGACGGCAACACGTGCGGGGTCATGGTGGCCATCGACGAGCAGTCGGCCGACATCGCCCAGGGTGTCGACAAGTCCGAAGAGGTGCGCTCGACGGGCTCGACCGGCGATGCGATCGACGATCAGGGTGCCGGTGACCAGGGCATGATGTTCGGGTACGCCTGCAACGAGACCGAGGAGCTCATGCCGCTCCCGATCCACGTCGCCCACCGCCTCGCCGAGCGTCTGGCCGAAGTCAGGCGAGCGGGCACGATTCCGTATCTGCGTCCGGACGGCAAGACCCAGGTCACGTTCGACTACGAGAACGGGAGGCCAGTTCGCCTCCGCACGGTGCTCGTCTCGACCCAGCACGACGACGGTATCGACCGCGATTCGATGATTCGTCCCGACCTCATCGAACACGTCATCCGACCGGTCATCCCCGAACAGTTCAGTGGCGACGACTACGAGATCTTCGTGAACCCGACCGGCCGTTTCGTGATCGGTGGCCCGGTCGGCGATGCCGGTCTGACCGGACGAAAGATCATCGTCGACACGTACGGCGGCTCCGCCCGTCACGGCGGCGGTGCCTTCTCGGGCAAGGATCCGTCCAAGGTCGACCGCAGCGCCGCGTACGCCACCCGCTGGGTGGCCAAGAACGTGGTTGCCTCCGGTGCAGCCGAACGGTGTGAGGTGCAGGTTGCCTACGCCATCGGTGTTGCTCATCCGATGTCGGTGATGGTGGAGACCTTCGGAACAGAGACGGTGGATCCAGCGGCGATCTCCGATGCCGTCAGTGAGGTCTTCGACCTCCGCCCGGCGGCCATCCTCCGGGATCTCGACCTGCTTCGTCCGATGTACTCCAAGACTGCTGCCTACGGCCACTTCGGTCGCCCGGGCAGCGACGACGCCTTCACCTGGGAGCGCACCAATCGGGTGGGTGCACTCCAATCTGCCCTCGGCTTGTCCTGAGCAGCCTTGTCCTGACCAACACAGACCTCATCAAAGCAGTGCCGGGAGGCCGTCGACGATGACCGATCATGGGTCCCCGGGGTTGGTTCCGGGCCCCAGAGTCGTGCGTGTCGTTCCCGACGTCTCCGGCATCAACAAGGAGTTCGACTACTCCGTTCCCGAGAAATGGTCCGATCGTGTCGAGGTCGGATCCTTGGTTCGTGTCGAGCTCAATGGTCGGCGGGTCGCCGGCTGGGTGGTCGCGGTCGACGTCGAGGCGGCGAAGGGAGTCGTGCTGCGACCGTTGACGAAGGTGTCGTCTGTCGGCCCGTCGGCCGACGTCGTCGACCTCGCCCGGTGGGCCGCCCATCGGTGGAGCGGCCGCTTGGCATCGGTGCTGACCTCCGCCTCACCTGATCGAATGGTCGAGCGGCTCTCGCGGTCCCCGGACGGGCCCGACCCCGAGCTGCCGGAGGTCCACAGACGAGCTGCGGAGGCGTTTGCCGAATCGGGTGTGACATTGGTACGAACGCCGCCGGCCGAGGATCTCGGCCCGTATGTGTTGGCGGCGGCCCGTACCGGCGACGCCGTCATCGTCACGCCCACCGTTGGCGACGCCCGTCATCACGGAGCCCGACTCCGGGCGGCGGGCGCCCGCGTGTACCTGGCCGGTCGGGATTTCGGGCAAGCCGCATCCGCCGGTTCGGTGATCGGCGCCCGGTCCGGAGTGTGGGCTCGGGTGCGCACGCTGTCCGCGGTTCTGGTGCTCGATGAGCACGAAGAGAGCTTGCAGGAGGAACGAAATCCGACCTGGAACGCTCGTGACGTGGCCATCGAGCGGGCTCGGCGAGCCGGGGTTCCGTGCGTGCTGCTGTCGCCGGTTCCGTCGGTCTCCGGCCTCGTCGCCAGCGACCGGGTGCTCGAACCCTCGCGGGCCGAGGAGCGGCGAGGATGGCCGGTCGTTCGCGTCGCCGACCGGCGACGTGAGGATCCGCTGCGAGCCGGATTGTTCAGTCCCCAGCTGATCACACTCGTCCGCTCCGACGTGCGGGTCGTGTGTGTGCTCAACCGGAAAGGTCGGGCCAAGATGCTGGCCTGTGCCACGTGTGGCGAGCTCGTGCGAACCGAGGACGGGGAGCACCTCATGTCGGAGATCGACGGTGTGCTGCGCAGCGAAACCACAGGCGAGGAGCGCCCCCTCGTGTGCGCCGAGTGCGGGGGTACGAAGCTGAAACGTCTGCGGCTGGGTGTGACCCGGGCAGCCGAGGAGCTCGCGGCGCTGGCCGGAGAACCGGTGGGGGATCTGAGCGTCGATCCAGACGGCGAACATCGCCGCGTCGTCGTGGGGACCGAGGCCGCTCTGCATCGTGCGGGAGCCGCCGATGCGGTCGTGTTCCTCGATCTCGACCAGGAACTGCACGCTCCTCGCTATCGAGCAGCCGAACAGGCCATGGGTCTGATTGCGCACGCGGCCCGATTGGTCGGGGCCGACGGGCAGCTCCTGCTGCAGACTCGAACGCCTGAGCATCGAGTGGTGGTGGCGGCAGTGCAGTCCAATCCGGCTGGATTCGCCGATGAGGAACGGACGGTGCGGGAGGCGGCAGGGTGGCCGCCGTTCCGGGCAATGGCCGAGATCTCGGGGCCGCCGGCAGAGGCGTTCGTCGAGCCGCTCCTCGAACGGCTGGATGTGGACGTGCTCGGTCCTCGCCTCGACGGGCGGTATCTCGTGCGGGCTGACACGCCCGCAGTGTTGGCCGATCTGCTCGCCGATGCGAAACGTCCGAAGGGACGTTTGCGAGTGGCCGTCGACCCACCCCGCGCCTGACCCCTCCAACCGCGGGGTCAGGACATCCAGCGCTGTCTGGCCGTCTCGTAGAGTGCGACGGTTCCGGCCTGGGCCACGTTGAGCGAGCCGACCTTGCCAAGCTGGGGAAGGAACGCCACCCGATCGACGACCGCAAGGGTCTGTTTGTGTACGCCACGGTCCTCGTGACCGAGCACGAGGCACACCGCCGGCCCGAGATCGACCTCGAACAGCGGTGTCGCGTCACCGGTCAGCTCGATCGCCACCGTGAGGTAGCCGGCCGCCTTCGCCGCTTCGACCGCCTCGACGCCGCTGGCGGCGACCTTCCATGACACCAGGCGTTCGCATCCGAGAGCGGTCTTCGCGACCTTGCTGTGCGACGGATCCGGTGTCGGCGGAACCAGCCACATGTCCTCGGCTCGATACGCGGCAGCGGAGCGATACAGCGAACCAACGTTGTAGGGGCTCTGCACGCCGTCGAGGATCAAACCGATGCGCAGTTCGGTGTTGCGTCGCCAGGTGCGGTGCAGCCGCTTGAGTTCGGTCGGCGTCAAGCTCATCGGGTCACGTCCAGGAGTCGGAAGGCCTTCTTCGACAGGCGGCGCTCGACGGCCCAGCCTTCTTGTTCGAGCCAACGGTGCAAGCTGTCGGCCCCGAGATGTTTCTGCACCACGAGATGGGCCGAACCCTCCTTGGAGAGTTGGCCGAGCCAGCGTTGCAGCAGGGCGTGGAGCACGGTCTTGCCCACCCGGATCGGCGGATTCGACCACATGCGGTCGACTTCGAGATCGAGGGGCACCTCGTCCGGAGCGGCAACGATCACGTTGCCCAACGCCTCGGTGTTGCGGCGGCACAACGCCAGAGCCCGCTCGTTGACGTCGACGGCGTAGATCGTCGCCTCGGGGTTGCGGGCGCCCAGCGCATAGGCAATCGGTCCGTACCCGCAACCGAGGTCGACCAGCGTCCGGTCGCCTGGCACTGGCGCTGGACCGTCGAGCAACAGGAGTTTCGACCCCGTGTCGACGTGCTCGGCGCTGAACACACCTCGATCGGTGACGAGGCGAGTCTGGAAGTCGGGCAGCACGAGGTCCACCACACGTTCGGCGGAAGTGACCGCCGGCTCGGAGTCGAAATACTGAGTCACGGGAGTCGAACGGTAGCCTTGACCGGCATGTCCGCCCCCTACGACGTCAGAGTGATCGGCGATCCCGTGCTGCGCCAGGTCGCGTCCGACGTGTCGGACATCGACGGCAAGCTCGTTCGGCTCGCCGACGACATGCTGGAAACCATGTACGCCGAGCCCGGTCTCGGCCTCGCTGCACCTCAGGTCGGCGTCCAGAAACGCCTCTTCGTGTACGACATCGGCGAGGGTCCGCAAACCCTCGTGAATCCGGTGATCAGCGAAGCGAGGGGCGAGTGGTACTACGAGGAGGGCTGCCTGTCGGTGCCCGGCCTCTCGTGGGAGATCCTGCGACCGAAGGAGATCCACCTCACCGGGTACGACCTCCAGGGCAACGAGGTGTCGCTCGAGGCCGACGAGCTGCTCAGCCGGCTCTTCCAGCACGAGATGGATCATCTCGACGGCGTGCTGCTCGTCGACCACCTCGACGAGAAGACGCGCAAGAAGGCCATGAAGACCTTGCGTGAACGGCTGCTCGACACCGGCTCGATGAAAGCCCCGAAGCTCGACGACGACCTCAGCGATCTCGGTGAGGCTTCCCGACCGTCGAGCGGCGGACTCATTCTGCCATGACCACCCCCGACTCTTGATCGAACGCATCGCCTACCTCGGTACGCCTGCGGTGGCCGTCCCGCCGCTCGAGGCGCTGGTCGAGGCAGGCTTCGACATCCCTCTCGTTGTCAGCGGCCCGGACAAGCGCCGTGGTCGCGGCTCATCCCTGCATCCTTCGCCGGTCAAAGCGGCGGCCCTCGACCTCGGCTTGACCGTGACCGATCGGATCGATGACCTGCTCGATGTCGATGTCGACCTTGCCGTGGTGGTCGCATTCGGTCAGCTCGTGAGGCCGCACATCCTCGACCACGTGTCGATGGTCAACCTCCACTTCTCGTTGCTCCCGCGCTGGCGAGGTGCGGCTCCGGTCGAACGTGCACTGCTCGAGGGCGACGCCAACACCGGAGTCTGCCTGATGGCCCTCGAGGAAGGCCTCGACACCGGTGGTGTCTATCGCCGTGTGGAGCGTCGGATCAGCAGCACCGACACGCTGGAATCGCTGCGAGGCGACCTCGTCCGGATCGGCTCCGAGCTGCTCGTCGACGCGTTGACCGAGGGGCTCGGGGATCCCGAGCCTCAAGTCGGTGAGGCGACCTACGCCAAGAAGATCAAGCCGGAGGAGCTTCATCTGGATCTCGACGATCCGGCCGAGATGGTCGATCGAGTGATCCGACTCGGCCGGGCCTGGACCACGATCGGGGGAGCGCGACTGCGGATCTGGAAAGCCGAGGTGGTCGGTGACCGTCACGACCTGGATCCAGGCGAACTGGCGATCGACAAACACGAGGCCGTCGTCGGCTGCGGGCAGGGTGCCTTGCGGCTCGTGACCGTGCAGCCAGAGGGTCGGGCCCGAATGTCGGCCCGCGACTGGGCCAATGGCAGCCGGATCGAGTCCGGTGTCCACCTTGGCGACTGATCCTGGCGTCCGCTCCCGTCGAGTGGCGATCGAGGCGATGGTGCGCATCGATCGAGACAACGCCTACGCCAACCTCCTCCTCCCGTCGATTCTGGACCGAAGCGGTCTCTCCGAACGTGATCGTGCGTTCGTCACCGAGCTCGTCTACGGAACGACGAGGATGATGCGGGCCTGCGACCATCTGGTCAATCGGTTCGTGCTCTCGAAGGTCGAACCTCAGGTCCGGGCCGCACTCCGGATCGGCGCCTACCAGCTCCACTATCTCGACACTCCGCACCATGCCGCAGTGTCGGCGACCGTCGGAGCCGTGAAGGGTCCTGGCAAGAAGGTCGTGAACGCCGTGCTGCGGCGAGTCGCCGATACCGACGTCATCTGGCCTGACGAGGCCACTCGGCTGAGCTACCCCGGTTGGATCGTCGACCGGTTGACAGCCGATCTCGGTGACCACGACGCGTCCGTCGCTCTGGAGGCAATGAACGAAGCGGCCTCGGCGGAGTTTCGGGCCGACGGATACGTCCAGGACACCGCATCGCAGCGCATCGTCGAGTCGATGGCAGTGCAACCAGGCGAAGTCGTGGTCGATCTCTGCGCAGCCCCGGGAGGAAAGGCCACCGGATTGGCGGCCGCCGGTGCGATCGTTCTCGCCGTCGATCTGGCACCCCAACGGGTCGGTCTGATCGCCGACAACGTCGAGCGTCTGGGCAGTCGTGTCACTCCGATCGTGGCCGATGGCCTCCATGCGCCCGTACGCCCGCGTTCTGTCGACAGAGTGCTCATCGACGCTCCTTGCAGCGGGCTCGGCAGCCTTCGGCGCCGGCCGGACGCACGATGGAGAATCGACAAGGAAGCACCTGAGCGCCTCGCCGAACTCCAGGTGCAACTCGTACGAGCTGGCCTCGATCTGCTCAAGCCGGGCGGACGACTCACCTACAGCGTCTGCACGTTGACCAACGTCGAGTCGTTCGGAGTCCTGGGTGAGGTCGCAGACGATCCGGGTGTGCAGGTCGACCCCGTCGGGGTCAGGCGCCTGCTGCCCTTGGCCAGCGACGGCATGTCGTGGTTCGATCTGACCCGCAACGGTTGAGATCCTGGAGAATCAGGCCAGCAGCGTCTGTCCGCACTGATCCAGACGTTCGTGCAGTTCAGCGAAGTCACCAACGTCGAGATTGGCGAAGCTGAAGCGAAGCCATCGCTGGTCGTCCGGCATGAAGGCGGTGCCAGGGATCGTGAGGACGTCGTGATCGAGCACGAGACGTTTCGAGACCTCTGCGGTCGACAGCGTCGTGAACCGATGACGTACCCAGCCGAAGAAGGCGCCGGAAGCCACGAGCTCGAAGCCGCCCGGTCGATCGTGCATGGCGGTCCGGAACACCTCGAGATTGGCGGCGATGCGGTCTGCCTGTTTCCGGCGCCACGCTTCGGCCTCGAGCAATCCGGTGACGACCGCCTCCTGGCCGATTCGGGGAGCGCAGATCGCCACGCAGTCCAGGAGCTTTGCTGCCTGTTCGAGCAAGGGCGCCCCGGCGACGATCGCTCCGACCCGGTAGCCGGGAATGGCCAGGTCCTTCGAGAAGGAGTGCAGGCTGACCACGGTGTCGCCCCAGTCCGCTCGGGCGAACTGGCCGTGCGGGGGTTGGTCGGTCGAGCGGAAGTTGCGATAGGTCTCGTCGATGATCAGGGCGATGCCGCGGGACGAGGCGAGCTCCGCGAATTGGTCGATGATGTCCGGCGGGATCGTCACTCCGGTCGGGTTGCCCGGTGTGACCAGCACGATCGCCCTCGTGCGTTCGTTGATCATCACTGCCGCATCGCTCGGCTGTGGCACCAGATCGTCGCCCGGCGGCAGGTACCGAGGGGTGATGCCCTCCGCGTCAAGCCACATCGCGTGATTGAAGTAGTAGGGCAGCGGGACGATCACCTCGTCTCCCGGTTCCGCGATCGCCGAGACGGTCACACAGAACGCCTGGTTGCAGCCGGCGGTCGGCAGGACCTGGTCGGGGAGGACCGTGCCGCCGTCGCTCTTGGACAACCGCTCCGAGAACGCCTTCGTGAGCGTGGGGAGGCCGAGCGGGGGAGCGTATGACCCGCCGTCGGCGCTGCGAGCGACCTCGGCGATCCGCTCGGCGATGACGGGAGCCGTGGCGTAGCTGGGCGCTGCCTGGGACAGATCGAGCAACCGTCGGTCTCCGGAGCGATGGGTGAGCCATGCCTTGGCTTCCGCAATCGGCGAGGAGGGGATCGACGTCGTGCGTTGGCTGAGCTGCATCCGAAGATGATGCCGCTGTTCTGCTGGACGAGCGACCCCGCGGCCGCTCGGGCACCGCGTCAATCGGTGGTGGAGCGCAAGAAGACGCCGGATCGCACCTTCGGTTCGAAGTAGGTGGATTTGGGCGGCATGACCAGTCCGCTGTCGGAGGCAGCAATCAACACGTCGATCGGGACCTGGCGCATCACGGCCAGCAGGCCGCCCTCCAGGTCGACCGCGGCCTGCAGTTCGGCGACGTCGCGCTCCCCGGCGAGATAGCTCAGCGTCGGGTCGTCCCCCTCCGGGTCGACTCGGAACAGCGGCCCGAGAACGGCCTCCTGGAACCGGCTCGGATCCAGGTCGGCAAGCAGGGCTTCCGCTCCCTCGCCGCCGGGCAGCGGGAGGTCGACGCAGTACCACTCGCCATCGGCGTAGATCGCCACTTCAGACTCGGCTCGTCGGTCCAGATCGCTGGTCTGGCACCGTCGGAGACGATGGTGGCGACCGATCAATCTGAGGGCTTCGGTGATCCCGCACGCCGGTCGGAGCATGCGATGGTGGGGAGCGTTCCCGAGAGCGTCAGCCGAGAAGATCGCGCAGAGCATCCAATCAGCCATTCCCGGGCCCGCAGCAGTCCGGAATGTGGCGGCAGCTGCGGCTCTGTGATGGCCATCGATGAGATACAGCGGGTCGTTGTCGAGAACCGTGCGGAGGGTGGCGTCGTCTGCGGGATCGGCAACGAGCCACAACGTCTGCTCGAGACCGTCGGGGAGTCGGAAGGAGAGCAGCGGTTCCGTTCCGGTCGTCGCGGCGATGATGGAATCGATCGCAGGGTCGGGCAAGTGGGCCATGGCGATGGGGCTCGATTGGACTCCGACCACATCGAGGTGGTTGGCGAGGTGGATTGCTCGTGTGGCCCGTACGTGTTCGTGGATCTTGACGTTGCCTGCGATGTAGTCGGCGACGGAAACGCCCGCCACGAAACCCGTCAGCCGATGATCCCCGTCGACCAATCGGTACACATAGAAGTCGTCGCCTCGTTCCGGCGAGAATGCGCCGTTCTGGCGGAGCCGATCGAGCGCTTCCCGCCCCTGATGGAGCAGGTCGTGGGCGTCGAGGTGTTCCCCTGGGTGGACGTCTTCGAGGCCCCTCGTGACAGCCATGTAGCTGTCGGGGTTCATTGCCAGATGAGCGCGACGATCACTCGGGGTCAGTGCATCGTGGGCTGGTGACGAGACACGCTCTGCCCACGACTCCTGCACCAATCGCAGGCGGAGCGGGCGAATGGCGACCACGTCAAACCTCGCCTTCGGCGGTGACGGTGACCGCGATCACGTCATCCAGGCCACGGAGTGCAGCGAGCGTGTCCGGCGCCAGGCGCCGGTCGACGTTGATGGTGGCAACGGCCGCCCCACCCCCGCTGAAGAGCTGATTCTCCATTTGCTCGACGTTGTGGCCGTTGCTGCTCAGCGTGTTCAGGATGCGAGCAAGCACTCCGACTCGGTCGAGGTGGCGGATCGACACGCAACCCGCATCAGCCCTGTTGGGGGCGAGGTTCACGCAGTTGATCACGTCGCCGCTCGCATACGCCTCGATCACATCGATGGTGCCATCAGCGACCGACTCCTGCGCCTGGGTCGTCGATGCCCCGATGTGGTGGCTGCCGACGACCGATGGATGTGCAGCGAGGGCGGACACGAAGGTGTCGTTGCTGTTCGACGGTTCGTCGGCGAACACATCGAGGCCGGCCCGCATGCTGCGCTGGTCCAATGCCCTCAGCAGGGCGCTCTCGTCGACGACGTCGCCACGCGAGGTGTTCAGGATCACGCAGCCATCAGGGAGTTTGTCGATGAAGGCATCGTCGACCAGACCGATCGTCTCTGGTGCCTTGGGAACGTGGATCGAGACGACATCGGACGTCGAGAGCAGCTCATCGCGGCTCTCGACCAGCCGGACCCCGACACTGCGAATCCGTGCCATGGCCGCGTCGGACCGGCCGAGTTTGCGCTCGGCCTGCACAACGAGGTCGAACGCCTTGGCCCGTTCGGCCACTGCGAGTCCGATGTCGCCGAGGCCGATGATCGACAAGGTCTTGCCGGCCAGCCCGTCAGCCTTCGTGTAGCGCCGTTTGTCCCAGATCCCGTTGCGAAGGTCGGCGACACCGTCGGCGATGTGGCGGTCGATGGCGAGGAGTAGACCCATCGTCAGTTCGGCAACGGCGATGGCATTCCGGCCCGGGACATTGCAGACATAGACCCCGGCGCGGGATGCAGCGATGGTGTCGATGGTGTCGGTGCCGGCACCGGCACGAACGATCAGCGCGAGGGCAGCTCCGGCAGAGATGGTCTCGGCCGTGACCTCGGTGCTCCGAACGACCAGCACCTCGGCATCGCCGATCGCAACCGGAAGGTCCTCGCCCGACAGTGCCGGCTCCAGCCGACAGCGGTGACCGGCCGCCTCGAGCGAGGCAACCCGGGCGGCGTCGACGGCGTCGGCAAAAGGATCTTCATGTTGGCTCCTCGGTGAAGCCCGATGGCGGCATGGGCGGCCAGCGGGGTCGGGTGCCGCAGACTAGGCGTCCGCCATCTGACCGGACAAGGCCTGGTCGAGATCTTCCCAGAGGTCCTCGACGTGTTCGCATCCGACGCTGAGCCGACACAACGTCGGTGGAATGTGTTCCTGGCCGGTCAGCCTGGCCCTGCGCTCGATGAGCGACTCGACACCACCGAGGCTCGTCGCCGGTGTGATCAGGCGCAACCGTCCCAAGCGGATGTCGGTGCTCGTGTCCGAGCCGCGGAGCTGGAAGCTGAGCATCGCACCCGGGCCGGCCAGCGTCGCTCGGGCCAGAGCGTGGCCCGGATCCTCGGCGAGGCCGGGGTAATGGACCCGCGTGACCTGGCGATGCCCGGAGAGCCGCTTGGCGAGCTCGACGGCCGATGCCTGCGATCGTTCGAGGCGAATCGGAAGCGTGCGGAGCCCTCGCAGCGCGAGGAAGGTCTCGAGTCCTCCCGGCGTGGCCCCGTGATACGTCCGGTGACGATCGACGGCGGAGACGGCCTGCTCGTCGGTCGAGATGACGAGACCGCAGAGGAGGTCAGAGTGGCCGCCGATGAACTTCGTGGCGCTCTGGATGCTGTAGGTGGCGCCGAAGGCGAGGGGTTGCTGGAGCAGCGGCGTGGCGAAGGTGTTGTCGACTGCGGTCGGCACTCCGAGTGAGGCCGCGGCAGCGCAGATCGTCGGCAGATCGCCGATCTCGAGCATCGGATTCGATGGCGACTCCAGCCAACAGAGGTCGGCGCCGGGAAGGGCGTCGAGCCATGCCTGTGTGTCTGCGGTGGCGATGCGCTGGACGGTCCAGCCCGCTGAGGCAACTCCTTCTGCGACCAGTGTGGCGACCCCCTGATAGCAGTCGTCCGGCAGGAGCAGTTTGGCCCCGCTCGGCAGCCGGCCGAGAACTGCGGCCACGGCCGCCATGCCAGAGCTGAACGCAATCGCCGTGCCGCCTTCGAGGGCACCAACCGCGGTTTCGAGGGCCTGCCAGGTGGGTGTGGAGTCGCCCCTGGCGTACTCGGGACCGAGGCCACTGATGTAGTTCGACGCCATGGTGATCGGCGTGTTGACCGGTTCGCCGGGCCGATGTGGGCGCCCGGCCGTGATGGCGACCGTCTCGATGCGTTGTCCGTCGGGGCGAGTGGATGACATGGCGGGCAGACTAGAGCCCGTGACGACCTTCGAAGCAGCTTCCGCTCCGCTCCTCGCCAAAGTGATCACGGCGTCAGACGGCGTCATTGCCGGGACCCGGGAGGACCGGTCCGGCGCCGCAGTACAGGAACACCTCGAGGCCACCGGTTGGACCGTGGTCGATCGTCGTGCCATTGCCGACGGCGTCGAGTCGGTGCGAGACACGCTGATCGAGTTCGCCGCCGATTTCAACGGTCTGATCGTGACCACGGGTGGCACCGGGTTCGGCCCGCGTGATCTCACTCCCGAGGGCACCCGCCAAGCGATCGAACGTGAAGCTCCCGGGCTGGCCGAGGCGATGCGACTCTGCAATCCCGACGGGCTCGGACGACTCAGCCGGGCGGTTGCCGGCACGCTGGGCGAAGCGCTGATCCTCAACACGCCGGGATCCACGTCGGGTGCCGTCGAGACGTTGTCAGCCGTGCTCGATGTCTGCCCTCACGCGATCGACCTGCTCGGCGGGAATCGCCCTCACTGAGGTGCGGAGCGAGGCTCCCGGCCGAGGACGGCTATTCGACGATGGCGTCGGTGGGGAGGGCGACGATGCCGGTGGCTCCGAGCGCTCGAAGATCCGAGAGCCGTGCCCACAGCTCCGAGCGGTCGACCACGATGTGGGCAGCGACCAGGTCGTCGCGCCCGGCGAGTGGGAGGACGGTCGGCGCGGCCAGGCCGGGGAACACGCCGCCGAGGGCGTCGACCCGGTCGGCGGGGAGATGGAGCATGACGTACTGGGTTCGGCGGGCGGCGAGGGCGGCCTCGAGCCGAAGCGTCAGGTCGTCGACCACCGGTGAGGTGATGTCGGCGGTGGAGAAGATCGCCTGACAGGCGTGTGCCACCTCGACGACACGGAGCCGATTCCTTGCCAGACTGCCGCCGGTTTCGCGCAGGTCGACGATGGCATCGGCCATGCCGACGGCGCAGACGCCCTCGAGCGCACCACCCATCGAGACCACATCGACGTCGACGCCGAGCGACTCGAACCATCGTTTGGTCCACGACGGGAGGTGGGTGGCAACGGTTGCCCCGTCGAGATCAGTTGCTGATCGATACGAGCTGTCCTCGCGACACGCCAGCACCAGATCGGACCGCGAGAACCCGAGATCGATCGACGGCAGGTGCTCGACTTCGTTCTCGAGCGCGGTGTCGGTGGATATGAACGCAGCGTGGAGGCGACCGGCCCGTAGCCACGCAGCCGCGTCGCGCGGACGCATCTCGATGAACTCGATCCCAGCCGTGCTGGCCGACGCACCGCCATTGAACGAACCGACGCGGTATCCGGCGTGACGAAGCAGGTCGAGGCAGGAGTCGCGGAGACGGCCCTTGGAAGGCACAGCAATGCGCTTCAACTCGGTGCCCGATGACGGGTCGGTCGTCGATCCCGAGGCGCTCACGTCTGGCGACCCTTCAGGACGGCGAACACGTCGTCCAGCGGCACCTCGGCACCGACCAGGGCGACCATGAGGTGGTAGAGGACGTCGGCGGCCTCCTCGGCCGTGCGGCCCCGATCGATCGGGGCCGCTTGGAGCTCCAGACACACCTCGAACGCCTCCTCCATGATCTTGCGTTGGTTCAGCGTCGAGTCGGCCAGCAGCCGAGCCGTGTACGAATCGCTCGGTGACGCCGAGCGGCGGCTCTGCAGGGTCGCTTCGAGGTCGTGGAGAATCACGCAACGGAGCCTAGAGACCTGCAGACGGATCACACCGCTAGCGTTGCCTGATGGTCTCGACCTCGGCTCCTGACTCCGATGCGCTGCTCGGCCTCCACGTCGGCGTCGTCGCCGATTTCGATAGCGCGGCCGGGCTCGGAACGGTCGCGGCCCACGGGACGGGTCGAATCTGGATGTTCCACTGCACGACCATCACCGACGGGACCAGAACGATCGAAGCCGGGACGGAGGTCGCCTTTGTCGTCCGTGCCGGCGGCCCCGGTCGCTGGGAAGCATTCGAGGTCACGCCGGTCGTACAGACGGGCTGACGTCCAGCCGACGGCAGGGCGGGTGAGTCGAACGACTCATCCGGCACAGGCGGCCGAACGGTTGATTGCGCACGGGGTCGTGCCGACAGGAACCCCGATGTCGAAAGAACGTTCCCCCGGGCTGCTGGCGGCAATAGCGCTGGTCGTGATCCTGACCGTCGCTGGTTGGTTCTTCCTCCGCGCCATCGAGGTCGACGAATCAGTCGAAGCGGCAGGCGACATCGCGGCCGCGCAGGCTCGATCGACCCGAACCGAAATCGGCGCGACGCTGGCGTCGGTCGACCGCCTGTCGACCGCCCTGGGCGATGGCGATGCCACCGACCCCGAAGTGCTGGCTTCACTCGCCGCTCGCGACGATCTGACAGCGGCCGCCTCCGCCATCACCCAGGTCGCCGTCGTCACGCTCGATGCGGACGCCCTCACCATCGTGGCCAACGTCGGCGCCGTCGATCGCGAGGCCCAGGTCGGCCGTGTGGTCGAGCGCTCGGTCAACCTCGACGAAGTGTTCAGTAGCTCCGCGGAGAGCGGCATCGTGGCCGTGGCCACCCCGGAGCTTCTGGCCACGGTCGAACAGATCTTCGACGGAGAGATCACCTCTGTCGTCCTCATCGCTCCCGTGGCCTCACCAGCCGCCGAGCCGACCGTCTTCGTGATCGCGCAGTACGCGCCAGAACGGGATCTTGCCCCCGAGACGAGCCTGGCCATCGAACTCGACGGGTTCGTGGTCGCCACGAGCGGTTCGTTCGGTGGCGCCGCTGAGGAACCGATCGACGCCGGTGCATTCGATGCCGGCCAGGCCCGGTGGGGAATCGAGGCCGCTTCCTCCTCGGCCTCGAGCGCCCACCGCGCTTCGTGGATCCTGCTTCTGTCCGGCCTCGTCATCGCCTCCGGAATGAGCGTGGTGGCGTGGGCGCTGCAGATGTCGATCTCTCGGGCCCGAGCCATCGAGCGAATCGAATTCGATGCCAAACACGATCCGCTGACCGGTCTCACCAATCGGAAGGGCCTCACCGACGAGCTCAACGCGTCGCTGAGTGATCGCAGGACCAACAATCTGGTTGGTGTGTTGTTGCTCGACCTCGATCGGCTGAAGGTCGTCAACGATTCGATCGGCCATTCGGCCGGCGACGAAGTCCTGGCTGCTGTTGCCGACCGCCTGCGTCAGGCAGTGCGCGAGGGCGACACCGTCGGCAGATTCGGCGGCGACGAGTTCATCGTCGTGTCCTCCGGCGTCCCCGCCATCCGAGACCTGACCATGCTGGCGGATCGCATCCTCGAATCGTTGCGTGAGCCCGCCGTCCTGAGCGACGAGTCCTCGCAAATGATCAGCGCCTCGATCGGCATCGCCTACGTGACCGGCGGCGGCGGCGACGCCGAGAGCCTGTTGCGAGACGCCGATGTTGCGATGTACAAGGCGAAGGAAGCCGGTGGAGGCCGCTACGTGGTGTTCGATGCCGAGCTCCGCGAGCAGGCCGTGGCTCGTCTCGAAGTCGAGCGCGAGCTGCGTCGCGCCATCCGAACCGGCCAGCTGCACGTTCACTACCAGCCGATCGTCAATGCCGACACCGGCGGCGTCGATCGCCTCGAAGCACTGGTCCGTTGGGAACACCCCGTGCGCGGAATGATGGCACCGGGAGCCTTCCTGAGTGTCGCCGCCGAGTCAGGACTGATCGTCGACGTCGGCGAGCACGTTCTACGTGAATCGTGCCGTCAGGCAGCTGCATGGACCTCGGCGGTCGGCCATCCCGTGGTGGTTTCTGTGAACGTCGCCGAGCGCCAGCTGATCGACACCGGTCTGCTCGAGCTCGTGCAACGAGTCCTGGCCGAGACCGGCCTCGACCCCGCCCAACTCGAACTCGAGCTCTCCGAGGAGATCATCGTCGAACGGCTGGACACGCGGCTGACCATCCTTCGCGAACTGGTGGCACTCGGCGTCAAGCTCGCCATCGACGACTTCGGCACGAGCCGAGCCTCCCTGAGCCAGCTCAAGCGCCTCGACATGGTGTCGACGCTCAAGATCGACCGTGCTTTCGTGGTCGATGTCGCCACCGATCCGGTCGATCGCAAGATCGTGACCGCCATCGTGGCCCTCGCCGACTCCATGGGGATGGAAACGGTGGCCGAAGGCGTGGAGGAGGCGGCGCAGGTCGCAGTTCTCCGATCACTCGGTATCACGCTGTTCCAGGGTTTCTACTTCCACCGTCCGGCCCCGGGGCCCAAGGTGGCGAGCGCCCTCACGAAACCATTCGACGTGCCCGCAGCGTCAGATCAATTCGTCTGAAGCTCAGTTGGTGGCAAATGGCCGGCTGGTCCTCGGGTCGTGGCGACTACCTTGCGGCGATGCCCAGTGCTCCTGAGCCAATCGAGACCGCGCTCTCGCGGATCGACATCGAGAAGGTTCGAGCCGACACTCCGGCCGCCGACCATCGCATCCACGTGAACAACGCGGGTGCGTCGCTCCCAACCGAGGCCGTGATTCGAGCGACCGTCGACTACCTCGAAACCGAATCGAGGAGGGGCGGGTACGAGACGGCCACAGCCCGCGCTGGGGACCTCGATCGGGTGTATCGGGAGACCGCTCGCATGCTCGGCTGCGATGAGGCCGAGCTCGCCTTCCAGCAGAACGCGACGCAGGCGTGGTGGGCGGCCTTCAACTCGGTGCCATTGGCGCCAGGCGATCGCATCCTCGCATCGTCGGCGGAGTACGTGGCAAGCGGCATCGCTCTCGTGCAGATCGCCGAGCAAGGAATCGAGGTCGAGCTCATTCCGGACGACGAACACGGCCAGACATCGGTCGAGGCACTCGCCGAACTCCTCGACGAACGGGTGAAGCTGGTGTGTGTCACCCACGTCCCCACCTCGGGAGGTCTGGTGAATCCGATCGAAGCGATCGGTGCGGCGGTGCGGCAGGGGAGCGCCGCTCGTTATCTGGTTGATGCGTGCCAGTCGGCAGGGCAGTTGCCCCTCGATGTCGACGCCATCGGCGCCGACTTCCTGTCGTTCACCGGTCGCAAGTTCTGCCGTGCTCCTCGTGGCACCGGCATGCTGTACCAGCGCGCCGGCCTCGTCGGCTTGGTGCCGCCGAGAGTCAGCGACGGTTGGGGAACAGACTGGGTCGAGCCCTGGACGGTCGCACCGAAACCGGGCGCTCGGGTGCACGAGCTGTACGAGTACAGCTTCGCGGCCAAGGTCGGTTTCGGTGTGGCGCTCGGCTACGCCAACGACCTCGGGCTCGACAACATCGCAGCGCGCACCGGCGCCCTGGCCGAGCTCCTCCGCGAGCGCCTCGCGATCGATCGCAGGGGTGGTCGTGGCCGATCTCGGCATCGCTCGCAGTGGCATCGTCACGTTCAGCGTCGATGGATCGTCACCGACCCAGGTGGTCGAACACCTCACCGCTCGAGGGATCAACACATCTGTCGCCCTGGTGGGGGCCGGGCAATTCGATCTCGCCGATCGAGCCCCGGACGGGTTGGTCCGGGCGTCGGTGCACTACTTCAACACCGTCGACGAACTCGACCGGGTCGCCGAAGCGGTGGCTGAGGTGCCTCGGTCGTGAGCTTCAGTCGGCTGGTTGCTCGCCGGCTTCCTTCTTCAACTGGTTGACCCGCTGGACGTAACCGATCTTGATGTTGGCCAGAGCGTCGACCAACGTTGGTTCGCCGTCGCCCAACCGTCCCTCGAGTCCCTCGACCAGTGCGCCAAGGGCGTCGACGGCCAGCCGGGCCTCGACCATGTCGGGGTTGTCGGCTGTGATGTGCAGCGCAGCCAACTCGTAGATGCCCAGCGCATGATTGGTGATCACCGTCGCCACCTCGGCCTCGAGCAATTGCGCCCGGGCCTCGGCCATCTCCTTGGCCATCAACCGGGCCTGCTCCTGCTGTTCCTCGGTCAGATCATCGGCCGGAGCGGCATCGACTGGGGGGATCGGGTGTTCTCCGTCTGGGGTCCAAAGGCTCATAGCCGGAAGAATCTAGCCGTCGCATCCAGTCGCAGCGTTTCCGTTCGGCCGTGGTAGTCTTCGCAGGTCTGAAAAGAAGAGGGCTCGCAGCCCCACCGTTCCATCGGCCGGGCTCGCCCGGTCTCCAGATGGCCCGGTTCATGCAAGCGTCCCGTCACCACTTGCGAGTTTGCTCGGTGAGGTGTTGGGTCGTCGCTCTCTTCTTCGAACGACGCCACCCAAACCAAGCGGAAGAAGACTCCGCTGCGAAAAGGACAGAACCTGCATGAGGAGTGATCAGCAATAGCTGCGTCAGATGAGCCCCGGATCAACGAGAAGATCCGGGCGCGAGAAGTCCGGTTGATCTCTCCAGACGGAGAGCAGCTCGGAATCCGGCCGATGCCCGAAGCCCTCTCGATGTCGCGTGAACTCGGCCTCGACCTCGTCGAGGTCGCCGACAAGGCGAACCCACCCGTCGTCCGCATCATGGACTACGGCAAATACAAGTACGAAGCAGCGCAACGGGCGAAGGAATCTCGCAAGAAGACCAGCCATGTGACGGTCAAGGAAATGAAGTACCGCCCGAAGATCTCGGGGGGCGACTTCGACACCAAGACCCGAAAGGTCGAAAAGTTCCTGCTCGAGGGCAACAAGGTCAAGATCACGATCATGTTCCGCGGTCGCGAAGTGACCCACCCAGAGCTCGGACGAAAGATCCTCGACAACATCGCCGAACGAACCGACCCGTACGCCAAGGTCGAGGCCTATCCCCGTTTGGATGGGCGCAACATGACCATGGTGCTCGGCCCGGATTCCAAGAAGATGGCAGCGCTGGCCAGAGAAGCGGCCAAAGCCGAGAAGGCAGAAGCGGGAGCACGTGCCGCCGCCGAAGCCGAACTCGAGTCCGACGTTGCCGACCGACAATCCCCTGAGACCGAGGCCCCACAGGTCACCGAGGCCGACGCACAACCAGACGACGCACAACCAGAAGCGACCGACGCAACAGCCGAGACCGCAGACCTGACCGAGACGGTCGACGTCGCAGCGGACGAAGCAGAAGTCGTCGAAGCAACCGAATAGACCGCCAGGCGGTCACGATCACTCGCTCGACGCACGAGCCGTCCACACGAGGAGTCCCCCATGCCAAAGATGAAGACACACAAAGGTGCTGCGAAGCGCTTCAAGGTCACCGGTACCGGCAAGATCCGTCGTCGCCAACGCAACTTGAACCACTTCAACACCAAGATGTCGAGCCGGCGCAAGCGTCGTCTCGGAGGGCCAGAACTGGTCGACAAGGCCGACATGCCCAAGATCAAGAAGCTCCTCTCGAGCTGACCCCGGAGTGGATCACCGTGATCCGCTCGACATCGACACCACCGCACCCCACTACGAACACAGGAGATCGACATGGCCAGAGTGAAGCGCTCCGTCCATTCCAAGAAGCGCCGCCGCGCAACACTGGAGAAGGCCAAGGGCTACTACGGCAACAAGAGCCGCAGCGTCCGGGCCGCCAACGAGCAGGTCATGCACTCGGGCAACTACGCCTACCGTGACCGCCGGGCCCGCAAGGGTGAATTCCGCAAGCTCTGGATCCAGCGAATCAACGCGGCATGCCGTCTGAATGGCACCACCTACAGCCGTTTCATCGCCGGCCTCAAGCACGCCGGTGTCGAAGTCGACCGCAAGGTCCTCGCCGACCTCGCAGTCAACGATGCCGATGCTTTCGCCGCACTGGTGAAGGCGGCCGACGAGGCTGCGGCCAACGCGGCCGAAGCGGCCTGATCCAGCACTCGCTGATCCAGACTTTCGCTGATCGAGACTGACACCGGAGATGCTTGCTGCCTCGAACGACCGCATCAAACGACTCCGGAAACTGATCAAACAACGACAGGCCCGCTCTTCGGAGCGGGCTTTCGTCGTGGAGGGACCGGTCCTGGTCGCCGAGGCCCTCGCGGCCCAGACTGCCGGCCTGATCGAGGTCCTCGAGCTCTACGTCGACGAGGAGATGTTGTCGATTCCCGACGGCGCTCACGTCGTCGACGAACTGCACTGGGTCCGTGGCGGCGTGCTCGCCGGCGTGCTGGCCACGGTCTCGCCTCAGCCGGTCTGTGCTGTGGTGCGGGTGCCGGCGCACTCGCTCGACACGATCGGTGACGGTCCGGTGCTCGGCCTGGTCGACCTGAGCGATCCGGGCAACGCCGGCACGTTGTTGCGGACCGCCGAAGCGGCCGGTTTTGCTGCGGTGGCGATGATCGGCTCGACGGTCGACAGCACCAACCCCAAGGTGGTCAGGGCCTCTGCCGGCGCTCGCTTGCGGCTGCCAGTGATCGAGCTCCGCGAGCTGAACCACGCGTTTGCCGAGCTGCGGGGGAGCGGCCGTGAGGTCGTGGCAACGGTGGTCGACTCGACGGCACCCGACTATGCCGACGTAGACCTCACCTCGGTCGCATTGATCCTCGGCAATGAGGCGGCCGGTCTCGACGCTGCCGCTGTCGCTGCGGCCGACCGCACGGTGACGATCCCACTGGCCGGGCCGACCGAATCGTTGAACGTGGCCGCCGCCGGCGCCATCTTGTGCTTCGAGAGCCTGCGCCAACGCCGCGCTCGTCTGAACGAAGCGAGGTGGCGGGAGAAACTCGCTCTTCACCTGGTCACGGCCTCGCTACCCTGACCCGATGCTCGACGACATCCGACGACTGACAGACACCACAGGTGAGCTCGACGAGCTCACCGACTCGGGGTCGCTGCGGTCGTTCCTGAAGCAGCGCACCGACGAGTTGGATGCGCTCAAGAAGCAGATCGGTTCCCTGCCGGTCGACGATCGCAAGGATGCCGGCCGAGCGCTCAACGAGGCCCGGAAGCAGATCGAGGCCGCGGTCAACCAGCGGATCTCCACCGTGGAAGCCTCCGAGCGGGCGATCCAGCTCGACGCCGAGCGCATGGATCTCACCGAGGTCGTGGCACCGACAGCAGTCGGTCACGCCCACATCGTCACCCAGACCTGGGAGGAGTTGGAGGACGTCTTCGTCGGCATGGGCTTCCGTATCGCCGAGGGGCCTCACGTCGAGACCGATTGGCACAACTTCGATGCGCTCAACATCCCGAAGGGGCACCCGGCTCGAGACGGCTTCGACACGATCTACGTCGATCACGGAGCGCCGGGGAGTTCCCTCCTCCGGACCCACACCTCGCCGGTGCAGATCCGCACCATGCTCGAACAGGATCCGCCGATCGCGATCGTGGCACCGGGTCGTGTCTTCCGCCGCGACACAGCCGATGCCACCCACATGCCGGTCTTCCACCAGATCGAGGGGCTGGTGATCGATCGGGACATCACACTCGCCGACCTCGCAGGCACCATCGATGCCTTCGTCACCGCCTATTTCGGCAAGAGTTTCCCGTCGCGACTGCGACCCAACTACTTCCCGTTCACCGAACCGTCGGCCGAGTACGACCTGCAGCAGCCTGACGGCAGCTGGCTGGAGATGGCCGGTTGCGGCATGGTGCACCCGAACGTGTTGCGGGCCGGCGGGATCGATCCCGAAGAGTGGTCCGGCTTTGCGTTCGGATTCGGCATCGACCGTCTGGCGCTCATGAAATACGGCGTCAGTGACCTGCGCGACATGTTCCAGAACGACGTTCGATTCCTCGAACAGTTCTGACCGGGACTCCGAGACTGAGAAGAGGCTGATCACATGAACGTCTTGCTTTCCTGGATGCGCGAGTTCGTCCCTGAGGGGTTCGGCGAGTTCGAGGACAACCCAGCCGGCCTGGCCGAGGTTCTCACCAACCTGGGTCTGGTCGTCGAGTCCGTCACCCACACCGGGGCCGACTGGGACGGCATCGTGGTGGCCAAGGTGCTCGATCTCCGACCGCATCCGGAGGCGGACAAGATCCAGCTCGTCGACGTCGACACCGGCGGAGCGGCGTCGCCGATCGGCGAAGCACTCCAGATCTGTTGTGGGGCATTCAACATGGCAGTGGGTGACCTCGTGCCGCTGGCGACACTCGGCACGGTGATGCCCGGCGGTCTCGAGATCGCACGGCGGAAGCTCCGCGGGCAGTGGTCGAACGGCATGATCTGCTCCGAGATCGAACTCGGAGTCGGCGAAGACGCAGACGGCATCATGGTCCTCGACCCCTCGCTCACCGTGGGACAGGCGTTGACCGACGCCCTCGGAGTCGAAACCGACACCGTGTTCGAGCTCGATGTCGAGGGCAACCGCCCGGACGGTCTGTCGGTTGTCGGCGTTGCCCGCGACTTGGCCGGCAAGCTCGGCCTCCGGTTCGAGCTCCCCGTGATCGAACTGGCCGAGACCGAGCCTGGTGCACAGGAACGTGGCATCGGTGGAGATCGTCGATCCCGAGCTGTGCCTGCGTTTCGGGGCGCGAGTGCTCGACGGCATCAACATCGGCCCGTCACCGGCGTGGATGCAGCGCCGCCTGGAGGCGTGCGGTCAGCGCCCGATCAATGCCATTGTCGACATCTCGAACTACGTGATGCTCGAGGTCGGTCAGCCCAATCACACCTTCGACCTGGCCACCGTGCCGGACGGAGCGATTCGGGTTCGGATGGCGTCAGACGGTGAGGTCCTCACCACCCTCGACGATGTCGAGCGGTCGTTGACGGCCGCCGATGGCGTGGTCTGCAACGGCGCCGATGAGCCGATCAGTCTTGCCGGTGTGATGGGAGGTGCGGCGACCGAGATCAGCGACACCACCACGAGCGTCCTGCTCGAGGCCGCCGTCTGGGATCGTATGACGATTGCGAAGACCAGCCGCAGGCTCGGCCTCCGATCAGAGGCGTCGACGCGGTTCGAGCGCGGGGCCGATCCCCTCGGCATCGAGCGGGCACTCGACCGGTTCTGCCAGCTGGCTGTCGAGATCTGCGGTGCCACGGTGGCGGCCGGTCGGGTGATGGTCGACGGCTCCGTGCCGCCGCCGACCACCGTCGACCTGCGCATCGCCAGAGTCAACAAGTTGCTCAACATCGATCTCGATGCCGGCATGATCTCGAGCTACCTGACCCCGATCGGTTTCTCGGTTCGCGGTACCTCCGCCGGTGAGGAATCGGTGCTCAGCGTCGAGATCCCGACCTGGCGTCCCGACTGCATCGCCGAGATCGACCTCGTCGAGGAGATCGGCCGTCATCACGGCTACGAGAAGTCCGGATCGCGCGTCCCGACCCCGGCCCAGACCGGTGAGCTCACGCCCACACAACGGGCCAGACGTCGGATCCGTCGGGCGTTCATGGCGGAGGGATGCAACGAAGCCATGCCGTTGCCGTTCCTCGCCCCCGGCGATCTGGAGCGAGCGGGTCTGGCCGAGGAAGCCATTTCGCTCGCCAACCCGCTTGGTGGCCGAGGAGTCGATGCTCCGGACGTCGTTGCTGCCGGGCCTGCTCAGCTCGGTCGGGTACAACCAGTCCCGCCAGATCGCGGGTGTCCGATTGTTCGAGTTGGGCACGGTCTACCTGCCGACCGAGGACGAGCTCCCCATCGAGGAGGAGTGGGTGGCTGCCATCGTCGCCGATGCCGACGCCAGTGTCGCTGTGGGCATCCTGCATCGTGTGGCTGCTGCGCTGAATCTGCCCGGCATGAAGGTGGTCAACCGGGCCCTGCCCGGGATGCATCCGACCCGCTCGGCCGAAGTTCAGTTCTGGGGCAAGCCATTGGGTGAGGTCGGCGAGATCGATCCCGGCGTCCTGGGTCGCTTCTCGGTCCACGGGCGGGTGGCCTGGTTGCAGTTGCGGGTCCCGCCGCTGGTTCGCGCGATGGAGGCGCCGCCGAAGTTCAAGGCGATCTCGAAATACCCGGCGAGCGACGTGGATCTGGCGTTTCTCGTCGACGACGCCGTGTCGGCAGCCGATGTTGCGGCCACGATCAACAAGGCCGGCGGGGCCGAGGTGGAGTCGGTGGAGTTGTTCGACGTGTTCCGCTCCGAGTCTCTTGCTGCCGACGGCGTACGCTCGCTCGCCTATCGGGTTCGCCTGCGAGCAGCGGATCGCACCCTGACCGATGCCGAGGTCACAGAACTACGGCTCCAGATCGTTGGCGCAGCCGCCAAGCATCATCAAGCAACGCTGCGCTGACCTCGAGATGCGAGGCTGACTCGAGACCCGAGGCTGATCGGCGATACGGCGACAGACTCGGGCAGACTGGGGAGATGTCTGCAGATCTGACCGAGCCGGAAATCGACCAAGCCGACCTCACGGCGGCCGACGTTGCGTGGAACCTCGAACCGATCATTCCCGACGGCGAGAGCATGGACTCGCTGCTCGACGATGCCGACGAGATGGCCGACAAGATCACCGAGCGTCGAGGCACGATCGCATCCCTCGATGCAACCGGTCTGGCCGAGGCCATGCGCGAGTTCGAGGTGATCGGCAATCTGATGTCCCGAGCGGGTCACTACGCCATGCTCAAGTTCAGCGAGAACACCATCGACCCCGAGCGGGGCGCGCAGATGATGGCGATGCAGGAACGCAGCACGGCCATCTCCACCAAGATGATCTTCTTCGATCTCGAGTGGGCGAGCGTGCCGGATGAGCAGGCCGATCAGCTCATGGAATCGTCCGAGCTCGACTTCTGTCGTCACCACCTGCGCAACCTCCGCAAGACTCGCCCCCACCTGCTCAGCGAGGCCGAGGAGACCATCGTGGCCGAGAAATCGGTGTCAGGGTCGGCGGCGTGGGTCAGGCTCTTCGATGAACTCACGTCTGCCATCGAGGTGGACCTCCCAGACGAGCTCGGCGGCCCCGGCCAACCGCTCGACCAGGCGCTGGCCCTCTCGTTGAGCCCCGATCGCGAGGTGCGAAGGACCGCAGCCGAGGCCGTCACGGCCGGGTTGGCTCCAGGACTGCGGACCAGAGCATTCGTGTTCAACACCCTCCTCCTCGACAAGTCGGTCGACGATCGGCTCCGTGGCTTCGACACCTGGGTGTCGAGCCGGAACCTCTCCAACGAGGCATCCGACGATTCCGTCCAAGCCCTGGTCGATGCCGTGGTGAGCCGGTACGACATCCCTCAACGCTGGTATGGGCTCAAGGCCAAGGTCCTCGGGCTCGACACACTCGCCGACTACGACCGGTCTGCCTCGGTGGCCACGAGCGAACGCGCGATCGGCTGGAACGAGGCGACCGGCATCGTGCGTGATGCCTATGCCTCGTTCTCACCCGAGCTGGCCGGCATCGTGGGTCGTTTCATCGACGAGAAGTGGATCGACGGACCGGCCAGACCGGGAAAGCGGGGCGGCGCTTTCTGCGCCGGAGTCACCCCTGACCACCACCCGTATGTGTTGTTGAACTGGTCCGGCAAGAGCCGAGACGTCGCCACCCTGGCCCACGAGCTCGGACACGGCGTGCACTTCTACCTGGCCGGCGAGAACCAGAGCATCTACCACCACAGCACACCGCTGACGGTGGCGGAGACGGCCTCGGTGTTCGGCGAGACCGTCACCTCGAAGCGGCTGCTCTCGATGATCGACGATCCGGCCCAACGGTTCTCCCTGCTGGCCACCACGCTCGAGGACTCGATTGCGACCGTCTTTCGCCAGGTCGCGATGAACCGCTTCGAGGATGCCTGCCACACCACGCGTCGTGAGGAGGGCGAGCTCTCGGTCGACACGTTCGGCGACCTCTGGGCGCAGACCCAGACCGCCATGCTCGGCCCTGCGGTCGAGATCTCGGATGGCTACCGGAGCTGGTGGAGCTACGTCCCTCATTTCATGGGTAGTCCCGGATATGTCTATGCGTATGCCTACGGACAGCTCCTGGCCTTGTCGGTGTACGCCCGCTACGAGGAAACGGGCGATGCGTTCGTTCCTGCGTATCTCGACCTGCTTCGGGCCGGCGGTTCGCGCTCGCCCGAGGACCTCGGACGTATCGTCGGATGCGACCTGGCCGATCCCGCCTTCTGGGAGAAGGGGCTCGCGATCGTGGAGCGTCAGTTGGCCGACGCCGAGCAGGCAGCGGCGGACGCCGGTCGCCTCTGACGGTCTGCCGCTCCCCGTTCTGGCACCCGCGGTTCCCCCTCCATCCCAACTGCCAGCGTGAGACGTACCTCTGGGTACGTCTCACGCTGGCAGTTGGAACGGGTTCGAGGTGGGTCTCGGGTCAGAGGTGGGTTTCGATGGCGGAGATCACGCGATCGGCGGCGGCGTGGAGCTCCTCCTCGAATTCGGTGACGATGTCGGCTGAAAGGCGACATGGCTCCACGAACTGGTCGTGCATCGGCTTCACCGTGGCCTCGAACTGGTGGAACACAGACACCTCGGTGCGGCCACGCTCGGTCATGTCCCGACGAAGTCGTCTGGCGAATCGGATGTTTTCCGGGCAATCGCGAAAGACTCGGAGCGTGAGTCGGCGGGCGATCTCGGGGAACGCAAGCAGCAGGATGCCCTCCACCACCACGACGTCGCGGGCCTCGATGTGCTCCGTGGTGGAGGTCCGTGAGTGGGTGGAGAAGTCGTAGACGGGAGCGTCGACCGGGCGGCCGGCAGCCAGATGGTCGAGGTGGGAGGTGAAGAGATCGACGTCGAGCGATTCGGGGTGGTCGAAGTTG
The DNA here is from genome assembly GCA_963781035.1 of uncultured Acidimicrobiia bacterium. GTDB lineage: Bacteria > Actinomycetota > Acidimicrobiia > Acidimicrobiales > SZUA-35 > SZUA-35. The sequence continues at coordinate 25,796 of CAWAEN010000005.1, read as the reverse complement.
ACGTCCGCTCGCTCATCGGGGCTGAGATGCGACTGGTCGCAGTAGTACGTGTCGAACGCCAGCCGACTTGCCCCGAGCTCGGCGGCGACGAGTCGAGCGATCGTCGTCTTCCCCGAGCCACTTCCGCCGCAGATTCCGACCAGTACCGTCACGGGCAACGATCGTAGGCGGAACTTTTCCCGGAAATGAACCGCATGACTATGCAGATGACTGTATCTTTTCCCGATGTCATCCGCCTCCGCTCCATCATCGACGGTCGCAGCGTCGACGCCGCCGCCCGTTGCCCGTCCGATTCGCGTTGGCATCGTCGGCGCATCCGGCTACACGGGTGCCGAGCTGATGCGGCTGATCGCCGGTCATCCGTCGTTCGAGCTCGAGGTCGCAACCGGCGACAGCAAGGCAGGCGAGGTCATCGCCGACCTGTATCCCCACCTGGCCGCCGTGTACGGCGACCGCCGGTTCGACATCTTCACCCCTGAGGCGGTCGACGGGCTCGACGTCGTGTTCTGCGGTCTGCCGCACGGCATCAGCCAGACCGTCATCCCGGACATCCGTGGCCGAGTGAAACACATCGTCGACCTCGGCTCGGACTTCCGGCTGCACGATGCCTCGCTCTACCCCACCTGGTACGGAGCCGATCACACGTGCCCGAACCTGCTCGATGAGTTCGTCTACGGCCTTCCCGAACTGTTCCGGTCGAAGATCGAAGGTGCCGAGCTGATCGCAGCGACCGGCTGCAACGCAGCCACCGCCACCTTTGCTCTCGCTCCGCTGCTCGATGCCGGCCTCGTCGAGGGGCATGGGATCGTGGTCGATCTCATCACCGGCGTCAGTGGAGCGGGTCGTCCGCCGAAGCCGAACACCACGTTCTGCACCGTCGACGAGGACGTCACGGCCTACGGGCTGCTCACCCACAGGCACACGCCCGAGATCGAACAAGCGCTCACCGAGCGGACCGGCGTCGCCACCACGGTTCTGTTCACGCCGCATCTCGCTCCGATGAACCGCGGGATCCTCGCCACCTGTTACGGCCGCCCGACCGGCTCGACAACGACCGCAGAGGTGCTCGACGCAATGGCCGGCTTCTATCGTGACGAGCCGTTCATGGTGGTGAGCGAACGCTCGCCGTCGACCAAGGCGACCCTCGGATCGAATGCCGTCCACCTCACCGCTCGAGTCGACCCCCGCACCGGCCTGGTCATGGCCATTGCCGCCCTCGACAACCTCATGAAGGGGGCGTCCGGCATGGCCGTCCAGAACGCAAACCTCGCTGTCGGGATCCCCGAGACCACCGGCTTGAGCGCGATCGGGGTCTATCCATGACCGTGTCCCCGCTCGCGCCGGCGTGCTTCCCCGATCTTCCACCGGTGGACGGTGTACAGCTGGCGACCCATGCGGCCGGGCTTCGCTACAAGGGGCGGGCCGACCTGATGCTCGCACTCGTGCCACCGGGAACCGCCGTTGCCGGCGCCTTCACCAGGTCGCTGTGTCCGTCGGCCCCCGTCGACTGGTGTCGCCGGATCCTCCCATCGGGGCGAGGTCGCGCCGTCGTGGTCAACTCCGGCAACGCCAATGCCTTCACCGGCCGCCACGGCGACACGGCGGCTGAGCTCACGGCCACCACGATCGCGACCTCGCTCGGCATCCCACCGGAAGAGGTGTTCCTCGCCTCGACCGGTGTCATCGGCGAGAACCTGCCGACCGACGCGCTCATGGCGGCGCTGCCTGCCCTCGCAGGTGCGCTCGCGGAGTCGACCCGTGCGATGTGGGAAGGTGCCGCCGGCGCCATCAGAACCACCGACACCTTCTCGAAGGGCAGCGGGAGCACGATCACCATCGAGGGTGCCGACGTGCACCTGGCCGGGATCGCCAAGGGCAGCGGCATGATCGCTCCCGACATGGCCACGATGTTGTCGTTCGTGTTCACCGACGCCGCCGTGTCGCCCGCGGCGCTCCAATCGCTGCTCGGCGATGCGGTCGACCACAGCTACAACCGCATCACCGTCGATTCGGACACCTCCACCAGTGACACGGTGCTCCTGTTCGCCACAGGCGCCGCCGGGAACCCCGAGATCACCGGACCGGACTCTCCTGGCCATGCCGAGTTGGCGGTTGCCCTGCGAGCTCTCAACCTCGATCTCGCCCAGCAGATCGTGCGAGACGGCGAGGGGGCGACCAAGTTCGCCGAGATCAAGGTCACCGGTGCCGACAGCGAGATCGCAGCACGGACGATCGCCCTGTCGATCGCCAACTCACCGCTGGTGAAGACGGCGCTCGCGGCCGAGGACGCCAATTGGGGGCGCATCGTCATGGCGATCGGAAAGGCTGGTCAGCGGGCCGATCGCGACGCGCTGTCGGTGTGGATCGGCGACGAACTGGTCGCTGCCGGGGGAGTGCAGCATCCCGACTACTCCGAGGCCAGGGCCACCGAGCACCTTCGACAGGACGACGTGAGCATCACTGCCGATGTCGGGGTCGGCACGGCAGAAGCCACCGTGTGGACCTGCGACCTGACCCACGGCTACATCGAGATCAACGCGGGGTATCGCTCATGAACGATGGCTCGACGCTGACACCTCAGGATCGCGGGTACTCACCGGAACGGCGGACCGAAGCGCTGATCGAGGCGTTGCCGTACATCAAACGGTTCCGCGGCGCCATCGTCGTCGTGAAGCTCGGCGGCAACGCCATGGTCGATCCCGATCTCAGTCGCACTTTCGCAGAAGACATCGTGCTCCTGCGCTCGGTGGGCCTCAAGCCCGTCGTCGTGCACGGTGGAGGTCCGCAGATCGGCGAGATGCTGGCTCGCCTCGGCAAGACCACCGAGTTCCGAGACGGGTTACGCGTCACCGACAGCGAGACGCTCGACGTCGCCAGGATGGTGCTGGTCGGCAAGGTCGGCCGCGACATCGTCGGCCAGATCAACACCCACGGTGCCTATGCCGTCGGCATGTCCGGTGAGGACGGCGGTTTGATCGAGGCGGTCGAACGTCACCCCGACCTCGGTTTCGTCGGTGATGTCGTCAACGTGAATCCCGGCATCGTCGAACGACTGCTGGCCGAGGATCTGATCCCGGTGATCTCGAGCATCGGTAGCGATGGAGGGGGACAGGCGTTCAACATCAACGCCGACACCGTCGCCGGCGCCATCGCCGGAGCGCTCGGGGCAGAGAAGGCGGTGTACCTCACCGACGTGCCGGGGCTGCTCATCGACGTCGATGATTCGACGAGTCTGATTGCTCGGGCGACGGTTGCCGAACTCGATGCCTACGTTGCCGACGGCACGATCACGGGCGGAATGCTGCCCAAGATCGCGGCCTGCGTCGAGGCCGTACATGCCGGGGCCAAGAGCGCCCACATGCTCGACGGACGCGTGCCCCACGTCCTGCTCCTCGAACTGTTCACCGATGCCGGCATCGGCACGATGATCACCTCCGACCCACTCGAGCCCATCGACGAAACCCAGCCATGACAGGATCCAGCCATGAACGCTGAGCACGACACGCCCGTCACCCCCGATCTCTCGACGATGTCGGTGCAGGAACGTCACCGTCACGCCGTCGGCGCGCCGGACGACATGGAACGATGCCCGATCGCGCCCACCTACGGGCCGGTCCAGGTCCAGTTCGTTCGGGGCGAGGGTTCCTACCTCTGGGATCGCTTCGACAAACGCTACGTCGACTTCTTGAGCGGCCTCGCTGTCACCAGCCTCGGTCACAGTCATCCCGAGGTCGCCGCAGCGATTACGGCCCAGGCATCGAGACTCCAACACGTCTCCAACCTCTTCGCCACCGAACACAACGGCGACGTGTCCATGGCCATCGATCGCGCCATCGGGGATGGCGCTCCGGCCGGAGGCCAGACCTTCTTCTCGAACTCAGGGGCCGAGGCCAACGAGGCCGCCATCAAGCTGGCCCGAAAGTGGGGCGGTCACGGCCGTCACAACGTTCTGTGTGCATTCCAGAGTTTCCATGGCCGCACGCTCGCCACGTTGCACGCCACCGGACAGCCGGCCAAGTGGGAGGCATTCCAGCCGCTCCCGGAGGGATTCAAGCACGCGGTCTGGAACGACCTCGCCGACTTCGAGCGGGTCATGGACGAGACCGTGGCCGCCATCCTCATCGAGCCGGTCCAGGGTGAAGGTGGCGTCAACCCGGCGACGGAGGATTTCTTCCAGGGCCTTCGTGCGTTGTGCGACGAACGAGGTGCGCTGATGATGATCGACGAGGTCCAGACCGGCCTCGGTCGCACGGGGCGTTGGTTCGGCTTCCAGCACTTCGGCGTGAAACCAGACGTCGTCACCCTGGCGAAAGCGCTCGGCAACGGGATGCCGATCGGCGCTTGCTGGTCATCGGCGGAAGCGTCGAGCGCTTGGGAACGCGGCGACCATGCCACCACGTATGGCGGCCAGCCCCTGGCCACCTCCGCAGCCAAGGCCGTGCTCGATGTGATGGAACGCATCGATGCGCCCGCCGTCGCCGCGAAGGCCGGGGCAACGCTCACCGACGCGGTCATGGCACTGCCTCAGGTGTCCGGCGTACGAGGTCTGGGCATGCTGCTCGCAGTCGAGCTCGTCGGCTACGACGCGCCGGCCGTCGCCGCTCGTTGCCTCGATGAGGGCCTCGTGCTCAACGGGGTCACACCGACCGCCCTTCGGATGGCGCCACCGCTCGTCATCTCCGATGAGCAGATCGCGGAGGGCGTGGCGATTCTGTCTCGGGTCCTGGAGGAGATGGCTCCATGAGCCACTCGGACACGGTGAGTGCAGGAGGAGCCACCACGCAGCCTCACCTGCTCGAGGTCGACGACTTGTCGACCGACGCAATTCGACGGATCTGCGAGCTGGCCACCATGCCCATCGACGAGCTCGGCCTTCGCTACGAGCGGAAGGGGGTGGCCTGCTTCTTCGAGAAGCCGTCGGCTCGCACCCGCAACTCCACAGAAGTCGCGGTGGCCCAGATGGGCGGCCATCCGGTCTACATCGGGCCCACCGAACTCGGCATCGACACCCGCGAAAGCGCAGAGGACGTTCTGCGGACGCTCGCCTGTTACCACGACGGTCTTCTGTGGCCGGGTCTATGACCACACCGTGCTCGAACGCATGGCCGCAGTCGATCGTATGCCCGTGGTCAACCTGCTCTCGGACCAGGCTCACCCGACTCAGGCCATCGCCGACGTTCTCACGATCCAGGCCGAGTTCGGCACCGTCGATGGCAAGGTCGTCACGTATGTCGGTGACAGCAACAACGTCACGAGGTCCCTCGCTCTCGCCGTCGGTGCCCTCGGTGGCATCATGCGGATCGGATCGCCGCCCGGGTATCAATTCAACGATGTCCAGCTCGACCGGTTGCACGCGGCCGGGGTCGACATCACCACGTCGGATCGTCTCGATGAGGTCGTGCCCGGCTCCGACGTCGTCTACACCGATGCCTGGATCTCGATGGGTGACGAGAGCGAAGCAGAGGAACGCCTGCGCGCCTTCGAGGGCCGACGGGTCGACGACGCCATGATGGCGCTCGCTCCGTCCGCCATCTTCATGCACTGCCTTCCGGCCCATCGCGGCGAAGAGGTCACCGACTCGGTCCTCGACAGCGAGCGCAGTCGCATCTGGCCCCAGGCAGCCAATCGGCTGTCGTCCATCCGAGGCATCCTCGCCTACATCGCCGAGACGCGACCGTGAGCACCGGAAAGGCGCAGCGTCAGCATCGCATCGCCCGGATCCTCACTGATCAGGCCGTCAGCAGCCAGGGTCAGCTCGTCGAGCTGCTGGCCGACGACCGGATCACCGCCACACAGGCGACGGTCTCGCGTGATCTCGAGGACCTCGGGGCCATCAAGGTTCGGGTGCCGGGCGGGCTCACGGTGTACGCCATCCCCGAGCATCCGACCGAGCAGATCGCACCGCAGGATCACCTGCGTCGCGTGCTCGGCGATTGGGTGGTCGATGCCGTGCGGTCCGGTGATCTCGTCGTGCTCCGCACCCCGCCCGGCTCGGCTCACGTCGTCGCCTCTGCGATCGACCGATCGGGTCTCGAAGCTGTGATCGGCACAGTTGCCGGTGACGACACCATCGTCGTGATCGCAGCCGAGTCGCACGGGGCCGAGGTCGCGACCCACCTGTCCGAACTCGCCGGGCTCTGAGCCCACCGCCCCCAGCTACCCTCGCAACCGCTCGCCCCACCACCACTCGTCGACAACCCAGGAGTCTCCGTGTCCGAATCCATCGCCAAGGTCGTCCTCGCCTATTCCGGCGGCCTCGACACCTCCGTCATCCTCCAGTGGTTGAAAGACACCTACGACTGCGAGGTCGTGACGTTCACCGCCGATCTCGGCCAGGGCGAGGAGGTCGAGCCGGCCCGCCAGAAGGCGCTCGACATGGGTGTGCCACCGGAATTGATCTACATCGAGGACCTCCGCGAGGAGTTCGTTCGCGACTTCGTCTTCCCGATGTTCCGGGCCAACACGATCTACGAGGGCGAGTACCTGCTGGGAACCTCGATCGCCCGGCCGCTGATCGCCAAGCGCCTGGTCGAGATCGCCCGCGAAACGGGTGCCGATGCCATCTCTCACGGCGCCACCGGGAAGGGCAACGATCAGGTCCGGTTCGAGCTCGGGGCCTACGCGCTCGAGCCGGGTATCAAGGTCATTGCACCATGGCGCGAGTGGGATCTCCTCAGCCGCGAGAAGCTCATGGCCTACGCCGCCGAGCGCAACATCCCGATCGAGCAGACAGCGCGGCACGAAGAGCCCGTTCTCCATGGATGCCAACTTGCTCCACATCTCCTACGAAGGTGGTCCGCTCGAGAACCCGTGGACCGAGCCGCCGAGCGAGATGTGGCGCTGGTCGGTCAGCCCAGAGGCTGCTCCGAACGAAGCCACCTACGTCGATCTCACGCTTCGCCGCGGGTGACATCGTCGCCATCGACGGCGTGTCGCTGTCGCCGGCGGAGGTGCTCACCCAGCTCAACGAGATCGGCGGAGCCAACGGTGTCGGTCGTCTCGACATCGTCGAGAACCGCTACGTCGGCATCAAGAGCCGGGGAGCGTACGAAACGCCTGGTGGGACGATCATGCTGAAGGCGCACCGCGGCATCGAGAGCATCACCCTCGATCGCGAAGTCGCCCATCAGAAGGACGCCTTGATGCCCCGGTACGCCGAGCTGATCTACAACGGCTACTGGTTCAGTCCCGAACGGCAGATGCTCCAGCAGTCGATCGACTGGAGCCAGCAGTTCGTCAACGGCGAGGTGCGAGTCAAGCTCTTCAAGGGGAACGTCGACGTCGTCGGCCGCCGCAGCGACGACAGCCTCTTCGATGAACGCATCGCCACGTTCGAAGACGACGACGGTGCGTACAACCAGGCCGACGCCGATGGCTTCATCAAGCTGAATGCGTTGCGGCTCCGAACGATCTCGTCGAAGCGGGGAACCGCCTCGGTCGGTCTCGATCCGAACGCGGGCTGATGGCGGGCGAACTGTGGGAGGGCCGATTCGCCGGGAGTCCCAGCGAAGCTCTCCAGGCCCTCAACGACAGTTTCCCGTTCGATCGTCGCATGTACCGCCAGGACATCGCCGGCTCTCGGGCCCACGTCTCGATGTTGTCCGATGTCGGCCTCCTCACCGAAGGCGAGCGGGATCAGCTCATCGTCGGTCTCGATGCCGTCGAGACCGAGATGGCATCCGGTGCCTTCCAGCCGCTCGGATCAGACGAGGACATCCACACTGCGGTCGAACGCCGGGTGACCGAACTCGTTGGGCCCGTCGGCGGAAAGATCCACACCGGGCGGAGTCGCAACGACCAGGTCGCACTCGACGTCAGGATGTGGACCCGAGCGGAGATCATCGAAGGCATCGTGCCGAAACTGCTCGGTTTCCAGGCGACCCTTCTCGGCCACGCCCACACCGCCGGTGATGCCTATCTGCCCGGCTACACCCACCTGCAACAAGCCCAACCGGTCGCGTTGTCGCATCATCTGTTGGCCCATTTCTGGGCCCTGAGTCGAGACGTCGACCGGCTGTTGGCCACCGTCGAGCGGCTCGATGTCTCGCCTCTCGGGGCCGGAGCGCTCGCCGGCTCGTCGCTGCCGTTGGATCCGGCCACCACCGCAACTGCGCTCGGCTTCTCCCGACCGTTCGACAATTCGCTCGATGCGGTCAGCGATCGGGACTACGTCGCCGAGACGCTCTTCGATCTCGCACTCCTCGGGGTCCATTTGTCGCGGATCGGCGAGGAGCTGATCCTGTGGGCCACCACCGAGTTCGGATTCGTCACCCTCGACGATGCCTTCTCGACCGGGTCGTCGATGATGCCGCAGAAGAAGAATCCCGACATCGCCGAACTGGCGAGGGGCAAGGCCGGTCGCCTCGTTGGCCACCTCACCGGGTTCCTCACCACGCTGAAGGGCCTGCCGCTGACCTACAACAAGGACATGCAAGAGGACAAGGAGCCGTTGTTCGACGCGTGTGACACCGTCCAGCTCACCATGTTGGCTCTCGACGGCATGGTGTCGACCCTCACGTTCGAGACCGAAGCGATGGCGGCCCACGCCGACTCGCCGTTCGCAGCGGCCACCGACCTCGCAGACGAATTGGTACGTGGTGGGATGCCGTTCCGCGAGGCGCATGGTGTGGTCGGGACGTTGGTGCGCCGAGCGCTGGCCGGCGAAGCGTCACTGGTCGACCTCGTCACGGCCAGCCCCGAGCTGGGTCCCGATGCAGCCAGACTGCTCGAGCCAGGTGCATCGGTGCGGCAACGAACCTCGCCCGGCGGTGGTGCGCCGTCGGCCGTCATTGCCCAGCTGGAGCGAGCCGACGAACGGCTCCGTCTCGACCGCGCTCGAGCCTCGATCTGAGGCCATCTGCAGCATCTGGGCCATTCGGCTTCCGTTCATGGGCCGAACAGCTCAAAAGGCGGCTGGACCGGCCGATGGCGGAAAGGTGATTCGTCGTTCTTTCCTCGCCGTGATGATCGGGCTGCTCTTGTGGCAGACCCCGGCCCTCGCCAGCTTGGCGATCACCGATCGTCAACAGGCGGCGACCGAGCTCATTGCCGGGCCTCGGTTCTACGGCTTCGACTCCGGCACTGCTGTTCGTGTCGGCGCTCCGACCGAGTGGGACGGATTCACCCTGGAGGGCCTCCAAGTGGACGTCGACGGAGATCTGATCCTCGGACGGGCCGGCGATGTGGCCCCGTCAGACCAGCCGTGGCACGACGAGACCTCGACCAGCCGGGCCTGTGAACAGGACGCCACCGCAGGTGTGCGGGCGCTCACGTTCGACATGGCACGCGAAATCGAAGCGGGACGGCTGCAAGCCGATCTCGGCGACATTCGTGTCCACGAGCAGGCCGGCGGCGCCGCAGTTCGATTCCGCGCCGACATTCCAACCGACGTCGACGATGGCCGAATCGCCGTCGAGACGTCCGAGGCGGTCGTCGTGTGTGTCTACTGGGGCGACATCGACGCCGGTTCGATCTCGGACTCGACACTTCGGGGTCCGGTCGTTGCCGACGGTGGCTGGTCGTGGAACGTCTGGAACGACGCCGGGGACGGCATGTCCCTCGATCTCGTCGATTGGTCGACCCCGAGCGCCGTCGGCGCCATTCCGTCTGGTTCTGTTCCCCAGGACGTCTGCAACCAATGCGCCAACGAAATCGTCGGGTTCGTGACCCCGACCGTGTCGGGGTCGTACCGGTTCTTCCTCTCGGCTGACGACGTCGGGCGATTGGAGATTTCGCCGAATGCCGATCCCGCCGGTCTGGCTCCGATCGTCGAGCTGAGTTCGGCCACACCGTATGACGACTTCGCAGACCCGGCCCAGGCGTCGGCCGCAGTCGAATTGGTGGCAGAACAGCAATACGCCATCAGAGCCCGATCCAAGGACCTCGAGGCCGCAGATCATCTGCAGATCGCATGGGCGCTCGACGGCGAACTCCCCACGGTCCTCCCGACAGAGACGATCAGCGACATCGACGGTGTTGTCGGCTCGCTGACCCACCGTCGATTCGACCTCGTGCGAACGGTCGATCTCAGCGGCCCACCGGATGCGACGTCACGGATCGAAGCATCGCAGAACAGCTTCGACACGTGCGACGAGTGTGGCCACTCGATCTCCGGCTATGTCGTGGTCGCGACGACCGGCACCTACCGCTTCTTCATCTCGAGCGACGACGAAGGGACGCTGCGGTTGTCCACCTCCGGGGATCCCGCCGCGGCGACACGTGTGGCCTGGCTCACCAACTTCACCGAACGCTCGAACTGGACTGCCGATGCCAGCCAGGCAACTGCTCCGGTCGATCTCGTGGCCGGACAGGTCATCTGGCTCGAGGCGTTCAATCGTGATCGGGGTGGCCCAGACCATCTCCAGGTCGGCTGGAGCAGAATCGATGTCGACCCGGCAACCGGCCCCGGCCTGATCCCTCCGGAGGAGCTGAGCCAGGAGCTGCCCGCGGAAGCCCCACTGCCCTCGGCGGCGCTCGGTCCTGTCGAGGGTCTCCAGGCCGTGTCCGGATCCTTCGTTTCTGCACCGATCGACACCACCATCGGTGGATCGAACGTATTCGGACGGCTGCTCTTCGATGGGAGCGGACCCGATGGGCTCACCGCAGAGATCGAGTTCGCAGCCGACCCGGAGGGGGCGTGGACCGAAGCAGTCGATCTCGAAGACGGAACGCCGGCTCCGCTGACCGCCGACGGGCTCCGGTACATCCGTGTGCGTGGGTCCATCACTGCGACTGATGGTCGGATCACGAGTCTCGGCGTCGAACGCGACCTGCTCGAGACGACGTCTGTCGACGCCGTCACCACGACCTCGGTACCAGGTGCGGGCAGTCAGCCAGTGCTTCGCGTTCGGGGAACCATCGGTTTGCCGGCAACAGCGACCATCGGAACGGCCAACACCGCGGGTGTGACCTCCTGGCTCGAAGGTCCGGACGGAACGCAGGTCGACAGCCTCGCCTACGAGGGGCCCACGTCCCATCACATCGGGGTCACCGTCGAACCGGGTGTCGGGCCGACGGCAACGACGATGATGTGGAGCGCAGTGGATGGGCAGGGCATCATCGTCATGCACGACCTGATCGTCGTGGTCGAAGGCGCCTGAAACGAGACAATCGCGCTCAGAATGAACGGGTGATCGATCTCTCGGGAAGCGTTGTTGATGCGGCACGCTCCCTGCTCGGCTGGACACTGGTCGGCGACGAGGCATGCGGTCGCATCGTCGAGACCGAGGCGTACGGACAAGACGATCCTGCATCGCACAGTCACCGTGGCCCGACTCCTCGCAACCAATCCATGTTCGGTCCGCACGGTCACCTGTACGTGTATCGCATCTACGGGATGCATTGGTGCGCCAACGTCGTGGTCGGACCCGTTGGGCAGGGGAGCGCAGTGCTCGTCCGAGCCATCGAACCTGTTGCCGGCACGGCGACGATGGCCCGTCGGCGCGGAGTGGAGCCGCTGACTGCGCTCGGATCCGGTCCCGGCAAGCTAAGTCAGGCGCTCGGCATCACGGGAGAACACGATGGGATCGATCTCTTCGACCCGGCCTCACCGGTTCGCCTCGTCGCGCCGCCCGAGTCGGCGGAGCGGGTGGTGTCCGGACCACGGATCGGGATTTCGAAAGCCGTTGACCGCCGGTGGCGGTTCGGTCTGGCCGACTCACCGCACCTGAGCCGGCGCTTTCCCTGATGATCCTGGGCCGACCGGGACAGACGGGTACGGTGCCCGTGTGCAGTTTGCGGATCAAACCGAAAGGCCGGATGGAACCGACGTGCCGGCTGACATCGAAGTGGCAGAGGAACTGGCGAAGGCGGTTGCCGCCGTGTCGGCACTCGTCGTCGAAACGGACGAGCAGCGTCAACTCCGCGATCGGATCCTCGACTTCTGCGTCCTGCATCCGGATGCGTTGTACCGATCGTGTCTCGACGGGCACCTCACCGGCTCTGCGCTGGTGGTCGATCCGTCGAGAGCAGCCACGCTGCTGATCCACCATGTGAAACTCGATCGCTGGCTCCAGCCTGGTGGCCACGTCGACGGAAACGGCGATCTGGCTGATTCCGCCCTTCGGGAAGCCGTCGAGGAGGTCGGGATCACCGGTCTCGAAGTGTGTGAACCGGCGATCGATCTGGACATCCACGCCATTCCGGAGCGCGGCGACGAGCCCGCCCACCTCCACCTCGATGTCCGCTTTCTCGTGTTGGCCCCCGCCGGATCGTCACCGACGATCAACCACGAGAGCTTCGAGGCTCGCTGGGTCACCGCAGACGATCCAGACGGCCTGATCGCCGACGGTGAGTTGCGCCGGCTGGTCGACAAGGGTCTCGCCCTCGCTGCCTCGGCCGATCGATTTGCTCTGTCCGCCAGGCCCTTGGCAGACGCGGAACCCCCAGCGTCCTGATGGCATTCTCCGGGCGGCCCCTGCGTGAACGGTTCGGAGTGGAGCTCGATGCGTGGGACGGGCAAGCGGGCGATCTGCTCGCTGCGCTCGAGCGACACCACGTCGTGCGGGTCCGAAACCTCGAGTGGGACGAACGCCGTCAACTCGAAATCACGGCTGCGATCGGCCCGGTCGTCGGTGGTTCCAAACGAGGGGCCCGAAGTGTGCAACCGAACGTTCGCCTCGAACGAGGGGCCGATCGCTACGCAGACCGGTGGCACGCCGACCTCTCGTGGTCGCTGACCGATGCCATCTCGGTGCTGTTGTGCACCGAGTCCGGGCTCGACCCGGATCCAACTGAGTTTCTCGACACCTCGGTAGGCATCGACGGGATCAGTGGCGACCTCATGGACCGGATCTCGGGCCGGACGGTTCTCCATGACCTGCGGGAGTCGCGCCGTCTCCGGCCCTCCGGCCCACCGCCCTCGCTGGCCGAGCGGTGCAAGGACGGCATCGTCCGCCGGGTTCCCCGCTGGGGGCGACACGACAGCGACCAGTGGGCATCGTGGCCGGAAGGCCTTCCTCGAGAGCTCGCAGTTCCCCGCCAAGAGGGCCGAGCCGGCACACCTCACCCACTCGTGGACCGATGCGACCGAACGGGAACACCGTTCCTGCGGCTCGGCGACCACGCCTGGCTGATCTCCGGTCTCGATGCCGCTGACTCGCAGGACCTGCTGTCGAAGCTTCACGCTGCAGTCGATCACCCCCACACCACCTGGCAACAGGACTGGCGGGTCGGGGACGTGATCTTCTACGACAATCGGATGGTGTTGCACCGGCGAGTCGGAGTTGCCGGCACGCCGCCGGGTCGAGTGCTCCGCCGGACACTGGCTGAGCGGCCGCCCTCGTCTTCAGAGCGGAGTTAACCGACGTCGGCGGGGGTGACGCAGTTCGAGATCTCGTTCGTCGAAGCGAACCGCGTGATGCGCCTCTCGAGCCTCTCGCCGCCGGAGCTGGCGGCAACGTAGAACACGGCGTCGGGGTCTGTGGCCAATCTGTCGGCGTAGTCGAGCCGGTCGGCGAGAAAGCGTCGCCAGTCCTGGAGCCACTCGAAGGTGATTTCAGCGTCGCGATCGTTCAGTGTGACCAGCGGGTCGTCGAGGAGACCCTCGAGATCGTCGACCATGACGGCGTAGACCTCGGTGTTCGTACGTACCTGGTCGGCTCGCTCGACATTGTCATCGGCGTCGAGGGCGTCCGGCATGGAGTCGACCGTCTCGTTCGCCGCTGCACACAAGGGATCCGCCAGCTCCCCGAAGGACGGATCGGCCAACGTGTCGGGAGCGGTCCGATCGGCGAGGCCGGAGAATCCGTAGCCCCAGACGCCGAACGAGGCGAGCACGACGATGGCGAGCGCGATCCGCCCCGGCGTGACGGTGCGGCGAGGTGCACCGTCACCGTCGGTGACACGTAGCGAATCAGTCGGCGTGGTCATGGGCACCAGCGTGCCACGTCGGCCGCAGAATTCGGCGGTCGGGCGCAGGCGGTCCCGGGAACCCCGCACGTGAAACCAGACCTGTCACCACGGTCCGGGCAATATGGTCCGAGGCAATACAGTGCCGGCATGGCTGTTGACCCAGGACTGCTCGACGATCTGATCGCTCGGGGCCTCGTGCACGACACGACCGATCGCGAACAGCTGGCTGAGCGACTCGCAGCCCAACCGATCACGCTGTACGCAGGATTCGACCCGACCGCCGACAGCCTGCACGTCGGGAACATGGTGGGACTCATGCTCCTGCGGCGGTTCCAAGATGCCGGGCACCGGCCCATCGTGGTGGCGGGCGGGGCGACGGGGATGATCGGTGACCCCTCCGGCAAATCGGACGAACGGGGCCTGCTGGACGACCATGCGCTGGCCAGACACCTCGCCGGCATCGTGCCCCAACTTCGCCAGTTCCTCGACTTCGACCGGGTCGACAACCCAGCCAAGCTCCTGGACAACCGGGCGTGGACGGTCGGTGTTCCGTACCTCGTCTTCCTCCGTGACGTCGGGAAGTACATCACCGTCAACCAGATGATGGCGAAGGACTCGATTCGGAGCCGCCTGGAGGGCACCGAGGGCATCTCCTACACCGAGTTCAGCTACATGCTCCTCCAGGCCCACGACTTCGCGTGGCTGCACGAGAACGAAGGGTGCGAGCTGCAAACGGGCGGTTCGGATCAGTGGGGGAACATCACCGCCGGTACCGAGCTCATTCGCAAGCGAAATGGAGCGTCCGCTTTTGCGCTGACCCACCCGCTCCTGCTCAAGCCGGACGGCACGAAGTACGGAAAGACGGCCGGCGGCGACACGATGTGGCTGTCGGCCGAGAAGATGAGCCCCTATCGCTTCTATCAGGCATGGCTGCAAGTGGAGGACATCGAGATCGAGCGGCTTCTCCTCCAGCTCACGCTCCTCCCTGTCGACGAGATCGTCCGGATCGTGGCAGCCCATGCCGAGGCACCGCACCTTCGTGCTGCCCAGCGGACGTTGGCAGGGGAGCTCACCCAACTGGTGCACGGTCGCGATGCGCTCGAGGCTGCCGTTGCCGCCAGTGACGTGGTCTTCGGGGGTGCCGCTGCGTCGACACTGGACCGCCGCACACTCGAGTCGCTCAGCGACGAGGTGCCCACGACGGTGCTTCCGCGCTCACTCCTGACAGCCGAGGGTGGTCAGACCAACGTGCCGGCCATGTTGTCCGCCGCCGGACTGGTCGCATCCAACGGCGAGGCGGCACGTTTGATCAAGCAGAACGGTGTCTCGATCAACGATGAGAAGGTCACGGTTGGCGAGGTCGTCACCACCCAGCGTCTCCTCCACGGACAGTTCCTCTTCGTGCGGAAAGGCAAGCGGTCGGCCCACCTCCTGCGATTCGAAGAAAATGCCGACCAATCTGGCTGATACCACCGCGCTGCTGGCACCTCCAGTGGCCATGTTTCCCCTGGTCAGCGGGGTCTCAGCAGCGTGTGTGACGAGCGCCTCATCGACGGAAGCCAAGAATTCGACAGAAGCGGGTTGCCAGGTCGGTGCGGGAGAGTTAACGTAGCTCTTCGCCCCGCAGGCAGGTCACGCACACAGCGAGACTGAAGCTCTCACGGAATGCCATTGGCAGTCCGGAAAGAGCGCAGCGGGACTAGCCCGCCATCCGCACCTCCGGACGCTCCGGTGAAGTTCGCTTCGCCTTGCAGTGTCTGCGTGCAGACGGTGAGCAGCACCTTGAAAACGGAAGAGACGATGAACGCAAGCGTGTGCGGAGCATCACCATCGACCATGTGGCTTCGGCCGCAGATGGACTGATGCCCGTCAATTGAAATGAACATGTCGTGGAGGCTTTGGTAAGCCGGCCACGACAACCTGGATCACGGTCCGAGTCTTTCCCGACTCGCACCAGATTCTCTGATGGAGAGTTTGATCCTGGCTCAGGACGAACGCTGGCGGCGTGCTTAACACATGCAAGTCGAACGAACTCGGACTTCGGTCCACATGAGTGAGTGGCGAACGGGTGAGTAACACGTGAGAAACCTGCCCCGAAGTTCGGAATAACTCAGGGAAACTTGAGCTAATACCGGATGCCCTCTACTGATCGCATGGTCGGAAGAGGAAAGATTTATCGCTTTGGGAGGGTCTCGCGACCTATCAGCTAGTTGGTGAGGTAATGGCTCACCAAGGCATCGACGGGTAGCTGGTTTGAGAGAACGATCAGCCACACTGGAACTGAGACACGGTCCAGACTCCTACGGGAGGCAGCAGTGGGGAATCTTGCACAATGGGCGAAAGCCTGATGCAGCGACGCCGCGTGGGGGATGAAGGCCTTAGGGTCGTAAACCCCTTTCAGTAGGGACGAAAATGACGGTACCTACAGAAGAAGCTCCGGCCAACTACGTGCCAGCAGCCGCGGTAAGACGTAGGGGGCGAGCGTTGTCCGGATTTATTGGGCGTAAAGGGCTCGTAGGCGGTTACGTAAGTCGGATGTGAAAACTCGAGGCTCAACTTCGAGACGCCATCCGATACTGCGTTGACTTGAGTCCGGTAGAGGAGTGTGGAATTCCTAGTGTAGCGGTGAAATGCGCAGATATTAGGAGGAACACCTATTGCGAAGGCAGCACTCTGGGCCGGTACTGACGCTGAGGAGCGAAAGCATGGGTAGCAAACAGGATTAGATACCCTGGTAGTCCATGCCGTAAACGGTGGGCACTAGATGTGGGGACTTTCAACGGTTTCCGTGTCGTAGCTAACGCATTAAGTGCCCCGCCTGGGGAGTACGGCCGCAAGGCTAAAACTCAAAGGAATTGACGGGGGCCCGCACAAGCAGCGGAGCATGTTGCTTAATTCGAGGCAACGCGAAGAACCTTACCTAGGTTTGACATGTACCGAAAAGCCATAGAGATATGGTGTCCTTCGGGGCGGTACACAGGTGGTGCATGGCTGTCGTCAGCTCGTGTCGTGAGATGTTGGGTTAAGTCCCGCAACGAGCGCAACCCTCGTCCTATGTTGCTAACGAGTCATGTCGAGGACTCATAGGAGACTGCCGGGGTCAACTCGGAGGAAGGTGGGGATGACGTCAAGTCATCATGCCCCTTATGCCTAGGGCTGCAAACATGCTACAATGGCCGGTACAACGGGCTGCAACACCGCGAGGTGAAGCGAATCCCTTAAAGCCGGTCTCAGTTCGGATTGGAGTCTGCAACTCGACTCCATGAAGCTGGAGTTGCTAGTAATCCCGGATCAGCATTGCCGGGGTGAATACGTTCCCGGGCCTTGTACACACCGCCCGTCACACCACGAAAGTTGCCAACACCCGAAGCACGTGGCTGAACCCTTACGGGACGGAGCGTTCGAAGGTGGGGGTGGCGATTGGGGTGAAGTCGTAACAAGGTAGCCGTACCGGAAGGTGCGGCTGGATCACCTCCTTTCTAAGGAGTTCCTGTCAGCCGAATGTCCACATCTGTTGGGCACGGGGGACAGGACAACTAGTTGACACACGCTGGGTCATCAAGACCGGTGGTCGGCTTTCGAGCCGGTCGCACCCGATCATCGTCTCTTCCGCTTTGAGGGCGCTGCTTAGGCAGCTCGAGCTCCTGGACTCTCGCTTTGGCGGATTGCCGGGAGCTTTCGCTTTTCAGCTGTTACTTGAGAATTGCATAGCGAGCACGAGCATCTTTACGTACGTAAGTACGTATTTGATAATATGTAATAACTCACAAGCTATAAAGGGCCAACGGTGGATGCCTTGGCACCTACGACCGATGAAAGACGTAAGTGGCTGCGATAAGCCTCGGGGAGCCGCCGACTAGGCCTTGATCCGAGGATTTCTGAATGGGGAAACCCGGCGCCCGTAATGGGGCGTCACTCCTGGCTGAACACATAGTCCAGGTAGAGGGAACTGCGGGAACTGAAACATCTAAGTACCGCGAGGAACGGAAAGTAACAACGACTCCCAGAGTAGCGGCGAGCGAAATGGGATGAGCCTAAACCGAGGTGGTGCAAAGCCTGACGGCGTTGCCATCTCGGGGTTGTGGGATCTACTTGGTGGTGCGTCAGAGCCACCGAAGAGTTACAAAATGCTGATGTAGTGGAAGCAGTCAGGAAAGCTGCGCCGCAGAGGGTAATAGCCCCGTACACGAAATGTCAGCGTCTCTTCTGTAGACACCCGAGTAGCACCGGGCCCGTGAAACCTGGTGTGAATCTGCGAGGACCATCTCGTAAGGCTAAGTATCCGTAGGTGACCGATAGTGCACGAGTACCGTGAGGGAAAGGTGAAAAGTACCCCGGGAGGGGAGTGAAATAGTACCTGAAACCGTTGGTCTACAATCAGTCGAAGCCTTACGGGGCGACGGCGTGCCTTTTGAAGAATGAGCCAACGAGTTACGGTGTGTGGCGAGGTTAACCCGTGAGGGGAAGCCGGAGCGAAAGCGAGTCTGAACAGGGCGTTCAGTCGCATGCTGTAGACCCGAAGCCGAGTGATCTAGCCATGGGCAGTGGGAAGCGGGGGTAAGACCCCGTGGACGCGCGAACCCACCTAGGCTGAAAACTGGGGGGATGACCTGTGGTTAGGGGTGAAAGGCCAAGCAAACTCGGTGATAGCTGGTTCTCCGCGAAATGCATTTAGGTGCAGCGTTGCGTGTTCAGCCATGGAGGTAGAGCTACTGGATGGGTTAGGGGACCTACAAGTTTACCGACCCCAACCAAACTCCGAATACCATGGCTCCAGAGCGCAGCAGTGAGACCTAGGGGGATGAGCTTCTATGGTCGAGAGGGAAACAGCCCAGACCGCCAGCTAAGGCCCCTAATTCTGGACTAAGTGGTAAACGATGTGAGACTGCTCAGACAGCCAGGAGGTTGGCTTAGAAGCAGCCACCCTTTAAAGAGTGCGTAATAGCTCACTGGTCGAGTGGTCTTGCGCGGACAATGTAACGGGGCTCAAGTCCAGAGCCGAAGCTGCGGATGCAGTAGCAATACTGCGTGGTAGCGGAGCGTCGATCTCGCACTGAAGCGACGGGAGAACCCGTCGTGGAGCGTGGTCGAGTGCGAATGTTGGCATGAGTAGCGAAAGAGGAGTGAGAATCTCCTCCGCCGAATATCTAAGGGTTCCTGGGGAAGGTTCGTCCGCCCAGGGTTAGTCGGGAGCTAACGCGAGGCCGAAAGGCGTAGTCGATGCACAACTGGTTGATATTCCAGTACCGACAAGAGCGCGTCCGAGCCAAATCATTGTTGCTAAGTGGCTGTTCACCTTCGGGTGAGCGAATCGACCCACGATGAGGCGGCTAGCAATGGAGTGACGCAGGAAGATAGATGATCCCAGGCGTTGGTTGTCCTGGGGGAAGCGCGTAGGGCGGGGCCCAGGTAAATCCGGTCCCCATGAAGCCTGAGACGCGATCCCGAGTCGTTCAGACGAAGTCATTGATTCTCTACTGCCAAGAAAAGCCTCTAGCGAGTTCTCTTGTTGCCCGTACCCGAAACCGACACAGGTGGATAGGTCGAGAAGACCAAGGCGAGTGGGTGAACTGTGGTTAAGGAACTCGGCAAAATACCTCTGTAACTTCGGGATAAAGAGGGCCCCTATGGTGACCGGACTTGCTCCCCGAGCTTGATGGGGTGGCACAAACCAGAGGGAAGCGACTGTTTACTAAAAACACAGGAGCGTGCGAAGCCGTAAGGCGATGTATACGCTCTGACGCCTGCCCGGTGCTGGAAGGTTACGGGGAGCGGTTAGTCTTCGGACGAAGCTGCGAACTTAAGCCCCAGTAAACGGCGGCGGTAACTATAACCGTCCTAAGGTAGCGAAATTCCTTGTCGGGTAAGTTCCGACCTGCACGAATGGCGTAACGACTTCCCTACTGTCTCAACCACAGACCCAGCGAAATTGAAGTACGAGTAAAGATGCTCGTTAGCTGCAGAAGGACGGAAAGACCCCGTGGACCTTTACTACAGCTTGATATTGGTGTTTGATCTTAATTGTGTAGGATAGGTGGGAGACGAGGAAGTCGGCGCGCCAGCGTCGGTGGAGTCATCGTTGAAATACCACCCTGTTAATATTGAACATCTAACCTAGGCCCGTTATCCGGGTCGGGAACAGTGTCAGGTGGGTAGTTTGACTGGGGCGGTCGCCTCCTAAAGAGTAACGGAGGCGCCCAAAGGTTCCCTCAGACTGGTCGGCCATCAGTCGTTGAGTGCAATGGCACAAGGGAGCTTGACTGCGAGACTGACAGGTCGAGCAGGTGCGAAAGCAGGGCATAGTGATCCGACGGCGCCGTATGGAAGGGCCGTCGCAAACGGATAAAAGGTACCCCGGGGATAACAGGCTTATCTTCCCCAAGAGTCCATATCGACGGGAAGGTTTGGCACCTCGATGTCGGCTCATCGCATCCTGGGGCTGAAGCAGGTCCCAAGGGTTGGGCTGTTCGCCCATTAAAGCGGTACGCGAGCTGGGTTTAGAACGTCGTGAGACAGTTCGGTCCCTATCCTCTGCAGCCGAAGGAGATTTGAAGAAGTCTGCCCCTAGTACGAGAGGACCGGGATGGACGTAGCTCTCGTGTGCCAGTTGTTCCGCCAGGAGCATGGCTGGTTAGCGACCTACGGAAGGGATAACCGCTGAAAGCATCTAAGTGGGAAACCCGTTCTAAGATGAGATCTCCCACCGGGTCAACCGGGTAAGGCCCGTGGTAGGTGACCACGTTGATAGGCCGGACGTGTAAGCACAGCAATGTGTTCAGCTGACCGGTACTAATAGGCCGAGGGCTTGTGTTATTACAGCTCGTGCTCGCTGTGGAGTTCT
Organism: uncultured Acidimicrobiia bacterium; assembly: GCA_963781035.1. Classification (GTDB taxonomy): domain Bacteria; phylum Actinomycetota; class Acidimicrobiia; order Acidimicrobiales; family SZUA-35; genus SZUA-35. The sequence goes on along the minus strand of CAWAEN010000005.1, from coordinate 5,104 downwards.
CGAGGCAACGCCTCAGTATTCTCTTTGAAATTCTAGAACGCCGACCTGTCGAAGGCCGTCTGTCGTGAGACGGAGGGCCTCCAGGCAAGGTTTCGGTGGCGATAGCGGAGGGGTCACACCCGTTCCCATCCCGAACACGGAAGTTAAGCCCTCCTGCGCCGATGGTACTTGGACGGAGACGTCCTGGGAGAGTAGGTCGCCGCCGGATTTCTCAGACGAACAATCGTCTACGAAATCAAACAGAGAAAAGGCCCGCCACACAACGGCAGGGCCTTTCTTGCGTTTTGAGGTCGAACATGACGGTAACAAGTCACAAGGACCAAAGTCCTTTGTTGAAGCCGCACTGTCGATACGCGATTAGACTTCTCCGATACCCATGGGCCAGGCAGTCAGTTTGGCTTCATCTGAATACGGGAGAGAAATCATGAAGTCAATACTGCGGCTACTAGCCGTGCTGTTCGCCTTTACGCTCGTCGCTGCAGCCTGCGGCGGCGACGACGAGCCGGCAACCGAAACGACCGCGACAACTGCGGCTCCAACAACCGACGGTGAGACAACCACAACTGAAGATGCAATGGAAGAGACCACTACTACAGAGGCAATGGTTGACCCCACCTCTTCTGCTCAGGTTTCACTTGAAGACGAGTGCGGCGTTGGGACGGTCTAAGCGCTCCTGCCGGCTACCGGGTCAACCTCGTAACCGACATCGGCAAGGTCGATGACGGCACGTTCAACCAGTTTGCCTATGAGGGCATGCAAGGTGCTGTTGATTGCTTCGGCATTGACGAAGACAGTTTCATCGAGACCGTCTCGGAAGCCGACTATGCGGCCAACATCGCAACCTCGCTCAGCTCAGACCCCGATGCTTTGGTGACTGTTGGCTTCTTGATCACTTCGGACACCGCAGCCGCAGCGACTGACACCCCCGATGTTAACTTCATCGGTGTTGACCAGTTCTTGGTGGAATACCCAGCCAACATGGTCGGCATTCTCTTCAGTGAGGACGAAAGCGGCTACATCGCCGGCGCACTAGCCGCTGCGCTCAGCGAGACAGGAGTAATTGGCGTAGTGGCCGGTCGCGTGAAGACGTGCCTCCAGTGGTCAAGTTCGTAAACGGCTACACCGTTGGCGCCAAGTCGGTGAATCCGACATCCGCGTGCTCTCCATCTACAACGAAAGCTTTAATGACCCCGCCAAAGGAGCTTCTGACGCAGCTCAGTTCATGGGCGAAGGTGCAGATGTCATCTTCGGTGCTGGTGGCCCAACCGGATCGGGTGGCGTCAAGGCTGCAGCCGAAGCCGGCGTATGGGGCATCGGTGTTGACCAGGACGAGTACTTCACCACCTTCTCTGGTGGATCGGCTCCTGGCTCAGAATTCCTGGCCAGCTCGGCTCAGAAGCGAGTAGACCTCGCAGTGTTCCGCCTGATCGCTCAGTCGATTCAAGGCGAGTTCCCCGGTGGTGCTCCGTTGGTTGCAACCGCAGCCAACAACATGATCACCTACGCTCCATTCCATGATGCAGACATCCCCGACGATGTGGCAGCGGCAGTCGAGGCGACTCGTGTCGGCCTGGCCGATGGTTCAATCACCACCGGCATCTGCGGCATCGATGGTTTGTTCCTGGGTGAAGGATCTGCCTGCGACTAGTAATTCAAGAGAGCCGGTTTAGTGCCGAAAATCCAAGGGGTTCGGTGTCTTGTTGGCACCGAACCCTTTGGGTTTTACCAGGTGGTTTGATTGGATCTAGAGTGTTGGCGTGTCTGAGGTCTTAGCGATAGAGGGCGTAACAAAACCTTTCCGGGAGTGATCGCCAACGAAGACGTGAGCTTGACTCTGAACGAGGGGGAGATCCACTGCCTGCTTGGTGAGAACGGGGCCGGGAAAAGCACCCTTGTGAACGTTGTGTTCGGCCTCTACCAGCCCGACGCGGGGTCCATTCGGGTCCGAGGCGAGCAAGTTCAATTCGATGGTGTCGGCGACGCCATCGACCATGGCATCGGCATGGTCCATCAGCACTTCCAGCTGATCCCCGTTTTCACTGTGGCCGAGAACGTTATTCTCGGAAACGAACTCACCAACGGTCCGTTCCTCGACCTGAACGAGGCCCGTCGTCGCATTCGCGAGCTTGAAAAGCGCTACGGCCTGATGGTCGATCCGGATGCCAAGGTCGGAGACCTATCGGTCGGCGAGCAGCAGCGAGTAGAGCTGGTGAAGGCGCTGTTCAGAGAGGCCGAGATCCTTATTCTCGATGAACCCACGGCGGTGTTGACCCCCGGCGAGGTCGACGATTTCTTCGCAGTGGTGCGGAGCCTCGTCGATCAGGGCAAGTCGATCATATTCATCACCCACAAGCTGCGCGAGGTGTTGGCCGTCGCAGACAAGATCACCGTTTTGCGCAACGGACGCGTGGCCGGCACTGCCGATCCCAAGACGGCTACCCAGCAATCGCTCGCCAACCTCATGGTTGGACGTGATGTCGTGTTCCAAGTTGAGAAGGGGAAGCGACACCGGGCGAGACAAGGATCAAGATCAAGGACCTCAGTGTCGAGGACGACAGAGGCGTCCGTATGGTCGACAGGCTGTCGCTTGACGTGCGGGCCGGCGAGATCTTTGGCGTGGCCGGAGTGCAAGGCAACGGCCAGCGAGAATTCGTCGAAGCGGTAACGGGCATGCGTCGGAAGGTTGGAGGCAGCGTCGAGTTGGTGGGCATCGATGCCACAAAGAAATCGCCGCGACAGATCACCGAGATGGCGGTTGCTCACATCCCCGAGGACCGAGGCAAACATGGTCTGGTCGGCTCCTACTCAATCGCTGACAACTTGGTGCTCAACCGCTATCACCATGCGCCGTTCTCCAGACGGTTTGTGCGAGACCCTGTGGCCATCGACGCCGAAGCGGAAGTGCTGGTTGAACAATTCGATATCCGAACTCCCGGGATCCATGTTCCTATCGACAATCTTTCTGGAGGTAACCAGCAGAAGGTCATTGTTGCCCGCGAACTCACCGGAGTGGTGAAGGTGCTGATAGTCGCCCAACCGACCCGTGGGCTTGACGTCGGCTCGATCGAATTCATCCACAACAAGATCATCGAGCTGAGAGACAACGGTGTGGCCGTCCTCCTGGTCTCGGCCGAACTGGACGAAATCTTGTCGCTGTCGGACAGGATCGGTGTTATGTACCGAGGTGCGATGGTGGGGACTTTCGATGCACAAGACACAACTAGAGAGCAGCTCGGCTACCTAATGGCTACAGGAGCGGCCCCCGATACCGAGAAGGTGGCATCGTGAACAACACAGGTGGCTCAGGATCTAAGTCTCTGCACTCGAAGATCACCGACACGTTCGATCTGCAACCGCTACTAGTCCCTATCTACGCCATCTTGTTGTCGTTCATTGTGGGTGGGCTGTTGATCACGCTCGTCGGCGTCAACCCGTTCGAGGCCTATTGGGCTCTTGTAAGGGGCATGTTCGGCAGTGGCGACAGAATCGCTGCTTCCATCGCTCGCTCAGTGCCCTTTATCGGCTCGGCTCTCGCTCTGGCTTTCGCCTTCCGAGCCGGTCTCTTCAACATCGGTGCCGAGGGTCAGCTTCTCGTCGGTGGTGTCATGGCCGCATGGGTTGGAACGTGGGCCTTCCTGTCTGACACGCCAGGGATATTCGCCATACCGATCATCATCCTGGCCGGCATGGTTGGCGGGTTCATTTGGGGTTGGATTCCCGGTGTGCTCAGGGCCAAAACGGGGGCGCACGAAGTGATCAGCACGATCATGCTGAACAGCATCGGCCTGTTCTGGTTCGCTGGATTGTGAACTCCGGCGCTGATCCGGTGATCCTTCGCGATCTGGACTCGAGCGTGCCGCGGACAGAGCGAATCTCAGATACCGCGATACTGCCCGAGCTGGTGAACAGCGAGCCCAATTTGCACTTTGGTCTGTTTGTCATGATTGCTGTTTGCATCGTGGTGGCCTTCATCTTGAACCGAACCACATTCGGCTTCGAAGTGAAGACGGTTGGCACCAACCCGAACGCCGCTCACTACGCGGGTATCAGTGTGAATCGCATAATCATCCTCGCCATGGCCTTGTCCGGCGCCTTCGCCGGCATCAGCGCTGCCAGTGAGGTATCTGGTACCAATCAATTCTTCCAGCCGGGCACTTTCGCATTCATGGGATTCGACGGTATCGCGATTGCGTTGTTGGCTCGGGCTAATCCGATTGCCATAATCCCAGCGTCGTTACTTTGGGGTTCGTTGCTGGCCGGGGCTCCGCTGATGCAGCAGGAGGCTGACGTGTCAATTGACGTGGTCCGAATCATTCAGGCAATGGTTCTGTTGTTCGTCGCCGCTGACGCCATCGTGAGGTACTTGTTCAGAGTCAAAGGCGATGGCGGCAGACACATCGAGGCAGCAGCTACGGGATGGGCATGATGACTGCAGTTACCAGCGCACAAGAGACCGAACTCGTCGACGAGCGACGGTTCGGCCGGCGACAGATAACCGGACTCACCTTCGGAGTCCTCGGTCTTGGGATGATTCTCGGCATTTCACCCAACATCACGAGCGACGAACGCGCCTTCGCCTTTGAGCGTCCACCCGATCCTCTTGAGTTCAGTTTCAGTCCACCGACGATTGTTGTGATCATCGGCGTCGTCTACTTGCTGGCCGCCGGGCTGGCGTTCTTGCCATCGAGCTATGACAAGTGGTCCGGGGCGTACAGATATTGGCAGCAGCGTCGACCATTCCGCTCATCCTCGTAGTCGCCCTCGCATTGTCGTCCGCACCTGCCACGAATGTGACAAACCTCTTCGACGAGTCACTTGTTCTGGCCACACCGATTGCGCTAGGAGCGATGACCGGACTGTGGTGTGAGCGTTCAGGAATCATCAACATCGGTATCGAGGGCATGATGCTGGCGGCAGCCGGTATCGGGTTCATGACCTTCGCCGTTATGGGTGATGCGTCGAGCACCGGTTGGCTCTGGATATCGGTCCTGGTGGCGATTTTGGCGGTGGATTGCTAGCCGCTTTGCACGCAGTTCTTTCGATCAACTTCGGTATCAACCAGATCGTGTCAGGCGTTGTCATCAACCTCTTCGCGCTGGGATTG
>CAWAEN010000004.1:0-1348309 GCA_963781035.1 uncultured Acidimicrobiia bacterium | reverse complement strand
CTCGAATGATGCCACCGCCGACAGCGGCGATGACGCCGATCAGCACTGCGCCGACCGCGCTCGCACCGAACGCCACAGCCTTCACCGCTCCGGTCACGCAGAACAGCCCGAGGCCGGCAGCGTCGAAGATCAGCACCGCCTGTGCAAGCCGCGTGTTGATCAGGAAATGGGCGAAGAACACCGTGGCCGCGGCGGCGAGCGGAACAGCGAGATACCACACGTCGCCGAATGCGGTCGGAGGCGTGGCGCCGAGCACGAGGTCGCGAGTGACGCCTCCGCCGAGTGCGGTGACAAGTGCCAACGAGATGACACCGACGAGTTCAAAACCCTTGCGGACAGCCAGGAGCCCGCCCGACACGGCGAACACGAACACACCAACGAGATCGAGCGTGCGCTCCAGCGCCGGTTCGAGGCCGGTTGCGAAGTCCGCGGCCAGCTGCGCTGTTGCGTCCATTGCGACGATCGTAGGAGACATGGGCCCGAGCGCACCCCGTGGCATGGCGCCGTTCGGTGATCCGAACTCTGCGAGCTTCCGGGGCGTCAGGGTCGAGTGACCAGCTCCGTGAACCGTGCGAGATCGATGTTGCCTCCCGACAGGGTGACACCGACTCGCATGCCCGGCTCGACCAGGCCGCCGTACAGAACAGCAGCCAGGGCGGACGCCCCGGACGGTTCGACCACCAGCTTCGTGTACTCGAACAGCAGGCGCATCGTTCGGACGATCTCGTCGTCGGTGACGGTCGTGAAGCGGTCGGCCCGCACACTGTTCACCGACCAGGTGAGCCGGCCAGGCTGCGTCGTCTGCTGACCATCAGCGATGGTGACGGGGACGCCTTCGAGTGCCACCGGCTCGCCCGCCGCCCGGCTGCGGACATGATCGTCCCCGGCCTCCGGCTCCACCCCGACGACAACAACACCGGGGTTCATGGTCTTGGCGACGGTCGAGGATCCGGCCAGCAGCCCGCCGCCACCGAGGCAGACGAACAGCATGTCGAGATCTGGCACGTCTTCGAAGAGTTCGAGTGCTGCGGTGCCCTGGCCTGCCATGACGTCGCAGTTGTCGAATGGCGGGATCACGATGCCACCGACGTCACGTTGCACCCGCGCTGCGACCTCCTCTCGGTCCTCGGTGTAGCGGTCGTACTCGACGACCCGAGCACCCCAGTGCTCGGTCGCCGCCCGTTTGATCGCCGGAGCGTCAGTCGGCATGACGATCGTGGCCGCACAGCCGTGGATGGCTGCGGCACGACTGATGGCCTGAGCGTGATTGCCGGACGAGAAAGCGACGATGCCACTGGCTCGCTCGGTCGGCGTCAGCGCAGCGATTGCGTTGGTCGCCCCCCGGAACTTGAAGGAACCGGTGCGCTGGAGCGATTCGGCCTTGCAGAAGATCTCTGCCCCGATCACCGCCGACAGGGTGGTCGAGGTGATCACGGGCGTGCGGTGGACGAACGGGGCGATCCGTTCGGCGGCGAGTTCGACATCGGCAAATTCGATCGCCGGGTTCGCTGGGGACTCGTCGGCCATCGATGTCCTTGCAATGGGGCGCTGCGATCGAGGCGGTGGTATGCCGCAGTTCACGCGTGGTCCAGTCGGCAGTAGCACGACGCCTTGATCTCGACGTCGGTCCGTGCCAGCGCCAGGTCGAGCCGGGCTCGGATGATGCCGGCCTCGGCATCCTTCCCCAGCCGGGTCAAGCATTCGTGGAACCCGTGGAGGCTCCAGACGTTGTCGGGATGTTGGTGGGCTCGGGGCAGGGTGTCGTCGAGTCCGAGATCGGCGCGGTACACGGCCTCGGCCTCCTCGACTCGGTCCTGTTCGAGGAGCAGCGCGCCGTAGGCGTGCCGCGTCGGCTGCATCCAGCCCCAGGGCTCGTCGTAGGGCAGGCTGTCGTCGAGTTCGATGGAACGGCGCAGGTGGGCGAACGCGGCCTCGTGGTCGCCGCGGCGGTAGTCGAGCTCGCCGTCGAGCATCTCCGATGCGATGGCGAGAATGTCGAGGCACGTGTTGTTGAACAGGTAGCGGGTATCGGGGACACGCTCGACGGCTGCACGGAACTGCATCTGCTCGGCGGCGGCGTCTTCGATGTGGCCAGCGGCGGCGAAGGCGACACCTCTCGCGTAGTGGATCATGGCCGTGGTCACGCAGAACAAGGAGGCATCATCAGGAAGCGGCGTGTCCAGGATCTCGTTCCACTTACCGAAGCGGATGAGCACGTGCATCCGCATCGAAACGAATCCCTCGAGCCAGTCGGCCATCGGTGGAGACTCCACGTTCAGCAACTCAGCCGGCAGGGTCGCCACCATCTCGTCAGCCGCCGTGAGCGCAGCTTCGTACTGCCCGAGAAACATCGCCCCGTAGAGTTTGAAGTGGTAGTTGTGCGACCGGTAGAGGGAGTAGAAGTTCAGAGGTCCCTCCCGCTCGAGGTAGATGCTGTCGGCGTTGATCGCGGCCGTGTTTGAGTCCACGACGTTCTGATAGTGACCGCACAACACATCAATGTGGCTCGGCATGTGCTGCAGGTGTCCTGCGTCCGGGACGAGCCCGCGAAGCCAGTCGGCGGGCCGAAGTGCCAGCTCTGGGTGGGGCGACATCTCCATGAGGTGGAGGTACATGTGGAGAATGCCAGGGTGGGATCGGCCGGCCGGGGTAGCGAGGGCCCGCTCGATCACATAGCGAGCTTCGGCGGTATCGGCCCCGCTCGCGGGCTCGCCGGTCGCGAGGTCCCAAAGGGCCCATGGCGTGCGGTTCATCAGGGCTTCGGCGAAGAAGGCAGCGATGTCCAAGTCGTCACGGTGGTCGCAGTAGACCGATCGCATCGCGTCGGCGTAGGCATCGTTCCAGATCGTGCAGTCATCGTCGGGCTGCGGCGATGGGTACCGCGCAGGCAGAGCGGCGATGAGTGCCTGCTCCGCCATGGTCCCAGCCGAGGATGTGTCACGTGCGCGCTGGGTCGCGCTGTAGGACGTCGACACCGACTCCGAGAGGTCGTCGTCGTCGAACGCTTCCCACGGCTTGTTGTAGTTGGGCCCCGCTGCGTATGCGATACCCCAATGCGCCATGGCGCAGCCCTCGTCGAACTCGACGGCTCGCCTGAAACATCGCACGGCCTCCTCGTGATTGAACCCGTAGGTCCAGATCAAGCCCCGGTCGAACCACAGCTGGGCCTCCGGCGAGTTGGTCGAGACGACGCGGTGGTGCGTTCCCAGGTCGTAGTAGTCAGCCATGGCGTCCCTCTGTTCGTCCTGGTCAGTATGACCCCCGGAACGGTCGTGTCCAGCAATCGTTCGCAACCAGCGTTTTCCCTGGTGAGAGCGTGCCCGGGGCGGGATTTGAACCCGCACGATCGTTTCCGATCCGAGGGAGTTAAGTTCGCACCTGGGGTATCGACGAGTATCGCGGAATGCCAGGAAGTCCCTTGTTTGCTGGGCTTGCGTGATTCTTGATGTCATCGAGTGTCGGTCAATATCGGGCAAGAATGGCGAGTCCCGTGCGCGTTTTGTGCGCGCTTTGCCGATCCGACCGACAACGACGCTTTCTGATCACAGGATCGTGACGGCCTCTCCGGTGAGCTGGCCAAGATCGATTCAGCTCGAGTGCGAGAGTTCCCTAGGCACTCATGCGTGTCAAGAGCGGCAGGATCGATGGTGCCCTCGTTCCTGGTGTTGACCACATCCTCGATTTCGTCTCTGAAGCAGTCCCATTCGCCTTTTCGGAGTGTGTTCGGGTGTTCGGAGTGCGGCTTGGCGATGAGACGATAGAGAACACCAGACACGGTGCTCCAGCCTGAGTCGCGTTGACCGTACTCAATCCTCACGATCGAGTTCCGGCCCCCACAGGCCCTCCGGTCCTTGTGTCACAGCCTGTTCCCGGCACTGAAGGAGCGGCCGACTGGGTCGTGGTCCGTCGTTGCGTGGTACTCGACGCCAGCTTGGTAGTCGACCTATGCCAGGGTGCCGGTCTTGTGTGTCAGGTCTGCGGTCTCGGTCGGGTTTTGTGGGGGTGGATTACGTCGGCGGCGTTGTCCGAGATAGACCAGCCAGACGCCGCCGATGACCGCCCCGAGCCCAGCGACCACCAAGACCCAGCCGACCGGGACAAGACCAGACGGCAACAGAACTCCAAGCCGGACATCGGCCGAAACCCCGGGGGAGCCGTCCGCGTTCATGATCACCACAGCCCACTCCCCACTCTGGATCGTCCAGTCGAGGTTCTGTTCACCGCTGCCACTCACCGACGCCACCCAGAACCCTTGGGTCCCTGGAGCGGCAGGATCGATGGTGCCTTCGTTCCTGGAGTAGACCACATTCTCGATCCAGTCACTTTCGGCGTCCCAGTCGGTGATCTCATCGTGAACGACACCGTCGAGGTACCGCGCTACCGCATCAGCGGGAGCAATACCCATGAAGAGCGTCTCAGAACCCTGAGCGACACCATGCGCCCGTACGTCATCAGGCGTCGGGTAGAACTGGTAGATGGGTGCGAGGGCGCTGTAGACCCCGTAGCCGCCACGCAGCAGCTCGACGTCATTGGTGACCACAGCACGGGACGACACGTCGATTTCCAACGGATCACCGGTCAGCGCGTACCCATCATCGCCACCTATGAAGCTCAACGCCCCGAGACCGTTCCATGCGAGGAACAGCCCTACCAACACCAGCCCGATTCCGAACCCAAGCGCCTTGGTTCTGCTCGTCATCGGAACCACACCTTTCGCTAGGCGATCACCCGGAAAATCGGATGTCTCTACCCTCGTCGTGCCACATTCGCGTCGGCGCTACCAGAGCCGAAGGTCAGGTCCTCTCCGAGACTCGTGCCTGGGCCGCCAGGCAACCCCTCGCCCCGGTTTGACGGACCCGACCACTCGCGTTCCTGCGCCACACAACCCTGCGCACGCCTAGGGTCGGGAACCGCCGCGACGGCACCTCGGCTGACCGCCGAGCTGCGTAGGTCGAACACTTCCGGCGAAGTGTTCGAAATAATCGGGAGCCGAAGGACGCACGTAATCACGGTGACGACCGGCCGCCCGGCGCAATCGGAAGCAACTCGATCAACCGTCAATATGCGCCACACACCTCGGCCTTCGCTCGCAACCGTGGCCGCTCAAATTGCCGGTTCTCCCGCGGGTTCGCATGCCTCTTGTGGGCGTCGGTATCGGAAGGTTTGAGCACGGTACGCCAGCATCCGGGAAGGGCACATACAGCTCGGTGGGTTGCGCCGTTGGTCGGTGAGCGTTGCCGGGCGGGCGGTGGAGGAGCGCCCTCCCCTTTGTGTCGATCTGCCGAGCCATCCTGTCGCCGGCGATCGCTCAGGTTCTGCCATGCGTTCGGGCCGTCCCGCTTGCGAGCGACGGCCGCTGGGTTCGGTCGGTGTCTCTATGGGCGACCCGCTCGGCGACGCCGCCGTTGCCGGTCAACGAGTCGGGGCCGGTCTGGGGTGGCAGGGTCGCCCACGTCCGCGGCCCGGCCTGAGGTCAGGTGCTCGACGTGCGGAGAACGCCCGTGGAGTGGAGCAGCGATGGCTCCTCGGGCCGCTCGTGAAGCTGGGAGCAGGGTCCGCGATACGTCGGGGCGGTGACCTTCTGCCCTCCACGCTGGATCGGGACGGATCGATGATCCTCGTAGACGAAGAAGAATGAGCGAGAGGAGATCCTGTGATGGCCGGTCGCAGCAAGGTTGGTGGTGGCGTCGTGACACCAATACGAGGTCTGCTCTTCGGCGTTCTCGCTGTGCTCGGCCTGATCATGGCGGGATGCGGAGACAGCGACGGCGATCAGCTCACGACCGAGGAGTTCTTCCTCGAGCTCGGTGCGCTGGACCAGGACTACACGGCAGCGATTTATGATCTCGAGGCCGAGCAGGAAGAGGCTTTGAAGGCCGCGGCATCGGACGAGGAGGTGGTCGAAACGTTCGTGACCTTCACCGAGGACGGCGTGGTGGTGATGGAGGACTTCGTCAACGGCTACGAGCAGTTGGACGCCCCTGACGATCTGGTTGGATTCCAGGACCGGGCCGTCACCGCTGGCCGAGAGGCCATCGACTCACTGAACGACCTGGTGACTGACTTGGATGACGTCACCACCGAAGCCGAGCCGTTGGCACTCATCGAGAGCGTCTATCAGGAGGTGTTCGGGCGTCTTGAGGCTCTCTGTGTCGAAGCCCAAGGCCTGGCCGACGACGCTGGCGTCGACGTCACCTACAAATGCGGCGACGAGTAGCGGGCCGAGGTATGGGCCGGCGAGATCGTCCGCGACTTCGAGATCAGATGGTGGCGTGGCATCGCGCACACGTGTCGGACGGGCCAACCGAAGCGATCAACAACCTCGTGAAACGTGTCAAGGGTCGCGTTCGGCTTCCGTCGGTTCCAGCACTACCGGATCCGGTCACTGCTCTGCGCCGGCAAGCCCAACTGGGGCCTCCTCGACTGCATCACCCCACCATGGAATCCGAAGCGCCCGAAATCCGCCCCCTCCTGCAAAGGCTGTGAAGCCTTCTCGACTGTGATCTTCCATGCGTAGATAGCGGTCAGGGCCAGGATGAGGAGCAATATGATCACCTCATAGGAACGGAACTTGTCGCTATAGAATGGGACACGGTTGGGACTTCGGAAGTCTTTGAGACTTCCGAAGTCATTCCCCTACTCAAACCACTGCTCAAAAAGGACATCGAAAGAAACGCCCGCTGCCTCCTCCATAACGGCTTGGAATTCCGCGTCTGTCGCGGTGCCGCCACCAAACCGCTCGAAGTAGGCGCGCAGGCCGCGAAAGAATGCCTCGTCCCCCATCTCTTGCCGCAAGGCGTGGACAACGGCTGCCCCTTTTCGTAGCTATCTCTCCCAAAAAGTTGTGCGGGCGGTGGGTCATTCAGCGGGTATCCGCTATCACTTTCGAGGACAGATTGCGTGATCTCCTCCATTCTTTGCTCCAATTCCTCCGGAGCATCGCGTGTTTGCCACATCAGCGAGATGTACGTGGCAAAACCCTCGTTGCGCCACATCGCTCCCCACGAATCGAGATTGACCCAATCTCCGAACCACATGTGAGCCATCTCGTGTGACATCATGTCCTCATTGATCAATTCCTCGGCCAGAATGACCATGGTTTGAGTCTCCAAAGACGCTTCCAACCCCGCCACCGTCACGTAGCCAAAGGCATCAAAGGGGTACGGTCCAAAAAGCTCGCTCATCCAATCGATCATCTCGCCAAGCGTTGCCTCGACATTTTCAAACTCGACTTGCCGTTCGGGGAAGACATAATGACGCAAGGGAACACCGTCTGGAGAGACGCTTTCCAATCGTTGATAGTCCCCTACTGCCACCGTGACGAGTGCGGTGGCCACGGGATGATCGTGCTCCCAGACGTAGAGATCACCAGCAGCACCATCGGGAAAAGCCTGGGGGACTCCCGTGCGCGTCTCTACCAACACGCCATTTGCCACGCCCGTCAGCCCCTCGGGCACGCTCAGCTCGAAGCGAAACGTGGCTTTGTCTCGCGGGTGGTCATTCGACGGGAACCAGTACCTGGCTCCGTCAGGCTCGGATGCAACAAACAAACTATCGTCCGATGGATAGTGCAGCCCCAGGTGGGAGGCAAACGGAACATAATCCGAAGCTTCTCTGACAGGTTCACCACCATAAACAATGTGCAACGCAAACGGGGCACCAGTAGACAAAGGCTCTGGCAAATCAACAATGAGTTTGTCTCCCTGCCGGGAAAAGGGAAGCAGAGTCCCGACCCAAGAGACCTCGCTGATTTCAAAACCGACGAAATCGAGAGTGACCTGATCTAGGCCATCCATCGTGCTGGTGGCGTCAATGGTCACGTGACCGTCAACAAAGGCAACGCTTGGGTCCAGGGCCAGTTCGAGGGTATAGCGTTGCACGTCGAAGCCCGTATTCCCCAGCTCGGGGGCGTAGGGGTCTCCGGCAGACAGATTCTCGGGGATCGAAACGCTCGGCTCTGAGGTGGCGGTTGTATCTTCGTCAGGTTGAGACGTGCCGCAGCCGGCCAAGATCGTACCGATCAGCAAGACAACCGTCGCAAGAGCAGATGGCTTTCGCACCTTGCTATGTGAGTTCATTGTGTCGTTCTACTCCCATGTAAATATTGGGCTTCGGTGTTGCAGAATCGAGTGCCGGAACCTGAACTCGGCATTCACATCTCCTGGGCCATCCCAGTCGACAACATCACAGACCATGCCGAGGTCGGTACACGCGACCACCGCAGTGCTAGTGCAAGCGCCGATGAAGATCTCGCTCAGTTGTTCGCTGCAAGCCGGACCGATCCTCGTCGGAGACTTCAAGCTCTTTCCATCTTGCCTCGACAGCCTGGCGATCCGCGTCACTGAAGGAGCCCTCGTCGATTGGAGTACAGGAACGCAAGTTGGTCGTCGCAGTAGTTGTCGTCTGGTCTGACAAAGCCTCATCAGCGCTCGCGCAGGCACTTGGGAGGACCGCACAAGACACGAGCGTGCTGAAGCGGGGTCTCACGTCGGCAGGACCTTCCGGTCGTACGCCGACGAGCCTGCGGTCACCTGGTTCGCCAAGAGCCTCACCACGTCAGTCTGGCGCACGACGGCGTCCAGCGGTTCCCATTTGACCTCGAACCCGCTCCGCTCGCCCAGAACACCGAGCATTGGAGCACGTACCAACTGCGCGTGATCGGCACTTGTGCGACATCTCTGCCGGCGTTGTCCCTGGCGGCGCACAACCTCGCTGGAGGTGACAAGGGCTGGGACTGAGCCGACTGGGCAGGGGGTGTCGCGTTGCTAATGGTTTGCCAATGGCATCCAGCGTCCTGGAGCGGCATCGAGCGGTAGGGAGCGGATTCGGCGGTCTCCCGATGCCGCTCAGGGACGCTGGTTACCGCAGTACGACGCTGGATGCGTGTTGGGCGAGGTGAGTTCAAGTCCCCCCTCCGACACGTTTCGCACAAGCCCTGGTCAGGAGCGTTTCGCTTCTGGGGCGTCGGACGCAGGACTTTCGTCGGTGCCGGTCCACGTCCACGGCCCCGGAGTCAGGCCAGGTGCTCGACGTGCAGAGAACGCCCCGTGGAGTGGGGCAGGGATGGCTCCTCGGGCCGCTCGTGAAACCGGGATCAGGGTCCGCGATGCGTGGGGGTGGTGACCTTCTGCCCTCCCCGCTGGATCGGGACGGAGCGACGCTGTTCGTAGACGAAGAAGAATGAGCGAGAGGAGGCCCTGTGATGGTTGGTCGCAGCAAGGTTGGTGGTGTCGTCGTGACACCAATACGAGGTCTGCTCTTCGGCGTTCTCGCTGTGCTCGGCCTGATCGTGGCGGGATGCGGAGGCGACGACGGCGATCAGCTCACGACCGACGAGTTCTTCCTCGAGCTCGGTGTGCTGGACAAGGAATACGCGGCAGTGATCGATGAAGTCGAGGCCGAGTTCGATGAGGCTGTGGAGGCCGCGGCATCGGAGGAGGAAATGATCGCGGCGTCCGCGACCTTCATGGGGGACGCCGTGGTGCTTTTCGAGGACTTCGTCAACGGCATCGAGCAGTTGAACGCCCCTGACGATCTGGTTGGGTTCCAGGACCGGGCCGTCACCGCTGGCCGGGAGTTCATCGACTCGGTGAACGACCTGGTGACTGACTTGGATGACGTCACCACCCAAGCAGGGTTCATGGCTGCCTATGACCCGGTAGAAGAGGCTCTCGAACGTTTCGGCGCGATCTGTGTCGAAGCCCAAGGCCTGGCCGATGACGCTGGCGTCGAGGTCACCTACAAATGCGGCGACGAGTAGCGGGCGACCGTGTCGAACCTCCAGTAGACCGAGACTGTCAGAGTCCGTCAATCGGGTCACAGCTTTCGATTGGGATTGGGTACGGGGTGGTGACCTTCTGCCCTCCACGCTGGAGCGGGACGGATCGATGCTTTTCGTAGACGAAGAAGAACGAGCGAGAGGAGGTCCTGTGATGGTTGGTCGCAGCAAGGTTGGCGGTGTCGTCGTGACACCGATACGGGTTCTGCTCTTCGCTCTTCTGGCCGTGCTTGGTTTGGTCGTCGCGGGATGCGGAGGCGACGACGGCGATCAGCTCGCGACCGACGAGTTCTTCCTCGAGCTCGGTGTGCTGGACGACGACTACACGGCAGCGAGCGAAGCGCTCGAGGCCGAACTCGATGAGGCAATGGAGAGCATTCCTCTTGGGGTTGAGGTACCGGCGGCATCGTTGGAGGAGGCGGTCGAGGCGTGGTTGACCTGGGCCGAAGGCGACGTGGTGGTGCTCGAGGAATTCGTCAACGGCATCGAGCAGCTAAACGCCCCTGACGATCTGGTTGAGTTCCAGGACCGGGCCGTCAACACGGGCCGGGAGGCCATCGACTCGCTGAGCGACTGGGTGACTACCTTGGATGTCGTCACCACCCAAGACGAGTTTGTCTATTCCTTCAACCCGGTAGGAGGGGCGCTCGAACGTTTCAACGAGATATGTGTCGAAGCCCAAGGCCTGGCCGATGACGCTGGGGTCGACGTCACCTACAACTGCGACGACGACGACGATTAGCATTCCCACACTCTCAGCGACAACCCGACCCGACATGCCGGTAGTCGAGCGCCACGCCGAGCATCAGAGGTGCCCGACTGGCCAGCGGGCGCCCGGGGCGGGATTTGAACCCGCACGATCCCGAGGGGTCCGAGGGGTTCGAGTTCGCACCTGGGGTATCAGCGGATGTCACCGAATGCCAGGAAGTCCCTTGTTTGCTGGGCTTCGGTGATCCTCGATGCCATCGAATGTCGCCCCATACCGGGCAAGAATGGCGGGTCCCGTGCGCGTTTCGTGCGCGCGTTTCACCGATCCGACCACCGACGACGTCTGCTGATCACGGAATCGTGACGGCCTCTCCGGTCGACCAGCCTCGATCGACGTCACGAGCCTTCAGTCGAGCGATATGCGCTGGGTGTACTGCCTCGCCCGGCTGCTCGCATGGATGCCGACATGTGCGGGTCGCGTTCGGGACGCGACAGGTGATGGGTCCGGCGCGTCGAGACTCGGGGATCAACCCGACGTGTATCTCTGCGTACCTGACGATCGCTTCTCGCCCGATGGTTTCGCCACTAGCAGGTCAACGAAGACCCCTTCGTCGGTGGAGACCGCTCCTACCCCTTCATATCTTGACGACTGAACGCCATATCGACACCAGACGCAAACCCTCGCACCCGATCGGGAGCCGGCGTTCGGTGAGACCCCTACCTGGGACGTTTGGCTCTGATCGGCTCTGGTTGAGTGTGGTCGACTCTTGACCATGGATTACTCGAGGATCCTGGCTGTGCTGATGGCAGTCGTGTTGCTGTGCTCGGGGTGTGGCGGTGACGATGACGGCGATGTCGGCGAGGACCAGCCCGCAGCGACCACTGATGGGGGCGAGACGCATTCGATCGATGACGATGGCGATTCGGTGCCAGCGCAGCAGGCATCCCCCGAGGCGGTCGTCGAGGCGTACTTCGAAGCCGCCGATGCCAACGATCCTGGAGCGATGTTCGCGCTCGTCTCACCAGAAATTCGAGAGGGGTTCACCCTTGCGGGGTTCACTGCGTGCGTGTCGGAGCAGCTCAGCTCGGAGGTCGACGATTGGATTCGAGTACAGCAACACCTATGTCGAGGACGGTTCGACCTTCGTCGAAGCGGTGATCGTCCTTTCCGAGCAGGGCGAGGGCGCTGTCCCGAGCGATGACCTGGAGGTTGTGCAGTTCCCGGCGGTGCTCGAGGCGGTCGAGATCGACGGCTTGTGGTGGACTGCAGGCGACAAGGGCGGTGACGCCATCTTCTCGTGCGCCAGCGAAGGATCCGACGAGCCAGGCTGATCTGTACCGGAGACGAGTGCGACGAAGGATCGAACGAGTCCGCCGCCGACGATCGGGGCCCCATGGCGGCGAGGAGTGGAGTGATCGCCCTCGACGACGTGGGCGTGGGCATCCACACGGTCTTCATGATCAAGACGTTCAGCCCTCTCGAAGAGGCTGACATCGAGGACCTCGGTGGACGTCTGGTCTGGGAGGAGACCGACGTCGAGTTGTGCGGCATCGGCATTCGATCGGTCGGCGACGGATTCGTTCAGATCGGTGACATCTTCCAGACCACCGAGGGGTGCGATGGCGACACCGGGATGCAGCAGGCATTCGACGACCTCGGGCCACCGGATACCGCGTGCGTCTACGTCCGGGTAAACGGCGTCGACGACGAATACTGTGCGCCACTCACCCTCCGCACCGCCGAAGATGAAGCCGAGCCGCTGGACGAGCAATCGCTGGTCGGAGTCTGGACCGGAACCGAAGTGGGCCGCGCCACCGGACCATGGACGTTCGTCTTCGACGAAGGAGATGTCACCGCAGTGTCGTCAGGTGCAGAGGTCTACCAAGGAACCTATGTCGCGTTTCCCGACGAGAACCCGAAGCGGATGGAGTTCGCGGTCACCGAGTCGATGTTCCCGGACTATGTCGGCGAGACGGCACGCGTGATCTACGAATTCGACGGCACCACGCTGACTCTCGCAAGCAACGAGCCAGGTGTCGCGGACACCCCCACCGAGTTCTCCCCCGGTGGTGGCACGCGAGTGTGGGAACTCACCCGCCAGTAACCCGCTGTAAAGGCTCATCCGGCATGGGCTATCACCCATCAAGGCAAGGGTCGCGGCCCAGCCATGGCAGCCGCTCAGTCGGACTATCAGGCGTACTCCGGAAGTGCCGATTCAGGAACTCCATCACGCGGAATGGACCCGGTGTTCGGCGGTCCCCGCCTTCGCCTATTGACCGACCAGGCACGGGTCCACTGGCTCCGTCCTCACCACCTTCGGGCCTTCTTGGGGGGCGTCCTGGAAGACAACCGTGACGGTCCTGTCATCGCCCCCTTCAATGCGAACGTCAACGTAGGTGAGGCTGCCCTCGTCCCGGGCCTGGTGCGGACGGTACCGATGGCTTTGTCCACGAATGGCCGGTGGCGCGACAATGCGGTTGTGATGCCAGCGCGATCGATGCCATCCCGGAGAGGCGGCCATGACTTCTAGAAGTAGCACCCGCCTCGCAGCCAGCCGAGCATTCCGGTGGGTCGTGACGTCGGCGGCAATGCTCATGCTGACGGTCGGCGGCACTGCAGCCCACGCCCAGGCCGATTCGGCCGACCTCGGTGTTGTCGAAGGTCAGGTGACGGTTTCGACGGCCAATCCATCGGTGGTCACGACGTTCTGGGAGGTAACGAACAATGGACCGGCCACAGCAACCGATGTCGTGCTCGTGGTCACCCTCCCCACCGGGACATCGTTGACTTCTGCCTTCGTTCAAGCCGGACTTCCGGACTGCACCCTCGACGCAGCGAGCCGGCAGCTCTCATGTGCGATCGGGGCGCTCGAAAACGGTGTGTCCACCAGCGCCACGGTGACGTTCGCCAACACGGGGAACCCTGAAGGAACGGTGCTCACCGTGCAAGCGCAGCTGGCCTCCACCACACCCGATCCGTAGGAATCCAACAACGCTGCATCGGCATCGGTCACGCTGCAGGGCGGCCCGCTGCCAACTGTTCCCGTCGGCCCGTCCGCCAATCTGGGGCTCGCGCCGACGGTTCCCGCTCCGCCACCGGCCGGATCATCGTCAGCCGTCGTGTCGTGGACGCTGTTCAACGCCGGACCCGACGACGCCGAAGGCGTCACCGTGGAGTTCACCCTGCCCGAAGGTGTGACCTACATCAGCGCAGACATCGCCGCACAGACGCCCCCATGCCCGTTCGACCCCGTTACCCGAGTGGCGACCTGCATCCTGCCGGGCAACTCATCCGAAGACCACGTGGTCTGCTCAATCCGTTCGGCGATCGGTGGCCGAGCGGCAGCTGCGGCGTTTCGATTGACGATGCCGAGGCGCTCGGCATCGCTGAGCGCTTTGCGAAGAATCGTGTGCGTGTTCCGGATGGTCTTCGCTTTCAACGGGCGATCGCATCGGGTGCCCTTGACGGCGAGGCCGGAATAGAAGCTCTCGATCTCGATAGGCGTGAGATCTTGAATCGCCCGTGCGCCGAGTCGGGCGATGACGCGGTCGGCTGCGGTCTTGTAACTCGCCCACGTGGTCGGCTTGAGCCGCAGCTTCTGATTGTCGAGCCACTGCTCGAGGTACTCGGCCGTAGTCATCTTCGACTGGTCGACGTGGGTTCCCGATCGCAGCTGCTCCAGGTGTTCGGCGAGGGCTCGCTCGACTGCCTTCTTGTTCTTGAAGCCCTGCCGCGAGACCTGCCGGCGCTTCCCAGTTGTCGGGTCGACGCCGAGGTCGATTCGGTACACGTAGCCGTTGTTGCGCTTGCTGACCGAGCCCCTCGCCATGGAACGAAGCTAGTCGACAGGATTTCATCCGTGCGCGTTTTGTGCGCGTTTTGGTGTTTTCGCCCAACCTGGTCGAGCGACGGAGTGATCGAAATTCGACGTTTTCCCTGGTGAGAGAGTGCCCGGGGCGGGATTTGAACCCGCACGATCCTTTCGGATCCGAGGGGTTTAAGCCCTCTGCGTCTGCCGATTCCGCCACCCGGGCTCGAACTCCGAAGGTCACGTTAGTGGCAACCCACCGCACGATGCCCCGGCCGACGAGAACAATGAAATGCTCGAACAATTGTTCTGCTGATGACTGTCATGAGGTGTCGTCATACTGGTTTCATGGTCAACAACACCGAGCTCTCCGAACCCGCGAAGTACGATCCGATGGCGACCCGGTGCAACATCCGCTCCCTGCTCGAGCTCACGCCTCTGCCGAGCGCGGTGACAAGCGCCAGCGAGATGACACCGACGAGTTCAGAAACCCTTGCGGACCAGCAAGGAGCCCTAGCGCCGGGCGCACATCGAGATCGGGGTCATTAGCCAGCTGTTAGCCACCTGGTTGCCGTGCTCCAGCGGCGGTTTCGGACGGTGGGGGCATGGCCCACATCTTCCGAACCATCACCCTCGTCCTCGTCCTCACCGCGACCAGCACGGTCGTTGCCGGCTCCGATCCCTCTTCCCCCGATTCCTCGCCATCTGGTAGTCGTCCGAGCAGCTCGCAGAACATCGAAGCCCGAGTGCGACTGTCAACAGCGGCTGTCCGGATCGGCTCGGACGTCGAACCTCTGACGGATGGTGAGGAAGCCCTGGTCGCTTGGGCGAAGGATCGATTCGCCCAAGCGGGGCTGGAGTTGCCCGAACTCACGGTTCGCTTCGACCCGAGCCGTGACCTGTGCGGCAACAACGAGGGTCGGTACCACCACGAACCGAACGGCGAGCGAGTCGTGACCATCTGCACTCGAGAGAGCGACACGTTCGCAGCTCAACTGGCACGGCGCCGCACACTGCTCCACGAGTTCGGGCATGCGTGGGACGTCGCCAACATGGCCGACGAGGACCATGACCAGTTGGGTCGGATTCTCGGTGCCGATGCGTGGAATGATCACGACGACGTGTGGGCGGACCGGGGCGTCGAGCGCTTCGCCGAGACCTTCGTCTTCGCCCTTCTCGACCAGCCCGCCCGCCAACTCAAGGTGGGCCTCGAATGCGCCGAACTCCTCACCGCCTTCGTCACCGCCACCGGGGCCCAGCCTTTGGGGCCCGGCCTGCCGACGTGCGCCGCCTGAGCGCTCCAGCCATCTGTTAACCGCCCTGTCCGAAGCTGCACCCATGCGATCGATCAAGTTGAATACGGAGCCAACGACAGGGAGATCACGCCCGGTTAGTGTCGGGCCCGTGAGGATCACGGTTCTGGGGCCTCTCGAGATCACCGTCGACGGGGACCGGCTCACCCTTGGTGGACCCCAGCAACGGCTGGTCTTGGCGATACTGGTCTCCAGAGCCGACGCCCCCGTGACCACCGACCGGCTGATCAACGCGCTCTGGGGCGATGAGGACCCGCCGACTCGGGCTCGCAAGACCGTGCAGGTCTACGTCGCCAACCTGCGCAAGGTGCTCGGAGGAGAGGAAGCCCCCATCGAGTCGGCCGCCGGCGGCTATGTACTGCGGACGGGTGTGGCCACCGTGGACGCAGTCGACTTCGAGGCGGCGGTGAGTGCCGCCGGGGCCGTCAACAACCCGGATGCCCGGCAGGTCGTCGAACGGCTCAGTGCCGCGTTGGCCTTGTGGAACGGCCCTCCGTACGCCGACCTGGGTGACGCCGCTGCGTTGATGCCCGAGATCGCCCGGCTGAACGAGCTCCGGCTGGCAGCCCTCGAACGACGTCTCGAGGCGTCACTGACGCTCGGCCATCACCGCGAGGTGCTGAGCGAGCTCGACACGTTGACGACCGATCACCCTTACAGAGAGGAGTTCACCGCGCTGCAGATGCTGGCCCTTTACCGGTCGGGTCGTCAGGCCGAGGCCCTGCGCGCCTTCCAGCGCACCCGGCTGGTGCTGGGCGAGGAGCTGGGGATCGACCCATCGCCGCAGGTCCGAGCGCTCGAGCAGGCGATCCTGACCCAGGACCCGTCGCTCGACCTACCGACGGGTCCCGCCAACTCACCGACGACGCCCGCTGCGGAGTTTCGGACCGACACTCGATCGATCCGTGGTTATGAGCTCCGCGAGCTACTCGACGAGACCGACGACGCGAGCCTGTGGAGGGCCTATCAGCCCGCCACCGGGCGTGAAGTCATGCTCAGGATCTTCGGCCCCGGCGTGGCCAACGAGCCGACGTTCGTGAAGCGCTTCGCGCTCGAAACCCAACTCGTCGCCCAACTCGAACATCCCCATCTGATCTCGATCTACGACTTCTGGCGGGACCCGGACGGGGCGTACGTCGTCATGCCGCTGCTGCGGGGTGGAACGCTCGGGGACTCACTTCGCCGCGGCCACTGGAAGATGTCGGCCGCGCTCCGAATGCTCGACCAGATCGGGTCGGCGCTGACGGCGCTGCATCGTCACGGGCTGAACCATGGAAGTCTCGGCCCCGACTGCGTCTTCCTCGACAGCGACAGCAACGCCTATCTCGCCGACGCCGGAATCACCGGCCGCCCCGCCATCCCTTTGAGTCCGCCGGCCGAGTCGACGGGCGTCGCAGACGATGCCAACCGGGCTCGACGTGGGTGACCTGGCCGCCCTGCTGGCCATGACGGTCGCCCCGGGCGACCTGCCAGCCGATCTCGCAGCTGTGCTCGATCGAGCGAACGATCACGATCGGGTCGAAGACTTCCTGCGGTCGGTGCGCCAAGTCATGGGGTCCGACGCCGTCGGTGTGGCCTCGGATCTCGTTTCCGATGGCCGCGTCGCGACCAACCCCTACAAGGGGCTGCGGGCGTTCCAGGAGACAGACGCCACCGACTTCTTCGGTCGTGAGGTCCTCGTGAGCAGGCTGATCGAGACGGTGGCCGACCTGCCATTGACGACGGTCGTCGGACCCTCGGGATCCGGCAAGTCGAGCGTGGTGAAGGCGGGCCTGATTCCCGCGGTCAGGGGAGGGGCTCTCGACGGCGACTGGCTCGTCGCCGAGATGTTTCCCGGAACCTTTCCCTTCGAGGAGCTGGAAGCGGCGCTGTTGAAGGTTGCGGTGGACCGTCCCGACGGGTTGATGGCCGACCTGACTGCTGACGATCGCGGCATGTTGCGGGTGATCAAGCGCGTGCTCCCTGACGACGGAACCGGTTTGCTGCTCGTGATCGATCAGTTCGAGGAGCTGTTCTCGCTGACACCTGACGAAGACACCAGGCGCCTGTTTCTCGACAACCTCGTGACCCTCGGGTCGGACGCCCGCAGCCGGGTGCGAACGGTCGTGACGCTGCGGGCCGACTTCTTCGACCGTCCGCTCGATCACCCCGAGTTCGCGGAGCTGGTCCACAGCGGCCTGGTCACCGTGGCCATGCCCGACCGGGACAGCCTGGCCTTGATGGTCAGCCAACCGGCCCGGCGGGCCGGCCTCGACCTCGAACCCGGCCTCGTCACTGAGGTGGTTCGGGATGTCATGGAACAGCCCGGTGGGCTGCCGCTGATGCAGTACGCGCTCACGGAGCTCGCCGAGCGCAGCGACGGCCGAACGCTGACGTCCGCCGGGTACCGGGAGTCGGGCGGCGTCGTGGGGGCGTTGGGCCAGCGGGCGGAGGAGATCTTCCAGGGTCTTCAGCCGTCGGCCCGCGATGTCGCCGAGCGGATCTTCCTTCGGCTGGTGACCGTCGACGAGAACGCCGACGACACCCGCCGCCGCATGAGGCGAACGGAACTGAACGCGCTCGGGCTCGACCGGAACGCGGTCGACGTGGTGCTGCAGCAGTTCGGCTCGTTCCGGCTGCTGTCGTTCGACCACGACCCGACGACCCGCGGTCCGACGGTCGAGGTCGCCCACGAGGCGCTGATCCGCGAATGGCCCCGGCTGCGGTCGTGGGTCGATGACAAGCGCGAGGATCTGCTGCTCGAGCGGCGCCTTCGTGAAGCCGTCGTCGAGTGGGATGCGAGTGACCGCGACCCCGGCTACCTCCTACGGGGGGCGCGCCTCGCCCAGTTCGAGACCTGGGCCGACACCGCTCCGGTCCAGACGACCGACGACGAACGCCAGTTGATCGCCGAGAGCCGCTCCGCGGCCGACGCCGAGCGAGAAGCCGAGCAGCGCCGGGTTCGCCGACTCCGGCGCCTGGTGGCAGTGGTCGGTTTGGCCCTCGTGGTCGCATTGGGCGCAGGTGCGGTGGCGCTCCGCCAACGCGACAACGCCGAGTCGGCGGCCGAGTCGGCCGAGCTGGCCACGTTGATCAGCCGGTCGGCGGCCCAGAGCAGGGAGGACCCGAGCTCTCCCTGTTGCTGGCCCTGGAGGCCCACCGGCGCGACGCCGGGGCCCGAGACCGAGCAGGCCGTCTTGAACGCCCTGGGCTCGAGCACGAATACGATCCGCGTTGCGAGTTTGGAGCCCCTCCCAGAGCGGTCGAATTCCTGCCCCAATCGCGGATCCATCGGCACGCGAGGGGACCGCTACGGCACGATCTCGGAGAACGGCCTCACCGAGACGATTGTTGCCGACGGGCAACTGATCAGCCGCGACCTCTCCACCGGCACCGTGACCGACCACGGCCCGTCGCCGACGCGGTGCGGGTGGTGGACCAAGGACGAGGTTGCGGACCGTGTCGTCGTTGGCTCCGAGGACGGTCTGGGGCACTGGTTCGGGCCCATCGACGGCCCGTTGGTCGAGGCGGGCTCCGATGAGCCCTCATACCTGGTCTTCGGGCCGATCCGGCCGATCAACCGGCTCGTGTATCTCATTCCCGGCGACGATGAGCACGTCATGACGCTGCGGGACGACACGACGGGTGAGCAGGTCGGACCGCTGGTGGGTGCCGGTAGTGGTGGCTACTTCGCGGATTCTGTGGACGCCACCGCCGATGGTTCCCTCGTCGCGATTGGCTTCGCGATCGACGGCGATCCTGACGGCATTGGCAGGACGTTCGTGATCGACGGTGAAACCGGCGAAGAGATCTTCCACGTCAACAGCGCGGTTCCGGCCGAAAGGCTCGTCTTCGACGAGGCCAACGGGGAACTGGTCGCCGGGATGTTCGATGGCACGATCATGACGATCGACATCGCGACTCGTGAGGTCGTCTCACAGGTCGCCACCACGACGACGTCGGGATTCCTCGATCTCGGAATACGTGCCGATGGTGTCATCATTGCGGTTTCGGGAGGCCAGATCGAATATGTGGACCGATTGGCCGGACCCGACCGGCAACTCGGTCGAACTGCGAGGCGTCCTTGCGGCCCGGCTGCGCCCCGACGGAGCGCTGCTCATCGCCACCGCTGGTGATCGACTCGAGACGTTCGACCTGGGGTCCAACACGCTCATCGAGCAGACATGGGAGGTGGATCCGTTCGCCCATACCGCGTTCAACGCGGGACTGGCCGGAGCCATGACGCTCCAGGGAAGGGTGCCGGTCGTGGTCGATCTCACCACCGGTGCCCGGACGACATATGAGCTGAAGACTCCCACCGGCGAGCAAGTTCCCGGCCGTCAAGATCTACCCGGAGGTCGACGGGATCTGGGCGTTCTCTGACGCCAACATCATGGCCCGCTGGGAGGGCGAGGAGATGGTCGAACAACTCGACCTCGGCGGCGAACACCTCGCCCGGACGCGCTACGAAGATCTGATCGCTGTTCTGAGCGATCAGCCCGATGGATCCCGCGTGGTCGACCTGGTGAATGTCGAGCGGGGAGCGACGCGCGTCGTGTTCAGGGTCCCGGCGTCTGATGCGAAGAGAGGTCCATCCCAGCGTCGATGGAGGGCTCCATGTCATCGAGGCGGACGGCACGTTGAACACGTACGACTCGACCGGCGCGTTGACCGGTGAGATCGAGACCGGGGTGTTGGGCGTGGGCCACATCACCGTGGATCCGGCGAGCGGCAAGGTCGCGCTCGTCGCGGGCCCTGAGCTCGTGATCGTCGATCCAAGGACTGGCGCCGTGGACCAGGGGCCTGCGATCGGCAGTATCAGCACCCTCGGCTTCGGGCGAGGCGGAGAGCTGCTGGTGTTCACGTTCCGTGACGGCACGGTGCGGCTCTGGGACGTCGAACGGGAGGAATACGCCGGGCTGGTCTGGAACGGTTCCGGGGCAGGCCGGGGATCGCCGTCATGGTACGACGAGGCCACCGAGACGATGTGGGTGGCATCGTCTGGCAAGTATCTGCAGATCCCTCTCAACCCCCAACGGTGGGTCGAACGTGCCTGCGAGATCATCAGCCGCGACCTCACCCAGGACGAATGGGACCGCTTCGTGCCCGGCAACGAGCCGCTTCGTCCAGCCTGCCCCTGACGCATCCCTGAGAGCGCCGCCGACGAGATGCCAAACACCGCGCCGCCGTCAGCGAAGCCGAGACGACCGTACCTGGGAGGCGAGCGTGCCCGGGGCGGGATTCGAGCCCGAACGATTGTTCTGCTTATGACTGTCACAGGGTGTCGTCATACTGGTTTCATGGTCAACAACACCGAGCTCTCCGAACCCGCGAAGTACGATCCGATGGCGACCCTGTGCAACATCCGCTCCCTGCTCGAGCCCATCGCTCCCCTGCTCAGCGGCAATCGTCGATCCGGCGAATGTCGATGCGGTGGCGATGTTGGGAGCAGCACGTCACATCCAGCGGCTGCTCGATGGCGTGATCGCCGAGATCACCCGCTGCGCCGTCAAGGAGTCGGCCGTCCCTGTTGACACGCTGCTGGCCGCCGATGGCACCGTCCCCCGAACCCAGGTCCAAGCCGAGATCGAACGCACCCGCGTGACCGAGGCGTTTCCGTCCGTCGCCTCCGCATGGCGCCGTGGCGCCGCCTACACATCGAACGTCGACGTGCTGGCGCGTGTGACGCGGTCGATGTCCCCGGACGAAATCGCAGCCCTCACCGAACACGACGACACGCTGGCCGAGGCCGGAGGCCGTCTGGGCGAGGAGAGCTTCCGCAAACGTGTCTCGCGCCTGCGGGACAAGATCCGAGCCGACGGAGGCACCACGGCCGCCGAACAAGCCATCGACGATTCGTTCGCTCGCATTGCGCCGAACCGAGAGCGAGCGAGTTATCGACTCCAGGGTCAGTTCGACCCGATTCGTGGCGCATCGGTCAAGGCCGCCGTCGCTCGCGAATCCAAGTACCTCGCCGACCACCCCGAGCTCTGCCGAGGAATGGATGCAGCCCAGATCGCGGCACAAGCGTTGCACGACCTGGTCTTGCGGGGTGACAGCATCGATCGCACGTCAGTTCCGCGGGCATCGGTTCGCATCCATGTCCTGTCTGACCGGGACACGCTCCTCACCGGCGCTCACGATCAGTCGATCGCCGAGACGTTCGAGGGTCTCCCGATCGGCACCGCAACCCTCGGCCGATTGTGCTGCGAGAGTTCGATGCGGGCGGTCGACACCGCCCCAGACTCGCAGGTCAACGTTTCTCGAGCAACCAGATCGCCCTCTGAGGCCCAACGGATCGCGTTGCGGGCCCTCTATGAAACGTGTCCGATCAGCGGCGCCGGCTGGGAATCGATCGAGATCCATCACGTCATCTTCCACCGCGAGTCCGGCCGCACCGTGCTCGACGAACTCGTCCCCATCAGCCGCCGCTGGCACCACCTCGTCCACGACGCCGGTTGGACGCTCGAGATGGATGCCGATCGCACGCTTCGGTTGTCCCGCCCTGACGGGACACTGGACCGGGTCATCGCTCCCCCGGTCCCCATCAACCGAATCGACCACGATCTGGCGGCCTGATTCGCGCCGCCCGGTCTCGAGGCAGATGCCTCCTCGCCCGTCACCCAGCCGTGGCTCTGACGGGCCGCCTGCACCTTGACAACTTCATCAGGGCCCGCCGGTCTCGACCGGCACGCCGAACCACACGCCGTCGATCTCCAGCGCGTCGATGGCAGCGTCGTCGTAGCCCAGCTCGATCAGCAGCGCTCGGCTGTCCTCGCCCCGACGCGGTGCGTGACGGGTCACGGCGGCCGGCGTAGCCGAGAAACGCACCGGCGGTGGGATCTGCCGATAGCGACCGGCCACGGGATGTTCGGCGATGGGCAGCTCAGCCACCAGATCATCGATACGGGCCGACGCCGTCGCCGGGATTCCGCTGGATCGACAGAAGGCGAGCCACTCGTCGCTCGTCCTCGTTGTGAGGATCTCCGCCACCTCCCGGTACAGCGCATCGGCGTTGGCGAACCGTGATTCACGGGTGTCGAGGCGCTCGTCGTCGACGAGGTCCTGGCGTCCTCCTTCGTTGAACAGCGTCCGATAGTGCTCCGCGGTGTAGGGCAGGACGTTGACCCAGCCGTCCGTGGTCCGCTGGGGTCGCCGTTCCGGCGTGAGAATCCGCAGGTGGCCCGGCGGGCCGCTGGGCGGTTCGCTGATTGCGGCACCAGCGTGTTCGACCAACACGAAGGCCCTCATCACGTCGATCATCGGCGCCTCGATGTCCTGTCCCTCACCCGTGCGTTCGCGATGGAACAGGGCAGCGAGTACCGCTTGTGTGATCGCAAGACCGCAGACCTTGTCGGCGACGAGAGTCGGGAGCAACGATTGCTCATGGCCCTGCATCTCGTACAGATGACCGATACCGGCTGCCGCCTGGATGATGTCGTCGTAGGCGGGGTTCTCGGCCTCGGGCGAATCGCTCGGGTATCCGGCGGCCTGGCAGAAGACCAGATCGGGACGTACCGCCCTCAGGTCCCGAGCGGTGAGACCGAGCCGTCGGAGCGGTCCCGGTCGAAGGTTGGTGATCACGACGTCGGCCGTCGCCACCAAACGAAGGAACACCGCTCGGCCGGCTACGTGTTTGAGGTCGAGCGCAATCGCTCGCTTGTTGCGCATCACGTTCAGCGCTGTGCCGGACAAACCCGGAACCGGCCCCGCCGTCATCACCCGGTTCGTGTCGCCGACCGAGGTTTCGATCGCAATGACCTCGGCTCCCAGATCGCCGAGCTGCTGCGTTGCGTACGGACCCATCAGGACCGACGACAGATCAACGACTCGGATCCCCGTCAACGGACCGGTGTGGACGTCGCCGTTCGCTTCCACGCTCATGGCTGCATCATCATCGTCCGGACGACCAGCTGTCGAACCTGGCCGGTTCGCGGCGTCCTGGACGGGCCACCCTCAGACCGGGCTGAACCACACGGCAGCAGCAGCGGCAGCGAGCAGTGCGAAGAGAACCACATCGGCGAGGGACCATTTCGGATGGCGGTGAGCCACGATCATCGGGCCTCGATACTCGAGCGCCTCACCCAGTTCTGTCGCTCGTCGCACCGATGCCGTGGTGATCGTCGCGAACACGTCGACCCCCTCGACCATCTTCCCGTTGAGCCCCTCGAGACCGGGACGCCGCGGCCTGGTTCGCCACAGCGTCGTGACCGTCGTGAATTCGTCAGCCACCAGCGGAAGAGCCCGAACCGCCAGCGTGAGCGCTGCCACCAGCTCGTCGATCGGGAGTCGGAGCAGGCGCAACGGCCGCAGCATCCAGGCGGCAGCCCGCGGGAGGTCCGCCGACGCTGTGGTCCAGCCGATCAGCAGTGCCAGGAACAACAGACCAAGCGTGACCAGGAAGAAGCGGATCTGGAGGATCGCACCACCGAGTCCGACCGTGAGCCCCCCGACTCCCACCACGGGATCCCCGCCGGACACGACACCGAAGAACATCGCAATTCCCATGGCGTAGAACAACAGTCGGGGTGGACGGGGCAGCACGCTCAACGGCAACCTGGCGAGCACGAACAGCAGTACACCCAAGGCCCACACGATGCCGATACCCCACCATCCCGGCGAGAACGAAAACACGAAGACCAGGATCGTGAGTCCCAACACCTTCGGTCTGGCATCGGCCCGATGGACCAATGTCGAGCCATCGACGTAGCGGAACAGGTTGAACTGGCTGATCACGAGGCCGGCTCCAGAACCACAGCGTCGTCGACCAGCTCATCGCGAACGATCCGTCCCTCGTCGATGTGAATCACGCGACGACCGAGCGGGAGTGAATCAGCGAGGTCATGGGTGACGGTGATGATCGTGGTTTGCAGTGGGAGCCGGTCGATCCCCTCGAGCAACTGACGCCGCGCTGCGGGATCGAGGCCCGCCATCGGCTCGTCGAGCACCATCAGCGGCAGGCCCCGCGCCAACAGCACGGCCAAACCGACTCGCCGTTGCTGACCCACCGACAACGAGTCGATCGACCGCTCGAGCATCCCGAAGTCGAGTCCGATCTGCTCGACCGCCCACCGGATGCGCTCCGGCGAACAACCGAACGCACCCAGCTCGGCGGCAACGGTCGGTCGCAGGAGCTGGAGTCTGGTGTGCTGGAGCAAGAGCCCGATGTCGTCGGCCTCGTCGACGAGCGAGATGCCATCGCGGGTCGCGGTGCCTTCCGTCGGTCTGGTGAGACCGGCGAGAATCCAGGCGAGCGTCGACTTGCCGGAGCCGTTGGCCCCCGTGATCAGCACTCGATCACCCGTGTCGAAGTGCAGCGAGATGTCGGCGAGAGCGGGTCGAGCCCACGGGGTCCCGGCGCTGTGCACGTGGCTCACGTTGTCGAGGTCGACCCTCATGAGGGGACCTGCTGCCCAGCCGGAGCGCCGACGTCGACCACCACATCGGCCAGCGCGACCTCGCTCTCGATGTGAGAGATGTGCATCACGGGGACCGAGTCCGCCACTGAACGCAGCACATCCATGACCGCGGCCCGAGCAGCAGGGTCCAGCATCGAGGTGCTCTCATCCGACAGCAACAGGGTCGGCTGCCGGATCAAGGCTGCGGCGATCGCCAACCTCTGGAGCTCTCCACCGGAAAGACCGGCCGTTTCGCGCTCCTCGAAGCCGGCCAACCCGACCTGGTCGAGGGCGCCCGCCATGACCTCGCGAGTCGGCGCATCGGCGAATCCCCATGCCAGGTCGTCGGCGACGCGAGCGCCGACGACTTGGCTCTCCGGTCGCTGGCCGATCACGGCGACACCGCCGATGGCGCCCAACCGTTGGGCCACATCCCCTGGCGACACCGCGCCACTCGTGAGAGGGAAGCGGCCGACCAGCGTTCCCAACAAGGTCGACTTCCCCGCCCCGTTGGGACCTCGAACAATCGTCAGTCCCGGCCCGTCCAGGGCGATGTCCGGCAGTTCCACCATCGTCGTTCCCCGTTGGACGACTGCGCTGGTCGTTGTCACCGGACCGATCGGATCCATGGCACGGTCGAGGCTCGCCGATCGGTGGGCAGCCGGCGGTGCCGCAGGCGGACGTGATTCGTTCCACTGGAAGGCTGCATCAACTCGTTTGATCGCCGGTGCCCCGATCTGCAACACGAACCCGATGAGGAAGACCGACACCGCCAACTGGAAGATCGGCAAGGCGAAGAACCAGTACTCCACCGACCACGCCACGAGCGGGTCACCGCCGTCGGCGATGGGATCGATCCCGATGGCGCGTAGCGAGGTCGAGACACCGTCCCACTGCACCTCCACCGCGTCCAAGGTCAGCTGTCGAAGGTCGGCAAAGACGTACAGAAACGCGAGCGTGAGCGACGCCACCGTGGTCCAACCCACGGCAATTCCGGTGGCAACCGTTCGAGCCAGCGACCAACCGTGACGAATGGCCCGACCGACCACGCCGCCGAAGGTCGCCATCACCAGGACCTGAGTGGACGCCGAGAAGCCCGCCATCAGAAACGTGAGAATCACACCGACGAAGAAGGCCACCACCAACACTCGACTGCGGTGGCGCAGGCCGAGCACGGCGAAGGGAATGGCTCCGATGACGGTGGTCAAGCCGGCGAACGGCGTGAGTCTGGCCAGCACCACGGCGAGGACGGCGAGGTCGGCGAGCACCGAAGCCTCAGCTAGTTCTCGCGGGCTCAGCGGCCCGGATCTCCGACTCGTCACCGACTGAAGGCTAGGTGACCTCGGCACCTGCGCACTCAGTCGAGCTCCGCGATCAGCCCCAGGTGATCACTGGGCCACCGCGATCCCTCCGAACGCGAGCCGTCGCCCCGGCCGAACTGCTCGATCGAGACACATCGGACCTCGCCGAAGGCCCAGAGATAGTCGAGCCGCACCCCGGTACCGGGTGGCACGAGATCACCGTTGCGATCGATCCATCCACTCGACCTCGGCGATCTCCGGGTTGTCCGGCACCATCGTCGGTCCGTGATCCTCCGGATGGAAGTGACTCCACAGATCGCGCAGGCCGAGTTCGGTGGCCACCGCATGCTCCGGGCTGTGAGGCAGGAGGTTGCAGTCGCCGCCGAAGATGAACGGTTCCGAATCGGTCCCGCCGCCGTTCAACAGTTCGACGATCCTGGCGACCTGGGCCGCCCGTTGCGGGCCGGCCTGTCCCATGTGTGTGAGGTGGCTCGTTGCGAATCGTCGGCCATCGACCCGTGCCGACAGCAGTCGACGCGGCGCCGGATCTCCCGGGGCGGGCAGCGGCTCGTTGATCTCGATCGCGCCAGACCGGGCGAGGATCGCGATGCCGAATTCGGCATCGACCGGCACCGAGCTCAATTCCTGATCGAAGAAGCCCCCCGAGAAACCGAGCACCCGCAGTCCGCAGGCCTCTGCCAACGTCTTGGCCTGCGCCGGCCAGGTTTCCTGTAGCAACAGAACGTCGGGGCCCAGCGCGGCCAGGTGGGCTGCGAGCAGTGGTTGCCGCTCCTGCCAACTTCCGAACCGCCAGAGGGTGTTCCACGTTGCCAGTCGCATCACGCCCGATCCCCGGTCGTCGGCCGGTGTGGCAGAGCTCGATACGGCAGTGGGTTGACGCCGGATCCGTACCGATCCTGATCGTCGGAGGGATCGCCGTCCGGGCACGTGATGGACGCCGAGAAAGCGATCGGCGAGGAGGTTGTAGAACCGATGCAGCGGTTCCTCGAAACGGGGTGACAATCGTCCAGGCGTGTAGCCACCGCGGGCCAGTCCACGCTGACCTCGTTCGACGATGTCGACGTCCTCGTTGTTGACGTCGAACCAGAACGACCTGGTGGCAGCGAACGACTCCTCGCCTACTTCCTCTGCAACGTCGTGGCTGTCGGCAAGGCCGAGGTCGGGAAGCAGGAAAGCGGTCCGCTCGATCGTGAGATCCGGCCCCCGTGGCTCGAGGATGATGATGAAGGCGTGATTGGGAAGAATCGACAACAACACGTTCGGGAAGAGCGCCAAGAACCGGCCGGAGGCAGCGTCGGACTCGCTGAGCCACTCGGGTGCCGGCATCGTCGTCCAGTCGTTGCGATCGTCACTCGAGACCGGCGTGGTGGTCTGCCCGCAATACTGCCCCCGACCCTGATACCGATAGTGGTCGTGGACCCGCGACACCTTTGCGAGGTCCGGGTGCACCCAGGTCAGGTGGTAGTACTCCTGATAGTTCTCGCTGATCAGCTTCCAGTTCGCCCGGATCTCGACATCGGCGGTTTCGCGGAACCGCCACCGATCGAGCCGATAGCCGGCGAGGCGGTCACCGAGATCACCGAGGCAGTCGGCGAGCGGGGCCACGGTCGGATCGAGCGATACCCACAGAATCCCGAACATCGACTCGACGAGGACCCGATGCAGTCCGTAGTCGGCCCGATCGAAGCCATGCAGCGGCATCTCGTCGAACTTCGGCGTTGCCACCAGCGTACCGTCGAGGTCGTACCCCCACCGGTGGTACGGACAACGAATCACACCATCGATGAGACAGTCCGACTCGACGAGCTCGGTCCCGCGGTGGCGGCACGCGTTCAGGAAGGCCCGCAGCACGCCCTCACGGTTTCGCGTGATGATCACCGATCGCCCACCGACCGTTCTGGTCACCGTCTGTCCCACGTCGACCACGTGATCGGAGAAACCAACGGCGACCCATCCTCCGGCGAAGACACGCCGTTGTTCCATGGCGAAGAAGTCCTGGTCGGTGTAGCACTCGGCCGGAAGCCCCGATGCCTGCGTCAACGGGCACCCGAATCGACGCCCACGCTGCGGGTTCGGCAAGACGATCGGCTGCGAAGTGACGGTTGGTGCTCAGAGGTCACCTCCGTTGTCGGGAGCGTGATTGTCCCGTGCGGCGAACCGGGCGTGGCAAGCAGGATCAACCGGCGAGAGGGATCCGGCAGATGCTCGGATCCAGTCACGAGTGTCCAAAGACCGACGAAGGTCCCTGGTTTTCTTCAGCGTTTCGTGAATAGATTCCCAAGCACCTGCCAGAATCGGGCCGAGCGTCGATGCACGGCCTCGTTTCTGAGTGGGTCCTCGGTGGCAAACCGCCTACCGAGTCAACGAATTGGGGAGAGTTCCTGATGAATCAACGCTTCAAGCTGCTTGTTGCGTTTCTCGCCGCGTTTTCGCTGATTGCTGCCGCCTGTGGCGGCAGTGACGACGAAGCTGCCGACGAGGAAACGACCACAACCGAAGCCGAAACCGAAACCACCGAGGCAATGGAGGAAGAGACCACCACCACCGAGGCAATGGAGGAAGAGACCACCACCACCGCCCGTCGTTCGGGCCGATGCCGATCTCGTGATCTGGGCCGACGACACCCGGGCGCCGGTGATCACTGCCGCTCGCCGAGGCATTCGGCGAAGAGAACGGCATCTCCGTCGCCGTCCAGGAAGTCAACTTCGGCGACATCCGTGACCGTCTCCAGACCGCCGGCCCGGCCGGTGAGGGCCCCGATGTCATCATCGGTGCCCACGACTGGCTCGGCCAGCTCGTGACCTCCGGGCTGCTGGCCCCGGTCGATCTGCCGAACGCCGCAGACTTCTCCGAGCGTCGCCGATCGAGGCCATGAGCTACGAGGGCCAGCTCTACGGCGTTCCGTACGCCATCGAGAACATCGCGCTGCTCCGCAACATCGACCTCGTCCCCGAGGCTCCGGCCACGTTCGAAGAACTCGAGACCATCGCCCTCGGGCTCGTCGAGTCCGGGCGAAGCCGAGATCCCGCTGGCGCTCCAGAACGATCCCGGTGACCCGTTCCACGACTTCCCGCTCTACACCGCGGCCGGCGGCTACCTGTTCGGTCAGAACGCCGACGGCAGCCTCAACCCGGACGACCTCGGACTCGACAGCCGGCGGTCTCGCCGCCGGCCTGCAGTTCCAGGCCTGGGCCGAGTCCGGTCTCCTGCAGCCGAGCCTGAGCTACGACGTCATGATCGAGAGCTTCGGTCAGGGCACGGCCCCGTTCGCCATCACCGGCCCGTGGGCCGTCTCCGATGCCGATCGCGGCTTCAAGGCCACCGGCGTGAACTACGTCGTCGAGCCGATCCCGCCGCTCGCCGGCAACGACCGCCTCGCCGTTCGTCGGTGTGCAGGGCTTCATGGTCTCGGCCAACGCCGAGAACCCGCTCTTCGCCCAGACGTTCGTCACCGAGGTCATGTCGACCCAGGAAGTCCAGACGGCGCTGTTCGAGGCCGGCGGTCGTCCTCCGGCACACACCGCAGCCTTCGAGGCCGCAGCCGCCGCGATCCCGACATCGCAGGGCTTCGGCCTGTCCGGCATCAACGGTCAGCCGATGCCGGCGATCCCCGAAATGGGTTCGGTGTGGTCGGCATGGACCGACGCCTACGGACTCATCCTCTCCGGTGAGAGCGACGGCGACGTCGCCTTCACCGACGCCGCAGAACAGATCCGCGCTCTGATCGAGGGCTGATCACATGCCGACCGAGTCAGCGACCGAGCTGACGTCGCGAGTGGGGGGCGGAAGCGCCCCCCGCTCCCGGTCGGCCTCTCGTTCGGGTTACTGGCCAAGGTCATCTTCCTGGCCACGATCAACGCCACATCCATCTGGGCCCTGGGACAACTGATCCCGGAAGGGGTCTGGTTGGGTGTGGCGCTTCTCGTCATCGCCACGCTCGCCATCGACTTCATCTTCCTGTCCACCGCACGCTGGGCCATCCCGTTCAAGTACCTGCTGCCAGGCACCATCTTCCTGCTCGCCTTCCAGCTCTATCCCGGTCCTCTACACCGCCCTACATCTCCACCACGAACCTCGGCACCGGCAACATCCTCGACAAGTACGGCGGCCATCGATCAGGTCGTCGCCACCTCGATCGGCAACACCGAGAACGGTGTCTCCTACGTCGTGCGAGCAGCGCAGTCCAGCGACGGCACGCTCGGGCTCATCCTCACCGACGACCGCACCGATCCGCCCGACGATCGCCGTTGGAACCAACGACGGTCTGATCGAACTCGACCAGGCCGAGATCGTCCTCGACGGCGACCGAGTGGCGTCAGCGGGCGACTTCACCGCCCTCAATCTCGGCCAGGCCGCCGACTTCGAACAGGACCTCGCCGACATCCGGATCCCCACCGACGAGGGCATCATCATTCTCCGCACGTTCTCCCGTGCGGCACTCGTCGCCTACAGCCTCCAGTACGACGAGGCCACCGACACCATCACCAGCGTCGACGATCGGCACGATCTATCGCCCCGTCGATGGGTTCTTCCGAGCCGACGACGGCAGCCGCCTGAACCCGGGGTGGGAGATCAACATCGGGTTCGACAACTACCGTCGGGTCTTCACGTCCGAGGCCGTACGCGGCCCGTTTCTCCGTGTCTTCATCTGGAACTGGGCGTTTGCTGCCGGAACCGTGGTCTTCTCCTTCGCCGTCGGCCTCTTCCTGGCCATCGCACTCGACCATCCCGATCTCCGGGGCAAGAAGCTCTACCGATCGCTCCTGCTCTTCCCGTACGCCCTGCCGTCGTTCCTCACGGTGCTGGTCTGGCAGGGCATGATGAACCAGACAATTCGGCATCATCAACGAGCTCCTCAACATCGACGTACCGTGGCTCACGAACCCGTGGATGGCCCGAGCTTCGATCCTGCATCGTGAGCACGTGGCTCAGCTTTCCCTACTTCTTCCTCGTGAGCACCGGAGCGCTCCAATCGATCCCCAAGGAATTGACCGAGGCGGCAAATGTCGACGGTGCCAGCGGCCCCCAGGCGTTCCGCCGTGTCACCTTCCCACTGCTGCTCATCGCCGTGGCGCCGCTGCTGATTGCGTCCTTCGCCTTCAACTTCAACAACTTCAACGTGATCTATTTCCTGAACCGGGGCGGCCCTCCTGTTCCCGGGCGCACAGACGCCGGCGGGCAGCACCGACATCCTCGTCTCGCTACACGTTCCGCCTCGCCTTCGAGAGCGGCCGCGGCCAGGACCTCGGGTTCGCCACGGCCATCTCGATCCTCATCTTCCTCCACGTCGCGCTGTTCAGCGGCTGGAGCTTCCGCAAGACCGCCAGACTCGAAGAGATCTGAGGACGCATGGCCAGCAGGACTGTCTCCCTCGACGGCACCCCGATCAAGCACGTTCGTACCAAACACCGCACGTTCGGCAAGTGGTTCCGAGTCATCGGATGGCGTCACCTGGTCGGCATCGCGGCGTTGATCTTCTCGTTGTTCCCCGTGGTGTTCATCATCTCGTCTTCGTTGAACGCCGCGGGCACGCTCAACAGCTCTGGCCTGTTTCCGACCGAGTTCTCGCTGATCAACTACCGCGATCTGCTCAACGGCAAGGACGCTCCCTACCTCGACTGGCTGATGAACACGATGCTCATCGCCGGTGGTGCGGCCCTCCTGAACACGGCGCTTGCTGCCTTTGCGTCGTATGCCTTCAGCCGCATGCGATTCGCCGGTCGCCGCGCCGGCCTGCTCGGAATCCTCTTGATCCAGATGTTCCCGACCACCCTGCTGTTCGTCGCCATGTTCGTCTTCGTCAGCGACATCGGCAGCGTCTTCCCCGGGCTCGGCCTCGGCTCGCGAGTGATGCTGCTGATCATCTACCTCGGCGGTGCGCTCGGGGTCAACACCTGGCTCATCAAGGGCTACTTCGACACGATTCCCCGCGATCTCGACGAGTCGGCGTTGATCGATGGTGCTTCCCACGCCCAGATCTTCTTCCGGGTGATTCTGCCGTTGGCGGCCCCGATCCTGGCCGTCGTTGCCCTCATCACGTTCGTGTTCACCATCAACGAGTTCCTCGTCGCCTCCGCTGTCCTGGGCCAGGGCGACTCCGAGAAGTACACGTTGTCGATCGGCATGTTCCGTTTCATCGAAACCCAGGGCGGCGAATGGGGGCAGTTCTCGGCCGGTTCGGTGATCGCCGGAGTTCCGGTCGTCCTTCTCTTCCTCTTCCTCCAGAAGTACATCGTGTCCGGCCTCACCGCCGGTGCAGTCAAGGGCTGAATCGCCCGTGCTCGACCAGCCGCACCACGACCCATCTGCCCGCTACGTCTCGAACCCGCGGCCGGCGCTGGGCGAGACCGTCGAGATCCGGGTCGAGCTGCCTGCCACCGGCCCCGGCGGGGGCCCGATGCCGGTCTCGGCGTCGTGGTTGCGGGGCATGCGAGACGGCGAACAGTTCTGGGCGGTCGGCCGAGGAGACGGCCACCACCTGGTGTTCGAGCTCACCTGCACCCAGGCCGTGATGAACTACCGGTTCCACCTGGAAACCGACCACGGGCCGCGATGGCTCAGCGGTGCCGGGCTCATCGATCACGATCCCACCGATCGCGACGACTTCCGCCTCCTCACCACCGGCGGTGCCCCCGAGTGGGTGCCAGACATCGTGTGGTACCAGATCTTCCCCGATCGTTTCGCCACGACCGGTCGCCACCGCCACGACGACCACCCCACCGACACCTCGTGGGCCCAATGGGCCGATTGGGACGACCCCGTCGCCGGCGGACCGCGCGGCGATGACCCAGCTCTACGGCGGCGACCTCGACGGCATCACCGAGCATCTCGAACACCTGGTCGACCTCGGTGTCGGCGGCATCTACCTCACACCGGTGTTCCCGGCACGCTCGAATCACCGCTACGACGCCGTGACCTTCGACATGGTCGATCCGGTGCTCGGCGGCGACGACGCTCTTGTTCGCCCTCTCGGAGGCAGCGCAGGCGCTCGGCTTGCGAGTGATGACCGATCTCACGCTCAACCACACCGGCGATGTCCACGAGTGGTTCGTCGCCGCTCAGGCGGACGCCGAAAGTGAAGAAGCCGGTTTCTACTACTTCATCGACCATCCGGATCGCTACGAGTCATGGCTCGGCATCGACAGCCTGCCCAAGCTCGACCACCGCAGCGCCGAGCTCCGACGCCGCTACTACGACGGCCCCGACTCGATTCTCGCTCGCTACCTGAAGCCACCGTTCGACATGGCCGGATGGCGGATCGACGTCGCCAACATGACCGGACGCCTCGGGCCGATCGACCTGAACCAGGACGTCGCCCGGACCGCGCGGGCCACGGTCGACACCGTCGACGACGAGCTGGCCGCACGACGGGAAATGGCTCGTCGGCGAACACTTCTTCGATGCGTCACTCGACGCTCCGGGCGACGGCTGGCACGGCGTCATGAACTACGCCGGCCTGACCCGTCCGATCGCGTCGTGGCTCGGCGAGTTCACCGCACTCGGAGCCTTCATGCCGGGACCGGGCCAGGCACCGCGCGACGGCGTCCAGATGGCGGCGGCGATGGACGCGGTCGCGGGCCGCCACGCCATGGCAGGTCACGATGGGCTCGATGAGCTTGCTCTCGTCCCACGACACCGCTCGCTGGCGCACGATGTGTCGATCGGACGAAGCAGCCATGGCCGGATTCGGCCTGCTGCTGTGTATGCCCGGGGCCCCGACCTTCTTCTACGGAGACGAGATCGGCCTCACCGGCGACTCGTCCGAGCAGGCGAGGCGAACCATGCCGTGGAACCACGACGAGTGGGACGACGAGATCCTCGCCTGGTATCGATCGATGATCGCCGTCCGCAACGAACACCCCGCGCTTCGAACGGGGGGCTTCCGCTGGGTGCACACCGAGCCGGATGCCGTGGTCTTCCTGCGCGAGACCAGCGATCAGCGACTGTTGGTTCGTTGCGCACGGGCATCCACCGAGCTCCTCGAGTTGTCAGGCCGTCTCCTCCGAAGTCGACGGCTCAGGGCCGTGGTCAACGCTGATGACCTCGTAGCCGATGGCGACATCGTCACACTCGAGGGAGAGGGCCCGGTCCACCAGATCTGGGAACTCCAATGATCAGACGCTTCGTTGCCTCGCTCATGGCCGTCGGCATGCTGGCGGCCGCCTGCACGTCTGACCCGGGTGACGAGGCCGGCGAACCGACAGCCTCGACCGAACCCGTGGTCCAACCGGTCACCGGCGAAGGTCGAGGACGCACCGACCGAACCGGTCGACATCCAGGTCGCGTTGGTGTGGCATCAGCACCAACCTCGCTACCCCGTGGTCGACGGTGTCGTCACTCGACCATGGGTCCGCCTCCACGCAGCCAAGGACTACGTCGACATGGCGACCTTGGTGGAGGAGTTCCCCGACCTCGCGCTGACGATCAACCTCACGCCTGTCCTGCTCGACCAGCTCGTCGAGCTCTCCGACGGCACACGCGACAGCTACTGGGTGGCAGCCGAGACCCCCGTCCGCGAGCTCACCGACGAGCAACGTCAGTTCGTCGTCGATCGCTTCTTCGACGTCAATTCGAGCATCGTCGACCTGTTTCCCCGGTACGTCGAGTTGCGAGACCAACGCGATGCGGGCACGGATTTCGGCAATCAGGACCTGATCGACCTCCGAACCTTGTTCCACCTTGCCTGGCTCGATCCCGAAGTGCCGGAACGGGTCGATCTGCTCGAGCGTGTCGGCGGCCCCGAGGGAGCCACCGACTTCGACCAGGAGGACACCGACGCTCTACTTGCCGCTCATCAACGCCTTGTGGACGAGGTCATCTCGACCCACGCCGAGCTCTGGGCAAGTGACCAGATCGAAGTCATCACCACTCCGCTCGCACACCCGATCCTGCCGTTGATCGCCGATACGTCTCTGGCCACCGTCGGCGACCCTTCGGCCCTTCTGCCGGCCGAACCGTTCCGTGAGTTCCTCGATGCGGCCGAACACGTCGAGCGGGGCCTCGACACGGCCGAGGAGTTGCTCGGGCGGCGTCCCGTCGGCATGTGGCCGGGCGAGGGTGCCGTCGCCCAACCCATCATGCGCCTGTTCGCCCGCAACGACGTCCAGTGGGTGGCCACCGGTGAGGACGTCCTGGCCCGTTCGCTCGACATCGGCGGCTTCGATCGAGACGACAACGACACCGTGGTCGATGCCGCGACGCTCTACCGGCCATATCGAGTCGACACCAACGAGGGACCCGTCCACGTCTTCTTCCGTGACAACCGGATCTCCGATCTGATCGGTTTCGAGTACTCCGGAATGCCCGCCGACGAGGCGGCCGACGATCTCATCGAGCGGCTCCAGAACATCCGCCGACAGTTGGCCGAGAACCGGGTCACGACCGACGAGGCCCCTCTGGTCACGATCGTGCTCGACGGAGAAAACGCCTGGGAGCACTACCCGAATGACGGCCGTGACTTCCTGCGAGCCATGTACACCGCGCTCACCACCACCGACGGCATCACCACCACCACGCCGTCGCGGTATCTGGTGGACCAACCCGACATCGCCTCCGGCACCGCCGGCGCCGAGCTGGCCGAGGTCTTCCCGGCTGCCTGGTTCAGCCCGGACTTCGGCACCTGGATCGGCGAACCAGAGGAACAACGGGCCTGGGAGCTGCTCCGCCTCACGCGGCTCGAGCTTCGCAAGGCGGAACAGGGCGGCGAGCTCTCGTCAGACGCGTTGGAACGAGCAACGGTCACCATGCTGCAAGCCGAGGGGTCAGACTGGTTCTGGTGGTACGGGGCCGATCAGGACTCCGGCGACGACCGCTACTTCGACGATGCCTATCGAGAGTTGCTCGGCCAGGTCTACGACGCCATCGGCGAGGAACGACCCCGCTGGGTCGACGTACCGATCATCCCCGACCCCGCTCTCGAACCGCAGGTGATCCAGACCGACCCCGTCACGATCACGATCGAGGGCGACAGTGCCGACTGGGTCGATGCGACCACGTATCGCCAGACTGGAACAGGCGACCCTCTCTTCGAGCTCGGCTTCGCCATCGATGAGGAACAGCTCGCCATTCGAGTCGACGGTGGCTTCGACGACTCGTTCGAGATCTACCTCCGGACACCGAGGGGCTCATCACGGCGGGGCACGACGATCGACGACCGCCTGCTCGGCTTCGACGCCACCCACCTGGTGCGATACGACGACATCGCCGGTGCCTGCATCTCCTCCACATTGCCGGGGCCGACCAAGGTCGGTGACTATCCGCGGAACTGCACGCCGGTCGAGGCGGCCCGCTCTCAGTCGGTGATCGAAATCGGTATTCCCTTGGCCGAGGTGGGGGCGATCGGCGCCGGCGACCGCATCGTCGTGAGGCTGGCGACCGCGCAGCAACTCGCACCGGCAGCGGGGGCGGTGGCCTTTCCGGCACCCGATGTCGCCGGATTCGACCCGATCATCGATGTGACCGACGCATCTGGCGACGACAACGGTCCGGGCACCTACACCTACCCGACCGACACCGTGTTCACAGCGAAGAGCTACGACCTCGTCTCGTTCCAGAGCGGTATCAGTGGTGACGAGGCCGTGTTCAGTTTCGCCGTCGACGGAGCCGTGGCCAATCCATGGGGCTCACCGAACGGACTCGCCACGCAGACCTTCGACGTCTACCTCGATCTCGACCCGGGAGCCGGCACCGGGCGCAGCGAGTTGCTCGACGGCCGCAACGCCAGGCTCCCGGACGGCAATGGGTGGGAGGCGGCGGTCACGATCGAAGGATGGGACTCGGCGGTGGCAACGGCCGACGGTGACGACTACACCGAGTCGAGCCCGACGATGTCGGTTCTGGTGCTCGCGGCCGAAGGTCGTGTGACCGTGCGGATTCCACTGTCGGCGTTGCCGGTCGGGTATGACCCGAACACCACGGCAGTTGCCGTCGCTGTCCTCGGCCAAGAAGGATTCCCTTCGGCCGGCGTACGGAGGGTGCGTGACGTTGCGGGGACTGCTGCCCAGTGGGCGTTCGGCAGCGGCGGCGCGCCGACGAGCAGCTCCGGGGGAACCCGGGTGATCGATGCTCTCGATCCCAGCGGAGATCAGCCGGGCCTCGCCGACGGCATCATGCCGCTCGTATTGCCCTGACGTCGGCGGTCGGAGCCGGAACTTCCGGTGCCGCGAGATCTGCGACTGCGGTCCACAACACTTCCCGCAGATCAGCAGCATCGGTCCCCACCAGCCGGTTGGAGACCACGACCCCGTCGATCATGTCGGCCAGCACTGCCGGCGTGGGGCGCCCCTTCACCAGCACGGCCACGACCGCCTCACCGGTCCGGCGACGGCGAATCGACCGACGACAGCCCGGGCTCCGAGGAGGACTGCGGAACCCGGGCGCGCCGTGACCGGCCTGACGTGCCGCGTCGGCCATGCGCCGAGCCGCTGCGGCAAAATCCAACGAGGTCATGCTTCCTGCTCCCACGAAGAACAGTATGAACATGGCCTGTGACACCGGGAATGCTTCGGCATTCCTCGAGTTGTTCGCGACATACTGAGCTCATGATCGCGATCACGCCGTGGCGCCGCACCCTGGCGACCTGGGTCCATCCAGCTGATGATCTCTACACCATCAACCCCGACTACCTCGATGGGGTCGAGCGGGCGGGTGCTCGGTCTGCACTCGTCGGCCACGTCGCCACGGTCGACGATGCCAAGCGGGCGCTCGAACGATTCGACGGCCTGATCCTCAGCGGCGGCAACGATGTGGACCCATCGGTGTACGGAGCCGTCAACACCGCGTCGATCGACCCGGACCGGCGGGCCGACCTCAGCGACATCGCCTACCTCCAGGCGGCGCAGTCCCTCGCACTCCCGGTCCTCGCCATCTGTCGGGGACTCCAGATCCTCAACGTTGCGTGCGGGGGAACCCTGCACCAGGAGGTCTGGGGTCGCCCGGCCCACCCGGCCCGAGCTGCCGACTCCGATCCCAGCGCCGACGCGGACAACTTCCTCGCCAACCGCCACACCGTCTCGCTCCAACCGGGCTCCCGGACTGCGACCATCTTCGGAAGCGATCGAGATCATCGACGAACTCGATTCATCACCAGGCAGCGGCCGAGATCGGCGATGGACTCGTCGTCACGGGGACGGCTCCTGACGGCACCGTCGAGGTGCTCGAGCACGAGACCGCGCCGATCATCGGCGTGCAGTGGCACCCTGAACGGATGCTCGACGAGGGCCATCAGCTCCTGTTCGACTGGCTCGCCTCGCAGTGAGCGGGTCCCTCAACGAAGCGGCGCCGCTGAACCCGGCCCAGCAGCAGGTGCTCGACGAGCTGGGGTCGACCGATCGGCCCAGCTTCCGCGACGACCTCAGAGATCACCTTCGGCACGAGCTGATCACCTCGCTGACACCCATCGCCGATGCCATCGAGGAGCCACCGCTCTTCATCTCGAAACGCAAGCTCTCGATGATCCACGGGTGTGAAGCGCGGTACCAGGCCGACCAAACCACCGAATTCCGGTGGTCGATTCCGATCGCACGGGGCACGGTGGCCCACAAGGCGATCGAGATCCTCGTGGCCCGCCGAGGTCAACCGACGGCGCTCGACCTTGCGAACGATGCCATGGACCGCCTCGAACTCGACGAACGTGAGCTGGGCGAGTTCATCCGGGCCCTCGATGAAGGAGAGCGAGCTGAGCTCGTCGGCCAGGTGAACGACTACGTCGCCACCTTCCTCGACACCTTCCCTCCCCTGCGGCGCCAGTGGGTGCCGGTCGCAGAATCCCGGGCCAGAGCCGAGCTCTGCGACGACCGCATCGCCCTCAGCGGAATGGTCGATCTCAGCCTCGGCCGAGCACGAGGCAATCAGGCAGGCAAGGTCCTGATCGACCTCAAGACAGGTCGGCCCCATCCCTCCCACATCGACGATCTGCGGTTCTACGCCCTTCTGGAGACACTG
Organism: uncultured Acidimicrobiia bacterium; assembly: GCA_963781035.1. Lineage (GTDB taxonomy): Bacteria > Actinomycetota > Acidimicrobiia > Acidimicrobiales > SZUA-35 > SZUA-35. The sequence continues at coordinate 1,309,060 of CAWAEN010000004.1, read as the reverse complement.
AAGATCGGTACACCGCCCCGCCTTCTGGTCAGCTACTACCTCGACGCCGGCGAGCCCAGACGCGAAGTCGTCACCGAGGATCTCCTGTGGTCAACGGCGAAGCGCACCGTCGATGCGGTGGCGAAGATGGTCGAGATCGACCTCGGGCATCGCGACCCGACACGAACACCGAGCGGTGCGTGTCGGTTCTGCCCGATCCAGATCGAGTGCACCGAGGGCACTCGGTACCTCGATCAGGCGGACGACTGATCCAGCAGGCTCAGATCGTCAGAGGCGTCGGCCGGCGACCTGGGATCCGACGAGTGTCAGGATGCCGCCACTCACGAGGAAGAGCAGGCCGAACGCGACCACGAGTGGTGTCTCGGATCCCGTGTTGGCCAGGTCGTCGTCGACGACTGCCAACACGACCTCGGCGAAGTCGTTGTCGACCGACCGAACCCCTGCCCCGAGCAGGATCGCGGAGATGACGTCGTTGCCGAGCGTTCCCCCGGTCGAGCCGACCGAGTCAGCGCCGTCGCCGTAGCCGGTCGGCTGGGTCTCGGTGACGGTGTAGGTGCCGCCGAGCAGTCCGTTGAAGACGTAATTGCCGTTGGCGTCTGTGGTGGCAGTCGTCGACACCACAGCGCCGTTGGCGTCGATGCCGGTGAGCGTGACGGTCACACCGGCAATCCCCCGACCGGCGTCGTCGACGACGGTCCCGGCGATACTGGCGGTGGTCTCGGCGAAATCATTGCCGACCGACACCTGTCCGGCGACCAGCACGATGCCGGCCACGACGTCGTCGGAGACCACACCCCCGGCCGAGCCCGCTGTCTCTCCACCATCGCCGTACCCGGTCGGCTGGGTCTCGGTGACCGTGTAGGTGCCGGGAGCGAGACCGGGGAAGGAATAGGTGCCATCAGCTGCGGTGACGGTGGTCGCTCGCCCCATCGCCGCCGAGGGTGACGGTGACACCGGCGATCGGGCGACCGAGGTCGTCGACCACGGTGCCCGAGATCGAGGCAGGATCGACGATCACGTTCTCGGAGAAGTCGTTGTCGACAGAATCGACGCCACCGGGCAGGACGATGTCAGAAATGACGTCGTTGCCGAGAGTTCCCCCGGTCGAGCCGACCGAGTCCGGGCCATCGGTGTAGCCGGCGGGTTGGGTCTCGGTGACCGTGTAGGTCCCTGGAGCGAGATCGGTGAAGGCGTAGCTGCCGTCGGTGCCCGTGGTGGTCGTGGAAGCCGCTGCGCCGCTCAGGGTGATCGTGACACCAGAGATCGGATCCCCGTCCTCATCGACGACCGAGCCGCTGATCGACGCCAGGGCGACGACCTCGACCCGGGCGGTGTCGGTGGCCGTCTCGGGCGACAGCACCGTGTTCACACCACCACCGGAGAGAAGCACGTCTGCACTCGCAGTGGCGGTGTTCGTGACCGTGCCGGTCGCGGTTGCGTCGTGAGCCAACACGATGCTGGCTCCCGAAGCGAGAGGGAGGCTCCCGCTCACGACCGTGAGATCCGACGTCGTGGCCGCCGACAGACCGAGGTCGGTGTCGGTGATCGTGAGATCGTCGAGCACAGCCTCGCCGGTGTTCGTGACCGTGAAGCAGAAGGTGAGGTCGGCACCGCTCGGGACACTCACCAGTTCGGAGCCGGGACACGAGGTTCCGCCGTCGTGTCCGGTGTAGACCGTCTTGTCGAGCGCCATGCCCGGTTCGAAGGGATCGGCGGACAACCCGAAGAACTTGACGTCGGCCTCGCCGTCGTTGTCGATGCGGAAGCCGTAGATCGGGAAGTCCTCGGTGTCGACACCGAATGCTTCGATGTCGATGACGGAGAACCACATCGGCTGCGTCATCTGATCCACCGGGGCGTATCCCGAGTTCCATCGGTACGGGGCGTCGAATCCGACCACGTTGCCTCCGACGATCGGATTGCCGTCCTTGTCGAGGGCGACGAGGTCGAAGAACGTGTTGCCGAGGCGCTCGGACACGAAGAGATAGTCCGAGTTGCGGAGCGGCGCAGTGAACAGCATGTCGAAATCGGGATTCCAACCAGACCCGCTCTGATTCAACGAGTCGTAGGCGAGATAATCGCGTAGGTCCATCGAGTTCAGGGTCCGATCGACGGCCGCCTCGAAACCTGCCGTGTTCACGCCGGTACTCACGCCGTTCTCGTGAACGGTCACACCGGTGAGCCCTGGTGGGAAGTTGTAGTTGGTGGTCGAGATCGCGCCGACGTTGAAGGCGTCGAGCATGACAGACGTGCCGCCGTCGTCGACCGTGATCGACACGAAGTCGACCGGGTCGGCGTCGGCGTCGGAGACGCCGCTCTGAGACGAGTTCTGGGTGACGATGGTTCCGTTGTCGTCGAGCACGACCTGCGTGATCGGGAGATCACCGCTCCCGGCTGTGATGGTGATGGGGGCTGCCGATGCGGCCACCATCGTGGACACGACGAGAACCAGGGACGCGACAATCACGAGACCTGTCCTGCGAACGAAACTGAACATCAAAACCCACAACTCCTCGGTCGCCCTCCTGCCATCCGCGACCGTAGCGAAGTTGCTTTCGGCAGACGCGGACCGTGTTCAGCTCGTGCGCTCGAATTCGTCGCCGACCGACACCTCACCGGTCTGACGCACGAGCGCTCCCACCGAGAGTTGGTTGTTGCGTTCCCTGATGACTGACCTCAGGACCTCGAGATCGCGTGGCAGGCCAGGCTGGGGGCGGGTCACCATCACACATCGATCGATGTGTTTGGTGATGTCGAGAACCGCCCCACCCAGCGTTGCTGCCGATCCGACCCAGGCATCCTCGCCACCGCCTTCGACCACGACGTTGGTGCGGAACCGCCTGATGTCGCGTCGACCGAGCGTTTCGCGGCCGACGATCGACACCATCGTCTTCGTGGAGTCGTGGAACGACCACGCTGGGCCCTGCCACGTGATCCAATCCGCTTCGTTCTCGGCATCCATCGGATTCTCGTAGGTCGCACCCTCGGTCCCGGGACTGACCAGCGTGACCGCTCGCCCCAGCCAATCCGACAGAGCGGCATCGACCGTTTCGTCTTCGCTCGACACGTCGGTGCCGTCCGGCAGCCTGATCAACGCTGCCATCCCACCGGAGGCACCGGTCCCGATCCTGGCAGAGGCGAACAACAACTCGGGTGCTCGACGGGCGGTGAGCACGGTGCCGGTGTCGGCGTCGTGGATGCCCCATCCACGGTCGCCGGCGAGGCCGGCATCGGTGACCTCGACCGTTTCGATCCGCTCACCGCCCAGGGACTTCACGGGATACCGCCAGAGCTCCTCGATGCGCATCGACCGACTCTAATCGGGGACCGATGGCCGGAATCGGTGCCGATGGGCCAACAGTGCAGGGGGTCCGCAGAGGATGGGCAACCACAGCGACACGAAGCGCCATGCTGCGGTGGCCAGGAGCGCGTTCTGACTCGAGATACCCGAGACCACCAGCAACCACCAGAGCCCGGCTTCGACGAAACCCAGCCCGCCCGGCGTGATGGGGATCATCGCCAGCACAGCGGCGCCGCTGTACGCCAAGAGCACCAGGCTGAGCCTGGGGTCGGCACCAACCGCGTAGAGCGCGGCGACGAGCGCCAGGTAGTCGAACGCCCAGTTCAGCGCAGCGGCGGTGACGGCTCTCCCCCAGCGGGGCCCGAGGACCTCGACCAGACGATCCCGTTCCTCGATCAACCCATACGGGTCGACCGTCCAGTCTCGGCCGAAGCGGGCAGACAACATTCGCGATGCCCGGTCGAGCGTTCGCCCGAGGACCACCAGAGGTCGGTCGAAGAAGAGTGCCAGCCAACCGAAGAACACCAGCAAGGTGAACAGCACCCCGCCGGCAACCGCGGCCGGCCACAGCGCCTCCGGCACCGGTGCGCCGAGCACGGCCATCAGGAGGCCGGTCGCCGGGATGGCGAACAGGGCCGCCGTCGACAAGATGGACGTGGCGGCGAGAGCGCCGCCTGCCTCGACCGGGCCGACCCCGCTCACCGAGAGCATGCGATACAGCGTCGCCCCTCCACTCGCGGCGCCGCCGAAGATACGGCTCACGGCATTGGCCACGAGCTGGCTGGTACCGGCAACGAACCAGCTGACCTCGGGCAGCACGATCCGGATCAGCCACCAGACGCTGAGGAAGCTGAACACCTCGAGCCCCACCATCACGGCGAACCAGCCGGGCCTGATGGTCCGGAGGCGTTCGGTCGACGACACGACCTCGAGCAACTGGGGAGCGAACAGGTAGAGCGCGGTGACGGCCAGCGCGAGGAACACGCCCTGCTTGATCCAGGTCGAGATCTGCGCGCCATCGCGCTCGTCATCCGGCGGATCCAAGCGTCGCGTCGAGTCGGCGTCAGACGAGACCATCAGCGGCGGGGCAACCAGGTCGGGATCGGACGCCCGAATCGGGCGAGGAGCGAATCGAGGACCGGGAGCGGCAGACCCACGATGCCGGAATGGTTCCCGACGATGCTCGGAACGAACAACGAGCCGAAACCCTGGATTGCATACGCCCCCGCCTTGCCCATGGGCTCGCCGGTCCCGATGTACCAGGCAATGTCGGCCACGGACAGGAATCGCATCGTGACCTCGGCCATCTCGACGTCGGTCTCGGTGCGATCGCCGCCGCGAACCGAGACACCGGTGAGAACGCGGTGGGTTCGACCACTCAACAACTCGAGCATGCGGGCGGCATCGGCCTCGTCGAGGGGTTGGCCGAGAATCTCGTCGTCGATCACCACGACCGTGTCGGCCGCCACCACGATGTCGTTGGGCGCGAGGTCACCGCCTCCCGTGGCCACAGCTTCGGCTTTCGACGCCGAGAGCCGGCGGACGAGCGCCTCGGGGGTCTCGCCCGGCCGCGGGGTCTCGTCGATGTCGGCCGGTACGACGTGGACCTCGACCCCGACGGAGGCGAGAAGATCCTTGCGCCGAGGTGACGCCGAGGCGAGCACCAGGCGCGGCCGTTGGATGAACGCCGTCTCTGGCATGCCGTGAGCGTAGGACGCCAGAGGTTGCGTGCGGGTCTCCCACCACTTTCGGCGAGATCTTCCGACGAGATTGAGCGTCCTGGCCCGATCGGTCACACTACGCCGATGCCTTTGATCACAACGTCCATCGACGGATCCGTAGCCACCCTCACTCTCAACGATCCCGATCGGCGCAACGCCATGACGCTCGACATGTGCGCCGAGGTGGAGGCCGCGCTCGACGAGATCGAGGCCGACCCCGAGGTGAAGGCGCTGGTGGTGACCGGTGCCGGTTCGGCGTTCTGCGCCGGTGCCGACCTCACCCATCTCGGCGACAGCGAGGAAGAGGGTCTCCTGGCGATCTACGAGGGCTTCCTACGCGTGGGACGCAGCCCGCTGCCCACGATCGCCGCCGTCAACGGAGCCGCGGTCGGTGCCGGAATGAATCTGGCACTCATCTGCGATGTCAGACTCGCCGGCGAGTCGGCGAAGTTCGACGACCGTTTCCTGCAGATCGGCATCCACCCCGGGGGTGGCCACACCTGGATGTTCCAGAACATCTGCGGCCCGCAGGCGACGGCGGCTGCGGTCTTGTTCAGCGAGGTGCTCAGCGGGGCCGAGGCGGAGCGGGTCGGGCTCGCCCATCGATGTGTTCCAGACGACCAGCTGATGGCCGCCGCGGTCGAGATGGCGGGGCGGACTGCGTCGGTTCCGAAGGAACTCGTGCTTCGCACGAAACGCTCGTTGTACGACGTCCGAGGCATCACCACCCAGGAGGGAGCGATGCTCTACGAACTCGGGCCGCAGGCCCATTCCGCTCGCCAGCCGGAGTTCAAGGCGAAGATCGCCGCTCTCAAGGCCCGGGTCTCGAGCAAGTAGGCCATCTGCGTCGCGAATGCCCCGGAAAGCGAGAACAACGCAACGCAGAACGGCAGGAGCGGTGTTTCAGAGCCATTCCTGGGTCAGCTCTGGCCCGCGTTCTTCCCATTCCTCGGCCGTCATGGCAAAGCGGATGTGGTCTTCCCACGTCCCGTTGATCTCGAGATACCGCTCCGCGACCCCTTCGGCTCGCACGCCGATCTTTTCGACGACCCGACGCGACGCCGTGTTCCGAGGAACGATCGAGATCTGCACCCGATGCAGGTCGAGCTCGTCGAACGCATACCGAATGACGGCCACGACGGCCTCCGGCGTATACCCGTTGCCGGCCAGCCGTTCGTCGATCCAGTAGCCGACGTACGCGTTCTGGAACGGCCCACGCTGCACCGAGTTGAGATTCACCTCGCCGGCAAAGTTGCCGCCGACGAACACCCCGAACCCGTACCCACTGCCCAGCTGGCGCTCACGTTCACGGCTGTGACATCGCATCGAGAACGCGCTGCGATCCTCGACCACGTCCGGCGAGGAGGGAAGACGTTTCGGCTCCCACCTCGTGAGCCAATCACGATTGGCGCGCCTCACCTCGCGCCACTGGGCGAAGTCGTCTGACACCAGGGGTCGGAGCACGATTCGTTTGGCGAACAGTGTCGTCATCTGCACTCCGCACACATCTCGAATCGGACCTTCATCACAGCCTCAGCAGCTCCGTTGCCAACCCATCGATCAGATCGCTCTCCGACACCACGATCTCGGCGATGTCGAGCTGGCGCATCGTCTCGACCACCACACATGCTCCGCCGACGATCAGATCGACCCGGTCAGCTTCGAGGCCCGGATTAAAGGCCCGGTCCTCGGACGACTCGGTCGCGAGGGTGCGGAAGACATCCTCGACGGCGTGACGCTGCAGGACGAACCCGTGGAGCCGCTGCCGGTCGTACTCAGGCAGGCCCAACTCGACAGCGGCCATCGTCGACAGCGTCCCTCCGACCCCGACCACAAGACCGGCGCTGCTCAACGCATCAGCCAGACCAGGGACCTCGCGTCGTACGTCGTCGACGTGCAACTCCACGATCGACAGCGCAGCCGAGAGCTCGTCGGCGGCGGGCGGATCGGATGCCAGGTAGGCGTCGGTCAGCACCGCAGCTCCCATGTCGGCGGAGAATCCCCGCTCGAAACCACTGCGTCGCGAGCCGAGCGAGAACTCCGTCGATCCGCCACCGACATCGATGACGAGCACCATCGCTCGGTCGTCGACCGCCGCACTGTCGAGTCCACCGACTGCGCCGGCGAACGCCAGCTCGGCTTCGCGCTCGCCCGAGACGACCTCGAGCTCGACGCCCATGCAGGAACGAACGAGGTCGGACAGGTCAGCCACGTTCGTGGCGTTGCGGGCGACTGCGGTGGCGACGACCCGAGTGTTCGACACGCCGACATCGTCGATGATGGAGCGGTAGTCGGCGAGGCAGGTGCGAAGGCGTTCGAATGCGTCCGGCGCCGATCTGCTTGGTCCGGCTGAGGTCCTCACCGGTCCGGGTGATGGTCGACCGTCGAATTTCCACACCAGGTCGCCCCGCTGCCGTCTCGTCGTCGATCACACAGAGGCGGGTGCTGATCGTGCCGATGTCGATCACTGCGACCGATGTCGTCATCGTCGCCACACGGTGACGAGGCCCGGCTCGTCCGGATCGAAGACGGCACCGGCCTCGATGAGCCGCTCGTGTGTCCATTGGCCGATCGGGTCGTCGTTGCCGACCAAGAGATTCGCGTAGTGAGCATGCAGACACTTGACGCCGATGCGAGTGCCACCAACCCCACCGCTTGGCCTGGGACCGTCATGGCCGGGCGGGATCCGCTCATCGCGTTCGCGGGCATACGCGGCGTGGGTTGCGGCAACCAGATCGGCCGGCAGCTCGAACTCGACCTGATCGACGGCCCCCTCCGATTCGATTCGTCCGATCGCCTTGTTGAGAGCAGGGTCGCACAGCCAATAACGGGTCGGCATCGGGGTGCCATCGTCCAGCAGCGGCTCGTTGACGAGCACGACCGGCGTGCCGTCGCTTCGACGCAAGGCGACACCGAAGGAACCCATGGGTGGTCGACCGAGGAGTTCGGTGACGACCTCGAGATCGGAAGGTGTCGAGTGTGTGGAGTTCTCAGTCCCCACGGCCGCCGAGCAACCAGCGCAGAATCAACAACAGCACGACACCGGCCAGCACAGGGGCCAAGCGCTTCGTGATCGGGCTACCGCTGACCGCGAGCAGGTCGACGGCATCCGGCTCCGGGGCGTCGATCTTGCGGATCTTCGGTTCCTCGGTGGTCGGCGCTGCGGCTCCAGCCGACGGCGTTCCATTGTCGGAGGCGGCGGATCGCAGCAGCCTCGGGTTCTCCGGCATCGGCGCTGGGAGTACCTTCGGCTTCGAGCTTCTGCCGCAGATTCTCCACGAACTGGCCGAGGATGTTCTTGGAGACATCCTCGATGATGCCACGCCCGAAACTGGCCACCTTGCCGCTGAGCTTGAGGTCGGTGTGGATCGTGACCTTCGTGTGGTTGTCACCGGTGGGCTCCATCGTCGCCGAGACCATGGCGTTGGCATTCCCCTGGCGGGGATCGCGGCCTTCTGCCTTGAGTAGCGCCTTGTGAGCGACGGCATCCTGCTCGACGAACGAGGCCTTGCCCTTGTACTGAGCCGTGATCGGACCGACCTTGATCTTGACGGTTCCGCGGTACTCCTCACCCTCGATCTCGGTGAGTCGAGCGCCCGGCATACATGGCGCGATGAACTCGAGATCGTTGAGGATGACCCAGGTCTCCTCCACGGGGCGGTCGATCACGAAGTCGTTGGTGAGTTCCATCTCGCAAGATCCTCTGTTGTGTCGATGTCGGCAGCGGTGCCCGAGCACGGTACCTCAGAAACGAGGTCCGGTCGCGATCGAATGAGCTCCCGTGCTCCGGCATCTCCCGCGGTCGGCAGAAGGTCCCAGACCGACCGTTCGAGCTTGACCGGGGGTCGCCGATCACCATCGAATGCTGCAGTGACGATGGCCCCGCGTGCGGCCCCGACCGTTCGCCATGCAGAGGCCGGCACGAACGGCTGATCCCCGAGGCCGATCACGACGGCATCGTGGCCGGCCGCGTCGGCGGCCTCGATCCCGGCCCGGATCGTGAGGGCCTGCCCTTCTGCCCAACGGTCGGCGTGCACCACGGTGACCGATGCAGGTACGAGGGCGGCAACATCCACGGCGCCGGTCACGACGAAGACCTCGTTGAATCCCGCGGCCACCACCGCATCGAGGGACCACGCCAACACCGGACGACCTCGAAGGTCAGCCAGCAGTTTGTGGCCATCGCCGTCGAATCGACTCCCTCCGCCGGCGGCCAAGAGAATGGCGGCGGTCGTCATCGGCGCTCCGCTCATCCCCGACGGCGCTCCGCTCATCCCTGTGGTCATGGAGCGAACCGTATCGAGGTCGTACCACCCTCGACGCGGTCCAGATTCCTTCGATCGCCGAGGGACGGTTCAGAACGAGCCGAGAAGGTGGCGACGCTCCAGCACATCGATGAACTCGGTTTCGAGGACGGGCGGAGAGAACCACGTGCCCTGACCCCAGAAGCAACCGAGCTCGATCATCTGCGTGCGGGTCTCCTCGTCGTCGATCCCCGCAGCCGTCACCCGCAGCCCGGCGGTCTGGGCGAGCGTGATGAGTGAGCTCACAAGAGCTCGGCTCGACAATCGGTTGGTCAAGTCGGCGACCTGACCGAGATCGATCTTGACGGCGTCGATGGCGTAGCGCGGCAGCAACTCGAGATTCGAATAGTCCGACCCGAAGGAGTCGATCGTGACGGAGACGCCTGCAGCTCGGTACGTGTCGAACACCTCTCGCAAGGTCGTCGGGTCGTGGCGCAACACCTTCTCCGACACCTCGATGCGGAAGTTGGCGGGCGACAGGCCAAGGCGTGCGATCTGTTCGCTCAGCAGCTGACGGGCGCGGGAGGCGACGAATCCGTGCGGGCTGAGGTTGATCGACAAGATCGATGTCGGCGACAGGGAGCCCCGCGTCCCGCCACGAAGCGAACAGCTTCGTCGACTGGAGGACGACCCACTCGTCGAGTTGCTGGGCCGTACCGGAGTCAGCGATCATCTGCTCGAACTCCGACGCCGTCACCAGCCCCCGGGTCGGATGATGCCAGCGAACGGCGGTCTCGACGCTACGCAATGATCCGTCTCGCAGATCGGCCATCGGGACCAGCGTCAGTTCGAGCTGGTCGTGGGCGACGGCTTCGCGGAGCTCGGCCAGCATCGTCACTCGTTCGTCGACTTCGCGCATCGTCTCGTCTGTGACGCGAACGGCTCTCCCTCGTCCCTTGGCCTTCGCCCGGTACATCCCGATGTCGGCCTCCTTGATGAGGCGTTCGGTGGTGTGATCGTCGCTGGCCGATGCCACGCCGATCGAGGCGCTGATCTGCACCTCTTCGTCCGAGACCACGAACGGAAGCTCGAGTGCGGCAACGATGCGGCCGGCAAGGTGCTCGGACGCGACCGGCCCGAGGCCGCGAAGAATCACGACGAACTCGTCGCCACCGAGTCGAGCGAGGAAGTCGGAGGGTCGCAACACGTCGCTCAGACGTTCGCCGACCCGAATGAGCAACTCGTCGCCGGCGCCGTGGCCGAGTCGATCGTTCACCGCCTTGAAGCCGTCGAGGTCGACGAACAGGCAACTGACCGTCTCGCCCTTGTCGCTGAGGATCTGGTCGAGCTGATGGACGAGCTGGCTGCGGTTCGGCAGACCGGTGAGGGCGTCGTGGGTCGCCTGGTAGGCCAGCTGCTCCTCGATCTGTTCTCGTCTGGCGATGTCGATCGCGAGCGATGAGGCCATGTCGTCGAACGCGGTCGACAGACGGCCGAGCTCGTCGCCCCGGTGATCACCGATACGAACCGTCAGGTCGCCGTCGGCGATGGAAGAGGCGAGGTCCGACACCCGGCCGAGTCGACGAACGAAGCCCCGAACGCCGAACACCACAACGAGCAGAATGGCCACGCCCGCAGCGATGAACACCGTGATCAAACGGGAACGGATCGCCTCCAGCTCGGCGAAGATCTCGGATTCGTCGATCTCGATGATGGAGACCCAGCCGGGATCGCCCGGTACCCGTGTGGTCGCCTGCACCACCGGCGAGAGGCCGGCAAGCGGCTCGTCCGACTGCGCGACCGTGCCCTCGCCGACCACCGGATTGGTGGAGAGGGCGATGATCTCGCCGAGCAGGTTTCGATCACTCCCCGCGACCACCGTCATCGAACCATCGGTGTTCTGTTGGGCGATCAGGCTGCGAGCCGACTCGCCGAGGGTGGCCGGATCGATCGCGTCGTGGACCATGGCGTCGATGGACCACTCGGCCACGATCGTGACGCTCGAGCCGTCGTTGTTGGTGCCGCGGACGCGGCGGGCAACGGGAAGCCTCGCGTCCCCGTCCTCGGTCAGGAACGCCTCACCGATGATCGTGTTCTCGCCCTCGGGAATTCGGGTCCGCAGGAACGCAGTCGCGCTGCCGATGTCTCCGGCGAGACGCGGTTCTCCCCCGCCGATCGTGAAAACGCCGAGGCCGACCAGACCATCATCGGCGTCCATCTCGAACTGTTCGGCGACGAAGTCGCGGAAGAACTGGGTCGACTCGGTCGTGTTGTCGAGCGACCCCTGGCGATCCACGGCGCGTAGGAACGACGGATCGTTGGTGATCTGCCCCAGATAGCCGAGGCTGGCCAGAACCGAGTTGTTCACTCGTTCTGCCTGGATCTCGCCGGCCCGACCGATGCTCTGCTGCACTTCCTCCTCGAGCACCGAGCTGGCGAAGTCCGCCACCCACCACCCGAGCGCGATGATCGGCACCAGGGAGACGAGCATCGCCAAGGTCACCTTCTGCGCAAGCTGAAGGTGACGACGCCGGAGGCGCGACGCGGGTCGGTCGGGGGTCACCCTGGTCCATCGGCGGTTGCGCCCGGAAATTCAGCGATGCCGCACGACCGAATTTCGGGGCTCGTCAGCGGTGAATGTCGCCCTCGGCGTCGCGAAGTGATGGAGCCAGCCGCCCAGAATGGAGGGCAATGATCTCCGCACACACCGAAACCGCTGTTTCCTCCGGTGTGCGACCGCCGATGTCGAGCCCGATGGGTGCCATCACTCGACGCAGATCGTCCGGATCGACACCGACCTCCAGCAACCGCTGGTTTCGGTCGTCTGTGGTGCGCCGCGAACCCATGGCACCGATGTAGCCGGCGTTGGTCTCGAGCGCGGCTTGAACGGCCGGGACGTCGAACTTCGGATCGTGGGTGAGGATGCAGATCGCGTCCCGGACCCCGAGGTCGCCGCCGACCTTGTCGAGCAGGCGGTTGGGCCAGTCGACGACGACGTCGTCTGCGTAGGGGAATCGCCGCTTGGTGGCGAACACGGGTCTGGCGTCACAGACGGTGACTCGATAGCCGAGCACCTTCGCCACCCGGCACAGCGCAGCGGTGAAGTCGACGGCGCCGAAGATCAACATCTGTGGTGGACGAGCGAACGACTCGATGAAGACGTTGAGATCGTCCTGACGGGCCTGTCCACGAGGCCCGTAGTGGCGAACGCCGGACGTCCCGGCGCTGAGCTCACCGATCGAGTCGCGGATCACCACCCGGTTGAGGTCCTCGTTGCCGAGATCGCCGAGCGACGAGCCATCCGGTTTCACCAGGAGCTTGGCCCCCGACACCACGCCCTCGGATCCGAGTCCGGATCCTCCGATCACCGTGGCGAGCGCGACGGGGTCCTCGGTGCGGATCGCAACTCGTAGCGTGTCGTAGATCTCGGGTTCAGCGGTCTCGCTCACGTCGCGACCTACCAGTCGAGGGGTTCGAGGAACAGATGGATCGTGCCGCCACAGGTGAGGCCGACGGCGAAGGCCTCGTCATCGCTGTAACCGAACGTGACCAGCTTCCGGGAACGATCCTCGATGCACTGCAGTGCCTCGACGACGACGGCGCCCTCGACACATCCACCACTGACCGAACCAGCGACATCGCCGTCTTCGTTGACAGCCATCGCCGCGCCCGGCAGTCGTGGGCCGGAGCCTTCGACATCGACGACGCGAGCAACCGCGATCTGCTTGCCCTGCTTCCTCCAGCGGTCGAGATCAGCCAGGATTTCACGCATGGGTCGAGGTTACTCTGACCCGTAGCTCGTCGATGCCGTCGACGAGGCGTGGCCCGGGTCGGACGATGAATGCGTCGGCGTCGATCGCGAAGCAACGCCCGTCGCGAACCGCAGGAAGACCGGCGAGCTCGGGGCGAGCGATCACTTCGGCCATCTGGGCCGAGGCCGCTTCTTCGGTGAATCCGCAGGGTGCCACGATCAGGACGTCGGCCTGCGAATCGGCGACCTCCTCCCACGTCGTCGCCGACGACCGGCCGCCCGGGTTGGCCAGCACGGGATCTCCCCCGGCGGCCTCGATCTGGTCTGGTATCCAGTGGCCGGGGGTGTACGGCGGATCGGTCCACTCCAACAACAGCACCTTGGGGCGGGTCGAGACCGGGCCGGCACGACGCTGGTCTGCCAACCTGTGCCGGAGGGCCTCGATCCGTTCGAAGCCGGCTGCCGGGGCGCCGGCATGGACCGCAAGCGCCTCCATTTGATCCATCACCCCGTCGAGAGTCATGGGGTCGTAGCTGAAGACCTCGGCCCGACATCCCAGGCTCGCGACCGCTTCGTTCACCGCGCCTGCGGGCAAGGCACACACGCGACAGAGGTCCTGGCTCACGATGAGGTCGGGGTCGAGCGACGCCAGCAGCTCGCGATCCAGCGTGTAGAGCTCGCGTTTGTGGGCGATCGCGTCGCTGATGATCTGGTCGATCTCCGCCGGTGTCGCACCGGTGGGGATGATCGTGTCGGTGACGTGCGGGAGATCGGCCGCACATCGGTGGTTCGTTGCACTCGTAGGTGACACCGACGACCCGGTCTCCCAGACCGAGATACCACAAGACCTCCGTGGCCGACGGCAACAGGGAGACGATGCGTTCAGCCACGGAAGGTGATGTTGGTGAGAATGGTGAACCGTCGAGCGTTCAGCTCAACCCGGCTTCGAGCAGAGCCCGCTTGACGAGTACTCGTGCCAGGTGCTGGCGGAACTCGACACTGGCGTTGAGATCGCTCGATGGCTCCATGCCGACGTGCGCCTGCTCGGCCGCATCGGCAGCCGAAGCTCCGGATGCCAACGCCTCCTCGACCGCGGTCGCACGGATCGGCGTGGTGTGCATGTTGACCAGCGCCACCTGAGCCGAGCCGTTGACCCGCTGAGCCGAGACACCGACGATGGCCCAATCCTGCGCTCGTCGGTTGAACTTCTGGAAACTCCACCCAGAGCCGGTGTGTTTCGGGACCCGGATCTCGGTGATCATCTCGGTCGGCTCGATGCTCGACTCGAGGAAACCGGTGAAGAGATCGGTGGCCGCGATCACGCGCTGACCATTCGGTCCGTCGACGACGACGGAGCCACCGACGGCGAGGAGCGTGGCCGGATGATCGGCGGCTGCATCGGCGTGGGCCAACGAACCGCCGAGGGTGCCGCGGTGGCGGACCTGCGGATCGCCGACCTGCGAAGTGGCATGGGCCAGCAGCGGCGCATGCTCGATCACGAGGGGGTCTGTCTCGATGGCCCGATGCTTGGTGAGCGCACCGATGGCCAGGTGGTCACCGGCGTCACGTACGTAGTTGAGATCGCTGATCCGACCGATGTCGACGAGGACAGACGGGTAGGCAAGCCGGAGCTTCATCATCGGAAGCAGCGAGTGGCCTCCGGCGAGGAGTTTCGCCTCGTCACCGTGTTCGGTGAGCAGAGCAAGCGCAGCGGCCGACGAATCGACACGCTCGTAGTCGAAGGCGACGGGGATCACTGTCCACCTCCGACGCTGACGGCGACGTCCTGGCCAGAGGCGCTGAGGACGGCCTTCACGATGTTGTGGTAGCCCGTGCAGCGGCACAGGTTGCCTTCGAGACCTTCACGAACCTGCGCTTCGGTGGGGTTCGGCACCTCGTCGAGGAGGGACACAGACGCCATCACCATGCCGGGCGTGCAATAGCCGCATTGGAGGGCGTGGCATTCCATGAATGCGGTTTGCATCGGGTGCATCTGGTCGCCGTCGGCAAGACCTTCGATCGTGGTGATCGACAAGCCGTCTGCCTGGACGGCGAGCATCGTGCAGGACTTGACGGCCTCGCCGTCGACATGGATCGTGCACGCTCCGCACGACGAGGTGTCGCAGCCGATGTTCGTGCCGGTCAGTCCAACGACCTCGCGCACGTAGTGCACGAGCAGCGTTCGAGGCTCGACGTCATGGCTCTGCATGACCCCATTGACTTCTACCGATATCTCCACGTGGGCACTCCCGGGATCGACGCGTCCTGACAACAGGCGCCATTGTGACAATGGTGACAGCAGTTCGCCACTTGAGACGCAAGGAACTTGCGACGGGGGTCGTGCGTGCCGTCAGCCCTCGACCGGCGGGAGGATGCGATAGCTCTCCTCGCCTGGTTTCACGAGGTCGAAATTCTCCCGACCGAGGCGTTCGACCTCAGCGTCGGTCTGGAGCAGCTCGAGCTGGGATCGGAGTTGGTCGACTTCACCAACGATCTCCTGCCGCTCGAGGTTGGTCTGCTCCAGCAGTTCGCGTTGCTGGAAGTAGGTGCGCATCGGCAACACGGCGACCCCGACCACGATCGCTCCGGCCAGCGACAACATCACGACGAGCGGAACGTGGTGCCGAAGCGCGACGCCGAGAGTTGGCATGGTGCGGCGGGAAGGCGAAGAGCTCACGATCAACGACCGAAGGCGGCGGCACCGGGGTAGGACGCGGCGGACCCGAGGTGCTCTTCGATGCGGAGCAACTGGTTGTACTTGGCCACACGATCCGAACGAGCCGGCGCGCCGGTCTTGATCTGGCCGCAGTTGGTCGCCACGGCGAGATCGGCGATCGTCGTGTCCTCGGTCTCGCCCGAGCGATGCGACATCACCGATGTGTATTTGGCCGTCGCCGCCATGGCGACGGTGTCGAGGGTCTCGGTGAGACTTCCGATCTGGTTGACCTTGATCAGGATCGAGTTGGCGATGCCGGCCTCGATGCCACGGCTGAGGCGCTGGGTGTTGGTGACGAAGAGGTCGTCACCGACGAGCTGGCAGCGGTCGGCGAGGGATGCGGTGTGGGCGGCCCAGCCATCCCAGTCTTCCTCGGCCATGCCGTCTTCGATCGAGATGATCGGGTACTTGTCCGCCAGCTCGCTGAGCATCTCGACCATGCCCGCCGGGGACAGCGTGCGACCTTCACCGGCGAGGTGGTATTCGCCGTCTCGGAAGAACTCCGTGCTGGCCACGTCGGTGGTCAACGCGATGTCGGTACCCGGTGTCAGGCCCGCCTTCTCGATGGCGTCCATCAGGAGCTGAACCGCTTCTTCGTTGGACCCGAGGTTGGGGGCGAAGCCGCCTTCGTCGCCGATCGCCGTGGCCAGGCCGCGGTCGGACAGCACCTTCTTGAGGGCGTGGTAGGTCTCGACACCCCACCGGAGACCCTCGGAGAACGAGGCGGCTCCGACCGGCATGATCATGAACTCCTGGAAGTCGATGTTGTTGTCGGCGTGCTCGCCTCCGTTCAGCACGTTCATCATCGGCACGGGCAGGACGTGTGCGTTGGCCCCGCCGATGTACCGGTAGAGCGGAAGCCCGAGGTCCTCTGCGGCTGCCCTCGCGGTGGCGAGCGAGGCTCCGAGAATGGCGTTGGCCCCGAGACGGCCCTTGTTGTCGGTCCCGTCGAGATCGATGAGCGAGGAGTCGATGGCCCGTTGGTCTGTCGCATTGGCGCCCTGCAGGACCTCGGCGATCACGGAGTTGACGTTGCCGACCGCAGAGAGGACACCCTTGCCGAGGTAGCGGTCGCCGCCGTCCCGCAGCTCGACCGCTTCGAACTGGCCGGTCGAGGCGCCGGACGGCACGAGTGCACGACCGACGGCTCCGGAATCGAGGATGACCTCGACTTCTACGGTGGGGTTGCCTCGCGAATCCAGGACCTCACGGCCGCGGACGTTGTCGATTGTGCTCACGCTTTGTGCTCCTACAGACGCCGGGTGTGGTGAGACTAGCAGGATGGGGAACCTGACTGGCGCGGACTTCGCGTGTTGTCAGCGACTGACCACGGGTTCGTCAGCGTGTGACCCGCTCTGCGTACTCGATACTGAAATAGAACTGCCGGATCAACGTGGTCAAGGCGCTTTCGTCCCCTGCGATCTGGTCACGCCAGAAGATGAAGCCGCCGGCATCTGCCGAGCGTTGGAGCATTCCGTCGTAGGTGACCGTGACGTCGACTGCGGATCGGCTCAGTGCGATGTTCTCGGGGGACTCGCTGAACAGCGTCATCAGCCGGCCGCGAGTGCATGCCCTTGTCGAGCTCTGCCAGCCAGAACCCGAAACCGCCGGTGTCCGGGCGACGGGCCAGCACGTTGTTGTAGACGAGCACGATGAACTCGGCGTTCGAGAGGCTCCCATAGGTCCGCTGGAACTCGGCCGAGAGAGCAAAGGACTGCGATGCACTCTCGAGCGAACCGGCTCCACTGGAGATCTGACGGGTCCAGAAGTCGAAGCCTCCCTTGTCCGGCTGACGGTTGAAGTAGGCGAAGTACAACCGGGCGACACCTCGGCGTGGGCTGAACTCGGGAGAGCGCATGAACGATTCGACGATGTCCTGCAGGTTGGATCCGTCGTCGGCAACCCGTGCGGTCCAGAACGCGAGTCCGCCGGCGTCCGGCTTGCGCTTCAGGAAGTCGGCGTAGAGCTGGGTGACGAACGCCGTTTCGGAGTCGAACGGCGGGAAGAGCTTGACCTCGAAGTTCGGCGAGGTCACAGCCGGGCCGAGACCGGCAGCAGTGACGGCCCGGACGGTGACGTTGTAGTCGCCGACCGGGAGACCGGGGATGCTCAGCGTGGTCACGTTCGGTCCGACTTCGACCGGGGTTCGACCCTCGACCGAGACCATGTAGCCCGTGATCGGGGAACCGCCGTCATCGACCGGGAGGTCCCAGGTGAGGACGGCGTCAGAACTGAACGGTGGCGACTGCTGCACCACGAGATTGGTGACGGTGCCGGGGGTGGTCGGCACGAGCACCGAGACCGAACTGACCGGCGTACTGTTCCCCAGACCGTTCTGGGCCCGGACGGTGACGACATAGCTGACGCCCTGGACGAGGCCGCCGATCGTGGTGGAGGTCTCACCCGGGTTGACCACGGGAATCGTGTTCGCGATCTCGGGCGCAACCGTCACGACGAAGCCGGTGAGGCTGACGGCGGCACCGGCGTCGCCGTCAAATACGGGCGCCGTCCAGCTGACGTTGATCGAGTTGACGTTGTTTGCGCCCGCCCAGGTAGCTGTGAGGCCCGTGACCGGACCGGGAACGTTGGCCGTCGTGACCGAATTCGATGGAGCGCTGGGAGCACCGGGTCCGGCGGCGTTGTTGGCCACGACCGTGAAGGTCACCGTGGTGCCAGCCGGAAGCGTCTCGAAGGTCGCGTGGATGTCCCGGCCACGGTGATCGGTGTGCCCGTTGACGGTGTCACCGTGTAGTCGTTGATCGCTCCCCCGCCGTTGTCCGCCGGGGCTATCCACGTGACCGTGACGAAGTTGCCGTTCGGTCCAGCGAGGGCATGCGGTACACTCCGGTCGGAGCACCTGCCGCGTTGGCCAGGTGTCGGTGGCCGAAGTCACAGCAGTTGCAGGTGAACCAACACCATTCGACGCCGACACCGTCACCGAATACGCCGTGCTCGGATTCAGACCCGTGATCGTCACTCGGCGACACCGCAGTCGGAATCGTCTGCACCACCGCGCCAGCAGCATTCGGCGTACGAACCACCAACGTGTACGCATTCGTACCCCCACCAGCATTGGCCGAGAACGTCGCCACCATCGACGACGACGTCACCGAACTCAAGGCAATCGTCGGCACCACTCGGCGCCACCACCGGCGGCGCCAGTCGTCACCGCGGGAGCAGTGCCAGACGCATTCGGCAACACACCATTACGAGCCACCACCGTCACCGTGTAACTCGTGCTGGGACTCAAACCCGTGAACGACGTCGAGCGCCCCGTCAACCCGATCTGAGCAGGAGCATCAGCATCAGCCGGCGAAATCGACACGTCATACACGTTCGTCCCGCCACCATTGTTCGCAGTCCACGACACCGGCACCGACGTCGACGTCTCCGTACCAATCGTCACCACCACATTCGACGGCGCCACCACCGGCGGCGCAGTTGTCACCGCGGGAGCAGTGCCAGACGCATTCGGCAACACACCATTACGGGCCACCACCGTCACCGTGTAACTCGTGCTGGGACTCAAACCCGTGAACGACGTCGAGTTCCCCGTCAACCCGATCTGAGCAGGAGCATCAGGATCAGCCGGCGAAATCGACACGTCATACACATTCGTCCCGCCACCATTGTTCGCAGTCCACGACACCGGCACCGACGTCGACGTCTCAGTACCGATCGTCACCACCACATTCGACGGCGCCACCACCGGCGGCGCAGTCGTCACCGCGGGAGCAGTGCCAGACGCATTCGGCAACACACCATTCCGGGCCACCACCGTCACCGTGTAACTCGTGCTGGGACTCAAACCCGTGAACGACGTCGAGTTCCCCGTCAACCCGATCTGAGCAGGAGCATCAGGATCAGCCGGCGAAATCGACACGTCATACACATTCGTCCCGCCACCATTGTTCGCAGTCCACGACACCGGCACCGACGTCGACGTCTCAGTACCAATCGTCACCACCACATTCGACGGCGCCACCGGGCTCGTGGTTGCCACGACTGATGCGGTGCCGAGCGTGGCTTGGCCCGCGTCACGGGCGGTCACGATGATCGTGTATGACTGGCCGTTGCCGAGGCCCGTGAGCTGCGCGCTGGTGGCCGGGGCGGTCACGATCACCGAAGTGACTTCGCTTCCCAGCTGATCGGCCTGCACCTTGTAGTCGACCACACCGGACCGCCCGGACGCTGTCCAGGTCACGTCGAGGACGCCAGTGCCGCCCGGCGTCGCTGCGACACCCGATGGGAGCGCTCCCACGGAAGTTGGCGCAGCAAGAACCGCGGTGGACGCGAGAAGAACCGAGATGAGAGCTGTCAGAAACCGCCGCATGAGAGTCCGTTCGTAGAGACCCTCGTATCTTGACTCCGCCGTTCACCGCAGACAACGTCGGCCGGGCAGCTTCACCTACTGGGTGATTCCCGTTGCGACGAAGGGTGTTGGTGGCACCGCTCCGGGCGCGAATCGACTCATCAGTAGTTCCAACGTCGGGGTCGGGGCAGGGTGATCGGCCGCGCCGCGACCTCGGCCGGGTCACTCCCCGCCGGCAGACCGCGCAGGATGATCCGGTTGCGGACGTGGATCGGCTTCACGATGTGGGCCAGCCCGAGCCCGGGGCCGCAACTGGCGGTACCGATTCCCGAGTGGGCGGCGTCGAGCCGCAACACCGTGGCATCTCGCCACGTGATCTCGTGGGGGTGCCGGACCGACTCGAGATCCTCTGCCCGAGCGTGCAGCGCCTGGGCATCGAACCGACGGTCGGCCACCGCGACGATTCCCCGGCCGCCCGCAGCCTGAAGGGCGAACCAGCGGCACAGGGTGTGATTCCCGGTCTCCTGCGGCCGGGCGTAGGGGAAGAACTGCTGGGCGACGGTCGAGCGGTGGTGCCCGAGCCGCAAACCTCGCCAACGGTCGGAGTAGGACTCCTCGGGTCCGGGTCCGAACCAGGCGATCCGGTCGAGGTCGGCGCTCAACTCGAGCTCGAGACCCATTCGCAGCAGCGGCGGCACGTCGAGGTCGGACGAGGCTTCGATGTCGAAAGCGACTTCGCCATCGGCAGCCATCAGCCAGGTCACGACCACCTCGACCCGATCGGCGAAGCGCAAGCGATACCGAGCCGAGGCGGTGCCGGTCGGTTCGACCGTGCCACCCTCGAGACCATCGGACCACTCCCGGATCGACGGTGGACGCGTGCTGACTCCCTCGGCCCGTGCGAGCCCGGCGCGTTCGAGGCGTGAGACGACCATCTCGTCACCGAACGTGGCGGCGTCGTTGTCGGTCGGGGCCCGCCAGAGACCCACCCGACCCCAAGTGGGCTCGAAGGTCACCCCGTCCAACACGATCCGTGTGGGGACTGCATCCAAGCCGATCACGAGGTCACTGTTGCCACCTCGCAACGTGACGACGCCGTCAGCGGCGATCGAGGCGGTGGCGGCAGGACCTTCGGCGTGCACGGGCATGGCCGGACGACCCGAGTCGAGCTCGAGATCGTCCCATGAAACGATGTGCCCGGCCGGCAGGTTGGTCGATGCCACTCTCGCTCGCCACGTCACCTGCAGGTTGGCCTCACTACCCGGAGCCAGGTCGAGGGACGGCAACTCGAGGTCGAACGAGGCCGTCTCGCCTGCCGCGATGCTCGGAGCCTCCACGTCTTCTGCGGTGGCGACGACCGCGCCGTCGACGAACAACACCCAATCGAGCGCCAGATCGCCGAGATCGACGAAGCTCCGCCGATTCGTGACGTCGATCGTGGCCCCGCCCTGATGGGTGGTGACAACGGGGCGATAGACCCATGCGACGTGACGAAGTGCCGGGTGGGGGTGCCGGTCGGCGTCGACCAGTCCGTTGCAGTTGAAGTTGCGATCATTCGGCTCGTCACCGAAGTCGCCGCCGTACGCCCACCAGTGCAGACCTTCTGCCGTGGTGCGAGCCAGGCCTTGGTCGACCCAGTCCCAGATGAACCCGCCCCACGATCGATCCGATTCCTCGATCTGCTTCCAGTAGTCCTCGATGCCCCCGTTCGAGTTGCCCATGGCGTGGCTGTACTCGCACATGATCACGGGCCGGTCGTCGCCCATCTGATCGAGCGCGGACAACTGCCCGAGGCTCGGATACATCGGCCCGATGATGTCGACGACGGGATCGTCTTCGGCCGGGTGATAGGCAATCGGTCGGCGGGGATCGAGCGCACGCATCGCATCGGCCATCGCACGATGGTTCGGACCGAACCCGGACTCGTTGCCCAACGACCAGGCGATCACGCTCGGGTGGTTGCGGTCGCGTGCGACCATCCGGGTCCCCCTGGCGACGAAGGCATCGGCGAAAGCCCCGTCATTGCAGGGCTGGAGCAGCTCGTGGACCATCGCATGTGACTCGACGTTGGCCTCGTCCATGACGTAGAGCCCGTGGCGATCGCACAACGCGTAGAAACGTTCGTCGTTCGGATAGTGGGCCGTGCGGACTGCGTTGATGTTGCTCGCCTTCAGCAGCGCGAGGTCTTCTTCGAGGAGTTCATCGCTCTGCCAGCGACCCGTCTGCCCGTCGTGCTCGTGGCGGTTGACGCCGAAGATCGTGACGGGGCGACCGTTGACGAGGAGCTGTCCGTCGCCGACCGCCACGGTCCGGATCCCCACCTGCAGGCGTTGTCGGTCGATCGGCTCGGACGACGGGTCGAGCAGTTCAACCTCGAGTTCGTACAGATGTGGGGCCTCGGCCGACCACAACGCAACGTCGGAAAGCGTTCCGACGACGAGCGCCTCACCTCCGGTCACGGGAGCCGACATCGCCGCATCGTCGATATGGGCCACAACCGAGCATCCGCTCGGCACGTCGCCCTCGATTGCGACCTCGACGGCGATCGAAGCTCCCCCTCGATCCGGGTCGAGCGCCAACGTGTCGAAGAACACGTCAGAGATGCGAACGCTCGACGTCGAGTAGACGTGGACCGAGCGGTGCAGGCCCGCCATCCACCACATGTCCTGATCCTCGATCCACGTCGATGCACTCCAGCGGTGCACTCGCACCGCAATCGTCGCATCGGTCCCGGGAACGACCTGCGCCGTGATGTCGAACTCGGCCGGCAGGCGAGAGTCGGTCGAGCGGCCGACGAAGACACCGTTCACATACACCTCGCAGGCCGACTCGGCGGCACCGAGCCGGAGCACGACTCGTTCGGTCCACGAAGCCGGGATCTCGGTCACGACCACGTGGTCACCGCCCTCGTCGTCGAGCGGGATCGCCGGATACCAAGACGGGTCGAACGGCATCTGCACGTTGGTGTAGATCGGAATGCCGTAGGCGGCGTCCGGTCCACCCTGGAGCATCCAAGAGCCGGGAACCACGAGCGAGTCGAACTCGGGGCGATCGGCTGCCGGCTCGGCGAAGGACACGTCCGGGGCCTCGCCGGACCAGTAGCGAAATGACCATTCACCGTCGAGGCTGATCGCATCGTCCGGGAGCGGCAGGCCGTGGGAGGCAAGGCGATGCTCGGCGACCACGCGAGGATCACGGTGCCAACGCCGATCGGCGGATTCCGACGAAGGCGGCGATGCGTTGGTCGTTGCGGTCTGACGATCGGTCATGGGCGGCACGGTACTGGAGGAGGTGACAGTCATCGAAGCTCGATGCGGTGGTCCTCGCAGGAAGAATGAGTTCGTGCCACGATCTAGCTCATGAACTCTGGTGCATCGATCATTCCCGGCTCCGGGGCCGTGGTTCGCAACGGCCCGGTGACTCTCGTCGTCGCCGGCCGAGACGACGTCGGCCCCTCGGCGCTCGCCGCCCTCGACACGCTCGCATCCAACGACACCTGGGGATTCGATCAGGTTTCGGCCACGCTGCACCAGATCGTGGTGGACAACAACCCGAGCGGGATCGCGGCCGTCCTGCAGCTGGAAGGTGAGGCGATCCTCTTCGCCTTCGACCGAGCCGAGGCCATCTCGGGTGACGCCAAGGTGAAGGGCCAAGGTCGCGACGGATGGTCGACCGGACTCGCCGACGTCTCGCCGGTCGAGCTTCGGCTGGGGAGCGTCCCGTTCAGCAGCGCCAATGACGATGTCGAACTCCGGGCCGGCCGTGTCGACGGCGCCGGCGCCATCGTGCCGGTCGAAGTTCCGCTCGGTGCGCCGAGCGAAGCCGCCGAACCGCTCCTGCGCCGAGCGATGCGCCGCGGCCCCAACGCCGGCGACGCTGCGGCCCCGACGCCGATCCCACCGGTTCCGGACGCGCCGGCGGCCGGTCCCGAGACGACGTCGACGTACGAGATGGCCGCCCTCACGACAGACCCCGATCCGAACCTCGGTGCGCCGAGCGAAGCCGCCGAACCGCTCGGTGCGCCGAGCGAAGCCGCCGAACCGCTCGGTGCGCCGAGCGAAGCCGCCGAACCGCTCGTTCCCCCGATGCCGGTCGCCGAACCGCCCACCCCCACCGAGCCGGAGCCTCTCGGCTCGGCTCCCACCCCGGCGCCGCCCCCGGGTGCTCCCCCGATGCCGCCCCCCGGCAACTTCACGCCGCCCCCGCTGCCGCCGCCCATTCCCCCTGCGGGACCGGCAACGGGCACCCCACCTCCGCCGCCGACTCCCGGCCCATCGGCGGTCCCTCCGCCGCTTCCACCACCGGGAGTGTTCAGCCCTCCAGGAGAGTCGCCGCCCGGCAACCTCCCGCCGATGTCGCCACCAGCAGCAACACCACCACCCTCGACACCCGCAACACCCCCCCTCGGCCACGCCGCCCCCCTTCGCCGCACCGCCTCCGATCGACTTGCCGCCGCCGCCCGGCAACCTCCCGCCGATGCCGCCGCCAGCAGCGACACCACCACCGCCACCGCCGGGTTCCGCATCGCCCCCCATCGACCCGCCGACGCCCGGCCGCGTGCCACCCATGCCGCCGCCTGGGGCGACACCACCGCCGCCTCCTCCTCCACCACCGCCCGCCTGATCGAGGGGGTTCAGCCCAGGAGCCAACCGTGCTCAGCGCTGATCGCCGTTCCTGAGGCCGCCGCCTCGCGCTCGAGCGTTTCGAACCGGCGCCGAGCGCGATCGGTGGCCCGTCGCAGCGCTCCCTCGAGATCGAGGTCCCCCGCGCGACCGGCAGCCACAATCGCCAACAAGGCCGTAGCGGCCTGCTCCTCGGACTCGAGCGCGGAAGCATCGGGCAAGCCTGCTCCGGCCTTCGCCGCCTTCTTGACGACCTTCTCTGCGTAGGCGAGCGCCGGGAGGGCTCCCGGAATCCCGTCCATCACCGAGGCCCGCCCCTTCTCGGCCTTCTTGATGGCTTCCCAGTTGCCGGCGACGGCGGCCGCATCGGCGGCGTCGAAGTCACCGAAGACGTGCGGGTGGCGACGGACCAACTTCTCGCGCGACGTCGCGGCGACGTCGCTGATCGTGAAGTGCCCCGCCTCGGCCGCCAGCTCGGCATGGAACAAGATCTGGAACCAGAGATCGCCGAGCTCCTCTTCGAGGTGCTCGTGACCATCCGGCTCGCCCCGCTCCACCTCGTCGATTGCCTCCATCACCTCGTAGGCCTCCTCGAGGAGGTAGCGACGCAGCGACGCATGCGTCTGCTCGGCGTCCCACGGGCAGTCCTGCCCGTAGTCGATGCATCAGCTCGACGCTTCGCTGGAGCGCAGCCGCCGACGGTTCGCCCACCTCGGGCAGGTACAGCGAGGTGAGATGATCCGGCTCGAAGCTGCGATCGAGATCGGGCCAACCCAACTCGAACACGCGGGCGTCTCCGGTACCCAGCCGCTGGAGCACGACGACCCGTTGTTCATCGCCGGCATCGATGGCGAGTTTGATGTCGGACAACACCCACGACGCGTGGGCATGGGCCACCAGCAGCGGGCCTGAATGACCGGCGGCCGATGTCGAGAACGTGTGCCCGTCGACGAGGCGCACACCCTCCTCGACCGGATCGATTCCCAGGGCGGCCCATGCCGCGTCGAGGAACGACAGCGCCGGCAACACCCGGAGATCGATGTCGTCGCGTTGTCGCAGATAGCGAACCGCACGCTCCAACACGAGCGGAGATCCGGGAACGGCGTAGAGGGCCTCCCCGTTCCGCTGAGCCGCGCCGACCATGGCCTCTGCGATCCGGCGGTACACCAGATCGAGATCGTCACCGGTGTCGTAGAGATCGTCGAACGACTGGCCGCGTTCGACCAACGACGCGGAGGGGTGGCGTCGCGTGCGAACGAAGAGCGCGTCAGACACAGACGCTTCGATCGCGGCTCTGGTTTGTTCGGTGACGAGGTCGACAGCGCCCGGACCGAGGCCGCACACCGTCACGATGGGAGCCATCAGCCCGGCGGGATGACCTGACCTCGTGCGGCTGTCCCATTCACCGATGGTCGGTGCCACATCGACAGTGATCTGCGAGATGGCCGACAGGAGCTCGTTGTTGACCAACTGCTGCGGGATCGGGGGCTCCAACCACCTGCTCCTCGACACCGGTCACCGTGATCACGTGGAAGCCGTACTGCGTTTGGACCGGGCCGATGATCTCCCCGACCGGGGCTCCGGTGATGGCGTCGGCGAACTCGACGACGAACGTGGCCGGATCGGTGCAACCGAGCACGCCGCCAGTCGGTCCGCTCGGGCCGGTCGAGTATTCCATCGCCAGTTCGGCGAAATCGCCACCGTCAGCGAGCAACGCGATCACGTCGTTCGCTTCTGCTTCGGTCTCGAGAAGGATGTGGCTGGAGCAGGGAACCTCGACGGTCTCGCCCTCCACCGCTCGCCTCGGCAAGGGCATCAGCGAGTGCGAACTGCTTCGATTGGAGGCCGGCAAGGAACGGAAGATACGGGAGCGTCTCGAACCGCCCTTGGGCCGTTGCCGTCGGGTCGGCCTCGGTCGGGAACAGGCTGGCGACCACCGACTCGATCGACTCGGTGCCGGCGGCCATGTTCTCGTCCGAGACCGGAGCGTCGAGATCGCCGAGCAACTTGTCGATCACCGAACCGACGATCAGGTCTGACAACATCGAGGCTCGCAGACCGGGCGGCAGACCGACCTCCCCGTACGCACCTTGGACGAACTCGTCGTCGCCGGCGATCGTGTCGTAGAACGAATCGAGCTCGCTCGGTCGAGATCGTCGACGTCGTTCCGTCCGAGAAGTTCACCGTCGCCGCGGTACCACCCGAGGAGTCACGGCTGAGGCCACAGGCGGAGGCAAACAGGGCGAGGACGGCCACGAGGGCGACGAGCGTGTGGCGATGGCTGGATCGTACGGTCACGGCGGAACAGCGTAGAGGTCTCGCTGCCATGTGCGATGGAGGCCCGAGAGCGACGACGGGTTCAGGCTCAGTCGACGACCCACGTGGCACCGGAGCGCAACAGCGCTCCGAGGTCGCCAGGGCCCTTCGCATCGTTCATGTCGAGAATCTGCTGATTCACCTTGTCGGAGTACTCCGCACGATCGATCGAGCGGAACACACCGAACGGCGTGGGCGTCAGATTGTCGGACGCAAGCCGTGCGAGTGTCGCGGCAACCGAGGGATCGGGATGCGTGGCATCGTGGACGGCGATCGCATCGAGGCCGACGTCGGCGACCTTCACCACCCGGGCCGAGCCGTTCTCGAACACCACGCCCTTGTCTCGTTCGGCACCGAACAGGATGGGTTCGCCGTGGACGAGATCGATCATCATCTCGTCGCGCACGCTCCGCTTGACGATCGCGTCGTAGGCGCCGTCGTTGAACACGTTGCAGTTCTGGAAGATCTCGACGAGCGAAGCCCCGCGGTGCTCGTGTGCAGCGCGGAACGTGCTGATCATGTGCTGGCGATCGAGATCATGGGTCCGAGCGATGAAGCTGGCGCCGGCACCGGCGGCCAGGGCCACCGGATTGAAGGGATGGTCGATCGATCCCATCGGCGTGCTCTTGGTGACCTTGCCGACCTCACTCGTCGGCGAGTACTGCCCCTTGGTCAGACCGTAGATCTGGTTGTTGAACAGCAGGATCTTGAGGTTCACGTTGCGGCGCAGGGCATGAATCAGATGGTTGCCACCGATCGACAGCATGTCGCCGTCGCCGCCGACGACCCAGATGTCGAGGTCGGGCCGTGCGATCGCCAAGCCGGTGGCGATGGCGGGAGCCCGGCCGTGGATCGTGTGCATCCCGTAGGTGTTCATGTAGTACGGGAACCGAGCGGCGCAGCCGATCCCGGAGATGAACACCGTGTTCTCACGCTTGATGTCGAGCTCGGTGTGCAAGAACTGCATCGCGGCGAGAATGCCGTAGTCCCCGCAGCCCGGGCACCACCGGACGTCCTGGTCCGATGTCCAGTATCCACGCTGCGTCGGATCGAGTGTCACGTCGGTCATCGTGCTGCCTCTTGCTCGTTGGACGGAGACGAGCCCCGCATCTGGTGGACTGCATCGGCGATCTCGCGTCCGGTGAACGGGAGCCCCCGCACCTTGGAGAGGGACTTGGCGTCGACCAGATAATCGGCTCGGAGAACGCGATTGAGTTGGCCCATGTTCAACTCGGGTACCAGCACGTGCTCGTAGCCCGAGAGCGCCTCGGCCACATTCGGCGCCATCGGCGCCATGTGGGTCATGTGGAGATGGTCGGCTGCCACTCCGTCGGCCGCCAAGACCTCGATCGCCGCCGTGATCGACCCGTGTGTCGAGCCCCAGCCGACGATCAGCGTGTCGGCACCGGCATTCCGACGATGTTCGGCCGGTTCGATGTCGTTGGCGATGCCGTCGATCTTCGCTTGACGCAGGTGGGTCATGCGCTCGTGATTCCCGGGGTCGTACGACACGTTGCCCGTGTCCTCGGCCTTCTCGAGACCGCCGATGCGGTGCTCGAGGCCGGGCGTGCCCGGGATGGCCCACGGTCGAGCGAGAGTCTCGTCGTCGCGCAGATACGGAAGGTAGGCGCCGTCTTCACCGTTGGGTTCGGTGGCGAAGTCGACGCTGATGTCCGGCAGGGTCGAGACGTCCGGCAGACGCCACGGTTCGGCGCCATTCGCGAGATAGCCGTCGGTGAGGAGAATGACCGGCGTGCGGTACTTGAGCGCGATCCGGGCGGCCTCGATCGCCATGAAGAAGCAATGCGCCGGGCTGTGCGCCGCCACCACCGGGATGGGCGATTCGCCGTGACGTCCGTACAGCGCCAGCATGAGATCGCTGGCCTCGGTCTTGGTCGGGAGTCCGGTGGACGGGCCGCCTCGCTGCACGTCGATGATCACCATCGGCAACTCCATGGACGTCGCCAGACCGATCGTCTCGCCCTTGAGCGCGACGCCGGGACCGGACGTCGTGGTGAACGACAGGTGCCCGCCGAATGCCGCGCCGAGCGCGGCTCCGGCCGCCGCGATCTCGTCCTCGGCCTGGAAGGTGCGGACACCGAAGTTCTTGTGCTTCGAGAGTTCGTGCAGGATGTCGGACGCCGGCGTGATCGGATACGACCCGAGGAACGTCGGGAGTCTTGCCAGCTGACCGGCAGCGATCATGCCCCACGACGTTGCCGTGTTCCCGGTGATGTTGGTGTAGGTACCAGGCTTCTGCGGGGCGGCCGCCACCTGGTACTGGTTGGCGAACATCTCGGTGGTCTCGCCGTACGCGTGACCGGCCTTGAATGCGGCGGTGTTCGCAGCAGCGACTGCCTCGTTCGATCCGAACTTCCCCTGGATCCAGTCGTAGGTGGGTTGCAGCGGACGCGTGTACATCCAGCTGATCAGCCCCAGCGCGAAGAAGTTCTTCGCCCGCTCGGCGTCGCGCTTCTTCACGTCGATGTCGGCGGTCGCGCCGACGGTGAGGGCCGTCATTGCGACCTCGTGCACGATGAAGTCATCGAGTGATCCGTCGAATCGAGGATCGGCCTCGTACCCGCACTTCTCGAGATTTCGTTCGTCGAACGCATCGCTGTTGAGGATGATCGTTCCCCCGGAACGCAGCCGTTCCAGCTCACTCTTGAGCGCTGCGGGGTTCATGGCCACCAGCACGTCCGGCTCGTCGCCGGGTGTGTGAACGTCGTGGTCGGAGATGTGGACCTGGAAGGCCGACACACCCGCCAACGTCCCTTGAGGGGCGCGGATCTCGGCCGGGAACTCCGGCAGCGTCGCGAGGTCGTTGCCGGCGAATGCACTCGCGGTCGTGAAGCGATCTCCGGTGAGCTGCATTCCGTCACCTGAGTCGCCGGCGAAGCGGATCACCACCTGGTCGACGGTGGTCGCTTCGAGTCGGTCGGTCACGTCGGTCATGCAGCCCCCTGCACCTCGTGGACGCACCGTTGCGTCCTGTTCATCGGGCAGCCCGAGCCGTTACCACGGCTCCGCGTTGCTCTTGGTCGGCATGACCATAGACCCGCGCGCATACGCATATGCAACATGCACTACCACCTACGCTCATTCAATGGTTCGGCTACCCCACCTCGCCAGTCGCCTCCAGGGCTTCGGCACCACGATCTTCACCGAGATGTCGGCGCTCGCGGTGCAGACCGGTGCGGTCAATCTCGGACAAGGTTTCCCCGACAGCGACGGGCCCTCCCAGGTCGCCGATGCTGCGATCGAAGCCATCCGCAACGGTCCGAACCAGTACACGCCGCTCTCCGGCATCCCCGACCTGCGCCTGGCCATCGCCGAGCACCAGCAGCGGTTCTGGAATGTCACCGTCGATCCGGAAGCCGAGGTACTGGTCACCACCGGAGCCACTGAGGCGCTCGCCGCGTCGATGCTGGCGCTGTGCGAATCAGGTGACGAGGTCGTGGTGTTCGATCCCACCTACGACTGTTATGGCGCCGCCATCCGAATGGCAGGGGCAACCCTGCGTCCTGTCGTGTTGCGCCCAGACGAGGCGGGCGTGTTCCGGTTCGATCCCGAGGAACTGCGGCGCGCGTTCTCACCTCGCACCAGACTCGTGCTGGTCAACACGCCCCACAACCCGACCGGGAAGGTCTTCGACGATGCAGAGCTCGCGCTGATCGCCGAGCTCTGCATCGAACACGACGTGCTTGCCGTCACCGATGAGGTCTACGAACACCTGGTCTTCGATGGGACCCATCGACTGCTCGCGACGTATCCCGGCATGGCCGATCGCACCGTCACGATCTCGTCCGGCGGGAAGACGTTCTCCTTCACGGGCTGGAAGATCGGCTGGGCCTGCGGACCGGCTCCGCTCATCTCGGCCATCCGCACCGCCAAACAGTTCCTCACCTTCGTGAGCGGCTCACCGCTCCAGCCGGCGATCGCGACCGGCCTCCGCCTCGGTGACGACTACTTCGACGGCTTCCGCCAGTCCATGCTCGAGAAACGCGATCGGTGGTGTGATCACCTGCGGACGGCAGGGTTCGACGTGCTCGAACCCCAAGGCACCTACTTCGCCACCGTCGATGTCGTGGCCGCTGCGGAGCGGGTCGGCGGGCCCGGCTCGAGCATCGAGTTCTGCCTCGACCTCCCCGGACGAGCCGGAGTGGTCGCCGTGCCGAGCTCGGTCTTCTACCAGCACCAACCCGACGGCGATCGGTTCGTCCGCTTCTGCTTCGCCAAGTCCGATGCCATGCTTGACGATGCCGGCGAACGATTGGTCGCCGCGTTCGGTTAGTCCACCATCACATTCGAAACACACATTCGACAGACACATTCGACGTACAAGGAGCATGTCCATGCAGGTTGCCGCCATTCAACATGACATTGCCTGGGAGCAGCCAGAAGCCACGTTCGACATCGTCGAACCGATGATCGCCGAGGCCGCGGCCAACGGCGCCGAGCTCATCGCCGTCACCGAGATGTTCTCGACCGGCTACTCGATGAACGCCTCCGAGATCGCAGAGCCACTCGACGGACCGGCAGCAACGTTTCTCGCCGATCAGGCCAGCCGTCTCGGCGTCACGCTCGTTGGTTCGGTGCCAACCCGACATCCGAGCTTCGAACTCCCGGTGAACCTGGCCACCGTGGCCCTACCGGACGGCGAAGTGCATCACTATGCCAAGATCCATCCGTTCAGCTACGCAGGCGAGGACCAGCACTACTCAGCCGGCCGCACGTTCCTGACCGTCGACATCGACACCGTCCGCTGCACGTTCTTCATCTGCTACGACCTTCGCTTCGCCGACGAGTTCTGGGCGACGGCGGCGAGCACCGACCTGTTCGTCGTGGTCGCGAACTGGCCTGCTACCCGCCAGTCCCACTGGGATGCACTCCTTCGGGCCAGAGCGATCGAGAACCAGGCCTATGTCCTGGCTGCGAACCGGGTCGGTGTCGACGGCGAAGGAGTCGCCTATCGCGGTGGCTCGACGCTGATCGATCCACTCGGCGAGATCGTCGAGGTCGCCTACGACGATCCTGCGATCGTTGCCGGCAACGTTGATCGGGAGCGGGTTGCCGACATCCGGATCCAGTTCCCGTTCGCCAACGATCGGCGCTGACGACGTCAGACCCTCGTCGGTGCCCACGTCAGCGGTTCAGCCGGGTGCTCGCCAGATCACCGCATACCGATGCGACAAGCGACCTCTGAACGACGAACCAGGGAGCTCCTTCGACGCGAGGCTGCGCATCTCCGACATCGTGAGGGGTGGCGGCCAACGCACCGGCGACTGGTGGTCCCAGTACGTCCCGCGCATCCGGTGGGTCTTCTTCAACACGGACCCGGCAACCGCCAACGCATGATCAGCGGGGCCGGACGGCCGTGCGAAGCCGACGATGACCAGCACGCCGCCGGGACAAACCAACTCCTTCATGCGACGCAGTCCGTCTCGGGCATCGACGTGGTGGAGCATGGCACTCGAGGCCACGAGGTCGAACGATGCGAGCTCGAACGGGTACGTGAACAGGTCGCCGCACACGAACTCGGTCTGACCATTTGCCCGAGGGTGTTTCGCGGCTCGATCGATGCTCGGTCCGTCGATGTCGATACCGACGACATTCATCCCGCGAGCAGCCAGATCGAAGGTCAGAAGGCCATCACCACACCCGACATCGAGCGCCTCCGCATGACCGGTCGGAGCGACATCGAGGATCAAACGATGGTGATGGATGTTGAGGTTCCACCGATCACGAGAAGGCTCCATCGCCGCAGTATCGCACCTCGCTGACCGGTCGACCGTTCGCCGGCATGGTCGACGCCGAACTGCTCGGCTAGCTTCGCCGCACGCAGAGAACGAGGAGTGACAGGTGTCGATCAACAGCGCAGACAACGGGTCGGGCGAAGGCCTGTGGGTGATGGACAACCCGCCGTCGAAGAAGTGGCCGCTGTACACACGCGGCAATGTCGGAGAGGTCTTCCCCGAAGTCGTGCTCGCGTTCACCTGGGACCTCTACGGCAAGGCGGCAGAGGACGGCTGGCGCGACGCATACGTGCGGTTCGGTCTCGTCGCCGACGGTGACTTCCCCGCAGACGAGCCGATGATCATCCTCGGAGTGTTCGGCGGCTACTGCTTCATCAACGCCAGCTACGTGCGTATGGTCGGGGTTCGAGCCCCCGGCGGAACCGTCGAGGCGATCGACCAACAGTTCTTCGGCGAGTCGGATGCCCCGCCGTACGTCGAGCGGGACGGAGACAAGAACCTCAAAGCCACCCTGCGGCTGGGAAAGAAGGTCTTCCAACTCCTGAGGACGAAGGAGTTGCCGGCGCTCGAGGAGGACAAGGCGAGAGTGGCCACCTGGGCCGCCGGCTTCCCCGGCGCCGATGCATCGGACGAGACGCTGATCGCAGCCATCCAGGCGTTCCGCCCGCTGTTCCGAGATCTGTTCGCCCGCCACATCGAGGGCACGTTCTCGGTCGCACTCGTTTCCGGCCTGCTCCTGGACCTGTGCGTGAAGGTCGACCGCGGCCACCAACTGGTCTCCCTCCTGGGCGGCATCGGAGACGTCGAATCGGCTGCGCCATCGTCAGCGATGTGGAAGCTGGCTCGATCGATCGACGACCAACCTGCCGTGAAGGCCGCCTTCGACCAGGGCGTCCCCGGCCTCCTTGACCGGCTGTCAGGGGAACCCTCGGCGGTCGACTGGCTCCAGCACTTCCAATCGTTCATCGACGACTTCGGCAGCCGGGGCCCCAACGAATGGGATCTCGGTTCCGATCCTTGGGAGTTCCGCCCCGAACTGGCCCTGGCCGCGATCGATCGCATGCGTGCAGCAGGCGACGACCACGACCCCGCGGCGCAGGCAGCCCGCCTCGTACGGGAGCGCCGCGAAGCCATCGCCGACGTGCGTGGCGCCTTGAACCCGATCGACCGCAAGCTCTTCGACAAGTCGCTGCGAGCCACCACGATCCTGTCGCAGGGCCGTGAACGATCGAAGACCACCGTCATTCGCGCCATCCACACCGTGCGCAAGGCCCACCGAACGCTTGCCGACCGCGCCGCAGAGCGAGGTGGGCCCGCGAGTCGGGTCGATTCGGCGATGCTCACGGTCGATGAGTTCATTGCCTTTCTCGCTGATCCGCCATCGCAGCTCGGCCTCATTGCCGAACGCCGCGAACGCCACGCCGAACTCTCGGGTCGCATCCCTCCCTTCGTCTTCAGCAACGAAGTCCCGGCACTCGAGACGTGGCAATCGCGTGACCGGACCGTCGACCAGACCGCCGTCGGCCAGCAGATCCAGGGCATTCCCGGATGCCCCGGCATCGCCAGAGGTAGGGCCCGGGTGGTACTCGACCCTGCCGATCCCGGCGACCTCGGTCCGGGCGACGTCCTGATCGCACCGATCACCGATCCGTCATGGACCCCGCTGTTCCTGGCGGCCGAGGCAGTCGTGGTCGATGTCGGTGCGGTGATGAGCCACGCCGTCATCGTCAGCCGCGAGCTCGGCATCCCCTGCGTGGTGTCCGCCGTCGACGCCACCCTGTCCATTCCCGACGGGGCGCTGATCGAGGTCGACGGCAACAATGGAACGGTCCGAGTCATCGAGGAGAGCGCATGAGCGACGACCAACGCCCCGTCTGCATCATCAACAACACTCGCCACTACGTCGGGCCACACCTGGCCAGAACGATGGCGGCCAACGGTTTCGATCTGGTACTCGGCGATCCTGGTGATGGCCTGCTGGAGGAACTCGAACCCTTCGGGGTCGGCATGTGGGTGGTCGACAACACCACCGATCTCGCCGAACCGACCGCGGCTCCTCGGCTGCTCGACATGGCCATGGACGCCTACGGCCGCGTCGACAGCGCGGTGTTCTTCACCGGCGACATCGTCGTCGGTCGTTTGCTGAACAGTTCAGCCGACGATCTCGCCCGGGTCGTCAGAGGCAACATCGAGTCGGTGTACCGAGCACTGCGCGTTTTTCTCCCTCCGATGGTCGAGGCGGGGTCCGGCCAGATCCTGGCAATCACCAGCGCCTCGGGCCTGCGCCCGACACCCGGAGCCCCGCTCTATTCGTCGACTCGCGCCGCGGCCAACATGTTGGTCAGGAACGCGGCAGCCGAAGTTGCGGCCGCCGGGGTGCAGGTCAACGCCGTCGGCACGAACTTCATGGACTTCCCCGGCTTCATCGCTGCCACAGGGGCCGACGATCCGGAGCGACGAGCCCAGGTCGAGGCGCAGGTCCCGATGGGTCGGCTGGGCACGATGGATGAGTTCGCGGCCTTCTGTTCGGTGTTCATCGACGGGACCGCACGATTCCAGACCGGCCAGTGCGTCGGCTTCGACGGCGGCTGGTCCAACTAGCACCTTCGCCCCGCGCCGAAATCACTTCAGCAGACTGCAGATCGGGTCGATGATCAGGGGGTGACCCTCGACCCCCAGATCGCTGACACCCTCCGGGGCATCAACGAACGCCTCGGCGACGACTTCGAGGCGGCCGTCGCCGACTTCGAACGTCAGCCGATCGTGATCCTGGACGACCCCGAACCAAGCCGCCTCGAACGCCTTCGCGCCCGGTTCACTCGTCGAGTCATGCTCGGCATCCTGTTCGCCGGGGTGGGAGCGATCGCCGTCGTCGCCGCTGGACCGACGATCATCGGTTGGATCGACGTGTCGAATGGCCCGACCGCGTTGGCCCTGGCCGAACCGCCGGAACAGACCCAGCGCGTCGTGCTCGATGGCGAGACCGTGTACCTCGAAGGAACCGTCCCGAGTCAGGACGTGTCAGACGTTCTCGAGTCGTCGGCGGTGGCCGCGGTCGGCCGGGACCGGGTGATCAACAACTTCGAGATCAGTGCTGCTGCCGTCTACGACCCAGAGCGCCCCATCCAACTCAGCGTGGCTGATCCCGTGCTGTTCACATTCGGTCGGGCCGACCTCGACGAGCACTACCGGCCGCTCATCACACTCGCCGTCGAACTGATGTCGGCTGAGCAATCGTCGACCCTCTCGATCACCGGCCACACCGACGACGTCGGGCCGGACGAGGCCAACCTCCGACTCTCCTTCAGTCGAGCCGAAGCGGTTGCTGCGCTCGTCGTCGAACAGGGCATCAGCCCTGATCGCATCACCGTCGACGGCCGTGGCGAGACCGAACCGATCGAGACGAACAACACCTCGGACGGTCGGGCAGCCAACCGTCGTGTCGACTTCTCGATTCTCGGCCTCTTCGGCAGCTGATTTCGCTCGGCCGGACTCAGTCGATCGACCGGACTCAGCTGATGACACCTCGTTCCGTCAGCCACGACCGACAGTCCAGCGGACCCCTGGCCAGTGCCGCATCGAGACCGACGGCCAGCGCGGCATCGACGTTCACCTGGTTGTCGTCGAAGTAGACGATCTCCCCAGGAGCGCACCCGAGGTCAGCCACGACGTGCTCGAAGATCTCGACGTCCGGCTTCACGATGCCGAGCTGGAAGCTCAGGTAACGCTTCGTGAACAGAGATCGCACCCGGTCGCTCTGATGCTGGCCATCCCAGTGAAGTGCGTTCGTGTTCGACAGGACACCCACCTCGAGCCCGTCCGGCAGGTCGTCGACGAGTTTCTCGGCCCCTTCGAACAGGCCCTTCGGCCATGCGGCGAAGCGCCGCACCATCTCCTTGCCGTCGAACGACAGGCCGAGTTCGGCGACCAATCGATCACCGAACTGGTCTGGTGTACAGCGGCCCCGTTCGAAATCCCTGACAGTCGGACTCGTCAGCCACCGATCCCAGAAGGCATCGGGGGCCAGGGGATCCTCACCGAGTATCTCGGTCAACGGACCGAGTTCGACCAGCACGCCCCCCATGTCGAACACGACGGCTCGATGTTTGCTCGCAGCTCTGTTCACGGCGACGCACGCTAGCCGTCGCTCGCGGGCAAGCTAGCGAGATGGCCGGATCCCGTCACCTCGTGCTTGCCGTGGCTGTTGCTGCCGGCTTGGGGCTGGCCGGCTGCACGAGCGACGATGGCGACCCACGGTCATCGGTCGACGGTGAGGCGGTCTCCCTGACGGCGTCATCGACCGGTGGCTTCTTGTGGGCTGACATCGACGGTTCGGTCCACGATGAGTCCGGAGCGGTGATCGGCTCGGTCGCCGCCGTGACCGATGGGCAACGAGGCCTGCTCGGCCTCGCGGTCGACGACAACGGGCGTGTCTTCGTGAGCTACACGGATGCCACGCTCGATCTCGTCGTGAGCGAACTGGTCGACGAGCGAGAACGCCAGGTCTGGCGAGGGCCGACGACGGTCCAGGGAGGCAACGGCGGCCGGATGATCCTGAGCAACGGCGAGCTGATCATCGGCGTGGGACTGTTGAACGATCGAGCGGGACAGGCTGATCCGACCTCGATCGTCGGCAAGCTCATCGCGCTCGACCCGGACGCGACACCCGAGGAGCAGAGCCCCCGCATCCTGTCCGGACCTTGGAACAACCCGTTCGCCTTCGACGCGGCACCGTCCGGCGAGATCTGGGTCGCCGACAACGACCCACGAGACGGCGACGAGCGTCTCGCTCGGGGCGATCTCGGCATCGATCCGGACGTGGCGCTCGTGCTCCCCGCCGATTCAGCCCCGACCGGGCTCGCCGCCACCGACGACGCCCTGTACATCTGCTCGTACAACGATCTCACCTTGATCCGATACGACCTCGTCGACGGTGTGCCGGTGCCGGGCGACACCGTCGCCGACGACTGTGTGCTCGATGTCGCACTGCTGACCGACGGCGACCTGATCTACAGCACCGGCACCTCCATCGTTCGTTTCACGCCATGACCAGACTCACGAACCCAGCGCGGCCAGAATTCCATCGGCCGCATCGGCGAATCCGACCACAGTCCCGTCCGGCTCCGCCAGGATGTGCAACGACGTCACCACAGCCAGGTTGTCGCCTCGCTTGATGAGCACGATGTCGCTGTCGATGGCGAACCCGTCGACGGTTCCCGCATTGCCGTAGCTGTGCGATTCGTCGCCCCACGTTCCGAGGTCACGCTCGGTATAGCCGGCAATGACGTTTCCACCCGCCGCCAGGGTGGCCGTGTAGTCAGCGCACTCGATCACCGCTTGGTCGTATCGACCGATGATCGCGTCGGCCTCACCCGACGCGAGCTCGTAGATGTTGATCGCGGCGAACGGTCCGAATGTCGGATCGCCGCCATAGATCTGGTGGGTCGCCGTGATCGGGACGATCGTGTCGAGGAAGCTGATTCCGGGACAGAGATCATCGAGCGGTGGATCGGTGCTGCCGACGGTGAGCCCCGTCGGCGGGGCCGGCATGGCTGCCAGCTGCATCCGGATTGGTCGGAGCAGCTTCCACGGTCGGTGCCGTGGTGGTCGGTGTGTCCGGCACATCGGGAATGGTCAGGTAGTCAGTCGGGATTCCATCGAGCGGTTCCGCCCCTTCGAGCCACACCTCGTGCCACCAGACCCGTCCGCCCGACATGCGCTCGTTGCCGCCGCCATCGGGATAGGAGTAGGTCTCGAGGCCGTGGACCTCAGGCGTGGTGAGGACCAAGTTCGATCCCGACGCCCACCAGTAGATCGGCATGGCTTCCGCCGTGATGCGGGAGATCTCCGCCGCGGCTGCCTTGCGAGGCTCGAAGTCGAGATTGTTCCTGAGCACCTCGATCTGTTCATCGATCCCAGGATCGGTGAAGTTGGTCCAATTGAGGACCTGACCATCGCCGTAGCGGGTTCGGAAGATCTGCAGCGGGTCGTCCGAGTTGCCGTCGGCGAAACATGCAACCTGGAACTCGCCGGCGAAGAGCGGCTCACTCGTCGTGCCGACGATCTTGGTGACGAAGCTCGACTGTTCTGTGGTCTGGATGTCGACCTCGAAGCCGACGTCTCCCCATTCCTGGGCGAACAGTTGGGCCCGGTCGAGGTTGATCGGATCGGTGTTGCAGTCGTAGGTGAACGCTGACGGGTTCGCCGACTGCCTTGCCATCGCTTCGATCGGGATCGTTGACGTACTCGTCGGCCAAGCGCTGCGGCTTCGGCGAGATCGAACACGGCGTAGTCGGCACCGGCCGCCTGCGTCGTACCACTGACTGGTCGAGCTGAAGTACTGCGTCCGCACCTCGGCGACACCAGACAGATTGGGGGCGCTGAGGGCCGTGGCATTTTCCTGATTCAGGGCGTGCGAGGCCGCTCGCCTGATGCGGACGTCGTCGAATGGCGGCTCGAAGGTGTTGTAGATGTTCACGCCGGCACCGTTGCCGATGTACTCGTACGGGATGGCGCCACCGTCGATGAGGTCAGGTCCGCCGTCCGGCCCACCCTGGGTCGTGAGGTCGAGATCACCGGCGGCGAAGCTGGCCCGCCGTGGCGTCGGCATCGGACAGCACTCGGAATCGGATCCGATCGAGGTACGGAAGCGTTCCTCCGTCGGGGGCAGACCGCCAGTAGTTGGGGTTCCGGACGACCACCATCTCCGAATCACGGGTCCACGACTCGAACATGAACGGGCCCGGTTCCGACCGGGTTCTCGACCGAGTCCTCTGGGCCGAAGGCACGACCCGCCGTCGGTGAGAAGACGGCGCCACTCGAAATCCCGGCCAGGGTCTGCTCGAACGCCGGATCCGGATCCTTCAGGATGTAGCGAACCGTGTACTCGTCGACCACTTCCGCCGTCTCGATCGTCGAGCTCGAGCCGAACGGACCCTCCTGCCATTGCGTGACCATGTCGACCGCGGCCTGCGCGTCCACCGTCGTCCCGTCGTGGAACGTGATGCCCTCCCGTATGGCCATCGTCCATTCGCTTGCATCTGCGTTCGGTGTCGCCCGGGCAGCGGCGATCACCGGGATGAGCTCGCCCGTGCCGGTCTGATGGAACCATCGGTCGTACAGGGCATCCATGACCAGGAACCCGGCCGAGAACGCAGTCTCGGCGCTGGGCGGATACCAGCCGGTGCTCTCGGCCACGATGCCGATCGTCACCTCACCCCCGCGGGTGATATCGAGCCCGGACTCGTCCGGCGCAGCGGACGTCTCGACCGAAGCGAGGTCGCCATCGGAGCCGTCGTCGGTCCCCTGCCCATCATCGCTGCTGCCCGAAGTGCAGGCGGCAGCGATCATCGACAGCACCGCGATGAGTGTCACGAGGCGGAGCAATCGGTTCATGGCTCTCTCCCTTTGTTTGTGGCCGTGATCAGACACCGGCCGGCTAGATCTGTGATTCGCGAAGTTGGTGCCGTCGGCGAAGCCCGTCGCCGACGAGATTCAACGACAAGATGGTGAGGAACATCGCGCCGGCCGAGACGATGGCCAGACTCAGCGATTCGTCGAGTGCGTTCTTTCCGTCGGCGATCATCGATCCCCAGGTCGCTTGTGGTGGCGGGATGCCGAATCCGAGAAACGCGATGGTTCCTTCTGCCACGATCACGCCGCCGAGCGCGAGCAGACCGAAGGTGATGAGAGTCACGAGCACCTCTGGCATCAGGATTCGCAGGACGAGGCGACGGTTCGTCGATCCGATCATCCGGCTGACCGCCACCCAGTCGCGTTGCATCAGCACGAGGGTCGAGGCTCGGGCGAATCGCACGTACGCCGGGACGGCGAGGATGCAGAACATGATCGTCAGCACCTCGAGCGACGAGCCGACCATGGCCACGACCCCGAGCAGCAGCACCAGCGCCGGGAACGACAACATGATGTTGACGACGATCATCACCAGCCGTTCGACCCTGCCGCCGATGAATCCCACGGTGGTACCGATCAGCCCGCCGACGAGAATGCCGAACGTCACCGTCGCGACGCTGATGAAGACCGACACCCGGGCACCCGCCACCAATCGGGCCAGCACATCCCGGCCGAGCTGATCGGTGCCGAGCACGTTCCCCTCCGACAACACCGGAAGCAACTTGTCTGCTGGGTTGATGCGGTTCGGATCTTTCAGCGGCAGGAGATCGCCCGCGACCGCAACCAGGATGACGAGACCGATCCACACCGCGGCCGACCAGAACACCGGGCCGTAGGCGTGTCGTTCGGCGGTGTCGTCTTTCGGCACGGCGGCAGGCAGGACTGCGCTAACCACGACGGATCCGGGGGTCGGCGAGTTGATAGGTGAGATCCACGATGGAGTTCACGACGACGTACGCCGCGGCGATCACGAGGACCGTTCCCTGGACGAGGACGAGATCACGGGTCGAGATGGCGATCACCAGCATGCGCCCGATTCCGGGAAGGCCGAAGATCTGCTCGATCACGACCGCACCCGTCATGGCCCCCGCGATCTGGAGACCAACGAGGGTCAGGATCGACATCAGCGACGACGGCAACGCGTGGCGGGCGAGGATGTAGCGATTGGACATTCCTTTCGCACGAGCAGCTGCGATGAAATCGCTCTGCAACGTCTCGATCATGTCGGAACGAAGCACGCGCGTGAGGACCGCCACCTCTCCCAACGCCATCGCTGAAACGGGCAGGATGACGTTTCTGAGGTTGGTGAGGGGTGCCTCGGTCAGAGGGACCCATGCTGGAGCCGCCGGCAGCAGGTTCCAGTTCACAGCGAAGATGATCAGCAATCCAATCGCAACGAGGAAGCTCGGAAGCGAGAGGACACCAAAGCTCACGGTGGTGATGACCTGATCCAAGGTTCCACCGGCCCGCCATGCACTCACGACGCCGAGGGGAATGGCCAGCAGAATGCCAACCGCGATCGAGAGTGCGGCCAACTCGATCGTGACCGGCAGCTTCTCCCTCAGCGTGTCGGCGACATCCTGGTTCAACCGCTCCGAACGACCCAGGTCGCCCTGCAACACGTTGCCGAGCCATCGGCCGTATCGCTCGAGCAGCGGATCGTCGAGGCCGAGTTCAACTCGCAGTTCGGCCATCGCTTCCGGCGTTGCGTTGCTCCCGAGGATCTGGATCTCGGGGCTGCCGGGAACCAGCGACAGCAAGAGAAAGCTCAGGAAGGAGACGATGAACAGGACAACGATCAGTTCGGCCAGCTTCTGTGCCAGTAGTCGCTTCACACTCGACTACCGGACTCTCGACGGTTCGTGAGTCGGAATCAACCTGGCGTCCCCCGTCAGCTCGCACTGCGTTGTAACCGAGGACTCGTCCCCGATCAAGGCGAACGGTGGCAACGAGCGATGAGGGCGATCGCCGAAGGTCGCCGTTTCGCCTGGTCGGAGCGTGGCGCGTAGTCTCGCCGGATG
This sequence comes from uncultured Acidimicrobiia bacterium, assembly GCA_963781035.1. Lineage (GTDB taxonomy): Bacteria > Actinomycetota > Acidimicrobiia > Acidimicrobiales > SZUA-35 > SZUA-35. Next base: position 1,266,887 of record CAWAEN010000004.1, on the reverse strand, counting down.
CATTTCATCAACGGTGACTGGCGGCCGGGCGCCCGCGAGTTCGACGTGACGAATCCGGCAACGGGCGAAGTGATCGGTTCGGTTGCCGACGGCGGCGCCGACGAGGCTGCGGCTGCGGTCGACGCCGCGGACGCCGCGTTCGCCGACTGGGCGGGACGCACGGCCTATCAACGCTCCGAGGTGCTCTACGCCGCCTGGCAGCTGATGACCGAGCGACGCGAGGACCTCGCTCAGCTGATGACGCGGGAACAGGGCAAGCCGATCAAGGCTGCCCGCAACGAGGTGAAATACGGGGCCGACTTCCTGCTCTGGTATGCCGAAGAGGCCAAACGGATCTACGGCGAGACCATCCCGGCTCCGCGCTCGGATCAGCGTTTCATCGTGATGCGCCAACCCGTCGGGGTCTGTGCCGCCATCACACCGTGGAACTATCCGATCTCGATGCTGACGAGGAAGATCGGCCCGGCGCTCGCCGCCGGTTGCACGATGGTGTTGAAGCCGGCCGAGCAAACCCCGCTGTGCGCGGTTGCCATGTTCGAGATCTTCCACGACGCCGGTGTGCCGGCGGGCGTCGTCAATCTGGTCAACGCATCTGACCCCGTCCCCGTCGGCGACACGTGGCTCGCCGACCCGAGAGTGCGCAAGCTGACCTTCACCGGCTCGACCGAAGTCGGCAAGCTGCTCGGCGCCCGCGCCGCCACGGCGATGAAACGAGTGTCGATGGAACTCGGCGGCCACGCGCCGTTCATCGTGTTCGACGACGCCGATCCGGTTCATGCCGCCAAAGGGGCATCGCTGGTGAAGTTCCTCAACACCGGTCAGGCCTGCATCAGCCCGAATCGGATCTACGTGCAACGGAGCATCTCCGAAGCGTTCCTGGACACGCTCGCCGAACGTGTGTCGAAGATGAAGGCCGGCGTCGGCACGGCCGACGGTGTCTCCATCGGGCCACTCGTCGACCAGCCCAGCCTGGACAAGGTCGATCGCCAGGTGCGCGACGCCGTCGAGAAAGGTGCGACGGTGCTGACCGGGGGCCAACGCCTCACGAGCGACGGGCTCGAACGGCGGCTTCTTCTACGCCCCGACCGTGCTCGCCGATGTCACCGAGGAGATGACCATCCACACAGAGGAGACGTTCGGTCCGGTGGCGCCCGTCATCATCTTCGATGACGAGGACGACATTCTCGCCAAGGCCAACGACACGGCCTATGGGCTGGCTGCGTATCTGTACACGCGAGACATCGGCACGAGCGTGGCGGGTCGCCGAGGGCCTACGGTTCGGCATCATCGGGGTCAACGACATCAACCCAACTGCGGCTGCAGCTCCATTCGGCGGCATGAAGGAGTCCGGCATCGGCCGCGAAGGCGGGCATGTCGGGCTCGATGAATACCTCGACACCAAATTGGTCGGGCTCAGCATCTGAGCCCGACCTCTCTCACACTTCGCGACTTCCCATCATGACAGGACACCATCCATGAAGGATCTGACAGGCAAGACCGCCGTCGTCACCGGCGGAGCCAGCGGGATCGGTCTCGCGATGGCGCAACGCTTCGCCACTGCCGGCATGAAGCTCGTGTTGGCCGACGTCGAGGAGCCGGCGCTCGATGCCGCAGTCGAGGCGCTGACCTCGAGCGGTACCGAAACCATCGGCGTCGTCACCGACGTCAGCGACATCGATTCGATGCGCGCCCTCGGATCAGCAGCCAACGACGCGTTCGGGAGCGTGCACGTCCTGTGCAACAACGCAGGCGTCGGAGGCAACAGGAACGGATCGGGCGGCACCGGCATCGACCTCGCCGACTGGAAGTGGGTGCTCGACGTCAACCTCTGGGGTGTTGTCCACGGCCACAGTGTCTTCCTCGACCAGATGCTCGCCCAAGGGGAAGGCCACATCGTCAACACCGCATCGATGGCGGGCCAGTTCCCCGGGCACGGCGCCGTATTCGGCGTCGAAGTGGGCGGTCGTCGGCATCACCGAAGGGTTGTTCCACCAGGTCCAGGACACGGGGGTCGGTGTGTCCTGCCTCTGCCCTGGGTGGGTCCGGACCAAGATCATCGACTCGGCCCGCAACCGGCCGGAGTGGGCGGCACCCAATCCACTCGCCGATGAGGAGGCCGACGCCGAAGCCGAGGCTCGCCGTGAGTTCATCCGTGAACAGGTCGAGACCGGAATGGATCCGGCTCAGGTGGCCGACCTCGTCCACGACGCCATCATCAACGACCGGTTCTGGGTGTTCACCGACATGTCGATGGTCGCGGCCCTTGCCGACCGGTTCGAATCGATTCTCGAGAATCGCAACCCGAGCGTCTGGGACCTCGGGGAATCACTCACCCAGACGAACTGAACCGTCGTCGAAAGGCCCGACTCGTGCTCGGGCGTGGCCCCTCGCTCAACTGTAGGAAGCGCCGAGCCCCGCGGCCGCGTCGTTCTGGATGCCATAGGTCGGGATCGGATATCGAAGCCCGTTCCGGGACAACGCCTGCATCCCGGCGATGGCCTTCGGCAGGAACTCCGGCGGCGTCGCCATCAGGAGCTCATCGTCCTGCACGCCGCCGTACCGCCGCTCGGCGTAACACGGGATCGACACGCTCGGTTCCCGAAGCGTGAGGGCTCGACCCCACGAGTCTGCACACGCAGACTCACCGACGCAGCTCCATTCCATGTTCTTGTAGCCGGCCCACTGCAGCCCGTTGATCAGCAGGATCATCTGCGCCGGCGTCGCATAGATCATGGCGATGTCCGGTGGGTCGAGACGTCCCGTCGCCAGCGGGGAGACGGCCATGGCCTCATAGGTTCCGTGGGGAACGGTGTGCATGGCGTGCTGGTGAGCGGACGAGTCCTCGACGGTCTCGAACCAGACTCCCTGCATGTGTTTGCCTGACAGCCATTCGTCGTCCTGCGGATGGAGGCCGATGACGGCGCCACACTGTGCGCCGACGAGATCGTCGTTCGTGATACCAACGGTCCAGTTGAGGCGAGCAGCCATCCCGACGATCTGATCCGTCGTGTGGATGGCCCTCGGCCGGCGAATCTTCTCGACGGCTTCCATTTCGGCTTTGGTCTCGAACAACTTCATGCCGATCGGGGTTGTACGCAGGCGGAGCAACGTGTTGAGGTCGGCGACGATGCCGGCCCAGTCGAGCGGTGCTCCGTCGAGTGTCACGCGGGTGTCGGTCATGGTCGCCGACCCTACATCCCGGGAACTGGGAGGCAGAAAAGCCCACCACGCCCCCGATCTGCGGAACTCAACCCCCAGAACTGAGGGTGGTGTGCCGCAGAACGGACTTGGTCAGGCGTCAGGCGGGTAGATGGCGGCCAGGAATGCACGGATCGCGTTTGCGATCTCCCGCTTCTTCTTGATTCCCAACTGGATCTGACCACCGTCGGCGCCGTACTCGGTGGGTTTCCACACGCTGTCGGGGAACAAACGGCTGAGTCGCATCTCCTGGCTGACCTTGAGCTGCAGCGGCCCGAGCCGGGCGATCCATGCCGGGCCGCCCATTCCCGGACCCTTGACCGTGACGACGTCGCGCACACCGAGCCGGTGGCAGTCAGCCCGCAGCAGTGCCGCATCGAGGAGTCGATCGGCGTTCTCGGGGATCGGGCCGTAACGATCTCGCCAGTCGGCCCGGATGTCGTCGACCTCGGCATCGGAGGTGACGGCTGCCAGCCGTCGATAGGCCTCCAGCCTGGCGGCCTCCGACGGCACGTAGTCCTCGGGCAAGTTCGCGTTCTCCGGCAGATCGATCGTGATCTCGATCGGCTCCTCAGGAGTGACACCGTTCAGCTCGGCAACGGCATCGGTCACCATCTGGCAGTAGAGGTCATAACCGACCGACGGCGATGTGGCCGGACTGGCCGACACCGAGCAGATTGCCCGCCCCTCGCAGCTCGAGATCGCGCATGGCGATCTTGAATCCGGAACCGAGTTCGGTGGCCTCGCCGATCGTCTTCAACCGCTCGTAGGCCTCCTCGGACAATGCGGCATCCTGCCGCGTGAACAGGTAGGCGTATGCCCGCTGACCCGAGCGGCCGACTCGGCCGCGGAGCTGATGCAGCTGACCCAACCCGAGCAGCTCGGCGCGGTCGACCACCAGTGTGTTCACCGTCGGCATGTCGATCCCGGACTCGATGATCGTCGTGCAGACCAGCACGTCGTAGTCACCTTCCCAGAAATCGAGCACGATCTTCTCGAGCGAGCCCTCGTCCATCTGGCCATGGGCCACAGCCACCCGTGCCTCGGGGACGAGATTGCGGATGTCGTTGGCGACCTTGTCGATGCTCTGCACCCGGTTGTGAACGTAGAACACCTGACCTTCTCGCAAGAGCTCGCGACGGATGGCCTCGGCCACTGCCCGTTCGTCGTACTCGCCGACATAGGTGAGGATGGGTTGGCGATCAGCCGGTGGCGTGTTCAACAACGAGAGATCGCGGATACCGGTGAGGCTCATCTCGAGGGTTCTCGGTATCGGCGTCGCCGACAGCGTCAGGACGTCGACCTCGGCCTTGAAGGTCTTGATCTTCTCCTTGTGCTGCACACCGAACCGCTGTTCCTCGTCGATCACCAACAGACCGAGGTTCGGGAAGGTCACGTCGTCAGACAGGATCCGATGCGTTCCGATCAACACGTCGACCTGACCGGCCTCGCATGCCGAGACCACCGCCTTCGCCTGCTTGGTCGTGAGGAATCGGCTGAGGACCTCGACCCTCACGGGGTAGGGGGCGTAGCGATCGCTGAATGTCTGGAAATGCTGCTGCGCCAGGAGCGTCGTCGGCACGAGCACAGCGACTTGTTTTCCGCCCTGCACCGCCTTGAACGCAGCCTGCACGGCGATCTCGGTCTTGCCGAACCCGACATCACCCACGACCAGGCGATCCATGGGAACGCCGGCCTCCATGTCGGTCTTGACATCGACGATGGTGACGGCCTGATCCGGCGTGAGCTCGTAGGGAAAGGCCGATCCCAGTTCGTGCTGCCACGGTGTGTCCTCGCCGAACGAATGACCTTCGGTCGCCATACGTTTCTGGTAGAGGACGACGAGCTCCTGTGCCACCTCTTCGACGGCCGAGCGCACCTTCGACTTCGCCTTGGCGAACTCCGATCCGCCGAGCCGATGCAGCGACGGGGACTCGCCACCGGTGTAGCGCCGGATCAGATCGATCTGGTCTGACGGCAGGTAGAGCTTGTCGTTGCCCCGGTACTCGAGCAGGAGGTAGTCCCGCTCGTGGCCACCGATGGCTCGCTTCACCATGCCGCCGAACTTCCCGACGCCGTGCTGATGGTGCACCACGAAGTCGCCGACGTTCAGGTCGTCGAAGAAGCCGTCGCTCTGACGTTTGCGCGGCCTGGCTCGACGATGGGACCGCCGCCGACCGGTGAGCTCGCTCTCGGGCAGCACGGCCACCCCGCTTCCGGCGAGCACGAAACCACGCTCGACCGAGGCCACCACCAGATGTGCACCCGGGGTGAACACCTCAGGGTGAGCGGTGCCGTGTTGTTGCGGGTGGATGCCCCATTCAGCCAGGAGGTCGGTGACGCGGGCGGCCGAACCGACGCCGTCTGCTGTGATGATGACTCTGGCCCCGTCGTTCAGCAGCTGTTGGATGCGGTTCGCCAGCGCCTCGCCCGGAGCCGGCCAACCCGATGCTGCGAGAACCGCCACTTCCGGGCTGTCTGGCACCGCCATCACCGATATGGCGGGAGCCGTCGTCTTGGCCAAGAGCCGGTCGAACGGCAGGTGCAGACGCGGCAGGTCGTCGTCGCCGACCGCCGTGTCGTCGGCGACGGCACCCCACGTTCGCGCCAGGGTGGTGGCCAGGTCGGCCTCTTCTGCGAGGAGGTCAGCGCCGCGGTCGCGCATCCGCCGAGGCTCGACCAACACGACCAGGGCGTCGACCGGCAGGAGGTCGGGAAGCACCCGCTCGCTGTCGGTCAACCACGAGAGCCAGGACTCCATGCCGTCGAACAGTTCTCCGTCGGCGAGCCGCTGCCACTGTTCGCGTCCCCATGGCTCCTCGGCGATGAGGGCCTCTGCCCGCTCTCGAACGTCCGGGGTCGGAAGCAGCTCACGGCACGGGAAGATCTCGACCTCGGAGATGTCGATCGTCGACCGCTGATCGTTGATCGTGAAGTGGGTCAGCCGATCGACCTCGTCTCCCCAGAGATCGATCCGTACGGGAGCGTCGGCCGTGGAGGGATACACGTCGACGATCGAGCCTCGGATCGCGACCTCGCCGCGGTGTTCGACCTGGGGCTCCCGCCGGTAACCCATGTCGATCAGGTCTCGAACGAGATCCTGGGGGTCGAGCTGATCACTGATTCCGACCACGATCGGATCGACCTCGTCGACGTGCGGTCCGAGCCGCTGCACCAGCGCCCGAGCCGGCGCCACGATGACCCGAGGGCTCTGCGTTGGATCCTGCAGATGCCAGATCGTGCGGAGTCGCTGCCCCATCGCTTCGATCGAGGGGCTGACACGCTCGAACGGCAGCGTCTCCCATGCCGGAAACGACAAGACTTCGTCTGCCCCGAGGTAGAGCCGGAGATCAGAGGACAGCCGATCGGCATCCGCCGTTGTCGGCACCGCGACCAGGACCGGACTGCGTTCCGATTCGGTCACGAGGGCAGCGATGGCCATGGCTCGAGCAGGCTCGGCGACAGCCAGGATCGAGGTCGACCGACCGACGACTCTCGTGACCGCCTCGTCCTCGGCGACGACTCGTGGGAGGCGCTCGAAACTCACCCGGTCAGGCTACGGGTCAACCTTCCGAACAAGCCGATCACCGCGAAGGTCGACACGGCGACGGCAAGGCCGGCACCGACACCGACGGTGTTCGCCAACAAATCCATCAGCTGCGGACTCCTCGTCGAACTCAGCATGCCCTGACCGACCTCGACGGCGGCCGAGATGGCCACGAGGACCGCGGCGATCAGCAGGAGCGACCTCGACCGACCAAAGGCGGCATAGGCCAGTGCCCCGGCGATCGCCCAGAGAGCCAGGTGCCCGATCGTGTCGAACGCAAACGGGACGTCCCCCCGATCGATCACGTCGAACCCGAGCATCTGTTCGAGTCGGGAACCGACGTGCTGGGTCACGCTCCACGAACCCTTGACCAGGCCAGGGGCTCGATCGGCCAGCGAGAGGATGCCGATCACGGCGAGGAAGCCGAAGAACAGCGCCGATCGAAGGAGGCGGGAAATCATGGGGCTCAACGTAGAGCGGTTCGCCATCGGCGCGGTCGCGCACGGGCGAACGACCACCGAGATTTCACAACTCCCACACACCCAGCCCACGGCACGACATCCACCCACCGGCTTCTGACGAAGGAGCGACCGTCAGCCCTGGCGGCGGTTGATCTCGTTCATCGTGGCGTCGACGCCCTCTTCGACCATCAACTCGATGGCGTCGGCCGCACGGTCGACGGCGATGTCGAGCGCCTCACGATCGGCCTTGCTCGGCTTGCGGAGCACGAAGTCCCGTCCGGCCTGCGAGGCCGGTGGTCTGCCGATTCCGATGCGCAGGCGGACGTAGTCGGTGGTACCGAGATGCTGCGTGATCGACCGAAGGCCGTTGTGTCCTGCCAGCCCACCGCCGGCCTTCAGTTTGAGCCGGCCGATGTCGAGATCGAGTTCGTCGTGCGCAATCACGAGGTTCCCGGCGTCCTCGATGCCGTAGCGCCGAGTGAGCATCCGTACCGACTCCCCCGAGTTGTTCATGAACGTCTGCGGAAAGGCGACGGCGACACGCTTCGAACCGATACGCAGCTCGGCCACGAGGGCACGCTCCTTGCCCCGTTGCAGCTTCTCACCGTGGCGGCGAGCCAGCACCGACACGAGGTCGGCACCCACGTTGTGACGAGTCGACTCGAACTCGGCCCCCGGATTCCCGAGACCGACGACGAGAAGGTCGGCCGGGGTCCCACGGCGTCGACCCTCTCCCGGCTTGCGGGAGAGGACGGACATCTAGTCCTCGCTGGAGCCGTCGGAGCCTTCCGCCCCGTCGCCTTCGCCCTCTTCGCCCTCTTCGCCCTCTTCGCCCTCGAGGAGCTCCTCTTCTGCTTCTTCTTCAGCAGACTTGAGCCCACGGGGGACGACGGGAGCAGCGATCGTGATGCGATCGCTGACCTTGGTGCTGACACCCTCGGGGAGGTCGATGTCGCCGAGCGCGATGCGGGCGTCGAGGCTGAGGTTGGTGACGTCGACGTTGATGGCATCCGGGACCTTCTTGGGGTCGACCAGGATCTTCAGCGTGTGCATCTTCTGCTCGATGATGCCGCCGTTGTCGAGGACCTCGGCGGCCCGGCCGACGAGGTGGACCGGAACCGTGACCTTGATCTTGTCGGCGTCGTCGACCCGCAGGAAGTCGGCGTGGGCGACGGTGCGCTTGATCGCATCACGCTGGATGTCCCGCACGATGACGGTGTTCTCGGTGCCGTCGACCACGAGCGTGAAGATCGTGTTCAGACCGGCTGAACCCTTCAGCGCTTCCCGCAGCTCGGCGTAGTCGACGTGCAGCGGCGTCGGCTCGATGCCCTTGCCGTAGATGACACCGGGCAGCTGGCCCTCGTTGCGGAGGCGGCCGGCAGGACGTGAGCCGAGCTCACGGCCAGTGGTTGCAGTTACGACAGTCATGGAACGATCCTCGAGATGGTGCGCGGACAGCGCAGCTGAAACGGACAGCGCAGGCTTGAGAAGCGCGCGATCAGCTGATGGAGGCTACCGGGCCGACGGCGTCGAGCGGCACCTACTGCTGATTGTGGCCACCGAAGATCTCGCTGACCGACGAGTCGTTGAAGACAGCCCGGATGGCATCGGCGATCAAGCGGGGCCACCGAGAGGACCACGAGCTTGTCGAACTGTTTCTCGGGCGGGATCGGCAACGTATTGGTGATGATCACCTTGTCGAGCACCGAGTTCTTGAGCCGATCGATGGCCGGCCCGCTGAACACACCGTGCGTCGCTGCCGCCAAGACCGAGGTGGCGCCCCGCTCGACGAGGAGCTCGGCGGCCTGACAGATCGTGCCGGCGGTGTCGATCATGTCGTCGATCAGCACACAATCGCGACCGTCGACCTCACCGACGATGTCTTTGGCCTCGACGGTGTTCTTGATTCCCTTGATACGACGCTTGTGCACGATCGCGAGGTCGGCGTGGAGTTGCTGGGCGTAGCGCTCTGCCACCTTCACCCGGCCGGCATCAGGCGAGACGACGACCAGATTGTCGCTCTCCTGTTTCAGACGTTCGATGAGGATCGGCATCGCCACCAGATGATCGACCGGGCCGTTGAAGAAGCCTTGGATCTGACCGCTGTGCAGGTCGATCGACACCAGACGGGACGTACCGGCGGCAGCGAAGAGGTCGGCGATGAGCCTGGCCGTGATCGGCTCTCGGCCTTCGGACTTGCGATCCTGCCGGGCGTATCCGTAGCACGGCATCACCGCTGTGATCCGCTTGGCCGACGCACGCCGAGCGGCATCGACCATGATCAAGTGCTCCATCACCGCATCGTTGAGCGATCGACCGTCGAGGTTGCCATGGCTCTGGATGATGAAGACGTCGGAGCCGCGAATCGATTCGGCGAACCGGCAGTGGGTCTCACCGTTAGCGAACTGGCTGAGATGCGCCTCGGTGATGTCGACTCCGAGGTTTGCTGCGACCTCGTGGGCGAGCTCGGTGTTGTGCCGCCCGGCGAAGAGATGCAACTTCTTGGTCGTAACCGCTTCCATCGAAACCCCTTTGTCCGTCAGGCGCTGTCTCCGTCAGGCGCTCGACGCTCCCGACACACGACGCTTGCCTCAGCCGCCAGGAGCAGCATAGAACGGTCCGGTGACGGTCCCGTCCGGCACCTCGGCCCCGGCTTCGATGACGGCGAACGGGCCGACCCGACAGTTGTCGCCGATCACGGCACCCCGCGCCATGGTCTTCTCGATCACCGTGTTGCGGCCGACCGTTGTGCGGTCGACTCGTGAGTCTGGTCCGATCTCGCAGCCATCGCCGACGACGGTCGAACCCTGCAGCATCGTTCCGGGGAACAGGGTGACGTCGACCCCCAGCTCGACCGTGACGTCGATGTAGGTTCGTGCCGGATCGACCATCGTGACGCCGCGGCCGAGCCAACTCCGGTTCGTTCGGCGTCTGAGCTCGGCCTCGGCCTTGGCCAGCCCGTGCCGGTCGTCGACGGGGCGGACCGAGAAGAGGTCGGCGTCGAGGGTCGAGGTGACCACGCTGTGCCCGCTGTCGGCCAGGACCGTCGGCACGGTGCTGAGGTGATGCAGACCGGCACCGAACGCCGGCGCAGAACGGCGGGCGGCGGGCGCCAACAGCTCGCGGCGGACGCAATAGACGCCGAGGGCAGCCTCGAACGGATCGTCCGAGCTGGAGCGATCGGCAGCGTGAATCAGGCTCTTCACCGCTCCCCTGCTGTCGCGTTCGATGCGGGGCCAACGTTCGCTGCCGGCGACCTCGGCCGACAGGATGGTGCACGCCGCTTCGTGCTTGCGATGGTCGTAGATGAGTCCGGCGAGAATTTCGAGGTCGAGCAAGGGGAGATCGGCGGGCACGACGAGCACATCACCGTCGTCGTCGAAGTCATCGAAACCCGTCAGCCCGACCAGCGCCGCATCGGCCCCGCCCCGATTGGCTTGCTGTTCGACGAAGTGAACCGGAATCGAGGGCGGATCCTCCATGATCCGCTTGGCGATCCATTCACCGCGCGGACCGGTGATGACAACCGCCGACTCGACACCGGCGCTCGCCAGTGCCTCGAGCACGTGGGTGAGCATCGGGCGTCCGCACAACATGTGAATCGGTTTGGGACGCTCGGAGCGCATCGGCGCACCAGACGCGGTGGCGATCACGAGGGCCTTCAGCGAGCGATGTTCCATGTTCCCAGGGTTGGGATCGAACCAACGACGACCGGATTCAAAGTCCGGCGTTCTGCCAACTGAACTACCTGGGAGAGACCCGCCAGAGTAGCCGAACCCTTCTGCAACGTTGCGCTGCCTGCAGACCCCGGTAGTCTCTGCCACCTCATGGGATCGCTCATCAAAAAGCGCCGCAAGCGCATGCGTAAGAAGAAGCACCGCAAGCTCCTGAAGCGGACCCGCGTTCAGCGTCGCAACAAGAAGTAGCTCGTCAGTCGGCGGTTTCGCCGCCTGGATCCCAGCCCACGGGTGTCGTTTCGACGACGCGTCGACCGTGCCCGGGATGAGCACCGCGAACGAACCAGGTCGAACCGCTCCCGGCGAGCGTCGGGCGACTGCCTGACGCTGCCCACAGTTCATCGCGCCATCGTTCGAGTTCGGGGGCGACGGCAATGGCCGCCGGCTCCAGATCGTTGCCGCTCTCGTGACGGGGACCTCCGAGCGTCGTCCCAGGCCCGGTACACGACGGGGGTCGAGCAGGCGACGGGCGGCGTGACGAGCGTGAACGTCATGGGGACGTGCGGCTCCGGTTCGACGATGTCGCCGATGCCTCGCACCCTCGCTCGCCCCCCGATCATGCAGAAGGCGACGTCAGCGCCGATGGTGGCAGCTGCGGCCGTGTCGCCGAATTCCGCCCACCGGAGCACCGCTCCGGCGTCGGACGACCCACCACCGAGCCCGGCTCGCGACGGAATGCGTTTGGTCAACACCACACCGGCGGTCCTCCCGGCGAGGGCGAGTGCGCGATGCACCAGGTTGCCGGGACCGGTCGGGACATCGGGACCGCCACCGACGACGGTCAGGATCGACCCGTCCGGATCGATCACGAGCGTGTCGTGGAGATCGAGCGTCACCATCTCCGCCTCGATGAGATGCATTCCATCGTCCCGCACGCCGGTGATGCGGAGGTTGAGGGTGAGCTTCGCCGGCGCAACGATCGTGGTGAGCACGGTCAGACCGTAGACCGGCCGACCATCGCCAACCGACCCCAGTCCTCGAGGGACAACTCCTCGGCCCGCGCGGTCGGTGCGACCCCGACGGACTCGATCTGCTCGGCGTCGAGGAAGGCAGACAACGAGCGACGGAGCATCTTGCGCCGCTGGCCGAAACCCGCTCGCACCAACCGCTCGACTGCGGGGAACGGTGCCTCGACAGGCGCCAGAACATGCCGATCGATCCGGACGAGGGCCGAATCGACCTTGGGCTGGGGCAGGAAGACCTGCGGCGGGACCGAGCCCACGACACGAGCAACGCCCCAGTACGCCGCGAGGACAGAGGGAATGCCGTAGATCTTGCTTCCCGGCGACGCGGCCAATCGTTCCCCGACTTCCTTCTGGACCATCACCAACCAACGGTCGAACCGCGGCTGGGCGGCCAGGAGGTCGAGCACCAGCGGCGTGGCGACGTTGTACGGCAGATTCGCAACCACACTCCATCGGGTGCCGGCCGGAGCGACATCGGCCAAGGCGGCATCCCAGTCGAGGGTCATGGCGTCGTGCTCGATGATGGTGACAGGGGTGGCGCCGACGCCGTCGACGACCTCACGCAGAACCGGGACGAGGTATCGATCGAGCTCGACCGCCACGACAACGGCTCCCGCCTCAGCGAGGGCGAGCGTCAGCGATCCGAGTCCGGGGCCGATCTCGACGACGTGATCGCCGGGTTGGATGCCGGCCAGTCTGACGATCTTGTCGATCGTGCCTGGATCGCAGAGGAAGTTCTGTCCCAGCGCACGGCTCGGATCCAGACCGTGCCGATCCAGCAGTTCCCGAATGGCCGTGCGAGTGAGACGAGTGCTCAGAACAGCGTCAGGGGCCGGACGGCAGGTGAAGGCCGCAGTGAGGCCACGGGGCGTTACCCCGGCGCTGCCACAGCAGGAGCGCCAGCGCATCCTGATCGGCCGGAGCTGCCTCGCTCGGGACCACGTCGACCAGATCGGGGCGCCCCGCACGGTTCGCCAATCCGTTCCACGTCGGCTGATAGAACTGATACGCCCCGTGATAGAGGCCGTTGGCGCTCACCACGGTGTAGCTGCCGCTCGCCTCGCATTGCCGAAGCGCAGCCCACTGCTCTGCCGTCGGCTCGCCGGCGGGTTCCGGTGCGGTTTCGGCCGAAGACGTCTCGTCGGGAGCCGGTCTCGGGCGCAGCAGTTTCAGGCGGAGCCGTCTCGGGCGGAGCGGTTTCGGGCGGAGCAGTTTCAGGGGGAGCCGTGGACGGCGGCGCGGTGGTCGCCGGCTGGGAGTCGACCGGAGATGTCTGCGGCGACGCGTCGGCGGGCTCCAATGTGCCGTCGTCGACGAGGGCACTCTGTGGCTCGGCGCTGATGACGTCGTCAACGAGGCCCGTGGTCGAGACATCGCCGGCCTCGACGAGCGCAACGGCTGCGGCCCGAGGATCGGGCTCGGGGGTGGGAACGACCGGCATGTCGTCGAGCCGGGCACCGGCTGCGAACAGTCCCTCGATCTCGATCTCGCCGTCGACCTCGATCGCACTCTCCGTCGACGGAACGGCCACGGCAGCCACCTCGACACCCTCAGTGCCCGCACCGCCGGCCAACAGCACCGGCACGGCGACCAGGGTTGCCAGGGCGCACAGCATCAGCCCGAGAGGCGAGATGGCAGCATGCTTGGAAGACGTACTTGTGGGCCGGAGGGGACTCAACGGGAAGTGACCCTAGAGGTCTCGTCACGCAACCGCAACATGCCGACCTCTCGTTGTGACACTCGCCACAGAGAGCGTTCGAACCGCCACCGCTGCCTGCTCGTGTCCGGCTGTCGATGCCGAGCTGTCGATGCCGTAGAGCCGCAATGCGTTGGCCGTCGTGGCCGACGCCGTTTCATCATGGGCCCAGCCGCGCAGATCGGCAACTGCCTCGCCGACGACCGAGACGAGCGCCGGCCGATTCTTCTTGCCGCGATGAGGAACCGGGGCCAGGTAGGGCGAGTCGGTCTCGACGAGCAGGCGCTCGAGGGGCGTGATACGAGCTGCGTCGCGTAGTTCCTGCGCGGACGGGAAGGTGATGATGCCGCTGAAGCTGAGGTATGCCCCACGGGCCAAACCCTCCTCGGCCTCTGCCGGCCCGCCGGTGAAACAGTGGAACACGGTGCGCTCCGGCATACCGACCTCGTCGAGGATCTCGAAGGTCTCGGCCCACGCCTCACGAGTGTGGATCACGAGCGCAAGGTCGCGTTCGAGTGCCATCGCGATCTGCTGTTCGAACACTCGTCGCTGGACGTCGCGAGGCGAGTGGTCGTAGTGGTAGTCGAGGCCACACTCCCCTACCGCCACCACCGAGCCGGCGTCGAGCAGCTCGCCGAGACCCTCCACGCCGTCCTTCGCATCATGGGGATGCACCCCGGCCGTGGCCCACACGTTGGCGAAGTCGGTCGAGATCTCGATCGCCCGGGCGCTGTCGGCCACCGTGCAGCCCACTGTCAGCAGTCGAGTCACTCCCCCCTCGAGCGCCTCCGCGACAATCGTGCCGGGTTCGACATCGAGGCTCGTCAGATGGCAGTGATTGTCGAACCAACCCGTCGCTTGCCCGAGCGCCGAGCCCGGGTCAGTCATCGATCTCCATCTTGGCGAACAGCGGCGTCGGCTTGGCGATCGGCGTGCCCGGGACCAGGGGCGAGCGATGCCAGCCCTCGATGGGGCCCAACACCGAGCTGAGTCGTGCGCCGGTGAAGGGAAGATACGGCTCGAACAGGACTCGCACGCCGTTGATCGCGCTCAGCGCCACCTCGAGAATGGCGACACCACGTTCCGCGTCGACCTTGACGACCTTCCACGGTTCGGTGGCGTTCAGGTACGCGTTGACCGACTGAGCGGCTGTCATGGCGGTCCGCAGCGCAGCCCGGAGTTCGACCGCATGGTAATGATCCGCCGCCGCTTCGAACGCGGCATCCACCGACTCGAGCAGCGCCCGATCCTCGTCGGTCTTCTCCGCTGGTTCCGGGACGACGCCGTCGCAGTTCTTGTTGACCATGGAGAGGACACGGTTGACCAGGTTGCCCCATGTGGCCACCAGCTCTTCGTTGATGCGTCGGCTGATCTCGTCCTCGCTGATCTCGGTGTCGGACTGTTCCGGGAAGGATGCAGCGAGAGCGAATCGCAGCGCATCGGGCTCGAAGAGTTCCAGACCTTCGTCGATGGTGAGTCCGATGCCGCGGCTGGCCGATGCCTTGCCTCCGGCGAACGTGATGTACTGATTCGCCGGCACGTTCGTCGGCAGATTGAGGCCGCCATATCCCATCAGCTGGGCCGGCCAGAACACAGCGTGGAACGGCACGTTGTCCTTGCCGATGAAGTAGTAGGTCTCGGCTTCGTCGTTCTGCCACCAGTGTTTCCAGCGGTCGGGATCGCCCGTCGACGCCGCCCACTCCTTCGATGCCGAGAGGTAGCCGATCACGGCGTCGTACCAGACATAGATGCGCTTGCCGGGGCCGAGATCGTCGACCGGGAGATCGATACCCCACTCGATGTCGCGGGTGATGGCCCGATCGTGCAGCCCCTCCTTCACCCAGCTCTTGGCGAAGTTCAGGACATGAGGGCGCCACCCGCTCCTCGTGTCGAGCCATGCGGCGAGAGGCTCTTCGAAATCCGAGTAGCGATAGTGGAAGTGCTCGGTGTCGCGAAGCTCCGGCGTGGCCCCCGACATCTTCGATCGCGGAGCGATCAGGTCGGTGGCGTCGAGTGTCCGCCCACAGTTGTCGCATTGGTCGCCACGAGCCTCGGCGTAGTCGCAGTGGGGACAGGTGCCCTCCACGTACCGATCAGGAAGGAATCGCCCCGCCTCGGGGTCGAAGAACTGCTTCGACACCCGTTTGTCGATGTGCCCGTTCTCCAGCTGCCGCATGAACATGTCCCGGGTGACCTCGGCATGGTTCTCGGTGCCCGTCGTCGTGTAGAGATCCCACGAGATCCCGAGGGCTTCCCAGTTCGCCAGGACCTGAGTGTGATAGCGATCGACGATGTCCTGGGGCTGGACCCCCTCGGCCTCGGCCCGAACCGTGATGGGTGTGCCGTGGACATCGCTGCCACTCACCATCAACACTTCGTTGCCGGCCAAGCGGTGGTAGCGGGCGAAGACGTCAGCGGGCAGATAGACGCCGCCGAGATGGCCGAGGTGCCGCGGGCCGGACGCGTAAGGCCAGGCCACGGCAACGAGGATGGGGGTGCTCATGAGGGCAAGGGTAGAGCAGCAACTGCAGCGTCGGCGGCGAGATCTGCGGCCCGGGTATGGCCGCCGAGGAATCAGTCCAACAAGGTGAGCTGGGACTCTGGACCGTGGAGGTCGCGCACCCCTTCGAGCCGCTCGAGCTGGCGATCGAACTGTCGACTGCGCGGACCTGCGAGCTCCTCCATCGCTCGCTGCGCCGCCGTGAGATTGCGGCCGACCTTGTCGACGGCACCACCGAAGCGCTCCCACTGCTCCCGCACACCGGCCACGCTCGCCAGTATCTCGTCGCTCTGACGCTCGACGAGGAAGTTGTCGACCGCCTGGCGAATGATCGACAACACCGCGAAGAGACTCGTGGGCGAACACAGCACGACCTTGCGGCTGAGTGCGTAGTCGACCAGGTCGGTGTCGTGTTCGTGGAGAAATCCGAACACGCTCTCGTTCGGGATGAAGAGCAACACCTCGTCGACCGTGTTGGTGGGATCGATGTAGCCGCGATCGCCGAGCTCGGCGATGCGATTGCGAACGTCGACCCGGAATCGTTTTGCGAACAGCACGCGCTCGGTGTCGTCCGCGTCGAGCCAGCGGAGATAGTTGTCGATCGGGAACTTGACGTCCATGTGCACCACGTGACCCTTCGGCAGGTGGAACGTGTAGTCGGGGACCGACCCGGAGTCGGAGCGGGCGTGCCGAGAGTGGGTGATCCCCTCGATGAAACCGGCAGCAGTGAGGACATCATCGGCCATGCGCTCTCCCCATTGGCCCCGCGACGACGGCGAGGCGAGGGCGGATTGGAGCTGCCTGGTGGTGTCGGCGAGGCGGGCGGTGGTCTCGACCGCGTGACGCAGACCAGCCGACAATCGACCGTCCTGCTCGGCCCGCTCCTGACGAAGGGTGCCGACCAGATCAGACACATGACGGAGGTCCTGCTGGAGTACCGCGGCATGGGAACGCACCTGCTGGTGCACCGTTGCATCGAGCGCGGCGATGGCGTCGGCATCGAGCGCGGGTCGGCCACGGGCCCGCGAGCCGACCACCAGACCGACCAACACACCACAGGCCAGCGCACACAGCACGGAGAGCACGAGAATGGCATCCATCCTTCGACCATACGCAGGGCCTGTGACGGTGCGATGATGCGAGCGGGCGTGTGAGAACATGATCGGATGCCGAGAACCTTCGACACCGAGCTGTTCGCGTTCCTGAAGGATCTCGATGCCAACAACGAACGGGAATGGTTCAAGGCCAACAAGCGGCGCTACGAGGCCGGTGTCAAGGAACCGGCCCTCGACTTCATCGAGGCCTTTCGTCCTCGCCTCGCCGACCTCTCGCCCCACTTCGAGGCCAACGCCAGGGTGGTCGGCGGATCCCTGTTCCGAATCAACCGTGACACCCGCTTCGCGAAGGACAAGACGCCGTACAAGATCCACACCGGCATGCACTTCCGTCACGAACGAGCCAAGGACGTCCACGCTCCCGGGTTCTACCTGCATCTCCAACCACGCCAGTGCTTCATGGGGACCGGGCTCTGGCACCCCGAGCCGAAGGTCGCTCAGCAGATTCGGCACCACATGGCCGAGCACCGCGATCGCTGGACCGACATCACCGCAGATCTCGGTCCGTTCGAACTGGCCGGCGACTCGTTGGTCCGGCCACCCCGAGGATTCGATCGGGACGACCCGATCATCGACGATCTCAGAAGGAAGGACTTCATGATCACCACGCCGTTCACCCACAAACAGGTCACATCGGCCGGCTTCCTCGACCTCTTCACCGAGCGCTGCCAACAGAGCCTGCCCTTCCTCGCCTTCCTGTGCGACGCACTCGAGGTGGACTGCTGATGCACACCCCCGTTCCGTCCGAACGCGTCGAGCGAGACGTGATGCGCATGTGGTGGGAACAGCTGACGTTCATGCACTGGCCGTACGAGCCGGCCGAGGTGCAGGCCCTGCTCCCCCCGGGTCTCACCGCGGAACCGTGGGAGGACGGAAAGGTCTGGGTGGGCCTCGTCCCGTTCCTGATGCGAGTCGGGCTCCCCGGGGGCAGACCCATGCCACGGTGGGCCGGTGTCTTCTGCGAGACCAACGTCCGCACCTACGTCCTCGGTCCGGACGGCACACCAGGCGTGTACTTCCTCTCGCTCGAGGCTGGGCGGCTGCCGGCCACGGCAACCGCTCGACTCACCTACGGCCTGCCCTATTTCTGGGCCGACATGCAGATGGCCAACGCCGGCTCGATCTGGACATACCAGTCCACGCGCCGGTGGCCCGGCCCCCGAGGGGCATCACACGCCAGTTCGGTCAGGGTCGGCGACCCCATTCCGCTGCCGGAGGTCTCGCCCTTCGAGCACTACCTGACCTCGCGTTGGGGCCTCTACTCGACACTCCGGAGCCGGCTCCTGTACGCCCCGGTCGACCACGGCCGTTGGCCACTCAGACACGCTGATGTGCTCGAACTCGACGACCAACTCATCACCGCGGCCGGACTTCCGGCGCCGAGGGGATCCCCGGTGGCCCACTGGACCGAGGGCATCGAGGTGCGCATCGGCCGTCCGCGCATGGCATCGGCTCAGTCGTAGGGGCGAGTCTCCCCGTCCGGGCGAACGTGATAGTCGCTGGCTTCGGCGGTCCAGATCGTCAGCTCGGTCGCCAGTCCAGTGGGCGGGTCGAGCGTTCCGGCCGCGATCGACCAGCGCTCCGGTTCGTCGTCGTTCTTCCAGAACAGCGACGAACCGCACCGGTCACAGAACCCGTAGAACACTCCGGGTGACGCCTCGTACCAGCGAAGATGGTCCGAACCCCGAAGGTCGATGTCGTCGATCCTCGCCGAGGTGGCAGCCATGTGGTGGCCGGTGATCCGCCGACATCGATGGCAGTGACAGTTGACGACGGGACGAAGCGGGCCGTCCACCCGGTAGGTGATCGAACCGCACGCACACTGTCCACGACCGAACGTCACCGCACTCGACGAGGTCACTGCTCGGCCGGATCGAGTTTGCGCACCGACACCAGGTTGTCGTGGTACACCGCACCCCTGCCCATGTCGCTGTCTGCCTCACGAACCGTGGCATTCACCCCCTGACCCAACCAACCCTTGGTCATGGTGACCAGACCGCGTCGGCCGGTGTCGGCGATGTGCACTCGAGCGGTGAACCGGCCCCGATCGTTGACGACCTCGACCGCCTCGTCCTGGACGATTCCATCCCGCTCGGCATCGAGCGGATGCATCGTGAGCGGCGGCTCCTGAGCCCGTGATCGCACCTTCTGCGTGCCGGCGAACACCGAGTTCACGTGATCGACGCTCCCGCGAGCCAGCAACGCATACCGGTGCCCGGGAGCAGCCGCTGACTCGGTCGGTGGTTCGTACCTGGGCAGCAATCCGTGACCATCGGCCTCCGCCCGCGACGAGGCGAACTCGAACCGCCCGGATGCAGTGGGGAATCGACCGGCAAATGGTGCATACGGGGTGGTTCCCGGCAACCGAACGAACCCCTCGCGACCGGAGGCGCTCGACCGTGATCTCTGGCCGATCGACGAGCACGGCCTCGGCCAGCTCGATGTCGGTCGCGTACAGCAACGGGTTGTCGAACGATTCGTCGCGTGTCGCCATCGTTGCCGCCAGGCGCCGGAACATCTCGGTGTGGGGAAGGCACTCCCCAGGCGGGTCGACGGCCGGCTCGTTCCAGTTCAGATAGAGGTGCGCAAACGACTCGGTGATGTCGAGCTGTTCGTGCTGCATCGCCGAGGGAAGCACGATGTCGGCGTAGTCCGTCGTCGGGGTGGGGAAGATGTCGACGGCAACGGTGAAGAGGTCATCGCGTTCGAGACCGCGCCTGACGAGCGACAGGTCCGGGTTCGACACCATCGGGTTCGCTCCGAGCATGAACAGGGCTTTCACCGCTGGACTCGTCCCCAGCGGTTCGGGCGTCGGTCAGGACCGCACCGAGTCTGGTCATCGGCAACGACCGGACCGGACCGGGCCGCAGATCGGGTCGACGGAGCGCGAACCGGCCGAGCCCGTAGGCAGCCGACGTGCTGTAGACGAATCCTCCACCCGGTGTTATCGAAGGCACCGGTGATCGCGGCCAGGCACGACACTGCTCTGGCCGCCTGGCCTCCGGCTGCATGGCGCTGCATGCCGTGCCCGAGCTTCACGGCGAGGGCCGGATGAGCGACGATCAGGTCGGCCAGCCGGCCGACGAGCGACGCATCGATTCCGCACACCGACGCCGTCAGGTCGGCGGTCCACGACCCGAGCGACTCGGCGAAGGCCTCCCAGCCGAGCGTGCGATCGTCGACGAAACGCTCGTCGACTCCGCCCCGATCCAGCACGGCACGGCAGAGCCCGAGCGCGAGCGCACCATCGGTTCCCGGCCGGATCGACACGTGGAGATCGGCCGCCGCTGCCGTTCGGGTCCGGGCAGGATCGATGACCACGACAGGGGCGCCCACGCTCGCGTGCGGTCTCGACGAACGGCCAGAAATGGCGGTTCGTGACGAGGGTGTTGCTTCCCCAGATCATCACGAGGCCGGCCCCGGCGACGGCTTCGGGATCCATGCCTGCCGTTGTCCCCATCGTGTAGTTCAGTCCGTGGGCACCGCTCACCGAGCAGATGGTCAGCAGATGGTTCGACGCGCCGAGCAGATTCCACAGCCGAGCCCCGGGCCCTCCGCTGGCGCCCTGCACCCAGCCCATGTGTCCGGTCCCGATGTAGGGCCAGATCGCCTCGCCCCCGAACTCGTCACGGACGTCGAGCAGGCGGGTCGCGATCTCGTCGAGGGCCTCATCCCACGAGATGGGCGAGAAGCGACCCGATCCCTTCGGCCCGGTCCTTCGCAGTGGGGAGAGTCAGGCGCGATGGATCAGCGGCGTATTCGAGCCACGGGTTCACCTTCGGACAGAGGCTTCCGGCCGTGAACGGGTGGATCTTGCTGCCCCGGATCTTGAGAGGACGTCCGTCTTCGGCGACCGTGACCACCCAGCTACAGCCGTCGGGGCAATCGAGGGGGCAGGCACCGACGACCTCGCGGGTCACGACCGCCCGCGCAGCTCTTGGATGCGGCGGCGGTCCCGCTTGGTCGGTCGCCCGGTGCCGCGCTCACGAACCCCGGCCATCGCCTCCTCGGCCGCTGTCCTGGTGGGTACCGGCGGTGACAGATCCTCGATCGCATCTGGCACCAGCGACGCACCGACTCGTTTCTCGAGTGGCTGGACGACGCGGTAGATGATCGTGCGATCCTTCCGTCGAGCCTCGACCGTGTCGCCGACGGAGACTTTGGTCGCCGGTTTGGCGGTCTCGCCGTTGACCAGGACCCGATTGCTCGCACACGCTTCGTTCGCCAACGAGCGCGACTTGTAGACCCGAACCGCCCACAACCACTTGTCGACTCGAACGGCCACCGGCCAAGTCTGCCTCAGGTGAGGATGAGCAGCACCATGGTCAGCAGCAGGGGCCCGAGAGCGGCACCGAAGAGGACGAGACGAACGCCGTTGTCCATCGGAGAGGGATGTTCCATGCGGAGAGAGACGTACGAGCCGACCGTTTGGTTCCAGCATCCACCGATCGATTCGACGATGATGGACGAGGAGCGGCTGTCCGACACGCCGCTCGGCGGAGGGGGAGGCACCTGAAGGCTCCGACAAACCCGGATCAACGCGAGCCCGGGCGCTTCTACGTTCCCGGTTCCGCCGACAAGCACGCTTCGTGCTCGAACAACTCGAGTCGCCCCGCTACCGACTCGTGGAGCCGTTCGAGTACGTCGATCGCCTCGGCGTGACCTACACCGTCCCGGCCGACGTCGACGCAACGACCAATTCCACCGATCTGGCGTCCATCCCGCCCTTCCTCACCTGGCTCGTACCCAAGGACGGTCGGCACACGCCGGCGGCGATCCTTCACGATGCCCTCATCGGGGGAACCCAGGGCACCGAGTATCGACGTCGACCAACGAGCAGGTGGACGACGAGCACGCCGACTACGTCTTTCGAGAAGCGATGAAGGACCTCGAGGTCGCCTGGCTCCGCCGTTGGCTCATGTGGGTCGCTGTCACGCTGCGAACCGTGTCGTACGACCACGCTTCGGGTCAGCCTCGGCTTCGGTGGTTCCCGGTGGCGGTGACCGGAGCAGCGACGCTGATCATCGGCGTCGTCGCCGGCCTCATGGCGCTCGACGTTCCCGACCTCGGCCGGGTCGAGCTTCCGTGGCTCGGTGATCGTCCCTGGTACCTCGAAATTCCCATCGGTCTGGCTCAGATCGCAGCCGGGGCGATCGTGTTCGCCTGTGTCCTCACGGTCGTGTTCCGGAGGCGACGGGTGTTCGGCGCCGGCCTGCTCGGCGGCGCCGCGATCGGGTTCTTCGGCCTGCCGATGATTGCGTCGCTCGTCGGCGCATTCGGCTATCTGGTGCTCGAGCGCATCATCGCCACGGTTCGGCCCTAGCCGTGGGTGATGTCGTAGATCCGACGCTTCGGCAAGCCGGTGCGGTCGGCAATCGCCTGGACGGCATCGCGACGACTCACTCCCGCCGCAACCTCGGCATCGACCATCACCCTCAGCTCGGCGTCTGACCGCTCGGTCGGTTCATTCGCCTCACCCGCCAGCACGATCACGAACTCCCCTCTGGGCGAGCCGGCGGCAAGCAACTCGGCCACGTCACCGAGCCCCCCTCGCAGTACCGTCTCGTGCAACTTCGTGAGCTCGCGAGCCACCGCCACCTGGCGGCCCGGCCCGCACGACCGCCGCCAGGTCACCCAGCGTCTTCACCACCCGTTTCGGCGACTCGTAGATCACTGACGTACGAGATTGCGACGCAATCTCCGTCAGCTGGCGAGCTCGTTCGCCACCCTTGCGGGCGAGAAACCCCTCGAACACGAACCGATCATTGACGATGCCGCTGAGCACCAGTGCGCTGATCGCCGCGGTCGGACCAGGAACGACCTCGATCGGGAGACCGGCATCGACCACGGCGGCGACCACACGCTGACCGGGATCGGACACACCGGGCATGCCGGCGTCGCTCACGAGGGCCACCCGCTCCCCCGCCCGGATGCGATCACAGATCTCGTCGGAGCGTCCGTGTTCTGTGTGTTCGTTGGTGACCATCAACGGTCGTTTGGGGATCCCGGCGAGATGGAGGAGCCGCCCTGTGCGGCGCGTGTCCTCGCACGCGATGACGTCAGCCGAGCCGAGCGCCTCGCGACCCGTGGCGAGAGATCGCCGAGATTCCCGATCGGCGTTCCGACGACAACGAGCGCTCCGCCCTGGACGACGCTCACGATCGAGCATCGTCGACATGGCGGATCTCGAGCTCATCGCCGACGACGAGACTCCACGTGCGGAATGTTCCGGCCTCGGCTTCGAGCACGGATCGACCACCCCGGACGGGCATCGACACCCGATGAGGCTTCATGGTCATCGTCTTGAGCACGACCCCGTCGACATCGAGCACGGCGACGTCGAGAGCGAAACGCATGCCGATCGTGTGCACCGATCGAGCAGGGTCGATCAGCATCGCGCCGTCGAGACCGTCGCGCCCGAGCAGTCCCCGACTGCGGCCCCGCCTGGTCTGTGGAATCTCCAGGGACGCGAGAACAACGCCGTTTCGAACCAACCAGCAGAACTCGCCCGGCGGTTCAGACGTTGAATCGGATATCGAGCACATCTCCATCCTCGACGACGTAGTCCTTGCCTTCCTGGCGGATCTTGCCGATCTCACGTGCCTTCGACCAGGAGCCGATCTCCACCAGCTCATCCCAGCGAATCGTTTCTGCCTTGATGAAACCACGCTGGAGGTCCGAGTGGATCTTGCCAGCACACTCCGGCGCCGTCGACCCGACTCGGTACGTCCACGCTCTGGTCTCCTGCGGACCGGTGGTGAGGAACGTCCGCAAACCGAGCACGTGGTAGGCGGTCGCGATGAACTTCGGCACTGTCCCCTCGCCGAGACCGAGGGCGTCGAGCATCTCGGCCCGATCCTCGGGGTCGAGCTGCGCTGCCTCCGCCTCGAGCTGGATGCAGGCGCCGAAGACGGGAGCGACATCACCGAGCGCAGCCTCGACCGGGGCGATGATGTCGTCGAGCGACTCCAACTGCTCCTCGTCGACGTTGACAATCGCCAGCACCGGCTTGTTGGTGAGCAGGAACCAGGGCCGCAGCAGCGTTCGGTGATCGGCCGACAGGTCGCTGCGATACAGCGGCGTTCCCGCCTCGAGATGGGTCAGCGCGGCGGCCATCGCCTCGACTTCGGGGAGCAGGGACTTGTCGCCCTTGGCTGCCTTGCGCCGCTTGTCGATCTGCTTCTCGAGCGTTTCGAGGTCGGCCAGAGTCAGTTCGATCTCGACGACCTCGAGGTGCTCGACCGGATCCTGGGGTCCTGGAACGTCATCGTCACGGAAGGCACGGAGCACGAAGACGATGGCGTCGACTTCACGTATGCCGGAGAGGAACTTGTTCCCGAGGCCCTCTCCCTTGCTGGCACCAGCGACCAGACCACCGATGTCGCTGAACTGCACGGTGGCGTGCACGATCTTCTTGGAACCGCTCATCGCTGCCAGCGCTTCCAGACGCTCGTCGAACACTTTGGCCATACCGATGTTGGGGTCGGTGGTGGCGAAGGCGTAGGGCGCAGCAAGGGCCGATCCGCCGGTGAGCGCGTTGTAGAGCGATGACTTGCCTGCGTTTGGCAGACCGACGAAACCGAACTTCTCCATACCGGGGGCAGGCTACGGCCCCGCTTGGCTGTCGCGGGTCAGTGGCGGGGGTCAGTGGTCTTCTTCTGAGTCCACGCCATCGTCGAAGAGCTCGAGCAGCCGCTCCACCGTGACCGCTCCGGCGTAGAGGAACCCCTGAGCTCTCGGCACGCCGAGGTCGATCAACCAACCTGCCTGCTCGTGTGACTCGACCCCGAGTCCGATGATGTCGACCCCACGCTCGGCCATCGTCACCACCAGCTGTTCCAGACCGCTCTTGGTCTTCGGATCCATCCGCCCCAGAGACGTGGTGATACCGCGATGCAGCTTGATGTAGTCGATCGGCAGACCTTCGAGAGCCTCAGTCGACACCGCTCCGGTGCCGTAGCCGTCGATGCCGAAGAGGAAACGGGGCCGAACCATCTTGGCAAGTGCGTCGACGGCCTTTCGGTGGTCTCGAACCACGATCTCGGGAATCTCGATCGCGATTCGGCCCTCCGTGATCCCCTCATCGGCCGCCACCCGGGCCAGCGTTCGAACGAGGTCTTCGTCGGCGAGCTGGGTGGCCGACAGGTTCACCTGGATCGAGTAGTGGCCACCGTCCTTGGATCGGAGGAACGCCCCGAGCTGTTCGTCGACGCCTTCGAGGACGAGCACGCCGAGCGAGCCCATCAGACCGCTGTGCTCGGCCGCGCCGACGACCTCGACGGCCGACAGACCGATGTCGCCGCCCAAGCGGAGCAGCGCCTCGGCGCCGACAACGGCACCGGACGTGAGTTCGACCACCGGCTGGTAGGCGAAACGCACGTCCTTCTGATCGATGGCCTGACGCAGCTGCCGCTCGACGATCATCAGGCGTTCGGTGCGGGACCTGACGTCCTCGTCGTGGATGGCGACGCGGTTGCGACCCCGACCCTTGGCGACGTACACCGCCGTCTCGGCCTCGCTGAGGAGCTGATCGCCGCTCTGGCCGTCCTCGGCAATGGCCACGCCGACGCTGGCGGTGATGGCGAGGTTGTGACCGACATCGCTGAGCGTGGCAACTGCGGCGCGGACCCGTTCTGCGAGCTCGCTCGCCTGGCCGGGATCTTCGAGCTCGGACGCGACGATGACGTACTCATCGGAGTGGAGTCTGAACAGGAGGTCGCTTCCGCGGACCGTCGCCGCCAGCCGTTGGTTCACCAGATCGAGCAGTCGGAGAGCGTCGATGTTGCCGACGAGATCGTGCACGACCTTGAACCGGTCGAGATCGACGTAGAGCACGGCGACGGTTCCCTCGTCACGTTCCTTGATGGCGCCGTCGACCACTTCGATGACTTCGGAGCGGCCGGTGACGACGTTTCGACCGCCGACCGAGTCGAGCGCCACGACCGTGACGAAGGGTGTCCCGTCGGCGGCCTCGCCGCCCACCATGAGCAGATCGGCGAGCCGTTCGGCACCGTCGGCGAGAATCAGAGTGCGGGTGCGCTGCCATGCCACGCCGGGAGCCGGCAGTGGCGCTTCTCCGAGTTCGGTGGCGGTGGGCATGTGTCTGGCCAACAGGTCGCGCTCGCCGAACCGCTCGATCCAGGTGTCCGACGTCCACCGAATCAGTCCGGTGCTGCGTTCTGCCACGGCAACGGCCAGATCAGCGGCCTCAACGGCGAGCGAGAGGCCCTCCGCGACCAGTTCCGCATCGCCGGCGCGGCGCACGGGAACCGGACCGCCCAGTTGGGGGGAGGGTCGATCGCCGGCGTAGCCGTCGTCGGAGATCCGACGCTGTGGCGCGGTCTCGACCGGTGGGGATCCTGCCTCTGCAGGTGCATCGTCTCGGGGATCGCCAAGCCGACCTTCGGGCCCACCGGTTCCCCCGGCGGGCACGGCGGTCTTCTGACTTGCACCTCGAACTCGAGCATCCCAACTTCGGGCCACTCCGACTCCTCACGATTCGGTCGTTTGCTTCAATCGGCCGTGGACGACGGCTCTTGAATGGTTTGGGCGACCGCCCGATAGCCTTGCCACGATGTCGAAGCGGAAGTCCAAGAAGCGCGTCAATGCCCGTCGGAAGAAGGCCAACCACGGCCGGAAGCCGAACACCGGTCGTCGCTGAGCGTTCCCATCCCGCTGGGCACCCTCGTTCTACGACGGTGACTGCGGCAGCCCTGGGGTGACCGCGGCAGACCTGATCAGCGGCGCATGGCATCGGACACGGCAGACCGAATCCTGGCCAAGCGTTCATCACCCGCCGTGCGGGCCCGGTCGAGATCGGCGGGAGACGCCACCGGCTCGACCAACTCGATGTAGGCCTTGAGCTTCGGCTCGGTACCGCTCGGCCGGACGATGAGCCGGGTCGATCCGTAGTTGGCGATCACGCCGGTTGCCGGCGGGAAATGCTCCCCGTCGGCGAGGTCGAACCACTCACCGAGCTCGACTCCGTCGATCACGAGCGGAGGGCTTGCCCGGAACCGGCCCATGGCCGCTTCGCGCTCGTCGTCGCCATCAGGTCCGTCGAAGCGGATCGTGACCGGCGCCGTCAGGTGGAGGCCGTGTTCGACGGCGAGGGCATCGAGACGGTCCCACACGGTCTGACCGTCTGCAATCAGCCCCGCCACCATCTCGGCCGCGACCAGGGCGGCCGAGACGCCGTCCTTGTCACGCACGACGCCGCCGACGCAATACCCGATGGCCTCCTCGTAGCCGAGCAGGTAGTGGTGATCCGGCTTCTCCACGATCGGCCGGGCCACCCATTTGAATCCCGTGAGCGTCGTGACCGAGTCGACCCCTGCCGCTGCTGCCATCTTCGAGAGCAGTCGGCTGGACACGACGGAGTTGGCAACCACTCGCGGCCGATCGGCGGCAACACCGTTCCTGAGCAGGTGGTCGGCCAGGAGCACACCGATCTGGTCACCGGACAGTGACGACGATCGAGCCGCCGTCGCGGGCCGGCACGGCGAGGGCGAGACGATCGGCGTCCGGGTCGTTGGCGATGACGAGATCGGCCGACACCTCGGTCGCCAACGCAACCGCCAAATCGAGAGCTCCCGGCTCCTCGGGGTTGGGGAAGGCTGCGGTCGGGAAATCGGGGTCCGGTGCGAACTGTTCCTCGACCACGCGACGGAGCGGGAAACCCGGCCTCGTCGAACGCCGCCATCACCTGTGCCCCACCGACCCCGTGCATGGCGGTGTAGACGGTGCGAACAGCACGGGCGCTCCCGGCCAAGGTCGTCATGGCCGCCGTACGGTGGCCGATCGCCATGTCGTCGCCCAGGATCTTGATGCGTTCGGGGGCGGACGCAGCGACGACGGCCGGATCCGTTTCCGCCACCTCGTCGATGCGCGCTGCGATCGCCGCATCGTCCGGACTGACCAGCTGGATGCCGTCGGCCAGGTAGAGCTTGTAGCCGTTGTCCTGCGGGGGATTGTGGCTGGCCGTGATCATCACGCCGGCATCGGCCGACCGAGCCAGCACCGTGTACGCCAACACCGGCGTCGGCAAGGGCCCGGGGAGGACTTCGGCCCGTCCACCGAGCGCGGCGACCACGTCCGTCACCTCCGATGCGAACGATGCCGAACCATGACGGGCGTCGTAGCCGACCACCACGAGCGGATCATCACCGAGCCAGCGCATCAGTCCAGCCGTCGTCTGGCGAACCACCAACCGGTTCATCCGGTTCGGTCCGGGGCCGAGCGCGGCCCGGAGACCGGCGGTACCGAAGGCGATCCGGCCGTCGAAGAGCTGGGCCAGCTCGGCGATGGCCGCTTCTTCTCCGTCCCTGACCCGGGTGACGATGGCGGCCACCTCGGACGAGGTGACCGGGTCGGGGTCGGCCTCGATCCACGCCGTTGCCGTGTCGAGCAGATCGTCCAATCCATGGTTCACGTGAGCGAGTATGGCCCACATGCCTGCCGCATTCGACCAGCTCGACCTGTGTGACCGCGTTCGCCAGAGCTGTCGCCGCGTGGTGGCGATGGCAACGCTGGTACACGTCGACGACAACGCGCTCGACGTCCTGGCCGGCGACATCGCCACCGACCGCGTACCCGTCCCGCTCGAGGAGCAGCGATCCCTCGGCGGCGACCTCACGCCGGAGGAGATCGACCGGGTGACGCTCGTGCTTGCTCTCGACGCCATCAACTTCGGTTCCGGCTATCACGACGTCGTCCGCAAACGTCCCGGGCTCTCCGGTTCGCAGACCATGGCCCGATCACTCGAGGACTACGTCGAGTGGACCGGCCCGCTCGTGCCGGCCCGACTCCGCCGCATGACGGTCAACGACTGTTCACAGATCTTCGGACAAGACCTCGACGGCGGCGCCCAGGAAGAGCTGATGGGCCTGTTCGCCATTGCGCTGGTCGACCTCGGGCAATGGATCGAGGCGAGCGGTGGCACGGCCGAGGTCATGCGGTCTGCGGCAGGATCGGCCGAACGGCTGGCCGAGCAGCTCACCGACATGGCGTTCTACCGCGACGTCGAGACCTATCGCGGTGCTCCCGTCAGCTTCTACAAGCGGGCTCAGATCACCCCCGCCGACATCGCCAGGCGCGTCCGCCCCGACCTCTTCTCGGACCTCCACCGCATGACCGCCTTCGCCGACAACCTCGTGCCCCACGTTCTTCGAGTGCGTGGCGTCCTCCACTACGACCCCGAGCTGGCATCGCTGATCGACGGAGGAGTCCTGCTCGATCCGGGCGGCGACGCCGAGATCGAGATCCGAGCCGCCGGCGTGGAGTGTGTCGAGCGGCTGGCGGTGCGAACCGGGCGCCGGGCGATGGACATCGACGCCACGCTGTGGACCATGGGCTCGCGACCGGAGTTCAAGTCCGTTCGCCGCCATCGAACCCGCACGGTCTTCTACTGACGGTTCTAGGGCAGATGGCGACTGCTCCACCTCCCCACGGTCCGCTGTAGGTTGGCCCGATGCCTGCCCTGCGTTCACTGATCGTCGGCGACCGGGCGGCTGCGTGGTCGGCCGCCGGTTTCGAGGTCGTCGAGCGCCACGGGAGGGCCAGAACACGGATCGGCGATGTCGACATCGAGCTGGTCGGCCCGGACGACGGGCGGGGCATCGTGGGTTGGC
The DNA here is from genome assembly GCA_963781035.1 of uncultured Acidimicrobiia bacterium. Classification (GTDB taxonomy): domain Bacteria; phylum Actinomycetota; class Acidimicrobiia; order Acidimicrobiales; family SZUA-35; genus SZUA-35. Next base: position 1,237,039 of record CAWAEN010000004.1, on the reverse strand, counting down.
GATTCGATGGGCCAGACCTCCCGAGCGACATCGACGGCATCACCACACTGCAGGCACCCTCTGCCGCAGACGACGCCGGCGCGGCAGCAACACCCGAACCGGGTCAACCACGTCGACCACGTCGTGATGTTCACTCCCGATCTGCAGCGGACGACGTCTGCTCTGGTCTCCGCCGGGTTCGAGCCGAGGCGAACCCGCGACGTCCCCGGGTCAGAACCACCGACACAACAGGTCTTCCTCTGGGCGGGAACGACCATCATCGAGTTGGTGGGGCCGGTCACCCCTACCGGGTCAGGTCCGGCCTCGCTCTGGGGGCTCGCCCTCACCAGCGACGATCTCGACGACACGGCCGAGATCCTGGGCGAACGCCTCGGCCGCCCGAAGCCGGCGGTCCAGGCCGATCGCCGGATCGCAACGCTGCGGACACGAGATCTCGACATCTCGACAGCAATCGCCATCATGTCGCCTCATCAGGATCAGCCCGATGCTTGATCACGTGTTCACCGACGCGATCGGCGCCGTTCGCGACGCCCTCGAGTCAGCCATGCTCGAGCGCCAGGCGCTCGAGGAGCGCTTCCAGACCGACATGTTGCTCGGCGACACGACATGGGAGACCACGTACGGGCTCCCAGGGGAGGCCGAAACACCCGAGATCTCCGCCGTCGTCACGCTGGCGTGGCCCACATGGTCACAGTCGGCCTACCGAACGTGGTTCCTCGACGAGGAACTCGACGATCCACCTCGCATCGAGGTCGAGGTCGTGTTCCGCATCCAGCAGCTGTCGAGCGTTCCGGACCCCACTGCGGCGAGCACAGCGGTACCCCCGAGCCCGTCGATCGGCGCCGACCGCATCACATCGGAGTCGATCACGACCGAGACCCACTACACGTCGGATCTCGAATCCTCGGCCCACGCCATCGAATTGACGTACGAGGGGTCGTACGAACTGGACGAGGCGTCGCTGTCCAACGGAGCAGCGCTCGACCAGGCTTTTCACGCGATCGGCGGCTGGATTGCTTCGGCTCTGGTTCGACTCGGCGACCTGCACCTGTCCTGACGACGTGGCCCTCTGAGCGACCGCCCTCCTGACCAGATCACCACTGAGAGTGGTTTCACCCACACAGCGTCATCGACGCTACCCTGCCGCCATGCCTCCCGCCCGGGTATCCCCTTCGACCGCCGCGCGGTCGCTCCCCGACGTCGGACCAGCCTTGATGCTGGTTGCGACCGACCGGTCCGATCTGCGTCCCGTCGTCGATCGGGTGTGTCTGGAGGCGGCCGGGACCCTCGATGTTCGCACCGATGTGCTCTGGATCGAGATCGACCGGGCCAAGGCACTCTGCGTCGAACTGGCCGACCGAATCGATCACCCCGGGGATCGGGCCGAAGTGCACGTGGCATGGTCACGGCCGAACAGCACCATCGACGAACTCATGTATGCGGCGATGGCAGGCCACACCCTCGCCGCCGTCGCCGACGAACTCGAGAACGAGGCGCTGATCTCTGATCCGCCGATCTATGAAGTGCGGTACCAGCCCATCATCCGACTCGACGATCACACCGTCGTCGGGTTCGAGAGCCTCCTTCGGGCCCAGCGCGGGGGCGCCGCCCTCGACGCCGAGGCACTGATCGGGAGGGCCCTCAACGGCGGCTGGCTGAACGAATTCGACCAACTGGGCCGTTCGCTGGCCATCGGCGGTGTCGGACCATGGCTGGGCGAGGGTCTGTTGTTCATGAACATCATGGCGGTCGACGGGGTGTTCGACGTCGATGCGGTGGCCGGTCTGGTCGAGCAAGCGGTTGCCGCCGGTCTCGACGCCGACCAACTCGTCCTCGAGACATCGGAGCGCAACCGCTACCCATCGCTCGATCGGGCGGCCGCACAGATCGCAGAACTCCGCGCCCTCGGAGTGCGAGTCGCCGTCGACGACGTCGGAGACGGTTTCTCGTCCCTCGCGGTGGTCGCCGCATTCGAACCCGACATCGTGAAGATCGCCGGACCGATCATCAGCCGTCTGCCGTCGCCCGCTGCGACCGCCGTGGTCGACGCGGTGGTCGCGCTCGCTCATGGCAGCGGCGCATGGGTGGTTGGCGAGAACATCGAGCAACGAGCCCAGGCCGACATCCTGCGTTCGGCCGGTGTCGACTGGGGCCAGGGCAACTTCCTCGGCGTGCCGGAAACCCAAGCCTGAACCGGATCACCGGCTCGACCGCCAGTTCGGCTCAGGAGGTCGCGTGAAAGTGGCCGGTGGCGGAGGGGCGACTCTCCACCACCGACCGAACCCCGTTCTAGCGCGCAAAACTGGTCGATGCGTCAACCCTTGGTCATTTACCCAAGGGTTCTGAATCTCACGACTCAGATGTTACCCGACGTCGCATTTCGTCGTCGATCAGGCTGACTCAATGGCATGCTCGGACGGGGCCCGACGTGGGAAATCACCTCGGCCGCGGCGAGTGATCCGAGCCACCCGGCATCGGCGAGGTCCAAACCACGGGCGAGCCCGAACAAAACACCTGCTGCGTACTGGTCGCCGGCTCCGGTGGTGTCGACCACTGGTGCGATCTCGGCCGCCTCGACCTCGACCAATTCGTCCGGGGTCACGAGGATCGAGCCACGGATCCCGAGCGTGATGCAGGCGAGATCGACCTCGGCTCGCACCGCCTCGATGGCGCGGTCGAGATCATCGATGTCCGTACAACGCGAACAGTTCGGCTCGGTTCGCGAACAGGACGTCGACCGGTCCGGCGACCAGCTCGCGGAACTCGTCGTGATGACGCTCGACGCAGAACGTGTCGGAGAGTGTGAGCGCCGCCCGTCCCCCATTGGCGTGGGCGACATCCATCGCCTTGCGAATCGATCGCTTGGCCGAGTCGACATCCCACAGATACCCCTCACAGAGGAGCAACGATGCCCGCTCGACGGTGGCGGGCTCGACATCGTCCGGCTCGAGCAGCGACGAGACACCGAGGTAGGTGCTCATCGTGCGTTGTGCGTCCGGCGTGACCAGGATGAGGCAACGCGCCGTCGACGGACCGGTCGTTGCCGGCGGGACATCGAAATCGACCCCGACCGCTCGCATGTCGTGGGCGAAGACCTCGCCCAGCTGATCACCGGAGATCTTCCCGATGTACGCGGCCGTGCCACCGAAGCTGGCGACACCCGCCATCGTGTTCGCACACGAACCGCCCGAGGCTTCGATGCCGGGTCCCATCAGGCCGTAGAGCGCGTGCGCCCGGTCGGCATCGATCAACGCCATCGAGTTCTTGACGAGGCCTTCGGAGTCGAGGAACGCGTCGTCGGCGTGGGAAATCACGTCGACGATTGCGTTGCCGACGCCGACGACGTCCACTGGCGAAAGTCTGCTGTCGGTCACGTCACTCCCTTTGGTCGCCAGGCCTCGTACCGGTGGGCAACCGGGAAAGAAGGTAGCGGGTTCGCTCCGGGGTCGCGAAGCGGAGCGCCGCTAGCCTTTCGCTGGTGAGCGACCAGCACCGCCTTCCGACCAACGTCGTCCCCCGTCACTACGCGATCAGGATCGACCCCGATCTCGACCGCGAGACGTTCAGCGGCGACGTGACCATCGACATCGACATCATCGAGCCGACGGGCACGATCGTGCTCAACAACGACGGCCTCGCCATCGCTGACGTCACCGTCACCGACTCGACCGGCACCGAGCAGACACCCGCGTTCACGATCGACGAGGACACGCAGCGTCTCGTCCTCACCGGCGATTTCGCCGCCGGCGACGCCGTCGTGCACTGCTCGTTCTCGGGTGCCTTCGACGAGAACCTCGTCGGGTTCTACATCAGTCGTTTCACCGACGAGGCAGGTGAGGCTCGGAAACTGGCGACCACACAGTTCGAGGCCACTCACGCCCGCAAGGCGTTCCCCTGCTGGGACGAGCCCGTGTGGAAGGCCACCTTCGATGTCCAGCTCGTCGTCGACGCCGAACACATGGCGGTGTCGAACAGCGCCGAGATCTCGCGGACATCCCTCGACGACGGCCGCCATCTCGTCTCGTTCGCGACGACCATGAAGATGAGCACCTACCTCGTGGCCTTCGTCATCGGACCGCTGGAGGCGACCGAGGCGATCGACGTCGACGGTGTCCCGCTACGGGTCGTCTCGGTGGCCGGCACCGATCCGATGCTCACGGCGTTCGCTCTCGACGTGGGAGCGTTCGCTCTCCGCTACTTCACCGACTACTTCGACATCCGATACCCGGGCGACAAGGTCGATCTCGTCGCCATCCCGGACTTCGCCTTCGGGGCCATGGAGAACCTCGGCTGCATCACGTTCCGCGAGGTCCTCCTCCTCGTCGATCCGAAGATGGCCACCCAGCCCGAGCTCCAGCGGGTCGCAGACGTGATCAACCACGAGCTCGCCCACATGTGGTTCGGCGACCTCGTCACCATGAAGTGGTGGAACGGGCTCTGGCTCAACGAGGCGTTCGCCACGTTCATGGAGATGCGGTGCACCGATGCCTATCGCCCGGAGTGGCAACGATGGGTCGACTTCGGGCTCGGCCGTTCAGCTGCGTTCGACACCGACGCGTTGTCGGCAACTCGGCCCATCGAGTTCGAGGTGGTGAGCCCGGAAGACGCCGAGGGCATGTTCGACATCCTCACCTACGAGAAGGGGGCCGCCGTCGTCAGAATGCTCGAACAACACGTTGGCGAGTCGCTGTTCCGTTCCGGCATTCGCCGCTACATGCGCCAACACGCCTACGGCAACGCCGAGACCACCGACCTCTGGGATGCCATCGAGGCGGAGACGGCCACGATGCCAAACGCCGTGCCCGCCCGGCAGATCATGGACTCGTGGATCTTCCAGGGCGGGTTTCCGCTCGTTTCGGTCGAACTCGCACCGAACGGCTCGACCCTCACGATCAGCCAGGAACGTTTCGCCTACGTCGGAGCCGACCCGACCGAGGATCAGCAGTGGATGATCCCGCTGCGCTACCGCTGGAAGCCCGTCGACGGTGAACCGATCACCGAGAAGCTCCTGCTCACAGGAGACGACATCGAGATCGAGCTCCCTCAGAGGGCCGAGTGGGTCGTCGCCAACGCGGAGGGGGCGAGTTTCGTCCGGGTGGCCTACCCACCAGAGTCGCTCGACGGCCTCGCCGAGGTCGCCTTGGAGCACTTGTCGGCGGTCGAACGATATGCCCTCGTCGACGACGCGTGGGCCGCCGTGCTCGCCGACGCCATGACCGCCGCCACCTTCCTCGGCCTCCTCGAGATGCTCACTGCCGAACACGATCGGTCGGTGTGGGATCGCATGATCCAGGGATTCCGATCACTCGACCGACTGCTCGACGAAGAGGCCAGAGTCGCGTACCAAGCGGTCGTCCACGATGCCCTCGTACCCGCGCTGGCCGGGCTGACCCTCTCCCCCCAGCCCGAGGACGACGACCTCGCCAGGCAGCTCAGAGGAGACCTGATCCGGGCGATGGGCACCACGGCAAACGATCATGAGATCCAGGAGGAAGCGAAGCGAACCTTGGCCGAGGCTCGCCGCGATCCCGAGCTGGTCGAGACATCGATCGCCGCAGCAGCCACCGATGTCGTGGCATCGATCGGTGACGAGGCCGACTTCGAGGACTTCCTCGAAACGTACCGCACGTCCGAGAATCCCCAGGAACAGCTCCGATTCCTGTACGCCACGGCCGACTTCGCCGACCCGGCCCTCCACCACCGCGTGTACGCCATGATCCAGAACGGTGAAGTGCGGTCCCAGAATGCCCATTTCTGGCTTCGACGTTCACTGGGCCATCCCGTCGTCGGCCGCCAGACCTGGGGATTCATCCGCGATCACTGGGACGAACTCGTCGAGTTGCTCGCGAGCTCTGCCATCGTGCGCATGATCGAGACATCTGGCCCGCCTCACCGAGCCGGGTGATGTCGAGGCCACGAACGCCTTCTTCGATGACCACCCGGTGCCGCAGGGGGCCAAGACGCTGGCGCAGATCCTCGAGCGTCAGCGTGTCTTCGCCGCACTGCACGAGCGGGAAGCCCAACGCTTCCGCTCGATCATCGCCGGCTGACGGTGACGCTCCCTCGTCTTCCTTTCCCGGCCTCCCCGCTGACCGTATGGGCAGTCGAGCCGACGGTCGCACAGCTCGCATGGGGCGAGCTTCCAGCCGGTCCTGTCACCGTGACGGCGACCCACTCGGGCACGACGGTCGCTGTCGTGACCTGCGAGCATCCTGGCGGACCGGGGACAGTCGACATCGGTCCGTTGCCCCCCGGGGCCGATCATCGTCTCGTCGTCGAGTCCGGCGCCGGCCGATCGACATTCACCGTCATCACTCCGGCGCCACCGCCGGGCCCCGAGCTGTTCCGGTTCGCCACCATTTCGGATCTGCACCTCGGATCTGATCACTTCGGGTTCCTGAAGCAGATGAAGGACATCTCCGACGACCCCGTGCCGTTCGCCATCCGTTCGGCTCGAGCTGCGATCGACGAAGCAACGGCGTGGGGCGCCCGACATCTGATCATCAAGGGTGATGCCGCCCACCACGCGACCCATCGCGACTTCGCCGCTGTCGGTGAGCTGGTCGATCGATCGCCGAATCTCCCCATGTCGCTGCTCCCGGGCAACCACGACACCGACCAGGTCGAGTGTCCGCTCCCTGTATCAGTCGGCCGCCGACGCCTGATCTACGAGCGCTCGGTCAGCAGCATCGACCTCCCGGGCATCCGCGTCGTCCTCGGCGACACCACCATTCCCGGCCGCGGTATCGGCACGTTGGACCGAATCGGGGACGACCTGGTCGACGCTGCGGCGGCGGCCGATCGCGGTGTGTTCATCGCCGTCCACCAGCAACTCCAGCAGCGGGATCCTGTCCGATACTGGCCGCCCGGGGTCGCCCGCCGCGAGGCGAGCCCCTTCCTCGACCGTCTGGCCGACGTCAGGGCAGACGCTGTCATCAGCTCCGGCCACACCCACCGCAATCGGGCTCGGACCCACGACGGGGTGCTGGTCAGCGAAGTCGCATCCACCCATCACTGGCCGGGGGTGTGGGCCGGCTACGCAGTCCACGAAGGTGGCATCCGTCAGGTCGTGCGACGCATCGGGTCGCCGACCGTGATCGATTGGCACGAGTACTCCAAGAACGCCACGTTGTCGGTCTGGGAGCGATACGCACCCGGACGCCTCCGAGATCGATGCGTCACGCCAGGTCTGGAGCACATCCCGCCGCTGATCACCGATCGAGCGCGGCCCACGCCTCGGCCAGGCGGTGGATGCCCTCACGCAGTTGCGACTCCGGACGGTCGAAACAGAGACGGATGAAGCGGGCACCGTCGCCATCGATCACCGCGGCCGAACCGGTTGCGATCGTGACGCCGTGACGAACGGCCTGCTGGCTCAGCGCCTCGGCCCGGGCGGAGGGCAGTTCGATCCACAGGGACAGGCCGCCCTCGGGCACCACGGGCTGCCACGACGGCAGTTCCTCGGCCAGCAGATCCATGGCGAGTCGGGCCCGCGAGGCGAGGGTCGGTTGTCGGATGGCGACGACATCGTCGAACTTCGTCAACACGCCGGCAGCGATCACCTGCGACGGCACCGAACTCCCGAGATCGTCGGTCAACCGGGCCCTGAGCAGGCGCTCGATCATGGTCGTCGAGGCGCGCAGCCAGCCGATCCGCAGCCCGCCCCAGCCCAGCTTCGAGATGCTGCCGATCACGAGTACTGATGCTCCACGCGTCCGCGACGCCAACGGACGGACACTGCATTGGTCGAACCGCAGGTCGGCAAGGACGAGATCCTCCAGGACCGTGAGGTCGAGTTCGTCGACGGCGGCGGCGAGGTCCTCCAGTTCCCAGTCGGCGGCGGCGAATCCCGTCGGATTGTGCACGCCGGTCTGGAGGTAGGCGATCGATACGTCGTTGGTGGCCACCAGCCGGCGGAGTCCGGCGACATCGATCCGACCCTCTCGGCGGGGAAGCGGGATCGGTCGAAGCCGTCTGCTGGCCAGCAGATCGATCATGCCGGGATACGTCGGGTCGTCGACGATGACGGCGTCACCTGGTTTCGCCAGCAGCGTCAACGCCAGAGCAAGGGCATGCTGCGCACCGTTGGTGATGACGATCTGGTCGACGGTCGAGGCGAGACCTTGGGTCGTGAACCGCTCGGCCACCGCCTGTCGGAGTGCGGGCAACCCCTCGGGGCTGTACCCGTGCCGCGGACCGGAGCGCAGCAGCGCTTCGAGGTCGACGTCCACCGAGGGGAGGGCGCGGGCGTCGGCCGGGGTCGATGCCGCGAGGTCGATGCCGCGTCTGGCCCCGAGGATCCCCGGCTGCACGGTCGCTCCCGGAGCGGAGGTCACGCTCGTGCCGGTCACGCTCGTGCCGGTCACGCTCGTGCCGGTCACGCTCGTGCCGCTCCCCTGGCGGGACTCGAGTGTCCCCTCCGCCTTCAGGACCGACAGGGCTGCTGTGACCGTCGAACGGCTGATGGACAGGTCGCGGGCCAACGCTCGCTCGGCCGGCAGGACGCTTCCCGCCGGCAACAGCCCCGTCTCGATGGTCTGGCGGAGTGAATCGGCGAGCCGCACCTGCAGCGAGGCGCCGGGCCCGGCGGTCCAGTCGCCCAGCATCGAGAGCAGTGCGTGACTTCCGATGCGGGCCATCCCCCTACCTTCACACAATTGCTCGGGAGCCGTGGCTCAACCCCGTTCTGCGGCACTCTGGCCGCACAACTGACGCCTGAGTGCCGCAGAACGGAGATGGGGTCGTCAGCGGAGCGGGAGGTCGAAGGTGACCCGTCCGCCGGGACCGGGGGACACTTCCACGGTCCCGCCGTGAGCGCTGACCAGTGTCTGTGCGATGGCGAGACCGAGACCGGCACCGCCCTGTCGGGAGCGGGCCGAGTCAGCCTGGGAGAAGCGCTCCAGCGCCCGCGGCACGAACTCGGCATCGAACCCGGGCCCGTCATCGCAGACATCGACCACGACTCGGCTCTCACCGCTGTTGGATCGCGCCACCACTCGCACCCGTCCGCCGTCCGGCGAATGGCGCACTGCGTTGTCGAGAAGGTTGCGCAGGACCCGACCGAGGGCGTGATCATCTCCTTGAACGGGGATGGCCTTGCTCAGTTCAGCCAGGAGAACGACCCCTCGCTCGGCGGCGGTTGGTCCGATCGCCTCGAGCGCCTCGTCGATCAGCTCGGCGAGGTCGAGGGCTTCGGCTTGCAGAGCAAGGCTTCCGCTGTCCGCTCTGGCCAGCAGGAACAGATCCTCGACCAACCGCTCCAGCGCCAGGATGTTGTGACGCATCGAGCGAAGATGGGTCTGACCATCGGCGACGCCGTCTTCCAGCGCATCCACCGAGGCCAGCAGTGATGCGAGCGGCGTCCGCAGATCGTGCGACAGCGCGCTCACAACGGCACCCCGTTCGTCGTCGGCCGCTGCTCGTTCAGCCTCCGCCCGTTGAAGCGAGTTGCCGAGGGCATCGACTCTGGCGGCGAGCTCGCCCACTTCGTCGGTCCGCTCGATCCCGGTGCGGACCGATCGGTCCCCGGCGCTGATCGAACCGACGGCTTCCGAGATCGCCTCGAGATCGCGGGCGAGCGGTCGGGACAGCCGCCAACCGACGATGATGGCGGCGAGGCCGGTGATCGGTCGCGACGAGCACCACGTAGCCGATGTCGTTGCCGGACAACGTCATCGCGCCACTGCCGACGAGGCTGCCGACGACAGCGAGCACCGGCCCGATCACGGCGAGCGCAGGCACGGCGAGACGGATCGGAAGGCGCTGGAAGAGCAGCGGCAGGAACGAGGCGGCCGCCACCCCGATGGCCACCGTCAGCACGATGAAGAGTCCGATCGAGGCCGGCTCGTCCATCATCTCGGCCCCGATCACCAGAGCGCAGAGGTTGATCACGGATCGAACCGATAGCCGACGCCGTACACGGTCACGAAGTGGATCGGAGCGCTCGGATCGGCTTCGAACTTGCGCCGCAGACGACGAACGTGGACCGTGACCGTGCCGGGGTCCTGCCAATCCGGGTTGGAACCCCAGACATCTCGCAGGAGATCGGCCCGGCTGTGGACCTCGCCCGGCGTCGACGCCAGCCGGACCAACAGATCGAACTCCTTCGGTGGAAGCTCGACCGGGTCGCCGCCCCGCATCACGCGGCGCCCGACCACATCGATCTCGAGGCCGGCGATGCTGATCTGCTCCGGCGCAGACGATCCCGTCCGACGCAGAACGGCGCGCACACGGGCCAGGACCTCGCGTGGCGACGCCGGCTTCGACACATAGTCGTCTGCACCGAGTTCGAGCCCGACAACCCGCTCGGACTCCTGACCCCGCGCGCTCAACACGATGACCGGCACGTGATCGCCTCCGCTCCGGAGCCGTCGCAGGACCGTCAGGCCGTCGACCTCGGGAAGCATCAGATCCAGCACGACCAGATCGGGACGTTTCCGAGCGATCTCTGCGAGTGCCTCGGTCCCTGTGGCCGCGGTCCGCACGGTGAAACCCTCGCCCTCGAGATAGCTGGCGACCACTTGGCGAACCTGCGGCTCGTCATCGACGACCAGGATGTCCGGGATGGTGGCCATGGTCGCGATCGTACGTGCGTCGGCTGCGGAGGAGGTCATGCCGCATCGAACCGCATCGACGACGTGACCACTCCGCCGGGTCGCCGAGTTCAGGACTTCTTCAGATCCAGGAGGCGCGGCGACGACAACAACAGCGGCAGTGCGGCCAGCTTCGTGTCGAGGCAGACCTGCCGATCGGTGAGCCAACGAGTGACCTCGCCGACCGCGATTTCGTCGACCTCGACCACCTCGCCGTCGACCGGGACCACGGCAACGTCGGTCACCGCCAGATACGCCCGGCCGACGATGTGGCCGTCCTCGGCGTCGTAGCGGACAGGACCGAGCAGCTCGAGCGGGACTCCGGCGATTCCGGCTTCCTCGGCCAGTTCGCGCTCGGCAGCACGCTGCCAGTCTTCGCCGGCGCCACAGATCCCCCCGAAGGCACCGTCCCACCAACCGGGATAGATCGACTTCCAGTCAGCACGCCGATGGACGACCAGGTGCCCGGACGGCCGAACGACGAACACGTACGTGCAGCGATGTCGCAGAGCGCCGAGCCGCATCGCACCGCGCGTGACGACCTCGATGACCGTTCCCGTCGAGGTCGACGTGATCGACCAGCTCGTCGAGGGGCTCGGACCCACTCATCTCATTCCGGCGGCGGGGCGAGCGTCTCCCGAGCCTCGTCCGCGGTTGCCCCCCGGCCGATCAGCTGGCGGGATTGAATGGCCTGGCGTGGCCGGTTCCAGGCGAGGGCACCGACGAGCAGACCATCGTCATCGAGGAAGATCTGGACGACTCGTTGCTCCTCGAACGACCCCTGCACGATCTCGGATCGCCCGGTCGGAGTGCCGGCGAGCTGGATCTTGGTGTCGTACTGGTCGCTCCAGAACCATGGCACCGGCGTGTACGGCTCGATGTCCTCGCCGTTGGCCCACGCCATCAGCCGGCGAGCGACATACCCGCCCTGTTCGACGGCATTGTCCCATTGCTCGACTCGGGTGAGCGGTGCGTCATCGGCTCCGAAACGCTGGTTCGGCCAGCGGGACACGTCCCCCGCAGCGACGACCCCGGGGGCGGCGAGACACGTCGCATCGCAGACGATGCCGTTGTCGATGGTGAGACCGGAACCGGCGAGCCAGTCCGTCGACGGCACGACACCGATGCCGACGACCACGACCTCTGCCTCGATACGGGTGCCATTGTCGAGGTCGACCCCGACGACGCGCCCATCCGACCCGACGATCGAGGCCCCGGTCCCGAGGTGGACGTCGACACCCGTTCGAGCGGTGCAGCTCGGCGATCTGGTCGCCTGCCTCGACCGGCAGCACACGCGAGAGCGGCGTGGTTGCCGCTTCGACGATGGACACCTCGAGGCCGCGTTCGCGAGCTGTCGCCGCGACTTCGGCCCCGATGAAACCACACCCGATCACCACGACCCGAGACGGTCCGGCCTCGAAGTCGGCCTTCAGACGCGGTTGCGTCATCGAGTGTCCGCAGCACGTGCACCCCGTCGAGCTCGACGCCGGGAATCATCCGAGGGGATGCACCGGTCGCGATCACGAGCCCGTCGTAGGTCACCGACGATCCGTCGGCGAGCGTCACCGTTCGATCCTCGAGCGACAATCCGGTCGCAGCGACACCGAGTCTCCACGTGACGCCGAGAGCATCGGGGTCAGCGGCTGCTCGCAACCGCAGTTTCGACTCGTCCCATTCGCCGGCCAGGTAGTGCTTCGACAGCGGTGGACGATCGTAGGGAAGGTGCGGCTCCGCCCCGATCACCGTGATGGCGAGTTCTTCGTCGGCACGGCGCAGGGTCTGCGCCGCCTGGAGGCCGGCCAATGACGCGCCGACGATGACGACGTGCTCCATCGTGATGTGCTCCGATTCAGTCGTCGGTGAGGGTGATGGCCTGCTTCGGGCAGCGATCGGCCGCCTCACGGACCTTGCCCCACAGCTCTTCCGGTGGCGACTCGTTCAGCACGTAGAGGAAGTCGTCATCGCGTACCTCGAACACCGTCGGGGCGATGTCCATGCAGATGGCGTTGCTTTCACAGAGGTCGAAATCGACGGAGATCTTCATGGAGACGAGTCTGCCACAGTCACTCGTCGAGCGATGGGCACCGGTGAGGATGGACACCGGCGACGATGGGCTCAGAACCGGGTGTAGCCGCCGTCCATGATGATCTCGTCGCCCGTGTGGTACACCTGCGTCGGATCAGCGAGGAAGGCTCCGACGCGACGGAAGTCATCTGGCTTTCCCCAGCGTCGGATCGGTGTTCGACTCGTCGTCGACGTGAGGAACTTCTCGTTCTCCCGGCCGGTTTCGGTCATTTCGGTCTCGGTCCAACCGGGCACGATCGTGTTGGCTCGAATGCCGTAGCGGGCGAGCTCGACCGCGAGCCCTCGGATGATCGCCATCGCCGCCGCCTTGCTCGACGCATACGGCTGGGAGCGGGGTGCTCCGTGGATCGCCGACACAGACGACACGGCCACGAGCGATCCGCCCTCGCCGCGCTCGACCATGTGTCTGGCCCCTTCCCTCAGCGTGATGAAGAGGCCGTCCAGATTCACCGCGAGGACGCGGCGCCAGTCGTCGAGTGTCTGGTCGACGAAGGCCCGGCCGTTTCCGGACACGCCCGGCGTTGGCGAAGACCGAATCGACGTGACCCATCTCGGCAACGGCCGTCCGAAACGACTCGATGACCTGTTCTTCGTCGCTGACGTCGACTCGCTGGGCCACGACCTTGGCGCCGGAGGACTCGAGACCGGCAGACGCCGCATCGAGCTTCGCCTGATTCGTTCCCCAGATGACGATGGCCGCCCCTTCGGCGGCACATCCCTCGGCGATTCCGAGTCCGATACCCCCGTTGCCACCGGTCACCAACACCACACGATCGTCGAGAAATCCCATGGACCGCGACAGTAGGTTGCTCAGGCGGCAGCAGCGAGTTCGAGTACTTCGCTCTCGTCGAACCGGCCGACCCAACCCTGGATCGGGTCGCCGGTTGCGTCGACGAGGATGGCGGTCGGCTGTCCCCGAACGCCGTAGTACTGCCACGAGGTGAAGCTCTCGTCCCAGATCATCAGGAACGACATTGTCCCCGTGGTCTCACGGAACTCTTCGGCAAAGCTGAAGGAATCCTGGGCACCCATTCCGACGACGCGGATCTCGTCGACGTGATCTCGAGCGAACTGCTCGACGGCCGGGCCCTCGGCCCGACAGGTGCTTCAATGCGGAGCCCAGAACCAGAGGAGCGTCGGTTTGTCGAATCCTCCGAGCGCGGCGGCGAGGTTCACGGTCGATCCGTTTGCGATGTCGAGGACGTCGATGTCGGGGAAGAGGTTCACGAGATCGGGGGCTGCGGCTTCATCGACCGACTCGTCTGGCAACGTGCTGTCGGGGTCATCCGGCGCACTGTCATCCGGCGCACTGTCATCCGGCGCACTGGTCGCCGATTCGTCGCCGGAGTCGTCGGCGTTGGTCGATGAGACCTGGGGTGCGAGCGTGAGACTCGGGGCTGCGTCGTCGCCGGCGCCGCACGCCGCAGCGCCGAGCGAGAGGGCCACGATCAACGCAAAGGAGCGTCGTCGTGTCTGGACCAAGGAGAACATGAGACCAGCTAACCAGCTTCGGGCGCCGACCATTCCCCGGTATCCGCTGAACAACTCATGAACGGGGGAAGCCCACCGACCAGTGGTTTGTTGACTGACCTCATGGCTACCGATTCCAACACCGCGGCCCCGACCGCCCCGTCGCTCGCCCGAGGGGCGCTGTCCGGGTTGCTCGCCGGCGCCGTGGCACTCGCAACGGGCGAACTGATCGCCGGCTGGCTCGCCCCGACCCCCTCGCTGGTCACCGGCGTCGCGAACCGTGTCATCGAGGAGTCACCGACCTGGCTGACCGACTTCGGCAAGCGCACCTTCGGCACGAATCAGAAGACGGCGCTCGTCATCGGCACGCTCGTGCTCGCCGCCGCCTTCGCCGCGACACTCGGCATCGCCTCCCGACGACGGCCGAGCATCGGGGCCGCCGGCATCACTGCCTTCGGATTCCTCGGCATGGTCTCGATCGGGGCCGATCCCCAGGGGAGCCTCCCCGCCGGTGGCATCATCGCGGGTGGCGCAGTCCTGGCCGGCATCCTTGCCCTCGCGTTCCTCCTCGCCTCTGACCCCGTCGGAACCGTCGCCGACTCGAGCGCCACGGCCACCGTCGCCGCGTCGAGCGCGCCGACCCGTCGCCGTCGTTCGTTCCTCCAGTTGGCGGGCGGTGCAGGTGTGCTGGCACTCGTCGGCACGATTGCCGGTCGGGGGCTCAGGAACCGCTCGTCGGCCGAAGAGGCTCGGGCTGCGCTCGATGTGACGACCACTGCCGATTCGACAGTGGCGCGCCGATGTGGCGAGCGTGGCATCCGGCGACGTCGCATCGACACCCGGCATCACCCCGATCGTCATCCCGAACAGCGACTTCTACCGGATCGACACCGCCATCGTCGTGCCCCAGGTCGACCCGGCGAACTGGGAACTGACCATCGACGGCATGGTCGACCACCCGCTCACGTTCACCTTCGACGATCTCGTCGCACGAGCCTCGCTCGTCGAACCCGTGACCCTCTCGTGCGTCTCGAACGAGGTGGGCGGCGGCCTGGTCGGCAACGCCATCTGGCGAGGAGTGCCGCTCACCGATCTCCTGGATGAAGCCGGCGTGCAGCCAGGAGCGACCCAGATCGCCAGCCGGTCGGTCGACGGGTGGACCTGCGGGTTCCCGACCGATCTGGCCTACGACGGTCGGACGGCGATGGTCGCCATCGCCATGAACGACGAAGCACTTCCACTCGAGCACGGCTTCCCGGCCCGGCTCGTGGTGAGCGGGCTCTACGGCTACGTGTCGGCCACGAAGTGGCTCGAGCGCATCACGCTGACGACCCTCGAGGACTTCGACGGCTACTGGATCCCCCGCGGCTGGGACAAGGACGGTCCGGTCAAGACCCAGTCACGCATCGACACCCCACGCCGGGGCGAACAAGTGGAACGTGATGTCGAGCGCTCGATCGCCGGCGTGACGTGGGCCCCGAACATCGGAATCCGGCGGGTCGAAGTGCAGGTCGACGACGGGCCATGGCTCGAGGCCGAACTCGGTGAGTCGCTCGGTATCAACGCGTGGCGCCAGTGGCGACTTCGCTGGACTCCGACCGACGAGAACCACCAAATCCGTGTTCGGGCCACCGACGAGACCGGAGAAACACAGACTGAGGTACGGAGCGGTGGCTACTCCGGCCCCAACGGTGCCACCGGGTGGCACACGATCGAGGTGAAGACCTAGCTAGGGCAGGTAGGGACGGGGATCGACGGGCGATCCGTTCACTCGCACTTCGAAATGCAGGTGTGGTCCCGTGGACGCTCCGGTCGATCCGACCCACCCGACGATGTCGCCCCGACCGACCTGCTGCCCGGTGGTGACATTCATCTGTGATTGGTGGGCATAGAGCGTGGCTGATACCGCCGCCGTGGGAGATGACCACCGCGTTGCCGTAGCCGCCTCGCCAACCCGCCGACAGCACAGTGCCGGCCTTCGCCGCCGCGATCGGGGTTCCGGACCCGCCCGAGATGTCGAGTCCGGTGTGAAGGCGTCTGGTGCCGTAGATCGGATGCACCCGGTAGCCGTAGCCGCTGCTGACGCCGCCACTGACCGGCCACTGGAACCCGCTGACCGATGACGAGCCTGGCGCCGGGGCCGTCGAGCCTCCGCCGGAAGCAGCGGCGGCTGCGGCTTCCTGCTCCTTGATGAACTGGGTCAGTTCGGCGTCGGCGGCAGCGAGCTCGTCGACCTTGGACTGCCATTCGGCGACGCGCCGTTCGAGCTCGGCCTTGAGTTCTTCCTGAACGGCCTTTTCCGCCTCGAGAACGACGAGGTCCTCGGCGAGGGCGATCTCGAGCGACTCCGCCTCGACGAGCGCGGCGGCGGCGTCAGCGGCGGCCAGCTCGCGATCCTCGTGCACGATCCGGAGGTCTTCGAGGAGATCAGCGGTGTCGCCGTTGGCCTTGTCGAGCAACGAGCTCTGGCGAAGCGCTTCGACGATGTCCTCTGACCCGAACATGGCGACCGACTGCTCGCCGCCGCTCACGTACCCGGCGACGGCAACGGAGGCCAGTTCGTCGAGAAGGGCGGCCTCGGCTTCATCGGCCTCGACGATGGCCGCTTCAGCCGTCGCCACCTGCGCCCGGGCATCGTCGAGTTGCCGCTGGGCTTCGTCGATCTCGGCCTGGTAGGCGTTCACCGACGAGGTGATGGCGACAAGGGCGGCGTGCACCGCTTCGTCGTCGGCTTCGGCCGCGTCGAGCTCACGAGCGGCGTCGGCTTTCTCCTCGCGCACCTGTTCCCGCTGTGCCCGTGCGTCGGATGCGGACTGCTGGCTGCCGACGGGAGGTTGCAGCAGGCCGAGCACGGCTGCAAGGACGGCGAACGGGAGGAGGAGGCGGCGACGCATGGTGAGTGGTCCACGGCGCGAACCGCCGGGCGACACATGATCGTAACCACTCCTGCCCCCGAACACATGCCATCCGAGCCCTGATGGGCGACGCTGCTCTTCGGCTAGTTTGACCCGGTGCACGAGTTCCTCGAGGCGATCGAACCGATGGTGCGCGCCACCGGCGGCACGATCGTTCCGCCCGAGGCGTTGGTCGACGGCGACCTGGCGCTCCGCTGGGAGGGTGTAGCTCGTTGGCGGGTTCCGTCCTCCCGGTCTTCATGGTGCGCTCGACCGCCTCATCGCCCAGGTCGAACGCGAGCTGGGCAGGGCCATCACGACCCTCGACCGGGCCGGGAAGCAGGACGTGGTGAGACGCCTCGATGAACTCGGTGCGTTCACGTTGCGCAAAGCCGTCGAGGACATCGCCGACCGTCTCGAAGTCAGCCGCTTCACGGTCTACAACTACTTGAACGGCCTGCACTGACCCGTCGGCCGTGACTCTGTGCTGACACGATGACTCTGTGCTGACACGTTGACTCTGTGCTGACACGTTGACTCGGGGCGAGCGGGAATAGTCTCGACGGGTGCCCCCAACCGAAGCTGAACGCGAAATCCTGGACTGGCCGACCTACGGGACCGCCATCCGTTCCCTGGCGAAGATGATCGCCGACGACGGCTACAAGCCGGACATGATCCTGGCGATCGCTCGTGGTGGCCTCTTCGCCGCCGGTTCGCTCGGTTACGCGTTGTCGGTGAAGAACCTCTACGTGATGAACCTCGAGTTCTACTCCGGGGTCGATGTCCATCTCGATGTCCCGATCATGCTGCCGCCCTACATGGACAAGGTCGATCTCAGGGGAGCCAAGATCCTCGTGGCCGACGATGTCGCCGACACCGGCCACACGCTCAAGGCCGTCCACGAGTTCTGCCAGGACGTCGTTGCCGAATCCCGAACCGCCGTGCTCTACCAGAAGTCCCACTCGCTCGTGACGTGCGACTACGTGTGGAAACACACCGATCAGTGGATCAACTTCCCCTGGTCGAGTGAGCCTCCGCTCGCCGAGGGCAGCACCGGGAACGTCGTCCTCGACGCCTGATCACGCATGCCGGTGAGTCTTGTTGCTGGTCGACCTTGCACTGCAGGATTTCGCCCATTGTCATCGGACCGATCGTCGGAGAGACTTTCGCGTCCCCCTGTCCCCTTCGCCGTGGAGTGCGCCCGTGAAGCGATTGATGTTCCTCCTCCTCGCAGCACTCACTGCGTTGTTCGCCGTCCTGATCGCGGCTGACGCCATCAACTTCCAGACCGACCGCACCGACCGGTGGGCGATGATCTTCGGGTTCGCCGGCGTGGCGTTCTTCATCGGCCTCGCCAGCGCCGACAGCTCGTCGACCGACACCGACCCTGACGCAGCAACGGCAGCACCCCGCGCCACCCGCCCCACACCGAGGACGGGGGCCACGGATTCGGTACCACCACCGCCTCGACCGATGGGCCCGGGCCAGCGACCGCCGATGGCGAGCGGCGACGCCCCTCCCCTGCCCAAACGGGTCACTTCGACGTTTGCCGAGTACGTCGATTTGGTTCCCGCCGGCGAACCGACACCGGCCGCCGCGACCGTCGACCTGCTCGCACTCGAGGCCGAACCTGCACCCGTCGCCGAGGACGAACCGGAGATCCACGAGGTGGCAGACGACACGCAGATCGACGAGATCACCGCACTCGTCGAGCAGGCCATGCATGGCGGGGCCGACTCCTCATCCGATCAGGTCGATGGCTCCATCCCAGACAACGAGGTCGCCGCTTCCCCTGGAGCAGAGATCGACCTGAGCGAGACCGAACGGACTGCGGAGGCGGCCCAACCGCTGGCCAGACTGGACCTTCGCCTCGCCGACTACGACGACGAGGCGCTGCGCCGAGTCGTCAAGGAGAGCGAAGGGCTCGTGATCGCGGAAATGGTCAGAACGGGCCAACTGACCTCCGCCGGCGAGCTGACCGAGCGCGACATCGCGTCGATGGTCTTCCTCTCCTACACGAGTGAAGAGATGCTGGCCGAGCTCAGACTGCGCAAGGCGCTCGACGACAGCGACCGGGATCAGCCGGGCGACGTTGCGTTGACCGACAGGGCCTTGGCCCCGCTCAAGAACATGGAGTGAAGCCGCTGCGGTTCGCCGACGACTTCGATGTCGGGGAGCCGAGTGAGTAGCTCACGCAGCATGGTCTTGATCGAGAGTCGACCGATCCGGGCCCCGAGGCAGAAGTGGGTACCGACACCGAACGCCAGGTGCTGATTCGGCTGCCGGGTGAGATCGAACTCGTCCGGTCGGTCGAACACGGCTTCGTCACGGTTGGCCGAGGGATACCACAACACGACCTTCTCGCCGGCACGAATCAGGGCGCCCCCGATCTCGATGTCCTGCGTTGCCGTACGACGGAAGTGCAGCACCGGGTTGGTGATGCGAAGCATTTCCTCGACGAACGGCGCCAGATTGGTGTCGAGATCGGACATGAGGAGCTTCCGCTGGTCTGGGTGAGCCGAGAGCATCTCCATCGCCCCGGTCAGCGAACTCCTCGTGGTCTCGTTGCCTGCGATCAGCAGGAGGAACCACAGGATCACGATCGTCTGGTCTCCGAGGGGCTCGCCGTCGATCTCGGCTGCGACGACATGGGAGACGAGGTCGTCAGCGGGATTCGCCCGCTTGGCCTCGGTGATCGTGCGGGCGTACTCGAAGATCTCGTCCTTCGCACGGAGGAAGTCGTGGATCGTGCCACCGAAGTCCGGGTCGTGGTTGCCGATGATCTGGTTGCTCCAGTCGAAGAAGAGACCCCGGTCCTCCTCGGCAACACCGAGCAGGTGGGCCAGCACGAGAAGCGGCAACTCGGCCGCGACCTCCGTGACGAAGTCGAACGACAGCGTGTCCCCGGCGTTCGAGGTTCCGATCACATCGTCGATCACCCGGGCAGCAAAGCGTTCGATCGACGGGGCGAGTTCGCGCACCATGCGGGGGCTGAACGGCTCGCGGATGGCTTGCCGCAGGGCGGTGTGCTCCGGCGGGTCCATGCCCATGAGGTTCAGGCGCGTCTCGTCCAGGACGGCTCCGGAGATGTCGGCGGAGGTGAAACCACCGAGGTACGACGAGAAGAGCTCGGGGTGACAGGAGGCGTAGTGGATGTCCGCGTGACGGGTGAGGCACCAGAATCCGGGTCCCGTCTTCCCGCCCGGGCGGCGGGGCCGCTCCTCGTGGAATGCGACCGGCGCGTGCTCCCGCAGCGCCTTGAAGGCGTCGTAGGGAATTCCACGTCCGAACACGGCTGGGTCGAACAGATCGACGTCGATGACGTCGGCGGCGAGCGGTCGCATTCGGCCGAAGCTACATGCGAGGACGACGACGCCGCCAGCGTGGTCGTCCACGCTCAGGCTGCGCCGAGCTCCAAGTGATCGAACGCCGCATCCACCTGGAGTGCGAGCTGCACGAGGTCGAGCATGTCGTCAAACACGGGGGCCGGGACGAGCGTGACGGCGCTGATGTCGCCGAGCATCTCGGCCACCACGTGGCGAACCGAGGGTCGGACGGCGGCGTTGAAACAATCGAGGAGCCAATCGACGCAATGCGCCTGTGAGAGGTAGTCACTGCCGGCGGATGCCGAGCGAGCGTCGGCCACGCAACTCGCGACCGTCGGGGCATCGGGAGGTGTGAACAGGGTCATGGTGTGCTCCTTTCGAGCCTTGCATGGATGGTGGTTCGATCATCGCTGTGGGTCGGTTCGCGGGCAGGGGGGATTTCCCCGTCATCGCAGCTCGGTGTCGGGGTTCTCGGGACCAATTCCCCCTTGCCGGAGATCAGGACCAAAGACCTGCGGTTTGTTCGTCGGAAGACGAGAGAATGCCTGCCGAGAGATTGTGAACAGATTCACAATCGCAACGAAAGTGAAGGCAAAGCAAAATGAAGAGCCGACTCGCAACATTGGGGATTGCCCTACTGGTCGTAGGCATGGGCTTCGTGATCGCAGGCGGAGTCGCGTACTTCCGAGTGCAAGATGGCTACAGCTCTCTCCATGCATTCAGCGAAGCGCAGAACGTCGAACTCTCCTACAACGAAGACGGACAGCTCACCGACCGAGGCACGACCGAAGGCGCCGATGCAATCCTGGCCCTGCTGGCCGACGAGTGGCAGTACCCGGTCGTCGACAGCGACCTCGATCCGAACGATCCGCTGGTCAACACCGGCAGCGAATACATGTACCAGATGGCGACCGTCGTCCACCACGTGCTCGACGGCACCCAGCAAGTCACCCTGACCGAGGATGTCGAGTACAACGGCGAACTCTTCGCCGCCGGCACCTACGACGTCCCGGTGGAGGGCCGCTACTGGACCGACTTCGATCGGCAGCACCCGCTCGAAGGCCCAGCTCGTGAGTTGGCCTGGACCGGCACGGTGCACGGCCTCGTCGGCGAACTCGGTGTCGGAACCGTCACCCACAGCACCCTCCAGATGGGTCTCGCACTCTCCGGTCTGATGGCCGGACTCGGACTCACCTTCCTCATGGTCGGCGCCGGCATGGTGTGGGCCACACGGGGCAAGGAGCTCGAGGGCATCGAGCTGGCCCCCGAGAAGCTGGTCGAGCCCCACAAGGACGAGCTCACGGTCTGACCGACCCAGATCTCGAATCAAACCTCGGTACGACCTCCCGGCGACGGGGGGTCGTGCCGCGTCCGAGGCCGTTCGGCTGAAGGGGCAAAACGAGGACCCCCGACTCGACCTGACGGTCGGGTCGGGGGTCTCCGACGGCGGACGATTCGATCGTCGATTGCGCTACACGGGGAGATGCACGGGGTATTCGAGCATCGCACGAGTCGACTCGCCGAGAGACTGACTCACCTCGCACTCGGCCAGCGCCTCGAGGTACTCGCGCCTGACTCTCGTCATGGCGTAGACCCCGATGGCGATCGTCGGGTACTCGTCGAGGATCGTCCGGAACTGCCGGGGTCCGGCGAGCGCGATCAGACCGGGCCCGAGGGCGTCGAAGGATGCACGGTGCGAAGCTGCACCGCCTTCCAGCAGCGGCACCGCACCGAAATGGGAGCCGTCATCGAGGACCGTGATCGGGACACCATCGATCGTCACGCCGATCTGAGCGTCGAGCACGATCACGAACCGCGTCGCCCGCTCGTTCTGCCGACCCAGCGATTCGCCGATGGCGCACTCTCGAACCTCCAAGTGCGTTGCCAGGGACGCCAGCTGGGACCGGTCGAGCCCCCTGAACAGGTCGTGAGCGGCCGAGAACGGCCCGACCACCGGGTGCCGGGTCGGAAGGAGACGCTGCCGAACTGCGCTGGAACGGGCACGCAGGCGTTGCGCCGGAGACCGGGAGCCTCGTCGACGGGGTCCGAGTTCGTGATGCTCTCGGGCCTCGCCCGACTCGATCAGGTCTGCCTTGCGCAATTGCTGTACGGAAATGGGATCGGTCGGAAGCACGACGGGACTCCTGCTGTGGCGGTGGCAATATTGGCGACAACACCAAGGGTCGGCCCGGCCCGGACATCCGTCCAAGCAATACTGCTCTCACGC
Organism: uncultured Acidimicrobiia bacterium; assembly: GCA_963781035.1. Lineage (GTDB taxonomy): Bacteria > Actinomycetota > Acidimicrobiia > Acidimicrobiales > SZUA-35 > SZUA-35. The sequence continues at coordinate 1,214,445 of CAWAEN010000004.1, read as the reverse complement.
CATGTGATGTTCGACACGGGCGCGGATGAGACCCAAACCTCGGGTTTGTGCCCCACAGAATCGGGGGCCACAGCCTCGGGTTGGGGATCGGCTCAGCGTGGATCGGCTCAGCGAGGATCGATTGCGACCAGCGATCCGGCGGAGGATCGAAGTCCGGTCATGTCCAGGATCTGCAGCTGGAGTCTGCTCGTCGCAATGATCTCGTCGTGGCGCAGTTGGCCGAGCACAGCGACGGCCGAGCGATGCGAGACGCCGGCCCACGTGGCCAGCTCCCGTTGCGACACGGGCATGTCGACCACGACCATGCCGTGATGCTGCGATCGAACCGGTTCGAACGCCGAGTCCGTCGCAAGTTGGTACAAGCGCCTGGAAACGAGCGCCATTGCCTCGCCGGACGAGATGGCGAGGGCGTGAAGCGCAACCGCTCGCAGCTGCCCCGAGAGATTGGCCAGGAGCAGGAACGTCAGATCTGTTCGTTCGTGCATCACCTCGACGAAGCGGTCACGACTGATCGGGAGTACCGACGCCTCGGTCATCGTGACCGCACTGACCAGGCGAGGCCTGGCGTCGATGGCGCTGAGCTCGCCGACGACTTCGCCTACGCCACGAATCGCCAGCAGCGCCTCCGCACCGTCCGCGGCCGTCTTCATCAGCTTGATCAGCCCAGAGAGGACGAGGTAGACGTCATCGCTCCGGTCACCTTCGTGAAACAGCCACGAGCGACGTTGCAGTCGTCGAGGCACCGACTCGAGCAGCAGCGCCTCTTGGGTTCGCGGGTCCATGGCGTCCATCAAACGGATGGCCATCATCTGACACTAGTGCGCTGACCAGGCGCGACGCCATGGTGACTTCGGACACTGTTCGCCTCGGTCTGGGCATCTCGACACACACGCCGCCGTCTCACCCGGCCCGACGACCGATGACCTAGTCCTCTGTCCCGGCGCCCGCCGCCGCTTCACCATGGAGATGTGACCACCTCGTTCCGCCCGATCCTGGCCTCGGTGTTGGCCCTTGCTCTCCTCACTGTGAGCTGCGTCCAGGATGAGGCCTCCGTCGATGTGGCTCCGATCGCGGCCGAACCGGCGACCACAACCGAGACGACCACCACGACCGAACCGGCCGTCGAGGTCGAATGGGCAGCTGAGGCCGTCACGTGGACCGAGGCGCTCGACACGCTGCCCAACCAGTTGGGCGGCGCAGCCTGGCACATCTTCTGGGACGACGACGTCGTGTTCGACTACCGATCGATGGCACCGGGAGCGACGCCCGAACGAGGGGAGGCCGCGTTCCGGTTCATGAAGAACCTCCTCCCACAGGGATCCGACGCCGGATCCACCGACGGCGCCCCCTTCATCAGCACCGACCGCGTCGTGTCGATTCTCCTGCTCGACTGGGCCCCGTCGGGATTGGACACGTCGCCGCTCACGGCCACGCCAGCCCACATCGTCGACGTGTTGGGACCGATCGGGCCAGACGGCGCCGAGCGCATGGTGTCGGCGTTCGCAAGCGACTCGTGGCGCGAGCGTCGAGAGTCGACGGTCGAACCCGACGATGCCGACGCCCTCGCCGCCCGCTGGGTCGCGACCTGGTCTGGCCAGGACGACGGCCTGGCTGAGCTCTACGCAGACGATGCCGAGTTGGTCGACACCATCGCTGGGATCGAAGCCGACGGCGCCGCCGCGATCGCTGCCATGGCGAGGAACTCGCTGCCGGCAGGCTGGACGGTTGCCACCCTCGCCGACGGCACTGCGACCGTGTACCCCATCACGGCCGAGGCCGACGGCCTCGACGGCCTCGTCGTGATCGTCGAAGGTGCCGACGTTTCAGGGTGCCCCCATCGACTCGCCGCCGTCTTGACCGTGGCTGACGGGCAGATCCTCCACGAAGAGCGATTCTGGCCGATCGAGGCCGCTCGTCGATGCCTACCAGCCGAGGAACTGCCGGGCGGCTGGTGGGAAGGGCTCGCAGTCGATGAGCCGGCCCAGGCCCTCACCACTCGAACCGGGCTCGTGCGGGTCAACGGAGTCCGAGTCGCGATCTACAACGGCACCCCCTTGCTGGAGGGAGCGGTGCGATGGGCGTTCGGACGATTCGAGACCGCGGGTCTCCCACTGCCCGCCCCGGTGAGGATCACCTTCAGCCGGTACGACGAGCTCTGCAAAGAAGCAGTCGCTCGCTCCCGAGTCCAGGACGGGAAGTGGAGCCTGTACTTCTGCTTCGGCGAGGACGATCTCTGCGTGGACGACGAGTGCTCGACGTTTGCCATCGGACCGAAACACGCGCTCCTGCACGAGTTGGCTCACGTCTGGCTGCGGGCGAACCTCAGCAACGAGGACCGCGACGACTTCACGGACTTCGTCGGCCTCACCGTTTGGTCGGACAAGGAAGCCGAATGGGCCGAGATGGCGATGGAACACGCGGCGGACGCTGTGGCGTTTGGTCTCTGCGACCGGCCGTTCGACACCTGGCGGTTCAATGGATTCAGCGAGGATGAGATGCGGGCTCGATTCGAATTCTTGACCGCGAGCGCCTCGCTGCAACCGGGAAACCGAGACTGATCACAGGAATTCTCGAGCAGAATGGCGACACTTCTCGAGGCCGCTGGGGTGAATCGGCTCGTTATTTCGCGAACCGAGGCGCACGATCGGACGAAGATGTGGCATGGAAGGCGCGTCGACGACACACCAGCGAGTCTCCGCCGACTTCCGTGTCGGGGTTGGTGCGCTGTTCGATGCGGGCGCATGGCTGTTCGGAATCGCCAACAACGTCATCCGCCACCACTGGCGCTCCGAGGCCCGTCGACTGCGATCGCTTCGCCGTCACTACGGGCTGGCTGCCGTCGATGACGACACATGGCAGGCGATCGACGATCGCCTCATGGCACCAGCCGAGATGAGAGAACTCCTCGCCGCACTCGAGACGCTCTCGACCGACGACCCGCGTCCCAGCCTTACCTTCTTCACTACCCGACGGCCGGGACGCCTCTGTCGCTTCTGTCGACTTGACCTTCCCGGATCTGCTCCTCATGGGCGACCAGCATCATTGGTCACCCGACGGAAGCCGGATCGCGGGAATCGAGCGGTTTGCCCAACTCGAAGACGAGACCACGGGAGTTCCACGTTCGCCGAGGTCGACTTGAGAACCGGAGCGTGGTCGATGCTGCCGATCCCGGGAGCGACGTATGCGACTCTTCGTCGTGCGGTCGCTTGCGCCTCCGTGGCCGGGTCGTCGAGGATGGGATTGTCCTGGTCAACGGCCAAGATGTTCCATCCGACGGCTTCGAGTTCGGCGCTCAAGTCGACGAAACCCTGGCGCAGAACGGCAAAGTCCTCGGCGATCTCGGAAGGCGGATCGATCGAGTCGATCAAGTCGAGGATCTCGGTGAAGTACTGCTCGGTACTCTCGGGTGAACCGATGTCCCAGTCGTCGATGAGGCGATCGGACTCGGCCGATGCGTTGCAGTACGCCGATCCTGCTCCCTCGGCGTCGCCGTCGGCAGCCGCCGTGGTCGTGGTCTCCTCGTCGACCGCCTCGGTGGTCGTGGTCTCCTCGTCGGATGACTCGGTGGACGTCGCCTCGGTCGTCGTCGTCTCGTCGGCGGCGGTGTCGTCGCTGCCACCGCCGCACGCAGCGGCAACGAGCGAGAACGCGAAGAATGGGGCAATGAGCTTCATGAGTCCTCCTGCAGGTCGAAAACCTACTCGCTGAACGTTTCGAGCCGATTGACCCCTTCCGACTCTCACCAGCGCTGCAGACTCAGCGAGTTGGGTTCGGCGGACCGAGAACTGCGTCCAAGGCCTCGATGACCTGGGCGACCTCGTCGTGCGAGGTGTAATGGACGAAGCTGAGCCGGACGACCCCGGGGTCGGCTGCCTCGCCCATCGCCTCGACCAGACGCCTCGCATAGAAGTGACCCGAACTCGCCATCACCTGATGAGACGCGAGTTGTGAGGCGACCTCAGGCGGCGACAGTGTCGGCACGAACGAGACGGTTGGGACGCGAATCGTCGGTTCGGTCGGACCCATCACACGAACGTCGCCTCGTCCGGTGAGATAGCGCAGGAGGGGCGTCACGAGTTCGATCTCGTGAGCTCGCATCAGGTCGTGAATTCGGCGGCCTCGCTCGGCGGGATCGGCCCCATCGGCGTAGTGATGTTCATGAAGAAGGTCGATGTAGTCGGCGACGCCGTTGCAGGCGGCAACCTGAGCGTGATCCGGACCGGCGGGGACGAGTCGCTTGTGTGGCTCTTCATCGTTGAACCAATGACTCTGATTGGGCAGCCAAGCTCCGATGTCACGGCGCACGACCATGATCCCTTGGTGAGGCCCATAGGTCTTGTACGCCGAGAACAGGTACACGTCGGCGCCAAGGGCATCGATATCAGGGAGCCCGTGGGGAGCGGCAGAGACTCCATCCACAACGGTCACCGCTCCGACGCCGTGGGCAATACGGCAGATGTCCGCCACCTGGTTGAGGTGGCCAACAATGTTGGAGCAGTGAGGGAATGCGACGAGTCGAGTCCTCTCGGACAGCAGCTGGTCGAGCTCGTCGGGGTCGAGCATCCCTGTACCGGGATCAACACTCCACTGCTTGACGGTGATTCCCGTGTGGTCGAGCCGCCGCCACACCCCCGAGTTTGCTTCGTGGTCTTGATTGGTGACGATGATCTCGTCGCCCTCGGACCAGCCAGCCCGGAAGGCGTGCGCGAGCACGTAGGTGTTCTGGGATGTCGATGGACCGATGTGGAGCTCGTCCTCATCGACGTTCATCAGCCCGGCAAGACGCGTGTGGGCATCGTCCATCTGCTGGCCACCGGTCCTGGCAGCGGGGTAGGGCGCGTACGGCTGCACCTTGGTTTTGGTGTAGAAGTCGTGGATCCGACCGATTGTCTGCCGGCACGCATAGGAACCTCCGGCGTTCTCCATGAAAGCCCATCCCTCGAGGGTTGGTTCCTGGAATGCGGGAAACTGGCTTCTGACGAAAGGGAGATCGAGCTGCGGCACGGTGTCAGGGTAGGTCTTGACCCGCACCGGCATCGATGACGGGGTTCGAGGGTGAGATGGGGGTCACATGGCGCCCGTGGCGAACATCACCACGACCGACCTCGGGCCGACCGTGTAGGTCGGGGTGTCCACTCGCGGAGCATCGGTCGGCAGCACGATGTCGCGTGGAGGTGGCAGGGACGTGTCCACCACGCGGCGCCATCCCGATCTCGCCCAGGCGGGAACGTCGGGGAGCTGGAACTCGAGCGACGCCCAATAGGAGTTGACGACGAAGTACATCACCGGATCACCGGACAGATTGGAGGCCGAGAGGGCGACGCTCCGCGAGTGGAACGAGTGGTCGGGTTCCCCCGGTTTGACCCCGTGGAGGCGAACGTGGGCCCGGTCGACCAGTTCGGCCAGCGTGAGGTGGTGGTCGTTCTGCACCGACTCGCGCAGGAACCGGATCTGGATCAGGAGGCGAACGAAGCGGATGAGGTCGGCGTGGGTCGTCACGGCGTCCCAGTCGAACCAGCTCACCTCGCTGTCCTGGCAGTAGCCGTTGTTGTTCCCGCCCTGCGAACGCCGAACCTCGTCGCCCATCAGCAGCATCGGCGCACCCAGGGACAACACGGTGATGGCGAGGAGATTCCTGATCTGGCGATCTCGCAATTCCTCGATCGTCGGGGCGTCCGTCGGGCCCTCGACACCGCAGTTCCAGCTCGCGTTGTCGTCCATGCCATCCCGGTTGTCCTCGAGATTGGCCTCGTTGTGCTTGCGGTCGTAGGAAACGAGATCGTTGAGCGTGAAGCCGTCGTGGCTCGTCACGAAGTTGATGCTTCGCTCCGGCTCCCTCGGCTGCTCCGAGTACATGTCCGGGCTGCCCAGCAGGCGATCCGCAAGCGCGGGCACCATCCCCGGATCCCCTCGGACGAACGCCCGCACGTCGTCGCGGAATCGGCCGTTCCACTCCTTCCAGTTGTCGCCGACGAACCCCCCGACCTGGTAGAGGCCGGCCGCATCCCAGGCTTCGGCGATGAGCTTGGTGCCGGCCAGCACAGGATCGGACTCGATGTCCCACAGGATCGGCGGATTCGGCATGGGACGCCCGTTCTCGTCGCGCGACAGGATCGACGCGAGGTCGAATCGGAATCCGTCCACGTGCATGTGCTCGACCCAGTAGTGGAGGCTGTCGAGGATCATGCGTCGAACAACGGACTGGTTGGAGTTGAGCGTGTTCCCCGTACCCGAGTAGTTGGCGTGGTCACCCCCATCCTCCAGGATGTAGTAGAGCGGGTTCTCGAGCCCTCGGAAGCTGATCGAGGGTCCGCCGGCTCCGCCCTCGGCCGTGTGGTTGTAGACCACGTCGAGAATCACCTCGATCCCGGCCCTGTGGAGGGCCTTGACCATGTCCCGGAACTCGTCCAGCACAGCCAGCGGATCGTCTCTCGACGCGTAGCCGCAATGGGGAGCGAAGAACGAGACCGGCGCATACCCCCAGTAGTTGGTGAGGCCAGGAGGAGCTTCCTGCCAGTCGAACTGGAACACCGGCATCAGCTCGACCGCCGTGATCCCGAGTTCCTGCAGATAGGGGATCTTCTCGATGACGCCGGCGTAGGTACCTCGCGTCGCTGAATCCAGACCGCTGTTGGGGTGGGCGGTGAATCCCCTGACGTGCATCTCGTAGATCACCGTCTGCGAGAACGGTCGTCGGAGCGGCTCGTCGCCCTCCCAGTCATAGGAGCTCGGATCGGTCACCACGCTCTTGAAGGCGAAACGATCATTCGGTCCGGGGCGAGCTGCTGTGGCCCGGCGATAGTCGGCGGGAACGGCAATCGCTCGGCCGTAGGGGTCGAGCAGCGTCTTGGTCTGATCGAAACGATGTCCCTCAGCCGGATCGAAGGGCCCGTTGGCCCGGAAGGCGTAGAGCTGGCCCGGCCCCAACCCGGGAACGAAGACGTGCCAGTAGTGGTAGGTCCTGTGCCGGTGCGGATCGAGGGTGATCAGCTCGCTCGGTTCGTAATCGTCGACGGCGTCGTACAGGGCCAGCTGCACGGCGTGGGCGCTCCGCGAGAACACACAGAAGTTCACTCCACCGGGCTCGACCGACGATCCGAGTGGATTGGGGCGACCGCGGCGGATCTGGATCATGGGAAACCACCTTCCTCGCCCTGCTCGGGCGGCCAGGTCCGTGCTGCCGGATCAAGGTTGCCTGAGGAGACTCAGTCGGATCAGGGAGCCCTGTCAAGTGGTCCGTCGTCGCCGGCACGATCGCTTCTGGTCGTCGTGGACGGCGGTTCCGCCCGATCCAGCCTGACTAAGGTCGGCGCCGTGGTCGATCGCGATCCCTCCGAATCGAACGAACCAACCTGGCCGTGCGCCATCGCGGTCGACGTCGGCGGCACGTTCACCGACCTGGTGATGCTGGATGCAAGCGGCTACCAGTGGGTGGCGAAGGTTCCGTCCACGCCGCACGATTCGGCGGTCGGCGTCCTCGACGCCGTCGACGTCCTCGCCGATGACCTGGCCGTTCCCCGACGGGAACTGCTCGGCCATTGCGCCCGCTTCGTGCACGGCTCCACCGTGGCCACCAACGCCGTGCTGGAGCGCACGCTCGCCCCGGTCGGTCTTCTCACCACCGAAGGGTTCCGGGACGCCCTCGAGATCCGGCGGGGAATCCGGGAGGACCAGTGGGATCACCGGGCGCCTTGGCCGCCGGTCGTGGTGCCCCGGTCCCGTCGGCTGGGCATCCGCGAACGGGTGGCCGCCGACGGTCGGGAGGTCTTTCCACTCGACGAGGAGGCGGTCCGATCCGCCGGTGCCCAGTTGGCCGCGGACGGGGTCGAAGCGGTGGCGGTGAGCTTCCTGCACAGCTACCTCGATCCCAGGCACGAACAGCGAGCGGCCGAGATCCTGCGCGAGCGATGGCCGGGTGCTCGCACGACGGCGTCGGCTGACGTGATGCCGCTGCTCGGGGAGTACGCCCGGACGTCGACGGCCGTCGTGAACGCCGGCCTGGTACCTCGAGTCGGCGGCTACCTCGAACGCCTGGCCGCCGCCCTGTCCGAGCGCGGCCTGAGCGGGACGCTGCTCATGCTGGCCTCGAACGGGGGCACGGTGCCCCTGGGGACGGTCGCGGCCCGACCGGTCGACCTGGTGCTGTCGGGCCCGGCGGCGGTCGGTGGTGCGCTCCGGCGAACGGCCGCGGCAACCGGGATCGAGGGTCCCATGGTGAGCATGGAGATCGGCGGGACATCGTGCGATGTGGCGGTGATGGCCGATGGCTCGGTCGACGTCACCGACGGGTTGGTGGTGGGCGGCTACCACCTCGCCGTGCCCGCAGTCGACGTGCACACCATCGGAGCCGGGGGCGGAACGATCGCGTGGATCGACGAGGGCGGCCTGTTGCACGTCGGACCGAGGGGCGCCGGCGCCGATCCGGGACCCGCCTGCTACGGCAAGGGCGGCAGCGAGCCAACCGTCACCGACGCCCACTTGGCGCTCGGTCGCCTCCGACCCGGCCCCTACGCCGGAGGCTCTGTGGTGCTCGACGACAACGCTGCACGCCAGGCACTGATGGCGCGAGTGGCGGCACCGCTCGATCTGAACGTGGAAGACGCAGCGATCGGGGTCCTCCGCCTGCTCGAGCAGCACCTGCGCCAAGCAGTGGAGACGATCACGATCGAGCGAGGCAGGAATCCTGGTCGAATGACGCTGGTGGCCGCTGGGGGTGCCGGCGGGCTCCACGGTTCGGCGGTGGCCCGCGCGCTCGGCTGTCGACAGCTCCTGGTGCCGGCCGAGGCCGGAGTGTTCTGCGCGATGGGCATGCTCCACAGCGACTTGCGCCGGGACGTCTCCCGCAGCATCGTCGGCCGACTCGACGATCTCGGAGCCGACGGTGTGAAGACGGCACTCGAGACCGAGGCCGATCGGTCGGTCCTTTCCGTCGCCGACGAGTGGCCGCCTGGCGTCGCGGTCGACACCGATTGGTACGTCGATCTCAGGTATCCCGGCCAGCTGTTCTCGTTGCGGGTCGGGGTGGAACCAGCGTTCACCGTTGCGACGATCCGAGCGTCGTTCGAGGACGAGTACGAGCGTCGCTACGGTCACATCCAACCCGACGGTGCACTCGACGTGACCGCGGTCGGGGTGGTGTCCCACGGCCGGCTCGAGCGGTTGACACCACCCCGTCTCACTCCGGCCGACGCTCCCGTCCCGGTGCTCGAGCATCGCCCCTGCTGGATCGATCCGACCCACGGGTGGCACGAGGTTCCGGTGATCGACGGCGCCTCACTGGCGCCGGGCCACGAGCTGATCGGGCCATACCTGATCGAGGCCCGCACCACCACGGTGCTGGGTCTGCCGGGCGATCGGTGCCGGATCGGCGACGGCGGCGACCTGTTGATCGATCTCGGTACAGCGAGAGGAACCCTCCCATGACGACCTCGGTCGATCCTGTCCAGCTGGCGCTCGTCCAGGCCCGGCTCGATCACCTCTGTCGCCACATGGGCTGGGTCATGACCCGTACCGCCCGCAGTCCGATCTTCTCCCAGAGCCACGACTTCTCGTGTTTCGCGACCAATCGCCACGGCCTGCTCGTGTCCACGGCAGACGGAATTCCGATCCACACCGGCGGCGGTGGGTTCGCGGTCCGGGCGATCCTGGATCGCTTCGGCGACCGACTGATCGACGGCGACGTCTTCCTGCTCAACGACCCCTACCTGGCTGGAGGCAACCACTTGCCAGACTGGGTGGTGGCCCGTCCCGTGTTCACCGGCGGTGAGCTGGTCGGCTTCTGCTGCAACCGGGCCCACCAGAGCGACATCGGCGGCGGTGCTGCCGGCACCTACAACCCGACTGCCACCGAGATCTTCCACGAGGGAATCCGGTTGCCGGTGATGCAATTGGCCGACGCCGGCGGTGTGCGCGACGACCTGTGGCAGCTGCTGCTCGCCAACTCCCGGACGCCCGACCTCCTCGACGGCGACCTGCGGGCCATGCTCGGTTCGGTCAAGATCGGGGCCGAGCGGCTGATCGAGCTGGTCACCGAGCTCGGTCGCGACACCGCCCTCGTCGCGTTCGACGAGGTGTGCGATCACGCCGAGCGCGTGTTTCGGAGCCGGATCGCCGAACTCCCCGACGGGACCTGGCATGCCAGCGAGCACTGGGACGACGACTGCTTCGGCCCTGCCGACGTCACTCTCCGTCTGGCGCTCACGGTCGAGGGCGACGAGGTGACCGTCGACTTCACCGGCACCGACCCCCAGATCCGGGGATTCAAGAACAGCGGTTGGGTCAACACCTGGTCGGCGGTGTCGATGGCGCTGGCCGGCTGGTTCGAACCGGATCTTCCTCGCAACGAGGGCAGCTTCCGAGGGGTGACCATGATCGCACCCGAAGGCACGGTCGTGAACGCCCGGCCACCCGCCCCGATGACGATGAACACGGTGATCCCGGCCCACGAGATCATCCACCTGGTGTGGCAAAACCTGTCGCAGGCCGATCCCGACCGGGCCCTCGCCGGGTGGGGCAAGAACATCTTCGGCGTGACCGCAGGCGAGCGGGATGGCCACCCCTTCGTCATGTACCACTGGAGCGCCGCTGCCGGTGGTGGGGCTGCTCCCGGCCGAGATGGCTTCAACCAGATCGGGCACCTGATCGCGTACGGGGGCCTGACCCTTCCAGACGTGGAGTTCACCGAGCAGCGTTACCCGGTCCACTACCACCGTCAGGAGTTCCGAACCGATGGCGGCGGGCCGGGTCGATGGCGAGGAGGCACCGGGATCGAGTACGAGGTCGACGTGCTCACGCCGGCCCGCTGGTCCTTCCGGGGCGAGGGGGTGGGTGCACCGTCGAGCTACGGGGTGCAGGGCGGGCTCCCCGGGATCGGTGGAGAGATCACCCTGCACCCGCCGACCGCCGCCCTCCATGAAGAGGGGGACACGTGGGAGGGAGCCGATCCCCGCCTTCCGTTCCGGGCCCCTCCGTACGGTCTGGCCGAGTTCGGTCCGGTCCGGATGGTGGCCCGCTCCCCCGGTGGCGGTGGCTGGGGCGACCCTCGGAAGCGGCCGCGGCACGATGTCGAGCGCGATGTCCGCGACGGAGTGGTGTCGGCCGAGGCGGCCCGTGACGTGTACGGGCTGCAGGCATCACCCGACGACGCCGAGCCCGACCGCTGATGCGATCGGAGGACCCAGATCTCCTCACTGGGCGGAGCCGATTCCTGGCCGACCTCCCGGTGCCAGACGGGTGTCTCCACGCCTGGTTCGTCCGCTCACCGCTCGCCCATGCCGAGATCCGCTCGATCGACAACGCAGTCGCGCTGGCCGCCGACGGTGTGGTGGCGGTGGAGACCGGAGCGAGCCTCGGCCTGGGCCCGTATCGGCACCTCGAAGTCCTCGACGCCGGCCAGGCCCGGCACCCTCTCGCCGTCGACCGGATCCGCCACGTCGGTGAGGCCGTGGCGGTGGTCGTGGCCGACGATCCGGTCCGGGCCGAGGACGCAACCGAGCTGGTCGACGTCGACCTCGAACCGCTGCAGCCAGTGGTCGACCCCACGGTCGTCGCGCCGCCTGTCGAGCTGTACCCGGCTCCGGCACCATCCGCCGGCGACAACCGCCCGGCGACAACACCGTGTACCGGATCGAAGACGACGGACCCGATCCGGTGGCCGGGGCCGAGCGGATCGTCGAGCTGACGGTGGTGAACCAGCGGGTGGCATCAGCGCCGCTGGAGTCCGACGGGATCCTGGTCGAACCGACGGCGACGGGTGAGCTCGACATCTGGTGCACGAGCCAGGGGGTGCACGACGTGCGCGACGAGCTGGCCCGGGTGCTCGATCTCGATCCGTCCCGGCTGCGGGTCCGCTCCCCCAGCGTGGGCGGCGGGTTCGGCGGGCGGGCCACCCCGCCGGTGGAGTTCGCGGTGATCGTCGAACTGGCCAGACGCCTCGGACGGCCGGTGCGCTGGCTCCAGACCCGTTCCGAGAACCTGACCGGCATGCCCCACGGTCGAGGACTGGTGTCGACGGTGCGGCTGGGTCTCGACCGCGAAGGCCGGATCCAGGGCCTCGATGTCGACGTCACAGCCGACGCCGGGGCCACCGCCCACATGGCCGGACTGCTGCTGATCAGCGTCCGTCGCCAGGCCACCGGCCTCTATCGGGTGCCCACCCTGCGCTGGCGGGGGCGGGCCAGACTCACCACCACCACACCGGTCGCCGCCTATCGGGGCGCCGGTCAACCCGAGGCCAACCACGCACGGGAGCGGATCTTCGACGTCGCCGCCCGCCGCCTCGGTCTCGACCCGATCGAGTTCCGTCGCCGCAACCTGCTCGCCGCCGGCGATCTGCCCCGGGAGCAGCCGGGCGGGGTGGTCTACGACTCGGGCGACCCGGTGCGAGCGCTCGATCGGGCGGTCGAGCTGATCGAGCTGGATCGGTGGCGGTCCGATCAGACGACCCGCCGCGCGGGCCGGCGAACGGGTCCAACTCGGCATCGGTGTGGCCTGCTACGCCCAGACCTCGGGCCGCGGGACCCCGGCCGACTCTGCACGGATTCGTCTCACTCCCGACGGGAGGCTGCTCGTGGCCTGCGGGCAGGCATCCCACGGCCAGTCCCATGCCGAGACGTGGCGAGCGCTGGTGAGTGAACGCCTCGGCGTGGCCGAGGACCAGATCGACGTGGTCGACGCCGACACTGCGGCGATCGACCAGGGTCTGGGGGTCGGCGGATCCCGGGCGAGCCAGATCATCGGCTCCAACCTGGCAGCGTCGTGCGACGAGATCGTGGAGGCGGCGCGGGACGAGGCAGCGGCCCGACTCGAAGTGGCATCCACCGATCTGGTCGTTGCATCGGCCGGCTACGGCCTGGGGGCCGGCCTGGCGGTGGCCGGGGTGCCGACCCGACGGGTCACCTGGGTGGATCTGGCCGAGCAGTCACCCAACCGGTGCCTGGAGTCGGTCCGTCACGCCCCGACCGATGGGGAAGCCCACCCCTATGGCGCCCACGCCACCGTGGTCGAAGTCGACCCCGACACCGGGGCGGTGCGGCTGCTGCGTCACGTGGCGGTCGACGACTGCGGGGTGGTCCTCCAGCCGACCTTCGTCGAGGGCCAACAACACGGCGGGTCGGTGGCCGGGATCGGGCAGGCGCTGTGGGAGTCGGCCACCTTCGACGCCGACGGCAACCCCGAGGGTGCGTCGTTCATGACCTACCTGCTCCCCTCGATCACCGAGGTCTGCCCCATCACCACCGCGACGCTCGGCACACCGACGCAACGCAATGCCCTCGGTACCCGTGGCATCGGCGAGAACGGCTGCAACGGCGCCACCGCTGCGGTCCACAATGCGGTCATGGATGCCCTGAGCCCCTTCGGAGTGGAGCATGTCGACCTTCCGCTCACCCCCGAGCGACTCTGGCGAGCTGCCCGCGGTGAGTGACGCTCAGCCGAGGACGGCGCCGACGCCGGCGGCCAGTCGGTCGACCATCGTGTCGAGCTCGGCGATCGTGGCGGTGAGGGGCGGGCCGAGGAGTACGGCATCGCCGATGGCGCCGTCCACACAGGAGGTGCACGGGTAGACGGTGAGGCCCCGCTCGAAACAGGCAGCCGTCACACGTTCGGTCACCTGATCAGCCCGATCGTATGGCTCCCGGGTCGCCCGGTCGGCGACGAACTCGACGGCCCAGAGCATCCCGAGCCCGCGCACGTCGCCAACCGAGGGATGCTGCCCGAGTCGATCGACCAACTGCCCTACCCAACCGCTCACCGTGACGGGCGGCGACGGTCACCAGATCCCCGTCGCGCAGGACATCGAGCACCGCCTGGCCGACGGCGGCGCCGAGCGGATGGTGGGACCACGTGAAGCCGTGGGCGAAGGTCCCGGCGGCCGTGACGGTCTCGACGATCGGCCCAGCGGCCAGACACAGACCAAGAGGCCAGTAGCCCGAAGATGCGCCCTTGCCGGCGGTGACGATGTCGGGCCGGATCCCCCAGTGGTCGGCCGCGAACCATCGACCGGTCCGGCCGAAGCCCGTCATGACCTCGTCGAGGATCAGCAGGATGCCGTGCCGCCGACAGAGCTCGGCCAGGGCCGGCCAGTAGTCGTCGGGCGGGACGGCGGCGGCGAGGGTCGCACCGGACACCGGCTCGGCGATGAAGGCTGCGATCCGTTCTGGTCCGACCTCGTCGAGGACACGGGCCGTCGCAGCCACGAGCTCGGCCCCTGTTCGGCGGTCCCGGTATGGGTGGGCCATCGGCACGCGCACCGTGTGGCCGAGCCACGGTTCGTAGCCAGATCGAAGACCGGTGCGGTCGGAGGCGTCGAGCACTCCCCGGGTGTTGCCGTGGTAGGCACCCTCCCGGGCCACGATGAGGTGCCGGTCCTCGCCCCGGGCGAGGTGGTACGAGCGGGCCAGCTTGAGGGCGGTCTCGTTGGCCTCGCTCCCGCCGCTGACCGGGAAGACCCGGACGTCGTCCACCGGGACGATGGGAGCCAGTGCGTCGGCGTAGGCCTCCAGCGAGGAAGCGGCGAACTGGGTGGCGTGGACGTAGTCGACGGTGGCCGCCTGCTCGGCCATGGCGGCGACAACCGCCGGGTGGCCGTGGCCGACCGAGTTGGCGATCGCCCCACCCGCGCCGTCCAGATACTCGCGACCGTCGGCGTCGGTGATGGTGACGCCGGAGGCTCGGACGGCGACCGGCCGATCCGCGGCTCGGGTGAAGACGTGGCCGGGCATGCGGTGCTCAGATGCAGCCGAGGTGAGACGACCACGGCATCGGGTTCATCCGACCATCATGGCAGGGCGTCAGCAACGTGTAATCGACGGGGGGTCTCTTTCGGTCGGCTGCGTGTCGAAGCTGGGCAATTCGACCCGAGCCCGATCCAAGACATGGGCTGTTCGCCCTACGCTTGTCGAAATGTGGAGGCGGAAACTCCGGCGAGCGTTCGAACGGTCGGGTGCCCGCGCACCGGGAGCGGTGGTCGGTTGGGCCGTCGTTGTCATCTTGATGCTCGTCATCCCGGCCACGCAACTCGGGCTCTACACGGTTGGTGACCCGTCCGAAGTGGAGGTCGAGGGAACCCTCGCTCGCGAGGAGTTGGCGTTGGGTCCGACCGTGACCTCGTCGTCTGAAGTGACGGCGACCGATGCTGGGCTCGATTCGACGCTCACGACGATGGAACCCGAGCAGGACCTGATCGGTCCGACGGTGCCGGCAGAAACCCCTGCCACCCCGTTGATCTCGACGACTGCCCCTGCGACCACGGCCGCTCCGACGAGCCGGGGGACAACGGCGTCCACGACGACCGCGGCGACCGCGGGGACCACCACTACTGCGACGCCAACAACTGGCGGGTCGACAAGAACGGCCCCGACCACGACGACGGAGGCCCCCACCACCGCTGCGCCGACAAGCGGTGGGCCGACAACAGCGCCCCCGAGGACCGCAACGACATCGACGGCCATACCGACGACGACGACAACAACTGCGAAACCAACCACCGCGCCGTCGACGACACAGGCTGCCAACCCGAACTTCGCCGTCGGCGACGCCTACCAGTTGGAATCAGGTGACAAGGCGAATCTGCGAGTCCTCAGCAACGACGGAGATCAAGAGTTGCTCGACCCGGGCACGCTGGAGATCATCGTCGCCCCATCACACGCCGAGAAGTTCGGAGTCCGGGGCAATCACATCCGGTACGAGTCCGACGCAGACCACGAGGGACCCGACTCGCTTCGCTACCGAATCTGCACCATCGATGGCGTTTGTGCGGCTGCAACCGTCACGATCCAGGTGATCGACGGCTGAAGCGGAGGAACGCGGCGAGTGCCTCGATCGCGTTGTCTCCCTCGCGAAAGATTCCGGACTCCTCACCGTCGATGAGCCGGGGGCCTGCACGGCGACGACTGGCGGGTCCGCTGGCGCCATTCCCATCCAACTGCCAGCTTTCTGGGTACCTCTGCGTACGCATGACGCTGGCAGTTGGGAGTGCGGCCAAACGAAGAAACCCCTGACCGGACCGTGAGGCCGTTGATCAGGGGTTCCCATGTTGGTGGAGCTGAGGGGAGTCGAACCCCTGGCCTCCTCGATGCGACCGAGGCGCTCTAGCCAGCTGAGCTACAGCCCCCATCTGGAGTTGTCGATCGTAGCGGGCGCTCAGCGATCGCCGACGGCCCGGAGGAACGGAGCGGGTCCCTGATTCTGGCCGCCGACCAGCCGCAGGCTCGTGACCTTGGAGGCCCGCTCACGCTCGATCGAACCGACGCGAGCGGCAATGACGACGTAGGCCACGAGGAGAGCGTCGATGAGCAGGTGCTGCCAGACGAAGGCACCGCCGAACACGACCGCGAGGGCGAGCGAGACAACCGCGGCCATGACCAACGCCATGAACCACTGGAGACGCCTGCGCTTCATCGGATTGCGGGCCGGGCCGAGCGACGGGCCGGACCCGAAGCGGGCCGACTCACGAGGCGCTTGGCCGAGCACCGACAGCTGCCGGTTGAAATGACCGACGGGATCGCGATGCGATTTGTTGAGAAGGCTCTGCAGCAGCGGGCGACCAAGCACCCATCCCCACGCAGCAACCAGGAACACCAGAACGAAAGTCGAGATCAAACTCATTCGGCGGGACTCATTTCACAGGTTCTCCGCTGGTCACGGGAGGCGACCAGCCCATACAGGTTACAAAAGTACTACGAAACTCGAGGCAATGAAACCACAAACCGACGTCAGGCGTCACGCAGAGCGATCCGTGGGCTCGGTCCGGCGGTACGGACCGGACTTCCCGCCGGTCTTCTCCCACAGCGCGATCTCCCCGATGACCATGCTCTTGTCCGCCGATTTACACATGTCGTAGATCGTCAGCGCAGCCACCGAACACGCCGTGAGCGCCTCCATCTCGACACCGGTGCGGTCCACGGTGTCGACCTGGGTCTCGATCTCGATGTGGTCGTCCGCGATCTCGAAGTTGATGAGCACGGCGCCGATCAACAGGGGGTGACACAGCGGCAGCAGATCACTGGTTCGCTTCGCCGCCATGATGCCGGCCACACGAGCCACGGCGAGCACGTCGCCCTTCGCCACGGCGCGTTCTGCGACCAACGAGGTGGTCTCGGGTTGCATGTACACCCGGCCACGCACCACGGCACGACGGGGCGAGGCTTCCTTGAGAGTGACGTCGACCATGCGAGCATGCCCGAGCGGGTCGAGGTGGGTCAGCGATCGATCATTCACGGGCGGGAGGCTAGCCGACGCAGGCCGCTCCCTGATCGCCGGGACTCAGCCGCCGAGCTGCGACATCGACTTACTGGGCCGGATGAAATGGACCTGGCCGATCGCATGACCGGCCCACTTCCGGTCGATTTCGCCGGCGACGGCCTTCACGATGTCCTGATCGGATCCGCCTTCCCGCAGGATCGAACGGAGGTCGACGTGCTCGAGGGCGAACAGGCAGTTGCGGATCTGGCCCTCGGCGGTGAGCCGCATCCGATCGCAGTCTCCACAGAACGGTTCGGTCACGCTGGCGATCACACCGAATTCGCCGCCTGGCCCGTCGATGGCGTCGGCCCCGGCGTACCGGAATCGTTCCGCAGGCGATGACCCCCGCTCGATCGGCTCGAAGTCGAACCGCTCGCGAGCGATGGCCACGATCTCGTCATACGCCACGACCCGGGCCTCGGACCACTGACCCTGGGCGTCCAGCGGCATGAACTCGATGAACCGGACAGTGACACCCTTCGCCCGACCCATCTCGAGGAAGTCGCCGACCTCGTCGTGGTTGATGCCCCGCATGAGGACCACATTGATCTTGACCGGGTCGAACCCGGCAGCCACCGCGGCATCGATCCCCTCGAGCACCCGACCGAGCTCGTTGCGCTTGGTGAGTTCGAAGAAGCGGTCGGCGTCGAGGGTGTCGAGGCTGATGTTCAATCGCTGCAGACCCGCGGCTCGGAGGTCGTCTGCCACCAACGCAAGGGTGGCCCCGTTGGTCGTCATGGACAGCTCGACCGGGAGCACGGAGAGCTTCGAGACCAGCAGCGGCAAACGGGCCCGAACGGTCGGCTCGCCACCGGTCAGACGAATCGAACGAACTCCCGCGTGTTCGACGAGCACGCGAGCAACCCGCTCGATCTCCTCGAACGAGAGCACGTCGGAGCGGTCCAGCCACGTCATGCCTTCTTCCGGCATGCAGTAGGCGCAGCGGAAGTTGCAGCGATCCGTCACCGAGATCCGCAGATCGGTGTGCACCCTGCCGAATCGATCGATCAACTCCGTTGCCATCATGGGATGGTACTCCTCCCAGCCGACAGCCGACAGACGGCTCAGGAGAGCAGCATCACCCGTACACGGTCGCCAACGCCTGCGCCGTTGCCGTCATCCAATACGGCGAGTGCGTTCGCTGCCGCCAACGCTGCCAACTGATGCGAACCCTGCCCCCCGGCGGAACGAACGTGCCAACCGTCTGGTTCTTGCGTCGCCACCACCCGCTGGAAGTGGGTCTTGCCGTCCGGGGCACGGCCCAGCGCCTCGTCGACGATGGCGATTTCCGTGACTCGTTCGGTGTCGGACCGCCCCATCATCATGCGGATCGCCGGCCGAGCGAACAGCTCGAAACTGACCGCCGAACTCACCGGGTTGCCCGGCAGTCCGAAGATCGGGGTGCCGAACAACACGCCGAAGGCGAGGGGCTTCGCCGGTTTGATGGCCACCTGCATCCAGGTCAGATCGCCGAGGGTCGACAGGACCTTCTTCACGAAATCGAAATCGCCCATGCTCACCCCACCCGAGGTGACGAGGGCATCGCAGGAGTCGACAGCGGCCCGAAGCGCCCGATCGATTTCCGCTTCGTCGTCACGGAGCACGCCGAGGTCGATCGGCACGGCACCTGCCTCGGCGACGAGCGCCAACAACTGGGGCCGGTTGGAATCGCGGATCTGACCCGGCTCGAGCACCACCGGCCCGACCACCAGCTCATCACCGGTGGAGAACACACCGATCCGTGGCCGGCGATGCACGGCAACCTCGGTACGACCAACGCTGGCGAGCACGCCGACGTGCGCCGGTCGGATGATCGTTCCCGGCTCGAAGACGACACTGCCCGCCTCGAGATCGTCGCCGGCGCCACGCACGTGATTGCCGATGGGGACCTCTGCTCGACAGCGCACGACCCGATCGTCGGCTTCGGTCAGCTCGACCATGATCACCGCGTCGGCCCCCTCCGGCATGGGAGCCCCGGTCATGATCCGCATCGCCTCTCCCGCCTCGAGTGGCCGAGGAGCCGTGTTTCCGGCAGCCACGGTGGCGACGATGGGAAGCTCGACGGGTGACGCCTCAGCGGCGCCGGCGAGGTCGATGGCGCGGACGGCGAAACCGTCCATAGCGGTGTTGTCGAACGGGGGGATCGATTCCGGCGCCGTGACCGTCTCGGCGATCACGAGGCCGACAGACTCGGCAATCGGGACCATCACCACCGGCAGGGCGTCGATGGCCGACCGAACGTGGGCTTGAGCGTCACCGAGCGGAATCATCCGCTCACGCTACCGGTCAGCCGAGACCCTCTCGCTTGGCGATCTCGGACAGAATCATCCGGAACTCGGGACCGAGATCGTCGCGCTCCAAGGCGAACTCGACAACGGCTCGCAAGTAGTCGATCTTCTTGCCGGTGTCGTAGCGCCCCGTCGAGAACGTGAACCCCTTGATCGGCTCCTTCGCCATCAGGCTGACCATGGCGTCGGTGATCTGGATCTCGCCACCCACTCCTGGTTCGGTGTGATCGATCTCGTCGAAGATCGACGGTGTGAACAGGTACCGCCCCATGACCGCCAAGATTCGACGGTGCGTCGGCGACGGCCGGTTTCTCGACGAGTCCGGTGATGTCCACCACCTGCTGGCCGAGGCCCTCGACGGCGGCACACCCGTAGGCCGAGATGTCTTGCCTCGGGCACCTCCATCAGCGCCACGCGGAGGTTCCGTGGGTCTCGTAGGTGTCGACCAGGCCCCGCAGAACCTTGCTGCGCATGATGTCGTCCCCGAGAAGCACGGCGAACGGTTCGTTGCCGACGTGATGCCTGGCCATCCCGATCGCATGGCCGAGCCCTCGCGCCTCGCCTTGGCGAACGAAGTGGATGTTGGCCATCTCGCCGAGAGCTCGAACCTGCTCGGCCTCTTCGGTCTTGCCCTTGCCGGTGAGGGCATCCTCGAGCTCGACGTGACGGTCGAAGTGGTCCTCCATCACCTTCTTGTGACGCGAGGTGATGATCAGGATGTCGTCCATGCCGGCGTCGATCGCTTCCTCGACGATGTACTGGATGACCGGTCGATCGATGATCGGAAGCATCTCCTTCGGGACCGCCTTGGTGAACGGCAGGAAACGCGTGCCGAGCCCGGCAGCGGGAATCACCGCCTTCTTGACCTTGTGTGCCAGCGATGCATCGTTCACGTAGACGTGTCCTTCGAGCGAGTGATGGTTGCATTCCTATCGGTCGACCCGAATCACCGTCGAGGCTTCGCGCCCGGTAATATCGACCGGCCGATGTAGGAGAGTTGATGCCAACGTACGAATACAAGTGCACAGAATGCAACGAACGGTTCGAAGTGGAGCAGTCGATCCACGACGATCCGCTGACCACGCTTCCAGGCAAGAAGCACGAGCATCAGCTCAAGAAGGTCTTCAGCCCGGTCGGTATTGCGTTCAAGGGCGACGGCTTCTACCGCAACGACGCTCGAGTCTCCTCGTCCAGCACGACCGAGTCGACCAAGGCCGACGCTCCCACCAAGGTCTCGAAGGCCGATGCCGCTGCCGCTTCCGGCGAAAAGAAGCCCTCCAGCGACAAGAAATCTTCCGGCGACAAGAAGGCTTCGAGCTCTTCTGTGAAGAGTTCTTCGACCAGCTCGGATTGATCCCCGCAGTCCCTCCGCTTCCCCGGAACCAGTTTCATCCCTGACTGACCGGAGGCGCGTCGTGACGCGGTTTCAACGCCCCATCGTGGGCCCTGTCCCTCGGCGGCAGGCTCTTTGTCGACCACATCCACCGGATCGAACCACGCCGGGCTCTCCTGCGGGTCGTGATCGTTGTCGTTCTACTGGCGATGGTCGACATCGGCCTCGAGTGGCGAGCGACCGTCGATGGACTCGGCACGACGACCTCGGTGGTGTCGGTGCGGCGTGATGTCGATGCCGGCAGCTCGCTCGGTGCAGACGACGTGCAGGTCGTCGAATGGCCGAAAGCGCTCCTACCGGATGGCTTCGTCAGCACGCTTCCCGTCGACGCAGTCGCCAGCGACGACCTGTTCGCCGGTGAGGTACTGGTCGGGAGCCGCCTCTTCCCGACCGGCACCGGCCTCGGAGCAGGCGAGCGGCTCGTGACGTCTGCCGGTCCCCGCTGCCCCTCCCCCCGTGTTGCCCGGCGCCCGGGTCGAGCTCTACGGCATCCGCTCGCTCGGAGACGATCACGCCACGCGTGCCACTCGATTGACCATCGGCACCGTCGTCGAGTTGACCGACGTCTCGCTCGCGGTGGCCGTCCCGGAGGCAGCGGTACCGATCGTGCTCGACCACCTCGCCTTCGGCGTCGTCGACGTCGTCGCGGTCCCATGACCGCCCTTACGCTCCTAGCGAAGCCGCCGATGCTCTGACGTGCGATCCGTTCGATCAGTCAGAGGCCGCCTCGGCCCCATGCTCGGCATCCTCGCGGTTGTCCCGCTGGCCGGACTCGCACTCTTCGCTGTCGGTCGAATTCTGGCCGTCCAGGAAACCAACCGCGAGCTCAGCGAACTCGACCTGGCAACATCGCAGCTCGTGCAGTTGGTGGAGCTCGAAGCATCACTGCAGCGCGAGAGTTTCTGGTCGAAGACGTCGGTCTCGCTCATGCAGATGGACATCTCGCCCACGCTCGTCGCCGTCGCACTGGGTGTCGATCCCAGGGACGAACATGACGATGCTCGGCAGGTCACCGACCTCGTCGCAACCTCGGTCTCGCTTCCGGGCCTCATCGAGGCCGTCGCCGAGGCCCGAACCCAGGAACCCGATCTCGACAACGGAGTCCAGCCACTCGATCTCGTGTCGGGGCGCATCGTCGAGAGCGCGATCGAACAGAAAGCGAACGAGGTCGTCTCACTCGCCGCCGATCAGCCGAACGGCGCCCACCTGGTCAGATTCGCCCGGACCCTCGAACTCGCAAACCAGCTTCGCTCCGACTACTCGGACATGCGGGCCACGTTCTTCGCCAATTTCGATTCCCTCGACCACTACGCGGCTGACGAGCTCGCCCGCCGACTGGCCATCAACAGGGCGAGCTACGAGGAGCGCCTCGACGACCTGTCGCTCCTCGTCGGGGATCAGCCGGCGGTCAGAGGGGAGTTCGCCGCGCTTCTCGACGACCCAGACCGCCTCGCTCTCATCAACGAGGTCACCTCCTTGCTTCTCGATTTCGAGACGGGGTCGACGGGTATCCTCGATGTGGCCAACGAACCCAGCCAACTCGGACCGGTGGCCGCGAACCTGGCCACTGCCGAATCGGCTTCAGCCCGCCATCTGCGTTCGTCTCTCATACGGCGGCAGCGCTACAGGCAGACGTCAACCGCGTGCACCGCGACGCGATTCGCAGTGGATGGCTCGTCGCCGGCCTCGCAGTCGGCATGGCCGCAGCGACATTCGGAGCGATCGCCGCCACGACCCGTTGGATCGTGCGGCCTCTCGGCCGACCTCGGCAAGACGGCATCGGCAATCACCGAGGGCGGGCACGGCTCCCTCCCGACACCGAGCGGGCCGGTCGAGATCCGCCAGATACACGAGGCACTGTCCGAGGCGATCTCCAACCTCGAGAGAACCGAACAGCAGGCGATCGCCCTGGCCGACGGGGCACTCGACGATCCATCACTCAGCCGACCCGTTCCCGGCCGATTCGGCGCGACGCTCCACGCTGCAATCGAACAGCTCCGCTACTCGATCAGCCACCAGGAGCAATCCAGCGACCAGTTGGCGTACGAGGCGTCGCACGACGGACTCACCGGCCTGTTGAACCGACGCGCTTCGCTCGACGTTCTTCATCGCCTCCTCTCCTCCGAGCCCAACGACACCGATGGGGCGCGCAGCACGATCACCACCGTCTTCTTCGTCGACCTCGACCACTTCAAGGAGGTCAACGACACGCTCGGCCACGCCGCCGGCGATGCAGTGCTGCGGGCGGTAGCCGACAGCCTGCGGTCCACGACGAGGGCGGACGACATGGTGGGACGGATCGGCGGAGACGAGTTCCTCGTCGCCACGACCAGCGCAACGTCCATGACCCAGGCGACCCGGATCGGCGAACGGCTCCTCGACGCTGTCCGGCAATCGATCGGCACCACCAACGATCAGATCGGCGCGTCGATCGGCATTGCCATGGGCTTGCCCGGTCACGAGGTGGATGCCCTCCTGGCTGAAGCGGATGTCGCCATGCTCGACGCGAAACATCGGGGGCGAGACGGCGTTCGCTTCTTCGACGCCGAACTGCGCGGTCGTACGATCGAGGAGCTGAACCTGGCGGCCGACATCCGCAGCGGGCTCGGCAACGGGGAGTTCCAGCTCCACTACCAGCCGATCGTCGACGCAATCAGCGGCGGGGTCGTTCACTACGAGGCGCTGATCCGCTGGCATCGGCCTGGTATCGGGCCAGTGCCGCCCGATACCTACATCCCCTTCGCCGAGGCATCCGATCTCGTGATCGAGATCGACCGTTGGGTTCTGCGAACCGCAGTCGAGGTTCTCTCGACGCGAGCGCTCGACGGTGTCGGCCTCGCCGTCAACATCTCGGGTCGACACCTCGCCAACGGCGACCTGTACGGAGACTTGTCGGAGGAGCTCGCACGGCTTCCCATCGACGCGTCTCGGCTCACCATCGAGATCACCGAGAGCGCTCTGCTCGGCGACATCGACGGCGCCATCGACACACTCCGGCGCATGCGCGAAACAGGGGTCAAGATCGCGATCGACGACTTCGGCACGGGGTTCACCTCGCTGACCCACCTGCGGAGGCTGCCGGCCGACGTGCTCAAGATCGACCAGATCTTCACCGCCAATCTCGACAACCCAGACGATGCCAACCTGATCAGACTCGTCATCCAGACCGCTCACATCCTTCGATTGGACGTCGTGGTGGAAGGCGTCGAAACGCTCGAACAGGCGCGGCGTGTCACCGTGCTCGGCGCCGATCAGATGCAGGGTTATCTGTTCGCCAGACCCATGCCGTTGCACGAACTACGACGCGGACCGAGCGGCGAACCGATCACGACGAACCGGACAACATCACGTCGCTGATCACCACACCCGGCGTCGACACACCGCTCGGGAGATGCTCGACATCGGAACCGACGGCCGAGACGCCGAGCAGCAGTCGCTGCAGCGTCGAACCGAGGGTGCATTCTCCGATCGGTTCGGCGAGAACCCCGTTGCGGATCATTCGCCCTTCGACTCCGACAGAGAAATCGCCGGACACCGGATTCACGCCGGAGTGCAGCCCGGCCAGGCTGAAGACCAGGACGCCGAGGTGCACGGACGAGATCAGATCCTCGACCGACCCCGCGGAACCGGGTGCGACATGGAGCGCCTGCACGCCGGGCGACGGGAGCCCCCTCGTGCCACGGACCGCCGATCCGGTCGAACCAACGCCCGCCTTTCGCCCGTTGTAGGCGTCGTAGAGGAACGCAGCGAGCTCACCGTTGGTGATCAACGCGTTGTTCCGGCACGCAAGACCTTCGCCGTCGTGGGAGTCGGCGCCGAGCGACGCGGCATCGGTCGGGTCGTCGAAGATCGTGACCAGTTCGGACCCGATCAACTCACCGATCCTGCCGACGAACGGTGACCGCTTCTTCAGGACGCGGTCACCCGTCAGCGTCCCCGAGATCAGACCGAGCACGGTGGCGGCGAGCCGCGGGTCGAGCACGAGGTCGACTGCGCCACTCGACGGCTTCGAGGCACCGAGCAGATCGACGGCCTGTCGGACGGCGCGCTCAGCCACGCCATCGACGTCGAGCGAGCCCGGCGACCGCGCCGCATCAGAAGCAGCACCGGTCTGCGTCCGCCCATCGGTGTCGTCTGCGAGCGCTTGAACCCCGACATGCGCCGACGTGGCGCGGCTCGCGGCCCGAATGCCCGATGTACTGGCCAGAGCGAACGCACCGGCCGAGTCGCCGTAGGTCGCCGTGCGCACGCCGGAGATCCGAGAGTCGGCCTGCGTGACCGCCCGTTCGAGGTCGATCGCCATCGCGATCTTCGCCTCGGTGCTGGTCTCGAGCACCGCATCGTTCCAGAGTTCGATGTCGACGGCGACAACACCATCGGGCTCGGCCACCCCGGCCATTTCGTCCGGCTCACTGAAACGAGCGTTGTCCCTCGCCTCGGCCAAGGCGTCGACCACGATTTCCCGCTCGAGCGATCCGGCGCTGGCGAAACCCTCGCGTCCGTCGACGATGACCCGGACGCCGATTCCTTGCGTTTGGGCGGACGTGAACGACTCGACCTCGCCACCGAAGACTCGGACGGAGGTCGAGGTGCCCTGCGAACACGCCACCTCGATCTGTTCACCTTTCTGTGCCCGCCTGACGACATCCTCGGCGGTGGCCGTCAACTGCTCGAGCAGCTGCGCACTCATGCCGCAGTTCCGCCGATGGTCAGCTCGGTGACCCGCAGTGTGGGCACCCCGTCGCCGACGGGCACGCCCTGGCCGTCCTTGCCACACATGCCGGGCGGGCCCATCTCGAAGTCATTGCCGACGGCGTCGATCATCTGCAGGACCTTGGGTCCGTTGCCGATGAGTTGCCCTTCACGCAACGGTGCGGTGATCTTGCCGTTCTCGATCAGATACGCCTCGGTCATACCGAACACGAAATCGCCAGACGCGGTGTTGACCTGACCACCGCCGAGCCTGGCGACGTAGACGCCGTTGTCGACACCGGCGATGATCTCGGCCGGGTCGGAGGCGCCGCCCCGGAGGTAGGTGTTCGTCATCCGCACCATCGGCAGATTTCGATAGCTCTGGCGGCGGCCGTTGCCGGAGCTCGCCCGTCCGGCCTGGCGTGCCCGGTTCTGATCCCACAGGTAGTCGACGAGGATCCCGTCCTCGATCAACACGTTCGCCGAGGCCGGATTCCCCTCATCGTCGATCGCGAAGTGACCCCACTCCTCCGGCATGGTTCCGTCGTCGATCAGCGTGACGAGCGAAGACGCAACTTGTTCGCCCATACGGCCACGAAACGCCGATGCCCCCTTCCGAACGAGGTCGGCCTCGAGGCCGTGACCGCACGCTTCGTGGAACAGCACACCGCCGGAGCCGGGTCCGATCACGACGGGCAGCGTGCCGGACGGGGCTGGGCGAGCTCCGAGCTTGGTGATGGCACGATCGGCCGCCGCTCTGGCCATCTCCTCGATGTCGTATCGGTCGAGCAGTTCGAATCCCACCGACAGTCCTGCCGACTCGTAGCCGGTCTGCTGGCCGGCATCACCGGTGGCGACACAGGTCACCGCCATGTTCGTGCGGGTCTGATCATCGGTCGGCCAGGAGACCATCGGAGTTGGCGACCAAGATGCGTCTGCGATTGTCGCCATATCGGGCGCTGACCTGGGTGATCACATCGTCGACGGCTCGAGCGGCCGCGTCGGCCAGACGCAGCACCTCGACCTTGGCCCTCTTCTCGACATCCTCGGGCCTGACCTTGACCCCGCCCGGCGTCGTGGTGGTGGCGTCGAGCGCGACCGTTCGCTGACCACCGCCTCCCTGGTTGGCGGCCGCTGCCGCAGCCTTCACCGCGGCCATCAGGCCAGATTCGGAGAGGTCAGCGGTGTGGGCAAATCCGGTGGTGTCGCCCGAGACGACTCTGACGCCGGCGCCGCGATCGCGGCTCGACGACAAGTTCTCGATCCTCCCGTCGTCCAGATTGACCCCCGTGCGCTGCACGTCCTCGACGAACACTTCCGAGAAGTCGGCACCGGAGGACATACCGACGCCGAGAACACGTTCCAGGAGCTGCGTTTCGATCACCATGGGAAGCTACCTCAGCAGGACCCCGTCGAACCTGACCGGGCCACCGGCGAGCGAGTGCGATAGCTTCTGTTTTCGCATGTATCTCAATTCCATTCGCTCCCCTGCCGACCTTCGTTCGCTCGATTCCGATCAACTCGCCGTGTTGTGCGAGGAGATTCGGTCGTTCACGATCGCCATGTTGAACAACAGTGCTGTCGGCGGTCACCTCGGGTCGAACCTCGGAGCGGTCGAACTCACGGTCGCACTGCACCGTGTGCTCGACAGTCCACGTGACATCCTGCTCTGGGACACCGGGCACCAGACCTACGTGCACAAGATGCTGACCGGCCGGTGCGGGGACTTCGAACGCCTCAGGCAGGCCGACGGGCTGTCCGGGTATCCCAGCAGAGCCGAATCCGAGCACGACTGGATCGAGAACAGCCACGCGTCGACGGTGCTCGGCTATGCCCACGGCCTGGCCGCGGCGCACCGCACACTCGGCGTCACCGGCAGACGAATCGTGGCCGTGATCGGTGACGGGTCGATGACCGGCGGTATGGCGTTCGAAGGGCTGAACAACCTCGGCCATTCGGGCAGCGATGTCACCATCGTTCTGAACGACAACGGTCGTTCGTACGCACCGACCATCTCGTTGCTGTCGGAGAGCCTCGTCAAGATCCGCTCGAACCCTGTCTACATGGCACGGCAACGACGCTTCGAGGCCTGGGCAGAACGGCTTCCGTTCATCGGTGATCTCTCGGTTCTCGGCGTTCGAGCATCGAAGGCGGCGATCCGGACGGCCCTCGAGCCACAGGAGTTCTTCGAGCCCCTCGGCGTTCGCTACATGGGCCCGTTCGACGGCCACGACATCGCCGAGGTCGAAGCGGCACTGCCGGAACGGCGCCGAGTTCGAGGGTCCGGTCGTGATCCACGTCCTCACCGACAAGGGCCGCGGGTTCGCGCTCGCCGAGAACGATCCGGTCAAGAAGATGCACGACACCGGCGCCAACTTCCTCGCACCGAACGCCGCCAGCACACCCGCTCCCGGCGCCGCCACCACCGAGAAGTACACCAGCGGCTTCTCCGAGGCGTTGGTCAAACTCGGCGAGTCGCACCCCGAGGTGGTGGCCATCACCGCCGCCATGCCGGACAGCACCGGCCTCCTTCCGTTCCGTGATCGTTTCCCCGACCGATGCTTCGACGTCGGCATCGCCGAACAGCACGCCGTGACGGCGGCCGCAGGGATGGCCATGGGTGGCTTGCGCCCGGTCGTTGCGTTGTATGCCACCTTCTTGAGCAGAGCATTCGATCAGGCGAACCTCGACGTCGGGCTCCACGGCCAACCGGTGATCTTCTGCCTCGACCGCGCCGGCATCACCGGCCCGGACGGTGCATCCCACCACGGGGTGCTCGACATGGTGCTCCTGTCGAAGATCCCGAACATGACCATGTTCGCACCGTCGTCGTATCAGGAACTCCAACAGATGCTCGAGGACGCATACGAGATCACCGACGGTCCGGTCTCGATTCGCTGGCCGAGAACCGCGGCGCCGATCGTTCCCGACGATCAGGTCGGACGCGGCCTCGCCGGCCGCAAGGTCCGCGAGGGTGGCCACGGAGACGGGCGCACCGTCTGCTTGATCGGGATCGGCAAGATGTTGGCCGCTGCGAGCGGAGCGGCGACACTGCTCGAGGCAGACGGCATCGACGCGACCGTGTGGGACCCTCGCTGCATTCGCCCCCTCGATCCGGCCATGCTCGACGACGCCGGCACACACGACATCGTGGTCACGATCGAGGACGGTCTGAGCCATGGCGGCATCGGGGCCACCGTGGCCAGAGCGCTTCGGCAAGCCCACAGCCGTGCGGACGTCGAGGTACTCGGGGTTCCCACCGAGTACATCCCACACGGCGATCCGGACGACATCCTGGCGTCGCTCGGCCTGGATGCCGACGGCGTCGCTGACGTCGTCCGCCGCTTTCTCTGACCGGGGTCAGAGCTCGGAGACTTGCTTCGCCTTGCGGCGAAGTGCATCGAGATTCTTCGTGACCTCGGTGTCCTGGGCCGGACGGCCGATGATGAAACCCTGGATCAGATCACACTTCGCCGAGCGCAGCAGTCGTACCTGATCGGCAGTCTCCACACCCTCGGCCACGACGTAGTAGCCGAGGCTGTGGGCGAGGTTCACGATGCCGTTGACGATCAACCGGTCTTCGTCTGCGAGCCCGAGGCCGCCGACGAGAGTCCGAGGCAGTCTGATGACATCGAAGCGGCACCGACGAAGGAGGTCGGCCGATCCGAGTCCGACGCCGTAGTCCTCGAGGGCGATACCGACGCCCTGCGCCTTCAGCTTCGCCAACTGAGGCCAGAGCATGTTGATGTGTGCACCCGCCACGTTGGCGTTGATGTCGAGCAGCACCTGTTGAGGCCGCACGCCGGTGTCGTTGAGGGCGTTCATCACGACCTCGACGAACCGATCGTCGAGAATGAACGTCGGATCCATGTTGGCCGCAGCGAAGAGCGACGGCATCTGGAGCTGATGGCTCCAACCGCTGACCTGCTGGAGGCATTCGCGCAGGACCCACGCGTGGAGCGGGACCGTGATCGGCGACTCCCTGAGCGCGACCATGAACTCGGACGGGCCGACGATCTCGGCACCGAGCGGGCCGGCGTCCGGGCTCAGCCATCGCAGCATCGACTCGAAGCCGACGACGGCGCCGGACCCGAGCGAGACGATCGGCTGATAGTGCAGCTGGAACTCGTTGTTGTCGAAGGCCCGCTGGAGACGGACCGCAAGCACTTCGGGCTTGCGGCGGGCAGTCTGGTGTTCGCCTCGGATGACGATCGGCCTGGCCGGGTCGCTCTTGGCCTCTGCCAGCGCCTGTTCTGCGTCGACGATCAAGAGCCAGTCGCTGAGGTCGGGGTTGCTGATGAGACCGGCGACGGCGATGCGAACCGGCACCACGAACGACTCGAAGCTGACCTGGCGGGGCATCGTGTCCATCGTCGACCGGGCGATGCGGCTCATCTCCTCCATGGCGAACAGACCCGGCCTGATGATGGCGAACTCCGAGCCCAGGTAGCGGGCAACGAGGCCGGAACTACCAACGGCCTTCGTCAGGGACTCTGCGACCGCCTGGAGGACCTCGTCGCCGACTGCGCTGCCGTACCCGGCGTTGATCTCGGTCAGGTTGGCGACAGAGACGAGAAAGAAACCAAAGCGATCGCCGGTTCGCTGGCTTCTCGCGAGGTGCTCGGAGATCCAGACCTCGACCTGCCAGCGGTCGGGCAGCCCGGTGAGACCATCGATGTGGCTGGGTGTGTCCCTCTCGATTTCCTGGTTGATCGGGGTCGATCGCTTGAACACCATGGGTTGCCTCGGTAGCCGCGTCCCGTGTCCATCGGCATCGAACCCGGCTGCCATGAGTGCTTCTCATGGCAGCGATCGCAGCCGCGGTCAGGCCTCAGTTCTGGGACCACCGCTCCAGGAGACTGTTCTAGACGACCTTGCCGGCCAGGCCGTCCGACCCTCCACCCTCCGGCCGGCGCTCGCGGAGCAACGCCTCTTGCACGATGGTCGCCA
Organism: uncultured Acidimicrobiia bacterium; assembly: GCA_963781035.1. Classification (GTDB taxonomy): domain Bacteria; phylum Actinomycetota; class Acidimicrobiia; order Acidimicrobiales; family SZUA-35; genus SZUA-35. Next base: position 1,183,881 of record CAWAEN010000004.1, on the reverse strand, counting down.
CATGGGAACCGCTTCGATCGAAGAGATTGCCGACCGTGAGGCCCCGGGCTTGGACCAGGCTGTGGCACACCACATCGGCCAGCAACCACTGCGTCGGGTCGACCGGACGATGGAAGTAGATCGAATGATCCAGGGATGCGCCGCTGAAGACCTGGTGGGACTCTTCGCGGTTGGCGACCTGGTGCGGATGGGTGGCCCGAACCGCTCCCGTGGGCACCGAATCGGAGATGAAGGCCAGGCCGCAGTGGTTGATTTCGGCGTCGCCGGGATCGATCGTGTCGACCAACCGAATCCACATGGTCAAGCGGCCGTGCGTGGTGTTCACGGCCCGACGGTCGAGCATGTTTCCCCACCCGGTGTTCTGCAGTTCGGTCGGGTCGGGAAGATCGCTCGGTGCTTCGACGACCTGGACGTCCGGTGACGGCTCGCCGAGATGGAACGAACACGAGAGGTTGAAGATGGCGCCGTTCGATTGCCGCGCCAGCACGCGACGCGTGATGAACGAACGACCGTTGCGAATCCGGTCGACCTCGAAACGGACCGGTTCTCGGTGGGTGCCGCCTCGGATGAAGTACGAGTGCAACGAATGGCAGTGGTAGTCGCCCGGCACCGTCAACTGCGCCGCTCGCAACGCCTGGGCCACGACCTGGCCGCCGAACAGGCGACCCCATGGATACCGAGGCGCCTGTGCCACGAAGGTGTCCGGACCATGAGGTTCCAAGGTCATGAGATCGAGGAACGACACGTCGTCGATACTGACCGATTCACCGGTTGCGGCCGGACGCCGGTCCTCGACTCATGCGCTGCGAACGCCCGGAGTTCATCGAGCGTGGCCCACTCGAGCATGGCGGCGTGTGTCGCCTCGAGCACGATCTCGGGCGCCGCCCCGGCATCGAGCGCTTCCTTCCAACGTGCGGCACAGAGACACCACTGGTCGCCCGGCTGCAGACCGTCGAACCCGAACTGCGGGAGCGGCGTACTGAGGTCGTTCCCCCGGGACTTGCTGAACTCGAGAAAGTCGGCGGTCACGCGTGCGCAGACGACGTGAACGCCGTCGTCGCCGGCTCCGGTGTTGCAGCATCCATCTCGAAAGAACCCCGTGAGCGGGTCTCGAGAACAATCGACGAGTTCGCCGCCGAGCACGTTCTTGGCCATCGGGCCAGTATGCCAACCGCAGACGACTCAGGTCGGCTTGCCCTGTGCCGATGTCCCACGTGTCACGCTGAACGTGCTGGTGCTGCATCGGCCTCATCGTCGCCGTCGTCCGCGCAGCAGCCGACCACTCGACCGAGGCAGCGTCCGAGCTTCCGACCGATGCGCCCGAATCGGTCGGGGACGAACTGGCTGACGTCGTGACCGAATGGGCCCAGGCAACCGGGGTCCTCAGGGCGGACACGAACGACGGCGGGTCGGCGAGAGATCGAGACACCAGGGTTCTGAGGGCTGACCCACCGGGGCGCCACACCCTTCTACGCTACGGAGGTGCCTCGCCTCGTCTTGCTCCTCGGCCTCTTGCTCGGGTCCGCCTGTGCGAGCACGCCACGCGTGGAACTGGCTCCGGCTGCGGCGGCAGAGGTGGAACCACTTCACTCGGCGACGACCATCGAAGCGGTTGCCGCCGCGGCCGATGATCCAGCTGCGACCTCGACCACCACAACGAGCGAGACCGCCCCACCCGTGACGGCCGACGGACTCCTCGCCGGCGGAATCGACCCGGCAGGACTCATCACCACACCAGACGGCGCAATTGCCGTACAGCCGACGCCCGAGGTGCTCCGCGACCGCCGCCTTCCGACCGAACAACGTCTGGAGCCACCGCCGGACGATGCGTTTCGCCTTCACGATCGAACCTCTGGAAGGTGAACCGCTGCGGCGCTCGACCTGGAACGAGATGTGCCCGGTCCCCACCGACGATCTCCGCTACGTGACGGTTGCCTTCTGGGGCTTCGACGGCCGGCATCACACCGGTGAGCTCATCGTGGCTGCCGCCGAGGCCGAGGCCGTCGTCTCGGTGTTCGAGCGTCTGCATGCCATTCGTTTCCCGATCGAGGAGATGCGGATCGTCACCCCCGCCGACGTGGTGGCTCGTCAGACCGGCGACGGCAACAACACCGCATCGTTCGTGTGTCGACTCGTCACCGGAGGTTCGAGGTTCTCCGAGCACGCCTACGGGTTGGCCATCGACATCAACCCGTTCCACAACCCCTACCAGCGGGACGAGAACGTCATCCCCAGCCTCGCGTCCTCCTACCTCGACCGATCGGCGCTGCTGCCGGGAATGATCGTTCCCGGTGAGCCGAGCGGCGACGAGGCGATCGCCGCCTTTGCCGACATCGGCTGGGAGTGGGGCGGGAACTGGACGTCGTTGAAGGACTATCAGCATTTCGCCAAACACAACCGCTGACACCCACCCGTTCTGCGGCACACAGCCCTCAGAAGTGAGGGCCAGGTGCCGCAGAACGGTGGCGTTTTGCCAACGGTGGGGTTCGTCAACGGTGGGGATTGTCGAGGTGGATCGTCCGATCGATCGCCAGCTGCTCCAGAAAAGCACGGTCGTGGCTGACGACGATGAGTGTTCCCCTGAACCGTTCCAGGGCGGACTCGAGTTGCTCGATCGCTTCGATGTCGAGGTGGTTCGTCGGTTCGTCGAGCACGACCGTGTTGACCCCGCGAAGGACGAACGCGGCCAGCAGCGTCCGCGTTCGTTCGCCCGGCGAGAGCTCGCTGGGGAGTCGATGGACGTGATCGGTGGTGAGACCGAACTTCGCAAGGGTGCTTCTGCACTCCTGGAGGGTGGCGCCGGTCTCACTCTCGATGTGGTCGATCGGCGGGCGGTCGAACGATCGCCGTTGGTCGATGAGGCCGAAGGTCACGGACGGTCCGACGTGGCGGCGACCGGACGTGAGCGGCAGTTCACCCACCATCGCCAGGAGCAGCGAGGTCTTGCCGACCCCGTTCGGACCGGCGAGGTGGACCCGCTCACCGGCGGTGATCGCGACATCGATCGGGCCAAGGGAGAAGGAACCACGCTCGATACACGCGTCCTCCAGGTCGACCACGACATCGCCTGAGCGAGCGGCGTCGCCGAAGTCGAACTGGAGCCGCCATGGCTCCCAAGGCTTGTCGACCACGTCGAGGCGTTCGATGGCCCGCTCCGTTCTGCGTGCTCTCGCCGCGAGGTTCTCGCTGGTCTCGATGGCGTGATTGCGGATCAGCTTGTCGCCGTCGCGCGGGTTCTTCGTCGCTCGAGTCACGCCTTTGGCCGCCCACGATCGTTCGGTTCTGGCCCTGGCCTCGAGCCGGCCCTTCTTCGTGGTGTAGTCGACGAAGGCACGTTCCTCGTGGCCTCGGGCCGTTGCCCGCTCGGCAAGGAACGCGGCCCATCCACCCTCGTATCTCCTCGCGGCGAACGTGTGGGGGTCCAACTCGACGACGGCATTCACACAACGTTCGAGCAGCCTGCGGTCGTGGGACACGACGATGTACGGAGCAGTGGTCTGGCGGAGGATCGACTCGAGGCGCTCCAACCCGGCCGTGTCCAGATCGTTCGTCGGCTCGTCGAGGAGCATGATGTCGAACTCCGAGAGTTGCAGCGCAGCCAGACCGATCCGTCCCCGTTCACCACCGGACATGACGTCTGCCCTGTCATCAGCCCGATCCGGGTCGAAGCCGAGGTCGGCGAGCACGGCTGGGAGCCGCTCGTCGAGTGTTGCCGAACCGATCGCCAACCAGTGCTGGAGCGCACGGTCGTATTCGTCGGCGGCGGCTGCCTCACCGGTCGCCAGTTGGTCTGTCGCCGCAGCCAGCCTGGCTGAAGCATCGGCGATGCCGAGCCGCCGCTCGATCCACTGACGGACGGTCTCACCATCGAATGGCATGAGCTCCTGACCGAGCAAACCGATCGTGGCCAGAGCGGGAATGACCGACACCGATCCCAGGCTCGGCGTGAGCTGCCCGGCGGCGAGGGCCAGCAGCGTGCTCTTGCCTGCGCCGTTCGGGCCGGTGAGACCGACCCGATCACCGGGCCCGATGGTGAGGTCGAGGCCGCGGAGGATCCACCGGTCGGAACGACCGAACTCGACGTCGACCATGTGGAGCTGTGCAGGACGATGGGACACGACGCAATCACGGTACTTCCGGCCACGATCAGCCATTGGCGATTTTGCTCGCCAAGCGCCACCATGCATCCATGCGAACTTGGCACGTAGAAGAACTCGGTGAACCCAGCGATGTGATGCAGTTGGTCGACGGGCCGGCACCCAGCCCCGGCCCCGGCCAGGTGTTGGTCGATGTGAAAGCCGTCGGCGTGAGCTTCCCCGAGCTGCTCACGATCCGTGGCGGCTATCAGGTCAAGCCGCCGCTGCCGTTCACGCCAGGCAACGAGATCGCCGGCGTGGTGACCCAGCTCGGCGACGGAGTCGACTCGCTGTCGGTGGGAGACCGGGTGACGTGGATGGGCTCGGGTGGCCTGGCCGAACAGGTCGTCGCCCCGGCCGCCGCCTGCTTCGTCCTTCCCGATGGCATGCCGATGGCGAAGGGCTGCTGCCTCATCCTCAACTACGGCACCACCGTCTTCGCGCTCGACAATCGGGCCAAGCTCCGAGCCGGCGAGACGATGCTGGTGACGGCCGCTGCCGGTGGCGTCGGATCGGCTGCGGTCCAGGTCGGCAAGGCGATGGGGGCCACCGTGATCGGCCTCGCAGGCGGGCCGGAGAAGGTCGAGACGGTGTACGCCCTCGGGGCCGACGCAGCGTTCGACTACAAGGAGGTCGACATCGTCGAGGCGGTTCGGTCCGCCACCGGCGGACGGGGTGTCGATGTCGTCTACGAGGCCGTCGGCGGTGACATCTTCCAACAGGTGCGTCGCACCGTTGCCTGGGACGGCCGGCTGCTGATCATCGGTTTCACCAGCGGGACGATTCCCGACGCTCCGATGAACCACGCCCTGCTGAAGAACTACTCGATCGTCGGAGTCCACTGGGGCGCCTGGCTGGCACGGGACCCCGGCAACCTCAGGAGCAACTGGGATCGCATCGTCGAGTTGGCGGGTACCGGGCACATCGATCCCTTGATCAGCGCGGTGCGACCGTTCGAGGACGCGGCCCAGGCCCTCAGCGACCTCGGCAACCGAAAGACGGTCGGCAAGGTCGTGATCGAGCCGACACCGGGATCCGCCGAGCTGACCGTGTGAGCGCGCTGTACGGCGAGTCGCACCGAGCGCTGCAGGAACGGTTCGACACGCGCCCTCTCGCCGACACGATGGAAGCGGTGATCGTTCGTCAGACGATCAGCGACGAAGATCAGACCTTCATCGAGGGCCGCGACTTCTTCTACCTGTCCACCGTCGACGGCGACGGTTGGCCCACGGTCTCCTACAAGGGGGGACCTCACGGCATGCTGCGGGTCGAGGACCCGTCGACCATCGTGTTCCCGAGCTACGACGGCAACGGCATGTACCTGTCGCTCGGCAACCTGGCCGCCGATGACCGGGTCGGCCTGCTGCTGATCGACTTCGAGACACCGAGGCGGCTGCGCATCCAGGCCAGGGCGATGATCGACGACAGTGCCGATCGCCTCCGACACTTCCCGGGAGCCCAGACCACCGTCGTGCTGCGGGTCGAGAAGCTCTTCCCCAACTGTGCCCGCTACATCCATCCTCATCAGCGAATCGCTGACTCTCAGTACGTTCCAGACGATGCCGGCGTGGCGCCGATCCCGAGCTGGAAGCGGATCGATGCCATCCAACCCGTGCTCCCAGACGCCGATCGCAGTGCCATCGGGGGCGAGACGATCACTGCTGAGGAGTATGCCGAGCGGCTGGCCGACGGTACGTCGTGACGCCTCGGCGATGAGACTCCTGGCGGCCGCGGCCTTGCTCGCCGGATGGGGTCTGGCCGGATGTGTCGCCGATGATCAGACCGACCCGGCGGAGGCGGTGCTGCGGGTGTCGCTCGCCGGTTGCGGTCCCGGCATCGGTTCCCGGGCGACGGCGGTGTCGATCGGCGACGGCTTGGCGCTGACCGTTGCCCACGCATTCGACGGCGTCGATGCCGCGTCGCTCAGCAATGCGGAGGGTTCGGAGACACCCGCTGAGCTGGTCTTCGTCGACCGGGAGCGGGATCTTGCACTGTTGGCATTCGCCGAGGCCGACCTCGGCGCCGACGCTGCCCGCGGTCTCGACATCCGATCCGACGCCGAGAACCCCGCCGATCAGGCCGACCTGATCGTGTACCGCAATGACATTCCGGAAACGCTCCCGGTGGCACTGCTACGGCGAACGGTGGTGACGCTCGACGGCGAGGGTCGCCGGGCCGGGATCGAGGTCGGGGTTGCGATCGAGAAGGGCGACTCCGGTGCCCCCCTGGTCGACGAGAACGGTCGAGTCATCGGGATCATCTTCGCGTCGAGCCGACTGGCGGACACGGGTTGGGCGGCTGCGGCCTCGGAGTTCGAAGCGATCAAGGACCTCGCCGGACCACCGATCCCCCTCGCCTGCTGACCACCCCGATTGGGGTCGGAGCTTCACATTCACAGGTTGCGGCCGGTGTCCGCAGACCAATGCTCAGCCGAGTTCGGAACCCACGATGCTCACGAAGCTGACACACTCCCCCGGCGCACCGCCGAGATTGTGGGTCATCCCGAGGGTCCTGCCGCCCTCGGTGACACTCTTGATCTGTCGATCGGCGGGCGCCTCCTGTCGCAGCTGTAGCCAGCACTCGAACAACATGCGGAGTCCCGAAGCGCCGATGGGGTGTCCGAAGCTCTTGAGTCCGCCATCGGGATTGATGGGGAGCTCGCCGTCGAGGTCGAAGGTCCCGGCCATCACCTCCTTCCATGCCAAGACCGCGGTCGGCGAAACCGAGGTCCTCCATGAGCACCAGCTCGGTTGGGGTGAAGCAGTCGTGGACCTCGGCCATGGCGATCTCGGCTCGTGGATGCTCGACGCCGGCCTGGGCGTAGGCATCCTCGACGCAGGCCACGACCTCGTTGAAGGTCGTGTAGTCGTAGTCGGGATCGATCGGACCGGCAGCAGGTCCGGCAGCGAACGCGAGGGCCTTCACGAACAGCGGCTTGTCGGTGTACTTGTACGCGTCCTCGGCTCGCACGATGATCGCTGCCGCCGAGCCATCGCTGACTCCCGAGCAGTCGAAGATCCCGAGCTGGCCGGCGATGAGCGGCGCATTACGGATCTTGTCCTTGCTGACTTCCTTCTGGAACTGGGCACGAGGATTGCGGGCGCCGTTGTAGTGGTTCTTCCAGGCGATACGAGTGAGGACGTCCTTCATCTCGGTCTCGTCGACGCCGTACTTGTTGGAGTAGGCCGGGGCCAGAAGGCTGAACATCGCGGGCGCCGTGAGCTCGGGTTTGGTGCCGTCGTTGGGGAGGACGGCGCCGGTGAGACCTGACATCCCATTGTCCTTCAACTTCTCGACGCCGATCGCGGCGACCACGTCGTAGGCGCCGCAGGCCACGGCGTAGCACGCATTGCGGAACGCCTCTGAGCCGGTGGCACACATGTTCTCCACTCGGGTGACCGGCTTGTAGTCGATCTTCAAGGCGCGGCTGAGGGTGAGCCCTGACACGCCCGAGCCGAGGGTGCCGAACCAGTACGCGTCGATGTCGTCCTGTTCGATCCCGGCCGAGGCGTACGCCGCCTGGCTGGCCTCGACCAGCATGTCATCGACCGACTTGTCCCAGTGTTCACCGAACGGCGTGCATCCCATGCCGACGATGGCGACCTGATCCTTGATTCCACGTGAAGCCATCCCCTCAATCTGATTGATGCCGCGCCGGGCGTCAATCTCGGCCCCAGGCCGTAGTGGGGGGTTTCCTGCATGGTGCCGGCTCCCGGATCCGTCGACGATCGACAGATGAACGATCCGACCGGGACTGATACCGCCACCACACCGACTCCCGAAGCGGCCTGGCTTCGCCGTCAGATCGAGCTGTTCGAACGACGCCTGGGCGACATCACCGACCCGGCGTGCACGTCGAGCATCGACGCGTCGATGCCACAACCGCCGCCACCTCCACCGCCGACGGCCGCACCGTTCCCGCCTGCGCCCCTGCCGGCAGGCGCCACCGTCAGACCCGTCGGAGTGGCACCACCGCCACCGTGGATGCAGCGGCACGAGCGACCGCCGTCGACGCCACGACCAGGGCTGTCGCTGCCCGCCATCGAACCATTGCTGAAGTGGTCCGGCCTGGTGCTGATGTTTCTCTCTGCGCTCTTCCTGGTGAGCACCGCCATCCAACGAGGTTGGATCGGACCCGAGCTGCAGCTGCTCGGAGCAGCCGCGATCGGTGCGTCGCTGATTGGTGGTGGGCTCGTGATCGGGCAACGCCGATCGGGCTGGGACGTCCCGCTCGTCTCCGTCGGCGTGGCGACGTTGGTGGCCACGACCACCGCCGGCTGGCAATGGCTGGAGCTCTGGTCGCACGAACCCTGGGTGGTTGCGACCTTCCTCGTTCTGGGGCTGTCGATCGGTTTGACAGGTCGGCTGAGCAGCCCAGGCATCGGGGCAACAGGACTCACGGCAGCAGTGCTCTCCCTCGGCTTGCTCGGCACGTCGGTCGCAGAGGTGGCAGCGCTCCTGGCCTTCGCCATCGTGCTGGTCGAGGCGTCGAGTCTCCGGCAGCGGCTGGCATCGCTGCATCTGATGGTTGTCGCCGTCGGGGTGGCAGCATTCGGAGGCGTCGTGTTCGCCGCGGTCGCGGTGAGTGGGCCGGTCTCTCCCGCGGTACTGGCGTCGGGAGCGGTCACGACCTTGGCGTTCTGGCTGATGCCGATCGCCTTCTCGCTTCGCGGGACTCAGCCATCACGAGCCGGCATCGGGTGGCGACCCACCGTCGACCGCCTGACGATGTCGCTTCCTGTGCTCTTCACCACCGCGTGGGCGATGACCGGCGGACTCACCGAGGACCAGACCGGTCGGCGTTTCCTGTTCGTCGGCGGGCTGGCGCTCGTCAGCACCGGACTGGCGATCGCAACCGAGCGGTTCCGCTCATCGATCTGGGTGTCCCAGTTGATGGGTGGAGCGGCCGCCATCACGGTCGGGACGGCCCTGCTGCTCGACGGACCAGCCCTCCTGGTCGGCCTTGCGGTTCAGGCGGCCGGCCTGATCCTCTTCGTCCACCTCGTGGTCGACCGGTGGGCCACGGTGCAGGCGGGTTTCATGGCAGCCGTCACCGGTCTGCTCACACTCACCGGAATGCTCGAGGCGATCGAGGTGAACGCTCCCCTCATCGACGACCTGGTTTTTCTCGCCATCGTTGTCGCCTCCGGCGGCTGGGCATGGTGGGAGCTTCGGTCCACCGAGAGGGACCTGGGCCGATACCTGGCCGGCATCTGCTTCGGCGGTGCGTTGCTGTGGCCGGTTTCAGCGCTGATCCACGTCCCTCAGGGCCAGGCCCTGATCTCGGCGGTGTGGGCGGCACTCGGCTTCGCCATGCTGGCCGTCGCCTTCGCACGGCCGTCGATACGGCTCGCCCAGATCAGCCTCGTCACCCTCGCCGTGGTGATGGCCAAGCTCCTCAGCGTTGACCTCGCGGCCGTCGACACCTTCTGGCGTGTCGCCCTGTTCTTCGTGCTCGGCGGGGTGTTCCTCTTCGCCAGCTTCCGGGTCGGCACGGTGCTGCGGGCGTTGGACGGCAACCCTGATGCCTCTGACCGAGAGGATGCCGGGGAGGGGCCCCCGGATCAGGAGAGCGGCTTGGCTTTCCAGAAGTAGTTGTGCACGCCGTCGGCAGTCAGCATGCGCCGGAAGGTCATCCGGACCCGCATGCCGATCGCCACGTCGTCCGGCGAGGCGTCGGTCAGTTGACAGCTGAATCGACCGCCGCCGTCGAAGTCGATCACGACCGCAATCGTCGGTGGGGCCAGCGAGTACGCGAGATGATCGATCGTGAATGTGGCAACGGTGGCCGGCACGTCGGCCATCGGCACCCGCTCCATGTCATCGACGGCCCCGCCCTTGACCGAGACCCGCTGTGGAGGAAGGTGGACGGCTCCGCTGCTCCGGTCTCGCGAACCGACGAATGCAAACTTCCAGGACTCGTTCCGGAACGACGGGGGTGCGGCCGGCGGAGTCGGATCGGGGCGTCGAGGGGGCTCGCGGTCGAGGAATCCTCGCCAGGTGAGGAAGGCGCCGTAGTCGAGTGCGTCGCTCGATTCCTCGAGTTGTGTCGCCACCGGTCGGGCATTGACGTGATCGGCGATGGCAGCCGTGGTGCGATAGAAACCGACGTCGCAGCCATCGGCGAGGTGAACCACCATGATCGTCAGCCCGGGTTCGGCGTCGTCGAGGACCGACGCCAGGATCAGACCGGCATGCGAAGAGCCGGTCGTTCCCACCGTCGCCGTGAGATCGTCGGCGATCCGCACCTCACCGAGCCCAGCGGCAGCAGCAGCGCCGCGGACGGCTCGTGCGTGCAGACCGGTGATGATGGCGACGTCGACGTCAGACGGTTGGAGCGAGCATTCGTCGAACGCCGCGGCGACGGCTTCTGTCACCAGTGGGAGGTAGGCGTGCTCGCCGAACCGTTCCTCCCAGACCCGGCTGTAGTTCCATTCCGGGAGCCGCCAGCGGTCGAGGAATTCGGCCGTGGTCGACGCTCCCCCGAGCCACTCAGCGAGCACCGTGCCGTCGGTCTCACTGCCGATGAGCCAGGCCGCACCGGCGTCGCCGAGCATGGCTTCGTCAGCCGATCCGGGCCGGCCGGTCCGCACATCGGCAGCGGCGACGAGGGCCGGGCGAGTTCCCTCGAGGGCGGACCGCAGCGCGGCATTCACCGAGCGGGCCGACCCACCGACGTCGCCGGCGAACACATGGCGAGGGAGATCGAGTGCAGCGTGGATGACGTTGGCGTTCGTCTTGTCGAGGTACGGCGGGGTGGCCGTGGCGAACGAGACAGCAGAAGGCATTGGTGCGCCGTCGCCGAGTGAGGCGAAGAGATTCCGGCCGGCCTCGACCGCCATCGACGTCGCGTCCTCGTCGTAGCCGGCGACCGACCTCGTTCCCCGACCCCCTCCGGTACCGAGGGCCGCCGTGATCGCCGAACGCTGCAACCGGTGGAAGGGGACGTATGCGCCGTAGCCGATGATGCCTCTCATGGCCGCCGAACCTAAACGATTGGGGTCGGAGCTTCACATTCACAACTCGCGACCAGCTGGCCACGAGCGATTCTCAGTCGGCGATCCTCGTCAGGAAGACCTGGTACTCCCAGTCGTCCGGACCGGTGTTCCACACCGAATGCAACTCCGTCTGACCGATCTCGGCCAGGATCCTGCGATTCTCGTCGACCGGGCGGAGATGGAACGGACGCTGTTCACCACCGAGGTCATTCGAGGTCTCGATCTGGATTCGCTGCGGGCCGCCCCACAGTCCGACCAGGAACGGACTGCCCGCCACCAGCACGTCGGCGATGGCGGCGACGGCATCTGAGGCAGATCGGGCGTCGAGGTGCATCAAGGTGCTCATCGACCAGCCGGCCTCGAACGAACGCGGATCGAATCGGTGGAGCGTCGATCGACGCCGACGACGACCAGGACGCCTCGTCGAGCGGCGAGAGCACCATTCCCGACGGCGAGGTCGATGCCGACGAACCGCAAACCGGCAGCCACGAAGGCGTCGCCGTCGAGCCCGGGTCCGGCGCCGAAGTCGATGACCGAGCTCCGCCCCTCGACTCTTGACGAGGTCGACGAATTCGTCGCGGAGCGCACGTCGGCCGCTGCGCAACGCCGTTCGCGTTCCGAGGGCCGCCTCCCGCTCGTAGTACGAGCGAAGGTCAGCGCGTTCGTCGCCCGACATCAGCGCTCGGGCCGGTTCGACGACGGCTCGATCATCGACGAACTCGAGCCCGACATCTGGCGACCAGAAACCCCTCGGGCAGAGCAGCGAGTCGATCAGGTACTCGAGTTGTGGCCCGAACCGATTGCGGAACGCAGCGGATCGTCGCCTGGCCTCGTCGTACGGCAGCAGCTCGAACCCGTGAACGCCGGAGGTCGTCACGAGCGTGTTCACCAGGTCGCCGAGGGCCACGGCGACGAGGATGAGGCCGAGGGCAATGGCGAGAACGGTCATCGACGGTGACCCTACTTGATCCGCCGATTCCTGGGCATTTGATCGACCGAACATCTGTTTCACTGAAGACTGTCACACCCCACTGTCATGATGATCATATGGAAACAACTACCACTGAACCCTCGGCGGAAGTCCCCTCAACGGAGGTCCGAACGGTGCTTGCTGCGTTGCACCGCATCCGTCAGGAGCTGGCACCGCTCGTGTGGAGCATCAGCGAAACCGATCGAGCCGAAGCGCTCGTCGAGCCGGTGCTTCCCCTCGTTCGCGAAATCCAGCGCCTGACCGATGGACTCCTCACTCGGTGGTGCGTCTCCGCTGCGGATCTGCGGCGCCGATCGACACGATATTGACCGCCGGCGGGGCGATTCCCAGAAGCCGGGCGAGGGCCGAGGTCGAGCGGGCCAGGGTCGCCGACGCATTCCCACGCGTGGGTGACGCGGTCCGTCCGGCACCGCACACACGGCCAACATCGATGTGTTGGCCAGGCTCACGGTTCGATGAGCCCGCTGGACCTGGCAGCGCTCGGCGATCACGACGCTGCGTGGCGACGCCGCCGCCCGACTGGCGAGGAGAGCTTCCGCAAACGCGTCTCGCGTCTGCGGGACAAGATCCGCCAGGACGGAGGGTCGACGGCGGCACAACAGGTCGAGGAGGATTCGTTCGCTCGGATCACCCCGACCGCCGGCCGAGACAGATACCGGCTGCATGGCGCCTTCGACCCGCTTCGAGGTGCCGGGATCAAGGCCGCCATCGCACGCGAGGTCGCTCACTTGGCTGACGATCCGGAACTGAGCCGAGGAATGGACGGCGCCCAGCTCTCCGCTCAGGCGCTCCACGATCTCATCCTGCGGGGCGACAGCGTCGATCGATCCGACGTGCCGAGGGCATCGGTCCGGGTGCATGTCCTGTGCGATCGGGACACACTCGCTGCCGGCCAACATGAGCACACGATCGCCGAAACGCTCGACGGGCTGCCGATCGGGGTCGGCGCGTTGGGCCGCTTGTGTTGCGAGGCGACGATGCGGCGGGTCGAGACGGCGCCAGATGGAGGGGTCACGGTGTCACGAGCGAGCCGGTCGCCGTCTGAGGCTCAGCGGATCGCGCTGCGATCGCTGTATCCGGTGTGTCCGATCAGCGGGTCAGGCTGGGAGTCCATCGAGATCCACCACACCGTCTTCTTCGGCACGTCGAAACGAACCGTGTTGAGCGAGCTCGTGCCGATCAGCCGACGGTGGCACCACCTGATCCACGACGGCGGTTGGAAGCTGGCGATGGATCCGGATCGCACGCTTCGGCTGTCCCGTCCCGACGGGACATTGGAGCGGGTCATCGCTCCCCCGGTGCCGATCAACCAGGCCGACCACCAGCTGGCGGCCTGAGCTCATCTCGGCCGACGCTCTCCCCATGGGCCGGCCGCTGTTCCTTGACAACTCAATAGATCGGCCGGTGCCGCCTGCGAGACGGCGCGGATCTGGCCATGATCGATCTCGGCCTGACGGCGGTCGGATGCGCGCAGTCGTTCAGGTACCGGCCCCAGAGCCGTTGCCGCCGCCGGGCACGATAGGCCTCGAGCTCGGCCTCGACGTCGAGACCGTTCTGATGATCCTTCCGTTCGACCTTTGTGTTGGCCTCGGCGATCTCGGCGTTCAGGTCGAGCAGGCCACGGCGAACGGCCTCGTGATCGTCGTCCAGCATGGCGATGCCTTTGCGACGCGGCAGATCGGCGACCAGACGGTGGAGGCGACGCAGCGCTCGGTCACGAGCGACATACGAGGTCGCCCACCAGCCCTCGGGCCGCTCCTCATCGAGATCGGGAATGGGTTGCCCCTCGAGTGCGAGGTCATCGAAGAAACCCGCTCGCTGCGCTTGCTCGATGCGGCGTTCGACGAAGTCCATGACGTGGGATCAGGAGCGGGGCTCGAGGCGATGCGGGCTCAGGTGTAGAAGGGATTCTCGCCGGCGGTGTGATCCGTGGCGTCGACGACTTCTTCGATCTCGGGCAGTGCATCCATCAGCATCTTCGTGATGCCTTCACGCAGCGTCAGGGCACTGGCCGCACAGCCTTGGCAGCCGCCACCCATCGTGATGATCGCCTTCTGTCCATCGACGCCCACCAGGGTGGCGTAACCACCGTGGGACCCGAGCGCCGGATTGATGGCCTGGTCGAGCACGGCCTGGATCTTCTCCGGAAGCTCGCCGGACAGATCGAGGTCGAGCCCGGCCAGGGGGTCCGGCGTGTTGGGATTGCGAATGACGAGTCCGCCGGCGGTGCCACTCCCCGGTACGTCGAGAGTGGCGCCACGCATGCTGACGATCGAGTCGGCGGGAATGATCACGGTGAGTTCACCGTGATCACCCTGTGTGTAGACAGCATCGCCATCGACCGCCTCGCTCACGGGCGAGAGATCGAGCGCGTACTGGAAATCGGTCATGTTCGCGCCGGTCACGGCAATGCGCAGCGCCGTGTTCTCCGGATCGTCCTCGGTGGCGCGAACCTCCAGCACCGTCGACAGGGCAGCATCGGTGACGGAGAGGACAACGTCGGTGTCGGCTACTTCGGCTTCAGTGGTGGTCACCCGGATGAGCGTACCAATCGTCATCCACTCGACCCCATCGGGCAGGTACGTTGCCCTGGTGTCGACGTCAGCGCAGCGGACGAGCATCGCTCCGACGGCCGCCCTGGTCTGGGCCGGTGTCGTGGTGCGGGTGGTGGCCGCGTCAATCCTGTTGTTCGGGCCATGGACCGACGAGGCCAGCGAGCTCGATGGCTGGGATGCCGATCGATTCCAGCAGATCGCCGATGCTCCCGGGGAGCCATACATCGACCACGACGTCGAGTACCCGCCGGGGTCGGTCGTGATCATCCAAGCCATCCACAGCAACGATCTCGTCGCGACCCATCGACGCCTGGTCGTACTCTCGTTGGTGGCCGACCTCGGGGTTGCCTTCGTGCTTTCCAGACGTTGGAGTACCCGAGTCGCTGCCGCCTATCTCGTGATCGGCCTGCCGATGGTGCCGAGCGGGCTGCTCCGCCTCGATCTCTGGGCCGCACTGGCCGCCACGATCGCCCTGGCCGCCATCGTGCCCCGGAGCACCGGCTCCTTGGTGACCAAGGCAGCCGGCGAGGCTCACCACGAGCGCCGGTCCGCGATGCCCGCCGTCGGCTCGGCCGTCGCGAACGCCGACCGACCACGGGCGATCGCCGTTTTCGCCGTTGCCGCCGTCATCGGGTCCGCCATCAAACTCTGGCCGGCCTTCCTCATCGCCGCCGCCATCGGAATCCGCCGCACGAGGGCGGCAGCGGTCGCCGGCCTGCTGGGCGTCGCCGTCGGCGTGGCGTGGCTCGCCGTGTCCGGCTTCGGTGCACTCGAACAGATCACGAGCCTGCGCGGCGCGACCGGTTGGCATGTCGAGTCCATCCCGGGGACGCTCGTTTCACTCTTCGGCGACGAGCCGACGCGACTGGAGGCTGACGCCTACCGCATCGGCCGGCTCGACGACACCGTGGTCTTGGTCGGCCGACTCCTCACCGTTGCCATCACGGTGGCCGCCGTCGTCCTCGCTCGTCGACGACGCGTCACCAGCGAGCCGGCCGATGTCGCCGCATTGGTCATGCTGGCGGCAGTGACCACACTCGTCGTGACCGCTCCGCTGGTGTCGCCGCAGTTCATTCTCTGGATGACACCGTGGGCCGCCATTCTGCATCGGGACCGACTGCTCCTGAGGTTGACCGCCGCCGCACTCGTCCTCACCGCTGGGGTGCTCGCCACGTTCGGACCGCCCCAGCTCGATCATCCGATTGCTGCGGCCGGACTCCTCTTCCGCAACGGAATTCTCGTTGCGATCGTGGGCGTCGCCCTGCTCCGCCTGGCCAGATCAGACGGGCTCCAGCACACCTGACCTGATCTGTCCCCCGACTCCGATCCCGGCCCACGGACGCGACGTTCGCAGTCGGAGATCGGCGAGGTGGCCGGCCAGCGTGATCCCCTGCCGCCATGTCGCCTTGGAGACGCCGCCCACGCGACCCTGGAACACATACGGACACTCGGCCACGGAGAGATGCAGGATGGGTCGCGAGCACCTCGACCAGGATCTTGAATCCGTCCGGCTGGAGTCGAGCAAGGTCGAGCCCGTCGAGTGCCACGGCGAAGCAGCCGGACAGTGGATCGGCCACTCGCCGGACACGAACCGGGAACAGCAGTCGGACCGACCCGCCGAGCAGGATCGAGAGCCGACGTCGAAGTGGCGACAGCCCAGTTCCCTCTGACCCGCCGGAGATTCGGCGACTGGCCACCGACAGCTGAGAACCGCCGTCGCACTGCGCCACCAACCGGGGAATGATCGACGGTGGATGTTGGAGATCACCGTCGATCACCACGGCGATTCGTCCGCGTGCCGAAGCGAAACCGTCGACGACAGCCCCACCGAGGCCGCCCCAGCGCTCCTCGGGGTCGCGGTGCAAGACCTCGACATCGATCGGAGCGGCGCGGCCGCGGCGGCGAATCTGGTCGGCCGTGCCGTCGTCACTGTCGTCGACGAACAGCATTTCGATCCGCCGGCCGTTCGAGCGGAGCTGCCCGGTTGCGGCAACGACAGCGGCGATCAGCGGCTCGACGTTCTCGCGTTCGTTTCGCGTCGGCACGATCACCGAGATGGTCTCGCTGACGAGGCCTTTCCGCACCTGCGTCCTCGACTCCGTCTGGGGGCTCAGCGTCAGCATGCCCATCCCGGCGAGAGCAACGAGAAGCGACACGAAGGTCGAGTTCTCGAGCAGGACCAGACCCAGCTGAGGACCAACCGGCAACACCACGAAGGCGGCCGCCGAGCATCCGACGACCAACCCACGGTTCCGTTCACCGGCGGTCGCCGCTGCCATCAGCAACAAGCCCCAGGTGAGGTACCACGGCTGTGTCGTCGGGTGGAGAACCGCGATCAACAGCAACGCCCACGCCAAGCCGACCAGGCCGGAACTCCGGCGATTCAGCAACAGCGCCATGACGACGGCGGCAGCAACCGCCATGCCACCCAGGCGGGCGACGGCGAGCACCGACGCTGCGTCGAGGCCAGTGGCGAGGTGCACTGCTCCACCGAGCAGGCTGGTGACGCTGAGGTAGGCGTCGACCGGCGACGCATCGATCAGCGCATCGACCCACCCCCACCCCCATGGTGTCGAACGCGTGGCGAGGGTGATGACCGCCATGATCTCGGCACCGGCCAGCGCCAGGCGGCCTGCCCGGCGTCGCCAGTCGACCACGGCAACGATCCACGGCCACGCCAAGAACGCGGCCCCGAGCACGGCAGGGCACCTTGATGGTCGCGGCGAAGGCGCACAGCACGATCCCCAGGTGCCGATAGCGGGGGCGGGATCCGATGGCGAGACCCGACATGAGAAACGCGAGCATCAACGCCTCGTTGTGCGCTCCCGACACCAGGTGCAACAGGATCAGCGGGTTGGCCACGGTCAGCACCATCGCATCGGGGGTGTGCCGTCCCAGCGAACGCGACAGGTCACACACCGCCCACGCGGCGACCGCAAGGCTGACCACTGCGATCAGGCGGTACGCCAGCACGGATGCGACTACGCCGTCGCCGGTGCGTTCTGCGACCTCCGAGGACAATGCGACGAACACCGGGCCGTACACCACGGGCGCATCGAGATAGATCGGATCGACCGAATCGAGCACCGGGTTCTCGCCCAACGCCGACGGACCCTGGGAGAAGACATCGATGCCCTGCGCCGCGAGTCGCCCTTGCGCTCCGTAGGCGTAGACGTCGCGACTGCCGAGCGGCGGGCCGACCAGGAACGGCAACGCCCAGATGACGGCGACCACGACCACCACGCCGACCCCGAGACCCCGCTCGAGCACCTGACGTCGGAGCCGAAACCACGATCGGACGAAGACGATCATCCCGCCGTAGAACAACGAGAGGGCGACGACCAGATCGGTACGGGGCCGCACCGGGACCGTGGGCACCGACCACAGCCGCCCGGATGCCCCGGGGGCAGCCGCTCCGGCCAGCGATCCGCCGATCACGATCGTCAACGTGGCAACGAGACCGACGGCGACGGTGACGGTCGGGAAACGGCCATCCACTGCCGCCTCGGTGACGCGTCTTCCCCTACGACGTTGCCGGCCCTCCACGGACCACAGGCTAGGTGGTCGTTTCCCGAGCCCGCCGGACCCGGACCACTTCCCCATGACACCGCTCGTCCCCGACCGCTTGCTTTTCTCGTTTGTATATGGTTATTTACGTCTACTTACTTCTATCAACCTCAGGAGACCTCATGACCATGCTCGGCGCCCAACTCGACGACCTCCAGTCGCTCAGTGCGCAGCTCACCCTGATGGGAACCGACGTCGCTGCGTGCCGCGACGACTCGGTGATCACCGCCTCACAGGTGATAACCGACGTCACTCAGGCGACCGCGCTCGCGCTGCAACAGATCAATGCCCACATGGCGCGCCTCGAGGGTTCGGTCCACGCCGCTGTCGGCCATGCCGAGGCGACGCAGTGGACCGGGGCGAACGCCGATCGCTTCCGCCAGGGTGCGTCCGACTTCCAGGCATCCATGGGCAGCGGGCAGGCAACGACGCGAGAGGCCTTCGCCTCGTTCCAGCAGTCGGCAGCCATGATGACCGAAACGCTGCAGGACTTCGTGACCGGATTCTCCGCTGCGCTCACCGAGGCCAGTGCCTCCGCCGGCGACATGTCGGCCGCGGTCGAGGCGCAACGGGCGAACCTCGACAGCGTGATGAACCTCGGCCTGTCGATCGGCTGATGCCGACCGCCGATCAGTTCGAGAGAGCCGCCAGGACGTTCGACGGCATCGCCGACGCATTCCGCGACCTCATGTCGACTGCACCCAGCCTCTTCGGTCCGGACACGCTGGCCGGCGGAACACTCACGCTCGTAGCCGACCTCACCATCAGCACATCCACTGCGACGGCGACGAACGCCGCCCAAATGGTCCGTGACCTGGCCGACACCTGCAGGCGACGGGCCGACATCTGCCGCACATATGCAGCCCAGATCGACTCGTACCTGCCGAGCGCTGCGCCGGTTCGAAGCAGAGGAGTCCTCACTTCTCCATCGACCGACTCGCCCACGCCGACCGGCGACCTGGGTGGAGATCTGATCCGGTGTCGACAAGCCCCAGCGGAGTCGGTCGGAGCGCAGCCGGCAGCGTTGCCATCGATCCGGACCGCGTCCGTCGCGCCGCAAGGCACCTGCGGTCTCGAGCCGATGCCGCCATCGATCTCGATCGAGAGATCCGCCTGGCGTCCCTCGAGGTCGAGCTGGCGCCGGTCGAGGTCCTCCTGGCGTGCGCCGAGATCGACGAGGAGCTGACCCTGCTCGCATCGATCCTCTCCGCTCGCGCTGATGAAGCCGACGGCTTCCGGCTCCCCGGCAGCGATTGGGACCTCGAGTCGACACTGCTGGGATCGCTCCTCGACAACACCGGTCATCGAGCCTCCATCTCCGGTTCGCTCGCCCTTCGCCTCATCGTCGAGCATCGCCTCGGGGTCGTGGGTGACGGCGACGACACCGCCACGAGCATCGACCTCCTTCGACACATCGCCCACGACCCCCGCCGACCCCCCGAACACGCCGCGGCCGCCGCTTACCTCGTGGATCACCCGTACGCAGTGTCCGACACGCGCCCATGGTTCGCCACCGGCCCCGGCCTCCCCGGAGCACCGATTTCCCACATCCCCCTCCGCGACATCGAGCGGGTCATACGACGAAACGACATCATCACCCTCGCGATCGACGGGTCGGCTCGACCCACCGGAGCCTGGGCCTCCCTCGATGATGCCGATCTGGTCGCCGTCGGCATCGATCCAGCCGAGTTCGATGAACTCCTTCTCCCACGAGATCAGCACGACTTGATGGTCACCGCCATCGAACACGGGACGTTCACCCACAGCCCAACAGCAGCGCGGGCCTTCATCGCCAACCTGCCGGTGCACACCGGGGACGCGATCAGCATCGACATCGACGCCACCGACCCTGAGGCCGTGCGCCGGCTCCACCACGTTGCCACCAGCGACCTCGGCGACTCTGACGAGGAATCGATTCGAAGGTGGCAGGTGATCGCCCACCTCCCCGAAACCACGACGGGTGTGCGCAACCTCCTCTTCACGCAGTCATACGCCGACATCGCCCACCGGATCGACACGGAGCTGAATCAGGGCCGCTCACCAACCGATGCCGACTTTCGCGGACACAACTGGTTCCATCTCGGCGTCGTGGCATCAGACAGCATCGGGCCGGTGATCCGGGGAGAACTCCGGATCTACGCCATGCCCATCTCCTTGGCAGTCCGTCAGGACATCGCCGATGGAAACCAGGCGATCTTCGCCCATTTCACCGGCGAGCTCGCCGGCCGGTGGCGGGGCGACCCGCCCCGATCCGACATGGTCGAGCGAGCCTTCGATCTCATCGACGATGCCGGTGCCACCGACGATGTGGCCGCATCCCAACTCGACATCGCCGAGTCGACCGCCCTGTTCGCCATGGCCGAACAGCGCGTTGTCGACCCCTACCTCCAGCTCGACGCTCTCCGGACGCACGAACGCATCGGCACGCAGGTGATCAGTGGCATCGCCTCGTTCGGCACGGACATCCGCACGGCTGAAGAAGTCATGACCGACGCCGGCCTCCTCGAGTTCGAGCGTGACGGCGATCCCATTCGCGAACCCATCGCGATCGGAGCCGAAGTTCCGAGGTCGACCGCAGGCAACAACCTGGTGGAACCGGCTGCCCTCGAACGCCGGCTGACCGTCGCCATCGGCTCGAGCCCGATCGATTGGAGTCTCGACGTCGCCCAGGACTGGACCGACTACGACGAGCGTCTGCCCATCATCGTCGATGTCGCTGTCTCGACGCTCACCGATCCCGCACTGACCGCGCTGACCGAACACCACCGCACTTACCGGGGCGCAGCCATGTCGTGATGAGTCATTCGGATCATTTCGATCAACTTCGCACCCCGGATCGGTCGATGCGAAGTGAGTGACTTCGACCAGACGACCACATGGGGCCTTGGCTGCGCTCGCAGCACTCGCTGCGTTGCTGAGCTCCATGCTCGTGGGCGTCCCCGGCGTCGTCGGCGTCGTCGACGCCGGAGCCTCGGATGCGATCACGTACAACCCGTGGGGTTTCCGTGACGGCCAGGCCCTGACAGAAGCCGAAGCGTCCGCCGTCCTCCTCCATCAGGTCAACCTCCAACGGTCGCTGATCGGGCTGCCGAGCCTGACCATGTCGAACGACCGTTCCGGAGCGATCTGCTCGGCCAACAAGCTGGCCGACACGCTCGTCTTCCGACACTACAACGAGTGCATTCCGTCCAATCACCACGAGAACATCTACGGCAGCTTCAGCAGCGGCAGCGCCACCATCGAAGCGGCCGGACCGTGGACCACGAGCACGAGCGGTCACAACCAATCGATGTACTCCCCGACCGCGACCCACGCCCAGATGGCCGTGCGTTGCACCACGGCCGGAACATGGGCCAGCTCCGGATACGTCGCGTTCCAACCGGTCAACGTGAACGGGTACACCTCATCGAGGTCCACCAGGGCGAACGTGGCCGTGCTCCAGAACACCAACGCCCACTACGCCGCCACCGGCGTGACGTGTGACGGCGCCACCCTTCGCTTCCGTCTGCACCCTGACCTCCGCGCCGGTGCCTCGTACCTCGTCTACGGCGAGCGTGCGGTCGACCCGAACAACCCAGAACTGTGGCACCGATTCCAGGTCGCACGTCTCTACGCCGCCTACTTCGATCGTGCGCCGGACAACAACGGGTGGGCCTACTGGAACCAGCGCTCCGTCGACGGCATGTCCACGTGGCGGATCTCCGACTTGTTCACCGAATCGCCCGAGTTCAGGGCGACCTACGGCGCTTCGCTATCGAACGGCCAGTTCATCGACCTCGTCTACCAGAACGTGCTCGACCGTCAGGCCGATGCCGGCGGCAAGAACTACTGGTTGCAGCGCATGGCGAGTCGGCCTCACCAGGGGCCAGGTCATGGTCCACTTCTCGGAGTCGATCGAGAACATCAAGCAGGTCGGCCCGGAGATCACGGGTGGTTGCTGGAACGGCAACGTGTCGGGCGCGTATCTCTGTGCCGTGCCGAACACAGCCCGACCAGACGGTTCCTGATCGGCCACTCGATCGGGTCGACCTCGGTCAGGCCGCGATCTGGACGACGGTGACCCGGCCACGATCCAGCACGGCGGCGCGACCGCGCGGCTGATCGGTCAACTCCGGCATCGACACTCGGAGCGCCTCCCCGTCGCTCCGGGCAGCATTCAACACGATCACCGTCGCGGTCGAGAGGAGGCCGGCAATCGGGGATCCGAAGCGTCTCGCAACGGCCGAACTGCCGGCGACCGCCAGCGGGACACCCCGTTCCCGGCCTCGTCGATCCGGGTGAGGAGCTCAGCATCGGCGAGGAGGTCAGCATCGTCGATGACACAGACCTCATCACCGACCGACTCAGCGATGGTTCGTAGCGTCGTGGTTCGACCCCTACCGGCATGAGCCAACACCACGACAGGCCGGGCCACCGACACATCGACCCAGTGCGGCGCGAGGTCCAGGTCGAGGCCGATGGGAACACGCCAGCCCTCCGGGCTCAGCTTTGCCGCCGGCAGTTCTGCCCGGTCGATCCGAGATCCGAGGACCCGAATCGGTTGCGGCCACGAATCGGGGGAAGCCGCCACCTCCATCGGCCCACGAGCCAGCCGACCGGCCAACGACGCACTTCTCGGACCGTCGAGTCGTCCGATCATGCCCGAGAGACCCGAGGTCGGATCGACACAGGCAGCACCGCCGAGCGGAGGAATGTCGGCCAACCGAAGCCCGAATGCCAGGTAGCCCGCAGGATCGCCGAGCCGATGCACCACACGGCAGCCGAGGTGAGCGGCGGCGCGCTGCGGCACGTCCCGATCCGATCTCGCCGTCACGACGACAGCTCCGACTCCGGCAGACACATCGACGCACCAGCCTGACCAGACGATCAGCCGCCGATGGGCCGCCATGGTCCGACAGTGCGTCGACCACAGACTGCCAGTCGTGCACGACCAACGCGAACGGTCGTTCGATTGCACTCAGGAGATCGACCGCCTTCGTCAACCGGTCCGGCTCCGACACACCGACCACATCGATCACCGGGTCGAGTTCGAGCAAGCGGCGGACGGTGTCCGCTCCGTCACGACGGCCGTCGAACACGAAGGTCGGCAGCGGTGCCGGGTCACCGCGGTCGAGGAGCGCCGCCACCGCCACGGCGGCCGAGGCTGCGATCTCCTTCTCGTCGACGCCGACGATCAAAAGCCCGTCGCGACCCGGATCCCACGACATCGGAACCACCCGGCGACGATCGGGGTCGTCGAGCAAACCGATCGCGACCTCCTGGTCGGCCATCATCGACACATCACCCCGATCGACGGGGAACCCGACAGCTTGGAGGTGTTGACGCCACGGAGGCGATGTTCTCCCGTGGCCGGAAGCCCGGGCTGCTCGGACGATCCGGGCCACCGTGGTCTCGGTCGATCGGTCATCGAGGAGCTCGAACCGATTCGACGCCCAGCGATCGATGACATCGATCGCTGATCGCTCGCTCTCGGATGCCGGAACAGCCGGATGCACGACGAAGCGTTCGACCGACGTGGTCGACGATGTCAGACCGATTTGTGCGACCTGAACGACCTCGCTCGCTCCGCCACCCCGCTGGACGACGGCCCGGCCGGGAACAAGCGGCAAGAGGGCAGCATCCGGACGGTCGATCACGTCTGCGCTGTCGGCCCGGTCCTGGACTCGCAGACAGATCCGAAGGTTGGTGTTCGCCCGGATCTGACCGGTGACCACACCGGACGGGCGTTGCGTGGCGAGGACGAGGTGGACGCCGAGCGATCGTCCCCTCCGGGCGACGTCGACGAGACCGTCGAGGAAATCGGGCAACTCGTCGGCGAGTGCGGCGAATTCGTCGATCACCACCACCAGCCGACCGAAGGCCCGGGAATGTCGACGGTCGGTGTCGGCGATGTCGCTGCATTCCATGTCCCGGAGCCGATGCTCCCGATCGAGCAGCTCGGCTCGCAGACCCCGGAGCGCACGCGAGGCTTCGGCCGAATCGAGATCGGTCACCACCGCAGCGACGTGCGGCAGTTCTCCGACGGCATCGAACGCTCCCCCACCCTTGAAATCGATCAAGACGAACGTGACGAGATCGGGGGGCTGTCCCGCAGCCAGGCCAACGACCAACGTTCGCAGGAGCTCACTCTTGCCGGAACCGGTCGTACCGGCGGCGAGACAGTGTGGGCCGTCGGCCACCAGATCGATCATGTGCACACCGTCGGCATCGATCCCGATGGGCGCCATCAACGCCCTTGGCGTCGCTCTTCGCCATGCGGCCTGTGCAGCATCGACCTCGCAGATCTCGCCGATCGACACGTTCGACGGCAAGCGGCCGCCCACGTCATCGACCTCGGGGTCGACGAAGGGCGCCAACCATCGCGCCACGAGCTCTGCTTCGTCGAGGTCCAGCCCGTGCCATTCGAGCCTGCTGGTGTCGTGGCCGGCGCGTACGAACCTCGCTCCACCACCCGGCGCGAGCTCGAGCCGATCCCGACACCCGCCCGGTACATCCTCGGCTGCGCCGAGCCAGAGCAGACGCACGACCCCGATCCGCCCGGCCATGACTCTCGCCAGCGGCCCGGGGGCCAGTGGTTCGGCCCCGTCGACCACCACCAGTACCGGCACCTCGCGAGAGGCCAACTCGAGCAATGCACCGTCGCTGTCGACATCGACGACGATGCACGCCTCCAGCGACGGGACCCACTTGAGCCAGTCCCAGTCGACGCAGCGATCCGCCGTTGTCACGATGACCACGCCGAGGTCGGCCGGCCCGATTGCGGCGACGGTCGATGCGACCAACCACCGCGAGCAGGCGAGCAGGTCGGAGCGATCGCCACACACGGCGAGGCCGTCGGCCACAGCGGCCGTGATCGGCACCTGGTGCAATGTCACGGTCGTGGGCTCGCCGAGATGCTCGGGCGGTCTGGCATCAGCGCAGTCGACCGGGACGTCGACGTCACCACGGCCGATGGTCAGCTCGAGGGCCCCGTCCGGTTCGAGACGATCACTCCATGGCGAGCGCTCGCCGGCGATCGCTCGCAGCAATCGGGTCGGATCCTTTGCTGTCTCCCGCCGACTCGCAGTTTCCGCCTCGATCCATCCCTGCACTCGAGACCGCCAGATCGCCGAGGTGTGCCGGCGTGTGTGTTCTCGCCGCTTCCGGGCCCGTCGGCGACCGACCACCGACGCGAGCCATCGACCGATCAGACCCAGCGCCGAGACGGCGGCCAGAACGGCGAAGATCGGTGAGAAGAAGACGGCAGCGACGACTGCTGTCACCCCGGACGTGAGCAGCGAGGCAAGCGGGAATCCCACGGCGACCTGATCGCCCTCTTCGTCGGCGAGGTCGAGACCTCCGCACTCCACCGGCAGCGGCGGCAGCGGGAGCGGGCGAGCCATCCGGAGTGCGGTGATGTGGCCGTCGGGATCGGGCCGACGAGAGCGCCGGATCGGGTCTGGCCGTTCGACATCGATCAGATCGCCACGGGCGAAGCGTCCCCTGTCGACCGGATCGCCGATGGCAGCCGTGGGCATCCGCACGTCGACCACCACTCCACCCGGTGTGAGCAGCCGCCACTCGCAACGAATCTCGGCCCTATCCCTGAAATCACTCGACATCGCTTTAGCGTAAACAACTGTATTCTACAGTGCAAGACCATCAACAATGCGATCGAGAATCTCGTCGAGGATCCGTCGACTCGTCGCCACGTTGAGCCTGGCGTGCCCTCGGCCGAGCGGGCCGAAATCGAGGCCGGGCGAGAGCGCCACACCGCATGACCGGTACAGCGCATCGGAGAACTCGCCATCGAGTCCGAGGCCATCACCGTCGAGCCACGCGAGGTAGGTCGCCTCCGGCCGCCGCCACGTCACTCCGGGCAGATCGGCCGACAGTCGCGATGCGAGGTGATCGAACTGACTCACGAGATGCCCTCGCAACTCGTCGAGCCACGGGGTTCCCTCTCGCCAGCAGGCGAGAGTGGCCTCGGCGCCGAGTGTGTTCACGTGCCCCCGTAGTCGGGGAGGAAGCTCGTCGAAGAGCTGCCACGCCCGCTCGTCGCCGATGTGGGCCACGGCACAGCGCAGACCGGCGAGGTTGAAGGACTTGCTGGCAGACGACACCGTGATCGTCCGCTCGGCCAATCCCGGTACCAGCGCGAGCGGTCGATGAACGGAGCCCGGATGGACCAGGTCGGCCCAGACCTCATCACTGAGGACGAGGAGATCCTGCGCCTCCACCACCGACGCGAGCGCCGCCAACTCGTCGTCGTCGAACACTCGACCGGTCGGATTGTGCGGGCTGCACCACAGCACAGCGGCGGTGGACTCGTCGACCACCTCGGCCAGCACATCGGCATCGAATCGCCCCGTCGTCTGGTCGAGGGGACAATCGATGATCCTGCGACCTGCAGCTTCGACGAGGTTGATGAAGGGCGGGTAGATCGGCGTGATCAGCACGATGCCGTCGCCGGGCTCCGTCAGATGCCAGATGGCGTACTCGAGCACGTGCAGCACATCGTTGAAGAGTTGCAGCCGCTCGATGTCCGGCCTCCAGCCGTGGGCTGCTTCCTGCCAGTCGGCAAACGCCTGCGGGAGTTCGCTCACCGCCGCCAGGTTGTACCCGATGTCGGCTCGCTCGACCACCACCCGCATTGCATCGAGTGCGCAGTCCGGGCTGGCGAAGTCCATGTCGGCCACCCAGGCCGGCAGCACGTCATCTCCATGACGAGACCACTTCGCACCGTCCAGCGAGCGCAGCCGTTCCAGATCAGCTCCGACCAGCCGGCTCACGGCCGGATCTCGAAGTACCGATTGCTGACGTCCTCGTCGAACTCCCGGAAGTCGAACGAGGTGAACCCCGCGCCTTCGACCAGGCCGCGGAGTCGCTCGGGGTGGAGCCCCAAGGTGCCGAGCCCTGCCCCGTCCGCCTCGGACATTGCCGAGTTCATGCAGTAGACGACCGACATCGAATAGAAGAGTCCGATCAGCGGGTTGCGTCGGTTCTCCTCGAACGTCGGGGCGGCTTTGATGTCGGCGACCAACCACACGCCGTCGCCCGCGATCGCGCGACGCGCAGCGACCACGGCGTCGGCCGGCCGAGGGATGTCGTGGAGGACGTCGAGGGTGAGCAGGAAGTCGACGGAACCGGGCGCCAGGTCGTCGAACGTCTCCTCGGCGAACGAGACGTTGGTGAGACCCATCGCCTGGGCCCGCTCCCTCGCCGCCTCGATGCCATGGGTCGATGGATCGATGCCGATGACCGTCGAGTTCGGGAAGGCCTCGGCGATCACGCACGAGGCGACCCCGCTCCCGCAACCGGCGTCGACCACCCGAATACCTGCCTCCAGGCGGTCGACCAGACCGTCGACCGACGCCAGCACCACGGGCACCAGGAAGTGTTTCTGTCTTCCTGCCGACATCGACGCCTGCATGTGAGCGGTGGCGCCGCCGTGATCGCCCCAGCCGAATCCCACGCCGGTTCGGAACGCCTCGGCCAGTCGATCGATCGTGTCGCGGGACACCGGAGCGCCGAACACCCCGCCGGCATACGACGGGTCCTCCGGACGGGCGAGAATCACCGACATCTCCGCCGACAGGTGGAACCGCTCGTTGTTCGACTCGTCCTCACCTCTGCGTTCGTGCACGACCATGCCCCCGGCAGACACTGCGTACAACCACTCCCTGACCCATCGTTCGTGCAGCCCGGCAGCGCTCGCGATCTCATGGGCCGACCGGGCGACACCGTCGACCATCGCCTCGAACAGGCCGAGCCGCTCGCCGAGATGCAGCATCGCCGACAACATCTCGCCCTGCTTCACCTGGAAGACGGTGAACGCCGCCAGAGGCACCAGCTCGGGATCGGCTGCCGGCAAGCCCGGCTCGATCTTCGTGGTGTCGGGCGCGTCGTCAGGGGTTGCAGCATCCATCGCCGGATCCTGCCACGTTTCAGCCGACCGGTGCCTCTCAGTCCTGGAGGGCCTCGAGTTCTTCCGAGAGTTCCAGCCATTCGCCTTCGACCGCAGCCATCTCCGTGTCGATGGTTGCCAGGTCGGCGCCAAGCCGGGTCAGCGCTTCGTGGTCGCCGATGGCGACTTCGAGCTCGGCCAGCAGAGACGCTTTCCGCTTCTCGAGTTTGGCGACCGATTTCTCGGCCTGACGGATCGCATTGCTCAGAGCGTTCGGGGTGCGAGTTCCCGCCTGTGCTCGCGTGTCACCCTTCTTCTGTCGTTTGCCCTGTGACGTGCCGCCGGAAGAACTTGCAGATCGGGTGGATCGCCGATGCTCGTCCCACGCATCGAAGCCGCCCGGCCAGCGCACCACGGCCCCCTCGCCGTCGATGACGAGCGCATCGGCCACGACCCTGCGCATGAAGGCCCGGTCGTGACTGACCACCACGACCGCCCCGGGCCAGTCCTCGAGAAAGTCCTCGAGTGATCGCAGGGTCTCGAGATCCAGATCGTTGGTCGGCTCGTCCAACAGGAGCACATTCGGCTTGGCCGCCAAGACCTGCATCAGCTGGAGCCGGCGCCGCTCCCCTCCGGACAGCGTGCTCACTTCCGCCCATTGGGCGTCTGAGTCGAACCAGAACGCCTCGAGGAGCCTGGCGTCGGTCCAGTCCGGCGACCGATTCGGCCCGGCAACCACTTCCCGGACGCGAGCCGACGGGTCCAGCTCGGTGCCGTGCTGGTCGTAGTAGACGAGCTCGACGGTCGTACCCCAGCGCACCGTGCCCACTCGGGGTTCTGTCCGTTTGGCGATGAGGTCCATCAGTGTGGTCTTGCCAGAACCGTTGGGCCCCACGATCCCGAGCCGTTCTCGCCGATCGAGACTCAGATTCACGTCGGAGAACAGCGTCCGTCCGTCGGGGGTCTCCGCACTCACCCCCTCGAGTTCGACCACGATGTCGCCGAGGCGAGGGGTCTCGAACTCCAAGTGGAGCTGCGACGGCCGCGCCGCACCCTGACGTTTCTCGGCGACGAGCGCCTTCGCCGCTTCGACCCGATACTTGGGTTTCGACGTGCGGGCCTTGGCCCCTCGCCGGAGCCATGCCAACTCCGATCGAGCCAGATTCTTTCGAACCGACTCGGCCTCATCCGCCTTTGTCTCCCGGTCGGCCTGAGCTTCCAGGTAGTCGGCATAGCTGCCCTCGTGGAGGAATCCGGTTCCCCGATCGAGTTCCAGCATCCGGTTCACGAGACGGTCGAGCACGTAACGATCGTGCGTGATCAACAGGAGGCCACCGCGGAAATCGGCAAGGCGATCCTCGAGCCAGAGAATGCCGTCGACGTCGAGGTGGTTCGTCGGCTCGTCCAGGATCAGCAGGTCGGCCGGCTCGACCAGTGCCCGGGCGAGGCTGACGCGTTTGCCCTCGCCGCCGGAGAGCGACGAGGTGTCGCGGTCGAGGAAGTCGCCCATGCCGAGCTTCGACAGCACCGACTCGGCCTCCCAGGTCTCGGCGACGACGTCAGACCATCCGGCACCGGTCACTGCATCGCGAACGGTGCCGGCGGGAAGCGGCGCATCCTGGTCGAGCATGGCAATGCGAACACCGCTCCCGGGCCGAAGCTCACCGGTCTCGACTTCCTGGCGCCCTGCGAGGACCCGAAGCAACGTCGACTTGCCGGTGCCGTTGATACCGACGATGCCGAGGCGATCCCCGGTACTCATGGTCAACGAGATGTCGGTGAAGAGCGGCCGGTCGGGACGGGACACACCAACGGCCAGGGCATCGAACAGGATCACCGACGCAAGGCTAGGCCCGCCACACGGCACACTCTCGCCGTGGACACCGTCCCTCCCCTCGTCGTCAAGCGGTCCGGGCGCGGCCTCCGCGCGGTCGGCTTCGTCATCCCCGGTGTCCGTCGAGTGAACAAACAGATCGCGCCGTACACCGAATGGTGGTCGGAACAGAATCAGCAGGCGCTGGTGTCGGATGGCCCGCTCTGGGTGTCCGTCGGCGACTCGACCTGTCTGGGTATCGGAGCCTCGGAGCCATCACTCGGATGGGTCGGGCGCACCCTGGCCAGGCTGCGGGCCGACGACCCGACATGGCGGGTCATCAACCTGGCCATGGCCGGGGCTCGAATGAACGACGCGATCGAGGTCCACCTACCCGTCGTCGAGCAGCTGATGGCCGACGGGCGAGTCCCCGCCCTGACCACGGCCTGCGTCGGGACGAACGACGTCATGTGGGACCGGGTCAACGTCGTCGAGCTGCGGGCACAGGTCGACGAACTGGCCTCACGTCTCCCCCGTCCGACCGTGTTCGCCACCATCGCCGGCAGTTCGAGCCGGGTGGCCTTGACCAACCGGGCGATCAAACAGGCTGCCACCCAGCACGAGGTGGCCGTCGTCAACCCGTGGCGCGAGCCGGGCGCCGGGGTGTTCGACCGGGTCGCCGACGACCGGTTCCATCCGAACGACATCGGTCACGAGTTGATGGCCGACGCGTTCATGCGTGCGATCACCGAGGTGCGCGGCAGGAAGTAACCTCCGACGGTGAGCGGGATTCTGAGCGACCTCGACATGAACGAACCTCGGCGCCGCAAACCGGCGTGGCCCGACCTTCCGGCGCCGAAGGGCCTGCTCGTTCGCCACCGATCAACGGGATACGTGGGCACGGTGCAGCGCTGCACACCGGACTGGGTCACGATCCGCGACCAGAACGCTCGAACACAAACACTCAGGAACGAGCGAGGCGCCTTCTCGGTGAAGGGAAGCAGCGTCACCCTCGTCCCGCCGAAACCCAAGCCGAACGTGGCCTCACCGACGCGATCGGCGTCTGGCAGCGTCGCCGTCGAGGCCAAGGCCCGGGTCGCGCAGCCGAGCCGCATTCTGGTCGAGGGCATCCACGATGCCGAGCTGGTCGAGAAGGTGTGGGGTCACGACCTCCGACTCGAGGGCATCGTCGTCGAGCCGCTGCACGGGGCCGACGATCTCGCCGCAGTCGTCGATGCGTTCGCACCGAATCCTCAGCGCCGCCTGGGCATCCTGCTCGATCACCTGATCGACGGTACGAAGGAGACCCACATCGCCGCCGCTGTTCGCCATTCAGACGTCTTGATCACGGGTCACCCCTACGTCGACGTCTGGCAGGCAATCCGACCTTCGACGCTGGGGATCTCGGCCTGGCCGGTCATCCCGAAAGGCACGGACTGGAAGCTCGGCATCTGTTCTGCGTTCGGTTTCGACGGACCGCCGGCGGTCCTGTGGAAGACGATGCTGCGGCGGGTGACGAGCTACGCCGATCTCGAACCCGGCCTCATCGGCGCCATGGAAGAACTGATCGACTTCGTCTCGCCCCCCGTTCCGGACGAGGAACCGAGCAGCCGCTGACGCTCAGGTCAGCCGGCGCTCACGCTCATCCCCGACGGGCCGGGCGAGGGCGCAATCCCACCGGCAACGTCGAAGAACTCGGCGCCGCCGCGGCGGCAAGGCCTCGCGAAACGTCGAGCGGTGAGAGGCCGGGCGTCGACATACTCGTCTCCGGTGGGGTGTCCGGGACGAACCACGACGCCGGATCGATGCCGTTTGCCGCCACCGGCGCGTTGAACAGATAGCCCTGCATGATGTCGATGCCGAAGTCCCGGAGCTGATTCACCTGCTCGATCGTCTCCACACCCTCGGCCACAACACGAAGGTCCAGAGCCTTGGCCATTGCCACCACCGCTTCGATGATGGCCCGGTTGGAGTCGCCGTGGCTCATCTCGCGTACGAAGACCTGGTCGATCTTGAGCGTCGAGACCATGTCGAACTGTTTGATGTAGCTGAGCGAGGACTGGCCGGTACCGAAGTCGTCGATGGCGAGGGTGACGCCGAGGTCGCGAATCCGATTGAGGACGCCCAATCCGTCGAGGTGGTCGACGATCACGTCCTCGGTGATCTCGAGGACGAGCTGCTCCGACGGCAGACCGGACCACATGAGCACGTCGGCCACGGTGTCGGGGAAGTTCTTGTCGATCAGCTGTTGTTCGGCGATGTTGACGCTCATCTTCACGTCACGGGCGTTCGGATTGAGATGGTTCCACACCGCCGCCTGCGCCGTCGCCTCCCGAAGCACGTACTCGCCGATGTCGGCCATCATTCCGGTTTCCTCTGCGACGCCGAGGAAGGCATCCGGACCGATGAGCCCGCGGGTCGGGTGGTTCCATCTGACGAGGGCCTCGAAGGCGTACAGCCGTCGAGTGCTGACGTCGACGAGCGGCTGGAAGAAGACGGTGAGCTGCTTCTCCTCGAGCGCCCGCACGAGGTCACGCTCGATGTCGAGGCGATCGACCGCCTCGGCCCGTTGCTGATCGTCGAAGAGCGCATAGCCGGACCGACTCCGCTTGGCCTTGTACATGGCGGCGTCGGCATCGCGCACCAGATCGTCAGCCCGCCGCATCTCGCCCGGTCTGGCGATGGCAACGCCGATGCTGGTCGACACCACCTGGGCGCCGCCGAACAGCGACACCGGCCGTTCGAACGTGCGGAGGATCTGCTCGACGACGGCGACCACCGATTTCTGGTTGAGCAACCCACGAACCACGACGAGGAATTCGTCGCCTCCGAAACGAGCGACGAGGTCTGAGCTGCGGACCGTGGAGAGGAGGCGCTCGGCGACGATGCGAAGGAGCTCGTCACCGGCCTCGTGACCCATCGAATCGTTGATCACCTTGAAACGATCGAGATCGAGGAACAGGACACCGACGACCGTGTCGTTCTGACGACCGGAGATGATCGATTCGTCGAGCTGGCGAACCAGGGCGTTGCGGTTCAAGAGGTTCGTCAACGAATCGTGATTCGCCTCGTGCTCGGCTCGTTCGAGAACGCCACGAGCGGCCCGTGCTCGATGGGCCTGGAGCAACGCTCCACAGGTCCCGGCGGCGGCGCTGATGAGTCCGGCGCTCGAGATGAGAACCGTCTCTCGGCCGCTGATTCCGACGAGCGTCGACATCGCCGCCGTCCACAGAACCGTGCCGATCAGCCCCGCGAGGAGCACTTGCCCCGGGTGGAGCGCGAGACGGGTTTTCTTCATTGTCCTGGAAAACGGCCTCCGAGCACCAAACTTGAGGGTTTGTTGGGCCTGAGGGACGTGTCGCCGGGCCAGGTGGGGCCAGAACTTCGCTCGCACCTGCTCAGACCCGACGCGATGGTGCCGATACCCCAAGTGACCGCCCGGACTGAAAGCAGCGACGCCGCCCGACGATGAGTGCACCACGACCCGACCTCCGCGTGAGCAGGCACGGCCAGTTGGCCGAGGCCTTCGAGGTGTTTGCGCTGGGTATGGGCCCGTTCATCGACGAGAAGATGCACGAGCACTTCGCCCACGAGATCTCCTGGACCGAGGCGGCTGCCAACCGGCTCGGGCGCCCCACCGAACACGGCGCCACCGATCCGCTCTTCCAGCTGCTGGTTCTCCGCCGCTTCTGGAGCCCCGTCTTCTCGAAGACCTTCCACAACGATCTGCGTCGACTGGTCGAACAGCTCATCGAAGCCCGCAACCTCTGGGCTCACTTCAGCCTCCCGGACGACACCGCCTACCTCGACCACGTCCTGCTCGCGATCGAACGGATCCTGGCCCCGGTCGAGCCCGGATCCGTCAGCGACCTGCGCAAGATCCGGAGCCGCCTCAAGAACCCGGCCTCGACCGAGAACGACGACAACGACGTGCCGGACGTCGATCGGATCGCCCTCGAACGCCAGCTCACCGAGACCGAGACGGCCTTCGATGACCTTCGGCGCCAGCAGGAGCGACTGGCAAACCAGCTCGATCTGGCGAGGCGGGCGAATGCCGGCCGGCAGCACCGGCTCACCGAGATGGAACAAGAGCTCCTGGAGGCTGCCGGTCGATCCGAGGTTCTCGAGACCTACCTTCGCAACGAGCGCATGACCAGAAGTCGGAT
This sequence comes from uncultured Acidimicrobiia bacterium, assembly GCA_963781035.1. Lineage (GTDB taxonomy): Bacteria > Actinomycetota > Acidimicrobiia > Acidimicrobiales > SZUA-35 > SZUA-35. The sequence goes on along the minus strand of CAWAEN010000004.1, from coordinate 1,149,769 downwards.
GGAATGGCTGTTCGTCGGTTTCATCGCGGCGATGCTGGTCGTGATGGTCATGCTCGCGACCTGAGATCTACCTCAGCTGCTTCCCAACAACGACGCAGCAACGGCGGCAACGGCGTCTGCCCCCGAGGATGTGAGGAGCACTGTGGCCGGATCGGCTGCTGGGAGGCACACGAGCTGCCCGACCCGATCGGCTGTCGCGGTTTCCGGATCCGGGAGCGACCCCGATCCCACGACGATGGCCCGAGCGAAGGATGCCGGCGCCGCGAACCCGTCGGATCGGAGATGGGCCGCGCTGGCGTCGTCGGCCTCCAGGGAGGCCCGGTCCACCCGCCACTGATACCGGTCCTCGATGCCGCTGATGCCGTGGGCGAGGAAACCGTCCACGTGCTCGACGTCGAGGCCGGCCAACGCCGGATTGGCCCGCCAGCCGAGGCCATGCTCGAGCCGATCCCGAAAGGTTCGACCGATGGCGGCGGCAAACGGATCCAGAGCCTCCGTTCCGTGGGCACTCGTTCCGTGAGCACTCGTTCCGTGAGCACTCGTTCCGTGGGCACTGACGACGCCGACGGTCAGCACCGCCCGATCGGGAATCTGGCGTTGCAGTGCATCGGCCACGACGGCACCAAAACCGTGGCCGACCACGAGCGCGTGGTCGACGTCGAGTTGATCGAGCATCACCGACACATCGGCGACGTGGTGGTCGACACCGGTCGACGGCCGGAGGCGCCACGCCGAGCCCCTTCCCCGAAGATCGGGGGCGACGATCGCGAAACCCGCCGGCATACGCCGCATCACGAGATCCCAGGCGCAGGCGTTCATCGCTCGGTCGTGGAGTAGCACCACCGCGGTGTCCGTCCGGCCGACCGGTCCACGAGCCCACGCAGCGCAGTCGACCCCGTCGAGCACGATCTCGATGAACCGCCGATCCTCCACAACCGGGACCGTATCGGCGAAGTCGATGGGCTGACCCGACCGACCGGCGACCGGCGTCGAGATGACGCCGCCGAGCCATCCAACTACGTTCCTCGCATGCAGAACGACACAGTGTCCCAGAACGGCCCGACCCCGATGGACTTGACCGGCAAGGTCGCCCTCGTCACCGGCGGATCGCGTGGCATCGGCAAACAGATCGCCATCACCTTCGCCGCCGCCGGTGCCAAGGTGATGATCGCGGCGAGGAAGGCGGAAGCCCTCGAGGCCGCAGCGGCCGAAATCGACGAAGCGTCCGGCAACCCCGGCTGCCTCTGGATGGTCGGCAACACCGGACAACCCGAGACGGCGCAGGCGCTCGTCGATGGGACCATCGAGCAGCTCGGCGCCATCGACATCCTCGTCAACAACGCCGCAACCAACCCGTACGCCGGCCCCATGATCGACGTCGATCTCGGACGGTGGGACAAGACCATCGCCGTGAACCTCACCGGTCCGCTCCTGCTCACGCAGGCCGCGTGGCGAGGCTGGATGCAGGAACACGGTGGCGTCGTCATCAACATCTCGTCCGTCGGTGGACTGATGACGAGCGAGGTGCTCGGTGTCTACGACCTCACCAAGTCGGCGATGATCCACATGACCCAACAGCTGGGTGCCGAGCTCGGCCCGCAGGTCAGGGTCAACGCAATCTGCCCGGGTTTGATCAAGACCGACTTCGCCAGACTCCTGTGGGAGGGCGAGGCCGGTGAGCGGGTGGCAGAGACCTACCCGCTCAAACGACTCGGCGAGGTGTGGGACATCGCCAACGCGGCACTGTTCCTCGCGTCCGAAACCGGCAGCTGGATGACCGGCCAGCATCTCGTACTGGACGGTGGCGGACTCGTCTCCTTCAAGAAGCCCGGCTGACACCGGCCGGGCGCTCGAGCTGAGGCAGACTGGTTCCGTGCGCGACACCATTCGTCTGGGCCGGATCGCCGGCATCCCCATCGGCGTGAACTGGAGCATCCTCGCCGTTGCCGTCTACCTCGTGATCAGCCTCGCCTTCGGCGCGCTTCCGCGCTGGTGGCCTTCCGCCGACCTCGAGGCGCGTCTGATCACGAGTTGCAGCATCACGCTGTTGTTCTTCGGATCCATCCTCGGCCACGAACTCGGCCATGCGGCGGCGGCCAGGCACCACGGAGTCGCCGTCGAAGGGATCACGCTTTGGGTCCTCGGCGGCATCGCCAAGCTGGCACGGCAGGCACCGACCCCACGGGCCGAGTTCGCCATCGCCGCCGCCGGTCCCGCAGCGTCGCTGTTCCTGGCGGCGGCGTTCGCCGGGGCCGCGCTCGGCCTCGATCGTTGGTCGACGTGGGGCCTTGCCGCCTCGGCCGCGAGCTGGCTGGCGATCACGAATGCGTTCCTCGGGGTCACGAACCTGATCCCGATTGCACCGCTCGACGGTGGTCGGGTCCTCACGGCCATGATCTGGCGGACCTCGAACGATGCAGAACACGCCAGACTCCTCAGCGCCCGGGCTGGGCTCGTCGTCGGCTCGATCGTGGTCGCATCGTCCACGCTGCTGTTCTTCCTCACCGATCGAATCGGCTCGTGGGTCTACGCCCTCACCGCGCTGACGGGCCTGTTCATCGCCCATGCGGCATGGCGCGAGATCATCGGGGCCGTCATCCGGAAACGACTCGACCGCACCACCCTGAACGACGTGATGGTGTCCCGGCCCGCCTCGGTCAACGACGACGTCGGCATCGAGAGCTTCACCCAGGTCGGCGGGCCGTCGAACGTTGCTCGCCCGGTGGTCCGGTGGTCACACGACCCGATCGGGTACGTGAGCCTCTCGGCGGCCGAAGCCGTCCCGCCGTCCCAGCGGTCCTGGACCACGGTCGCCGAGGTCATGACCCCCCTCGACGTCGTGCGCCGGGCATGGTCGACCGAGACGGTGTCTGCGCTCCTGGCACGAGAGTCCATCGACGGATCCGACAGCTCGATCGTGGTGGTGCACGACCCGCACGACGGTCAGCCGACCGGGACGCTGACTCCCGCCCAGATCGAGCATCTGTTCGTCGCGCCGAACCCTTGGGGCGTGAGTCCGCTGGTTCCACCTCCGCCGAAGGTCCCCTCACCGCTGTGACCCCATCGCGCTGCCCCTCATCGCTCTGACCCCATCGCTGTGACCCCATCGCTAGAGTTCGCTCCGTGACCGAACTCGCCGGCGTCGACCACGGGCCGAACGACCCGGCGGACGCGGCCGAAGCCTCGATGCCCCCCTGGGTTCGTCGAGCCATCATCTTCTGGTGGTCGATCCTCGTCGGGCTGTGGATGCTGCTGATCGTTGCCAGGGAGCTCCGGAGTCTGTTGATCCAGATCGCCGTCGCCGTCTTCTTGTCGTTCGCCCTCGAACCCGCGGTCAGCGCCCTCGAGGATCGAGGTGTCAAACGTGGCCGAGCCACACTCGTCAGCCTTCTCGGCGTGTTCGTGGCGTTCGGGGTCTTCGTCACCCTGATGGGCCAGCTCATCGCCACACAGCTCAGCGAGCTCGTCGCCGATCTCCCCGGGTACGTCCGCAGCAGCACGGCATGGTCCAACGAGCGCTTCGGCACCGAGATCGACCCGAGCGATCTGATCGACCAGATCGAGACCGGCCAGATCACCTCATTCGCCAATGACGCCTCGCGCTACCTCTTGTCGATCGGCACGACGCTCGCCGGGGTCCTGTTCCAGGCACTGACGATCCTGCTCTTCACCTACTACCTCACCGCAGACGGGCCGCGGTTCCGACGGCTGATCTGCTCGCTCCTTCCGCCGAGCCGGCAGCACGAGGTGTTGCGAATGCTCGATCTCGCCACCGACAAGACCGGCGCCTACATCTCGTCCCGGATGGTCCTCGCCGTCCTCTCCGGGATCTTCCACTGGATCGTGTTCGCCGTCCTCGACCTCCCGTCCGCCGTTGCCCTGGCCCTCTGGGTCGGGGTGATCTCACAGTTCATCCCCACGCTCGGCACCTACCTGGCAGGCGTGCTGCCGGCGCTCGTCGCTGTCGGCGACGATCCCTCGAAGGCCATCTGGGTGATCGTTGCCGTCGTCGCCTATCAACAGATCGAGAACTACCTGTTGCAGCCGCGAATCACGGCCCAGACACTCGACCTCCACCCGGCGGTGTCCATCGGGGCCGTGTTGGCAGGCACCACGTTGTTCGGGGCCGCGGGAGCACTGATGGCACTGCCTGTGGTGGCAACCGCAACCGGGTTCTTCTCGGCGTACATCGAACGCCACGACGTCGTGGCCGAGAGCGACCGACGGACGCGCCGGAGCGACGACGTTCCGGCAACCGCTGACGAGGCGCCGGAAGAACCAGACCCCCACCGGGGTTGACCGCATCATGACAAGTTCACCCGCGGCCGAGCCCGCGCTCACCGATCATCTCGATGCCATTCACGTCTACTGGCGACCCGGGTGCCCATTCTGCATGAGCCTCGATCGAGCCCTGCGTGACATCGAGATCCCCCTCGAGAAGCACAACATCTGGGACGATCCGGAGGCGGCCGCCTTCGTCCGGTCGGTCGCGAACGGAAATGAGACCGTCCCGACGGTTCGGGTGGGCGATGAGTTCCTGGTCAATCCGACGGCTCGCCAGGTGGCGGAGGCGGTGTCCCGAGTCGCGCCTGGTCAGGCCGAGAAGATGGCATCGGTCACCTCCCCCGGTCCACTGGGAAGATTGCTCGGTCGGCTCACTGGTGGCTCTGGCCCCAACTGAGGCCAGATCGTGATACAAACATGGCGCCGGATTTCTCGGCACCGCCGCATCAGAGAGCAACCAGAGAGAGGGACTTCATGTCTCAGGACAAAGGCCGAAAGGCCTTACATGCGTACGTCAGCGACGACGCGCACGATCAATGGCATGGATTCGCCGCCGAGCAGGGGGTCAGCGTCAGTGCGATCCTCGAAGCCCTCGCCCCTGAACTCGACACCGATGCCAACCCGGACCCGAACGATCTCGGGTCACGGTTGGTCGGCGTCGTGAAAGCCGCCCGCAAGATCGACGCGCAGCGTCGCCGTCGCCGCCGCTGAGCCATCGGCTCCGGCCGATCCAGCCACTCAGCCATCGGCTCCGGCCGATGCCAGCCACTCCGGCCATCCAGCTCCGGCCGATGCAGCCACCCAGCCATCGGCTCCGGCCGATGCCACGTGTCCGCCCGGCGTATGCAACCATGACCCGCATGTCCGGATCGTCGATCAGCTTGCGCGCCGCCGCGGAGCGACTCGGCCTCCACTACATGACCATCTACCGGTACGTTCGGACCGGCCGTCTCGCCGCGACCAAGCGCGGCGGGCAGTGGTACGTCGACGTCGCCGATCTCGACGGCCTGGTGATCGGTTCCGACCCCGCCGTTCGGGACGGTTCGCGGGCTCGGGCCGCGCTCCAGCTCGAGGACCGCATGATCGCCGCAGACGAACCGGGGGCCTGGTCGGTGGTGTCCCAGGCTCTCACCTCGGGAGCAGAGCCGGCCGACATCCACCTGCAGATGCTCATCCCCGCGATGCAATCCGTCGGTGATCGCTGGGCTCGGGGCGACATCACGGTCTTCGACGAGCATCAGGCGACGGTGGTCGCCACACGCCTGGCGGCCAGGCTGGGCCCCCGCTTCCGACTGCGGGCCGCTCCCAAGGCCCACGTGGTCGTCGGGCTCGTCTGCGGCGACACCCATGCGCTCACCACCGCGATCATGGCCGACCTCCTACGCGGGGGCGGTTACGAGGTCACCGATCTCGGCGCTGACACTCCCCCCGAGAGTTTCGTCGAGGTGATCGAATCCACATCGATGCCCTTGGCCGCCGTTGCGATCTCGTCGAGCATGTTCGAAGCCGTCGACGCGGTGCACACGACGGTGCAGGCAATCCGCGCCAGCCGACCCGATCTGTCGATCGCCGTCGGCGGGGCCGGCATCATCGATCGGGAGCAGGCACGAGCGATCGGCGACACGGTGGGGGCCAGCGACATCGGCGAGCTGGTCCTCGCACTCGACCTCCTCACCGACGATCAGGAATCCCTCGTCTCGGCCGATGACGAACAAGCGTTCGGGGTCCCCCGGAGACGATAGGGTTGGCGGGTCCTCAGAGCGACGAGGTCGGCGGGAGAACAGGAGACAACATGGCATCCCAGGGTGAGCTGCTGCCCTTTGCACGTGAAGTGATCGACGTGCCCGTCTCCGAGGAGATCGGCGAGTCGTTCCTCGCCTACTCGCTGTCGGTCATCACCTCCCGTGCCATCCCCGACGTCCGCGACGGTCTCAAGCCGGTGCAGCGGCGAATCCTGTTCGCCATGCGGGAGATGGGTCTGTTTCCCGATCGACCACACCGGAAGTGCGCCGGCGTCGTCGGCGACGTCATGGGCAAGTACCACCCGCACGGCGACAGGCGATCTACGACACCCTCGTCCGCCTCGGGCAGGACTTCGCCCGATCGATCACCCTCATCGACCCGCAGGGCAACTTCGGCAGCCTCGACGATCCGCCGGCCGCCATCCGCTACACCGAGTGCCGCCTCACCGATGCCGCCCTGGACCTCTTGGCCGAGATCGACGAGGACACCGTCGAGTTCCGCCCCACCTACGACGGCGAGAACGAAGAACCGCTCTACCTCCCTGCGCTGCTCCCGAACCTCCTGGTCAACGGCACCACCGGCATCGCCGTCGGCATGGCCACCAACATGGCACCGCACAACCTCGGCGAGATCTACGAAGCCATCAAGCTCGTCATGAGCCAGCGACGGCCGAAGCCGACCATCGACGAGCTCCGGGCCGTGGTCCCGGGGCCCGACTTCCCGAGCGGCGGCATCATGATCGACGACGGCATCCGGGATGCCTACGAGACCGGTCGCGGTTCGGTCCGGCTTCGGGCCTCGGCCGAGATCGTCGACATCACACGAGCGCGTAAGGGCATCGTCGTCACCGAACTGCCCTACATGGTCGGAGTCGAGCGAATCGTGGCCAAGATCAAGGAACTGGTCAACAACGGCAAGATCACCGGCATCTCCGACGTCAAGAACCTCAGCGACCGCACGTCCGGCCTGCGACTCGTGATCGAGTGCAAGACCGGGGTCAACCCGAACGTCCTGCTGCAGAAGCTCTACCGACTGACCCCGCTCGAGGAGACCTTCGGCATCAACAACGTCGTCCTGGTCGACGGCGTGCCCACCACCCTCGGGCTCTACGACCTCTGCCAGCACTACATCGAGCATCGGCTCGACATGGTCGTGAAGCGATCCGAGTACCGGCTGCGGCAGCGCCGAGGAACGGCTCCACATCGTCGAGGGTCTACTCATCGCCCTCGACAACATCGACGTGGTCGTCGGCGATCATCCGCACGCCGCCGACTCGGCGACGGCCCGCGAGCGGCCTGATGGAGCAGCTCGACCTCAGCGAGATCCAGGCCGAGACGATCCTCGAGCTCCGCCTGCGTCGCCTGACCGCGCTGGCCTACACCGAACTCGTCGAGGAACGGGTCGAGCTGCGAGAGCGAGCATCGACGACCTCGAGAAGATCCTCGGGTCGGAGCAGCGGCAGACGCACGATCGTGATCAGCGAGCTCGGCGAGTTGGTCGACGAGTACGCCACGCCGCGCCGCACCCGCATCATCGTCGCCGACGAGATCGAGACCTACAGCGAAGCGGCTCCCGAGATCGATCTGACCGATCGCCGACGAGCCGTGTCTGATCAGCCTCGCCGCCTCCGGCGTCATCGGTCGCGAACCCCTCGGGTACGTCACGCACCTACACCCCGAGCCGCCACGACGTCATCGACAGCGTCGCGGTCGGATCGCTCGCATCCGACGTGTTGGCCATCACCGACCGAGGGCGGCCTGCTCCGTTGCCGAGCCGCCGATCTCGCCGAGGTCGGCGGTCGCAGTCGGGGCGAGGAGGTCAGCGAGATCTTCGCGCCGAACGGGGCGAGCAGATCCTCACCATCGTCTCCGCCACCGACCCCGAACCCGATGCCGGCGATCACTCCTCGTCGTCACCGCCGCCGGTGTCGCGAAACGGGTCGAGCGGTCGGCGCTCGCCGACGTCAGCCACGGCCGACCCGTCATCAAGCTCGCCGACCGCGACCGTCGTCGTCGCCGCCCGCGTGATCGACCCGGCGGTCGACATCGTGTTCGTCACCAGCGATGCGCAGAGCGCTGCGCACCCCGGTCGAGACATCAGTGTCCAGGGCGCCGGGGCCAGGGGGTCGCCGGCATCGCAGCTGAAGGGCAACGCCAAGGTCATCGCCGCTGGTCCCGCCGTCGCCGGTGCGGTCATCATCACGGTCACCGACACTCGGCACCGTCGAAGTCGACCGATGCGGACGAGATCCCGGCCAAGGGCCGGGGTACCGGTGGCGTGCGGCTCACCAAGTTCAAGGACGAGCACCGCCTCGACTTCGCCTGGGTCGGGAACCCGGAACGGATCGTGGCCATCGTCGGTCAGGACGACGCTCCGACCAAGCCCGACAACACCCCGGACCCCGTGGCCATCGAGTCCCACCCGCACGGGATGCGTCCGGCCAGCACCACGGCTCGTCGTATCCTCGCCATCGGCACCGGCCGCTGGTGAGGCGGCCAAGAAACCGCATGGCCAAGAAGCATCAGACGCCTACGACGCCGACGATCCAGATCCTCGAAGGGCTCGAAGCGGTCCGCAAGCGGCCGGGCATGTACATCGGCGGCACCGGCAGCGACGGGCTCCATCACCTGGTGTGGGAGCTCATCGACAACGCGCGTCGACGAGGCCGCGGCCGGCCATGCCACCAAGATCGAGGTCACCCTCCACCGCGACGGCTCGATCGAGGTCAGCGACAACGGTCGGGGCATCCCGATCGACAAGAAGCACGACAGGCCGCACCGCGCTCGAGGTCGTGTTCACCGAACTGCACGCCGGCGGCAAGTTCGGCGGCGGTGCCTACGGCGCCTCGGGCGGGCTCCACGGCGTCGGCGCCTCGGTGGTCAACGCGCTCGCCTCCAAGCTGGTGGCCGAGGTCGACCGCGACGGCTGCCACCTGGCGGCTCGTGTTCAACGAGCGGGTGCCGGGCGACTTCTGCAAGAGCGGCACGTTCAAGGCCCGGCTCGAAGCTGGCGAAGGTCAAGAAGATCCCGGCAACGACCGGCACCCGGGTCCGGTTCTGGCCCGACCTCGACATCTTCGATCCCGAGGCCGGCATCGAGTACGACCGAGGTCCGCGACCACGTCGCCCAGGTCTGCTTCCTGGTCCCCGGCCTGCACGGTCACGCCTGGTCGACACGACCGCGGCACCGGGCGAGAGCCGGAGGAGTTCGTCGCCGCCGGTGGCCTCGCCGACTACGTCGACTACCTGTCGATCGGCGAGAACGTCACCGAGATCATCACCATCCGCGGCAACGGACACCTTCGACGAGAAGGTGCCGGTCGACGGCAAGATGACCGTGGTCGAGCGGGCCGTGCACGGTCGACATCGCCCTGCCGCTGGGTCAAGGGCTACGACACCACGATCGTCAGCGTTCGTCAACACCATCCCCACCATCGAGGGCGGCACCCACGTGCCGGGCTTCGAGCGGGCCCTCACCCGGTCGTCAACGACATCCTGCTGGCCGACACCAAGAAGCTGGCGAAGCTGGCCAAAGGACGGCAAGCGACAAGGCGCCCCGAGGACGATGTCCAGGAAGGCCTGGTCGCCGCGGTCAAGGTCACGTTCCCCGAGCCGCAGTTCCGGGGTCAGACCAAGCAGGAGCTGGGCACCCCGGCCATCCAGAACATCGTCTACGAGGTCGTCAGGGACGGTCTGGCGAACTGGTTCGACGGTGGCGGCAAGAAGAGCCACGTCAACGCGGTTCGCGACAAGATCGCCCACGCCATCCTGAACCGGGTCGCTGTCAAGCAGCTGCTCGAGAACAGCGCAAGGCGGCGAGCCTCGGCGTCCACCGGCATGCCCGACAAGCTGGCCGACTGCCGCGTCCACGGTCCCGATGCCGAGCTCCTCATCGTCGAGGGCGACTCGGCGGCCGGTCCGGCCAAGCGGGCGCGACTCCGAGACCATGGCGGTCCTGCCGCTGCGGGGCAAGGTCGTCAACGCCGGCAAGGCGTCGCTGAAGCAGGTGCTCGACAACGCCGAGGCCCAGGCCCTGATCACCGCGATCGGGGCCGGCTCGGGCAAGGACTTCGACCTCGACGACTGCCGCTACGGCCGCATCATCATCCTGTGCGACGCCGACGTCGACGGCAGCCACATCCGCTGCCTGCTGCTCACGCTGATCTACCACTACATGCGACCGCTGCTCGAGGCGGGCAGGGTCTTCGCCGCCCAGCCCCCGCTGTTCGCGGTCAAACACAAAGGCGAGCAGATCTACGCCTACACAGACGAACAGCGAGCCGAGCTCCACGCCGAGCTCGGCCTCTCACCGGACAACGCTGGCAACGGTTCAAGGGTCTCGGCGAGATGAACGTCAACGAGCTCAAGGACACCACGCTCGATCCCACCACTCGTGTCCTGAAGCGCATGACGATGGCCGACGCCGAGCATGCGCTCGAGGCGGCGAAGCTGTTCGAGGTCCTGATGGGCAGCGATGTCGCCACCGGCGCGACTACATCGTCGCCAACTCCACACTGATCGACCGCGACGAACTCGACGTCTGACCGACAACCCCAACTGCCACGCACCTCCAACTGCCACGCACCTCCAACTGCCACGCACCTCCAACTGCCACGCACTCCAACTGCCAGCACGTACCCAGAGCGACGTGTGGCGCTGGCAGTTGGGGCTTTTAGGCGAGTTCGACGATCGTGAGCGACTGCACGGCGCGGGTCATGGCGACGTACAGCCGGCGCAGTCCGTACTCGCCCGCCTCGATCGCGTCCGGATCGACCACGATGACCGCATCGAACTCGAGACCCTTGGCCTGATCGGGCTCGAGCAGGGCCACCGCGGATGATCCCGGCAGGTGAGCGACCGAGGCGATGTCGAAGCGGACGATCTCGTGGTCCGACAAACCGGAAACGAGGCGGGCGTGGTGCATCGCAGGGGCGATCACGGCGATCGAGGCACTGACCGATCCGTCCCCCTCGTTCGCCAGCTCGTCGATGGCTGCACCAACGACGATCGGGATCTCCCCGACGTCGTCGACCAGGCGGCGTCGCGGGGCCTCACCGCCCGGGCGGATCGAGCGGGCCGGGGTCACCGTTGGTGCCGCCCGGGGCAGCAGCGCATTGGCCACGTCGAGGATGGCCGCCGGCACGCGATAGCCGACCGTGAGCTCACGAACGACTGCCCGGTCTGCGTCGCCACACAGATGGCGTGCCGCCTCAGCCCAATCGTTCGTCGATCCCGGCATGGTCGCCTGGGCCAGATCACCGAGCACGGTCATGGAGAACCGCTCAGCTCGCCGGCCGAGCATGCGGAGGGCCATGGCGCCGTGATCCTGGGCCTCGTCGACGACGACGTGCCCGTAGCTGGCAGAAACGCCGGTGGCGATGGCGGTGGCCTCGTCGAGCAATGGAAGATCGGCCGCGGTCCATGCCTCATCGCGCGCCTTCTTGGCGACGGCGCGGTGCAGAAGCTCCTGCTCCTCGTCGGTCAACAGCCCGTCGGCGGCCGCCCGCCGCTTCGTCGGCGATCCGAGGATGTCGCGGACAACCGTCACCGGTGAGAACGCTGGCCACATGCGATCGACGTCCTTCTTGAACGCAGGATCGGCCCGTATGGCGGCAACAAATCCCGGCTGCCGGCCGGGGTCGGCACCGACTCGGCCCTCGTACGAGCGCCAGGCCTCCTGCAGAACGATCGTGCGAAACACGTCGCGTGCGCTGTTCAGAGAAAGATTCCGCTCGAGGGCACGCCCCTGCATGTCGGCCACTTCCGCGGCATCGAATCGGATGACGGAGACACCGGAGCGAAGCTCGAGCCCGGCGTCGGGAACCGAAATCTTCCGCACCATGGCACGACGCACCACCTCGGCCATCCGAGCATCGGCCTTCATCGCGGCAACCTCCGGGCGGTCGATGGCGCGCACGCGAAACTTGGCCGCAAGCAGCCCGGTCAGCGTCGTCTGCACGACCGATCGTTCACCCAAGGATGGCAGGACCTCGGCGATGTAGCGGAGGAACACGGGATTCGGGCCGACCACCAGCACCTGATGATCGGCGAAGTGATCGCGATGAGCGAAGAGCAGGAACGCGGCCCGATGGAGACCGACGGCGGTCTTTCCGGTGCCTGGGCCGCCCTGCACGATCAGGAGTTCCTCGATGCCGGAGCGGATCACCTCGTCCTGCTCTCCGGCGATGGTGGCGACGATGTCGCGCATCTGCCCGGACCGGCCCCGGTCCAGCTCGGCGAGCAAGGGATCGGGCAGACCACCGGCAGCTGACTCGGGGTCGGTCAGATCCTCGTCGAAGACGGCGACGATCGTCGCCTTCTCGAGGTTGAACCGGCGACGCCGCTCGAGCCCGCACGGGTCGACCGCCGTGGCTCGGTAGAAGGGGGCCGAGACCGGAGCCCGCCAGTCGACCACGACCGGCCGCCCCTCGCTGTCCTCGACGTGTCGACGTCCTACGTACCACACGTCACCCGGCGTTCGAGGTGGACCGTCCTCGTCGATCCGTCCGAAGCACAAGGCCCCACCGGTGGCATCGATGGCGGCGCGGCGAGCGGCCATCTTCGACGCGGCAATACGGGCGTCGACGGTCTTCTCCTGATCAGCGGCCCGTTTCGCCGCCTCGTGGACGGCGGCGGCACGACGACTCATGGCGTCGAGGCAACCGAACGCGTGGTCGATGTGACGTTGGTCGCGGCGATGTTCGTCGTCGACCTCGATCCCGCTCACGGCGTCGAATCTAGTCAGAGACCCGAGGGCTCGCTTCGATAGAGAGCGAGCATCGCCGACGCCCAGACGGCGGCCGCGAAGCCGGAGGCGAGGGAGTTGATGAACTGCACGGCGACGAACGCCGGGACACTCGACCCGACCATGTCACGCAGCACGACGTCTCCGGCACCGGCCTCGGCTCCACCGAGACTCTGGAACGGAGCAGCGACGAACGACGAGATGAGCAAGATCCCGAGAACGATGGTCACCAGCAGGACGTGTCGTCCGAGCACGGGCCACGTCCGGCCCCGGGTGAACGCGAGACTGGCAACGACGCTGCTTCCGGGTCGGGCCAGAACTGCGTGCGTGGCGGCCACCGCGCATCGCACCCACAGCATGGCGATGACGACGATCAACAATGGTCCGGCCACGATGGCGGCGCCGGGTAGGAGCGCGGCCAGCAGACCGAGCACGAGCCCGACGACGAAGGCCAACAAGACGACCTGCAACACGACACCGATGACCCGCGGCGCCCGTCGCAGGCCGGCCACGAGCGACTCGCGCCAGCGAGGGTGCTCGCGTCGTCTGACCCGGTCGACGTGCGCCGTTGCCGCGCTGAAGATGACCAGCTGCGCAAGCACGAGCACGGCGATGCCGATACCAACCATCACCGCCTCGCTCGTCTCGAGACCTTCGACCGACCGGATGGCGCCGTTGTCACGTGTCAGCACCGCGCTCCGCGAGCCGAACCACAGCAGCGGAGTGACCACAGCAGTGCTCACGAGGCTCACGACGGTCAGAACGGCGAAGAATTCACCGAACCCGCTGACGAGGCTTCGGGTGGTGTCGGTCAACCACTCCCCCATGTCGAGCAGCGGACGCATCGCCGCTGTTTCGACCGAGGCGCCTGTTTGTCCTGCTGTGGCCGGGGCGACCGGGGTCGTGGGCCGGCCGGTCGGCGGGGGCGGCCCAGAGGTCGGCGGCCCTGCGGGCGGCCCTGTGGGGGGCGGCCCCGAGGTCGGCGGGCCGGTCGGCGGAGGAGCGTCGGTCACGACTCGACCGCCAGGTCGGCTGCCGTTCGTCGGTCGAGCTCGACCACGACCCCGAAGTGGTCGGACGGCACGACCGGGCGCGCCGTGGTGCCGAAGAGCTCCGCCGACAACGGGTTGGCCGTGGGTTTCGGTCGAGGCCACGCCACGAACACGGCATCGAGTCGACGACGTGGCCACTGCGCAGTGGCCGTGTGGGGGTTGTCCCTGGTCCACGTGTGGCCGTCGCCATCGCCGACTGCAGTCCATGCATCGGTGAAGACCACCGAGTCACCGTACGGCTCGGCGAGTCCCGGTGAGGCGACGGATCTCGTCGCTGTCGGCAACAGCATTGAAGTCCCCGGCCAGCACCACGATCGTGTCGGGCTCCCGGCTTCGGAGCCGTTCGATCTCCTCGACGATGGTCCCGAGCTGACGAGTTCGCAGACGGCTCTGCGAGTACCGCCACTCGAGGTGGGTGCACACGACCCACCACGGGGCGACGGCATCGGGAACCGTCGATGCGACAGAAGAGCGCAGACCGGTGACTCGGCTCGCCGTCGTCTCCGGGAAGAATCGTGGTGTGGCTCTCGAGGATGGGCCAGCGACTCAGCACTGCGTTGCCGAATCGATGCGCCGCTCCATCGTCGCCTGTCGTTCTCGCCACGTGCATGGCGAGATTCGCACCGATCGCCACCGCCTGGTCGACGCCGTCGTCGGCGTAGACCTCCTGCAGGCAACAGACGTCAGCCCGGACGTCGGCCAATTCATCGAGGATCGGGGCCTGGCGCGCTTCCCACGGACCGAACTTCCACCAGATGTTCCACGTGGCGACCCGCATGTGATGGATGGTGCCACGGAATGACCGCATTGGCCGACATCGGCCCGTGGTTCTCCATCGTTCGACGGGATCTCGTACGGTGCCCTCGTGCCATCGGGTGACGTCACGCTCCAACAAGCCGCCGACGAGCTCGGCGTCCACTACATGACCGCGTACCGATACGTGAAGCTCGGCCTCCTCTACGCCGAGAAGCGCCGAGGATCCTGGATGATCGCAGCCGAGGACCTCGAGGCGTTCCGGGACGCCCAGGGCAACAGCGACCAAACGAGCACCAGCGACTCCCCGTCCGTGGTTCGATCGACCGAGCAGAAGCGAGATGTCCTCGAGGACAGACTGGTCGCCGGCGATGAGGCTGCAGCGTGGAAGATCATCGAGGAAGCCGTTGCCGAATCGGGCGACCCGATCGACCTCCACTTCGATCTCCTGACCCCTGCCCTGATCTCGATCGGACGACGATGGGAGCAGGGTGAGCTGTCGATCGCAGACGAACACAAGGCGTCAGCGGTGGCAACTCGCCTGATCGCCCGCCTCGGCAGTCACCTGACGAATCCCGGCCGGCGTCGGGGCACCGTGGTCGTGGGTGCGTGCCCCGGTGACGTCCACTCGATTCCCTCAGCCATGTTCGCAGACGTCCTTCGTTCCTTCGGCGTCGCCGTCATCGACCTCGGCGGGTCGCCGGACATCGACGCGTTCCTCGAAGCCGTGGATCGCCATCCAGACGCGGTCGTGGCGATCTCGGTCACCGGCCCGGGACACGATGACGATGCCAGGAACACCGTCGACGCCATTCGGCAACGGGGCCCCGGGCAGACGCCGATCGCCGTCGGTGGTGGTGCCGTCACCTCGCAGGACTTGGCCGCATCACTCGGGGCCGATCTCTGGCATGCCGATCCTCGAACCGCGGCCCGGATGATCGCCGACGCCGCAGCCGCCCGCCGGACCGCGTGAGTCAGGCCACACCCACCCGGTGCCGGCGAACTGAACACTGTGACCTTCCCCACACGTGGATACTTTCGCTTGCCTTCGACCGCGTCTTAGTGCTAAAACTGTCTTTAGCACTAAAAGACCCACCCGCACCAAGGATCGACCATGGACACCGAGTTCACCGCCCACCCCGAAACCGATCTCAGCTGGCAGGACGAAGCGGTGTGCAAGGGCCTCACCGAGGTGTTCTTCGGACCCGCGGCCGAGCGTCCGGAGCGTCGAGTCGAGCGAGAGGCTCTGGCCAAGACCTACTGCCTCTCCTGCCCTGTGATGCTGCCGTGCCGGCGTACGGCGAGACTCAACCGGGAGCACGGCTTCTGGGGCGCAGAGAACGACGAGGAGCGCGCAGCAGCCGGACACGCTCCCCGCTCGCCCAGTCGGCGCTCGGTGATCCAGGCTCGGGACAACGCACGCCAGGTTCCAGACGATCGGGATTTGCCGGACATCGACCGCGCGCTGGTCGCTTCCTGAATCTCGGCCCTCACGGCACACTTTCTCCATGACGACCGCCTTTCTCTTGCTGTCGTTCGGGGGACCCGAGGGTCCCGACGACGTCATCCCTTTCCTGCGCAACGTGGTCAGGGGCCGCAACGTCCCCGACGAGCGCTTGGCCGAGGTGGCCAGGCAATACGAGATCTTCGACGGCGTCTCGCCGATCAACGCCCAGAACCGGGCGCTGAAGACGGCCATCGAGCACGAGTTCGCCGATCACGGCATGGACCTGCCTGTGTACTGGGGAAACCGAAACTGGGCTCCGTACCTCGACGAGACCGTGGCAGAGATGGTGGCCGACGGTGTCACGAAGGCGTTCGTGTTCGTGACGTCCGCCTTCGGTTCCTATTCCGGGTGCAGGCAATACCGGGAGAATCTCGACGCTGCCGCCGCACTCGTGACCGACGGTGACATCGCGCTGCAGAAGCTTCGACTCTTCTACAACCACCCCGGCTTCTGCGAGCCTGCCGCAGAACGTCTACGGGCTGCAATCGAGGAGCACCGGACCGTGCACGCCGACGCCGGTCCACCCCGTGTGGTGTTCACGGCGCACTCGATCCCGCTGTCGATGTCCGCCTCGTGCGACTACGAGGCGCAGCTGCGAGAGGCCGCCGCCATCGTCTGCGACCTCGCCGGTGTCGACGACCCGTGGGATCTCGTGTTCCAGAGCCGCAGCGGCCCCCCACAGGTGCCGTGGCTCGAACCGGACATCGTCGACCACCTCACCGAACTCCACCAGCGCTCGGTCGATGACGTGGTGGTCGTGCCACTCGGATTCGTCTCGGATCACATGGAGGTGCTGTTCGACCTCGACACCCAAGCAGCCGACGCGGCCGCAGCCGCGGGTGTCCGCATGACTCGGGCCGGCACAGTGGGCACCCACCCTCGGTTCGTGTCGATGATCCGAGAACTGCTCGACGAGCAGATCAACGAGGGCCCGCGCCTCCACCTCGGCTCCAGCGGTCCATGGCCGGACAGCTGCCCCGAGGGACACTGCTCTGCTCCGAGTCGGCCAACAGGTCGTCCAGCGACGTCGTCTCAGAGGCCGTAACGCGACTGACCCCGTCGTTGTCGCCATGCCTCGATCGCTTCCCCGGTCGGTGTCGACGGAGGAGCCGACACGAACGGCCACAGTTCTTCTGCAATCCGGCGCCAGTTCGCGGTGGCCTCGAGCCGAGCGAAAAGGCCCATCAACCCGAGGGTGATGCGTTGGAGCACCACGAACGACGGAGGCACATTCAACGTACGCATCAGTTCTCCGTGTTCCGAGCTCGAATCGAAGAGCTGTGAGACCCCCTGGGATGCGTACGCGTGATCGATGGTGACGAGTCCGTCCTCCATCACGTATCGGTAGAAGAACTGGAAGTACTCCTCGACCTGCTCATCGGTGAACGGAGCGTCGGCACTCAGCAACCCGGCGTCCTCGACGATGGCCCGAAAGGCGGGGCCGTCGCGGTCGATCACCATCGACTGAATCAGGTCCTCGAACAGCTTCGTCTCGCCGGGATTGAATCGCTTGACCAGTCCGAAGTCGAGGAAGGTGACCCGACCACCCTTCTCGAACAGATAGTTGCCCGGATGCGGATCACCGTTGAACGCGTGGAGCCGGTAGATCGAACCGAACGAGAACCGGAACAGCGTCTCCGCCGCCAGATCGCGTTCCTCCTGGCTCCAGGTGACGACCTCGGCGAAGGTCGCGCCGGTGGCCAGCTCGGTGGTGAGAACTCGGCCGGTCGAGTACTGGTCGACGACGTGCGGCACATGGATGAACGGATGGCGGTCGAAGAACTCGGCGTAGTAGCGCTGATTCCTCGCCTCGGCCACGTAGTCGAGCTCCTCGGTGAGCCGTTCCTTCAACTCGGCAACGACCGGGCCCGGCTCGAGGCCGGGGAAGAGCGACGCCAACATGGCGAACAGCCAGTCGGCGTTGCCGAGGTCGGCGGCAACCGCCTCCGCCACACCCGGATACTGCACCTTCACGGCAACGGCTCGGTCATCGAAGGTGATCGCACGATGGACCTGACCGATCGAGGCAGACGCAATCGGTACCGGATCCCACTCGGCGAAGAGCTGATCGGGATGTGCCCCGAGCTCGGACTCGACCTGTTCGGCCGCCAATTCGCTCGACATCGGTGGAGCGTTGCTCTGGAGCGAGGCCAGCGTGTCGCGTACATGATCGGGAAGGCCGGTGTCGATGTAGCTGGCCATCTGGCCGATCTTCATCATGGCACCCTTCATGTTCCCGAGTTCGGCCGCGACGTCGGCCGCGGTCTTCAGCTCGAACTCGGTGTCGAGCTCGCTCGCCCGCTCGGCCGAGGCGAAGGTCCGGCGGGCCCGGTGGACGGCCCAGCGGCCGCCGCTCCTGGCTCCCAACCTGGCCAGCCGCAGGTTGCGAACCGACATTCGCCCGCCGGCAACCGGTCCTCGCGAGAGCCTGCTCACGAGCAGTCCGCCGCCGGCCACGGCCCCTGCAGCCGCCGCCGCGAACACGAGACGAGACAGCACTCTCGGACCTGAATCGTTGGCTTCTGACGTCGCTCGATCGACCACGACGCGAGGGTACGCACCCCACGCCCGAAACGAGCGCTCCCGGCGGGCGGGCTAGCGTCGTCGACGTGCCCGGTCGCCCACTGAACAACGCTGAGCTGGCGAGCTACCGCCACCTGCCCCGCCCTCTCGCCGAACGGGTGAGGCTCCACGAGATCCCGGCGCTTCCGGGACGATATGTCGGCATCACGCTGCGCCACCACGTGTTCCTCGCCGAAGACGTCTCCGATGACGGGACCAGTGCACTGATCGCCCACGAGCTGACCCACGTTCGCCAGTGGGACGAGGCGGGCATCTGGCGATTCAGCACCCGTTACATCGGTGCGTTCTTGCGATCCTTCGTCCGCACCCGCTCCTGGAACAAGAGCTATCGAGCCATCCCGGCCGAGGTCGAAGCCAGGGACGAGACCACCAGGTGGGCACGATCCCGCCAGGGGGAACGCTCACATCCCGAAAACGGCCAGGCCAACGACGAGCCGGATGATGGCGGCACGACACACCCGCCCTGACGGGGTGTCGTCGCTCGACCGACACGGTTTCGTCACCTGACACGCGGATTGGATCGGACCCAGCTATCGTCATCCCGGCTTACGACTGTAAGCGCTTACATCGAGCGCCGGATTGCCTGGTTCTCGATGTCGGGGAGAACGCTCGACGACGTCGGGCTCAAACAAAGATGGAAAGGGTTACCAATGCGACTTTCGCAATGGAAGACTCTGCTTGCACTCCTGTTCGCCTTCTCAATGGTGGCAGCAGCGTGTAGCGGGGATGATGACGCAGAAACAGCCGGAGACACCGACACCACCGAGGCCATGGAGGACGACACGTCCGACACGACCGAGGCAGATGACACCTCCGACACCACCGAGGCGATGGAAGAAGTCGACCTCTCCGGCACCGCAGTGACCATCACCGGTCCCGAGCGCTCCGAGCCAGAGGCCGGAGCCATCCAGGCCGTCATGGACGAATTCGGTGCCCAGCACGGCATCACGATCACCTACACCGGCTCCGCCGATTGGGAGTCCGAAGTCAACATCCAGGTCGACGCCGGCGCCCCGCCGGACATCTCGGTCTTCCCTCAGCCCGGCAAGCTCGCCGACTTCTATCGCGATGGCATTCTCCAGGCTCTTCCCGATGATGTTGCTGCCACCGTCGCAACCAACTGGAGCGACGCATGGACCATCTTCGGCAACGTCGATGGCACCCAGGTCGGTGTTCCGGTCAAGACCGACATCAAGTCGCTCGTCTGGTACAAGCCGGCCCTCTTCGCTGAGAAGGGCTACGAGATCCCGACCACGTTCGACGCCTTCGTCGCCCTCACCGGCGAGATGATCGCCAATGGCGACACCCCGTTGTGTGTCGGTATCGAATCCGGCCAGGCCACCGGTTGGCCGTTCACCGACTGGGTCGAGGAAATGATGCTGCGCTTCGAAGGTGCGGATGTCTACGACCAGTGGGTCAACCACGAGATTCCGTTCAACGACGAGCGTGTCGTTGCCCAGATGCAGGCCGTGCTCGACCTCTGGAACACCCCGGACATGGTCTTCGCCTCCGGCGGCACCATCGCTTCCACCGCCTTCCAGGCCAACGGTGCACCCCTGGTCGCCGGCGACTGCATGATGCACCGTCAGGCTTCGTTCTTCTCGAACCAGTTCGATGAAGGCACCGCCTTCGCCGATGGTTCCGAAGATGCCGTCGACGTGTTCTACTTCCCGTCGAACGAGGGCGCACCCGTGCTCGGCGCCGGCACCCTTGCCGCCGCCTTCCGCGATGCTCCCGAGGTGTGGGCCGTGATGAACTTCATGGGCACCCCTGAGTACGCCAACGCTCGTCAGGTCGCCCAGCGCGAGCTGAACGGTGGCGACCTCTCCGGCTTCCTCACCGCCATCAACGGCATCGAGCTCGAGAGCTACGCCCCGCTCGAGCAGAGCATGATCACCAGCCTCACCGGCGCAGATGTCGTGCGCTTCGATGCGTCAGATCTCATGCCCGGCGACGTCGGTGCAGGCACGTTCTGGACCGAGGGCACCTCCGCTGTCAACGGTGAGCAGGATGCGCAGGAAGCAGCAGACAAGATCGAGGCGTCCTGGCCCAGCTGATCCGTGACGCTCTCCGCTGCGGCGGCTGAGTGACCACGAATCGGTTTCGCACACGCGAATCGAGAAGCGAGCAGGCGTCGGCTCCGGCCGGCGCCTGTTCGCGTTTTAGGTGTCTGAAAGAGCCCTTGTCACGCCCAATGTGCGTTTGTACTGTCCCTCGCGGCGATCGCGTGGAATACTCCCCCGGCCGAAGGATCGACGAAGGGGAACCATGACGAAGCTGTTCGTGACTGTGCTCAGTGTGGTGATTGCAGTCGGAGCGTTCACTGCACTGTGGGTCGGACTCAATCTGATCTTCGATCAGACGACCAAGAACTGGACGCGGTTCTCGATCCTGGCCGGCGGGCTCGTCGGCTTCATCTTCTTCTCGATCATGCACGGCAATCAGCTGATCACCCATGCCGGCGGCATGGAGTCGGCCCGTGATGCATTCACGTGGGGCAACGAACGCGAGCCCACGGTGGTCCTCGGCAACATCGTGGCACTGCTGTGGTGGGCCGTCCCCGGCACATTGATCGGCGGCGCGATCGGCTACGCGCTTGTCGAGGGCCACCGATCAGAAGCAGCGCATGATCATCGGCGTCAGCGCCGGGGTCATCGTCGGCTTGATCATCGGGTTCACCCTCAAAACCGCATACATGCCGCGGCTCCAGACCGGCCCCTTGATCGGTTGGCCGGTCGGGTTCGGAGTTCTCGGCGCAGCGTGGGCGACACTTCGCAACAAGGCGTTGTTGCCGACCCTCGCCGTGTTCGTCGCCATCGGGTGGATTCTCGGCAGCTTCGGGGCAGCCAATCTCGGCGGTGGCCCCCTGGCCGAGACGTTGATCTCGGCTCTCGTTCCGGCTGCGCTCATGGGGTTCGCCTTGGGCTCGACCCGGCACCCAGACGCCAACGCCCGCACCGTCATGGATCAGAAGTCGCGGGCCTGGATCTTCATGACGCCGGCGTTGTTGTTCATCACCGCCACGCTCGTCCTTCCGGCGATCATCACGGCCATCCTCTCCTTCCGGAACGATGACGGCGAGGGTTTCGTCGGCGCCGACAACTACTCCGGTGTCATCAGACTCAACGGCGACTGGAACACCGACAACTTCGAAGTCGGCAACTGGGCCGATCTCTTCACCAGTCGGCTCTTCTATTTCGGGCTCCCGCTTCTCCTACTCGGCATTGCTCTGGCCATGGCGGAGGGCAAACGAACCGGACGTGTTCGCGACTGGTCGCCGCAGACCGGATTCATCTCGACCGCCGGCCTGGTGCTCCTCGCATTCGGCATCTTCTCGGTCCTGCGGGGCACGATCTTCAACAACATCTGGTGGGTGTTCACCGTCACCCTCTTCGCCACCGGAATGGGCCTTGCCGTTGCCGCCTGGTCTGATGGAGCGAAGGGCGAGAGGATCGCCAAGAGCCTCATCTTCATGCCAATGGCGATCTCGTTCGTCGGCGCCAGCATCATCTGGCGCTTCATGTATCGCAGTCAGAACCTCAACAAACCACAGACCGGCGTCCTCAACTCGATGTGGGCCTGGCTCGGCTCGAAGACCGCCGGTGCCGCTCCGAAGGGAGGTGACGTGGCGGACTACGATCCCGAACGGTTCACGAATCTCGGCGTCGGCATCTTCGACTTCGAGTTGTTCAACTTCCCGGCCAAGTGGCTGTTCGTTGCCATTTTCGTCGCCCTTGCCGCCTTCTTCGTCTGGCGGGCCATCAAGTCCGCCCCGGTCCATCGTGAGGCCGGTGTTGTCGGGTGGGGCCTTGCCGCTCTCATACCGATCTACCTCGCCTTCCGCACCGCGGCTGAAGGCATCGGTGGCTACACCATCGTCACCAACGCCGAAGGTGTCGCCACCGGCGAAGTGCTTCCCAACCCGATCACCTTCCTCGAGACAGGCCCGTTCAACAACTTCTGGCTCATGGTGGTCCTCCTCTGGATCGAGACCGGCTTTGCCATGGTCATCCTCTCGGCCGCGATCAAGGCAGTACCCTCCGAGTTCATCGAGGCGGCCAAGATCGACGGAGCAGACGACACACAGGTGTTCTGGCGTATCACGATCCCCCAGATCGCTCCGACCATCGGGGTGGTGGTCACGACCATCATCGTCAGAGTCACGAAGGTCTACGACATCGTCAAGGTCATGACGGGCGGCAACTTCGACACCGATGTGTTGGCCAACCGAATGATCAGTCAGTCCTTCCAGTTCAGCCGAACCGGAACGGGAGCAGCCCTCGCCATTCTCCTGTTCCTCTCGGTTCTGCCCGTCATGGTCATGAACATTCGCCGCATGCAGAAGGAGGCCGCAGTCTGATGGCCGTCACAACGAAGAACGAAGTCCTCGGCAGTGCCTCCGGCGGCAATGGCACCCCAGGCGACGGCAGTCTGACGTCTCGCATCTACGGGTTCCTCCGAGCCCTGCCGCTGTGGGTCATCGTGGTCATCTGGGTCATTCCGACTTTCGGACTGTTCGTGAACTCCTTCCGGCCCAAGTCAGGACAGCGCGGACTCGGCTTCTGGCAGTTCCTCACTGCCGGCAACCAGGAGTTGCCGGCATCGGAACAGAGCATCATCAACCTCGAGAACCTCACGTTCGACAACTACGCCGACGTGTTCTCGGCCAGCTCGACCGCCAAACTCAGCGACTCGCTGCTCAACAGCTTCGCCATCGCCATTCCGGCCACGATCATCCCGATCGCTGTCGCTGCGTTCGCGGCGTACGGGTTCGCCTGGATCGAGTTCAAGGGGCGGGAGAAGATCTTCATCGTCGTGGTCTCGCTGCTCGCGATCCCCCTCCAGGTTGCACTGATCCCCTTGCTGAAGCTCTACATCGGCGGCGCCCATCTCACGCTGCCGTTCCTCGACAAGACGATCACGATCTTCCCCGACTTCGATCTGGCCGGAACCAGCACGGCGGTCTGGTTGACCCACACCGGGTTCGCAATGCCGTTCGCCATCTTCTTGTTGCACAACTACATCAGCGGACTCCCGAAGGATCTGTTCGAGAGTGCCCGCATCGACGGCGCCGATCACTTCACGATCTTCTGGCGTCTCGTGCTGCCGCTGTCGGTTCCCGTGCTTGCCGCGTTCGCGATCTTCCAGTTCCTCTGGACCTGGAACGACTATCTGATCGCCGTGGTCATGCTCTCCTCCAGCCAGGAGGCCTTCCCCACGACGATCCGCATCGCCAACCTCGCAGGCGACTTCGGTCGAAACGAACACCTCCTGGCCTCGGCCGCGTTCGTGCAGGCGTTCGTTCCCCTCGTGGTGTTCTTCAGCCTCCAGCGGTTCTTCGTCAGGGGCATCCTGGCCGGTTCCGTGAAGGGCTGACCCCTGTCGGCCACGACACACGGCGCACATCACCGACGCGACCTCCTCACTGCCGTCTACGGCAGTGATGTCGCGGCCGGTGTGGCCGACGACGTCGAGCGGCTGATCGATCAGCATCGGCCGAACCTGCAGGGAGCAGAGGACGCGGCACCGGCTCGACCGAGTTGGTCGGAATCATCGGTGTGGCTCATCTCCTACGCCGACCACTTTCCGGACAACGGTGCCGCTCCCCTCGAAGCGCTCGACCAGTTCATCGAGAACGAGCTGGCCGAGATCGTGGACGGCGTGCACCTGCTGCCGTTTGCTCCGTGGAGTTCGGACGGCGGGTTCGCTGTCATCGACTACGAGGAGGTCGACACCCGCTACGGAACATGGGACGACGTCGAGCGGATCACGTCGAAGCGAACGGTCATGTTCGATGCCGTGATCAACCACATGTCGGCCGAGAGTCCGTGGTTCCAGGGGTTCCTCGCCGGGGACGAGCAGTACGCAGGCTTCTTCCGGACCAGCGATCCTGACATCGACACCAGCCGGGTGGTACGGCCCCGTACCTCGCCGCTCCTGACCCCCTTCCGCACCACAGCCGGCGAAACGATCCACGTCTGGACCACCTTCTCCCCTGACCAGGTCGACCTCGACTACGGCAACCCGGCCGTGTTGCTCCGCGTGCTCGAGGTGCTGGCCCGCTACTGCCGACACGGCGCCGAAGCGATCCGTTTGGATGCCATCGGATTCCTGTGGAAGGACGAAGCGACGGCGTCGATCCACCTCCCCCAGACCCACCAGCTGATCCAGCTGATGCGATCGTTCGTCGACGAGGTGTCACCGGGAACGATCCTCATCAGCGAGACCAACGTCCCCCACGCCGAGAACATCTCGTACCTCGGCGAGCCCGGCACCAGCGAGGTCCACGCGGTCTACCAGTTCCCACTTGCTCCCCTCGTCGCCCACGCCGTGCTCAGCGGCGACACCGAGGTCCTCAGGACGTGGGCCGCGGGCATCGACGCCATCACCGGGCCGGGTCGATCCTTCCTCAACTTCCTCGCCTGCCACGACGGGATCGGCGTCCGCCCGGCCGAGGGGCTGCTCGACACCGACCAGTTGGCCATCATCATCGACGCATGCCGAGCCAATGGCGGACACGTCGGCGAACGATCCCTGGCCGACGGTACGACAGCGCCGTACGAACTCAACACCACGTGGTTCGACCTGATGAAGGGGCCGGGGGACGGCGTGGACGAGCGAACGGCCATTCGACGACACCTCGCCACCCATGCGCTGATGTTTGCACTCCCCGGGGTCGCCACCGTGTACGCCCACGCCGCGTTCGGGGCCTCGAACGACGTCGACGCCGTGGTTCGGACCGGACATGCCCGCGACATCAACCGCACACCCTTCGCCGACCGAGCCGGTCTCGTCGACGAGCTGCGAACCGAAGGAACCAGAGCCCAGGTCGTCAGCGCCGGTCTGGCCGCTCTCGTTGCCCGTCGCCGATCGAGCCGAGCGTTCCACCCCGAGGGGTCGATGACCGTGCTCGACGGTCCGCCCGGGGTGTTCGCCGTCGACCGCCAGCTACGACGGGAAACGAGCTCGGGTCGTGGTGAATCTCGGCGCCGGGGCAGTCGACGTCACCACGCTGGTGGCCGGCGCCGTCGAACTCGTGACCGGCACCGCTCCCTCGACACAACTCGAGGCCTACGACAGCGTCTGGCTCGAGATCCCCTGATCCCCCCTTTGCGCAGCCGTTAGCCTGCGTTCGTGCGACATCTTCGGTCCGTGTTGGTTCTCTCGATCTGTGTCTCCTGGCGTGGATGGCGGCTCCGGCCGCGGCTCAGACGCTCGACGACATCGCCTCGGAGATCGATCGGACCGGCTTCTACCTGGAACGCGATCTCGAGAACGTGGCGGCCGAGGCTGTCGATCGAGCCAACGATCAAGGGGTCGGATTCGTCTACCTCGACCAGGAGAATGCCGGGGACCTCCCCATCATTGCGTCCGGACTGCTCGACCGCCTCGACGCCAGCGGTTCGACGTACCGATCACTGATCGTTCTCGACTCGAGCGGCGTGTGGGTGCAATCCACAGACAACGACGCGGCGGCAGCCGCGGTCGATGCGGCAACCCCCGATTTCGCTCGTGGAGCGATCGCCGCCGGGGTCGACACCGTGGTCGACATCCTCGACGGCGGCTCAGAGGTTCCCGCCGAAGCCGCGGGATCAGACGATGCGGGAACCACCGCCGCCGAATCGACCTCGCCATCGACCTCGGACGGCGGCGTGCCGTGGCTCTGGATCCTCCTGCTCGGGATCGTGGCGTTCTTCGCCGTCCGCTTCTTCGTCGGTCGACGACGCAAGGCAGCGGCACTCGAGAAGGAACTGGCCGAGGACCGGGCCGAAATCCGCGAACAGCTGCGGAACAATGCCGACCACGTCATCGACCTCGGCGATCGCATCGCCAACGCCGACGACGAGTTGCGTCGAATCTACGAAGACGCGGCCCAGACATTCCAGGACGTCAGCCTCGGACTCGACGACGCCTCCACGGCGGTGGAGATCGACGCCCTCGACGATCGCCTCGACCGGGCCGAATGGCAGTTCGACGTGATCGAGGCCCGGCTCGACGGACGCACGCCCCCGCCTGAACCCCGCATCGGCGATGACGCCCCCACGGCCGGTTCAGGCCGACCGGGCGGTCGCCGACCGGTGCCGCCGCTCGGTGGCGAAACGTCGGCCCCCGACGCACCCACTCGGCCGACCGGCCGCTCCGGCCGGTCCCTCGGCGACGATCGACCGGCCCTCGGCGACGACGAATCGTTGTTTCCCGGCGGATCAGGACGAAGCCGACGCACGGCCCCGCAGCAGCGCACGAGCCGCCGCGGGGGCGGCATGCTCGGTGGCCTCGCAAAGGCCGGCTTGATGACGCTGGTCATGCGCCTGCTCCTGGGCGGCGGGCTCGGCGGCGGCAGCACGAGTCGCCGCACCCAGCAACGCCGTGGCTACGACTCGAGCTCGAGGCGGTGGTGGAATCGGCGGCGGCGTCCTGCGCTGAAGCCAAATCACACCACTGTAATTGTCACACCCCCGTGGCATGATGGGTGCCATGGCGGAACTGCCCTCTCACCTCTCTCCCAGCTCGGCGTCGGCGTTCGACGGCTGCCCGCGCCGCTGGAAGTTCAAGTACGTCGATCGCCTCCCCGAGCCATCAGGGCAGGCTGCGGTCGTCGGCACCTTCGCTCACACCGTCCTCGAGCACCTCTGCGGGCTTCCCAGCACTCACCGCACCATCGACCAGGCAAAGGCGCTGGCGCGCCGCCTGTGGCCCGATCTCGAGTCGAACGAGCAGTTCCAGGAGCTCGACCTCGACGACGACGAGGCCCGGGCGTTCCGCTGGCGAGCATGGTTGGCGATCGCCGGACTGTGGGATCTCGAGGATCCCGCCGCCGTCGAGGTCGTGTCCACCGAGCAGAAGGTCACCGCCACCCTCGGCGATGTTCCGTTCCTCGGCATCATCGACCGAGTCGACCGGATCGACGGCAAGCTCGTCGTGAGCGACTACAAGTCCGGCACGCTGCCCGGTGTCCGATTCCGTGACGACAAGATCCAGCAGGTCATGTTGTACGCCGCAGCGCTCGACGCCATGGGCGACGAGCAGCCCGAGCGGGCCCGCTTGCTGTACCTCGGTCAGAAGATTCTCGACGTCACCGTCACCGACCGCAGGCTCGAGGAGGCCACCGGCCTCCTCGGCGACACCTGGAGCGCAGTCACCACGGCGTGCTCGACCGACACCTTCGATGCCAAGCCCGGGGTGCTGTGCGGCTGGTGCCCGTTCGCTGCTCAGTGTGCCGAAGGTCGGGCCGAGCTCACCCGGCGCCACGCGATGGGGACGCTCCACGCCCACGCCCCGGCTGCAGCTCTCGTCGCCTGACCCGACACCTCTTCGACCCCGGCCTGGTCACATCGACTCATCTTCCGGGGCCGAAGTCCACAATTCGACTCAAGATGCTCGTCGCAGCGGTCGATCATGATGTGGTGCACAGGCGGACCCCAGGGGGCATGTGATGTCGATTCTCGAATCGGACCAACGAGCGAGCGATCGTGCGACGCTTCCGGCAACGAGTCATCCCACGACCTCAGGATGGTTCGATGATCCCCAGGCTCAACACCGAATGCGGTACTTCGATGGCCGGACCTGGACAGACCACGTGACCCACTTCGGTCCAGCTCCTTGCTCGGGATGCGGTTGATCGACGCCAAGGTTGGCTAGCGTCGCTGCTCGTGAGCAGCACGGCAATCGATCTGGGTCATCATCTGGCCTTTGCCGCGCACTTCCGCGAACGGGCAGGCGCCTCGGCCCCCGAACTGGTGCGCCTCGGCGATGACAGCGACGGTCTCGTCGTCCGCTGGTGCGAGCCAGGACGCCCCGCCGAACGACTTCATGATCGACTCGACCGGCTCGTCCGGTCCGGGAACCTGCGCGATGCGGCCGAGACGGCAAGCGCCATCGCGGACTGCCTCGCCGGAATCGTCGAGCAGCGGGGGCGCGTCCGTGTCGCGGTCCCCGTCAGCGCCTCTCCCGGGCATCTGGCCCATCTCCGCACCGCACTGAGCAACGCCGGATTCGTCCTCGGCACCGACCCTTTCGTGCCTCGCCCCTATGCCGTCCTGGCGTATTGGCTGGCCACGGGTGCTGACGCTCCGCAGGGCAAGACGCTCGTGATGGACAACGACGGGGGTCGGACCTCGGCCATCGTGGTCGACGTCTCTCGGTGCAAGGTCCTGGCCGCAGCCCAGCTCACCACCACGTCGAACGCCGATCCCGACACAGCGACCGCAGCGATGCGGGCGCTACTCGAGACGGCCTACGGTTCGGCCGGACACAGCCGGCCCGTGCCATGGTCCGTCCTCTCCGCCTCGATCGCCGACGTCGTCGTGGCCGGATCCAGTTCGGATCATCCGGTGTTCCGACGATTCATCGGCGAACGTTTCCCGGCATCGACACTCCACGAGCCGGCCGGTTCGCGAAGCGAGATCGTCGTACGGGGGCTGTCTCGAGCTCGACCGGCTGATCGGCTACCGGTGCACCTGGCCGACACTCGATCTCGTGCTCGACGGCGCCGTCATTCGACGGGCCGGCACGTGGACCGTCGCCGACGCGTCTGCCACGGTCGCCCCGGTGGGAACCCGCCTCAGCTTCGCCGATCTGCCCATCATCTTCGGCGGCGGCAACGGTGACGAGCAGGCGTCGGATGCACTGGTCGTTCCGCCACGAGCCGGGCCATTTCCACTCATGAGCATCCACCGCTCCGGGCGCGATCGAGATCCGCGGCACCGAAACGTCGCTCCGGCTCCACCCGGACTGGCCGACACCGGGCATGGCGCTGCGTTCGATCCGGGTGATCGTCGAGGACATCCTCGACCTCACCATCGACCGCTCCCCGTTCACGCCCAGAGACGATCCGCGACGTCGAGCCACAGACGAGTGGTGAGGCGAAGCGAGGCGACGTCGATCCGTTCGTTGTGCCCGTGGAATCGCTTGAAGAACTCACCGGCGTCGATCGACGAACTCAACAGTCCGGCGCCGTAGGCAACCACACCCCGCTCACGGAAGAAGCGGCTGTCGGTCCCGCCGGTCACCATGCTCGGGATCACTGCCGCCTCGGGATAGGCGACGCGCATCGCGTCGCCGAGCGCGTCCCAGAGTGGACCCTGGGCCGGGGACGCCGAGCTCGGGTCCTCCTGCAACACCTCGACGGTGACCGCGGAGGACAGGTCGCCCAGCGCCTCCTTCAGGTTGGCGTCGACGTCGTGGCTGGTCTCGCCTGGCAACGTGCGGATGTCGACCTCGATGACGACCTCGTCGGGGATCACGTTGGTCTTCACGCCGCCATGGATCACGTTGGGACTGAACGACATGTGGGAGCACGAGTGCATGTTGGCGGCGAAGCCAGACGGGAGTTCGTCGATGGCCTCCCGCAGCGCCGATGGGTCCATCAGGCGATCCCTCAAGTCACCTGAGATACCGAGCGCGTCCAGCTTGGCGATCCACAAATCGTCGATCTTCGCCTTCGGGTCGTATTCCGCGATCCGGCGAACGACCTCGGCCGCCTTGATCAGCGCATTGTCGGATCCCAGCGGGGCGGATCCGTGCCCTGGCGTGCCCTTCACCCTGAGCCGTCGCCAGCCAATGCCCTTCTCGGCCGTGGTGACGAGCAGGCTCGACCCCTCGGGCCGGTTGTAGGCGAAACCACCGAATTCGGTGAGGACGTAGTCGCAGCGGAGAGCGTCCCATTCGTCGCGGACGAGGACCTCGGCACCGTGGCGTCCGCCCGCTTCCTCGTCGGCGACGGCGAAGTAGACGATGTCGCCCGGATAGCGGATCCCGGACTGAACCATGTGACGGAACGCCAC
Source organism: uncultured Acidimicrobiia bacterium (assembly GCA_963781035.1). Taxonomy (GTDB): domain Bacteria; phylum Actinomycetota; class Acidimicrobiia; order Acidimicrobiales; family SZUA-35; genus SZUA-35. The sequence continues at coordinate 1,119,320 of CAWAEN010000004.1, read as the reverse complement.
GGCCATCGAACTGGTGAGGTTGAGCATGTCGACAGCGCCTCGACCCCAGACCTCGGCGTCATCGCCGGAGCCGATCAGCTCGCCCGCGAACGGGTCGCGCTGCCAACCGTCAGCCGAGACGGGGACGACGTCGGTGTGTCCCATGAGACACAGCGCCGGCGCGTCCGGGTCGGTGCCCTCGTATCGGGCGACGAGCGACGTGCGGCCCGGCGTCGGTTCGAACAACTGGAGGTCGACACCAGAACCCTCGAGCTCATCACGCAGGAGTCTGGCCGTGCGGTCCTCCTCACCGGACTCGGGCCGACCGTCGTTCACGCACTGATTCCGGATCATCGCCTGGAGCAGATCCACCGTTTCACCGGTGAGTCGGTCGATCGTTGCCGCGTCAGCAGTCATGCCTCGACACTACTCCGCCCACCAGAACCGGCCCGCTCACGAAAACCGACCAACCCACCAAAACCACTACTGGCGGCACGGAATGACGCCGGAGCGACCTTCCGTACCGCCAGTTGTCGAGATCGGGCTGGAATCAGCGGGCCTCGAGGGCCTCGAGCAGGGCAGGGATCACCTTGTGCACGTCGCCGACGATGCCGAGGTCGGCGATGCCGAAGATCGGCGCCTCCGGATCCTTGTTGATCGCGATGATGTTCTTGGAACCCTTCATGCCGACCAGGTGCTGCGTGGCACCCGAGATGCCGGCCGCGATGTAGACGTTGGGCTTCACGACCTTGCCGGTCTGGCCGACCTGCTGCGAATAGGGCACCCAGCCGGCGTCGACGATCGCACGGGACGCACCCGCAGCACCGTTGAGCTTCTTCGCCAGCTTCGTGATCATCTCGAACTTCTCGGCCTCACCGATACCGCGGCCACCGGCCACGACGAGCGTTGCCTCGTCGAGCTTCGGTCCATCGGATTCCTCGATGAAGCGGTCGACGACGCGGGCACCGCCGCTGGCACCGAGATCGGGGACGTCGAGATCCTCGACGTCGGCCTCGGAACCGCCGCTCGGCTCGGCCGCGAACGACTTCGGGCGGACCAGCATGATGTACGGACCCTCGCCGGTGAACTTCGTCTTGATGTTGGTGGCTCCACCGAAGATCGCCTCGGTACCGACCAGCGTGTCGCCGTCGACTTCGACGTCGACCACATTGGTGATGATGGTGCGATCGAGCTTCACCGACAGTCGGGAGGCGATGTCGCGTCCGTCGTATGAGGTGCCGACCAGAACCGCATCGGGACCGTCGCCGGCATCGACTGCGGCCGCGATGGCCGCAGCGACGGGGACGCCCAGAAGCGCTCCGTCGAGATCGGTGACGGCATGGACCGTTTCGGCTCCGTACTCTCCGAGCGCTGCAGCGACGTCGTCGGCGTCATCGCCGGCGTAGACGCACGCCACGGTGTCGGCGAGCTCACGTGCCTTGGTGAGCAGTTCGAGCGTGGTCGAGGTGACCTCGCCGTCGACTGCCTCTGCGTAGACCCAAATGGTGTCGAGTGTCATGGTTCAGCCTTCCTAGAGGACCTTGAGATTTTCGAGGAACTCGACGATCTTGAGGTAGGCCTCACCGTCGTCTTCAATGACTTCACCCGCTTCGCGCACGGGTGCTTCGGCGACATCGACGATGTCCTGGCCGGAGCCGGCCCAGCCAACGCTGTCGGCCGCGAAACCGAAGTCGGCCACCGTCTTTTCGTCGACGGGCTTCGACTTGGCGGCCATGATGCCCTTGAACGAGGGATAGCGGGGCTCGACCACGCCGGCGGTGACACTGATGACCGCAGGCATCGGACACACGACTTCGTCGTAGCCGGCGTCGGTCTGACGCTTCACCTTGAGTTCGTTGCCATCGACCTCGACCTCCTTGGCCGCAGTGACAGACGGCAGATCGAGCACGGCAGCAATCTGCCCCGGCACGGTCCCGGTGTATCCGTCCGAGCTCTCGGAACCGGTGATGACCAGGTCAGGCGATTGCGCAGCGATGGCGGCACCGAGCAGTTTCGCCGTGGTCAGCGCATCCGTGCCGACGAGCACAGGGTCGCTGATCAGGGTGGCCGAAGCGGCCCCCATGGCCAGCGCAGTGGCCAGACCGGATCGCTCGTTGTTCGGAGCCATCGAGACGAGGTGGACCTCGCCGCCGCCGGCAGCATCGACCAGCTGGAGGCCCATCTCGACTCCGAACGTGTCGGAATCATCGAGGATCAGCTTGACGTCTCGCTTGAGCGTTCGAGTTTCGGGATCCAGTGCGCCGGGATCGGCAGGATCGGGGATTTGCTTGACACAGACGACGACTTTCATGGGCGCTGATGGTATGCGGAAACTCGACAGACTGATCAATCCATGCGACGCATTCGTTCGGCCATGGATCAACACCCACCGTTTGTGCGGCAGACTCACCCGGTGAAGCTGGCGCTCATCATCAACCCGACGGCCTCGTCGGTCTCACGCCGCTCCCGCGTGTTGATCGAGCGGCTCCTCGGTGGCGACCACGAACTCGTGGTCCACGAGACCAGCCGACCGCGTCATGCCACCCGGCTCGCCCACCGCGCGAGCCGCGAAGGATTCGATGTCGTCCTGACCCTCGGCGGCGACGGCACGGTCAACGAAGCGGCCAACGGGCTCCTCGACACCCATGACTGTGCGCTCGCACCGCTTCCCGGTGGGTCGACCAACGTCTTCGCCAGGGCGCTCGGCTTCCCCAACTCTGCCGTCGATGCCACGCGGGTCGTGATCGACGCTCTGGCCGCCGACAGCACCCGTCTGGCCGGTGTCGGAATGGCCGGTGACCGTGCGTTCCTGTTCCACATCGGCGCCGGGTTCGATGCTGCTGTCGTTCATCGGGTCGAGGAGCGGTCCGCTCTGAAGCGGTATGCCGGACATCCCTGGTTCATCGCCGCCGCTCTGCGGACGTGGGTATCGAGCGAGCGACGAAACCTTCGTTTCGACATCAGGACCGATGATGGGCGGATCGTCCGCGGTGCGCAGATGGCCGTGGCGCTGAACGTCAATCCGTACACCTACCTGGGGAACCGCCCGCTCGACGTCGCCCCCGAGGCCACCCTCGACTCACCGCTGTCGATCGTTGCCCTCACGTCGCTGTCGAGCAGTCGCCTGCTCCCCGCGGCTCGGGCCGCCATCGCCAACGATCCAGCGGGCGTCCCGAATCTGGGCGCCACCCGCCACTGGCCGCTCGTCCACGGCGCCGAATTCCGTTCCGACCGGCCGTTTCCCTATCAGCTCGACGGTGAACCACAGGCCCCGGTGCGGCATCTCCGAGTCGAACACAAACCGGCGGCAATCAAGGTCGTCGTGCCGGTATCGGACGGATTGCGGTAGTTCAGCCGCGTTCGAGCGCCGCCTTCATGAGTGCCGGCGTGTTGGTGATGATGGCGTCGACACCCATCTCGGCGAGCGCCAGACCCCGCGTGGTGTCGTCGACGGTCCACACGTTGACTGTCACCCCGACATCGTGGGCTCGGCGAACGAACGACGCGTCCACCAGCAGATCATGCGGATGGATCGCCTGCAACCGGTGTGCCTCGACCCTGCCGATGAGCCGAGCGGGGTCGGCCTGGCCCCAGACGAGCCAGCCGAGGGGAACGAGCGGATCGGTCGACCGAATACGGAGCACGGCATCCAGATCGAAAGACGACACCAGCACTCGGTCGTGGGCCTCGAAGGCGGAAATCAGCCCGGCCACCGCGATGGAAAGGCCCTCGGCGGCCTCGTAGTCCGGATCGCTCCGGAGGTTCTTGAGCTCGATGTTGGTGAACAGCGGGTTGGTGGCCTCGAGGGCTTCTGCGAGGCTCGGCACGGATTCAGGCAGTTCGTCCGACATGACCTCGCGCACCATCCGCCCGTCAGGGAGATGGGCGTCGTGGTGCAGCACCAGAACGTCATCGGCCGAGAGCCTGACGTCGAGCTCGATGCCGTCCGCCCCCTGCTCCTTCGCTCCGATGAACGCCTCGATGGTGTTCTCGGGGTGATCGGCCGAGGCCCCTCGATGGGCGACGACCATGGGGCAGCGTTGCGACATCCCGACAGTCTGGCAGAAGCGATCGTGCGGCGATGGCCCGACGAAAGGTGAGGGTAAGCGAATCGAAAAGATCTTTTCCCAAACTCTTTACGAGAGTCAAACTACTCGGTACTGTGCGTTGCGACGTCGGCAGCGAAGCCGACCATCAATTCGGAGGATGGATGACCGCGATCGATACCACCGCAACCGAGCCCCTCGACGGGCTCTCGGACCACCACCTGGCCATCTCGAAAGAGCTGACCGCCACCGGCGCCATCCCCGTGATGGCGGAGCGGATTGCTCAACGGGTCGCCAACACCCCCAACACCACCAGCGATCTCAGCTGGCGTGTCACCGCCTCGTGCTGCGACACCGATCCCGATCTCTTCTTCCCGGTCGGAACGACCGGCGGTGCGCTCGAACAGATCTCCGAAGCAAAGCAGGTGTGCAACTCGTGCCCGGCACAGCTCGCCTGCCTCGAATTCGCTCTCCGCACCAACCAGGACACCGGCGTCTGGGGCGGCACATCAGAGGAGGAACGCCGCCAGCTGCGCCGTACCTACCTCGGTCGCCGGCGCCGCACAGCAGTCTGATCCGTCACACCAGATGGTCCGGTCGATGGAAGTCGGCCCGGATCTCAGCGATCGTGCCCGGCTGATCGATCGCCGGTCGCAGCGACAGCTCCCCGCCGAGATCACCCGAGGCAAGCGTGCGGGCGATCGTCAATCCGAGGCCGGCCGAGGTGGCCAGGTCGAATCCCTCCGGAAGGCCGACGCCGTCGTCGTGCACCCGCACGATCACACCGGTACTCGTGCTCTGGAGCTCGATCGTGACCCTGCCGCCCGCGGAGCCGGGCGGGTAGCCGTGCTCGACCGCGTTCTGCAACAACTCGGTCAACACGACGGCCAGCGAACTCGACACCCCCGCCGGCAGCGTGGGGCCATCACCGACGAAGCGGATCGTGACCGGTCGTTCCGGTGAGACGAGAGCTTCCTCGACCATCGCCGTGATCGGGGCGGCGACGTCGAGGAAACGAACATCGTCTCCACCCTCCTGGGCCAAGATCTCGTGGACGAGCGCGATCGATCGGATCCGACGGACCGATTCGTCGATCGCCGATTTCGCCTCACCGGACTCGAGACGTCGCCCCTGCAACCGCAGCAGCGATGACACGGTCTGCAGGTTGTTCTTGACGCGGTGATGGATCTCGCGGATGGTCGCATCCATCGAGACGAGCCGACGTTCCTGTTCCCGAAGGTCGGACACATCTCGCACCAGCAGGAGCGCGCCACAGACCTGCCCCTGCTCGACGAGAGGGAACAAGCGGGCGTGGATGGTGGTCGACGAGCCGCGCTCGATGTCCTGAGTGACGGGAACCATGAACCGGAAGGCCGTGCGGATCACGTCCGGCTGAACGCCGAGATCATCGGCGCTGCGCCCGACGGCGTTGATGTGGAAGCCGAGGCGGTGCAGCGCCGAGACAGCATTCGGTGACGTGAACGTGACCCGTGCGGCCCGGTCCATGACAATGGCCCCGTCGCCGACGCGAACCGAGGGCTCCGACGCCTGCTCCGATTCGTACGGGAACGTGCCGGCACTCAGCATCGAGGCGAACGCATCGAACACGGATCGATAGCTCCGCTCGAGTTCGCTGCGCTCACCTTCGGGCCGGGTCGGTGCCTCGACCGCGAGAATGGCGATGGTTGCCCCGTCGTGACACACCGGGATGGCCGACGTGGCGGCGACGGCACCGTTCACCGAGAACTCGCCGTGTACCGCTGCGCCGGTCCGCCAAGCCTCCGCCACCTGCGGTCGGTCGGTATCGGAAACGAATCGCCCGACCTGATCTTCGCGGTGCATCGTCTGGGCGGTTGCCGGTCTGACATGGCCGCCGATGAAGAACCGGGGATCGCCTGAACGGCCCACCGCAGGGACGAACAGCAGAAGATCGGAGAAAGCGAGATCGGCGAGCATCCCCCACGACGACACCAGTCGCCGCAGATGGAGGAGCTGATCTGCCTCGAGGTCAGTGTGCTGGCGAACCAGATCCTGGAGCGTGGCCATCAGGACCGATCGTCGAACTCGAGCAAGACCATGTGCCGACCAACCGTAGGGGCAGCTTCGGCCCAGCGCCCGCGGAGTGCACGCCGGGCAGCGCCGCAGGTCGCCCCACTCGGCGTCTCGCAATCGAGGAGTCCGAGACCGTCTGTATCGAGCTGCTGGCCGGGGATCGGAGTGGCCACGCCATCGATCACGGAGAATCCGCTCACACCATCGACGCTGATCCCTGCCGATGCGGCCCTGTCGATCACCTCGACGGCCAGCGGAAGGTCGAGGAACACCAGCGGGCCCGCACGGTGGGATCGATCGGGATGAGCCTCGAGGCACCAGCGGAGTAGATCGGACATCGGCGCAAGCATCGCAGGGGGTATCCGGTCGGACAACCGGAGGCGCTGCGACAATCGACCGATGGTGTCACTTCCCGAGCTCGTACCGATCGTCCTGGTGCCCGGCGGGCTCTACGACGACCCGCCGATGACCGGTGTCGAATTCTGGGGTGCCTCGGGCACTGCAGCCGCGCTGACAGCAGCGGGAGTCGAGTTCTCGATCCACGAGCGACCGACCTCGCCCCGTTCGTGGACCGAGGAGGCATCGGCTCTCGCCGACACCATCGACCGAGCAGGCCATGACCGAGTCGCCCTGGTCGCCGGCTCGAACGGCTGCTCGGTTGCACTCCGATTCCTCCTCGATCACCCCGGTCGCTCGGCTCGGACCATGCTCTGCTGGCCGGCGACCGCCGGTGATCCCGTCGTCGACGAGCTGGCGAGGATCATCATCACCGACGCCCACGACGACGCAGTCGCCGCCGAGCTGCTCGCCGGTTCACCGGTGCGCGGTGTTTCGGCTGAGGAGCTGGCCACGCTCGACCACGAATTCGTCGTCTATCCGTCACTTCCGGAGAACAAGATCCATCAACGAACGACCGTGATCGATCTCGTCGAGGCACTGCCGAATGTCATCATCGTCGGCGGCAGTCCCGAGCCGCCAGATGACGCCTTTGCCGATTTCGTCGACACGATTCGCCGCCGTCGTGGCTGCATTCTCCCGCATCGAATACGACGACTAGGAGGTGGGTCGGCCGTCGCCCGACCGTGGGATCACGACCGCGGTCAGTGAGGGCCGACGAGGTCGGCAAGTGCATCGACGTCGTCGATCGGGGCGGTCCATCATCGGCACCAGGACGAGGGGCACCCCCGAACGCGACACCGACCCTCGTCCACCGGCCTCGGCCAGCTGGCGGGAGGCTGAATCGGACAAGATCGGCGACCGCCTTCCGAAGGTCGGATCCACCACTTCGTCGAGGCGGTCCCGAAGGTCGACGAAGTCCGCGTCGAGGGCCCGGTTGACCAGCCTCAGTGAGGCTGCATGACCGCGACGTTCCAGCTCGGCGACGAGTTCGTCTGCCCGCTGTGTCGGGATCGCCTCGGGGGTGTTCACGACCAAATAGCGAGTGGACGGGTCGGCCAGCTGGGTGTTGACGACGTCCAGCCGGTCGGCGAAGTCGTCCTGGAGCTTCGAGAACAACTAGAAGAACTCGGTGATCTCCGACAGGAACGGGCCGCCGAGCAGCCGCTCGGCGATGCTGAGGAAGGGTCTGGCCGCGAGCTGCACGACTCGCGTGCCGTATGGCGCGATCAGCCAGCGCAGGAGGCGACTGCCGAAGAAGTCGGCCATCTTCTGCGGTGCATCGAGAATGTCGAGTGCGTGCACCGAAGGTGGTGTGTCCACGACCACGAGGTCATAGCGGTCGTCGGCGGCAAGGTCGACCAGATGGTCGAGTGCGATGTAGTCGTGACTCTGCACGAAGCGTTGGGTGAGGGTGCGGTAGAGACGATTGGTGAGCAGGGCGTCGGCGCGTCGCCGCATCCGGAGCCGTGCGCTCGACCAGCTGATCCCAGCTCGACGACATGTCGATCATCAAGGCCCAGAGCCTGCCCTCACCCGTCCCGACAGGGACCAGCAGCGGCTCCTCGGATGTCGAGATCCCGAGCGCATCGGCGAGTCTGCGAGCGGGGTCGACGGTGACCACGAGGGCACGGCGGCCGTGATCGCGCGCCGCCCGGGCTGCGAGTGCGGCCGAGAGCGTGGTCTTGCCGACTCCGCCTGGCCCGGCAACGAGCAGGACCGTTGCCTCGGACAGGAGATCGTCGATCGATGCGGAGGTCACGAACCGACCTCGGCGAGCGACGCCCGAACCGCAGCGACCGGGTCGGCTGCTTCGCCGACCCAGGTCAGACCGAGATCGAGCGACGAGAGCCGATCGAGCTCCTCGACGGCGGCCGCTGAGCGATTGGCGATCAGCGTCACGGCACGAGCAAGCGGATCAGATTTCGAGAGCCGGTCGACGATCGCCGCCGCCTCGTCGTATCCGGAATCGTCGAGGAGGTCCGGCATGCGATTCACCACGAAGCCGATCGGGTCGACCTGGGTCGTCTCGACGAGTCGCTCGAGCAGCTCCAGCGACTCGCTCACCGGCAGAGACTCAGACGTCGTGACCGTGACGACGCCGGTGATCGATGGGTCCCGAAGGAGGTCGGACACCCATTGTGTCTGCTCAGCGAGCGGGCCGACGCTGACGACGTCGCGGAGCGTCTCCGGGGCGGCCAGCAACTCGATCACATGACCGGTTGCCGGAGCGTCGACGACCACGGCGTCCCAATGTCCCTCCCGCACCTCGTATGCGATCTTGCCGATGGTCAGGATCTCCCTGACACCGGGCGCCGCCGTGGCCACGTAGTCGAAGATCCTGGCGATCGGGCCGAGACGAGACGGCGGTATCGGGAACTTCAAGTAGATCTTGATGTATTCGTCGAGCGACTTCTCGGTGGTCAGTTCCAGCAGCTCGACCCCGACACGGTCCGATGCCGGCGCCGTGCGCAGCGCCGCCCGGAGACCTCCGTCGTTCGTTGCATCGACTGCGAGGACTCGCTTGCCGGCGGCAACCGCATTGAGGGCCAGGGCGGCAGCCGTGGTCGAGCGACCTACACCGCCCTTGCCGGCCACGATGGTCAGCGGTCGCAGCACGTAGAGAACCGATCGGCGGTCGGGATGGAGAAGCGGCCGGATCAGGCGCCGAAGCCGATGCGACGGGTCGGGTCGCCGGCACCGATCTCGACGAACGGACACTCGACTTCCGGGAACGTTCAGCTCCTTGCCTCGCTTGTCCTCGAGTGTGAGGACCGGCGCGGAGCCGTCGAGTACCGCCTGCACGGTCTTCTTGAGCGCCGCACGATCAGTCTCGTCCGGCATCTCGACTTCGATGATCTGGGGGCTGTCGGCGATGCCGATTCTGACGTCCACGGTGACTCCTGGGTGATGGCTCGGCAGCCGAGCGGTGTTGATTCGAACGGGCCGAGTCGAGGGTAGCGACCGGCTCGGTGATGCGGCCGAGGCGGCAGCATCAGCAAAGGGAGCGGGTTCAGATGACCTTGAGTTCGGATCGGTAGCGCCGCTTCGGCGCCAGCTCGACGTCGAGCTTCTCGGCCAGCTCGGCGAAGACGGCGGCCGATTCGGTGTCGAGGTCGGCGGCGATGGGGTTCCCGGTGTCGGAGCCCTCCGCGCAGCTCGGGCACGAGCGGCACCTGGCCGAGCAGCGGCACGTCGAGGTCGGCGGCGAGCTCGGCGCCGCCACCGGCGCCGAACAGCTCGTAGCGCTTGCCGTCGTCGCCGGTGAACCAGCTCATGTTCTCGATCACGCCCTTGACCTCGATGTTGACCTTGTGCGGCCATGAAGGCGGCCCGCTGGGCCACCCGCTGCGCGGCCGGCTGCGGCGTGGTGACCACGATACACCTCGGCCCGCGGCAGGAACTGGGCGAGCGACAGCGAGATGTCGCCGGTGCCGGGCGGAAGGTCGACCAGCAGGTAGTCGGGATCGTCCCAGAAGACGTCGGTGAGGAACTGCTCGAGCGCCTTGTGGAGCATCGGACCCCGCCAGATCACCGGCTGGTCCTCCTCGGCGAAGAACCCCATCGAGATGCAGCGGACGCCGTGGCGTCTCGGGCGGGACGATCATCTCGTCGATGATCGACCGGGGCCCGGTCGACGCCGAGCATGCGCGGGATCGAGAAGCCCCACACGTCGGCGTCGACGACGGCGACGCTCTTGCCTCGGGCCGCGAGCGCGACCGACGAGGTTGGTGGTGACCGAGGACTTGCCGACGCCGCCCTTGCCGGAGGCGATCAGGAGGCACGCGGGTCCTGCTGTCCGGGCTCGGCGAACGGGATGGCCCGACCCTCGGCGTGGCCGTGGGCCTGCGTGCGATCCGGCCGTGGCGCCGGGGTCGCCGTGGAGCGATCGGCGGAGCGCCTCGCGCTGCTCGTCGGTCATCACGCCGAAGTCGATGCCGACCGTCTCGACACCGTCGAGGGCGCTCGACAGCGTCGCGACACTCGACTGTTGATCTCGGTCCGGAGCGGACAGCCGGCGATGGTGAGGTCGACGGCCACCGTGACCGCGGCGACGGCGATGTCGACCGACGCACCATGTCGAGGTCGACGATGCTGCGATGGAGCTCGGGATCCTCGACGGGGCGCAGAGCCTCGATCACCTGGGCTTCGGTGACGGTCACACGGTCTCCTCGAGAGGGTTCAGCCGGGATTTCGCCGTGCCGTAGACTACCGAGATGCCACAACCGGGCCTCAACCGCGTCGACGTCGACCCACCGACACGTCGGCGCGCTGAGCCCGACCGAGTTCGCCAACACGGTCACCGCGATCACCTCGGCGTTCGGTGACCCGACCCGGCGAGACATCTACCTCCTGCTCCACGAGCGCCACGACGGCCTCACCGCGAGCGAGGTCGCCGAAGCCACCGACCTGCACACCAACGTGGCCCGCCATCATCTCGACAAGCTCGTGGGTGGTGGCTATATCGATGTCAGCCAGCGTCCGTCGGCCAAGGCGGGACGACCGGCGAAGGTCTACCGGGCAACCCATCCCGAGCTCCGCCTCGAGTTCGACGTCCGCCACGACGACATCCTCGTCACCCTGCTCGGCAAGGCCCTGTCCGCGCCTGCCCCGAGGCCGAGGCCGCAGCGCTGGCCGAGGAAGTCGGCGTCGAGTTCGGCAAGCAGATGGCCGCCACCATGCAGACCGACAACACCCACAACGTTCGTTCCGCTCGGCACTCCACGTCGTCGCCGATGCCCTGTCGGCCCATGGCTTCGCCGCCCACGCCGAGCGGCACGACGGCGAACTGCGGATCGTGTCCGGTCACTGCCCGTTCGGCGACGTGGCGATCGAGCATCCCGGTGATCTGCGCCGTCGACCGTGGCATGGTGAAGGGGCTGCTCGCCTCGATCTACGGCGAGACCGAAGTCGAGCTGATCGGGTCCGTCGCCAGGGGCGACGATGCCTGCGTCACCGACGTTCTCAGCAGCTGAGTCCTTGACCCGCCACTACTTCGACACCGCATCCACATCGTTGCTTCGCCCGCTCGCTCGGCTGGCCATGCAGCAGTCGCTCGAGCTCCCGACCGCCGACCCCGGCCGCCCCCACGCCGAGGGTCTGACCGTCCGCCACCAGCTGGAGCTGGCCCGTGAATCGGTTGCCGGCTTTTTCGGAGCGCGGCCACGCGAGACCGTGTTCACCTCGTCGGCGACCGAAGCGATCGTGTCGGTGGTCTGGGGCCAGACGACCTCGACGCCGGGTTCGGTGATCGTGTCGGCAGCCGAACACTGCTCGGTTCGCCTCGCTGCCGAGCGGACCGGTCGGGCCGTTGTCGTGCCCATCGACCGAACCGGCCGGATCGAACCGGAAGACGTGGCGGCTGCGATCGACGGCGAGCTCCGAGCCGGCCGGAACGTCAGCCTTGCGTGCTGCCAGCTGGGGAACCACGAAGTCGGCACGATCCAGCCCGTCGATGCGATCGCTGTCGCTTGCCGAGCCAGAGGCGTCCCGCTACTGATCGACGCAGCCCAGGCCGCCGGCCGCATTGCCTTCGACTTCGGGGCCGGCGACGCCGACCTTCGCCGCGATCTCCGGTCACAAACTGGGTGGCCCGACGGGTACCGGGGCGTTGCTGCTGAAGCGTGGCGTGCAGATCGAACCGCTGCTCGTCGGCGGAACACAGGAGCGGGCCCGTCGGGCCGGCCTGGAGAACACCGTGGCGGCCGTCGGCCTGGGTGCTGCCTGCGCGGAACTCGGCGACACGATGTCGTCCGAAGCCACAGCGGCCGGTGTCGCCACCGACCGGCTCCGCGACATGTTCGGTGCCATCGCCGGCGTCGAGGTCTTTGGACCAACGGATCCCGAGCAGCGGCTTCCGCACCTCGTCTGTGTCGGCTTGGACGACATCGATCCACAGGAGATCGTGATCGCGCTGGACCGGGCCGGCATCGCCGCCCACGCCGGCCCGGCTAGTGCATTCGAACAGTTCGGGCCCTCACCGGTGCTGGCGGCCATGGGGGTCAGCGCTGACCGTTCGCTCCGCCTCTCCGTGGGCTGGCACACCAATGACGATGACGTCGATGCAGCGGTTGCGGCCGTGCCGGACAGCATCGAGCACCTTCGCGCCCTTCGTTCCGCCTGATTCGAGCAGGGCCTTTTCATCCAGCGTGGTCGCACACTACGGTCCGTGGTTCCGTCGATCGACACTCGAATCGAGATTTCATGCGTTCCCGCTTCCGGCTGATCCTGGCCGTCATCGCTCTTCTCGCCACCGTGCTGGCGCCGACGCCGGCCCCGGTCGGCGCCGAAGAAGACGTCTATGTCTTCCCCAATCCCGAGGAGTTCGTGACACAGCAGTACCAGGATTTCCTCGCCAGGAACCCCGATCCCGGCGGGCTGGCGTTCTGGTCGCAGCGCCTGCGCTCGGGCGTGAACCCGAGCGATCTCGTCGAGGCCATGGTGGCGGCTCCCGAGTTCGGCGAGACCGTCGCCCCCGTGGTGCGCCTCTACAAGGCCCACTTCCGCCGCTCCCCCGACTTCGGTGGACTGCAGTTCTGGTCCGGTCGCTTCCGCAACGGATTCAGCCTCAACGACATCAGCTCCCAGTTCGCGCTGTCGAGCGAGTTCGTCCGGACCTACGGATCGCTGTCGGACGCCGAGTTCGTCGACCTCGTCTACCAGAACGTTCTGGGCAGACAAGCCGACGGTGGAGGCAGGGCCTATTGGCTCGGGCGACTCAGCGGAGGCCTCTCTCGTGGAGCGATGATGGTGGCGTTCTCCGAATCGCCCGAGAACGTCGAGGCAACGAACGGCGAGGTGCGGGCCACGATGCTCTACCTCGGCATGCTGCGTCGAGCACCCGAGACGACGGGCCTCGCTTTCTGGGCCGGCTTCATCGACCAGGGAAAGCCGTACGGCAACGCGATCTCCGGGTTCCTCGTTTCCCCTGAGTACACGAGGCGCATCGTCGGGCTGTTCCCGGAGACCGTTCCGCTCACCGGCGAGGCGTCGCGGACGGTGCTGACCAGGCCGGCGTTGGTCGTCAAGATCGACAACCATCCGCGAGCCAGACCACAGGCCGGTGTCAACCATGCCGACATCGTGTGGGAGGAACTGGTCGAGGGGTCGATCACCCGTTTGGCTGCGGTGTTCCACGAGCAGACGCCGGCAAGGGTCGGACCGGTTCGATCCGCCCGCACCGGGGACATCCCACTCGTGTCCCAGCTCAACACTCCCCTGTTCGGCGCTTCGGGGGCGAACGGCGGCGTGCTGAATGCGCTGGCCACGGCTCCGGTGGTGAACGTCAACGCTCTCGTGGCCGACGGCTACTACCGGGTCACGAGCAAGCGTGCTCCGCACAATCTGTATGCCCGGCCGACCACGCTGTGGACCTACGGCCAGGGCGTGGCGGGAACCCCACCGCAGTTGCTGCGTTATCGAGCGGTCGGTGCTGCCGCGAGCGGACGCCAGGCGGCTGGTGTCGACATCGACTGGGGCAACACCGATGTCAGCTATCGCTGGAACGGCAGTGGGTGGCTGCGCACACAGAACGGCACGGTCCACGTCGACGATGCCGGCCTTGCGGTGGCTCCACCGAACGTGATCGTGCAGATCACGCCGTACGGAGTGAGCGGTGCCGACGCCGAGTCGCCCGAAGCACTCACGGTCGGATCGGGTGTGGCGTACATCTACACCGGCGGCAACGTCATCGAAGGTACGTGGAGCCGATCCAAGGCAACCGACCGCATCGTCTACCGCGACAGTCAGGGCGCCGAGGTACTCCTGGCCCCGGGACGAACCTGGATCGCCATCGCCCCGCCCGGCACCGTCACGCCGCGTTGATCAACCCGAGGCTATGACCCCCGATTCTGTGGGGCTCAAACCCGAGGTTTGCAGCCCCCGTTTCCGGGGGTCATGGCCTCGGGTTGGTTTGGCGGTCAGATGGCGACGGCGTGGGGTGTGAACTCGAGCCGACCGTGGTCGATCTCGGGAAGCACGTACCGAGCGAACAGGTCGCACTCCGCGGCGTGCGGATATCCGGACAGGATGAAGGCATCCAGCCCTGCAGCCTCGAGCTCACGGATCTTGCCGAGCACCTGGTCCGGGTCACCGACGATCGCAGCGCCGGCACCGGAACGGGCACGCCCCACTCCGGTCCAGAGATGCCGATCGGCGTACCCCTCGTCGTCGGCTCCATCCCGGAGTTCGGCCTGACGGGCGACACCGGCCGATGCCGAGTCGAGCGACCGCTGGCGAATCGCCTTGCCCTCATCGTCGTCGAGCTTCGAGAGCAGGCGCCGGGCCGCGGCGCGGGCCTCGTCCTCGGTCTCGCGAACGATCACGTGACTCCGCCACCCGTACTTGAGTGAGCGGCCCTTGGCTGCGGCGCGAGCATCCATGTCGTCCTTCACCTCGAGCACCTTGTTCGTGACGTCCGGCCACATGAGGAAGACATCGGCACCGGCAGCTGCGCACTCGCGTGCCGCGGGCGACAGACCACCGAAGTAGAAGAGCGGGCTCTTGCCGGACACCGTGCGGACGCGAGGCGGCTCGATCGTCAGGTTGATGAAGTCGCCATGGAAGTCGACGGGACGGCCATCGAGCAGCTCGCGGAGGCAGTACATGATCTCGGTGCTGCGCCGGTAGCGAGGCTCGCTGTCGAGCGTCTCACCGGGCACATCGCTCGAGATGATGTTGATCGTGAGCCGTCCACCGAGCATCTGGTCGAGGCTCGCCATCTGGCGGGCGATCTGCGGCACGACCATCTCGCCGCACCGGATCGCCAGCAGCATCCGGATGTTCTTCGTGATCGGCGCCATGCCGGCGGCGAAGGTCGTGTTGTCGATACCGAGCGCATACCCGGACGGGAGCAGCACGTTGTCGAACCCGTAGCGCTCAGCCGTGAGCACGATGTTGCGACAGTGCTCGAAGGTGCTGAGCAACGATGGGTCCGGCTGACCGAGGAACTCGTAGTCATCGTCGCAGAGTGCGCTGAACCAGGACATTTCGGTGGTCATCTGTCGAGACCTGCCTTCCTCGTGGGGATAGTGGAACTCATGACGTCATTCCGATCAACTCTTCGAGCAGCACCGGACGTCCTTCGGCGATGCTCTTGTGGGCGGCGGCACCGACAGCGACAGACCAGAGGCCGTCCTCGAGGGTGACCTCGACCTCCTGCTCGCCTCGGATCGCAGCCAGGAACCGAACGTGCTCGATGAAACTCGAACCGTGGTGGAGACCCTCGTGAGCGATCGAGGCATCCTCGATCTTCTCGATCTCGACCGACCCGATCCAGTGCTCGCCCCGGCGACCACGACGGATCACGCTCTCGGGCATGAGTGCCTCCACCTTGCCCTTTGGACCGACTGCGCTCACCTCTTCCTGGTTGAACGTGGCATCGGCGAACATACACAGATCGAGCATCGCACGCTGCCCCCCGGCGAAGTCGACGATGACGAATGCGTTGTCGAGAACGTCCGGCGTCTTCCCGTCGTATGCCTCGTCGAGGTGGTTGACGTCCTGGCTGCCCGACGCCGACACACGGATGGGCCGTTCGCCGATGATGAGGCTCATGAGGTCGAAGAAGTGACAGCACTTCTCGACCAACGTGCCCCCGGTGTTGGCGCTGAACCGATTCCAGTCGTTCACCTTCACCAGGAACGGGAAGCGGTGCTCCCGGATGGCGACCATCTGGGGCCGACCGATGGACCCGCGTCGCCACCTCGTCGATCAGGGCGGCAACAGCCGGCATGTACCGATACTCGAGGCCGACCCAGATCTTGCGGTCCGGGTTCACCTCGGAGGTCGACGCCGCCAGATCGATGGCTCGCCGGCACTCGTCGACGGTGATGCACATCGGCTTCTCGATGAGCACGTGGAGACCGGAGGCGAAGATGTCGGCCAGGAGATCGATGTGGGTGAAGTTCGGGCTGGCGAGCACGACCGCGTCACACAGTCCGCTCGAGAGCAGTTCTCGATGGTCACTGAAGGTCGCGATGGGCTCATCGCCGGCCGCAGCCTCGACCGCTGCGTCGAGCGAGGGCTGGTGGGGATCGGCGGCGGCGGTCACGATGGCACCGTCGACGTGGTTGATGTTCTGGATGTGCTCGATGCCCATCATCCCCGAACCGATGATGCCGTAGCGGATGGGGGCCGAGTCATGCGGTGCGTCCGTCATAGACCCCCCATTCCAGCAACTCCACGACGAAGAGGGAACAACCAATGCCCTTCCAGGTCATTGGATTACGCTATGGGTGTGCATGATCGGCTCGATGACCTCGATGTGGTTTCGGTCAGACTCTTCCTCACCGCGGCCGAGCTCGGAAGTGTCTCGAAAGCCGCTGCCCGTCACGGGCTGACCCAACCATCTGCCACCGCCCGTATCCAGAAGCTGGAGCGGACGATCGGTGTCCAGCTGCTCGAGCGAAGCCCGACGGGCTCCAATGTCACGACCGACGGCCAGCAGTTGATGGCGTGGTGCCACGGACTCGTCGCTGCCGCGTCGGCGCTGACCGAGGGGGCCCGAGCGCTGCAGGACCAGTCGGCGTTGACCCTGCGACTGGCGGCCACCGCAGACGTCGCCACCCACCTCCTCCCGGCCTGGCTGGCCGAGCAACCGCTCGACGGAGTCGACATCGACCTCGTGGAAGCGGAGACAGCATCGATCGCGGCCATGCTGCGCAACGGTGACGTCGAACTCGGCTTGCTCGCCGGTCCGAGCGCTCCCCTGTCACTTCGATCCGAGATCGTCGACTGGTTCGAGCTCGTCGCCGTCGCCCCCGCCGATCATCGCCTCGCTCGGCAACGTCGATCCGTGACCGGAGCACAGCTGGCGGCATCGAACCTGATTCTGCGTCGTCGGGGGTCCGGCACCCTGGACGTCATCGAGATGGCATTGGCCGAGCACGAGCTCGGTGTCGTCGGCCGGGTGACCGAGGTGTCGTCGCACGGCGGCTGCCAGACTGTCAGCCATGAACGGCGGCGGCGTGGCCATCCTCCCTGCGCCGGCAATTGCCGGCGACCTGGCGAGCGGACATCTGGTCGAACTGCGACTGCGCAACCTCGAGATCCGCCAACCGATCAGGCTGGCGTGGAAGGGAACATCGCCGGCTCACCCCGCAGCTCGCCGCTTCCTCGAGCTCGCCAGATCACGATCGATCACCGCATGAATGCGCCTGACTCTGAACCGCTCGTCATCGTCGGCAGCCGACTCCAGGCCTTGATCTTCACCGTCGGCGCCATCGCTGCGCCCCTCGGACTCTGGGACAGATTCGGCTGGGCGACCTTGCTGGCAACGGGTCCCCTCGCGCTCGCTGCGGCACTCACGCTCCACCGTCGTGTCGAACTCCACGCCGACGGGGCAACGATTCGACACCGATTCCGTGCTTCGGCATCGATCCCCCAGCCCGGACTGCGAGCCGAGGCCGGTCACCGGTATCTCACGATCGACAGCGAGGCGAGGTCGATCCGGATCGAGATCCCGGTCGAGATCCGTCCCGAGGTCAGGGATTGGGCGAACCGCTGATCGATCGACCTCTCGATCGGGGCCATCAGGAATCGATCGGCGATGCGAACAACACCACGTTGTCCTCATAGCTCCGCAGCGACGGATTGAAATCGCCGCCGCACGTGATGAGCACGAGAGATGGTTCACCGTCACGACGGAAGATCTCATCGAAGGGCAACGAGCTCTTCTCGTACTGGGCACGCTCCGTCACGACGAAGACGGCCGTCGTACCATCGGCACGCGCCACCTCGATGGAGTCCCCGACCTCAGCGCCGGCCAATTCGAAGAAGACGCCGACCTGACCGTCGTAGTCGACGTGGGCTGCCAGCACCGCCGAACCATCCTCGCCCGGGCGACTGCCGAAGCGATACCACCCGACCTCGGCGGCTCCCGGAATCTCCATCTCGCCGTTCGGTTCCACGCCGACGGGGACGATTGGCGCATCGATGGAGAGAGAGTCGACGACCAGGCCGACCGGTTGCGAATCGGCAGCCGCCCGTCGTTCCCTCTGGCGATCATCGAGCGAGGTTCCGGATCGGACCGGGATGTCGGGAAGCGCCTCCGTGGCAGCACGCTCGGTCGAGCTTCCGGCCGGGTCTGGATCGTCCTTCGGATTCCTCGACGTCTCGGGCGACCGACTCGATCGGGCTGCCTTCGTCCGGCGGGAGCATGGGACTCGTCACCGAGTCGGCTCCGGAGCAGGAGGCGGCCGCCAACACCACGGCGACCGACAAGCACACGCCTCGCCATCTCCCGCGCAAGGGGAGGAACGGGGAGATGGTGAGGCGGCGCATCAGGCCCGGCGGCGGGCCAGGACGAGGCCGGAGGCGGAAGCAGCAAGGGCAGCGACGCCACCGACGAGCAGCCAACCGGCGGCGGAGGACGAATCCTGAGCGAGCAGGCCCGAGTTACCAGAGTTGACGGCCGTCGGGGCCGAATGCAGTCCGGTGAAGTTCTGGGTGAGGAGTTCGAAGGTGCCGCCGGCGAAGTCACCGATGGCGTACACGACGAGGTTCTCGCCCTCGACCACGGTCACCGGTGTGTCGACGAGCGCAGTCGGTCGTGCCGGTGGCGGCGATTCCGGTCGCGTAGTCACCGGCGGGCAGGTCGGCCTTGGCTTCTCCGCCGTTCGAGAGGTTCACGAACGGGGGCACGGCGGCACCACCGGCGACGATGTCGACGGTCGGGGCAGCAGCAGTGTGGCGCACGGTGAGGCGACCGTTGCCGGCGCCGGCCGGAGTCACGTCGTTCACGAAAGCGCCGAGCACGGGCGTGCCGGACTCGTCGAGGTGAGCAACGACGCTCAGGTTCGCTCCACCAGGAACGGCGGGAGAGGCCGAGATGACGGCGTCGTCGGTGCGATCGGCCGAGGCAGCTGCCGGATCGGCGGTTGCGGCGAAGATCTCGATGTCATAGGTGGCGGCCGGCAGGGACAGCGGGCCGGCGATGTCCTTGGGCGCGAAACCCTCGAGCGTCAGGGCGCCGTCGACGTAGACGTCGACGTCGACACCGGGGATGCCATGCACGACGTAGACATCGCTCGTGTCCTGGGCGGCGGCGGGGGCCGCTGCGGTGAAAGCAAGTAGGGCGAGAACGCCCAAGAACCGGAAGAGGTGACGCATGTGAACTCCTTGTTCGCCGAGACTTCTCGTGAAGCCTTCCTGCGTCCCTTCGTCGGAGACCCGGTCGTTGGATGCGCTCCTCCTCGAAATCCTGCTTGGCGATCTGCCAAGATGACGCGATGGCCCATCGCATCGTCGGCGTCGATCACGTGCAGCTCGCGATCCCGGTCGGCGCGGAGGCTCGGGCAATCGACTTCTACGGCGGAGTGCTCGGATTGCGGCAGCTCGAGAAGCCGACGGAGCTCGCCGGTCGCGGCGGTTGCTGGTTCGATGGCCGGCGCATTGCAGCTCCATCTCGGTGCCGATCCGGGGTTCACCGCGGCGACGAAGGCCCACCCGGCGCTGATCGTGTCCGGTCTGCCCTCGCTGATCGCCGATCTCGAGGCGGCGGGCCACGAGGTTCGGGCCGGTGCCACGGTCGACGGCGTCACCCAGACCTTCACCGACGACCCCTTCGGCAATCGAATCGAACTGATCGCTGCGATCTGAACCTCGGCGAAGCCGGGCTGTCACGAGCCGGGCCGTCACAGCCGTCGGCCGACAACGGCGACCTCCATCTTCCACGCCGCTCGGGCGAGCGCGGGCACGGTGACGAGGGTCGACGCCGCCTTGTGATCGCCGAGCGCACGATCCCGAGCCGCCATCACCGCGCCGAGTTCGGACATGTGATCGACGACGACGTAGGTCGTGACCGACACGATGTTGGCCGGCGTCATCTCCGCCGACTCGAGCAGTGCAGCAATGGTCTCCCACACCACGACCGCTTGCTCGCCGACATCGTCGGGAACGGTTCCATCTGGTCGGGTCGGCACGACACCCGAGGTGTGGACCATTCGAGCGACGTCGGTGGAGAGAATCGCATGGGCGTAGTTGGCGGCCGGCGGTGCGAGCCCGGCAGGCGACAGTTCTCGATGCATCGCAGCATCGTGGCAGAGCGCTCATCTGCTGTCACACGCCGCAGCGGTGACCAAGGCCCAGCCCGAAGACTCAGCGCTGGTCGCTGCATTCGGCGACGTCGTTGATCCGGGCGGCGAGGTGGAGGTCGAGCTCGGTGATGCCCCCGGCGTCGTGATTCGTGAGTTCGATCGCGACCCGTCCGTAGACGTTCGACCACTCCGGATGGTGGTCGAATTTCTCGGCGAGGAGGGCGACCGCCGTCATGAAGCTGAACGCCCGCACGAAGTTCGGGAACCTGAACTCGGCTCGGATGTGGTCTCCCGATCTCGTCCACCCGGAGAGCTGCTCGAGACCGACCGCGATCTCGTCATCGGGCAGGAGCGTGCGGCGATCGACCATGCCGGAGTGTGGCACGTGAGCGCCCCGGCAACCCTTGAGAGGCCGGTGTGGCTCCCGACACACATCGCCGGTTCGGCCCCGGATCGGGGTTAGGTTTCTCCTTGCTCCGGCAGGGACTCCCTGTCGTTGGGTTCGTCGGTCGGTTCAACTCGGTCAGTTCGAGCCACCCATCACAACCCACGAAAGAGTTTCATGTCGACCACCTTCGCCCAATTGGGCGTACCCCAGAACATCTGTCGCGCGCTCGAGAAGCGCGGCTTCACCGATGCCTTCGAGATCCAAGCCGCCACCATCGCCGATGCCCTCGCCGGCCGCGATGTCTGCGGCCGAGCCCCGACCGGATCCGGCAAGACGCTGGCCTTCGGCATCCCGCTCATCGCCACCGTCGAACGGGCAGGCAAACGCCACCCCCGAGCGCTCATCCTCGCACCCACCCGCGAACTCGCCGATCAGATCATGACCGAGCTGCGCACCTTCGCCGGTGACGTACGCGTCGCTGCCGTCTACGGCGGCGTCGGCTACGGCCCACAGATCAAGGCCTTGCATCAGGGCGTCGATATTCTGGTGGCATGCCCGGGACGGCTCGAAGACCTCATCGACCGCGGTGACGTCTCCCTCAGCCACGTCGACAAGATCGTGCTCGACGAGGCCGACCGGATGGCGGACATGGGCTTCATGCCTGCGGTCAAGCGCATCCTCGACCAGACCGCAGACAAGCGTCAGACGGTGCTGTTCTCGGCAACCCTCGACGGCGACATCGCCAAGCTGAGCCGTGACTACCAGACCAATCCGGTTCGCCATGAGGTCGGCGAGACCACGCCGGACATCACCTCGGCGAGCCACGTCTTCTGGAACGCAGAAGGACCCGCTCGGATCGAACTCACGGCCAAGGCCGTCGAGGCGGTCTGGCCCGCCATCATCTTCACCCGGACTCGTCACGGCGCCGACCGGCTGGCCAAGCAACTCGGTCGCCACGGCATCAGCGCCGGTGCGATCCACGGCGGTCGCAGCCAGGGTCAGCGCACCCGTGCATTGGCTGCCTTTGCCAAGAACGAGGTCGAGGCGCTCGTCGCCACTGACGTCGCAGCCCGCGGCATCCACGTCGACGGCGTCGCCCTGGTCGTCCACTACGACCCGCCGGCGGACCACAAGGACTACGTGCACCGTTCCGGGCGCACCGCACGAGCCGGAGAAGGTGGCGTGGTCGTGTCGATGGTGCAGCGGGATCAGGTGAAGGAACTCAAGCGGTTCCAGCAGAAGATCAAGCTCAACGAGCCTTTCATCGAGCCAGACGTCGCCGCCATGCGTGCGCTGTCGCCCTGGGCCGGACAAGGTCCGCACGGCGAGGCCGTCGCCATCACCGGCTGCCGAGTCGTCCAAGCCGAAGGGTTCACGCCCGCCTCGTCGGAAACGTCCGGCACAAGCCCGGGACCATCGCAACGGCGATGACAGCAACGGCGAAAGTCGCAAGAGCAACGGCGGCCGCAACCGGTCGAACGCCAAGCGAAGCGGCGAAGGGACAAAGCGGAGCGGCGAGGGACAGAACGCATCGAACGGCGGGGGTCGCACGAGTCAGAACGGCTCCGGACAACCAGAGCCGCGAAGGCCGACAACCGCAAGGCTCGTCGCGCCCACCTGCAAGCCAACGGCTGAACGTGACACGATCGGCGTGTGACTGACGCCGATCCGGTTCCCCCACTTCCTCAACTATTTCGGCTCGACGGCCGCGTAGCGGTGCTCACCGGCGCGAGTTCCGGGCTGGGGGCGCGTTTCGCTCAGGTCCTGAGCGACGCCGGCGCCGCCGTCGTGTTGGCCGCTCGGCGGATCGATCGACTCGAGGAACTCGCAGCTCGCCTCCCCAACACCATCGCCGTCGAGTGTGATGTCGCGGCGCCGGGCGACATCGCCGGCCTGGTCGATGCTGCGGTCGCCGAGTTCGGCCAGATCGACATCGTCGTCAACAACGCAGGGATCTCGAGGGTGCTGCCGGCGATCGACGACGACATCGACGAGTTCAGACGAGAGGTGGAGATCGATCTGATCGCTCCGTTCGATCTGGCCAGACGAGCGGCTCGGGTGATGATCGATCGGGAATCACCCGGATCGATCATCAACATCGGTTCGGTACTCGGTGAGGTCGGCGGTGGTCGGCTCAAGGCCGCCGGCTACGCCGCCGCCAAGGGCGGCATCCACAACCTCACCCGCGAGCTCGCATCACAGTGGGCCAGGAAGGGAATCCGCGTGAATGCCATCGCACCCGGCTGGTTCGAGACCGAGATGAACTCCGACATGTTCGGCACAGACGGCGGCATGGGTTACATCACCGGCAACACGCCCCTGGGACGTCCGGGTCGTGAAGGCGAGCTCGACGGAGCGCTCCTGTACCTGGCTTCGGACGCATCCAGCTACACCACGGGCCAGGTGTTGTGCGTCGACGGCGGCTGGACGGCGATCTGATGGCCGGTATCTGGAAACCCATCGGGCCGGCGACCTCGACCGAGCAGTGGGTCGGCCACGACACCAGCACCCGTTTCCCCGTCTACACGAGGGGCAACGCCGGCGAGGTCTACCCCGAAGTGTTCACCCCGCTCAGCTTCAGCATCGCGGCCGAGGCCGGAGAGCGCTCGATGCGGGCGGCGATGCTCACCAGCGGGCTGATCAGACCGAACGAGCTGGACGAATTGCCGATCACGACCGCCGTCGGGTCCGGCGTGTTCGGTGGCTACGCCTACCTGAATCTGAGTATCCAACGAACGGCATCGGCCCGGATGCCGGGCGGCAAGGCCGAGGACGCCGACGTGAACTTCCTCGGCGTCGGCGATCCCCCGCCGCATGTTCCCGTGGCCGGCGAGAAGAACTGGCGCGCCTCGCTCGCCGGGTTGGCCTACGTCTGGCGACTCCTCCGGACCAAGGATCTTCCGTATCTGACGGATGACCAGATCGCCGTCGACGAATACCTCGCGTCGCTCCCGCCGATCGACGCGCCGGATGCCGAACTCTCGGATCTGACCGATCGGTTCATGGCGTTCTTCGAGGGCCTCTTCACCCGCCACTTGCAGGTCAGCTTCGCCGCCGGCATCTCCATTGCTGTTCTCACCAATCTGTGCGAACAACTGCTCGACGATCCGCAACTGGCGGTGCAATTGCTGGCCGGCCTGGGCGGTGTCGACAGCGCCGCGCCATCGGTCGAGATGTGGAAGCTGAGTCGGCTGGCCACCGCCGAACCGTCCGTCGACGCCGCCTTCGACTCAGGGGTCGAAGGGTTGGCCGAACGCCTGACGGCCGAACCAGGAGCGGCGCCATTCCTGCATGCCTTCGACTCGTTCCTCGCCCGGTTCGGCTCCCGCGGCCCGAATGAATGGGACACTGCCTTCGACACCTGGGAGACCAGGCCCGAACTTGCACTGACGTTGATCGATCGCATGCGCGGCACCGACGACAGCCACGATCCATCGGTCCAACTCGCCAGACTGAGCACCGAGCGAGGCACGTTGGAGGCGGCCACGCTCGCCAAGGTTCCACGACACTCCCGCTGGTTGTTCAGGCGTGCCCTCCGTTCGGCACAGCTCTACTCCCAGAGCCGCGAACGCACCAAGACCACCGTCGTTCGAGCCATCCACGGAGCCCGGCTGCGCAACATGGAGCTGGACCGGCGGCTGAGGGGGCGAAGTGGCGGGCAACGAGGCGACCTGTGGTTCCTCGTCGTCGACGAGATGGACGCGTACCTCGAGGATCCCGGCGCCTTCCGGGACGTCATCGCCGAACGGCGCGCACTCCACGCCAGGCTCAGCGAGCGCATTCCCCCGTTCTTCTTCGAGTCCGTTCAACCACCACTCGACGAGTGGGAACCTCGGAGCACCGAGTTGCCGCCGGTCACCGTGGGCGAGGCGATCCAGGGCCTCCCGGGATGCCTCGGCGTTGCTCGCGGACGGGCGAGAGTCGTCCTCGATGCCGCTGACCCCCGCGGGTTGGGACCGGGCGAGATCCTCGTCGCTCCGCTCACCGATCCCTCGTGGACCCCGCTCTTCGTTGCCGCCGATGGGATCGTGGTCGACGTCGGCGCCGTCATGAGCCACGCCGTGATCGTTTCCCGCGAGCTCGGCATCCCTTGTGCAGTGTCGGTCACGAACGCAACCCGTCGAATCCCCGATGGCGCCCTGATCGAAGTCGATGGCTCCACTGGGATCGTCCGGGTGCTCGAGGTCTAGACTGGCGACTTCCATGGCCGTCTACCTCGTCCGCCACGCCCACGCAGGCGCTCGGCACTCCGACAACCACGATCGCTACCGGCAGTTGTCCGAGAAGGGCTGGCGTCGCGCTCGAAGTCATCACCGATCTCCTCTCGACCGTCGAGATCGACCAGATCCTCGCGAGCCCGGCCACGCGGTGCGTCCAGACGGTGCAGGGCGTCGCCGACCAGCACGGCCTCGAGGTCGTCGAACACGAAGACCTCTGGGAGGACGCCGACACCCGAGACGTGATGAAGGTGCTCGAAGCGGCCGTCGACGGCAAACGCTCACGCACCGTCGTCGTCTGCAGCCACGGAAACCTCATTCCCGTGATCGTGGAGCAGCTTGCTGCCGCCGGAGCGAAAGTGAAGGGCCGTGGCTGTGAGAAGGGCTCGGTCTGGGTCCTCGAACACAACGGCAAGAAGTTCACCAGCTGCACCTACATCTCGAAGACCGTCGAGATGCTGCTCGACTGAGCGAACACGTCAGCTCAACAACAAACCGGTCAACCGTCGTCGAACCAGTACGACACCGAACACCAGCAGGCCAACGAGGTAGGCGACGTGGCCGAGGTCGTTCCAACCCGGTGACCCGAGCATCAACGATCGGCACAGCGTCACCCCGTGATAGAGCGGCGTGGCCCGCACGAACGGGTGGCTCCAGCTCGGGTAGACGTCGAGCGCATAGAAGGTCGTCGACGCGAGGAACAGTGGCTGCAGCACCAACTGGACGTAGTCGAAGTCGTGCCAGCTCCGCATGAACGTCGTGATCGCCGAACCGATCGCAGCGAAGGCGACACCGATCAGGAGCGAGGCCGGAATCACGAGGACCGCCCACCAACTCTCGACCATTCCCAGCACGAGGGTCACCAACAAGAACCCGATGGCGTAGACGCTCCCCCGGACCATCGACCAGCCGATCTCTCCGACCACGATGTCGCCGAGCCGAAGCGGTGTCGCAAGCATGGCGTCGAACGTCTTGGCGTATTTCAGCTTGTAGTAGAAGTTGAACGTGGAGTCGAAGACCGCTCCGTTCATCGCCGAGGAGGCCACCAGGCCGGGCGCAACGAACGTCGCGTAGTCGACGACCCGACCCTCGAACTCGACGTCGCCGATCAGGGCGCCGACGCCGACGCCGAGGCCGAACAGGTAGAAGAGCGGCTCGGCGAATCCGCTGGCGATGATCACCCACATCCGGCGATAGCTGAGGATGTTTCGCTCGATGACCGCCCGCGACGGGTGGAGGAACAAGGCGACCATCAGGCGGCCAACCGATTGGTGAAGGAGCGGATCGACAACGCGACCCCGGCCGCCGCCCACAGCATCAGGTAGGCCAGGTGACCAGCACCCGCAGCCAGACCGAGCGTCCCGTTGATGAGGCCCCGGGTCAGCTCGACTCCATGCCACACAGGGAACACCCGGGACCCCCATGCCAGGACGCCGGGGAGTTGGCCGATCGGGAAGAACGCACCCGAGAACAGGAACAGCGGGGTCAGGCCCAGTCGGTTGATCGGACCGAAGGAGTCGTCCGCCTCCTGCGAGGCCGACCAGGCCGACAGTGG
This sequence comes from uncultured Acidimicrobiia bacterium, assembly GCA_963781035.1. Lineage (GTDB taxonomy): Bacteria > Actinomycetota > Acidimicrobiia > Acidimicrobiales > SZUA-35 > SZUA-35. The sequence goes on along the minus strand of CAWAEN010000004.1, from coordinate 1,092,651 downwards.
ACCGGCAACGGCCACCGCGGTGGCGAAGGCAGCCAGAGGCGCCAGAAGCGCCCACCACGAGCCGACGACACCGAAGGCGGCGAGCACCGCGAGATAGATGATGGCGCTCACGGTGATGCGAAAGCCGATCCACGTGATGTGGCCGATCACGAGGCCGGTGGCGGTGAGCGGGGTGGCAAGCGCTGCTTGGTATTCACCCTGCCACTTGATGGCGCCAAGGGTCGGCCACAAGGAGAGACCACCGGCCTGGAGCATGGCGACACCGGCCAGGACGCCGGGGCCGATGTACGAGGGATAGTCGGCGGTGCCGAGGCTCGACGTGTCGTCGATCTGTGAGCCGAGCCCGAACCCCACCGCGAGGAGGAAGAAGGCCGGGAACAGCACGCTCGAGATGAGCGTGCTCGTCCACGTGGACCGATACCGGACGAACTGGTGCTCGAGGAAGTGGCGGATCGATCCCATGTTCACTCGTTGAGAGAGCGGCCGGTGACGGCGAGGAAGACGTCCTCGAGCGTCGAACGGCGGACGAGACTTCCCGACGGATGGAAGCCGGCCGTGGTGAATGCCGAGAGGGCGGCATCGCCATCGTCGGCGTAGACAAGCACCCGATCCGGCAACATCTCCAGCCGGAAGCCGAGTGTGTCGAGCCCATCGGGACGTTGACGGGTGCCGTCGTCCGCTGTCGGGAAACGCAACTCGAGCACCTCCTTGGTGACGTGACGGTTGATCAGCTCGCTCGGTGAGCCCTCCCCCACGATCCGTCCGTCGTCCATGATGACGAGGCGATCAGCGAGCTGTTCTGCCTCGTCCATGTAGTGCGTGGTCAGCAGCAACGTCACACCCTGCTCCTTCAGGCTGTAGAGCCGTTCCCACAACAGGTGACGAGCCTGGGGATCGAGCCCGGTGGTCGGCTCGTCGAGCAAGACCAGCTCGGGGTCGTTCACGAGCGAGCGAGCGATGGTGAGCCGACGTTTCATACCGCCCGACAGCGGGTCGACCTTGTCGTCCTTGCGTTCGGTGAGTCTGGCGAACTCGAGCAGCTCGGTCGCCTTGGCCCGAGCCGCGGCCCACGACAGACCGAAGTAGCGGGCGTAGATCACCAGGTTCTCGACGACGGTGAGTTCGGCGTCGAGCAGGTCCTCCTGCGGTACGACGCCCATCCGCTGCCGGATGGCTGGGCCATCGGCGACCGGGTCGAGTCCGAGCACCGTGAGCCGGCCCGAAGTGACGGGGCTGACCGTGCTGACCATCTTCATCGTGGAGCTCTTGCCTGCACCATTGGGGCCGAGCAGCGAGAAGGTCTCGCCCGGTCGCACCTCGAAGTCGATCCCGTCGACCGCGGTGAACGGCTGCGCCACCCTTCTGCCCAGGCGGGAACTGCTTCACCAACTTCTCTGCAACCACAGGCCCGGACACCCGAGCGACGCTACCCCCAAACCGTTCTGCGGGTCCGGTCTTTGCATCAGAGCGTCCGAGTGATACTCCCGATCTCGTTCTCGAGCCCGCATGCTGCGCGCTGAGTGCCGTAGATCGGACCCACGTCGAGAGGGGAAGGTGGAGCGTGAGGCAGCGGATCAGGGGCAGGAGAAACCGTCGGCCGACTCGACCAGCTGGAGCATGAACGGAGGCGGATCGAGGGCCACCAGTTCGGCGTACTCGGCGCACGCCGCCGCAGTGTCGCCTTCGGCGTTGAACACCACCACTCGGAAGGCCCGGGCATCGGGATAGGTCGGGTCGATGTCAACCGCCCGATCGAGCGAGGCCTTGGCCGAGATCAAGATCTCGGCCGCCTCGTCATCGGCCCCGATGCGCTGGGCCGAACCCGCCGTCCGTACCAAGAGCCAGCCCCGGTAGGCCAGCGCCTCGACGTTCTGCGGATCGTCGACCAGCACGTCGGAGAAACACTCGTTGGCTTCCTGGACGTCGCCGAGTCGATCGAGCTCCTGGCACTCGAAGATGCGTTGGCGGGGCGAGGAGTCGATGTCTCCCGTGATCTCGTCGCCGACACCACGTTCGCCCGCGGCCTGCGCCAGGAGCCAGCCCGCACCGATGGCGAACGCAACGAGCCCGACGACCCACGCAAGGCTCCGGCCCCTCGACCGATCGAGGGGTGGCGTCGGCGAAGGCGGAGGCTGCGGTCCTCGATCTGGCGGATCAGGTCGGCGGTCCGAACCGTGTAGTCGGCGTAGAGCTCTTCGAAATCGGCATCGTCGAGATCGCCCGCTGCGTGCTCGACTTCGAGGTCTGCGAGCGAGGCGAGCAGGAAATCGCGTTCGGTCTCGAGTTCCGCGAGCCGATCGGGATTCGACCAGCGGGTGGAACTCACGGCGCCCTGACTCTCACGAGCGGCAGCTCGGGTACGGGCCTCGGCCACGAGCAGACGATCGGCGTCTGTGGCATCGCGACTTCCGCTTGCGGGAACGGCGCAACGCAAGACCAACACCGGCGCTGCCGCCGACGAGAACCAGCACCGGCAGGATCCAGATCAGCGAGCTGATGCCGCTCGATGGAGGGGTCAACAGCACCTTGCTGCTGTAGGACACCACGAGCTGGTCACGGATCTCGCCATCGGTGGAGCCTGCGGTCACCTCGTTGCGGATGAACTGACGAATCGTCGACGCGACGCCGGCATTCGATTCGGCGACGCTCTGGCCGGCGCACTCGGGACAGGCGAACGACTCGGAGAGTCGCTGGACTCGTTCGGCATCGGTCTCGACGCCTCCGTCATCGAAGGTCGCCACGCCGAGCAGGAACAGCATCGATGCCAGCAGTCCGAACCACAGCCACTGTCTCGGGGTCGGGCCGGCGGTGCGGAGATCAGGCAGGTCGTCGAGATCGTCTGTCCGTGCCATCAGCCTTCTCCGACTCCGCCCTGCGAGGCAGGGACATCGTTGTCGATGATCGATCGCTGGACGTCCTCGGCTCTGATGCCACCGGTGAAGTGCTGGACGACGAGGCCGGAGGGGGCGATCAGGAAGCTCTCGGGAACCTGCGCAATCTGGAACTCGACCGAGAGATTGGCGTCGTCGAGCACCGGCCAGGAACCTCCGTACTCGTCGAAGAACTCGGCGACGGATTCTGCACCACCGGGCTCGTTGAACGCGACGGATGTCAGCGACAGCCGACCGTTGTCGGCACCCCAGGTCTCGAGCTTCACCAGCTCGGGATGTTCGGCAACACACGGTGGGCACCACGTGCCGAAGAAGTTGACGAGCACCCACTCCCCACGGAGATCGTCGATGTCGTATGCGGTGCCGTCGACGGCGCTGCCGACCATCGCCGGAACCCGCTGGCCGAGAAGGCGGTTGGAGGATTGGTCGTCGCCTCCGCCACCGAGGGCGAAGAGGGCGATCATGGCGATGACCACGAGTCCGACTGCGGCACCGATGATCCGGGCGAGGGAACCGGACGCTCCGCCGACCGCATCGTGGTCGACGGCACTCCCGCGGTCGACAGCATCCGTCCGGGCGAGAGCGCCGTCGTCCACTGGGCCGTGGTCAGACATGGGCCGGCTCCGGCGTGGCATCGGGGTCCTGCATCCGAGGAGTGGTGTCGGTACTGCCACCGTCGCCGAGGAGGGCGGAGACCGGCTCGGTCCCGCGCCGCCGCTTCCCGGGGAACAGGGCGAGCAGGCTGCCGAGCGCCATCATTCCGCCCCCGACCCACATCCAGGAGATGAGCGGTCGCACGATGATGCGCAGGCTGATCGGCTGATCGGGGTCCTCCTGGAAGCGGTCGAGCACCAGGAACAAGTCCTCGGAGAACCCGGGACGGACCGACGGCGTGGCCACCGGTTGCCCGAGCTGGCGGAAGATGGTCGACCCAGGGGTGTAGACCTCGTCGCCGTCGATCAGGACGTTGGCGAACAAATGGATCCGACGCTCGTTCTGGTTGGCCTCGAGCCCCAGGTATTCGAACGTGTGGCCGGCGACCTCGACCTCGTCTCCGGGGAGCATCGTGAAGAGACGGTCGGTCTTGTAGGACTCCGAACCGGCGACGGCCACGGCGATGAGCACGACGCCGAGGTGGACGATCATGCCGCCGTTGGTCCGACCGACGAACCCGCGCCAGCCCTGACGTCGGGTGGCGAGCAACACCTGCCGAAGCGCCGCCCCGCCGGCGAAGGCACCGAGTCCGAACGTGAGCACGGGAGTGAAACCCCGAGCGCCGAGCGCCACGGCGACGGCCATGGCCACCAGCGCAGCGACCGCGGGCCAGAACAGCCGTGTCGACAACAGTTCGGTGCTCGCCTTGCGCCATGGCAGGACGGGTGCAGCGGCCATCAAGAACAGCATCACGAAGGCGATCGGCCGAGCCATCGAGTCGAAGTAGGGTCGCCCGATCGAGAGTCGAGTGCCGTCGTAGGCCTCGGCGAGGAGCGGGAAGACCGTGCCGAGCAGAACGATGAACGCCAGGGCGCCGAAGATGACGTTGTTGGCGAAGAACGCTGCCTCACGGGAGATCGGGGAATCGATGGCGCCGGGTGAACGAAGGCGGTCGCCCCGCCACATGATGAGTCCGATCGACACTGCGGCGACCACGCCGAAGAAGCCGAGCAGCCACGGCCCGACCGCGCCGTCCGAGAAGGCATGCACCGACTCGACGACACCCGACCGGGTGAGGAACGTGCCGAGGATCGTGAGCGAGAACGTGGCGCAGAGCAACGAGAGATTCCACACCCGCAACATGCCCTCGCCGTTCCTGCACCATCACCGAGTGCAGGTAGGCAGTGCCGGTCAGCCACGGCAGCAACGATGCGTTCTCGACCGGGTCCCATGCCCAGTAGCCACCCCAGCCGAGCACCTCGTAGCTCCACCACGCGCCGAGCACGATGCCGAACGTGAGGAAACCCCACGCCGCAACCGTCCAGCGGCGGGTCTCGAGCAGCCATCCCTCACCCACCCGACCGGTGATGAGGGCGGCGATGGCGAACGCGAACGGCACCGTGAAGCCGACGTACCCGGCGTAGAGCATCGGCGGGTGGAAGGCCACGAGCAGGTGGTTCTGCAGGAGCGCGTTCGGCCCGGGCCCGACGAAACCCGGCGGCACGTCGACGGGGATGAACGGGTTGGCCGGACCGGCCATCAGCGCGAAGAAGAAGGCGGCGACGGCGAACAGCACCACCATCGCCCAGCCGAGCAACGGGTCGTCCCCTCGCTTCCGGAACTTGACGACCACCGCGACGATGTAGAGCGAGAGCACCAGGGTCCACAGCAGGATCGAACCTTCGAGCGCCGACCAGATGGCGGCGAAGTTGAACAGACGCCGGCGTTGTCTCGCTCCCCACCTGCTGCACGAAGGAAACGGTGTAGTCGCGCTGGAAGAGCGCGATCTCCATCACCGTGAAGGCACCCACGGAGGCGAGCAGGAGAAGCCACGCCCACGATCGCACCTGGCCGATCAGCCGGCTTCGCCGATTGACCAGCGCATGAATCCCGGCGAGACACCCGACCACCGACGTGACGAGTCCCAGCATCGTGAAGCCGAAGCCGAGCGCGGCGTTCATGTGGACCTCATTCGCGGGCTCATTCCTCGATGACCTCGTAGGTGCCGTCGCCGACGCCGGGACGCTCGTCGTTGTCGGCGACGTAGGCCTCGGAGTGCTTGACGAGGAGTTGCTGCGACTCGAAGGCATCGCTTTCCCAATGGCCCTTCGGCCACGATGGGGATGCCGATGTCGAACAAGTCCGTTGGTTCCTCGCCGATGTGGCGGACCGTGGTCTGGACACCGTTGAAGCCGACGGTGAAGACCAGTGCCCCGGTGTCGTCCTCGACCGGCTCGTCGACGACGGTGCCTTGCAGCCGGAATGTGCGATCCCCGAGCTCGGTGCGTTCGGCGACGGCTTCGTCGACGTTGTAGAAGAACACCCGGGCGCTGGTGAGCGCTTGGACCAGGATCACGCCGAGAGCGCCGGCGAAGACGCCCATGATGATCCAGTTCCGCCAGCCGCCGGCGCGGCGAATCCGGCGAAGGAGCCGAAGCCGTTTCGGATGGGGTCAGGTCGAGATCGCGATTCGGTTCATCGCTCATCGAGGAACCTCTTCTTGCCGTCCGGTATCTGTTTGGAGAGATCTCGGCCGCGACGGATCGTCGCGACCGTGTAGCCACCGAGGGCGACGACAACCAGCAGGTAACCGGGGATCACGTACTCCCAGCCCATCAGGCGACCCCCTCGCGTCGACGGGCCTCGATGGCCTCGACCAACCCGATTTCGGCCACCTGGTGTTCGAGCCAGGCAACCCGGAAGCGATGGATCAGGAGCCAGGCGAACAGGAGGATCATGGTGACGACTCCGAAGAAGAACGTGAAGAGCATGATGCCGTCCATCTGCGTGTCGATCGGGTCGATGGTGCTGCCCTGGTGCAACGATCGCCACCATTGGACCGAATACCGGACGATGATCAGATTGGCGAAGCTGACGATGCCGAGCACGGCGGCCCGTCTGGAGCGAACGGTCGGATCGAGATCGAGACGCCGCACCGCGAGATAGCCGAGATAGAGCACGAAGGACACGGCCGTGCTGGTGAGTCGTGGGTCCCACTCCCAGTACGTTCCCCAGGTGGGGCGGCCCCAGAGCATGCCCGTGACCAGCGTGATACCGAGAAAGATGACCCCGATCTCGGCCGACGCTCCGGCAAGCAGATCCCAGAAGTCCGAACCCTTCCAGAGATACATGACCGAACCGATCAGCGTGATCGAGAAGGCGATGTAGAACGAGACGATGGCCGACGGGACGTGGATGTAGAACAGCCTGACTGCGTCACCCTGGGTGACTTCCGGCGGCGTGATGAAGAGAGCGAGGGCTGCCAGCACGACCAGAGCGACGGCGGTGACCGAACCCAGGAGACGGGTTCCCCGTGACCCGGTCGAGGTCTGACCGACTGATCCGGTTGTGGTCACGATTCCTCCAGAAGTGATCCGAACGCCAGGATTCCCGCAGCGAGGTAAAGAACCGCGAAAGCGCCGAGTCCCGCAGCCCAGGGCCAACCGTCGCGAGGACGGCCCGAAGAGTGCAGCACTCGTGGCAATGGTGGCACCGAGCAACACCGGAGCCAGCACCGGAAGCAGCAACAAGGGGACGAGCGTGTCTCGCACCCTCAGCCCTGCCGCCAGCGCGGCATAGAGCGTACCGGCGGCAGCGATCGCGACGGTCCCCACGGCCACGGTGACAACAAGCAACAACGGATCGCCGAGCGGGAGCGCCGTAGAGAGCGAAGGCGCCGAGCCCGACCAGCAACTCGAGCACGATCAGCTGGACGAGCACCGCGGCTGCCTTGCCGAGAAAGATCCCACCCGGCTCCAGACCGGCCAGTCTGAGCGCATCGAGATTGCCGTCGATCGACTCCACGGCAAACGAACGGCCGATCGCGAGCAACGACGAGAACAGCACGGCGAGCCAGAAGAGCCCAGGAGCCACGGTCTCCAGGACGGCCCGACTCCCCGCCCCCTCCCCCACGCCTCGGACCTGGAGATCGGGGTCGATGGCGAAACCGAAGAGCAAGAGGACGAGCAGGCCGAACGGCACCACCTGGGTGCTGAGCACGCGTGACGCCGCTTCGATCCTGAGATCCTTGGCCGCGATGAGCCGGGCATGGCGGACGCATCACGAGGCCGTCCCTGGAGCCGCTGTCACGGACCTGGCCGCCGACGACCGCGATCGACCCGGGTGGCCAGTCCGGCGGCACGGTCGATCTCGTGCGACGCAACCACGGCGGTGGCTCCCGAAGCGACGGCTTGTCTGCACGAGATCGTCGACGAGGTCGCGCCCATCCCGGTCGAGTCCGGCATGAGGCTCGTCGAGCAGCCACAGCAGCGGTCGACGACACACGAGAACCGCCATCGAGGTTCGGCGCCGCTGGCCGGCCGAGAGACCGGACACCGGGACCGAGCGAAGCCGGCCGCCGACGCCGAGTCGCTCCATCGCGGCCTCGGCATCACGGTCGTCCGAGCCATTGGCGGCTGCCCAGAACCGCACGTTCTGTTCGACGCTGAGATCGTCGTAGAGGGCCGTGCCATGGCCGAGCAGACCGACCCGTCGCCGCACCGATCGACGACCGGCCGTCGTCGAGAGATCGGTCCCGAGCACCGTGCCGACCCCGTCGTGCAGCCGCGCCAGCCCGGAACACAGCCGGAGCAAGGTGCTCTTTCCTGCCCCGTTGGGTCCCTGGAGAAGCACGACCTCCCCGCGACGAGACCGTGAGGTCCACCCCGGCCAGAGCAGGGAAACGCCCGATCAGGCTGACAGCCTGTTCGAGATGGATCACCGCACTCGATTGGGGAGCATCGGCTCCAACAGCCTCGGACACAGCGGGCAACGATAGGCCCCCTCCCGGCCTGCCCCCTCGACGGAGCCTCTGACGGTGCCGATGGATGAACGAGGTTTCTCTCAGACCGGATCTACCCTGCGTGCGGCTTCGCACAACGAACCCCAGCCACGCAAAGCCCTCTGTCTCATGAATCAACGCACAGCATCGATCATCGGCGGCCTCGGCCGTTTCCTCATCGGCCTCGGCCTCGTCGTCATCCTCTTCGCCGGCTTCCAGCTCTACGCCACGGGCTTCCTCACCGCGCAGGCCCAGGAAGAGCTCGACGCCGACTTCGATGATCGCCTGGCCGCCCTCGAAGACGCCGGCCTCGTGGTGGCGAATGACGACGCATCGTCCGAGGACGCCGAGTCAACGCAAGCGCCGGTCAGCGACGACGCTGCGATCAACCAGGCCATCGACGAGGCGTTCTCCCCCGAAGTCGGCCAGCGCGACGGACCCGAGTTCGTCGTCAGGCCCATCGACCCCGAGGCGTTGTCAGAAGACGAGATCGCCTTGCTCACGCCGCAGTTCGGCGAAGTGCTCGGGCGCATCGAGATCCCGGACATCGGACTCTCACGCAACATCGTCGAAGGCATCAGGCGCGACGACCTTCGCAAGGGCCCGGGCCACTATCCGGACAGCCCCTTGCCTGGGCAACCGGGTAACGCAGCGATCGCCGGTCACCGCACCACCTATCAGCAGCCGTTCCACGATCTCCACCTTCTCGAACCCGGTGACCTGATCAAGATCACGACGTTCCAGGGCGACCACTACTACCAGGTCATGCCGCACATCAACGACGACGGCGAAGAGGTCGGCCACTTCATCGTGAATCCGAGCCAGACCGAGGTTCTCGACGACGCCGGGGACAACCGACTCACCCTCACGGCGTGCCATCCGATCCGATCCAGCCGCCAACGCATCATCGTCACAGCCCTGCTGGTCTCGGCACCGGCGGAGGTGCTGCCGACGATCAGCGACGAACGACTGGCCGAGCTGGCCGGCGAGGAGATCGACACGAGCGATGAGACCGAGGTCGAGGATGACGCGACCGTCGGCGTCGAGGAGAATGCACTCGAGGAATCGCTGGGATGGAACTGGGAGGAACGGCCGCCGACCCTGATATGGGGTGCCGCCACACTGCTGATCGTCGTCGCCGCCATGGTGGCCTCCCGCCGGTGGAGGCGGTGGATCGTCTATCTCGGGGCAACGCCACCTTTCCTCGTCGCCCTGTTCTTCTGCTTCGTCCACCTGGACCGCATGCTGCCCGCCCTGTGAGCCGGCAGCGACGCAACCACGCATCCCTGCGACGAGTGAGCGCCATGGCCATGGTCGCCACGTTGCTCACCGGAGCGTGCACCGGCGGCAGCGACGCCGGTCCGGAAGCGACCGGGAGTTCCACCACGATCGAGACCACGACCACTGCGGCCGCCCATCATTCGTGGTCTCGGGGAGAACCTCGGGCTCCTGCCGGGCCAGTGCTACGCCGAACCGCCGGAGACCACCACAACGACCTCCCCGCCGACCACCCTCCCGCCGACGAGCGAGACGACCGAGGGAGAGACCACCACCGAGCCTCCACCACCGGCCACGACCGAGCCTCCTCCGATCACCACCACGATCGCCCGTCCGCCGCTGATCGCCATCGTCAACTGCGATGGGACCAACGACGGCGTCGTGTTCGCCACGTTCTGCATCGGGTCGGTCGTGGCCGACGACGAGATCATCGACCTCCCGGGAGAAATGGGGGCGGTCGAATGCGATGGAGACCCCTCACTCGAATGGCCCGGCGATCGGCTGCTGCGTCGCTCGGCGGCTCGGGAGTGCACCGCCCGCTTCGAGGAGGTCTTCGGCGAGCCGTACGCGGTGTCCGAGATCGGCACCACCGAGTTCGTTCCGTCCAGGGGCGTGTGGGACCGCGGCGACCGGCGGATCGTCTGCACCGCGGACCAGATCTGACGTTGCGTCCCAACCCGTTGGATCCCAGCACCGGCCGAGGCCGCTGGCTAGCCTCATCGTCGGTAGGGCGTGTGCGGAAATCGGATCTACTGCGGGAGTAGGTCGTTGGGCAGCATCATCTTGAGCGTCACGGTGGTCATCGTCGGCCTCGCGCTTCGGTCTGGCGCGGGGCGGGCAACTCGACGGGCTGGCCGCGGTTCGGCCCCGTTGGTGGGGCCTGATCGCCGCTGGTTTCGCCATCCACGCGTTGGCCGAGTCGTTCGACATTCCCGGGGCGGTGTCCCTCTCGATCATCGGAATGTTCTTCCTCGCGGTCGGTTTGATCGCCAACGTGCCCGCCATCTCGGGGGCCGCGGTCACGGCGTTCGGCGTGTCGATGAATCTCATCCCGCTCGTGCTGAACGGCGCCGTCCCCGTCCGCTTCGAGGCCCTCGGCGAGGCGGGCATCGTCGACGAGGCGACGACCCGGGCACAGGTCACCTCGGTCGGGCACCTGCTCGAACTGGAGGCGGATGGAACTCGCCTCGGCAGCCTCGGTGATGTCATCCCGATCCGATTCCTGTCCTCGGTGATCTCCATCGGTGATCTCGTCACCTTCGCCGGCATCATCGTGATCGTTTCCGGCCTGGTCGCCGCACGCAGACGGGGCGGTCTGCACGTCGACGAACTGTTCGCGCCAACCACTGCCGCCGGCCTGGAGATGCTGGACCTCGAGCAGCCGACGTCGGCCAACGACGATCCGTTCATCGACCTCACTGGCGCGGTGGCGTCGGCAGCGCCCACTGTCATCGACACCCGCACGGCGCCTGTCGAGACGGCCGCCTACGACCCGGACGACCTGTGGGCCGACGATCCGTCAGAAGGTGTCAAGATCCTCGGTCCGAGCACGAAGCATTCGTGACCGGCCTTCGCTGTTGGCAAGCGGGCGCAACGGCGGCACCATGAGCGGCATGAGTGATGCGATCGACCCGGTTCGGGTGAAGCGGGCGAGGGTCGCCGACCTCGTCTCCAAGGGAATCCGACTCGGTTCCGGCCTCTTCGTAGCCGCCAGCATCGTCTTCTTCGTCGGCTTCGCCACGGGATTCACCACGCCCCAGGTCTGGATCATCGTCATCCTGATGGTGGTCGGATCAGCGCTTCTCGCACCGGCGCTGGTGTTCAAGTACGGAGTCAAGAACGCTGAGCGAATCGATCAGCGAGAAGGACGATGACTTCCGCCCAGCTCTCGACCGACGGCGAGGACGATGCCCCGTCTGGTGCGCGGCTCCCCGGCCCCGAACGACGCAGGCAGCTCCTGTGGGCGGCGAGAGTGGCCTTCGCCCAGAGTGGGTTCCACGAAACGTCGATGAACGATGTCGCCGCAGTTGCCGGTGTCACCAAACCCGTGGTCTATCAACGGTTCGACTCGAAGCGGGCCCTCTACCGAGAGGTGCTCGACGACATCGGCGAACGACTCCAGGCGTCTGTGTTCCAGACCGCAGCCCAGGCCACCACCCCGCGGGAGCAGGTGGAAGCCGGGTTTGCCGCCTACATCGAGTTCGTCCAGGAGGATCCTGACGGCTTCAAACTGCTGTTCAGCGGCGCGAGCCGCGAGGATTCCGAGTGGGCCGAGGTCGCTCAGCAGGTCGAACGGTCGATCGCCGAGAGCATCGCCGGACTGCTCGCGGTCCAGGGAATGTCCCTCGAGCATCGGCGAGCCCTGGCCCACGGCGTGCTCGGCATGGCGGAGGGAATGGTGCGGCACTGGCAGACCGAGGGGTCGGACTCACTCGAACTCTCGGACCTTCTCCGCGACCTCACGACCCTTGCTTGGGTCGGGTTGCGCGGGCTCCGCCCGGCCTGAGCCGGCCGATGCCGTGAGTGAGGTCGGCTCCACCGGCACTGCCTGCTAGAACTGCTTCCTCAGCCCGCATCGTGACCGCCACCGCGGTGCGGGGTCGTGATCGGATCGAGGAGGAGGGGCATGCCATACGTTCTCAGCGTTGATCTCGGTACCACGTTCACCGCCGCAGCCGTGTGCCCGCTCGGCGGCCAACCCACGATGCTGTCGCTCGGCTCCGCGAGTTATTCCGTACCGAGCGCCCTGTTCCTGCGCGAGGACGGAACGTTCCTCGCCGGCGAGTCGGCAGAATTGCGCTCGAGCGCCGACCCGACCCGCGTCGCCCGCTATTTCAAGCGTCGGCTGGGTGACGAGATCCCGGTCCGGCTCGCCGGCACGCCGTTTGCCCCTCAGGTTCTGGTCACCAGGCTGCTCGAATGGGTGATCGCCCAGGCAACCGAGCGCCAGGGGGCGTCGCCCCACTCGGTGGTGCTGACACACCCGGCGAACTGGGGCCCGTATCGGAGGGAGCTGCTCCAGCAAGCGGCAGCAATGGCCGGCGTTGCCCAACCGTTGCTCATCTCCGAACCCGAGGCCGCGGCCATCCACTACGTGCAGTCCGAGCGCATCGATCCAGGCGAACTCATCGCTGTCTACGACCTCGGCGGCGGCACGTTCGATGCCGTCGTGATGCGTCGAACCGACAACGGATTCGAGGCGCTCGGCCAGCCCGCAGGAGTGGAGCGTCTGGGCGGCCTGGACTTCGACGATGTCATCCGGTCATTCGTGCTCGAGGCAGCTGAACTCGACAACATCGACCAGAACGACGAGGCGGCGGTCACGTCCGCCTACGCATTGCAGGGCAGCTGCACCGATGCCAAACGTGTCCTGTCAGCCGACACCGTGGCCGACGTTCGGGTGGTCTTCCCCGGCCTCAGCACGTCGGTCCGGGTCAACCGCGGCGAGTTCGAGGACCGCATCCGACCGCGGCTGGCCGAGACACTCTCCGCTCTCCAGACCGCCATCGATTCGGCCGGGGTGGAGCCGGCCGACCTCAGCAGGATCCTCCTCGTCGGTGGATCGAGCCGCATCCCGCTGGTATCGGCGCTGCTCGCCCAGCGCTTCGGCCGTCCGCTGGCGGTCGACAGCGACCCCAAGAACACCGTGGCTCTGGGCGCTGCCCGCTTCGGCGCACACGGTGATGCCACTCCCCCGCCCTCGGTCGCCGCACCCGAACCGCCCACCCGGCGGGCCTTGTCGGTACCGTCCGCACCCGTTCGCCCACAAGCAACACCCGCACCACCACTCGCTCCCTCGCCGTTGCCGTCCACCGAATCAGCAACGGCTCGCCGTCTCGCCGTCCGAGCCGGCGCCGACCACCGTCCCGACCGAACCGACCGAACCGACCGAACCGACGGAGCCGCCGAGCGAGCTGTTCTCGGTCCGAGCCGAGTCCGGGCATCGAACGCGTATCCCGCAGGCGACCGAACGAACGCCTGAACCTCCCGAACCCCAGTCCGTTGCGACCCAGACCGTTGGTCCCGATGCCCGGCTCCTCGTGGTGGCCGCCGTGGTGTTCCTGATCGTCGCCGCCATCGTGGCGTACGCCGTGTTCGGCGGCTGACCACCTCAGCGGCGAAGCAGGGGCCTGGGGTCGAGCAAGGCTCGCATGCGAGTCGGTCGGGGCGTCGCCTTCTTCGCCTCGGAGATGGCAGCCTTCGCCGCTTCCCACGCCCGATCTGCATCCTGATCGCTTGCCGGAACCGGCGAGTAGAGCGCAGTGTCGAGGCGAGGGGCGAGCGCCACGATCGGATCACCGACCTGACGCAAATCGATGACGTCGAGTTCCTCGGCCACGTCGAGGGCAGACAGGGAGGGACTCGACGGAAGGCCGAGCTCGAGGAACCGGTCCTGGACCTCGCGCCACGCACCCACGACGCGAGCATCGGCGCTTCGTCGACGACGCCTGGTGCGACGGAAGATCTTGGCGAAGACGACCGCCGCGAGGTAGACCAGCGGAACGAGCGGTGCCGCGAGGAGCCACCACAGTCTCGACCGCTCGCCGCTCAGCTCATCGTCCGGCAGGATCACCGGCTCCTCGACGTCGGGCAGATCCGTGGCGTTCGCCTCCACACCTGACGCCGACACTGCAGGTGTCCGATCGGGCTCGTCCGGCGTCTCGTTGACCTTGTTGGTGACGTCGAGACGCACCCAGCCGGTGCCATCGATCCAGACCTCGGGCCAGGCATGGATCATGTTCTCCGAGACGAGGACCTCGGAGTTGTCGGCCGTGATCGGCTCGGTCAGGAGATAACCGACCACGACCCGGCTCGGCACCCCGAGCTCCCGGGCGAGTACGGCGAAGGCTGCCGCCGCGTGTTCCGAGAACCCCACGCGTGCGGCGACGGCCTGGTCGGCCCCGCCATCATCGGCGGTCGCGCCAGGCACGAGGTAACTGGTCAGGGCGGCCAGGCTGTGCCCGGCGGGGGCGTTCTCGTTGTAGCCGAAACGGTCCGACAGAAGATCGGCCTGTATGGCGCGGAGCTGCTCGAGTGGGTCGGCGTCTGCGTCGACGACTTCGGCGAGGTAGACATTCATCGCCTGACGCTGTTGGTCGGTGAGATCGGCTCGATCGCTCACACTCGCCAGCGAGGTGTCGCCGCTCCCGATCGCCTCGGGGAGCTCGGCCGGAAGAATCGGCGCCACCACTCCCCGATAGCCGGTGGCGTCTGGATCGACGGCTGCCATGGTGCCGGTGACCGGGTCCCAGGCAACCTCGCCCTCGGTGATCTGGCGCATCACGCCCACCTGGGGCAGGAAGCGGAACGGGTACTGACCGGTGAGTTCGACGGCAACACTGATGGAACCACCTGATGGGCTCGCCAGAGATGGCTCCGGGAGGCTGGAGCCTGCGATTTCGAATCGCGCACTGGTGCTCCAGATCGTTCCGTCGTAGTGATCGAGAACGGCGACCGGGAGGAGTGCGATGCTGTCGTCCGGCCGCAGGTTGGCTGTCGACACCGTGAAGACCGTGCTGTCGTCCTCATCGACCAGGCCGGCCTTGACCCTGGCCAACGGTGTCGCCGATTCGCTGATGTCGAGCGGCCGAACGAGCGTCTGTCGAAGATCGAACGCCTGGTCCCCCGGCGGACCCATGAGGAGCTGGAGGCCGGACGCTGTCGCAGCCAACACGCCGACGACCAGGATGGCCGATCCGACCTGCCGGAGCGTCACGTCGACCCGACCAGCCTCGAATGATGCTCCTCCCGGCCGGGTGAGCCCGGCGACGGCGAGCAGAAGGCCGAGGGTCGCCGCGAGGGCCCCGACGAACCACCAGGCGGGTTGCCACTGGCTGATCGTGTAGGCGGCCGCAGCAGCGTGGACCGACAGCAGACCCACGATGGCGGGAGCGCTCGCCCTGCGCCTGATGATGGCCTCGGCTGCGATGAAGGATCCGAGGGCACCGATGATGACGGGGACCAGGACGAACCGAGCCCCCGTCGGGATCAACAAGCCGGTCGAAGCGAGTGCTTTCCAGCCGCCGACCAGATTGGACGGCAGGTCGGCCACGTCCAGCTCCGTGGATCACCGCGACGCCGATCAGCGTCAGGACGAGGGCGACGAGGAAGGACGCCGAGGTCGACCACGACCGACGGCCGGCAACGGCAACGCTGAGCGCCACGGCCACACTGACCGCGACCATCGGAGCGACGAACCCGAGATCGGCGAAGATCGCCCTCCACGCCACGCTCGTGAGCGCCACGGCGGCGACGATCAGCACCACCGAGACGAGGTCGGCGATCAGCGGGACAGCGACACCGGGCTCGGATGGCGCCGGTCGCCCGCCACTCGCGGCCGGTGATGGGTGGGTCGATGACGAAACCGAAGGGGCCGCTGGGGCCGGCGGCGGTGGAGGAGGAGCCGGGGCGGCGAAGGACGGGGCGGTCATCCGAATCGGGCCTTCCACTTGTCGGCCACCTCACGGCTGGAGGACCCATTCAGCACGAGCGCTCCGGGAATCCGCATCGGAGGCCGTTCGTGGGTCTCTCCCACCTGGACAACCGTGACCATGTCGAAGCGGGAACGAGCCCGGGTGATCCCGAGGGTTCGTTCGCCCGGGGGCTGACCGGTGACGGCCCCGAGTGACACACCCTCGACGTTGCCGGCGAAGCGGAGCACGCCGTTGAGCCCTGGATCGTCGTCCGTCGCTTGGATGCCGGACAGGATCTTCATGATGGCCGTTCGACCCTCACCCGATGATGTTGCATCGGCGGCGAGGCCGTTGG
This sequence comes from uncultured Acidimicrobiia bacterium, assembly GCA_963781035.1. GTDB lineage: Bacteria > Actinomycetota > Acidimicrobiia > Acidimicrobiales > SZUA-35 > SZUA-35. The sequence goes on along the minus strand of CAWAEN010000004.1, from coordinate 1,076,280 downwards.
TGGCCCGGAACTGCACCGGGTAGTGGCTCGTGCAGCCGGCCTGCACGAGTGAGGCGGCGACGCGCACCGCGTCCTCGAAGTCATCGTCGCGATAGCTCCCGGCCCAGGTGTCCAGCAGGATCATCAGACGGGGTTCACTGGTGATGATGTTCTTGCGAACCATCAAGGTGCCGGTCTTGGCCACGGACCGCCAGTGGATGAGTCGGAGATCGTCGCCGTGTTCGTAGTCGCGCAGACTGTGGAACGAGATGCCACCCTCGTGGGGCTGCTCGGCCGCCGCGCCTTCGAACTCACGCCGATGGCCAGTGGGCAGCGGTGACATCGGATGGATCTCGGGGTGCACCATGAGTGAGGCCTCGGCCCCTCGGTGCGTCGTGACACGGAACAGGCCGAGAGGGTCGGCTCGTTCGATCGTCAGCGGGCCCACGGTGAAGTGGCCGCGACGGTTGGTCGGCAGGGGAACGGCGGCAACATGACTGGCGCCGGCGGCGATCGACGGCAGCGCCAGCGAGGCAGCGTGGCCACCCACCTGGTTCGCAGCCACGACCGGGCTACTCCGCCGGGACCCCGTGTTGGTCACCGTCACGAGGGCACTCGCTGCTTCGTTGACACCGACCACCGGCGGCTGCACCACTTGATGGGCAGAGAGCGAGGGTCGCCAGACGACGAACGCAAGCCCGATCAACACCGCGAGCAGCAACATCACGGCGAGGGCCAACAGGAACGGGTAGCCGAGCACGATTCCGCCTGCCGCGGCCACGACCGCGGCGATGAGCGTCCAGCGTCCGTTGCTGGTGAGCATCAGAGACGGATCTCGGGCAGCGGGACTGCGTCGAGAGTCCGGCGGACGAGGTCGGCGGAGGACAGCCCCTGCAGTTCGGCCTCGGGCGAGAGCAACATGCGGTGCCCGAACACGAACGGGGCGAGCTCCCGCAGGTCGTCGGCGGTCACGAAGTTCCGACCCTTGGCTGCAGCCCATGCCTGGGATGCCCTGACCAGCGCGAGTGACCCGCGGGGCGACACGCCGAGTCGGAGCTCGTCCATGCGGCGAGTCGAAGCGGCGACCGTGACGGCGTATTGCTGGAGCGCCTCGGCGACATGGACGGATCTGGCGGTGTCGATCATCCATTCGAAGGTCTCGGCCGTGATCGCAGCGCTGAGATCCTCGGGCCGCTGGCCCTCCAGCCGGGACATGATCGACTCGACCTCGGCCTGGTGGGACGGGTAGCCCATCGCCATCCGCATCATGAAGCGGTCGATCTGCGCCTCGGGCAAGTGGTAGGTACCGTCGAATTCGACCGGGTTCTGGGTCGCGATCACCACGAACGGTCGAGGCACGAGGCGCATGACCGAGTCGGTGGTGACCTGGCGTTCTTCCATCACCTCGAGCAGTGCAGACTGGGTCTTTGGTGACGCTCGGTTGATCTCGTCGGCGAGCACGACGTTGGCGAAGACGCCACCCGGATGGAAGGTGAAGTCGCCGTCCTTTGCGTTGTAGATCATCGAGCCGGTGACGTCGGTCGGCAGGAGGTCCGGCGTGAACTGGATGCGGTGGAAGGTCGAGCCCAGCGAGGCCGCGATCGCTTTCGCCAGGGTGGTCTTGCCGGTGCCCGGCACGTCGTCGACCAGCAGATGCCCCTCGGCCAGCATGCAGGTGAGCGCCAGCTGGATCTCCCCCGGCTTCCCCATGATCGCCCGCGAGACGTTGGCGTGAACGGCATCGAACCGTTCCTTGAACGCCTCGACCGCAGACGGATCGGCCTGGACGGAGGGGGACTGTTGCTGCATGGTCATGGCGCTTGCTCCTGCTTTCGAGAACGGTGGTGCGGTGATCGGTTGGGTCATCCAGTGACCGTGACGGTTGCGCTGCCGCTCACCGGCGAACCGGTGGCGATGTCGGTGCCGCTGAGCTGGATCGTGAGTGTTCCCGCCGCCGTTCCGGCGACGTCGAGGGAGCCTCCCCCACCCCAGCGCTGATGGGCAGCGGGGCTCACTGCCCAGCTCAGGCCGCTGAAACTGCCGGCATTCCCAGATGTGAGCGAGCAATTGAATATCTGGTCGACGGCGGCGGTGCTGACGGTGCAGCCCATCGAGAAGGGCGACGGAGTCGGTGCTGGTGCCGTTGCGCTGAAGCTGGTGCTGGCGGTCACGGTCTGGCCGGTCCCGACATCGGTGGCGCTGAGCGTGACGTTGTAGGTGCCAACGACGTTGCCCGCCACGTCCAGCGAGAATCCGCCACCCCAGCGACCGTGGTCGCCGCTGACCGTCCACGACGGACTGGTGAACGCTCCCCGCGTTGCCGGACGTGAGCGAACAGGTGAGGATGCTGCCGACTTCTGCGCTCGCCGGGGAACACCCGACGCTCATGGGCGCCGGTTGGACGACCGGTGCCGTGATGCTCACCGAGTCACTGGCCGAGACCGTCAGGCCGGTTGCGAGATCGGTGGCCGACAGCGTGACGGTCACCGTGCTGCCGACGACCGTGCCGGCGGCATCGAAGGACCACGGATTCATGAGCCACGACTGGGCAGACGCAGGGGAGGCCGACCACTGGGGGTTGCTGAAGTCGGCGGGGTTGCCGGTCGTGAGGTCGCAGTTGAAGATCATGTCGACTTCACGGCTCGCCACATCGCAGGTCATGCCGAAGGGCGACGGCGGTACGACGGGCACGGTGACGGTGACGTTTCGCGTGGCAGTGTCGTTGCCTCCGGGACCGCTGACGTTCAGCGTGACCGTGTAGGTACCGGCAGCATTCCACGAAGCGTTGAAGGTGGCACCCGAGCCGGAGCCACCGCCGCCGTTGGTCGACCATGCGTAGGTGTCGATCGGGCCGCCCGAGTTCGTGACACTGAACGAACCGCTCGTGTTCGTCTCGAGGTCGGAGGCTCCGCTGATCGTGATCGACGGAGCGCTCGGCCCGGCCACTGGTTCCTCGACGGTGACCGTGAGGCTCCTCGAGTTGGATCCGCCACCGTCGCCGAAGTTGTACGTGACCGTGTAGGTACCGGCGGTGGCCCATGAGATCTGGGTGCCGGCCGCGGCGGGGCTGTTGATCGAGCCGCCGCCCGTGGCGGTCCACGAGCGGCTGACGGTGCCGCACCCATCGGACGGTGTGCCGGTGAACGTGCCGGCAGTTCCGACCTCGAGCGTGGTCGGCCCGTTGACCGTGACGGTCGGCAGCACTGCGGCGCAGATGACGCTGGTGAAGTTCACCGTTGCCGTGTCCGACACGACTTCGCCGGTGCCGTCATCGGTGGCTGACAGGGTGACGTTGACCGCTCGCTGTTGCGTGCTGTTCATCGTGAATCGCCCGATCGATGGAACGCTGCTCGTGAACCCGGCCGCACCATCGGCGTTCGTCGAGAAGCTGATCCCGGAGAAGTCGCCGACCGTCCCGTCGAGCTGACAGGTGATGGGGTTGCCGATCTCGGCTGATGACGGAGAGCACAGCAGGCCGAACGGCGCCGGTACGGGTGCCGCAACGACGCTGACCGGGAAGGTGGCCGTTCTCGTGACCGCGCCTCGTCCGACGGTGAGCGTCACCGTCTTCTGCCCCGGCAGCGCCCACGAGACGTCGACGGAGTCGTTGCTGCCGCTCGACGGCGTGCCGTTGTCTGTGCCCCAATTCCAGCTGTCGGGATCGCCCTGACTGATGTCGCTGAAGGTCGCGGTTTCGCCGGCCACGACGGTCGACGGGCCGGCGATGGCGGCCACGAGAGGAATGGCGTCTGGGTCGGCGACGATCGTGACGGTGGCCGAAGCCGAACCGCACACGTCGTCGGCATCACATGCGGTGATGGTCACCCGGAACCTGCCGGCCTCGGGAAACAGGATCCGGAAACTCCCGATCCTCTCCGCCGGGAGGATCTGAGGTCCGGCGGGCGAAATCGTCGGCAAGTCCGAAGTCGTTCGGGTTGCCATGCTGGACGATCGCCGTGAAGTTGATCGTGTCACCGGCGGTCACCGAGAGAGCGGACACACCCATGCTGATCACGACGCCTTCGTCCACTGGGGACTCGGTGGTGGAGGTGGTCGAGGTGCCCTCAGTCGGCTCGCCGTCGGTGCCAGGGTCGCCGTCTGTGGTGTCGGTGGTGCCGTCCGGGTCCGTGGAGTCTGTGGTGATATCTGGGTCTGTGGTGTCTGACGTGCCGTCGGTCCTCGGCTCGGTCGTTGCCGTCGTGCTCTCGGTCTGATCCGGCTCGTTGCTGCCGTTGTCGGTGCCGGCCAGCGTGGTGGTGGTCAGCTCGGGGCCGGCGACCGCTTCGGCCTCGGGAGCCTCGTCCTCGACCTGCTGTTCGTCCTGGGCACCGGCGATCGACACGTCGTCGGCGTCCTGGGCTGCATCGTCGACGGGGGCAGAGGTGAAACCGGTCGCCCCGTCCTCGTACTTGGCGATCGGGATGATCGTCCCGTCGCGACGGATCAGTCCGGCCCGAGCGGAGGCGGGGTCGTTGTACCAGATGGCACCGTCCTCGGCGATGAGCGACACCTCGGTGCCGGCCTCGACGCCTTCGAGCTCCTGGCGGCTCGTGACCGACATGGCATCGAGGTCGATCACGAGAACCGAGCCGGTCGACGTCTCGGGCACGACGGCCCAGCCGTCGGTGAGCGCCGGCTCACCGTACGTGCCCGGGCCGAGATTGATGAACGCAGTGGCACCCGGGCAGCCGACCTCGCTGGGATCCCAGACGAAGGCCCCTCCCTGGTCGCTGACGACGATCAGATGATCCTCACCGCCTCCGGCGTTCAGCTCGGCCTCGGCCGGGAACTCGAGCTCGCGACACACGACACCCTCGCCCTCGAGCCAGACCGAGTGATCATCGAGGTCGACGGCAGCGACCGTGTCGCCCAGATGGATCAGCGCAGTGGGGCCGTCGAGATCATCGACGGGCGCCGGCTCCTTGCCGACGTCGAATCGTTGGACCGGGAGCTCCGGGTCGGAGCTGGCGTAGAGCAGCGCACCCGACGACGTGATGATCCCGTCGGCGAACGGAGCAGCAACAGGGATCGGCGTACGGACCGCAAGCTCCTCCATCTCGAGTGTGGTCGCCTGACCGGGAGTCATCATCCAGCCGGTGGAGTCACCGGTGACAACATGCAGCGGCTCGCCGGGAACGCCGAATTGGACACGGCCGGTGGCAATGGTCCAACTGGCGCCATCGAGTCTGGCCACGGTGCCGTCCGTCTGATTCACGATCACCGCGTCAGACCCGAATTGCTCGACCGCGAAGTCGTCGCCGGGATCAGCCACGCCCAATGAGGCAGCGATGGTCCCCGATCCTCCGTCGAGGAGGGACACGCCACCGATCGCCGTGGACGGCAACCAGACGGCCCCATCGGAGAGGTGGACGTCGAGCTCCGAACGAGGTGCGGACTGCACGACCATGACTGCGGCGACGAGCATGGCGGCAGCGCCGACGGCGGCGAAGCCGGTCGACCGGTGCCGAAGGCGCTCCCCCAACGTTCGAAAAGTCTGCGACCCAGCGAGCCTCATATCGGTTCCCTCCAACCTGATAGCCCGAAACATCCTTGCAGGTCTCGGGCCTGTCGTACAGAGCGCGGAGCTGGTCGAAAGACCGGTTGCGTCTCGTCACGCCATCATCATCCACCGGGCTCCCGACCCCATCGGGGAAGTCCCCCGGCTCGGCCCCGCCCGATGGGGGGTGTCAGGCTTTCAGAGCCCGACGGAAGGCATCGACGACGGTGGTCACGTCCTCGGCGGCCACATCCAGGTGGCAGACGAGCCGCATGACCTTTCCGCCTGTCGTACGAACACCCGAGGCCTCGAGCGCGTTCGAGAACCCGTCGCCCTCACCGAGGCCGGCCGGTGTGTCGTCGGCGGTGAGCCGTTCGACGAACACCATGTTGGTGTGTTGGGCGGTGACAACGAGGCCGGTGAGCGTCGACAGACCTGCGGCCAGGGCGGCCGCATTGGCGTGGTCGTCGGCGAGACGGGCGAGATGGTGATCGACCGCATGCCGTCCGGCCGCGGCAAGGATGCCCGCCTGGCGCATGCCGCCGCCGAGCATCTTGCGCCAACGACGCCGCCTCGGCCACCAGATCGGCCCGGCCGACCAGCACCGACCCGACAGGTGCCCCCAGCCCCTTCGACAGACACACCGACACGGTGTCGAAACCGTCGGCGATCGTTGCCGGGGACACCCCGCTGCCAACCGCTGCGTTCCAGAGCCTTGCCCCGTCGAGATGCAGGGAGAGGTCGTGGGCCCGCGCCAGATCCTGCGCCGCGCTGACGTACTCGGGCGACAGGATCTGGCCGTCCTTCGTGTTCTCGAGGCAGAGCAGCTTCGAGTTCGCGAAGTGATACATGTTCGGCTTCGGCTTGATGTAGCGCTCGATGTCCTCGAGCGCCATCGTCCCATCCGGGCCCATCTCGATGGGCTGCGGTTGGATACCGCCGAGCACTGCAGCGCCTCCGGCCTCGTAGCGGAAGGTGTGTGCCGTCTGGCCGACCAGGTACTCGTCGCCGCGCTGGCAATGGGCGAGGATGCCGCAGAGATTGGACTGCGTACCACTCGATACGAACATGCCGGCTTCCATGCCGAGGAGGTCGGCCACGTGGCGTTCGAGTTCATTCACCGTCGGATCTTCCCCGTAGACGTCGTCGCCGACATCGGCCGCCACCATGGCTGCTCGCATCGCCTCGGTCGGCTTGGTCAGCGTGTCACTTCGAAGATCGATCATCGGCTCGCACGCTAGTCCCGGTGAGCCGGCCACCCCAGACGCCGGCCCGCCGCCTCCGGGTAGCGTTTTCCGGCAGACAACAGGAGCAACCCATGGGCCAACGACTCGACAACGCACGGAGTTTGTATCTCGAAGCGATCCGCGACGGTGACTACGAACGGGCGATCAACACCTACGCAGGCGAGCGGTACACGCAGCACTCGACGCCCGTTGCCGACGGAAAGGCCGGATTCATCGAGTTCTTCGCCGACTTCGCCGAACGAAATCCGATCCGCGACATCGAGATCCTTCGCAGTTTCGAAGACGGCCCCTACGTGTTCCTCCATGTGCTGCAGACGTTGAACAATGGTGAGTTCCGATACGTGACCGCCGACATCTTCGACACTGATGAGAACGCCAAGCTCATCGAACACTGGGACATCATCGCCGAGGTCACCGAACCAAACAGTTCAGGGCACAGCCAGCTCGACGGACCGTCCGAACCGACCGACCTCGACAACACGCCCGAGAACAAGACGTTCGTCGAGAACTACCTCCGCGACGTGCTCAGCGCCGGGCGACACCTAGAGATCGGCGACTTCGTGTCCTCCAACCGCTTCGTCGAGCACCGCAGCGGTGCCGAGGATGGCATCGACCACCTCACCAGGCGCCTGAGCGATCCGGACCGTCCGGTCGTCTACTCCGAAATCCATCGTGTGGTCGGCTCCGGCGACCTCGTCGCCAGCCTCGCCAAGGTGGAGCACTCCGGGACATCGCACGCAGTGATCGACCTCTTTCGCGTCGAGGGCGGCAAGATCGTCGAGCATTGGGACGTCAGCGAGGAGATCACCCCGAAGGAAACCTGGGTGAACTCCGGCAAGTTCTGACGGCCGGGCGTCGAGGAGCGCAGGCAGTTCGAGGCTCACCAGACGAGTATTCCCCTAGCCTCCGAGCATGAGCGAGCTGGTCATGCTGGGCATCGACACCGGCGGCACCTACACCGATGCTGTCGTCGTCAGCGATGAGCCACTCCCCCGCATCCTGACCAAGGCCAAGGCGCTCACGACGCACCACGATCTCACCATCGGCATCACCGAGGCCATGAGGGTCGCCGTCGGCGCCATCGACACGTCGAGCATCGGTTTGGTGTCGATCTCGACCACGCTGGCCACCAATGCGATCGTGGAAGGTCTGGGCGGGCGAGTCTGCCTCATCAGCCTGGGCTTCAGCGCCGAGGACCTGATGAGGGGCGGGCTGGCCGACGCCCTCGGCGGCGGTGAGCTTCTCATCGTCGCCGGCGGTCACACGAGTCACGGTGACGAGGTGGCACCTCTGGATCTCGATGAACTCGACCGGGCCGTCGACGCTGCGTTCGACGGGCAGTCCGTCGAGCAGCTGGCCGGTTTCGCCATCGCCGGCCAGTTCGCCGTGCGCAACCCCGCCCACGAGCAAGCGGTGCGGGATCACCTGCGCCGTCGATTCGACGTCGGTGTGACGTGCAGCCACGAGCTCTCAGCCAGACTCAACGGTCCGCGGCGTGCGGTCACCTCTGTCCTCAACGCCGGGCTCGTCGGCCTGATCGGCACGCTGGTCGCCGCCAGCCGGACGTCGATGTCTTCGCTCGGCATCGACGCACCGCTCATGGTGGTGCGGGGCGACGGATCCCTCATCGCCGCCGAGCTCGCATGCGAGCGACCCGTCGAGACCATCCTGTCCGGCCCGGCAGCCTCGGTCATCGGGGCCAAGCATCTGGCGAGGCTGACCGATTCCGCCAGCCCGCTCCAGCGGGCCATCGTGGCCGACATCGGTGGCACCACCACCGATCTCGCCGTCCTCGCCGACGGCGAAGTGCAGATCGGCAGCGACGGTGCGGTCGTCGGCGGTCACCACACGATGGTCGAGGCAGTCGACATCCACACGATCGGCCTCGGTGGCGACAGCGAGGTCAGCATCGACGACAGCGCCGACGCCACGCGACTTCGTCTCGGGCCGCGCCGAGTCATCCCCGTCTCGTTGCTCGCCTCCATGTACCCGGATCGCGTGGCCTCGGTCCTGGCCGGTCAGGCACGAACCATTCCCACGCCCTGGCTGGCCGGCCAGTTCGCCGTGCTCAGACACGTCCCCGAGCGGCACACCGCTCGAAGCGACCACGAACGGTGCGATCATCGACGGATTGACCGAAGGGCCGGTGGCGCTCCGGTCACTCCTGCCGACGAAGCGCCACGAGATCGCTCTACAGGCGTTGGTCCGAAGTGGTCTCGTGGCCCGATCCGGATTCACACCGACCGACGCCGCCCACGTGCTGGGCCTCCACGACGCCTTCGACATCGAGTCCGCCGGCCACGCAGCCGAACTCCTCGCTCAGCACACAGGATCGTCGCGGGGTGACCATCGCCGCCGATGGCCCGCTCGTGGCAAGGCTGACCATCGCTGAGCTGCGACGACGTACGGCCGAAGCCGTCCTGGCGGTCGCTCTCACCAGCGACGGCTTCGAGCACGGCGACGAACAACATCCACTGATTGGTGCCGGACTGAACGGCCACCGCGGTCACGTCGCCATCGACGCTCGCCTGAACTCGCCTCTGGTCGCTCTGGGTGCATCGGCACCCACGTACTACCCGGAGGTGGCCCGCGCGCTCGGCGCCGACATCGTCATGTCCGAGCACGCCGACGTCGCCAACGCCATCGGAGCGATCGTCGGCACGATCCGGATCCGGCGCCAGTCGACCATCACCCAGAAGAAGAACGGCACCTACATCTTCGAGGGCGCTCCGTACGTCGAGTTGGATGCGGCCGTGGCGGCCGCCGAGGAGGTGCTCGGCCGCGAGGTCAACGAACTGGGCGACCGAGCGGGTGCCGACACGATCGAACTGTCGGTGGAACGGGCGGACAACATCGTCTCGATCGCCGGCCAGGACTTCTTCGTCGATGCCACGATCACGGTGACGGGCTCCGGCCGACCGTTCCGGCGCCGCTCCTGATCCGGACGCTTCGACGTCGGCCACTGCGACTCTCCATCACGGCTGATCTGTGCGAGGATGCAACGATGCCCATGGCCACCGTTGCGACCACGAACCCGAGCTCCGTCGAACTCTGCTACGAGACGTTCGGTGATCCCGCCGACGAAACGCTCGTGCTTGGTGATGGGTTACACGGCGCAGATGATCGTGTGGCCCCAGGAGATGATCGACGACCTGGTCGAACGTGGTTTCCACGTGGTGATCTTCGACAACCGAGACTGTGGCCTGTCGCACAAGTCCGAGGGTCCCCCGCCCAACGTGATGTCGTTGCTGGCCCGCGGCGCCGCCGGCCAGACCATCGGAGCACACGAGGTGCCGTACACGCTGTCCGACATGGCTTCCGACACCGTCGGCCTGCTCGACCATCTCGGGATCGACCGGGCTCACCTCGCCGGCGCCTCGATGGGCGGGATGATCGTGCAGACCATGGCCATCGAACATGCCGCTCGACTCCGATCGGTCACCTCGATCATGTCGACCACCGGAGATCAGAGTGTTGGCCAGGCGACGCCGGAAGCCATGGGCGCCCTCCTCATGCCGCCACCGGAGGGGCTCGACGCTCTCATCGCCCAGGGTGTGTCCACCGGACGGCGTGATTGCGGGTCCGCTGTTCGACCCGGAGCGAGCGGTCGAACGCACTCGTGCGAGCTTTGAACGCAGCTTCCATCCGATCGGTGCCGCCTACCAACTCGCCGCCATCGCCGCGTCTGGCGACCGCACGGACCGCCTCGCATCCGTCGACCTGCCGTTCCTCGTGATCCACGGTGCCCGCGATCAACTGATCCAGGTCAGCGGTGGCCACGCCACAGCCGCCGCGGTGCCCCGTGCCGATCTCCTCGTGCTGGATGCCATGGGCCACGACCTGCCGACGCCCCTGCTGCCCCAGATCAACAGCGCCATCGAAGCCACCGCCCGCCGGGGCCCGCTCGCCTACTGACCCGCGGCTGGGGTCGTTCAAGTTCGGCGACGCTCGACGAAAGCCAGCGCCAGGGCGGCAACGATCAGCAACCTCCGACCCGACGGTCCGACCATTGCCCGTCGTCGCCGGCCGCCGCCGAATCGGCCGGGACCAACCGACTCTCCATCGGGGCGGGGGCGACCGCTGGATTCATGTCGACCACCTCGACCGATCGGCTGCTCACCTCGGAACGTGAGACCGACTGGCTCGTTCGGCGAGCCGATCATCGTGCAGGTGACCGGCACGGGACCGTAGCCACCATCGATCAGTGGTCGTCCACGACCGAATTCGCACGGGGTCGAATCGATTGCGACGATCGACAACGGCTTGTCGAGGTGAGTCCGCAGCTCGCCTCGACAGTTGATCCGCCCCAGGTAGCCCTCGCAGTCCAGGGTGAGATCGTCGAGAGCATCCATCGGACCGCGTCCGCTGAACCGCTCCAGCACCGCCTCCACCCGTCGTCGATTCACAGCCCCGAAGACCGGTACCTCGGAGTTCATCAACGAATCGAGAGAAGGTCGGTAGACCTCCTCACTTCCCGCATCGCTGTAGCAACCACCCGGCGTGATCTCGATCGAGGTCCTCTCGACGATGTCGCCGAGTCCGAACGACAGATCACTCATTCGCTCGAGTTCGATTGCCATCACCTCCTCGGCGAACGGGTCCACGGCACCCAACTGATCACCCCACCAGCGCATGGCCGTTTCCTCGTTCGGAGCGCAGTTCGGGAAACCGACAGCCACCGGACGATCGTCGAACCCGTAGTACTCGTCTCGCAAGCCGAACAGCCCGTGGCCCCACTCATGGGTCAGCGTTTGTGCCGATGCCAGCGGATCGAACCGCGAGATGTTCACTCGAGCATCACCGAAGCGAAGCTGACCCCGTGGCGCCAGCTCGTTGGGTTCGAACGTCTCGAAGGATGTGCCGCGCGAGTCGGAGAGAGAAGCGATCCTCATGGTGATAGAGCGCCGTGATCTGCAGGTTCGGCAGGTCGAAGCCGACGTCACCCTCGGACTCGGTACCACCGAACAAGACCCCCAGCTCATCAGCGAGATCGTCGTCGAGATACCAGAAGTTGAAACGGTCGATGTTGGATGCCAGCGGCTCGGTCGCCAGTGGACCCCACACCAACCGTTGTGCCGGTTCGCCCGCGCCGACTGGCTTGCCGCCGTCGTCGACACCGGTCGGACCGTCGATGGTGAGCAGTTCGGTTGCCAACGTCGGAAGGTCGAGCGGTGGTTCGTCCCCGACAGGTCGCGACAGACCCGACCCCACGAACACGACATTGATCCGCTCCGCGCTCGGCCGATTGTGGCCATCGATGAGCTCGATCAGTTCTCCGGAGATCACCTGGAACGGCTCACCCCCTGGCTGCTCGACGCACGTGTCGGCAGTGAGACCGACACACGGCCACAGCCGGTATCGACCGATCGGGAGCTCGGGTTCGAATGATCCTTCCGTTGAGACGAACGGCTCCTGAACCGGGAGCGGCACCGTTCGCAGAACATCGCCGCCGTCGCGGTTGCGGATCGTCACGAACAGTCCGTCCAGCGGCTCGTAGACATAGCTGAACCAGCGAAGCGGACGGCCATCGAAGACAACGGACTCCCCACTGCCGATCGTCGAGAACGAGAAGCTGGGATCGGCATTCCACGTCCTCGTGATGGTGGCCGCGCCCTGTTCGATCATGCCGTCGATGAACAGGTCGAAGGTCACCGTGCCCTGCTCGTAGCGCTCACCGAGCAGGCCCTGACAACGCACCATCTCCGAGGTGTCGTCGACGAAACATCGGGTGTAGTCACCGCTGGACGAGGTCAGCTCGACATCGTTGATGCCGGCCTCTGCACCGGGCCGAAGGGCGAAACGACAGTCGACCGACCACCCCGGCTCGAGCGGCGCGCCGCTCCCGCACTCCCCGGGCAGCTCGACCAATGCGCCGATCCCCGTGAGCTCTGCCTCCTCCGTCTCGTCCTCCTGGGCTGCGACCGACCCAGTGCTCGGCCAGACGCCGATGCCGAGCACGACGAAGAGCACGGCGAGCCACGCTCCGGCCGGCACCGGACCAACGGTGCGAGCGTTGTCCCGCCGAAAACGATGCATCGTCGAGAGAGTGTGGCACCTTCGCCGCTGCATCCAACGGCAACTACGGTTCGGCCATGACCCTTCGCGTTGGATTCCTCGGAGCCGGCGTCATCGCCACCCATCACTCGAAGAGCTTGCGGGCATCCGGCGAGGTCGTCGAGCGCTCGACGGTGTTCGACCCGGACTCCGAACGGGCGGAGCGTTTCGCGGCCGCGACCGGGGCTGCGCTCGCCTCGGGCCCGGAAGAAGTGATCGACACCAGCGATGTGGTCTACGTGTGCACATGGACCAGCGAGCACGAACGCCTGGTCCAGATGGCAGCCGAAGCAGGAGTGGCGGTGTTCTGCGAGAAACCGCTGGGCGTGTCCCTCGACTCGGCGCGACGCATGGTCGAAGCCGTCGATCGGGCCGGGGTCACCAACCAGGTCGGTCTGATCCTGCGCCGCTCGCCCGTCTTTCACCTGCTCAAGCAGCTCGGCGAGGAGCCGTGCGAGCGGCGAACTCATCACCGTGATCTTCCGCGACGACCAGTTCCTGCCGGTACAGGGCCACTACGGGAGTACCTGGCGAGCCGATCCGACATTGGCCGGTGCCGGCGTGTTGATCGAACACTCGATCCACGATGTCGACCTCCTCGAATGGATGTTCGGACCGATCACCTCGGTTTCGGCTTCGACTCGTTTCGTGAACGAGATCGACGGCATCGAGGACTCCGTGGTCGCCCACTTCCAGTTCCGGTCCGGGCTCCACGCCACACTCAGCTCGGTCTGGCACGACCTGCTGGAGCGGCCGTCCAATCGACAGGTCGAGGTGTTCGGCACCGAACTGTGGGCCCAACTCACCGGCGAATGGTTCGGCGAGGTTCGTTGGACCACAGGGCAGCGCCGACGGCGAGATCCACAGCTGCAGCGGCGGCGCCGTCGTCGCTGCGGTGCACGATCCGCTGGCGGGAGAGAACCCGGACGGTGCGTTCATCCGATCGGTGCGCAACCGCGAGCCGGCCTATCCGGCGATGGCCGATGCACTTCGGGCCCACCAGGTGGTCGACGCGGCCTACCGGTCGGCGGCCTCCGGCGGGGCCATCGTCGACGTGTGAGGCGGTCGTCGAGCCGCACCGGGCCGGCCGCCTTTGTGTGCTCGACCGAAATCCTGAGAGGATGCGGCCGTGACCGAGACCGCCGCGAACGACGCCGCCCAGTCGGGCGGATCCCGAGCTCCGACCGGCAAACGCGCTCACCGTCGCGCCATTCCGACTCCTCTGGTTCAACAACGTCTTCTACTTCCTCGTCGTGAACGCCCAGCGGTTCGTCTTCGGCTGGTTCGTTCTCGACGGACTCGATGGCAACGAAAGTGATCAGGCGGTGGCCGTGTTCGCCCTCGGCGTGCCGTCGATCTTCATCGTCCTGCACGCCGGCGTATGGGCCGACCGGCACGACCGACGCCGACTGCTCATGGCGTCCCAGGCGGGCTCACTCGCCGCCATCGTCGCATTCGCTGTCCTCCTCGAGCTCGAGAGAGCGTCACTTCACCTGGGTGTTGGTGATCGCGGTGGCTTGCCGGTGCCGCGGCCGCCGTCGGCCAGCCGGTCAGATCGGCGCTGGTTCCTGCTCTGGTCCCACGAGTGCAGCTCTTCAGCGCCATCGCCGTGACGGCACTGGCCATGACCCTGTCGATGATCCTGGGACCGGTCCTGAGCGAGGCGGTCGGCGACGCTTTCGGATTCGCCGCCGCCTTCTGGTTCCTGGCCGGCCTGCTCGTGATCGGCCTCGCCTTTCTGATACCGCTCCGAGTCCCCGATCACGAAGCCGACGACGGAGCGCTCGGTGATCCAGGGCCGCGCACCGTCATTGGCCGGCGATTCGGTCCTCCGGCAGGCCGGTGAGGCCCTCCGCCATGTCCTGGCCGACCCATCGCTCAAGAAGCTGTTCCTCCTGTTGACGGTGGCCGGCCTCACCGTCAACCCGGCGGTCATGGTCACGTTGCAGGCATTCGTGAAAGAGGAGCTCGGGCGCGAAGCCGGCGACGCGGCGCCGTTGCTCGCACTCATGGGCGTCGGAATCGCCATCTCGTCCGTCGTCGTGATGCGCAAGGGCGACATGGCCAACAAGGGCGCAGCGTTCCAGCGGGCACTCATGACCGGTTCCAGCATGACCTTCCTCATGGGCCGGGTCACGGAGTACTGGATGTTGCTGCCCCTCGTGCTCCTCATGGGACTCGCCGGCGGCTTCTACATCAACATGAACCAGGGTTTGATCCAGGCCAACACACCCCAACGTCTGATGGGGCGGGTGATGGCCCTCTACACCCTCATCCAGGTTGGCCTGCTGCCGATCGGGTCGCTGATCATCGGTCTGGTTGCATCGAGTATCGGGATCGGCACCACGATCTCGATAGCCGCTGCGATCTGCCTGGTCACCGGCGTGATCGTCTACGTCGTCTGACGCCGACTTCAGGAAGCTCTCGTAGCGTCCGCTCGACCGGCGGCCAGGGCTGCGAGTGCGGCTCGGTGCAGTTCGGCATTGGCCGCAGCCACGATCCAACCCCCGGCCAGTGGGCTCTCACCGTCGACCGTCGTCACCACCCCTCCGGCTCCTTCCACGATCGGAACGAGCGGCACGATGTCGTAGGGCTGCAGCTGGTTCTCGATCACCAGGTCACCGAATCCAGCGGCCAGGAACCCGTAGTTGGCGCAATCACCGTCGTACCGGGACTGCTGCACCGCGCGCTCCACCGCGGCGAACCCCCACCGCTCCTCCCGCGTCCGGAACATGCCGGGATGGGTACAGAGCAGCACAGCATCGGCCAGCTCGGTGATCGATCGCGTGGTCACCGGCGTGAACGGTGCATCACCCGATCGCATCCTGGTGATCCCGCCATGTCCGACATGGGTGACATCGAGCACCGGCTGATGCATCCAGCCCGCCACGGGAGTCCCGCCGACCGAGACGCCGACGAGGCTGCCCCACATGGGTCGACCGGTGACAAAGGCGCGGGTGCCGTCGATCGGATCGATGATCCATTCGACATCTGCCGTGCCGTCGTGGCGCGCCGCCTCTTCCCCGACGATCGAGTGGTCTGGAAACCGTTCCAGGATGGCGGCCCGGAACCGATCCTCGAGCGTGCGATCGGCGATCGTCACGGGATCGAATCCGTCCTCGTCCTTGTTGCCGATGTCGAGGGCGGTGCCGAACCATTGGAGGGCACTCGTACTGATCGCCACGAACGATTCGGTGAGATCGTCGATCGCATCGGCCAGCTCGGCCCGAAGATCGTCGTGGCTCACGACTTCGGTGCCGATTCGAACTCTTCCTGGAGCGCCTCGGGATCGACGGCGACGACGAGTCCCTCGCCGATGCGGGCCGCAGCAGCAGCCACGCATTCCTCGAAGCGGGCGGCCGACGTGCCCGGGAACCGATACGCCGGACCGTGGAGGTGCACGGCTCCGATCACGTCACCCATGCCGGTGATGATCGGGGCCGCCACGGCATTGATCCCGCTCTCGAGCTCCTCCATCGTCCAGGCCACTCCTGCCTCCCGTACCCGTTCCAGCCGTTCGCGGACACGGGTCGGGTTCGGCGATCGATGCCTTGGTCGGTGCTTCCAGCTCGCGCTCGAGGAAACCGAGGACGGCCTCAGCCGGCCACTGGGCGAGAACCACGACCCCGGACGCAACCACGTGCATCGGCAGGCGACTCCCGACCCAGTCCTGGACCTGGACTGCCTGCTGGCTGTCGACCTGGTCCAGGTAGTGCATCGTGTACCCGGCGGCGACGGACAGCCCAGCCGCCTCGTTGCAGGTGCGAGCCAGCCACTCCAGTTCGGGACGGGCCAGCGCCTTCAGATTCTCGGACGAATCGGCGGTGGACGCCATGGTCAGGATCGACGGTCCGATCCGATAGACCCCGAGGTCGTCGCTTCGTTCGACGGCGCCGAGCGCCTCCAGCGTTCCCAACAGACGTGACGTGGTGCTGACCGGCAGATCGACCCGGCGGGCCAGCTCGGTCAAACCGGACGGCGAGGAGCCGACCGCTTCCAGCAACCGGAACGCACGGCCGACGCTCTGCACACCACCGCTCTGCACCCCACCGCTCGGCACCCCACCGCTCTGTACACCACCGCTCGGCACCCCACCGCTCTGCACCCCACGCTCGGGCGCCGCCGTTCCCGGTCGCTTCGCTCATGACGCCGTCGACCGGTTGCCGTTGTTGGTACTGAGACGCATCCTGGATCCCTTGATGGAGTAGAGACTTCCATGATACGGTTTACTTCCACATCTTGGAAGTCCTAATCGGGCATCGGTTCCAAGATCCTTGTGTGTCGACGACGCTGTGTCGGCGACCACCGACTCGACGTTTCGGAGTGCTGTAATGACCGATGTCTCCCCCGCTGACGACGACGAACTCGATCTCTCGTCCCTGAGCGACGAGGAACTGGTCGCTCAGATGCACGACGACCTCTACGACGGTCTCGGCGAAGAAATCGTCGAGGGCACGAACATCCTCCTCGGGCGAGGCTGGGGCCCGGACAAGACCCTCAACATCGCCCTCGTCGAAGGCATGCGCATCGTCGGCATCGACTTCCGCGACGGCATCCTCTTCGTGCCAGAAGTCCTTCTCGCCGCCAACGCCATGAAGGCCGGCATGGAGATCCTTCGTCCGCTCCTGGCCGAGACCGGCGCCGAGCCTGTCGGCAAGGTCGTGATCGGCACGGTCAAGGGCGACATCCACGACATCGGCAAGAACCTCGTGGCGATGATGCTGGAGGGCGCCGGGTTCGAAGTGATCGACCTCGGCATCAACACAGACGTCGACCGCTTCTTTGCTGCCCTCGACGAACACAAGCCGGACATTCTCGGTATGTCGGCCCTGCTCACCACGACCATGCCGTACATGAAAGTCGTGATCGACACCCTGATCGAGAAGGGTCGTCGCGATGACTACATCGTTCTCGTCGGAGGTGCCCCACTCAACCAGGAGTTCGGCGATGCCATCGGCGCCGACGGGTACTGTCGCGACGCAGCAGTCGCGGCCGAGATGGCCAAATCGATGGTGACCGAGCGTCGTGCTGCAGCTCGAGGCTGACACCGACCGTCCAACCCCGAAGGTCCACGTCATCGGTTGTGGAGCGCTTGTCCGCGAGGTCCGTGCGGTCCTGCCCAGCGAGCTCGGGATCACCGCCACGTACCTCCCCGCACCACTCCACAATCGCCCGGACCGCATCGTGCCCGCCATCGACGATGTGCTCGCCTCGACCGAACCCGCCGATCATGTGGTCATCGCCTACGGCGATTGCGGAACCGGCGGCGGGCTCGACGCCGCCATGGATCAATGGCGGACAACGTACTCGTCGACATTCGAGCGGCTGCCCGGCGACCACTGCTACGAGTTCTTCACAGGATCAGCAGACTTCGCCGCCCTTCACGGCGACGAACTCGGCACCTTCTTCCTCACCGACTATCTGGCCAGGCACTTCGATCTGCTCATCTGGCAGGGCCTCGGCCTCGCCGACCACCCGGAGCTGCTCCCGATGTACTTCGGCAACTACACCCGCCTGGTCCACCTCTCGCAGAACGACGATCCTGCGACCTTCGCCGAACTCGACGGAGCGTCGCGAGCAGCGGCCGAACGGCTCGGGCTGCGCCACGAGCATCGCCGCACGGGGCTGGCACCGTTCGCATCGGCCGTCGACGTGGCGCTTCGACCCATGACCGGAGTCAGCTGACACCATGGCTCGCAAACCCCAGCTCATCACCATCTATTGGCGCGACATCCCGGCCCAGGTCAACACCAAGTCGCGGACCGACAAGCACCAGGTGCTGCTCAAGCCCCGATTCCAGAAGGCCATCGATCGAGCGGCAATGGTCGCCGACATCACGACGGCCTCTGACTACGTCAACGAGTGGCGCCGACACGCCGTCGACATCGATGGTGACCTCGCCGCAGCGGCCCAAGCTGAAGCCGACCGGCTCGAAGCGATGTTCGATGAGCCTCGGCTCGAAGAACTGGTCATCGCCGGGGGCTTCGACACCAGCAAGCCGACACCAACGTCGAGCGACAACGTCGCAAACCACCATGAGCCCGGAGCAACGACATGACCGACACCATCATCAGTTCGGCCACCAAGGAAGTGGTCATCGGGTTCGGCCGCCCGTTCGTCATGATCGGCGAACGAATCAACCCGACAGGCCGCAAGCTCCTCGCCGAGGAGATGAAGAACGGTGACTTCAGCCGGGTCGAAGCCGATGCCATTGCCCAGGTCGAAGCCGGTGCCCAGATGCTCGACGTGAACGCCGGCATTCCGCTCGCCGACGAACCGGCGTTGCTGGCCAAGGCGATCCAGTTGGTGCAGAGCATCACCGATGTCCCGCTCTCCATCGACTCCTCGATCATCGAGGCGCTCGAAGCCGGCATCGCCGTCTACCAGGGCAAACCGCTCATCAACTCGGTCACCGGCGAGGACGAGGTGCTCGAGCGAGTGCTGCCGCTCGTGGCGAGGGCCGGAGCAGCCGTGGTGGCGATCTCCAACGACGAGACCGGCATTTCGGAGGACCCCGACGTCCGCTACGAAGTGGCGAAGAAGATCGTGAACCGAGCCGCCGACCACGGCATCGACAAGTCAGACGTGATCGTCGACCCGCTCGTGATGCCGATCGGCGCCATGGGGAACGCAGGCCAACAGGTCTTTCACCTGGTCGGCCGGCTTCGTCGAGAACTCGGGGTCAACACGACCTGCGGCGCATCCAATGTGAGCTTCGGTCTGCCGAACCGCCATGCCGTCACGGGCACGTTCCTCTCGATGGCCATCGGGGCGGGGATGACCTCGGCGATCATGAGCCCGCTGCACGAAGAGGTGAAACGAGCTGTGATGGCGGCCGATGTCCTCGCCGGCCACGACCGGGACTGCGCGGCCTGGATCCGCGCCAACCGCGACCCGAATGCCCCTCAGGGCGGGCGAGCCAGCAGGACCGGCCGTCGGCGACGCCCGAACGACTGATGGTTCGGGTCGTCTTCACCCCCTCGGGACTCGACGGCGAAGTCGAGATCGGCACGACGGTCCTCGACGCGGCCCGGATGCTGGGGGTCGACGTCGATTCGGTGTGTGGCGGGCGCGGGATCTGCGGACGTTGCCAAGTCGTTCCCGCCGAGGGCTCGTTCGCGAAATGGGGACTCACCGTCGGGTCCTCGGCTCTTTCCGCCCGGGGCCCGGTCGAGACCGACTACGTCGGGAAACGGCCGATCCTCGACGGCCAGCGCCTCGGCTGCGCGGCCCAGCTCTGTTCCGATGCGGTCATCGACGTGCCCGAAGCGTCACAGATCCACAAGCAGGTCGTCCGCAAGGACGTCGATGTCGGCGACATCACACTCGACCCGGTGGTGGAGCTTCGGTACCTCGAACCGGCCTCCGTCGTCCTCGGCGACGATGCCACCGCAACCGACCTGATCACCGCGTCGCTCGCCGCCGACTGGGGAGTCGAGAACGCCGTCGTCGCTCCACACGTGCTCTTCCAGCTGCACCGTGCGATCGAGGCCGAGGCGCACGGTGTCACGGTCGGCCTCGAACCTGCGATCGAGCGTGACGAACCACCGTCGGCCGGCACGGGTCGTGGCCATCTGGCCGGGGTTCGTCGACGTTGCGCTGGGCGTAGCGATCGACATCGGCTCCACGACCGTGGCCGGCCATCTGTGCGATCTCACCACCGGTGCGGTCCTGGCCACCGCAGGACGAATGAACCCCCAGATCCGTTTCGGCGAGGATCTCATGAGTCGCGTGTCGTACGTGATGATGAACCCGGGCGGCGAACGGGAGCTGACATCGGCGATTCGAACCGCGCTCGACGCCTTGATCGGTGAGCTGCTGGCCACTGCATCCGATCGGGCGCGATCCGGGCATCATCGGCCGCGATCGGGTCCTCAGTCTCACCCTCGTCGGCAACCCGGTGATGCATCACCTGCTGCTCGGCATCGATCCCACGCCGCTCGGCGCCGCTCCGTTCCTGCTCGCCACCAGTGACGCCGTCGAGCTGGCCGCTCCGCTCCTCGACCTCGACTGCCCGAACGCCACGGTCTACGTCGCCCCCTGCATCGCCGGCCACGTCGGTGCCGACACGGCTGCTGCCATCAACGCCGAAGGGCCACACCGATCCGACGAGATCCAGCTCCTCGTCGATGTCGGCACCAACGCCGAGATCGTGCTCGGCAACTCCAAGCAGCTCTACGCGGCGTCTTCACCAACCGGTCCGGCATTCGAGGGCGCCCAGATCAGTTGCGGCGTGCGGGCGTCGGCCGGCGCGATCGAGCGGGTTCGGATCGACCGCGAGACGCTCGAGCCCCGCTATCGCATCATCGGCTCCGAGCTGTGGTCCGACGAGTCGGTTTCGAGGCCGCCGCTGACGAGCTCGGCATCGTCGGCGTGTGCGGCAGCGGGATCATCGAGGTCGTCGGCGAGATGTTCCTCGCCGGTATCATCGATCGCAACGGCGTGATCCGCGGCGAGCTCGCCGCGGGCCCGGGATCACGGGTGGTCGCCGACGACCGGACGTACAGCTACGTCTTGGCCGAGGCCACGCCCACACGAGCCGAACTGCGAATCACCCAGAACGACATCCGGGCCATCCAGTTGGCGAAGGCCGCGCTACGGGCCGGCATCGATCTGCTGATGGAGCACGCAGGCCTCGACGACCGTTGCCGACATCCGGCTCGCCGGCGCGTTCGGCTCCCACATCGATCCCGTCTACGCGATGGTGCTCGGCCTCGTGCCCGACTGCCCTGTCGACGCCGTCACCTCGACCGGCAATGCGGCAGGTGTCGGCGCTGTTCGCATGCTGTTGTCCGGAGCCGAGCGACGCGACACCGAGCGAGTCGTCGCCGAGGTCGACAAGATCGAAACCGCCACCGAGCCACGCTTCCAGGAGCTGTTCGTCAACGCCATGGCGTTCCCGCACAAGACGGCCCGCAACGCCACATCTGGCCTCGGTGATCGATCTCCCCGCCACGCCCGTCGATTCGAACGAGCCACGACGACGACGCCAACGCCCACCCCGAACCACCGAACCACATGAGGCCCCCGCTGATGACTGACGCCACACCACCATCGGGCCGCGCGAGTAGCGGCCGTCGGAGCGGCGGCGGACGCGCCGGCCGGCAGGCTGCTCGATCGGCCAACCAGGCGGTCACCCACCCGTATCTCGAACGGAAGATGCCGCCGCTCGAGATGCTCGACGACGCCGGCCTCGCCAAGATCGAGGAGAACGCCGAAGTCATCATGAGCGAGGTCGGGATCGCCTTCCAGGAAACCCCGGAGGCGCTCGATCTCTGGAGGGATGCGGGCGCCACGATCGAGGGAGACGACCTCGTCAAGTTTCCGCGCGGGCTGTGCCGCGAAATCGTGCAGACGCATGCGCCCGCCGAGTTCATCCAGCACGCACGTAATCCGGAGCGAAGTGTCCGCATCGGCGGCAACACCACGGTGTTCGCTCCGAACTACGGCTCACCGTTCGTCACCGACCTCGACAACGGAAGGCGATACGCCACGCTCGAGGACTTCGAGAACATCGTCAAGCTGACCTATCAGCTGCCATTTCTGCATCACAGCGGCGGCACCGTGTGCGAACCCGTCGACGTGCCGGTCAACAAACGACATCTCGACATGATGTACGCCCACCTTCGCTGGTCCGACAAGCCGATGATGGGGTCGGTCACGGCTCCGGAACGGGCCGAGGATTCGGTCGAACTCGCCCGTCTCGCGTTCGGTGGCGACCTGCAGGACCGCACCGTGCTGACCAGCCTCATCAACGCGTCGTCTCCGCTGCGGTGGGACGCCACGATGCTCGGCGCCGCCACCGTGTACGCCACGGACGAACCAGGCGTGCATCATGTCGCCGTTCATCCTCGCCGGGGCGATGAGCCCGGTCACGGTCGCCGGCCTCGCGGCCCAGGCGTTGGCCGAGGCGCTCACCGGTATGGCGTACTGCCAGTTGGTCCGGCCCGGTGCACCGGTGATCTTCGGCACCTTTGCCTCCTCGATGTCGATGGCCACCGGGGCTCCCACGTTCGGCACCCCCGAGGCCGGGCAGGCGATCGCCGTGATGGCGTCGCTGTCCCGCCGACTCGGGGTCCCCTTCCGGTCCGGTGGCCAGTTCACGTCTTCCAAGGCACCGGACGCCCAAGCCGCCTACGAGTCGGCGTCGACCATTCTTCCCACTGTCCTGTGCGGCGTGAACTTCGTCCTGCACGCCGCCGGATGGCTGGAAGGGGGCCTTGCCCTCAGCTACGAGAAGCTGATCATGGATGCCGATCAGCTCGGAATGATGGAGGTCTACGCCAACGGCATCGACATGTCGGACAACGGTCAGGCCATGCAGGCGTTCCACACGAACCCACCTGGCCAGCACTTCCTCGGCAACGAACACACCCTCGCCAACTTCGAGAGCGCGTTCTATCGTTCGTCGATCGCCGACAACAACAGCTACGAACAGTGGTCGGAAGAGGGTTCCCTCACCGCCGCACAGCGAGCCAACACCCGATGGAAGAAGATGCTGGCCGTATACGAAGCGCCCCCGATCGACCCTGCCGTCGACCAAGCGATGCTCGACTTCATCGCCGCCCGCAAAGTCGGCGATGCCGGATGAGATCGGCTGACAGCCCAGACTGGCGGCGACCGAGCCTCGGGAACCCGCTGGGTGCGTCGACCGTTGAGGAGGTGTTGTGTTGAAATCTGATCCGGCACGGCCCACCGACCTCCGGGTCAGGCGGGCCTTGGCCTCACTACCCGGCCCCGACGGCGACCGCTCGTGGCACTGGTTCACCGACCCCGTGGCGTCGGTGATCGCTTGGGAGACCGACGAGGTCGTGCCGGCGCTGCGTCGAATCGAACAGGCAGCCGCAGAAGGACTGTGGGCCGTCGGTTTCGTCAGCTACGACGCCGGGCCGGCCTTCGATCAGGCCGTCGCTGCTCATCGCCGCCAGGACACTCCGCTCGTCGCGTTCGGACTGTTCGAGACCGCGAAGCCAGACGACGCGCTGGCCAACCAGACCCAGGGCGGCGTGTTCGAGGTCGGCCCGTGGCGGCCGACGGTCGATCGTGGATCGTTCGAGTCGTCGGTCCGTCTGGTGAAGGAACGCATCGCCGCCGGGGACACCTACCAGGTCAACATGACGCTCCGGCTCGAGGCCTCGTTCGCCGGCGACCCACTCGGACTGTTCCGATCCCTCGCTCGCTCCCAGCGCGCCGACCACCTCGTCTTTCTCGACCTCGGTTCGCACGCCCTGTGTTCGGCATCGCCGGAGCTCTTCTTCCGCAGCACCCCACTGGCTGATGGAGGCCGGCGTCTCGTGTCGAAGCCGATGAAGGGGACCCGCCGTCGAAGCTCCGATCCGAATGTCGACCGTCGCCTCGCCGATGAACTCGTCGCCAGCGCAAAGGACCGGGCCGAGAACACGATGATCGTCGACATGATGCGCAACGACTTCGGACGGGTCGCTCGAGTGGGCACCGTTGATGTCCCGGTGCTTCATGCCGTCGAGCACTACCCGACCGTTCACCAGATGGTCAGCACCGTCGTCGCCGACACCGATGCGTCGTTGACCGAGGTGTTCCTCGCCTCGTTCCCGCCATCGTCGATCACGGGCGCCCCGAAGGTCAGCACTTCACGAATCATCACCGAACTCGAGGCCGACGGCCGCGGCACGTACTGCGGCGCCGCCGGGATCATCGCACCTGACGGGACCGCAGAATTCAACGTCGCCATCCGTTCGGTCTGGGTCGACATCGACCGTGGCACCGCCCTCTACGGCACCGGCGGCGGCATCGTGTGGGACTCCGACCCGACCGACGAGTGGTTCGAGACCCGCACCAAGACCCGAGTGGTCGAGTCCGCCCCTGCGCCGTTCGATCTCTTCGAGACCATGCTCTACACGCCAAACGACGGCATCGCCCTCCTCGACCGCCATCTCGATCGTCTGGCCGCGTCGGCCGAACGTTTCGGGTTCGACATCGACCCGACTGGGCTCCGTCGGCGGCTCGATGCCATCGAGGATCGCAGCGCCCAACGAGTGCGTATCGTCGTCGGCCCCGACGGCGAGATCCACATCACCACCACTCCGATCAACCCGACGCTGGGCGACCCTTGGATCGTTCCCGTCGATCAGCTCCCGTCAGGTGACCCGCCGGTGCAGTCGACCGATCTGTTCCTCCGCCACAAGACGACCCATCGCGTCGTCTACGACGCAGCGCGCAGACGGCACCCCGACGCCCCCGACGTGATCCTCTGGAACGAGCGGGGTGAGGTCACCGAGACCACGATCGGAAACGTCGTGCTCGAACTGGACGGTCAGCTGGTGACACCACCGGTTGCCAGCGGGTTGCTTCCCGGCACCTTCCGAGCTGAGCTCCTGGAGCACGACAAGATCGTGGAACAGGTCATCACCCTCGATGACCTGGAGCGGGCTACCGAGGTCTTCATGATCAACTCGGTGCGAGGCTGGGTGCCACTGACGATCGTCGACTCGCGCCCCTGACTTGGGGCCACCGGCAGATCAGGGGGCCTCGTCGAGCGTGCGCTCGCCCCCTTCATCCAGCGAGCGCATCTCGGACGAGGTGTCCCGCCTCTCTGCCAATACCTATGCCAAGGCGACGACTCGAACCTGTTCTCGGCCCAAGTGTCGGAGTCGGGTGCGGCCATCGGTCAGTTCGACCAGAAGGTCGATGCCATCGGCTCCGAATGCTCGAACCATGCCGTGGCACAGGCCGCTGTCGGTGTGGACCACGGCCCGACGACCAACGAAGCTGGGTCCGTCGAATGGAATGGAGAACATGTCCGCCTCGCTCCCGGGCACTCGCCGTTGAGTGCACCGTCGGGACAGGATCCCACGAGTTTGCCCACCACCACATGAGGCGATCGGCTCATTCCGGAGGCTATGACCCCCGATTCTGTGGGGCTGGAACCCGAGGTTTTTCGGTCAGGGTGACGTCTCTGCGGGTGATGGTGGGCTGGACGTATTGCCAGCCGAAACGCCCCTTGATGCACAGGTGCCCGCTCGTCACGCTGTGATCGTTCGGGCTCGTCACCTTCACGATCGTGTCGTCCTGCACGTGCAGCTCGAGATTGCAGCCCACACCACAATACGAACACACGGTACGGGTGACGGTCTGCTCGGTCTCGCGCCAGTTGTCGGCCTGGCGCAGATCGAACTCGGTCTTGAACTGCAGCGCGTTGGTCGGACAGACCGCCACGCAGTTGCCGCAGTAGACACACGCCGAATCGGGAAGCGAGACATCGAACTCGGTCGAGATCCGAGCCCCGAATCCGCGGCCGGAGACGGCGATGGCAAACGTGTGCTGCGCATCGTCACCGCAGGCCTCGACGCACTTGTAACAGAGCACGCACTTGTCGTAGTCACGGATGTAGAGGTTGTCCTGGATCTTGATCTCTTCGTCGATCTTCTCGGCCGCCGGGCCGTAGCGCGAGCTGTCGACGTCGTACTCGGCCGCCCATTCTGCGAGCGAGATCGCATCGTCGCCCCCACCGAGGGTCGACGTCTGGCTGAGATCGACACCCGAGTCGAGGAACTCCAGCACCATCTTGCGACTGTGCCGCACCCGAGCGGAGTCGGTCTGGACGACCATGCCGTGCTCCGCCGCGCGGGAGCACGACGGGACGAGCGTGCGCGAGTTCTCGACCTCGACCACACAGACCCGGCAGGCATTCACCGGTGTCAGGTTCTCGGCGTAGCAGAGCGTCGGTGTGGAGACTCCCGCCGCGTTACATGCGTCGAGCAGCGTTGCCCCTTCGTCGATCGTGACATCAGCACCGTTGATCGACACCGTGACCGTTCGCGACTCGGCAGCGCGTGCCTCGGGTGGTGCGGCGGCGTCGGTCATGTGATGAGTCCCAGGTCGATGGCGGACAGCACCGCAGTGGACGCCGTATGGCCGAGGCCGCAGATGGAGGCGTCCTTCATGGCGAGGTCGATGTCGTGGAGCAGTTCGAGGTCACCGTTCAGCGGGCGGCCCTTCGGTGCGGAGCAGGACTTCGTGTTGGCGGACGGCTCCGACGCGACACGGCACGCACTGGCCGCAACTCTCGTTGCGGAAGAATTCGGCGATGCGGAGACAGACGGCCTCGAAATCGGTGTGCTCGTTGAATGCCATGACGACACCCGAACCGAGCGAGGCGCCGATGGCCCGTGTCTCTTCGGTGGTGAGCGGTACGTCGAGCGAGTCCGGACCGACGAAGCTGCCGGCAGCTCCGCCGAGGAGGATGGCTTTCAGTTCGCCTCCCGTGACTCCGCCGGCGAGTTCGAGCATCTCTCGCAGGGTGGGGCCGAACTCGACTTCGTAGGTGCCGGGCCGGGCGACGTGACCGCTCAGGCAGAACAGCTTGTGACCGTTCGAGCCCTCGGTTCCCTTGGCCGCGTAGACGTGGCCGCCCCCGAGCACGATCGGCAGGACGTTGAGCAGCGTCTCGGGATTGTTGATGGCGGTGGGCTGGTGGAAGAGACCGTGTGTGGTCGGGAACGGAGGCTTCTGCCTTGGCTCGCCCCGGAACCCTTCGAGGCTGTTGAACAGCGCCGTTTCTTCGCCGCAGATGTAGGCGCCCGCACCGCGCCGGATCTCGATGTCGAACGAAATGCTCTTCGCTCCGGCGATGGCGTCGCCGAGGAAACCGGCGGCACGCGCCTGCTCGATGGCGTTCTGCAGCCGAGCGGTTGCCAGCGGATACTCGCCGCGGATGTAGATCCAGCCCTTGGTGGCGCCGACCGCGAAGCCGGCGATCGTCATCGCCTCGATGAGGGCGAACGGATCGTTCTCCATGACGGTGCGGTCCTTGAACGTGCCCGGCTCGGACTCGTCAGCGTTCGCCACGACGTGCTTCTGAGCACCCTCGGCGTCGGCGACGCCCTTCCACTTGATTCCGGTCGGGAACGCGGCACCGCCGCGCCCCATCAAGCCGGCCGAGGAGACCTCGTCGATGACCACTGCAGCACCCTGGGTGAATGCGGCAGCCAGTGCCTCGTAGCCGCCGGCACCGACGTAGGACTCGAGCGAGGTCGGGTCGACTCGTCCCACCCGCGAGAGCAGCACCAACGACGGGTCGTATCTCTGTGGCAGATCCCACAGCTCGCCGTCGATCGACGACTGATCGGCCGGGACCGAATCGGGTCGACCACGTCCCTGGATGAACAACGCCGGCCCGTCGACCGCGTTGGCCCGTTCGCACTGGCCGAGACACGGACTGCGGTGAACGTGGGCCCCTTCGACGGCGAGGGTGGCGAGCTTGGCTTCGGCGAACTCGAGACAGGGTGAGTCGACGCAGACATGCACGACGTCCTCCGCGTGACCCGGTGCCTGGTCGACGGTGAACATCTCGTAGAAGCTGGCCACTCCGTACGCCTCGGCCGGCGGCACCTGCAGCACCTCGGCGATGTGGTTCAGACCGCCCTTCGAGATCCAGCCTGACTCGTTCTGCAGGGCGTGCAGGGCCGGCAACAGGGCGTGGCGACGCTCGTTCCGCCGATGAGTGCCACCGCGAACCAAACGTTCGTCCTCGACGATCACGACCGGATCGACGCCGATGGCGGCCAGCGCGGCATCGATTGCCGCCGCCTCGTCGTGCAGTGGCCCGATCGGCGGTGAAGTGAAGATCAGCCATCGACGGACACGAGCTTGTCGATACGGATGGCGGCGGCCTTGAACTCGGAGGTTCCGGACCGTTTGTCCCACGCGTCGTTGGTGAGGAGATTGATGTCGACCAACTCGGGGAAGTGATACGTGGTGAAGGTGAGTCCGATCGGGATGTCCAGCTGAATGCGGATGTTCATCTCGACCGATCCGCGGGGCGACGACACTCGTACTCGCTCGCCATCGACGAGACGGAGTCGACCGGCATCGGCCGGGTTGATGTCGAGCGCATCGCCGTAGCGAATCGGCGAGTCGAAACCGCTGCTCTGGACGCCGGTGTTGTAGGAGTCGAGCGACCGCCCGGTCGTGAGCCGCAAGCGGGAACTGCTCGCTGAGTTGTTCCTTCGGGCCTTCGTGCTCGACAACGCTGAACGGTGCGCCGGCGCGGCCGCCGAGATCGTCTTCCCACAACCAGCCGTGGAGGAAGGGGCTGCCGGGATGATCGAGCTCGGGGCACGGCCACTGCAGGCCACCCTCGGCCTCGATGCGTGCGTAGGTCATGCCATGGTGCATCGGCGACAGCGAGCGGAGCTCGTCCCACAGCTCTTCCGAGCGTGGGGTCGCCCCAGTCGTAGCCCATGCGCCGGGCCAGCTCGCCGATGATGTCCTGATCGTGTCGAGCTTCACCCGGCGGGGTGACGGCGGCCCGGACCCGCTGCACTCGCCGTTCGGACGAGGTGACCGTGCCTTCACTCTCGGCCCAGCCGACCGATGCCGGCAGCACGACGTCGGCCAACTCGGCAGTGCGAGTCAGGAAGATGTCCTGGACCACGAGCAGGTCGAGGCCCAGGAGAAGCTCGCGTGCGTGTTTGACGTCGGCCTCGGAATCGGCCGGGTTCTCGCCGATCACGTACGCCGCCTTGATCTCGCCCCGCCCCATCGCCTCGAACATCAGGGTCAGATGGATGCCGTCCTCGGGAGGGATCGGTACGCCGTACACGGCCTCGAACTTGGCTCGGGATTCGGGATCGGTGACGTTCTGGAAGCCAGGCAACTTGTTCGGCAAGGCTCCCATGTCGCCGCCGCCCTGCACGTTGTTCTGGCCCCTCAACGGGACCAACCCGCTCCCCCATCGACCGATGTGACCGGTGAGGAGCGCCAGGTTGCAGAGCGCCAGAACGTTGTCGACGGCGTTGTGGTGCTCGGTGATGCCGAGCGTCCACAGGATCTGAGCCTTCTCAGCCGTGGCGTAGGCCTCCGCCATCTCGGCGATGGCAGCAGCCGGCACTCCGGTGATGCTCGCTCGCCACCTCGAGGGTGTACGGCTCGACCGATGCGGCAAACGCTTCGTAACCCGTCGTGCTGTGGTCGATGAACGCGTGATTGACCCAGCCGTTGTGAATGATCTCGCGAGCCACGGCGTTCGCCAAGGCAATGTCGGTGCCGACCGACAGACCGAGCCAGGCGTCGGCGAACTTCGACGACGACGTGCGACGCGGATCGACTGCGTACATGCGAGCGCCGTTGTCGATGCCCTTCAGCAGGTGGTGGAAGAAGATCGGGTGGGCTTCACGGGCGTTCGAGCCCCACAACAAGATGACGTCGGTTTCCTCGATCTCGACGATACGAGGAGGTGCCGCCACCGGCACCGAACACTGTCGCCAGACCGACGACGGAGGGAGCGTGTCAAGTTCGGTTGCAGGAGTCGATGTTGTTCGACTCCAATGCCACCCTCGCGAACTTCTGTGCTGCGTAGTTCATCTCGTTCGTGCTCTTCGAACACGAGAACAGGGCGAACCCGTTGCCGCCGAGCTCGTCTTTCACTGCGGTGAAACCGTCGACCACGCGCGTGAGTGCTTCGTCCCAGCGTGGCCTCTCGTAGATCGCCACCCTTCTGATCACGGATCAGCGGCGTGGTGAGGCGTTGCTTCGGGGAGCTCGTTCGCATCTCCCCATGTTGCCAGACCTCGTGACTCCCGTCACCACATCGCGGAAGTCTCCCGCATGGTGAGAATGCGGGAGATCCGAGTCGTAGCATCGGAGCCATGCGAGTCTTCTTCACCGGTGGTAGCGGCAAAGCGGGGCGGCATGCCATCCCGCATCTCGTCGAGCAGGGGCACCGGGTGGTCAACGGTGACCTCGTCCCTCTCGGACACCCCGGTGTCTCCGACCTCCGGATCGATCTGACCGACGCCGGCCAGGTCTTCAACGTGTTGTCCGGGTATGCGGGCTTCGATGAGCTCGAGCCGGGAACCGGTGTCCCGGCTTATGACGCCGTCGTCCATTTCGCCGCGATCCCGGCGATTCTGATCCGACCGGACAACGAGACGTTTCGGGTGAACGCGCTGAGTACGTACAACGTCATCGACGCGGCAGTGAAGCTCGGGATCGGCAAGGTGATCTTCGCCAGTTCGGAGACCACGTACGGCATCTGTTTCGCTGACGGCGAGGTCAGGCCGGACTACGTGCCGATCGACGAAGAGCATCCGACGGTCCCCCACGACAGCTATGCGATGTCGAAGGTCGTCAACGAGGTGACGGCGCGATCGTTCCAGGCGCGGACCGGCATCGACATCTACGGGCTCCGCATCAACAACGTGATCGAACCGCACGAGTACGAGGCCGACTTTCCTGCCTTCGTCGCCGATCCCAGCCTTCGGCGTCGCAACATCTTCGCCTACATCGACGCCGACGACCTCGGCCACATGGTCGACTGCTGCCTCCGCACCGACGGACTCGGCTACCAGATCTTCAACGTGTCGAACGACGACACATCCGTGGCGATCACGAGTGATGAGGTGTACGAGCGCTTCTACGTCGGTGTGCCCCGTCGTCGCGACATGGATCGCTACGACACGTTCTACGACAACTCCAAGGCCAAGCGGCTCGTCGGGTTCTCTCCCCGCCGCACCTGGCGAGATGCCCTGAGCTGAGCGGCGCACCATCGAGGGCATCGATCAGCGGAGTCCTGGCCGGCCTGCTTGATCCCACCAGGTCTTTGTCGCTGGCGATTCTGCGGGCGCAGTTGCTGTGCGTCCACGGCGCTAGTGTTCGCCACGTTGCGTAGTCGAATGCAGTCATGTGGCCACGTTCCGTCCACGAGATGCGTCCGCGGACGCACGAACGTGACCCAGGCGGACTGCCCATCACCATCACACTTGGCTTCTCGAACCAGACCGGTTCACTCAGAGGTCGAGATGAATTCGGCCACGGAACGAACGTGCTCGGCCTGTGCCTTGGAATCGGCATCGAGTCCGGTCTCGTCTGCCGGCAACAGCACGTGGAACGGATAGATGCGATCGGTGTGGGACGTGACCGGTACAACCGTGATCACCCCACGGCCGAGGCGAGCTGCGGTGGTGTTCGCTCCGTCGTTACTCACGACAACAGCAGGACGGGTTCTGGCTGCTTCGCTGCCGATGACCGGGTCGAGATTGACGAGGCGGATCTCACGGCGACGCATCAGCTGTCGACGACGGCGTTGTCCCATGCGTCATTGGCCGGATCGTCTGCCCACTCGCTGAATGCTGCCGCGTATGCGTCGCCGAGCTCGGATGCACGCAGTAGGCGAATGGCGCGGTGAAGTGCTGCGGATCGAGATTCGATCTTGTGGGTCTTGGTGTAGTTGTCGAGGAACTCGACGTCTTCCTCCGGGATGCTCAGGTTGCTACCCACCTCGAGGCTCCCACCGGCACAGCAGACAGCACAGATTCCCGAGACCCGGCTGAGTTCGCCGCGCTGCACTGCCGGCGAAGGGTCACCAGCCCCCGGTCGTGGACTGGTGGTGAGTCACCGCCGGTCGGCGGTGCGGCTGTGTTGCCGGCCGACCCCGAGAGAAGCCGACGCGGGATCTGTAGTCTCTGCTGATGCGTTGGTCCCAGCTGTTCTCGCCCACCCTTCGAGATGCCCCGAACGATGCGGTGGCGCCGAGTCATCAGCTGCTGATCCGGGGCGGCTTCATCCGTCAGCTGCATGCCGGCCACTACTCGATGCTGCCGCTCGGCTGGCGGGTCCACCAGAAGGTGGCGAACATCGTTCGCGAGGAGATCGACGCGCTCGGCGGCCAGGAGTTCCTCCTCCCCACCATGCATCCGGCCGACATTTGGAAGCAGTCGGGTCGCTGGGACACCATGGGCGAGATCATGTTCCGTGTCGAGGACCGAAAGGGTGCCGAGAACGCACTCGGCATCACCCACGAAGAGATCTTCGCCACCGTCGCCTCCGAGCTCAGCTCGTACAAACAGCTTCCCCAGATCTGGTACCACATCCAGATCAAGTTCCGTGACGAAGCCCGCCCCAAGAGCGGCCTGCTCCGCGTCCGTGAGTTCCACATGAAGGACTCCTACTCGTTCGACATCGACGAGGCCGGACTCGACCGGGCGTTCGACGCCCACGACAAGGCGTACCGCCGCATCTTCGAACGGATCGGCGTGCCGGCCTTCGGCGTGCAGGCCAGCTCAGGAGCCATGGGTGGCAACAGCTCTGTCGAGTTCATGACACCGTCAGAGGCCGGCGAGGACGACGTCGTTCGCTGCCCTTCCTGCGACTACGCAGGCAACGTCGAGAAGGCGACCTCGACGCTCCCGCCCACCGACGACGGGGATCCCACCGAACTCGAGAAGTTCGCCACGCCAGGTGTCCGCACGATCGCAGCGCTCGAGGCCTTCGACGGCGGGGCCAAGGCGATCGACCAGCTGAAGACGCTGGTGATGGTGCTCGACGGCCAGGTCACGCTCGTCGTCGTCCGCGGCGATCACCAACTCAACACCCAGAAGCTCGCCGATGTCACCGGCGCCATCGAGGTCCGGCCGGCCGAATTCGACGAGACGGTCGCTTCGCTCGGCGCCAAGCCGGGAAGTCTCGGTGCCGTCGGGGTCGAAGATCTTCCTGTCATCGCCGACCTCGCAATCGAGGGCCGGGTCAACATGACCACCGGAGCCAACGACGACGATTGGCACTACCGCGGTGTCAGCGTCGCTCGCGATCTGACAGTCGAGCGGTTCGTCGACCTCAGGCAAGTCGAGGCCGGTGAAGCCTGTCCGGTCTGCGGCTCGGCACTCGAGATCGTTCGCTGCATCGAGATCGGTCACATCTTCAAGCTGGGCACGACCTATGCAGACAAGTTCGATGTCACCGTCGCCGACGAGTCCGGGGCGATCGCTCCGGTGCAGATGGGCAGCTACGGCATCGGGATCGGACGCAACATGGCCGCCGCCGTCGAGGCCAATCACGACGACAAAGGCATCGTCTGGCCCGTCTCGATCGCACCGTTCGAGCTCGTCATCACGCTCATGCGTACCGACGACGACTACCTCGAGGCCGGCAACGAGCTCTATGCCGCGTTCAAAGCTGCCGGGGTCGACGTACTCATCGACGACCGCGACGCAAGGGCGGGAGTCAAGTTCGCCGATGCCGAACTCATCGGCATCCCCCATCGCATCACGCTCGGTCCGCGAGGCATGGCTGACGGCCAGGCCGAAGTGACCAACCGGGCAACCGGCGACACTGGCAACATCCCACTCGACGAGGTCGTTTCGTACCTCGCACCACACATCAACAAGGAGCGCAACCATGGCCGCACGACCTGATTCCCAAGCCTCGAGCGTGCCGTTCTCACGGCACCCCGCCCGGTTCTTCGAGGACCTCGACGCGGCAGCGACCGCCATCGTCCGTCATCTCGACAGCACGGCGGGAAGCTTCGATCGTCTCACTGCGGTGAGCGACCCGGCCCACATCACGGCCGAGGACATCGTGGCCTGCTCGATGATGGAACATCCCGTGCCTGCCGCCGCTGCGGCCTGGATCCTCAGTCCCGAAGGTGAGTGGCTGACGGCCGAGATCCTGTCTGACATCGCGCCGTCAGACGAGCTCTGGGGCTGCCATTCCGGCGTCATCCTGCGTGCCGCCGACCTCTTTCAGCTGCTGCGATCACCGTCGTCTCAACTGCCAGCCAAACACGATACGCCTGCCGTCGGCCAGGCCGTTGCCACCTGCCTTCTCGCAGCAAAGCGGCCTCGCCTGGTGCCGATCGACGACCGTCAGATCCGTCAGTCGCTCAAGTACCCGAAGGACGCGCTGTGGTTCCGTCGCTGGAAGGACGTGATGGACGATGAGCTCCTCGGGCTTGCCAGGACCGCCCGCCATCTCGCCAGCGAGCAACACGCCGCGGCGATGAACCTCAGCGAGCTGCGTGTCCTCGACACCGTGGTGCGGGGCCGGGCCAAGGGTCGCCGCCGCTGACCGTCTCGTCAGTCGCCGTCGACGAGGTCGGTTACTGCGTCGCGGATCTCGTCGAGCGGGGTGTCGACCAGCACCGTGTCCTCGAGCGAGTCGTCGTCGACCATCAGCCAAGCGAGCACGCCGAGGACCGCCCCGATCATGGGGAAGACGAAGAAGGCCCAGAGCTGGGTGATGGCGGCGTCACCGGCGAAAATCGCCATGCCGAAGCTCCGCGCTGGATTCACCGATGTGTTGTCGATCGGGATGCTGACCAGGTGGATCACGGTCAGGGTGAGGCCGATGGTGAGTCCGCTCGCTGCTCTCGGGAATCCTTGGTTCGTGGTGGACAGAACGACGAACATGAGAACTGCGGTGAGCACCACCTCGGCGATCATCATCGACCCGAAGGCGTAGAACCCGTTGTCGACGCCCCAGAGGTTCACGGCGAAGTTGGTGGTGTCGGCGTCGAAGCCGCCGAGATTTCCACGGGCCATGAGAAGGATGACGAGTCCACCGAAGGTGGCGCCGAGGAGCTGAGCCATCCAGTAGACGGGCACGAGTGCTCCGTCGATCTTGCGCATCACGGCCATACCGAGCGTGACCGCCGGGTTGATGTGACAACCCGAGACCGAACCGACCGCGTAGACGGCGACCATCAGCGCCAGGCCGAACCCGAGCGCAACGCCGAGGATCCCGACGCCCCCCTCACGAGTGGCAAGAACGGCGGTGCCGGGACCACCGAGCATCAGGATGAAGGTGCCCACGAACTCGGCAGCAAAGATTCGACCATTGGTCATCAGAACACTCCTTGGATTCGAACGACGGCGACCAGGCACGCGTCGACTGCCGCAGTTCAGCACAGGGAGCGGCACTCGACAGGCTCTCGGACACATCATTCGCTCCCAACCGGCTCAGCTGGGACGCCCGGTCGGAGCCGCCCCGTCGGATCGGCGAGGCCGAACGTGCGACGTCGTTCGGGGCAAACAACCCATCAAGCCGACGACCTCGTGATGTCGATGTTCTGATCTCCGGGCCCTCGGGTTCGGACGGAGCAGGGCCCTGACACTGCCGCCGCTCGTCGGGGCCCTCTCCGGGGGCGGCGATGCGAACGGGCCTAGCCTCGTACCGATGGACACGAGATCGCCAGCATCATGGCGCCGCCGCCTCGAGCTCCTCCTCGGCATTCCGGCCAGCGACGACAACCTCGTCGAGGTGCTTCGCAACGGTGATGAGATCTTCACCGCCATGCTCGATGCCATTCACTCCGCCGAACGCTCGATCGACATGGTGACCTTCGTGTTCTGGCGGGGCGACATCACGCAGGCCTTCACCGACGCCCTCACCGAACGGGCACGCGCCGGCGTTCGGGTCCGGCTGCTGCTCGACACCTTCGGATCCCGCCACATCGCCCCAGACCAGGTGACGACGATGCGAAGTGCCGGTGTCGACCTGCGCTGGTTCCGACCCATCGAGGCTGCCGAGGGCAAACGCCTCACGAGGGTCAATCGTCGAACTCATCGCAAAGTCCTCGTGTGCGATGAGCGCACCGGCTTCACCGGCGGTGTTGGCATCGCGCAGGAATGGACCGGCACCGCATCGAATTCGTCGGAGTGGCGCGACACACATTTCCGGGTGGTCGGTCCGGCGGTCGACGGCCTCCACGGTGGTTTCATCGACAACTGGCTCGAGACCGGACCGCTCCAGGTCGACGAGACCTTCGACCACTTCCCGGACCAGCCGGCCGCCGGCACCTCGACGGTGCAGGTCATCCGAGGGGCGGCCGAGGCCGGCAGCAACGACATCGCCAACCTGTTCGAGATCCTCTTTCGCGAGGCGGAGCGACACATCCGCATCACCACGGCGTACTTCAACCCAGACGACGAAGTCGCAGCGATGCTGGTCGACGCCGCCCACCGCGGAGTGGAAGTCGATGTCCTGGTGCCGGGACGCCACGCCGACAAACGTTTCGTGCAGATCGTCGGCGAGGCGCGCTACGCGCAACTCATGCACGCCGGTATCAACATTCGGGTCTACGACGCCACCATGCTGCACGCCAAGATCGTCACGGTGGATGGCATCGTCGCCTCGGTTGGCTCGGCCAACATCAATCAGCGAAGCATGCAATACGACGAGGAGCTCAACCTGGTCGTCATCGACCCGGTGATCGTCGAAGCACTCGACGCTGACTTCGAAGCTGACGTCGCAAAGAGCACCCACATCGATCCAGACGACTGGGCAGCGCGTGGGCCGATCCAGAGGGCGGCGGAGCGGGCGATCTCGGTGGTCGCTGACCTGATCTGACTCAGTAGCCTCCACGAGTGATGAAGGCCCTGGTCGATCAGCGGCGAGCAGACGCTCGCCACAGCGAGCGGGCCACGACTGCGTATCTCGCATTCCTCGGAATCCTGCTGGCGTTCGGAATCGATGTCGCCCTTCCGGCATTCGACGACATCGAGGCCGACCTCGCGACCGGCGGCTCATCGGTGTCGCTGATCGGCACGCTCTATTTCCTCGGGATGGCCGCCGGCCAGCTCATCTACGGCCCCATCGCCGATCGCTTCGGGACGGCGACCCGCCCTGCTCTTCGGGCTCACGCTCTACACAGCGGGCGCCCTCGCCTCTGCCCTCTCGCCGTCGTTCGGCTTCCTGCTGGGGGCCAGATTGTTCTGGGGACTCGGTGCCGCCGCTCCTGCTGCGCTCCGAACCGCCATCGCCCGCGACCTGTTCGAGGGCGATCAGATGGCGAGGATCGTCACTGCTGTCATGGCTGTGTTCATGATCGGACCCATCTTCGTCCCGATCGTCGGACAGGCGATCCTGACGATTGCGCCGTGGCCGACCGTCTTCCTCGCGGCGATGGTGCTGGCACTGATCGCCATGGCCTGGACCGTCTGGTTCGGAGAATCGTTGGCGCCCGAGCACCAACGTCCACTTCGAGCACGACCGCTGATCGTGGCCGCCCGCACCGTGTTCCGCACGAGGCCGACCATCGGCCACATCGCAGCCCAGACGTTCGCCGGGGCAGCGTTCTTCATGTTCCTCGGCAGCTCCCAACCGATCATCGATCGCATCTTCGGTCGCGAGGAGCAGTTCGTCCTCTTCTTCGGCGGCGGTGGCGTCCTCATGGTGCTCGCGCTGCTCGTGAACAATCGGCTGATCAGCCTTCACGGAGCCCGCAGGATGGCCCTCGCGAACTCCACCTGGCTGGTCGTGATCACTGGTGTCGGTTTGGTCGCCACCCTCTTGGCCGACGGCCGACCCTCGATCTGGGTCTGGTTCGCGTCCGTGGCGGTGGCCAACGCACTCATCACCACGATGACACCGACGTGCTCGGCCCTCGCCCTCCAACCGATGGGCGCCCTGGCGGGTACGGCCTCGTCGATCCTCGGAGTGGTCACCCTCGCCGTTGGCGCACTCCTCGCCGCGATCATCGATGCCCGCATCGACACGACGGTGACACCGATGTCCGTCGGCTACTTCGTCTTCTCCGTACTCGCCCTGCTGTCCCTCCGCTGGGCCGGCGACCCTTCCGCTACCGACCGTTCTCCACTTGTTCAGGTCTGATCGGGAAGCGATCGGCTGACTCCCCCGTTCCACCATGCACGTGCGCCACACTCGCGCCGAGCCCAGGGGGAACATGACCACCAGCACCGAACCAGACGAACAACTCGACGAGGCGGCGCCCACCGCCCGGCTCAAGCACCCTCGGGCCGTTCGCTGGATGCACTGGATCAACTTCCCGCTGCTGATCGTGATGATCTGGTCCGGATATCGCATCTACTGGGCCGACCTGCGCGATCCGTTCGTACTCGGCGTCGGCGACTACTCGTTCTTCGAGTTCTGGCCGACATGGGTCAACGAGAACCTGCAGCTGGAACGCCGCCTCGCCCGCGGCATGGCCTTCCACTTCAGCTTCGCGTGGCTCTTCACCCTCAACGGGATCGCCTACGCCCTCTACACCTGGCGAAGCGGTGAGTGGCGCCAGATCGTCCCCGAGCGGGGAACCGTCCGCGACAGCATCCAGGTGTTCCTCCACGACCTGGGCATCAACCGGTCGAAGCCGCTCCCACCCCAGGCTCGTTACAACGGTGCACAACGTCTCACCTACTCCCTGATCATCTTCCTCGGCGGGGTCGAGGTGATCACCGGCCTGGCGATCTACAAGCCGACCCAGCTCTCGACGCTGACCTCACTGCTCGGCGGCTACGAGACAGCCCGCTCCATCCACTTCGCGATCACGATCGTCTTCCTGGTGTTCTTCGTCGTCCACCTCCTCCAGGTGGCCAGAGCCGGCTGGGGCAACTTCACGAGCATGATCACCGGCTACGCACGACAGGACTCGAACCGCAATGGCTGAGAACAATGAAGAACGAGCCGAGCGATACGCCCACCTCGAAGCGTCGTACCCGACCATCTCGGAGGCCGACTACCGCCGCCAGACCCGCCGCTCCGTCCTCACGGGTGGTGTGGCCGCGCTCGCCGGCTTCGCGGGATGGAGGTGGATCCAGAACGCGCCAGACGATCGCAACATCCCGGCGCCGCTGCGAGATGTACACGAGGCCAACGAGTCGCTGTGGCGGACACTGTTTCGGGGCGACAAGCTGGCGCCGACGTTCGATCGCAGCGCTTCCTCGATGATGCGGGTCAACGGTCGGCGCGGCATCGGCGAGGAGATCGATCTCGATGCCTGGTCGATGTCGGTACGCAACGAGGGCCAGGAGATCGCGACCCACACCCTCGGCGACATCACCGGACTGCCGAAGCAGGAGATGACCGTCGAGCACAAGTGCGTCGAAGGCTGGAGCCACGTGGTCACCTGGGGCGGCGTCCGTTTCACCGACTTCCTCGAGGCCCATCATGGCGACCGCCTCAGCTCACCGCCCGAGTTCGTCAGCCTGGAG
The DNA here is from genome assembly GCA_963781035.1 of uncultured Acidimicrobiia bacterium. Classification (GTDB taxonomy): domain Bacteria; phylum Actinomycetota; class Acidimicrobiia; order Acidimicrobiales; family SZUA-35; genus SZUA-35. The sequence continues at coordinate 1,036,801 of CAWAEN010000004.1, read as the reverse complement.
ACGCCGGACCGAGGCTTCTACGTCGGGCTGGAGTGGGCGGCGATGGTGCACCCCCAGACGCTCCTGGCCTTCGAGCTCGAGGGGGAACCGCTCGACCAGGAACACGGGGCACCTCTACGGCTCGTGACCCCGCTGAAGTACGGCATCAAGCAGCTCAAACGCATCGGGGTGATCGAGTTCACCGACACGCAGCCGTCTGATTTCTGGGGTGAGCGAGGCTACGACTGGTACGCGGGCCTCTGACCGGTTCGGTCAGACTCGCGCGTTGGCAGTGGCGTCGATGATGGAATCGTCGGTCGCCGGCTCGAACACGATCTGCGACGTCTGACCCTCACGACCCAGCTTCGATGGTTCGACCGACACGGCGATCTTCCACGTGTGGTCGTAACCCAACGTCGTGCCGTGGTTCACATTGCGCCGATGGCGAAGGATCTGCGATACGAAGTTCGTCACCCGTATTCGGGCTGCGTCCTTGGATTCCGGCGAGTCCACCATCTCGATCTCTCGGAGGCCGAACGCCGTCATCCCAGACGTCGATGCCGTGACCGAACCGTCGCGACCCTTGCCGACGACAACGTCGACCCAGAGATCGAGAGGCAGGCTCGGCAACGCCGATGCCTTCTCCATGAAGGCCCTGCGGCTGATGAGGTGTGGCGTCGCCGGCCAGAACACGCCGAGCGCGTCCGGCGCCGCGGCGAGGGCAGACGACGTGATCTTCGTCGCCAGGGAAAACAAGTCGGTCGCCCTGCGATTGTCCATGTCGACCGAGATCAGCATGTGCGACTGGTGTCGCATGAGTCCATTGATCGAGCCAGGCCACAGCTTGTCGGCGACGCTCCGCTCCGGGAAGTCTTCGTAGTCGATCGGCGATGCGACGTTGACCATCAGGATCGCGGCTTCACCAAGGGCGAACCCGACTTCGTGGTCGCCACGCACGAGGTTCTGCAGGTTGCCGATCTCGGGCCATCGCCATCCCAGATCGTTCACCAACAGCTTTCCGTTGATGTTCGGCAAACCCTCGAACAACACCAGAGCCTGTGCCTCTGCCACGCGTTCTTCCTCACCTTCGAGATCGATGGGCCGGATGTCCCATCGCCGAAGCAGCGGAACACCGGTCTGCTTGACCTATCGGCAGCACTCCGGTGGAGGTTGAGTACCCACAGTTGCAGACCCGGATCAACGATCGAACGGCGGGTCTGCCGGCCGTTCACTCGTGAGACCGTGTCCGGCCAACGGTGACCCGCCTGCACCTGAGAACCCGGATTGGCGCCACGCCTCGAACACCACGACCGCCACCGCGTTCGCCAGGTTCAGGCTGCGATTTCCGTCTCTCATCGGTATACGCAGGCGATGGTCCGACGGCACCGAGGCCAGGATCTCCCCACTCAGGCCGTGACGTTCCGGCCCGAACACGAGCACGTCATCGGCCAGGAAGTCGACGTCGCTGTACGAGCGCTCAGCGCTCGACGTGAAGGCGAACCAACGACCGTCGAGTGTGTTGTGAACCGAGACGAGATCGGGGTGCACGGTGACATCGGCCAGCTCGTGATAGTCGAGACCGGCCCGGACGAGGTCGGCGTCGGCCATACGAAATCCGAGTGGCTCGACGAGGTGGAGCGGCGAACCGGTGTTGGCGCAGAGCCGGATGATGTTTCCCGTGTTCGGGGCGATCTCGGGGGCGACCAGGACGACGTGCACCCACGGAGTCTGCCCGTTCGGGGCCGATCGCCCGCTTGGTGAGTCGATCGACACGGGCAGAACGGGCCGGAAGCTCCTTAGGGTGATGACACATCTACGGGCCTCTGCGGCTCCACTGGCGAGACGAAATGCCTACCGAACACGAAGCGAACGAACCACACCAGCCCACGGGCGACCAGACGACCATCGGCAGTCCCATCTTCGCCGATGGCATTCCGTTCGACGATCCGCTCGCACCCCCGCCAGAACCTCATACCAACGGTGCGAGTGCCCCTGAGTCCGACAGCACCGAAACCGCCGAGTCTGTCGAGCCCGAGAGCACAGAGACAGTCGAGACAGACGGACCTGTGAACGCGGAGCCGAACCCGCTGAGGAGCCGACCGGATTCGCAGCGCTCGGGCTCGGGCCCGAACTGCTCGCCACGTTGAAGGAGCTCGGCTACGAGCAACCGACGCCGATCCAGGTCGAGACCATTCCCCTCCTGTTGACGGGCGTCGACCTTCTCGGCCAGGCGGCAACCGGTACCGGGAAGACGGCCGCCTTCGCGCTGCCCATCCTCGAACGCATCGGCTCCGGGGCGAAACCACTCCCCCGTGCACTCGTACTCACACCCACGCGTGAACTCGCCATTCAGGTCAGCGAGGCAATCCAGCAGTACGGGAAGAAGCTCGGCATCGAGGTCGTCGCCGTCTTCGGCGGTCAACCGATCCACCGTCAGCTCCGTGCCCTGGACCGTGGTGTCCACGTCGTGGTCGCGACTCCCGGTCGAGCGCTCGACCACATCAAACGCCGCAGCCTTCGTCTCGACCGGATCGAGACCGTCGTACTCGACGAGGCAGACGAGATGCTCGACATGGGGTTCAGCGAAGACCTCGAGGCAATCCTCGAGGAGACGCCGGACGAACGCCAGACCGTCATGTTCTCGGCCACGCTTCCGCCGCGCATCAACGCCATCGCCAAGCGACACCAGCACGATCCGGTGAGAATTCGCGTCGGACGTGCCGATGCGACACCAGGCAACGCCGATGTGGCCCAATCGGTCTACATGGTCAGTCGAAAGCACAAGGCGGCAGCACTCGGCCGCATCCTCGACATGGAGTCGCCACAGGCGGCGCTCGTGTTCTGCAAGACCCGCGCCGACGTCGACGATCTCACCGAGGTGATGATGGGGCGCGGCTACCGAGCCGAGGCCCTGCACGGCGGAATGGATCAACCTCAACGGGATCGGGTCATGGGGCGACTCCGCGACGGAACCGCCGAACTCCTCATCGCCACCGACGTCGCTGCTCGCGGTCTCGACGTCGACCTGCTGACCCACGTCGTCAACTACGACGTGCCGCCGGCGCCCGAGTCCTATGTCCACCGCATCGGACGGGTCGGTCGAGCCGGCCGCGAAGGTGTCGCCATCACGCTCGTCGAGCAGAAGGAGAAGCGTCTCCTCCGCAACGTCGAGCGGCTCACGAAACAATCGATCAAGGTGCGCGATCTCCCTACCGTCGCCGACGTGAAGGCGAGCAAGATCCAACGAACGACTGACCGGGTCGGCGAGGCATCGAGCGATGCCGACCTCGAAACGTACCGTTCGGTGCTCGACCAACTCGCAGAGCGTCACGGCCTCGAAGCCGTCGCCCTCGCCGCCATCAAGTTGCTCCACGAAGTCGAGCATCCGGGTGAGGACACCGAGATTCCCGCAGTCGTCGACCGATCGTCCGGTGATCGGGGCCGCGGCAATGACCGCACGAGCCGGGGCAACCGCCCGAACTCCGACCGTCAAGGTGGCGGCGATGCCTCCGGCGATACACAGTTCGTCTACATCGGTCTCGGTGGCAAGGCCAAGATCCGACCGGGCGATCTGGTGGGCGCCATCGCCAACAACACGAATCTGAGCGGCAAGCAGATCGGTCCGATCCGCATCTCCGATCATCACAGCGTGGTCGGGGTACCGGCATCAGCCGTCGACGAAGTCATCAAGACGATGCACGGCATGCACCTTCGAGGCAAGAAGGCCAAGGCCCGCCGCTACTCGGATTGACAAGAGCCTCAGCGAAGGCGGCGGAGCAGCCGTCAGCGCAGGCGACGGAGCGCTCCGAGCACGAATCGCACCGCGACCACAGCGAACACGAGCAGCAGGGCCAGCAGGGCGCCGAGTCCGAACTGGCGAGCCACCGATGCCCGTTCTTCCGGCTCGGTGAGAGTCGCCAGCGCGGCTTCGACCGCTTCGACGGTTGGTGTCTTGCTGCGAACGACGTCGCCGCTGCCGCGAACGCCGAGCGCATCGCCGCCGAAGGCAGACCAACCGTTCTTGATGGCGTAGGCGACGAAGTTCCTGCTCAGTTCTTCGTGCGGGCTGAAGAGGACGAGTAGATCACGATCGTGCCACGACCTGCTCGCCGAGAGGAACGCAAGGTCCCCCGGATTCTCGCCGGCGACGAAGGCCAACTGTTCCGACCGGACGGTCGTGAGGTCTCGGGCGACGGCGTCGGCAACCGGACCGTCGCCATTGGTCACGATGAGCCCCGGCGCCGACCCGGACAACACGTCGTCGATCGATGCGCTGGCGGGGTGGATCGGGAGGGGGCTCGCCCCTTGGAGTACGCCGAGCGTGCCCATTGCCAGCTCCAACTCGCTGTCCGTGTCCCCGACTGCCACTGCGAAGGGCCCGAGGGCGACCTGCGGAAAACGATCGAGTGAGGGAGGCAGGGACTGCCCGGGTTCGGCGTCGACCCAGGAGGCTGCGTCAAGGGTCAGCTCGTGGTTCGGGAGCTGGTCCCCACAGTCCAGCGGGAGCTCTGACCTGACGACGACAACGTTGTCCCGGCCGATCTTCGACGCGTCGATCACGAACTCCAGGTCGAAACGTCCGGACGGGTCATAGTCGATCGAGTCCTGCAGATCGCCGTTGAACCACAGCGTCACGACGGGATCCTGACCCTGGGTGGAAGAAGCGATCGCCAGTCCGCCCAGACGTACTCGAATCTCCTCGACGGGTTCGCCGAACGCCGCCTGCGGCAGCGAGATCGGCAGTTCGAGCACGCGGCTACCGGTGGCCGACAGTCGTCGCACCCCGACATCGCGGAGGGAACGCTGGCCCAGGAGGTCGAGCGATCCCGGCCCGTCCTCGAGTTCCTCGACGCTGACGGTGTCGCGGGTGATGAATGCCAATTGCGGTGCGCTGACGGCTGCAGCCATCTCCTCGAGAAGCCCAGGAGGACCGGAGATCTCGAGGTAGGTCCCGTTGATCCCCTGCCGCACGTGCATCGACGCCTCGACTGCCTCGGTCAACACCACGGTGCGGGTGAACGGATCATTGCTGACCGGGGGCGGAAGCGGGTTGGCGGCCTCGGCCGGCTGGTGTACGACGTCGAGGGCGGGCATCTGGGCATAGCGGCGGGACAGCGCTGTCGCCAGCTCCAGGGCTGCCGATCGGACCGAAGGGTCTGCGCCTGGATCGAGTCACGACGATGGCCGATTGGAGGACCGGCGGGAAGAAATCAGCGATGTTCTCGGGACGAGTGTCGATTCGTTCGAAGAAGAACTCGTTGTCGACGAGCCGGAGGGCAGACTGCTCGACGACGCTCGACGTGCAGGTGGCCCCGAACCGCTCCTCGACCGAAATGGCAAGTGTGGTGTCGGTGGCAACCGGGGTGTCGAGCGTGAAGGTCAGCTCCTCTGTGGATCCACCCGGCACTGTCGCTGAGAACACCGACACACCGTCGATGGCCATGTCGAGCTGGATCTCGTGGACTGCACTCGGAACCACCACCGTGGTCTTGAACGCGGTGAACACCAGTCCGTCCGCGACCGCGATGTCGATCTCGCGTCGGCCGGCGGGGCGAAGGAGGGTGATCGTGTCGCCGATCCCGAGATCACCGGAATCGAAGGAGGCGGAGGGCAGCAGCGGATCAGTGTCGTCGTCGACCTGCCTCGGGAGCAGTCCGTTGTCGACGAACGTGACCAGCGGCCCATCATCCGACTCGGCCGCCGAGTTCCCGTCGCTCGAACCATCGATCTGGAGCGGCACCGAGGGCGCGGCAGCGCCGATCGTCGGAGGAACGACCAAGGGGCCGCAGATGGCCAACACCACCACGCCCGCGAGCCAACGTCCCATTGGGCGAATCACACTGACTCCATTTGCTTGAAGCCGGCACGAGGCATTTCGCCCCACGCGTTCTCGCCTGGCAGCAGGGATCGAATGCGCCAAACGAGCGTCAGCTGTCGGTAGCCCCAGTTCAGCAGTACGGCGAACAGGATGAGGCGGCGGACGTCGGCTGCCCGTTGATAGATCGCAAGGCGCTGTACAGCAACGAGGGCACCGAGCATCGTGAGGGCCATGCCGAAGAACTGGGTGGCCAGGAAGATGGCCAGTGCCGATTCCAGATCGACGAACCGGAACCCCACGAGAATGACGAGAAGTACCCACCCGATCGCTTCGAGGATCGGACCGATCCACTCGAACACGTAGAGCGAACCCATGCCGATCGTGCCGACGACTCCGTATCGGCGACGCCCGATCATGTTGCCGTAGTCGTCCATGATGAGCTTCAGCCCGCGGTGCCAACGGATGCGTTGCCGCTCGAGGACGGCCTTGTCCGAGGGGAACTCGGTCCAGACGATGGCCTCGGGTACCTGGGCGATGCGGTATTTCGCCCCACTTTCGAGCTGGTGCTTCTGGATTCGCATGCACATGTCCATGTCCTCGCCGAGATGGCCGTGCACGTAGCCTCCGACGTCGAGGATCGCGTCTCGTCTGAACAGCCCGAATCCGCCAGAGATGATCGGCATCGCTCCGATGTGGGCCAATCCCGGTCTGGCAATGAGGAACGCGGTGAGATACTCGATCAGCTGGCAACCGACCCAGTAGTTGGAGCCGACCCGGCGATCGACGATCCGGGGCCCGTCGATGGTGATGTCATTCGCCGGGAGCAGCGTCGTCCCGACGCCCACCACCTGATCCGGGCTCACGATCACCTCGGACATGCACCGGGCAATCACGTCGAGCTCCATGAACTCGTCGGCGTCCATCACCACGACCCAGTCGTACGTCGCGATGTTGACTCCGACGTTCGAGTTGTCAGCCTTCGCCCCGGACCCCGCCTTGTCGACCACCACCAGGTTGGGCACCTGCTGCGATCGATAGATCGCAAACAGCTCCTTGGTCTCGATCGGTCCACCCGCCGGCTGAGACTCGAACACGTGCATGTCGAACGAGTCGATCAGCACGCTGAGCGTGCCGTCCTTCGATCCGTCGTTCACCACGATGATCTCGAGGTTCGCATACTCCTGTTCCAGCGCACTCCTGACCGTGTGAACGATCACGGCCTCCTCGTTGTACGCGGGAAGGATCAGCGACACGCCAGGAGCAGAGGCGTCGACCTTGATCTTCTGCAGCGCCAGTTGGCGATTGCCGTGGCGATGACGGTTGAGCAGAAGACCAGACAGCGTGGCCCAGGTGATCATGGCCAAGTACTGGAGGATCGTGAACCCGAGACAGATCCCCATGAACACGACAACACCGGTGCGGATCATGACGCTGCGGGTGTCATGGGTGGACGACTCGTACGGATTCGACGTCTCCCGTCGTGGCAGGCCGGCAGCCGTCGCCTTGCCGTCGCGGCCCGCGTTCGACCAGAGCACTTCGGATGCCATCGAGGCCGCATCAGATGATTCGCCGCTCGCCGCAGCCCGGTGCAGGATGGCCCGGCCGGCATCAGTCTGAGCCAGCCTGGAGGCGGCGGCGAACCGCGTCATCCGATCCGGTGCCGTGAGCGCGCCGGCGAGTGCGATCTGAGCGCCGGGGTGTTCGATCGTGTTGGCGAGAGCGTTCACCGCAGCCAGTCGTCGCTGACTCGACGGGTCGTCGAGCGCCTCGATCAGCACGCTCAGAGCATCGCTGGCGGAGCCGGCGTCGGGGAGCACACCTCGTGACAGCGACTGTTCGGCCAACATGGGAGCATTGCGCCACTGCGGGCGGGCCACGGGCATCCGACTGTCAGGGTTGCTGGCCATGGCACTGGTGGCTCGGCCGAGCGTGTCGAGCACCCACCCGCCGGAACGGTTGACGAGACCGACCAACACGCCGATCGCAACCGAGGGATCGAGCTTCACGAGGGCCTCGGCCGCGGCGCGGACCACTTGCTCGTCCTCGGCGTTTGCCAAGTTGGCGACCTCGCCGAGCAGGCTCGTCAACTCGAGGATCTCGACCGTTTCCAGACCTTCGATGCGATCCAACGGGTCATCACTGACGAGCTTGTCGCGAGCCCATTCGTCGACCGAACTCCGGCGTACGGCCTCGAAGAGCTGCCGATCGGCGAGTTCTCCGTAGCTCCGGGCGATGGCCGCCAACGAGAGCACGACGGGCGTGGGATCCTTCTGCGAACCCATCAGACGGTCGATCAGCTTCGTCGCATCCGCTCCGCCGTGGCCCTCGGCGAGCAACAAGCCGAGCTCATAGGCGTCCTCCCACAGCTGGCCTGCAGTTCGCGCTCGCCGTAGCACGGCGTGACGGGTGAACACGGTCCACACGGCCGTCAACAGGAACAGCGAGAACGCTGCTCCCGCGAGAAGCCAAGTGAAGTCCAGTGCTCGCATCGGGGCCCATCGGCACCTCCACCCGCACCATGAGCCGAGGCAGCGCAATGGGCCGACGGTGCTCCGGATATGGGCCGTTCGGCTCATCCGAGCCCGATTTGGCTGCGTCGAGCCCATCACGCCACCGCGTCACCGAGTTGCGCGGTGGCTCCTGACCCATTCGAGGAACCGTTCCCGTTCCCATGAGTTCACGACCGACGCCCTCGGTGCCCAGCCTCTCTGAGCCGTCAGCACGCCGTACTCCATACGCCCGAGCTCCGATGTGTGGTGACTGTCGGTGTTGATGACGAGCTTCACACCCCTCGCCACCGCCTGGCGCACGACATCGGACGCGGCGTCGAGACGTTGCAGGGCACCATTGATCTCGAGCGCAACGTCGTACTCGAACAGGGCCTCGAGCACAGCCGCCACGTCGATCTCGATGCCGGGGCGGCGGCCGATGTACCGACCGGTGAGGTGACCGATGGAATCCACGGTCGGGTCGGCGATGGCTGCGATCAGCCGATCGGTCTGCTCAGCCACGGAACGGTCGAAGTGCGAGTGCACCGAAGCCACCGTGTAGTCGAACATCGCTCGGAAGTCGTCTGTGTAGTCCAGGCCACCATCGGCTCCGATGTTCAGCTCGCACCCCCAGAGGATCGTCAGGTCGGGGTGATCGGCCTGGATGTCACGGATCACCTCGCGATGTTCGAGCATCTCGTCCGCCGTCGAACCGTTGATGGCGAGATCTTCGCCGTGGTCAGTGATGGCCAGATACTCGTACCCCGCAGCAGCGGCAACGGCCACCATCTCGGCCACGGTCGAACGCCCGTCTCCGGATCGATCGGTGTGATAGTGGAGGTCACCGCGAATGTGTGATCGCTCGATGAGTTCGGGGAACTCGGCATCCGAGTCGACCGCGGCGGCGTCGATCTCGCCGGTTGCCTCCCGCATCGGCGGCGGGACGAAGCCCAGCCCGAGTGCCTCGTAGATCTCGGACTCGGTGGCCTGGGCAACGCAGCGCCCGGGTTTCCCCGTCTCCTCGTCGACGTCGAAGAGCCCGTACTCGTTGAGGGTGAACCCACGATCGATCGCTCGTTGGCGGAGCTCGATGTTGTGCGCCTTCGACCCGGTGAAGTAGAGGGTCGCAGCGCCGAACTCCTTGTCGGCAACGACCCGGACGTCGACCTGCAGCCCAGCGGCGGTGAGGAACGACGTCTTCGTATCGCCGCTGACGACGATCTCCGCCACGTCGACATGATGTCGCACCCTCTCCATGACCGAAGACGGATCATCGGAGGAAACGGTGATGTCGATGTCGCCGATCGTTTCGGAGAACCGTCGGAGCGAACCGCAGTACTGCACTCGATCGACGCCATCGATGGCCTCGAGATCAGCGACGAGACGCTGGGCGAGGGGCAGCGCGTCGGCAATCGGCGTTCGTTGGTCCTTTCCAGTCAGGCCCAACCGCTCGATGGCCTTGGCGATCTTGGCCTCACTCGTCGCTCCGAGGCCTGGAAGCGTTCGCAGCTTCTCCTCTGCGATGGCCGCACGCAGATCATCGACGTTCTCCACGCCCAGTTCTGAACGAACCAGCTTCAGGGTCTTGGGTCCGAGACCGGGGATCCGGCTGAGGGCGACGACCTCCGGGGGGAACGCAGCACGAAGCGTCTCGAGCTTGTCGACGACGCCGGTGTCGACGAACTCGCGGATCTTCGTGGCCGTCGACTTTCCCACGCCGTTGACGGCGACCAGTTCACTGGCCGTCAGATCCGCGATGGGGCCGACCACGGCCTGAAGACCCTGCTTCGCCTTCTCGTACGCACGGACCTTGAACGACTGCGGACTCCCCTCCTGCAGCGCCGTCAAGGTCACCAGCTCGTCGAGCATGGCAAGAATCGAAGCATTGGAGGTGGTCGCCATGTCCCGATCGTAGGCAATGGGTAGTCTGCGACAGTGCTCGTCGTGTTCGTCGTCCTCCTCGCCGTCTTGGCACTCGTACTGCTGATGATTCTGCTCCAGTCGCGCGGAGCTCTTGCCTCCACGCAGGAGACCCTGGCCGCAGCCCAGCGGGACCTCGTCTCGAGTCGAACCAGGAACACAGAACTCGACGCCCAGGTGACCGAGCTGGAGACCGCTCGTTCGGCAGCCGATGAGCTCGTCGAGGAACTCCGCGCCGAGCTGGCCACCGAACAGGACCGGGCCACCGAGGCCGAGGCGAACACTGCCGAGGTCGAGGCGGCACGGGCCGATGCCGAAACCAGCCGATCCCAGATCGAGACTGCCCTGACGGCACGAACGCAGGAGCTGGCCGACGCACAGTCGATCATCGACACGCAGAACCGAGCGGCCGACGCGAAGGCGGCGGAGATCCTCGAGCTGACCCATCAGAGCGAGCGACTCCAGGTCGAGCTCGTGGAGGCCGCCGACGAAGCGGCCAAACAGCGTGCCCCCACCGTTCCGGGCGTGCTGGTGTCCGGCGACGGCAAGGACCTCGACGTCCCGGGCTACAACCCGTCGATGGCGTGGGAGCTCGAGCTCGTTCGCAGCGCCAGGACCTGGCGCTACAGCGTCGCCGCCAACCCCCTCGAAGATGCAAACCCGTTCGACGGCGCCGAGAACCCCCTGAAGCTGGCCGTCGAGATCGAGGCATTGGCACTACGCGAAGACGTCGGAGCGTTCATCGGCATCGACTGGCGGGCAGGAACCACGATCGACCCGAACGTCGACCCGGCACGTGCCCACCTGACGCTTCGCCTTGCACAGGAGCTCCTCGCTTCGGCCGCCCGTGAGATGTCACCATCGACGTTGATCGTCGTGCCCGATCCCGCTCGCGGCGGCGTGTCGCTCGAGGTCGTTGCGTCTGATCCAGACGACGTCGATTTCAAGATCCCGCCGCCACCGATCGCCAGCGAGTGGATCGGCATCGACGAGCACGGTGGCATGGTCGTGACGGTCAAAGTCGACTGAAACCGGTCGTCTGGGCCAACCGTCTGCTCCTTCGAGCGACCGGGCGACTAGTGAAAATTGACTGCCGGCAAGGGTCGATTCAGGTCGCCGACCTCGTGGAGGGCCCTGGGTACTCTTCGGTGCATGGTGCGATGGTTCATGATCGATGACAACGCCGAGGACCGCTCGAGACTCTCGCTCGCGCTCGACACGGTCGACGGTGTCGAGGCCGAGATGTTCGCCTCCGGTATCGAGGTACTCGATCGCTTCGAGGCCGGGCGATGTTCCCGACCTTCTCGTCCTCGACCTCGAGATGCCGGATCTGACGGCGATCGAGATGCTGGCCGAGATCCGGGAGTCACCCCGCACCGCCACCCTGCCTGTGGTGGTCCTCTCGGCCAACACCGACCTCGACCGAGTCGATCACGCCTACCGCAACGGGGCCAATGTCTTCTTCGCGAAACCGGACTCGGTGTTCGGCTTTGCCCGGCTGTTCCAGCACCTCCACGAGTTCTGGGACATGGCGGTGCCACCACCCGTGGCCGTCGAGCCGTCGTTGGATCACTCGAGGTAGTTCGAATCCCGATGTAGTTCGAATCTGAATTAGATGGTAGCCTGATTTGGTGACCGCTTCACCGCAGACCCATTCGATCAGACAGACCTTCCCGCTCGGCGCCCAATGGCCGACCATCGACCCATTCCTCTTCGTCGCCCACCACCTCGACGCCTATCCAGAGGGCACCGACCGACTCGGTCCGGCGGCCACGCTGGAGGGCCGCGATCTCGGCCGGGACTTCGGCGGCAAGGACGGGTGGAACATGTACCACGGCACCGTGGTTCCCGGCTTCCCTCAGCACCCCCACCGAGGTTTCGAGACGGTGACCTACGTCCGTTCCGGGCGAATCGATCACGCCGACTCCCTCGGCGCCACCGCTCGTTTCGGCGACGGCGACACCCAGTGGATGACGGCCGGCTCCGGGATCCAGCATTGCGAGATGTTCCCGCTGCTTCGTCGAGATCAGCCGAATCCTCTCGAGCTGTTCCAGATCTGGCTCAACCTCCCGGCCGAGGACAAGATGGTCGACCCCTACTTCACGATGCTCTGGCGTGATGACACGCCAACGGTTCGCCTCGGCGGTGACGGCCCCAATGTCGACGTCACCGTCATCGCCGGCGAACTGTTCGGCGCGGTGGCCGCCGCACCACCACCCAATTCCTGGGCCGCCCGTCATGCGGCCGAGGTCGCCGTCTGGCATCTGAGCTTCGAACCCGGAGCGCGATGACCCTTGCCCCCGACGCTGGCCGAGGCCACCCAGCGAGTGCTCTATGCATTCGAGGGTTCGTCGATCTCGATCGACGGGACGACGCTCGAGGCAGGAACCGGCGCACTTCTGGCCAGCGACAACGACGTCGCCCTCGTGGCCGGCCCGGGCGGAGTCGAGTGCCTCGTCCTCCAGGGACACCCGATCAATGAGCCCGTGGCCCGCTACGGACCGTTCGTGATGAACACCGACGACGAGATCCGCCAGGCGTTCGCCGACTACCGGACGACCGAATTCGGCGGATGGCCATGGCCATCGCCCGAGCCCAACCACGGTCCGACCAAGGGTCGATTCGCGATCCACGCCGACGGCCGACTCGAGGATGCCGACCAACCGGCCAGCGTCTGAAACATCGACAGCGTCAACCTGCGGGCAACGCGCCTACGGTGCGAACGTGAGCGACTCGGGTGACGTCAATGAGCGACCGGTGATCGCCGAACCTCGGCGCCCCACCGATGCGGAGGTCGCGTCGGAGCTCGACGCCCACGTCAAGGCGCTGGCCGGTCCGGATGCGACAGCCAGGCCGGAACAGCTGGCTGCCGTTCGAGCGGTCGTGGCCGGGAGGCGTCGGACGCTGCTGGTCGCCCGCACCGGCTTCGGCAAGTCCGCTGTCTACTTCTCGGCGACGCGCATGCTTCGAGACCGAGGATGGGGCCCCACCGTCGTCGTGTCACCGCTTCTCGCCCTGATGCGAGACCAGGTCGACGCAGCACGCCGTCTCGGCCTGTCGGCCGAGACCATCAACTCGTCGAACCTCGACGCCTGGGATTCGATCGAGTCCCGAATCAACGACGACACGGTCGACCTCTTGCTGATCGCCCCCGAGCGACTCGCCAATGCGGGTTTCGACGTCGCGTGTTCGACACCATGCGCACCCGTGCCTTTGCACTCGTGTGCGACGAGGCCCACTGCATCTCAGACTGGGGCCACGATTTCCGGCCGGATTATCGTCGCCTCCGTCGGCTGCTCGAGGATCTGCCGACCTGGACCCCCGTCCTCGCCACGACAGCCACCGCCAACCAACGTGTCACCGACGACGTCGCCGCCCAGCTGGGCGAGGACACCCTCGTCCTCCGGACGTCGCTCGACCGATCGTCACTTCATCTGTCGGTCGTCGACCTTCCGGACGACGCCCATCGACTGGCCTGGCTGGGCACTCACCTCGACGAGCTCGATGGCTCGGGCATCATCTACTGCCTCACCGTGGATCAAGCCGAGACCACCGCCTCCTGGCTGCGATCCCGCGGCCACGCCGTCGAGGCATACAGCGGAGGCGTCGATCCGGAACGGCGCTTGCTCCTCGAGCGTCAACTCCGGGACAACGAGCTGAAGGCTCTGGTCGCCACCTCGGCGCTCGGCATGGGTTTCGACAAGGGCGACATGGCGTTCTGCATCCATCTCGGACTGCCGCCATCACCGGTCGCCTACTACCAGCAGATCGGCCGCGCCGGCCGCAACATCGAACGGGCATCGGTCATCGCGCTGCCGAGGCCGACCGAGGACGGCGCCGTGTGGCGATGGTTCGAGTCGGTCTCGATGCCGACCGAAGCCACGTGCCGCTCCGTCCTCGACGAGCTCGAGATGCACGGGTCCTCGTCGGTGGCCGCGCTGGAGATCAACGTCAATCTCGGCCGCACCCGCCTCGGGACCCTGTTGAACATCCTCGATGTGGACGGTGCCGTCGAGCGAGTCAAGGGCGGCTGGGCCAGGACGAGCGAACCCTGGAGCTACAACCACGAGCTCGTCGACAGCTTGAAGCAGCTGCGCCGGGCCGAAGGCGAGCAGATGCGCGACTGGTCATCGCTCACGACCTGCCGCCTCCGCTACCTCCGCGAAGCGCTCGACGATGCCGAGGCCGACGATTGCGGCCGATGCGACAACTGCACCGACCACCGACCAGATCTCAGTACCGACCCCGCCGACGTGACGGCAGCGGGCCAACGCCTCCGCGGCGGCGACGTCGTGATCGATGCCCGCAAGCAGTGGCCGTCCGGGCTCGGGACTCCGAAGGGCAAGATCGCTCCTGAGCGACAACCGTCCGAGGGCAGGGCGCTCGCTCGTGTCGGCGACGGAGGTTGGGGGCCCGTGGTGGAGCGGCTGATCGCCGCTGCCGACCGGGGCGAGGCGGCCGATCTCCCGGCCGATCTCGTCACCGCATTGGCCCAGATCCTGAAGCGGTGGCCTTGGGAGGCCAGACCGACCTGGATCTGTCCGATGCCGTCGCGCCGTCGCGACGACCTGATCAACGCGATCGCCGAGCATCTCGGAACGCTCGGCAAGCTCCCGGTGCATCGGGCGCTCGTCGACGCTGCCGTCACCGACAGAGACCACGATGCGGGCTACCAGGCCGATCAGTCCAACTCGGCCCACCAGGTGAGCAACGTGTGGGGTCGGTTGACGGTCGACGAGACGGCCGTTCCTCCCGCCGACATCGCCGCCGGGCCCGTCCTGCTCATCGACGACGAGGTCGACAGCCGCTGGACGCTCTCGATCGCGGCCCACACGCTGACCGGCGCCGGATTCGGGCCCGTCCTGCCACTGGCCCTTCGGTCTCGGTAGGCCGTTCGGCCGATTTCACCTTTCGCGGTCATACATCACGCAGTGTGACCGATGAAACAGTGTGGATCGCCGCATCGTCATCCCCGGGCTCAGAGCCATCGTCTCCCATGCGTGGGTCAACGTGGTCACCGGGAAGATCGTGCCGCTCGTGATCTTCCTCGCGCTTGTTCAGTTCGGTCGGCATCACACCGGCCGTTCTCGCCGCACTGGCGTGGTCGCTCGGATTGGTCGCCTACCAACGACGCCAACGGCCATCGAATTGCCGGTCTGGTCATCCTCAGCATCGTCGGCAACACGGCCAAGACGATCGTGGCCCTCGCCACCGGCAGCGTCGTCGCCTACTTCATCCAGCCGACCATCAGCACGACCCTGATCGGCACCGCCTTCCTCCTGTCGGTCCCGCTGGGTTTCCCTCTGGCCGAGCGACTGGTCAACGACTTCTGCCCGATCGACGAGGCGACGAAAGAAGAGCCGGCGTACAACGCGTTCTTCCCCCGCCTGTCATTTCTCTGGGCAGCGACAAGCCTCCTCAACGGCGGCGTGACGCTCTACCTGCTCCTCACCCAGTCGATCGCGAAGTTCCTGATCATCAAGGCGTTCCTCGGACCGGCGACTACGACGCTGACCATCGCCGTCGGGTTGTGGTGGTTCCGTCGCTCGATGAAGGCCGCCGGGATCGAAGTGGTGCTGGCCAGGCGGATCCGAGCGGTTCCGGTCAGCCCGCTCGCCGCGACCTGATCTCGGCCACGATCGCCGGGATCACCTCGTGGAGATCCCCGATCACGGCGTAGTCGGCCTTGGTCACCATGTTCGCGTTCGGGGTCGGTGTTGATGGCCAGGATCTTCTTGCTCGCCATCGCCCCGACCCAGTGCTGGATGGCACCGGAGATCCCGCTGGCGATGTAGAGCTCGGGAGCGATCCGGGTGCCGGTCTGGCCGACCTGATCGGAGTGGGGACGCCACCCGTTGTTGGTGACCGCCCGCGAGCAGCCGACTCGTCCACCGAGCAGCTCGGCGAGCTCCTCGAGCGGTGCGAACTCGGCTGCGCCGCCGATCGCACGGCCACCGCCGACGACGACCGGTGCCGTCGACAGGGTGACGCCGGCTTCGGCGATCTCGCGACCCTGCACGATCGTGATCGCCGCCGATTCGTCGAGCTCGGCAGCGAACGACTCCGTCGCGCACTCGGCTGCGCCACCCTCGGCGCCGCTTCCACTGCGTGGTGGGCGATCGAAACGATCCTCGAGTCCGCGTCCAGAGATGCCCGCTCGAGCAGCGAACCGCCCCATTGCACGCGGGTCATCTCGTCGGCGTCGTCGTCGAGCTCGACGCACGTTGGCCACGAACGGGAGATCGAGACGGGCCGCAGCCTGGGCCAGGACCTCGTTGCCCTTCGATGTGCCACACGCCAGCACGAGGTCCGGATCGTGCTCGTCGATCCAGAGGGCGAGCGTCTGGCCCCAGGCGTCTGGACCGTAGTCGGCGTCGAGCAACTCGTGTTCGGCCACATGGACGCTCGACGCGCCGTGGGCCCCGAGCACGTCGGCGAAGTCGTGGTCGCCGCAGACCAGCACTGCGATCTCGGCATCACCGATCGACCGCGCAAAGGTGAGCGCCTCGAGGGTGGCGCGGCGAGAACACCGCGATCGTGTTCGGCGAGCACAACGATGTCCATCACAACACTCCCAGTTCGTCGAGCAGGTCGACCACGGCGGCCGCTGCTTCCGGGCCGGTGCCCAGCGTGACGGTGGTGCTCTCCTGCTGCGCCGGCTGCAGCAGCCGAACCTGGTCGCTGACCACCGGCGGCGCCGTTGGCCTCGATCACGGTGACCGGCACCTTCTTCGATGCGAGGCGACCCTTCATCGTGGGATAGCGAGGAAGGTTGAGGCCCTCCTTGACGCCGAGCACGGCCGGAACCGGCAGCGAGTAGATCTCGAAACCGCCATCGATCTCGCGCTTCGCCGTCACGGTGCCGGCGTCGAGATCGACCTCGATGCCCTTGATCGCATTGACGATCGGACGGCCGAGCGCGTGGGCCACTCGAACGCCGACCTGGAAACCACCAGAGTCGGCGCTCTCGTTGCCGAACAGGATAGATCGAACGGCCTCCGCCCTCGTCGCGTCGAGCCTCGAGGTCTGCACCGCCGTGGTGATGGCGCGTGCGGTGCGCTGCGGATCCCACGCGGTGCCGTCGGTGGTCAGCAGCACGGCGTGCTGGATGCCGAGCGACGCCGCGTAGCGGAGCTGCTCCTCGGCTTCGGGTGGACCGAGGGTCAGCACCGTGGCCTCGCCGCCGAATCGCTCGATGAGCTGCACCGCCTCCTCGACCGCGCACTCCTCGTGCGGACTCATGGCGAAACCCAGGTGGGCGGTGTCACACCGACTGTTCGTCGGCGGTGATGTTGATCTTGGCCCCGGGTGCCGGCACCCGCTTCACGCAGACGAGAATTCGCATCACACATGCCCTTCCGCGCAAGCGCTCCAGGGGACTCGCTGTGCTCGGACAATCCGAGATCTCGCTCGGGCTGCTTCGCTCTGCTCCGCAACGTCGACGACGGGCGGCCAGATCTCGTCACGAACGCTGGTCATCTTCAGCCCTTCAGCGGGTGTCGTCGGGATCGAAGAGCGAACCCTCGATGGCAGCCACCTTCACCGGGAACATCTCGTTCATGTACATGACCTGGAGGTCGGTGCCGACGACGGCGAGCTCGGTCGGCAGGTAGGCCAGCAGCAGGTGCTTGCCGACCGACGGACCGGGACCGGCGGTACAGACCCGCGAGACCCGCCCGTGGGAATCGACGATGCGCTCGCCATCGAGGGTCAGGATCGGTTCGTTGCCGCCCTGCGGATAGCGCTTGCGACCCTGGGAGTCGGTGTGGTCCTCGACGGTGAGGGTGCACATCTTGGCGATCGGGCTCGGCCTCGCGGGCGGCGAGGTAGGCCTCCTTGCCGATGAAGTCGGCGGCCTTGACCTTGGGGCGGGCCAGACCGGCCTCGACCGGGTTGTACTCGCTCTCGAGCTCGGCGCCCATCAGGCGGTAGCCCTTCTCGAGACGGCCGGAGGTGCCGTACACGCCGCCACCGGTCGGGCGAAGGCCGTGATCGGCGCCGGCCTCCATCGAGCGCATCCCACAGCGCCGGCCCGTTGTCCCAGGCGGTGTAGATCTCCCAGCCGGTGTCGCCGACGTAGGAGATGCGGAAGAGCGTGGCCTTGATCGGCCCGGATGCGGTCTGCAGCTCGACGTTGCGGAGCGAGCCGTACGGCGAACCCTCCTGGCTGAGGTCGTGGTCGGTGAGCTTGCCGACGATCGCGGGAGCGTTCGGACCCCACACGCCGAGGGTGGTGGTGTCGAGGGTGATGTCGGTGAACGTGACCGACCCATCGGCGGGCATGTGCTTCTTGATCCAGAAGCTGTCGCGACCGCCGTCGAACACGCCGGTGACGATGCGGACCTTGTCCTCGGCCGACCCGCATCATGGTGAGGTCGGAATGGAAGCCGCCGTCGGGGGTCAGCCACGGGGTGTAGACCGACGAGCCGACCGGCTTGTCGACCTTGTTGACCGCGAGGTAGTCGGCGAAGGCGACGGCGCCCGGGCCCTCGAGCTCGTAGACCTGGAAGGCGCTGAGGTCGACCATGCCGGCGTTCTCGCGCAGGTTGAGGTGTTCGCCGATCGTGATCGGGCTCCACCAGCGGTTGTCCCACTCGACCTCGCGCTCCTCGAGGCCGTAGCGCTCGACGAGATCGGCGTTGGAGTTGTACCACTGCGGCCGTTCCCAGGTTCGGGCGCTGAAGAACATCGGCGCCGAGATCCTGCTGGCGTGAGAAGTACGGGCTCGACCTGCAGGTTGCGCCGGCTCTCCCACTGCTCGGACGGGTGCACGATGCCGTAGGTCTTGTTGAAGTGCTCCTCGGCTCGGGCCCAGATGTGCTCGTCGGACTTCTCCTGCTCGTAGAAGCGAGCGATGTCGGCGCCGTGGGAGTCGATCACCCGGGGGTAGCCGTAGGTCATCCACTCGGCGACGACCTGAGCCATGCCCGGGCCTTCCTTGACCCAGACCGCAGCGGCCGACCAGAGGTTGCGAACCTCGGGCAGTCTCGCCGAGGCACGGCATGGCGTCGGGCGTGAGCGAGAGCAGTCCGTTGATGGCGTACTTGATCTCGGCGTCGCCGAGCATGTCCATCAGCTCGATGGCCTGTTCCATCTGATCGTCGAAGTCGTCGGGCGTGAACGGCATCTCGGTCGGCGAGAGCGCGGCCTCGTCGTTCGACGGGATCTCGTCGGGGTGGTGCAGGATCGGACGGTGGGCGTAGGAGCCGACCTCCATCGAACCGGCCGACTGACGCTCGTAACAGAACGTGTCCATGTCGCGAACGATCGGGTAGCCGATCTCGTTGTTGGTCTCGGCCAGGATGTCCATCGGGCCGACGTCGGCCATCTGGTGCACGGCGGGCACGAGCGGGATGTAGGCGCCGGCCATGTTGGCGATCCGGTTGCTCCACACGCCGCAGGCGATGACGACGTACTCGGCCTCGATCGTGCCCTTGTCGGTGACGACGGCCTTGATCGTGCTCTGGCCGGGAACGTGGCTGGTCCTCGGTGACGAGGTCGAGCACCTCGGTGTTGGCGAACACCTGGAGCACACCCTTGTCGATCGCCTTCTTGCGCATCCGGGTGCCGGTCTCGAGCGAGTCGACCACCGACACGGTCGGGCAGTAGAAGCCACCGAGGATGACCTCGTCGTTGATGAACGGCACCAGTTCCTTGACCTCGGCCGGGGTGAGCAGCTGAGCCTCGACTCCCCACGACATGGCCGAGGTCATGCGCCGCTGGAGTTCGTTCATGCGTTCCTGGGTGCGGGCGACCTCGATGCCGCCGCAGTCGACCGAGAGTCCGAGGTCGCGATACTGATTGGCGCTCTGCACACCGAGGAGCGCCATCTCCTTGTTGTGATCGACCGGGAAGATGAAGTTCGATGCGTGGCCGGTCGAACCGCCGGGGTTGGGCAGCGGCCCCTTGTCGATCAGCACCATGTCGGTCCAGCCGAGGTCGGACAGGTGGCCGACCAGGCAGTTGCCGACGATGCCGGCGCCGATGACGACGACCTTCGCTCGAGACGGCACTGCGGTCGATGGTGAATCACTCATGTCTGGCCCCGAATTCTGCTCGACAGCTGATATATCTGCTGTGTATCATGGCGATACTAGGGATCGACCCTGGACCACGCAACCCCCTCTCGAACGGCGCACAGCCTTCGACTCCAACCATGACCCGATTTCCCCGCGTGGCCCCGTCTGCCACTGCCCAGCCAACACCCCAGCCGGCTCGGTCACCCGCGCCGTCGCTGAGCGAGCAGGCCTACCAGCAGATCCGCCGCCAGATCGTCCAACTCGACCTGGCACCTGGCGACGTCCTGCGCGAACACGAACTCCAGGAACGGCTGGACATCGGCAGAACACCCATCCGGGAGGCGCTCCAACGTCTCGCCCGGGAGCACTTCGTCCAAGTCATCCCCCGGCGAGGCATGTTCGTCACCAGCATCGATGTTGCCGAGCTCTCGACGCTGCTCGAGACCCGCCACGTCCTCGAGCCCTATGCGGCGCGACTCGCTGCAGCCAGAGGAACTGAAGCGCACTGGGACGGCGATGGACGACGACGCTGGACGCCTCAGCACTGGAGGGGCTCGCTCCACCTGATCTTCTCGCCGTCGACCGGCGCTGCCACGAGATCATGTGGTAGGCGGCGGCCAACCGTTTCCTGCTCGACACCCTCGACATGCTCTACGCCCAGAGCGACCGGCTCTGGCACCTGTACTTGTCCGACGTCGCCGACATGAGCCACACCGTGATCGAACACCGCGACATCCTCGAGGCTCTGCGAGCCGGCGAAGGTGACCGGGTCGCCGAGCTCGTCGAGCAACACGTCGACTCGTTCGACGAACGAATTCGGGCCGCCGTCACCGCCCACCTGTCGTCGCCCCTCGCCGGCTGACTCGAGCCGATCGGTCGACTCAGATCGACTCCGGGACGCGACTTCCACGATGCGGAAGTCTCTCGCATGCGTGGGAAACCGTCTCGCACAGCACAACCCTTCGTGCGACCGTTTACAAGCGACCCAGTCATGAGTCTTACTTGCAAGTCAGCCCCCGAGGAGCACCCATGGGATTCCCTTCCGACCTCGAGATCGCCAAGCAGGCGAACCTCCGACCATTGCCGGAGATCGCCGAGGCGTCCGGTATCCCGACCGAGCTCCTCGAGCCGTACGGGAGTGGGGCCGCGAAGATCAAGCTCGATGCCATCGAGGCCATGTCGGATCGGCCGCGGGCGAAGTACGTCGTCGTGTCTGCCATCACCCCGACCCCCCTCGGAGAAGGCAAGACCACCACGACCGTCGGTCTCGGCCAGGCCTTCCAGCACATCGGCTCGTCGGCCACGATCGCCATTCGTCAGCCATCGATGGGACCGACCTTCGGCATCAAGGGTGGCGCCGCCGGCGGCGGCTACAGCCAGGTCGTTCCGATGGAGCTGTTCAACCTGCACCTGACCGGCGACATGCACGCCGTCACCGCAGCCCACAACCTCTGCTCGGCCATGCTCGATGCCCACCTCTACCACGGCAATGACGCCGGCTTCGATTTCCACAACATCACGTGGCGTCGCGTGCTCGACGTGAACGACCGCAGCCTCCGCAACGCCGTGATCGGCCTCGGCGGCCGGCTCGACGGTGTGCCGCGCGAGACCGGGTTCGACATCACTGCTGCCTCCGAGGTCATGGCCGCCCTGGCGCTGTGTTTCTCGATGCAGGACCTCCGGGAACGCCTCGGCCGCATCGTGCTCGGCTACTCCACGGATGGCACGCCGATCACGGCCGAGGAGATCGGGGCCGCCGGATCGATGGCAGTGATCCTCATGGAAGCCGTCAAGCCGAACCTGATGCAGACGCTCGAGAACACACCTGCGCTCGTACACACCGGCCCCTTCGGCAACATCGCCACCGGCAACAGCTCGATCGTGGCCGACCGCATCGGCATCCACATGAACGAGTTCCTCTTGACCGAAGCAGGCTTCGGCGCCGACATGGGTGCAGAACGGTTCTTCAACATCAAGTGCCGCTACTCCGGCATCGCTCCCGATGCCGCCGTGCTCGTGGCCACCGTGCGTGGCCTCAAAGCACACTCCGGAAAGCACAACATCGTCGCCGGCAAACCACTCCCCGACGCCCTGCTCGAGGCCAACCCAGACGAAGTCCACCAGGGTGGCGACAACCTCCGCAAGCAGCTCGAGAACATGCAGATCCACGGCGTGACTCCCGTTGTCGCCATCAACGTCTTCCCCGGCGATCACGACGAGGACATCGCCGCCATCCACGAGATCGCCTCGGAGTTCGGCGCCCGGGCCGCGGTGAGCACCCATTTCTCCGACGGTGGGCAGGGAGCGGCCGAGCTGGCCGCTGCGGTCAAGGAAGCCGCAGAGGAGCCGAGCAACTTCGAGGTGCTCTACCCGGACGACATGTCGATCCGCGACAAGATCAACGTCGTCGCCACGAAGATCTACGGCGCAGACGGCGTCGACTTCTCCCCGGCGGCGTCCAAGCAGATCGACACCTACGAAGCAGCCGGATTCGGGAATCTCCCCGTCTGTATTGCCAAGACCCATCTGTCGATCAGCTCGGACGCCAAACTCAAGGGCGCCCCCACGGGCTGGACCCTCCCCGTCCGCGAGGTGAGGGCGTCGGTCGGCGCCGGCTTCGTCTACCCGATCTGCGGCGAGATGCGCACGATGCCCGGCCTCGGCAAGACGCCGGCCGCACAGATGATCGACCTCGACTTCTCCAACTCCGCCGCCGGCGAGATCGTGAATCTCTCATGATGCTGGCTCCGCTTCGCTCCCGCCAGGCTCGCACGGCTCGGCCAAACCCGGTCACTTCTGTGCTGCAGCTCCGCTCCGCTCCGCAGCCTGAGCTGCCTGTCTCGATCCGAGAGGTCTGATCATGGTTCTGTTCCGCAGGAAGGATTCCGTACTCGACGAGTTCCCGGAGTCACAAGAGGCTCGCGCCCATCGGCTGGCATTGTCCGCCGACTACACCATCGAGCTCGTGCCGATGAAGGGCCTCGAAGAGGCCAGGCGACACCTGCCGGCCGCATCCACGATCTCGGTGACCTGCTCGCCGGTCAAGGGCATCGCCGAGACCCAGCGCCTCGCCGAAGAACTCCTGGCCGAGGGTCACTCCCCGATCCCTCACTTCGCCGCCCGCATGGTGCGCGATCGAGCCCACACAAAGGAGCTCGCAGCGTGGTGCCGCTCGGCGGGGATGTCGAAGATGTTCCTCGTCGCTGGCGACGCCGAACCGCCTGGCGGCTACTTCGACGCTGTCCAGTTCCTGTCCGATTTCCTCGACACCGACCATGGGCTCGAGTCGATCGGGGTCACCGCGTATCCAGATCACCACGCCTACATCCCGGACGAGGCCCTTCACGCGGCACTGCACGCCAAGCAGACGATGTTGGCCGAGGCAGGCATCACCGGTTGGTGCAGCACCCAGATGTGTTTCGACGCCGAGGTCATCGAAGCATGGATGCGGGCCGAACGAGCGGCCGGGCTCACGCTGCCGATCCATCTCGGTATCTCGGGTGTGGTCGACAAGACGAAACTCCTCAGCACCGGCATGCGGATCGGGCTCGGTCAGTCGCTCGGTTATCTCAAGAAGAACCGTGCCGCGATCGCGAAGATGATGACGTCAACGGCATACGACCCGAACGACCTGCTCCTGCCGCTGTCCGAGGCCAACCTCGAGCTCGACGTCGAAGCGATCCACATGTACACGTTCAACCAGGTCGAGGCCACCGAGGCCTGGCGGGCCGAGACCCTCGCCTACTGACCTGCGTCACTCCAGTCGTGATTCCAATCGTTCTTGGGTCCGATCCTCGCGCCTCACGCGCACATCGGACCCAAGAACGACCCATGAGTGAGTGACGCTCCGAAGCACGGTACGTTTGCACTCCTTCCCCGACATTCGCTCGACCGAATTCGGACTGCAGTGGCCATCTCATCGGGGCGCCGAGATCGGCGCCTGACCGCAATGCTCACCAGCGCGAACCAGACCGATGGCATCGTTCGCTCGATCGATGCCGAGCAGCACGGGTTCGACCGTTCCGCGATCGCCCGTCTGGTCGACGCCGAGTTCCTCGAACGAGTTGGACCTCACCACGTTCGGGCCCGTCACCTGCCGTGGACGCTCGCCGCCCGCCATCGCCAGGCCGTCCTCCGAGGCGGCCCATCGGCAGCCTTGGCCGCTCGCAGTGCCCTTGCCGCCCACGGGCTGTGGACTTCACCGCCCCGGATCGAGATCGTGGTCCCGCGAGGAGTCAAAGGCACCTCGGGCGCGCACCGCAGGATTCAGTCGACGGATCTGGTTCCGTCCGACGTCGGTGTTCATCGAGGGATGGCCTTGACCACGCCAACTCGATCGCTCATCGACGCCGCTCGGGATCTGAGCGTCGCGCAAACGGTCCGCGTGATCTCCAATGGGGTCGAGCGAGGCACGCTCGATGTCTCGACTGTCGGGATGCGTCTCGCCGAGCTTGCCATTCGCGGTCGACCGGGGATCCGAACGACACGTCGAGCGCTGACCTTCTTCGATGACCGTCCCCTGGCGACGACATTCGAACAGGACCTCGAAGCCATCATCGACCGTGGTGGATTCATGGCTCCCGTTCGTCAGTTCCGAGTCAGGTGCGGCACACACACGTACTACCTCGACCATGCATGGCCGGACGCCGGATGCTGGTCCGAGTGCGACTCGATGCTCGCCCACGGAAGCGCCGATGCCCTGCAGCGTGATCTCGAACGTCAGAACCGGATCATCGCCCAGACCGGGTTTCAGCCGCTTCGCTTCACGTATTGGGACGTCCATCAGCGGCCCGGCTACGTGATGGAGGTCTCTGAACCACGTCCCACGACCCAACCACGTCCCACCCTGGCCCGCTGAGGCACCTGGCGTTCAGTCGAGGTTGGTCGGAGCAAGGCCGGCCGCCTGATAGATCTGGCTGGTTTCGGTGACGCGAAGTAGGAGCTGCCGTGTGGATCGAGGTCGTCCACACACGCCAGCACCCACTGATACGGCTGTTGCGTAGCCGGATCACCAGCCGTTCGGCGGACCGAGCGTGGTCGGTCCGGAATAGCTGCACGTGGTCCCGTCGAAGGCCAATTCGGCGCCGGGTTCCTCGACGACAGGTTCATCGCCCGCACCCAACATGGCGACCACCCGATCCACCACGAACTGGCCTGCCGGTTCATCTGGCCGAATGAGCGCACCGTGCCGGGTGTCGAGCGCGGCGTAGTGCGCGTCGTAGCCGGCGTTCACGAGCTGCTCGTGCAGCATGGCCGAGCCGAAGGGATCCACGTTGTTGTCCCGGAAGCCATGGACCAACTGAACTACGAGGTCGGCGTTGCCTCCGATCAGCTGTTCGGGTTCGAAGGCGTCGTACAAGTCGCCGGCGAAACCCGTGAACTGGTAGCGGCCGGAGTAGTCACCTCCGGTCCCGATGAAAACATCCGGCCGATGATCCAGAGCCTCGTCGCACGTCATTCCCGACCACGGAGGTTGATCGACCAACGCGGCCCGAATGCCGACGAGTGCGCCGCCGGAATGACCCATCAGGCCAAGACGATCTGGAGATCCACCGAAGTCCGCCGCCGTCCGCCGAGCCTGGCGGAGCGCACACACCACGGCTTCGGTCTGGACTCGGTAGACCTCGGCGTCCTGCATCGGCCACTCGGGTGCGTCGTCGATCACCGTCCACGTGGGGACGAAGACGACCACTCCCTGTTCGGCAATTGCTCGAGCAAGAGGCCCCATCTCGGCACGACCGCCAGGACCGGTGCCATGGAGGAGCACGAGCAGCGGCAGATCGGCTCCATCGACTGGGTGGTAGACATCCATCGTCGTGACGTCGCCCACCGGAACGGCCTTGGTGACCTCGACCTCGACCTCGAGCAGTTCGCCTGCTGTCTGAGAACTGCCGCTTCCGCAGGCGAAAGCAAAACAGGCGACCAGGGCGAGCACGCCGTACAACAGGGCCGGCATTCGTCGTCGCTCCGATCGTTCGTGACCCGTCGCCATGGTGCCGCCGTCGAGTCGGATCTGGCCCCCGGCACAGGGAAGAAGGTCACACACTGGGGGGCCGGGTCGATACTCAGACATCGCGACCGACCTCGCAGGGATGGGCAGCGACGAATTCCAGGGCTACCGGTACGGCCATCCCTCGCCCGTCGGCGAGATCGTCGACAGCCTCAGGCGGCGACCAGGCGTGCGGTGAGGGCGAACTGGGCCGCTCCGGCCACCAGCGTGCACACATGGAAGATCTCGTGGTAGCCGAACACCGTCGGCACCGGATTCGGGCTCTTGCGGCTGAAGCAGATGCCGCCGATGGCGTACACCAGGGCTGAAGCCAGAAGCAGCGCCACCGCATCCCGACCGAGGTGGGCCCCCAGCGACGGAATACCCAGCAGCGGCAGCCAGCCGAGAACGGGGAACAACCATGGGCAGGGGTCCCGCTCGATCGTGAGCTGTGTGAGTTTCAGGAACGCACCGACGAAGGCTCCGCCCCAGGAGACAACGACGAGGGCGATGCCGGCCACTCCACCGACGCCGATGAGTGCGATCGGCGTGGTTGCCCCGGCCATGTGGAAGAAGATCATCGAGTGATCGAGGCGCCGCATCCAGAAGCGGGCCATCACGCTGTCGGCCAGTCGGTGGTAGCTGGCGCTCGTGAGGAACATCAGGAAGCCGGTCAGGGCGTAGGCCACGGCTGAGATCCGAGCCTCCGGCGTGGCGTACCGCAGAACGAGCAGTGCACCCGCCGGCAGCGATGCAACGGCACCGAGCTGGTGGAACCGCCCTCGCAGGAGGGGCCGGTCTCCGTAGACCGGATTGGTGGCGATGGCCGAACGGTCGACCAACCGAAGGTCAATTGCTGGTGCGAAGACGAGTGCTGCCATGCACCGAAACTAGAAACGACGACGCCGTGACGCGAATCGGGGTGGTCCCCCTGTCTGGCGGGTTTGCCTAGGGGCCCGCTCGGCAGGTTCGTCGGGGCAAGACCCGCCACTGGATGGATTTGACTGCCGCTATAGGTCGTTCTAGGGGTGAATGCGGGGTCAGCCGCCTGTGGTCGACCAGTGCCACGCCTCGCTCGGGAGGTTGATCAGCCCGTAGCTCCCGGCGTTGGCGACCATCCAGTTGAAGCCGGCGCTGCCAGGAGTGAGGATCGTGCCGCTCTCGGTGAAGTCGATGGCGAGTCCGAGTTCGTGCTCTGACGTTCCGGGGCGGGCCGTCGGAGGTGAGCACTCACCGGCAGGACGTTCGAAGATGTCGTAGCCACTGGTGCCGCAGTGAGCGATACGGAGCGTGATCTGGTCCTCGCGAGGCCGATAGCCGCCGCCGTGGAGATCGATGCCATCGGAACGGGCCGCTCCGATCAATGCCTGCACCTGTCCGGCGATCTGTGCGTTCACGACGATCGGAGGAATCGCCACCGTGGTCGCCTTCGGTCGGAACCGGAGCAGCCTCGGCCGGCGTGTCCGATCCGTCGGTCACGGCCCGGCCGCTACTGACACGTCCTGCAACGCCCTCACCGCTGCTGGCGGCCGCTGCTCCCCGATCGTCCGGCAACCCGATCGGGACCTGCACGGTCACCGACGTGATCGTGACGAGATCGACCTCCGGGCGCTCCTCGGTCAGGAGTTCGTGGGTCAGACGATCGATGGCCTCGTTTCTCGCTGAGATCATCGTCTCGAGGCGGTCGTGGATCTGCGTTGCATTGCGATGGGTGCGCTGGGCGACGTCGTCGGCGGCCACCCGCTCGGCGAGAACGATCGAGATCGCCTCGACGTCGGCCTCTGCGTCGGCGATCGCTGCATCCGCGGCCTCGACTCGAGCGATGAGCGACTCGGTCACAGCGACGACGGGCTGCTCCTGCCGCGCCCGTTCTGCGTCACTGCCGTACATCTCCTGGAGACCGAGATCACCGAGCACCCACATCGAGATCGAGTAGCCCTCGACCTCTTCCTCCATGTCGGCTCGATGGTCGCGTACTGCGTCGAGGACCTCCTCGGCATCTGCGAGCTCCCGCTCGACCTCGACCCGGGCCGCAACCGTTGCCTCGGCCACTCCCCTGGTGTGGGCTTCGTACTCGGCAACGGGGACACGCCGGCCCTCGATCTCGTCGTCTTGCAGCTGCCACGGGTCGAAATCGACCGCCGCCAGCGCAGAGATCTGGAGCTGCACGCCCTCGGGAACCCCGCCGTCGTCCTGGGCTCCGACGGGCCCACAGAGCATCGCGATCACCAGCACGATGGTTCCGGCGAGCCGGATGGGGATGGACCTTCGCTGCACCCACTGTTCTACGGCCGAAATCATCCCTGGGTGTGGCCTTTTGGGCCGATCGGACCATGTGACCCGAACCACACTCTCAATGGACGAGCGAGGCCTTCGTCCTCGGCTGGAGTTGCTAGCGTCCCGAGGTCGGATCTCCCCTTCTCACACGGTCGGCACGCCCATGGTCTCGGACATGAACATCGAATTCGGCGACACCGCTGCCGACGTCCCTGACGACGCGACCACCGCCGATCCGTGGATCGAACCCCACGTCAGCGCGGCGTCGGCCGCCTCCGCTCTGTTGATCGGCATGGCGTTGTTGATGGTCGGCAATGCTCTCGGGGGTTCCGTCGTCGGTATCCGGGCCGAACTCGAGGCGTTCAACACCCTGGCCACCGGCGTGATCATGGCCTCGTACTTCGGTGGGTTCCTGGCCGGCTCTCGCCTTGCCATCCGGTTGCTGGCCAATGTCGGCCACGTGCGAGTGTTCGCCGCTCTGGCGTCGCTGGCATCGACGGTCGCTCTGGTGCAGGCGATCGCAGTGCATCCCGTCGTGTGGGCACCGACCCGCTTCGTCACGGGCATGTGCATGGCCGGCAGTTATGTCGTCGCCGAATCCTGGCTGAACGACATTGCGAGGCCAGAGACACGAGGTCGAATCCTCGCCGCCTACATGGTCGTCTCCATGGGCGGCGTGGCTGTCGGCCAGGCGTTGCTGGTCACCGCCAGCGCTCTCGACGTCACGCTCTTCATCGTTGCTTCGGTGCTCATCTCGATGGCGATTCTTCCGGTCTGCACTGTCCACGACCTCTGCGCCCCCGATCGCAACGCCGGAGCCCATGTCGATCCGGGAACTGGCACGCATCGTCCCGACCGGCCTGGTCAGCATGCTGTTCGTCGGTGTCTCCGCCGGTGTGCTCTTCGGCATGGGTGCCGTGTTCGCCACCCGAATCGGCCTCACGCCGAATCAGACGGCGCTCTTCCTGTTCACCCCGATCCTGGGTGCCGTGGTGTTCCAGTTCCCGCTCGGGCATCATCTCCGATCGGGTCCCCCGTCGCGGTCTGCTGGCAGTCGTTTCGACGACGGCCGCAGTGATCGCACTGAGTCTCTCCCGCCTCGACGTCACGTCGGTTGCGGGAACGACAGGGCATGTTCCTGCTCGGCGGCACGATGTTCCCGCTCTATTCGCTCTCGATCGCCTACACCAACGACTGGATCCCGGACTCGAAGAGGGTGGCGGCCAGTTCCTCACTCGTGATGGTCAACGGAACGGGCGCCATTCTCGGACCGTTGGCCGACGGCACTCTTCCTCTCGGTCAGCGACCAGGCGTTCTTCTACCTCATCGCCGCCGCTCACGCGCTCATGGCCATCTACATCGGCTGGCGGATCATGGTCAAGGATGCACTCCCGATGGACCGGCAGCAGCCGTGGGTTCCGCTGTCGTCCCGTGCCACCGCAGCCATCTCCGTCCTGGCCCGTCCCGGTCCGCAAGCGATGCCGACTGAGCGTCAGTCCGGGGCGTCGAAGCGGCGCAGCTGATCGGCGCTCGGTGAACAGGCGCCGAGAGATACCGAAGCTCATCACCGCAGTGGTGGTCGCGACACTGCCGAGCACGAGATACATCACCGACAACTGCACGCGAACGGCGTCGACCGGTTCGACACCGGCCAGGATCAAGCCGACCATCGCTCCCGGCAGCGCGATGATGCCGACCGCCTTCGTCGATTCGATCTGAGGCACCAACGCGGTTCGCAACGCTTGCCGCAGGTGGGGCTGGAAGGCTGCCGATGCGCTGAGTCCGAGTGCGAGGCGACCCTCGATGTCGATCCGCTGTTTCGATGCTGCGGTGAAGAGCTGCCTGGAGACCAGCACCGTCGCCGACAACGAATTGCCGACCACGATGCCGGCGAGCGGCACGATCGTGCGGCCCTCGAGGTCATAGACCCCGAAACCGAAGAGCACGCCGAGTGTCACCACCGCGCTGGCGGCGTACGCGACCAGCGACGAGCGGCAGGACCGCCGGCACCTCGGACGCCCGCTGCTGGGTGGTGTAGGCGGCGAATCCGAGCATGAACAGCAACCAGACGAACGACAGAACGAGTGGATCGTCCGGGTCGACGATGAGCTGCAGTGCGTAGCCGACGATGATCAACTGCACGAGGGCTCGGAGCGCAGCCCACAACACACTGCGTTCGAGGCCGAGCTGCCGCCACAGCGAGATTCCGATCGCCACCGCGATGAGGATCGACGATGCCGCCATACCGAGCAGCCCGATGTCGGTGCGTTCCATCAGCCGGCTCCGATCAATCGGCGGACGACCGGGTCGTCGTCGGTCGGACAATTCGTCGATGTGACCGAACGCGACCATCTCCCGCCGTCCAGCACCATCACGTGGTCAGCGAGCCGCCGGAGTTGGTCGGTGTCGTGGGTGACCCACACGATGGGCACACCACCGTCGGCGATCTCGCGACCGAGTTCCTCGATGGTGCGTCTCGCGTCACCGTCGAGTGCAGCCGTTGGTTCGTCGGCCAAGAGAACCGACGGGCCGGTCAACAGGGCCCGAGCCACACACATGCGTTGCGCCTCACCACCGCTGAGGTCGGCAGCCTGTCTGGTCAGCAACTCGGGCGACAGACCGACGTGTTCGAGCACGTGCCCCGCTCGCTCGGCCGTCACGGCGGAGTCAGCCACACGCAGATTCTCGAGGACGTCGCCGTCGAAGATCGGCGGCGTCTGGAAGACCATCCCGACTCGTCGGCGCAGTTCGCTCGGCTCGAAGGACGACAGTGTCTCACCGTCCAGAGAGATGGTCCCGCTGATCGGATCATCGAGTCGATTGAGCAGACGCAGCAATGTCGACTTGCCCGAGCCCGAAGGGCCGGCCAGCGCCGTGATACCCCGGCGAGGGATGTCGACCGTGATGCCGTTGAGGATCGGATGCTCGGGCGGGCCGGCGACGACGTCACGCAGTCGAAACGATGGCGAAGTGGTCACCGCTGCACCGTAGGCCGAGAAGGTCAGACGGTGACGGTTTCGCCCGGTGTCTCGTCGATCTTCATCGCCGATGGAGGCTCGTGGTGGCCACCCTCGACATTGAGATCGGGGAGGATCCGGTCGAGCCAGGTCGGCAACCACCAGTTGCGGGCTCCGAGTAGCTGCATGGTCGAGGGGACCAGGAGCATGCGGACGATGGTGGCATCGATCAGCACGGCCACGGAGAGACCGAGACCGAACAGTTTGATGATGCGATCGTCCTCGAACAGGAAGCTGCCGAACACCACCACCATGATCGCGGCGGCAGCAGTGATGACCCGCGCCGTCATGGCGAGCCCGTCGGCGACGGAGTTGACGGGGTCGCCGGTGCGCTCGTATTCCTCCTTCACCCGGGAGAGCAGGAACACCTCGTAGTCCATCGAGAGGCCGAAGACGATGGCGAACATCATCATGGGTATGAACGGTTCGATCGGTGCACCCTCGATGCCGAAGACGGACCCGAACCAACCCCACTGGAAGATCGCCACGACGACGCCGTAGGCCGAACCGATCGAGAGCGTGTTCAGCACCACCGCCTTCAGCGGCACCATGATCGATCGGAACACCGCCATCAACAGCAGGAACGACACGAGCAGCACCACGCCGAAGAACAGCAGGATGCGCCCGCCGAGGAAGCCGGTGAAGTCGATGTTCGCCGCGGTCGCCCCCGTGACGTACGGGGTCAGTTCGCTGTCGGCCACGACGCGGGGAACCGTGTCGTCTCGAAGGGTCCGGACGAGCTGCTCCGTGGCTTCGTCCTGGGGCGAGGTCGTCGGCTGCAACTGGATGATGGCGGCGTTCGGGTTGTCCGGGTCGTCGGCGATCGGAGGCGAGGCGAACGCCACACCCTCGGTCTGGTTCAGCTCTTCGGAAAGAGCGGCGAGCACCTGGAGATCGGCGGGTGAGCTCAGCTCGGTGACAATGGCCAGCGGGCCGTTGGCCCCGGGGCCGAATCCTTCGGCCAGGAGGTCGTAAGCCCGACGGGTGGTGGTTTCCTCGCGATAGTTGCCCTCATCGGAGAACCCGAGGCGGAGGTCGAGCAACGGTGAGGCGAGCACCAGCAGGAACGCTGCGCCGCCGATGGCGAAGACCCATGGGCGAGCCTGAATGGTGCGGCTGAGTCCATACCAGATGGTTTCGCGGGTCGGCACTTCCCGACGTGCGGGCAGTGCCTTCTTGAGTGGTGTGGCGAACGGAAGCGACCCGACCACCATGACCGCGATC
Organism: uncultured Acidimicrobiia bacterium; assembly: GCA_963781035.1. Classification (GTDB taxonomy): domain Bacteria; phylum Actinomycetota; class Acidimicrobiia; order Acidimicrobiales; family SZUA-35; genus SZUA-35. Next base: position 1,004,069 of record CAWAEN010000004.1, on the reverse strand, counting down.
GCCAATCCGACCAGCGGCAGTGAGGTGCGCAGAGGCTCGAGACCGAGGCCGAACGCCAAGAGAGCGAGCGAGATCAGGACCGACGCGGCCATGCCCCGGTAGTTCGTGAGATTCACTCGTTCACGTACGATGCCGAGCGCTGCCGGCAGCAGCGTGATCGAGGCTGCCATCACGACGGCGACGGTGGTCGCGGCCCCGATGCCCAGCCCGGTGATGAACCCGAGGCCGATCAGGAGGAGACCCAGCAGCGAGACAACGACGGTGGCTCCGGCGAAGACCACCGCACGGCCGGCGGTGTCGAGGGCAACCGCCGTTGCATCTTCTGGACCGAAACCTTGGGCCAGGGCTTCTCGGTAGCGGGTGACGATGAACAGGGCGTAATCGATGCCGACACCGAGACCGATCATGAGACCGATGGTCGTGGCGAAATCCGGGATGCCGACGACGTTGGAGAGCAGCGTGATCAGCATGGCCCCGATGGCGACGCCCAATACGGCGACACCGATGGTGGTGCCCATGGCCACGACCGAACCCATGGCCACGATGAGCACCATGACGGCGAAGGCGAGGCCGAGCACCTCGGACTCGGGCGGTTCGAACGCACCGAATGCGGCACCCCCGATCTCGACGCGGAGCCCATCGACTTCATCGAGGCGTTGCGCCTCGATCAGCTCTCCGATCGCGGCACCCATCTCGGAGGCCTCGATCTGGTCGATGCCAATCGGCAGATTGATGGTGGCGTAGGCGATCTTGCCGGCCCGCTCACCGGCGCTTGCGATGTTCCGTTCACCTTCGGGCTCGTAGGGACTCACCAAGGTCAGCTCGTCGAACGTGCCACCCGCGCCGCTGTCGGCGCGAATGGCGTCGAACAGTCGTTTCATGGCGGCCGTCACGTCACGATCGTCGATCCCCTGCTCGGCCTCGAACACGATCGTGCCGGGAATGCCACCGCCCGATCCGCCGAAGGAGTCTTCGAGGATCTCGAAGCCGGACGCTGAATCGGAGTCGGGGATCTCGAAACTGCCGTCGTAGGCAGGGCCGATCGATCCGACGAGTCCTCCGATGACGGCGAACACCACGGCCCACGCCGCGATGACCTTCCATGCGTTGCTGAAACACCAGCGCGCGAGACGTTCGTACATGTGGAGGTACTCCGGGTTGGGTGGCGGGCCAAGCAGGCGTCAATGCAGCAGGCGATTACGCTAGGAGACCGTAGCGCTCGCTCGGGGCACCCTGACTGTCCAGCCGACGCCGGCCTGTGATCAGACGTACTCGTCGCGGAGCTGCCGCTTGAGGAACTTGCCGTTGGCGTTCTGCGGGAGTGGTTCGGTACGGAACCAGATGGTGCCCGGGATCTTGTGTTTCGCCATCAACGGAGCGAGAAACTCGCGCAGCTCATCTGCTGTGAGGGATGCACCCTGGCGCAGCACGACGGCGGCGGCGACATCTTCGCCGAGACGCTCGTCCGGTATGCCGAAGACAGCGGCCTCGGCGATGGCCGGATGGGTGTAGATCACCGTTTCGACTTCGGAGCAGTAGACGTTCTCGCCACCCCGCAGCACCATGTCCTTGGCTCGATCGACGATGTGGACGAATCCGTCGTCGTCGATGAAGGCGATGTCCCCGGTGTTGAACCACCCGTCCTGGATGGACTCGGCCGTGGCCTCTGGCTGATTGATGTAGCCCTTGATCACGATGGGACCCTTCACCAGGAGCTGGCCTCGCTCGCCCTGGGGCAGATCGTTGCCCAAGTCGTCGATGACTTTGCCGTCGACGTTGGGAACCAGCGGACCACACGACTCCGGTTTCATCACATACATCGCGCTGGAGTTGGCCGTGAGAATGCCGTGGGTCTCGGTGAGGCCGTAGCCGGTCGACGGAGCACCCTTCGGCAGGGCATCGTCGATCTTCTTGACGAGGTCGGGCTGCAGCGGGGCTCCGCCTCCGCCCAGACCCTGCAATGACGACGTGTCGCGCGTCTGCCAATCCGGATGCAGCAGCATCTCCCGACTCATCGTGGGGACACCGGAGAAGTTGGTGACCTGTTCCCGTTCGATGAGTTCGAGCGCTCGGGCCGGATCCCACTTGTACGTGAGCACGAGCTTGGCCCCGACCATCGTGGCCGGATGGAGGAGGCAGTTGCAGGCCGTGACATGGAACAGCGGCGTCGGCGCCATGTATGACGGAGGCAACGGCTCCGCCGGCGCTTCTTCGGACACCTGGCCCGCTGCCGCTTTGGCCTTGGCACCCGCCACTGCCGACACCATGCCCATGAACACGATGTTCAACAGGTTGTGCACCGAGCCACGGTGCGTGAGCTGCGCCCCCTTGGGAGTCCCGGTGGTACCGGAGGTGTAGAAGATCGTGACGTCGTCGTCAGGGTCGATGTCGACCTCGGGTAGTGCGTCCGGGGCCGACGACGGGTCGACCACGTCGCTCCAGTGGGCGGAACCGGCGGGGAGATCCGCATCGGTACGAACGGCGATGATGGCGAGATCGGCGTTCGCCCGAAGTGCCTCGAGATGGGGAATGACCCGCTCGAGCCGTTCCCGGTCACAGATCAAGACCTTCGGGCGGGAGTCGTCGAGTGCGAACTCCATCTCGGGTCCGGTCCACCAGGCGTTCATGCCGACCGCTGCCGCTCCGATCGAGGCGATCGCCCAATAGCTGATCACCCACTCGGGATAGTTACGCATCGCGATGGCCACCCGATCGCCGCGTCCGACCCCGTGGTCGGTCACCAGGTGATGGGCGAGAGCCCGAACCAGCGCTGCGGTCTCGGTGAACGTGTAGCGCTCGTCCTCGTAGACGATGTAGTCCTTGTCGCCGTGGAAGGTGGCCATCTCCCACACCGCCCGCATGTCGGCCGGCCCCTGTTCGAAGACCCGCATCGGCACGCCCCGGACCTCGGTCTCGACCATGGCGAAACCACCGCCGGGGGCGATCAGTTCGTTCCACGCTTCTTTGAAGTGCTCGATCACCCGGATCATGGTGGTACAGACCGATCGGGCATGCCAGTCGACACACCCACCGGTGCGGCCCGTCAGCGACGGCCGGTCAGCCTTCGGCCCATCGACGGAACGTCTCGAATGGGTAGATGCCGGTTGCATGACCGTCGTTCCAGAGGAACGACAAGCCCCACGCTCCGTGCATCTCGGCGTCATCGATGGCGAGCGGCACCGGGCTTCCCGGCCGCGGCCAGACCTCCTCGCCTTGCTCACGGTGCACACGACAGGTGGCACACGGACAACCGAGTCTGACTTCGACCAGATTGAACTCGGCCACGAGGCCGTCAGTCCATTGGACCGTGACCGTCCCGGCCGGCCGGTCGACCGTCACCGACACGTCGTTCGGATCGACCGGTGGTTGGGCAGGAGGGTTGCTCACCACGTCATTCAAGCCCGGTCAGGCCCTCATTCGGGTACCGGCCGGATCGAACAGCGGCTCGAGCTGCCTCGACGCCGGGCGTCGCACGCCGAGGACTTCGATGTCGAAAGATCCGTCGGCGTCTGCGAGGTCGGCCGGCACGTACGCCATCGCCACAGATGCATCGGAGCAATGGGCGTACCCGCCGCTCGTCACCCAGCCGACCACCTGTTCTTCCCCTGAGCCCTCAGGCGTGAACCAGACCGGTTCATCGCCGATCACGTCGGCTGCGTCCGGGCCGGTGCCGACATCGACCGTGAAGGTGACGAGCATCTTGTCCGGCCCGGCCGATGCCTTGGCGACCAGAGCGTCTCGACCGATGAAGTCGCCCTTGATCGCCGGGTCGAGCTTCACGAAACGATCGAAGCCCGCCTCGAAAGGGCTGTACAACGGGCGGTACTCCCGCGCCCAGGACCCGAACCACTTCTCGAGCCGAAGCGAGTTGAGCGCCTGACCGGCGAACAATCGGATCCCGAACTCTTCTCCGGCATCCATCAGCGCATCGAACACCGTGCGCTGGTAGCTCGCCGGCATCCAGAACTCGTAGCCGAGATCGCCGGTGAAACTGACCTTGCCGCACAACACGGGGACGAGGCCGAGATCGATGGCCCGGAAGCGCATGAAGCCGAAGTTCTCGGCAGACACGTCGTGCTCGGTCACCTTCTCCAGCACTCGTCGCGCGTTCGGACCGGCGATCGAGAGTCCGCACATCTCGTAGCCGAGCGCCCGGAATGTGACCGGGTCTCCCCCGGCGTCGAGATGTGCCCTCTGCTGCTGTTCGAACCACCGCTCGTAGTAGCGCTCGGCGACCCCGGACCCGAAGACCATGAACGACTCGAGCTGCGTCGTGTTCGCCGTGGCACCCCCGATCACGCCGCCGTGGGCGCCGAGAGCATCACCGTCGGCCGCGGGCAGACACGCAACCGTGAGGTCACCGATGAGTCCACCGGCTTCGTTCACCATGGGCGCCATCGCCATCCGGCCCGGTTTCGGCACGGTGTTCGTGATCAACCGGTCGAGCAGCGCACGGGCCCCGGGACCCTCGAATGCGAACGTGGCGAAGCCGGTGGTCTCCATGAGCCCGACCGACTCTCGAACGGCGAACGACTCGCTCGCGAACCCGACTCCCACGAATTCGATCGCTTGAACGTGATCTCCTCCATCGGCGGCAGGCCAGGTTCCTGGAACCACAGCGGAGTCTCCAGCCCGAACGACGTTCCCCAGACAGCATTCGCAGCCACGAGCCGGTCGTGGATCGGTGACGTCTGCAGCGGTCGAGCCGCCGGCAACACCTCGTTGGGGAACGTGATGCGGAAGCGCCGGCTGTAGTTCTCCCGGACCTTCTCGTTCGTGTAGCCGAGCGTTGCGAAGTCGCCGTAGCGGGCGATGTCCATCCCCCAGATGTCGAATCCGGGGTCGCCCTGGGTCATCCAGTTGGCCAGCGCGAGACCGACACCGCCGCCCTGGCTCAGCCCGGCCATGACGGCACAGGCGCTCCAGTATCCGGGCAACCCCCGCACCGGACCGAGCAGCGGGTTGCCGTCGGGCGAGAAGGTGAACGGACCGTTGATCACCGTCTTGATGCCGGCCTCGGCGAACACCGGGAAGTGACGGAACCCGACGTCGAGCGAGTCGGCGATGCGGTCGAGATCGGGGGACAGCAGCTTCATGCCGAAGTCCCACGGCGTGGTCTCGGTCGACCACGGCGTGCCGTTTCGTTCGTAGGTGCCGAGAAGGAGGCCGCCGCCTTCCTGGCGCATGTAGATCTCGCCCCCGAAGTCGATGCAGTGCAGGACCTCGCCGTGCGCTGCGTTGTATTCGGCAACGGCGGGGATGTCCTCGGTGAGGAGGTACATGTGTTCCATGGCCAGGACCGGTAGCTCGAGACCGACCATGCGGCCGACCTCGCGAGCCCACAGTCCACCGGCGTTCACGACGTGCTCGCAGTGGATCGTGCCGAGGTCTTCGCCGATCTCGCCGAGCTTGTCGCCTTCGGTCTTCATCAGGTGGACGTTCCAGCCGCCATCCGGCGCGCGGGTGATGTCGCGGGCCCAGGTGTTGCGATAGATCTCGGCCCCGGCCTGCCGGGCGGCCTTGGCGTAGGCGTTGGTGACGCCTGACGGGTCGACATGGCCCTCGTGGGCGTCGTACATGGCGCCGACGAAGTACTTCTCCTCGAGCAGCGGCATCAGGCGCTTTGGCCTCGGCGACCGAGATCAGCTCGGTCTCCATGCCGAGATAGCGACCGCGGGCGTGCGCCATGCGCAGCCAGTCCATGCGCTCCGGCGTGTCGGCCAGCATGACGCCGCCGGTGATGTGGATGCCGCAGTCCTGGCCGGAGACCTCCTCGATCTCCTTGTAGAGCTCGATCGTGTACTGCTGGAGCTTGGCGACGTTGGGGTCGCCGTTGAGCGTGTGCATGCCGCCGGCGGAGTGCCAGGTCGACCCGGCGGTCAGCTCGGTGCGTTCGACCAGGACGACGTCGGTCCAGCCGGCCTTGGTGAGGTGATAGAGCACCGATGCCCCGACGACGCCACCGCCGATCACCACGACCTGCGCGCTGTTCTTCATCGACTGTCCATTCCTCTCGTGGATCAGTCTGCTCAGCATCGGCTGTGAACGACATCAGAAATCGGTCTCCACGCCGCCCTCGGCGACCCGACGATCGACGAACGCCGACCAGCTCGGCGGCGACGGCGTCGTCGAGCGCAGGCGCCTCGAACTCGCCGAGGCGCTTGCTTCACGAGCTGGTTGGCCTTGTCGAACGCCGTCGGCTGAGCCGGCTTCGGTCCATGCCTCGAAGTTCCGCCAGTCGGAGATCATGCGGTTCGTAGAACTCGTCCCGGTAGCGATCCTGCGTGTGTTGCGTCCCGAAGAAGTGGCCGGCCGGGCCGACCTCGGCAATGGCCTCGACCGCGAGCGGTCGCATCATCGACGATGATCGGTTGCAGGGAACGAGCGACCATGTGGAGGAGGTCGGCATCGATCACCATCTTCTCGTACGACGTGTGGAGTCCGCCTTCCATCCATCCGGCGCCGTGCATGAAGAAGTTGACGCCGCCCATGACGGCGCCCCACAGCGAGAACACGCTCTCGTAGGCCGGCCTGGGCGTCGACCGCATTGGCTGCGTTCACGTTCGACGAGCGGTAGGGCAGGCCGTAGCGACGAGCCAGCTGTCCGCCGACCATCGCCGTTCGCAGATACTCGGGCGTGCCGAAGGCCGGTGCGCCCGAACGCATGTCGACGTTCGAGGTGAAACCGCCGTAGACCACCGGCGAGCCGGGACGAACCATCTGGGTGAAGGCGATGCCGGCCAGAGCCTCGGCGTTCTGCAGGGTGAGCGCGCCGGCGAGCGTGATCGGGGCCATCGCTCCGGCCAGCGTGAACGGCGTGATGACCACGACCTGGTTCCGACTCGACATCTCGATGACGCCCTGCAGCATCACGTCGTCGTAGCGGAGGGGCGAACTCGCGTTGATGATCGTGGTCAGCGACGGCCGTTCATCGAAGGTCGCATGATCGACACCGTGGACGATGCGGGTCATCTCGATCGCGTCGAGATTGCGCTGACGCCCGAGCGAATAGACGTGGAACACCTTGTCGGTGAGCGTGTAGGCGTCGAGGGTGGCATGCAGGTGGCGGACCGACGCGTGCAGGTCGACCGGCTCGACGGGATACCCCGGGACGACGTGGATGCTCGTGAAGGTCTGGCAGAGTCGGAGGAGGTTCTGATAGTCGACGCGATTCCCGGTGCGTCGCGGTCCGTCGAGCCCGGCCACGTTGGGCGCCGACGCCGACCGACCCGAAGGCGACGTGGCGGCCACCGATCACCAGATCGTGATCCGGGTTCCGAGCGTGGAGATGGAACTGGGCCGGCGCCTTCGCCACGGCGTGTTCGACCAATTCGGGATCGAACCGAACCCTGTCGCCGGTGACGTCGGCCCCGTTGGCAGCCAGGATCCGTCTCGCACTCCTCGTTCAGGAAGTCGATGCCGGTTTCGCGGAGAACGCGCAGCGAGGCGAGGTGAATCGATTCCAGCTCGTCGTCTGACACCGCCTTGGTCGGCTCGAGATACATCGTCGGTTGTTCGAACGGAGCCTGATCACGCAGCGGGTCACGGACGGGTTTGCCGTCGGCCCCGCCGCGGCGTCGCCCCGCCCTCTCGCTGCGACTCACGACGTGAAGACCATCGGTGGGGCTCATGCCCCGTTCTGCAGCATCTGGTAGGCGGCGTATGTGTTCTGCATGAGGCAACCGATGGTCATCGGACCAGTACCGCCCGGCATGGGTGTGATGGCGCCGGCAACTGCCTGAACCGCGTCGAAATCGACGTCGCCGACGATGCCGTCTGCCGTGCGGCTGATGCCGACATCGATCACGGCGGCTCCGGGCTTGACGTGATCCGCCGTGATGATTCCGGCGATGCCGGCCGCGGCCACGATGATGTCGGCTTCACGGCACACCGCCGCCAGGTCGGAGGTGCGGGAGTGAGCCAGCGTCACGGTGGCATCAACGCCTTTGCGGCCGAGGAGCAGCACCTGCGGCAAGCCGACGAGGGTGGAGCGACCCACGACGACCGCTCGTTTGCCGCTCGTCTCCACGCCGTAGCGCTCGAGCAGTCGCATGACGCCGAGCGGCGTACACGGTGCATGCCCCGGCTTGCCTCGCAGGAGACGACCCATCGATCGTTCGGTCAAGCCGTCGACATCCTTCGCCGGGGGGATGAGATCCAGCACGGGCTCGGGATCGAGGCCGTCCGGCAACGGGCAGCTGCACGAGGACCCCGTGGACGGTCGGGTCATCGACCAGCGCCCGGATCTCGGCTTCGAGATCGGACTGGCTGATGTCGTCCGGCAGGCTGACGTGTCTCGACTGGAGGCCGGCCTCGACCGCCTTCTTGTTCTTCGATTTGACGTAGATCTGACTGGGCTTGTCGTCGCCGACGAGAACCGTTGCCAGGCAGATCTCGGGCTTTCCGGCTGCCTCGACCGTGGCCGCCAGCTCAGCGATCACCTGGTCGCGCAGGCGAAGGCCGTTCATGATCACGGCGCCTCCGGGAGTGTGGTCGACTTCGAACATCGCAGCCTCGGCTCTTGTGGGGTGTCACGCACAACCGGCACCCGGCGCGCCGGCAGAACGTATCAGTCGGCCGTCGGCGCCGTCAGCGACGACTGCCTCGACTCTCATTCCGCGAGACGGAACTCGGCCAAAGGGCCGGTGGAGACACGACCTGGAGTGGGGTCGACAGCAGAACGCCGTCGGCATGCGATCATTCGGCCGTGCCAGACCCCACTGTTCTCCGAGCCTCAGCCCACCGGCGCGCCACCATCCTCGTCCCGCTCGCGAGTGCGCTCGTGATCCTGTGGTGGATGTCCCCTGCCGCCGCCCAGACAGGCGGAGACGGCACCGGACTCTCCGTCTTCGCCGCGATCGTTCTCGGACTGGTCGAGGGGATCACCGAATACCTCCCGATCAGCTCGACCGGCCACCTGCTCGTCGCCAACGAGATCCTGGGACTCGGCGGCACCGAAAGCGCCGACCGATCACTCGAGGCCTACGCCATCTGCATCCAGGCCGGCGCGATTCTCGCCGTCTTCGTCGTGTATCTCGACCGGATCAAGCAGATGTTCGAAGGGCTGCTGGGCCGGAGCGAGGAGGGCAGGCGGATCCTCCTCGCCGTGATCGTCGCCTTCGTCCCGACGGCCCTCATCGCCGTCGTGATCTTCGACCTCGTTCGCGAGCAACTCTTCGGCGTCACACCGATCGCCGCCGCCTGGTTGGTCGGCGGGTTGGTGATCCTGGCGCTCAGCCGCTCCGGGTTCTTCGACCGAGCCGGCGTCGATCTGACCCAGATCACACTGCAGCAGGCAGCCCTGATCGGTGTGATGCAGGCCCTCGCCGTGTGGCCGGGGACCTCACGTTCGCTCGTGACGATCATCGCCGGCGTTCTCGTTGGTCTCTCGCTGCGGGCAGCGGTCGAGTTCTCGTTTCTCCTCGGCCTGATCACACTGAGCGCCGCCACCGTGTTCGCAGGGCTCAAGGACGGTCAGGAGCTCATCGACAACTTCGGATACCTGACGCCGATCGTCGGTCTCGTCGTGGCCTTCGTCTCTGCCGTTGCCGCTGTTCGTTGGATGGTGGCGTGGTTGAACGAGCGGGGGTTCGAAGTGTTCGGCTGGTATCGAGTGGCGATCGGGGTTGCGGCGTTCGCTGCCATCGGCGCCGGCTGGCTCTGAGGACGCATGGCGACACCTCGGTCGGTGTTCAGGCCCAGTAGGGGTCCCGCAACAACCGCTTCTTCAGTTTCCCGCTGGCTTCCCTCGGCAACGCATCGACGAAGTCGACCGAGCGCGGAAGCTTGAACTTGGCCAGGTGCTCGGCGGCGAACGCCAGAACAAGCTCCTCGGTGAGCGAGCTGCCGGGGACCGGTTCGACCACCGCTTTGATCTCCTGGCCCCACTCCGGATGCGGGATCCCGAAGACGGCCACGTCGGCGACACCGGTGCATTGGCTCAGGACTCCCTCGATCTCGGCCGGGTAGATGTTCGTCCCTCCGCTGAGGATCAGGTCGACCCGACGATCGGCGAGGAAGAGGTAGCCGGCGTCGTCGAGCCAACCGACGTCGCCGACGGTGAACCGACCGTCCTCCAGCCGCATCGCATCACTCTTGCTCGGATCGCCGTGATAGGCCGGGGCTCCATCCGGGCGCTTCACGTAGACCGTGCCGATCTCCCCTGGCGGAAGGTCGTTGCCGTCGTCGTCCACGATCGACAGCTCGAGAAAGTCGGAGCGCCCGACGGTGCCAGGGCCGTTCCAGCCATTCGGTGGACGAGCAGACGACCGGGCCGGTCCCCTCCGACGAGCCGTAGAGCTCGGTGATCACCGGCCCGAACCACTCGATCATGGCACGCTTGGCCCATGGAGGACAGGGGGCGGCTGTGTGCAGCACCCATTCGATGCTCGACACGTCGAAGCGTGCTCGATCCTCCTCGGACAGCTTCAGGAGGCGGACGAACTGCGTCGGCACCATTGCCGTCGTGGTGATCGCTCGATCCTCGATGATGGACAACACCAGCATCGGGTCCCATTTCGGGATGATGGAGAGCGTGTGCGATCGAGCCAAGGTCGAGCGGATCATGCCCCCGCCGAGCGCGTGGTAGGCCGGTGTGCAGAGCATGGCCCGACCAGCAGAGGGCATTCCGGTCAATTCACCCCATCGCACCATCGCAGTCGCCGACGTGCTGACCGGTCCGCCCTGGTCGGAGCGGAGCACCCCCTTGGATCTCCCGGTCGTGCCTCCGGTGTACTGCAGCGGTGCTCCGGCAGGACCGTCTGGCAGCACGGCGTCCGACTGTCCCTCGACCCACTCGTCGTAGTCCGGTCCGAGTGTGATGATGCGCTCGATACCGGCGATTCGGGCTGCGTCGGTCCCGACCCCTGCGTGCGCTTCGTCGACCAGCAGGAACCGGGCGGAGGAATCGACCAGCAGTTCCGCGATCTCAGGCGCGGTCAGGTGCCAGTTGAGCGGGACGTACCTGCATCCGGCGCGGGTGTTGCCGGTGACGAGCTCGGCCCACTCGATGCAATTGTCAGCGAGGATTCCCCACGCCGCTCCCGGCTCGAGTCCGGCTGCCCTGAGTCCGTTGGCGACCTGTCGAGCCCGTCGCTCGAGCTCGAACCACGTACGGGTTGCCGTTGGCGTCCACACGGCCTCTCCGGACGGGTCAGCGGCCGAGAGCGGCAGGAGGAACTCGGGTTGCATCGATTCGCTTGACACGGGACTCCGTGGGTCGCAGCTTCACGCCGATGCTGCCATGAAGCGATGCCGCTGACCAACGGGACTCGAACGACGGGAAACGAGAAGGTACGTTGCCTCGTATGGCCACGACGCTCGACGCTTTCCGTTCCGAGGTCGAGGCATTCTTCTCGTCAACGAGCGACTCTCCGAGCGAGACCGGCTCCATCGATCGAGCTCGTTCCTGGCGGGCCCAGCTGTTCGATGCCGGACTCGGGGCGATCGACTATCCGATCGAGCACGGCGGACGGGGCCTCGATGCCGACCACGTGAGCGTGTTTACCGACGTGTCCCGAGGCCGCGTGCCCCGGGAGAGTTCGGTGTTCGGCATCGGCGTCGGCATGGCGCTACCCACGATTCGCGATCATGGGTCAGAGGAGATGAAGCAGCGCTTCCTTCGCCCTGGCCTGCGAGGTGAGGAGATCTGGTGCCAGCTGTATTCAGAACCGGGGGCCGGTTCCGATCTCGCGTCGCTGACCACCCGTGCCGAGCTCGACGGCGACGAGTGGATCGTGAGCGGTCAGAAGGTCTGGACCTCCGGGGCACAGCACTCCCAGTTCGGCATCCTCATCGCCCGAACCGACCCGGACGCTCCGAAGCACCGCGGCATCACGATGTTCGTGTTGCCGATGGAACAGCCGGGCGTCACCGTTCGACCGCTCGTCCAGATGACCGGGGAGGCGGAGTTCAACGAAGTCTTCATCGACGAGGCGCGGATCCCGAGGACGTGGGTCATCGGCGAGGTCAATGGGGGCTGGCGAACTGCCGTTGCTCTGCTGGCCCACGAACGGGTGCAGACCGGAACTGCCTCGATGAACTCATCGACCGGTCAACGGTCGAAGGCAGGCAGGGTCCCGATTCCCGTCGGCCAACTGATCGAACTCGCTCGCGAGCGCGGGCGCATCGACGACCCCCTGGTCAGACAGCAACTGGCCACGCTCTACACCGGAGAGCGCATCGTTGCCGTCCTGGGCGCACGCCCTGGAATCCATCCATCGATCGGCAAGCTGTGGCGCACTCTCCAGGGCAGAGCGGCGGCCGAACTCGCCGCACAACTCGCCTTTCCCACGTCGCCGGCGTGGGAAGCGGGCGACCGCGACGCCGACTACTTCGCCTTCCACTTCCTGAACTGTCGAGGCATGAGCCTCGGGGGCGGAACCGACGAGATCCAACGCAACACGCTCGGCGAACGAGCGCTCGGACTCCCCCGCGAGCCCGGCCCTGACAAGAACACGCCATTCTCGCAGCTCCTCAAGAACTGACGCCTCGGCGCGACTGGCGCTGATCAGCTCAGCGGGGCAGCATGCCGGGATGGACTTCGACCTCGATCAGACCGACGCGCTTCTCTCGACAACACGAGCCGTTCGGAAACGGCTCGACCTCGATCGGGACGTGCCGGACGACGTGATTCTCGAGTGTCTTCAGCTGGCCGTGCAGGCTCCGACCGGCTCCAACCGCCAGGGGTGGCGTTGGATGGTCATCCGAGACGCCGAGAAGAAGGCGGCGCTGGCCGACATGTACCGCCGGGCCGGTGGCGAGTACCTCGCAGCGGCGGCCGCCGAAAGCGAGACGGGTTCGCAGACCGGTCGAGTTCTCGACTCGGCCAACTACCTGGCGCAGAACCTGGAGAAGGTTCCCGTCATGGTGATCCCGCTCATCATCGGCCGTCTCGACGAGCTCCCGGAAGGACAGAACGTCACCGGCGCCGCGGCAGGACTCCTCGGTTCGATCATCCCCGCCATGTGGAGCTTCCAGCTGGCCTTGCGAAGCCGAGGACTCGGCAGCTGCTACACCACGCTGCACCTCGGCCTGGAGGCCGAGGCCGCCGAACTGCTCGGCATTCCCGACCACATGAGCCAGGCCGGTCTCCTGCCCGTTGCCTACACCCTCGGTACCGACTTCAAGCCGGCCAAGCGCGACCCGGTCGGAATGATCACGTACCTCGACTCGTACAAGAACGCGATGGGTTGACCTTGGTGAGCCGATCGTCCCCCGATCGGTACCACCGCTGCGAGGTGCCCCCGAGGTACCGGGGTGTTCTTGACTGTTGCTCAGTTCCCGCCAACCAGGAGAAGAGCACCATGTTCAAGAAGATCGCCGTTCCTTCCGCAATCGTTTCCCTCATCGCCGCTCTCGCTGCCTTCACGATGGCCGGCGGCGCCGAGCTGGCCAACGGCGGCTACCACATCTGATCCGAAACGATCTCAACCGATCTGAATCGATCTCAACTGCCAGCGTCACACGTACCCAGGAGCACGTACGACGCTGGCAGTTGAGAAGTTTGTTCGTCAGCCGGCGTTGACCCGCTGGAGGGCTGCCGAGACCCACGCCGCGTTCGGCCGGTGTTCGGTCTCGAGGAATCCGAGCAACGCGTCGGCCTTGCGTTTCAACTCGAAGCGTCGATGATTGATGTCGTCGTTGAAACCGTCGTCCGGCAGGAGCGGGCCCTTGTAGATCTCGAGGGCCGCGATCGCAGCCGAGCGAGCCTCGGTCGCACGTGTTCGCCGTTTGGCGTCGACCTCGGCGATCCTGGACTCGAACTCCATGACATCGGTGACGACGTGAGCACCGAACGACACCGTCGTCGGCTCTCGGATCACCACGTCGGCACCGAGGTACTGCCTCGCCTTGACCATCACGTTCTTCAGTCGCCGAGTTCCCAGCTTGCGCTCGGTTCCCGGCCACAGGAGCTCGACAATCGACTCCACCGACGCAACACCGCCGTTGACGGCCAGCCACTTCACCAGATCCCGTACGTGCCCTTCCGGCAGGTCGATCGGGCCGCGGGCGCCGGCTACGACCAGCCCACCGAACAGCTCGACCCGCACTGGCGCGGGGGCCACGCCCTCACCGAAGAGCTCCGGAGCGAGCACAGGCAGGAGCTCGGTGAGATCCAGCCGCTTGGCGTCCTTCTCGGCCTGAGTGACATCGACCTCGAGCCCGGCCAACGCATCGGCCCGAGCAAGCTCGAGCTCGATTCGCCAACGTCGATCGTTCGGCACGATGTCCAACTGGTCGAGATCCCGCCACCGCTCCCGGGCAGCGCTCCGGTCGCCGGATCGGGCGTGCACGATGATGTCGGCGAGACCCAGCTCGACCGGGTTGCTGTCTTCCATCGCCTTCAGCGATTCCAGCAGGCTGATCGCCTCGTCGATCGCTCCGACCTCGGCCAGCAGGACGGCCAGCTCGGATCCGACCAGCACGCCGGTGTCGGTCGCCCAGAGCGGACCGAGGAGGTCGCGGGTGGTTCGTACCTCTGAGCGCAGCTCGGAGATCGAGTGACGGCTCGCTGCTTCGTAGGCCGACGACAGGTGGAGGTAGGCACCGAGCCATCGAATGCCCGATCCGGCGACCACGAAACTCGCCTGCTGCAGCGAGCGCCGATGGGACTCCCAATCACAGCAGCGAGCGTCGAACATGGCCTTGAACACGAGGGTGACGCCATAGTCGAAGGTCTGGGCGATGGCGAGTTTCGCCGCCTTGTCGAGGCGGGTCTGCGCCTCCCGGTAATGGCCGAGGTGCCAGAGCGGGCCGGCCGCCAACCCTCGAAGCGCCTTGGCTGCCCGCAGGTTCTCCTGCTGGAACTCCCATTCGGATGCGACCTCCACGAACCGATCTGCAGCTTCCTGCACGATGTGGTTGTCCCTGGCCTGGCCGAGGATCTCGGCTTCGACCTCGCGCAGACGTGTCGGCAGTGGGCCGCTGTGGCCCACCACAGCACGAAGCTCGGCGAGCTTGTCTGCCGCCTCCTCCTGGGAGATGGTCCGATGTCGGTAGAGGAGCAGCTCGACCGACGCTTCCAACCGAACGGGATCGTGGGCCATGCTCGATTCGAGCGCCAATTCACATGCCTCGACGCTGGCTGCGATCTCGGCGAGATTGGCGTGGATCCTGGCCTGTTTCAGCGCCAGGCCTGGGTGATCGGGAATGTGACCGGCCAGAACGCGGAACACGCCCAGCAGATCTCGTTGATCGCTCATGTCGACGACGCGGCCGGGCAGCGCCTCGAGCAGACGACACGTCTGCTCGTCGAGGCCGCCATCGAGAAGCGCACGGCAGGCCGCGAGCAGCTCACCATCGGCGATCAGCACGGGAGCGAGCGCCTCGGCTGCAGCCGGGTCGAGGGCGATCTCTGCGACCAGCTCGTGGTGAACCGGATCGACGAACCGGAGCTGTCCGGAACGGGTTCGGTAGATGCCGGGAGCGTGAGGAAGGACCGTCTCGGCGAACTCGACTCCACCGATGGCGACGGCCGCCGCATCACTGAAACGGTCGAAGTGAGCCAGCTGGGCCATTCGGTATCGATCGTCCGGCCCGAACGGCGTCATCAGCCGTTTCACGATCCGTCGTCGAAACGGCCGCATACCGACCTGTGCGACCAGCTGATCGACGCCGATCTCTTCGTCGATGATCAACTCACAGCACGCGAACAGCCAGGCCGGCCAGCCATCGCTCAGCTGCACCAGAAGCTCCGCCACGCCTGCGTCCACCACCTTGTCGCCGCACCGGTGCCGGCCCATCTCGATCACATCTGGCACCGTCATGCGGAGCGCGCCGCCGTCGATCAGAACCGTTGGCACCGGCTCGTCGATGAGGACGTCACCGGACACGCCGACGGGGAGGACCAGGATCGTGGAGTGACCGGCATCGAAGCGTTGGACCACGGTGTCCCGCCACCCTCGGAGACCGGCGTGGAGTGGCGATCGCAGAATGGCGACCCGAGGCTCGAGATTGCCCTCGATGTCGTCTGGATCGACGATCTCGACCGGATCGTCCAGACGTTCGACGAGCTCGGACAGGAATCGATCGGCCTCAAAACCCTTGGGGGACTCCATCACGACCAGCCCGACGTGGGACGCCGCCCGGTCGAGTGAGCCGCCTCTGTTTCCGGTCACGTCACCCACCACGCTTCGACAACCAGCAAGCACGTACCGTGACGGTACCCACGGGCGCGATGCTGCTCAACGGTGACACCGTTGACGTCAGGAGAACAGCCCATGGTGCGTGCAACCTATCAAACCCGCTTGAGTGCGATCATTCTCGGAATCCGTCCGACCGTGGCCCACGTGTACGGCAGCGCTGACCGAACTCCGGCCGACAACCTGGCTCACCTGGGCATGGAGGCCTGGCACGTCGGCCTCGGCCAACTCCACGCCGACATGTCCGCAGCCGCGACGCTGTCGGCGGGCGAGCTCTGGATGCAGGGGTGGATCGTCGACGAACTCGAACGAGACGCCCGCCGCTGGAGCGACGCATCCACGATGCTGGAACTCCTCGCTGTCTCGCTCGGCCCGGCGACCGCCGATCCACTCCAGGGCCCCCGAGGTCGTCTGTTCTGGAATCAGTGGCAGCGGAACCTCATGCATCACCGACAGCGAGTCGAGTCTGGCGCCGCCGTCGCCAGCCACGACACGCAGGACCTGGTCGACCACGGCATCAGTCTCGTTCTCGACCACGATGGACCACAGGCACTCCTCGACGACCTCGCAATCATCAGAGCGGCGCTCGGGCCTCCAGGAACGCCATCACCGTTCCGACCGCTTTCGTCTCCGATCGAGCGGCTCCAGCTCTCGACGATCCTCGGCTCGGCCTACGACGACGAGCCGGTCTGCACCGCGGCCATGGCGCGGCTGCTCGAGCAGCGGGCACCGTCGCTCCCCTGCCACGCCCAGACCAACCGTCGCCACGTGGTTCGGGGCTGGCCGTACGGATCGGCTGCTCCTGGGCGCTGAGCGCTCAGGCTGCGGCGACCGCTCGGGCCAGAACGTCACCGAAGCTGAGGTCGGGCGATGCGGCCTCGGTGAAATCGGCTCGACGGCGACGGCAGTCGACAACCGAGACTCGATGGGTCGCGCTGTCGCCACCGCTGATCCACGCTCGCCGCGGCACGCGCCGAGCGGTCGATGGTGGCTGCTGACGACCTGCGAGGGCAATCAACTGCGCGTCGATCAGCCGCTGGAACGCCTCGGCGCTGCCGCCGTGGTCTGGGTGCGCCGTCCGAGCGATCCGCCGGAAGGCGCGCTTGATCTCGTCGACGTCGGCCGACGGGGAGACGCCGAGCAAGGCTCGAGCCGTGATCTCGTTCATGGGGACACCTTCCGTGGTGTTGGCCCTGCGGGGCCGATGCAGATCCTTCTGCACACAGATCCATCTGTGCACGGAGAGTGTCGGTCGGCCGCGCCGCGGCGTGAGGCGGCTCAGCTGCCCCGGATCAACGCCCGGCGGCAAGCGCAGCATCGGCGATCGTCCGCAGCTCGCCGACGCGGATCTTCGTACCGTTGGCGCTCGGTGTCGTGGGGAACTCGTCGACCCTGACCACTGCGACCGGCACCTTGTAGCGGGCGAGGCGGGTTCGACAGTGCGAGATCACGGCTTCGGGATCCGGGTCGTGGTCGGCGATCACGACCACGGCAGCTCGGACGCCCTCCGGCCTGGGCAGCGCCGACCGCAACTGCGGCACTGATGCCGTCCATCTCGAGCACGACCGCCTCGATCTCGGACGGATTCACGAGGAACCCTCCGAGACGCAGGACATCACCCATGCGGGTGAGGAAGGTGAACGTTCCATCCTCTTCGGCTCTGGCGAGGTCACCGGTACGGAACCAACGTCGTCCGTCGGCCTCGCAGTGAGCGCCGGCAGTGAGTTCGATGTCGATCGACTTGCCCCCATCGGCCAGGTAGCCGCTGAACAGGCTCGGCCCGCTGACCAAGAGCTCTCCGTCGCTGCCTTCCGGCATCAGCTCGCCGGAGTCCGGGTCCGCGATCCGGAATGCCGCATCGTTCGAAGCCACAGATCCGCCGGCCCGTTCCCGTCCGGCTGTGTCCTCCCGAGGGTCTCGGAGAGCGAACAACGCCTGCACCTCGCTCATCCCGTAGAGACCGGTGAGCGTGACCCCACGGTCGTCGGCGAGCTCGACGACACCGTCGAGGGACGAGTTGAACCGCCCGTAGCCACCAACACGAAGGGACGACAGATCGCGATCGCTCAGGAGCATTCGGTGGAACATGTCATCCGAGCCGTTCATCGCCGTGATCCGTTCCGCCGCGACCAGGTCGGCGACCGCCTCCGCCTCGAAACGATCAGCGAGCCACACCTCGCTGTCGGCTGCCAGGGCGGCCGTCAACGACACGAATCCGAACACGCCGCACAGCGGGAGGGCAACCAGCACGCGATCGTCCATGGTGTAACCGAACCGCGTGGCGGCGTCTGCCGCGTGACGAGCAATCGACCGCTGATCATGCAGCACCATCTTCGGCTGACTGGTCGTACCGGACGTCGTGAACACGATGAACGGGTCGTCCGGTTCGGCCGAGTCGATGCGAGGGTGGTCACCATCGGAGATGACCACAGCCCCCACATCGACGACCGTCGGCGCATCATCTCCGTCGACCGGACGCACCGACTCCGGGTCTGAGTCGGTGACCACGAGCGACGAACCCGAGCGGGCAACGAGCGAACGAGCCTCGTCGGGCGAATACCGACGATTCACCGAGACCATCACGAATCGACCCGCTGCCGCGGCCGCGATGCAGCGAAGGTAGGTCAGGCCGTTGTCGGCGTAGACGGCGACCCGATCGCCGGGGCGCAGCCCAGCCCGCTCCCATGTCGTCGCGAGACGCCGACCTTCCTCGGCCAGACGACGACCGGCCACTTCTCCGCTCGACGTGTGGAGCAGCGAAGCGGAGGATTCCAGGAGATCGAGCACCGTGAACATGGAGAGACACCAGCAAGCCAGAACTCGTGTGTCAACCGACACCTCATGCATGTGAACGAACGTCCGATGGATACGCTGGGATTCACTGCCAGCCGGGGTTCGGCGTTGCGGTCCGATGCACTACGCAAAGGTAATGGGGTTCGACTCCCCCCGATGGCACGACGACACACGGAAACACCATCTTCGGTCCGATTTCGTACGCTTGCGGCGATGGATGACGATGGCGACGACGCAGCAACACACGAACTGTTCATCGTCGAAGGCGAGTCGGCGGCGGATGCCGTCGAGCACGTGTGCAACCCGACCAGCCAGAACGTTCACCCGATCCAGGGCAAACCGATGAACGTCGTGCGGGCCTCGGAGAAGGCCGTCTGGGCCAACAACCGAGTGCGGATGTTGCACCATCGCATCGTCGGCAGCCCATCAGCTCATCTGGTGCCCGGTCACGTCCCGCTCGACCGCGTGATCCTTCTCACCGACGCCAACGTCGACGGCGTCCACGCGAAGGCGCTTCTTCTCGCGTTGATTGCCGAGGTCATGCCCGAACTCGTTCACGACGACCGGGTCTTCACGATCCGAGCTCCGACCTACGGCGTCACGTGTGAGGAACGCAGTACGCCGGTCTTCGCCTATTCGCCGGAAGGAAGGCAGAGCGTCATGGCTCAACTCGTCGACCGAGGAGCGACGAAACTGGCGACGCAGCACTACGCAGGCTTGGCCAGCATGAGTGCAGACGAGCTGTCGTTCGCGTTCACCAACCGAGCGACCCGCCGGCTGTCAGCGCTGAATGCATCACACGTCGCCGCCGCCCGAGCAGCACTGGGATGATCAGCACCGGGTTGAGTAGCGTGCACACCATGCCGACGCCGAGCCCCTTCATCGCCGACATCGCTCCGTGGCTGGCTCGGGTCGACATCCCGGGCCCAATCGTCGACCGCTCGTTGAACAGTACCGATTGGCTGCGGGCCGGCGCCACCGTGATCGGCGCCATCATCGGGGCGATCGTGCTCGGCCGCGTCGTTCGTCACCTGCTGGCGAGCTGGATCGGACGAGACTCCGCCGGGTTGACCACCAGCCGGCTGGTTTCCTATGTCGCCTTCACCGTCGGCTTCATCTACGCGCTCACCAGCCTGGGCGTTCAGGTCGGGCCGCTTCTCGGCGCACTCGGACTCGGCGGTCTGGTTCTTGCCCTGGCGCTGCAGAAGCCGGTGGAGAACTTCTTCGCCGGAGTGATCCTCCAGGCCCGCCGTCCGTTCACGATCGGCGACTCGGTACAACTCGGCGAGCACCTCGGGCTCGTCACCGACATCGATTCCCGCACCACCGTTCTGCGTTCGCTCGACGGGACGACGATCCGGATTCCGAATGCGAAGGTCACCGACGGCGACATCGTGAATCTCACCCGTGACCCCGTCCGGCGAAGCACGCTCGAGGTCGGCGTCAGCTACAACACCGACCTCGACGTGGCGACCGCTGCGCTCGGCATCGCGGTGTCGAGGGTGCAGCGCATCGTCATGGAACCGGCCCCTTTGGTGATGCTCCGCGACTTCGGGGAATCGAGCATCAACTTCTCCATCTACTACTGGCATGACAGCGACGTACCGTCCGAGCTGGCAGCACGCCACGATCTCGTCCTGGCCGTCCATCAGAACCTGATGGCCGACGGAATCACGATCGCTTTCCCCCAGGTGGTCGTGTGGAGTGGAACCGCAGATGATGCTCCGGTCTACGAGCAGTACCACGGGCCGATCCGCACCGAGCTCCCGGGCCTGAAACCCCGTGTCGCTCCCAGGAGCCGTCGTTCCGGCGCCCCATGGCGACGGAACCCGCGGACTCAAGACGACAGCTGACGGGGCCGGAGCTGGCCGGATCCGGCCAGCTCGGATCGTCGAGCTGGTCCAGACGAACACCTCGGCCCGGTCGGCCGACACTGAGATGGGCCTAGGCTCAACGCGGCCCCAACCCAGGCGGCTCCGACCAAGTGAAAGAACCGAGAACGTGCCGATGACCATCAACGATCGACCATCTGTCGCGTACTTCTGCATGGAGTACGGCCTGGACAACGACTTCAAGCTCTATGCCGGCGGTCTCGGCATCCTCGCCGGTGACTACCTCAAGGGTGCCAAGGACGAGGATCTCCCGATCATCGGTATCGGCATCAAGTGGAAGCAGGGCTACACCGACCAGTTCATCGGCGACGACGGGTTCCCATACGATTCGTTCGTCAACCGCGACGTACGACCTCGAGGACACGGGCGTGACGGTCCCCGTGACCATTCGCGAACACGAGGTGTTCGTCAAGGTCTGGAAGACCGAGGCCTACGGCAACTCGACGTTGTACCTGCTCGACACCGACATCGAGGAGAACCAGAGCGACGACCGTTGGATCTGCGGCCAGCTCTACGGCTGGTTCAAGGAAGAACGGCTGGCCCAGGAGATCGTGCTCGGGCGTCGGCGGCATTCGGGCGCTCCGTGCACTCGGCATCGATGTCGACCTCTACCACTTCAACGAAGGGCACGCCGTGCTCGCCGGCATCGAGCTGATCGAGGAGCAGAAGTCACGCGGGCTCGAGCTTCGAAGAGGCATGGCGAGCAACCAAGTCCCAGGTCGTCTTCACCACCCACACGCCGATCATCCAGGGAAACGAGAGCCACGAGCTCCGGACCATGGAGTTCATGGGTGCGTTCCGGGGCCTCGACGCCGAGGAGATGAGCCGGATCGGTGGCGACCCGTTCAACATGACCGTCGCTGCGCTTCGTCTCTCGAAGAAGTCGAACGCCGTTGCCATGCTCCACGCCGAGACGGCAAACAACATGTGGAACCACGTCGCCGGACGCAGCGAGATCGTCGGCATCACGAACTGCATCCACACGCCGACCTGGGTGGACCCCCGCATCACGGCGGCCCACGACGCGGACCGGCCGCTCCTCCCGGTGCACAACACGATCAAGGGCGAACTGATCGACTTCATCGAGGACCGCACCGGGGCACGACTCCAGTCCGACCGGATCCTGATCGGATTCAGCCGCCGAGCGGCGACCTACAAGCGCAGCGACTTCATCTTCTCCGACATGGAGAAGATCGAGCCGTATCTCGAGAGCGGCAAGCTCCAGATCGTCTTCTCGGGAAAGGCACACCCGTATGACGACGGCGGCAAGGGCATCGTCAGCAACCTCGTGGCCATGATGAAGGCCTACCCGAACGCCGTGGTGTTCCTCGAGAACTACGACATGACGATCGGTCGCATGCTGACCCGCGGTGCAGATGTCTGGCTCAACAACCCGCGCCGACCGCAGGAAGCCAGTGGCACCAGCGGCATGAAGGCATCGATGAACGGTGTCCTCAACTGCTCCATCCTCGACGGATGGTGGCCGGAAGCGTGCATCGACGGCGAGAACGGCTGGCAGATCGGCGACGGCTTCGAGTCCGAATCAGAGGAAGAACTCGATGCCCACGACCTCGAGTCGCTGTACGAGGTGCTCTTCGACAAGGTGCTGCCCACCTACTACGACAAGCCCGAGAAGTGGGAGTCGATGATGCGAGAGAGCATCAGCACGACCTCCGAGCCGTTCGCCATGAAGCGGATGCTCACCGACTACTACGAGAAGCTCTACAACGCAGATCCGTCGTAGGTCAGCGCGAAACCGCGTCGATGACGATCTGCGCCAGCGTGGCCGCCGCGTCTTCCTGGAAGAAGTGATTGGCGTTCTCGACGGTGGTGTGGGGTTGACCCTGCGCGCCGGGGACGAGCGACAGGAACGGCTTGTCGCCGCCGGCGGTGACGGGGTCACCATCACTGAAGCAACAGATGAAAGGCTTGTCCCAGGTCTTCAGTACATCCCACGCGTGCACGATTGGCCGGGACGGCCGGATCGTCGACCGATGTGGGGAACTTCTGCCAGGCCATGAACGCATCGGACGGTGCGTGCTCGCCGGTCGGCAGACCGGTGTTGCCGATGATGACCCGTGCGAAACGATCGGGATTCTCCGCGACCAACCGCAGACCGACCAGGCCGCCCCAGTCCTGCCCGAAGAAGGTGGCGTCGGTGAGGTCGAGGTGGTCGATGATCGCGGACTGCATCCATGCGACGTGGCGGGCATAGGTGTAGTCGCTCTTCTCGGACGGCTTGTCGCTCTTCCCGAAACCGACCAGATCAGGATGCAATGACCCGTAGACCGGCGTCGACCAGGGTCGGAATCATCTTGCGGTAGAGATAGCTCCAAGACGGCTCGCCGTGGAGGCACAGCACGACCGGACCGTCGACGGAGCCTTCGTCGAGGTAGTGGACTCGCAGCGTGCCACCATCGAGATCGTCGATCTCCACGTAGTTCGGATCGAACGGGTAGCCGTCGAGGTCGGCAAAGCGTTCTTCTGGTGTGCGGAGGGACTTCACGAAACATCTCCAATTGGTCGGTGGGAGTCAGCGAGGATCGACGTCGACGCGATGCAGGTCGTCGCCGAGTTCGACGGAGCCGCCGAAATGTCCGGCGGCAAGGGCCCGCCAGTCGTCCTCGCTCCCGCCGAGGGGCATCGGCGGCACGTAGTGGGTGAGGATCAGGGTGTCGATTCCGGCTCTGGCCGCGGTCTGCGCCGCCTCCTCCGGTGATGAGTGATAGTCGAGCGTGTCCTGCATTCGCTGCATTGGAACATTGGCGATGATGTCCTTGCGGATCGCGGTGTGGACCAGAGCGTTTGCGCCGCGGCACAAGCCGTCGAGACCCTCGCACGGCACCGTGTCGCCGGCGACCACGACCGACGCTCCTTCGTGGTCGAAGCGATAACCGACGCTCGGTTCGACCGGCTTGTGATCGGTCTGTGCACACGTGATCGCCACCGAACCGCCCTGGCCGTCAGGCAGCGTGATCGAGCCCTGCTCGACTTCGATGACGGTGACCGGCGGACGGTGCGAGAGATCCTCGTGATGGGCCATGCGATAGCCGATGTCGGGATCGAGCGACGCCAGGATGTGATCGACGACGCTGTGAGTACCGACCGGGCCGATGATGGTGAGCGGCGTCTCGACGAATGTCATCACCCATCGAGTGGTGATCACGTCGTTGAGATCGGTGAT
The DNA here is from genome assembly GCA_963781035.1 of uncultured Acidimicrobiia bacterium. Classification (GTDB taxonomy): domain Bacteria; phylum Actinomycetota; class Acidimicrobiia; order Acidimicrobiales; family SZUA-35; genus SZUA-35. The sequence goes on along the minus strand of CAWAEN010000004.1, from coordinate 980,058 downwards.
GTGGTCACTGTGCAGATGCGTGATCAGCACCGCTGTCAGGTCGGGAGCGCCGAGCCCGATTGCGGCGAGCCGCATCAGCACCCCGCGGCCGGCATCGACCAGGTAGTGCTCGGCTCTGTCGCCCTTCCCTGCCGAGATCAGGGTTGCCGGACCCGCTCGGTCGGGCGATGGCATCGGACTTCCCGTGCCGAGGAGGGTCACGCTCAGGCTCGTCACTGTCGACTCATTTCTGCAGCCGCTTCGGCCTGCTGCGCCTCGACGTCCTTGCGGGACACGAGTTGGATGACGATCTCGTGGAGCGTGCCCTCGAACGGAAACGGGGCCTGGGAGTCATGTGCGTGCCTCCGATTGGTCGGGTCGTGACCGTGCCGACGACGCAGCTGGCGGCTCCGAACTCGAGCGGATCGGCTACGCGGATTAGGAGCCACTGGGACCGGCTTGGCGACCGGAGCCGCTGCCTTTGCCTTCTTGTGATGGGCGAGGACGACGAGGATCGTCAAGAAGGCGACGACGTTGACGGAGGCGAGCATCGCCATCCGATACCAATCGTTGAGCGTGTCGGTTCCGGCTTGGATGCCATGGACGGTGGCGAAGATGTAGAGCCCGAAGCTCGAGCGGTGGACGTGCCGCCACGCCTTGCGAGGCAGCTTCTTCATGAACAGGGAGGTGATCTCAACGGCCAGGAGGAGCCAGAAGGCGATGACTCCCCATGCGACTGCGGTCGGCTTCCAGTCAGACGCCCACGGAACGAGGATGTCGAGCCAGCCGAACTCGACGTAGCTGTCGCCGACCAGACCCGCGATGTGGATCGCGGTGAAGGTGACCGAGAGCCCACCGAGGAAACGATGGAGATCGAGGAGCTTGGCCGGCTGGCTTGCCTTGGCAGCAGCTTTGGTCGACAGGAGGAGGCCCCAGCAGACCGACATGGTGACGAGTGCCCAGGCAACGATGCCGCCGGACCTCGCCGCGAACCACCACACTTGTTCGTTCATGCGTTGACCTGTTCCTTCCGAGGGGATGCCGGTGAGGCCAGATCCGCTGTTTCGGTCGCGTACACGTTCCCATCGGCCGCCACGACGACTCCTGGAGTGCCGAAACGACGCAAGAGGTCGACAGCATCCGCCGAGCCGGCCATCAGCGCGACCTTGGCCGCGATCTCCGCCCACCAGGTCATGCTCGAGCATGCGGTGACCGACACCAGGTCCGTCACCGCAGATCGCCCGGTGGTCGGGTCGAGCAGATGGTGGCGCTGCTCGTTGCCGGTCGTCCAGCACCGCCGCAGGATGCTGCTGGTCGCAACAGCCCCGCACTCGGGCGAGAAGGACGCGATGTCGGTGGTGCGGTCGAACGGGTTGGCCACACCGATCTCCCACGTCGTCGCGTACCAGGGTTCGCCGCTGACTCGAAGGTCACCACCGAGTTCGACCGACGTGGAGGTCGCTCCGTTGGCGACGAGGAAGTCGGTGACCAGATCGGCTGCGAGACCCTTGCCGATGCCGCCGGGGTCGAAACCCACACCTGTGGGCAACTGGACTGCGTTGATCTCGGGGAACAGCAGAATGGGTTCGTCTGTCGCCGGGCTCGAACGGACGCCGTCTGTTCCCTGCGAGACGAGCGAGTCCCGTTCCTCCCACGGGGTGTCGTACCCGAGCTCGGTGAGCTGGTGCAGCATGAGCGGGTTGAACCGGCCGTCGGTCAACTCCTGAGCATCAACTGCTCGGCTGATGAGGGCGAACGTCTCCGCCGAAACGATGCTGACGTTCCCGGCGACGTGGTTGACATGGGAGATTTCGCTGTCGGGCAGGAACCGGCTCCATTTCTGCTCGAGCTCGTGCACGAGTTCGCGGGCCAGCGTCACGAGGTCTCGCCCGGACCGCCGTCGACGACGACGCGGCACGGACTGCCCATCGCCCGGAACTCGAGGCTCCTCATCTCAGCCGCTCGCGTCGCTTTTCGGGGGCGGGGTCGGCTGCGGCGCAGGAGCAGGGGTGGTCGGCGGAGCGGTGGCCGGTGGCGCCGTGGTCGGCGGAGCGGTGGCCGCCGGAGCCGCAGTGGCGGGCGGCGCTGTCTGGGCCGGCGCGGCGCGCCGCCGGCGCCGCCGTTGCCGGCGCTGCTGCAGGGGCGGTAGCCACCGGCGGTGCAGTTGTCGGAGTCGCGGCGGCGGTGGCCGGCGCCGTGGGCGCGGGAGCCGAGGCCGGATCCGCCTGCTGGGTCGACGTGTCCAGTGATGACGCGGCACCGGTGGCCAGATCAGCCGGGTCAGCGGCGAGGAGTTCGTTGGTCACGAGTGCGAGCTCGTCCGGGGTGAGTGGGGTGCCGTCGGCCGAGACGTAGTTCGGGATGACCTCGATCACGACCTGGGGCTGCGTCGGAGGAACCGCGCCGCTGTCGAACGGATCCTCGACGACGGATTCGGCGCTCGCCGTTTCAGCCGCGTTCGCCGTCAGCGGCCCCATCGCGACGACCATCGCCGCGAACGACACCAGCGACGCGCTGGTGGCGGCGACCCGAGTCGTCGACGGCTTCGTCGGCCGCCACGATCGACGTGAGGGTTCAGCTGTTGCCGCGGCCGCTTCGGACGCAACAGGAGGGGGCGGGGTCGCCGGTTTCGACTTGCGGGCCGCCAGGGCGGCGAGACGATCTTGTTGGCTCTGGTCGGTCATTGTCAGCGTTCCTTCTTCACAACGAGTTCGCCGTCCTTGCGGATCAGCTCGAACTTGGCTTCGCCCTCGCGGCCGGACACTCGACGGAACTTGACCTCGATGTGACTTGCCGAGTCCTTCTCGACCATGAATGCCCACCCGTCCTCGGTCGTTGCCGACCAGAACTCGAGCGTCTGGCCGTCGTGGTAGGCCACGACGATCTCGGCGACGCCGTCAAAGGTGTAGAAGAGGTACTCGGTTGTCTGGCCTGCCGTCGTGGTAGGCGCTGCGGTTGTCGGCGTCGCGGTCGACGGTGGGAGTGTCGGCGCCGCTGTGGCGGGTGCAGCGGTGGCGGGAGGCGCAGTCGGAGGTGGAGCGGTGGCCGGGGCTGCGGTCAGGGGCGGCGCGGTGGCCGGTGCAGCGGTGGCCAGTGGAGCGGCGGTCGGTGCCGCCGCCGGGGCTGGAGGGGCTACGGGGGCGGTCTGACCGGGAACCGGCGCCGCCGGGGCTGTCGCTGATGCGAGATCGGCGACGGTCCCGTTCAGCGGGACCGGCACGTCGACGACGACCTGTCGGACCTCGGGGTCAGAGGTAAGCGCCGTGGTCGCAACTGCCTGCTCGGGAACCGAAGGCGTCGCACCGATGCCCATCACGCTCAGGTTCAGGCCGGCTGCAGCGCCGAGGACAGCGACGACAAGGGCGCCGGACCTCAGGGGGATCGGGAGTTCGAGAGCCACGGTGGCCTCCTTTCGACACCTACACGCCGCCGCCACAGGCCGAGGTTTGGCTCCGCCGAGAATTTTCGCGGCCGCGCTGATCATTCAGACGAGACGTCGGTCCAGAGCACGCCGTTGCGGACCTCAGCCTTGATTTCGCAGTGGCCACCTGGGCCTTCGAACGAGACTTCGACGTTTTCGGGGCCGTCGTCCTTCTCATCGATCTCGTAGCCGGGATCGGCGGCGACGTCGAGCAACGTGATGTTCTCGCCGCTGGTGGCAACCTCGATCGAGCCACAAGCGGACTCGATCACCGTCGTGTTGGTGCCCTGTGTCGTGGTGGTCGAATTCCGAGCCGTCGTCGACGGCGAGACACTCGCCGATGACGTCACGGTCGTCGACGGCAGGGTCGTCTGAGGCGCGGTCTCGGGCGTCGTCGACCGAGGCGGGACGGTCGTCTCGACGGCCGTGGCCGCTGTTGTCGCGTCGGATGCCGTGGTCGTGGTCGTGGACGTTGCCCCTTCTGGTTTGGGGGAAACGGGGGCGACGATCGTCGGCAGGTCGCTTTCGCTGGTCACCGATGTCGACGAGGCAACCGGGTCAGTCGGCGGGACAGCGACGACCGTTTCCTCTGGATCCGCACCACCGCCCATGAGCAGGACTGCGGCCACGCCGGACGATGCAAGAGCGACGGCGAGCCCGGTGACACCGCTCCTGATCTGAGCGGCACGCCGTGCTCGGCGGAGCGTCGGCGTCAGTCCGCTCAGCACAGCAGGAGCATCGAGATACGGCTCTGCCGTGGCGCCGAATCTGGAGCGGAGGGTGTCGTCGAATGGATCAGACACTTCGCACCTCCTCTGACTCGAGGATCGCCTTGAGGCTCGCTCTGGCTTTGTTCAGATGGAACTTCACTGCACCAGTCGAGAGATCCAGGCTGGATGCGATCTCCGCGACCGAGATGTCCTCCACGTAGAACAGCGCGGCCACGGTTCGCTGCTGCGGGGTCAGGCGCCCGAGTAGGCCGACCAGATCGAGGTCCCCGATCACGGCCGCTTCTGGCGAGGGTGCCGACAGCAGTGCCTCGGGCATCTGACGGTCCTCGCGCCGACGGCGACGAGAGTCTGATCGAGCCGAGTCGGTGCTCAGGTTGATGGCCACTCGCCGCACCCAGGTCGCCGGGTTGTCGTAGCGGCGAAGCCGGCGCCAACGGGCGTACGCCCGTATGAAACCCTCCTGCACACAGTCCGCGGCCCGTTCCCGGTCCCCGGTGATGGCGGTCAACGAGCGAACGAGCCCGTCGTAGTGACTCAGGAAGAACTGATCGAACTCGGGATCGTTGGACACGACGACTGCCTGCGGATCAGCCTGCGTCGCCGCGAAGGCGAACAGGAACGGCAGCTCGAGGACGGTCACACGTGCTACACGACACCGGCGGGGTCAGAGGTTTGGTTACGGCAGGCCACCACATACACCATCGGCCGGAACCGGCTCCGGCTGAACGCCCGCGCGATTGGGGTCGATGGTTCTGGCACCGAGGTGTAACGCAGATGACACCGGCGCCCCGTACGTTCCGTCTCACTGCGAATTGCCGCTCGACGAGCGGTGATTCCGGGAGTGCGGCCATCCGGCCGACGCAGGAAACGAGGGGCACCTGATGAAGAGAACCGTTGTGACGTGCATGCTGGCGACAGTGGCGCTGGTAGCGAGCAGCATTGCCGCGCCACCGGTGGGGGCGAATGCCCCCACTCCCGACGACCCGGTCTTCGCCGAAGGCGGGGTCATGGCCGGTTCGACCAACGGCATCTCGTTCGCCCCGGACGGCTCGCTCTGGGTGGCAAACGTACTCGGGGCCACCCTCACCCAGATCGATCCTGATTCTGGTGAGATCCTCAGCCGCCTGACCGCTGGCGAGGGCGTGTTCTTCCCAGACGACGTCGTCGTCGGTCCGGACGGCACGATCTACTGGACCGACATCGCCATCGGACAGGTCCGCAAGCGGGCACCGGGGGGCGAAACGGTCGAACTACTGCCGTTCTTCGGTCTCAACAGCGCCAACCCGCTCACGCTCTCCGACGAGGGTCGGCTGTTCGCCGCCGGGTGTTACGGCGGGCCGCCGGCGAACAACTCCTTCGTCGAGATCGACCCGATCAACGGCGGGATCATCAACACGCTCCGTGCGGACATCCCCGGGTGTGCGTCGAACGGCATGTCATGGCATGACGGGTTCCTCTACGCACCTCAACCGTTCACCAACGAGATCCTGCGCATCGACCAGGACACCGGCGACATCACGGTGGTGACATCGGGCTGGCCGGTGCCGATCGGCACGGCGTTCGACTCGGAGGGCAACCTCTACTCCCTGGCACAAGGAGTGGGCGAGGTCGTACGAGTCGACATCGACAATCCGGACACCGAGAACAACCGCACGGTGATCGCCGAGATACCGGTGGGTTGGGCCGACAACATCGCCATCAGCGCCGACGACCGGATCTTCATCTCGAGCGCCAGCGATTCGGCAATCGTCGAAGTCCTGCCCGGCCAGGAACCACGAACGCGAACCGTCGTCCCGGGCCAGTTCGAACTGCCGGGCGGTGTCGGTGTCATCGGCAACACCCTCTACACGGCGAATCTCGGTCAAGTGATCGGCTGGGACCGCAAGACCCGAGACCAGACCAGCCTCTTCCGTTCGGCGTTCGGTGTCAGCGACTTTCCGGCAACGACGAGTTTCATCACCCGGGGTCGCAACCTGATCGTGATGTCATCGGTCAGCGGTCAGATCGGCTTGTGGAACCCGAAGACGAACACCTTGCTCGCCTCGGGTTTCCTGAACGGACCGACCGACGCCCAGCCGTTCCGCGGTGACCTCCTGGTGACACAGGCAACCGGCGAGATCGTCCGAGTCTCGTCGACATTCGAGCTGCTCGATGTGGTCGCCACCATTCCGGGTGCCGTCGGACTCGCCGCCCGCGGCGGGGACGTGTACGCCACCGACTACATCGAGGGCACGGTGGTTCGGATCATCGCCCGTGGGCAGGTTCTGGAGACACCCGAGGTCGTGTACAGCGGTCTTGCGGCGCCGGAAGGCATCGACATCAGGCACAACACGATGTTCATCGTGGAAGCCGGATCGCAATCGCTCACCAGCATCAACATGAGGACCGGGGAGCGAAAGACGATCGCAACGGATCTCGGCTTGCAGCTCCCGACGCTCTTCCCGATCGGTTGGTTCAACAACGTGGTCGTCTCCGGAAACGACATCTATGTGAACGCCGACCGGGCCAACGTCATCTACGAGTTCTCCCGGAACTGAGTCGACGGAGGTGAACGCAGTCGGCGACGAGATGATTCGTCGCCGGCTGCGGCCCACCGCGTGGCTTCACATCTTCGACGTCGGCTCGGCGAACTCAGACAGTGGTGGGCTTGCCGTAGTCGCCGTGCAACCAGTGCCAGGCGACCTGCGCAGCGACGAACTTCTTCAGTCGGAGCGGTGCCCGGCGCCCATCGTCTCGAGGTAGGCGACTGACCGCTCGGTCGTACCACTGACGGCCTCGACCTTGGCGCCGGTCCGATCGCTGGCCGCGCCGGCTTCGGTGAACGCTTCGACCGCTTCGTCGAGCCCGGCAGCGGTGGCAGCGGCGAAGTAGTGCGACGCCACGGCCACCGTCACCCCATCGGATCGGGGTTGGGACGCCCACGCCTGCGCCGCTGCGATGTGGAGGTCCTCCATTTGTAGGCCGGACATGGTCGCCGTGGCGGCCTTGCGAACGATCGCGTGCGTGAATCGGTAGCGACGCTCATCGAGGTCTTCCTCGGTGAGGATGCCGGCTCGTACCGCCTCGGCCAGTGCCGCCGGCACGTCAGCGACAACTCCGGCGTATTGACGGAGCAGGCTCACGGGAGCGGTCTCACCGAGAACGGCTGCGTACTGGAGGAGCATCTGAGCTTCGGGAGAAAGGCGACGCAAGCGGCGGGCAACGACGTCGGTCACGCCGGCGGGCACTCCCTCCCGCGAGCCGGTCTGAGCCATGTGGTCGATGATCTCCACGGCGAGGAATGGATTGCCGTCCGTCTCGCGATAGATCCAACCGGCGATCTCCTCATCGGCGCCGAGATCACCACCCGGCATCAACTGCATGATGTCGTTCGCCGAAAGCCCGCCGAGCAACATCCGCTCCACCTGCGGCTCGGTCCGAAGGTCGGCGAGGATGTCCGCGAAGAGCTCGGTGGGTTCAGTCGTTCGGTGAGTGCAGACGATCAGCGACCCCGGCACGCGATGACCAGCCGTCAGGTAGTGAAGCAGACGCAGCGTGGCCGAATCCGCCCAATGCAGATCCTCGAGGACCACGATCAAACGTCGGTTGCCCTTGACCTGCTGCAACATCCAGCAGAACGTGTCGAAGCGTTCGAGCAACGTGATGTCTCGCGACGTGGATTCAGGTTCGTTCGCATCCTCGCCGAACGGTCGGAGAGCACTCAACGATGGAACCACCTCGGCCGCCGCGTCCCAGCGTGACTCCATGAGATCTCTCGCCGCGTCATCGCCGATGGATCGAGTGTGATCGGTGAGCGCTTCGACGAACGGGCGGTAGGGCACGGCAACGTGCTCGTCGCACCGTCCGATCAGCACAACGGTGCGCTCGTCTGTCGCTGTTCTGACGAGTTCTCGAGCAACCGTCGTCTTGCCGATGCCGGGTTCACCCCCGATGAAGATGGTCCGTTGCGCTCCGTTGGTGGTTTGAGTGAGACGATCCTGCAGACGGGCGAGCTCAGCAGATCGACCGATCATGGTCGGCATCGTTGGCGGCGCGACGCCGACGTTCGGCCGGCGCGGTCAGGGCGGGGTCGTGATCGAGAATCTGAAGCTCGATCTCGACCAGGCGCCGACCAGGCGAGACGCCGAGGTCGTACTCCAGGATTCGGCGGGCATCATCGATGCGCCGGAGCGCATCGACCTGTCGGTCACTTCGGTAGAGAGCGACTGCGAGCGTGGCCCACAAACCTTCGCGGTAGCGATGTTGCTGGACCAACTCATCGAGCACCGTGACCGCTTCCTGGTGGCGCCCGAGGTTGAGCAAGTGTCTGTGCGTGGAGTTCGGCGGCGTCGATCTGTTGCTCCGCCAGTCGGGTCGCGGCAGCCGCCAGCGGTCCGTCTGGAGCTTCCTCACCGAATGGTGCTTCGGCGCCGAATGCGAGTGCCTCTTCCAGCAGCGCAAGCGCCTGCCGGGGCTCGGTGATCGCCGCCGCACGGGCCCGGCGCGTCAGCTCGTGGAATCGAACGACATCGACGGCGTTGTCGTCGATGGCGAGCGCGTAGCCGTTGTCAGTGGTCTGGATCGACTGGTGGCCGATCACCTTGCGAACGTCGGAGATGTAGCCCTGCACCAGATTCGGCGCCGACGGCGGTGGATGTTCGCCCCACAGGGCTTCGATGATCGACTCGACGGAGCGGCTCCGGCCGACGTCCAACGCGAGAAATGCAAGAAGCCAGCGAGCCTTGGCGGCACCGATCCGAAGAATGGGGGCGGCATCGACTGCGACCTCTATGCCCCCGAGTAGTCGAATCTCCACAGCTCCAGTGTGCCTCCAGCGCCGCTCCAGGGAGCGCGTTCACGATGAGGGCAACGAAGCAACCACAAACACTGAAAGCGATGGCACCCAAAATGCAGAGCTACTTGATCGAGCGAAATTTCGGCCACGTCACCCCAGAGGAACTGGCAGCCGGCGGATCGAAATCCAAGAAGTGCGCAGCCGAGAGCTTCGCCGACACGATTGTCTGGAAGCAGTCGCACGCCGTCGAAACTGCTGGCGGGCTGGTCACCTACTGCCTGTACGAAGCAGCCAGCGAAGGCACGATCCGGGAGCACGCAACAGCCGCCGGATTGCCGTGTGACAAGATCATGAGCGTGCAGGTCGTCGGACCAGACGACTTCGAGTGAGCGGAGGGTTGGCGGACATGCCCAAGTTCCTGGTCGAACGTGTGTGGGATCCGATGGACGAAGCGGAGCTCGAGAAGATGGCAGTGCTGTCCAGACGGATCATCGACGAGAGCTTCTCCGACATCACATGGGAACGCTCCCAGGTGGCGGTCGACGAGGAGGGTGTGATCCGAACGTTCTGTGTCTACGGGGCACCCGGCAAGGCTCGGGTGCGAGAGCACTCGGCCGTGCTGGGATGCCATCGGATCGACAACATCTACGAGATCGCCGGCGAGATCGACCCCGCAGACCTTCCTTCCTAGCCACTAGCTTGCGGCGATGACTCTCGTTGGTGTGCAACTCCACCCTCAGCATTGTTCGATTGCCGATCTCCGAGCCGCCTGGCGAGCGGCGGACGACGCCGGTCTCGACTCCATCTGGACGTGGGATCACTTCTTCCCCCTCTACGGCGAACCGGACGGCGACCACTTCGAGGGTTGGTCACTCCTGGCGGCGATGGCCGCCGACACCCGTCAGGCCAAGCTCGGCCTCCTCGTGTCGTGCAACAGCTACCGGAACCCGGAGATGGCCGCAGACATGACGCGAACCATCGACCACATTTCTGGCGGACGGGTCTACTTCGGCATCGGATCCGGATGGTTCGAGCGGGACTACGACGAGTACGGATGGGACTTCGGGACCGCCGCGAGCCGCCTGACCGATCTCCGCGACGCGCTCCCCCGCATCCGAGCCCGCCTCGACGCACTCAAACCGGCTCCCATCGGCGATCTCCCGCTGCTCATCGGTGGCGGCGGCGAGACTCGAACGCTGAAGTACACCGCTCAGTACGCCGACGCCCACAACACGTTCGGCCCTCCGGACGTCTACGCCCACAAGATGAAGGTGCTCGACGAGTGGTGCGAGAAGGTCGGGCGCAATCCCGCCGACATCGAACGCACCGCCGCCATCGACGGAAGCGAGGAACAACTCGGGTGGGCCGAGGATCTCGTCGCCGCCGGCGCGTCGCACATCATCGTGATGCTCGGGGCACCGTTCGACCTCGACCCCGTTCTCCAGCTGAGAGCTCGCTTGAACTGAAGCGGGTCAGGTCGAGCGTGGCCGAAACCGGCCAAGTGGTTGTCCGACACAAGTCATCGGTCTCCACCCGGCTTCAATAACCTGCCTCGATGATTACTGATTCTTTCGAAAGAGCGTGGCGTCGCCTCGTTCCGGCATTCGCTGCCTACCACGACGTTCGGCGCAACCCAGAGAACCTCGACTCGCTTGTCGAGGCACGCTTCGAACTCGAAGATGCACGGGCCGAGGCACGGCGCTCTCGCCAGCTCGTCACCGCTGCATCGCCGGCCGCTGACCATCCGGTCTCGAGGGCCGACGTGTCACAGGACGATCGGGCCCGCCTCGGCGTCTTCGGCATCGGCACCGTCGGCGAAGGCTGACCGACCGACCCACGACGCTGCGCAGACCGAATCGTCGGCCGACTCCCAGCGTCCCCAGGTGTCGGAACGATGGCACGCTGTCTCGATGGCCAGTCCTCACCCTGCTCTCGCCCGTCGCGCTTGGGTCCCTTCCTCGTCGGAGACGCTCGTTCAGTCCATTGCATCGGCAAGCTCGTCGGCAACGGCGAACGAGCTGTCCGAACATCTGAGCGAGTTGATCTCGTCGGGTGATCACATCCACGACGTGGAGTGCGTGAATCTCAATCCAGCGACCAACACGATGAGCCCGGCAGCGGTAGCAGCCGCTGCTTCGGGCCTGGGGACTCGCCCGTCACTCGGCTATCCCGGCGCCAAGTACGAGATGGGCTTGGAAGCCATCGAGCAGATCGAAGTCATTGCCGCCGAACTCGCGGCCGAAGTCTTCGAGGCTCGGTTCGCCGAGGTTCGAATTCCTTCCGGTGCGATCGCCAACCTCTACGCCTTCATGGCCTGCGCCGCTCCTGGCGATGCCATCATCGTGCCGCCGGCGAGCATCGCCGGCCACGTCACGCACCACCGAGCGGGTGCGGCCGGGCTCTACGGCCTGGAGATCCACGACGCACCCGTCGATGCCGACAACTACACCGTCGACGTCGCAGCTCTGGCCGCCCTTGCTGAACGAGTCAGGCCGAAGATCATCTCGATCGGATCGAGCCTGAATCTCACCCACCACGACGTTCCCGGTATTCGGGACGTCGCCGACTCCGTCGGGGCCAAGGTTCTCTTCGACGCTGCCCACCTCTCGGGTCCGATCGCCGGCAAGGCATGGCCGAACCCACTGGAACAGGGCGCTCATGTGATGACGATGAGCACGTACAAGAGCCTCGGCGGCCCCGCCGCTGGACTCCTCGTGACCAGCGATCGCCGAGATCGCTGAGCGGGTCGATGCCATTGCCTTCCCGGGACTCACCGCGAACTTCGACGCGGGGAAGACAGCGGCGCTCGCCGTCACCCTTCTCGACTGGCGCACCCACGGCCAGGCCTACGCAACCGAGATGACCGCAAGCGCCTCGAGATTGGCACATGCCCTCGCCGATCTGGATGTCGCCGTGCACCTCGCTGCCGGTGTCCCCACACGGTCACATGCCTTCGCTCTCGACTGCCGCTCCATCGGCGGCGGGCACCGCTCAGCGCAACACCTGCGCCAGGCGAACATCTTGAGTTCGGCCATCGGCTTGCCAACGGGCCTGGACGACGGCCTTCGCCTCGGGACGAACGAGTTGGTCCGATGGGGCGCCACCCGCGACGACATGCCCGCCTTGGCCGGGCTCGTCGCTCGAGCCCTCACGAGCGACACACCGTCATCTCTGGCCGCTGCTGTCACGGAGTACCGGGCACAATTCGACTCGATCCACTACGTCGTCTGAGTCGTCAGCGACGTCGTGCCGACGCCCCCGCGACTACGGTCCGTCCGATGCCGAAGCGAACTGCGAATCAGCGAACACAAGATGCTCTCCGACGGCTCAAGTCCGAACCGAACGTCTGGATCGCGACGGCATCGATGACGGGCATCCCACACATGGTTCCGCTCTCGCTGGCCTGGGTGAACAATGCGATCGTGGTGTCGACCCCGACCGACACCCCGACTGTTCGCAACGCCGCAGCATCCGGGCAGGTCAGGGCAACGCTCGACAGCGCAGACGATGTCGTGATCGTCGATGCAGACGTACGCATCGAGGACTTCGATCGCGCCCAGCCGTCGACGATCGAGATGTACATCAGCCGCGTTGGCTGGGACCCACGCAACAACCCGGGCAGCTGGTCGCTTCTCACGCTGACACCGAGGCAGATCCAGTCATGGAACAGCGTCGAAGAGATCAGCGGCCGAACCATCATGCGCGACGGCGCCTGGACAGGCCCTGACCCCTCGAGTCCAGCGGACTGACCAGTCCCCCGATTGGGGTCGGAGCTTCACATTCACAGCTCGGACAGGGTCGAGGCCGAGTGCAGCTCTCGCCAGCTAGGCGAGCCCGTGCGCCAGGGGTCCTCCGGTCAACGCGACGGCGAAGACGAAACCGAAGAAGACGCTGACAGCGACTGGCCGCGCCATCTTCGCGAGGATGACGAACTCGGGAAGGTTGGCGCCACCAGCTGAGAGTTGGCGTGATCGACGAGAGCGTGCCGCTCCGATGTGGTCCACGGGTACGCATGGATCGTTCCGTTGGCCAAGCCGGGGACGAGAACGTCGGAGTGGGTTCGACGCAATCGGGCGAGCGTGGACTGCATGTCGTCCAGTTGTCCGTCGTAGGGATGGAAACCCAGCACGGCCGGGAACCGGTCGATCGTGAAATTCGTGAACGTGTCGCCGGTGAACAGGTACTCGAGCTGGTCCATCGGGTTGCGCCAGAGGTAGGCCGTGGTCCCCTCTGTGTGGCCGGGGGCGTGAATGGCGCGCAGATCCTCGCCGAACACGTGGTCCCCTTCGAACGGTTCGATTCTCTCGACTCCCTTGGCGGCAACGGCCTCGACCTCAGCGCGTTGACAATTGACAGGGATGCCGTAGTGCTCAGCGAGGGTGGTGACATGAGGCGTTGCCTCGTCCATGTGGTTGAGCAGAACACGACTGACACCACCGAGCTCGTCGATGTGGTCGAAGAGCTCGTCGATTCGCGAGCATGAATACACGAACACGTTCCCAGCTGGTCGTTGGAGAAGGAACCCGCAGGTGTTGGCCGGCCCACCGAGTGGCTCGTCTGCGCATGCCCAGAGACCTGGCGCGACTGCTCGAAGGCGGTCGTCCGCCGCAGGCTCGGTTCGGGGAAGGGCAGTGAGGTGCTTGTCCATGTTCAGTCTCCTTTGGCCGCTCGAGTTTCAACTGCCGACACCCCGCCGGACACCGGCTCCATGCATGTTTCGCGTTCCACCGGTCCCCTTCGCCACGACGCTGCCAGGTTTCAGGCGATCCATCTCGCTGCCGAGACAAGTTCCAAGCCCCCGTAGAGTGCCAACATGACAGGCGCCGCCATCTTCCCACCCTGCTTCTGGTGACCGAACCTTGACCCAGCTCAGCTCGATGGTGGTGATGCTGTCGCCACGCGAGACGGCTCGACGTCTGCCCCAGGTGATCATCGGTCTCTATCTGTTCGGCGCCGGTATCGCCTTGATGGTTGCCGGCGATCTCGGTCTGGCGCCGTGGGACGTGTTCCACCAAGGGGTGGCTGACCAGACCAGTTGGTCCATCGGTTCGATCATCATCGGCACGAGCGTTGTCGTGCTGATCGGTTTCGTCGCCCTCGGTGAACGAGTCGGCCTCGGCACCATCCTCAACATCTTCCTGATCGGATTGGCCGTGGACGGGACGCTCCACTTCCTCGAGACCCCCGAACCATTCGTCGGCCGTCTGGCGCTGACCCTTGCCGGTCCAGCGCTGATCGCCCTTGCCTCCGCCCTCTACATCGGCGGCGGGCTCGGGCCGGGCCCTCGAGACGGGCTGATGACCGGACTGGCCAAGCGAGGAATCCAAGTGTGGCGAGCACGCACAGCCATCGAGGTCACCGTCCTCGTGGTCGGCCTGTTCCTCGGCGGGACGGTCGGCATCGGAACCGTGTGGTTCACCTTCGGAATCGGTCCGATGGTGCACGTGCTGCTTCCCCGCTTCACCCGCTCGACGTGACCCCGAGCGCTCAGTCGACGACAGCAGGTTCGTGGATCGAGAGCGAGAGGCCGTCGAGTTCCACGAACACGGAAGGCTTTCTCGGACGAACGACCGGTTCGGACATGTCGCTCAGTTTGGCCGCAATGACCTTGTCGGATGGGGTTCACCGCCCCATGCTCGGTGCAGGCACCGAGCAGGAGGAACGTCGTGGACATTCGAGGATTGGGCTACATCGGGATCGACGTCACGGACACAGAGAGCTGGCGAGAGTACGCGGAACTCATGGGAACGATGGTCGTCCCTGACGATGGTGGGTTTCGCATGAGGATCGACGAACGACCGTTCCGGGTTTTGTTCCGGCCCACCGACGGAGCGGAGGGACTGGCCTTTGCCGGATGGGAAATGCGCGACTCTGCGGCGGTCGTAGACGCCGTCGCTGAACTCGACGGGGCCGGATGTACCACCGAATTGGCGTCGCCAGCCGAGTGCGCCGCACGTCGGGTCCGAGGGCTGGTCCGCATGACGGACCCTGGTGGGTTCGCAATCGAGCTCTTCCACGGCCCCATCCACGACCACCACGTGTTCGTGTCGCCGACGGGGATCAGCGGTTTCGTGACCGGGTCCCAAGGGATGGGACACATCGTGCTGGGAACACCACGATTGGCCGAGTCCGTCGAGTTCTACACGAACGTCCTCGGCTTCCGGGTGAGCGACTACTGGAAACCAGGCAACGACGACGTCGTGTTCATGCGGTGCAACCCACGACATCACAGCCTGGCCCTCGTGGCGGCTCCCGAGCCGACCCTCTACCACTTCATGCTCGAAGCGCTCACTCTCGACGATGTCGGCTACACGCTCGACCGCCTCGGCGACTCCGGCACTGCGATCTCGATGGGGATCGGGAAGCACACGAACGATCGCATGGTTTCGTTCTACAGCCGGTCACCATCCGGGTTCGATGTGGAGTACGGCTTCGGCGGGCTCCAAGTGGACGAAACGACCTGGACCGTGACCCAGATCACGAAACCCAGCTTCTGGGGTCACCGCTGACCGGAGTCGGGTGCCTCGACATCAGTCCCGTGAGGCGGATCAGGTCCCTCCCATGCTTCCCGACGACGTGCTGGCGTTCGTCCAGCCCTTCCTCCCCTCGTGGTCGCGTGTTGTGGGCCAGGTCGGCGCCCCATGCGGCCGCCGCGGCTCGCTGGTTGGGCGTGCCGTGGTGCCCAGGTGAAGTGAAGTCACACTCTCCGACATTGAAACTGATGCCGACGGTGTCGACGATCCGCTTTGTCTGGAAGGGTGCGCCTCGGGCGTGTGCCGGGTCTGTATCCCGCGAGGCGTCGGTTCGACCGGCCCCATTCGTATCACTATCGGGCCGCGCCGCGACCTTGCATCTCCGAGTCACCGGCTGCCCGATCACAACACGCCTCTCAGGAACGTGAAGGTCGGGACAGAGCCGGCTGATCGACTCCGGGAGGTATTGGGCTCAGGCCCAACCGCCGCCCATCATCGAGAAGATCGGGTCCTTGATCTTCTTGCCGACGTTCTTCGTCTCGTCGACCGGGGTCGGGACAGTGGTGTCGTCAACCGAGATCGTCGAGTCGGCGCCCTTGTCACGCGGGGCAGCCGAGACCGCCGATGGGGCTGCCAGCAGGCTTGTGAGTGCCATTGCCGTGGCGGCGGTGGCGAGGGCGCCTCGTCGGATCCACGCTGCTCCGTTGGTGGTCTTCTTCGATTCTGACATTGCCCGCTCCTCTGAGTGGATGAAGTACGGATGCCGGTTTCGCCACTGACTCCACGGATGGCAGGCGACCAGTTACGCCATCCGTTTCAACGTCTTCTCCGTTGTGATGTGCCGACTTCATCGACCGAGAGACCAGCAAATCTTGAGGGCAACGACCCATTCGGACCTGCCGACTCATATGGCTGGGTGAAGGTGCCCTGGCGATCGTCTGCCCGGTGCCGCCCAAGGGGTCATCCCCGAGAGTTGCCACGACCCGACACGATGGTCTCGATCACGTCGATCGACTCCAGTTGCTCCACGGAGCGCGGTGAGGAGAGCGCGTCGCCTTGCGCGTAAGGGAGACCGAGCCGGCGGACGACTTCGAGTTGGGCCAGGGTGTCCACGCCGTCGGCCGCCAAACTGAGACCGAGGGTGGACGCGACATGGTCGAATGCCCCGAGCAGCAGCTCCAACCGTGGCGCCTTGGGAGCTTCATGTACGAGGCCGGGATCGATGGACACCACATCGATCGGCAGCCGAAGGAGGTCACGAAGTGTCGACTTCCCGCTGCCGAATTCACCGAGCACGATGCCCACTCCCATCGACCTCATGGAGTTGATCGACTTGGCGGCGAACACGGGATCCCGGATCTCGGCCGTTTCGGTGAGCATCAGTTGGAGTTCTCCTGGGCCCAGGCCGTGACCGAGGAAGATGTCGCCGACGTCATCCACGAGCCCGCCGCGCATGAGGTGGCTCGCCACCACCCGGACGGTGACCGATGCGGAGCCGAGGACCGGATGACCACGCCACCGCACACGAGCCTCGGCAGCACGACCCAGCATCGAACGAGTGAGGTCGTCGATCAGGCCGATCTGTTCGGCGAGGGGCAGGAACACGGTCGGGGGCACCTCGCCGCCGGCTGGGAGCATCCAGCGGGGGGTGACCTCCACCGAGTTGATCTCGCCGTTGGCCATGTCCACAACCGGCTGGACCACGACTTCGATCGCACCAGTCCGGACCGCTCGACGCAGCTCCTCCTCGAGGCTCGTTCGGTCCTCGAGTTCGCCGGCAAGCCGGTCGTCGAACCACACGATCCGTTGACGACCGGTGCGTTTCGCCTCGTAGAGCGCGTGGTCAGCCTGGCGAAGAAGCTTCGCGGTCGTCCACTCGGGCTCGTCGACCACGGTGACGCCGATCGAGGCTGAGATCGTTGCCTCGTCTCCGTCGATGCTGACCGGGCGTTCCACCTCGGCGAGCACGCGACGGCTGATTGCGTCGAGATCGCCGTCGCCCCGCTCGAAGACGATGAGGAACTCGTCGCCACCCAGCCGTGCCACCACGTCTTCGGGACGCATGGCGCCTCGAAGACGGTGGGCCGTCTCGACCAGCACGTGATCGCCGGCCTCGTGACCGAGGCGGTCGTTGACCTCCTTGAAATGGTCGAGGTCGACGAACATCACCACGAACGGCTGCCCATCCCGGTGACGTTCGATGCCCTCGAACGCGCCGGCTCGATTCAGCAATCCGGTGAGGGGGTCGCGCCGGGCCTCGGTCTGGGCATCGGCGGCGAGGTCGGCCGCCTCGACTCGGATTGCCATGAGTCGGCGGAGATTGCGGCTCGTACCGCGGAGGTCGCTCGCCATCAGGGCCAGATACACCAGAACGCCGGCGGCCACCGCGAGGTTGCCTGTTGCGAGGAAGGCTGCAGCGATCAACGAGTAGAGCGGCACCTGGACTCGCAACGCGATGCCCATCAGAACGGAGAGCCCGCCCATCGCACCTGCGCCGATCGCGAAGGCGAGCGCGAGGCAGATCCAGCGGTAGACCTCGTCGGTGCTGAAGGCGCCGATGTCCAACCACGGCAAGATGCCCCACACAACTCCGGCGAGGAAACTGGTGTCCAGCCATTGTCCGGGCGTTTCGAGTTGAGCGATCGCCTCCTCCGGATTCAGCGCGGAGAGCGCCTGACGGGCAGCCAGAACGGCCAAGACACCGAACCAGGTCCAGAGTTGAAGATGGGGAACGTGATTCCAGAGCAGCGACAGCGCGACGACTCCGGCGACCACGTTGCCGATCGGTGCGACGTGGCTACTCGCTACGAAGAAGGCGTGAATCTGCTCGTCGACGCTCGTGCGTAGATCTTCGGCGCGAGTCTGCGGAGCGGTCGCGAACGCCTCGGTCGACATGCGAAGAGCCTCGGCCGCACAGCTTGCGTCGTGAGTTCGAGCCTTCGCCTCGACCTCGGCTCAGCCCCTCGTGGATCGCACGCCTCGTCCTCGAGCGCTGACGAGCTGCCGGTCTCAGCTCGGCGGCTCCCAGCTTGCACCGAAGTCTCGGTCGGAGTTGTCAGTCAAGGGTGCAACGCTGCTGCCGTCGGAGGTCATCAGGTAGAGGTCGAAGTCGCCGTCGCGGTCCGAGGTGAATGTCAGGAACGCCCCGTCCGGAGACCAGTCGGGGTACACATCGACTCCCGGGTCGGTGGTCATGCGGGTGACGCTCGAGCCGTCCACATCAGCCACGTAGACGTCGACATTTCCACCTCGATCGGAATGGAAGGCAAACCGGGTCCCATCGGGAGACCATGTCGGGCCACCGCCGAAGAGCGGCGTCGGCAGCTGAGCGAGGTTGCCACCGTCAGCATCCATGAGCCACGCCTCGTCGCCTCCGGTGCGCGCCGACTGGAAGACGATCCGAGCACCGTCAGGCGACCAGTCCGGGAACGAATCGAAGCTCGGATCAGTCGTGAGCTGCACGACGTTGCCGCCATCGGGGTCCATGACATGAATGTCCGGCCCATCGCCGGCGACAAACACAATGCGTAATCCATCAGGAGACCAGCGGGGGAAGCCGGCATCGCCGGCCAGTTGACGGACCTCGCTGCCATCGGCGTTCATCACATGAACACCCCACTCGCCGTCTCGCAGCGACTGGAAGACGATGCGGGTCCCATCCGGTGACCAGTCAGCGGCGTTGTCGAAAGCGGGATGATCGGTCAAACGCCGCACCTCTCCGGTGGCGATGTCGAGGGTGTAGACCTCGGGATTGCCGTCGCGATCGGACTCGAACACGATCACACCCGTGGCGCCCAGTTCGGCCACCGTTGTCGAACCCGCCGGCTCTGGACCGACGACAAGGCCAGGTTCACCGCAAGAACGAAAGGCAGCGATTGCCCGAGTACCGAGATTCTCTTGAACGGCGGCCAGCATCTCCTGGTTGGCACCTGCCTCGAACTGAGCCCGCAGAGTGTCGAGATAGAAGCCATCGCCCAGCTCGTCGAGTATGCAGTCCTTTTCGGCGTCGCTCAGCTCGGCCGGCAGGCCAGCCCGGGCCGCCTCTGGGACATCGACGCACGACTCGATACTGGAAATGATGATGTCGACCTCGTCGGGACTCCATGCGACCTGGAACTCATCTGGGATGTCCTCGACGGAGAAACCGAGCTCGGCCAACCGATCGCCGCCGACGAGCCCGACCAGCTCGACAGCGAAACACTCCGCTTCCGCCTCGGTTGCAAACGGGGCGTCCGGATCGAGATGAACGTCGTCAGCGATGGCTCGCACCAAGGGCTCGTCGGTCGCCGTCTGGTCGCTCCCTCCGCATGATGCGGGCACGACGACGCACGACACCCCGACAATCCACCAGTTGAGTAGACGACGGCGCCCCATGACCGCAGCGTGTGGCGAACCGCTGATTGTGGGCAGAGGACTAAGCCCCTGCGGCGTGTCCCTCTCGTTCCAGACGCCACCGCATCAGAGCGTTGGCGATCTCGGTCTGAAGCTGAGGGCCAGTTGGGCAACAAGAACCGTCAGAAGAACGGGAACCGCGATGGTCCACAAGATCTCCGAGTCGAGGTTCCCTGGGCGGGGCTGAGCGAACTGGAAGAACGTGTCGATTGCCGGCAACAAGAGCACGATCGCAAGTCCGACCGGAACGATCGACGCCGCTACGTGCCCCCACCGAGATGGTGCGTAGGCCTCGACCGCCAACGTCGTAGCGCCGGCGAAGGCCGGCAACACAAAGAGATAGCTCACTCCCGGAACAGTCAGCGCGGTGAGAAGCCCGAGGATCCACCACACGAAGACGACGCCCTCCGGCGCAAGCCGCGGACCGATGGGCGGCTTCGAAGCCATCGGCACGAACATCACCAGCACGGTGAGGGATCCCAAGCCACACAGATATGCGTAGCTCTCGACGATGCCCATCCTGTTTCGCCACCCTGCGAGGAACATCCAGAGCACCGTTGCCGCGATCATCGAAAGCACTGCGATGAGAAAGGCTGAAGCGCCATCGCGAACCATCGCCGACCACGTCTTACGCCGTTGGACTGCAACGAAGATGGCGAGGCCGGCCAAACCAACAATGGGAACAGCCCACCACGCCGGGTAGCGGACGAGGTGATAGCGACCAATCGTGAAGAAGGCCACGTCGTCACCACCGGGATCGGCGAGGTCTTCGCCCGCCATGTGGCGAACGAAGCCAAGCGTGTTGACACCGTGCGAATGCAGACTTCGGATGCTCACCGAGTCTGGCGAGTCGGCAGCGGTGTGATAGACGGAAGAACCGCGGGCGTACACGAACTCGACCCCAGGGACACCAGCGTCACGGAACGGCGCGAAGTCGGTATTCGAACCGCCGAGCAACGCCATCGTGGCCGTCAGGAACGAAAAGGCAACCGGCTGCGGAGAGGAAGTGGCGTAGTGGTCGATGACCCAGCTCTGAGGACCGTTCGTCTCGGTGAGCATCGACGGGCCAGACGTTCCGATCGCTTCCAGGTTCACCACGAAGCGGATCTCGTCGGTCAACCTGTACTCAGCGACGAACGGTGTGGATCCGAACTTGGGCGCCGGCTCTTCGCCATCGGTGAACACGAGGATCACGTCGTTGCGCAGTGCCGGTTCCGACTGCAGAACACGCGCTGTCTCGAGGAGAATGGCCACGCCTGACGAGTTGTCATTGGCTCCAGGCGTTTCCGGAACCGTGTCGTAGTGCCCTACCAACGCCACCGATCCGGTTGATGCTGTGCCCTCGATTCTGGCGATGACGTTGACGACCGGCACCGTCTGACCCGGACCGCCGTAGTAGTCGGGAGCAGTCAGGGTCTGGAACTCCGGTTCGAGACCGAGATCGCGAAGCTGCGCCGCGATGTAGTTGCGAACGTCTTCGGCGGCGACGCTCCCCATCGGATGCGGCTGCCCGGCGACCTGGTTGATGTGCGCACGTGCGCGCTCGGCCGAGAACGTGGACGGCTCCTCATCGACGTTCATCGCAGGAGCGATGAGCGGCGCAGCGCCGGCTGCCGCTGCGGCCACGAACGCGACCCAGTAGAGCGGTGCGGCACAACGATCAGCAAGGCGCGACCGACTGACGGCTTCGCTGACAGCACCAAGGCAGCGACGGCGACGCACAACCAGATCGTTGCGCCGGAGGTGAACATGACCCGAGCGTTTCAACCACGGCCGCACTTGGCCAGAGCAGTAAGGCACTTGACCGGCCATCGGTCGAGTTCGCTCGACACAGCGGACCTAATCCTCTGGGGAGATCGATTCGGTTGCGCGAAAAGTGAGGGTGGAGAGACACCTATGAGGAGGCGAATCCAATGGCCGCTGTCGAAAGTGACGTGCCCGCACAGGAAGAGGCTTCGTGGAACCGTCCGACCGGATTGATCGTCACCGTGTGCGTGGTTGCCCTCGCGGTCGCTGCGCTCGGAGGATGGGCGTTGAACATCAGCCGCAACTCGGACCCTGGAGTACCGGCCGATGTGATCCAGACCATCGACGACTACAACGACGCATGGAACACCTATGACGGAGCCGCCTTTGTCGAGATGACGACCGGCGACTACATCATGCACACCGAGCGATACGGCGACTGGACGCAGGCGAGCCAGGCCGCCACAGTCGGAGACGCCATCACGCACGATTGGCACTCCGAGTGGATTGGTGAACCGATCGGGACCGGCGACGGCCCTTGGTACGTGGCGCGAGCCACGCATCTCGAGTCGGACATGTATCCCCCCGAGGGCATCGATGGCCTGTCGACGTTCATGGTCGTCGTCGATGACGACGGCGTGATGAAGATCGCACGGCACACATTCCAGGCTCAGTACATGGAGTGACGGGCATCGAGACGAGGCTCGCCTTCAGCGTTGTCGGCTCTCGCCAGCAGCACGTTGGACCAACTAGCCCCCGCCCTCGGTCTCGATCTCGGTCCAGGCGGCGTCGATGTCGAAAAGGACTTGGTCGATCGTCCTCACCCCGTCGACCCAGTCGATCATGCCGGCATAGAACGCCCCCTGGAAGGGTTCTTCTGCCAGCCAGCCACCGATTGCGGGCGGCATCATGTCGGATGCATCGAGCAGGAAGTTGTCGGAAGCGAGCGCCTGCTGGGCGTCGGTGATCAACCGGACCTGGACGCCGACCGACGGGTCCTCGGTAGCGACGAACTGTGACTGGTCGAATCGCTGGTTCAGCGGGATGAACCCGTTGCCCGGTTCTGCCGCCCACACCGACCCCCAGTCCGGGCTCGCCATGTACTCGAGGAATCTCCTGACCTCGGGCCTGTCCACGAGGCCCACCGTCGATGTGACGGATCCGATCACCGGCACCGGGCCGCCCTGCTCGAGCGGAGGAAGCATGAAGTAGTCGACATCCTCCCCGATGATCGACTCGGGTGGCAGCGCACCGAGCATGAAATCGCCCTGCAAGAAGAGCCAGCAACCCGGGTCGGGTTCACCGGACAATCGGTCTCGCTGGAGCAGGTTGAACATCTGCTCGGTGAAGCTCTCGTTGCTGATCGCTTCTGGCCCGACACGAACAAAGCCGGGGGTGAAGATCATCGAGTCGGCGAGCTGAGCCGCAGCGACGACGGCCGGGTCGGTGAAACCGACCTGGCCATCAGCCCAGGCGTCGTAGACGTCGACCCCACCGGTCCGCAAGACGAGCGCTTCGATCAGATCGGTCCCCGGCCATCCGTTGAACGGAAAACCGGATTCGAAGGCGACACACCATGGCGAGCGCCCGTCGTCGACGATCCGTTGCGAGAGCGCCATGAGGTCGTCCCAAGTCTCGGGCACCTCGTATCCGGCGGTTTCGAAGGCGGCTTTCGGAAAGAACACGAGGCCCTTGAGGTCGACATCGACCGGGATACCAAAGGCCACCTCGTTCGGCAGCCCGAGATCGGACGCCGCCGAGTCGACCGGGATGTTGAGCGCGTAGTCACCGAAGTCGGCTCGCAGTGTCTCGTGATCGATGAACTGACCGAGATCCATCGCTCGGTCCTCGGCCCAGGGCGGAATGGGGCCGCCCCAGAAGATCGTGTCCGGCAGATCGAGATCGCCCGAGGCAATCGCAGTGAGACCCTCGCCCGTGTTCGACACCACCTCGACCGCGATCCCCGTCCGTTCCGTGAAGTCGTCGAACTGTCGAGCGAGGCCGGGTTCGGCCCGCAGCGAGGCGGCCGCGACCGTGACCCTCGTTCCGGCGAGCGCCAGGGGCCCGGCTGGGTCACTCCGTACGATGCGATGCCGTTACGCAGCGGCAAGTCGTCCGGGATGACTGGCAACTCCGGACATGGAGCAGAGTAGACCGCCTCACACTCGTCGTCGGTCAGGCGACGATCGACCGCAGCGTCGGCGAACATGACCAACTCCGCCGGCGCAAGCGCGTAGACACCGGCCAAGCCCTGCGGACCGGAGCGAATCGCCACCTCGGTCTCGGGCGCGACGTCGAACTGGACGCTGAGCTGTTGGAGCGCAAAGTGCACTGCGTCGATCGCGTCCTCGTCGGCGAACCCGAGGTCGACCGTCTCCCTCACCGCTTGAACGGCGTAGAGGAGCGCAAGCTCCATATCGCCACCTGCGTAGGCGATCTCCGACGCGGTCACCAGCTCGGACACAGTGAGCAGAGCGTCGACGTCACCCTTTGCTGCCTCCGCAAATCGCCATTGGGCAACGCCGAACACCGCGAGCGTCGCGACCAATGCGGCGACGAGACCGAGGGCGACGAGCTGGTGGGCACGCTGACGCTCACGCCGCTCGGCCACGACGGCGCGCTCTTCCCGTTCGCGAAGCTCCGCCGCCACCCGTGCTGCTTCGGCGACGCTGGAGTCGAGGAACTCCCGCTCGGGTTTCGACAGCGGGAGCGTTGTCATCGTGGCCCAGCCGTGAAGCTGATCGAGGCGCCCACCTCGCAACAGGTAGCCCGTTGCACGGTCTGCCGCGATCCACTCCCGCATCGCATCGGCGAGGCGGCGCTGGTTGCGGACGTCGTGCCGGGCGTTGTCGATCCACTCCCGCAGGCGCGTCCATTCGGTCAGAAGCGCCTCGTGCGAGATCTCGACGGTGGGGCTTCGCGTGATCGGATCCCGGTCGAAGCTGAGCAGCCGATGGCGACCGAAGGCGTCGAGCACGGCGTGCAACATCGCCCGGTCGACGGTCAGCTGCTCGAGCTCGGTTTGCAGTACCCGGCGTCTGGTGTCGTCGGCGCCGTCACCCAACGTCACGAGCCGGAGGAAGATCTGCCGCGCTGCATCGTGGGCCTCGGCGCCGAGCCCGGCCAGCAAGCCTTCGGCTCGCTTCACGAGCGCGCCAGACATTCCCCCGAGCTCGTGGTAGGCAGCGCTGGTGATCCGCGCCCCCTGGCGGCGCTCGAACAGCTCGGTCAGGGTGTACTGCAGCAGCGGCAGGGCCCCGGCGCGGTCGACGATGTCTCGCACCAGCTCCCCCACCAGAGCCGGCTCGAACGTCACACCGAGCGGCTCGGCGGGACCGGCGATCGCCCGCTCGAGCTCGCCCGGTGTCATCGGCGTGACGATCTGTGTCCCGGCGTGTAGCAGCTCGCCGATCCCGCGGTGCTGCAACGGTCGGTCGTAGAAGTCGGCGCGGAGTGTGACGACGACCCGGACCCGGCTGTGCTCGTCGGTGATCGCCTGCACGAGGGTGTCGAGGAAATGCGTGGCGACACCGGGCGCAACCTGGGTGAACAGCTCCTCGAACTGGTCGATCACGAGGAGCAACTGTGAGCCGTCGGCGGGTAGCACTCGCAGAACGGCCTTGTGCAGACCGGAGTCGCCGACGAGTTGCTCGAGGAGCGAGGTCGGTGGGTCGACGGCAACCCCGAGCAGTGCTTCCTCGAGTGACTCGAAGGGGTGCGGTGCCGGTGTCATCTCGACGGTGAACCAACGATCCGACTGCGGCAAGGCCCCGCTCCGGAGGGAGGGAAGCAGGCCCGCCTTGACGACGCTCGATTTGCCGCTGCCGCTCGGACCGACCACGGCCACGAACCGACCGCGGACACCCGGGGCACCGAGGCTGGCGATCAGACGATCGATCAGACGATCGCGACCGTGGAAGTCGGACGAGTCGCCTGCGTCGAACGAGCGGAGTCCCTTGTAGGGGTTGTCGAGTTCGATGGCGGCAACGGGTCGGGCTTCGCCGACCTCGCCCAGAGCCTCGCAGAACTCGGCGACAAACTCCGAGGCATGCGCGTACCGACGGTCTGCGTCGTCCGCCGTCGCCCGATTGATCACGCGGAGCACCGGCGGTGCCAGTGCACCCCGAATCTGGCCGATCTCGCCCCGCAGCCCGGTCAGTACCTGAGCCACGACCACGCCGAGGCTGTAGATGTCGGATGACCCGGTGACCTTGCCGCGATGCAGTTGTTCTGGTGACGCGTACGGAGGGCTCAGGGTCGACGTCCCCGATCCATCGTCGGAGGGTGCACCATCCGGGCCGACCGCGATCCCGAAGTCGGACAGGTACGCGTTGCCGTCGTCGTCGATGAGGATGTTGGCCGGCTTGATGTCGCGGTGAACCACGCCTGCGCGGTGAGCGGTCTGCAGTGCGCTGCCGAGTTGACCGACCACAGACGCGGCCTGCCGACCGTCGAGGGCGCTGTCGACCAGCACGTCGGCGAGGCTGCCACCCTTCATCAACCGCATCACGAGGTAGGCCGCATCGGGTTCGCGCCAATAGTCGTAGAGCGGAACGATGTGCGGATGCTCGAGCCGGGCGACGAGTTGTGCCTCGGCCTCGAAGCGCCGGATGAAGTTCGGATCGTTGGCCAGTTCGGGCCGGATGACCTTGATCGCGACCTCGCGCCCGACGGCGGGTTGGTACGCCCGGTACGCCACGCCGAACGCACCCTCGCCGATCTGCTCACGCAGCTCGTATCCCCGGACAGCCAAGCCCGGTGACGCACCGGCATTGGTCTCGGCCACTCGAGGCGGCTCGAGCGCAACATCGCCGGCCACCATTTGATCGTGCAGCCGTCGCAGTCGCAATGACGGGTCGATGCCGAGCTCTTCGACAAGTCGAGACTTGAGTAGTTGGAAGGCTCGCAGCGCATCGGCCTGCCGCCCTGATCGGTAGAGGGCCAGCATCCATTGGCCGGTCAGTTCCTCGCGCGAGCGGATGCTCGCGAACCAAGGACTCGAGCTCGGAAACCAGCTCGCGTGACCTGCCGCAGTCGAGGTCCGCTTGAATTCGGGCACTGACTGCCTCGATTCGAAGCTCCTCGAGTCTGGCGATCTCCGGCTGAGCGAACGGCTCGTAGGTGAAGTCCTCGAACGCACGCCCTCGCCACAGCGCCAGGCCCTCGCTGAGAACCAGTGACGCTGCCGCCGGGTCGGTCTCGGCCAGGGAGCGGCCCTCGGCAACCAGGCGTTCGAACTGCGACGAATCGAGCGACTCGGGATCGACCTCGACGAGATAGCCGGGCGCCCTCGTCAACAGGACGGTGCCGTCGGTGCGCTTCTGGCGGTCCGGCTCCAACGCCTTGCGCAGCCCCGACACGTACACCCACAGTGCGTTCTGCTTGTCGCCGGCAGCCTGCTCGCCCCAGAGTTCGTCGATGATCTGGTCTGTGGGCAACACCGAGTTCGGAGCCGTCAGCAGCAATCCGAGGAGCGACCGCTGGCGGAAGGCGCCGAGGTCGACTGGGACACCGTCACAGAGGACCTCGAGCTTGCCCAGCACCCGAAACTCCATCAGACGGTCCCTCCGACCGGCGACCCCGATGGGCCGCCGATCAACAGACTCTCACGTCTGACTTAGGAGCAACATAAGCCGGCGAGAACGCCGGTGGCCCGCCGGCCTGCCAGGTGTGGCTCGGCCGCACGAGCTACCCGGAGGTGGATTCGGCTTCCCGTGCCTTGCGCTCCGCTACGGCAGCATCGATCTCATCCTGGATGATGAGATACGCCGGGCGCCGCACCTCCGGAGGCGCCTCAGCATCACGCTCCACCACCGCAACATCGATCTGCACGGTGGAAGGTGGGACCGCGTCGGCCGGATCATCACCGCCGTTCGAGACGGTGACGACCGCCGCTGCTGCAACGGCTGCAACGGCTGCCCCTGCTGCGACCTCGATCCACCTCCGCCTGTTGCGGGGCCGACGGGGCCCGATGGATGGCTTCGAGGTGATTGGCGGCGCCTCCCGGAGAGCCGTCTTGGTCGCGGAGCCAGCATGTGTCTGTTCGTTTGTCATGCCGACAAGGTCGATCAGCGAACTTCAGCCCGGCTTACGACGCCTCAACCCGGACTTCACTGTGCCTCTTACGGCAATCGAGGTTCCAGAACAAAGACCTCGATCTCCCGGTGAGATGCACGCTCGCGGTATTTCGAGAAGCCGCCATAGAAGGCAGTTCCGGCCTCGAACGCCCGCTCGGTCTCCGCCTCGGTTGCCGAGCGGGCAATCACCTCGACCGAATCCGAGCCGTGCGCAACCGTGGCCTCGGGCTTGGCCCGCAGGTTGTACACCCACCCCGGTGTCGACTCCTGGCCGTAGTTCGACCCGATGATCGCCATGTCGTCACCCATCGGAATACCCACCAGCGGCATCGTCCGGTCCTTGCCCGTCTTGGCGCCGGTGGTGGTCAGCATGATGACCGGCAGCCCGGCCATCAAACCCGGGACTGTCAGTCGGCCCTTTGTCAGGCGATACAGCTGCTTGTCGATCGGGTACAGGGTGCGTTGGAAGACCCATGAACCGGGTCCGCTGGATGCCACGCTCTGAGTGAAGCGCTGCATGACATTTGCGTCCTTCACCTCATAGTGGAGTTCGCTGATCAGTCCCATCGGCAGAGAATAGGTCAGCGTCCAGGGCTCGCAGTCGCTGCGATGAGAATCATCTCGACTCAGCCCCGATGATCCAACGCCCGACGCGAGTGGCAGCCTTCGACGACGCATCATCGAGGATCCGGAGTTCGAGCATGCGCTGGATGGTTTGGTCAGCAAAGGTCCGAGCGAGATCCGATCCGGCGATCGTTTGCGCAGTGCCGCGCGACCAGGTGTCTTCCGATGCCAGGAGCGCCTTCACCACGTATTCCAGATTGCGTCGCGAGAACGACGAGCCAGCGGAGCGAGACATGTCTCTGGCCGACCGTGTGAGGCGGTTCACGGTCGTCGTGTCGGAGTTGGCCGGCTTGGCTCGTCGCCATGCCTCTGCCAGGTACTCGAAGAGAACCGGCCATGCCGCCGATTCCAGGAGCGGAAACTCCGGCTCGATGCGCCTCAATTGGCGAGCGGCGCCCGGAGCTGCGGAGCCGTCGGTCCCGTCACCGTCGGGGCCGTTGTCGCCGTCTGTCTGTGACTCGGCTGCCCCCTTCTGTGCATCGCTGGCGACAATGGGCAGAAGGTAGGCCTGGCGGCCAGTGCTGATTTCGCCATCGGGAACTGCGTGGCGCAAGAACCGCTTGAAGCTGCCCTGGCCGAACCAGTCGTCACTCACCTCGGCCCCGAACTCGCGTTGAAGCGCCCAAGCCAGCGCGGCAAGATCAGTTGGGCGGTCGAGGGATCTCCAACGACTCCGCAGCAACTCGGCAGCGTCTGCGGCCTGACCGGCCAAGGCATCCTCGGCTACCAGACCTCGGTCGTCTGACTCCGAGACGATCTCCTGATCGATGCGGTCGAGTTCGGTACGGAGGTCCTCGGCGATGTCGTCCAAGATGGAAAGGAGGTCAGCCATTCGGGTGCTGAGCACGTCGACGAGAGGGGGCAGCTCTCCGTCCTTGCTGTAGGTGTCGATGTGGGTCAGCTCGCCCCAGCTGTCTTGCAGCAGCGTGCGAACCTGGAGCTCGCACGAGACCGGAACGTCGTCGACCGCTATGCCGAGGTTCACGTGCCAACCTCGATAGCCGGACTCTTTCGGTTCAGAGACGTAGTCGCGTTCCGACAACGGATCGAGCCACAGTCCGTCCCCCGACACTCGAGGCAGGGAATCGAGCGCGGTCTGAACCATGTCGATGTCGCGGACGTTGATGCATGTCACCCTCAGACCCACCAGGTCGTCGACGACACCCGGGATGTCGTCGACGGTCGAGACCCGACCCTCGTAGCGGGGCTGGTTTATCTTGCGCCACGTACGGCTCTTGGATTTCACCCGACCACTGGTGCTGCGTATTCGTGCGCGGTCTCGATCACTGAGCAGCTGGGCAAGGGCGTTCTCGAGTGACACCGAAGCCGCGTCCAGCGCCGGCTCCAGGACAGCCACTCGGTAGGTGTCGTACCAGATTCCGAACTCGGCGTAGCCGATCACGGTGCCATTTGAGGTCTCGGTCACGATGCCGCCCATCCTGCCATGCAGGATGCGAGCAGCCACCACAAAATCAGATGACCTCCACGACCACCTGCTCTGCATGGCAGCCGGGTCCCCAGACACCAACACTTGGCACTCGGCCGACCCGACAGCATCCGGAAACGTCATGATCGAACCGTCGAGATACGCCGCACCCTGATCAGCGAACCAACCGGCGGCTTCGGCCACCTCGGTCGGGGCGCCGTTCCCCAACTGGATCACCGTCCTATCCCTCAACAAAGGCGCAATGCCAGCGGCCTGAAAGGGATGGGCGGCCCGACGAGACCGGGCGGTCCGGGGGTCACCCGGAGAGGATGCACTACTCTCCCCCGACGTGGACTCCCTGTCGTCTTTCTGGGAGGCGGTGGTGGCTTTCGGCGAAGCGCTTGGTTCGGTCGATCTCGCGTTGGTTGCTGTTGCCCTCGCATTTCACCTTTTGGGCCTGCTGCTTCGATCCGTTGCCTGGCGCAACATCATCAGAACTGGATCGGGCGGTGCCGAAACTCCGCTCGGCGCAGTCACCGGTGGTCTTCTGGCCGGGGTCGGGCTCAACGGTGTCGTACCCGCACGTGGCGGAGATGCCCTGAAGCTCTTCCTCATCCACAGACGCCTCCCTCGCACCAACTACCCGATGCTGGCCTCGTCACTGATAGCCGAAACCCTCTTCAACGCAGCAATGGCACTGCTCCTGATGATCTGGGCCTGGCAGACGGAGCGGCTCCCCTCCGCCCCCGAGCTACCCGGCCAGGCGGCGTTCGAGATCTCCTGGGCAGCCCGACACCCCTCCGTGGCTGCGAGCGCGATCATCCTGCTGGCCGGCGTCGTCGTGGTACTGGCGGTGATTCACCGCGCCCGCCTGAAGAGGAGATGGCATCAGATCGAGGACGGGATTCGTATCCTGCGGAGCCCGCGAGCGTATGGACGGTCTGTCGTCACGTACCAGGCCGGCGCATGGATCGCTCGAGTGATCACGGCATGGTTCTTCCTGGACGCCTTTCGCATCGAGCCGAGCGTGCCGAGCGCTCTGATCGTCGTCCTGGTCCAGGGCCTCGGCACAGTTCTGCTCGTGACACCTGGTGGAGTCGGGCCAAAACAAGCACTCATCGTCGTCCTTCTCGCCGGAGAGGCTCCGCCCTCGACCATCCTCGCGTTCAGCGCCGGGATGGAAGTGACAATCGTGGCATTCCAGCTCGCCGTCGGGATCCTGGCGGCGGCAAAGATGTCCGGCGGTTTCCGAATCCGCGACGCTCTCGCCGGCGCTCGCCGAGAGCGGATCGAATCCAACGGTTCGACCGGTCCCGCCAGGCTCTGAACAGCAGCTCACTGGCGACCGGGGAAGCAAATCAAGTCCGCCACCGCAGGTATCAAAGTGATACCATTCTTGAATGGCGATGACCCTACGACTCACCGACGATGAACAAGCGGCACTCCGCGAACGTGCTGAACTGGAAGGCATCTCCCTTCAAGAAGCAGCACGCCGAGCCGTCCGAGAATTCGTCAACCGCGGCGACCATCGCGACCGGGTCGTTGACGCTGCAGCCAAGATCCTTCTCCACCACGATGAGGCTCTCCGCCGGCTCGGCGAATGACCGAACGGCCCGAGGTCGAGTATCTCGACCTCGACGACCTCCTCGTGCTCGCCACCGCCCTGCTCGGGGACCCAGCGCCGATACGTGATATTGGCTTGCTGGGGTCGGCGGCGGCGCGGCCACGAACAACCGCATTCGGCGTGGACGCCTATCCCGGCATCTGGACCAAGGCCGCCTCCCTCCTGCAGTCCATCGTTGGGAATCACGCGCTCATCGATGGCAACAAACGCCTCGGCTGGCTCGCAACGGCCGTGTTCCTCGAGCTCAACGACCACAGCGTCGTCGCAGCCGGAAATGGAGCCGTCTACGAACTTGTCATGAATGTCGCCGCAAACCAGCCCGATATCGCCGAGATCGCATCGGCACTCGAGGGCCTCGTCGACCCGAAACCGCCAGTTCGATGACCGATCGAGCGAAGATTTGAAGATGTCGAAGATCCTCCCCGGCCGTCCAGGCAGTGACACCCTGTGCCGCCGACCAGCGAATACTCGCCTTCGGCGTCCAGCTCGTGACGCTGAGTCGCAGCCGGTGCAACCACTCCATGCCTGCAAGCCGCTTCGTCCTTCCCTGATTGTTGATCACGCCATGCCCTCATCGCATCGTCGAGCTCCAGGTGACGAACTCCCCGGGGCCGGCTGGGGTGATTTCCATGCCGAGAACGATGACGTTGTCACCGTTCATTGCGACCTGGAAGAGTTCCTTGTCGGTCAACTCGTCGGCCGGAATGTCAGCAAGGGTCCAGGTCTCGGCATCGACCGAGAGCCAGATGTGGGATTCACGGAAGTCGAAGGCACAGCCAATGGCAATGATGACGCCGTCGTTGATCTCGACGTCGGTCAGGAACATGTCGGCGAAAGCGGCTGGTTCGATCGGGCGATCCTCGATGGCCTGATCGGTGATGCGGAAGACGCGAACCGGGGCATCCAGCGGTTCGACGTCACCATCCTCCCCGTCCAGCGAGATGACGATGACATCGTTCGAGTTGCCAACGGCGAGGAGATCTCCGTCGACCGTGATCAACTGGTTGATGCTGAACCACTCGCAGTCTCGATCGTTGGTCCATACCCGGGTCCACGAGCGCGGCGTCGGGCGACGTCCACAAGGCCTGGGTCTGACAGTCGGCGAAACCCTCCACGGGTTCTCGGATGTCGGCCAACGCCACGAAGCCGTCCTCGGTTGCCGCCATGGCCCACACCCACACCAGGCCGGACTCTGTGGGATCGATGAAGTCCCAACCGTCGCTGGTACGGATCCACACCATCGACCCCGTGATCGTGTCATCACCGCCGCCGTAGTCTCCAGCGCTACCTTCCACCGCGAACACCACATCGGGATCGCCGTACGCGAATGTCGGTGGAATGGCCAGCTCCCGGTAGTTCGCTGCGCCCCATGAGTGGACAACCGTCTCGGACCACGAGATCCCGCCGTCGTCGGAACTGAATTCGACGAGCTCCTTGTCGTCGGCTCGCGGCCAATCCATCCCGTCGGTATCGTTTCGCCAACGCCATGATGCGCCCGTCGACCACGGTCAGGTCTCCGACGTCGACCCTCGGTTCACCGGAATCGATGGTCAAAGCGAAGACCAAGCTCTCGACCCACGTGACTCCGTCGGTCGACCGCCACACCCCCGAACGCGGTTCCGGTACCAGGCGGCCGGTCTCATTGCCGGCGCGAAGAACTCACCGTCGACGACGATGATCTCGGTGACCCACAGGTTCGTCCCGTTGACGACCGCTTTCCAGCCGGTGATCGGCAACACGATCTCAGCCGCCGACGTCGGCACCGACGTCGGGACGGGCGTCGAGGTTGTCTGCTCCTCCGTGGACGGAACGGGCTGGTCCTCAGCAACGACCTCGGTCGCCGCCGGACTCGGGGCCGCATCGTCGCCCCCGTCGCTTCCATTGCCGCAGGCCGACGCCACCATGAGCGCAGCAATCATCAACCACCACCGAAGCGACATCGATTCGTCCTTCCAGCTCGGTTCGAACCTCATCGTCCGCCCGCTCTTGCGATCCCGGACAGAGCACTACGTCATTGGGCCGCTGATTCGCGAAGTCCGTCGCATGTGAGCCGAGTGAGGCTCGTGGGAGGACTTCCACCAATGCCTTCGCCGACGGTTTCTCCGACGGTCCTGACGAATCCGCAACAGCCTGGCGTGGGACGAAAGGCACTATCGACCGAGATCATCCGCCGCAAGATTCAGGGTATGACCCGCCGCCAGTGTTCTCGTGCGTTCGGTCTGGCAATGGCCTCGACGCTCCTGATCGGGGCTTGCAGCGGCGGTGATGATGGGGACTCCGATTCGGCCACCGATGCCGCCACGACAACGGAACAAACCGCACCGTCGTCGCCCACGACGGCACCGGAGGCCACCGATGCGCCCACCACTGCTCCGCCGACGACCGACGCGACCGAACCGGCCCTCGAACCGGGCTGGACCAGCTTCACGACCAGTGATGGACTGCCCGGAGATGACGTGGTCTCCGTCGATGTCCACTCCGACGGCACGACGTGGGCGCTGATCGCTCTCGACCGAGACGAGCGGGGCACCCCGATCAGCCTGGCCCTCGCCCGGTACGGCGACGACGGTTGGACATCGGTCGAGCCGCCCGTCGAACTCGCCGGATCACCGCGGCTGCGTGCCGGCCCCGACGGCACCGCGTGGATCGTCGGTCTCGAGGCATTCGCCGAGTGCGGCGCGAACGACATCAACTTCGGGCCGACCGGTCTTTGGCACTTCGACGGAACCGAGTGGACTTCGGAACAGGCGAGCGCCCCGTCGCTCGGTGAGCGATCGACATACGACGCCAGGGTCGACCCAGACGGCACCCTGTGGACGGTAGGCATCGCCACGCTCTCGGAGATCGTCTCAGAACTTGATCCGCCCCTCTTCCTGGGTTCCTACGCGATCTCCAGTTTGATGGTGAGTCCTGGACCGACGTTGCCATCCCCGACCACTTCTTCTTCGGCCTGGACTGCCAACGACTCTTCCTCGACAGCGACGTCACGCGTGCTGCTCGACTGGGCGGACGCCGTCCTTTCCAGAAGCAGGAGGCCGTGAAGACTTCAGCATCCACGCCCGGCTGATGGCGAACCTGAACCCGATACAGAGAACCCGTTCGATGCTGTCGTTGGTGACCCGGACAGCGAACTCGCCGGTCTGTCGCAACGCAGGTCGCCAGCAACAGCAGCTACGCGTTCCTCATCCTTGGCGACATCCGACGTTGCGCTCCCGGTCTCGCCGAACCGGCCATTGGGGATGTGAAGCCCATCGGCGGCATCACCTTCGACGGTGAGGACTGCGGGCAAGACCTTCACCGGCGAGATCACCATCACCGAGGGGCACACGATCACGCCGTTCGTCGGCGTGGAACTCGATGCTCTGGTCGGCGACGTCACCGCGACAACCGCCCTGGTCGGCGACACCATCTTTCTCACCGGGTTCGGAGGGTTGATCAGCATCGACCCCACTGGCGGGACCACCACGCTCACCACCGATGACGGCCTGGTGTCCAACGCCACCACCCTCATCACCGCCACGCCGGACGGTATGCTCTGGATCGCCACCGACGCCGGCGTCTCCCGCTACGTCCGGCGACACCGTGACCGACCACGGCCCTCCTCGTCAGGCCGGACGATGACACACGGCACGGTGTCTTTCTGCTCTACAGGGAAGTCCAGATTCGCTGCAGGGTCGGCGGGGTTCGAGAAAGGGCCGTGATGCGACGACTTCTGAGTGGTCTGCTCCAGTGCTTGGCTCTCTTCTCCGTTCCCTGTTCTACCGGAGACGATGGATTCGACAGGAAACGTCACCGTCGACAACCGTTCTTCCGGACACGAGCACGACACTAGCGGCGATCGACTCGACGACGGCGGTGGCTCCTACGTCCTCCCTGATCCGCCGGTCGAGGAGCCGGAACTGGTCGATGTGAACCTGATGCGTTGCCTGGATGCGGAGTGCAGCCGATTCAGGTGGTCAGGATTGGACGACAAGGAGAAGCTGCCGCCCATGGTGCTGTCGACCTGGAGCGGGGAGGTTCGGGTCACGGACATCTTGACGAGGAGTGACGGTCGCCCTCTGGTGATGGCCGAATGGTTCACCCAGCATCTCATCGGTGAGGGGTGGGATTCGCAGACGGTGGTGTACTCCTGTGCCGATGTGACCTGTTCATCTGTGACCTCCCCAGGTGGTGATGGAAGGAGCCAACCACTGGTCGAGCGTCCTGCTGCCTGACGGCTCCTTGGCGATCTCGTTCCAAACCGGATCGAAATTTCTCCCCTGGAAGAGTGTGCCGATCCGGAACGGATCGATCTGGCCTCGCTCGAGTTGTTGATATCTGTCCGGATCCTGACGATGTCGGCTGCCGGTGGTTTCTCGGACCGGGTCGTGGTCCTGGACCGGGAGGGCATGACTGGCTTGTGGGGCGGCAACCTCTTGGTGGGCGCTGCCGGCGCACCGACGGTCGCCTCGGAGAGAGTTGGGCCCCGGAGTCGCCGAAATTCGTTTGGCTCGCTGTTCTGATCCACGTTGCTCGGATGTGTCGGTCAGTGTCGTTCATTCCCGCCGAGGCCGGATTGTTCGGCCACGCGGTCGTTACTGCCCGACGGGTCGCCAGTGCTCGTGCAGGACCGAGACTTCAGCGATCGGCAGGAGACGAGGGTCATCGCCTGTGAAGATCCGACCTGTTCGTCATGGGTGCTGGCGACCTACGTTCGAGTGCCGATGGGAAGAAGCTGGATGACGGTCATCCGCTTGGCATCGCCGTCGACGCTGACGGCGGCATCCACGTCCCCCTGCTGACATCGATCGTGGAGGACACGATCTTCGATCAGCTCTCGGTGGCGATGGTCAGTTGTGCCGACCGTTTCTGTAACTCACCGTCACGATCGTCGATCGCTTGTCGAACACCGTCGCTACGCAGGTGCGGCAGCCCTTGGCCCGACTGGCGTGACAAGCGACGACGGGCGTACGTCGTCTACGAGATCGGCGCACCGGAAATGGAGCCCGCGTTCTTGGCCTATACCGTCTGCGACGATCCAACGTGCGCAACAGCCACCACGCAAGTGCTCGATGATCCGGCACTCCACGTCGATCTGTGGGATCCCACGTCGCCGCCGGGCCTGGCGATGTTCACGCTCCAGACCGATACCGAGTAGCGGGACCGTCCGGTGCTGGTGCCCCTGCTTGGTCCGGTGAGACAGCGTGTGGTCAAGCTGGCTGCGGGCTTGGTCCTGCTCTCGACCCTCACCCCGGCTTGCGTGGACGACGACGCTCCTGACCCCGCCGGTCTGGAGCCGACAACGGCAACCTCGACCGTCGCACCGTCGACGACGGTCAGCGCCGATACCCAGGATCTCCCCTATGCGGAGGTGGTGCCGGCCGCTGCTGTCGGATCTGGAGGACTTCTGGGCGGTCGAGTTCCCGGCCGCGTTCGGTGCGCCGTTCGAACCGCTGGCAGACGTCGTGGGCTATCGGCCCTCGAACCCCGAGGAGCTGCCCACCTGCCACGGATTTCCGGTTCCGGCCGACAACGCTCTCTACTGCGAGAGAGCGACTTCATCGGCTACGACGACGAGGGCCTGTTCCCTGGACCTGTATGCCCAGTTGGGCGATGTCGCGGTGGCCACGGTGATCGCCCACGAGTACGGCCATGCCGTCCAAGAGCGGCTCGGTCTGTTCGACTCGCCGCCGCCGACTGTCATGGTCGAACAGCAGGCCGACTGCCTCGCCGGCGCTTGGCTCGGTTCGCTCATCGCGAGGGGTGGATCCCTCGGCCTTGTCGTGACCGATGATGATCTGGAGCAAGCCATCGCCGCGAACCTGCAGATCGCCGATCCGATCGGCCTGCCATCCATGACGCCCGGAGCGCATGGGTCCGGATTCGATCGGCTCCGCGCGTTCTCCGAAGGCATGGATGGTGGGGTGGCCAGTTGCTCGAACTACATCGTTCGACCTCCCGACCTGGTCGAGTTGCCCTTCGACGTCGAAACGGCTTCCACCCAGCAATCGCTGGACTCGCTCGTCCCCGCCACCATCGCGAGCTTGGAGCGCTTCTGGGGGTTCGTGTTCCCCGAACTGATACTTCCCGAAGTCACCAATTTCGGCGGCGATCAACAGATCGTGGAGTGCGACGCCACAGCCGTGCCGACAGCCGCAGGCGGTGCGGTGTTCTGCCAGTCGGAACGGGTGGTTCACTACGACACAGATGCTCAGCAGACCCTGTGGCTGAACAACGGGGACGCGGCCGCCACCTATCCACTGGTCCACGCTTGGACCCAGGCCGTTGTCCCTCATTTCACCGATCCGACCTCTCCGGCCCAGGTGGTCGTCACCGCCGACTGCCTGGCCGGTGTCTGGTATCGGCGGCTCGTCGATGACTACGAACGGGTGATTGCCGAACCGGGAGCTCGACCTCGCTACTCGGTGTTCCTCACCGCCGGGGACATCGACGAGATCTTGGCCGGTCTTCTCCTTGCCCCAACGCTGGGACCTGACGGCGAAGAGGCTGGGAACGTCAACCCATTCGAGCGGGCCGCCGCCTTCGGCGACGGATTCCTGGAAGGAGAAGCAACATGCGTTCTCGATTGACTGCAAGCTTGTTCGCCGCTGTGCTCATCATCGCGGCTTGTGGCGGGGGTGAGGAGACCTCATCGGACTCCACCAACGACGAGGCCACGACAACCACGACGACGGCTGTCGCCACGACCACCATCGGGCAAGACACAAGTCCCGACACCCAACCACCAACGACCGTCACAGCTGCTGTCGAAGCACCGGCACTCGACCTCGATCCCGGCTGGACGACCTT
The DNA here is from genome assembly GCA_963781035.1 of uncultured Acidimicrobiia bacterium. Classification (GTDB taxonomy): domain Bacteria; phylum Actinomycetota; class Acidimicrobiia; order Acidimicrobiales; family SZUA-35; genus SZUA-35. The sequence goes on along the minus strand of CAWAEN010000004.1, from coordinate 942,002 downwards.
CAGCACCGACGATGGCCTTCCCGCCAACGACGTCGTCACCATCGACATCAACGCCGACGGCACGACCTGGGCCATGATCGCTCTCGATCGACGCTCGAACGGCACCCCTGGCGAGGTGGCCTTCGCTCGCTTCCATGGCGGTGAGTGGACAGCGTTCCCCACTCCGGAGTCGCTCGATGGCGAGATGGCGCTCGCCGCCGGCCCCGGGGGCACGGCCTGGATCGTCGGGGGCGGCGCATTCATGGGCAATCTCGGCGACCGATACACCGGCACTCCGGGAGTCTGGTTCTTCGACAACGAGCGCTGGAATGAGATCGAACCGGCCCCAGAACCGGGTGATCCGGTTCCCATCCGAGCCGAGTCCGGATCAGACGGAGTGCTCTGGAGCGCCGGCCTGGCCGACATCACCACATCGAGGACCGGCGTGTTCTCCCACAATCGGACCGAATGGATCATCTACGACATACCCGAGCATCTCTTCGACTGCATCGACTGCCACCGTCTCTATGCCACCAGCGGCAGCCAGGTGTGGATCGACTACGTCGACGTCGACGAGAACTTCGACCCAGTGATCATCCACGCCCGCCTGGACGGCGAGACCTGGACCGACTACTTGTTCCCCGACGTGTTCAGCGTGCCCGAGGAAACCGCCGGACTCGTGTTCGAGACCGCCCGGAGTGTCGGTCACGACGACATCTACGTCGTCGTTGTCGTCGGTGGGATCGCGCAGGACCGACCGGGAGTCCCGCTCCCCGGATCAGGTGACGTCGCGCCATTCGCTGCAACGACGTTCGACGGCAGCAATTGGTCCCAGATCGTCGAAGGTGAACTGACCATCGGCGATGGGCACACGATCCGAGCTGGAATCGTGGGGGTAGCGCCCTCGCAGACATCCCTCGCCGCCGCTCACGAAGACGGGACCATCTACCTCGCCGGCTTGGGAGGGCTCCACATGATCAGCGCCGAAGGTTCCGTCACTTCGCTCACCACCGAGGACGGCCTCGTCTCCAACGCCACCCGGAACATCGCCACCGGTCCGTCCGGGTCGGTGTGGGTCGCCACCGATCGTGGTATCTCGGTGCTCGTTGACTAGAGCGCGGCTCCCGTCCGACTCGAGCGGGCGCCTTTGGCACCAACATCAACCATCCCCGACCGTCCACGCCGTGACCTGGCTCAGCCCGGGGACTGTTTGAGGATCTCGAAGATCGCGGCGAGGTTGACCCCATGACCGTCCCGTGTTGCGTCTTGGAACGTCTCGAGAGCTGACTCGAACAGCCCCGTATCGACCCGGCTCGCTCGCCCGAACTCGGTGATCGCCTGGAGGTTCTCGGCACCGCTTGCGAGTCGCAAGCTTGTGCTCTCATAGCTTCCGGCGGCGATCATCTCGACGTACTCACCAAACATCGCAGGCATCTGCGAAGTGAACGTTCCGACGACATCGGCGAGCAGATCCAGTGGGGCACCAGAGGCATCACACATGGCCGCGGCGCTGACGAACGCGTGTGCGGCGACGTAGACGAACGCAAGCCCGCTCGTGTTGATCACCGCAGAAGCAGTGGGATCAGAGCCAAGGAACCGGACGTCACCGCCAATCGCATCGAAGACCGAAGCACACCGCTGGAAGGCAGCCGGGTCACCTGACACCAACACTTGGCACTCGGCCGATCCGACAGCGTCCGGAAACGTCATGATCGAAGCCGTCGAGGTACGCCGCACCTTGATCAGCGAACCAACCGGCGGCTTCGGCCACCTCGGTCGGAACGCCGTTGCCCAACTGGATCACCGTCTTGCCCCTCAGCAAAGGCGCAACGCCCGGAGCCTGAAAGAGAGAATCTGCAACGTCGTACCCGCGAACGCAAACCGCAATCACCTCGGACTTCGAAACGGCATCAGCGACCGATTCGGCAACGGCGGCACCGTGCTCCGCAATTGCACGAGACTTCTCTTCGGACCGATTCCACACCGTGAGATCGTGGCCGGCGGAAGCGATGGCAGTGGCGAGTGCCGACCCCATACTCCCCAGACCGATCATGCTCACGGCCGAACGATCGTTGACCATTGCTCCGCTCCCATCAGTGCGCCCGGAAATCCAGTCGGGTCGTCAGCCCATACAGAGCACCGCTGGAGTATCGCAGACATGAGAGGTGGCGGCCGGGAGGCTACCGACCAGCGCGGCGTCCAGCTCAGCATCAGAAATCGCTGTCGGGGCCGATCGCAGGAGAAGTCCCTGGGCTCGTCGGCACGCAGGCTGTGCACGTCGAACTACTGAATCCGCACGCCCGAGATCGCCCGGCTGATCACCAGCTGCTGGATCTGCTCGGTTCCTTCGAAGATGTCGAAGATCTTTGCATCACGGTGCCAGCGCTCGACTGGGTACTCGCGGGTGTAGCCGTAGCCACCGAGGATCTGGATCGCCCGCTCGGTGCTGTGCACGGCGACTCGTCCTGCCTTGAGCTTGGCCATCGAACCTTCGGCGTTCTTGAACGCCTTCTGCTTGCCGAGCCATGCGGCTCGCCGGACGAGCAGACGGGCGGCGTCGATCTCGGTGGCCATGTCGGCCAGCATGAAGGCGATGCTCTGGTTCTCGATGATCGCCCGACCGAATGCCTTGCGCTCCTTGGCGTACTCGAGTGAGTACTCGAAGGCAGCACGGGCGACACCCAGCGCCTGCGCACCGACGGCGGGACGGGTGGCCTCGAACGTCTGCATCGCAGCCTGGCTGTTGCCGGGCTTGCCTTCACGAACTCGAGCGAGACGTTCGTCGAGCTTCTCCTTGCTGCCGAGGAGGCAGCGACCGGGGATACGGCAATCGTCGAGGACGACCTCGGCGGTGTGGCTGGCCCGGATGCCGTGCTTCTTGTACTTCTGGCCCATGCTGAGACCCGGTGTTCCCGGCGGGATGATGAAGCTGGCATGGCCCTTGGATTTGAGCTCGGGGTCGACCACGGCAACGACGACGTGGATGTCGGCGATGCCACCGTTGGTGATCCATGCCTTGGTGCCGTTGAGCACCCACTCATCGGTGGCTTCTTCGTACTTGGCCCGGAGTCGGTAGCCGCCGACGTCAGAGCCGGCATCGGGCTCGCTCGCGGCAGAACGCGCCGAGCTGGATCTTGTCTGCCGTGCCGTAGCACTGCGGGACCCACTCCATCACCTGCTCGCTGGTGCCGCTCGCCGCGATTCCTGCCGCAGCAAGGCCAGATCCCATGATCGCCATGCCGAGGCCGGCATCGCCCCAGAACAGTTCCTCCAGGGACACCATCATCGACTGACCGGTCGGGTCGTTCATCATCATCTCGGCCATGAACTCCCAGCCGTAGAGACCAATGGCGGCCGCCTCTTCGACGAAGGGATACGGGAACTCCTCCCGTTCGTCCCACTCCGCGGCGATTGGTCGCATCGAGTTCTCGGCGAAGTCGTGCACCCACTTCTGGAGCTGCAGCTGGTCTTCGTTGAGCGCAAGCGAGAATTCAGACATGTCGATCCTTGGTTTGGAGCTGGACAATCACCGTCGGCCGTTTCGCCATCGGCAGGAGCACCGACCTGACTAAGTTACCGATAGGTAACAACGCTAGCAAAAGTTATCACCTGGTAGCAAGGGTTTCGTAGGGCCCAACGTCCCCGGCTCGAAATCACGGGACGATGAGGTCGGAGATCGCCTTCATCACCTTGTCGGCATTGACCTGGTGGTCGGTGCTGTCGAGCTCGAATGCCGGACCGACCCGGAGGTAGACATCGGGCCGGGGAAACCGAAGCCGTGGCGGGCGAGAACGAGGCCACACCTTCTCGGTGCTCGAGAAACCGACCGGCACCACGACGGCATTGGCGGCGAGCGCGATGCGGGACACACCCTGACGGCCAGGTCCGACGCCGTCGACCCAGTCCTCCGGGCTGACCAGCCGACCCTCGGGCATGAGCGACACCATGTGTCCCGCTTTCAACGCAGCAATGGCTTCGGCCTCGGACTCGTCGCGGCGATCCTTCGACGTCGCGATGCATCCGATGCTGCGCAGGTACTTGCCGCCGATCCCGTGATTGACGAGGTCCTCCCGCACCATGATTCGGCTCGACACTCCGAACTTCGAGAAGATCGCCATGGTGACGGCGAGGTCGAGCAGGCTCCGGTGATTGCCGGCCATGATCACCGGTCGGTTGGTGGGCAGTGTCAAGACCTCCGGCAAATGGACCTTGGCCCCGAGGCGCGCCAGGTTTCCCATGACGGCGCCGCTTCGGACGAACCAGTCGTGTTGATCGATCGGAGTCACTCGATCGATCCTACGGCCCCCGCAACCTGGGTCCGATGTGCGCGTCTGGCGCGCCGATCGGACCCAGGTTGCGATTCAGGGGTCAGTTGGCGTAGGTCGAGCCGGTCCCGAAACTGGAGAACGGAATCGCCGTCGGCGCCACGTTCCGGTCGTAGATACTGGCCGGGCTGAAACCTCGCACGTTCGGCGAATCGAGACGCAGCGACGGCGAGATGGTTCCGCCCTTGCAGTCGTGGTCCGCGTTGAAGCAGCCACTCGTCATGATGTCGAGCACCTCGGGATGCCACGCACCGATCCAATCGGCGTGGGTGGTCATTCCACCGGGCATCGTCTGACCGCCGTGGACATCGGATGACAGGTACCAGCCACCGGTGTTCGTGTCGTTGTTGTTCCAGTGGATGTTGTAGGTGAGCTGGGGATGACGGATCGGGTGGGTCGATGGGCAGGGCGCGCCGTAGTACGCCGGATACGCCATGTGGCTCTTGTGGTCCGCCGAGTCGAGACGACCGTCGCTGCACCGAGGGAAGATCACGCTGAGCGTGAGGAAGTCACCGGCGGCGCAGTCGGGGATGAGGCGACCGACCTGGGAGCTGCTGCCGCTGATCGGTGAACCGCACGACCACTTGTAGTCGATGCCGGCATCGATGGGCTGTTCTCGACCGGGCTGCGGCGACATGGCCATCGCATTGCCGACCACCATCTTCAGGCCGTTCGGGTATGGCACGACGTCCTCGTCGCCTGCTCGCTTGTAGTAGGCGAGCATGTACTGCGCCGGACGAACGTTGCCGCCCTGATCGAGCACCGCCGGCACCCAGTAGGAGGACCGATTCAGCGGCCCACCCTGACAGGTGGCATCGCCGCCTGCAGCGAGGCTGTCACCGGTCGAGGCGAAATCGGCGAGCACATTCCCGAAGTACATGTGCAGGTGAGTAGCTGCCCGCTGACCGGGGAAGACGATCGCATCGTCGAAGTTGAAGTGGCTGACGTTGCAGACCGTGCGGAAAGAGCCGTCCTGGCCATTCTGGCTGACGTTGGCGTTCGAGTTCGTGAAGCCGCTGACGCTGATGCCGGCGAACGAAGTCCCCGCCGGTCGGGTCGCCGGCTGGGTCGTCGATGTCGGTCGCAGCGTGGTCGTCGGTCGCGCCGTCGTGGCGGGTGCCGCTGTCGTTGCCGACCGAGCGGTCGTGGCGGGCGCCGCCGTGGCGGCCGTCCGAGCGGTCGTCGTCGACCGGTTCGTGCCGGCTGGCCGGACCGTGATCGTCGTCGGTCGGATCGTGTCGGCGGTGCGAACGGTCGTCTGGACCGGCGACGCAGCCGGCAGGTTCGTATCGGCCGAGCCGGATACATCGTCGGAGTCGACCCTGGAGGCGGATTCAGACGTTCGTAGCGCCGTCGTCGATGGGGAGTCACCGGGTTCCGGCGTCGCCGAAGAGTCGGAATTGCCGTCGGAATGCCAGAGCGGATCGGTGTCGGACGCCCCTTGATCGTTGGCGTCGAAGAGCGCGAGATGCTCGGGGGCGTCTGTGTTGTCCACCGTGTCGACGGTCGACATGACAGCGAAGGCGACGCCGCTACCGGCGAAGATCAGGGACAGCAGTGCAATGAGGCCTCGGATCGGGATGAATGCCATGTCGAGTAGTAACGACCGGCCAACCCTGGGCCTTTAGACCAACGGCAATGGGCCGAACGAGCTAGCGAAGTACGTTCCCGTGCCGATGAAGGGTCGAGCTGATGGCCTGCTCACGCAGGTAGTGGAGCAACTCGACTCGTCCGTCTGCGGTCACAGACCCGTCGGCAACATACACGCCGACCGCTGCCGCAGCCGCTCGAACAGACGGGTCCAGCAGCCCGATCACGCGGACGCGATCGATGCCGAGCGACTCGAACCGAGCCGCGAACTCCTCAGACGACTCGTGGCCGTGGGTCGACATCACGACCTCGACACCACAGGTGGCGGCCGCAGAACGTACTCGTTCGATCTCGATCGGCAACGCTCCCGTTTCGACTCGCACTGCGACCTTGGTCAGCGGGCGATAGCGGAACACGTTCGATTCGCAGAACAGGCCGGTGTCGTCGTGATCGACGGAGAACTCCTCGGCCCATGCTCGGCGATCGCTGGCCTTCGCCGTGCGCAACCACTCCGCTGCGTCCTCGGGTTGTGTGGGTGCAGGCGGCGACGCGATCCAACGACCCAGCTGGGCGATGTAGTTCGGTCCCCCGGCTTTCGCCCCCGGACCGATCGACGACCGCTTCCAGCCGCCGAAGGGTTGCCGCTGCACGATCGCACCCGTGATCACACGGTTCACGTAGGCGTTGCCGACCTCGACCCGGTCGACCCACGTCTCGACCTCGGCCGGGTCGAGTGAATGGATGCCCCCGGTGAGGCCGAACGTGGTGCCGTTCTGGATGGCGATCGCCTCGTCGAGGTCGGCTGCAGCCATGACACCGAGGACCGGGCCGAAACACTCGGTCTGATGGAACCAAGACCCGGCTGTGACACCGATGCGAACCCCGGGCGTCCACATGTCGTCGGCCAGCCGACGAGGTTCGACCAGCCACTGCTCACCCGGATCCAGTGTGGTGAGCCCGCGCTCGAGCTTGCCGGTCGGTACCCCGATCATGGGTCCCATGCTCGTCTCGAGTTCGGTGGCGGCGCCGACCACCAGGCTCGACACGGCGTCGATCAGCTGGCGACGAAAACGATCGGACTCGTAGACGTCACCGATGCAGATGGCGAGACTGGCGGCCGAACACTTCTGACCGCTGTGTCCGAACGCCGAGGCGACAAGGTCGGCCACGGCCTCGTCGAGGTCGGCGTTGGGCGAGATGATCAGACGCGTTCTTGCCCGATGTTTCGGCGAGAATCGGCAGATCGGGGCGCCACGATCGAAACATCTCGGCCGTCTCGTACGCCCCAGTCAGAATCACGGCACCCACTGACTCGTGAGTGATGAGGTGGCGACCCACCTCGTTGTCCGGCACACGGACGAGACGGAGGACGTCTGACGGAACGCCACCGGCCCAGCAACACTCGGCCACGATCTCGGCGCACCGCGGCACCTCGGGAGCCGGCTTGAAGATCACTCCGTTGCCGGAGGCCAGCGAAGCCAGGACACCTCCGGCCGGGATGGCGACCGGGAAGTTCCACGGCGGCACAACGGCGATCACACCGAACGGTTCGAAACGCGCCAGCTCGTTCGCCTCGAGGTCGACCGCACGGTCGCCGTACCAGCGGGCAAAGTCGACCGCCTCGGAGACTTCGACATCGGCTTGGGCGAACGTCTTGTTGGCTTCGTGGACCATGGCGTTGATCAGGTCTCCGCGACGACGAGCCAGCTCGGCGGCAACGAGATGCAGGACCGCCCGCCGATCGTCGGCCGAGCGAGCGGCCCAATCCGGCTGTGCATCCGCCACGGCGGCGAACTCTGCGTCGACGAGATCGGAGTCGTCGATCATCGGGGCGCTCGGCCCGTCGAGGGCTCGTGCCAGCACATCGGCGGCCCATGCCCGATTCGCGGTCAGCGCCGGATCAGTGTCCGGCTCGTTCCTGAAGGGGGCATCGGCCGGAGGAGCCGGTTCGGACATGCGTCGATCCTGGGTCCGTTGAGGCTTGGCGCCAACGCTGTCACGAGCGGCGAGGGCCGTGCGGAACTTCGAAGCCTCGGATCGGAATCCGCTGCTACCAGGGGCCAAGGAGAAGAGATGCCGGATGAAGTTCTCGTCAGACGCGTTCTCCTCCAGGCGGCGGAACAGGTAGCTGATCGCAACATCGAAATCGGCCGGCGCGACCACCGGTGTGTAGAGAAGGAGCCCGTCACCGTCTTCACGCACTTCTCTTGCCACGGCCGGAGCCATGCCCTCCAGCATCTCGAACTCGATCCGATGCCCCACGCCTCGTGACTCGGCCAGGAGGTGGGCCCAGGCCACATCGAAGAGATTGTGGCTGGCGACGCCGATCCGCACGCCTCGCAGGTGCTCCTCGGTCAGCGCCCAGTCGAGGCACCGCTTGTAGTTGGCGTCTGTCTCGTTCTTGGTTCGATAGGGGGCCAGTTCCCAGCCGTGCATCGCTGACTCGACTCGCTCCATGGCGAGGTTGGCCCCCTTGACGAGGCGGATCTTGATCTGGCCGCCCGGCTGTCCCTCGACGACCTTCGCCGCCCGCTCATTGCCCCAAGCCACGAGCTTCTGCAGTGCTGCGAAGGAGTCGGGGAGATATCCCTGGAGCACGATGCCGGCCTCGATGCCGTGCAACTCGGGCTCGTCGAGCAACGACATGAACGCGGCCATCGTGAGTTCGAGATCGTGGTACTCCTCCATGTCGAGGTTGATGAACGTCGGCGGTGAGGCGGCCGCGGCAGCGGTGAACAGCGGGCGGAGACGCCCGGTGACTCGGCGCAGGGAATCGTCGAAGGCCCACGGATTGAGCTGAGAGACAACGGCGGACACCTTGATCGACACGTAGTCGACGTCCGGTTGGCGCAGCAGGTCGGTCGCCGCCTCGAGACGTCGATCGGCTTCCGTGTCGCCGAGGACCGCTTCGCCGAGCAGATTCACGTTCAACCTGAACCCTTCGGCCCGGCGGGCACCGAGATGGTTTGCCATGGCTTTGGGTTCGGCATCCACCACGAGGTGACCAACCAGCTGGCGCATCCGCCGGATCGCAAGCGGCATGACGATGCCGGGGATGATCGGGGCCAGGCGAGCGCCGGCCCGCAGCAACACACGATCGACCGGTGAGAGGAACCCGGGCAGTGCCTCGCCGTTGACGAGCTGGACCAGCTGGTGAGCCGCCACCGAGTGGTCTTCTGGCCGGATCACCCGGTCGACGAACTTCATGGCGAACCCGACACCGGACTCGTCCTCGATCACGCCCCGTAGCTGCTCGGCCGTGCGGCGCTCGGTTCTGGTCGTGGCCGCCTCGGCCCTCGCCAGCCAGGTCCCGACCAGTTCGACCGCCGCATCGGCGAGCTCGTCGGCGTCGCTGCCCTGAGTGGCGTCGGGACCAGGGTTCGTGACAGAAGAGGCGTCGGCGGCAGACATGGCGAAGAGTCTCGCCGACCGCGAACGGGCAGGTCTTGTACGATCCGGGCAATCATGGTGACCGAAACGGCCAACGGCGCAGGCCAAGGGCCCTCTCGGCCGTTCCCCTGCCAGAACGAGCTCCTCGAGCTCTACGACCTGCTGGTCGACGTGATCTTCTGCATGAAAGACGCCGAGGGTGTCTACGTCGCGGTCAACCGAGCGTTCGTTCGGCGGACGGGAAGATCGTCCAAGCGGGACGTCGTCGGCAAACGTGCGGGTGATCTCTTCATCGCTCCCCTGGCCGAGCGATACGAGGAACAAGACGCGGCCGTGATCGCCACCGGTCAGCCGCTGCGCGACCAACTGGAGCTCATCCGCCGTGAGAATGCCAGCCTCGGGTGGTACCTCACGACGAAGCTGCCGGTGTCAGGGAACGATCCGGCGGGCGGCCCGGTCGGCCTCGTGAGCATCAGCCGGGACCTGGCCACTCCGAGTGACGAGGGCATCGCCATCGAGTCCCTCCATCGAGTGGTGGCGCTGGTCCAGGATCGCCTGGCCGAACCCCTGAGGGTGGCCGACCTCGCCGCGGCGGCGAATTGTTCGACGGCCTCCCTCGAACGTCGCATGAAGAAGGTGTTCGGGGTGACGGCGACGCAGTTCGTTCTGCGGTCGAGGGTGGACCGGGCCCATCGCCTCCTCACCACCACGGACATGCCATTGGCCGACATCGCCGGTGCCGTCGGCTTCTACGACCAGGCGGATTTCACCCGGCGGTTCGCCAGGCTCACCAACGAGACGCCTGCGCAATTCCGCCGTCGCCACAGTTCCTGAGCGAACACGTTCCGGGTGGCTCGCACACGCTCCGCGCCGCCCTACCCTGTCGCCCCGTCCCACCTTTCGCCCGGAGGATCGAGCATGAGATTCAGCCGCGTCCTCGTCGAACCCACCGAGGCGAGCCGGTGTGTGCAGTTCGACCCTGACGTTGCCGTCGTGGACGCTTCGGCCGCCGATACCGAACGAATTGCCTCGGTGTTCCGGGACCTGTTCCTCGGGGTCGAACCGGATGGTCGCGTCTTCGCCACGATCGACAACGTCGAGTTCGAGATCATCGACGAGATGGTCCCATTGATCGGTTCTCGACTCGGCGGTCGAGTGCGGGTCATCGACCCGACCATCCCCACCACCCTCGCCAGAGATGCGTCGATGGCCGACCTTCGAGCGGCCGCAGTGCGGGCCGCCCTGGAAACGCTCAGTGTCCAGCCGCCGAGGCTCGATCTGGATGGGATCGATCGAGCACTCACGACCACCGCCCGTCGGCTCGAGGGTCCCGAGGCCCACGAAGTGGCCCGCTTCGAGGGCGTCCTGAGCGACCGCCGTCGGCAGCTGGCCGGTGCAACGCCGGCGCTCCCGGAGGAGTACGCCCGGGCTTCGATGATGTTGCGGGTTGAACTGGCAACCACCTTGGGGCCGGCAGCCGACGGCGACCCTCGCCGCATCGCGATGATGAGTGCCCGCGGCGTCGCCAACACGGCCCGACGATGGCTGGCGGCAGTTCACGATCAGAAGGTCGGCCCGATCATCAAGCGCCAGATCGAGATCCACGCCGGCGGGGTCGACGTCCTGGGTTCCATCCCCGCCGTGATCGACTTGCGCGGAGTCCAGGGCACGCCACCAGGCGCACAAGCCCTGGCGACGGCACTCGCCAACCATCGTCGGCGCGTGCAGTTCATCGTGTTGCCGGGCGACGAGGCGAACCGAGACTGGATCGAATCCGTCGTCGCCGACTGACGATCAGCGTTGGCCGAGCTCGACCAACATGGTCCGGTCGATCGCAACCCGGAAGTGATGCGGACGGTCGGGCCCGAGGTCGTGGTCGGTGTCGAAAACAAAGCGGCGCGGCTCGCCCGCCGACGGTTGACGCTCGATCGCGGTGACCCGATGCCGCCCTTCGCGGAATTCGGTGTCGACCAATGCCACGTCGACGAGTTCGATGTCGGCCATCTCGACGTCGTGCGGTCCATCGCCTTCGCTCGCCGGATCGGCCAGTCGGATCGCCTGGAGTGGTGCCAGCACGGTGCCTCGCTCGGTCGGCCAGAGGTTCGGGTGGCCGAGGAATCGGGCGACGAACGGCGAGGCTGGGCGACGCCAGATCTCGGCCGGAACACCCCGCTGGGCGATCACGGCATCGCGCATCACGACCACCTCGTCCGCAATCGTGAACGCTTCCTGCTGGTCGTGCGTGACATGCAGCACGGTCAGTTCGGGATCGTGGAAGATCTTCCGTAGGTCGACGATCAGCTCCTCCCGAAGCACCCGATCGAGGCTACCGAGGGGTTCGTCGAGCATCAGGACGGTCGGTTCGGGAGCCAGGGATCGGGCGAGGGCGACCCGCTGCGCCTCACCGCCGGACAGCGCATCGACGCGGCGACGATCGAACCCGGACAGCCCCACCAGCTCGAGCACTTCTGCGGTCCGGCGTGCGATCGTGGCATCGTCGGCGCCCCGCATCTTCAGCCCGAAGGCGACGTTGCCGGCAACGTCCAGGTGGGGAAACAGCGCATGATCCTGGAACATCAGACCCACCCGCCGCTGGTCGGCCGGCATTCGCGTGCAGTCGACACCGAACAAGGACACTGACCCGGATTGCACGGGCTCGAGGCCGGCGACTGCCCGCAACAATGTGCTCTTTCCCGAGCCGCTCGGCCCGACGATCGCCACCGTCGATCCGGCCTCGACGACGAGCGAGACCCTGTCGACGGCAACAACGCCTTCGTACGCCACCACGAGGTCGTCGAGCTGTACCGCTGGGGCTCGCATCGGCTCTGCGGCCACAGCTCTCGCCTCCGAACCGGTCACGATGGACAGCCTGGCACAACGACGCTGCCGACGATCACGATCACAACGACACGCTCTCGCCGTCGCGGCGCCACTCAGCAGCAGCGGCCACGACCGCCACCACCAGCCCCATCACCACGCTGAGAGCGAGGGCCCTTCCACGGAGAAGTTCGCCCGGCTGTGACAACAGGCGGAAGATGGCGAGCGGCGCGGTGAAGGCGCCGTCTGATCTGGCGAGGAACGAGGTGGCCCCGAACTCGCCGAGGCTCACGGCGAAGGCGAAACCTCCACCGGTCAGCGCCGCCCGTCGAATGAGCGGAAGGTCGATCAAGCGGACGACCAGGGACGGTGTGGCCCCGAGCACAGCGGCGGCTTCGCGATACCGCTGGTCGATCGACCGCAGCGCCGGCACGACCGAAGCAAGCACGAACGGCAAACCCACGACGGCGTGGGCCACCGGAACGATCCACGGCGATCGACGAAGGTCGAGCACGGTGAAGGCGAGGAGATACCCGAAGCCGAGCGTGACGGCGGAGACGCCGAGCGGCACGAGCGAGGCGACCTCGACCACGCGGCCCACGAGGCCGGCCCTGGTCACCACGAACGCGGTGATCACGCCGACGACCACGGCAATGGTGGCAGCAAGGAAGCCGTAGCGAAGCGACGTGGCGACTGCCTCGGCCGCCGACACGGGCAGCAACGAGACCGGCTCGAACAGGTTGCGGTAGTTGGTGAGGGCGAAGCTCCCGTCGCCCGATCGGAGCGACGCCGACACCAGCGCCGAGAGCGGTCCGCCGATCACGGCTGCGACCAGAATGACCATGGCAGCGACGTGCAGGCGGCCCGCAGGGGTGCGAATCGGGCGGTCGTAAGCCCGCCGACGACCGCGTTCCTGCCGTGAGAATCGTCGCTGCAGCCTGGTCGATGCCAACGACAGGGCTGCGACCACGAGAATCTGGATCAGCGCGAGGACGGCGGCGACGTCGAACTCCTGGCGGAAGACAGCCGTCCGGTAGATCTCGGTCTCGATCGTCGCCCTGGTCGGGCCACCGAGGATCAAGATGATGCCGAAGCTGGTGAACGAGAAGAGGAAGACGAGGAGGGCAGCGGAGCCGATCACCGGGAGAAGCCGAGGCAACGTTGCGGCTCGAAACGCCTGCCACGGGGAGGCGCCGAGCACGGCTGCGGCTTCCTCCGGGCGTCGGTCGAGGGCAGCCCACCGTCCGCCGACCACCCGGATGATGATGGCCACGTTGAAGAAGACGTGAGCGGCGAGGATTGCGGCGATCGACCGATCGAGGTCGAGATTCAGGGATTCGAAGAGGGAATCGACGGCTGCGGCGACCACCACCGTCGGCAGGACGAACGGGATGACGGCGAGTGCGCGGAGCGCAGCCCGTCCCCGGAATCGATACCGAGCCAGGGCGTGGGCGACCGGCAATCCGACGATGAGCGTGAGCACGGTCGATGCGAAGGCCTGCCAGATCGTGAACCAGAGGATGGACCGCGTCGAGCGACGTCCCAGGATGTCCACCAGGCGGTCGGGTCCGACTCCGGCAAGGCTGCGCACGAGCACCGCTCCGAGCGGCCACACCACCAGCACGACGAGAAACCCCACCGGCACCAAGGCCGAGACCCACACTCCCCACGACCCGCTCCCCGTCCCCAACCCGAGGCTCTGACCCCCGAAAATGCATGGCGCGAACCTCGGGTTTGGACCCCACGGAATCGGGGGTCATTGCCTCGGGTTGGGCGACCGGTGTCCTCAGCGTCGCCTTGTCAGGTACAGGGGACACGCATCAGCCGCCGAGCACGATCTCGTTCCAGCGCTGCGTCCAGTCGAGTCGACCGACCTCGATCTCCTCGGGACTCATCGTGATCGGATCCTCCGCCAGGGGACCGAACTCGACGAAGAGTGCGGGCAGTTCGACCGCATCGTTCGCCGGATACACGAACATGTTCAACGGAACATCAGCCTGGAACTCGGGCGACAGCATGAAGTCGATCAGCGCAGCGGCCTCGTTCGGGTGCTCGGTGCCGGCCAAGATCCCGGCGAACTCGACCTGTCGGAAGCACGAGTCGAGCATCACGCCAGTCGGCGCCACGTCGACCGGCGGATCGGAGAACAAGACTCCGACGGGAGGTGACGACGCATACGACGTCACCAGGGACGCCGAACCACCGCCGGCCGCGAACTCGCCGTTGTACGCCTCCGTCCAGCCAGACGTGATCGTGACTCCACCGTCGACGAGTTCCCGCCAGTAGTCCTCCCAACCGTCCTCACCGAAACGAGCGATCGTGGCCAAGAGGAACGCGAACCCAGGCGACGAACTCTCGGGATTCATCGTGACGAACGAGTCGGCATGATCCGGCAACTCCGCCAGCGAAGCCGGAGGCGATCCGTCGAAGGCATCGATCCAGTAGTTGACACACACGTCGCCGACGTCCATCGGTGTCACCCGGTGCTGGTCATCGAGCTCGAGCTCGTCCGGTACATCGGCCAACATCGGTGACTCGTAGCGCGACGAACAGTTCGGCGTCGAGACCACGCTGGAGGAACGTGTTGTCGATCCCGAACAGGACATCGCCCTCGGGCGACCCCGCCGTGAGCACGGCCCGAGACACGACCTCCCCCGCGTCACCAGCCGAGATCACGTCGACGGTCACGCCGGTCTGCTCGGTGAACGACTCGAACATTCCGTCTGAGACGACGAAGGAGTCGTGAGTCACCAACGTGATCGTCACCGGCGCCAAGTCGCTGGTGTCGATGTCGGGAGCCACCGCTTCGTTCGCGCCTGCGTCGTTCGCGCCAGTCGCGTCGCCGCCACAGGCAGTCGCCGCGAGTCCGAGGGCGACCAGAAGAGACAGGAAACGGCTGGATCGAAACATCATGAGGGCCTTCCTTGCGCTGGAATTATCCAGATCAGGTTCACGGGTCGGCGGTGGCGACGGGGCCGAAGCCCGATGTCCGACCGCCCTCTCAGCCCGACACCTCGAGCTCCCCGGCGTATGTTGTCGTGGCAATACTACCGCCGATCTGGAACCCTTCGGAAGGACCAACATGCTCGAGTGGGGAATCGTCGGGACCGGATTCATCTCGCGGACGGTGGTCGAGGCCATCAACGCCAGCGATGGATCACAGGTTCGTTCCGTGGTCGGACGCGATCCCGCCCGGCTCGCTGCGTTCGCAAACGAGTTCGACATCGACACTGCGACGACCGAGCTGGCCGAAGTCCTGAGCGACCCAGCCATCGGTGCCATCTACGTCGGGCTGCCGAATCACAAACACCACGAGGTCACCGCCCTCGCCGCCGCTGCGGGGAAGGCCGTTCTTTCGGAGAAGTCCCTCACCACCACCATGGCCGAGGCCGAATCGCTCCGACGTGCGGTCGCCGACGCCGGCACGTTCTTCGTCGAAGGCCTGATGTATCTGGCCCATCCGATGTATCAACGCGTGATCGACGTGCTGACCGATGGGCGGCTGGGGCAACTCCACTCCGTGAACGGCCGCTACGCAGCCCCCATCGCCGATGTGGTCAATCCGCTGGGACGGGGGACGATCTACAACCTCGGCTGCTACCCGGTGTCACTGCTCCAGCTCGTTGTGCAGACGATGGGCGGCGATGGCGCCTTCGACGACCACGTGATCGCAGGCTTCGGCAATCCCGCGACCGCAGACGACTCGATCGCCGACGCTGCCCTCAGCGTCCGATTCGGCAACGGCGTACTGGCGTCAGTTCAGTCCACCGACTGCGTCGGGATGGACCACGCCTTTGCCGTCACTGGCTCGAGCGGTGTGCTTCGTTTCGTGACGAACCCGTGGCTGCCGGTGGCCGGCGACAACGTGCTCAGGTGGGAACCGTTCGGCGGCGATCCGGAGACCATCGTGATCGCCGATCCTCATGACGCCTTCTTCCACCAGATCGGCATGGTCGAACGGTGCGTGGCTGCCGGGATGACCGAAGCGTCCCGTCCGTCGCCCCGCCTCGCCGACTCGATCGAGATCATGTCGATGCTGACCGCATGGGAAGCTGCCTGCCTGAGCTGACGGCCTCCAACGAACGCAGAAGATCCTCTTGCATCTGCCGCGACGTCAGGTCCTACGGTCTCGGCATGACCCCGACGCCGAGCTCTCGAGCTGATGATTCGACGATGAAGATCGGCGAACTCGCCGACGCCACCGGCCTCACCGTCCGAACGCTCCGCTACTACGAGGAGATCGGCCTGCTCGTTCCACCGGAGCGAACGCCGGCCGGCCACCGCCTGTATCGACAGGACGACGTCGGCCGGCTCTATCGCATCTGCAGCCTCCGCCAGCTCGGCATCCCGATCGACGGCGTTCGCCGTTCAATCGAGCAAGACGGCGAGCACCTCGCCGACACCGTGACCCAACACCTGGCTGCCCTCGATCTTCGTTTGGCGGCGGAGAACCGCCTTCGAGCCCGACTGGCCCACCTCGTCGGAGCGCTCGAGATCGGGGCCGCTCCCACCGCAGACATCATCAACGTCCTGGAGGACATGACCAACATGGAAACGACGATCAACCGCCCCATTGCCACACTCGTCTATCGAGACA
Organism: uncultured Acidimicrobiia bacterium; assembly: GCA_963781035.1. Taxonomy (GTDB): domain Bacteria; phylum Actinomycetota; class Acidimicrobiia; order Acidimicrobiales; family SZUA-35; genus SZUA-35. Next base: position 925,304 of record CAWAEN010000004.1, on the reverse strand, counting down.
TCTCCGCAGCATTCGACCACCTCACACGAATCTTCGGTCTGGGACCGGGCGGTCTCACGTCCGACCCGGACGGCAACGTCGTCCACGGTGAGGTCGAAGCCGGATCGGGGACGATCTGGCTCCACCCCGAGTCGGCCGAGTTCGGCCTCGCGTCGCCCGCAGCGCTCGGCTCTGCCTCTGCGACGATGGTGGTGATCGTCGACGACGTCGATGCCCACCACGCGGCTGCAGTCGAGCGCGGCGCCACCGTTCGCTACGAACCGACCGACCAGCCGTACGGCTACCGGGAGTACGGAGCCCTCGACAGCGAAGGCCATCTCTGGTCGTTCATGAAGCCGCTGGTCTGACCGCGAGGTCGGCCGTCGAGCTCGCCCGCCCCGGTCAGGGAACCTCGGCGTCCGCCTGCTCTTGCTGCCGGCGTTCTTCCTCGCTGCGAACGATGCAGAAGAGGTTCCCGGCCGGATCGGCGAGCACCATCCATCCCGTCCCGTCCGGGTTGCGCCGATCTGCGATCTCGGTCGCTCCGAGTCCGAGCACTCGTTCGATCTCGTCGTCTCGTCTCCGATCGACGGGCGCGAGGTCGAGGTGGATTCGGCCCTCCGGTTGCTGGAGGTCGTCGACTTCGAGAAAGAGCAGCTGCTGGTCACCTGCTCGGATCGACGATCATGCACTCCGGATCCCCCTCGTCATTCGGATCACCGGGCACGTCGATGTAGCCGAGCACCACCTTCCACCACTCGGAAAGACGGTAGGCATCGGTGCAGTTGAAGCTGGTGCTCGAGACGCGACAGACCATGCGCGCAACGTAGCCCGATTCAGCGGTCGTCTGTGTCGATCGGGCCGCGTCGGAATCAGCGATCGTCGTGTGATCAGCCGTTGACGAAACGCTTGGCGTCGAGAGCAGTGATCAGGTCTGACGGGGCGAGCGCGATCTCCAGACCACGGCGTCCGCCGCTGACGTGCACCTCGTCCAGCACATCGACGAGCTCGTCGACGTACGTCGCCAGCCGCTTGCGCTGGCCGAGCGGGGAGATGCCACCGACCACGTAGCCCGTGGTTCGTTCCGCCACCGAAGGGTCGGCCATGACCGCCTTCTTGCCGCCGGCCGCACGGGCTAGCGCCTTGAGGTCGAGCATCCCGGTCACCGGCACGCAGGCCACGACCAACGCCCCGTCGACCTCGGCCAGGAGCGTCTTGAACACGCTGTCGGGGTCGAGGCCGAGCGCCACAGCTGCCTCGGTCCCGTAGCTCGCCGCAGCGGGATCGTGGGTGTAGCTGACCGTCCGGTAGCTCACCCCCAGGCGGTCGAGCTCTCTGGTCGCCGGGGTCACGCCGACTCAGGCTCGTCGAACGCTCGGCCCATCGGCGCTGTCCTCGATGATCCACCCATCGGCCACCAGTTCGTCACGCAGCGCATCTGCGGTGGCGAAGTCCTTCGCTGCCTTGGCTGCGGTTCGAGCCTCGACCTTCGCCGCCACGTCAGCGGGAACGTCGCCACCGGTCGAGCCGTCGTCGAGCCGAAGACCGAGCGCACCGGCGATCTCGCGCACCGTTGCGCCGACCACGCCCGCCGCTTCGTCGTCGCCCGAGTCGAGCAACGAGTTGCCCTCTCGAACCTGGCGGAAGAGAAGGTCGGTGGCCGCAGGTGTGTCGAAATCGTCACTCATTGCCGCTCGCAGTTGATCGAGCACGGACGAGTCCGGTTCCGAGACGAGCGCCGCGCTTCGACGGGCGAACGTGTCGAGCCGTTCCATGGCCACGCCCCGTTCGGTCATCGTGGCGTCGGTGACCTCGATCGGCGAGCGGTAGTGCGACTGGAGGACCAGGAGTCGGTAGGCCCGGGGGTCGTACTGCGCGACGAGGTCGAGCAGGTTCTTCACGTTGCCAACCGACTTGGACATCTTCTCGCCGTCCATCTCGACGAATCCGTTGTGCATCCAGTGGGTGACGAACGACTTGCCGTCGGCGACCGCCTGAGCCCGTTCGTTCTCGTGGTGAGGGAAGGTCAGGTCGAGGCCACCGCCGTGAATGTCGAATCCCTCGCCGAGCAGATCGAGACTCATCACGACACATTCGGTGTGCCAGCCTGGTCGACCGGCGCCCCACGGCGACGGCCACGACGGCTCACCTTCCTTGGCCATCTTCCACAGAGCGAAGTCACCGGGATGCCGCTTCTCGACACCGACGACCGTGCGATCGCCCCCACCCTCGATGAGCTGATCGAGCGACTGGTGGGCCAACAGGCCGTAGCCGTCGACCGTCTCCACCGACAGGTAGACGCCGTCGGCAGTCACGTACGCCTTGTCGTCGGCCGACCAGCCGTTCGAGCAGTTCGACCATGCCCTCGACGTATTCAGTGGCATGCGGCGTGTGATCGGGCCGGAGGACGTCGAGCTGGTCCATGGCCTGCCACCAGACGGCCTCGCACTTGACGGCGATCTCGGATGACTCGCGGCCCTTCGCGGTTGGCCCGGTTGATGATCTGGTCGTCGATGTCGGTGATGTTCGAAACGAACGTGACGTCGAGCCCGGTCCACGCCAGATACCGGCGGATCACGTCGAACACCAGGACCATGCGGCCGTGGCCGATGTGCGGAGGGGCGTAGACCGTGGGACCGCAGACGTACATCGACACCTTGCCCGGGTCCCGCAGTTGGAGCGGGACCACCTTCTGTTGCGCGGTGTCGTACAGCTGGATCATGCCGAGAGCGTAGGCGTCGAGCCGCAGACAGCCGCAGCCTTTTCCGAAGGCGAGCCTCGCCCGTCAGCCACCGCCGACCGTGCCCGTCAGCGTGGCGGCGGAGGCAACGAGGTCGTGAAGCTCGGATCATCCGAGGCCTCGCGGGGCGGAGCGAGCAGGCGCTCGCCTGGTCGCCAGCGGCGTCTGTCATGCTCGCCCGGCGAGCGGCCCATCGCCACCGCCAGTCCAACGGCGCCCACCACGGCCAGCACCAGCGCAAGCGGAACCAGCAGCCAACTGGCGTTGGTCGCCGAGTTGTTCAGGAACACAACGAGACCACCGGTCAGCAACGACCCGGCAGCGACCATCGCGAACCCGACGAACACGCTCCCGACCACGGCCGACTCGACATCCGCGTCCCGCCGACCGGCGAAGGCCACACGGGTGGCATCGGCGAACGCCAGCACGATGAGGCCGACGATGGTCCACGGCAGCGCTCCGTCGATCCCGAGCCGGTTCACGGCAAGGGCCAGGACCATCACCAGGAAGGCCGCGCTGAACATCAACATGCTGTGGCTGCCGGTGTCGATCGTGATCAGCGTCAGCGCCACCCCGAGGATGACCACCATCGCCATGGCGGCCGGATGATTCCCGACCGTTCCGACCACCGAAGCTGCGACCATCATCGAGATGACGACAAGCGCTGCGGGCGAGGTGTAGAGCTCGAGACGTTCGCTCATCGGCCCGGCCGCCGTCCTGCGGTGGAACGACCACCGCTGGCCGAGAGACGTCTGATCACCGGCTCGAGCGCCGTCGCCGGGTCCCACGGCACGACCAGGACACCGGCGTCGGCCAACCGCCGCCGCGAGATCTCGTTCTCGACCCGGAAGATCCGCCGGGCCATGTCGGAGACCTCACCGGTCGGCAGCGAGTCGGGACGGATGGCGATCACACCGTGTCCCCGGCGTCGCAGCCTGATCAGATCGTCGATCGCAGTGCTGGAGAGGAGCGGACTGACCGCAATCACGGTTGCGTTCCTGGGGATCGGAAGCGGATCGGTCGACTGCACGAGACCGACCACCGGAAGGGTCGTGGTCGCGAGGAGCGTGTCGACGATCGTGTGCCGTGCCCTCCGGCCGACCGAAGGCTCGAGCCAGCGAACGCCGGTACTCCGACCGACGATGCCGACGCGATCCATCGACCGCAGGTGGCGATGCGCCAGCGCCATACACGCCGTGACCGTCCAGCTCAGCGTCGAATCGTTGCCGTCGCCGATGTCCTGCAGGGCATCGACGTAGACGATCAGATCAGCAGCCTCTTCGACGTGCCGTTCCGCCACCATCGGCTCACCACGACGGGCCGACAACCGGGCATGCACGGCCCGCAGCGGGTCGCCACGTCGGAACGGCCGGACCTCGGCCAGTTCGGTGCCGGAGCCGCGCCGAACGCTGCGATGGTCACCCGTGATCTGCCTCGGGTCGGCCAGGGGCGTCAACCGAACCAGACGCTCGGTGTGGGGATGCACCCGAATCGGTGTGCCGATGAGAACGTGCTGCACCATCTCGGTCATGCCGAAACGATCCCGGCTCACCACGGTGAGCCAGTCCGGACGACTCACACCCCACTGCAACAGCCGGAGCCGAATACCGAACTCGCGGCGGCCGCTGATCGACATGACCGTGCGCAGTGAGTCCACGGCTTCGATGGACGACGGCACCTGCACCTCGAACTCGACCCAGTGGACGCGCCTCGGGGCGAACACGTCGATGTCGAGCGTGAACTCGTCTCCTTCGACGGCACGCTCGGTCGACGGATGGGCCCGAAGGACGCGCACGGTCGGCCACCACCCCTCAGCGACCGACACGACGAGCATCACGAGGAACGGCAACGCAACGGCAAGCAACCGGACCTCCCCGATGAGGAAACCCACGATCAACCCGAAACCGGCCACGATCACGCACAGCCAGAAGCGGTACGTGAGATGCCGGCTCACCCTCCCGGGACCGGCGGTGACGGTGGCCGGGGCACAGGTGCTTGCGGCATCGCAGGCTGCGGCGGTGTCGGATGGACTGCTGCCGGCTGCACTGCCGGCGGCGGTGGTTGCGGTGCCGGTTGTGCCACTGCCGCCTCGTAGTCGTCGATGGCCACCGGCGTCGGCACCTGGTGGAGGATCTCCTCGACCACCTGCTCCGGTTTCACACCTCGTACCCATTGGTCCGGCACCAGGATCAAGCGATGGGCGAGACAGGGCACCGCCATGGCCTTGATGTCGTCCGGCAGGACGAGCGATCGGCCCTCCATGGCGGCACGGGCCCGACCAGCCTTGAGCAGCGCGAGCGAACCGCGAGGGCTGGCACCGGTCTCGGTGCGCGAGCTCGCACGGGTCGCCTCGACAAGAGCCACCACGTAACGGGCGACGGGTTCGCTGATGTGGACCTGCTCGACACGTTGCTGCAGATGGCGCACACCGGCGGCATCGATCACTGGGTCGAGCGGCATTCGATCGGCACCTCGCTGCGCGCGACGCAGCACGATGTCGATCTCGTCTTCGTTCGACGGATACCCGATGCCGGTACGAATCAGGAAGCGGTCGAGCTGCGCCTCGGGCAGCGGGTAGGTGCCTTCCGACTCGATCGGGTTCTGCGTGCCGATCACCATGAACGGATGTGGCAGCGGACGGGTGGTGCCATCGATCGTGACCTGCCGCTCCTCCATGGCTTCGAGCAGCGCTGACTGTGTCTTCGGAGGGGCACGGTTGATCTCGTCGCCGAGGACCAGATTGGCGAAGATCGGGCCGGGCACGAACTCGATCTGGTGATCGGCCCCGAGGGTCGATGCCCCCGTGATGTCGAAGGGGATCAGGTCAGGGGTGAACTGGACGCGGCTGAAATGCATCCCGGCGGCCTCGGCCAGCGATCGAGCAGTAGCGGTCTTGGCCACGCCGGGTACGTCCTCCAGCAGGACATGTCCGTCGGCGAGGAGCGCCGTCACGATCAGCCCGAGCACAGGGCGCTTGCCGACGATCAGACGTTCCATCTGGTCGAGCATCCGGGATGCGGCGTCGCGGACGTCGGCGTGGTTCATCGCAGCGTTGTACGCCGCCGCGTTGTTCATGGCGGTGCTGTTGGTCACGGCGTCGTTGGTCATCAGAGTGACGTCCTCACTTCGGGTTCGGGACAGTGGCCGCCATCGAGCCGAGCTCGAGTTGGGCTTCGAGCCGCTGCAACAGGATCTCGAGATGGGCTTGTGGGTCGCCGGCCGCGATGCCGTGGGTTGCGACGCCCAACTCGTGACACGACTGCTCGACGCGACGGATCAACGACTCGGGACGAGTGTCGAGCCGCCGATCGATGCGACGGAGATCATCAGCGAGATCGGACTGGCCGAGGTTCGTTGAGTCCGGCGGCGCCTTCGGACCGGCACTCAGCGCACCGGGGGAGAAGCGCCTCGCCAAACGGGCAACGGCGAACACGAGGAACCCGCAGCCGGCGACCAACACCAGCGGCCACAGATCGGCGAGCGCCGTCATGTCCGAGCGTCGGCGACGCGGTCACCGACGCCGCAGGCCGTGTAGGTCAGCACTCGGAGGTCGGCGATCGCCCGGTGGCGCTCGGCATCCTCGGCAACGTGACCGCCGAAGCGGATGGCGACGTATCGCTCCACCAACGGCACCAGCAGCTCACCGACCGAGGCATCGATCGCTCGGGTGCGCCGCAGCCATTCGTAAGGTGTCTCGTCCGAGATGCGGGTTGGGACAACACCGACGCCGGCCTCGGCATAGGCGAACACCAACAGGATGGCCTGCGACGGATCTGGCTCAGCGGCCAACTCGGCCAGGTAAGCCTCGAAGTCGCCCCACGGATCGCTCGACGCCTCCCGGCGAATCATCGGTGCGGCTGCGAAGAGCTGGTCGACCGGCACGTCACCGACCGAGGAAACCCGCGGGCTGAACGCCATGAAGAACCAGATCCCGAGGCCCAGCGCTGCAGCTGCACCGAGCGCAATCAGCACCGTGGTCCACGGGAAAGCCACCGGGTGGCGACGGAGGGGCGACTCTCGGAGTGGGGAGCGGGCCAATCGGCGATGCGAACAAGTCGTCGTCGAGGCGGAAGCTCCCGTCCTCGTTCCGGCTGAGCGGGGTGAACCCGTTCTCGTCGAACTCACCGGCTGTGATTTCGCCGTTGTTCACGTCGACCCGAACGCGGGACCCGTCGGGTTTGACGAGGTCGAACCCGCCGTCTTCGTTGGGAATCAGGATCGTGGCGCCGTCGGTGTCCTCGCCGACGCGGACCGGAGAGAACGTTCCGTCCGGATTCACGCGGAACCCGACCACATCGCCGTCTGGATCCTCGAACAAACGCAGTACATCGGCCGAGCCGGTGGCGTCCTCGCCGACGACCCGACTGCCGTCGGTCGTGATCTCGACGGTTCCTTCCGGGGTCTCGATGATGATGCGGGTGGCATCGAACGGGATCTCATCCCCAGTCAGACGCTCGATGGCTTCCTCGTCACCCTGCCGCTCGACGAACGAATCGCGATCCTCGGCGTTCAGAGCGAGCGCAGCGACCACGACCACCAACAGGGCGTACGGAACGGCAAGCCATCGAATCCACGGCGCCGCTCCGGCCTCTGTCGTCGTCGCACTCACACGCACATCATCGGCCAAATCATCGCCCCCTGTAGACCACCCACCCCAACTGCCAGCGTCAGACGTACCCAGGGGTACGCGTAAAGGTGGCAGTTGCGAGAGGGCGAGGCTCTAGCCTGTCGTGCCATGAGCAACGTCCCGGACAAGCCCTCCCTCGAGGGCCTCGAGAAGAAGTGGGCTGCCGCCTGGCAGACCGACGACACGTACGCCTTCGACGCCACCAAGACCCGCGACGAGGTGTTCTCGATCGACACCCCGCCGCCCACGGTCTCGGGCTCGCTCCACGTCGGCCACATCTTCAGCTACACCCACACCGACACGATCGCCCGCTACCAGCGGATGACCGGCAAAGTCGGTCTTCTACCCGATGGGCTGGGACGACAACGGCCTGCCCGACCGAGCGTCGTGTCCAGAACTACTTCGGCGTCCGCTGCGACCCGTCGCTCCCCTACGACGCCGACTTCGAGCCACCGGCCCGTGAGGCGCTGGGCCAGGACGGCAAGGCGTTCAAGCAGCAGGTCCCGGTCAGCCGACCGAACTTCATCGAGCTGTGCAGCGAGCTGGTCGACATCGACGAGAAGGCCTTCGAGGACCTCTGGCGCACGCTCGGACTGTCCGTCGACTGGTCGCTGCTCTACGCGACGATCGACGAGCGCTCGCGGCGGGCCAGCCAGCGCGCCTTCCTCCGCAACCTCGCGCGCGGCGAGGCCTACCAGCAGGAGGCGCCGAGCCTGTGGGACGTCACCTTCCAGACCGCCGTCGCCCAGGCCGAGCTGGAGGACCGGGAGCGCCCGAGCGCCTACCACAAGCTGAAGTTCGCGCTGCCCGACGGCAACGATCTGTTGATCGACACCACCCGGCCCGAGCTGCTGCCGGCCTGCGTCGCCGTCGTCGCCCACCCGACGACGAGCGCTACACGCCGCTTCGAGGGCCAGACCGATCACCACGCCCGGTCTTCGGCGTCGAGGTCCCGATGGTGCTTCCACGAGCTCGCCGATCCCGAGAAGGGCACCGGCATCGCCATGATCTGCACCTTCGGCGACACCACCGACGTCACCTGGTGGCGCGAGCTCAACCTGCCGGCCCGGGCCGTCATCGGCCGCGACGGCCGATTCATCGACGACGCGCCCGAGGTCATGTCGGCCGAGGCCAAGGCTCGCTACGGCCGCATGGTCGGCAAGACGGTCCACTCCGCCAAGGAAGAGATCGTCGCCATGCTCCGCGACGACCGGCGCCCTGATCGGCGAGCCCCGACCCGATCACCCACCCGGTCAAGTTCTTCGAGAAGGGCGACAAGCCGCTCGAGATCGTCACCAGCCGCCAGTGGTACATCCGCAACGGCGGCCGCGAACGCGAGCTCGACGCCAGACGCTCGATCGCTCGCGGCGACGAGATCGCCTGGCACCCGGCCTACATGCAGAGCCGCTACGCCAACTGGGTCGACGGGCTCAACGGCGACTGGCTCATCAGCCGCCAACGGTTCTTCGGTGTCCCGATTCCGCTCTGGTACGCGCTCGACGCCAACGGTGAGCCGATCTACGACGAACCCATCGCGCCGGACGATCCACGCCTGCCGATCGATCCGTCGACCGACGTCCCGCCCGGCTTCGACGCCGACAGCGGGGCAAGCCCAGCGGATTCATGGGCGACCCCGACATCATGGACACCTGGGCCACGTCGTCGCTCACGCCGCAGATCGCCGGCAAGTGGGAGGACGACCCCGACCTCTTCGACCGGGTCTATCCCTACGACATGCGGCCCCAGGCCCACGACATCATCCGCACCTGGCTGTTCTCGACCGTCGTCCGCTCCCACTTCGAAGAGGACGCCTCGCCGTGGCGCAACGCCTGCCTCTCCGGCTGGATCCTCGACCCCGACCGCAAGAAGATGTCGAAGTCGAAGGGCAACGTCGTCACTCCGATCGACCTGCTCGAGCAGTTCGGCTCCGACGCCGTTCGCTACTGGGCCGCCTCCGGCCGTCCCGGCACCGACACCGCCTTCGACGAGGGCCAGATGAAGGTCGGCCGTCGCCTGGCCATCAAGCTGCTCAACGCCTCGAAGTTCGCCCTCGGCATGGGTGACCTCGTCGCCGCTCTCGACGCTCCGGTCACCGATCCGCTCGACCAGGCGATGCTGGCCCGGCTCGCCGATCTGGTCGACGACTGCACCGCCGCGTTCGACGACTTCGACTACGCCCGGGCGCTCGAACGAACCGAACAGTTCTTCTGGATCTTCACCGACGACTACATCGAGCTGGTCAAGAACCGGGCCTACGGATCCGCCGGAGACGCCGGCGCCGCATCGGCGCAGGCTGCCCTCGCTCGTTCGCTGGACACGTTGCTGCGTCTGCTCGCCCCGTTCCTGCCGTTCGCCACCGAAGAGGTCTGGTCGTGGTGGCGCGGCGACGCGTCGGTTCACCAGAGCAGCTGGCCGACGCCGGCCCGCTGCGTGACGCCGCCGGCGGAACGGCCCCATCGCTGCTCACCATCGCCGGCGAGGTCCTCACCGAGCTGCGACGAACCAAGTCCGAGGCCAAACGCAAGCTCCGCACCGCCATCACCAGTGCCACCATCACCGACACCCCGGAGCGCCTCGCCGCCCTGCGGCTGGTTCTCGGTGATGTCGCTGCCGCGGGAGTGGCATCAGGCGTCGACCTCGTCGACGGCGACGTCTTGGCGATCGAGGCCGAACTCGAACCAGAGTGAATCGTCGAAACGGCCGGCGACACACGCTCGCCGCCGTCTGGGTCGTTGCCGCACTCGTCGCCACATCCTGCGGATCGTCTCGCAGCGACCATCGACGTGTTCGCAGCGTCCTCGTTGACCGACGCCTTCACCGAGCTGGAGCAGCGGTTCGAGGCCGAGCATCCCGACATCGACCTGCGTCTGAATCTGGCCGGGAGCGACACGCTCCGCCGCCAGATCGACGACGGCGCCGACGTCGATGTCTTCGCCCCGGCCAGCCCGGAACTGTTCGACGGCCTCGGCGCCTCACCCCGTGCCTATGCATCGAACCAACTCGAGGTCGTGGTGTCGTCCGAGAGCGGAATCGTCGATCCGCTCACCGACCCGGACGCGTTCGACGGACTGTTCGTGGCCCGGTGTGCGGCCGGGGTGCCCTGCGGGGATGCGGCCGATCGCCTGATCGTTGCGCTCGGACTCGATCTCGACGATGCGACGATCACGTCCGAGGCCAACGTCCGGGCGGTGCTGAGCAAGGTATCGCTCGGCGAAGCCGACGTCGGCCTCGTCTATCGGACCGACGCGATCGCCGGCGGCGAACGCATCATGCTCACCGGGCTGACGTCACCGGAGGCGTCGGTCACGCTGGCCATCGCCACGCTTGGCGATACGGACGCCTCGGATGAGGGACGGGCCGCAGCCCAGTTCGTCGAGTTCGTCCTCTCGGACGAAGCTGCCGACGTATTGGCCGATCTCGGGTTCCTGCGGGCACCATGACGTCTGCCCTGTCCTCCATGATGTTGGTTTCATGAGCAAGTTCCCGAGATCCGGCCTCCCCTCGGCGGTGGTCGTCATCGCCGTCGTCGGCGTGCTGCTGCTCCTCGTCCCGCTCGTGGGGTTGTTCGTCCAGGCACCCTGGGATCGACTGCTCACGTTGCTCGGCAACGACGCCACCCTCACCGCAATCCGTGTGTCGGCCGTGGTCAGCATCGCTGCCGCTGCCCTCTCGATCGTCGTTGGTGTTCCCCTCGCCTTCGTCCTCGCTCGCCTGGACTTCCGTGGCAAGTCACTGGTGCGGACGCTGGTGACCGTCCCGCTCGTGCTGCCTCCGGTCGTCACCGGTGTCGCCCTGACCTACGGGTTCGGCCGCCGAGGGCTGCTCGGCGACCTGTTCGGCATCGGGCTTCCGTTCACCACGGCAGGAGCCGTGCTGGCGGCGACCATGGTGGCCATGCCCTTCCTCGTGCTCAGCGTCGAGGGCGCCCTGCAGTCGGTCGATCCACGGTTCGACCAGATGGCGGCCAGTCTCGGCGCCCGCCCGTTCCACCGTTGGTGGCACGTGTCGCTGCCCATGATCCGACCATCGATCCTGGCCGGCACGGTGCTCGCCTGGGCCAGGGCGCTCGGCGAATTCGGTGCCACCATCACCTTCGCCGGCAACGTCCCCGGCGTCACCCGAACCCTCCCGCTGGAGGTGTCGACCGCCATCAACAACGATCCCGATCGAGCGGTCGCCTTGAGCCTCCTCATGCTCGCCGTGTCACTGGCCGTCCTGATCGGGCTGCGCGACTCCTGGGTGCCCCGCCGATGAACGACCCCCGCCGTGCCGGGGGCGGACCCGGCGCCATGACGGTCGAGGTGTCGGTGTCTCGACCCGGCTTCTCGTTGGTCGCCGCCTTCGACCTTGCCGACGGGGAGACGCTGGCCATCGTCGGCCCCAACGGCGCAGGAAAGTCGACGCTCCTCGACGCGATCGCCGGCCACGCCCGTATCGACCGAGGCCGGATCGAGGTCGGCGGCGCCACCGCTGGCCGACGCCTCCAGCCACACACCGGCCGAGGAACGACCGATCAGCATCGTCCGTCAGGACCCGCTGCTCTTCCCTCACCTGTCGGTCCTCGACAACGTGGAATTCGGGCTGCGAGCTCGACGGGTCGACCGCGACACGAGACGCCACCGAGCCATGGCGGCCCTCGACGCGGTGGACCTCGCCGACCTCGCTTCGGCTCGCGTCGACGAGCTCAGCGGCGGACAAGCGCAACGGGCCTCGTTGGCGAGAGCTCTTGTCGTCGAACAGCCGGTGTTGCTGCTCGACGAGCCGCTCTCACGGGTCGATGTCGCCAATCGTCGCCTGATTCGATCCGTGCTCGACGGGGTCGAGGCGACGCAGATCATCGTCACCCACGGCAGAGACCATGCCGGCGACTGCGACCGCGTGCTGGCGCTCGAGGCCGGCAACATGGTCGCGCTGACCACCCCGGCCGACCTGATGGCCGATCCCACCAACGTCATGGCTGGCGGAGTTGCTCCGCTAGCCTGTTCGCCGTGCCTGAAACTCACGACGCCCCAGGTCCTGAGAAATCCGTGGCGGCCCCCGAAGCCGGCGACAGTATTCTCGTCCGAGTCACGGGGCCTGACCGCCCCGGGATCACGGCTCGACTCATGCAGGTCCTGGCCGCGGCCAACGCCGGGATGCACGACGTCGAACAGATCCTGATTCGAAACCGGCTCACGCTGAGCCTGGTCATCACGGTCCCCAAGGGCCAGGACCTCATCAAGGAACTGCTCCTCTTCGGCTGGGAACAGGACATGGACGTCGACTTCGAGGTCGTCACCTCCGCCCCGACGCAACGCAGCCTGGGGCTCGTCGTCACATTGCTCGGCCACGACGTCACCCCGGCGGAGTTCGGAGCCATCGCCGGTGAGGTTGCGAAGCAGGGTGGCAACATCGAACGCATCGTGCGACTCGCCCGCGAACCCGTGATGGCCTACGAGTTGCTGACCAGCGGCGACGACCTCCGCACGCTCCAGGACGCGCTCCTCCGCCTCGGCGCCGGCCTCGACTGCGATGTGGCTGTCAACCGCGAAGGGCTCAGTCGTCGAGCCAAGCATCTGATCGTCATCGACGTCGATTCCACCCTCATCCAGGACGAGGTGATCGACCTCCTGGCCGACGAGGCCGGATGCCGCGAGCAGGTCGCTGCCGTCACCGAGCGGGCCATGCTCGGCGAGCTCGACTTCACCGAATCCCTCATCGAGCGGGTGAAGTACTTCGAGGGGCTCGACGCGTCGGCGTTCGAAGCGGTTCGCCGGCGGGTCAGGATGACCCCGGGCGCACGAACCTTCATCGGCACGCTCCAACGCATGGGTTTCCGGACCGCGATCGTCTCCGGCGGTTTCACGATGGTCACCGACTGGCTGGCCAGCGATCTCGGCATCGACCACGCGGTCGCCAATCGACTCGAGGTCGTCGACGGCAAATGCACGGGGCGCGTGATCGGCAAGATCATCGATCGCAAGGGCAAGGCCGATGCGCTCGAGCGAATCGCAGCCGAGGAGGGCATCCCCGTCGACCAGGTCGTCGCCGTGGGCGATGGCGCCAACGACCTCGACATGCTCAATGCCGCCGGGCTCGGCGTGGCCTTCAACGCCAAGGCCGTCCTTCAGGAAGCCGCTGATGCTTCGGTGAACGTGCCATACCTCGACGCCCTGCTCTTCGTCCTCGGTGTGCGCAGCGAGGACATCAACGGTCACGAGTGACCGGCTTGCGCCTCACATCACCGTCGTGAAGGATCCCCCGATGGATCTCTACGACACCATGAGCACGCTCCGCGCCGTTCGGCGACTCCGGCACCGACCCCATCCCCGACGACGTCATGGAACGAGTCCTCCAGGCTGCGTGCTGGGCGCCGACCGGCGGAAACCAGCAGCCGTGGCGGGTGATCGTGGTCCGTGACCCCGAGAAGAAGCAGGGGCTGGCAGAGATCTACCGTCCGGAGTGGGACACCTACGTCGCCGGATTCATGAAGCGGCTCGAGGGCCTGCCGGAGGACGAGCTGGCGAAGTGGCAGAAGGTCGCCAACGCCGGCAACTACCTCTCCGAACACCTGCACGAGGCGCCGGCGATCCTGCTGTTCTGCGCCAATCCGAAGATGATGGCGATCACAGACGCCAAGCTCGATCGGATCAGCATGGTCGGCGGCGGCTCCGTCTATCCGGCAGTGCAGAACGCGATGCTGGCCTGTGTCGCCGAAGGGCTGGGGTGCACCCTCACCACCCTGCACTGCCTGCGCGAGCCGGAGGTGAAGGAACTGTTCGACATTCCCGATCCGTGGGCCACGGTGGCCATGGTCCCGATCGGCTACCCGGTCGGCCGGGGTCACGGTCCGATCACGAGGAAGCCCCCGGCGGACATGGCGTACGCCGACACCTTCGGCGCGGCCTGGGGCGCCTGACCAGCGGGCGACCCGAACTGCGTTGCGTTTGCCTCGCTATCCGCAACGCAGTTGACGAGCGCGGCTGAGGCGGTGATCGCCGAGGTCAGCGACGCCACGGGTACGAGGCTCCGCGGTACGTCTGGCCATGACCGCTTCGACCCCACCTCCCGGTCCCCCACCGAGCGACCCCCGTCAGCACCCGGCAACAACGGCTCCCCCACCTCGACCGACCGACGCCAGCCCCGCGCGGCACCGGCTCGCTCGCACAACCGGTCGCCGCACCGGCCAAGACCCACCTCAGCTATTGGCAGTTCCTCGTTCGAGCCATCACCGCCGCCCTCGTGGCACCGATCGGATTTGCGATCGCCACCCTCATGTTCTTCGCCCTCATTGCCGGCTGCACGGCTGCCCTCAGCGGTGATGTCGCCGCATCGAGTGATGTCGATCCCATCGCGTCCACCGAACACATCGACGGAGACAGCGGAGCCGACGACGTGGTGCTCGTCATCGATGTCGAGGGCGTGATCCTCGCCAGCTCCGGCGGGGCGGGGCCATTCGGCGGCGTCCTGGCCGGTGGCGCCGAGATCAAGGAACAACTCGAAGCAGCCGCCGACGACGAGGATGTCGCCGCCGTGATCCTCCGTCTCAACACACCCGGCGGCTCGGTCGTCGGTTCGGAACTGATCACCGACGGCGTCGCTGCCGTCCAGGCCGCAGGCAAACCGGTGGTGGCCCACGTCACCGAGATCTCGGCGTCCGGAGGCATGTGGGCCATGGCCCCGGCCGACCGCATCGTCGCCTCGAACGGCTCGCTCGTCGGGTCGATCGGCGTGATCCTCGGGCCGATCTCCCAGTACGACAACGTCGTGGCCATCGACGGCGGGCTGCTCGGCGGTGGCGTCGAGACCACAGGGGGAATCGACCAGTTCTACATCACCGCAGGTGACGGCAAGGACGCGGGCAATCCGTTCCGGAACCTCACCCCGGATGAGCGGCAGATGTTCCAGGACCTCGTCGACGGGAGCTACGAGGACTTCGTCGACCACATCGCGACCAACCGCGAGATCTCACCGGCCACGATCATCAACCAGCTCGGGGCCGGCATCTTCACCGCGTCCGATGCAGTCGACAACGGCCTGATCGACGAGACCGGGAACTTCGACAAGGCGCATCAGATCGCAGCCGAACTGGCCGGGCTCGAGGGCGACTACGACGTTCGGGAGGTCTCGCAGGACCTCGGCTTCCTCGGCCTCCTGCTCGGCCGCAACAACGACCTTCCTCCCGCCGACGTCAGCAGCATCTGTTCGTCGACACCGATGGCCCACGCCTACTTCGGCGACCTCGGGGCCTTCTGCGCTTCGAACTGACGCAATCGGTCAGGCGTAGCCGGCGCCGGAGATGTAACCCTCGAGATGACGGGCCTCGTCCTCGAGTTCGCTGACTCTGACCTTCACGACATCGCCGATCGAGATCATCCCGACCAGTCGCCCATCCGCCTCGACCGGAAGGTGCCGGATGCGGTGCTCGGTCATCCGCTCCATCAAACCCTCGGTCTTGTCCGAGCCGACGCAGGTCTTCACCGGTGTGGTCATGAGCGAAGAGACGGTCTGCTCGCGGAGTGTCTCCTTGTACTGGGCCAACCCGCGAACGAGATCGCGTTCGGAGAGGATGCCGTCGATGCGACCGTCGCCGGTCGACACCACCAGAGCGCCGAAGCGGCGATCGGCCAAGATGTCGGCGGCTGCCCCGATCGTGTCGTCCGGTCCAACCGTGACCACATCGCTGCCTTTCTTGGCCAAGATTTCGCTGACGCGCATCGAGCTACCTCCAACTGGTGAACGGCTTCATCGAACTGTGACCAGTGTGACAGACGACCCTGTGCCTGTCTCGCACACATGCAGAATCCATCCTCGACGAGACTGCTCAGACGAGGCGCCAGACCGCCGTGATCGACGGTTCACCGTCATCGAGGACGACACGACCCTCACGATGCAGTGCGAGGAGGTGGGAGTAGACCGAGTTCGCCGCCGCTCGCCACAGACGCTTGTCGACCTCGGCGTACATCCCGGGCACGAGGTCCTTGATCGTCGACGGGCCCGATCCGAGCGCATCGACGATCTGCACCTCGCGCCCCGAGCGGTGGTCGATGAACGCCTGGACATACTCCTGCGGGTTGTCGATTGCCGGCCCATGGGTCGGCCAGTAGCGAACGTCGTCCCGCTCGAGCAACTTGCGAAGACTCGCCATGTAGTCGAACAGGTCGCCATCAGGCGGCGAGATCACCGACGTGGCCCAGCCCATCACGTGGTCGCCGGTGAACAGCGTCGCCTCCTCCACGAGGCCGAAACACACGTGATTCGAGGTGTGGCCCGGTGTGTGGACGACGTCGATGGTTGCCACACCGTCACCGGAACCGACCGTGATGTGATCACCGTCAGCCACGGCCACGTCCGGAACGAAGTCGGTGTCCGGACCTTCGCGACGCAGTTCTTCCGGCATCTCGTCCCACTGCTTCTTGAACTCGGCGGACTCTTCGGCTGTGAAGTACTCGTCGAAGCTGACCTTCTCCATCGGATCGACATCGGGCACCGGTCCGTGGGGACCGAACCCGTGGGTCGTGGCGCCGGTCCTGGCGACGAGTTCGGCCACGCCTGCGGTGTGGTCGGTGTGGGTGTGGGTGACGAGGATCTTGGTGATTCGTTCCCCGTCGTCGAGCGCCGCCAGCACGGCGTCGAGGTGCTCGTCCAACGTAGGACCGGGGTCGATGACGGCCACCTCGCCGGTACCGACGAGGTACACGCCGGTCCCGGTGAAGGTGAACGGATTCGGGTTCTTGGCGACGACACGGCGGATCAGCGGCGACAGATGCGAGACCTCCCCGTAGTGGGGCGTGAAGTCGCGGTTGAACGTGGGTGCCATCAGAGAGGACCTTCAGAGTCGGGGACCTTGGTGAGCACGAGGCGACCGGCCGCATTGAGTTCACCGTGGAACCGGCGGACACCATCCACCACGACATGAGCCGTTCCGTCGATCGAGGGTTCGATCACATACGCGCCGCCGACGAGTTCTTCGATGGTCGAAGCAGCGGCCTCGAGGTGCGATCGGACGTTGTCCTGCTGTTCGATGTCGAACATGTCGAGGTCGAGGTCGACCCAGTCGGCGCTGCCGAGCCCGGGAAACGTCACGGGAACAGTCAAGCATCTGTCGACGCCGCACGACAGTCCGCCGCGTGCCGTCCCCTGGAAAGCACGAGACCCTGGTCGGCTGCGGCAGAGCGGAGACCAGGGTCTGATGCACGAGATCGATGATCTCGACGGAAGCGACGGGCAGGAAGCTTCGTAGGCAAATGTTAGTCCGCGTCGAGGTGCTTCGACAAGCACCTCACATGGGGATTTCGTCGGCCAGAAGCGGTGCCATTGCGTCGAACAACCACGATGGCGGCCGCATCGGGCGACCACCGGTATCGGTGATCCCGCCGCGTAACGTCAACGCTCGCCACCTCCTGCTCGAGGCCGGCCTCATCGGTACGGACGATCCGCTGGCCCCACATGGTGCTCGCCCGGCGCAGCTCGACGATCGAGGTCTCGACGGTGAGCGTGTCGCCCCCGACGGCCGCCGCCCTGTAACGGGCCTGCAGATCCATCACGACGACCTGCACACCCTTGGCCGACATCTCGTGGAGACCGAGGCCGACGGCTTCGAGCGCCTCGGTCCGGCCGTGCTCGAAGTAGCTGATGTACTGCGCATGATTCACATGTCCGTAGGAATCGAGCTCGTTGAATCGAACCTTGAGCGTCGTGCGATGAGGCGCTGGCATCAGCCGACCGTAACCGACTGCGTCTGGGCCAGTACGGTCCTCCGGATGACCGATCGAGTCCCTGTTCCCGCACCCGAGCCGTTCAGGTTCATCGGCTCCCAGGGGACCGAACTCGTCGGGCGCCTGCACCGCCCCGCTGGTGAGGCCAAAGGCAGCGTCCTGCTCGCCCACTGCTTCACCTGCTCGATGGAGATTCACACCATGACGAGGCTGGCCAAGGGATTGGCCGACGCCGGCTACGCCGCACTCCGCTTCGACTTCACCGGGATCGGCGAGAGCGGCGGCGACTTCGCCGAGAAGACCGTGTCGGCCAACGTCAGCGATCTGACTCGGGCTGCGGCAAGCCTCATCGTCGAGGGATTCGGACCGTGCGCCATGATCGGCCATTCGCTCGGCGGCGCCGCCGCCATCCTCGCCGCCAGCAGACTCAAGACGGTTCGATCACTCGTGACCATCGGCGCCCCGAGCGATCCACTCCACGTCCGACACCTCTTCGACGACGACCTCGAGACACTCGCCACCCACGGGCGAGCGAGCGTCACCATCGCCGGGCGATCATTCGACCTCGAACAAGGCTTCATCGACGACCTGGGCACGCACGACGTGCTCGAGGCCGTCGCCGGGCTCGACCGGCCCTATCTCGTCATCCACGCCGCCGACGACGACGTGGTCGGCGTCGAACACGGTGAGGCGTTGTTCGCTGCCGCCCATGAACCGAAACGGTTCGAGCGGCTCGCCAGCGGCGGGCACCTCCTCGGGCCCAGAACAGCGGCGGAGGCGGCCCTCGACGCGATCATCGAATGGTTCGAACGCACGCTCTGAGTCACCAGAAACCGACCACGAGAGATCAGACGACTCGGAGACGGTTCAGCTGCCCTGCAGTGCGGAGACCGCCTCGGCGATCGAGCCGGTCGAGGTGATCAGGTCTGCTCCCGGGCGACGCGATCCGTCATGGGCCGTGAAGGCCCGATCGATTGCGTCGAGCACGCCGGAATCGCGCCACCACGACTCCGATGATCCCGCGTTCTTCGGGTCATCGAGGAACACCATCGGACTCGATCGGCCGTAGGTCTCGTACGCGTTCTGCGCTGCGTCCTGGAAGACCTCCTGCAGCGTGCCCGGTCCGCCGGGGACGAAGACGATGCCCGCCGTCGCGATGGCGAGCAGGCCGTCCTCGCGCTCGCTGTTCGAGAAGTACTTGGCGATGTGGGTGGCGAACGGATTGGACGGCTCGTGGCCGTAGAACCACGTCGGGATCGACAACGTCGTGACGGGGTCGTCGATCTGACGGGCGACGGCGACTGCCACGCTGATGAAGGCGTTCACGTCAGCGGAGAAGGCTCGAAACAGTTGCCAACTCGGTCGACCATCGCATCGACGGCGTCCATCGGCTGTTTCGATGTGGCGGCTCCGAGGTTGGCAGCCTCCATCGCACCCGGTCCGCCGCCCGTGGCGACGCAGAGGCCCGCCTGGGCCAACGCCCGGCCGAGCTCGACGACATGGCGATATCGAGCCGAACCACGAGCCATCGAATGCCCTCCCATGACGCCGACGATGCGACGGCCGACCCGAAACGCATCGAGTGCCACCGTGATCCCGTGGTCGTGGAGTCGCTGGGTCAATGACTCCACCGGAGAGACGTGGGACCCGCCGGCCTTGTGGGCCCGCTGGTAGATCCGCTGGTCGATGCAGCCGGCGAAACCGACGGCGTCGAGGTCGGCATAGAGGTCGTCTGCGGTGTAGAGCCGTTCCGGTGTGGCGTGATACGGCAGATGCCCGAGCTGATTCTGGAGGTCACGAACCAGCTCGTCGACTTCGTCTGCCCACGTTGCGACCATGCTCGAACCGTACCGCTGCCCGTTACCCTCGGCGTGCCTCACAGTCCGTCTCTTGTCACCCGCTCGTGACGCCCTGGACGTCTCTTCTGGGTGAAGCCTGGTTTGTTTCGGCGATCGATCGTCGACCGCCGCAGAGCTGAGGAGCACGTCATGACCATGCGAGGAAATCGAGTTGTCAGAGCGGTATCGGTGGCGGGTGTCGTCGCCATGGCCGCGTCGTCGTTTGCTGTTTCACCAGCGTCTGCCGGCAAGAGCACGTCGTTGCACGGGGTGTTCAACGAGACCGCCTTGGGGTCGGATGCCGGCTACGACATCCACGGATCGGTGAAGATGACGATCGGCCCGGCCGGCACGGTGGTGAAGGTCAACGTGTCCGGGCTCGACCCGGAAAGGAGTACGGCTCACATCTGCACAACGGGACATGCGCGTCCGGTGGTGGGGGCCACTACCAGGACGTCGTGAGCACGGCCATCGTTCCGCCGAATGAGCTCTGGTTGTCGTCCCGAGGTGAGGCGGTGTTGGTGCCGAACCCTGGCGGTGTCGCTCACGGCGCCGGCTCGGCGACCTGGGTTGCCCGGATCTCGAGTGATTCGACGAACGCCCGGTCGGTAGTGGTCCACGAGCCCGTGACCGGCGTCAGGATCGCCTGCGCCGACCTGAACTAGTCGCCGTGGTCTCGACCATCGAGGTTCGCGGCGTCACGAGCGACGATGGTTTCGAGATCGGCCGGTTCACGCTCGGAGTTAGCTACAACCTGTTGGTGCTCGGCGCTCAGTCCTGATCGTCGGCCTCGGGCTGGTCGAAATCGCGATCGCTGAGGTCGCGGGTGGCGACGTCCCGCATCTGCTGGTCGAGTCGGCGGTTGAGCGTGAGCAGCCGCCCGATGACCGGCAGGACCAAGAGGTTGACGCCGTGGAGCAGTCCCACGATCAGCAGGATGCCGCCGATGCGGACGATGGTGTGTTGCACCTGGCCGGCGCCGACGTCGACCGGCCAATCCGATGGTCGGTCGATCGTCGTGGTGAACAGGATGTATGCACTGAAGATGAGGTAGTACGCGAAGTCGGTGAGCACGATGAAGCTCTTTCCGGTCGACGGGTTCGATCGGAAGACGTCGGCGGCGTAACTTCGCCCGAATCGTTTGATGAACGGTCCCAGGATCAGGGCGATCGCGGCGAGGAGCGCGAAGGCGAGCATTTCGAGGATCCACCAGTTCATGTGAGGTTCTCCTTGTTGGTAGAAGAGTGCGGTGAGTGCGGCGGCGAGTCGACGCCGCCGAGGCGCCGAGGGCGACCACCCGACGACGCCAGTTGCGTCGTCGGCGCCGGTCGGCGTCGATGCCGGATCGGATCCGGGCGAAGAGATCCGGTCGATGGATCGACGCCGGTGCCGGCGTCGTGGAGAGCGTCGGACAGGAGGCGTTCCAGCCGGCTGGTCATCGGTCCTCCTCGAGCAGCAATGCGAGATCGGGGGTGGACCGCAGCGAGGCGAGCCCCCGTTTCAGGTGGGTCTTGACCGAGTTCGGGGAGAGCCCGAGCGTGTCGGCGATCTCGACGACCGTGAGCTCGAGCAGATAATGAAGGGCAATGCAATCCCGCTGGCGACGAGAAAGTTCCCGCAGCCCGGCGACGAGTCGCTGGTGATCCTGCCGATCGCTGATCGTCTCGTCGAGCCCGACCGGGTCGAGATCATCGACCGGTGGGGCGTGCCGGAGGGCCAGCAGACCACGACGATTGTGGTCGCGGGCGAGGTTCAACACGATCGAACGGAGATACGCAGCCGCCTTCGACGGGTCGTCGATTCGGTGCAGCGACCGTGAGAGACGAATGAAGGCCTCCTGGACGACGTCCTCGGCGGCGTCTCGATGATCGACGAACAATCGGGCCAGGCCGACGAGTGATCGCGCATGTTCCCGGTACATGGCGGCGATGACCGCATCAGGATCGGACCACTCAACCGTCGCTCACTCCTTCCACCACTCGAGTCTTGTTCACACACCTCGCCGCCGCTGCTGGAAACCCTCGAGGAGGTTCAGGCCGTGGCCGGTGACTCTCGACCGACGTTCATCGCCCGCTCCACCCGAGCTGAGCCGCCCGCCCTGGCGAGCATCGTCAGACCGAGTACGGATCCGACCGCGACGACCACGTTGCCCAAGCCGAACGCGGCTGGATAGTCGCCCCAGCTGTCCTGGGGGCCTACCTCCAGTTCAGATGCGACGACCATCGCCGACAATCCCGACGACCTGAGCACCGGCGAGCACCGCGACACCCCGCTGGATGTGCCGCGGTGCACCAACGGCGAGCACGAGGCAGGTGATCGCCAGCAGCGCGGCCCACAGAGGCATCGCCCATGCCATCACCGAGCTCGCCACGGCGAGAACGCCGAGACCAAGTCCCGCCCTTCGCAGTGTCCGGCGGCCTGTCGAACCGGTGGATGCCCAGGTGGCGGCCACCGTCGCGGCCAGAGCGAGAAGAAGCGAGACCGAGAACAGTACGTAGGGCCGTTCCCACCCGTCTCCGGCTTCCTTTCCCACGATCTCCCAGGCCCCGTAGCCGCCGACTCCGATCCAGCCGAGCACTGCTGCCGCCAGAACTCTCCGATCTCCGTTTCGATCCATCTGATTCCTCCTTCGTTGGGTGATGGGTAGACGGACAACCACCCGGTCGCGGGTGACACGGGGCATCGCGGCCGGCACTGAACTCCAGATCTCGAATCGCCGCAGGCTCGGGCACACTTGGCGCATGGCAGCACTCAGCGTCGATGGTGGACAGCTCAACGTGGAACTCTCTGGGTGGGAGAGGGTCGGTGCGCTCCGCCGTTCCGATGTGTCGGTGCCGATGACTGCTGTCGTTTCGGTGAAGCGGTTGGACAACGCCAGGAAAGGCATCCGTGGATGGCGGGCACCGGGGACAGGACTACCCGGCGTGATCGCGCTGGGCAGTTGGCGGAAGCGAGACTTCGTCGACTTCGTGGCCGTGACCGGCAGCAAGCCTGGCTATGTCATCGAGCTCCGAGGCGAGCACTTCGATCGCCTCGTCATCTCATCACCGCCGATCCCCGAACTCGACGAACTGATCTGAGGCGGCCGTTTCACTACGCTTGTCCGATCGACGATCGTCCCCCCTCCCCCTCGGCGCTCCACGCGCCACGCCGCCGGCCCAGACGAGCTGGACTGGCGGCGCAGATGCTGATGGCGGCAATGGTGGGTTTGCGGGAGGGTCTGGGCTGGGAGCGACCGCCAGAGCAGACCGTCGTGTTCGCAGCCGGTCTCACGACCGCAGACCTACCTCTCGGTTTCGGTCCCTTGCCCCCGATCGACTGACGCTCCGACCAGTTCGGACTCCTCGGCGACGGCCATCGGCGCCGCAGGCGGAGGCGGCATGTTCGCCGCTCGACGTCGGAGGAACCAGCGACGGCCGAGCCAGATCAGGGGAACCACCCAGATGAAGGGGAGCAGGAAACCGGCGACCAGCACCAGGACCTCCAGAATGCGGAGGATGACGCCGGCTCCCGTCGACAGACCATCGAGGAAGCCTGGCAGGCTCGTGTCCTCGTCGATGTCGAGCTCCAGATCATCCCGACCGGCAACACGACCGAGCAACAGATCGGTGCCGTTCTCCGACACCGGCAACGCCGTGACCTGGGCTCGGCCCTGAACAGACGGTGCTGCCTCGAGCTCGGCGACGAAGGTCACCGACGCTCCGACTGCCAACGGCTGGTCGATCGATCCGTCGACCAGTTCGAGGTCGCCCATGTCGAGGCCGAGCCCGTCGTCTCGGACGTCGAGATCACCGAGCAGCGTGTCGCCGGAGTTGGTGATGCGGTAGCAGATCGTGATCGCTTCGCCCTCGTCACCGGCGAGCTCGTCGAGCCCTGGGCAGGTGACGCCGCCGTCGTGGCCGAGGTAGGCGGTCTGCTCGACCGTGATCTCGGGACCGGGCAGCTTCTGGTTGAAGGTCACCGTGATCGTCGCCAGGCTGACCTGGCCCTCGATGGTGCGGAGCTGGCCACGAAGTTGTTCGAGCGATGTCTCCCTGATCAGGAGTTGTTGCTCCAGGTCGGCGATCTCGGTGAGCGTCGTGGCGTTCTCGAGGAAACCCCGCAGCCGGTCGACACTCAACGCCGCGGTGATGATCTGGCTCTCCAGGTCGACGACCCGTTCGGTGACATCGTCAGCCGTGATCACCTGGTCACGGAGGAAACCGATGTCGCCGAGCCGGCTCAACGCCGTCTGGAAGTCCTTCGGCGCCACCTTGAACGTCAGCGTCGACCGAGGCACTCCTTCCGAAGTGGTGACCTGCCCGAACAATGCGCCCCCGAGTCCCTGGATCGCGGTCACTGCCTCCTGACTGGCAGCCACCACATCCTCGACCTCGACCGACACGGTGGCGGTGAAGATGATGTCACGCCCATTGTCGATCACAGGCAGACCTGCCGTCTCGGAGAGGCCGCCGGATCCCGCGGAATCTCGGGGGGACTCCGGCTCGGCGAACTCGGCGGCCTCGTCGCCCCCCGTCGCCATGTCGGATTCGGCCTGAGCATCGACGCCGACGTCACCGTCGCTCGACTCGAACGTCTGGTCGACCGCCGGTGCTCCATCAAACGCTTCGCTGCTCGTGTCGTCGTCACCCGAGCTACAGGACGCTGCCACCAGTGCAAGGGCGAACAGCAACGCGGTGAGGCGTCGGAACACCGAGCCGTCACCGGGTCCGTAGATTCGAGTGACTCGGTCGTTCGATCTCGTCATGGTCAGATCCTCTCAGAACGCAACACGCCGGTGGTCGACGTCGGGGAATCAGACGGAACCACATCGAGGGCGGTTCCCTCTGTCATGGAATCGACGTATAGGGACTACCGTCCGAACATGGCCGGCCCTCTCGCCCTCGTCGGAAGCGGCGAGTTCCTTCCTTCGACCGAAGCGGTCGACCGGGCGCTGCTGAGCTTCGAGGGCGACCACCCGCCACGGGTCGCGATCGTTCCCACCGCCGCGGGCCAGGAAGGCTCCGGCAGTGTCGAACGCTGGATCACCCTCGGTGTCGAGCACTACCGACAGATGGGCGCCCAACCGATCCCGGTTCCCGTCATCGACGAGGCGTCGGCCAACGACCCCGAGCTCGTCACCATCATCGAGTCCGCCGACATGATCTACTTCTCCGGCGGCGATCCGCTCTACGTGACCACAACACTCCGCTCGTCTGTCGTCTGGGACGCAGTGCTGCGGACATGGCAGAACGGGGCGGCCCTCGCCGGCTGTTCAGCCGGAGCCATGATGATGGGATCGGTGACGGCCTCACCCCGGTCGCAAGGCCTCCACGACGGGCTCGGCCTGTTCCGCAGGCTCTGCGTCATCCCTCACTTCGATCGGGTCGATCGATTCCGTCCGAACATGCCGGAGGAGATCGTGGCCGCGGCGCCGGTCGGAACCACGGTGATTGGCTTGGACGAGCACACTGGTCTGGTCCACGACGGTGCTGCATGGGTCGTGCGCGGCCAACAGTCGGTGTGGGTGTTCGACGAGACCGGACGGACCAACTACGAGACCGGGGAGTCTGTCCCCCTCGAACTCCGGTTCGGCGCCTGAGGTCAGGCCGTCGAACGAAGGATCAGCTCCGTTGGCAGGACGAGATGCTCGATCGGTGCCGAACGGTTCTCGATCGCGTCGAGCACGAGGCGTCCGGCCATCGCTCCGACCGTGTCGACCGGCTGGTGCACGGTGGTGAGTTCGAGCAGCTCTGCCATCTGGTGATCATCGAAACCCACGATTGCCACATCGTCTGGCGCCGAGAGGCCGCGACGGCGCAGCTCGCCCAAGGCACCGAACGCCATCTCGTCGCTCAGAGCGAACACGGCGGTGGGCGGATCGCCGAGGCTCAGCAACTCGGCCATCGCTTCGGCTCCGCCTTCGATCGAGAAGTTGCCGTCGCATGCCAGCTCGGGAGTCGGGTCGACCCCGGCGTCGATCATCGCCTGCCGGAATCCCTCCAGGCGCATCATCGGCACCCGGAAGTCGGCTGACAACGGCTCGCCGGTGAGCACGCCGATCCGACGATGACCGAGGTCGATGAGCCGGCGTGCGGCGCTTGCCGCTGCAGCTTGCTCGTCGAGCGTGACCGACGAGAAGGGTTCCGTGCGGGATCCGATGGTGACGATTCGGGCGCCGCCGTTGTGGAGTCGAGCAACGACGTTGTCGGGGAGCGCCACGTCGACGATGATCAGCGCGTCGCTTCGACGCCACCACGCACCGCGACCGGCGAAGAAGGACGAACGGTCTTCTTCGTTCCCGACGGCATAGAGGAGGAGGTCGACGTGGCGGTCCTTCAGAACCGCCTCGATGCCGGCAACAACGCAGGAGAAATACCAGGCATCGAACATGGGCACGACGACGGCAACGGTGCCGGTTCGCCCGGCGGCGAGCCTCGAAGCCGACGGATTGGACACGTAGGCGAGATCCTTCGCCACGGCCCGCACCTTGTCGCGGGTCGACGGAGCGACGTTCGGCAGATCCCGCAGGGCACGACTCACCGTGGCCACCGACACGCCAGCAGCTGCTGCGACATCCTCGATTGTGGCGTTGGCACGCAGATCGTTCATGAAGGCCCCCGTTGCTGGCGGCTGTTGGTCATGGCCGGGCTCCGTCCGAATGTAAGCGCTTACATGCTACGGGGCGTGGCCAACCGCCACCCTTCTGATCAGGGCAGCGGGACGCCTTCCACCACGGGGATGATCCGGTAGACGTCGTCGCGGGTGAGGGTCACCGACGTCGCAGCGCCCAACTCGGCGAGGCGAGCGGGGTTCTGGGTACCGAGCAGCGCAACCGGTCGGGACGGATGGGCCAGCACGAACGCCACCGCGATGGCGGCGCGGTTGACACCTTCGCGCCCAGCGAGTTCATCGATGATGGCGAGCAACGCTGGGTCCAGCCCTTCACCGGTAGCGAGGCTGCCCCCGGCCAACGGGCTCCACGCCAATGGCGTGACGCCGTCACGCATGCAGCGATCGAGGGTGCCGTCGCGCAACGGATCCAGGTGAGTCATGGCGAACTGGGGCTGATCGGTGGCGATCGGGAACGGCAGGTGCGCCTGCAGCGCATCGGTCTGTGCCGGGGTGTGGTTGGAGACGCCGACCTCGACGATCTTCCCCGCTTCCTTGAGCTTGACGAGCGTCGCAGCGACCTCGGCCGGATGGGTGAAGAGGTCTGGCCGATGGATCTGGTAGAGATCGATCACATCGACGCCGAGACGGCGGAGGCTGTCGTCGCACGCCTGCTCGAGGTAGGTCGCGCTCGAGTCGTACGGGGTGGGAGGAACGATCCCACCCTTGGTGGCAAGCACCATCTCAGCCCGGAGGTGCGGTGCCTTGGCGAGCACCTTGCCCAGCAGCACCTCGTTGTCGCCGAACCCGCTACCTCCCCAGTCCAGGCCGTACACATCGGCGTTGTCGATCAGATTCATGCCGGCCGCAAGGGCCGCTTCGATCATTGCCTGGGCATCGCCGACGTCATCCATCGTGAAGCGCCAACAGCCGAACCCGAGCGGGCCGACCTCGAACACTCCGATCGAACGCTTGTCAGTCGACACCAAGGATGCACCAGTAGTCATTCACGCAGGCTACAAACCTGCGGTCGTCACGGGGGTGTACCGCCTCCATACTGGGGTGATGGAATTCGAGATCTCCGATTCAGCCATGGAAGCCATCCGAGCGAAGGGCGGCACGGCCGCCATCGACTTCATCGATCCCATTGGTTGAGGCGGTATCGCCGAGGTGTCGGTCGACACCTACCTCGAAGGAAAGAAGACCTCCGGCTATCGGCGTGAACACGTCGAGGACGTCACGGTTCTGATCGCTCCCAAGCTGTTGCGTCACGCCAGCAAGATCCAGCTGGTCACCAAGAAGCGGTTCATCGGTGCGAA
This sequence comes from uncultured Acidimicrobiia bacterium, assembly GCA_963781035.1. Taxonomy (GTDB): domain Bacteria; phylum Actinomycetota; class Acidimicrobiia; order Acidimicrobiales; family SZUA-35; genus SZUA-35. Next base: position 897,513 of record CAWAEN010000004.1, on the reverse strand, counting down.
GCTGGTGGCGCTGGCACATCACGAACACTCCGCCGCCTGTCGTCACTGAGCCTCATTCAGGGCCGGCGAGCAACTTCCGGCGACACATCAGAACAGCCGGTTCTCGCTCCACTTCGGTTCCATGCCGAGCACCCGACGCTCGTGATCGAGCAGATGAGCCTTGTTCCGAAGACCACCGGCAAAACCCGTGAGCGAGCCGTTGGCTCCGACGATGCGGTGGCACGGCAGCACGATCGAGAGCGGGTTCTTGCCATTGGCGGCAGCAACGGCTCTCGTGGCCGTCGGTCGGTTGAGCCGCTCAGCCTGCTCGCCGTACGACCGCGTCTTGCCGTAGCCGACATCGGCGAGGCTCAGCCACACCTCTCGCTGGAAGTCGGTCCCCTGGAGATCGAGGATCAGATCGAAGGCCAATCGGTCGCCGGCGAAGTACTCGTCGAGCTGACGCTCCGCCTCGTCGAGCACCGGAGTCGAGCGACGCACCTGCTTGCCGAGCCGTACGCGATGCAGCTGATCCTCAGTGGCGTCCAGGGGCCAGAGGACGGCCCGAAGTCCACGATCGCTGGCAACCAGCGACAGTGCGCCGACCGGCGATTCGTAGCGGGAAACAGCAAGGTCAGGAGAGTTCGTCTTGGAGGAAGTGTTGGTGGTCATGTCGATGCTCCTGGCGAGGTCGGAGAACTGGGCAGTGTGTGGCTCGGGTGTGTCGTATCGGACGTCGGCCCGTCGATGGACGGATGACCGGGGGCGAGGTAGTCGGCCCACAGATGATGCATGGCATACGAGCGCCATGGACGCCACCGAGTTGCAGCCCCACCGAGATCGGCTGCCTCGGAGGGCAGACCGAGCTCGGCGGCAACCCGACGAAGCGCCAGATCGCCCTCGGCGAACACATCGGGATCTCCCAGGGCCTTCATCGAGATCACCGCAGTGGTCCACGGTCCGATGCCCTTGACTGCGAGCAGCTGCCGGGAGGCCGCAGCTCGATCGGCGGACGGCGAGAGGTCGACCGTCCCATCGTCGATCGCCTCGGCGACTCTGACGAGCGTGGCGGCCCGGGATTTCGGCAGCCCCAGCTGTTCCGGATCGAGCGATGCCCAGATCTCAGCGGTGGGGAACACGTGGCTGATCGCCCCGACCGGATGCTCCAGGGGCGTTCCGTGAGCTCGGACGAGACGACTGCACACCGCTCGGGCCGAGGCAACCGACACCTGCTGGTGGATCACCGCCCGAATGGCTGCGTCGCAACCGTCGACCTCACCGGGGAGACGGATCCCGGGGCGACGCGACACCAGGGTTTCGAGCGCCACGTCGGCGGCGAGCGCAGGATCGATGACACCCGGGTCGCTGTCGAGGTCGAGCAACCGGCGGGTGCGCTGGATCGCGACCTGTAGGTCGCCGATCGCGGCCAGCCGGAACCGGGCGTGCATCGATTCGGGCCCTGGTCTGACCTCGACGATGCACGGTCCGCCGGGAAGCAACATCGAACGGCGGTAGAGCGGACCGTCAGTCCAGTCGACCGACTCGATGCCGTCGACCGCGTGCAGCGCCAGCCAGGTGAAGAGATGGCCGACATGCAGCGGTGGTCGAAACGGCAGCCGGACCTCGATCCACTCCCCCGCCGGTCGCCTCCCGGACCGCTTGGCCCTGAGCTCGGTCGGCGTCGAGGCGAACACCTCCCTGATCGTGTCGTTGAACTGCCTGACGCTGTCGAAGCCGGCGGCGAACGCGACGTCGGCGAATCCCAGATCGGTCGTCTCGATGAGGACACGGGCAGCTCGAGCTCGGCGAGCCCGGGCCAATCCGAGCGCAGTCGTGCCGAGGGACGTTGTCAGCAGGCGGTGGAGATGACGAGAGCTGACAGCGAGGGAACCGGCGAGGCCTTCGACCCCGATCCGGTCGACCACACCGTCGTCGATCGCTCGGATGGCGCGGGCGACAAGATCGTCACGCCAGTTCCACTCCGGAGACCCCGGTGTCGCGTCAGGGGCACACCGCTTGCACGCCCGGAACCCGGCGTGTTGGGCCGCGGCCGAGGTCGAGAAGAAACGCATGTTCTTCCGCTTGGGACGGACCGGAGTGGGGCAGCTGGGACGACAGTAGATACCGGTCGAGGTGACACCGACCGTGACCACTCCGTCGAAACGCGGATCGCGACTCTCGACGGCGTCCATCCAGGCGTCGGTTCCGTCGTAGAGCGTGTCCATGTCGACAAGTGTGCCAGACGAACGCCCGACGGCCTGGCGGTTTTCGGACGCCTCACTTCCGATCCCAACCCGAGGCTATGACCCCCGATTTTGTGGGGCTCAAACCCGAGGTTTGGGACCCCCATTTCCGGGGGTCATAGCCTCGGGTTTCGGTCCGAGTCAGTCGCGGAGGACGTCGACATCGTGGGGGTGGGACTCGCGGAGTCCGGCGCCGGTGATCTTGGTCAGCCGAGTCCGAGTCCGCAGATCCTCGATCGAGGCGGCACCGGCATAACCCATACCCGAGCGGAGCCCGCCGACCAACTGACCGATCAGCTCCGACAGCGGCCCCGCATACCGCACCCGAGCTTCCACACCCTCGGCCACGTGCTTGGCCTCGGACTTCTGGGCCGACCCGTAGCGGTCCGCCGCACGACCGCGCATCGCACCGGCCGAACCCATTCCCCGATACGTCTTCCACATCGCTCCGTCGACCAGTTCGAGCTCACCCGGGCGCCTCGTCGCAGCCGGCAAGTGCATTGCCGAGCATGACGGCGTCGGCTCCGGCAACGAACGCCTTGACGATGTCGCCGCTGTTGACCACACCTCCGTCAGCGATGATCGGCACACGATCGCCCCGCTGGTTTCGCAGTGAACTCGCGGCGGCCGAACACTCGAAGATGGCGCTCATCTGGGGCATCCCGGCTCCGGCCACGATGCGCGTCGTACAGATCGATCCGGCGCCGACACCGACCTTGATCACGTCGGACCCGGCCTCGACCAGCGCCTCCACTCCTTCACGGGTCACGACGTTGCCGCCGACGACCGTGATCTCCGGCCACCCCTTCTTGATCGTGCGAACCGCTTCGACCACACCGCGGGTGTGACCGTGCGCCGTGTCGATGACGACCATGTCGACGCCGGCCGCAGCGAGTGCCTCGGTTCGTTCGGCCGTGTCGGTGACACCGACGGCAGCCCCGACGCGGAGCCGGCCGGCGTCATCGAGCGTTGCGTTCGGCTTCTCGACCCGCTTCCGCAGGTCCTTCACCGTGATCAGCCCCTGGAGAACACCGTCGTCGTCGACCAGCGGCAGCTTCTCGATGCGGTACTTGTGCAGGACGGCAATGGCATCGTCGAGCGTCGTGCCGACCGGTGCAGTGACCAGCGGATCGCTGGTCATGAACTCGGTGACGAGTTTGTCGTCGTCGGCCGAGGTGCAGAAGCGGACGTCGCGATTGGTCAGGATCCCGACCATTCGCCCCTGCGGATCACAGATCGGCACTCCGCTGATCTTGTGGTGGGCCATCATCTCCTCGGCCTCGGCCAACGTGGCCGACGGAGGGAGGCTCACGGGGTGGTTGATCATCCCTGCCTGGGCTCGCTTCACCCGATCGACCTCGGCCGGCCTGGGCCTCGATCGACAGATTCCGATGCAGCACGCCGATCCCGCCCTCGCGGGCGAGCGCGATACACAACGGCGCCTCGCTCACGGTGTCCATCGCTGCCGACAGCAACGGTGTGTGAAGCGTGATCCCATCGAGCATGGTGGTGGTCGACACCTCATGGGGCAGCACTTCGCTCCATCCCGGAACGACCAGGAGGTCGTCGAAGGTGAGCGACTCGAAGTGACCGAAGAGCTCGGCATTTGGATTCGTCATGACAGTCCTGTGGTTGCGGCGGGCAGTGATGTCGTCGGATGGGTTCGAGCTCGAGCACCGAGGTGATGGCCTCGACGAAGAGCTCGTGTTCTGTGCTGTGCATTCTCGCCTCGAACGTCTCGAGCGTGTCGTCGGGGGCGAACGGGACCGTGCGTTCGGCGATGACGGGTCCGTCGTCGACACCCTCGTTCGGCACCCAGTGCACCATCACGCCGGATGCAGCGATCGTCCCCTGGGTCCATGCCTCGAACGCTCGCTCGATGGCGTGCAATACCGGGGAAGGCTCCCGGCAGCGCCGGATGGATGTTGATCACGGGAAAGCGCCGTAGGAAGCCGTTGGTGAGCAGCCGCATCCAGCCGGCCAGCACAACGAGATCCGGTCGAGCGTCGGCGACGACGTGACTCAGCACGCCGTCGTAGATCGCCCGACTCCGACCGTCGACTGGCACGTGATGCGCCTCGATTCCTGCTCGGCGAGCTCGTTCCAGTCCGAACGCGTCCGCCCGATTCGACACGACCGCGACCACCTCGGCATCGATGGTCCCGGAGGCGCATGCATCGAGGATCGCCTGGAGGTTGGTCCCGCCGCCGGAGACCAGGACGACGAGACGGGCGGTCACGTGAGCTCGACTCCCTCGGTTGACGGTGACCGACCCGACCACCCACGTGGTTTCAGGCACCGCCGCCCTGAATGCTTCGACCGAGTCCGGAGCGACCACGGCAACGATGCCGATTCCCATGTTCCAGATTCGGTGGGCCTCGTCCGAATCGATGCCGGCTGCTTCCTGCAGCCACAGGAACAGCGGCGGGGTCTCCCACGTCGAGGTGTCGACCGTGGCCCCGAGGCCGGGCGGAAGGCATCGGGGAATGTTGTCCTGGAACCCACCGCCGGTGAGATGGGCCAGGGCCTTCACCAGACCGGCGTCGAGCGCTGCGGCCAGCGGAGCGAGATAGGAGCGGTGCGGCGCCAGCAGCGCTTCACCGAGCGGCACATCGCTTCCCGGCACCGGTCGGTCGTAGCCGTACGCAGCGCCGAGCTTCCGTGCCAAGCGAGTAACCGTTGGTGTGCAGCCCGCTCGACGCGAGGCCGACCAGGACATCACCGGCGGCGATGTCGGACGACGGCAAGAGATTGCGCCGATCGACCGCACCGACCATCGTGCCGGCGACGTCGACACCGTCCGGGGTGATGAGACCCGGCACCTCGGCCGTCTCTCCGCCCGAGCAACACGCAACCGTTGATCTTGCAGGCGGTCGCCATCGAACGTACGACCGTGCCGACGATGTCGGGATCGAGCCGGCCGGCGCTGATCGTGTCGAGCATGAAGAGCGGCCTGGCCCCCTGCACCAGCACGTCGTTGACGCCGTGGTTGACGATGTCGGCGCCGATGCCGTCCCACATGCCGAGCTCGGCGGCCAGCACGGTCTTGGTGCCGCAGGTGTCGGTGGAGCTGACCAGCAGCGGGTGGTCCATGCCGAGGCCGGCGAGGTCGAACACGCCACCGAAGCTGCCGACCCCCGCCACGACGGCGTCGGTGTGGGTCTCCTTGACCGCTTCGGCGATCTGCTCGATCGCTCGGTCACCGGCATCGAAGCTGACACCGGCAGCGGCATAGGCATCGGTTGCCGACATCAGCGGGCTCCAGAGTTCTCGGGGCTGCGGGTGAGATCGACGGCCGGACCATCGGCAGCCGGCCATCGACGGGTTGCTTGGCACCGTGATGCCTGTCGACGTGGCGCCATGCCGATGTCCGGACGAGCGAACAGACGGGGCTCAGCGGTGGTGATCGCATCGACCACCTCGTAGGCCGCATCGAGCGCCGACGTCGAGTTCGGACCCGGTGGCCGACCACGTTGAACACCCGACCGCCTGACGACACGAGTGTGCCATCGGCGTCGATCGTGGTTCCGGCATGGATCACGTGCACGTCTGACGAGTCGCCGACCGGAGGAATCGGGATGCCCTTCGCGACCGTGCCCGGGTAACCCTCGGCGGCGACCACGACGGTGACGGCGCTCGACGGCCTGATGTCGAGATCGATGTCGCCGAGCGACTGGTCCGTGCATGCCGTCAGCACGTCGAGGATGTCGGCGCCTACCAGCGGCAACAGCACCTGGGCCTCGGGGTCACCGAAGCGGCAGTTGTACTCGATGAGGCGTGGCCCGTCCTCGGTGAGCATGAGGCCGGCGTAGAGCACGCCGACATAGGGATTGGCCTCGGCGGCCATGCCGTCGACCGTGGCCTGAAGGAACTGCGCGGAGTACGCCTCGATGTCCTCGGTCGACACGCCGGGCACCGGTGCGAAGGCACCCATGCCGCCGGTGTTCGGACCCGTGTCGCCGGCCCCGACCCGCTTGTGGTCCTGTGCCGGAGGCAAGGTCTTGGCGACGACACCATCGCTGAAGCCGATGAGCGACAGTTCTGGCCCGCTGAGCCGCTCCTCGAGCACGATTCGTGAGCCGGCGCCACCCAGGAGTCCACCTTCGAGCATCGCAAGGATGGCCTGTTCGGTCTCGGCCCGATCCTCCGGGATGACCACGCCCTTGCCTGCGGCCAGACCGTCGGCCTTGACCACCACCGGCACACCGATCTCGTCGAGCCAGGCAATCGCCGCATCGGGGTCGGTGAAGCTCGCCACTCGAGGCCCGGGGATGCCATGGCGTGCAGCGAACTCGCGAGTGAAGGCCTTCGAGCCCTCGAGTCTGGCGGCCCGGGCGCTGGGCCCGAAACACTTCACACCGGCGACACCGAGCGCGTCGGCGAGTCCGGCCACCAGCGGAACCTCCGGGCCGACGACGACGAGATCGATGTCGTGTTCGATGCAGTGAGCCACGACGGCGTCGTGGTCGTCGACATCCAGCGTCACGTTGTTGGCCGTGGTGCCGGGATTGCCGGGAGCGACCTGCAGCAGACCGAGTTGCGGTGATTCGAGGATGGATCGAGCCAACGCGTGTTCGCGTCCACCAGAGCCAACCAACAAGACCCGAATGCCGCTCATCCCAGACGACGCTCCGCTCATCCCAGACGACGCTCCGCTCATCCCAGACGACGCTCCGCTCATCCCAGACGACGCTCCGCTCATCCCAACACTCCGTCGAACCGCTTCTTCGTGTTCAGCAGCGTCAACTGCACCGGCACCGGATAGTCGCCGGTGAAACACGCATTGCAGTACCCGTCGTCACGCCCGAGCGCCTTCATCATTCGATCCACCGACAAGAAGCCGAGGCTGTCGGCCCCGATGTGAGCGGCGATCTCGGGGACACCCAGCTGGTGAGCGATCAGCTCGTCGTAGGTCCCCATGTCGACCCCGAAGAAGCAGGGGTGGGCGATCGGAGGACAGGTGATCCGGACATGCACCTCGGTCGCGCCGGCGTCCCTGACCATGCGGACCAGCGGACCGGAGGTGTTGCCCCGCACGATCGAATCATCGATCACCACCACTCGCTTGCCCCGGATGTTCTCCTCGAGCATGTTGAACTTGAGCTTGACGCCCTGACGACGGAGCTCGTCGGTCGGCTCGATGAACGTACGACCGATGTAGCGATTCTTGACGAAACCCTCGTTGTAGACGATCCCTGACGCGGCGGCGTAGCCGATGGCAGCCGGCATCGAGGAGTCGGGTACCGGAATGACGACATCAGCCTCGACCGGGTGCTCGCGGGCAAGTTCCTCGCCGAGACGCTGCCGTGCCTGGTGGACCAGGAGTCCGTCCCACACCGCATCCGGCCGGGAGAAGTAGATGTGTTCGAACGTGCAACGAGACTGCCGCTCCTTGGGCTGCACGGCCTTGTGGGAGCGAGCCAGCTGACCCTGGAGCACGACGATCTCGCCCGGCTCGATCTCGCGGATGTTGTCGCAGCCGAGGGTCTGGAGCGCCCCGGTCTCGGATGCAACCGCATGGCCACCGCTCGGCATACGGCCGAGCGAGAGTGGCCGGAACCCCCACGGGTCCCGCGCTGCGACCACTTTGGTCCCGGCGATCACGACGAGCGAGTACGCGCCTTCCCACTGTGGCATCACGGTCGCCAGCCGTTCTTCCCAGGTGCTTCCCTCTGAAGCAGCAAGCATCAAAGCAATGACCTCGGAGTCGGAGGACGACTGCAAACCCGCTCCCCTGGCCAAGAGCTTCTGACGAAGCTGATCGGTGTTGACCAGGTTGCCGTTGTGGGCCACACCGAGGGGGCCGTGCATGGTCTCGACGACGTACGGCTGCACGTTTCGTTCCGAGCTGGAGCCGGTCGTGCTGTATCGGGTGTGCCCGATGGCCATGCCGCCGACCAGCGGTGCGAGGGCGGCCGGGTCGAACACCTGCGACACCAGCCCCATGTCCTTGTGCACGCGAACCGCTCGGCCATCGGCGACCGCGATACCCGCGGCCTCTTGACCCCGATGCTGCAGGGCGTAGAGACCGAAGAACGCAGCACGCGCCGCGTCGTCACCGGGTACAGAGATGGCGACGACGCCGCACTCCTCCTTCGGTTCGTCGAGATCACCGATGGCGTCAGCGCCTGATGAAACGTTCACGAGAGGACCTCCAGAAGGCTGGCTTCGATTCGCGACTGTGCCGGCAGGGGCGCCGGTTCGAACGATCGGCCGGTGATTCGTTCGTAGAGCTCGACGTAGCGCGCCGAGGTTTCTGCCCAGACCTGATCTGGCAGCGTCGGAGGTGGGCCGTCACCCGAGTAGCCGGCCGCCTTCAAGGCGAGGCGGACCGGCTCCTTGTCGTATCCGTCCGGCGCCTGCCCGGCTTCCAGCCTGGTGTCGAGCGTGGACGCATCCCAGTAGCGGGACGAGTCCGGTGTGTGCATCTCGTCGATGATGATGAGTGCACCGTCTGGGTCGAGCCCGAACTCGTACTTGGTGTCGGCCAGCACGAACCCGGCAGCGGCGGCGATCGCCTGCCCCCTGGCGAAGAGCCGAAGGGCCACGTCGCACACCTCGTCCCAGAGTTCGGCATCGACGAGGCCCTCGGCAACGATCGCCTCGGCGGTGGTCGGCTGGTCGTGGTGCCCGGCCAACGCCTTCGTGGTCGGAGTGATGATCGGCGTCGGGAGCGGGCCGTGAGGTACGAGCCCGTCTGGGAGCACGTGTCCGTACATCTCGCGCTCGCCGGCGAGATAGCGGGGCAGGACCGACGTCGACGTACTGCCGGTGAGTCGAGCTCGCACCACCACTTCCACCGGCAACGGCGCGGCCTCGATCGCGATCAGCGCGTTCGGATCAGGCACCGAGATCACGTGACTGGGAACGATGTCGGCGACTTGTTCGAACCACCACGCTGCGAGTTGGTTGAGAACTTGGCCCTTGTGCGGAACCAGACCGATGATCCGGTCGAACGCACTGAGCCGATCGGTCGTGATGAGGAGACGGCGCCCGCCGGGCAGCGACCAGATCTCTCTGACCTTGCCCGACTGGTGTCCCGGGAGGTCGAGGGTGACGGTTGAAAGCGTGTTCGCCGGTGCAGCTTGCAACGAGTTTCTCCGAGCCGAGAGAGGTTCGAGCACCGCCCCCGGCACCCGCTCTCCACGGGGAGTCAAGCTACCCGCTGGAACGGAGCCTCGTGGCGTGACCCATCTTTCTTCCGGGCCTGATCTCGGCCTTTCCATAGTGGTGAACCCGCCACTCTCCGCTCGCCACCAGGTCAGCGACCCGACTGATGTCGTCACCGATCAGGTTGATCATCTCGCACGGAAGCGCATCGGGCGCCCCGAGCGGGTGTCCGGTGACGGCTCTGATGTGCTGTTCGAACTGGTCGACGCGACATGCGAGTTCAGTCCAGTGGCCCGAGTTGTGAACTCGTGGCGCGAACTCGTTTGCCAGCAAGGACCCATCGGGCAGCACGAACAGTTCGAGTCCGAGAACCCCCACGTAGTCGAGGGCATGCAGCAGGCGCTCGGTCTGAGCGATCGCACGATCGACGATGACCCGGTCCAATCCGGCCGGAACGGTCGACGACACGAGAATGCCGTCGCGGTGGGTGTTCATCGCCGGCTCGAAGCAGCGAACCTCGCCGGACATGGACCGGGCCCCGATCACGCTGATCTCCGCCTGGAAGTCGACCAGCCCCTCGGCGATGAGTGCGTCCGATCCGAGCGCGGCGACGATGTCAGGAGGCGCCTGGCCGACACCGACCCGCAGCTGGCCTTTGCCGTCGTAGCCGAGACGCCGCGTCTTCACGACGAGGTCGTCCCCGACCTCGGTGAATGCGACATCCAGGTCGCCGGGCGCCGAAACCGCGGCGAACGGCGCAGTCTCGATGTCGATCGATCGCAGAAACTCCTTCTCGACGAGGCGGTCCTGCGAGACGGCCAGCGCCCGCTCGTTCGGGTGGAGCACCGTGCGTTGCGCCAGTCGACTCGCCGACGAGGCCGGGACGTTCTCGAACTCATAGGTGATGACGTCGCAGCGTTCCGCCAACTCATCGAGCGCAGCCGGATCGTCGTAGGCACCGACGATCTGGTCGTTGCACACTTGCGCAGCCGGACACGGGTTGGACGGATCGAGCACGATGGTTCGGTAGCCCAGACGGGCGGCCGCCATCGCCATCATTCGGGCCAGCTGACCACCACCGAGAAATCCGACGGTCGCTCCCGGCGGCAACGGAGCAGCAAGATCGGGCTCAGGCATCGTCGCGCGGTGCCAGATCGACCGCGGCGGTGCGCTCCGATCGGTAATCGTCGAGCGCGGCGGCGATCGTCTCGTCGCCGAGAGCGAGCACGGCCGCCGCCAACAGCGCGGCATTCACTGCTCCGGCCCGACCGATCGCAAGCGTGCCGACCGGGACTCCTGCCGGCATCTGCACGATCGACAGAAGGCTGTCCTGCCCGGACAGCGCCTTCGACTCGACGGGGACCCCGAACACCGGCAGCGGGGTCAGCGCCGCCACCATCCCGGGCAGGTGGGCCGCACCACCGGCGCCGGCGATGATCACCTGCAGACCCGTCTCCTTGGCCGATCGGGCGAAATCGAACATCCGATCCGGCGTTCGGTGAGCCGACACGATCAGGTCGGTGTGGTCGATTCCGAGCTCATCGAGCGTCTCGGCGCCGTGGCGCATGGTGGCCCAATCGGATTGGCTGCCCATGATGATGGCGATGCGTGCTTCGTCGGTCACGGCCGGAGCCTAATGGGCAGGCTCGTGCGGCGGCGACGCCGTCACGTGTCCGAGGTTCACATATCCGTGATGGCCATCGGCACCCGGTTCGTCTGCCCACAGCGCCCCGGTCGGGAGATCGAGGTGAGGCACCGCTGACGCATGCCCTGGCTCGCCGGATCCGGGAAGGAGCCAACGCGTGCCCCCCGTGAGCTGGCCCATCAGGCTGACCAGAATCGGGAACCATGGGAGCAACATCGAGCCGAGCGTGCGCCACGTCGGTGCGTGGGTCGAGGTGTGCATGCTCCCGGCGAGGACGATCGTGCAGGCCCGAGGGGTGCGATCCATCACGGCCAGGAGATTGGCTGCCATCAACTCATCGCGTGACTGCTCGAGCAGTTCCAAGTGTTCGAGCGGCACAGTGGAGCCGGGCGCCACCCATGGCCCGTCCATCGCGACGACCTCGATCGCGTCGCCGGACCGACGACGATCGGCGAGACCCGATACCAACTGCGCCATTGCCGCACTCGATCGACCGTCCTGGAACTCGGCCCGGCGCGACCAGAACGGGCCGACGGCGCCCCGTTCGACCTCCTCGGTCATCGGCAATTCCAGACCCACGATCACCGACGTGCCCGATGCGACGAGCGCGTCGACCATGGCGGCGACGAGGGCCGGGAACTCCGCGGTGCCGTGCGGCTCGCCGATCAGGACGACGTGACGGGGAAGAAGCAGCGGTTCGAGGTCGGCCAGCGCTTCGTCGATCGACATGCACGAAGCATCGCACACGCTGCCGGCGTCACGTCAGATCGTTTGCCGACGGGAGCGCAGTCGGTAGCTCGGCACCGATGAACTCGTCGAGCGGAACCGGCGCCCCGAACACCAATCCCACAGGGGAACAGGTTCGAAACACCGACACCGTGTCGATGACATCCGGAGTGAAGCTGGCATCGGCCACGACCTCGACACCCAGTCGATCGGCAACGTCGAACACGGTGGACGCGATCAGGTGCTCGACCGAACCCTCGGGAGCGAGCGCGAGGAAGGTCGAGTCGACGTCGATGCGATCGATGCAGCCGAGGTGGAGAGCAGCCAACGTGTCGGTGTCGGCACGACTGGCAGCGAAGGACACACGAGTGCCTGCTGCCCTGAGTTCGCGGAAGACCTCCACGTCGACGGCGTTGATGCCGATGCCGGCGACCCCGACGATGGAGACCAACAGCTGACTCGGCGCGATGCGATGGGCTCGAAGCAAACCGAGCACGTGGTCGGTGAAACCCGCCGTGGCGATCTCGTGCACGTCGAACACGATGTCCAGATAGGCGCCCGGGTGTGTTCGGAGCCACGGAGCGAGCCCGGCGATCGTCTCGGTGGCAAGACGTTGCGACAGAGGGCCGAGCAACCCGAGTCGTTTGGCGACCCGCATCGATTGGGCGTTCCATTTCCGCTGGCCGGAGATCGCGATCGCGGGGGCCGTGACCCCGACGCCGCACGTCACACCGTCGAGTCCGGCGACCGGGATGACTTCCAGATCGAACGTCGGGGAGCGAAGGACGCGTCGAAGGTGGTCCTCGAGTGCTGCGGCGAAATCGGAGGCTGATTGCAGCGCCTCGTCGAACGCACAGGACTTGTCGGCGCCTCCCTCCTTCGCCGCGTAGGCCGCGAGATCAGCCTCCGAGACGAGCTGCCTTGCGTCGTGCGTGGTACCGAGACCAACCGCAGCACCCACCGATGCCGTCACCTCGACGAATCGTTCCTGTACTTCGAACGGCACGTGGAACGCCTTGCGCAACTTCTCGGCGACGAGCAGAGCCGTCGGGGCATCGGGGACGCCTCGGAGGAGAATGGCGAACTCGTCGCCGCCGTAGCGGGACACGATGTCAACGCCGCGCGTCTGTTGCTCGAGCCGCTCGGCAACTCGCATCAGGAGCTCGTCGCCTGCCGCATGGCCGAGGCTGTCGTTCACCTGTTTGAAACCGTCGAGGTCCAGCATGAGCACGGCGGTGACAGCACCGGAATCGAGTTCGCGAACGATGGCGTCCTCCATCGTCGCCCGGTTCGCCAGACCCGTCAGCCCGTCACTCGAGGCGCGAGCAACCAGCTCTTCCTGCAGACTTCGTTCCTCGGTCACGTCACGACAACTCAAGTAGACCGAACCGGCCTCGGCTGCCGACGCAAAGTGGACATCGAGCGTTCCTGCGCTGCCTCGATCGACCTCGACTTCGTGGAGGCCGGAGCCGTGCTCCGTACGGACGTGTTCCAGCAGTTCGAGCAGACCCGCCGGCTCGGCTGCCCCCAACGCATCATCGATCGACACACCCACCAGCTCGGCGCGCGTTCGACCAACGGCAGCCTCGAACGCCGGGTTCGCCCGCAGGATGCGATTGTCCGCTCCGACCAGGACGAGTTGACTCTTCGACAGCTCGAAGAACCGCTGCGTGACTTCCAGCTCGTGCTGCCTGGCCACCCGGTCCGTGACATTGCGGGCGACGACGTACCAGCGACGCGTGACCTCGTCGAACGTGGCTGTCCCCTCCATCACGATGTCGTGCCCTTCACCGTTGACGGTCGGAATCTCGTAGTTCACCAACTTCTCGCCCGTGGCCATTCGTTCCATGAATCGATCGAGAGCAGCACGACCGGACTCGGGAACGAATCCGGTCAACCGCTCGCCGAGCAGATCCTCCTCCGGGCAGGCGAACGCGTTCAGTGCCGATCGGTTCGCTCGCACGATGCGACCGGCCTCGTCGACGACGATGAACAGGTCGGTCGTCAGGTCAGCGAGACGCTCGAAGATCCGGATGTCGGCGAGGGCGGCTCGCACTCGACTCCCCTCGCGACCCCTCACGTAGATGACCTTTCCCGCTTCTCCCAGGTGACCCTCCCACGCATAGTCGATGACCTCACCACTTCGAGTGTTGAGGGTGCCCTCCCATGTCGCGCGTCCCGTGACCAGCGCTTCTTCGAGCGCGGCACGAGCTCCGTGGAGATCATCGAGGTCGAGAGTCGAGAACAGCGGACGACCGATTGTCTCGCGCGGATGGATCCCGAGTCCGGACTCGACATCACCCGAGGCGTCGATGATGCACATCGTCTCGACGTCGATGGCGAACAGAAGCTCGGCCATCCATACGTTGCCGACCTCGTTCAGTGCCACACAGTCAGTTTCGGCACTCTTTCGGCCCGGATGAGTTCCATCCGGCGGACGACTACCGTCGGCGGCGATGCCACACGATGCACCAACGAAACATCCCCGTCCGATCGTGATCGACACCGATCCCGGCCAGGACGACGCCGTCGCCATTCTTGCTGCTCTCGGATCACCCGATCTCGATGTCGTCGCCATCACCACTGTCGGAGGAAACGTTCCCCTCGACCTCACGACGAAGAACGCGCTGATTCTGGTCGAGGTAGCCGGCCGGCCCGATGTGCCGGTCTACGCCGGGCACGCCGGCCCGAGCGACCGTCCGCTGGTCACCGCCGAGAACGTACACGGCAAGACCGGCCTGGACGGAGCAAACCGTCCTGACCCGACCATCTCGGTCAACGAGGGCCATGCCGTCGATGTGCTCATCGAACTCCTCGAGGCAATCGGGCCGGAAGACGCCAAGCTGACGATCTGCCCGATCGGGCCACTCACGAACATCGGCGACCTCGTCGCTCGACGCCCAGACCTCCTCGATCGGATCGAACAGATCGTGCTGATGGGCGGCGGCCATTTCGAAGGCGGCAACATCACCCCGGCCGCCGAGTTCAACATCTTCGTCGACCCGCCGGCGGCAGCAGCAGTCTTCGGCAGCGGTGTCCCGCTGGTGATGATGCCTCTCGACGTCACTCACAAGGCCCTCACCACACCACAGCGGTTGGCCGCCTTTGCCGAGCTCGGAACGGCGTCAGGCGATGTCACTGCCGGCATGCTCGACTTCTTCGAACGTTTCGACATCGAGCGATACGGACAGGGCGGCGGACCGCTGCACGATCCGTGCGTGATCGCCTACCTGCTCGAGCCCGAGATCTTCGGCGGCCGACACTGCAACGTGGAGATCGAGACGCAGTCCGATCTCACGATGGGCGCCACGGTCGTGGACTGGTGGCAAGGAACGGGAAGACCCCACAACTGTTTCGTCGTCCGCGACATCGATGCCGACCGCTACTTCGCGTTGCTGACCGAGTGCATCGCGAACCTGCCGTGACCGCCCCGATCAGGTGTTGACCGCAGCCACTCCGGCTTGGAAGAGCGGCAGGCAGATGCCGCCGGGGTTGCGGCCCCGGAGCGGGTCTTGCCGTTCCATCACGTGGTTCTCCGGGTGTGGCATCAAACCGATGATGCGTCCGGTGGGATCGCAGACCCCGGCGATGTCGCCGGCCGAACCGTTCGGATTGTCCGGATAGTCGGCCTCAGGTCCGTCTCCGACGTACCGAAATGCGATCTGCTGCTCGATGGCCGAGAGGTCGTCGACCACGAAGCGACCCTCCCCGTGCGCGACCGGACATCGCAGAGGGCCGTCGAGCCCCGCAGTCCAGACGCTGGCGTCGGTGGGCTCGAGGGTGACCCAGCGGCACTCGAACCGCTCGGACTCATTGCCGGTGAGTACCGCCGCCTGCTCGTTGCCGGGCAGAAGTCCGGCCCGCACGAGCGCCTGGAAACCGTTGCACACCCCGAACATCGGCATTCCGGCGGCCGCTGCGTCGCGGAGTTGGTCGCCGAACCATCCGGCCAGATCCAGGCCGAACAGCCGGCCGGCGCCGAGCGCATCGCCGTAGGAGAACCCGCCGGGGATCGCCAGCAGTTGATAGTCGGAAAGCCGATATTCGCCAGACCGGAGGGCGGTCAGCGGGACGCGGTCGACGTCGGCCCCGGCCAGTTCGAAAGCTCGGGCGAGGTCGCCGTCACGGTTGGTACCGAGAGCCACCGGGATCAGGACGCGAGGTCGTCTCATGCCGAGACCCCCTTCCATGCAGCGCCGATTCGTTCGAGATCGATCTCGAGGTCACCGAGCACCACGATGGGTTGGTCGAGCGTGACACCGATCTTGACGGCTTCGGGTATCGCTGCGGCGAACGACGCTTCGTCCTCGGCTGCGACCTCGACGAGGTAGCGACCGGGCCCTTCTCCGAACAGCACCTCTGGGCTCGTTTCGACATCGAGAGCGAGTCCCATCCGGCCGGCAAACGCCCACTCGGCAGCGGCGACGGCGAGGCCGCCCTCGCTCAGATCGTGGGCACTCCGGACGAGGCCGGCAGCGATCGCAGCCGCCATCGAATGATGACGATCGACGGCGCTCGGATCGATCGCGGGGAGGTCGCCGCCATGATCGACACCCAACAGATCGTCGAGATGCGAGCCGCCGAGCGCTCCCACCGCAGGGCCGACCAACCAGATGTCGTCGGCCGGTGCGACGACACCGGTGAGGGGCACCCGATCCAGATTCCGCACGATGCCCATGGCGGTGATCACGAGCGTCGGCGCGACAGGGTCGGCGTTCCGTCCGGTCTCACGAACACGTTGTAGAGCGAATCCTTGCCGCTCACGAACGGCGCATGGAAGGCAACCGCGGCGTCGTGGCAGCCTCGGCAGGCGGCGACCAGGGCGCCAAGGGTGTCCGGGTCGGTCGGATCACCCCAGGCGAAATTGTCGAGGAGCGACAGTTCCGACGGGTCGGCGCCGGCGATCACGGCGTTCCGGACCGCCTCGTCGATCACGTGCCAGGCCATTGCCTCCGGGTCGAGCCGACCGTAGAGCGCGTTGACGCCGATACCGAGCGCCACGCCGCGTTCGCCCGAGGTGCCGGGTGGAACCAGGACCGTGCCGTCTGCGGCTCCATCACCGGCGGCGCCGCTGTACGGCCTGACCAAGGTGCCGCCCAGAACCTCGTGGTCGAAGGTGCGCACGATCGACTCGTTCGACCGGATCGACGGGTGGGCCAGCAAACCGAGGAGCGAGTTCTCGAGATCGAGGTCCACAGCTCGGCGGGGGCCCCGAGCCGACACGAAGGCGTTGGCGTTCATCGCTCGTTGGGGTCGGCCATCGTGCAGGAACCCACACTCGAGATCGATGACGACGTCGTCGCCGTCACGGACCACGAGACGACCTTCGCCGGTGAAGTGACCGATGACGGCGGCTCCCACCGACCAACGCTCGGCCAGGGCGAGGAGCGGGGTGGGATCGGCGGTGGCAACAACCATTCGCTCCTGGGCTTCGCTGAGCCAGACCTCCCATGGCGCCAGGCCGGGATACTTCCGGGGCACCAGCTGGAGATCGACCTCGGCCCCGAGTTCTTCGGCCATCTCACCGACGGCCGACGACAGCCCGCCGGCCCCGCAGTCGGTGATCGCCGAGTACAGCTGAGCATCACGGGCAGCGACGATGACGTCGATCAAGCCCTTCTCGACGATCGGGTCGCCGATCTGGACCGACGAACCGGCCACGTCTGCGGTCTCGACTCCCATGGTCTGCGACGAGAACGTCGCACCACCGACACCGTCGCGACCGACGGCTCCGCCGAACACGACGATCGCGTCGCCGGCCTGGGCGTTGGTCGGATTCGACCCGGCGGGAAGGAGGCCGAGACAGCCGGCGAACACGAGAGGGGTCGTCGTGTAGGACGGGTCGTGCACCACCGCTCCGGCGATGTTCGGAACACCGATCTTGTTGCCGTAGTCGCCGACTCCGGCAATCACGCCGTCGCGGATGCGGCGGGGGTGCAGCACCCCATCGGGTACGGCGTCGGGGTCGATGTCCTCGGGGCCGAAGCAGAGGATGTCGGTCACCGCGATCGGCTTCGCCGAGACTCCGAGGATGTCACGGACAACGCCGCCGACCCCGGTGTTCGAACCGCCGAACGGTTCGAGCGCTGACGGGTGGTTGTGGGTCTCGGCCTTGATGGCCACCTCCCAACCATCCTCGAAGTCGAGGATTCCGGCGTTGTCGACGAAGGCGCTGCGAACCCATGGTGCATCGATCGCATCGGTGGCCGAGCGCAGGTAGGTCTTCATCAAGCTGTCGACGACGGTTGGACCGGAGCCACCACCGTCGATCGTGATCTTCGCCTGGAAGGTCTTGTGGGCGCAGTGTTCGCTCCACGTCTGAGCCAGGGTCTCGAGTTCGGCATCCGTCGGTGGTCGACCGAGCCCTGCGAAGTGCTCCTGGATGACCGTCATCTCCTCCGGATCGAGGCCAAGGCGCCGTCGTCCGTTGACCGCGGCCAGGCCGGCTGCGTCCAGGCCATCGAGGTCGATCGTCGTGGTCTCGCGGGTCGGGGCATGGCGATCGAGGAATGCGGCGGAGAGTGTCCCGACGGCGTAGCGCTCGACCACGTCGTTGTGCAGCACTCGGGTGGCGAGGTGTTCGACTGCGACTGCGTCGAGGTCACCCTCGATCACGAACCGATGCCCCACGGTTGCCGCCTCGAGTGCGATCCCGATCTCGCCTGCGCTGCGCACGAGTTCGGCGCCTTCGCGATCGGTCACGCCCGGACGGAGCCCGGTCTCGATCACGATGCCGTCCGGACGATGATCGTCGACCGGCATCCACCACTGCGCGACCGGATCGACCAGGAGTCGATCGGCGATCTCGACCAGTTCGTCGCCCGTGATCTCCCCGAGCAGGTGCACGATTCGAAACGTGCTGATGGTCTTGGCCGGGATGCCGAAGAGCGCCGCTCGAGACAGGGGGCCGTCAGACCCCTCGTCGACGTGCCCCGGCCCGATCACGATCGCATGCGAGTTCCCCACGAGCGCCAATGATGACAAGCGGTGGGACCGGCCATGCCGTGGGTCGGGGCTTTCAACAAAAAGTTGAAGCAATGCCCACTAGCGTTCCGCAGATGTCCGGGGCGTTCGTCTTTGGTGTCGACCTCGACGGCGTGTGCGCCGACTACACCGCTGGCTTTCGCGCCATCGTCGCCGACGAGTTGGGTGTCGACCTCGAAAGTCTTCCGCTCGAACGCTCCTGGGACTTCAGCGAGTGGGGCCTCGATGCCGCCGGCTTCGAGCGACTGCACCATCTGGCGGTGACCGAACGTCGCCTGTTCCAGGACCTCCCCGCCATCGAGGGTTGCGCAGACGCGCTGTGGCGTCTGAGCGATGCCGGCATCTGGATCAGGATCATCACCCACCGCCTCTACGTGAACTGGGGGCACGCCGTCGCCGTCACCGACACGGTGTCGTGGCTCGACACGTTCGGCATCCCCTACCGCGACATCTGCTTCCTCGGGGTGAAGCCCCAGGTCGAGGCCGACGTGTACATCGACGATGCGCCACACAACGTGACGGCACTGCGTGGAACCGGCAACCCGGTGATCGTGTTCGATCAGCCGTACAACCAGGACATGGCCGGGCCGAGAGCAAGCACCTGGTCCGAGGTGGAAGAGCTGGTGGTGGACTTCGCGTCGAAACACAACGCGGTGCAGCCACAGCTGCCCGGCTTCGACGCCGGCGCCGACCGGATCCTCAGACGCCGCTCCTGACCGGAGTCAGTGCGTGAGTTCGCCGCGACGCGCTGTCTCGCAGGCGGCCGAGGGTCTCCTGCCACCATGCGGTCTCGACGGAGCTCTTTCCCGGGGTGCCGGAGAGCAACTCGTCGATTTCCGCAGTGGTGCGGAGATCTCCGACGGCTGCGAGCCGAAGGTCGAGCAGGTGGTCGATGATGCGGCCGCGATTGATGATCTGGCCGTGTTCGGCGGACTGGAGTTCTGTGATGAGGTTCAGAAGCACAGAGACATGTTCACACAGAATCGGTCAGGAGTGTGCATCATCCCCCAGAGTCGATCCACTCCCCCTCTCCGACAAACGACCCCTGCCGGAAAGCCCCACTTGCCCCGGCAGCCGCCCTACGATGGAACACTTGCCCGCACCAACGACTCGTCGCAGATTCGCGCATTCCCCCCCCACCACACTCATCAGCCTCGTTCTCGCCGGTTTCCTCCTTGCCGCCACCGTCACCACTTCAGCGGCCGCGGCCGAGGGAGACGACATTCCCTTCGAGGAACGCGACGGCATTTCGGCATCCGCCATCGAGTTCTCCGGCGTCGCCAACAGCGCCAACGCACGCTGGCTGGTATCGCTGTACGCCGACGTGTTCGCTCGTCCGGCCGATCTCGGCGGGCTCGATCACTGGTTGGCCAGGATCGCCGCCGGCGGCGAACGCAGCCGACTCGTGGTCGCTCGTTCCTTCCTTTCCAGCCAGGAAGGATCACGAAACGAAGCCGTCATCGCCTACCAGGAGCTCCTCGGCCGCTCTCCCGATCCGCAAGGTCTCGTGTTCTGGACCGACTACCTCCGGACCGGTTCGGTCAACAGTCTGCGCTTCCAGCACCTGGCCAGCCCCGAGTACTACCGCAACGCCGGCGGGACCAACGATGGCTATGTCAGGCAGCTGTACCGCGATCTGCTCGGACGAGAGATCGACTCGAGCGGCCTGAGGTTCTACGTCGGCCGTCTCGATACCGGAACTCCGACCTGGTGGGTCTCCAGGAGCATCTACGAGAGCAACGAATCCCTCGGGAATCGGGTGACTGCGTACTACACCGACATCCTGGGCCGATCGCCAACCGCGAAGGAGATGACCCAGGGGGTTCAGCTCATTTTCGGCGGGGACGAGCGAGCCGTTCAGGCTGTGCTGTTGGCGTCTGACGAAGCGTTCGACGAGTTCCTCCTGGCTGCGCTCGATTCATGACCGGTCTCGCGTCGATCTTCGCTGTCACCGTCGCGGCCACACTCGCCGTGGCGGCGATCGCAAAACTCCGGGAACCAGCCAGGACGGCAGCCGACTTCCAGGCCCTCGGCCTACCGCTCCCGTCCGTGCTGGCCAGGCTGGTACCTGCGCTCGAGATCGCGGTGGCCGTCGCGTTGCTCGCCATCCCGGGCTGGGGTGCCGTCGCCGCTTTCGGCCTGCTGGTCCTCTTCACCGCTCTGCTGGTCAGCCTGATCCGTTCCGGACAACCGATCGCATGCGCCTGTTTCGGCGCCGTGTCCGATGAGCCGGTGTCGTGGGTCGAGGTCATCCGCAACATGGCACTCCTCGGTGCCACCGCAACCGTGATTCCGATCGACAGACTCGAGGCCCCTGGGTTCGCTGCCGTCGTCGCCGCGTCTGCGGCCGGACTCATTGCCATCCTCGCCATCCAACTCACTGCTTTCAAGCGCGACGTCGGGGCCGTGTGGTCGACCCACCTCAGTGGTGAGGCGCCGGCGACATGAGGGACCGAACCGCATGAGCGGAACCGTGTGGATCGTCTCGTACGTGCTCTTGTGGATCGCTGTGATCGTGCTCGGTTTCACCGTCGTCGCGCTGCTCAGACAGATCGGCGTCCTCCACACCCGTGTGGCCCCCATGGGTGTGCACTTCGCCGGTGAAGGTCCCGATCGGGACACACCGGCCCCGGATCGGTCCGCCTACGACTACAGCGCGATTCCGTTCACCCTCGTCGCCTTCACTTCGCCGACGTGCGAACTGTGTGCGACCCTTCTGCCCCAGCTTCGCCACATGGTCACCACCTACGACGAGGTCGATCTCCGGATCCTCTCGTCGAGCGACCAGCAGGCCACGTTCGAATCGTTCAAGGTTCGATCAACCCCCTACCTCGTCGCCGTCGACCAGGCCGGCACGGTCAAGAGCCGCGGCGTCGCCAACACACTCGATCAAGTCGAAGAAATGCTCGCGGAGCTTCTCGACCCCACCGCACCGGAGAACCCAAATGGCTGAACCGTCCGCCGGCACCCAGAGTCGGCTCGACTCGGGAGTCGAGCGGCTGTCCCGATGGACGGCCGCCCGTCTGACCCGTCGCTCCTTCTTTCACCGCGCCGGCCAAGTGGCGATGATGGTCGCCGCCGGCCCCGCCGTTGCCACGATCCTCGCCCGCCAAGCCGACGCCCGAGTGTGCGGCCAGTCCGGAGTCACGCCGAAGTGCGCCACCTTCGACTGCAACGGCACCGACGACGTCTGGGGCTGGTGCTGGTACGCCAGCGACGGATGCTGTGCGAACAATGGCCTCAAGAAGATCTGCGACTGCTGCACCGTCAACTATCCCAACGTCCACGGGTACTGCCCGAGCGGCACGAACGTCCGCTGCATCGTCGAGAGCTGTGGCCAGGACCCACGCGTGCTCCGGGTCGAGCTGGCCCCGATCGCGTGGAACGCCACCAGCGGCTACCACCACGCAGCAATACTGGCCGGCCACGCCTCGGCCCGGACCATCGTGGTCGCGCCGGCCGCGGACCGTTGGGCGCAACTCATCGCCGCTCCGCTCGCGGGCACGCTCGGCGCTCCCCTGCTTCCGGTCGCCAACACCGGTCTGAGCGCCGCCGACCGTGATGTGCTCGGTGTCCTCGGAGCGGTACGCATCCTGACCGTCGGCCGCCTGTCCGCCGAGGCTGTCGGCTCGCTCAGTGCGTTCACCGTCGACGTGGTCTCGTCGTCGACCGACGCCGGAACCATGAGCGTCGAGGTCGGGCAACACATCCGTCGGATCAACGACGTCAATCGCACCGTGACCGTCGCGACCACCGGGCTGTCGGCCGAGGCCGCTCCGTTGGCCGCGAACCTCGCGGCCCTCAACGGGTTCCCGCTGGCCGTCGGAAGCGGCGCCGCCACGGCGCTCGACATGCCCACCCTCCTCGTCGGACCCGAGCCGACTGCCGCCGGCGTATCCGTCGGAGCGCACCGCAGCCAGAGACCTCATCTCGCTCTCGATCGAGCTCGCCGACCTGGCATCGGCAGCACCGTTCGTGCCTGCCGATCGCATCACGATCGCCCCGACCGGCTCGCTCGACATCATCGGTCTGCTCAACCTCGGTACACCGCTCGTGCTCCATCCACTGAACGTGTTGGGTGCGCTGGCGAAATGGTTCGAAACCCACAGCCTCCGATACGGGCTGATGTCAGGTGTGTACTACGCCACCGGTCCGGGGGAGCTCTCGACCGAAGAGTTCTGGAAAATGCAGGGCATGGTCAACGGCTTCCGGGTCGACCAGCTCCAGGGCGTGTCCGGTCAAGGTCTGCCCGTGATCCGCCAGCCATGGCCGGAGCGTCCGATCGGTCTCGCCAAGGTCGACGGGTCGCTCCCGTTCGGCAGCGAGGGTGCGCCGGGCTACTGGACCGCCGCCGGACAGACGTTCCGCTCGTAGCATCTGTTGTATGGATGCCGACCGATGACGTCCGAACTGATCCTGCTCACCGGCGTTGCCTGCCTTGCTGCCGTCCATGCGCTGTGGTCGCCTTGAGGCCTTTCGGTCGCTGAGACCCTGCTGCCCTCGGTCCGAGGGCGACGACGATTGACAGTTGGCCTGATCCTCGTGGCCTCGGGGACACTCAGCGCTGCCCTCGTTGGCCTGGTCGCCGGGCTGGCACTCCAATGGACACCGACGCCTGCCATCGGCGTGCCCCTCGGATTGGCGCTCGTTGCCGTCATCGCCGACGCTGTCCACGTGCGCACCGGACGTCTCACACCGCTGTCGATCAGACGTCAGGTACCGGTCGAATGGGGTCGACTCTTCGATGCACGGGTCGTCGCCGGCCTCTACGGCGCCCGGCTCGGTGTCGGGCCGCTCACGATGCTCTCGACGTGGCTGTGGTGGGCGGCGACCCTGGGTGCTGCGCTCGTCGGCGTCGCCGAGAGTGTCATCGTGGCGGTGACGTTCGGGCTCGCCCGTTCGCTGGTCACCGTGTTCGCCTCCCGACGCGCCGACCGGGTCGGCCACGCACCGTGGTTCGGTCGACTGCGAGAAAACACCACCCGCGTGTGGCTCTCACTCGACGGGGCCGCGATCGGGCTTCTGCTCGTCGTGCTGCTGGTCGCCACCGCATGCACGAGCAACACCAACATCGAGGCCGGTCCAGACGGCGCCGACGACGAGACCACAACATCGGCCGGCACCGGGCTCACGGCCGCCAACGAAGGAGACGACGTGTCCGCCGACGACACCACGCCGACATCGCCAACCACGCAGATCCTCACCGAGTCGAGCCTGAGCGAAACCTCGATCCCACTCGTCACCTCGCCGGACGACGTCGAGCCGCAGGCTCCGGCGGGAGAAGGTGCGCTCTCGGCACTCGTGATCGACGATGTGGCCGGCTTCGAACCGGTGACGGATCCGGGAGCCGACCGTCGCCTCTCGATCAGCGAAGCGGCCGCCCTCCAGCCGGATCCGACAGAAGAACTGCCTCTGCTCGAGACACGGGGCTACCAGGGCGGCTGGACCCGAGCCTTCCGCAACGACGACAACGACGTGATCGTCGCCACCGTCTATGACTTCATCAGCGCCCTCGAAGCCGACTTCTACCTCGAGGACGGCACGATCACGCTGATCGGCGACGGCGGAACCATCTACGAGGTCGAGGCCATGCCCGGGGCTCGAGGCTTCCGCCAAGACGTCGCCGGTTCCGATGGCCCGCTCGTCGTGTATGGCATCACCTTCACCCAAGGCAACAAGTGGTTCCTGGTGACCGTCGTCGGGGATCCGAGCACGGCGACGCCAGAGCGGTTGCTCCCCGCAGCCATGGCGCAACATGATGCAGCACGGGCCGCATCGGCCTCGGACTGACCATCGACGGGATTCACCATGACCGACCACGAGTTCGGCTTTCGTACTCGAGCCCTCCACGCCGGCGGGCAGCCCGATCGCGCAACCGGTGCCCGCGCCGTGCCGATCTACCAGAGCACCAGCTTCGTGTTCGAGGACACCCAGGATGCCGCTGACCTGTTCGCGCTCCAGAAGTACGGCACGATCTACAGCCGCATCTCGAACCCGACGACGGCGGCGTTCGAGGAACGCATGGCCAGTCTCGAGGGGGCGATCGGGTCGGTCGCCACCGCCAGCGGGCAGGCCGCCGAGTTCCTGGCGCTCACCACCGTCGCCGGAGCAGGCGACCACCTCGTCGCTGCGGCCAGCATCTACGGGGGAACCTACGCACTCCTCGACACCACCCTGGCCAGGCTCGGCATCACCACGTCGTTCGTCGACAACACCGACCCGGCGGCGTTCGCGGCGGCCATCCGACCCGAGACCAAAGCGATCTACACCGAGATCATCGGGAACCCCTCTGGGGCGGTTGCCGACCTCGACGCGCTGGCCGACGTGGCCCACAGCCACGATCTGCCGCTGATCGTCGATGCCACGTTCGCCACGCCGTACCTGTGCCGACCGATGGAGTTCGGCGCCGACATCGTGCTGCATTCGGCCACCAAGTTCATCGGCGGTCACGGCACCAGCATCGCCGGGGTCATCAGCGAGTCCGGTCAGTTCGACTGGGCTTCGGGTCGGTTCCCGCGGATGACCGAGCCGGTCGCCGGCTACAACGGCCTGCGCTGGGTCGACAACTTCGGCGAATACGCGTTCTGCACCGCGCTGCGTTCAGAGCAGCTGCGCGACATCGGGGCTTCGCTCTCCCCGTTCAACGCCTTCCTGATGCTGCAGGGTCTCGAGACACTGCCGATGCGAATGGACGCACATGTCGCAAACGCCCGCGCCGTCGCTGCATGGCTCGAGGGCGATCCTCGGGTCGACTGGGTGTCCTATGCCGACCTCCCCAACTCGCCTCACCACGACCTGGCGAAGAAGTACCTCCCCCTCGGGTCCGGAGCGATCTTCACGTTCGGCGTGAAAGGCGGCCGGGCCGCCGGACGATCGTTCATCGAGAACCTGACCTTGGTCAGCCACCTGGCCAACGTCGGCGATGCGAAGACGCTGGTGATCCACCCGGCGAGCACGACGCATCAACAGCTCTCCGACGACCAATTGGCCGCCGGCGGTGTGAGCGCAGACATGATCAGACTGTCGGTCGGCCTGGAGGATCTCGACGACATCCTGTGGGACCTCGACCGAGGGTTGGACGCAGCCATGGAGGCAGCGCCGTGAGAACCGCGAGATCCAGACCGAAGCAGCCCGAAGCGAGGACTCAACCATGACCTGGACACCGCCCGGAGCGGGCGAGCGGAGAGCCATCCTCGACCGCTCGAAGACCATCGCCATCGTCGGGGCCTCGTCGAACCCGGCCAGAGCGAGCAACTTCGTGATGACGTATCTCGGTTCGTCGTTGTGCGATTTCGAGCTGTATCCGGTCAATCCACGCGAGACCGAGATCCTCGGCCACACCGTGTATCCGTCGTTGGCCGATCTGCCAGTCGTCCCCGACATCGTCGACGTCTTCCGCCGAGCAGACGACTGCCCCGCGGTCGCCGAGGAAGCCGTGGCTGTCGGGGCGAAGGTGCTGTGGCTCCAACTGGGGATCATCAGCGAGGAGGCAGCACGCATCGCCTCCGACGCCGGCCTCGACGTGGTGATGGACCGCTGCACGAAGGTCGAGCACGCCCGGTTCGCCGGTGGACTGCACCTTGCCGGCTTCAACACCGGGGTCATCTCCAGCCGACGACGCTGAACAGTGCCGATGGGGCCCGAATCCGATTGACTGTGGCCATGAAACGACGCGCCACCGCCGTGCTGCTGATCGCTGGGCTGTTGCTCTCCGCCTGTGGCGACGAGGCCAGCGACCGGGAGGCGTTCGTGCGAGCCATGGAACGCCAGGGAGAAATGACGCCGGAGGCGGCCGAATGCATGGCTGTCGAGGTGTTCGACAAATCCGACCTCACCGAGTCCGAGATCAACAACGGATCCAACGATCTCGAGGGCGCCAGCGCATTCGAGGCAGTCTTCGAAGCCGCACTCGACACCTGCAGCTGACCCTCCCGACCCCGGTCGCGGGGCTAGAGGCGTTCGATGATCATGGCCATGCCTTGGCCGCCACCGACACACATGCTCTCCATGCCGATCGACTTGTCTTCGTCGATGAGGTTGTTGATCAGCGTCGTCATGATGCGAGCACCCGTCATGCCGAATGGATGGCCGAGGGCGATACCGCCACCGTTGATGTTGAGCTTGTCGTAGTCGATTCCGAGCTGATCAGCCGACGGGAGCACCTGCGCCGCAAACGCCTCGTTGATCTCGACGAGATCGATGTCGGCGATGCTCATGCCCGCACGGGCCATCGCCTGCTTGCAGGCCTCGATCGGGCCCAAGCCCATGATCTCGGGGTTGAGTCCGGTGACACCGGAGGAGATGATGCGAGCGAGCGGCGTGATGCCGAGCTCCTTGGCCCGCGTGTCGCGACATGACGATCACGGCGGCCGCGCCGTCGTTGAGAGGGCACGCGTTGGCTGCCGTGATCCTGCCGTCTGGCCGGAACACCGGCTTGAGCTGGCTCACACCCTCGATGTTGACGCCGGCGCGGGGGCCGTCGTCCGATTGTGTAGACGCTGCCGTCGGAGAGCGTGACCGGTGTGATGTCGTTCTCGAAGAACCCCCGCTCGATGGCCGCTTCGGCTCGGTTCTGCGAACGCACGCCCCACTCGTCCATGGCCTCGCGGGTCACGTTCTCCTGCTGGGCCACGTTCTCGGCGGTCTGCCCCATGGCGATGTAGACGTCAGGCAGGCCCTCCGGCGGCGACCAGGTGTCGGCCCCACCCTCGGCCCGAGCGGCCGTACGCGCCTGCGCATCACCGAAGATCGGGTTGGTGGCACCGCCACTGTCCGAGGCACCGTTGCCGTAGCGACTCACGAACTCGACCCCAGCCGAGATGAAGGCATCACCCTCGCCGGCCTTGATGGCGTGGGCCGCCATGCGAATGGTCTGGAGCGACGACGAGCAGTACCGATTGACGGTCACGCCAGGCACGTTCTCGAGCCCGGCCATCACCGCGACCACGCGGGCGATGTTGAATCCCTGCTCACCGGCAGGCGAACCACAGCCCATCATGAGATCACCGATCTCGGCCGAGTCGAGTTCGGGAACCTTTGCCAGCGCGGCCTTCACGATCTGAGCGGCGATGTCGTCAGGACGCTCGTCCTTGAGAGAACCCTTGAAGGCTCGACCGATGGCGCTGCGGGCGGTGGAAACGATGACTGCCTCGGGCATGGGGACTCCTCGAAGAGACGGCCGGCGACTCCGACCGAAGGTGAACGTGGATGCTCCCACCGCCTTGACCGTGCGGTCAAGTTCTGCCCTCCGCGCCCGCCCCCTCGCTCCGCCCTACTGTTCTGCGGCACTGAGCCCGCAGTTCTGCGGCTCCAGTGCCGCAGAACAGGGAGCGAAATGTTGCCGGCATCTCATCTGACGACCATGTGGGCCGATGGACCCAGGTGAGTTCTCGCGCCGATGACCCCGCAGAAGAACAGGCGCTCCGCATGCTCGACGCTCGTCTTGCCATGATCGGGGCGAAGGAACGCGAGCGATTGGCGAAGAAGCAGATGTGGTTGGCCCACCACTGGCCGGACGAGTACCAGGAGCGTTGTGTCCGGATCGGATCGCGTCATGTCTGCCGGAGATGCGCCGCCCTCTACCCACTGGGCTTGGTCGTCGCCATCCTCTCGTTGAACGGACTCACTCCCTGGCCGACATCGATCGACCCCTGGCCGATCTGGCTCCTCTCGATTCCGGCCACGGTCGCCTACTGCGCCGAGGCGATCGGGCTGATCCGCTACGACCCGCGGGTCCAGGTGGCGACGACGCTGCTGGCCGCAGTTGCCTTCGGCCATGCCCTGTCGTACGAGCTCGACGAGCGCTGGAGCACCGAGTTCTGGGGACCGATCTGCATCTTCGGCGGTATCTGGTTCGTCTTCACCGCCCTCGGGTGGCAGCGCAAGAAGCTCAACGGCTGATCGACACCACGCATAGGCTCCGACGGTGCCCACGTACCACCACGGCCACCTTCCCGATGCGCTGCGCTCGGCCACCGCCGAGCTGATCGCCGAGAAGGGAACGTCCGGTTTCAGCCTGCGTGAGGTGGCACGACGAGCCGGCGTGTCCCACGCCGCACCAGCCCACCACTTCGGTGACGCCGAAGGCATGCTCACCTCGCTCGCAGCCGAGGGTTTCTGCCCTTCTGGCCGACGCCTTGGCCGATGCCGTCGACGGCATCGACGACGCCACCGAACGCCTGAGGCGAGTCGGCGCCGCCTACCGCAGGACCGCCGAACGGCACCCCGGCCATCTGGCGGTGATGACACAGACCGACCTGCTCCGTGTGGACGACAGCAACTTGATGGAGCAGCGGGGCCGAGTCGACGAGGCGATGCGACGGGTGGTCACGATGATTCGAGACCAACAGAATCCGGACCTCGACATCGACTCGGCGACGACGTTCTGTTGGGTGGCGATTCGCGGCTTGGCTCCGTCATCCGGCATCGAGCGCAACAACGATCTCGTCGACGTGTTCGCCTCGTTCATCGTCGACGGGCTCGCGGCCCGGCCGGATCCGGGATGACCGACCGATTTCCTACGCGGGGCGGTCGAGCGGCCCCTGATCGGTGACCGGCACGAACTCCGCAGCGCTGGGTGGTTCATCACCATCGGAGAGACCGATCTTGGCTGTCCACGACCGCGTGTCATCCACCGACCCTGCGGCGACGTGTTTGATGGCCTCCGGCGGGCGCAGCCTGAGCTGGCCACCCTCAACACCCTCGAGACACAGCAGCCCGTTGATCAGGTGGACGCCGAGCACCTTCATGCTGGAGCACTCCTCTGGGTCGTCGAACCCGTCGATGTACGCGCCGGCGAGCGTCACCCGGAAATAGGAGCGTTTCTTGTCGGCGTCGCGATGACACTGCAACACAACGGCGTCGTCGATCTCGACGGGCGGCAGCGGGATCCAGGCGTCGTGCAGGAGGTCATCGAGGTACTTCTCGTTGGTGGTCATCGAACTCCACATCGCGGGGACGACGCATGATCGCACATCGACCCATCCGACTGACGCACCGAGGATGCCGTCTCAACCCATCGGCCGCCGCATCCGGATCTCCTCACGACACGGATCCGCGAGCGACGGTTCGACCTCACCGGTCACCTCGAAACCACAGGATCGATACAGCGCCAGCGCCCCATCATTCCCTCGTGTGACCCAGAGCTCGACCGAGGGCGGGTGACGCTCGTCAGCCCACTCCAACACGATCTCGACCAACTGGCGGCCGACGCCACGACGCCGTGCCGCCGGTGCCATCCACATCGACACCAGCTCCACCCTCTCACCCGGTGCCTCCTGGTAGGCACCGACGAGTCCGATGACGTCGCCGTCGACGGCAACGAACGTCTGACTGGTCGGTGAACCCGCTGCTCGCATTCGCCAATGAGCGTCGTCGTAGGCCGCCTCCTCGTCGTAGGTCCGGCCGAATGCCGTCGGGTCGGTGGCAAGAGCAGCAAGGCGTATCGAACGCAACGCATCCGCCTCGCTCGGATCGATGGGGCGAACGGTGACCATCGCTTCATCCTGGTCGAGGTCAGACGTGACCGTCGACGATTTTGCTGTCGGAGGCGAGCGTGCCGCTACTCGAGCGTGGCGTATTCGGTCGAACGGTCGTCGGTGGAGGTGCCCCGAACCTCGGCGACGGTCGCAGCCAGGACATCGAGGTACTCGTCGATGACACCGGTATTGGTGTTCGAGACGGTGGAGTGCAGCGAGTCCGGCGGACCCTGCCGATCGTGGTACCACCCCTTGGCCACGAGGGCGTCGGCAAGGGCGAACACGTCGATCGGCTCGGGATCGTCCGGTTCGAAACTCATGGCGACCAGGTGGAGCTCCCCGTCGCCGAGCACTCGAATCCCTTCGATCTCGGCGATGCCCGCTCGCATGCGGTCGGCGTTCTCCAGTGTCTGGCGAGTGAGTTCGACGTAGCCATCGACCCCGAGATGCTGCATCACCGCCCAGGCCGCGGCCATCGGCAATCCCGATCGCGTGCCCTGGAGATTGGGCGAGGCGTAGAAACCTCCGAGCCAGTCGTCGAACACGAATGTCTGGTACTTCCGGAGTGAACGATTCCGATGCAAGATGACCGACACCCCCTTCGGCGCGTACCCCAACTTGTGGATGTCGGCACTGATCGAGGTGACCCCATCGACCCGGAAGTCCCATGGCGACACGCCTCGTCCGAGCCGCTCTGCGAAGGGAAGCACGAAGCCGCCCATACAGGCATCGACGTGACAGTTCGCACCCGCCTCGACAGCCAGAGCGGCGATCGCAGGAATGTCGTCGATCACGCCCTGGGGGTACTGAGGGGCAGAACCGACCAGCAGCACCGTGTTGTCGTTGACCAAGTCGGCCATCGCGTCGACGTCGGCACGCCACTCGTCGTCGACCGGGACCTTGTGCAGAGTGATCCCGAACAGGTGCGCGCCTTTGTGGAACGCCGCATGTGCACTCTCGGCCACGATCATCTCGGGCGCCGTGATGCCACGCTCGGCCTTGGCCCGCTCACGCGCCGCCTTGACGGCGCACAGAATCGACTCGGTCCCGCCGCTGGTCAGGAACCCGGCGACCTCCTCATCCCCGTTCAGCAGACCCGCCGTCCACCCGACGACTTCGGACTGGATCGCGCCAAGCGAGGGAAATGCCTTCGTGTTCAACGCGTTCTCGTGGAGGTAGAGCTCGGCCGCTCGCTCGGCGACGGCTCGAACCTCGGGCCCACCGTCGTAGACCATGCCGAACGTCCTGCCGTCCTGCCACCGGAGGTCGTCTGCCCGTTTTGCCATCAGATCGGCGATCACGTCGTCGACGGGCCGACCGGACTGCGAGAGGATTGCCATCGGACGAGTATGTCAGTGGCTGACGGCCGCATCCAGACATCAGAGGATCACTCGTCGAACAACTCCGGTGCGTACATGTCGGTCCAGGCGGTGCCGTCCCAGTAGCGGATTCGGTCGTGGTCGTCTGGGTCGGGGTGGTAGCCGGGCTGCGTGACGCCGACTGGTGGACGACTGCTCCCTGATTGCTTCTCGGATGGCGCCACACCGGCCGACTCGATCGTCCAGGTGTGATCGCCCTCACCAACCGCAGTCTTGGGTCGGGACGTTCGAGTCGGTCGGGACGTTCGAGTCAGGAGCGGACCCACCACGATGGCCACGGGAACCGCGGCGCCGATGATGATGAAGATCCATGCGAACCACACCGGACCGACGACACGGGCGCTCGAAGGATCGCCCGGCCGCAACGACACGTCCTTGAACGACCCGACTTCCGGGCGTGACGACGACGACACCGAACCCGTGATGCGGTGGGTGATTCCCGTTGCCGGGTCGACGTAGTCGACGATCGGGGAGTAGGTGCGATCACCATCGCTGTCGGTTCGCTGATCGATGTCGACGACGACTCCGACCACGATGACTCCGTCATCGAGAGGCTGGGTGGTCGAACGAATCCAGAGGCCGGCCAGCAGGAAAGCACCGCCGAACACGACGGCGAAGAGGATCGACGTGATGCGCCCCATCACGGACAGCGCCCGGAACTTCGATGTCATGGTGATCTGTCGGCGCCCGGTCGCATCGATTGAGCGACGACTCGATCAGTAGTAGGCCGGGAAGGAGTCGAGGTTGGCGTAGATGGTCTTGTGCTGGGTGAAGTGCTCGAGCGTCGTGAGGCCGTTCTCCCGTCCCACCCCAGACTGCTTGTAGCCACCGAAGGGAATGGATGCCGGGAGCGCGTTGTAGTCGTTGATCCAGACCGAACCGGCTTCGATCCCGTTGGCGACGCGATGGGCACGGGCGAAATCGGTGGTGAAGACTGCACCCGAGAGCCCGTAGTGGGTGTCGTTCGCTCGTCGGAGGACCTCGTCCTCGTCGTCGAACACCAGCACTGCCATCAACGGACCGAAGACCTCCTCCTTCACGAAGGTCATGTCGTCCTCGCAGTCGGCGAAGATCGCGGGGGTCACATAGTTCCCGTCTGCGAGTGAGGGATCGTCGGGGACAACCCCGCCGCACAGGCGCCTGGCACCGCTCGCATTGGCGATGTCCATGTAGCCCATCACCTTGGCGTGATGCTCCCTGCTGATCAGCGGTCCGACGACCACCTCGGGATCGAACGGATCGCCGACCTTCATGGCCTCGGCTCGGGGAGCGAGCTTTTCGACGAACGACTCGTACATCCCTCGCTGCACGAAGACGCGGGTGCCGTTGCTGCAGACTTCGCCGGCGGAGTAGAAGTTGGCGACGAGGGCGGCGTTGACGGCGCTGTCGAGGTCGGCATCGTCGAACACGATGATGGGGCTCTTCCCACCGAGCTCGAGCGTGACCTCCTTCAGCGTCGTGGCTGCATCGGCCATGACCTTCTTGCCCGTGCCGACTTCGCCGGTGAGCGAGATCTTGTCGATACCGGGATGGCGGCTGAGCATCTGCCCGACCCGGCCGTCACCCTGCACGACGTTGAACACGCCGGGTGGGACACCGGCCTCGTGATAGATCTCCGCCAGGCGCAGCGCCGTGAGTGGCGTGAGCTCTGCCGGTTTGAAGATGAAGGCGTTGCCGCACGCGAGCGCCGGTGCCGACTTCCACATCGCGATCTGTATCGGGTAGTTCCACGCGCCGATCCCGGCGCACACACCGAGCGGTTCCCGTCTGATGATGGCGAAGGCGCTCGGCGGGAAGTCGAAGTGCTGCCCGTGGAGCGACGAGACCAGACCCGCGTAGAACTCGATCACGTCGGCGCCGGTGACGATGTCCTCTGTGGTGGTCTCGGACAGCGGCTTGCCGGTGTCGAGTGTCTCGAGGTGACCCAGCTCGTCGTTGCGCTCTCGAAGGATGGCCACGGCACGAAGCAGAATCCGTGTGCGTTCCATCGCCGGCATCTGTGACCAGACGGCAAACCCATCCCGGGCCGCACGCACGGCACGATCGACATCGTCCTGGTTCGCCTGTTGCACCTCGGCGATCACCTGGTTGGTGGCCGGGTTGATGGTCGTGAACGTCTCGCCCGAGGTGGCGTCGACGTAGCCCCCGTTGATCCACAGTTGTTGGGTCGGCAGCGTTGTCGCAGCGTTCACGAAGGTCATGGCCGAATCCTAGGAGGTCAGACGCCGCAGCCGAGCCGCACTCACCAAGGGATGGGCGTTCGGTCAGCGAAGAACCGTCCGGTCGGCTCCAATGTGTCGAGCGACGCCAGCCAGAGTGCGGTGTCCGCTCCATGTTCCGGGGTGCGGTCGCCCTGCGGCCCGCCCATCTCGGTCTGCACCCAACCGGGACACATGGCGTTGACCGAGATCCCGTGGGGACGGAGCTCCGCAGCGAACTTCACGGTTGCCGCGTTGAGCGCCGTCTTCGACACCGAGTAGGCACCGTCACCGCCTGCCATCGAATCGAGTTGCCCGTTCGTCGACGAGAGGTTCACGATCGAGCCACCATCGGTCATCAGCGGCCACAAGGCCTGGATCACCCGGATGGGCCCGTACAGGTTCACCTCCATCGTGTCGCGAAACGACCTGGATCGGCTGGTCGAGCATTGCGTTCGGAGCCGAGCCCTCGACATGCGGAGCCTCGAGGTAGACGCCGGCGTTGTTCACGACGATGCCGAGCGGGCCGAGCGCCGCAGGTGGCCGAGCCAGGCGTCGGACGTCGTCGTCGCTGGTGACATCGACGACGAACCCCTCGGCCGAGCCGACGTCCGCGCGTCGGCCCTGCTCTCGGCAGCGACGGCCCTGACCGCAGCCGCGGCAGCATCGATCGTCGCCGCCGAACGGCCGGTCATGATGACGTGGTGGCCGGCGGTCACCAGACCGGAGGCGATGGCCAGCCCGATGCCGCGATTGGCACCGGTGACGACGGCCAGTGTCACGAGAGGTTTCCCGGCGGTGAGCTTCTGCTCCTCGGTCCCCGGGGCGAACTCGGCCCGCAGCAGGCGCAGGTTCGAGTGCACCTGATCCCTGTCGACGGTGCAGAGGCGCAAGTGGCGCCGCCCCGGGTCGCCATCGAATCCGCTCCGGCCGTGGAGCACTCGCTGATTGTCGAACACGATCGCTTCGCCCGGGAGCAGCCCGTGCTCCCACTGGAAGTCCGAGCTCCGGATGCGAACCGTGAACTCGATCAGCGCCCGGTAGTAGTCGTCGACCAGATCGTCAGCGACGTCGATCGTCCCCATCGACCGTTCATGGAAACGGACGCCGCAGAGGTCACCGTCATGGTCGACGGCGATCACCGGTGCATGGGCGACCATGTGGACGGCCTCGCCTTGGTCGACCGACTCCGAGCGCTGACGGACCCACGGCACCGACACGCTCGACAGCATGCTCGAACGCCTCGGGAACATCGGCCCGGATCGCCTCAGCCGCTGCGAAACCGTCGACGAGCGTGCTCCGGCCACCTCCGGTCGGGCTCGACTCGATGCAGTGGAGAATGCTCACACCGGACGGCGTGTAGCGATACGGATCGTCGGTGTGGGGATCCATGGCCGCCGTCGACTGCGACATGGTCCAGACCGTCGGGCTCGGAAACGATGTCGAAGAAGCGACCGAAGTCGGTCTCGCGAACGTGGCCCAGATCGAGCAGCCAACTCGCTGGTCCCCTCTTCGGGCACGCCGACCACGAGGGCAGCACCATCGGTCTCGACCGCGTCCAGCAACCGGTACCAGGTGCTGCGTTCGTCGAGCGACGAGAAGTCGATCTGCGTTGGCTCGAAGTCGGCCCGCCATGTGTGAGATCGAGCCCGATGGCGCGTTCGGTGATCGGTGCTGGTGGAGCCAGGACGAGTCGAAGGTCGAACGATGGTCGTCCGAGAACGTCAGGACGACGTCGCCGCCGACGGGGGTCGCGTCGACGACGGTGAGGTCTCGGATCGAGCTCGGCAACGGAAAAGGTGCGGAACGCAGAGCGCTTGTCGCCACCCGAGGGACAGTTGTCCCGAAGCCACAGGACGTTGAACGACGTGCGTTCTCCGGTGGACCACTCGACCGAAACGGCACGACCTTCCCCACCTTCGGGGATGTCGACGGCCATCACGGTCGGTACGGCGGCGAGAGTTGCCATGAGTACCTCCGATTCTTGATGTCGGGAGAGTACGTGGTCCGTTCGCCTGGTGTACAGCCACCTCGCGCCGGGCGGTCACGGCCGAAGCCTGTCACCGGCCGCAGTGCAACCTGGTCAGTAGTCGATCCCCTTCTTGGCGACGATTCCTTCGTCGAACGCGTGCTTGATCTTGGTCATCTCGGTCACGGTGTGAGCGATGTCGATGATCGGCTCCGGCATGTCGCGGCCCGTCAACACGATGTTGACCTTCTCGGGCCGGGCGAGGATCGTCTGCGACGACGTCAGCGACATCGATCCAGTTCCACGTCATCGCGTAACTGATCTCGTCGAGGATCACGAGGCGGTACTCGTCGCTCTGGATCGTCTTCTTGGCGAGATCCCAGGCCGCCTGCGCCATCGCCGTGCTCTCGTCGAGATCGCCGGAGTCCCAGGTGAATCCATCACCGGCGGCGAACCAATCGACACCGATCGACCGGGCGACCTTCTCTTCTCCCGTGTTCCAGTCGCCGCTCTTGAGGAACTGCACGACGGCGACGGGCCAGTCGAGGGCGACGGCTCGGAGCATCGTCCCGAACGCCGCTGTGCTCTTGCCTTTCCCGTGGCCGGTGTTCACCACCACGAGCGACGGCACGGTCTTCAGTCCGGACCGATCCGGCTTCTCGGTTGGGATGGCGTCGTCAGCGGACGACTGCGAATCAGACATGGTTCCCCTTGAGGTGGTGAAGCGCAGATGGTGCCACCAGTACACCGCGAGGTGGCGAACTGAGCGACAATCATCGCTGTGGAACCTCCGACACGACACTCTGCGCCGACACACTCTGCGCCGGCACGTATCGAGGTGCGGCTGCTCTCGTTGCCGACGCTTCGCACCCTCGGCACGGCCCACGACAACGACCCGGCGGCCGAGCGTCAGCTGGTCGTCGTCGGAATCGAGTCGGCAGACGGGGCCCTCGGTTGGGGCGAGTGTTCTGCGCTCAACGCCCCGACGTACACGCACGAATGGGCCGAGGACAGTTTCGAGCGTCTCGCCTCCTGGGCTGATGGAGGAGACGCCCCGACTTGCCGCCGACTTCCCGATGGCGGCGGCGGCCATCGAGATGGCCACGCTGGATGCCGAGCTGCGGTCGGCCGGCCGGTCGCTGGCCTCGTCGATCGGGGCCACCGCATCGCAGGTGACGGCCGGAGCCACCATCGGACTCGGCCCGATCGGGCAGTCGGTCGACCTGGCCCGCCAGTTGGTCGATCTCGGCTACCGGAAACTGAAGGTGAAGATCGACCCGAAGCAGGTCGACGATGTCGCCCACGCCCTCAGCCATGAGCTGCCCGACATCGAGCTCCACGTCGATGCCAATGGTTCGCTCGGTCAGAGCCATCTGATGGCCCTGTTGGGCCTCACGTGGCACGGAGTCACCGCGATCGAGCAACCGTTCGCCGTCGATCGACCCGATCTCGCGGCGGAACTGATGCTCGGAACCGAAGCAACGATCATCGCCGACGAGGGGGCTCCGACGCTGCGGGATGCCGAGCGTCTCCTGGCCGCGTCCGCCGTGCGAGCGGTCGCGGTCAAGCCGCCTCGTCTCGGCGGCATCGCTGCTGCTGTCGAACTGGTCGAGTGGTGTAGACGATCCGGCGTCGGGGCCTCCATCGGAGGGATGCTCGAGTCCGGGCTGGGACGCCACGCTCTGGCCGCCGTCGCCGCCCTCGAGGGGTTCACGGTGACCGGTGATCTCTCGCCCGCTCGTCAGTGGCTGACCGACGATCCTTGGCCGGACCTCACGATGGTCGATGGAACGATCGTGGTTCCCGACGGGCCGGGCGTCGCCCCGCTGCCGGATGTCGACCCTGCTCGACCGACTCACCCAGCGGAGCGCTGGACGAAGTCGCTGATCAGACGGGCGACCTCGGCGGGACGCTCGCTGTGCACGGCGTGACCGCCGTCGACCGAGCGGAAGGAGCCGTTGGGGAGATCACCGGCCATGCGTTCGCCGATGGCGGTGAACTTCTTGTCCGCACTCCCGGCGATCACCTGCACCGGAAGCTCGATGCGGTCGAGCAGGTGCCACAACGGGAACTGGCTTCCCGTGCCGCAGATCCGCAGGCTCGCAGCGAGGCCAGCCGGTCGGTTCAACAGACGCTCTGAGCGACACGCTGCTTCGAGCGGCAGCGTGTCGAAGAGGGGCAGTGCCAACCAGTGGTCGAGGAAGGTGCCGAGCTCCTCGGACTCGAGCCGCATTGCGAGCAGCTCGTCTGCCTCGACTCGGGTCGCCCGCGTCTGTCGCACCCTCGATGCCGGGCGTGGCGCCGATCAGGGTCAACGACTCGATCTGGTCGGGAAAGAGGAGTGCCGCGTGCAACAACATGCGGCCTCCCATGGAGTAGCCGACGTAGTGGCCCCGGCCGCCTGCCTCGATGATCAGGCGAGCGGCGTCGATCAGATCGGCTCGATCGTTGGCCGACGCACCGTGCCCAGGGGCGTCGATACCCAGCACTGACACCGATCGACCCTGCGCCGAGAACGCCTCCGCCGTGGCTGCCGCGAACGTTCGCAGACATCGTGCGTTCTGCGTGAACCCGTGCACCATCGAGACCCGGAACTCGACACCATCC
This sequence comes from uncultured Acidimicrobiia bacterium, assembly GCA_963781035.1. Lineage (GTDB taxonomy): Bacteria > Actinomycetota > Acidimicrobiia > Acidimicrobiales > SZUA-35 > SZUA-35. The sequence continues at coordinate 859,196 of CAWAEN010000004.1, read as the reverse complement.
GACTCGGTGTCCGCTTCGGCAAGCAGTTCGACGGCGAGATTCACCTCCACAGGATGCCCTGCCGGTGACCACCAGTGTGGTTCTCTTGTGCGGTGACGATCACGGCCACCGCCACCTTCTGCGCAACCCTCACTGATCAGTGGGCCCAGATGGGCACGACCGACGCCTTCATCGCTCCGGGCTCGAGATCGACGCCGCTTGCGCTGGCGTTGGTCGCAGACGGGCGTATCACCGCACATGTCATCCACGACGAACGTTCCGCTTCGTTTGCATGCCTCGGCCACGGCCTGGCCACAGGACGGCCGGCGGTGCTGCTCTGCACCAGCGGTACTGCCGCAACGCACTTCCACGGCGCCGTCGCCGAGGCCGATGCCTCGCGAGTGCCGATGTTGGTTTGCACTGCCGATCGACCCCCCGAATTGTGGGGCATCGGGGCGCCACAGACCATCGACCAGACCGATCTCTACGGCGAGGCCGTCCGGGGATTCCTCGAACCGGGCCCCCCGGACGATCCCGGCGTCGACCCGGCGGGCTGGCGACCGATGGCAGCCGATGCCTGGATGGCGGCCACCGGTGCGGGCACGAACCTTCCTGGTCCCGTCCATCTCAACCTCAGCTTCCGCGACCCCCTGGTCGGCCGATCGGGCGACCTGCCGACGCCGCTCGCTCCCGCTTCACCCACCGCCGCCCAGCGCCATGACTCAGGGCCAGACGTGGCCGAGATGCCAGTGCCCGATCTCGATCTCCCCGAGCGTGGCGTGCTCGTTGCCGGTCGGTCCGGCGCCGATCCGGCGCATGTCCATGCCCTTGCCGCCGCGCTCGGATGGCCAGTACTCGCCGATCCACGATCGGCTTGCCGCGCTCCAGGTCGATCGATCACCCGGTTCGACTCGCTGCTCCGGTCGCCGGCGTGGGCCGCATCAGTTCGGCCACAGATGATCATCCGCATCGGGGAACCTCCGGCCAGCAAGGCGTTGAGCCAGTGGATCACTGCCTCGGCCGCCGCCGGAGCAGCCGTGATCGCGCTGACCGATGCCGGCCAGCTGATCGACCCGGAACGAGTGGCGACCGCCGTGCTGCCCATCGAATCCTCGCTCCCCAGACTCGTGGCCCTGGCCGAGTCGAGCGATCGGTCCACCGGGGCCTACCTCGCCGGCTGGCTCGAGGCTGAGAGTGCAGCCCAACGCGTGATCGATGACGTTCTCGACCGCGGCCAGTCGGAGCCCTCGATCGCCAGAGCCGTCACGGCACAGCTCCCGACCGGAGCGGCGCTGGTCGTTTCGTCTTCGATGCCGATTCGCGACGTCGAGTGGTACGGAACGGCACGGGATGACATCGAGGTGTTCGCCAACCGCGGAGCCAACGGCATCGACGGGGTCACCTCGACCGCCATCGGCATCGCCCTGACCGGTCAGCCGACGGCGTTGCTCATCGGCGACGTCGCGTTCCTCCATGACACCAACGCGCTCATCGCGCTTCGTGACCGTGCTGTCGACCTGACGATCGTGCTCATCGACAACGACGGCGGCGCCATCTTCTCGTTCCTGCCCCAGCACGAGATCCTGCCGACCGACGACTACGAGCTGTTGTTCGGCACGCCCCATGGCACCGACCTGCGAATGCTGTGCGAGGCCCACGGAATTGCCGCTTCCACGTGGGACGGGGATCTCGGCGAGATCAGCGGCGTGCGGGTCGTGATCGCACGGACGGACCGGGCCGACAACCTGGCGTTCCACGGTGAGCTGGTGGCCGCGGTGATCGACGCCATCGTTCGGCCCAGCCGTCAGGGTCGAAGAAGCCCGAGGACCGGGGCGTAGAGCCGCCGCTTCAGGACAGCGAGTGGCTCGCCTGCCGTGATCTTCAGGCCGTCGGCCAATGCGATGGCGTCGGGCAGGACGGAGTCCTCGGCCGCAAGAGCGTCGACGATGTGGTGGCCGAGCGCCTCTGGTCCGTTGAACCGATGAGCCTGCGTGACGGCCTTGTGGGCCGTGTGAGGGTCGAGTCTCGCCTGCACGATCGCTCCCATGCCCGGCGTGAGATCCATGCCGAGCAGGACTTCGTTGACACACCAGAACCCTCGGTCTTCGCGCATGACTCGCTGATCGAAGGCGAGAACGAACATCGCCCCACCGGCGAACGCATGGCCGTTCACTGCGGCCACCGTCGGGAACGGTGCCTCGAGGATGCGGGCCCAGAGGCGAGTGACGTCGGCAATGAAACCGAACATGTCCTCCTCCCCCGTCGCCAGCCAGTCGAGATCGAGACCATTCGAGAAGAACTTGCCGTCACCGACGGTCACCATCGCCTTCGGTCCGTCGGCAGCGTCGATCTCATCGAGGCAGGCATGGAAGGCATCGACCGACGAGCGGTTGAATCGATTCTCGTTGTCGGTCATCGCGATCACGAAGACGTCGCCTTGACGGGTCACTGCGGGAAAGGCCATCGGAGCATTCAAGTCGCTTCGGCGAGGAATTTCGACACCGATTCGACCGATGTCAGCTGATGAACAGTCGCATGGTCCCAGGTTCCGTCTGCGATCGCCGTCAGATATCGCTGTCGATAGCTGTCGTGCATCGTCCAGGACCACCGCACGATGTTCTTCTCCGGGCCCACCGGTAGAAGTTCGTGAGCGGCTCGCGGTTGCCGTTCCAGAGCTCTTCGCGCCACGGTGCGCCGGATCGTTCGCGTCACTCGACGCATCACCAGCGACCTCGGGAGGTCGAGCCACACGATGGTGTCCGCGTCGGCATGAACCCACGTGAGCTCTAGTCCGTCCATCCGTTGTCCGCCCGCTCCATCCGGTCGACGAGATCGGCTCGGAAGTCGTCTGGGTTCCACCCTGGCTGGTGGAACAGTGCGTCGAGCTCGATGTGGGTCAGATCGAGTCGCTCGGCCAGGTCGCGTGCGAGCGTGGTCTTGCCCGACCCGGAATTCCCCACCACGACGACCCGCTGCATGGGGTCGAGGCTAGAGAAGTTGCGTACGCTCGGCCGCCATGAGCGAGCACTCCTCCCCCGCTGGACCCGCCAACGGCGTGTCAGACATCTTCGACCCGAGCAAGTGGTCCGAGGTCCCTGGCTTCGACTTCGACGACATCACCTACCACCGGGCCAACGACGTCGGAGCCGTCCGCATCGCCTTCGATCGACCCGAGATCCGGAATGCCTTCCGACCGAACACCGTCGACGAGCTCTATCGGGCAATGGACCATGCACGGATGTCGAGCGACGTCGGTTGTGTCCTGCTCACCGGGAACGGGCCCTCGTCCAAGGACGGCGGTTGGGCCTTCTGCTCCGGTGGCGACCAGCGCATTCGGGGCAAGGACGGCTACCGGTACTCCGACTCCGAGACCGCCGATGGCATCGACCCGGCTCGATCGGGGCGCCTCCACATCCTCGAAGTCCAGCGGCTCATCAGGATGATGCCGAAGGTCGTGATCTGCGTGGTGCCGGGCTGGGCGGCCGGGGGTGGACACAGCCTTCATGTGGTGTGCGATCTGACGATCGCCAGCGAGGAACATGCCCGGTTCAAGCAGACGGACACCGACGTCGCGAGCTTCGACGGCGGATTCGGATCAGCTCTCTTGGCTCGCCAGGTCGGCCAGAAAACGGCCAGGGAGATCTTCTTCCTCGGTCGTACCTACACGGCGGCGGAGGCTCACGCTCAAGGAGTGGTGAACGCGGTGGTCCCTCACGCCGATCTGGAGAACGAAGCGCTGCAGTGGGCGACCGAGATCTGTGGCAAGAGCCCGATGGCGCAGCGGATGGCCAAGTACGCGCTGAACATGGTCGACGACGGCATGGTCGGCCAACAGGTCTTCGCCGGAGAGGCGACTCGGCTCGCGTACATGACCGATGAGGCGGTCGAAGGCCGCGATTCCTTCCTCGAGAAACGTGACGCAGACTGGTCAGGCTTCCCCTACTACTACTGACCGGGGTCGGAGCTTCACATTCACAAGTGCCGGAGGCAGCGAAGCGAACCTGTGAATGTGAAGCTCCGACCCCAATCGCGGGTCAGGGGCGGATGAGGGCGCCGAGCATGGCTTGGAACTTGCTCCGGGTCTCGGCCAGTTCTGCTGCTGGGTCACTGTCGTCGACCACGCCGACACCGGCGAAGATCCTGGCCTCGGTGCCGACGATCTCCGCCGACCGCACGCTGACCGCAAACGCTCCGTTGCCCGCCCCGTCGACCCAGCCACACGGGCCCGCATACCGACCTCGGTCGGCCCGCTCGAGACCCTCGATCAGATCGAGCGCCACGTCCTGGGGTTGCCCGCCGACAGCCGGTGTCGGATGAAGGGCGGCCACGAGTTCCAACACAGAGCCCGCCGGCGACGAGAGTCTGCCCTCGACCCTCGTTCCCAGGTGATGCACGTTGGCCAACGTGACGATGGTCGGCTCTGGTTCGGCGTCGACGTAGGAACAGAACGGCAACAACGTGTCGAGCAACCAATCGATCGTGATCCGGTGCTCCCAGCGGTCCTTGGTCGACCCGAGCAGGCCGGCGGCATGAGCGGCATCGGTCGCCGGGTCGGAAGAACGAGGTGCAGTGCCGGCCAGCGGATGCGCCCGGACGACATCGCCCTCTCGGGCCACGAGCAACTCCGGCGAAGCCCCGAGGAATCCATTCACCGAGAACAGGATCGCCGAGGGAAAGGTCGAACGCAGCCGGTCGATCACCAACGCCGGATCGATCGGATGATCGGTGTGGAGCCGCAGTTCACGAGCGAGCACTGCCTTGTCCAGGGCTCCGGCGAGAATTCGATCCCGTGCGAAACCGACGACCTCGTCTCGCCAGATCTCGGGCGCCAGCGTCGAGTCGAGTCGAAACGTCGATGGCTCGGGCCCGAAGGGGACCGGCCGATCGAGCACCGGCCTTCACCTCTCGCATCGCATCGGCGAGCCCGATGTCGCCCATCGTCGTCAACCACCGTCGACCATCGACCGATCGCCCGACAACGATCCGAGGCACGATCAGCCGATCGGCGAGATCACGGTCGAACGGCAGCGCGGCGAAGGCCACCGGCCCCGACCCCGGGACATCGACGTCGTCCCTGGCCCCCGAGATCCGCCAGGGCCTGCGTCGCCGCTACGGCATCGCCAGGTCCGAGCGGGACGGTGGTGGCCTGGCCGATACCCGCGATGGCAAATCCGTCGCGAGCCCACAGCAGGCCTGACCGTGCACCGAGTGCGATCGGATCGATGTCGTCGTCGAGTCGATGGGTCGTGGAGTGCACCCTCGAAAGGCTAGGTCGGGCACACTGGAGCCCGATGCATCAGACAACCACCGCCAGCGTCGCCGCTCCCATCGAGAGGATCGCAGAGATCATCGGCGATCTCGGCACCTACCCGTCGTGGCTCGACCTCGTGACGGCGGCGATCCCGGACGGGACGCCGACGAACGACGACGATCCATCGTGGCTGGTGACGATCAGGGCCAAGGTGGGTCCGTTCGCCCGATCGAAGAAGCTGCGTATGGTTCGTAGCTCGGTCGATCGAGGCGAGGCCGGCACCACCTTCCGCTTCGAGCGGCGCGAAATCGACGGCAGAAACCATTCGGGATGGACGCTGGAGGCGTCGGTGGCGGCGAACGGCAACGGATCGACGGTGAACATGGACCTCCGCTACGACGGCAGTCTCTGGACTGCGCCGCTCGAACCCGTGCTCGGCTCGATCATCGCCGACGCCGGACCAGGGCTCGAGGCATACGCCAAGGCCCACCCCTGACGTACAGCTCGGCGTCCGGCAAGGAGTGGTGCGTGATGTCAGCCGAGCGGCGTCAACCAACGCCGGCTCAGCTCGATGATGGCCGGCCAACAGTTCGTCCATCCGTGACGACAACCGAGTGGTGATCGGGCCGGGCGCATCCAGCACCCGATCGTCGAGCTGCGCAACGGGCAGGACCTGACTGTTGGTCGACGAGAGAAACAACTCGTCTGCGCCGGTCACCTCGTCCCAGTAGACCGGCCGAACGTCGACGTGGAGTGCCTCGTGACGAACCAGGTCGAGCACGACGCGGCGAGTGATCCCGTCCAGCACGTTGTCGAGCGGCGGAAGCAGCACCTGCCCTCCCGAGATCACGAACAGGCTCTGGGTGGTCCCCTCCGCCAAGTCGCCGGCCATCGTGCGGAACACGACGTCGTCGAAGCCTTCGGCGACCGCCCGCAATCGTTCCCTCACCCCCGCGGTGTAGCTGGCGGCGACCTTCAGGCTCGGCGGGAGCACATCTGCCGGCATCTTGGGCGACGCTGCGGTCATCACCCTGACGGTGTCGTGGGTGCCCCCAGGGTCGACGGCGACACTCGGAACCATGGCGGCGACGTACACGGTCGGCACGGTCGAGACCGGGAGACTGCGCAGCGGCACCTCGATCCAAGCGGCAGCCAGCTTCACCACCTCGGCCCCGGGATTGGCTGCCACTGCGGCGGCGACCGCCACCTCGAGTTCTGGCAGGGTCACCTCGGGTGTCATGCCCATGAGCTGCATCGACTGCATGAATCGAGCGACGTGTTCTCTCAGGCCGAACGCGGCGGGGCCGGCGTCGAGGTGCACCACCTTGAGCACGTCGAACACCGTCGACCCTCGCTGCATACCGTGGGACAAGACGTGCACGGTGGCTTCGCCGTACGGCACGAGCTCGCCGTCTGATCCAGATCACACCGGCGTCCGATTCGGTCACGGGGGGAACGCTAGCGGGCCCTACGCTCGCGGGATGGCACCCGTCGTCACACTCGACCTTCCCGCCGGCCCGGCGTTCGTCGATGCCATCCGTCGGGTGTGGGACATCGGCGGCGCTGCCTTTCCTCTCGATCAACGGCTTCCCGAGGCCGAGCGACGTCTGACCATCGAGCGCCTGGCACCCACCCATGTGCTCGGTGTCGACGGCGAGATCCGGCGTACTCGACGGCGGACGGCCGACCGAGTCCGGCGATGCGCTCGTGCTTGCCACCAGCGGCACCACGGGCCACCCGAAAGGCGTTGTGCTCACGCACGCCGCCGTTGCCGCATCCGCGGTGGCGACCAGCCGAGCCGTCGGCGCCGATCCCGCATCGGACACGTGGTTGGCGTGTTTGCCACCGGCGCACATCGGGGGTCTGTCGGTGATCACTCGAGCGCTGCACACCGACACCCCCTTGATCATCCACTCCGACTTCGACGCCGAGGCCGTCCGCCAGGCCGCGGCGGAGGGTGCCACGCTCGTTTCGCTCGTGACCCGAGCGCTGGTCGAGGTCGATCCAGCGCTGTTCCGGATCGTCGTGATCGGCGGGGCATCTCCTCCGGCGAACCGGCCGGCCAACGTCCTCGCCACCTACGGGATGACGGAGACGGGTTCCGGCGTCGTCTACGAGCGACGGCCCATCGACGGGGTCGAACTCCGCATCGACGACAACGACGAGATCTTGGTGCGCGGCCCGATGCTGTTGCGGTGCTACCGGACCGCCGATGGCGAGGTCGACCCCCTCGATGCCGCCGGCTGGTTCCCCACCGGCGACCTCGGATCGTTCGCCGAGGACGGCAGCCTGAGGGTCTCGGGCCGGTCGGGAGACGTGGTCATGACCGGAGGAGAGAAGGTGTGGCCGGAGCGTTCCGAGCGCATTCTCGAGACGGTGCCCGGCGTGGCCCACGTTGCCGTGACCGGGCGACCCCACCCTGACTGGGGTTCCGAGCTGGTGGCCGTGGTCGTGCCCGATGATGGTGTCGACATCGATCTGGCCGATCTCCGCGACGCCGTCAAGGCCGAGCTCCCCGTGTGGTACGCCCCCCGCGCCCTCGTGATCGTCGACGAACTGCCCCGCACTGCGCTCGGCAAGATCCAGCGCCATCGCCTGGCCGCACTCGCCGCCGACAGCCGCTGATCAGCTGCGACGAGCGCTGACCGTCACCTCGGCATCAGCGAGGGTGATCACTTGGAGGTCCGGCAGGAGCGTGCCGAAGCGGCCGTGGATCTCCACCTCGCCGTCTGGGATCACAAAGCCGAGGACATAGCCGTCGTCCCCGATCTCGACGACCGTGACCTCGCGTTCGTCGACGACGACCTCGCCGTCTGTGGTCCTCACGATCCAGCGCGCATCGGTCCCGACCGGCACCGGCGCCAGCGGACCGGCCAACGAGAACGGTGCACGGAGGACCTGTCTGGCCACGGCATCGGCACGGAACCCGAGCCCCTCGGGGATGTCGAGCACCTGTTCGATGACCGCCAACCGCTCGTCTCGCCGCAGCACGGACGATGAGTCGAGAATCTCCTCCAAGCCGTCGACGGTCTGCGGGTCGTCCGACCTGACCTCGACCACTCGCAGGTCGATCTCCTGCCCCACTCCCTCCGCATCCGCAGCTCGGACCTCTGCCACGAGGTCGACCTCGATGATCTCGCCTCCCGATGCCAGACCGACCGTGACGATCACCGAACGACCGACGGGGATGGGCATGAGGAGCTCGAAACGTTCCCCCGTTCCGACCGAGCTCAACTCGTACTCGTAGCCGGGACCATCGACCAGGCTCGACACCTCGTCCTCCCCGCTCCCGGCGTCGAGGCCGGACGACGTGCAGCCCAGAACGGCCGAACAGCCGGCGATGGTGATGGCGAGGGCGACCCGGCTGGGGAGCAGCCTCAACGACCGGCGAGGGCGGTGCGAGCCAGCTCGAGATCGTCCGGATTCGTGATCCCGATCCACTGCTCGTCCGACGACCGGACGATGACGTCGAGACGATGCTGGTCCATCAGCTCACCGACAACCGTCGGGAGCTGACACTCCGCCTTCTCGGTCCCGGCGTTCTCGGCGAAGAAGGCGTCCCAACGCTCGGCAAAATCGGGCATCACATCGGCTCCGAAGCACCAGAAGTTCATCGACACCGGAGTCTCCTCGGCGACGATCTCCCCCGCTGCCTGGAGTCGTCCATCGGCCAACCGTTCGCAGCCGTCGGTCTCCACGATGCCGGTGAGCCGCCCATCGGCGACCTCACACAGCGCACGGGTGACGGCACCGCGAGGCGGCACGGTCTTGCCCATCTCGAATGCGATGTTGGCAGCGTGCCCCGAGCCGAGATCGGCGATGGCCTCGGCTGCGAGGGCGAACGATGCCGGGCCGTAGTAGTCGTCGGCGTTGATCACGGCGAAGTCGTTCGTGAGCTCGGAGGCGGCGCTCAACACGGCATGCAGCGTGCCCCACGGCTTGTCCCGCTCGGGACCGAGATCGTCCTGACGAACCAGCCGGAAGTAGTCGGCGCCGGGGTGCTGTTCGTCGAGATGGGCCCGAACGTCATCCTCGATGTCGGACCGGACGATCAGGACGACCGAACCGAATCCTGCCGACCGGCCGTCCTTGATGGAGAAGTCGAGGATCGCCTCGTCGTTGGGTCCGACCCTGGCCAGTTGCTTGACGCCGCCGAATCGACTTCCGAGGCCTGCGGCCATGATGACGAGCGTCGGCGCTGTCTGATGATTCTGCACCCGGACATGTTGGCCTGCGCCCACGACGGTTCCAACCAAACGAGGCGGACTTCGCGGGCAGTTCTCGCTTGTGGCCGGTCAGAGCGCGGTTCTGGCTGCGTACAGATCGGAGTAGAGGTCCATCGCTTCCTCGACGAGTGACAGGAGATGGGCGGGAGCGACCGGCGGTGCGGAATCCGGGGGCGGCCCGAAGGCGGTGGAGGCCTCGACCGATCGGTACCAGTGCTCGGCCCAGACACCATCGGAAGGCCGCGTTCCTGCCGGCCACGCGAGCATCGACGGGTCGAAATCGACACCGACCGCGTCGCAGACGAGACGGGAATATCCGTCTGGATCGGTCAGGAAATCCTCGGAATCGATGATGATCCGACAGCGGGGAGCGAGCTCGACCTGCTGGGGAAGGCCGATGTCGGCCAGGGTCACGTGCTCCCGTACCTTCGTGTAGCTCGCCAGCACTCGTCTGGGATCACGGAGGAGCAGGCAGTTCGTCAGTTGATCGAGCCACGACCGGTCGACCTCGGGGAGCAGATGTCCAGCCATGTGCTTCTGGTAACTCACGCGTGCCTCGCCGAGCGGGGCTTCGACGCAGACTGCGATCGCATCTGCGAGCGAGGCCGGCCCGACCTCGATGATTCGGTCGGCCCCAGGGTGGTCGAGCTTGGTCCGATCGAGATACCAGGCGTACAGCGGCTCGTCGATCACATCGGTGTCGGCCCGGTTCTCCCAACTCCGCATCATGGCCGTCGAGAGATTCCGAGGACCGGACCACATCGCGACCCGGATGCCGGCGGGCGTGCGTCATGCACACTCCTCGTCGATCATCTCGAGGTACCACTGCTGCAACGCCTCGACGATCGGTCCCCGTTGGCCGTTGCCGATCACCCGGCCGTCCACCTCGGTGACCGGTGCGATCCCGGCGAACGTTCCGGTGACGAAGGCCTCGTCCGCGCCGTAGACCTCGGTGAGGCTGAAGTTCTTCTGGTGCCCCGTGATCCCGAGTTCGGCGCCGCGTCGATCGCACAGTCGAATCACGTTGCGCCTGGTGATGCCGGGCATGCAGTAGTCCCCGGTCGAGGTCCACACTTCGACCGGCCCGGGCGCATCGGGCGTGCCCGGTCCGTCCGGCCGGCGGACGATGAAGAAGTGTGTCGAGTTGCAGGTGGCGACGAATCCTTGCGGATCGAGCATGAGGCCCTCGTCGGCCCCTGCCTTTGTGGCCTGGATACACGCGCTGATGCAGTTCAGCTTGGAATGGGAGTTCCACTTCGGATCCTGGACGTCGGGTCGCCCGCGCCGTGTGGAGACCGTGGCCAGTCGCACACCCTGCGTCAGGGTCTCGGGCCTGGCTTCTTTGTATTCGGGGATGATCACGATGGTCGGCGCGGTGATCGTGAAGCGCGGATCCTGGTATGGCGTCGACTTCACGCCACGGGTCACCATCAAACGGATGTGTACGCCGTCGGCTGACGCCATGTCGTTCGCCTCGAGCGTGTCGTTGATCATCGCGGTCAGTTCGATCGGCTGTCTTGCCGATGTCCATGTCCAGCGCCTTCGCACCCTCGAACAGCCGCCGCAGGTGATCGTCGATGAAGGCGAGCTTGCCGTTGTGGACTCGGATCCCTTCCCACACGCCGTCCCCGAGCATGAACCCGCTGTCGAACACCGACACGGTTGCCTCGACCCTCGGCCGCTGCTCACCGTTGATGCCGATCATGATCGAATCGTTGCGGGAATCGTGGTCGTAATCGTGGGTGCCGTGGGCCATTCGCCGACCGTAATCCAGTCCACCAAGATCTTTGGCAAGATGGCACAGGTGATCCTCACATGAACGAGCCGAGATGAAGCCCTGGGAGGCGCCCGTTCAGGTCACCGCAGGTGACGGGCAGCCAACGGGTGGACCTGCGACCGCAGGCGCTGAGGCAGCGGATGTCTCCGATCACCCCGAGTCTGGGGGACCTCGTCGCCGGGCTCAGCGTGTTCCTGGTGCTGATTCCCCAGGGTCTGGCCTACGCAGAACTGGCCGGGCTGCCCAGTTACCTCGGCCTGCTGGCCGGCACCGTGCCGTCGCTGGTTGCCGCCCTGTTCGTGTCGTCGCCCGTACCTCCAGACCGGTCCGACGGCGCTGACGGCCTTGCTCGTCCTGGGTCCGCTCAGCCAGCTGGCCGAGCCGGGATCGGCCTCGTACCTCGAACTCGCCGCGCTGTTGGCGTTGCTGGTCGGGGTCGCCCGCCTGACCTTCGGTGTTCTCCGCCTCGGCATCATGGCCTACTTCGTGTCCCAGCCGGTGTTGATCGGCTTCACCACCGGCGCCGCCCTCCTGATCGCCGGGACCCAGGTACCCACTGCCCTCGGCGTGTCCGTATCGCGAACGGCGGCGGACGGCACGACCCGTTCGGTGATGGCACGAGCGCTCGACGCGATCGACGATCCGTCGATCTGGAACTCGCGCTCCATCACGCTCGCCGCCATCACGCTCGCGCTCACCCTCGGCCTCCGGCGCGTGCACAAACTCTTCCCGAGCGTGCTCGTTGCCGTCGCCGTCGCCTGGGCCCTCGACGCCCTCACCGGAGGCGGTGCCGACCACATCGGCTCGATCCCCAACGAACTCCCGTCGATCTCGTTCGACCTGCCATACGGGCGCACCGGCGATCTGCTGCTCCCGGCCCTGCTGATCGCCATGGTCGGATTCGTCGAACCGGCGTCGATCTGTCGAACATACGCAACGGCGAAACGCGAACGATGGAGCGCCAACCAGGAATTCATCAGCCAGGGCGCTGCCAACGTGGCTGCGGCTGCCATCGGCACCTTCCCGGTCGGCGGCTCGTTCGGACGTAGCTCGCTCAACGAACGAGCAGGGGCGCACAGCCGGTGGTCCGGAGCGATCACCGGCCTGACCATGCTCGCCTTCCTGCCCTTCGCCAACGTCCTCGAGACGATCCCCCGCGCCGCGCTGGCCGCCGTCGTGGTCAGCGCCGCGGTGAGCCTGGTGCGCTTCGACCGGATCGCGGCGATGTGGGCATGGAGCAAGCCGCAGTCGGCAACCGCCGTCGCGACGCTCGGCTTCACGCTGGCGCTCGACCCGAGGATCGACCACGCCATCGAGTTCGGCATCATCCTCTCGGTCGCCGTGCATCTGTGGCGGGAGATGCAGGTGTTCGTGTCGGTCAGTCAGCTCGACGAGACGACCCTGCGGATCGTTCCCCACGGGGTGATGTGGTTCGGTTCGACGAACCGGATCATGGAACACATCCTGGCCGTCCTCGCCGATCGCCCGGACATCACGAAACTGGTGGTGAGCCTCGACGGCGTCGGACGGCTCGATCTCACCGCGGCCATCGAGATGGCAGATCTCGCCATCGACCAGCGTGCCAACGGGATCGAGGTCGAGTTCGAGTCCGTTCCCCCCCACGCCAAGCGACTGTTCGACTCCCTCCTCAGCGGCAAACCGGATCGCTGACCCATCGATGAAGCGACGATCATTCATGGGAGCCGTGCTCGCTTCGTTCCTGGCTGCATGCAGCCGAACCGACGAACCCGCCGTTGGCGACACGGCATCGACGGCCGACGGGTCGCCCTCGTCGGTGACACAGCCGGCCCAACCGACCACCAGCGTCGCCACGACCGTCGAATCGGCACCGCTCGGTGTCGACCCGCTGACCCCTCCGCCGGTCGTCCTTCCCGCCGACGCCTTCGCCCTCGGCGTCGCATCAGGCGAACCGGACGACGGATCGGTGGTGGTCTGGACCCGCCTGCTGGGGGCAACAGACGAGGCTGGTTCCGATCGTGTGGGAGCTCTCGACGTCCGAGGTCTTCGACGAGCTGGCGGCAACCGGGGCCGTGACCGTCGAGGAGGTTCACGCCCATTCGTGTCGCGTGGTTGTCGCCGGGCTCGAACCTGCGAGCCGATACTGGTATCGGTTCCGGGCCGGCGACCTGGTGTCGCCGGTGGGCCGCACACGAACGATGCCCGCGATCGGCGACGCTCGGCCCATCTCCCTCGGCGTCAGTTCCTGCCAAGCACGCAGCGATGGCGCATGGGCCGCCCACCGAGATCTGGCGGCCGCCTCGGTCGATGCCGTGCTGTGGCTCGGCGACTACATCTACGGCGACTATCGCGACCTGTCGGAGTACCGAGCGGCCTACGTCACCTACCGGAGCGATCCACTGCTGCAGCAGTGCCACGCGGCGCACCCCTGGCTCGTGTTCACCGACGACCACGAAGTGACGAACGACTACGACGCGTCTGTCGACCCGCAGCGTCGTGGTGCTGCGCTCAAAGCGTGGTGGGAGCACCAACCAACGAGGCTCCCGCCACCGGACGAGAGCGGGCATCTCCGAATCCACCGCTCCTTCGACCTCGGCGGTGTCGCCCGCCTCGTCGGTCTCGATGTCCGCCAGTACGCAGACGACACGCAGCTGTTCGGCGATGAGCAATGGGCGGCCGTCGAATCGGAGCTCGTCCACGAGGCGCGTCGAACGATCATCGCCAGCCCCGTGCTGATGAGCGGAATCCGCGACCTCGATGGCGAGCCGCTGCTCCCCTACTCGATCGACGCCTACCCCAGACGAACGTTCGAGAATGGCCGTTGCTCTCGACGCCGCTCCGGAACCGCTCATCGTCTCCGGAGATCTCCACACCACGCTGATCGCCGACTACTTCGCCGACCCCCTCGACCGGCTCGAACCACCGGTGGCTGTCGAGATCATGGCACCCGCCATCAGCTCCGCGTTCCCGGAGCAGTTCGCCGACCTCGCGCCGTTCATCCCGCTCGTGAACCCGCAGGTGCGAGAGGTCACCGTGGCCAACGGTTGGTTGAGGCTGGATGTCTCCGCCGATCGCGTCGATGCGGAGTTCCACCTGGTCGACGACATCGGTGACGCCGACAGTTCGATCTCGACTCGGTCGGTTGCGCTCTCACCCTGAACGCTCGAGGCGGGTGACGTCCTGACCGGGGGCGTCAGCGGCGCAACTCGGGATCGGCCTGGCGTACGCGAGTTCGGACCGTGAAGACGCTGTCACCCGCCAGCACGCCGCCACGAGCAAACAGCCGACCGAACTGCCAGTTCGAGAGACCGAGCTCCGGACGGTCGAGGCAGTACTGCCCGTCGACCCAGCGCGTGAACCCATCGCCGACGAACGGCGCATCGATCGTCGACCAGAACTGCTCCTGCTCCGTCGCGTCCTCGGAGACCAACGAGACCACGAAACGAGGAGACTGCCGATTGAACAGCTCGACGGCCTCGGCCACGGAGTCGACCAGGACCAGCGTGATCTCCGGCGATTCCTCCCACTCCCACTCGTGACCGAGCTGGTCGCCGGCGATCGGTTCGGCGGCCGGCTCGTCGACGAGGCCTTCGGCTCTCGCCACCTCGACCGATCGGGCGAAGCGTTCGGCACCGACCGCATCGGCGGCATCACCGACGACGTGCAGTTTGGCGTTGGTGCCTCGCTCGGCAGCCGCCCGGTCGAGACCGTCGAGGACCGCCGGGACCAAGTGCTCGGCGACGCTCCGGATCACGACGGCGGTGTTCAGCGTGTTGCACACCTTTCGATCGAGGGAACTGGCAACGACGTGCGCCAACCGCTCGGCATCGGCGTGGCCGGAGGCAACGATCCACGCTCCCCCTGTGCCGTGCAGACTCACCGGCACCCCCGCCTGACGGGCGACCGATCCCAGTTGTGCAACGGCAGCGCCGCTACCTCGAGCGACGGCGAGTGCCAGCCTCGAGTCGCTGAACATGGCGTGCCCCGCCGACCGCGCCGCACTGGCGATGAGGGTGGCGGTACCCGGTGGGAGACCCGAGGCCTCGAGTGCAGGATCGAGCGCATGCTCGACGATGGCTTCCGCCGTTCCCAGTGCATCGGATCCGATCCTGAACACCACCGCGTTGCCGCTGCGGATCACCCCGCACGCATCGGCGAACACGTTGGGTCGACCCTCGAAGACGAACCCGACGACACCGAGCCCGGCCAGTCGTTGCTCGACCGTCCAGCCGGTGTGTTCGATGGTCTCTGTCACCCGGTCGCGACTCGACGGCGTCGCCGCCCACATCCGGAGACCGGCGACCATGTCGGCCCGCATCGAATCGCTCAGCGACAACCGAGTGGTCGATCGCCCCTTTGCCCGAGCAGCGACGACGTCGGCTTCGTTGGCGGCGGCGATGGGAGCGAAGGTCGAGTCGTCAGCGAGGAGATCGGCGAACCGCGAGTAGAAGTCGGTGACCGCGTCGTCTGACACGGACCCGAGTGCCAGGAACGCTCGATGGGCGACCCCGACGGCCTTTCGGGCCAGGTCCCATTCGGCGGCAGGTACGTGGATCAGGTCACCGGTGTCGTTGACGACGACGAGGCGATCCCCGTCGACAAACGCATCGGCAAGCGCGGCAGGAACCTCGGTCGTGCGGTTTCCCCCGAACACGATCGTCTGGCCTGGTTTCAACCGCTGCAGCATCCCCATCTGCACAAGTATGGCGAGCGTAGGAGAAAGCCGGTCGGGCCGAGCCGGAGTAACGTTCGAGCGGCATGGGACGCGACGGACGTTTTGCCCCGAGCCCGACAGGGCGCCTGCACCTCGGCAATCTGCGTACCGCTCTCCTGGCGTGGTTGTTTGCCCGACATGACAGCAGCCGCTTCCTGCTCCGTTTCGAGGACCTCGATTCGTCTGCCGTGCGCGTCGAACACTACGAGACCCAGGCTGCTGATCTCCTCGCTCTCGGGCTGACCTGGGATGGGACACCACATCGCCAGAGCGATCGCATCGATGCGTACGTGGCCGCCATCGAGGAACTCGACCGCCAAGGCCGGCTGTATCGCTGCTTCTGCTCCCGTAAGGACGTCCGCGAGGCGACGATGGCGCCCAACGGCACCGATTGGAGCGGCACCTACCCGGGGACCTGCCGGAACCTGTCCCGAGCCGAACAGGACCAACGAGCAGCAAGCGGTCGACCTCCTGCGCTTCGCTTCCGTGTGGATCCGGTCGGGCTCGAGCGAGCGTTCGAGGATCTGGTCGCGGGCCGATTCTCGTCGAGCATCGACGACTTCGTCGTCCAGCGGAACGACGGAACCCCGGCCTACAACTTGGCCTCGACGCTCGACGATGCCGACGAGGCCATCGGGCTCGTGGTGAGGGCTGACGACCTGCTCGAGTCGACACCTCGCCAGCTGCTCCTGCTCGAGGCGATGGGGCGCCCAGCGCCGGCGTACGCCCATGTTCCCCTCGTGCTCAACCACGAGGGCGAGCGGCTCGCCAAACGCGATGGCGCCGTGACGCTCGCCGACCGCATCGATCTCGGTCAGTCGGCAACGGAAGTGCGATCGGTGCTCGCCGCCAGCCTCGGCCTGTGCGAACCGAGCGAGCAACCCAGTCTCGACACGCTTCTCGCTCGTTTCGACCCGAGCAACCTGCCGACCGAGCCGTGGTCGATCCCGGCGGGCGCGATCGAACGACCGGACATCGGCCTCGGGTCATCGACGAGCTGACGACCCTCGATCAACGTCGATTCCACTCCTCGGGGTCGCGACCCAGCTCTGTCAACCGGTCGACTGCCCAGACCGGGATCTCCAGTGATTCTCCGTTGCGCAGCGACGCGACCTGTTCGCCGTCCTCGGCCCAGATGTGACACGTGTTCAGGTTGAACGCCATCGCCCGCTTCCGGCCCTCATCATCAGTGGCACCAGCGTCCGAGCCGGCTCGGCTGCCTCCGGTCATCGACCACATCGATTGGATCGCAACCGGCGCCATGGCCTGGAGGAGCGCCCCGATGTGGGTGCACCCACTCGGTCCGCCGAAGAGGTTCTTCACATTCCGAGAGAATCCGCGGGCGATCGACAGTCCGACGAGCTGCTGGTAGTCAGGCTCGATCCGATTGCAGTTCGTGTGTGGCGTGACGTTCATGGTGACGTCGGCGGCGACGATCTCGAGCGTCGGGAACACCAACGTCAGGTCGACCACCATGTGGTGAACGCTGAGCGGTTCAGGGTCGTCCGGGAAGTAGATACCGGGCGGCTTCTGGTCGTGAACGATGCCTCGCAGCATCAGTCGATCGGCGGCCAATCGGTAGGCGTGGACGTCGTAGGACCGGTGGTGGAGGAGCACACCATCGGGTTCGGGGGGCAACTGCATCTGCGCCAGGTAAGCGGACCGTTGTCCGTTCCACCAATCGAGGTCTCGCTCCGGGCGCATCCGCCGCGAAACGACCGGCTGAACGCGGCGCCGGCGTTCACGCGACACTGCGGCATGGACACGCACTACTTGATCGTTGGCGCCGGTGCGATGGGAATGGCATTTGCGGACACGATCCTCGACGAGACCGATGACGCCACCATCACCATCGTCGACCGACACACCCGACCCGGCGGACACTGGAACGACGCCTACCCGTTCGTTCGCCTCCACCAACCGTCGGCCTTCTATGGCGTCAACTCGCGCCCGTTGGGTGACGACCGCATCGATGCCGTCGGCTGGAACGCCGGCCTCTACGAGCTGGCCTCTGGCGCCGAAATCCTCACCTACTACGACCATCTGATGCACCGCGATTTCCTCCCGTCAGGCCGCGTCGCCTACTTCCCGATGAGCGAGTACGACCACGAGAGCGGCGACGTCGTGTCGCTCACCACCGGCGAGCGCACCACCCCCAACTCCACCACGCTCGTCGACGCCACGTACATGAACGTCAGCGTTCCCTCGCAGCGACCACCCGCCTACGCCGTGGCCGACGGCTTGCAGTGCGTTCCGCTCAACGACCTGCCGAACCTGGCGCGACCCGCCGACGGGTACGTGGTGATCGGTGCCGGCAAGACGGGTGCCGACGCCTGTCTGTGGCTGCTGAAGAACGGTGTCGACCCCGAGGACATCCGCTGGGTGATGCCTCGCGACTCGTGGTATCTCGATCGCCAGACCGTTCAGCCCGGCCAGTTCTTCGAGGGAACGGCCGAGCGATTCATCGCCCAGTTCCGCCACATCGCCGAATCGGATTCGATCTCCGACCTGTTCCGCCGACTCGAAGCCGACGGCATCCTCCTGCGCCTCACCACCGAGGTCGAACCGACGATGTACCGCTGCTCGACGATCACCCACGCCGAGCTCGAACAGCTCAGACGGATCAAGAACGTGATCCGTCTGGGACGCGTGCAGCGCATCGACGCCACCGAGATCGTGCTCGACGACGGCACGATGCCGACCACCGCCGACACGGCGCACATCGACTGCACCGCTGACGGACTGGCCCGTCGGCCCGCCGTGCCGGTGTTCGACGGCAACCACATCACCCTCCAGACCGTGCGGCACTGTCAGCAGGTGTTCAGCGCCGCGTTCATCGCGCACTGCGAGACCACGTACGACACCGAGGACGAGAAGAACCGACTGTGCGGCGTCGTGCCGCATCCCGACAGTGCCACGGACTGGATCCGCACCGCCTACGGGCAACTCGCTCAACAGCGGTCGATGGAACGCCGATGCCGAGCTGCAGGCGTGGCTGGCAACGAGTCGACTCGACGGGTTCAGCTCGGCCGAGCCGCCGAGCGATGAGCTGGTCGGCGTGATGATGAGCGCGCTCGACCACGCTGAGCTCGCCCTCGCCAAGCTCGAGCAGTACGTCGCCGAACTCGACGCGGCGGGTTTGTGATGCTCGACCGCAGACCGGTGTCGTCCTGGTGCAAGAACGCTCAGAAGACGAGCTCGGAGATCGTGTAGATCAACAGACCGGCCAGTCCTCCGACGATCGTGCCGTTGATCCGGATGAACTGGAGGTCGCGCCCGACCTGGAGCTCGATGCGGTCACTCGTTTCATCGGTGTCCCATCGCTGGACCGTGTGGGCGATCAGATCGGCGACCTCGCCACGGAACTGCTCGGCCACATAACCGGTGGCGCCGACGATCCAGCTGTCGATCTTGGCTTGCAGGACCGGATCGCCCTCGATCGAGGAGCCGGCATGCTGGAGAGCCGTCTCGAGTTGGATGCGGAAGGGCGATGCCGGGTCTTCGGCCGCCTCGAGGAGCGCGAGCTTCACCCGGCTCCAGAGGGACTCGGACCACCGCCGCACCTCGGGATGATCCAACAACTCGTCCTTGATCGCCTCGCCACGTTCCAGCATCTCGTCGCTCTCCTTGAGCCGAGCAGCGAACTCCAGCGTCCGCTCGTCGAGCTGATGACGAAGCTGGTGGTCACGGTCGAGGGCGACGTCCTCGATGAAGCGGGAGACGGCGATGTAGATCTTTTCGAACACCCGATCATCGATCGGCTCCGGCACCCACCACGGAGACTCGGTGGCAAGGCGCTCGCGGAACACGATTCGGTTCTCCTCCAGGAACGAGGCGACACCGGCCAGCGTCGCCTCGAGCAGGACCTGGTGGTGTTGGCCTTCGACGGCCACGTCGACGGCCTTGCCGACGATGGGAGCGACCGGCACGCTGCGGATCCGGTTGGCGATGACCTGCTCCAGCCCGGTTTGCACGACGTCGTCGCGCAGCACCTCCGTCACCCCGCGAACAACGGCCGCGCTCTGGTCACCGATCGACCGGGCATTGTCGGCATCGGCCAGCCAGCCGCCGACTCGCCTCCCGAGTTCGGCGTGTTCGAGCCGGTCGGCGACCACCTCGCGAGTCAGGAAATTGTCGCGGACGAATCCGCCGAGGCTCGCTCCGATCTGGTCCTTGCGCTTCTTGATGATGGCCGTGTGCGGGATCGGCAGCCCGAGCGGATGTTTGAAGAGCGCCGTGACCGCGAACCAGTCGGCGATTGCACCGACCATCGCCGCCTCGGCCGTGGCCCGGACATATTCGGCCCATCCGTGATCCTCCTGCGCCCAACGGGCGAAGACGAACACGATGGCGGCCACGACGAGCAGCCCGGTGGCGACCGCCTTCATTCGCCGAAGCTCGACCCGACGAATGGCATCGTCCTCGGAGTCGACCAGACCTCGATCGGAAGGTGTGGTGCCGAGAGGCGCAGTATCAGAAGGCGCAGAGGAAGTGGTCACGGTCGGCAGTGTCTCAGGCAGGTAGCCGGCTCACACGCGAGCGTCTTCACACCTGCGGCGGGCGCGGGAACCCGTCGATGGTCCGGAGGATCAACCGAGTGTTCGTCTCCCGGACCCCGAAGTCGTCCTTCAACCGGGCGAGCAGTTGGTCGAGCTCACCGACATCGGTGGCAGCGATCCGCAGCTGGGTGTCGAAGGGACCGGTGAGGTGCACGGCGTCGACGACAGCAGGGAGATCGGCCAGTAGCTCATCGAATCCGACTGCGTACCTCCCCGCGGTGGGGAGACGAACATCCACGAGTGCCTGGATCGGCCGACCGGCGGCTTCGGGATCGACCAGAACCGTGAAACCGGAGATCACCCCGGTTGCCTGGAGTCGGCGCAGCCGCTCACCGGTTGCGGACAGGCTCAACGCGATCCGATCCGAGAGTTCGGTGGCAGACATTCGTCCGTCTGTCTGCAACTCAGCGATGATTCTACGGTCGATTACATCCATGACCATAGATTCTATCGTCCTTGACCCCTTTCGCCCGAATCTTCGGGTGCACTGACGGACGGGTTTCCAACAGACTCTTCGCATGATCAACTCGTTCCTTCTCGGCACCGCAATCGGCCTGCTCGCGGTCATGATCCCCGGCCCGGTGTCCGTGGCGCTGGTCGACCTCGGGGCCTCTCGAGGTCGAACGTCCGGCGTCCACGCCGGACTTGGTGTCGCCGGCGGCGACCTCTTCGCCGGCACATCCGCCCTTGCCGTTGTCGGGCTCGGGACGACGCTGCCCTCCGCCTTCTTCACCGCCACCCAGGCGTTCTCGAGCGGGACGCTCCTCATCATCGGCGTCGGTTTGCTCGGTCGTCCGGATCTCGGCCAGGACATGGTCGGACGGATCAAGAATCCGTTCCGCTCGATGTTCGCCATCACTGCCCTCGCACCGTCGGTGTTCGGGGCTTGGGTCGCGCTCTTCAACGCCATGCCTTTTGCCCAGGACCTCCCCCGACTCGCCGCCTTCGCCGGCGGCGGCATCGCGGCGTCGGTTGCGTGGCACCTCGCACTCGGTAGCACCGCCGGATCGATGTCATCGGCCATCACCGCAGCCCGCCGCGTCGTCCTCGCCCGACTCGGCGGTATGGCGATGTTGGCCGTCGCAGCATGGACCATCCTCTGACCCGGGCACTCCTTCAGACCTCTAGGCTCGCGCCGTGACGGTTTCGATTCCGGCTCGCGCCTTTGGTGCGTTCAAGCCAACGGCGAGTCCAGGCCTTCTCGCCGCATCATCGGCGATCGCCGCGACCTTCACGGCGACACCGTTCGTGATCGCCGAATCGATCCAACGTTTCGACATCGGGATCGGTTGGGCCGCCACCCTCTCGACGGCCCAAGTCGGCGGTTTCACGCTCACGAACCTGATCGGCAACCGCCGATTCACTGCGTCAGCCGCTCTGGCTCGGACATGCCTGATCGTCTTCGCAGCGGCGAACGCACTGAGCATCGTGATTCCCCTGTTCCCGGCTCTCGTCGCCGCCCGCGTCGTCTCCGGCGGAGCGATGGGCCTCCTCACTTGGATCGCGTGGGCCGACAGTGCAACCGATGGAAAGCGGCGAGGTGAGATCGCCGCGATCGGGCCGCTGGCCAGTGCGATCTCCGCGCCGATCCTCGGCGTACTGTCGGCGATCGGCGGTTTGGGCTCGATCTTCGCCGTGCTCACGCTGGCGGCCGCCGCCGGCCTCTTCCTGAACATCGAGGTGGCCGAACACGCGATCAGCAAGGTTCGCAACCCCATCCAGACGCCCGGCGTACGCCTGGTCCTCGTGAGCATGGCCGCGATCACGGGGGCGGGTTCGGCCGTGTTCGTGTTCGCCCGCGTCATCGCCGAGAACCTCGGCATGTCCGCCCTCGCCACCTCACTGGCCTTCAGCCTGAACGCGCTCGCCGGCATCCCGACCGCCCGTTTCCCCGGCCGGCGTCGACTCCCGGGACTGTGGATTGCGATCATGGGCGGCTGCGCCCTCCTCCTGACCCAGACCTCGTCCCAAGTGGTCTATTTCGTCGTCCTCGGCGTGTGGGGGCTCTGCTTCTGGAGCGCGATCCCCGAGGTGTTCTCGATGCTGGCCGACCGCTCGGTGTTCCCATCGGACCGAGTCGGCGACGCGCAGGCATCGATGGCGTTCGGCCGCGTGATCGGCCCGTCGGTCGGTGGTGCGCTGGTGATCGGCGGCTCGTTCACCGCCGTTGGTGTCCTGGCGCTCGTACTCATGGTGTCGTCAGCGATCTGCATCGAGGTCGTGGCCACCGCTCACCGGTGGCGGAGCTGAGACCGGCGCGTCACAGCGCTCGGAAAAGCCGCTGCGCCTGCTCGGCTGCCTTCGCCCTGATCTCCTGAGCATCGACGGTCGTCACGACACCATCGTCGAGCACGGTGTCATCACCGATTCGGATCTGCAACGGTCGCACGCCGGTCGTGTAGGCGAGGTGCCAGGATTCCATGGTGGGGTACGACCACGTGACCTCGTCTTCCTTCGCCTCGGGGACGAGCTTCCATCCGTTCTCGAGCCACGCCCATGCCGTGTCCGGAGACGCCTCCACATCGGTGGCCCGTAACGCGGCGTAGGCGAGTCGGAACTCCTCGAGCATGTCGGCACCGATGCCGTCGGTGCCGAGCACGACATCGCACGAGAAGCGGGTCGGTCTGGCATAGCCGACTGCGTTGTTCATGTTGGATCGTGGATTGTGGGCGAGGGTGCCCTTGATGTCGATGCCGTCCGGGAGATGCACGCCGTGTACGAGGAGCCAGTTGTCCTTGCTGCGGCGGGCCAACTCGGCTCCGCCACCGGCGTCGATGCTGCCTTCAGCGACGTGGGCGTGGATGCCGACACCGAATCGGTCGGCGAGGTCGACAGCGGCATCGATCGTTGCGAACTCGCAGGTGAACGCGGCGTGGAGGCCGACCATGCCCCGACCCCCGGCGGCGAGAAAGCGCTCGTTCTCGGCCAGACCGGCAGCGGCCCCCTCCGGGCCGTGCCGATCGGTGACGCCGTAGGCACAGACCACGCGGACACCGACTTCGGCGCAGGCGTCCGCGATCACATCGAGACTTCCCTCGATTGCATGGGGCGACTCGTGGTGGTCGACGATGGCGGTGCAGCCGACTTCGAGCGCCTCGAGGGCGCCGAGCTTGGCCGACCACTCGAGCATCTCGAGGTCCAGTGCGGTGTCGAGCCGCCACCACACCTGTTCGAGGATCTCACGGAAATTCGATGGAGTTCTCGGCGGTGCCGGCATTCCTCGGGCCAGCGCCGAATACAGATGGTGGTGTCCGCAGACGAGTCCCGGGGTCGAGCCAGTGGTCATGACCGCAAACCTACCCGGCGACTGCGGTCCGAAGGAGGTGGCATGTTCTTCTCATGTCCCTCGCTGCGACGGCCGATACCTCCAATGTGAAGCGGCGTTCCATCAAAGTCATCAAGACGCGTCTCGAGGACGTTGTCGTCGGCGACGCCGTGAATCGGCATCCCGATGCCGAAATGGGCTGGTTCGTCGTCCATGGCATCAGCACCCTCTTCAACGGTCACCTCCAGTTGGCAGACGAGACCGAACAACTCACGGTCTCCGGCACACACAACGACATGGTCGGGCTCCAGCTCGTCGAAGAAGTCGAGCTCGATGACCGTGGTGTCCTCGCCCCGCCGGCTCCCGCGATCATCGCCGCGCCGGCGGTTCAGATGCCGGCCGCCCCCGAGCAGAGCACGCCTGCTGTCACGACACCGCAGCCTGCCGCACCACAGCCCACTGCCGCCCCGCAGCCCGCCGCCCCACAGCCCGCCGCTCCGCAAACCAGCGACTCGCCGATCGACGCGGCAGCCGAATCCGCAGCCGCGGCCGAAGTGGCGACTGGAATGCAAACTCCGCCGGGTGTCCCGACCGGGGTGAACCTCGCACTGGTCGCCGAATTGCTCGAGGATCTCGATGTCGGAGACGCCCCGATCATCACCACCGAAGCGGCTCCCCCCGAGCCAGAGGTTCCGGCCAAGGTCGCCATGCCAGAAGGCGCCATCGCCGTCTACGGCGACACCCTGCCCGAGACACCCAGCTACAAGAATCCCGTTGTCGTGCCAGAGGGAACCCTGTTGCCCCGTCGAAGCCGAGCTGCCTGAGGGCTCGACTCGCCTCGAGGAGCGTCAGGCCACCTGTCGGATCTCGGATCCCCGGTGGTCGGAGCGAGGATGGACCTCGATCGCGACCGGCAGCGCGTTCTTCAACGCCTCGACGTGAGTGATCACCCCGACCATCGAGCCGCGACTGCGCAAACCGTCGAGCACCGTGATCGCTTGATCAACCGCGTCGGCATCGAGTGAACCGAATCCCTCGTCGACGAAGAGGGCATCGAGATGGAGTCCCGCTCGACCGATCATGACGACGTCGGCCAGGCCGAGCGCCAGGGCCAGCGATGCCTGGAAGGTCTCGCCGCCGGAAAGGGACACGCTGGGACGGACCCGGCCGGTGTGGGCATCGTCGACCACGAGGTCGAGGCCGTGCTGGCCGACCTGATTGGTCGGCGCGTCTTGCACGAGCAACCGGTAGCGGCCGTTGCTCATCGTGTGCAGGTGGAGATTGGCGTGATCGACCACATCGCGGAGGTAGACCGACAGCACCCAGTTCTCGAGGGACAACCGGCGACTGTTGTTGCCCTTCACCACACTGGCGACTCGTCTGACGATCTCGTGATGGGAGCGCTGCTCCGATGTCGCGCGATCGATGGATGCGATCTCCTCGATGTCGGCCGCCGCCTGGACGACGTTCTGGGTGACAGCGGCCAGCGCATCGACGGCGACGCGATGCCGAGTCTCGGCTCCGATGGCGGCCGCCCGGAGCTCGTCGATGTCCGGGAGGTCGTCGGGCAGACCCTGGGCATCCAACGCCTCGACGGTGGCGGCGACGGTCGTCCGGCGATGACGCCACTCGGCATGGGCGACCTCGGCCGCCTCGAGTGCCGTTGGTTCCATCGACGCCTCGAGCGCCTCTCGTTCTGAACTGAACCCACCGCTCCCGATGATGGCGACGACGGCGTTGGACGCCGCTTCGAGGGACGCGTCACCCGTCGCCGTCTCGGTGGACAGCTGTTGCGTTCGGAGCAGCGCACGTCTGAGCTCGACGAGCAGACTCACGATCATCGTGAGGTCCGTTCCGTCGGTGGCCTTGTCGCGTTGGACCTCGGCCCGACGAATCGCCTCGCCGATCTGCTCGATTCGTTCGGTGGCGGTCGCCCGTTGGACGGCCAGGTCGCTCTTGGACCGCTCGATCTCGTTGACCTCGCGAACGAGGTCGGCGGCACGAGACGTGATCTGGCCAAGCCGCTCCGCTGCCCGCACGGCAGTCGCCAGCTCTGAACGCAGGGCGGCCGCTTCGTCGATCAGGTCCGCTCTCGTTCGTTGTGCCGCAGAACCGAGCTCGCCGAGGCATCCGCTCAGGGTCTCCTTGGCTTGTCCGCAATCTGCCTCGATGGTGGCGATGACCGAGACGATGAGGGTCAGCCGCTCCTCGAGTGCTTCGATGCCGGCCGCGATCCGGGTGCGAGTGGCTGCCAGCTGGTCGAGCGCAGCCAACGCCTCGGTGGCTTCAGCCAGTGCCGCGTCGAGATCGACGGGATCGGTGTCGGCAAGCGTCGGGTCGTCGGCGATCAGACCCGCAAACGCCGCCTGATGGTCGCTCTTGGTGGTGAGTGCGGCCGATGCCGCGGCCGATGCTCGCTCGACGGCGGCGACATCGACCAGGCTGGGTTCGGCAGCGTCGCCGGCGGGAGCCGGGTGCTCCAGCGCACCACAGACAGGACACGGCTCGCCGTCGGCGAGATCAGCGGCGAGGCGGGGGGCGGTTCCGGCGACGAACGCGGCGAAGGCAACATCGGCCTGCCGCTGCCGCTCTGCGGCGGCGGCCGTGGCGGTGGCGAGTCGGGCGCCGATCCGATCGATCTCGGCTCGCTTGTCACGACGTCGCGCAGCCGACTCCAGTGCTGCCTGACGCTGCGGACGATTGGTCAGTTGCTCATCGAGGAGGGCGAGCTCGCTGGTTGCGACTGCGATCGCTTGGCGGGCCGCTGCGGCTTCTGCGGCGCGTTCGACGCGCTGTGTGTCGAACTCGGCGATGGCGGCAGCAACCTCGTCTGCGGTTCGGCGGGCGGCGACCTTGGCCTCGGCGGCCTCGAGCTGAATGGCCATGGCGGCGGCCCTGGCCGCCAGGGCGGTGAGCTCGGCTGTCTCGGATGCCAGTTGATTGCGTTCGAGGGTGAGGGCGGCGAGATGACCAGCGGCCTCGGCCGCCGCGGCGTCGATGGCATCACGGGTGTTGGTCAGCGCCACCACTTCGGTTCGTTGGAGTTCGACTCGCGTTTCCTTGGCCACCAGAGCGTCGACGGCCGAAGTCCTCGCTGCTGTGGCCTCGAGGAGCGAACTGATGGCGTCGGCTGTCGGGGCGGACGGGATCGACGGCCGATCCGACAGTGCACGCTCGCTCGATGAGCGGACGTCTGCCCACAGTTGCTCCATGTCGCGCCGACACTGCTGGACCGTGGCGGTAATGCGATCCCGCAGGGCGACGGCAGGCCCGATTCCGACGACACTCTTGGCCGCGTCGATGCGGATGCTCAGCTGCTCCATGGCTTTCGTCCGGCCGTCGAGCATCGCCAGTTCCGTGGCAGCCGAGGCCCGCTGCTCGATCGCCTTCCCTTGCGCCTCGGCTCGCTCCAGGTGCGATCGGGCCGACGTTGCCGTGGACCGGAAGCCAGACGCTGTTGCCTCGAGGACCGGGAGGGTGCCGAGTCGGATATCAGCGAGACGGACGGCCGGATCCTCGAGTTCGGGTGCGGATGGTTCGTCGTCGGTGTCGACGACATCGACCATCGGGGCCTCATCGAGCAGCGACAGCTGCGTTCTCGTTTCGATCACAAGCTCAGCGTGCGCACGCTCAGGACGGTCGCTGCCGTCGACGCCGAGAGGGGCTTCCGCGTGGTCGGCGAGGGACGACGCCAGGACACGGGCGACATCGGTCGGCAGATCCTGGATCTCGGCATCCGCCCGATCCAATGCGTCGGTCGCTCGGCGGTGGAACACCGCCCGCTGCTCGGCGGCCCCTGCGAGTGCACGCTCTCCTTCTCGTGCCTGTTCGGCCAGGACCTCGGCCGCCCGATCGAAGACCTCGGACCCGAACAGCGTGCGCAACAGGTCGGCTCGCTCGCTGGTTCTGGCGTTCAGTACCTCGGCGAACTTGCCCTGAGGCAACAGCACGACTCGTTCGAACTGCTCGAGCGAGAGGCCGACCAGTTCGCGACACCGGGTGGTGACGTCACGGACCTTTGCCGCATCAGGCTCCCAGCCGGCGGCAGTCCAGCGCTCCAACAGTGCGTCGGCCGGCCGCTCGGTCGTACCGGAACCGCGCCGCTTCTGACGCACCTGGCTGGGCTGGCGGGTGACCCGCCAGCGGTGCCCGTCGGCGTCGAACACGAACCGCACGAGGCATTCCGCGCTGGGATCGGCGTAGTGCGAGCGGACATCGACATGGCCCTGTCGAGCGCCGGACAACGAGCCGTAGATCGCGAAGCAGATCGCGTCGAAGATGGTCGACTTGCCCGAACCCGTGGGCCCGGACACGACGAACAGGCCGACGTCGGCCAGCGGCTCGAAGTCGACTTCGGCCACGGTCGCGTATGGCCCGAAGGCCTCCATGCGGAGGAGGACGGGCTTCATGTGCCGGTCCTCTGCGCCTCGGCGATGGCCTGGTCGAGTACCAGGCCGATCTCCTCGCTGGCGTCGACGTTGGAGACCTCGGCCCAGAAGTCGCGAACCAGAGCCGACACCGGCCGCGCCGCCACGTCGGCCGCGGTGAGTCGGTGCGAGACCGCAGACGGCTCAGCCACCCGGGCCACTTCGACCAGCCACGGGAACCGGCGCCGCAATGCGCGGTGAGCATCGGGGATCACGGCCGCATCGGTGAGCTCGACTCTGACCCACGCCGAGTCGTTGATCGGCGACTGCATCAACTCGTCGAATCCTCCGCACACCGTGACCACTCCGCGGCCAACGTCGACCGGGATCTCGCGGGCCTCGATCGAACCGTCCGGGGCGAGATCGACGGAGACGACGAGCTTGGGGTGCCGCTCGCCGAACGAATAGGGCAAGGGTGACCCGGAGTACCGAACCCGTTCGGACCCGGCGACCAGCTGGGGACGATGCAGGTGCCCGAGCGCCACGTAGTCGAACGGATCGAACAGGTCGGCCGACACCATGCCGCTGTCGCCGACCGCGAGCTCCCGCTCGGAATCCGATGGTGCGGCCCCGGTCACGAACGCGTGGGCGATGGCGAGCGACCGCATCCCCTCGGGAAGATCACTGCCGTGCCTGGTCGATGGCATGCGCCAGCACCGCCTCGTGCGACAGACGAGGCGATTCGCTTCGCTCGAGAATGGTCTCGCGGGTCTCGATGGGGGCCAACAGCGGTTCGAGGAACGGAAGGGCAACGATCGCCAGCGGCCCGTCGCTGAATTCGCGCACGGTCACCGCCGACGCCGACCGATAACCGCCCCGGATCACCACACCGCCGGCATCCACGAGACCGTCGAACGCGCCGATGCGCTCACCACTGTCGTGGTTGCCGGCGATGGCAACGACCTCGGCGCCGGCTCGGCGAATACGACGAACGGCATCGGAGAACAGCGAGACTGCGGCGGCCGGCGGAACGGCTCGATCGTGGAGATCACCGGCGATCACGACCAGATCGGCGGATTCGCGGGCCACTGCGGCGACCAACCAATCGATGAAGGCCTCCTGCTCGCCGAGCAGGCTGAAATCACCGAAGGAACGGCCGAGATGCCAGTCGCTGGTGTGGATGATCCGCATACCAATGAGCGTACGCAGGGGGTGTGACAGCGTCGGCGATGCTCCGCTGTCAGGGGTCAGCGGGACTCCAGGGCTGCTTTCAGATTGGCCATCGTGATCCCGCACGCTTTCTCGAGGTTGTCCCTCCGACCCTCGATCCGCCCCGGATAGATGTCGGGCAGAGCCAGCAACGGCGCGTCGAAGCGTTCGGTCACGATCGACCCGTCGCCATCGGCCTCGATCTCGTAGCTCCAGGTCGTGGCATGTTCGTATCCCGGCGGCACTTCGTAGGCGAAGGCTCGACCCGGCTCGAAGACGGTCACCTCGCAATCGGCATGCCATTCGTAGTCGCCGGCCTTGTTGTGACCACGAAACCGCACCCCGACGGCGAGCGCCTCGTCGTCGCCGAGCATCTCGCACCGCACGTTCTCGGGGCTGAGCTCCGGCAGCAGCGCGAGATCTGTCAGATGGGCAAAGACGACGTCCGGGGGCGCAGCAACGTGCACGGTGGCCGCTCCGGTGGTGGCAGCTGGATCGATCTCGGGCATTCGGGACTCCTCGTCGAGCGACAACCGAAACAGTCTGGTCCGAGCGTTCCGACACCGACGAATCCTCACAACCGGGCCTCTCGGGACACTTCAGAGCAGGTGTTGTGCCGCTTCCATGATGGTTGCCGTCGGCCGCTCCCGGTCCTTCCACGGATCGATACCGGCCACGAGCCGGTCCCCCATCGTCCGCATCGTGATCATCCGTGGATGGAAATCGTCGGCGAGTGCTTCGTCCCAGGAAAGGGGCGCTGCCACCGAGGCCTCGGGGACGGCCCGAAGTGAGTACGGGGCTGCCGCATGAGAGGAGTGGCCGTTGCGCAGCACGTCGATGAACAGCCGCCCCTTGCGATCCTTCTTGGCGAACTCGAGGGTGAACAGATCCGGTTCCGCCGTCACGAGATCCCAGGCGAGCCGTTCGGCGAACGCCTTCGTGGCCGGGAATCCGACCCCGGACCCGGGTTCGTCGGTCACGTCGACGTGGATGTGCAGCCCCTTCGACCCCGATGTCTTCACCCGAGGAGCCAGCCCCAACTCCTCGAGCCGATCGCGCAGCATCCGTGCCGCCAACTGGACCGGGCCGAGATCGGGCTTCGACGGATCGAGATCCCAGATGATCTCGATCGGTCGGTCAGGGTCATCGGCACCCGAGAGCAGGGTGTGGAACACGATCGTGCCCTGGTTGGCCAGATAGATCAGTCCGTTCGCATCGTGGACGACCGAGTAGACGATCTGTCCCTGACTGCGCGACGCGCACGGGCAGACGTGAGATGTAGTCGGGAACGTGATCGGGAGTGTTCTTCTGGTAGAAGCCCTTCTTCGTGATCCCACTGGGGAAACGTTCGAGCACCAGCGGTCGGTCCGCCACTTCGACCAGCATCTTCTCGGCAACCAGCTGGTAGTAGCCGACCATCTCGCCCTTCGTTCCCTCGATGTCGGCGAAGAGGATCTTGTCGAGACTCGAGAGGGCGACGGTCGTCCGAGCTGGCTGCTTCTCCACGTCGATCGAGTCCTTGTCGGGCCGGAGGCCGAGGTAGCGGGGATGGCGAATGAGCCCGGACGACGTCCATTCGCTGAACCCAACTTCGCACACGAGAACCGGCTCGACCCACCGCGCCGTCCGCAGTTCGGTGGGAACGCCGGCGAGAACAGTGTCCGGACGCTCGATTGCGGTCAACTGCTCCAGCAGGATCCGAAGGGTCGCGTCGTCGAATCCCGTACCGACGCGGCCGGCGTACACCAGCGTTCCGTCGACCCGCGTCGCCAGCCCGAGGGCGCCGAATCCGACTCGCCCACCCTTGGGGGGCGTCCACCCGACAATCACGAAGTCGTCCCGCAGGAGACACTTGAGTTTCTGCCAGTTCCTGGCTCGACCCGGCTTGTAGATCGAGTCCCGACGTTTGGCGATCAGACCCTCCCAACCATCGTTCGTCGCCTCGGCAAACAGCTCCTCAGCACTCCCGTCGAGGAGCTCGCTCAGTTGCAGCGTCGCATCGAACTCGAATCCATCTGACAGCAGCGCTCGACGCCGATCGAGTGAGATGGGTCGCAGGTCGACACCTTCGAGCTCGAGGAGATCGAAGGCGATGAACCGGAGGGGGACGGCCTCGACCTCGCCAGGAGCCGCCGGGCGAGTGGCCGGTCGCTGCTGGAGGCGTTCGAAACTCGACGCGTCGCCCCGGGGAGAAGCAACCACCTCGCCATCGACGACGAAGTCGCCGTATGGCTGGTCGTGGAGTGCCGCGACCACCTCTGGATACGACGCCGTTGCGTCGAGGCCGTTCCTGGTGCGGAGCGTGACCTCCCCGTCGACGGACACGCCGACGAGCCGGTAACCATCGAACTTGCGCTCGAGCTGCCACGCCTCCCGATCTCGATCGATCCGGGCGACGGCGTCGTCATCGCCGGGCGAGGCCAGCATGACCTCGACCCTTGTGGTCACGCCGACTTGCGAGCCGGGGCCTTCTTGGCTGCAGCCTTCTTGCTCGTTGCCTTCTTGGCGGTCGCCTTCTTCGCCGTGGCCTTCTTGGCCGTGGCCTTCTTGGACTTTCCGGCCGACTCCCCGGCCTCGTCGCCCTCGGCCTCATCACTCCCAGCCCCGATGGTCGATGTCGGGTGGCGTTCCCGCGCCGCCTTCGCTGCCGCCACACTCGCCTCGAGAGCTGCTGCGAGATCGATGATCTCGGCAGTCGGCTCGTCGTCCTCGATCGGCGAGAGCTCCTCGCCATCGACCTTGGCCTGGATGAGGTCGAGGACGCGCTGGCGATGGTCGTCCTCGAATTTCGCCGGCTCGAACGATTCGGTGAGCGACTCGATGAGCTGCTCGGCCATCGCCAGCTCTGCCGGCTTCACCACGACGTCCTCGAGATGCTCGAAGGCTTCGATCTCGTTGAAGTCTGCGACCTCGTCGCCGTAGACCATCGTCGACAGGAGCAGCTTGCCGTCGGCTGCCCGCAGCGCACACAGGTACTGCTTGGTTCGCATGACGAAGCTGGCGATCGCCACCATCCCCGCGCTCTCCATCGCCTGTTCGAGCACGGCATAAGCCTTCGCCGACAGCTCGTCCGGTGCGACGACATACGCGCTGTCGAAGTAGAGCGGA
This sequence comes from uncultured Acidimicrobiia bacterium, assembly GCA_963781035.1. Classification (GTDB taxonomy): domain Bacteria; phylum Actinomycetota; class Acidimicrobiia; order Acidimicrobiales; family SZUA-35; genus SZUA-35. The sequence continues at coordinate 826,762 of CAWAEN010000004.1, read as the reverse complement.
TCGATCTCGGAGAGCTGGACGAACTCGACGATGTCGATGGTGCGGCTCTTCTTGGGGTCGAGCGTCGAGAGTTCCTCGTCGGTGATGACGACGTAGTTGCCCTTCGTGACCTCGTAGCCCTTCACGATGTCGTCGTAGGCGACTTCCTCGCCGGTCTCGGCCGAGACCCGCTTCATCTTGACCCTCGACCCGGTCTCGCTGTCGATCTGGTTGAAGGACACGTTCTTGCGCCGAACCGCCGGAAAGAGGCGGATCGGAATCGAGATGAGGCCAAATGAGATGGCACCGCTCCATATTGGTCGGGGCACGACGAACTCCTTCGGTCAGCACTCCACCAAACCGGAGCCCTATTCATACAGGACAGGACGGCGAAGTCAATCGTCAGATGTCCATCGGTCGCGCCGACGGCGACCTGAGCTCGGGGTCACCCAACGTGGCGCGCGGTCACGAACAGTCAGGTCGCGAGTGCGTCGCGAACCCGACGTTTCGCTCTCTCGAGGTCGGCCACCGACCGTTCGACAGCGCCCTTGGTGTTGCAGAAGACGAAACGACACTCGACCACGGTTCGACCGGTGACCGTTTCGAGCGCCACGGCGTATGACGCTGCCTGGAGTTCGTAGGTGGCGAGCTTGGCGTCGATCTCGGCTTCGGTGTTGGCCGTGTCCGTCTTGTAGTCGATCACGACGAGCCCATCGGGGGTGTCGACCAGGAGATCGACGTACCCCTCGATCACACGCTCACCGACGGGCGCAGCAACGAACAGCTCCTTGTGGTGGCGGTGGGCAACGGCAAGCGCCACCGCTTCGGAGCCGAGCGCCGATCGAGCAAGCAGTGCAACCACTCCCTCGTGACCGGGGATCGCCTCGATCGCACACTGCTGGTGAACATGCACGTCGAGGTCGGCCGGGTCGGCGAGATCCACCATCTGCAGGACGGCATGGGTTGCCGAGCCGATGGCCGAGCCGGCTCGACCACGACGACGGACCGGCACCACGCCGTCGTCTGCTTGATCGGCGCCGTCGTCGTCACCACCTTCGATTGCATCGAACCCAGCAGCACCGTCGACCGACTCGGCTCGGCTCCGTTGGGCCGCCACGGCGATACCGGTGGCGGATATCACGCGGAGTTCGAACGCCTTCTCGACCAGTCGGGCCCGGGCATCGAGCCAGGACTCCCGGTCGTCGAGGGGAAGCGGCACCGCCCGGGGAGCCCGTGGCGCTGCGTCGATCTCGAGAGGAGATGGCGGTCTGCGCCACAGGTCGACATGGTCGACGTCGTCCCACACGATCTCGGCGAAGCTCGACGCCTTGGTCGACCCCTTGTGATGAGCGGACACGACGAGGTGATCCCGGGCCCGGGTCAGACCGACGTAGAGCAGGCGATGCTTCTCGTACTGATCCATTTCCGACTCGACCGTCGCTCTCGCCTCGAAGCCGAGGGTCGCGGCATCTTTGCGAACACGGACCTCCGGCGTCCCGTCGTCCTTCCAGAGCACGCCGATGCCCGAGCGCCTGTTGGTGAGCTGCGTGGTCATGCCGGACAAGATCGTGATCGGGAACTCGAGCCCTTTGGAGCCGTGGATCGTCATGATGCGGACCGCGTCGTCATCGGTCTCGGGCAACAGGGGTTCGTGGACTCGGGCGAGATCGGCGCCCTGCAGCGCGGCCCAGTCGAGGAAGGATCGGAGATCGCCACCGACCGACTCCTCGAACGACCGAGCCTGGTCGAGGAGAAACCGGAGTCGACGCCACACGTCGGCGGGGCGGGTCGACCCGAATCCCAGCATCGCTGCCTCGCGTTCGCGCAGGAGGCGGTCGAGGACGACCGAGGGGCTCGACCACCAGCGCGCTTCCCACAGCGATCGCAGATGGGCGAAAGCGACGCTGACCGGATGATCGGCACCGAGCGAGTCGGGCGGGGTCGACCGAAGGTCCCATTGTCCACCGGCATCGACATGGGCGAACAGATCGGTGTCGGCACAGGCATAGAGCGGCGAACGCAAGGCCGCGACCAGGCTGAAAGCATCGGTCGGGTCGTCGACGGCCCGGAGTGCAGCAAGCACGTCGCTGACCTCCTGCGTGGCGTAGACCAACGTGCCCGTCGACAGCCGATACGAGATGTCCCGTTCGTCCAGCGCCGACCGCAGGAACGGAAGTGAGGTGCGGGTCGGGACCAAGATCGCGATGTCGGACAACTCCGGTCGCCGCCAACCGCCGGCGCCATCGCCGATCGGCCATGCCTCGGGGCGAGCGATCACGTCGGCGATCAGCTCGGCGACATCGTCCGCCTCGAGCTCGCGGAATTCGGCGGCCTTCACCTTCGGGTCGTCGTGTGGACCTCCCAACAGCACCGGTCGGTGGTCGGCGCCCGAGTCGGCTGGCCGATGGGCGATCAGGCGCTCATACGCCGGCTGGCGGTCGTCGACACCAGACCCCATCAGCTGGGTGAACAGGACGTTGACCCAATCGAGAATCGGCTCGACCGTTCGGAAGTTGGTGGTGAGCCGGGCGTGGGTGCCGTCTGGCCCGAAGCGTTCGCGAGCCTCGAGGAAGAGTCCGATGTCTGCTCGACGGAAGCGATAGATCGACTGTTTCGGGTCACCGACGAAGAACAGCCGCCCACTCTCGACGGCGAGGTCCTGCCAGCGTTCGTCGCCGGTGGAGACCGCAGCAGCGATCCGTAGCGCCAACTCGATCTGGATCGGGTCGGTGTCCTGGAATTCGTCGAGCAGGAGGTGGGTGTAGCGCTCGTGGAGCGCCGTCCGGGCCTCCTCATTGGCGCGCAGCATCTCGCGGGCGAGGACGAGCAGATCGTGGAACTCCAGGCCACCATCGGCCCGCCGCTGCTCGGCGGCCTCGAGGACGTCTCGAGCGATCGGCAAGACGAACCGTTCGATGACATCGGCCTTCACCCGCTGCACGAGGTCGTCCTTGGCGTCATTGAGATCGGAGATCAGCGACCGGATACCGGCGGCGTCACCACCCCAGTTGCCCTTGATGCCACCCCTCCCCGGTCAACTTGGCCTCGGACAGCGCGGCGACACGGCGGAGCGGATCGGCGATCGCTTGGAGTCGCTCGAGGTCGGGGATCAACGACGTGGTGAGGTGAACGTAGAGGAGATCGGTCTGATCGGTGCAGGCGTCGAGGCACGACATGACGGCATGCGCAGCCTGATCGAAGGCCTCGAAGGTGATCGGCAGCAACGAATCGTCGGTGGCGCCGGCGACGACCGCGGGCAGCCGATCCCAGTTCTGGTTGAAGTCAGCGGCGACGTCCTTCAACGTCGGCTGGCCGCGGTACGTCGACTCGAGCGGTACGCCGAGCAGCGCAGCACGCACCAGCAGTTCGTCGTTGGCTGGATCGTCGTACAGGGCATCGACGAAACGTCGCCACCGATCCTCGGCCGCGAGCTGGGAGGACACCTCGTCGAGCACACGGACCTGCGGTGGAAGCCGTGCCGACACGGCCAACTCCGACAGGATGCGGCTGGCGAATCCGTGCAGCGTGGAGATCGCTGCGAGGTCGGCATCGTCGATGGCGACACGCGCTCGCTCGCGTTGCTCGTCGGTGGACTCCTCGGCGTCACGCAACTGCTCGAACTGCACCCGGATGCGAGCCTGGAGTTCGGCTGCCGCCGCATCGGTGAACGTGATGGCCGCCACCTGCGAGAGCCGGACGCCATGGTCGATCACGAGATTGACGATTCGGGCGACCAGCGCGCTGGTCTTGCCACTTCCGGCGCCGGCTTCCACGAAGAGGGTCTGGTCGAGACCGCCGCTGGTGATGAGGTCGCGGGTGGGCTGGTCTGACGGTGTCACGAATCAGCCTCCGACTCTGACGCCTCTGGGTCGATCCACACCAACGCCGGGCGGAAGACGAGCTGAGCGACCTTCCCGGCCGCATGCTCGCCCCGGTCGCGGTCGCACACGGTGTCGAAGGCGCAGTACTTACACGTGTCGTTGGTGCCGGACCAGCTGTCCCACTCCCCCGGGTCGGTCGCGAACTCACCGGCTTCGATGCCGTCTGCGATCACCGTGAGGACCGAGATCAGCCGACGGCGCCGTTCGTCGTCCCAGAGGTAGCCGCTCCTGCGATGAGCGACCGCTTGATTGACCTGCCAGTAGTGCGCCTCGACCTCGTCGGCATCGGCGAACTGGCGAGCCGCCTCGGCGTAGATGCCGAGCTGCAGCATGGTGCCGGCCCTGACGGGATCGCCCTGGTCGATCTTGATGTAGTCCTTGCCCTTGCCGGTCTTGTAGTCGGAGACGAACGTCCGCCCGTCGGCCGAGCGGTCGAGACGATCGGCCATGCCACGGAATTGGAGGGTGCGTCCGTCCGGCAGTTCGATCGCAAGGGGTTCGACCCCCTCGAGGCCGAACGGCATCTCCACCCGGACGGGCGTTGCGCCGTTGGCGAATCGATGGGCGTTGTCCGAGCTGAGGAAATCGTCCAACAACACCAGGAGGTCTTCCCTCGTGATACGCCAGCGCACGGGTCGTCCGGTACGGCCCTGGGCTTCGTAGGCGTCGAAGACTTCACCGGCCAAGGATGCGACCGCGGCCCGGTGTGCGTCGCTCCACGGCTCGTCCCACGCCGGCAGCTCATCGGCCTCGAGCAGCCCTCGGATGAAGGTCTCGAGCACGAGATGCACGCCCGAGCCCCGATCGAGCGCACTGATCTCGACCAGCCGATCGGGATCATCGCGCTCGGCCAGCTTCAGGACGTAGGCCAGGAAGTATCGGTATCCGCAGGCCGCCCAGGCCTGGAGTCGAGTGGGCGAGAGCAGACGGGCAGCCGTGCTGCCGAGATCGTGGCCGGCGAGGTTGCCGTCCCACTTCGTGAACTCGGAACTGCGTCGGGCGCGACTGGCCTCGATGCCACGTCCGGCGCGTTCGGACGCCGGATGAGCTGCGGCATCGCCGCCGATGGCGACATGGCGCTCGACCGCTGCCAGATCGCGTTCGACGATCGAACCGTGCACGGCTGCGTTGGACAACCCGGCGTGATGCGAAGGCACCACGTCCACCACCGGTTCACCGAGCGCTGCGAAGTCTGTGGCCCGGATCGGGCGCCCGGCCCGCTCGCTGGCGGAGTCGAGCAACCAGCGAGAAGGCAGCGATTCGCGGCTGCTGCGCAGATCACCGCGGGGAAACAACAGCGTGCGACGACCTTCGGGGGCTGAAGCGATGGCGGCCAGGAATTGCCGGTGCTGCTCGCCGAGCTGGCCGGCCCGCAGCTCGAGTTCGCCGTTGGCATTCGCCCGAGCGACGTCGGGGAGCACGGCATCGTCCCGCCGGGGCGCCGGCAACATGCCCTCTCGACACCCGACGATGAAGACGGCATCGAGATCGTGGCCGACCGCAGACGAGAGCGGGCCCGTAGACGACGCCGTGGCCGAATCGACCCGCACGGCCCCGGGCGACATCGAGCTCACCCCGGACAGCGCGAACGAACACTGCGTGGCTGGGCGACGGCTCCAACTCGTCGAGCACGGCCAGGCGTTCGAGCGCACCCTCGACCTGCTCGAAGGCGATCTGCTCTGATTCGGGCCAGCCGCTGTGCCGGTGGGCCGGACCGAGGAGTCCCCGCAGCAGTTCGCCTGCAGCTTCGGATTTGGCCAGCCAGCCGTCGGCGGCGTCCACAGCCGTGACCCACTCGGCCGTGGCAGTGACGAACCCACCGAGTTGATCGAGATCGGACCGCTCCCGCTCGATGCGGTCGATGAGCCACGGATCGGGGACGGAATCCGGAGCCTCGTGGCTGTGCGACGGTGCTCCTCGAGCCAGGGTGGACTCGAGCGTGTGACGTCGCCGTCCGATCTTGACGTGCCAATCGCCGAGCCCGCCGACCACTCCGATCTCTCTGGTCAGCCGCTCCCAGGACGCCGGGCGGACGTTGGCACCGTCGATGCGCAGCGGTCCTCCGCTGACCAGCGCCATCACCCGATCTCGGCGCCAGCGCTCCGCCGGCAACTCGAGCGCGGCGAGCAGTGTGCGACCGCTGACCGAATCGGCGAGGCGGGTGCGGGACGGACCGTTCGACGGGATCTGGGCGGCATCGAGCTGCTGCTGGAGGATGCGGACATAGGGATCGGGAGTGGCGTGGAACACGCCGATGCGGTCGAAGGCAAGCCCGGATGTGGCCAGTCCGACGATCGAACGAACGACGGCCCGCACCTCCTCGTCGGCGTCGGTGACCGAGACGATGCGATCGGCGACCGCGACGCCGGTCGAGGCGAGGGATTCGTCGATCTCGATGCCGACGGCGGCACAAAGATCGAACACCGGCCGATCGGCGTCTTCTGCTCCGGTGAGGCCGACGATCGTGGTGAGCCGGCCGATGCGCTGGAACGCCCGCATGAGCCGCGTCAGCGGCGCCGCCATCGGAGACGGCAGATACCAGATGATCGGCCCGAGCGATTCGGCGTCGTCGGCGAGATCTGACCGTACGGGCCGCCGCCTCTGCGACATGAGCTTCGTCGTGGAATCCGACGAGGAGGCGCTGGACCGAGCGATGGAAGGCAACCGTCGAGGCCGCCGATCGTGATGCTGCGGCGACGCGGTCGAGCGCGGCGTTGCTGACGTTGCTCAGTTCGCCCGTGAGACGGGCCAGCGCCTGCTCGGTGGCCTGGTGGTCGGCGACGGCGGCGAAGTGGAAGGGGTTGTCGGCCAGAGCGACTCGAACCGCGGCGCCGAGCACGGGGTTGGTGAGTGGGCGCCGGTCACCCAGGCGACCGGCAGCAAGCAGCTCGGCGAGCCGGAAGGGAGTGACGAAGGAGACGTTGGCGATGCCGGCCGGGCCGACGGAGCCGCTGCCGAGCATGCGTCGTGCGACCAGCCCGGCGAAGTTCGACGGCACGACCACGGTGACGGGGGCAAGGGCGTCGCCCGACTTGGATGCGACGACGGCGCGAGCCAGCGCCTCGGTCGCGGGTCGGCCGTAGCTCGTGATCTCCACCGTCACGAGACGAAGACTAGGTCCCTCCTGTGACACCGCCCTCGACCGGGAGATGGTTTGGTCGTCACATTCCGCCAACCCGAGGCCATGACCCCCGGAAATGGGGGTCCCAAACCTCGGGTTTGGGCCCCACAGGATCGGGGGTCATAGCCTCGGGTTCAGTGGATCGAGCGATTCGTCACGCATCGAGCGATTCGTCACGCATCGAGCGATTCTCACGCATCGAGGTTGGGCCCACGCCGTAGATGATGCCCACCGTCGACGGGGAGGATTGCGCCTGTCACCCAGCTCGCCGCGTCCGACAGCAGGAACGCGATCGCGTTCGCCACGTCGTCTGGCTGGCCATGGCGCTGGATCGGCATGTTCGCCCGGTAGTCGCCATAGATCGCTTCGTTCGAGCGAAGGCCATCGGACAGGCCGGTCTCGACCAAGCCCGGGGCCACCGCATTGACCCGAACGCCGGCTGCGCCGAGCTCGTCCGCTGCATTCTTGACCAGCATTTCGAGCCCGGCCTTGCTCACGCAATAGGTCGACATGAAGCGATGAGTCCGCGACCCGGCAATCGACGAGACAGCGCATATCGACCCGCCACCGGCGGCGGAGATCGCCCGTCCCGCATGCTTCATCGTGAAGAACGCGCCGGTCAGATTGACGTCGAGAATGCCCTGCCAGTCGGCAGCCTCGGTTGCCACCACGGGCGCAGCTCCCCCGAACCCGGCGTTGATCACGGCGACATGGAGGCCCGGCGAACCCGGGTCACCGCCCTCCGAAGCGACACGAACCGCCTCCTCGACGTCGTCCTCGATGCTGACGTCGCCGCCGATCGTCCGGATGTCGCCACCGTGTTCGCCCAGCTCGCGTGCCGCATCGAACAACACCGACTCCCTCCGCCCCATCAGCGTCACCGTCGCCCCTTCGGCAGCCAGCCGCCGTGCCGTCGCCAGTCCGATCCCCGAGCCTCCGCCCGTGATCAGCGCTCGCTGACCCTCGAATGCTCCGGTCATGTCGGCACTCCCGTGGTTGGTTCGGAATCGGTCTTTGGCGAGTCCGTGGGTGGTAGCCGACTCGAACTGTGATCGTGCCCATGCGTAGTCCGGCTTCCCCGGGCCCGTGTACGACATCGACGCCACGAAGACCGCTTCCTTCGGCAGCTTGTAGCCGGCGAGATGCTGACGCAGGAACGTTCGGATGCCGTCGAGATCCGTCGCCGTTCCCGGACGACAGGCAACGACGGCCGACACCCGCTGCCCGAATCGCTCGTCCGGTCGGCCGAGAACGAAGGCATCGAGCACATCGGGGTGGGCCTTGATCTTCGCCTCGACCTCCTCGGGGAAGACCTTCTCGCCCCCGGTGTTGATGCAGTTCGAGCCCCGACCGAAAACGGTGATGGTGCCGTCGGCCTCCAGGCGTGCGGCATCGCCTGGTACCGCCCACCGCCGACCTCGGTCGTCGGTCGGGAACGTGGCGGCCGTCTTCACCGGGTCCTTGTGATATCCGAGCGGGATGTGACCGGTCCGCGGCAAGGCGCCCGGTGACACCCGTACCCGGTGCCATCGGACGGTTCTCGTCGTCGAGGACCGCCGTGTCCGGCTTCATCTGGAATCGTGGCGCTCCCCCGTCGCCGGTCCCGACCAGCGATCCGTTGCCGCCGGTCTCGGAGGCACCGAAGCCGTCGACGATGAGCGCGTCCGGCAGGAGCGCGCTCGAGTTCTTGCTTCACGGTCGGCGACAAGATGGCACCGCCGGAGGCGATGGCGGCGACGGACGAGAGGTCCGGCGCCGAACCGTCCTGTCGCATCGAGCGCAGTGCGTCGGCAAAGGGCCGAGCCATGCCGTCTCCGATGAGCACCACGAGTTGCACTCGGTCAGCGGCGGCCTGACGGATGACATGAACCGGGTCGAAACGCCGCTCAGTCCAGAGCGACACGCCGTTCCCTGCGATCAACGGTCTGAGCGAGTTCCATTGGCCGTTGCCGTGCATCAACGGCGAGGTCACGAGCCACGGTGCGCGTTCTGGCACGACCACTTCGAGTGCATCGGCTGGATCGGAAGGCTCGACGAGACTCGTCATCGCGCCGAGGAAGATGTCCTCTTGGCGCCAGAGGACTCCCTTGGGCATCCCGGTCGTGCCGCCGGTGTAGAGGATGTAGAGGTCGTCTGGCGACCTGTCCGGCAGGGTGGTCGTCGATGCCTGACCCGGCTGCCAAGGCCTCGGCTCCAGCGAAGCTCGTGATCGGCCGAGCTCGATCGTTGGCTCGGCATCGTCCGGAGCGCCGGCGCGTCCGGCAGAGTCGAGCACGATCGACATGACGCACGAGCGGGAGATCCGGCAGGACTCGTCGAACCATCTCGAGGAAGTCCGGCTCGCACACGAGGACGACGGCGTCGGAGTCATCGAGGACGTAGGCGAGCTCGCTGTCGACGTAGCGGTAGTTGACGTTGACCGGCGCGGCGCACGCCTTGAACGAACCGATCATCGCTTCGAGCCACTCGACCCGATTCCAGGAGAGGACCGCGACGCGCTCGCCGGCATGCAACGCCGAGGTCGACCAGATATCGGGCGAACGGCGGTGGCGTTGTCGTCGAGCGCGCGGTACGTCCGATCGGCCAACGGCGAGGTGACCGCCAACCGATCGGGGACGGCGGTCGCAGTCTGCTCGAAGAGATCGGCAATGTTCCAAGTGACCATGGCCTCAACCTAAACCGGAGGCTATGACCCCCGAAAATGGGGGGTCACAAACCCGAGGTTTGATTTCAGGGGGGTCAGTCAGGCGGGGACGCGGGAGCGGAGGGCGGCTCGCACCTTCGGCGGAGTCAGCGGGAAACGAGTCGAACCACACGCCGGTGGCGTCGTACAGCGCTGCCACGACGGCAGGCGCATACGGCATCAACGGCATCTCGGCCATGCCTCGAACACCGAACGGACCGCGTGGATCAGGGATCTCGAGCAGCACCGACCGCACCTGCTCGGGAATGTCGCCGATGCCAGGGATGAGGTAGCCGGAGAACCGCGGGTTGCGCACCCGTCCGTCGACGACGTGCAGGTTCTCGCTGAACGTGTACCCGTGGGCCTGTACGACCGCCCCCTCGACCTGCCCCTCGACCAACGCACGATTGATGATTCGTCCGACATCGGACGCCACAACCACGTCGTGGACCACGATGTGGCCCGTCTCGATGTCGACCGAGAGATCGACGGCCTCGGCGACGTACCCGTACGCGAAGTTCGGTGTCGTCGGAGCGCCGTCCGGGTCGAGCATCTCGGTCGGCGGCGGGGTGTATCGGAAGGCGCCGATCGCCGGTCGTTCCCCGTCCCGCCAGGCCTTCTCCGCCTCCTCGGCCGCGCCGAGAATCGCATTGCCGGTCATCCAACTGAGACGAGACGCCGACGCCGATCCGGAGTCGCCGGTAGTTGCGGTGTCGGAGTAGGTGGGCGTGATGGCGTCGACGGGAAGACCGGTCGCCTCAGCGGCCATCTGCAGGAATGCGGTGTGCGCGCCTTGACCGACATCGGCGCCGGCGAGGTAGAGCTCGGCGCCGCTGAGGGTCCTCACCGTCGCCGGTCAGCACGATCCGGGCCTCCGACCGCTCCGGGAAGCCGAACGAGAAGCCGATGTTCTTGTAGGCGCAGGCGAACCCCCGACCGCGGCGGGTCGTGGTCGTCGACGCAGGCAGCGACGCGAAGGCGGCGATCGGCGCCGGGGACGCCGGCGGCGTCCGACCACCCGGCAGCCTCGGCGCAGGCCTCGACCACCTCCGGGAGGCTCACACCGGGCGGCAGTTCGGTTCCCGTGATGCCGATCGAGCCCTTCGGACACGTGTTGCAGGCGACGCAGCTCGACCGGGTCCATCGCCAGCGCCGCCGCCAGCTTGTTCATCTGCGACTCGGCGACGAAACATCCCTGCGGCCCGCCGAATCCGCGGAACGCACCACCGGGCACCGTGGTGGTGTAGACAGCCCAGCTGTCGATCCGGGCGACGGGCACCTCGTATGGCCCGGCCACGGTCAGGTGCAGGTTCCCGAGCACCTTGTTGGACGTGTAGTTGTAGGCACCGGCGTCGAGGTGGCCGTCGGCCTCGACCGCCAGGATCCGCCCATCGGCATCGGCGGCCAGGCGGGCGTCGGACCCGGCCCCGGTGCCGCTTGTGGTGACCGACGATGCTCTCCTCGCGGCTCCACTCGGTGCGGACCGGACGGTCGATCCCCAGTGCCGCGAGCTTCTGGACTGCGAGCGCCAGCACGATCTGGACGCTCATGTCCTCCTTGCCGCCGAACGCTCCGCCGATCGCCCGGTAGATCACGCGAACTCGATCGACGGGCAGATCGAGCGCGTGGGCGATCTGCTCCTGGTCCTCGTGGGTCCACTGCCCGGCCGTCTCGATGGTGATGCGGCCCTGATCGTCGATGTAGCCGAGCCCTGCTTCGGTCTGGAGGAAGGCGTGCTCCTGGTACGGCAACTCGTAGGTGCCCTCGATGACGACGTGGGCGGCGGCGAACGCATCGGCCACGTCGTCGGCGGAGCCCTTGCGGATCACGTAGTGGTAGTAGGCGTTGGAGCCGGCCGACGTCTCAGGGTGGACCAACGGTGCACCGTCGGCGAGTGCGGCGTCGATGTCGGCGACGATCGGCAGCTGCTCCCACTCGGCCTCGATCAGGGCTGCCGCCGCCGTCGCGATCTCGGCCGACTCGGCGACGACGATGGCCAGATGATCTGCCTCCCAGCGAGAGACGTCACCGGCCACGTCGGACCGCTCCGAGCCGGTCGGCCCGATCAACACCGGCTGGTCGAACATGGTGAGCCCGTACTCGTTGACCGGAACGTCGGCCGCGGTCACGACGGCGACGACACCGTCGAGCGCCTCGGCCTTCGAGATGTCGAGCGAATGGATCCGGGCGTGAGGCTGGTTGGTGAACACGATCATCGCCTCGAGTGCACTCTCGACACGGAGGTCCTGGGCGTACAACGCCTCGCCGCTCGTCTTGGCCGCCGCATCCCGCTTGACGATCGACTGACCGAGGCCCCCCTTCACCTGACCGCTCAACGCACGGCCTCTTCGATCTTGTAGTAACCCGTGCAGCGACAGAGATTCCCGGCCAGACCCTGCTTGACCTGAGCCGGCGTCGGCGTTCCGATCTCGGCCCGAAGCGAGTCGGCAGCGACGATGAAACCGGGGATGCAGAAGCCGCACTGCACCGCTGCTTCGTCGACGAACGCCTGCTGGATCGGCGACAGGGCCGTCAGCGGTACCGACGCCGGCGGCCGTGGTGATCTCGCCACCCGCCGCTCGACCGGCAGGAACCAGGCAGCTGAGCACGCTGGTGCCATCGAGCCTCACCGTGCATGCCCCGCACTCGCCTTCGGAACAGCCTTCCTTCGTGGTGGTGATGTCGACGTCGTCGCGCAACCAGTGCAGGAGGGTGACGGGCCGCCACGGAGCGGAGACACCGACTCCGTCGACCGTCATCTCGAGCAGCCGGTCACGAGTCCACGTGCCGGCCACCGCCGGCGACGCAACCGATGGTCCGCCGATCGTCGGCGGCGACACCGGAAAGACCTCGGCCTGACGACCGGCCGCCAGCGCGGCGAGGGCGCGGCGGACCATCACCGCGATCTGGTCGATGCGGTAGTCGGCGGTTGCCCGGAGGTCGTCGATCGGAGACACCGATGCCGCCGCAGCCTCGGCAATACGCTCGAGCCGAGCCCCATCGATCGCACCATCGACGATCGACGTTCCGTCGAGCTCGGCTTCGGCCGCCGCGACAGCGGCCGACCGTCGGGGCAACACTGCCGAGCACGACGCGACTGTCACTGATCAGACCGTCGCGATCGACGGTGACGACCACGGCGATGTGCACGACCGAGATCGCCTGGGCCCGACGAAGACCCAGCTTCAGGTAGACGCCGCGGCGGTCACCGTCGACGTCCGGCACCGGGATCGTGACGCCGGTGACGATCTCGTCCGGTGCGAGCACGGTGGACCGGACGCCGGTGGTGAACTCGCCGATGGGCACCGTCCGCAGACCCCGTACCGAGGCCATCGACACCTCGGCATCGAGCGCAACGAGCGCCGACAACGAGTCGTTGGCCGGACTGGCGGTGACGATGTTGCCGACCACGGTCGCCCGGTTCCGAAGTGCCGGCGAACCGATCTCCCAGCAGGCTTGAGCCAAGGGAAGTGCTCGCTCCCGAACGAGATCGCTGACCACGCACTGGTTGTGGGTCACCAGCGGGCCCAGATGAATCCCGTGTCGCGACTGATGGATCGAGTCGAGCCCCTCGAGCCCGGAGATGTCGATCAACAGCTCGAGGTCGGGGCGAGAGCCGCGGTCGAGTTCGACGAGCAGGTCGGTGCCGCCGGCCACGATGCGAGCCCCGTCGCCATGCTCAGCGAGTAGGTCCATCGCTTCCTCGAGATTTTCGGGCCTGACGTAGTCGGCCGGCCGGGAAGGGGGTCGCTGCACTTCGTGCAGATCAACCGGTCCGCCCATCGAGGCGATGTCAGACTCGGATGAGGGCGATGTCATGACCCACCGTTGTAGATCGCTCCGCCGCCCGATGCATAGCTCTTCAAAACGGCGACGGCGCGATCCCGCAGCACGTCCTGTGTCACCTCGATCCCGGCACGGCCGAGATCCCCCACCCAGTCCGGCGGTTTGTTGCCCTCGTCGAAGCCGACGCGGCGCGCATCGCTGTCACGCGCTCCACACACCAAGTGCTGGACGCCGCTCCACGGGACCGCGCCGAGGCACATGGCGCAGGGCTCGGTCGAGCTGAAGAGCTCGAAGCGACCGAGCGTCGCGATGTCCCAGGTCCCGAGGGTCTGGCCGGCCAGACCGATGGCCACGATCTCGGCATGGGCCACCGGGATCGACGAGGGGACGACACGGTTCACACCGGGGGCGACGAACTGTCCGTCGGTCGTGAACACCGCTGCCCCGAACGGACCACCGCCCTCGGCCACATTTCGCTCGGCCAGCTCGACGACCACGGCCATCTTCTCCTCGATGGATCCGAACACGCCGTCGCGGTGGCTCCACGCCCACTCGGGCAGCTCGATGGTGAGCGATGACGTGGGGCCGACGGATGCGGAGTCGGTTGGCCCAGCGTCGGTTGGCCCAGCGTCGGATGGCCCAGCGTCGGATGGCACAGCGTCGGATGGCACAGCGTCGGATGGCACAGCGTCGGAAGGCAGATTCACGCCCAGAGCGTGCCGAGACAGCAGGCGAAAGTCAACAATCTGTTGATGTCGCGGTCGTCTGTTCATGCGGCGCTACGGTCGATCATGTGCCCGCTCGACACCGCCGTGCGATCGTCCTGGCCGCTGTCGGCGTGATGGCTGTCGGTGTCGTGGCTGCGGGATGCGGTTCGTCAGAGCTCGACGTCGAGCCGACCTTCGACGGTGAGTGGATCGTGACCACGCTCGAGGTCGATCCCACCGCAGAAGACGGTGTTGACTACGGCGGTGTGCTCGATGCAATCGACGCCCCGCTGCTGGTCGAGATCGACACCGGCGAAGCAGCAGTACGGGGCCAGACCGGGTGCGGCCGGTTGTTCGGCTCCTACACGCTCCTCGGCAACGGCACCGATGGCGGCGAGGCGAGCTTCACGATCCCGAGCCCGGCGCCGGACAGCGATTGTGCGGCCGATGAACGTCGAGCTCACGAGGCGCTCGTGAGTGCGCTCGAGCAGGTCAGTCGGTGGCGACAGGCGGGGACAGCTCTGGTGTTTCAGGATTCGGAGTCGACGACACTGGAGCTGAGCCCGGCCGGCTGAGGACCTGCACCTTGATGCCTCCGTGCCCGAACGCCCCTTTGAATCCGGCAGCGGGAGCGAGCCGACCATCGGCGGCGCGGGCCAGTGTTCGGTCGTTGGCGATCATCGCCAGCCCCCACTCGGGGCGACGCTCACGCAGGACAGCTCCGAACCGCTTGTAGAGCGGGGCGAGGTCTCCGTCGCCGACGCGGGTTCCGTAGGGCGGGTTGGTCACGACCCATCCCGGCCCGGTCCGTCCCTCGAGGTGCGACACGACTCGCTTCTCGACGCGAATGGCGTCGGCGACACCGGCGCGACTTGCGTTCTTCTCCGTGATCTCCACGGCCAGGGAGTCACGATCGCTCGCCTCGATCGAGAGCGGTCGCTCAGGTTCGCTTCGGCTCGCGATCTCACCCTGGACGCTGGCCCAGGTGCCCTGTTCGAATGTCGGCCATGTCTGGAACGCAAAACGACGAGCGCCCCCGGGCGGCATCGAACGAGCCATCAGGGCAGCCTCGACGACGATCGTGCCGGAACCGCAGAAGGGATCGGCCAGCGGGACGGAGCCGTCCCAGCCGATCGACATCAGGATCGCCGCCGCCATCGTGGGGCGAAGCGGAGCGATGCCGATGTCGCGCCGCCACCCCCGATGGTTGAGTGGTGTCCCGCCGGTGTCGACGCTGATCGTGCAGAGATCCTTCTCGAAACGAACGACGAACGGCTGCACGGGTTCGCCTCGGGTGGCAGGTCCCACGGTCTTGTGGAGCCGCTGAGCAATCGCCTCGGTGTGGTAGAGCTTCGACTTGTGTGAGGTGACGCGGAACTCCGGGGCGACGTCATCGCCGATCCACGGCGCCCAATCGATCTCCGAGGCTCGCAGCTGGAGGTGGGCGAAATCCGTGGCTCGGAACGTCGCCAGCCGTACGAGAATCCTCGAAGCCGTCCGCGACCAGACGTTCGCTGCGTAGAGCTGGCGCGTCGTCGCTCGGAACGGAACGACCCCGTGAGCGCCCGCCTTCGGCTTCATACCGAGGTCGCGCAGTTCGGCCTCGAGGAACGATTCGAGGCCGGGGGTGCAGATCGCAGCAGCGTCGAGTCGTTGATTCATCGAGTCAGCCTCGCACCGGATCGAGCCGACCCCACCATCCCTGCCGACGCTCGCGTGTGCGAAGCTGGTCCCATGGGACCCTTCTTGTGGATCATCTTCGGCTTCATCGTCGGCGTCGTGTCGCAGTGGATGGTGAAGGGCAATCGGAAACTGGGATGCCTCGGCACGATCTTGCTCGGCATCGCGGGGTCGCTCGTCGGGGGCACGATCTGGAACGTGCTCACCGGGTCTGGTCTCCAGCCGGAGACCGGCGGGCTCTTCCTCTCGATCGTCGGCGCCGTGATCGTTCTCGTCCTCGCCGGCAAGCTCAACGACTGAGCGCCCGCTCGACGCCGAGCCGGGCCGCTCCGCTGTGGGCAACGCGGTGGACAACCGGTGGACAACTCGCCGCGATCTGAGGACAACGAAGAAGTTCAGGGGATAACCATGTGTATTGCGAGAAACCGCTTGACCCCGCTGTCGACGGGTGTTTGAGTGGGTCTCAGCCAGCCGGGAGCGTCGCTCAACGGCCTCACGAAACGGCCGACATCAGCCCTCGAATCACCTCGGTGCATCGAGCGGACGAGCGTCGAAACCGAACGTGGGGAACGAAGCGAAAGGACCGGATGGTCAGGTGAGAGAAATCGCCGGCCGCACCCGCTGGGTGGGGCCCCTGACATCGGTCTCGGCTTCGGCCGACACCGATCGACGGAAACTGATCACCAGACGTGCCCGAGGAACTCGGCCGGACGGGCAAAGGGTTCGCCCTGAGCTTGAGCGGCGGGGTATGCAAGCAAAGAGGTGGTCGGAAAAGCAACTTCCCCGCCGGTTCTCGAACCGACGGGGAAGCTCAACAGTCAATGGAAACGGTACTGCCGTGAAAATCGACTGTGGTGGATGCTCTCATTGCTCACGACACCCCCGGGAAGACGCTGCTCACGCCTCGTCCGACCGGGGGTGTTGACCTTTTCCGATCGGCCCGATTGGGGTTGGAGCTTCAGAAGAGGGTGGCGGGGTCCACGTATGGCAGGTCGAGCGCCTCGGCCACGGCCGCTTCGGTGAGCTTGCCGTCGAACACGTTCAGCCCGTTGCGCATGTGCGGGTCGTCTCGCATCACGTGCTCGTGGCCACGGTCGGCCAGGGCGAGCACGTAGGGCAACGTCGAGTTGTTGAGCGCGTGGGCCGATGTCTGGGCGACTGCCCCCGGCATGTTCGCCACGCAGTAGTGCACGACCCCGTCGACCACGTAGGTCGGGTCGGCATGGGTGGTCGGCCTGGATGTCTCGAAGCAGCCACCCTGATCGATGGCGACGTCGACGAGCACTGACCCCGGCCGCATGCGCGGCCACCATCTCGGCCGTCACCAGCCTCGGTGCTCGGGCCCCCTTGACCAACACGGCGCCAATGACGAGATCGGCATCGATCACGTAGTCCTCGACCGATGTGCGGTTCGAATAGACCGCTCGGATCCCCGTGCCGAAGCGGGCGTCGAGTTCATCGAGCACGTTCATGTTGCGTTCGAGCACGGTCACGTCTGCGCCGAGACCGACCGCCATCTCCGTCGCGTTGACCCCGACCACTCCTCCGCCGAGCACGACGACCTTCGCCGGCGCCACCCCGGGCACACCTCCGAGGAGGAGTCCGGCGCCGCCCTGCGGCGACTCGAGCGAGTGGGCCCCGGCCTGCACTGCCATTCGTCCCGCCACCTTCGACATCGGAGCCAGCAGTGGCAGGCCCCCGTCGTTGTCGGTGACCGTTTCGTAGGCGATGCAGGTCGCACCGCTGGCGAGGAGATCGGCCGTCTGGTCCGGGTCGGGCGCCAGATGCAGATAGGTGAACAGGAGTTGCCCCGGTCGCAGCATCGCCCGTTCGACCGCTTGGGGCTCCTTGACCTTGACGATCATGTCCGCACCGGCAAACACCTCGGCTGCGTCGGCAACGATGGTCGCCCCGGCCGACTCGTAGCGGAGATCGTCGGCGCCGATCCCCTCCCCTGCCCCGGACTGCACGATGACCTCGTGGCCGTGGGCAACCAGTTCGCGAACGCTTTCGGACGTCAGACCGACCCGCCGTTCGAGCACCTTGATCTCTGTCGGAACTCCAACTCGCATGACGCGCACCCCTCGGTCGACCATTGACTCGGTCCGGCCCACGGACCGGTCGGGCCAACGTAGACCGCTTCCGACAACATGGGATTGCAAGATGACGCGTCGGACAAGCCTCTGACGCTCCAGAACCTTGCAATTCTGGCCTCATGCGACGAATACTTGCGTCCATGCTCTTTGACGCAACCGATCGCGCCATCCTCGACATCCTCCAGAGCGACGGTCGCGTGAGCAACAACGACCTCGCCGATCGAATCGGACTCTCGCCGTCTGCCACATTGCGTCGGGTCAGACGGCTCGAGGCCGATGGCACCATCGAGAACTACGTCGCACTGCTCGACCCCGCTTCGATCGGGCGGGGGACCACCGCCTTTGTCGAGATCTCTCTCGCCAGCCAGGAGGAGCCGGCCCTCGATGCCTTCGAGGCAGCGGTCGTCGAGTCCCCGGCGGTGATGGCCTGCCATTTGATGGCGGGCGACGCCGACTACATCGTGCAGGTCGCCTGCGCAGACGTCGCAGACTACGAACGCATCCACCGCACCCACCTAGCGGTTCTTCCCGGCGTCACCAGGATCCGGTCCAGTTTCTCGCTGCGCACCGTTGCCAACCGGACGGCATACGACCTGGCCTGAGGTCAGCTCGCCGCCGCTCTGGCCTCGTAGAGCAGATTGACCAACCGAGCCTCGTCAGCCGGATTCACCACTGGCTTCGCGTGGAGCACTGCCAACCTGGCCAGACCGGCGTGAACACCGTCGAAGGTCCGCCGCCTCGAGCGAGGCAGGCTCCGTCGCACGGCGAGCATCCGACCCCAGTCGCTGAAGATCTCGAGCTCGGCCGCAGTGAGTCCGTATCGCTGGATCAGCATCGGGGCGACCGCGAGGAACTGGCGACGCTCCCGCTGCCTGAATCGAATCAGCAGGACGGCCACCGTGCCGAACAGCAGCAGGAAGCCGATGATGGCCACGAGGATCACCGTCGTCCCTCCGGATGACTCCGAGAGCGAGAGCGAACCGTTCCACGCGGCATGGGTGAGGACGGCGGCGAGATAGCCACCGAGCATCGCGGCCACGACCGGACGGTCACGCTCCTTGGCCAGACCGGCGGCGAGACCGATCCAGAACGTGAACAGCGGATGGGCGAACGGCGTGACGATGCCTCGGACGATGAAGACCGACAGCAGCTGATCAGCGGCCTCCGCGCTGGCGAAGTACTGGATGTCCTCGACAACAGCGAAGCCGATGGCCACCCATCCGGCGTAGATCACCCCATCGAGCACGCTGTCGATGTGCCCTCGTCGCACCATCCAGTAGATGCCGAGACCTTTCGTGGCCTCCTCGATCAGGGGTGCTGAAGTGATGGCTGCGGCATCAAAGCCGTAACCCTCGGCAACTGCGGTGTTGACCGATCCCGAGATCAGCACCGCCACGGTGGCTCCCCAGAGCAGCGAATGCAGAAGGGCCGAGTGCGGTTCCGGTTCCACGCGGTCGAGCCACCACAACGTTGGCAAGACCAGAACGAGCGGAACGAGACTCAGGGCAACCGACAGCGGCGAATCGATCACGAAATAGATCGTGGCCAGCACCACGGGAATGGCACACACGACGATCGGGACACTCAGCCAATCGGGCAGTCTGGGACGTCGCTTGCCCCCACGCTCGACATGGGCGGTCCACATCTGGCCGTCCCACCATCGCCACTCTGCCTGGCGCCAGGGGTCGGCGTACCATCCCGGCGCCGTCGACCCGAGCTGGGCGGGCGTGTTCGTCGGCTGCACTGGTCAAGCCAACCACACGATGCGCCCGCCGGCGAAGCTTTGCCGCGATGACGTTCGCGACGGTAGTTTTGACCTCATCAGATTACCGCTTTAGGTTGCCGCCCATGACCGCCCAGGTTGTTCGCCCATTGCTGGCCCCCGCCGTCCGAACGCTGGTCGAACCGAGTGGGGATGCCTTCGCAAAGAACCGGGCAGACATGCTCGAACAGATCGACGAGATCGACGAACTCCTCGATCAGGCCGAGCTCGGTGGCGGGGAGCGTGCGCTGGCCAGATTACGAAGCCGGGACAAGATGCCGATCCGCGAACGCATCGGTCACGTGCTCGACCCCGATACCCCCTTCCTCGAGATCAGCCCCCTCGCCGCATACGCGAGCGACTACGCCATGGGCGGCGGCCTGGTTGCCGGCATCGGGATCATCGCCGGTACGGAGTGCGTGGTGATGGGCAACGACCCGACCGCCATGGCGGGCGCGATGACGCCGTATTCCATCAAGAAGTGGATGCGGGCCATGGAGATCGCCAGGGAGAATCGGATTCCCTATGTGAGCTTTGTCGAATCGGCCGGCGGGGATCTCCGGATCGATGCGGAGGCGAAGGACGTGAAGAGCGTCCCCGGTGGGATGCAGGTCGATCACTTCGCCCAGACCGGCCGCTTCTTCTACGAGCTGACGGAACTCTCGAAGCTCGGCATCCCCACCGTCTGTGTCGTGATGGGTTCGTCGACGGCGGGCGGCGCCTACCAACCCGGCCTGAGCGACTACAACATCGTCGTCAAGGAACAGAGCAAGATCTTCCTCGCCGGTCCGCCACTGGTGCAGATGGCCACCGGCGAGATCAGCGACGACGAATCGCTCGGCGGAGCCCAGATGCACGCCGAGGTCTCCGGACTCGGTGATTACTTCGCCGAGGACGAAATGGACGCCATCCGTCTCTGCCGCGAGGTCGTCAGCCATCTCGACTGGAAGAAGCACGATCCCCGCCCGCCGGTGGCCAGCGAGCCGCCGGTGCTCGTCGAGGAAGAACTCCTCGGCCTCGTCAGCCGCGATCTGCGACAACCGCTCGACGTCCGGGAGATCTACGGCCGCATCGTCGACGGTTCACGGTTCGAGGAGTACAAGTCCCGCTACGGACCGAACCTCGTCTGCGGGTGGGGCCAGGTGCACGGCCACACCGTCGGCTTCCTCGGCAACAACGGTGTCATCGAGACCGACGCAGCCGAGAAGGGAGCCACCTTCATCCAGCTCTGCAACCAGATCGATGTCCCTCTCGTCTTCGTCCACAACATCACCGGCTTCATGGTCGGCAAGGACTACGAGGCGGCCGGCATCATCAAGAAGGGTTCCCAGATGGTGAACGCGGTCAGCAACAGCACGGTCCCCCACCTGTCGCTGATCGTCGGAGGCAGCTACGGCGCCGGCAACTACGGAATGAGCGGTCGAGCGTTCGGCAATCGTTTCACCTTCCTCTGGCCGACGGCAAAGATCGCGGTGATGGGACCGAAGCAGATCGCCGGCGTGATGTCGCTCGTTCGTCGAGGCCAGGCGGCACGCAAGGGAGTGGAGATCGACGAGGAGGAAGAGGCCAGGCTGGTCGACGCGGCCGAGACGATCCAGGAACGAAACTCGCTCGCCCTCTACGCGACGGGCGCCGTCACCGACGACGGGATCATCGACCCCCGTGACACACGAACCGTGCTCGGCATCTGCCTGTCGGTCGTGCGGAACAACCCGGTCGAAGGGCGCCGAGGGGTACGGGGTGTTCCGACTGTGAGCGACACGACCACGACCCCGATCATCTCCCTCCTGGTCGCCAACCGGGGCGAGATCGCCAGACGGATCTTTCGCACGGCCAACGACATGGGCATCCGCACCGTTGCGGTGTTCGTCGACGCCGATGCCGAAGCACCCTTCGTCGGCGAAGCCGAGGTGGCGATACGAGTCACCTCCTACATGGACATCGACGAGGTGATCTCTGCCGCCAAGAGCGCGGGAGCGGACGCCGTCCACCCCGGCTACGGATTCTTGTCCGAGAACGCGGGTTTCGCCGCGGCCGTGATCGATGCCGGCCTGCGGTGGATCGGCCCTGCACCGGACGTCATCGCCGCCATGGGTGACAAGCTCGAGGCGAAGAAGCGGGCCGTCGCCGCAGACGTTCCCACCCTTCCCTCATCGGAGGACCCAACGGCCGGCGACACCGTCGGCTACCCGCTCCTGGTCAAGGCCGCAGCCGGCGGCGGCGGCAAGGGGATGCGGGTGGTGGAACAGGCCGAGGACCTGACCGATGCGGTGGCCGCGGCCAGACGCGAAGCCCTGAGCGGTTTCGGCAACGACACGGTCTTCCTCGAGCGCTACGTACCGAAGGCCCGCCACGTCGAGATCCAGATCATGGGTGACACCAACGGCACCGTGATCGCGCATGGCGAGCGGGAGTGCTCGATCCAGCGTCGGCACCAGAAGATCATCGAGGAGTCACCATCGCCCGGCATCAGTCCGGCGGTTCGCGAGCAGATGGAGGCAGCCGCTGTCCGTCTCGGCACGGAGATGGGGTACACCTCGGCCGGAACCGTCGAGTTCCTGGTCGACGATGCGTCAGGCGAGTTCTTCTTCCTCGAGGTGAACACGCGCCTCCAGGTCGAACACCCCGTGACCGAAGAAACCCGCTCCATCGACCTGGTTCGCGAACAAATCCGGGTGGCAAACGGGGCTGCCGTGACACCGAGCACGCCGGCCGGCACCGCAGCCATCGAGGCCCGGCTGTACGCAGAGGACCCGAGCAGCAACTTCCTTCCCGCCACCGGGACGCTGTCTGCGCTCGCGATCGATCAGTCAGACCGCGCCATCCGTTGGGATCTCGGGGTGGAGCAGGGCTCGGAGGTCACCATCGACTTCGATCCGATGCTCGGCAAGATCATCGCGTCAGGGTCGGACCGAACCGAAGCAGCCCTTTGCCTCGCGACTGCCCTGGAGCGACTGCACCTCGGTGGCGTGATCACCAACCGCGACTTCCTCGTGAATGTGTTGCGATCCCCCGCCTTCCTCGCCGGAGACACGACGACCGACTTCATCGACCGCGTGGCACCGTCTCCGTCGCTCGTTCTGCCGGACGAAGGAGCGAACTCGGCGATGATCGTCGGGGCGATGTGGCTCCGAGAACGGAATCGGGCAAAGGATCCGCACTGGGGCAATCTGCCGGCTGGTTTCCGCAACGGTCGTCTTCCACCGACCTCGGTGACCTTCACGGCCAACTCACTCTTCCGTCCGACCGATGACGAACCCACCAGGACCGTCGCCTACAAGACACGGCGCGACGGCTCGGTCTCGATCGGCGTTGCATCGGGCCATCTCTCTGGCCAGGCGGTGCTCGGCATCGAGCTCGCCGAGTCCGCCGAGGTCGAGTCGTGGTCGCAGGACGCCATCATCGTTCGCATCGGACGAGTCCGAACCCAGCACCGGGTCACCGCGGGCGACGGCGGCAGCGGTGGCGACCGCCTGTGGGTCCAGATGCCGACGGGGACTGTGGAGCTCGAGATCGCGCCCAAGTTCACGGTGCCGGGCTCGGATGTCGCCGGTGGTGGCTTTCTCGCCCCGATGCCGGGTGTTGTCCTCGACGTTCGGGTGGCACCGGGCGACGCCGTGTCCAAGGGGGACACGCTGATCGTGCTCGAGGCCATGAAGATGGAGCACCACATGACCGCACCGGCCGACGGCACCGTTGCCGAAGTCCGGGTCGCAACGGGCGACCAGGTCACGAAGGACGCCGTGCTCCTGACGATGGTCGACGACACGTCTGACACAGCCGGCCCCGAACCAGAGGACACCGATGGCTGATCCCATCCGCATCGCGAACATCAGCGGTTTCTACGGGGACCGGGCATCGGCCGCCCGCGAGATGGTCGAGGACGGGCCGGTCGACGTCCTGACCGGTGACTGGCTGGCCGAGCTGACGATGCTCATCCTGGCTCGCACCCAGGCCAAGCGGCCGGGAGGCGGCTACGCACGAACCTTCGTCACTCAGATGGAACAGGTGATGGGCACCTGCCTCGATCGGGGGATCAAGGTCGTGTCGAACGCCGGCGGACTCGATCCCGATGGCTGTGCCGATGCGGTTGCCGAAGTCGCAGCCAAGCTCGGCCTGTCGCCCACCATCGCCTACGTTGCCGGCGACAACCTCCTCGGCCGGATGGGTGATCTGTTCGACGAGCTGCAGCCGTTCGACGGTCCAGCGGACGACCGGTCGCTGCTCGGTGATCCCGCCAACTATCTGAGCGCCAACGCCTACATCGGATGCTGGGGCATCGTCGAGGCACTGAACAGCGGCGCCGACATCGTCATCACCGGGCGAGCGACCGACGCTGCCGTCGTCTGCGGGCCGGCCGCGTGGTACCACGGATGGAAGCACGACGACTGGGACGAACTGGCGGGCGCCGTGGTGGCCGGCCACGTCATCGAGTGCAGCACGCAGGTCACCGGCGGCAACTACTCCTTCTTCCAGGAGGTGCCGGGGCTCGAGCGTCCGGGCTTCCCCTGGGCCGAGGTCGCAGCGGACGGCAGCACCGTGGTCGGCAAACACGACGGCACCGGTGGCCTCGTCTCGATCGGCACCGTCACCTCGCAATTGCTCTACGAGATCGGCAGCGCCCGAATACCTCGGCCCGGACGTCATCGCCCATTTCGACACGATCGAACTGCACGATGCCGGCCGTGACCGGGTCCGCATCAGCGGCACGAAGGGCTCCCCGCCACCGGCCAC
Source organism: uncultured Acidimicrobiia bacterium (assembly GCA_963781035.1). Classification (GTDB taxonomy): domain Bacteria; phylum Actinomycetota; class Acidimicrobiia; order Acidimicrobiales; family SZUA-35; genus SZUA-35. Next base: position 802,333 of record CAWAEN010000004.1, on the reverse strand, counting down.
GCTGAAGGTCGCGATGAACGAACTCGGCGGCTACCGCCAGGACATGGCCATCGCACTGACCGGGCTCGACATCGAGGCCAAGGCCGAACTCGTCGAAGCCGGCTTCTGGGCGGCCTGCCCATACGAGCCGAGCGACTTCGCCAGCGTGACGACGCGCCTGGTCCGTACCGACAAGGTCGACCCCGCCACCAACGAGGAAGCCGGAGCTGCGTGGAAGCTGTCGCTCAAGGATCCAGACGAGCACAAGGTGGGACGGGCGGTGTCGAACGCCGTCATCGAGTTGGCTCTCGCGAACATCCCTGGGTTCTACGGCCTCGGTGGCGGGCCCGGAGCGGGGAGGCCATACGGCATCTATCGCCCCGCCCTCATCGACGCCGCTCTCGTGCCGCAGGACGTCGTCGTCAGGTCCGTCGACGGCGCCCATCGAACGGTCGTTGACTCGGTGGCACCATCGGGCGACGTCGTCGTCACGCCGACCACGCCACACATGCCGTCGCCCCCCTCCGGCACCACCGTGTCCGCTCCCCTCGGTGCCGTCGTCGGGACCAGATCGGGCGACAAGGGCGGCCATGCGAACCTCGGCGTGTTCGCCCGCACCGACGATGCGTTCGCCTGGATCGACGCTCTCCTCACCACCGAGCGACTCCGTGAACTCCTGCCGGAAACTGCTCAGCTCGACATCGATCGCCACCCTCTGCCCAACATCCGCAGCATCAATTTCCTCATTCGGGGTCTGCTCGAAGAGGGGGTGGCGGCCTCCACCCGACAGGACGGGCAGGCCAAGAGTCTCGGGGAGTGGCTACGGGCCCGCATCGTCGACATCCCGGTCGCCCTCTTGCCAGAGGGGTATCGACCGTGACTGCCACCGTCGACCGCGATGCCGGGAAGAACAGCGATCCCGGTCCGAACGACGAGGTCATCGCTCGTATCGCCCGGGTCGAGCGGCCCACGCCGGTCATGCCCCGCGACACCTTCCACGCCCTGTCAGACCGACAGCGAGAGATCCTCGACGACGTCGGCGAGCTCTTCGCCAACGGCTTCGCCCACCTCACGATGGCCGAGATCGCAGGGCAGTTGAACTGCTCGTTGCGCACGTTGTACACCGTGGCGGCGAGCCGGGAGGAGCTGGTCCTCATCGTCGTCGACCGGAACCTATGGGCCATCGGCCGAACCGCCCACGACGCGATCGTCCCTGACATGGCTCCCCTCGAGGCGATTCGGGCCTATCTCCGGGCCGCCAATGTCGCGGTGGCCGGCATCACCGCTGAGTTCGCCAACGACACCGCAGCGATCCCGGCCGCCCAGGCCTTGCACGATGCGCACAACGACTACCTCGCCGCTGTCACACGGGCACTGCTCAACGAAGCGGTGCGGCGAGGCGACATCGCACGATGCGACACGGGGGCCACGGCGCGTGTGATCGCCGGGCTCGGTCGCCTGTTCGCCAGTGCGAACGTCATTCCGACCCTGCGGTCGTCGCCCAAGAAAGCAGCAGACGACCTGGTCGACGTCATCCTGCTCGGGCTGGAGGCACAGGCCTGATGGCAACACTCGACTGGTACGGCTGCGCGACGTTCGCCCTGCGAACCACCGACCTCACGATCTTCCTCGACGCCTACATCGACCGGGCGGGAGATGCAGCAGGGCCGACCCCACCCCGAACGGCCGACTCGGTCGACGAGGCCGACTGGATCCTCATCGGCCACTCGCATTTCGATCACCTCTACGGGGCAGAGCGGATCATGGCCAACACCGATGCGACCCTGATCGGCAGCTACGAGAGCATCCGGGTGATGGAAGCGGCCGGCGTCGATCCGGCGCGGATGATCAGCATCGGAGGCGGCGAGACCATCGATCTCGCCTTGCCAGACGGCCGAGGGGTCGGGGTTCGTGTCTCGGCCTATCCGAGTCAACACAGCTGCGTGTGGTCCCAGATCCCGGATCCGAACGATGACGCTCCTTCGTCCGGGGAGATGCAGCAGGCGGACACCGTGTGCCTCGGCGACATGGGCCGCACCTGGCAGGAGCAGCAGTCCCGCATGGCGCTGCTCATGAACTATCTCGCCACCGAGCTCGGTCGGGACGCGGCCGACCATCTGGCTGCGTCCTCGGTCGGCCACTCGCCCCGAGGGGACGGTGGAGCGCTCGTGTTCCTCATCGAGACGCCGGACGGCTCGATCTTCTACCAGGACACGTCCGGCCACTGGTCCGGAGTCATCGACACGATCACGGCCGACGTCGCCATCCTGGCTGCGGCCGGCCGGGCCAACATCGACGGCCAACCCATCCAGGGCTCACTGGCCGAGTTCGTCGGGCGGCAGGCAGCGACGCTCGGGGCGAGCAGGGTCGTCCTGTGCCATCACGACAACTGGCTCCCGGGCTTCTCGGTCGCCACCGACGTGGAGCCGATCCGGGCCGCCATCGCCGACGCAGCACCGGACACGCAGCTCCTCACGCTCGACTACCTCGACCGCACCCACATCCTCTGACCCCTCATTCTCTGACGCCCTCATCCTCTGAACCGCACCATCCAGGAGACCCGCCATGAAGACACCCATCACCGAGATGTTCGGTATCGACGTCCCGATCCTCGCCTTCAGCCACTGCCGTGACGTCATCGCAGCCGTGTCGAAGGCCGGCGGCATGGGCGTGCTCGGCGCCGTCGCCCACTCGCCGGAACAACTCGAGATCGACCTCGCATGGATCGAGGACGAGATCGGCGACAAGCCATACGGGGTCGACCTGATCGTGCCGGCCAAGTACGCGGGCTCGGATGAAGGTGGGCTCAACATGCAGCAACTGCGGCAACTGATCCCACCGTCACACGTCGACTACGTCGACGACATCCTCCGCCGCTACGACGTCCCGCCGTTGCCTGACGACCAGCGAACCCGCGGACTCGGCTCGGGGGGAGCAGACGACGCCGCCCCGATGAGCGCCGAGAGCCAGGCACCGAACCTCGACATCGCGCTCGCTCACAAGAGCGCCATCATCGTGAACGCACTCGGCCCACCTCCGGCACACATGATCGAGCGGGCGAAGGAGGAGGGACGCAAGGTGGGCGCCCTTGCCGGCAAGGCCCAGCACGCCGAACGTCACGTCAATGCCGGCGTCGACGTGGTGATCGCCCAGGGGTCGGAGGCCGGCGGTCACACCGGGGAGATCGGCACCATGGTCCTGATCCCCGAGATCGTCGATGCCGTCGGTTCCATCCCGGTGCTCGGTGCCGGCGGGATCGGCCGCGGCCGTCAAATGGCCGCCGCCATGGCGCTCGGCGCCGCCGGTGTCTGGTGCGGGTCGGTCTGGCTCACGACCGAAGAGGCGGAGACGCAGCCGGTCGTGAAAGACAAGTTCCTCGCTGCGACCTCCTCTGACACGATTCGCTCCCGGTCCCGTACCGGCAAACACGCCAGACAGCTGAAGTCGGCCTGGACGGAGGAGTGGGAGAACCCCGAGACGCCGATGCCGCTCGGCATGCCGATGCAACCGGTGCTGATCGCCGAGGCCATCACGCGGATCGATCGGGCCGCGCACACCAATCCGGGGGCCCAGCAGCTCGCCAACTACTTCGTCGGTCAGATCGTCGGCACGATGAATCAGTCGAAGCCGGCCGCCCAGGTGGTGTTCGACATGGTCGACGAGTTCATCGATGCCGTACACCAACTGAGCGCTCAGCTCGACGGCTGACCACAGCTACCGCACTGCCCACAGCGACCGATACTTCCCCGGACAGACCTGTCAGCTGATCCGGGAGATCCGTGGACACACCGCCCAACACGAGTACGCCGAACGGCGCGCAAGTATCCAAGCAGTCCGGAACGAGCCGCTTCGTCCGGGCCGACGAGGAGCAAGAACGGCGCGCCCGGGCGGCCGACCAATCCCAGATGATCGCCTGTTTCAGCCACGAGATTCGATCACCGCTGCACACCATCCTCGGCGTCGCCGAACTGCTGGCTGCCAGCCCTGATCTGTCCATCGAGAATCGGCATCACGTCGACACGATCACGTCGGAATCCGAGACGCTCCGGGCAATGATCGACGACGTCCTGGATGTCGCGAGACTCTCGGCCGGTCAGATGGAGTTGTCGAACGAGGTGTTCTCACCGGCGACGGTTGTCGACGATGTCGGACGAGGGTTCGGGCTCGATTGCGCCAAGAAGGGCCTGGAGTTCGCCATTCGAGTCGACGCCGGCATCCCTTCGATGGTGAAGGGCGACTCCCTGCGGGTGCGACAGATCCTCGTGAATCTCGTCTCCAATGCCGTTCGCTACACCGAGTCCGGATTCGTGCGACTCGAAGCCATCCAGAATCCGGACGGATCGATTCGATTCCGTGTCACCGACTCCGGCCCGGGTATCCCCCAGGAAGCAAGGGCCACCATCTTCGAACCCTTCGCCAGAGGGAGCAAGGACCAATCAGTTGGTTGCGGTCTGGGGCTGGCGATCACGAAACGCCTCGTCGAGCTCATGGATGGCTCCCTCGGGTTCGAGACCGGCAACGGAGGCACCTCCTTCTGGTGCGACCTCGTGTTCGGACACGCCAGGCGGGCGAGCGATTTGCAGCCGAGCCAGTCGGTTCCCGCCATCCCCGCAGCCATCGACTGCCGTGTGCTCGTCGTCGATGACAGCGAGGTCAACCGCCTGCTCGCTGCATCACAGCTCGAACGACTCGGCTACTCCTTCGTCACCGCGCAGAGCGGCGAAGAGGCACTCGCCCGTCTCGATGCCGAACATTTCGACGTGGTGCTGATGGATTGGCACATGCCGGGACTGGACGGGTTGGAAGCCACGCGGCAGTGGCGGGCCGCGGAGCGAAGAGAGCCGCCACTCCCGATCATCACGATGACCGCCAGCGCCATGTCCGGAGATCGCGAGCGATGTCTCGATGCCGGAGCCAGCGATTATCTGTCCAAGCCCGTCTCGATCAGCGACCTCGGCTCGATGCTGAGCCGCTGGACCGGTCCGCGGGGCAGCCAGCGCGACCGAGTGGCCGAACTCTCCTACGATTCGGCACAGATCGACGCGCTGATCAGCGACCTCGACGACATCGGTGTCGTCTGCTCGATTCTGGACGCCTTCCTCGACATGGTGCCGCAGTACCGGGCGTCCACTCGGCAGGGCCTCGAGCGCGGTGACCAACCGAGCATCGAACGGGCGGCCCACACGCTGAAGTCGACCGCGGCGATGTTGGGGGCGAAGGAACTCGCCGAGGCGTGCCAGGTCCTCGAGCAGAGCGCAGCCGCCGGGCTGGCCGACCTCAGCGCCCTGGTCGAGAGCTTCGACCGGCGCTGCCGGGACGCCGAAGTCGATCTTGCCGCCCTTTTGGTTTCCCTCCGTGAACAAGAAGCATCCGGGTGAGCGAAGACACCGGCGTACGCGCCGCAGACGTCGTCTCGCTGACATCCGCATTGGTCGAGGCCAACGACCAACTGCTCGCCCTCTACGACCTCGCACATGTCACGTCGAACACCCTCGACGAGCGACGGGCTGCAGTCGAGATCCTCACGAGGTCGTCGCGGATCCTGTCGGCCGACGCCATGGTGCTCACCACTGCGGCGGACGTGTTCGGCATCGGCACGCACACCGAGCGAGAACGCCTGAGCGCCATCACGTCTGGCCGATCCGATGCCGTTGGTGATGGAGCAATCGTGGTGGCGGCCACACACGCCAGCGGCCTCGAGGCCGAGCTCCGAGTCCTCCGGCGTGGGGCAGTGTTCTCGACCGGCGATCGCAAGATGCTGTCGGCTGTGCTCCGAACCGCACTGGGTGCGATCAGCACAGCTCGTCTCCATCAGCAGGTACTCAACCGGGCGCTCGACAGTCGTGACCTCGAACGGGCAGCCGAGATTGCTCAGCTCGCACTGCCCAGCTGGCGCCCCGAGATGCCAGGACTCGAGTTGTTCGTGGCCGCCGAACCGGCACGCGAGACCGGCGGTGATCTCTACTGTTTCGCCACGGACGGCAACGATCTTGCCTTCGCGGTCGGAGACGTGTCCGGCAAGGGCCTGACGGCGGCCGTGATGATGACGACCGCGATCTGCGCGGCGAAGGCTGCGTTCCGGGACCCGGCGAAGCTCGACCCGGCCCAGCAGCTCACCATGATCAGCGACTGGACCTACGAGCACCTCTCCGATGCCGGACTCTTCATCACGCTCTTCGTCGGGCGCTACGAGGCGGACCGCGGCATGCTGCACTGGGCCAACGCCGGCCACAGCCCCTGCGCGCTGTCACACGCCGGCGATTGGACCGAGTTGACGGCCCAGATCCCACCGATCGGCGTGTTTGCCGACATCTCGGCCCGGACCGAATCGGTCCAGCTCGAGGTAGGGGACCTCCTGGCGATCGGCTCCGATGGCATCGTCGAACAGGAGAACAACGATGGCGAGCCGTTCGGCGACCACGGCATGCGCACAGCCCTCGACGCCCGCCCTCGGCCGCCATTGAACGATCTCGGGCCCATGCTCTTCGATGCCGTGGATCGCTTCTCCGGTGGCCGACCACCGATCGACGATCGCACCATCCTCCTGCTGAGGCGAACGACATGAACCCGAGCGACGTTCCGAGGGAGACCCTCGTGCTCACCACGGAGCACACGGCGCTCCGAGCGCTCCGGCCGTGGCTGGAGCGCTGCCTGCATCCGAGCGATCCAAACCAGATCGGACGGATCGAACTCGCGATCCAGGAACTGGCTGCCAACGTCGTCGACCACGCAGACACCGCAGGTGAGCACTTCGCCATTCATCTGGACCAGCCGGACGGCGCCGTTCGGTTGGAGCTTCGCGACGACGGGAAACCCATCGACCTCCCGTGTCCTTCCACCCGCGAGAGCCACCCGCGGGTCGGCGGCTACGGCTTGATGATCGTCGAGCAGCTGGCAACGACCCTGCGCTACGAGCGAGTGGGAGACGAGAACGTCTGGTGGGTCGAGTTCGCCTGTCCGGGCAACGACTGAACGTCGGTCGCAGCCCTTCTATCGGACTGCTACCGGCCGAGACTCACCACATGGTTCTCGGCATCGGCAAGAAGGACGTCGCAGTCGCGACGATCACGGTCACGGGTCGGCTGGATTCAGTTGAGGCTGCCCCGCTGCGTTCGGAGGTCAGCGAACACCTGAACAACGGGACGAATCGAATCATCGTCGATCTCTCGTCCGTCGAGTTCGTCGACAGTGCCGGGCTCGCGGCGCTGGTGATCGGCATGAAAAGGGCTCGACTCAACGGCGGCGACGTCCGCCTGGTGCGACCCAACCACGCAGACGCCCAACGGGTGTTCGCCCTGACCAAGTTCGACGACGTCTTCGTCATGGCCGAGGACCTCGAGCTGGCCGGCAAAGGCTGGTGACGTGAGCGCCGTCGAGTCGACGTCCTCACCCGATGTCCGCTCGAGCCGCGCTCCGTCTGCCCTGGTCGTCGACGACGACGTCGTCGCTCTGATCGTCATCCGTCACATGCTGGAGATGTTGGGACTCGACGTCACCCAGGCCGCGAATGTTCCGGCCGCTCGAGTCGCATTGTCGCTTCGATCCTTCGATCTCGTGGTCGCCGACTACTCCATGCCGGGCGAGACCGGCCTGGCGCTGCTCGACACCGTCGGCGACACACCGTTCGTGGTGCTGTCCGGCGTGATCGACCGTGGGGATGCGCTGCACGCCACGGCGAACAAAGTGACAGCCCATCTCACGAAGCCCGTGTCGACCGAAGAGCTCCGGGCCGTCGTGACGGGGCTCGTGCCGGCCCTGCTCGACGCCTGAGCGGTCGCAGCAACACTGACTGTCGACCGATTTCTCACCTATTCCCAATAAGGGAAGAACGGTGTACGCTGCCGCCATGGATCACGACCATGGGCCCCACGGCCACCATCACGACAACGTGCCGACCGGGCGCCTCGTCGCAGCTGCTGGGCTGAACAGCGGATTCGCCGTGATCCAGGTGATCGTCGGCCTGGCGCTCGGTTCTGTCGTCGTCCTCGCCGACGCCGCCCACCAGATCGTCGATGCCGTCGGGCTTCTCACTGCGCTCACCGCTGCACTGCTGGCCGCCAGACCAACGTCATCCTCGATGTCATTCGGATGGGGAAAGGCGGATGCACTCGGCGGATTCGTCTCGGGTCTGTTGCTGCTCGCGTCGATCGGCTGGATCACGGTCGAGTCGATTCGTCGACTCTTCGATCCAGTCGCAGTCGAGGGAGGCGGAGTGATCGTCATCGGTCTCGTGGCCATCGCCGTCAATGGCCTCAGCGTGCTGGCGCTGTCACCAAGAGGAGCGGGCCAACGGAGTCTCTCGCTCCGCGCCGCCCGCCTCCACCTGCTGACCGATCTGGCCGGTTCGTTCCTCGTGGTCGCCGCTGGCGTACTGCTCACTGGTACCTCGTGGACCTGGATCGACCCAGCCGCATCGCTCCTGCTCTGTGCGATGGTGCTCCGAGCAACGGTCCGATTGCTGCGTAACGCGTCGAACGAGCTACTCGATCGGGTCCCGTCCACCCTCAGTGTGGACGCGGTCACCGCCCTGCTCGGCAGTCAGCCCGGCGTCGACCGCGTGCACCATGTCCACGTTCGACCACTCGGCCAGGAACGGGCGAGTGTCACTGCCCATGTCGTGGTCAACGGTCAGCCATCACTTCACCAGGCGCAGGATCAATTAGGGATCTTGAGCACGGCGTTGGCCGATCGCTTCGGCGTGATACATGCGACGCTGCAACTCGAGTGCCATCCGTGCGAGGACGAGAACTGCTGACCGATCGTGCTCGGCCGGCGGCGGGTCAGAACCCTGTCGTCTCCACCGACTTCTTCAGCTTCCACAGCCATCCGAGCAAGGCCGCCTGCCCCACGATCACGACCACGGCGAGCCCGAGGCTCACTGGGTCACCGCTCGGGATGTTGATCAGTAAATAGGCGAGATCGACCGCGGTCATGACTCCGGCCCAGATCACGGCCTGCCCGACGTTTCGTTTCATCACGGCCCGGATCTGGCCGATCAACAGGATCAGTCCGATCAGGATGATCACGCCACCGATGACGTAGACCGCAGTGCTGAGATCGTCGATCGAGATGTCGGCCTCTGCTTCGAGGTCCGCTCGAATCGAGTCAGAGCTGAGGAGCGCAAGACCGAGCGCACCGAAGATGAGCGGAATCGTCTTGAGAACGGTGATGATCCACGCCAGCACCGTCACTCCGCTGGGGAACGCGTCGACTGGGCGCGCCGTCGCCGACGATGGGGAGAACCCTCCGACCGCCCGGTACGTGCCTTCCCAGGCCGAGCCGTTCCAGTAGCGCTCGGTTCCGGGCGGATCTCCCTGCGCGAAGTACCAACCGGCCGCCGGCTGGGTGCTCGCCGGCTGCTGACCGACGCCGAGATCGAAGTTGTCCGAATCGTTCATCGTCACCTCCTGTGACCCTCCCGAGAGTATCGCCGCCAGCCGCTGGGCCGAGGCACCCGATGTCGTCTCTCCACAACGATTCGCGAGGCCCTGTCCGGAGGGTGGCAGACTCTCGACATGCTGATCGATGACATTCGCACCGACCTGACGGCGGCCATGCGGGCCAAGGACGCCGTCAGGCTCCGGACGCTCCGGGCCGTGATCGCTGCCGTCCAGGAAGCCGAGGTCGCCGGCGACAAGGCAACGACGCTCGACGACGACGGCGTCAGAAAGGTCATCACCGCTCAGGCGAAGCGACGGGTCGAAGCCGCCGAGGCATTCGACCAGGGCGACCGAGCCGAGAAGGCAGCAGACGAGCGGGCCGAGTTGGCCATCCTCGAGGGGTACCTTCCCGCAGGATTGGACGATGCCGAGCTGGAGTCGCTTGTCGACCGTGTACTGACCGACGAAGGACTCACGACGAAGGCGGACATGGGCCGAGCCATGAAAGCAGTGAACGCCGAGGTCGCGGGGCGAGCCGACGGCCGAGCGGTGGCCGACCTGGTCAAGTCGAAGCTGAGCTGACGACGCGCCGCGAGGTCGCGAAACTCAACGCAGTGAAGCCACCGGCAAGCGACGTCACCACACCGAGTGCGACCGAGAGGCTCGAGATCGAGGCCAAGGCCGTGATCAGCAGCGGCATGGCCATCCCCGGATAGGCCAGCAGGTAGAACGTCGAGGTCAGCGCGCCCCGTTTGTCGCCCGCCTCCATCGTGCCGAGAAGCCCGAGCACGCCTGCGGTCAGGGTCCCCGCTCCGAGTCCGAGCAGCGTCGACGCGACCAACAACACGGGCCAGGCGCCGGTGGTGAAGGCGAACCAGCCCAGGCCGTACCCGACGACTCCTGACGCCATGCCGAGCGGAAGCGAATCGGCCGAACCGACGCGACCGACCAGCGGACGGGCGAACATCCCGGCCCAAGCCGTGAGCATTCCCGCGCCCGCCGCCACTGCGACCTCTCCCCCGTCGAGTGAGTCGCTGATCAGTACCGGGAAGAGTGCGAACGCAGTGGAAGGGAAACAGAAGACCCAGATCGCGGCCGGAACGATCACGGCCAGGAACTGGGGACGACTGGCAGTCGGCACGCCGAGCGACACTCGGAGGGGAGCGGAAGGATTCGGCGAGCGGGTCTCAGGAACGCTGACGACACCAGCGGCGACGACCACCGTGATGACGGAGTGAACGACGTAGGGGACGATCAACGGATGGGGAACGAACGCCTCGAAGATCGCAGACACCGGTGGGCCGATTCCGAAACCACCGAAGGTCACGAGGGTCGTGGTCACGGCAGCTCGCAGCTCGCTCCCCGGCCCCATCAATTCGAGCAGCCATGCCGAACCGACGCCAAGCACTCCTCCGCTGACGACGCCGAGCAGGAGACGCCCGAGGAGCAGCAACTCGAAGGAATTCCGGCCCAGGATCATCACCAGCGACGCGCCCGCCGACAGCACGACCATCGGCACCACCACCGGCCGGCGACCGAAACGATCAGAAGCCGGTCCGGCGAAGAGAAGCGTCAACAGGATGCCGGCCACGTACACGACGAAGATGGCCATCGTCTGCGACGAGGTGAGGTCGAGCCGATCGCGATACAGCACGAGGAAAGGGGTCGACACGTTGGTGCCGTACGAAACGACGAACAGCCCTGCCGCGAGGACCCATGTGTGGCGGGCCACGAGTGCGCTACGAAGACGATCGTCTGGCGACGTTCATCGCCGCCCGCCGTTTGAGCGCTCCGGGCAGCACCCGATTGATCCCGCGCAGCACTCGGTACCGCTTACGCGGCACGACTTCGATGAGTCCGGCGGCGGCACCGGCCAGACCGGCAGCAGCAACCGATTCCGCCGACTGCCAGAGCACACGGGGCACGTCGGTGACATCGGTGCCGGAACGCTGCTGGAACTCGGTGCGGGTGAACCCTGGCAGCAGTGTCGTGATCGTGACCCCTGTGCCGGCCAACTCGGCGGCCAGCGACTGACCGAGGCTGGTCACGAAGGCCTTCGTCGCGTTGTAAGTGGCGGAGTTCGCGCCAACGGCGTCACCGGCCAACGAACCGACGTTCAGGATGGTGCCGACCCCCCGATCGGAGAAGCTCGATGCCGCAGCCTGGGTCAGGCGTTGGACGGCAACGACATTGACGTCGACCACGAAGGTGGCGTCATCGCGATCGAGCGACGCAAATGGTCCGCCGAAGCCGAGGCCGGCGTTGTTCACCAGGAGATCGATCGGCCGATCGGAAGCTTCGATCCGCCGTTCGACGGCCTCCAGGGCAGCCCGGTCGGCGAGGTCACACGGCATCACCTCGCAGTCGACGTCGACTGACGCCGCCAGCTCCTCCAACCGGGCCACGTCCCGGGCGACGACGACGAGGTCGGTGCCATCGGCCGCGAGTTGTCGAGCGATCGCATTCCCGATCCCAGACGATGCGCCGGTCACCAGGGCCCGGGTCCAGCGCGGGCCGACCGATTCCTCGGCTTCCGGATCTGGCCCGCTGTCTGTGGTGTCGTTCGGTCGGGCCATGCCCTTCAGTGTGACCGGTCGATCACGACTTGCGGCGGAGGCGACCCCACAACCAACGAGGGAAGTCCCGATGGAGGTTCTTGAGGTGCTGCAGCATGAAGTCGTCGACCACAGCCCCGAGGGCATCGGAGTAGGCCGGGTACGGCCACACGACGGGGTACCACTTCTGGAGTCTGATGCCGGCGGTCATGGCCAACGAGAACGTCGAGATGAGTTCCCCGGCACGAGGCCCGACGATCGTTGCCCCGACGATGCGGCCGGAAAAACGTCTGACATCGACGACGATGATCCCGTCCTCCACCTCGTCGGTGAACGAGCGATCGGCCTTCGTGAAGTCGTACGTGATCCGACGGATGTGGCTCGGAGCCTCGTCCGGTTGTTCGCCGATCATCGCCGCCTCTGGTGAGGAGAACGTGACCGCCGGGTGGACCGGTCGCTTTCCGGCGGGCGCCGGCGGAGCGATGATCGCCTTGATGACCCGACGACCCCAGGCGTTGGCCAGGTGCGTCGTGCCGCCCTCGGTCGACACGTCCCCGACCGCCCACACCCGTTCCAGGCTCGACGCACCCTTTGCGTTGACCACGATGTGTCCATGGTCCATCTCGACGCCGAGCTCATCGAGGCCGAGACCGTCGGAGTTCGGGACCCGACCGACGGCCATGAGCACGCGATCGACGTCGGCGATGGCGGCCGTTGCCTCACCACCGAGGGGTCCGATGTGCATCGTCCTGGACGCTTCGTCGAACGAGGTTGCGACCAGACCCGGCCGTACGTCGACGCCACTTCGCTCGAGCGATCGGTGAACGACCGCTGAGGCTTCCGGCAGCATGGTCGGAAGCACACGAGGAGCGGCATCGAGCAGGACGACCTCGCTACCGAGTCGGCGGAACGCCGTTGCCATCTCGACGCCGATCGGGCCGGCGCCGACGATCACGAGTTTCGACGGTGCCGCTGTTTCTTCGAAGAGTTCCTGGTTGGTCAGGTAGCGCTCTTTCGGCAGCCCATCGATCGGCAGGCGCTTCGCCCGGGATCCGGTGGCGATCACGACGTGTTTCGTCTCGATGGTCTCCACCGATCCGTCTGCGGCAACGACCTCGACCACGCCCGGTGCGACGATACGGGCGATTCCGAACTGGAGATCGATGCCATCGGTCGAACCGAAGTGCTCCGTTTCCTCGTCGCGGAGATGGTCACGACGACCCCGGACATGGGCAAGGATCTCGGCGCCGGTCCGACCGTTCTGATTGCCGGCGGCATGGAGCAACGCCTTCGAGGGAATGCAGCCGACATTGGTGCAGTCACCGCCGACCTCGGCTCGCTCGACCAATCGCACTCGCTTGCCGAAACTGCTGAGCCCCACGGCAACGGTGAGTCCACCGGATCCGGCGCCGATGACGACGGCGTGCGGCTCTGGGAAATTCGAAGTCGGCGATGGAGGCCGAGTTTCGTGATCGGTGTTCGCTGTCGTGGTCATGAAGGCACCTCGTGCGCCCGTGGCGCAGGATCGGGGACGAACGGACGTCTGGCTCGAAGCCATCTGGCAATGACGACACTGGCAACAGTCAGAGCAACGGAGAAGACAACGAGACGGAGGTCGATCGAGGGGGATCCATCCTCGAGCGAGTCGATGGAAGCGCCGAACGAAACGAATGCAATCGTTCCGACCACGGTACCGAGAGCCGAACCGGCGAGGAAGGGCCAGAACCGCAATCGAGCGAAGCCGGCGACGTAGCCAACGGCATCGAACGGGAGCGACACCATGCGCATGATGATCGTTGTCTCGAAGGGCCGCTCGACGGCGCGCCCCACCGCACCACTGAACGCACCAGCCCGGTCCCCAACGGGAGACGACGATGCAAAGGCGCGCCCCACCGCGTAGTTGGCGGCCGTGGAGAGGTTCGACGCAACCACCGTGAGAGCGACCCCCCACCACGGCCCGAAGGCGATTCCGGCGAGCACGGTCAGGACCGAAGCCGGGAACAAGACGATCGGGCGGAGGACATAGACGGCGATGAAGAGGAGCGCACCCCACCAGTTGTCCGAGAGCAACGAACGCAACTCCTCGGCGACGTCGACCGGACCCAGGTCACGACTCCGTGCGGACAGGAGATAGCCGACGATCGTCGAGGCCCACAGCACCAGCACCACCAGACGGACGCGGCGCCGCCTCACGAGTGGGTCCGACCGACTCCCGCCGGCTGTGAAGATGCATCGCGTATCCGATGACGGCCCTGGACGAAACGAATGGCTGCGCCGACGGTGACCGCCGCCGCCATCACCGCCATGGTCCAGTCCAGCCAGGCCGGTATCGCCAGCATCACGACGAAGAAGGCGATCGTCTCGGTCCCCTCGATCAGACCGGCCGGCATCACCACCGATGTGGTGCGCTCGCCCGCGGCGGATCGTTTCTCGAGCACGGCCGAGAGGTACGCCCACGTGATGGTGTTCAGGTAGAAGGAAGCGAGGAGCAGCGCCGTGATGGGCCAGACATGGTCGATCGAGCTACCGATGGATGCCCCGATCGGGACGGCGATGTACACCAGCGTGTCTGCCGTGATGTCGGTGTAGCCGCCGGCGTCGGATGTCGCTCCTTGCCCTCTGGCGACTTCGCCGTCGAGACCGTCGAACAGGCGACCGGCGAGGAACAACACGAGCGCGAGCCACCACCACGATCGGGCCGCAGCGACGCCCGCCGCGAGGCCGAACCCGAGCGCGAGACCGGTGAGCCGGTCGGCATCGACGGCGGGCATCCGCTCGGCGACGGGGCTGAGCAGCGTCGCTTTCGTGGGCCGTAGCCGTTCGTCGAACACGGGGACAGTCAACCCGGCAGCAGGACGGTTCCTTCCCCCGACCACTTTCCTCGTCGAGCCCGCCCTGTGCCACGCTTCGACCCATGCTGATCGACACCTCACTACCGAGCGACCTCACCAAGGCTCCGAGACGGGCCAAGGAAGCCGAAGACGCGGGCTACGACGCGATCTGGTCGGCCGAGACGAGCCACGACCCCTTCTTCCCGCTGGCGCTGGCTGCTCCCGCCACGGAGTCGATCACGCTCGGGACCTCGATCGCCGTGGCGTTCGCCCGAAATCCCATGCTGCTGGCCAACATCGGCTGGGATCTGAACGCGTTGTCGAATGGTCGATTCGTTCTGGGGCTCGGAAGCCAGATCAAGCCGCACATCACGAAGCGTTTCTCGATGGAATGGAGCAGGCCGGCAGCGAGGATGCGGGAGATGATCCTCGCCACCCGAGCGATCTGGCACGCCTGGGAGACCGGCGAGAAGCTCGCGTTCCGGGGCGACTTCTACACCCACA
The DNA here is from genome assembly GCA_963781035.1 of uncultured Acidimicrobiia bacterium. Taxonomy (GTDB): domain Bacteria; phylum Actinomycetota; class Acidimicrobiia; order Acidimicrobiales; family SZUA-35; genus SZUA-35. Next base: position 787,084 of record CAWAEN010000004.1, on the reverse strand, counting down.
CGATCATGACGCCGTTCTTCGACCCAGGGCCGAACCCCGCTGGTGTGCCCCGCGTCTTCCTCGCCGGTGTCGGTCCGATGATGACCGCCGTGGCCGGCGAAGTGTGCGACGGCTTCTTCGCCCACCCGTTCACGACCCCGGCCTTCCTCGCCGAGGTCACTCTCCCCGCCATCGAAGAAGGTCGTCTGCGCTCGGGACGCAGCGCAGAGGGGTTCGAGGTGGCGCTCCCTGCCTTCGTCGTGACCGGTGGCAACGAGGAGGAGATGGCTGCGTCGGCGAAGGCGGTGCGCGGCCAGATCTCGTTCTACGGATCGACGCCTGCCTACCGGCCCGTTCTCGAACACCACGGCTGGGGCGATCTGCAGACCGAGCTGAACGCCATGTCCAAGCGAGGCGAGTGGGAGGCGATGGCCGACTTGATCGACGATGACATCCTCGGCACCTTCGCCGTGGTCGCCGAGCCGGATGGGGTAGCCGACGAGCTGAAGCTGCGCTTCGGGTCGACGGTCGACCGGCTGAGCTTCAACACGATGGGTTCGACCGACCCGAACCTCTTCGCCCCGATCATCGCCGCCCTGAAGTGATAGCCCCGATGAAACTGCCCGGGAGCCCGCGGTCGGTTTCCGGGTAGCTTGCCGCGGTGGCTTCCTGGAGTGACTTCGAGACAGCGGAACCGGATCTGGCTGCCGTGATCCGCGGCCGGTTCGAGGCCCACCTGCACCACGTCCTCGGCACATTGACCAGCAGCGGTTCGCCCACGACTCAGCGGCACCGAGGCCCGCTTCCACGACGGGCAGCTCTGGCTCGGCTGCATGCCGACGTCGCTCAAGGGAAAGGATCTCCTCCGCGATCCTCGGTTCGCACTGCACAGCGCACCGATCGACGTCGAAATGATCGAGGGAGACGCCAAGGTGAACGGCACGGTGACCGTCGTGACCGATCGGCAACGGATCGCCGAGTGGCTCTTCGCCATCGGACACGGCCCCGATCCAGACGAGCCGCCGACAGCGACGGATGATCCGACCGGCGAAGCGGATGTGGCCGGTGAGGGCGGCATCGACGAGGGCGGGATCGGCGAGGTCCTGGCCTTCGTCTGTGACATCGAGTCGGCCACGCTCACCAAGGTCGCCGTCGATCACCTGGCGATCAGCACCTGGACGCCGAAGGGTGGCCTGGTCGAGCGCGAGGCCCGATGACCGATCGCCGCATCGGCCCGTGTCCCTGCGGGGCCGGACCCACCTACTCGAAACACTGCGGCCGCGTGCTCGCCGGCGAGCCACCGTTCACGGCCGAGGACCTCATGCGCTCGCGCTACACCGCCCACGTGGTCGGCGATGCCGACCACCTCGCCCGGTCGTGGCACACCGACACCTGCCCAGACCACGTCGACGTCGATCCAGACGTTCGGTGGCTCGGCCTCGAGATCCACCGCACCGAGCGAGGCAACGCTCTCGATGCAGACGGCGTCGTCGAGTTCACCGCCACCTACGAGCGCGGCGGACGCCAGGTCGACATGCGCGAGATCAGCCGCTTCGCCAGACAGAAGGGGCGTTGGGTCTACGTCGACGGCATCCGACCCGTCTGAGCGCGGACCGCTGGGCGACTGTCTGGTCAGAAGATCCAGTCGTAGACGCCGAGCAGATTGAGGGCCAGAGCGATGGCGGCGACGATCATCACCCGACGAATCCACTCCTCGCCCTTGTCGACACCGAGTCTGGCTCCCACCCAACCGCCGGCGGTGAGACCTGCGGCCAAGAGCAGAGCGGGAACCCAGTCGACCTGGCCCTGGGCGATGAACACCGGCAGCGCAACGACGGTGACCGCGAGGTTCACCAACACCTTGATGCTGTTGGCGGTGACGAGATCGAACCCGGCCCTGCTGAGGGCGGCCAGCATGACGAGTCCCACCCCGGCCTGCACCGCGCCGCCGTAGATCCCGACGCCGAAGAAGACGAGGCTCGTCGTCGTCCGACTCCATGTCGCTCCGTCCGAGCGGACCTTCGGCTTGTTGATCGTGAGCAACACGAGCGGGATCATCAGCAGCCCGAAGATCGTCTCGAAGGTGTCGTCGGTGAGCCGGCTGATCCCGATGGAGCCGACGAGGGAACCGACCAATGCCGGGATGACGACCAAGGCCGCGTGCTGCAGTCCTTCGACCCCCAGTCGACGGAACTGAGCCGCTGACGCCAGATTGCCGGTCAGGATGCCGACTCGATTGGAGCCGTTCGCGCTGTTGCCCGGCACTCCGGCCAGCACGAGGAGAGGCACGGTGAGCATCGAGCCGCCACCGGCGACGGCGTTCACCACGCCGGCGCCGAGACCGCCAACCACCAGCAGTACGGCCTCCCACCATTCCATCGCCGAAACTCTAGGGGCGCGTCGACCAGGGGCCGCCGGGGTCGGGCCAACGGCCGCCCCCCATGGGCAACAATTCGACAAGGGCCGTGACCACGGTCACAATGTCGCAGGTCAACAACCGTCGTTGCCCACCGGCCGTGCTCATTTCTGAACACGGCCGTTTGTTCGCCGCAGGAGACTCCATGAACGAGCCGTCCCGTTCTCGCACCATTTCGAATCATCCGAGCGACGCTCCGCTCCTCGTGGTCGAGAACCTGAAGACTCACTTCGAGATCGAGGCCGGCATGGTGAAGGCGGTCGACGGCGTGTCGTTCACGCTCGACCGGGGCAAGACGCTCGGCATCGTCGGCGAGTCGGGATCGGGCAAGACGGTGCTCTCCCGGTCGGTCATGCGGCTCAACATCGCCAAGAACGTCCACACGTCCGGCTCGGTGGTCTACAACGGCGAGGAGCTGCTCACCAAGAGTTCCCGCGAGATGCAGGACTACTGGGGGGCCGAGATGGCGATGGTCTTCCAGGATCCGATGACCTCCCTCAACCCGGTCGTCAGGGTGGGCCGCCAGCTCACGGAGCATCTGCGCTACCACACCAAGATCTCCAAGAAGGAGGCCCGCCTCCAGGGAATCGAGCTGCTCCGCAGCGTGCGCATTCCCGAGCCGGAGGAACGCTTCGACGTCTATCCCCACGAGATGTCGGGTGGCATGCGCCAGCGGGTCTGCATCGCCAGCGCCCTGGCCTGCGGCCCGAAGATGCTGTTCGCCGACGAGCCGACCACGGCGCTCGACGTCACCGTGCAGCACCAGATCCTCAATCTGCTGCAGATCCAGCAGAAGGACCGGTTCATGACGATGATCCTCGTCACCCACGACCTGGGTGTGGTCGCCGGCCGAACCGATGACATCGCCGTGATGTACGCCGGCAAGATCGTCGAGAAGTCGTCGACTCGCCAGCTCTTCGCCGGCATGCGTCATCCGTACACCGAGGCACTCCTCCGCTCTATCCCCAAGGCGAGCAACCCGAGCCACACCCGTCTCAGTGCCATCGCCGGGCGCCCACCAGACCTCATCAACCCGCCGAAGGGCTGCAAGTTCTCCCCTCGCTGCCCGTACGCCCAGGATCGGTGTCGTGAGGAGGAGCCCGTGATGCAGGCCGATTCGGCACCTGGCCATGAATTCGCCTGTCACTTCCCGGTCGGCACACCAGAGAACCAGGCCGCCTTCGAAAAGAACATGGCCGAGGGCAACCCTGCGACCCTCGCCGCGGCCGGACAGATCACCGCCACCGAGGAGCTCTCGAGCGAAGGGGTGTCACTCTGATGGCCGGTTCCGGGAAAGCACATCTTCGCCATCGCGACGACATTCTCTTGAGCGTCGAGGATCTGACTGTCGAATTCCCCGTCGGTGGCGGCCGAAAGGTCTTTGCCGTCAGCGGCATCAGCTTCGACATCGCCAAGGGTGAGACCCTCGGCCTCGTCGGCGAATCCGGTTGCGGCAAATCCACCACGGGGCGAGCGATCCTGCAGCTGCCAAGGCCGACTGGTGGTTCGGTGAAATTGAAGGACGTGGAGCTGACCACGCTCGAGGCCGAGGACATGCGGGCGAGGCGAACTGACCTCCAGATGATCTTCCAGGATCCCGTTTCGTCGTTGAACCCTCGCCGCAAGATCGGTGAGGTCGTTGCCGAGCCGCTCGAGGTGTGGGGTCCGGCTGACAAGGACGCTCAGTGGGAGATCGTGTCGACCATGCTCGACGCCGTCGGCATCGACCCTGACGTCGCCCGCGAGAAACGGCCCCACGAGTTCTCGGGTGGTCAGTGCCAGCGCATCTCGATCGCCCGCTCGCTCGTGATGGAGCCGGAGATCATCATCTGCGACGAACCCGTCTCGGCCCTCGACGTTTCGGTCCAGGCCCAGATCCTCAACATGCTCGAGGATCTCAAGGCCAAGTACGGCCTCACACTCGTGTTCATCGCCCACGACCTCGCGGTGGTCAAGAACATCAGCGACCGAGTGGCGGTGATGTACCTCGGCAAGATGTGCGAGATGTCGGGGAGCGACGAGCTCTACGCCCATCCCGCCCACCCGTACACGAAGCTGCTGCTCAGCTCGAGCCCGATCCCTGATCCGTTGGTCGAGATCGACGACTCCATGCTGACCGACGGCGAGTTGCCCTCGCCGATGGCTCCCCCGTCCGGCTGCCGATTCCGCACCCGCTGTGTGCTCGCCACCGAGATCTGCGAGCGGGCCGAACCCCAGATGCGTCGGGTCAACGACGACCACTACGTGGCTTGTCATCACCCGCTCGTCGAGGTCGACGAAGTGGAGGTGTCGCTGACCTGATCATCGCTGGACCGACCACGTCCAGATCGCATCACCGACGAGACGATTGGCCGTGGACGTCACCATGACGCGCACGTGTCGATCATGTGCCCTGAATTTGTGTCCCACGTCACATCTGCTACACCATCCAGACCAGATCGGAGCCAATTCTCCGATCTGCAAGACAACCCAAAGGGGAGAATCCATGAACTTGCGACAGTTGCAAAGACTGCTCGCGTTGTTGTTCGCCTTCGCTCTCATCGCCGCCGCGTGCGGCGGGAGTGACGATGGCGACGACGGAAACGCCGAGACCGATACCACCGAAGGTGGCGACACCGAGGAAACGACGGCGACCACCGCCGCCGACACCGAGACCGAAGCAGTCGAGGGTGAGCGCACCTACGGCGGCGACCTCGTGGTCGGGCTCGAAGCCGAGGCCGTCGGCCTTCGGCCGTGGGAGGACACCTGCGCCTCTCCTTGCTACAACATCATGCGTTCCGATCTACGACCAACTCTTCGAGGTCGACGAGAACGGAATTCCCAGCCCTTCCTGGCCGAATCGGTCACCGGCAACGATGACTTCACCGAATACGTGGTGACGCTGCGCCCAGGGTGTCACGTTCCACAACGGTGTCGAGCTCACAGCCCAGACCATCGTTGACATGTTCGCGATCCAGCAGACAGGCGCCGCGTCGTCAGGTTCGATCAGCGCATCGAATCTCGCTGACGTCCAGGCCACGGGAGACCTCGAGGTCACCTACACCCTCAGCGCCGGCAACTCGGCGTTCCTGTCGTTCCTCGGCACCGCCGGGCTCCGATGGCGCGTGTTCGAGCCAGCTGCCGCTGCGGCAGACCCAGACGGATTCAGCAACGAACCGGTCGGAACCGGGGCGTTCATGATCGAGTCACGCGACCTCGACAACGCCACCGTTGTCGTCCGCAATGACAGCTGGTGGAACGTCGACCCCGACGGCAACCAGCTGCCGTACCTCGACAGCATCACGTTCCGTCCGATCCCTGACGAGACCACCCGTCTCGACTCGCTGCTCTCAGGCACCGTCAATGTCATGCAGACCCTTCGCCAGGGCACCATTCGTGATGCCCTACGAGGAGGACAGCATCGAAGTCCTGCAGTTCCAGGGCAACAACACCGGCGGTGGCATGTTCAACAACGCGGTTGCCGCCATACGACGACGTTCGTGTCCGACTCGGGCCTCGTCCAGCTCAACCCGCAGGACCGAGTCATCGAGGCCCTCGGCGGCACCGGCATCTCCCTGCCGGCCACGCAGTGGTTCAGCCCTGACTCCCCGTGGTACTCCCAGAAGGTCGCAGATGCCTGGCCGAAGTTCGACTTCGACGCCGGTGTTGCTCTCCCTCCAGGAGTACATCGACGATCCGAGCTCGTTCCGACGGCAAGACCGTCGGCGAGAAGATCGACGTCGAGCTGTCGTGCCCGCCGGACCCCACCCTGATCGCTGCCATGCAGGTGATCGAGGAAGTCTGGACCGGTTCGGAGCTGGTGAACGTCTCGCTGACCAACTTCGATCAGCAGACCCACATCAACAACGCCCTCGGCGCACCGCCGGACTTCAACGGTAGCGCACGGTGCTCACTGCTGGCGCTTCAGCTCCGACAGTGATCCGTCGACCGACCTCAACCCGTGCGCTGGCTCCACCGACCCCGGAGATTGCTGACGCTGCCGGGATCCCCGGCGTCGTCTCCCCGCTGAACTTCGCCAACTACTTCAACGGTGACGCCTTCGGAGCCGCCGTCGCAGCGACCAAGACCGATGTGTTCGAAGAGCGCTATGCGCTCTACGAGTCGATCATGCTGACCATCGCTGAGGAGGTGCCGATCTGGTACTCGGGTCACACGGCAACGGCATTCGGTATCGATCCCTCGGTCACCGGTCTCAACGGATGGCACCTGCCTTCCGGTGAGCTCGGCGCAGGTCATTCCTGCGGTCGAAGGCCGCTACCACGAGGTCTCGATCGAAGCCGGCTGAGACTGATCGGTCGGGGGTGGAAGGGCTTCAGCGGCCCTTCCACCCCCGACTGTTGTTCACCCCTGTTCCCGGAGTAAGGAGTAGCCATTCATGGCGAAGGTTCTGGCATACCGTCTGGTCCGGCTCGTGGCCACGTTGCTCGCAGTTTCGTTTCTCACCTTCATCATGACGGCGTTGCTTCCCGGTGATCCGGTCAACGCCATCCTTCCCCCGGACGCTCCTCGCGACCAGGAGACGATCGATCGGATCCGAGCCGAGCTGAACCTCGACGAACCCCTCCTCGTCCGCTACGGCCTGTGGCTGGGCGACGCCGTCGACCGGAGACCTCGGCAGATCGTTCGTCACCGACCAACCGGTGGCCGAGACCATCAAGCAGCGGATTCCCGTCACCGCCCAGCTCGCCCTGTTCGCCGTGTTCCTCGCCCTCGTCATGGCCGTTCCCGATGGGCGTGATCGGCGCCTACCGCCAGGGGCGCGCCTCCGATCAGATCACCTCGGCCGCGGCTCAGGTGGCGCTGTCGGTCCCGAACTTCATCGTCGGCATCATGCTGATCTGGCTGCTGACCGTAAAGTTCAATCTGTTGCCGTCGACGGGCTGGAACCGCATCAGCGAAGGGATCATCCCCAACCTCAAGACGTCGATTCTCCCATCGTTCGCCCTGGCCCTCACCCAGATGGCGATCTTCTCCCGCCTCCTCCGTTCCGACATGATCGCCACGCTCCAGGAGAACTTCGTGCTGTCGGCCAGAGCGAAGGGGCTCACCGATCGGTACGTGCTGTTCCGCCATGCGCTGCGGCCGAGTTCTTTGAGCCTGATCACCATCGCCGGGATCAACTTCGGTGCCCTGCTCGGCGGCACGGTCGTGATCGAAACACTGTTCGCCCTCCCCGGCCTCGGCTTCCGCTTGATCAACGCCATCTCGCAGCGTGACATCATCGTGATCCAGGGCATCACCGTGTTCATCGCCGCCGCCTACGTCGTGGTCAACACCCTCGTCGACCTGCTGTATCTCGTCATCGATCCCCGCATCCGAAAGAGCTGAGGCCATGACCGCGACCGATTCATCGGACACCGAGTATCCGAGCGACAAGCTCACTCGCATCTCGACGGCGCTCCCCATCGACGCAGCGGCGACCACACCGGGCAAGAAGCGGATCGGCCCGATCGGCCTTTTCCGAGACATGCCTCTCACGGTGAAGCTCTCGACTCTTTGGTTGCTGTTCGTCCTCATCGGTGCGATCTGGGCCAAGATCGATGGCTGGGTCGGCGGCGCGCTGCCGCTCAAAGACCCATATTTCCAGGGCGTCGATTTCCGCACCGGCGAGCGTTCTGCGCTCCCCAACGAGGGCCCATCTACCAATCATCTCCTCGGCACCGACATCCTTTCCAGAGACACCTTCTCCCGAATCGTCCTCGGCGGGTGGACCTCCATCATCGTCGCCGGAACCGCCGCAGCTTGCGGCGTGATCATCGGCGGCTTCCTCGGCAGCTTCGTCGGCTACGTCCGGGGCAAGACAGAGACCGTGATCATGTCGATCATCGATGTGATCCTCGCCTTCCCGGCGCTCGTTCTGCTGCTGGCGATGGTGTCGATCTTCGAGGTTCGCAACCTGTTCGTGATCGCCATCGTGATCGGCTTGCTCTCGGTACCGGCCTACACCCGTGTGGCGCGGGCAAACACGCTGGCCATCGCCAACCGCGAGTTCGTGCACGCCGCTCAGGCGATCGGCACGAAGAAGTTCAAGATCCTCTTCCGGGAGATCATCCCGAACGTGCTGCCGACGCTGCTGGCCTACGCGCTCGTCGCTGCGGCGTTCGTCATCGTGGTCGAGGGAACGCTCAGCTTCCTCGGTCTCAGCGTCCAGCCGCCTGAACCGACCTGGGGCAACATGATCAACGAGGGTCGCAAGGACATCAAACAGACCATCTTCCCGGTGCTCTGGCCCTCACTTGCTCTTTCGTTCACGGTTCTGTCCCTCAACCAGGTCGGTGACTGGCTCCAGAAGCGGGCGGCATACCGCTCCTCGGCGCTGTAGCAACGCCAACGTGGCGTGGTCATGGCCGCTCCACGTTCGACAGCGAGTGCACGCCGTTCCACATCGGGATCAGTGCGATGCCGTCCGGGGTGGATCGTGTGACGTCGAGTTGTACGGACGGATCGGCGGCGACCATCCACTCGACCCAGTAGAGCCACACGTTCCACGCGTTCGTTGTGAACGCCCGCCCCAGGCGGGCGGTTGCGCCATCCACCGCTGACCGATCATCAGCTCGGCGCAGATCCACCAGTGCACGATCGAGCGCCGGATCGTGGATGCGGCCGAGGTTGGTCGACAGTGAGCCGACGGGCGCTGACGCCTCGCCGTACCACCACGAGAACTGGAGGTCGGGATGGGTTCCGCCGTGGTTCTCCCACAGGAGGATCTCGAAGTCGCCGAGGAGGGCCCGACGAGCCAGCTCGCCGCCGGAAACGGCGATCACCTCGATCTCGATTCCTCCGCTCGCGATGCCCCCACTCGCACTGTCTCCGCCCTCGATCGCGGTGGGCCCGATCGCTCGGTTGATCATGGCCGCGAGTGCCGTGGCTCGGCCATCATTCTCGCCGGCCAACAAGTGCAGCCTGAGCGGTTCGTCATCGACGCCGGTGGCCTCGAGGCAGGAATCGGTCCAGCGTCGAGCCGTTGCCTCGTCGAATGGCTCGGCAACTGCCGTCTGGTCGTGCCCGAGTGATCCAGGGCCGAACGGCCCGCCGGCCGGCACAGCGTCGACACCCAGAGCGAAGGCAGCCCGATCCACTGCTCGCACGAGCGCCCGCCGGCAGCTGACCAGACTGAGCGGTTCGCTGTCGTCGTCCGTCGGAGCGGCGCTGTTGAGCACCAGGTGGACCGTGTCGGCGTAGGCGGCCGACTCGACCACGGCTCCATCGGCGTCGGCGAGGATGCCGCGGCTGCGGGCATCGGATGTGTGGACGATGTCGAGCTGCTCGTTGTCGAATCCGGCCAAGCGCACAGCCTCGTCTGACAACGCGACGAATTCGATGGTGTCGAGCCTGGGCAGCGTCTCGCTGGTGATTCCGCTCGGGCCGCGCCAGTAGGTCGGATTGCGTTCGACGACAAGACTGTTCCCGTTGCCCTCCTCGAACGACACCACGGAGAACGGGCCGAGACCAATCGGGATCCCTGCGTCACCGGTCGGATCGGTGGCGGTGATCGCCGTGTCGACGACACCGCCGATTCCCGTTCGTTGCGGCAGGTCCGCCAACGTCTCCAACCAGTCGGCCGAGAACATGTGACCACATGGTGTCTCGGCGAAGTGGGCCGGCAACGATGCCCACGGGGCGAGGGACGTGATGGTGAGGGTCTGGTCTTCGGCCCGGACATCATCGATGCCGGCGAGGCCCGGACCGGTGAGCGGGCTCTGACGACAGGCGTCGATGTTGACTTTCGCTGCGGCTGCGTCGAACGGGCTCCCGTCACTGAACAGGATGCCGGTCCGCAGCCGCCAGGTGTGAACGGTGCGGTCGTTGTTGGCCGATGCCCGCTCGACGAGCAGAGGCACGGTCTCGTTGTCGACGGAAGTGGCGAAGAGGGTGTCGGTGATGGCTCCGAAGACGATCCCGCACGCCGTGTCACAACTCGTGCGGTAGTGGGCCCATGGATTGGCCGGCGAGGTCGCCAGTCCGTACCGGATCACGGAGGCGTCGGTGGCCGAAGCCGGGGCGCCGGGCACCAACGGAACGATCGATGGGCTGGTGGTCGACGGGTCATCGGTGCAGCCGGCGGCCAGCAGCACCGCGACGAAGACCGCCAGGACGAGCGCGCTCGATCGTGCTCGTCCCCTCCCGCTCCGCATGAGGCAACAGGCTACGAGGGAGCTGCCGTGGCGCGGCCCGAGCCGTCGGCCGACGTGGCCGAGCTCAGGTGCCCGGGTACGGAGCGTCGCCGAGTTCGGCCTGCAGCCGATCGAGCTCGGCCCGGAGCTCGATGAGGATGTCGGTGTAGGCCGGGTCGTCGATCACGTTGGACACCTCGAGCGGATCGTTCTCGAGGTCGAACAGCTCCCACTCGATCGGATCGGCCGGCCCGTTGGCGCCGAGCTGGGCGAGGGGATCGTTGTAGTAGCAGATCAGTTTGTGGCTCCTGGTACGAACCCCGTAGTGGGCCGGGCAGAGGTGGGCTCCGTCGCGGTGCATCCAGTACCGGTAGTACATCGACGTCGGCCAGTCGGCTGCTGTTTCGCCGCCGAGGGTCGGGGCAAACGATCGGCCCTGCACATGATCCGGGGTGTCGACTCCGGCCAGCTCGAGCAAGGTGGGTGCGAAATCGACGTTGACGATCACATCGTCGTTGGTCGAGCCGGGAGCGATCTCCTTCGGAAAGCGCATGAGGAACGGCATGTTCAGCGATTCCTCGTACATGAGTCGTTTGTCGAACCAGCCGTGGTCACCGAGGAAGAAGCCTTGATCCGACGTGTAGATCACGATCGTGTTGTCGGTGAGACCGTCGGCGTCGAGCCGGTCGAGCAAGCGCCCGACGTTGTCGTCGATCGAGGCCACCACCCGCAGGTAGTCCTTGATGTAGCGCTGATAGCGCCAGCTGATCTCCTCGTCGAGACTGAGGCCAGGCGGGACCGTGGCCTTGAGATCGATGATGGGGTCGAGGTCCATCATCCGCATCTTCACTGCCTGGATCACGTCGGCCCGACCGGTGAGGTCGTCGCGGAACGTGTCCGGCTCGGGGATGTCGACGTCGTCGTACATCGTGAAGTGCTCGCGGCTCGGCTCCCAGGTGCGGTGCGGCGCCTTGTGGTGACAGAACAACGCAAACGGCTGATCCGGGTGTCTGGCCTGGTGTCGGTCGAGGAACCCGAGGCAGTCGTCGGTGATGAGGTCGGTGACGTACCCGCCGCGTTCGACGACCGGGTGGTCTCCGGCCTGGAGCATCACGGGATTGTGGTAGTGACCCTGGCCGGGAAGGATCCGCCAGAAGTCGAACCCGGCGGGATCGTGGGCAGGACCGTGACCGAGATGCCACTTGCCGATCAGTCCGGTCCGATAGCCCGCGTCCTGGAGCGCCTTGGGAAAGGTCCAGAGCGTGTTGTCCAGGTGGGTGTCGAGCGTGGTGACACCATTGACGTGGTTGTAGGTCCCCGTCAGGATCGCAGCCCGGCTGGGTGTGCAGATCGAGTTCGTGCAGAAAACCGAGTCGAACCGCATTCCGCCGGCGGCGATCCGGTCGAGGTTCGGTGTTGCGTTGATACGGCTTCCGTAGGCAGAGATCGCGTGCGACGCGTGGTCGTCGCTCATGATGAACAGGATGTTCGGGCGGGCGTCCACGGCTATCAGCAGCTGCGGCCCACCAGGGCGAGGAACCGCTCGAGGGTGGACGCGTCGGCGGCGACGTCGACGGCCTCGGCAGTCCGGCCGCTCTCGGCCAGCATCGCCGCGCGCGGTTCGACCGTGGCCATCGTGGCCTCGATCAGATCATCGGGGAGAGCATGATCGAGGCCGACAGCGGTGGCGAGGTCCCATGCGTGGGTGACCGGGTCCCATGCCACGGCGGCACAGAGCTCGTCGACGTTCGCCGCCCTGAACCAGAAGGGTCCCGTTTGGGAGAGCACACCCTGGTGGTCGAGGGCACCGAGCAGACGGTCACGGCAGTCGTTCCACATCGCAACCGGGTCGACGTTGTCCGGAGACGGCGACGGTGCCGCCATCTGGCCGGTCTCGGCGATCGTGGCCACGCCGTTGAGGACGGAGCACTGGTGTTCGAGCAACTGCTTGGCGTTCCAGTCGGTGCATGGCGTGGGGGCGCCCCATTGGTCAGCGGGGACCCGTTGGACCACGGCATCGAAGGCGTAGACGCCTCGGGTCAACAGTCGAAGTTTTTGGCTCATGCCCGGCGACGTTAGTCGCAGCAGGCGGCACGTGGCGTTGGCGTGGCGAGCGTAGTTGTGCAACGTTGTGACGATGACGGGACACACGACGTGAGCGAGTGGGAACGAGTCCGGTTCGACAAGCCCGCGCCGGGCGTCGGGTCGGGTCACCTTGACGAGATCCGAAGCGGCCAACGCCCAGGACTACCTGATGCTGAGCCAGCTGAACGAGGCGTTCGACGTCGCCGCGATGGACACCGAGGTCCGCTGCATCGTGCTCGCCGCCGAAGGAAACCACTTCTCCTCAGGTCACGATCTCCGAGACGAATCCGATATCAACGATCTCCCCACCATCGGCACCCAGTGCCACTTCAACGCCGAGGGGGCCGAGGGCTACATGGCCCGCGAGGCCGAGATGTACATCGGGCTCTGCTGGCGCTGGCGCAATCTGGCCAAGCCGACGATCGCTCAGGTCCAAGGCAAGGTCATTGCCGGTGGTCTGATGCTGGTGTGGCCGATGGATCTGATCGTGTGCTCCGAGGACGCCACCTTCTCCGACCCCGTCGTCGCCTTCGGCGTGAACGGTCACGAGTACTTCGTCCATCCTTACGAGGCGGGGGCCCGCCTCGCCAAGGAGATGCTGTTCACCGGTCGGGCCATCACCGCGAACGAAGCGCTCCAGCACGGCATGGTCAACAAGGTGGTGCCTCGCGAGGAGCTCGAGTCGGCAACGCTCGACATGGCGGCCCACATCGCCAAACGTCCGATGATCGGGCTCACGCTGGCCAAGCAGTCGGTGAACAACAGCCTGGATGCGATGGGTATGTACACGGCCATCCAGTCGGCGTTCGGACTGCACCACGTCGGTCACAACCACAACATGCGCCTCTTCGACAGCCTGGTCGACCCGTCGGGTCTCCAGGTGATCCGAGACGAGGCCTGAAGCCGTTCACCCGACTCCAACCTGAGGCGATCACCCCCGATTCTGTGGGGCTGGAACCCGAGGTTTGGGACATCTCCAAAGGAAGTACGTGATGAGTGAGCAAGCAGGGCAGGAGTTGGCGGGGAAGGTGGCGATCGTCACCGGTTCGTCGAGCGGGATCGGCGAGCAGACTGCACGCCGGCTCGCCGCGCTCGGCGCCAACGTCGTGGTGAACTCGGCGACCTCGGTCGAGGCCGGCCAGGCAGTCGCCGCGTCGCTGCCGACCGAGTCGATCTACGTCCAGGCCGACATCAGCGACCAGAGCCAGGGCCAGGCGCTCCTCGACGCCACCATCGAGCACTACGGGAAGCTCGACATCCTCGTCAACAACGCGGGCTGGACCACCGTCGTCCCCCACCATCAACTCGACGCCCTCACAGACGAGATCTTCGACAAGACCTTCCAGGTCAACGTCTACGGCACCTGGTGGCTCACGAAAGCGGCGATCCCGCTGCTGCAGCAGTCCGACGACGGCAACGTCATCACGATCACCTCGATCGCCGGAGTCCGCCCCGTGGGATCGTCGATGGCGTACTCCATGGCCAAGGCCGCGCTCAACCAGATGACCAAGCTCCTGGCCAAGAGCTACGGACCCGTCCGGTTCAACGCCGTCGCCCCCGGACTCGTGGCCACCCCATGGACCGAGAGCTGGGACGCACTCCACGAATCGGTCGCCGCCAGCGCGCCCGTCCCCCGGTCGGCCACACCGGACGACTGTGCCGAAGCCGTCCTCGGCCTCATCCGCAACCGATACACGACCGGCCTGGTGTTCGTCGTCGACGGAGGACTGACCCTCTCGTCGTGAGAGGCATTACCGCTGCGTGCGGACGTCCCACAGGTGATGTTCGGGGTCGTGCAGGAGGTAGCGGGCGAAGCTCTCGACGGTGAACGACGCACCATCGCTGCGGAACCCCGTGCGTCGCCACTGATCGTCGTCGACCGCTGTCGAACCGAGTGGCCAACCGGCCGGCGGCGGCCACCAACTCGCTCGGCGACGACCGCTGGATCCTGCTCCGAGTACTTGTTCTCGATGGCGGTGGCGTCCTGGTCCCAGTTCGGATAGTGAGGACCGTCCTCGGTGAGCATGAGGTCCAGACGGAAGTTGTAGAGGTCGTAGACGTCGCGTACATGGCAGCCGTACTCGAGCAGCGACCATCGATCGGGCCTGGCCCGATGCCGGCCGGCCTCGCCGGCGGCCGAGCATCTCGTCCTGAACGCAGCAGCGTTCGCCCGGATCCGGTCACCGACCTCGGTGACGTCGAACGTTCGCACATCGACGCCGCATTCGGGACAGACCCGGTCCAGCACCCAGGTCCAGTCCTTGTCGTCCGGCTCCAGCGAGGGTGTGTCGGCCATCCCGACAGTCTTGCCGATTGGGGTCGCGTCAGTCGAGGGGGGTGATGACGGCGGTCCGGCGGTGTTCGAACACCAGCGATGTTCGTTCACTGCTGACAGCGGCGATCGTCGAGATCTTCTCCAACACGGTGGACCGCAGTCGAGCAACGTCAGGCACCGCCACGTGCACCACCGCGTCTTCGTCGCCGGAGATCAGTGAGACGGCGATCGTCTCCGGCATGGCGCTGACCGTGTCGAAGAACTGCTGCACTGTCGGGCCGTCCGCCGGCGACAGCCGCACGAACACCATGGCCTGCACCGATCGGTTCAGGGCCACGAGGTCGACCTCGGCCCGGTAACCGGTGATCACCCCGGACTGCTCGAGATCCCGGATGCGCTGCAGCGTGCTCGACGGGGCCAGACCGACCAGATCGGCCAGTCGCCGGTTGGTGGTTCTGGCATGGCGCTGCAGTGCGTCGATCAGTAGTCGTTGTACTCGGTCCACGCTCGAGCCCTCTCCTGCGACGAACGAACGTCGGTCAGAATAGTCCCAGGAGTGCCAGAATCGCCGATTCATCGGCGTCGAGGCATCTGACCCGAATCTTGTTCTGACCTCTTGCCCACCGACGAAGTATCGGAGGATGATGGTCATCCGGACCGTGTGCCCGCAGACACACCGAGGGGAAGCAGGAGCATCGTGACCAACGTGGATCGCACCAACCCACCGCGCTATCAGATCGCCGATCGATACCGAGCCGAGCAGCAGACAGTCGTCCTGACCGGCATCCAGGCCCTCGCCCGGCTCCCCATCGATCAGCTCCGCGCCGACCGGAGAGCGGGCCGCTCGACGGCCGCGCTCGTGTCCGGCTACCCCGGTTCGCCCCTCGGCGGGTTCGACAGCGCGGCGGCGAGCGCGGCCAGAACTGTGCCAGAACTCCCCATCCATTGCCGTCCGGCGGCGAACGAGGAGCTGGGGGTGTCGATGGTGATGGGATCGCAGTTGGCTGCGACCCAACCGGACGCCATCTACGACGGTGTCCTCGGCATCTGGTACGGCAAGGCCCCCGGCGTCGACCGGTCGGTCGACGCACTTCGTCACGCGGTGTACGCCGGCACGTCTCGGTGGGGCGGTGCCATCGCCCTGGTCGGCGACGACCCGAACGCCAAGAGTTCCACCCTCCCGTCGTCGTCCGCCGGCGTCATCGCCGACCTCCACATGCCGCTGCTGTATCCCGGAGACGCCGGCGACGTCCTCGATCTCGGTCGCCACGCCATCACGCTGTCTCGGCTCACCGGGCTGTGGTCGGCGCTGAAGATCGTGGCCGACGTCGCCGACGGGATGGCGACCGTCGCCCTCCACCCCCACGGGTTCGATCCGGTCACGCCTGCGCTGTTCGACGAAGCGGCCCGGCGCGAACCCGACGGTCGCCTTCTCACACCGCACACCATCGATCTCGAACGCGAGATCTACGACGTTCGCTACCCACTGGCCATCAGCTATGCGTCAGCCAACCGCCTCAACCACGTCACCGTCGACCCTGCCGATGCGTGGATCGGGATCGCTTCGTCTGGCATCACCTATCGAGAGATCCGGGCCGCGCTCGCCCGGCTGGGACTCGCGACCGAGGCCGAGATCGCGGCGTGCGGCATTCGACTCCTCCGGATGCAGATGCCGATCCCGTTCGACCCGGACACGGTCAGGCGACTTCGCCAAGGGACTCGAGACGGTGTTCGTCGTCGAGGAGAAGCAGCCGTCGATCGAGTCGCTCGGTGAAGGACGCGCTCTACCACCAGACCGATCGGCCAGAAGTGATCGGGAAGACCGATCGTTCCGGTCGCCCTCTCATCCCCACCCACGGGCACCTCGAAGCCGACGACCTGATGGTCCCGTCTTCGCCATGTCCTCGGGGGCCGCATCGGCGATCGACTCGTCCCCGAACGGGTGAAGCGGGAGCGCATTCCGCTGATCAGCGAGACCAGCCGATCGCCGTTCTTCTGCTCCGGCTGCCCCCACAACCGCAGCACCGAGGTTCCGGACGGGGCCCTCGTCGGTGCAGGCATCGGCTGCCACACGATGGCGCTCCTCATGGACGAGGATCGCGTCGGCGACATCGCCGGCCTCACGTGTATGGGCAACGAGGGAACCCAGTGGATCGGCATGTCCGACTTCGTCGAGCGGAACCACTTCTTCCAGAATCTCGGCGACGGTACCTACTTCCACTGCGGGCCAACTGGCCGTCCATGCATCGGTGGCAGCCGAGGTCAACGTCACCTACAAGCTCCTCTACAACGGCACCGTCGCCATGACCGGCGGCCAGGATCCTCAGGGGCAGATCGGCGTCGGCGAGGTCGCCCAGTCGCTGCTGGCCAACGGGGTAACCCAGGTCCTCGTCACCACAGACGAACCAGAGCGCTACGGCCGACGCTTCCCCGGCCCACTCGGCTCGAAGCTTCCGTCGATCGGTGGCGACTGGCTGCCGGCCGGCGTCGAGGTCTGGGATCGCTCTCGACTGATCGAGGCCCAGGAACTCCTGGCATCGCTGCCCGGCACCACGGTCCTGATCCACGATCAGGCGTGCGCCGCCGAACAGCGCCGAGCCCGCAAACGCGGCCTCGTGCCGACCCCGACCGAGCGTGTCGTCATCAACCATCGGATCTGCGAGGGATGCGGCGACTGCGGCCAGGTGAGCAACTGTCTGTCGGTCCAGCCGATCGACACCGAGTTCGGCCGCAAGACCACCATCGATCAGAGCACCTGCAACCTCGACTTCTCCTGCCTCGAAGGTGACTGCCCGAGCTTCATGACGGTCGGAACCGGCCGACGGCCCGTCGATCGCGACACCGCGGCCCACCACTCCCCCGCCGCCGGAACTGCCCGACCCGACACCGGTCGCGATCGACACCTTCGCCATGCGTATCACGGGCATCGGCGGCACGGGTGTCGTCACCGTCGCCCAGGTGATCGGTACCGCGGCCATGCTCGACGGTTTCGACGTGAACGGCCTCGACCAGATCGGGCTCTCCCAGAAGGCCGGCCCGGTCGTGTCAGACGTTCGCCTGTCCAAGCTCGGCCCCGGCCACACCAATCGATTGGGCTCCGAACAAGCCGATCTGCTGCTCGTGTGCGATCAACTGGTCGCCGTGTCGGACGCCGGGCGACTCGTCTGCTCACCGGACCGAACCGCGGTGGTCGGATCATCCACTCCGACACCGACCGGCGAGATGATCACCCACCCCGATCTCCGACCACCAACCCACGGCAGTCTCGAGTCGCTGATCGCCACCGACACGCGCCCAGACGCTCAGTACTGGGCGGACACCGGGGCGATCACCACCGCCCTCTTCGGCGATGCTGTCCTGAGCAACATGTTCGTGGTCGGCATGGCCGTGCAATCGGGCTGTCTTCCCGTGTCGGTCTCCGCCATCGAGGAGGCCATCGAACTCAACGGCATCGCCGTCGAGAAGAACCTCCTCGCCTTTGCGTGGGGTCGGGCCCAGGTCGCTCTTCCCGACGAGGTCGCAGCGGCAACCAGCGCCGAACCGGCCACCCGCCTCGGCCACGACGAGCCGGCGCAATCGGATCCACTCGACCCTTCACTCCTCGCCCGTATCAGCGACCTCTCGGGTCGAGAGGACCTGCAGGCGACGCTCGAGCGGCTCACCAGAGACCTGGTCGGATTCCAGGATCACAAGACGGCCGAGCAATTCGTCGCCACACTCGAAGCCGTCGATCGGGGCGAGAGCCAACTGGCCTCGGATCAGCGCCTCACCGAGGCGGTGGCGATCCACCTGCACAAGCTCACCGCCTACAAGGACGAGTACGAAGTCGCCAGGTTGATGCTGCTCGACGACGGCCTGGCCGATGCCAAGGCCCTCGCCAATGGCGGCACGATCACGTGGAAGCTCCACCCACCGATGCTGCGGGGACTCGGCATGGACCGCAAGATCTCCATCACCTCGAAGGCGGCCCCTGCGTTCCGATCGCTGGCCGCCGGCAAGCGGCTGAGGGGAACACGGCTCGACCCGTTCGGACGAGCGGCCGTCCGCCGACTCGAGCGCGAACTCGTCACCGAGTACCGAGACGTCGTCGACCAACTCGTGGCCGGGCTCACGGCCGAGAACCTGCCGGTGGCGATCGAGATCGCCTCACTGCCGGACCAGGTTCGCGGCTACGAGGACCTCAAGGTCCGCCGGGCCGGCGAGTACCGAGCCGAGCTCGCCAGAGCGCTGGACGAGTTCAGATCACGCCGTTGATACGCAGCTCGCCGATGGTGTCGTCGTCCATCCCGAGCACCTCGGCCAGGACCTCGAGCGTGTGCTGGCCGAGCAGCGGCGGAGCCAACCGGTAGTCGACCGGGGACTCGCTCAAACGAAGGGGGTTGGCGACGCCGGGAGCGCTGCCCGCCGTCGGGTGAGGCAGATCGATACGAGCGCCGCGATGCAACAACTGCGGCTCGTCGAACGCCTCGCCGATCGTGTTGACCGAGCCGGCAGGCACGCCCACCCTCGGCAACTCGGCAAGCCAGTGGGCGCGAGGGCGGGTGCGAAGGGCGGCCGTCAGCTCACCGACCAGCTCGGGACGGTGCTTCACCCGGTCCGGGTTGGCCGAGAATCGTGGATCGTCGGCGAGGTCTGGTCGGCCGATCACCGAACACAGGGTTCGGAACTGTCCGTCATTACCGCAGGCGATGATGAACGAGCCATCGGCGGCATCGAAGGTCTGGTAGGGCGCCAGACTCGGATGCCACTCGCCAGAGCGGCCCGGGGACACACCCCCGACGAGAAAGCTGGTCGCCTGATTCGCCAACATGGCTGTCTGCGAGTCGAGCAGTGCAACGTCGATGTACTGCCCCACGCCAGACACCGATCGGCGGAGAAGGGCGGCCAGCACCCCGACGGTTGCGTACATCCCTGTGCTGAGATCCGACACCGCGACACCGGCGCGCGTCGGCGGGCCATCGGGAGAACCGGTGACACTCATGAACCCGCTGAGCGCTTGAGCCAGATAGTCGTAGCCGGGCTCCGATGCCCGGGGGCCGTCTTGCCCGAACCCCGTGATCGACGTATAGATCAAGCGCGGATTGATCTGCCGCAGCGTCTCGAAGTCGAGGCCTTTGGCTGCCAACGCCCCGACCTTGAAGTTCTCGACGAGCACATCGGATTCCCTGGCCAGATCGACGATGATTCGGCGACCCTCTTCGCTGCCCAGATCCACCGTGATCGACCGCTTGTTGCGGTTGGCGGCAAGGTAGTACGACGACTCGGTGCCCTCACTGCCGTCTGCGTTCGCCAGCCAGTGAGGCCCCCAATGGCGAGTGTCGTCTCCCAGCCCCGGACGTTCGACCTTGATGACGTCGGCGCCGAGGTCGGCCAGGAGCTGCGTACACCATGGTCCGGCGAGCACCCGCGACAGATCGAGAACGCGGATGCCCGCCAGTGCTCCCGTCACGCCTGAGCGGACGGATGGAGCTGAGGCTGGTATCCGGCACGAAGGGCCTCGACGGTCGACGGTGGTGTGGTGACCTCGACCCGCCGTTTCGGCAGATCGACCAAGGGCCCGTAGCCATCGAAGCTCCACTGTCGCATTCCGCCGTCGACGATGAGGTGGTACTCGTCATCGACGCGGATGATCACGCCGACGGGAAGGTCCTCGGGACGCTCGGCCTTTCGCACCGTGCCTTCCTCGCGAAGGCGAGTGTCGATCTCAGCCGTCATGTGGCTCGGGTCGACGCCCGCCATCCACGCCTCCTTGAAGGTTTCGAGCGCGCGGTGGTGACAACGATTACACGGCCGGAAACCTCCGGCGAGGGCGGTGGCTTCGTCGAGGAAGAAGAGACGCTCGTACTTCGTGTCGCGTGGCGACGCGGGAGCCATGTCGCAGTAGATCCAGGAGTCGCCGTAGTCACGGTTGCCAGTGAGTGTCGCTCCGCGATGACCGGGAATGCGATGGCCGTCTCCGAATGGGTCGATCTGATTGCGCCCCGTCGGCGCACCTGTCGTCATCCCGAGAGTCTGCCCCAACCGAACGGGAGGCATGCATCTTTTGCGATCACGGCACCGATGCAGGGCGGGCGTC
This sequence comes from uncultured Acidimicrobiia bacterium, assembly GCA_963781035.1. Taxonomy (GTDB): domain Bacteria; phylum Actinomycetota; class Acidimicrobiia; order Acidimicrobiales; family SZUA-35; genus SZUA-35. Next base: position 766,139 of record CAWAEN010000004.1, on the reverse strand, counting down.
GGCGAAGCGATCGATGTGGCGCAACGCCGGGAGCAGGAACCAGAAGGCCCCGACCACGGCAAGCGTGCCGGCGCCGCCGAACACCACAGCACCGACGAGGCCGAACCATGCAGCCGTCACGCCGGACTCGAACGCGCCCAGTTCATTGCTGGCGCCGATGAACACACTCTCCAACGCCAGGACCCGCCCTCGCATGGCCGCCGGTGTTGCCAGGGGAACGATCGTGGCCCGGATGAACACGCTGACCGAGTCAGCCCCGCCGAGTACGACCAGACACACCATCGCCACCACGAAACTCTTCGTGAAACCGAGACCGATGGTGGCCAGCCCGAAGATGCCGATCGAGCCGAGCATCACGGGGCCGACGCGACGCGACACGGGGCGCCACGCGAGCACGAGCGTCACCGCCGCCGCTCCGATGCCGACCGCGGCCCGCAACCAGCCGAGCCCGACGGCGCCGACACCCAGACGCTCATCGGCGATGGCCGGGAGCAGGGCGACGGCGCCACCGAGCAGAACGGCAAAGAGATCGAGACTGATGACAGCACCGACAACAGGGGCTTGCCGGATGAAACGGAGTCCTTCGAGCGCGTCACGGATGGCCTGACCGGGGCCGGAGCCTGTCGTGATCAATCGCTCGACGCCAGACGTGGGCATCACGACGAGCGCAGCTCCGGCGGCCACGAAGAAGGCCGTGAAGACCGCATACGGCAAGGTGATCGCGGCCGCGAACAGGAACCCGGCGAGGACCGGCCCGACGATGATGCCCGCCTGCCAGCTCACCGAGCTGAACGCCACCACCCGCTCGGTGATCGCCAGCGGCGCCAGGTCGATCGGCAGCGCCCGAACGGCCGGTCGTTGGAAAGCCCTGACCACACCGAACGCGAACATGAGACCGTAGATCGGGTTGGCGTCGGACGGGTCGGTGCCGATGTAGAGGAACAGACCCAGACTGATCAGCCCGAACCCGACCGATCCGGCAGCACCGATCAAACGACGGTCGAATCGGTCGGCGATGGACCCGGAGAAGGGGGCGAGCACCGCCGTCGGCAGGAACTCGGCCAGACCGAGCAGCCCCAGGCTGAGCTCGTTGCCGGTCATGTCGAACACCTGCTTGCCGATGATCGTGACGAGGCCGGCAGCTGCTGCGCTGTCGAGCACTCGAGATCCGAGCAGGATCCAGATCGATGTCGGGATGGTGGTTTCCTGGACAGGTCCGGTCACGGACTCTGCCAGCACTCAGCCACGGACTTGCCTTTGCGGAACACGGTCACCGGACCGTCCTCGCTCACGACGAACGCCACCGTGTGGTGGTGGTCCCACGTGTAGCGAGCGGCTGATCGATGGCGCATGCCTCCGAGGGGCAACACGACAGCCTCGGACTCGGTCGAGGAGCGCAGGCCGACGCCGAGCCTGGTCACGGTGCCGTCGTCGTCGACGAGGGTGGCGAGGTCGGTCTGCATCAGGACGGCGAACAAGGCCGGATAGTGATGGCGAGCGGCAACCGACAACGTGGGGGCGGCCAGCGAGGATTCGAGATCGATGTTCTTTCCATCGCACTCACGAGGATCGACATCGAGGAGCAACGTCGCTCCGATGTGAGCTGGGCTGAGCCAGTGCACGCAGAGGTTCAGCAGACCGAGCAGCAGTTCACGAGGTGCTTCCGGCACCGCCGACCGAACCGATTCGAGATGGACCATTGCCGATGGCCGGTGCAGCCACTCGCGACCGGTCCAGTCGATGACGCCGTTGTCGACGAACGCGCGGTGCGTCCCCATCACCGTGCGCTGCGTGATCAGTGCACCGGTGGACGCTTGGATGTCGACGAGGTCGGCCTCGTACTGCACGCTGCGGCGGAAGCAGGCGAGTTGCAACTCGTCATCCGAGATCACGAGGAACGTGGAGCGACCGTCAGCGAAGCGGCGGGCAGCTTCGAGGTCGAGGTCCAGATCCAGGAGATCGATCAGGTCGTCGGTCCGCAGCAGCGACCGCCCACCGGGGAGAATGAGGCTTCCGTAGACCGGCGACCGACGTTCGAAGACGGGCGGCTGACGAGCGTGGAGCAGCTCGCGTAGGAATCTGGCAGCCAGTACTTCGTCTGCAGGGAGCTCGATTCCGTCGTCGGCCAATTCCTCAGCCAGTCGCAAGTGTGCCGCGAGTGAGCTCCGGGACTGTGGTCATGGCCGGCCGCATGACGAACGTCCCGAGGGAGGACTCGGGTCAGCCTCCGGCGACAGCACCGATGAACACCAACGCCACGAAGGCGAGAACGAGCGACGGCATGCTGTCGATGGGCTCGTGGTTTGCCTTGCTGTGGAAGTAGAACGCCCCGACTCCGGTGACCAAGAGCCCGGCCGCTGCGAGCATGCCGAGCCATTCCAGGTCATCGGCGAGGAGACCGAGAACCACACCGATGGCGCCGGCGATTTCGGCGGCACCGATGATCCGAAACTGATTCGGAGTGAATCCGAGGAGCTCGGCCGCATCCATCAGCATCGGTTGCGAGGTCACCTTGGCCATGCCCGCCATTCCGAAACCGACGAACAAGAGCATTCCGGTGACCCAGGCGATGATGTCCATGGCGTCCGCTCCTGTAGTTCAAAGCTGGACTACGCAAACTAGTCACAGAACGATCGACCCGTACATTTCTCCCAGAGGGTCGGAGATGAGCTCGAGACGCTCGCCATCGGGCCCCGGGAAGTACATCGAGACGTCGCTCTCGAAATGACACTCGACGCCGGCCTCGGCCAGCGCATCACGTGCTCGCTCCCAGGCCGGACGGTCGATCGAGATCGCCAGATGGTGCAGTCCGCCGAGCACTTCGGCATACGGGCCGAGGTCGAGGCCGGGGAAATCGAAGAAGGCCAGTGCGTTGCCGTTGCCGATGTCGAAGAAGAAGTGGGTCGAGCCCTGGTAGTCGCGGTTCTCGAACAGCTCGGTCAGCGGGAACCCGAGCATGCCCTGGTAGAAGGCAATGGTCCGCTCCACATCGGTGCTCAGGAGTGCAATGTGGTGCACGCCGCGAGCCGACGACGGTGGACGGTTCTCGTGGAGATGCTCCTCCCGCATCCGCTCCCAGTCGGCGGTTCGATCGATGTCAGCACCATGGCGTGTCATGTTTCCCCCTTCGATTCGACCTCTAGGACAAGAGGTCTCGTACTCGTTCCTTCGGTCGGCCGACGATGGCCTTCTCCGGCGTGACCACGAGGGGGCGCTGGAGCAGTTGTTTGTGCTTCACGAGGATGTCCACGATCTGATCGACGGTGGCGACGTCTGCGTCGGTGAGTTCGAGCTTCTTGAACTTGCTGTCGCGGCGAACCAGCGCCGTCGGCTCATCTTCGAGCTTGGCGATGATGTTGCGCAAGGTCTCTGCATCGGGCGGATCCTGGATGTAGTTGACCGTGTCGAACTCGACACCCAACTCTTCAGCAATGCGCACGGCATTGACAGAGGAGTTTCAATGCCTGTTGTGGAAGATCGTGACCTCGGCCATGGCAGAACTCACGAAATCGCAGCAATTGCTGCGTCGTAGTTCGGCTCGGTCCCGACTTCGGGGACCAGCTCGCTGTGGACCACCGAGCCACTTCCATCGACCACGACGACAGCACGGGCGCACAGGCCTTCGAGCTTGCCGTCGATCATCGAGACGCCGTAGGTCTCGAGGAACTCCGGGTTCTTGAACGTGGACGCCGTCTTCACGTTCTCCAGGCCCTCGGCACCACAGAATCGCGTCTGGGCGAAGGGGAGATCGGCCGAGACGCACAGCACCGTGGTGTTCTCGAGCGATGCGGCCCGTTCGTTGAACGTCCGAACGGCGGTGGCGCAGGTCGAGGTGTCCAGGCTCGGGAAGATGCTCAGCACGAGGTTCTGCCCGGCGAAGTCTGCATTGGTGACAGCTCCGAAGTCGCCACCGGTGAGGGTGAAGTCCGGAGCAGAAGCGCCGGGCGCAGGAAGCGTTCCACCTGTGTGAACGGGGTTGCCGCCGAGAGTGATGTCTGCCATGTGATTCCTTTCGAGAAAACGATTTCGGTGAGGGTGCCACGAAAACCCCCGTTCTGCGGCACTCAGCCCTCAGAAACGAGGGCTGAGTGCCGCAGAACGGGGGGGAATCGGGTCAGGAGCGATCGAGTCCGGTGAAGACGATCGCCACCCGGGGGCGACCACCGTCTGGGTCGAGCGGCGGCGGCGAGTGGAGGAGGCCGGCGAGACCGGCCGTGCCGGTCGGACACACGGGCACATCGGTGGTCGCTCGTGCCAACTCGTGAGCCCGGACGATCTCGGCCTCGGGGGCGACGATGGGCTCGCCGCCTGATGCCCGGGTGGCCTTCAGCAGCGGGAGCCAGTCGTAGGTGATGTCGTCCAGAATGCCGGTGGCGAAGCTGCTCGGTTCATCCCATGGCCACATGTATGCGGTCGGATCGGCGGCCGCAGCATCGAAGTCGAAGTCCGGAGCGAGGAGATCCCATGCCCGCCGCAGCGGCGCACATCCCTCAGCCTGGACGGGGAACAGGGAGACACCTGGGAGAGCAGCGCCGATCGAGACCGCCAAGGCACCTCCGCCGACCTGCACGTAGATCGCGTCGAGGTCGCCGGCCTGTTCCCCGAGTTCCCATCCGAGCGTCCTACCGCCGTCGAGGGTCGTCGGCGTGTCCGTCCCCTGCACGCTGAACGGAACGGCGCCGTCACGAACCGCGTCGGAGAACCGCAGGTAGCGACGGGTCGCCGGATTCGCCCGGTCGTCGTTCGCATTTCTCGACGTCGGCCCCGAGTTCGTCGAGCCGATCGAGAACGCTCCGGTCGGCCCACGTCGGAACGAAGACGTCGAGGCGGCGGCGCAACGCTTTGGCGATGACAGCGGCACCGATCGCAGCATTTCCGCAACTGGCGATCGCCAACCGTTCGGCCGGCGGCTCGCCCGAGGTGCTCGGCGATGAGGAGATGGATGGCAACACCCATCAGATGCCTGGCTTTGTGGGAGTCACCGATGTTGTGGTGCTCGGCCTTGATCACCAACTCGACCTCGAGCCCGGCGGCGGCGACCAGAGCTGCGCTGTCGATGAGCGGTGTCTCGACGAACCCGTGCCCGTGCCCATCGACCTCGGCCACTGCAGCATCCAGGTCGGTGACCATGGCAACGAACTGGTCATCGGTGACATCGCCCCGACGGACCGCATCGTACGCATCGAGTCGCGAGCGGAACCGTAGGAAGGGGTTGCTCGCCGACTCGGTTCGATCGGCCACCGTCATTGGAGGCAGAACTCGTTGCCTTCGGGATCGAGCATGGTGATCCAGTGGCCGTCTGGTTCGTCGAACTCGGCGACGATCGTCGCGCCCAACTCCACCAATTCGGCGGCTCGTTGGTGCATCACGTCGGCCCCGACAGAGACGTCGAGATGCATGCGGTTCTTGGCCGACTTCGCTTCCGGCACCTTGAGGAAGAAGATGCGGGGACCGTCGATCTCGGGCGGCACGATGGCGAAGGCGCGGTCGGGATCCGACCGATCGATGCCCATCGCATCGAGCGCGTCCTCCCAGGAGTCGAAACCAGGCGGAGGCGGCTGCTCGATGTAGCCGAGGACCTCACACCAGAATGCTCCGAGCGCACGTGGTTCCGATGCGTCCACCGTGATCTGGAATCGATTCACCACTGTCTGACTCACGATCCATTTGGCTGTGGGACGCCGGTTTCGCCGTCGCTCAGCTGACTGGCGCCGGTGGCTGCGTTGAACTCCTCGATCATGCCATCCCAGGTGTCGACCAGCGGACGCAGGCCGGTCCAGAAGTCTTGACTGCGGCGCCGCTCGAAATCCTCGATCGCGACACCCTGCTGCTCGACCCAGGTGAAGTAGCCGAGATTGAAGACCCGTTTCCGCTCGACCTCGCCCATCTCCATCGCATGGGTGGTGTCGACGTCGGCGAGGAACGTGTCGAACGTCGCCACCGCTTCGGCATCGTCGAATCCTCCGGGGAAGTAGCTCGACATGATGCGCTCCCGATCGGAGTTGTAGAGATCGGATCCATCGGTGGCGACCGACATCACGACGTCGTCAGATCCAAGACCCCAGACCTTTGCCGCGTTGATCGCCGCAAGCGTGTTGCAGATCGACGAGTAGCCGAAGTCGACCAGCATGTCCACGAGCTCGGGATCGATACCGCGCTCGACGAGATGGCGGCGACCGGCGGGCGTGTTGAACAACACGTCGAGCCGGTTGGTTGCGTCGTCGCTGATTGCGACCGCCATGTCGGTGTTGGTGACGTTGTGGATCAGCGGGATGTGCTTGTCGCCGATGCCCTGGATGTTGTGGTCGCCGAAACCGTTGTAGAGCATCGTCGGACACTCGAGCGCCTCGACGGCAACGATCTTGGCGCCGTATTCGTCCTTCAAATGGTCACCCGCGCCGAGCGTGCCGGCCGAGCCGGAGGCAGAGACGAACGCGGCCAGACGACCAGGCTGGTTCGCGGTGACATGTTCGAAGACCTTCGCCAGCGAGGGCCCGGTCACCGCGTAGTGCCCGAGGTGATTCGAGAATTCGCTGAACTGGTTCAGGATGACGTTGGTCGGATCCTTCTCCAGCTCGTTGCATGCGTCGTAGATCTCCTTCACGTTGCTCTCGGTGCCGAAGGTCTTGATCACGTCCTCGTCCGGATTGGTGGTCCAACGCTCGAGCCACTCGAACCGCTCGCGGCTCATGCCCTCCGGCAGGATCGCGACGCCACGACAACCCATGATCTTGGAGATGGCGATGCCACCCCTCGCGTAGTTCCCGGTGCTCGGCCAGATCGCCCGATGCCGAGTCGGGTCGAAACGGCCAGTCACCAGACGGGCGACCAGGCACGAATACGCAGCAAGGACCTTGTGGGCCCTGATCATCGGGAAGCGGTTCCCGAACGCAAGGACGATGCGGGCATCGACGCCGGTCAGCTCCTTCGGCAGCTCGATGTGGGTGGGAACATCGACGAGACCGGGGAAGTTGTCGCCCGGCGCATCGGCATGTTCGTTGTACCAGTGCACCCGGAAGAGATTGCGGGGATCGGCGGCATCCTTCTCGACGCCGCCGAGCTGCTCGACGATCGACGACGGGATGGTCGAGGGGTCTCGCAGCTGAGCGAAGGTCGGCAGCACGATGTTGTTCTCCCGGAACCGGCCCACCGCATTGTCGTAGGAAGACCGGCCGGCCGGGTCGAACTCGCCGAAGATGGCGAGTCCCCTGGTGTGCTGGGCGGCGGCGGGCTGACCTGCATCGGCAATCGTCATGGCGACAGAGTACAAACTCGCCGGAGCTCGCACCTGCGTCGGACGAACCCCAGAATCGGGTTCAGAACTCGTCGCCCCAGTGGTCGTCTCCCTGGAATTCGGGCAGGGGCTCGGATGTGTCGCGGCTCGGAGCCGGGCCGGAGGAGGACGCAGCTGGCCTCGACCCGGCCGTTCCCGAGACGGCCGTCGACGATCGTTCGTCCGAGGAGCGACCGCCGGTGTCCTCGTCGCCGGGCGCATAGCCGTAACACATCTCGATCCCGTCGACCTCGAACGGCTTTCCGAGGGACCCAACCGTGAAGCTCGAACGATCACCGGACTTCTTCAGCACCTCGACCTTGCCGTCCCCAGCCAAGGCAGCCTCCAGCGTGGCAACCGGCGCCATGACGGCCCACTTCTCGGTCTTCGTCTTGCGGAACGTCGGTTCTGGCAGCTCGCTCATGCGTCGATGATGCAGCAACGGGAGCGCACGCGACAACCTGCTGCCACCGACCGCGGATCAGGGAGCTGCAGCGAGGGCGAGCATCGTGTGGAGCAGCACGTTGGCGCCGGCCTCGAGGTCGGCAGGTGCGGTGTATTCACGCGGATTGTGGCTGATGCCGTCCCGGCTCGGCGTGAACACCATGGCCGTCGGGCACAGCCGGGCCATCATCTGAGCGTCGTGCCCTGCACCGGACGGCATCCGACGCACACTGTGGCCCAGGCGCGCTGCCGTGGTCTCGACGAGGTCGACGAGGGCCGGCGCGAAACTGACAGGCTCGAATCGAGCGAGTGCTTTGGTCTCGACCGTGCATCCTTCCGCCGAGGCAGTGTCATCGAGGAAGTCGGCGAATCGACGCTCGGCCTCTCGAAGCACTGCGTCGTCGGTGTTCCGGAGATCGACGGTGAAGCTCGCCGTCGCCGGAACGACGTTCACGAGGTTCGGAGCGAACTCGACCCGGCCGACGGTGCCGACTTGGGGCACGCCGAGTTCCACCGCCAGCTCACGGACGAACGTCACGCACGCAGCGGCCACGTAGCCGGGGTCCTTGCGCAGCGTCATGGGAGTGGTTCCGGCATGGTTGCTCTGGCCGGTCACCGTGATCTCCTGCCAGCTGATCCCCTGGACCCCCTCGACGGCCCCGATCGTGATGCCTTCCGACTCGAGCACCGGGCCCTGCTCGATGTGCAGTTCGACGTAGGCGTGAGGGGCAGGGCCGGGCACCGGCGAAGGCCCCGAGTAGCCGATGCGGTCGAGCTCTTCGCCCAGAACAGCACCGTCGATCCCGACGATCTCCAGGGCCTCTTCGATCGGCAAACCTCCGGCGTACACGAGGCTGCCGAGCATGTCGGGAGCGAATCGGGCCCCCTCTTCGTCGGTGAAGACGCCGACGGCAAGCGGCCGGTGCGGTGTGATTCCCGCAGTCCGCAGCACCTCGATCACTTCGAGTCCGGCGAGCACCCCGAGGTTCCCGTCGTAGCGACCGCCCGTCCTGACCGTGTCGATGTGCGACCCGCACATCACCGGCGGTCCGTCGATCTGGCCAGGCATGGTGGCGATGATGTTCCCGATCCGGTCGACCGAGACGGTGAGATCGAGTTCCATCATGGCTGCGACCACGAGATCTCGCCCGGCCTTGTCCTCGTCGGTCAACGCCAGCCGGGCACACCCCTCGGTGCCTTCGATGGCACCGATCGCGGCCAGATCGGCGAGGCGGCCTGTGAGGCGGCCGATGTCGATGGACAGCTCGCTGGTGGGGGTCGTTGTCATTGCCGCAGACGGTAGCCGGGCGCAACGGACCGAGGAGGCTTCGGTTGCTACCCCGAGCGGCCTTGTCGATCTACGATTCAGGGGTGACCACCGCACGCTCGAGCGAGCGAGATACATCCGACGGGAGTGCGCTCGTCACCGCGCACCTCGACGAATTGCCCGAGCCTCAGCGCACGACACTTCGTTCGCTTCGTTCCACCCTGCTGACCGTTCTGCCGCATAGTGAGGAAGGCATGAAGTACGGCATGCCGGCAATCACGGTCAAGGGCAAGGCGGTCGCCGGCTACGAGGGTTTCAAGACCCACTGCTCCTACTTCCCCCACAGCGGATCGGTTGCCGAACGCGTGAGCGGGCTGCCGTCGTTCGTCGAGGTGGCGGGCAAGGGCACGCTCCAATTCCCCATCGACAAACCACTCTCGACCGCTGTCGTCCACAAACTCGTCAAGGCCCGCCTGGCCGAGATCTCCGAGGTGACGAACGGCAAGCGTCACGAGTTCTTCGCTGACGGATCGGTCAAGGCAGAGGGGTCGATGCGCAACGGCCAGCTGCATGGGGAATGGCGCTGGTTTCGCAAGGACGGCTCGATCATGCGCTCCGGCCGATTCACCAATGGCCGGCCGACGGGAACATGGACGACGTTCGACGGCGACGGCGCCGTCGTCAAGACGACCGAGCACCCAAAGCGCTGACATCGGATGCAGCCCGTCTGCCAGAATCGCTTGATGAGCATCACGGTGCCGCCCGCCATCCCGCCGGGCACCATGGCCGACCGACTGCAACCCCGCATCCCGATCGACGATGAGTTGGCCCTGCGACCGTGGCACGGAGCGGACGCTCCGGCCGTTCTCACCGCGTTCAACGACCCCGACATCATCCGCTGGCACACCAGACGCATGTCGACGATCACCCAGGCCGATGAATGGATCGAGTCCCAACTCCTGGCGTGGACCGACGAGCGCTCGGCGAGCTTCGCCATCGTCGACACCGCTGACGAATCGGTGCTCGGCCGCACTGCACTCCACACCGATCTGGTCGACGGCGTCGCCGAGATCGCCTACTGGATCCTGCCGATGGCCCGTCGACGGATGGTGGCCTCACGGGCTGCCGTGGCGGCGACGGCGTGGGCTCACGAATTCGGATTCCATCGGATCGAGCTCCAACACTCCACGCTGAACACCGCATCGTGTCGCGTGGCCGAACGAGCCGGCTTCATCGCCGAGGGCGTGAAACGCCAGTCGGATCGACACGCCGACGGGCCGCACGACATGCATCTGCACGCTCGGCTCGCCACCGACGCGTGAGCACATCGCTGGTGCCTGAGCCCCGAACTGCGGAACTCAACCCTCACTTCTGGGGGTGAGGTTCCGCAGAACGTGGGGGCTGGCCGGATCCGGCCAACTGCGTCTCATCCTCTTGACACCGGATGGGCCGAGCGTACGATTCGCGTAGTCGTCTCGTATCCCGAGATCAGCAGTGAAAACGGAACACCATGTCCCTCGTCTTCGTCCCCTTCGTTGTCGTCTTCTTCCTCTTCATCCCACTGGGCCTGATGGTGTGGGCGCTCGTCGATCTCGTCCAGCGGCCCAAGGCAGACTGGGATGCCGCCGGCCAGGACCGTCTGGTCTGGGCCCTGATCGTGATGTTCGTCGGCCTGATCGGGCCGATCCTCTACTTGACGATCGGCCGCAAGAAGTTCGCCGGAACGTCGACTCCGGGACTCGCCGGCATCGTCAGCTGACATTCGGCGGGCTTCACTGGACTCATGATCCGGCTGAGGAACCCGTCCGCCACCGACCTGGCGAAGGTCGCGGCCGATGCCGCGGTCGCGCACCCGACCACATCATCGCAAGCCGATCTGCGACCGTTCGAGTACGAACAGACCGTCGGACACGGCCGAACCAGCTTTGAGGTCGGGCGTCAGGTGTTGGTCGACTGGCGTATGCATCACGACGCCGGGGTCCACGTGGTCCCCGTTCCGCTGGCTGTCGGCACAGACGTCGTCATGTGGACGCGAGCCATCGTCATCACGCTCGCCTTCGCCTGCCGGATCACCGACGTCGTCGACACCGAGACGGAGTTCGGCTTCTCCTACAGAACGCTGCCCGGCCACCCCGAGACGGGACACGAGACCTTCCGGCTCGAGCTGATCAACGACGTCGTCCAACTCCACATCGAGGGGGCGTCACGGCCGGCGCTGTTGCTGAGCAGACTCTCCGGACCGATTGGCGCTCGGCTGCAGCAACGGGTCACCACCCGCTACATCGAGCGCGATGCGCACCGCGATTCGAGAGGCAAACACCTGACCAGCTGACGAGACGCTCCCGCATCGTCAGCTGACCGCTCTCACGTCAGATAGCGCTCGAGCACATTCTGGGTGACCCGGGAGACGCCGTCGTCATCGGCCAGCCCGAACGCCCAGTCGGTGGTCCCCACCGTGACCACCTCGCCGCCGCCTGTTCCGAACGGCCGACAGACGAGCATGACGGCGCTGCCGTGGCGCACTCTGGCCAGGGAGTCGTCGTCTTGTCGGCCGAAGAGTCGCTCGGCGATGAACTCCAGATCACCCTGGTCGCTCAGCGCCGAGATCGATTTCGGGTATTCACCCATGCCGATGTTCGAGGCCGGGCTGAACGCAACGATCTCGATGTCCTCCGGTAGCCCGGCCAACGGTTTCGCCACCGGCAGCTGGTGGTCGTCGAACTGGATGGGGCATCCCAGCGTCTCGTAGCCGACGGCGCCGTGTTTGGACCCGAGCTGGTCGCCGTAGCGAAGGCCGGTGCCCGCAAGCAGCCAGTGATCGTCTCGATAGACCGTGAACCCTCCAGACCCGCGGGCCACGCCGGCGCCGAAGCGGTAGTAGAGACCCCACGCCGACCCGCCACCGAGCAATGACCATTCCGGACGACCAACGACAGGGTCGCACCACATGCCGGTCATGGCCTCCGGATGCCCTGCGGCGATGACCGGATCCGATTCGTGGGCTGCGTACTTGTGACAGACCATCGTGGTTCCACCCGTGTCGCCCGCCGACTCGATCCGGACCTGCCAGAACATCGTGTTCCCGGAGAAGCTCGCGTAGTCACCGCCGGCGGCCACGTATGCCTCGACGGCGTCGCGTTGGGGGGCCGACCAGTACTCGTCGTGGCCGACCCCGAGCACGAGGTCGTAACCATCGAGCACGTGCGAGCCACGTTCGAGATCGGTCGAGACGGCGTAGTCGAACTCGAAACCGAGAGCCTTCTGCCCATTCGACGAATCGCCGTTCGAACGTGAACCAACCGGAGGATCCGATGGCCGGCGGATAGTTGTTGGCGAGCCGGTAGGCCTGGAAGAGTTCGCCGTCGACATCGAACTCCTCGCCCCATCGTGCCGGCCGGGCCTTGCGGTCGTCGCGGTCGACTTCGGGGCGGCACAACATGCCTCGCCCGAAAGGACGCTGGAACGACACCTGGGTACCGCCGGTGTACAGGCTCGCACCACCCCAGTTGTTGTAGGCGTTCCAGGTGTTGGTGGCGAGGACGAGCAGGGCGCGGGCCCGGCGTTCGGATGGCCTCACGACGAAACCGGCGTGGGCGACCGAGCGTTCGGCCGGCGCCCCGACCGCCGTCAAGGTGACGAGGTAGAAGCCGGAGACCCAGTCCGCCCCGATCGGAATCCGCACAGATGCCGGCCAGCCGCACCCGTTGGCGTCGGCGTCGGCGGGAGGCGAGACGAACTCGCCTGGCCGTCCCGAGTCCTCGTGCACGACGACTCTGCTGCTCCCCCATCTTTCGATCAGCAGATCGAACGTGTCGGTTTTGCACGACACATGGAGTTCGACGGTCTCCCCCGCTCGGTAGCTCAGCGCCCCGGCATAACCCTCGATGTCGTCGTGGAACGTGGGGTCGTCTGCCATGCACCGACCCTAGTCAGGCCGCCAAGGACGAGCCGATTCGATCGCCCACCACCCGTGCCCGTTCGGCAACGAGCAGTGACCAAGACCGGACATCGAGTGATGGTGCGGCCGTTCTCCGTGGCATTCGAGGAAGGTTCTCTCGGAGAATCCACTGTCGGGTTTCGACGGGGATGTGACGCTTTACACTCCGGCGACACGGAAGTGGGCGATGGTGAGCGTGGGCATCATCCTGAACGAGGTGGTGTGTTGATGCGCGTAGGTCTTCGAATGATGGCGGCTTTTGCTGCACTGATCGGGATCGTGGTGTCGACCACAGCCTTCCTGCCAGCCGTGCACGCACAGACTGCGACCGAGGCGACCTGCGTCACCGTCGACTTCGCCGGTCAGAAGCTCATCGTCGGACGAGCTGATCGCACCACCGCCATTGCTGTGTCGTTGCCGGCCGGTGAAATCACCATTCCGTCGGCCCGAGCCCGGACGGATACCCACCCGCGTCGAGTCGTACAGTCGTCCGAGAAGTACGAAGTCGAGTTCCTCGCCGCCGACGGCAGCGTCGTTGCGACATCGGAGACGACCGGTGATGTCCCAGACGAGCTCGTGTTCGCCGAATGGGTCGGTTCGCTGGGAACCACCGTGCTCTCGGCCCCCGTCGTTGCCGTTCGTGCCCATCACCGCCCCGACCTCCCGAGCGATGGCACACCCCAGAGCGTGCTCGCCCACGAGGTCACCTTCTGTTTCGACGGTGACGTGAGCGGGCCGACCTGCGGCGACCCCGGCGTCACCACCAACCCAGACGGCACCCCCTGCGACACACCCGCCTGCGGCGACCCCGGCGTCACCACCAACCCAGACGGCACCCCCTGCGACACACCCGCCTGCGGCGATCCCGGCGTCACCACCAACCCAGACGGCACCCCCTGCGAAGAGCCCGACCTGCGGCGACCCCGGCGTCACCACCAACCCAGACGGCACCCCCTGCGAAGAGCCCACCTGCGGCGACCCCGGCGTCACCACCAACCCAGACGGCACCCCCTGCGACACCCCGTCGACCACCGAGCCGGACAGCACCACGACCACCACCGGGGGCGAGGTCGCCGGTCCCACCGTGACAACCACGGAAGCTCCGACGACCACGGCCGCACCGACCACCGCTGCACCGACCACGGCTGCCACCGACCACGGCGGGCGAAGAGGTTGCCGGGCCGACGACGACGTCGCTTCCCGCCACGGGAAGCAGCACGGGCCTGATCCTCGGCCTGGGCGCCATCATCATGGCGGCGGGTGCCGCCATGGTCGCAACCCAACGGCGCACCACGGCCTGATCCGCCTCCGCCTCGACCTGCCACCGCAGGGCGGTGCGGAACGGCGATACTGACCCGATGAATGCTCCAGACGTCGCCACGGTGTTCGCCATCATTCTCCTGATGGCCTTGCTCGCCACCTTCGCTGGTCGTCTTCCACCCGCACGCACAGGGCTTCTACCGTCGTTGGAGTCTCGTCGCTGCCGCTGCGGTGGCCGTCAGCGCCACCGCAGGCAGCCTCTACTTCTCCGAGGTCGCCGACTTCATTCCATGCGAGATGTGCTGGGTACAGCGAGTCTTCATGTATCCGCTGGCGTTCATCCTGCCGTTGGCCGCGATCCGCAAGCAGCGTGAGATCGCGCTGTACGGCATCGTCCTGGCCGCGATCGGTCTCGGGTTCTCGATCTACCACATCCAGATCCAGCTCCGACCCGACCAGTCGACGTCGTGCGATCTGCTCAATCCTTGTTCGGCGAAGTGGGTCGACGCTCTCGGATTCGCCACGATCCCCCAGATGGCAGCTGCGTCGTTCGTCCTGATTCTCGTTGCGCTCTCCGTGCAACTCAGGTCCCGCTAGCGCGAGAGCTCGCCGGGTCGAGTCACGGCCGGACCGTGGCCCAACCTCGCTCGAAGTCGCGATCGGGGTGGACTGCGCTGAGCGGGTCTTCGCTGTCTCGCCAATAACCCAGACCGTTCCCCGCCTTGGCGTATCCGACGAACCTGAGCAGCTCATCCGGCCAGCTCTGCACCTCGGCCGGAGGGCACTCGAGGAACTGATTGGTCGACTGCGTCAGCCACCCCACCCCATGCTGCAGCGAGAGTCCGCTCCGCCAGGTTTCGGACGTGTTGTCGCCGCCTCCGTGATAGACGGTCCCGGTGTAGAGCAGCAGTGAACCCTGCGACATCTCGGCCGGCACCGTCTCGCTGCGATCGACCTTCTCCCGGTTTCCCCAGAGGTGAGATCCAGGAGCGATCCGCGTGGCCCCGTTGGCCTCGGTGAAGTCCGTCACCGCCCACATGCCGTTCAACTCGACCTCGACATCGAAGTCCACCATGTCGTATTTCCACTGGTCGCGATGGATGCGCTGGCCCACCTCGCCCGGTCCGATCTCGATGTACTCGGCGGCGGAGAACCGCCAACTGCTGGCGTGGCCCAACACATGGTTGCCGGCCAGAACCACCGCAGGATGCAGAGCGATCGACCGGAAGGTGGCCGAACGAGGCAGCGGTGCACCGAGGCGGCGAGTGCGATGCCCCTCGAAGTCACTCGCACCGGTCGACGCTCGATCCATGAACGCGCCGAGTTCGTCTGCGATCGACCGCATCACCTCGGGAGCGGCGGCGTCTTCCACGACGCAACAACCGGCTTCGTCGAGCGCATCGGCCAGGTCGAGTCCGATTCGATCGAGCCGGACGGTCGGCAGTCCGGTGAGTTGGCGGTGGTTCGACATCGGCGAAGTTTCGCGAACGAACGCGTCCTGCGCCATGTCATGATGCCAACGTGTCGCCTCGTGTATCGATCCCCGCGCTTCGGTCGCAGTCGATCATCGGGTGGGGATGGGTCGCCCTACAGGCTCTGGTGCTGGTCACGCTGATCGCGCTCGACGGCGCCGACGACTGGCCAACGCCACGGTGGGTGGAGATCTTCGCCACGGGTCTCGTGATCGTCGGCCTGCTGATCGGGGCGGTGGCGGCGGGCGGTCTCGGCCGACTCCTGACACCAACTCCGGTCCCGAAGGCGGGGGGCCGGCTCGTGACCACCGGCTTCTATCGGTATGTGCGCCACCCCGTCTACACCGGTGTCCTGCTGGTCGTACTGGGTCTCGTCGTCGGTTCGGGACGGTGGCTCAGCCTCGTTGTCGGGGTGGTCGCGATCGCGTTCTTCTACGCCAAGTCATCGTGGGAGGAACAACGACTGATGGAGCACTATCCGGACTATCCGGCCTATCGGGAGACAACACCACGATTTGTTCCGAAACCGGGCTCCGGTCTGCGAGACTGACACGACCATGTCCTCACTCTCAGTGGATCTCGATGCGGTGCGAAACACCATCGGGGGCCGGCTCGACCACGTCACCGCCGACATCGTGGCGTTGTGCGAGATCAATTCGGGCTCGTTCAACATCGACGGGGTCAATCGCGTCGGCTCCCGCCTGGCAGAGATCGTTTCGACACTTCGGCCGGCGACCATCGAACACCTGACGGTGCCTGACGCGCAGGTCATGGGACCGGATGGAACCACGACCGCGGCCCCGATGGGCGATGCGCTCCACGTCCGCAACCGACCTGGGGCCCCGTTCCAGGTGTGTCTCTTCGGACACCTCGACACGGTCTTCCCGATCGACCATCCCTTCCAGACCGTCACCGTCGACGGGCACCGGTTGGCCGGTCCGGGCGTGGCCGACTGCAAGGGCGGCCTTGTCTTGGCCACCGAGGTCGCTCGGGTGCTCGACGAATCACCGTGGGCCGAGAACATCGGCTGGGAGCTCCTCGTCGTCTCGGATGAAGAGATCGGGTCGAACAGTTCCAAGCCGCTCTTGCGGGCCGCAGCCGAACGATGCGATCTGGGTATCGGCTTCGAACCGTCTCTGCCGTCCGGCGGTGTCGCCGGTGCCAGGAAGGGCACGCTCACCGCCCACACGGTCGTCCGCGGCGTCGCCGCTCACGTCGGGCGAGCCCATCATGAGGGCCGTTCGGCGATCAAGGCGCTGGCCGAACTCGTCATCGCTCTCGAGCAGCTCAACGAACATCCGGGGGTGACGGTCAACACCGGCAAGATCTCGGGTGGGGGCCCCCTGAACGTCGTGCCCGACTTCGCGATCGCCAGCTACAACATGCGGGTCGCCGATGCCGAGGCGCAGGAGTGGGTGCAGCGACGGTTCAGCGAGGCTGTGGCCGCTTCGCCTCTGGAGGTCGACCTCACCTGGACCGGATCACGCCCGCCGAAGGTTCGGACACCGGCGATCGATCAACTCCTCTCCGATGTGGCGGAGGCGGCCGGATCGATCGGCTTGAGCATCGAGGCCGAGGACACGGGCGGGTGTTGTGACGGGAACGATCTGGCAGCAGCCGGACTTCCGAACGTCGACAGTCTCGGCATCGTGGGCGGCGGCATCCACGGCATCAACGAGTTCGCCGACGTGGCGAGCGTCCCGGACCGAGCCGCAGTCATCGTCGAGGTGATCAGACGAGCCCACGCTCGCTCAGAAGCAGAGCAGGCGTGACAACGCGGGGAAAGAAGCAGCCCCAACTCGCACCTGTGCTCCGTCTCGTTCGGCCACAGGACGCAGATCGAGTCTGGTCGTTGCTCGAGTCGGCCGGCAGCGACCTTCTCGGCATGACGGCCCTGCCGAGGTCCCACGACGCCGCCGAGGCGGCCTGCGTCCAATCGACCTCCGTGTTGTCCGATCTCGCGGCCGACACCTTCGGACTCGACGACGGCGACCACGCGAGCCTGCTGTTCATCCTGGTGAACGCGACCGACGGCCGGCCTCTCGGGCTCAGCGGCGTGACCTTCAAACAGGCCGTACCGAATCTCGCAGTTCGGGTCGTGACGAGTCGCGATGGGCTCGGACTCGACATGGCCAGCTTCTCGGCGCCCTGGACCCGCACCGAGCTCAACTCGAGTTTCATGGCCCCGAACGCCAGAGGGAAAGGCTTCGGCACGCTGCTCTCGCGCGGGCGCTGCATGTTTCTGCATCAGGTACATCGCCAGATCCCGTCGACCGTGGCCTCGCATGTCCGGGGTCGTTTCGACGACGACGGGTCGGCGCCGTTCTGGCAGTGTTTCGGCCACCACTTTGCTCCGGCATGGCTGACCTCGGTGGAAGCAGAGCGGGCAGTGGCCGATGATCCGACGAGACTCGGCGACCTCGTCGGCCACCGCAGACCGGTGACCGCAGAGGTGCTCGACTCGCTCGGGCCCGTCAACCAAGCGTCCTTGCCTGCCTTCCGAGTGCTGATGCGCGAGGGCTTTCGACCCAACGGCATGTACGACCCCGTCGACGGTGGGCCCACACTCGTCGCTGAGACCGCGGACACGGCAACCGGACGGACGAGGCGCCGAGGCCGGCTTCGGTTGACGACAGGCAAGCCCGCTGAGCCTCACTCGAGCTTCGTTGCGGTGACCGCAGTCGAGGACTTTCGTGTGATCAGAGCATCGGTCGATGTCAGCTCTCCCGAGACCTTCGGTGTCACTGCAGAGGACGCCGAAGCGCTCGGGGTCGCCGCCGGCGCGCTCCTTGCCGTTGCCGAGATCGGCGACACGACCGCCGGCGAGCAGACAAGGCCATGACGGGCGCGCTCGAGGTCAACATCGATGGTCTGGTCGGCCCGACCCACAACTACGCCGGTCTGTCGCTCGGCAACCGAGCATCGATGGGAAACGCCGGCTCGGTCTCGAGCCCGCGGCGGGCTGCGCTCCAGGGACTCGCCAAGATGCGCCACCTCCATCATCTCGGCGTTGCCCAAGGTGTCGTGCCGCCGCAGCAGCGGCCAGATCCGATGGTGCTCGAACGGCTTGGTTTTGCCCCCGGGGCGTCGATCGCCGACGTCGCGCGGCAAGACGCTCGGCTCGTCCCGATCCTGTCGTCAGCGTCGTCGATGTGGGCGGCCAACGCGGCGACGGTCACGCCATCGCTCGACGCCACCGACGGTCGCGTCCACCTCACCCCGGCCAACCTGTCGTCGACGGCACATCGATCCTTCGAGCATCACCAGACCGAACGAATCCTCACCGCCATGTTCCACGATGGAGACCACTTCGTCATTCATCCGGCGCTGCCCTCGGCTGCGGTCTTCGCCGACGAAGGAGCGGCGAACCATGGTCGGTTCTGCACCGCCCACGGCTCCCCCGGCATCCACTTCTTCGTCCATGGGCGCGACAGTGACGACCCGGTGGTCACGAATGGATTCCCCCGTCGCCAGACGCGCCTTGCCGGCGAGTTGATCAGTCGGAGCCACTGCCACCATCCCGGCAGTGTGATCCACGCCCGCCAATCCGGTCTGGCCATCGACGCCGGTGCGTTCCACAACGATGTGGTGTCGGTCGTGAACGAGAACGTCCTGTTCACCCACGAAGCAGCGTTCGAGCATCGCCAGGACCTGTTCGACCAACTCCGCGCTGCCGTCCCGGGGTTCAGGCTGCTCGAGGTGGCCGAGTCCGAGGTCCCCCTCGCCGACGCCATTTCGTCCTACCTCTTCAATTCACAGCTCGTTTCGCAGCCGGACGGAACCATGATCCTGATCGCGCCGGTCGAGGTCACCGAGACCGAATCGACCAGGCGATTCCTCGATCGTGTGATCGCCGACGAGGGCCACCCCATTGCGGCGGTGTCGACCCTCGATCTACGAGAGAGCATGCGCAACGGCGGCGGTCCGGCGTGCCTGCGTCTCCGGGTGGTCATGACCGACGACGAGTTGGCGTCGGCTGCGCCCCGAGTTCTGGTCGACGACCAGCGGCTCGATCAACTCGAAGCATGGGTCGACGCCCACTACCGGGACGAATTGGCCCTCGACGATCTCGCCGACCCCGACATCGCCGACGAGAACAACAGAGCGCTCGACGAACTCACGACTTTACTCGGGCTGGGTGCCGTGTATCCGTTCCAATTGTGACCCCGGGGGCCGGGGTCAGACTGTGCAGGGTCAGGCTGTGCAGGGTCAGGCCGTGCGACGGCGGCGGGACAGCATGACCATGCCGGCGCCGAGCGTGAGCAGGGTCAGCGATGCGATGACCAGCCTGCCGGCCTCTGTTCCGGTGTAGGCGAGGAGGCCGGGCGGCGTACCAACCGTGGCTATCGCGAGGTCGTCGGCGGAGGACACGATCGGAGCAGTCGATGGCAGTCCGTTCACCTCGTTACCGCCACTGACCTGTCCGACGTTCACGATCGACGCTCCGGCCAGAGCCGTGACATCTGCCGTGATTCGAACCGACCATGTATCGCCGATGGCCATGGCGTCAGCATGGGTGCAGGTGACGGTTCCCTCAGCGAACACACAGCTCGCCGTCTCCACGTCTGACGTGGCGCTGACGAACCTGAGGCCGGACGGCAGCGAGTCGGAGATCACGACGTCACCCCGCGTTGCCGATGGCCCGGTGTTGGTGACCGTGACCACGTAGACGGCTCGCCCACTCTGATTCACATCGCCATCGACGGACTTGTCGATCGTGAGCACGGAAAGCGGCACGTCCGTCGGGTCGTCATCGCTGTCGTTGTCCGGATTCGGGTCGACCGTCGAGGTGCTCACCGTTGCCGTGTTGGTCACTCCTGGTGCAGCGGAGGCGTCCACCTCGACGACGATGTCAACCGAAGCGGTGGCGTTCGCCGCCAGCGACGTGTCGGCACCGACGCCGTCGACCAGGGTGCAGGAGATGTCCTGTCCGGTGATCGAACAGTCCCAGGCCGAACCGACCGAACTCACATAGGTGATGCCGGCCGGCAGTGTGTCGCTGATGACCACGGGAGCTTGAGCGGTGGCCGGTCCGAGGTTCGTCACCGCGATCGTCCAGAGGTTGGAGATCCCGTCGTCATCGGAGTCGACGGCGAAGTCGCCGACGTGTGACTTGTCGATGGCCAGATCGGTCTGTGGCTGATAGCCGAAGTCCACGTCGATTCGTGAGACTCCCGCACCGAGAGCGGCATCGGCCGTGTTGGCAGTTGCCGTTCCGTCGAGATCGAAGACTGGTGCCAAGCCGATGGGCAAGGTACTGGGATCGACCGAGACGGTGTAGTCACCGGCCGGGAGGTTGTCGAAGGTGTAGATGCCGCCACCGGCGGTGACCGTCGACATCGTGAACGTGATTCCGGAGCCCGGATCGCTGTAGTCCAGCACGACAGTGACACCGTCGAGCAGGTCTTCGGCCGCATCGATGGCACCGTCGGCGTCATCGTCCTGCCAGACCGTGTCACCGAGAGAGCCCGTTCCTCGGTAGCTGAAGTCCTGATCGAGGTCGTCCGGGTTCGCCCCATCGAGGGTTGCCGGCGACGTATCGGCCGTTCCGAGGCCGTCGTCGTCGTAGGTCTGGACCATGGCGGCCGGAAGGGTGGCGGTGTCGACGGTGATCGTGAAGTCCCCGTACGGGGCCGAGGGCCACAGATACATGCCGTCGCTGTCGGTGGTGACGGTGAACGTCATGTCCGCACCCTGAGGGTTCGTCCACACGATGATCACGTCGACGCCCGGGATGCCCGGCTCGCCGGTGTCGATCGTTGCCGTACCGGAAGCGTCCAGATCGAGCCAGACGGTGTCACCGAGCGATCCGACGCCGGTGTAACCAAAGTCCTGATCCAGGTTGGATGGGTTGAGCGTGTCGAGTGTCACCAGTGATGTGTCGCTCGTTGCCGTGCCATCGAAGTCGGCTGTCTGGGTCAGCCCAGCGGGAAGCGTGGCGGGGTCGATCGTGACCCGGAACTCACCCTCTGGCAGGTTGTCGAAGAGGTACTGGCCGTTGCCGTCGGTGATCGTCGACTGGCTGACGTCATCGCCGTTGCCCTCGATGCCATCGGGCCCGAACCACAGCAGCGTCACGTCGACGCCGGAGAATCCGACCTCGGCTGCGTCCTCGATGCCGTCAGCGTTGGCGTCGAACCACACGGTGTCGCCGATGAGACCGGTGGTCTCGCCCGTGTAGGAGAAGTCCTGGAGGAGATCGTTCGGGTTCGTCCCGTCGAGCGTCGTCGCCGAGGTGTGGGCCGTGCCGACGCCGTCGCTGTCATAGGTCTGGCCGGTGAGCCCTGCAGGCAGATCGGTGTCATCGACCGTCACCGTGTAGGTGCCGTGAGGAAGGTCGGTGACCAGATAGTTGCCCGATGTGTCGGTGGTGTCGGTGAAGCTGAAGTCGTCGCCGTTGCCGGCCACGCCATCGGCGCCGGCCCACACGACGGTGACCCGGACGTTCCCGATCGCTGCGTCGCCGACGTCGAGGAGACCGTCTGTCTCGACGCCGTCCACGTCGAAGAAGACGGTGTCGCCGATGGAGCCGAGGCCTCGGTAGCCGAAGTCCTGATCGAGGTCATTCGGCACGCCGGCGGTCAAGGTGGTCGCCGAGGTGTGTCCTGTGCCGACGCCGTCGTCGTCGAAGGTCTGCGTCATGTTGCCCGGCAGGGTCGTGTCATCGACGGTGACCGAGAAGTCACCTTGCGGCAACCGCTCGAACAGATAGGTTCCGTCGGCCGCGGTGGTCGTCGTCATGGTGACGTCGTCACTGGTGCCGGCGATCCCGTCGCCGCCTTCCCACACGAGGGTCACGGTGACACCACCGATCCCCGGCTCGCCGGTGCCGATGGCTCCGTTGCCGTCGTGGTCGAACCACACGGTGTCGCCGATCGTGCCGTTGCCGCGATAGGAGAAGTCGACATCGAGCTGTGTCTCGCTCGGGTCGAGCGTGAGTGTGGCGGTGTCGGCCGTGCCCGTGCCGTCGAGATCGAAGGTCTGCACGGTGAGGCCCGAAGGCAGGTCACCCGTGTCGACCACCACTCGGTAGTCGCCGGCGGGCATGTTCTGGAAGAGATAGTCGCCGGCCGCATCGGTGGTGTCGACGAAGTCCACGTCGTCACCGGTACCGAGCAGTCCGTCCCACCCGTACCAGGTGGCGGTGACGTCGACCGCGGGCACACCGGGTTCGCCGACTCCGTTGGAGGCATCGGCCGAGTTGTCCTGGTCCCACCAGATCTTGTCACCGAGGGTCTGGTCGCCGTTGTAACCGAAGTCGTAGGCGAGGTCGGCGAGCGCGCCGCTCGGGAGCGCCTGATCGCCGGTGGCGATCTGGTCGACAGCGGTGTCGTCGAGCCCGCCGTCACGATCGAACGTGGGAACCAGACCGACGAGGTTCGGAGAGTTCGCCACGTCGACGGTCACGGTGATGTCGGTCTCGGCCGGGAGACCGACCGCCAGTGGAACGCCATAGGAACCATCGGATCCGGTGACAGTGGTGTAGCTCTGGGGTGCGCCGGTGGCGGGGTCGTTCCAGGTGATGTCCACTTCGACACCGGGAATGCCCGGTTCGGTGCCGTCCTGGACACCGTCGCTGTTGAGATCGAGCCAGATGAAGTCGCCGAGGCTGGTCGGCGCGACCACGATCGTGACCGAGTCCTGGTCGTCCTCGACGGCAACGTCATTGCCCGGCGTCGAGTCCGAGTCGTACTGATCGGACGCTGCGTTCTGAGCGATGTTGGTGACCGATCCGAGACCGACGAGTCGGGTCCGGAGGACGATCTGGCGGCTTGCTGCGTTCGGGATGGCTCCGACGGTCCAGATGTTGGTCGTGTCGTCGAACGTTCCCTGGTCGACACTCACCACGGAGTCGAACTCGAGCGAGGCCGGGTCCAGGATGTCGGACACGGTCACACCGCTGGCCGCGTCCGGGCCTTGATTCTCGACGGTGATCGTGTAGTTCACATACGAGCCGAACCAGTACGGCCCGTTGACAGGGTCGCTGTCGACGTCGATCGGGGTGATCGCCTTGTCGACGGCGATGTCGGCCCGAGCGATGAAGACCTCGGCGGTGTCGGTGTCGGTGTACTCCTCGGGCGGCGTCGGCGCCGGCACCGTCCGGGTCGCAACAGCTCGGAGAGCCGGTCGCATCCTCACCGGTGACGGTCACGCTGTTGGTGTGGCCGTTCGTCGGACCGGTGTAGGACTCACCAGTGGCCTGGTCCGGCGTCAGAGCGGCCGACTGAGGCGTAGCCGTGAAGGTGAGCGTGATGGTCTGGCCCGGGTCGAGCGGTTGAACGCTTCCGATGATCACGTTCGGCCAGGAGAGGGTCTCGGTGTTCAGCGATGGAGCGTCACCGCAGACGCCGGTGTCGGCGGAACACGATGTCGGCTCCACGGCCGTCGGGCCACCGCTGTACGGCGTGGTGATCAGGGCGGAGTTGGCGTCGTAGGTCCAACCGACGGGCAACACGTCGACGAGGTCGACGTTGAAGGCCGGAGCCACCAGGTCGGTGTTGGTCACCACGATGGTCCACGAGAAGGACTGGTCGAGTCGTACGTCTGCGGTGTTCTGACCGGTGGTGGCGCTCTTGACCACGCTCAGTTGCGGGAAGTGCATCTCCACGGTGACTGCGTCCGGGGTCACGGCACCACGGGTCGCCCCGGTGCCGTTGCCATAGGTGGGGATGTCGTCGTTGGCCGGGTTCGTTCCCACGATCGAGGCGCGTTCGGCGCTGGAGAAGTTGAAGTAGGTGTCGACGTCAGCGGTGTTCGTGAGATCTTCGCCCCGCTGCAGATCGTTCGATGCATCGACCACGGCGTCGTAGTCGACGGTGACCGAGGCGGCGACGCCGATCGGGCCGGCGTTGGTCCAGGTGATCGTGCGGGCGGTCTGATTCCACGTGCCGATCGAGCCGCTGTTGCCGGTGATGGTCTGGCCGGTCGTCGTGGCGGAAGCACCACCGACGGTCTGGAGCGGGGTCAGGCCGGCCGGCACGAGGTCGACGAAGGTGACATCGTGCGCAGGGCTCGTGCCCTCGTTGCGGACGTCAACGGTGTAGCGGAGTTGCTCACCAGCGCTGGTGTCGCAACCGTTGGTCGCAAGGCCGTCGTTGTCGGCCGCGTTGCCGGTGACGGTGTCACACACGGGATTGACCAGCGCGGCGCCCGAGAGTTCGGAAACGTCCTTGTCGATCTCGAGCTGCGGCTCGACGACGGTGAAGGTCTCGGATGTGGGGCCGGCGTCGACGGTCCAGGAAGGCGATGTGGGGCTGTCGTAGCCGGCGGGCAAGGAGGCCGGCGTGTCGCTCACGACCTGGTCGGTGTCGTTCCAGGTGAGTGTGGCCTGGTTGGTCACCGAGTCGCCGGCCGCGGCGACGTCGGTGACGTGGGTCGTGTACGGCGACCGTGATCGAGCAGCCGGCGTTGGAATAGATGTCACCGACGAACCATGCGAGCACGGAGGCATCGCCGCCGTTCGGATTCAGCGTCTCGATGTCGCCAGGGACCAAGGGGGTACCCGTGGACAGGCCGGTGGAGGAGTCGAGCACCTCGCAGCCGCTGGTCACGGCAATCGATCCGAAACTGTCGAGTTCGAGCCGGGTCGGCAGGTCGTCGAAGATGGTCGCGTCGTACGCTGCGGTTCCGGCAGGAACCGTGACCGTGACTTCGTAGTCGATCGGCTCGCCGACCGTCGCCGTGGCCCGGTCGTCCGTCGGGTCCCCGGCATTGAACGGCTCGATGTCCTTCACGATGTCGGCCAGCGGCACGATGATGAGGTCGGTGTCGCTGTCGGTGTAGGTGCGGGTGTCACCCTCGTTCGGGTCGTCGGTCGGCAGCACGTTCTGATCGAGGCTGTACGCCGTGAGGTCTGCGGTGTTCACCAGGTTCGCAGCGGCGATGGCTGGATCATCGACCTCGGCCTGATAGGTGAAACGGGCGGTGCCGTTCGGGTTCGATGGCGTCGAGGGCCGACCAGTCCGTCGGGGTCCACGTGATGGTTCGATTGGTCTCGGACCAGATGCCGTCGAAGGTCCCGGCTGGGCTGACACCGGTGGAGGGCACGACTTGGCCGTTGGCCGACACGGGGACAGCGCCGGCACCGAGCGGTGTGGCTCCGACCGGTACGTCGTCGACGATCGTGACGTCGTGAGCGACCGAGACGTTGGTGGCCGTTGTCGGGTTGGTCACCGTGATGCGGTAGGTGATGGTGGCGCCGGGAGCGCTGACGCTGCCGGCCGGCACCGTGTGATCTTTCACGATGACCGGATTCGGCTCGACGACACGGGTCTGGGTGATGCTGCTGAGTGCGTCCGGACGGTTGTTGCCCGCGGCGTCCTCCCAGTCGAACCGGCCTCGGTTGTCGAATGAGGTGGCGGTGGGATCGGCCTGGTTGCCGATCGTGTCGTTCACCTGGGCGTAGAAGGTGATCGTCACCGAGTCGTCGCCGGAGGCGGCGGCATTGGTGTACGGATCGGGCAGTGCGTAGGTCACCGTGCCACTCGAGTTGACGACAGTGCCGACAGTGAGCGCCGCGGTCCCGGTCGGGCTGGTGACGGTCGGCTGGAGGTTCGAGACCGTGCCGGCGAACAGGCCGCTACCGGAGAAGTAGGACAGGCCGGCGGGCAGGACGTCGCGGATCTCGGCGTTGTAGACCGTCGTTCCCTCGGGAACGGTCGCCGTGATCTGGTACTGGATGATCTCCCCGATGGTGGCCTGATCGGCCGAGCCGAGGAGCGCGGCATTCTGAGCGTTGCCGGCCTCGCCGATGGCAGAGCGCTGGAGTTTGGTCGACCGTCGGTGCCGGCGTGTCGAAGAAGGCCTGGTCGTCTGCTGCGTCGGTGTTCTCGCTGCGTTGCGTTGGCCGGATCGATGTTGTCGGCCGGGTAGTAGTCGTACAGTCCCGTCTCGTTCGTGCCCGCCTGGTAGAACGCGACACCTGCGGTGTTGACGTAGTCCTGGGTCGGGGTCGACCGAAGCCGGAATCGTGACGTCGTAGGTGAGCGTGATCGGTGCGCTGTCCTCGTCGTCCGGCACGAGGTCACCGGCACCGGTCGATGCGTCCACCGTGAGGCCGGTCCACGTGATCACGCCGGCCGGCACAGGAGGCGACGACGGTGAAGTGCTGGGGAGGATGTTGCTGACCTCGGAACACGTGAGCCCAGTCGGGAGAATGTCCTGGACTTCGGTCGACGTGGCATCGGTGTTGCCTTCGTTCCACACGTCGACCCGGAATCCGACGACGTCACCGCCGGCCACCTCGACACGGGTCGATCCGCCGATCAGCGAGCCATCGAAATCGGCTGGATTGGCGGCCCCGCCGTTGACGTCGGCCACGCCCTTGGCGATTCGCACCTCGGGCTCGGTCCACTCCACGGCTGCTTGATCCCGGAACTGGTACACCAGTCCGCCGTTGTTGTTGTGGACCATCTTCTCGAGGTTGGCGTTGATGTCGTTGGCTTCACCGTCGGTGTTGTCGGTGATGCGGGCCGCGATGACCCAGCGGAACTCGTTGCCCGTCGCCTCGACGTTGCCGTCGCCGCTGACCTCGAAGGTCACGAGGTTCGGTGCTTCGGTGACCGTGGTGGCCGAGATCGTGTCGATCGTCGTGACCCGGGCGGCCGAACCGGTGACGTAGGTGTGACCGACCGGGAGGATGTCCTGGATCTGCACACCCTCGAAGTCGACGCTCGCCGGGAAGGATGCACCCAGCTCGAAACAGACGATGTCGCCTGGCCCGAAGCCACCCTCGGGTGTCGGGTCGCCCTCCACCCACGTGATCGACGCGTAGTCGGTGTCGCAGACTGCTCCGGTGACAGACGAACCGTCCAGCAACGGACCGGCCTTGGCCGACACCCGCTTGTTCAACGTCGGGAGAGCGTTCGCGATCGACGCACTGGTGGTGTCGCCGTCGATGCCCCCATCAGCGTCGACCGGGTCAGCGATGAGGCCAGGGCGGAAGGCCGACACCGTGTCAGGACCAGCGACCTCCGCCCCGTTGGAAACCGAGTCGCCGGCCAAGACCGGCTCGCCGAGGAGCTGAGCGCCGCCGCCGCGATAGAACTCGCGCACGACGCTCGAGTAGGCGATGGTGATCGACTGGTCGGCGTCGAGGTTCGCCAGCGCACTCCTCGTGCCGACAGAGTCCCACACGAGCTCGAATCGCCCGGAGCCGTAGGGGCCGCCGCTGTCGATCTCGCGAACGGAGGCAACGTTCACAGGGGTTCCGTTGATCGTCGACTGGATCGATACCGGCGCCGGGGCAATCCGTTGTTCGCCAATCGCTCCCACCCGGGTTGGGGACGTCTGACCCACCGAGGAAACACAGGGCGGACGGCATGAGGTCACGGATCACGAGATCGGTGAAGTCGCGATACTCCGAGGTGCTGATCGTGAGCGTGCTCACCACGGTGCTGCCCTGGGTGAGCGTGCCGCTCATCGACTTGGTGATGATCAGGTCTTCTGACTCGACGACGTGGGTGTCCGAGTCGCTGGCCGCGGCACCGGTCGGCGTGTAGATGCCGGTGGCCGTCGCCGTGTTGTCGAGGCCCTGCTCCGGCGCTGTCAGCAGCTCCGGATCGGTGTTGGTGGTTCGATCAGGTTCTCCCGTCGACGCACCCGTGTTGTTGTCGAGGTTGCGGCCCTGGCCGAGGCTGGCTGCAGTCGGGGGAGCGGAGAACGGACGGTTCTCGAACAGCGGAATGCCCGCCCGGTAGGTGATGGTCTGGACCGCGTTCGGAGCGAGGTTGCCCAGGTCCCAGGTGACGATGGTCTGTCCGGCACCGTCGGTGTCGACACTGATCGGCGTGGGAGCGCATCCGGCACCGGTGGCGACCGGACCGGAGCCGGTCCACTCTTCTCCGACCGTGGTGTTGTCGGCCGAGTAGTACGTGTCACAGCCGAGGAACTCGAGGCCCGGATGGAGGACGTCGACCAGGGTGACGCTGTTGGTTGCGTAGTCCGGGTTGTTCCTGACTTCGATGGTGTAGATCTCGCCCGCGGTACCTGCACCGTGAACACCACGCAGCATCTCGCCCGGGGCGGTCTTGCTGACGCGGAGCGGAATGATCGACACGGTTCGCGACGCGGTCGCATTGCCGTCTACGTCGCCGGTGAACGCACCCGTGGTCAAGCTGTAGTCGGGGATCAAGAAGGGATTGAGGCTGGCCGCCGACTCGGCGTTGTTGGTGATGGTCGACCCGACAGGCACGGTGCTCGAGCCGCCGTTGACCGGGGCGAAGTCAGGGTTGGTGTCGACCGTGATCTGGACCGATGCCTGCGAGGCGGCGGGGAGGTCGGAGACGTTGGACCAGATGACGGTGGTTTCCCCGGCCGAGGGGACATCCACGAGCACCTCGGTCGGCGCCGGTGAGGCCGACACGTAGTCGACGCCGACGGGCAGCACGTCACGGAACGACAGGTTGTAGAGGGGGGCCGCCGATGTGTGATCGCCCGTTGCCTGCAGCGTGTAGGTGATCTCCTCACCGATCAGCGCCTCGCCGCCGACGTTGTCTGTCTTGGTGAGGGAGAAGTTGTCAGCCGGGCCGGCACCGGCCGGTTGGGGGAGGGAAATCGGACCCAGCACAGCCGCGAAGAGGGCACCAACCGCGAGGATGCGAACGATCATCGACCATTCCCGACGGTCAGATCTGTGAGAAGTGGACTGGTGCGCGCTCGTGTCGCCCTTGAATCGCATGGTTCAAGGGTCGGCCGGAAACGGTCATTCGTGACCGGTCGGCGCGATACTTCGGAAATGAGCCCCACCGTTCTGGAAAAGATCGAAACCGGCGAGATCGACACGGTGATCGTCGCCTTCACCGATCACTACGGTCGGCTCATGGGAAAGCGGTTCGACGGTCGCTTCTTCCTCGATCACGCCGCGGCCGACGGCAGCCACGCCTGCAATTATCTCCTCACGGTCGACATCGAGATGGAACCCGTTGCCGGCTACGACTACGCCAACTGGGCGCTCGGCTACGGCGACTTCCATCTCGTGCCCGACATGGGCACGCTTCGCACGGCCGGATGGTGCGATGCCACGGCCATCGTCATCTGTGACCTCGCTGATCCCGCTGACCACTCACCCGTCTCGGTTGCGCCCCGGTCGATCCTGCGGGCACAGGTCGATCGACTCGCATCGCGGGGATTGACCGCCCACGCCGCCTCAGAACTGGAGTTCTACCTGTTCGAGTCGACCTACCGGGAGGCCAATGAATCCGGCTACCACGGGCTTCGGTCGACGGGTTGGTACAGCGAGGACTACGACCTGCTCCAAGGTTCGCAGGATCGAGCCGTACGTCGGTGCCGCCCGCCGAGCGCTGACGGCATCGGCCATCCCGGTCGAGACGTCGAAGGGCGAGACCGGCCGCGGCCAGCACGAACTGAACATCCGCTATTCCGAGATCCTCGACATGGCCGATCGCCACTCGATCATGAAACACGGCATGAAAGAGCTGGCCGACCAGCAGGGCTTGAGCGTCACCTTCATGGCCAAGCCACACAGCGATCAAGCCGGGAGCAGCTGCCACATCCATTTGAGCCTGATCGACGCCGATGCAAGCAATGTGTTCGCCGATTCGAGTGAGGACGGGTACGACCGATGTCTTCCGATGGTTCCTCGGTGGTTGGATGGCGCACCTTCCCGAACTGATGGTCTGCTACGCCCCGACCGTCAACTCGTACAAGCGATTCGAGGCGGACTCCTGGGCACCGACCCGCATCGCCTGGGCCAACGACAACCGCACGGCGGGGTTCCGCATCGTCGGCACCGGCGCCAGCCTGCGCATCGAGTGCCGAATCCCCGGTGCTGACGCCAACCCCTACCTCGCCTTCGCGGCAGCGATCGCCAGCGGCCTCGACGGCATCGATCGCCAGATCGAACCTCCGCCCCGTCTCGATGGCGACGCCTACCGGACCGACGATCTTCCCGAGGCGCCCGCCAGCCTCGCGGACGCCGTGGAGCACTTCTCGAGAAGCCAGTTTGCTCGGGAGGCCTTCGGCGACGATGTGGTCGATCACTACAGCCACTTCCATCGCACCGAGGCGGCGGCAGCGGCGGCGGCCGTCACCGATTGGGAGCGGGCCCGCTACTTCGAGCGCATCTGACCCGGCGCCGTCGCGACCACGGGCGGCCGCCCCCTGTCTCCAACTGCCAGCGCGACACGTCGCCCTGGGTACGTGTCGCGCTGGCAGTTGGGGCTCTTGGGGGGCTTTTGGGGGGCTTGGGGGTTGGCGGGCGTGGGCGCTGGCATGGGTCGAGCAGTTGGGAGAGACTGCCGACATGAGTGAGCACCCTCTCGACCTGTCGGCCCGCCTCATCGATACGGGCGTGGCCGACACTCCGCCGAATCGGATCACCCAGGAGTTGAGCGAGCTGGCCGACGGAGTCGCGCTGATCGAATCGTTCAGCCACGTGGTCCTCGTTCGCACCGAGGAAGGAATCGTCACCTTCGACGCCAGCGGCGCAGCCTCCGGCCCAGCCGTCGTCGAATCCCTCCGCCAGTGGAGCGATGACCCTGTCCATTCGATCGTCTACACCCACGGCCACCTCGACCACGTCGGCGGGTCGCGGTCCTTCGCCGCCGACGCCGACGCAAAGGGCAGACCGATTCCCCGGGTGATCGGTCACGAGGCGGTGCAACGCCGCTTCGATCGCTACACCGCCACGTCCGGCTACAACCAGATCATCAATCGACGGCAGTTCGGCGGTGCGGCTCGGGCGTCGTCTGCGGACGACGATCGGCCGCTTCATTCCCCGGGGGACCCTGTCACCGGACCTGACGTACGAGGATCAGCACACCGAGTCGATCGGTGGCGTCGCCTTCGAGTTCGAACACTGCAAAGGCGAGACCGACGATCACACCTGGACGTGGATCCCCGACCACAAGATGATTTCGGCCGGTGACCAGTTCATCTGGAACTTTCCCAACTGCGGCAATCCGCAGAAGGTCCAGCGCTATCCGGTGGAGTGGGCCGAGTCGCTGCGGGCAATGGCAGCCAAAGGCGCCGAGTTGTTCGTGCCCGCTCACGGCCTTCCGATCGCCGGACGTGACCGGATCGCACAATGCCTCACGACGGTGGCCGAGACGCTCGAGACGTTGGTGGCTGCGGTGCTCGATGCCATGAACAGCGGCGCCACCCTCGACGAGATCCTCGGTGAGGTCAGCGTGCCGGCCGAAACCCTCGAACTCCCGTACCTACGCCCGCTCTACGACGAGCCGGAGTTCGTGATTCGCAACATCTGGCGGATGTACGGCGGCTGGTACGACGGCAATCCGGCCCACCTCAAGCCCCCATCCGAGGCTTCGCTCGGCAACGAGGTGGCGTCGCTGGCCGGCGGTGTCGATGCACTGATCACTCGAGCCGCCGAGCTGTCGGCTGCTGGCGACCATCGTCTGGCCTGCCAGATCATCGAGTTCGCCGCAGCGGCCGAGCCCGAATCTCACGCCGTGCACGAGGCCAGATCGTTGATCTACGGGGCGCGCCGTCCAACCGAGACATCCTTGATGTCGAAGGGAATCTTCAACTCGGCCAAGGCCGAGTCGGAAGTGGTGATCACCGGCGAGGTGCAGAAAGTCAAGATGGTGCTGGCCATCGGAGACGACTCCGCTCAGTAGAGGCGGGGGCCTAGCTGTTCGAGTACTGGCGGTTCGCTCCGGAGGGGTTCGCTGCGACGAGGTCGAGATCTCCGTCGCCGTCGAGATCGACGAGCGCGATGCCCTGCGTGTCGGCGCCCCCGATTCTCTGACCGGAGTCGTTGAACGTGCCAAAGCCGTTGTTCTTCCAGACACTGTTCGGGCCGGAGTGGTCACCGAAGACCAGATCCAGATCGTTGTCGCCGTCGATGTCACCGACCGAGACCGACACACTGTGACCCAGTCCGATTCTCGGGCCACTGTCGGTGAAGACGCCGGATCCGTCATTGAACCAGACGGTGTCTCCGTCGTTGTCCCCGGCGATCACGATGTCGAGATCCCCGTCACCATCGAGGTCAGCGATCTCGCTGGCGTGGCTTCGCCCGACGCCCAGCGACTGACCGCTGTCGGTGAACACCCCGAGCCCGTCGTTGAACCAGATCCTGTCGCCGCTGCCGTCGTTGCTGAACGAGAGATCGAGGAAGCCATCACCGTTGAGGTCGTCGATCGAGACACCCTTCGTGTTGCCGGCGCCGAGGGACTGGCCGCTGTTGACGAGCACGCCGGTCCCGTTGTTCAGCCACAACCTGTTTTGTGAGGAGACGTTGGCGAACACGGCGTCCATGTCACCGTCGCCGTCGACGTCGCCGACAGCGACGTCCCACGAGTCAGCGCTGCCGATGCTCTGCCCGGTGGAGGAGAAGACCCCTGTTCCGTCGTTGAGCCGGACTTCGTTGCCATCGCCATCGGCGTTGGCGAACACGATGTCCGGATTGCCATCGCCGTTCATGTCGCCGACGGCCACACCCATGGTGTCCTGCGACCCGAGACTCTGCCCTGAGTCGATCAGCACGCCGCCGAAGTTGAAGTGATAGGTGTTGCCGGCTCCGTCGTTGGCGAACACGGCGTCCATGTCGCCATCACTGTTGAAGTCGGCGAACGCGACCGCCACGGAACCGTAGGAACCAAGCGAAACTCCTGGCGTGGTGAACGTCCCAGACGAGGCCGCGGTCGGCGTGGCATCGCAGACATCGCCGGTGCCGTCGCCATCGGTATCCATCTGGTTCGGGTTGAAGTTGTTGGGACAGTTGTCGCCTGCACCGACGCCGTCGCGGTCCGGGTCCACTGCGGGGGCGATGGTGACCGCGACCGAAGCCGTGGATTGCAGGCCACCCGGATCCGAGATGGTGTAGGTGAACGAATCGGAGAGCACGAGCGAACCGTCCTGGGTGTAGGTCACGGTGCCGTCGCCGTTGTTCACGACAGTTCCGGTGGCGCCGTCGGTCACGGCAACGATCGTGAGCGGGCCGCCCTCGGTGTCGGTGTCGTTGAGCCGGAGATCCGTTGACGTGGCCGATCCTCTGTTCGCCACCGACAGGGAGTCGGCGACGGCGACCGGCGGATCGTTGACCGCGGTGACGTTCAGCACGACGGTGGCCGGCGACGACGTCGCTCCCGCACTGTCGGTGATGGTGTAGGTGAACGAGTCGAGGCCGTTCGTGTCCGCCGTCGGCGAGTAGTCGAACGTGCCGTCGCCGTTGTTGGTGAGCAGACCGCTCGACACGTTGCCGACGACCGAGACGGAGGACGCGTCGATGGGATCGTCGACGTCGACGTCGTTGAGCGTCACGTTCGCGGTGGTGAACGGAGTGTCCTCCGCAGTTGTGAACCCGAGACCGGAATCACCGACGGCAACCGGCGGATCGTTGACCGCAGTGACGGTCACGGTCACGTTGGTGACCGGCGAGCGATTGCCTGCGCCGTCGCGCACTTCGTAGGCGAACGAATCGATGCCGGAGAAATTCAGCGGCGGGTTGTAGGTGACCACCCCCGCCGATTCGACCAGCGTGGCTCCCGACACAGAGGTTGCCGGGACGAACCAGGTCAGCGTGCCCCCCTCGGGATCGCTGTCGTTGGCCCCGATGTTCACGGCGAAGGGTGTGTCCTCCTGGGTCGTCCCCGCGTCCGGACCGGCCGAGGGCGCCTCGTTGACGTTGGTGACGGTGATCCGGATACTCGCGGTTGTCGTATTCGATCCGTCCGTGACGCTGACCACGAGGTCGTAGTCGGGCTTGCTCTCGAAGTCGACGGGAGCAACGAGCCGAATCACACCACTGTTGTCGATGCTGAACCGGTTCGTCGGGTCACCCGAGAGGACGTACGACAACGCCGGACTGTCGACGTCGGTGGCGATCACATTCGCAACGATGGTCCCCACGACCGCGCTCTCGGCGATCGAGGCGTCGGGGGCAACGACCACAGGCGGGTCGTTCACCGGCGTGATCGTGAGCTGAACCGTACCGACGGTGTTGGGATTGATGCCGTCGCTGATGGTGTAGACGAACTGATCGCTGCCGTTGTAGTTCGGAGCCGGTGCATAGACGACTCGACCACCCGCAATGACGGCCGTGCCGTGGAGCGGTGCCCCGACACCGACGAGGGAGAGGGGGTCTCCGTCCGGGTCGCTGTCGTTGGCGATCACATCGATCGTCACCGGCTGGTCCTCACCGACGGTCGACAAATCGAGTGCGGCCACCGGGCTGCGATTGGGGATCGTCGTGGTCGTCGTCGGGGCGATGGTGGTCGTGGTCAGGACGGTGGGCGTCGCGCTCGTCGGCACCGCAGTCGTCGGCGTCGCAGTTGTCGGCACCGCAGTCGTCGTGGTCGTGGTCGGCGCGGCGGTCGTGGTCGTCACGGGGCGCGGCGCGAACGCCAAAGTCACGGACCCTTGATCACAATTGCCGTCGGCGTCACAGGCCTCGAAACTGAAACCGTCTTCGCCGACGTAGTCGCCGTTGGGTTCGTATGTCACCGTCACCGACCACCGCTCGGTGCCGTCCTCGCCGAGACCGATGCCGATCATCTCGGGGAACCCGGAAATCGTCACCCGGCCCTCGGCTGCACCACCGACCGTGAACACCATGGCCCTGCCGTCCGCCGTCAGGACGACCTCGACATTGTCACCGGCCACGGCCGCGACCTCCATGTCGTGTGCGATCACTGCGTCGTCGAAGGCAAGCGGCACAGGATCCGGCGCCGGGTTGAACACGCTGTTCACGGCGAGTGTCATCACAGCAGTCGCCGCAACCCCGGCCGACCAAACGCCGTTCGAGACGACGCTGGCCGCCGGAACCGGGACTTGGGCCGAACCGGTGAGGTTGGCCACCCAGGCCATCGGGCCGGCCACTGTCCGCAGGCGACCGAGCCCGATTCGCAGGAAGGCCCGCACCATGGCGGGATCGAACTGCGTGCCGGCACAGTCGGTCAACTCCTGACGAGCCACTTCCGGGGCGAGGGGCCGCTTGTAGCTCCGGATGCTCGTCATCACGTCGTACGCATCGGCAATCGCGACGATCCGGCCGGCTTGGGAGATGTTCGTCCCTCCCAGATCGTTCGGATAGCCGGTTCCGTCCCAGCGGCAGTGGTGTTGGTCGGCGGCATGAATCCAGTCGCCGAGCCAGGGCCGCAAGGGCTCGAGCATGGGCAAACCCTTTGCCGGGTGCGACGAGAGGACCTCCCACTCGTCGTCGTCCGGTCTGCCCTGCTTGTTCAGGATCTCGGACGGCACGGACAACTTGCCGACATCGTGGAGCAAGGCAGCCCAGCGCAACTTGTGCAGTTCCGACTCCTTGATGCCGAGCTCCGTCCCCAGCAACTCGGAATAGGCACGTACCCGCTCGGAGTGGCCCCTGGTGAGACGGTCGTGCTCGTTCACTTCCTTCAGCAGTTGAATCAGGTAGTCGCCGTGCCCCGCAGCCCCGTGTGTTTCACCCTTGGCCCGCGCCTCCTCCATGTCTCGGAGCATCGTGCGCGAGTTGGATTGACGGAGCGCCGCCTTGGTTCGCGACGGAGCGTTGTCGGGGAACACGAGCGTCAGCTTCATGAGCGCGATGAGCGGGACCAACCGTGTCGACAACGTCCGAAGGACAACGAGCAGCACGTTCGCCAGACCGAACACGATGGCGACCCAGAGCCACCGGTTCATTCCCAACTCCGAAGCGGGAGCGATGCGACCGGCAGCGATGCTGAAGGCGAAACTCGAGAGGATCGGCCCGACGATCACGAGCGCGCGAAGCAGTCGCGCAAGCCACGGATGCGATCTCCAGCGCTCCAATGTCGCCTCGTGCCGCTCCGCGCCCTGTGTTGGGCCGGAAACATTCATCGCCTTTCTCATCGGCCATATGGCAAGCCGAACTGAGTACGAAAGAGTCGCCCTGCCTGATCTGGGACTTTTGGCCCTGATTGTCGGGCCACGGCGACATCAGATTGGGGTGGGTTCGGACTGCCCTACCGACCGGTAGGTAGGCAGGTGGTCAGGTGGACAGCGAAGGAGTCGATTCCATGGTCGAGACGAAACCGACGGGGCTCAAGCCGGTCATCGACGTGATCCCAGCCCACTGCTACGAACGTTCGACGATGCGAGGGCTCGGCCTGCTCATGCGGGACCTCGCCGTCCTCGTCGCTGCGACGGCGGGGCTGGCGATGACCGATCGCCCGCTGCGTGCTCATTCCGCTGTGGCTCCTCGCCGGACTCGCGGTGTCCGGGCTCTTCGTGCTCGGCCACGATGCCGCTCACCAGGCGCTTGTTCGACGACGCTCGCTGGAACGCAGTCACCGCCCGAGCTGGCCATGCTTCCGTCGCTGCACGCCACCGAGCTCTGGGTGTTCGGCCACAACCGGGTCCACCACGGACACACGCTTCGGCAGGGAATGGACTTCGTGTGGCATCCCGTCACACCCGCCGAGTTCGCCTCGATGGGACGCCTCGCTCGGCTCCGGCATCGACT
Source organism: uncultured Acidimicrobiia bacterium (assembly GCA_963781035.1). Taxonomy (GTDB): domain Bacteria; phylum Actinomycetota; class Acidimicrobiia; order Acidimicrobiales; family SZUA-35; genus SZUA-35. Next base: position 729,083 of record CAWAEN010000004.1, on the reverse strand, counting down.
CGAATGGGGACCATTCGGAGCCGGCGCCTACTACCTGCGGGAAGTGTGGTGGAACAAGATGGTGCGTTTCCCGCCTCCACAGCGTTGGCGGAAGGTGATGCGACGGGACCAGGCGATCGTGCTCGGATACGTCGTGGCGACCCTCGCCGCGTCACTTGCGCTCGAGGGAGTCGGTGGCCTGTGGCTGTTCACCAAGGTCGTGGTCATCCCGTTCCTCCTGTTCTGTCAGGTGATCGGCTGGGTGGTCCACGTCCATCACATCTCGCCCGAGATCCGTTGGTGGCCGAGACGCGAATGGAACCGCTTCCGGGGCCAGGTCGAAGGCACGACGGTGATGTGGGGGCCACCGGGGTGGGAGCTGTTCTTCCACTGGATCATGGTCCACCTCCCCCACCACGTGGACATGGCCATCCCCTGCTACCACCTGCCCGAGGCGGCCCGGGCGATCGCCGTGGCCTTCCCGGACGATGTCGTCGAGCAGAAGATCTCGTTGCCGCATGTATCTGCGCAATGTTCGCGCCTGCAAACTGCACGACTTCGACACCGGCATCTGGTACGACTACGCGGCCGGAAGAGCCGCCACCGAGCTCGACCTCACCGACCGAACGATCGGCCACACATTGACCGCTGACCTCGCTCGACCGATCGACGCCTGAGGGCGAGCCAAGGCAGGTTTCACCTGGCCGAGAGCGGCTCACGCGACAGAGCACGGAGCCGACCCTTCGGGTTGTGACCAACACCGTTGATTCTCGCGCCCGGCGAACCACTGCCGTGAGGCCCGCCCGCCACTCGGCCACGGCAGTGGCCGTCGCGCTCGGACTCATCGTGGCCGGATGCGGGTCGGGCAATGGAGACGATCGCGCCGAGGCCTGGCCGATGATCGACGAGGGGGCGGCGCCGCTGCTCTCCGAAGAGTGCGCCATCCCCGGGCTCGTCGTGCGCCCGCCCCACGAGGGCAGCTGGGCACCTGCACCCCGAACCGAGAACGGACTGGAGATGTTGGCCAGTACCGAGGGGACCGATCTGCTCCTGCACACTGCCGGGGGCGAGGCTCCATTCGTGGCCGGCGTGAATCTGGGGCCGACCATTCCCGGGTACCAACCCGGAGAGGTGGCGATCCGCCGCGAGGACTTCCGGCGCTGGTTCCCCTTGATGGCCGAACTGGGGAATCGGGCCATCCGGATCTACTCGATCCAGCCTCCGTCGTTCTATGAAGAGCTGCGCGACTACAACCTCGCTCACCCGGACGCACCCCTCTATCTGATCCACGGCGCCTGGATCCCCGAGGAGCGATTCATCACCGAACGTGATCTGTTCGCTCCGGGTCTGCAACAAGAGTTTTTCGACGAGATCTCGAACGCCGTGTCCGTCGTCTTCGGTGATGCCGTCCTACCAGAACGGCTCGGGCATGCGGGTGGCACCTACACGGCCGATGTGTCTCCGTGGACCTACGCATGGATCATCGGCGTCGAGTGGGATCCGCCGGCAACACTGGACAACGACCAGGCGAACGAGGGCAGAGAACCCTTCATCGGCGACTATTTCGAGGCGACCGCCGATGCGACTCCCACGGAGATCTGGATCGCCGGAGCCGCCGACCACCTTGCATCTCAGCTGGCTCAGCGCAGTGTCGCCGTCCCGATCGCGTTCGCGAACTGGCCGACGACCGACCCCCTCGTGCACCCAGACGAGCCGCTGACCAACGAGGACCTGGTTGGTGTCGACAGCAACCACGTCGTCCCGACGGGGTGGCCCGCGGGAACGTTCGCGTCGTACCACGCATACCCGTACTACCCAGACTTCCAGCGCTACGAGGAAGGCGTCGTGGACTGCCGTTTCCGTGGCGAGCTCGACAACTACGCCGGCTACCTCGCGAAGCTGCGCAAGCATCACTCGGAGATCCCGGTGATGATCACCGAGTTCGGTGTACCCGCTGCGTGGGCCCACGCTCACTACGGCCCGCAAGGCCGGAACCAGGGCGGCCATTCGGAGCAGGAATCGATGCTCATCAACGCTGAGATGATGGCCACGATTCACGCCCTCGGATTCTCGGGCGGCTTCGTCTTCCAATGGGCCGACGAGTGGTTCAAGTTCACGTGGAACACCATCGACTACGAACTGCCGACAAACCGCCGTCAGCTGTGGATGAACACGTGGACCAACGAAGCCCACTTCGGCGTGTTGGCCATCGAACCGGGCGTCGAGATGAAGGTCGTCATCGACGGCGACCGGAGCGAGTGGTCGACGAACGGCTCGCAGGTCATCCAGGAGGGCACCGGTTCAGTCCGAGAGGTCCGAGCGCTGAAGGACGAGGGATACCTCTACTTGGGCATCACCCTGGACGAGGAGAACCTCGTCGAGGAGCGGCCGCTCACGATCGGGTTCGACGTGTTGCCCGCGGATGGCGGCGGGGTTCCCGGCACCTCGCTCTCCCCTGCATCAGACTACGCCGTGGTCGTCGGGGCAGGTGCCGAGGGCCAGGTGTACGTGGCCGGACATGCCGACGTCTACCGCCGCACCTACGGTGTGCTCCGTGGGTATTTCGATGTCGATCCGGCCGACGTCGAGCCCGGATCTGGCTCCTGGGCCAATCATCAGCTGATCACGAACCGGCCGCTGGTGATTCCGACGACCGGCGAATCGTTCGATTCCGAGATCTACAACGCCGGCCTCCTTCGGCGTGGCACCAGCGACCCCGAGTCCGGTGCGTTTGACAGCAGATCGGCGTGGGACGCGGATGGCGACTTCGTCGAACTCCGAATCCCCCACTTCTCCATCGGGATGTCCGACCCGTCGCAGCTGTGGGCGTTCGCGGTGGACGATCAAGGACTCACAAGCGGCGTCCCCTTCGAGAAGGTCGGCATCGACCTCCTGCTCGACGGCGAACTCGTGCCGACAGCGGGCTACTCCTGGGAGCCGTGGCAGATGCCCGAATGGCACGAGCGGCCGAAGGCGGGCAGCATCGAATACCTGGGGGCGACGAACCAACGCCTCATGGGCGACTGACGGACGATCCGCTCAACTCGGAAGCTGGCTGTCAACGGTGGTGTTTGGCCCGAACCCACGACGCACCTGCACACCCCAGTCTGTCTTGCCCTGGGCGTAGAGGCGGAGCCCGGCGAGTCGCCACCACACCGTCATCGGGCGGAACACCATGTGTTCGATGACGGCGACACCAACCATTCGCAGTCTGGTTCTCGTCGAATTCGCCATGCCGAACGCCAACTCGTCGAGGATCAGGACCACCATCGACACGATGAGCCCGACGGCATAGGCAGACCCGACGAAGATCAGCTGGCCCTGTCCGACCTTCCCGAGGATGAGTCCGCCGCCGAACAGCACCAGCCCGAGTGCCTCGATCATCGGCGCCAGGGCCTCGACCACCACGAAATACGGCAGCGCGATCATCCCTGCTGATCCGTACTTCGGCCGCAGGATCATGACCCGATGCCGGCTGAGGACATCGAGCAGGCCCCGATACCAGCGATTGCGCTGACGACGAAGTTCGCCCAGTCGTTCCGGAGCCTCGGTCCACGCGATCGGGTCGGCGTTGAACGTCACCTTGGCCGGCGTTCCCATCTCGTGACCATGACGCCGAAGCCGAACGATCAGCTCCATGTCCTCACCGACGCTCCCGTGCAGGTAGCCACCGGCATCGATCACCCGATCACGCCGAAAGAGCCCGAACGCACCACTCACGATGAGGTTGCCGCCGAGTTGGTTCCAACCCAGCCGCCCGATGAGGAACGCCCGGGTGTATTCGATGACCTGACACGCCGCCCAGAGTTGCTTCGGGAAGCCCGGCTGCAGACCGGTGGGGCCGCGAAACAGGCCACCATTGGTGAGGCGCACCGACCCGCCGGCCGCCACCACCTCGGGGTCGTCGACGAAGGACACCACCAATCGCTGGAGCGCGTCAGGATTGATGATCGTGTCGGCATCGACCGCGCAGAGCAACGAGCCGGACGCCAGGTTGATTGCCGCGTTCAGCGCGTCGGCCTTGCCCCCATTTCGCTTTTCTGCCACCAGGAGGCGAGGGTCGGCCCGAGACCGGTAGAGACGCACGATCTCCTCCGTCGGCAGCGTCGCCTGATAGACCTTGTGCACCTCGACGAGATCGAAGTGCTCGATCAGCGTCTGCTCCGTGGTGTCGGTCGATCCGTCGTCGACGACCACCACCTCGAGATTCTGATAGGTGAGGGCCAGGATCCCGGCCAGCGATTCACGAATCGTGACCTCTTCATTGAATGCCGGGACCAACACGGTGACCCTCGGAGCCAGCGGTGAGTTCATGGTTCCCCGCCACAACCGGTGACGGTTCCTCGTTCTGGACTTGCGGAGGTCGACGATCGCAGCCACGACCAGCAGCGCCTGGAGCAGCGCCGTGATCGCGATCGTCACGGCCAGTGAAAGCACCGCGGTGTCGATCACCCAGCTGATCATGCTGCAATCCACCGATCTCCGTTGCCCAGCACGTCACTGAGCCCGCTGACCCGACCGAGCACGTGCAACGCCATGTCCCTGGCAAAGGCATCCTCGTCCCCCAGGTGACACCGCAACACGACCTTGCCGATCGCTCCCAACTCGATCAGCGCAGTTCCGGCGTTCCTCCGGACCTGCCACGACGAGTCGGCCAGCAGGCGACCGACGATGTGGGCCAGGGCGACGACCTCACCCCGCCCGACAGATCGCGCCGCTTCGGCTCGCACGGCCGCTTCTTCGTCGTCGAGAAGGATGGCGAGATGCTCGACCGGATCGGCGAAGGTGCCGTTGCCGAGGCATGCCGCGACGAGCAAACGCAACCGAGCGTCGGGGTGGGAGACGAATCCCAGCAGCGCCGAAACGATTCGACGGTCTGGCAGTTGGGCGGCGACCTCGGCCACCAGCACGATGGCGTTCGAATCGTGTGAACCCCGCTCGAGGCGTTCGAGGAGTTCGACGATGGGTTCCACACAGTCGACACCACCACGAACCAACGCGAACTGCGCAGCTGCCTGGACGGCGGGGCTGGCGTGGTCGAAGGCCGCGAGGAGCGAGTCGGTGTGCGGCCCGATCTCGTCCGGGCTCATGCTGCCGATGGCTCGAGCCCGGACCAACGGGTGAGGGTCGGCGAGGAGCCGCGTCCGTTCGACGGCATGGTCGTCCAGCAGGACCAGCAGATGGGCCGCCTGAGCTCTCCGATGCCAGCGACGCCGACGGCTCCAGCGCATGATCTTGTGGGTCAGGCCGGCCTGCTTCGCCAGGAGCCGCAGGCGCCTGCGACCCTCGCCGCTCACGTCGGTTGCGAGTTGCTGCAACACGTCAGCCAGGACCTCGGTCGGCAGCCGGGCCAGCTGAACTCCAGCAGCTTCGGCCCGCTCGCCGTCTTCGAGCACGAGCGTTGCCGCCAGTTCGTACGCGACCTCTCGCTGCCCGGCGCGTTCGCGACGGATGACCGAGGTGAACCAGCCGATGACACAGAAGACCACGGCGACGACCACCACGAGCAGCTGGATGGCAGCGAAGACACTCATGCGTCGACCTCGACCAGCCGAAGCAGTCGTCTTGTGACGATGCCAGGCGAAAAGGGCTTGTCGATGACCTCGATCACACCGAGGTCATAGGCCTGGCGGATGTCTGCCTCGCGGGTTCGGGACGACAACATGACGACGTCGAATCGGCGAACCGCTCCCTGTCGGTGGAGGCGACGGAGGATCGTGAGGCCGTCGACGCTCAGCAGATCGAACTCGAGCAGCAGGAGCCGCGGCGAAGCCAACGAGGGATTGCGGAGTCGCTCGAGAAGGAGCTGACCATCAGCGATGTGCTCGACGGTCAATCCCGAGCGCTCGAGAGCGTGGGAGACGACATGAGCGATGGCAGGGTCGCTGTCGGCGACGATGACGTCGGCGGGCGCCGAACGGCCGGGATGCCAGTCTGCGGTCACGACTCGTGGCCCGTGGTCGACGCTTCGATCCAGCGCATGCCGGGCCGCGTCGACCAGTTCGTCGACGCTCTGTGCGTCATAGGGGAACTCGGCGATTCCCACTCGTGAGCCGGCGGTCCCCGACCGCTCCACGATCGAGTGCAACCGGCTCTGCGAGATCTCGCGGTCGACTCCGCCGAGCACGAGGATGTTCTCGCGGTCGCCGCTCCTGGTGACCACATCGTCGGTCCGGAACTCGCGCATGAGCGCTTCCTGCACCGAGTCGATCTCGGCGACCGTCTCGAGTGGGCCGTATCGAATGACGCACAGCGACGCGACCGAGTCGCCGCGGTGAGCGGCGAGGAGCAGACGTTCAGCGAGGAACGTCGCCGAGGACCAGGGCACCCCGCCGATCCTGGCCGTGGGAGCCAGATCGACAGCGAGGTCGGAGCGCTGACGGAGGAGTTCGGCCAACTGCTCGACCCGGAGCCCGATGGAGTCGACCGTCTCGATCGTCGCATCGACGCCGGCGTGCGATGCGACGTCGTGGTCGTCCAGGACCTCGACGATCACGAGTCGACGGGTGCTCGGTTGAGCCCGAAGCAACCGAACGAACGCTCCGTTGTCCTCCGAGGGCAGCAGCAGGACACCGGATGCGCGCCCCCTTTCGAGCCCGGCGAGCAATTCCAGATCGGTAACGGACATCCAGGCATCGAGCCCGCGCCGACGAATCGTTGCCGACGCGTTCTCGGCGCCCTCACCCCGGACGGCGATGCTCTCGGACCGACGGCTGATGTGGAGATGGCGGCGCACCTCGTCGAAGACGTCGGTCGGCCGGAGAAGGGCCCCGAGCAGGCTCCTTGCGTATCTCGCGATCTCCGCCCGCTCCTCGGGTGCGGTCCGGTGAGTCACGCAGACGACCGGACTGTCGGCGTAGCGCTCCGTCGCCGAACGACAGGTGAGGACGAGGCCCGCTGTCGGGCCCTCGCTTTCGTCGACCACCAGGACCGAGTCGGCGGCGCTCGGCCACCCTTCGAGATGATGAGCATGGTGGACCACGAACCCGCTCGTGGCGCCGAACCAGATCAAGCTGTCCACCGCGGCGCTGGGCGCTCCCACGACCAGGACCACATCGCCGACCGGACCGGCCGATGACCTGCCGGCACCGGTGGTGTCGATCGAGGACCGTAGATCTTCGATCATTCCCGCCGCAGTGACCGCTCCGGCCACATCAGCGCCGGTGTGACGCTCGTTGGGTCCGAGGTGCCGCCTCAGGGACCGGGCCAGGCGGGCGGCCGCAACCATGCCGAGATCCCCGATCCACCCGGCCAGAGCGTCAAGACTCTCGACCGCGAGGCCGACCGCATCGGGGTCAGGCGCCTCTTCGAGCATCGTCGACGTCACGATTTCGGCCGGAGTCAGGAGCGCTTCGATACGCCGCACGATCCGGCCCCAGACCGCGTTGAGCGCGTCGGCGGGCGCGCCGGGGCCAACCACGTCGTTGCTCCGCGCCGAGAGGCGCGGGCCGGGTTTCGTGCATGACCATCACGAGGGAGTTTCGGCCGCCCGAAGCATCGAACAAGTCCGACCCGTCACCTCACCTGGATCGCCACGACCGTTCGAACGGCAGGCGCCACGCATTGGGGGCGATCAGCTGGTGGATCTGGTTCGGCCCCCACGTCCCTTTCGCGTACGGACGTACGGGTGGCGGGTGCTGCAGCAGACCCGTGGAGAGCTCCCAGAGACGTTCGACACCCTCGGCGGTCGTGAACAGCGTGTGATTCCCGCGAACCGCGTCGAGAATCAGACGCTCGTAGGCCTCCAGCACCTCGCCTGAACGATTGCTCCCCTCGACCGAGAATTGCATCGACAGTTTGTCGAGCCGGAAGCCTGGACCGGGGCGCTTGCCGTAGAACGACAACGACAGCCGCGACTCGTCTGCCAGATCGAAGGTCAGGTGGTCAGGGCCCGACTGTCCGATGCCCGATCCGCACGGGAACATCGATTTCGGTGGCTCCTTGAACGCGATCGAGATGATGCGCTGACCCTCGGCCATGTTCTTGCCCGTCCGTAGGTAGAACGGGACCCCGGCCCAGCGCCAGTTGTCGATGAAACACCGCAAGGCGATGAACGTCTCGGTCTCCGACTCCGGAGCCACCCCCGCCTCGTCCCGGTAGCCGGCGTACTGTCCGCGCACCACGTCCTCTGGTCTCGATCGGCAACATCGACCGGAAGACCTTGTTCTTCTCCTCGGTGATGTCCTTCGGCGCCAGTGATGTCGGCGCCTCCATCGCGGTGAAGGCCATCACCTGGAAGAGATGGGTCACGACCATGTCGCGATAGGCGCCGGTCGCCTCGTAGAACTCGGCTCGCTGCTCGAGACCGAGCTTCCTCGGGCACATCGATCTGCACGTGGTCGATCATGTTGCGATGCCAGATCGGCTCGAACAGACCCGTTGGCGAATCGGAACGCGAGGATGTTCAGCGCCGCCTCCTTGCCCAGGAAGTGGTCGATTCGGAACACCTGCGACTCGTCGAAGACCTCGTGGACGGTTTCGTTCAGCTGTCGAGCGCTCGCCAGATCGAGACCGAAGGGCTTCTCCATGACGACCCGGGTGTTCTCGACGAGACCGGCCTCGGCCAGCGTCCGGATCACCGCGAGCGCTCCGCGGGGCGGCACCGACAGGTAGTGGAGACGTTGCTGTGGACCGTCGAGGCCTCGTTCGGCTTCGACGATCGTGGCGTTCAACGACTCGGCCGTGCCCCCCGGCGCCCAGTACAGCCGTCGAGCGAAGTCCTCCCACTGATCCTCGGTGATGGAGTCATCGAACTTCTCGAGCGACTCGCGGGCGAACGCCACGAACGATTCCTGCGTGAAGTCGTCGAGGGAGGTTCCGACGATTCGGACGTGGGGAAGCAGCCCGACCGTGAGCAGGCGGAACAGGCCGGGGAGCAGCTTCCGCTTCGACAGATCGCCCGTGGCCCCGACGAGTACGACCGTGGTGGGCGGCCCTGGGTCGTGCTCGGTGTGGGTCGGCAACGGGGTCACGGCGACACTCTTCCACATGCATCTGCCGCCGAGGTGTGGCACGCTCGCGACCGTGACGACAACTGCTCCACTGTCGACGTTCTTCGACCGATGGTCGACGACCTACGACAGCGAGACGCTGCAGGCGCTGACCTACCGACCCGTGCACAAGGTGATCCTTCGCCGACTCTCCGATGCCGACCCGTCGGCCGTGCTCGACCTCGGCTGTGGGACGGGCCAAATCCTCCGCGACCTCGCCGACGCGTTCCCCACTGCGAGCGTCACCGGTCTCGATCTCTCCCCCGGCATGCTCTCCGAAGCGCGGGTCCGGGCCCCGCACGGCAGCATCGGTCTCGTCCAGGGAAACGCGCAACACCTGCCCTTCCCGCCTGACTCGTTCGACATCGTGACCTGCAACGAATCGTTTCACTGGTACCCGGACCAGGCGGCGGCGCTCGAGCAACTCTCGATCGTCATGCGCCCCGAGGGCAGACTCCTGATCGCCTCCATCGCCACCACCACCGACGCCGGCGAGGCCGCAATACACGTGCTCTCTCGACTCGTCGGCCAGCCCATGCACGCCTCCCCACCGCGTCGGCTGGCAACACTCCTCGACCGAGCAGGATTCGATGTGATCCGCCAGCGTCGCGTCCCCCGTCTCGGTCTCGTCCCGTGGCCGGTCCTGACCGAAGCCAGACGTCGGTGACGGCCCATTCGTGACCGCCCGCCCAGACATGACTACGCTCCCAGCGGGCGAGGCCCAGATCCGGAGGGGGATCGATGACAACAAGTGAACGGCGGGCTCTGCACGCGTTCTTGAGTGCAGACGCCCACGACCAATGGCACGACTTCGCCGCAGAACAGGGTGCGAGCGTGAGTGCCATCCTCCAAGCGCTGGCCCCCGAACTCGACGACGCAGTCGGACCTCTCGAACCCGTCGTGAAGGCAGCACGCCAGATCGACGCCGAACGTCGTCGTCGCAGTCGGAGGTGACGAACAGTCGATCGTCGAATGTTGCAGCTTGTTGAAGAAGCCTCCACCATCATCATCGTGGGGTAATGTCGAGGCTGGCAGAAGGCAGCGGGACCCGAGAGCCGAAGGCTGCCCACCGTGACGCTGATTCACCCTGAAGCACTGCCGCAAGACTCAGGCCACGAGGTCGAGATCATGCTCGAGCTCGCACGCGACCTGATTGACCCGCACGATGTCGAGTGTCCCGAGTGTGGCCTCGACGGCCGTACCCAGTCGCCCGTTCGCATCGCTCGGGATGGCGCCTTCGAACGAATCGACTACGTCTGCGGTGTCTGTCGAACTCACCATCCGATCTGGATCGACTGACACGCGGGCCGACCGCCGGTCATCCGCAGCAGGAAGCGGCTCCGGTCGAGGATCGCACGACCGTGCTCTCCATCTCCTCGCTGTCGCCCGTCTTCACGTACCACTCCCAGCGGGCGCCATCAGGGCCATCGACCCAGGTCTCGGTCTTCTCGGCGAAACAGCAGAGCGTGTCGTCGACCCCGGTTGTCTCGAGCCCGGCGGAGGACAACCGTGCTTCGGCCGCAGTGACCTCACCGGTCGTCTCGGTTTCGACGCCCAGATGATTGATCGACCCCGGCTGGCCACCTTCGAAGAGGACGAGCTTCAGCGGGGGCTGGTCGATCGCGAAGTTGGCGTAGCCGTCGCGGATCTTGGCCGGGGCCGTGCCGAACATCCGGGTGTAGAAGTCGACGGCTTCGTCGAGATCGGAGACGTTGAGGGCGAGTTGGAGACGCATGGGAAACCTCTGGTTGCCGAGACATCGAATTGATGTTGATCGATACGATAGACCCACGCATCGATATCTGTCAATATGACATCCATGATCGAGCTCCACTCTGTCGCCCCCTGCTGCACCCCGCTCGCCGAGGAAACCATCGACGAGACCGAGGCCGCTGAGCTCGCCGTCCTGTTCAAGGCATTGAGCGACCCGGTTCGGCTCCGGTTGGTCTCGATGATCGCCACCGCTCCGAGCGGCGAGGTCTGTGCCTGCGACCTCCCCGAGATCTTCGATCGCAGTCAGCCGACGATGAGCCACCACCTCAGCCAGCTCACCAAGGCGGGGCTGATCAGTCGGGAACAACGAGGAAAGTGGGCGTGGTTCCGGGTCGTGCCGGATCGGCTCGACTCCCTGGCCGCTGTGCTCACGACGTCGGGTTCTGCGATCGCTCGTTGAGCCTCAGTCGACCAGCGACCGCCGCAGCAGGAACGACGCAGCCCCCAACAGCACAACGGCAAAGCCGGCCAACACGCCGACCTCGGAACCGATCTCGGTGAGACCCGCGCCGTCGAACATCAGCTTCTTCCACCCCTCCATCGCCCAGTAGTGAGGTGTTGCCTTCGAGACGGTGAGAAGACCCTCGGGGAAGATCTCGATCGGGACCATGCAGCCACCGAGCGCGGCCATGACCAACGCCAGGGGGGCCGAGGCGGCCCCGACGGTGTTCTCCGAATCGACCGCCGCACCGAGGAGAAGGCCGGCGCCGGCGCCGACCAGTGCGAACAGCATCACCAACACGAACGCACCGACCGGATCGCCCCAGTCGACGCCGAAGGCCAGTGCGCCGAGGGCGATGATGATGGCGGTCTGAGCCAAGGCCAGCATCAGCCAACCCAGCCCGAGACCGACGACGATGGCCATCGCCGAGATGGGCGCAGTGAGCGCACGTCTGAGCACGCCGGTTGCCCTGGCCCGAGCGAGCAGAGCCGCCGAGGTCAGCGCCGTGATGAACGTGAAGAGGACCACGTTCTGGGCTGAGGTCAGCGCAAACGTCCCCTGAGACGCGAATCGAGCCTCGCCGACGGATCGAACCGTCACTCCCGTCGGTGCATCGGCAGGGACACCGGCCTCGACCCGGTCGAGCACGCGTTGGATCGTCGAGCGGGCGGCGAAGCCACCGGCATTCGCTTCGTTGGTGAGCAGTCCGTAGGTGCCGTCGTCGTTGACAACCACCGCTGCCTCGAGATCGAACCGCCTGATGTCGCCCTGAGCCTCCTCGATCGACCGCTGTTCGACCTCGACCCCGTCCTGCGCCTCGAGAGCCGCGACGATGACGGCCGCTCGGTCGCTCGTACCGACGACCGCGATCTCGATCGTGGTCGGGCCGCCGAACGAGGTGCCGATGATCACGATGATCGCGACCGGCAAGATCAGCATGAAGAAGAACGACGTGCGGTCGCGACTCTGCTGCGTCAACAGGGCGACGACAAACGCTCGCACGGCACTCACGAGGTCAGCCTCCGACTGATCGACACCAGGCCGACCGAGCCGAACACGATTCCGAACGCGAAGAGCACGGCAAGAGTGGTCGCGATCGAGCCGAGCGAAGCCGCATCGACACTGAGTTCGGTGAACCCCTCCAGAGCCCGTCCGTTCGGCGTGAATCCTCGGATCGCCCGCAGTGCAGCCGGTGCATCGGCCGGGCCGGTGAAATTGCCGCCCATGAGACTGAGACCAAAGGTGACGACCGCCGTCAAAGTCGTCGCCTGCTGAGCCGTGGAGGCCAACCCGCCGACGAACACGGCCACGCCGGCCAGGGCGAAGATGGTGAAGACGATCAGCACGAAAACGGCCGTTGCATTGCCCCAGGTCGCGCCGAACAACATCGAGGTCACGACCCACACGGTGACGAATCCGGCAACCGCCATCGCCGCGACGGCGGCGACCTTTCCGATCAGAATCGACCACAGCGTGGTCGGCCCGGACAACATCCGATCGAGCGTCCGGTTCTCCTTGTCCTCGAGGATCGACTGGGCAGCGAGACCGGTCGAGAAGAACAACAAGAGGATGGCCATCGAGGCACCGAAGAACGCAGACGCCGACAGATCTCGACCGCCGACGGCGAGCGAATCGAGCTCGACCGGCGGCGCTCCCCCGGTCTCGACCGATGTCACGATGCTCGTGGCGATCGACTGTGCAACCTGGCTCGACAGTGGGCTCGATGGATTGGAGATGACCGTGAGGGCGCTGCCGTCGTTGACGACGATGGCAGCACCGATGCGTTCGTCGTCGACGGCTCGTTCGGCCGAAGCCTCGTCGGCAAACCCGACAAAGCGAACCGAGTCCGCCTCGGCCTCGCCCAGCACGCCGGCGACGATGGCTGCCGACTGCGGCGTACTGCCGCCATCGGCGACACCGATCTCGAACGATCCTCCGGAGTCGACGTCGCCGAGCATCAGCCCGAAGACGACAGCCATGGCGAGCGGGGCCACGAAGGCCGTGATCACGGCCGACTTCGATCGGAACCGGCGTCGCAGTTCAGCACCGGCGATGGTCGCGACCTGGCGGAGCACAGCGAGTCGATTCAGTCCCGGAGCGCCCGACCGGTGAGGTCGAGGAAGACGGCTTCGAGGTTCGGTTCACGAAGTTGCAGGCCGGCGACGTCGATGTCGTGCTCCTCGAACGCCGCCATGAGAGGACCGATCGTTTGGGTGCCATTGGTCGAGGTCACCTCGACGCCACGCGAGGTCTGTTCGGCGGCCGTCACGGCGGTCACGGACCGGCACCACTCGAGCACCGATGCATCGTGGTCTCCTTCGACGATGATCAGATCGCTGTCGCCAACTCTGGACACGAGCTCGCTTTGTGTGCCCTCTGCGATCATCCGACCCTGATCGAGGATGCCGATGCGATCACACAGGCGCTCGGCCTCCTCCATGTAGTGAGTCGTGTAGAGCACCGCGAGGCCGGCCTGCCCGAGCGTCTCGACGCTGGCAAGAATCTGGTTGCGGCTCTGAGGATCGACCCCGACCGTGGGTTCGTCGAGCACGAGCAGCTGTGGCCGGTGCAGCAGACCGACTGCGATGTTGACTCTCCGTTTCATACCGCCGCTGAATTCGTCGATGCGATCGTTGGCTCGGTCGCGAAGCGCCACCACATCGAGAACCTCGTCGATTCTCGACGACAACTCCTTGCCGCCGAGGCGTTGGAGACGACCGAAGAACCGCAGATTCTCGGTTGCGGTCAGATCTTGGTACAGCGCGATCTCCTGGGGCACGAGCCCGATCGCCCGCTTGGCCTCGACCGCGGCCGGCGTGATCGGCTTCCCGGCCAGTTCGATCGTGCCCTGGTTGGCGGTCAGGATGCCGCTGAGCATCGAGATGGTCGTGGTCTTGCCGGAACCGTTCGGACCGAGGAGGCCATAGGTCTCGCCGCGAGCGATCTCGAACGAGACATCGTCGACCGCGATGCGATCACCGAAACGACGTACCAGCCCCTCGCAGCGCAGAATCAGGTCATGCGCCATCACCCGACCCTAGTTCGGTGGCGGCTTCGGGTGTGAGGCATGTCCGGGCACCCTCCGTCGTCGGGCGGGCACACCCGCTACGTTCGGACCATGCGCACGGTGATCGACAACGGGCTGGTGTTGGATTCGTCGACGATGGCGTTCGTGGGAGAGCGGTCCGTCGTCATCGACGACGGCGTGATCGTCGACGTTGCCGATCGATACACCGGATCAGCTGATCGAACGATTGATGCCGCCGGCCGGTTCGTGGTTCCAGGTCTCATCGATGGTCACGTCCACTTCCGACTGACGACGATGGACTTCCGCACGCTGGCCACGATGAGCGAGGTCGAGTTCGGAATTCGTATGGCGGTGCTCGCCAGGGAGACGGTCGAGCGAGGTTTCACGACGGTGCGTGATCTGGGAGGTGACGTCTCTGGCCTCATTCGGGCCATCGCCAACCGGACAGCCGCGGGGCCTCGCATTCTCCGAGCCGGGCGGATGCTGAGCCAGACCGGCGGCCACGGCGACGCCGAGGGCGGACATCGTGAGGTGCCCGGTTGTGCCTGCGCCATGCGATCCACCGCCTTCGGGATCGTCGCCGACGGGCCGGATGCCGTGAGGAAGGCGGCTCGCCACAACCTCCGGGAAGGAAGCGACTTCTTGAAGGTCCACGTCTCGGGCGGGGTGGCAACACCATCGGATCCGCTCGAATCGGTGCAGTACACCCACGAGGAGATCTCGGTCGCAGTCATCGAGGCCGAGCACCGACAGACCTATGTGAGCGCCCACGCCTACTCACCGACCTCGATCCAGTTGGCGGTGGGGGCCGGCGTGCATTGCATCGAACACGGCAACATGCTCGACGACGCATCGGCCGAGACCATGGCCGCCTCCGGCGCTGTCCTCGTGCCGACGCTGGCGACCTACGAAGCAATGGACCAACTGGGAGCGAAGCTCGGGCTCCCCGCGTCGAACCGTGAGAAGAACACCAAGGTCTACAACGCCGGATTGGAGGCCCTCGATGTCGCCAGACGCCACGGCGTGACCATGGGCTTCGGGACCGACTTGATCGGGGAAACCCAGACCCGGCAGAACCGTGAACTCGCCATTCGCCACGAGGTCGAACCAGCCGCAGACATCCTGCGTTCGATGTGGGTCACGAATGCCCGGCTGTGCCATCTCGATGGACGGATCGGCACCATCACTCCGGGAGCGATCGGCGACGTGTTGGTGTCGCGGATCAATCCGCTCGACGATCTGGTCTCGTTCGCCGACCCGGTGGCGGCGCTCAGCCACGTCGTTCAGGGCGGCCTGGTCGTGGTCGACCGCTGACCTCGACGACCCGCCATACGTCGGACGGCGAGCCCGTCAGCCGGAGTGGCGAGTGGCGAACGCCCGGATCCGTTCGAGTTCGTGCGGTCGCATGTTCTCGTCACCCAGACGAGCCTCGCAAACGGCAGCGATCGTCTCCGCCCTCGGCGCCACGACGCCAAGGAGAAAGGTTCGCACGACGGTTCGCCGGATCAGGCCGACCACCGGTCGTATCACCCTCGGCAGATCGTCGGCGTCAGCCGTCTCCAGCAGCAGCCAGGTCGTCGCAGTGTCGGCATCGGCCGGCCCGATACCTGCGCCTTCCCAGTCGATCACGACTGGCCCGTTCTCGGTGAGCAACACGTTGCCGGGATGGAGATCGCCGTGCATGAACGATTCTCGCTCTCCGAACATCACCTCCACGCCGGAGTCGCCGATGGGTATCGCGGCGAGCGTGCGGTGGAGGTCGGCGAGCATGGCGCCGACCCGACGCGCCTGCCATGGTCGTTTCGAGAGCCGAGCGAGGAGGTCGGCCCCGTCGACGCGGTCCATCACCATGTCACCGCCGTCCACCGCGTAGATCTGCGGAACGGGGAATCCGCCGCTGCGCACCGCACGCATCACGATCGGCTCGGCGCTCGGTATCGATCCAGACCGACTCCGACGCAGGACTCGGCCACCACCGACGTCATAGATGTCGGCCGACCGTCCGCTTCCGATCAGCTGTCCGGTCGTGGCCACGATTCACACTAACCAGACAGACGGATCGGTCGATGATGTCGGCATGGGATTGTTCTCGAAACGTTCCGCCGAGCCACTCACCTACCCGGAAGTCGCCCGGGTGGTGCATGTCCGAGCCGATGGGGCCGACGTGATCGCGCACCTGGCTGCGTACTCGGAGCTGTGGTCGCCGAAGCGGGCCCAACACAACCAGGTGGAGGTTGGTGAAATCGCCGGTTGGACGGCGATCCGCCTTCCCCAGGCCGTTCATCCGTGGCAACTCCACAACCTCGCCTTCTGGATGCTCGGCTGTCCGGGCACCGTCGACGACGGCGTGATCGCCGAGTCCGAGGCCAGCCCGGACCACGCTGCGTACCGGATGGTGCGCGACCCGGCCATCGATGACGCACTGTGCGGTTGGGATGACCGAGGGACAGGGTGGACCGTTCACGTCCCCGGCAACGACGTCGTTCGCGGCGACGACGTTCCGGTGCCGCGGTCGCTCGCCATCCCATCAGGCCACCAGAACTGGCGACCGGTCGCCGTGCTGCTGGAAGACCCTGGCCGAGGCATGAACGAGAGCAACGAGCAGACCGTCGCGACCCGCAAGAAGCTGATGGACCGCGGCATCAACTTCGTGTACTGATCGCTGCGTTGCTCGATCAGACCGGCCGGGCCGTCACCCACCCCAACTCCGATGAGATGCGGACGCCGAGCCCTCCTTCGTGGAGCGGGGCGATGACCTCGCGCAACACACCACAGAAGTTGTCGTAGCCGACGGATTCGATCGCCGGCACCGACGGTCCGGCAGCCGCAAGGGCTCGGACTGCGGTGTCGACATCCGGCCATTCGTTGATCACCTCGACCGTCCCTTGGTCGAGAAGCTCGAAACCGGTTGCCGGGAGCATGTCGGCAATGACGTTGCTGGTCTCGCTCAGTGCCACGTTCGCCGCCTGGTGACTCGGAGGTGAATGCTCGATCACGGTGAGGAAGTAAGGCATCAGCCCCATTCGCTCGAACGCACCCCAATAGGTCAGCCCGACCACTCCGTCGTCGGTGAGGACCGTTCGCACCTGATCGAGCGCAGCGTCACATCCGTTCCAGATCCCGTTGAAGCTCGTCACCACGTCGAACGCTCCCTCGTTGAACGGCAGCGCGAACATGTCGCCCACACGGAAGTCGCCGTCAGGCGTGCGGGCTCGTGCGATCTCGATCAATGCGTCTGAGGCGTCGAGCCCACTGACGGTCGCCCCTCGGCGGTGGGCGATGTTGGCGGCAAACCCGGACCCGCAGGCGACATCGAGGCAGCGAGTGCCGGCGCCCACGCCCAACCGATCGAACACCAGCTGATTGGCGGAGAGCGCATAGGGCTCGAAGAGATACGCCCATTCCTCGGCTCGAGCACCCCAGCCCCGTCCTGCGTCGATCCACTTGTCGTGATTCGTTGTGGCGGCCTCAGCCGTCGGCCTGGTCTCGATCATGTCGGTCCCCTCGTAGATAGCACGATCGGTCGTGCTATCTAGAGAGTACGACCGATCGTGCTATCTTGTCAACCGATGACCGACCCTCCGACTGTTGCTCCCCGGCGGACGCGATCCGATGGCGAACGCACCCGCAGGCTGATCCTCGACACGGCCGTGCGGCTGGCGACAGTCGAGGGCCTCGACGGTCTGAGCATCGGCACGCTCGCTCAGGCCACCGAGCTCAGCAAGAGCGGCGTCTACGCCCACTTCGACTCGAAGCAGGAGCTCCAGCTCGCCACCGTCGACAACGCGCGCGCCCTCTTCATCGATGTGGTGGTGATTCCTGCGCTCGAACACAGCGGGCTCGAGCGCCTCCGCGCCCTCTGTGAATCGTTCCTGACCTACGTCGAGAACCGCACACTGCCCGGCGGTTGTTTCTTCGCTGCTGCCGCCGCCGAGCTCGGCGGCCGGCCCGGCCCCCTGCGCGAACGGGTGGCAGCGAACCAGAAGGACTGGATCCGCCTCCTCACCGAGGCCGCAGAAGAAGCCGTTGCCCGTCGGGAGTTGGGAGCCGACACCGACGTGGCGACGCTGGTGTTCGAGCTCAACGCCCTCGTGATCGCAGCCAACTCCTCATTCATCCTCCACGACGACCAGGCCGTCCTCGGCCAAGCCCGAATTGCCATCGGCCGTGTGATCGCCGCTGCCGCCCTCGCCGATTGACGGCCTCGGCACCGCGTCAGCTCCCGGGCTCGTCGATCGCATCGAGCCACTCTGCCCAATAGAACTTCCACTCCTCGACGTCGTCAGACGTGGGCAGCCGTTCATGGCCGATGGTGACCTTCGCACGGCCGCCCCCTCGGTCCTCGAGACTGACGGTGGCGACACCCGGCCCGATCGTCAGCCTCACAGCTTTCGTCGTCGGCTTCGATCGCAGGCTGGTCGGAAGGTCGGGAAACAAGTGCGCTCGACCATCGTCGTCCAGCAGCAGTCGACGGAGCTCGTCACCGTCGATCGTGACGGTCCGTGATTTGTTGGCGGTGAACGAGCCGTCCGCCATCTGGTGGGGAAGCCGAAGCCCGGTGATTCGCTCGTAGCCGACCGTGACCCCTTGCGCCCACCAACCGTTCAGTCCGAAATCGTTGCGGACGTGGTCGGCGATTGCCTTGTGGCCGTCTGTTCGCCCCGGGAATTGGTCGATCAGGTCACACCATTCGTCCCAACTCTTTCCGGTGCCGGATCGGATCGCGTCGTCTGACATCTCTGGTGGTGCGATCCAGGGTCGTGGCGAGCCGGGGGCGGCTGCTGTGTCCATCAGGGCCTGACGGGCCACCACGTAGCGTTCGCCGGTGTCCGCCATTCGCCGACGGATCCGACGTTTGAACGATTCTTGCTTCGTCATGCTCGATCACTTTCCGGTGCCTCTGCGGCCAACGAAGCAGCGACCCCACGCTCACCGCCGCCGACCGGGGCACGAGAAGCAAAGGATACCGAACCCGTGCCGGGCACTCCGGGTCCCCTTTGCCTTCCGATGCCGGACCGTGGGTTCCGGCGAAGGTTTGGCGTGACACGACGCCAGAGCCAGTTTATCCGACTCGGCACGAGCGTGTCGGAGGTGTCGCTCGGCGGAACCCTCGACGAGGACCCGTCAGGGATTCAAGAACCGCTCGAGCCCGGCTCGGGGCACGGCGACGATCTTGGCGAACTGGCGACCGAGTTGCTCCTCGCTCAACGGAGGATTCTCACCGAGCAGCACCAGCCCGGCCCGGTAGTCGACCAGACAACCGCCATCCGTTGGTTGGATCGTGATCGTGTCGTCGGCTCTGAAATCGGAGTGTGATCCGACCATGGTGAACGACCGAGGGGCATCGACCGCCGTCAACTCGTAGACCGCAATCGTCGGAGAACCGTCGAATCCGGTCACCGTCACCTCGTACCGCGCGTCCGGTGGTTGCCGGCTCGCCGCCGACCAGTCGTGCAGTCCATCACGCCGTGGTCCCACTCGCTGACCTGCGACAGGTCCACGAGTCGGCCGAATGCCTCGGACTGGTCGAGCGTGGATTCGATCTGGAACGTCTCGGTGGCCATCGACAGAAGTGTCGCACACCGTCTCCGATGTCTCAGCCTCGGAGTCGCCGCCACAGCACGAACTGCAGCCCGGCGAACACATCGACGCCGACCGCCATGGCCCCTACGGCAACGATGCCCTCAGTCGAATACCAGCCGAGGAGACAGGTGGCGATGCTGGCCACGACCCAGGTGACGTCAGCGACCACGATCTCGGGCGTGTACCGGTGGAGTCGAGTTCGATCGGCACTCGAGAGCCAGGCGACGAGTGCGGCGAATGGCAGTAGCGCGAGACCGACGATGCGAATCCAACCGGGATGACCCGTGCCGAGCAGCTCGTCGACGGTGCCGGGAGCCAACGCCATGGCCAAGCCGGGGATCACTGATGTCGTTGCGTTGGCTCTCAACACCACCCGGAGCCTGCGCTCCGTCGTACCGGCTACTGGTTCGTGATGGCGGAAGGAGAAGTGAGTGTCTGTGTCATGGCTTCATCCAAGATGGATCGAAGGAGCAGAATCCATGACCTGTGAGGTCATGGATCCGACACCGTCACGGTCGGTACGGTACGGGCATGACCACCACACCCGACGCCGCTGTTGGAGCCGGCGGGCTGCTGCGGCAGTGGCGAGGCCGGCGACGCATGAGTCAGCTCGACCTCGCATCGCTCTCCGACGTCTCGACGCGCCATCTGAGCTATGTCGAGACCGGGCGTTCGACTCCGAGCCGCGAACTCCTCCTCCATCTGGCCCGCCACCTCGAGGTGCCGCTGCGCGAACAGAACGATCTGCTCATGGCCGCGGGTTATGCACCCGCGTTCAGCGAGCTCGACCTCGACGCACCTGCGATGAGACCGGTCGTGGCTGCACTGGAGACCCTGCTGGCCGGAAGCGAACCGAACCCCACCCTGGTGATGGACCGCCACTGGAATCTCGTGATGGCCAACGAGGCGGCGCTCGAGTTGACAGAAGGCGTGGCCGACCACCTGGTTCAGCCGCCGATGAACGTCGTCGACCTCACCCTCGCATCCAGACGGGTTGGCGCCTTCGATCTCGAACTTCGACGAGGTGGCGGCCCACATCATTCATCGGATCAGACGGCAGCACGCCGTTACCCGCGATCCGGTCCTCGCCGATCTCGATGCCAGGGCAGTGAGCCTTGCACCGCAAGCCTCGTCGTTCCAACCGACCAGCTCCACCGCGGCGCTGACCGTCCACATGACGTTGGGCGGCGTGGAGCGAACCCTGCTCTCGGTGGTCTCGACGTTCGGAACCGCCCTCGACGTGACGGCGGCCGAGCTCACCATCGAGACGTTCTACGACGTGACCGAACAGCCGATCTCCCGCTAGAACTGGCGCAGCCGCACGCCGATCCGGGGGATCCATTGTCCGAGAACCACGCCACATCCGTCCTCCGAGTCGAGGACCCGCACCTGCTGCTCGGCGACACCACCTTCGTCGCCGACCTCGACCTGCCCGGTGCCGCCGTGGTCACCTTCGTGACGTCGGTGATGGCGCACGCCGAGATCACCAACGTCGACGTCAGTGAAGCGCTGGAGGCACCCGGCGTGTTGGCGGTCGTGACGGCCCGAGACCTCGCAGCCGCCGACATGGGCCCAGTTCCCGGCCACCTGGCGATGTTCCCGCCTTCGACCGAACGATCGGTGCTGGCCGACACCATCGCGCGCTTCGTCGGCGAACCGATCGTCGCCATCGTTGCCGAGAGCCACGCTGCAGCGGCCGACGCCTCCGAGCTCGTCTTCGTCGACTACGAGCCGCTCTCCCCCGTCGTGGGTTTCGACGCCGCGCTCAGCGATGCCACCGTGCTCTACCCCGAGCACGGATCGAACACGATCTACAACGACCAAGGCGGCGCCGACACGCCATTCGTCGCCGACGAGGTCGTCGTCGAGGCGACGATCGCCAATCAGCGCCTGGCCCCGTGCCCGATCGAAACCCGAGTCGCCGCTGCGTGGTGGGACGGCGACCGCCTGGTCCACCACGCGTCGTGCCAGGGTGTGCATCCCCACCGAGCGATGCTCGCCGCCTGGTACCGGATGGACAAGGAACAGATCCGGGTCACGACGGCCGACGTCGGCGGGAGCTTCGGGGCCAAGGCCCGGATGTACCCGGAGGAGCTGCTCCTCGGCTTCCTCGCGAAGCAGGTCGGTCGACCGGTCCGCTGGACACCGACCCGCTCCCAGGACATGACCGGGCTCGGGCACTCCCGCAACCAGCGGCAGGAGGTGAAGATCACCGGTAGGAAGGACGGCACGATCACCGCCATCGACGCCCACATCATCACCGACTGCGGTGCGTACCCCGTCGCCGCTGCCCACATGGCGAAGAACACCGGGGTCATGTTGCCCGGGCCGCTCGCAGTCGACCAGGTCACGTGGCGCACTACGGCCGTCGTCACCAACACCACCCCCATCGTGGCGTACCGGGGAGCGGGCCGGCCCGAAGCCGGCGCACTTCTCGACCGGGCTGTCGACCTGTTCGCGGCAGAGATCGGAATGGACCCGATCGACGTTCGGCGCAAGAACCTGGTGCCTGCATCAGCCATGCCTCACACCAATCCGAGCGACGTGGTCTACGACTCCGGCGACTACCCGCTGATCCTCGAACAACTCGCCGGTCACGTCGGCTACGACGCCATCCGCGCACAGCAAGCCGCCAGACGTTCGAGCGGCAGCACCAAGCACCTCGGCATCGGTCTCTCGGTCTTCATCGATCGAACCGCGGGCGTCATCGGCTCCGAATACGGGTCGTTGCAGCTCAACGCCGACGGCTCGATGCGGGTACTCACTGGCTCCTCTCCCTATGGCCAGGGCCACTACACGACCTGGTCCCAGCTCGTCTCGGAACGGACCGGCGTGCCGATCGAGCGCATCGAGGTCGTTCCACGGCGACACCGACGTCGTCCCCCGAGGGGGAATCACCGGCGGCTCCCGCTCGGCCCAGAAGGCCGGGTCCGCCGTGGCCGTCGCGACCGACCAGCTGGTGAGCGAGGCGGCGACGTTCGCCGCCGATCTCCTCGAGGCGGCACCCGGCGACGTGGTGATCGACACCGTGACCGGCCAGTTCCACGTGGCCGGTTCGCCTGGCGCGGCCAGCGTCGGCTGGGTCGAGATCGCGGCAGCCCGAGTATCGGCTGCGAAGGCCGACGGCGACGACGGCGAGATCGCCTTTGCCTGCGAGACCGACTTCGAACCGGACGGACCGTCGGTTCCATACGGCGCCTACGCCGCGATCGTCGAGGTCGACGCCGAGACCGGCGCCATCGACCTCCAGCGGATGGTTTCGGTCGACGACGCCGGAACCATGATCAACGAAACGATCGTTCGAGGCCAGGTGCACGGTGGCATCGGCCAGGCCATCGGCCAGGCCCTCTACGAAGAGTTCGTGTACGACGCCGACGGCAACCCGATCACGTCGAACTTCATGGACTACGGGATTCCCGGCCCGACCGAGATGCCGAGTTTCGAGTCGCACCTCACCGAGACGCCGTCGCCCAACAATCCGCTCGGAGCGAAGGGCATCGCCGAGTCCGGCACCATCGGCGCCGTTCCCGCGATCCAGAACGCCGTCGTCGACGCGCTCGCTCCATCTGGGCGTTCGCCACCTCGACCTTCCTGTCACCCCGCTGCGGGTCTGGACTGCGCTCAACCCCTGAGCCACCTCCTGTGCGAGGATCACGCCATGGATCTCTCACCTGCGCTGACCTGGGCCGCCGACCGCAAGAACGCAGTCCTCATCACGATCCGAGCCGACGGCCGGCCCCAGTCGTCCGACATCTCGTACACGGTCGCCGACGGCGCATTCACGATCTCGGTGACGGGCGATCGGGCGAAGACGGCCAACATGCGCCGCGATCCCCGGGTCGTCCTGCACATCACCGACCCGGGGAGCTGGAGCTACCTGTCCTTCGACGGGACCGTGGAACTCAGCCCGGTCACGACAGCGATCGACGACGCAACCGCGGACGCGCTCGTGGCGTACTACGAGCGTGTGGCTGGACAAGCCCATCCGGACTGGGCTGAGTACCGGCAGGCGATGGTCGACGAAGGCCGCCTGGTCGTGACGTTCCAACCGGCTTCCGTGGTCGGGCAGATCCACTGACGACTGCTCCGTTGGGATCGGCGTCGATGTCGATCCGCGGGAGCACGCGATCGAGCCACGCCGGCAACCACCAGTTGGCATCGCCCATGAGCTTCATCGACGCCGGAACGAGCACCATCCGCACGATCGTGGCGTCGACGAAGATGGCCGTCGCCAGGCCGAGGCCGAACATCTTCGTCGTCGGGTCGCTGCCGAGGACGAAGCCGAGGAACACCGAGATCATGATCAGCGCCGCTGACGTGATCACCCGCGCCGTGCTGGCGATGCCGTGGATCACCGAGCGATCGTTGTCGCCGGTGGCAAGGAACTCCTCCCGCACTCGGGAAAGCAGGAACACCTCGTAGTCCATCGAGAGGCCGAAGAGGATCGCGAACATGAACATCGGGATGAACGACACGATCGGCACTGTCGACTCGAGGCCGATCAGCTCCTTGCCCCAGCCCCACTGGAACACCATGACCAACACTCCGTAGGCGGCTCCGATGCTGAGCAGATTGAGCAGCGCCGCCTTGAGCGGCACGAGAATCGATCGGAAGACCAGCATCAACAGGACGAACGACAAGGCCGATCACGGCGGTGATGAACAGCGGCAGGCGGGACGTCACGCGATCGCCGACGTCGCCGAACGTGGCGGTCTGACCACCCACATGGGCTCGGGCTGCGGTCCCATCGAGGATCGGGGGGAACACGTCGGAGCGAAGTCGCTCGACGGTGGCCCGAGTCGCATCGTCCTGTGGAGCCGTCGTTGCGAAGGCGACGACGGTCGCGACGCCAGCAGCCTCGTTGATCTCGGCCGGCGCCACAGCGGCGATACCGGGGTCGTTCGCAATGGCGGCAACGAGCGGTTCGACGACCGACCCGTCGGCTGAAATGTCGATCGCGATCACCAACGGGCCGTTCGTGCCTGCGCCGAAGCCCTCGGCCACGAGGTCGTACGCTCGCCGCTCGGTCCGAGTCTGCGGCAGCGTGCCGTCGTCAGGGAACCCGAGTTGCAGGGCCAACACGGGTGCCGTCAGTGCGAGCAAGAGCCCCGTCACGCCGACCGTGTACAGCCACGCATGACCAGCGACGTGACGACCCCACCGTTCCCAACCGGCGCTGACCGAGGCCCCCGCCACGTGCCCGCGGCGGTGGATGCCGAGCCGGTTGATCCAGTGGCCCGCCAACCCCAGGAACGCGGGCAGCAGGGTCACCGAAGCCACGACCATGATCAGCACCACGAGCGACGTCGCGACTCCGGCCGCCGTCATGAACGGGACGCCGGCGAAAGCCAGCCCGAGGATGGCGATCACGACAGTTCCGCCGGCGAAGATCACGGCCTGGCCGGCTGTCGCGACGGCACGACCAACCGACTCCTCGACCGAGTAGCCGGCGGCCAGGAGTTCACGGTGCCGAGTCACGAGGAAGAGGGCGTAGTCGATCCCGACACCGAGCCCGACCATGCTTGCGATCTGCGGAGCCCAACTCGGGATCTCGATCAGGTACGTCACCAAGGACATCGAGCTCACGCCGAGCGCAAGCCCGAACAGTGCCATGCCGATCGGCAGCCCCATCGCGATGACCGACCCGAACGCCAGGAGCAGGATGACGACAGCAACGACGATGCCCATCATCTCGCCGGCTCCGGTCTCCGGCTCCTCGAACGCGAAGAACAGGTCACCGTTCGTCTCCACCTGCAGCGCACCGGTGTCGGCCCGACCGACCACCTCCTTGAGCCGTTCCAGGTCACCGACGTCGAGGTCCTCGACCACGGGGTACTGGAGGCGGATCAGGGCGATACGGCCATCTGCCGACACCGTCCCCGACCCCGCCGCACCGGACGGCCCGAGCGCGAGCGTGCCGGCAGCATCGGAGGCCCCGATCACGTTCGGCAGGGCTGCCGATGGCCGTCTGCAGCTCGGCGAGTTCGACCTGAGCGTCGGCGTCGTCGAAGAAGGAACCTCCGCGGCGCGGGAACCACGCACCACTTGTGCGGTCAAGCCGGCCGAGTCGGACTTCGGCCGCGCTGAGCAGCTCGAGCGCCTGGTGGGAGTCGAGGCCGGGGACGTCGAACGAGTCCTCGAGCTCACGCCCGAAGGCCGACGCAGACGCCGATCACGGCGATGGCGGCGATCACCCACGCCGCGATGACGCGCCAGGGATGTCGCGCCGCGAGACGGCCGAACCGATACAGAACAGTGGACATCGTCGTACTCCCGATGCTTCGCCGTGGCCGGGTGCCACGAAGGAGATTCATCGTGAAGAAATGCCTGAGGCGCCACCTCCGGCGTACGGTCGGAATCGACCCGGTCTTTCGGGCCAGATCGACTCGGCCTTTCGGCTGATCCGCTCGGTCGCTCCGTTCCCTACGATTGCTCGATGATGCGAAACGCCCTTCGCCGGGCCTTCGACGAGCCGGCTGTCCCGGGCGCACCGATTCGAGTCTGGCGCGACTACGCCCTCATCGGCGCCTTCACCATCGGAGCGCTCGTCGAACTCGCCATACGGGAGGCGGCGGGCCCACGACCCCTCGGCGCCTTCGCCATGGTCGTTGCCGCGGGGGCACTGTGGTGGCGGCGCAGCCATCCGCTTGCTGCGACCGTGGCGGTTTTCGGCTTCGTCTTCGCGGCCGATCTCGTGCTGCGAGCCACAGACCGGGCTCCGCTCGAGTTCTACTCGCTCGCGGTCGTGCTGGTGGTGGCGTACGCGTTGTTCCGTTGGGGATCCGGCCGGTCAGCCGTCATCGGGCTCCTGGTCATGTTGGCGACGGCGCTGCAGAGCATCGTCATCTCGTGGACCGGCCCCGGCGATGCCATCGGCGGCATCCTGGTCCTGCTGTTCCCGGCGGCGCTCGGCGACATCGTCCGCTACCAGGCAGCCGCTCGCGGTCGCTCGCTCGAGGAGGTCAAGCTGCGAGAACGAGAGCAGCTGGCGAGAGAGCTGCACGACACCGTCGCTCACCACGTGTCAGCGATCGCGATCCAGGCCCAGGCGGGACGCGCCGTGGCCGCAACCGATCCCGCCGCAGCGCTCGCCGTTCTCGCCACGATCGAGCAGGAGGCATCCCGTACGCTGGCCGAGATGCGAACCATGGTGGGAGCGCTCCGAGCCGGCGAGGAGGCCGAGTTGACGCCACAATCGGGCGTCGCCGACATCGAACGCCTGGCCGAACGCTCGGCTCGGTTGCCGATCACGGTCCACACGAGCGGTGACCTCGCAGAGCTCAGTCCGTCGGTCGATCGAGCGCTCTTCCGCCTCGCTCAGGAGTCGATCACCAACGCCACGCGACACGCCAGAAACGCCACCGGTGTGACCGTGTCGATCGACGCTGATCAGGATCGGGTCCGGCTGTCGGTTGTCGACGACGGCGAGCCTCGAGGCTTCGATGCGAAGCACGACGTCGGCTTCGGGCTGGTCGGCATGGCCGAACGGGCGTCGCTGCTCGGTGGCACGCTCGAGGCGGGCCCCAACCCGCGGTCGTGGTTGGACCGTCAGCGCCGTGCTCCCGAAGCGGGCGGGCGACATGAGCGACGTCATCCGGGTGCTCCTGGCCGACGATCAGGAACTCGTGCGGACCGGTCTCGCGCATGATCCTCAACGCCCAGCCTGGCATCGACGTCGTCGGCGAGGCAGTCGGACGGCCGCGAAGCCGTCGAACTGGCTCGCCGCCTCCGCCCCGATGTCTGCCTGTTCGACATCCGCATGCCGCAGCTCGACGGGATCGAGGCCACGCGTCTGCTGGCCGGCCCTGACGTCCGGCGATCCGCTGGCCGTCGTCGTCATCACCACGTTCGACCTCGACGAGTACGTCCACGGTGCGCTGAAGGCCGGCGCTCGCGGTTTCCTCCTCAAGGATGCCGGCCCCGAACTCCTGGTGCAGGCCATCGAGGCCGCGGCCGACGGCGACGCGCTCATCGCCCCGAGCATCACGGCCCGGCTGCTCGAGACCTTCGCCGACACCGGCCGCACCGCTGCAGCCAGCTCAACCGATCGAGCCGCTGACGCACCGCGAAGAGGAGGTGCTCCTGACCGTCGCCGGTGGGCGCACCAACGCCGAGATCGCCGCCGAACTGCACATCAGACTGAGCACGGTCAAGACACACCTCGGCAGCCTCATGAACAAGCTCGGAGCGAGAAACCGGGTC
This sequence comes from uncultured Acidimicrobiia bacterium, assembly GCA_963781035.1. Classification (GTDB taxonomy): domain Bacteria; phylum Actinomycetota; class Acidimicrobiia; order Acidimicrobiales; family SZUA-35; genus SZUA-35. The sequence goes on along the minus strand of CAWAEN010000004.1, from coordinate 701,086 downwards.
GAGATCGCGATGTGGGCCTACGAGACCGGCCGCATCGGCCGCTGACCACCCCGTTCTGCGGCACTCAGGCGTCAGAACTGAGGGCTCAGTGCCGCAGAACGAGGTCGTCTGGGGTCGAGATCGGTCGCATCGGGCGCTGAGCGACCCAGACTGGTTCCATGGCCAAACCGCGATGGACGACACAGGACATTCCCAACCAGGCCGGGCGCACCGCGATCGTCACCGGTTCGAACACGGGACTCGGGCTCGAGACCGCTCGGGAGCTGGCGGGCCGAGGCGCCGCGGTCGTGCTGGCCGTTCGCAACGTCGACAAGGGACAGGCGGCTCGAGATTCGATCCTGGCTGACCACCCCGGTGCCGAAATCGCGATCCAGCAGATCGACCTCGGATCACTCGACTCGATACGCGCTGCTGCTGCCGAGTTGCGGTCGGCCCACGACCGCATCGATCTACTGATCAACAACGCCGGAGTGATGTACACCGAGTGGCAGACGACGAGTGACGGCTTCGAATTCCAGATGGGTGTCAACCATCTCGGCCACTTCGCCCTCACGAGTCTGCTGATCGACCGGATGACCGAGGTCGACGGGTCCCGCGTCGTGAGCCTGTCGAGCGTCGGCCACCGGGTCCTCTCCTCGCTGGACCCGGAGACCATGATGTCGGGCGACAAGTACAACCGGGTTGCGGCATACGGTCGTTCGAAACTGGCCAACCTGTTGTTCGCGTACGAACTCCAGCGCCGGCTCGAGGCCGCAGGCGCATCCACGGTCGCCCTCGCCGCTCATCCCGGCGTGTCCTCGACCGAGTTGGCACGGAACTCGCCCGGCATCGTCAGGTTCTTCGAGAGGTTCTCGGGGCCCTTCGCCCAGAGTGCCGCCATGGGCGCCCTGCCGACACTTCGGTCCGCGACCCGATCCCGACGCCGCCGGCGGCAGCTATTACGGTCCCGCCGGATTCATGGAGTTCCGGGGCCATCCCGAGGTCGTCGAATCGTCGGAACGCTCCCATGATCGCGACCTTCAGGCAAGCCTGTGGACCCGTTCCGAAGAACTCACGGGCGAGAGCTTCGCTGCTCTCGCGGCCGGTAGCTGATCAGGGGCCGCGAACGAGCAGGCCGTCGCCCGCCGGGCCGAAACCGTGCCGAGCACAGACCGGCCGAGAGCGCTCGCTCGGGTTCGTCGGAACCCGAGCCATCGAAGCCAGCCGACCGACTCGTCCGGAGTCCGGCGAGGGCATCCACATCGCCCGCCGTCACCAACCGAACGGTGAGGGAGCGCATGCCGGGCAGTCTTCCATGCCCGTTCCGGCGGTTCGTACCCGCTCGGCAAGGTGGTGGACCGACGTGCAGAGAGCGGCCAACGACGCGAGGATCAGCCCGTGACCGAGCAGGACCACACGGAGAGCCCGATCGATCTCGATGCCCTCCGAGAGATCGAGCGCCGCGTGTTGTGGCTGGCGACCCGCATCGTCGACGCCGCCAATCGGCGCGGCGACACCGAGGTGAAGGTCGGCGGGCACCAGGCATCGTGCGCATCGATGGTGTCGATCATGACCGCACTGTGGTTCGGCCACATCGGCGGCGAAGACAAGGTGGCGGTCAAGCCCCACGCGTCGCCCGTCTACCACGCCATCAAGTACCTGACCGGCGAACTCGACCGTTCGTACCTCACCACCCTCCGCGAGCGGGGTGGCCTCCAGGCCTACCCGATCGCGCACGAAGGACCCGACGTGTCCGATTTCTCGACCGGCTCGGTCGGCCTCGGAGCCGTCGCCCCTCTGTTCTCGGCCCTGACCCGTCGCTACACCGACTCCCACTTCGGCGCTCAGGACCCGGCTCGATTCATCGCGCTGGTCGGCGACGCCGAGCTCGACGAGGGCAACGTGTGGGAGGCCATCGCCGACCCGGCGACCCAGGGACTCGGCAACTTCACGATGGTCGTCGACCTCAATCGCCAGAGCCTCGATCGGGTCATCCCCGAGATCGCGGCCACACGTCTGAAGCAGTTCTTCGCCGATGCCGGCTGGCACGTGGCCGAAGCCAAGTACGGGGCGTCGCCTGACCGAGGCCTTCACCCAGCCCGGGCGGTGATGCCCTCGAGGCCCGCATCGACGAGATGCCGAACGAGGCCTACCAGGCGCTGTTCGGTCTGAGCGGAGCCGAGGTTCGAGACGGAAGTTCCTCGCCGGGGCCGACCCGGCGGTCGGCCGATTCGTCGAGCACCTCGACGACGAGGAACTCAAGACACTGGTCACCGACCTCGGCGGCCACGACCTCGGCTGCCTGCTCGAGACGTTTCGTGCATGTGACGCGCGAGACCGAGCGATCCGTCGGTCGTGTTCGCCTACACGATCAAGGGCAAGGGCCTGCCGATGGCCGGCGACCCACTCAATCACGCGGCGCTGCTCACCCCGGATCAGATCGACGTCTTCCGCACCGAGGTCGGCCTCGACCGAGTCTACCGAGTGGGACCGCTTCGATCCCGAGAGCACCGCCAGGTCGTATCTGCGCCGCAGTCGGCGGTGACATCAACAATCCGCTGCCGACTCCCCGGCCATCAACTGCCGGTCCCGGCCTCGGTCCGGCCGCCGGTCACGAACGGAGCCAGCTCGTCGCAGGAGGCGTTCGGTCGGGTCCTGGCCAGCCTCGCCGACGTCGACGGTGTCGGCGAACGCATCGTCACCACGGCGCCCGACGTCTCGATCTCGACCAACCTCGGCGGCTGGATCAACAAGAAGGGCGTCTACGCCCACCGCGAAGCCGAGGACCACGGCGGCGCCGATCGGCTGCTGAAGTGGGCACCGAGTCCAGCGGGTCAACACATCGAGCTCGGCATCAGCGAGATGAACCTGTTCATGCTGCTCGGCCAGCTCGGGCTGAGCCACGACCACCACGGTGAGCATCTGCTGCCGATCGGCACGGTCTACGACCCGTTCGTGCTCCGCGGCCTCGACGCCTTCATCTACGGCATCTACAACGACGCCAAGTTCATCGTCGCCGGCACACCGGCCGGCGTCACGCTGGCCCCCGAGGGCGGCGCCCACCAGTCGACGATCACGGCGTCGGTCGGCGCCGAGCTGCCCAACCTCAACTACGCCGAGCCGGCCTACGCCACCGAGGTCGACTGGCTGCTCTGCGACGCCATCGACCAGCTGTCAGCGCCCGGTGGCACCAGCTCCTACCTTCGGCTCTCGACCCGCCCGATCGACCAGGCACCCGTTCGCCGCCGCACTCGAACGGCACGGCGAGGAGCGGCTGCGGTCCCACGTCCTGGCCGGCGGGCTACCGCCTGATCGATGGTCCGGACGACGGTCGACCGGCGGTGACCATCGTGACGACCGGGGTCATGGCACCGGAGGCCATCGCTGCGGCCAGCCGAGCTCGACGTCGAGGGCGTGCAGGCGACCGTCGTACACCTCACGAGCCCGACCGGGTCTACCGCAGCTGGCGGGCCGGCTATGCGCAGTCCGTTGCCACCGCTCAGGTCGTTCGTTCGCCGAGTCACCTCCACCGGCTCGTGCCCGCTGCCGAGCGACGGCGACCGGTCGTGAGCGTGCACGACGCGGCGAGCCACAGTCTGGCCGTGGATCGGCTCCGCCCTCGGGGCCGAGGCAATACAGCGCTCGGTGTCGACCGATTCGGCGAGTCCGGCACGATCGCCGATCTCCACGAGATCACCGGGATCTCGACCGGCAGCATCGTCAACGCCGCGCTGATCGCCGTCAGCGAGTTCCCGCTCGACGAGCCCGAGGCGTGAGCTGCGGGCATCGCCTGCCGCTGTCACACGGGCCGGCCATCATGGATCTCACTCGGCGGTGGTCGCCGGCACCCCGGCGTCGAACGTCGGATGGTGTGTTCTGAACAGCAGGAGCAATCGATGACCGTTGATCATGAACAACAGAAACCAATCGAGCGGGTGCGGGGCCTGCTGGCCAAGGCAAGCAGCTTGGAGTTCGAAGCGGAGAGTGTTGCATTCGAAGAGAAGGCGCTGGCCCTCATGGCCGAAACACCGAGATCGCCGAGCGGGACCTTCGGGAGCCGGCGCTGCATCAGGAGGACCTGATCGACCTGATCGCCTTCGGCGGGCCGGGAAAGGCGCTGCCTGTCTCGCCTCGTGGCTTGCGGATCTCTTCGGCGGCTACGCCGTCCTGGTCTCGTTGCGAGACGGGAAGTCGGGTCGCGTGATGGCGACGTGCACCCCGTCCAACGCGAGCGGCTCGACGTGATGCTCGATCATCTGCTTCCACAGCTACGGGCGGCGATGACCAACGACAAACCCCGGTCCCGCATGACCTTCTCCCTCGCTGGGCGTCCACCGTGCTGGAGCGACCTTCGGGCCGCTCAGGCCGAGGCGTACAGGAGCCACGGAGCATTGGTGCGCACCTCAGATGCGGCTCAGGTCGGCATACGAAGCCACGCATGGGACCGCACGCCCATGGCCTTGCGGTTCGACGCCGCATCCGCTGCGGCCGGCACCGACGTCGGCCACGAGGCCGATCCGGCCATGACCGACTGACCGGTGACGACCCGTCGTTCCACGACATCCACCGGTGACTACCCGGTCGTGCCCAGGGGCTCCCCGTCGGCTGAGTTGCGTTCTTGATCGATGACCGCTTGGAGCCTGGCGCCGTCGATGATCGTGGTGCGGCTGCGGCCCGTGGCGATGGCTTCGGCCGGTCGGAGCGAGGCGACCAGACGGCGGTGGCCTTGCGTGTCGGCCGGCCGATGACGCGATCCTCGTCTGTGTCACCGGGATCTCGATCGTCTGCGATCGACACCCGGTACACGTTCTCCGAGTTCCCGCTTGAATCGCCCCGATACGTTCACACGGGAACCGATTGGCTGAACCGATCTGCCCCATCAAAGGTGGCGCCGCCCCTACACGGCCTTTGATTTAACCAGCAGCGAATCGAACACGACCGTGTGACGATGGAACGAACGGTGGCGACCTGCCGATGTATCGGCGCCCTCGATCTCCGGTCGCACAATCGACGCCAGTCGAGTGGCATCTCCTGGAAGGAGTTCGAACGACACCGCCGCCATGATCGCCCGCTGCGTCAGCTGCCTGAACCGACACCGGAGACGATGTCGTCTGGGAAAGAGCCGACCGAGGCGACTTGACATCGAACGATGCGACGACTGCGCCGACGCGTACTCCCCGCCACTCCGTTCTGTCCATCGTGCGGCTGCCGATCGTGCACGACCGAGTCGCCAGCGGACGGGCGACGCTCTACAGCTACGTCATCAACCAACGACCCTCGCCCGCGTTCGACGGGCCGGTCGCCGTCGCCGTGGTCGAGAACTTCGAGGGCCACGATACGATGACGAACATCATCGACACACCACAGACCGAGGAGGCGCTCGTGCTCGACATGGAACTCGAAGTCGTCTTCGAGAAGCAGACCGAGGAGATCTCCCTCCCACTCTTCCGACCGACGGACGGAGGCACGGCATGAGCTTCGCCTTCGCTCCGATCGGTCGCCGTGGTCGGAGCCGCCGAGACCACCGAGATGGGCACCATTTCGAACCAGTCGGTCATCGGGCTGCATGCCGATGCCACGCTCAATGCCCTGGCCGACGCCGGACTCACCACCGCCGACATCGACGGGGTCGCCACGGCCGGCACCAGTCCGACCGATGTTGCCTTCCATCTGGGCATCACCCCGAAGTGGGTCGACGGCACCTCGGTCGGCGGCTGCTCGAGTTCATGCTCCACGTCCGTCACGCCGCAGCCGCCATCGCGGCCGGGCATGCGACGACGATCCTCATCACTCACGCCGAGAGTGGTCGCTCCCGTGTGGGCGCAGGCCGCTGGCGATCCGACCCATCGTCGTTTTGGCCAGTTCGAGAATCCGTTCGGTGTCGGCGGTCCTCCGACCCGCTTCACCATTCCCTGGCTCCGCTACGCCAAGACCTACGGGGTCGACATCGAAAAGCTGGCCAACGTCGCCGTGGTGCAGCGGGAGTGGGCGGGGCTCAACCCGAGAGCGAAATTCCGCGATCCGATCACGCTCGACGACGTGCTCGAATCCACCATGATCGCAACGCCGTTCACCAAGTTGATGTGTCTGCCTCGTGACCGACGGCGGCGGTGCGTTGATCCTCACCGCAGCCGACCGCGCGAAGGACTTGCCCCAGCCGCCGGCCTACATACTCGGGACCGGTGAGAGCGTCGAGACGCCACTGATCAGCCAGATGGCGGACTTCACCTCCTCGGCCGCCTTCCGAGTCTCCGGCGCCCAGGCCTTCGCTGAAGCCGGGATCGCCACAGACGACGTCGACCACCTGATGATCTACGACGCCTTCGCCCATCTCCCCATCTTCGGATTGGAAGACCTCGGGTTCGTCGAACCGGGTGCGGCTCCGGACTTCATCTGGGAGCGCAACACGGCGATCGGCGGATCGCTGCCGCTCAACACCAACGGCGGCGGACTGTCCTACATGCACTCGGGCATGTACGGGATGTACGCATTGCAGGAGAGCGTGCGCCAGATCAGAGGCATCGCCCCGGCTCAGGTCGACGATGTCGAGGTTTCGTCCTGGTCGCACACGGCGTCGGCGGCATGTTTGCTGCCAGCGGGACGATCGTCTTCGGCCGCTGAAACGGTCGGTTCGATTGGGGTCGGTTCAGGCGTAGTCGCGCAGCATCTTGCGCAACTCGAGCTGGTGCTCTTCTTCCTGGGCAATCAAGCCGCGGGCAAACTCCTCGAGGAAGATCGACCGGTCGAGCACCGTCGACAACAACGCCCGATACAGACTGAGCCGCGCGCCGAGCTCGTGGTCGAGGCTTTCGCGAAGGAACTGCTCGATGCTGTGTTCGTTGGCCTCCGATGGCGGCGATCCCGATCGGCCGCTCACCACCCAGTTCGGTGACGATCCGACCGACCTGCTGTGCATGCATCAGCGATTCGTGGCCCGTACCCGGATGAACTCGACCAGCGGAATGCGATGCGGTCCGATGATCATCAGCGAATAGTGCGTGTACCGCACGACGCCGGACAGCGGCTTCGAGAATGTCATCGAACAGCGATCACCGCTGGTTGATCGAGTTGGTGCTGCATCGGAGGATCTCCTTGCGCCAGGCGATGCGACCATCTTGAAAAGAACGGGTCGCGATCAAGAACGTAGAGGCACCAGCGACGAACGCAGGCCGACCAGCCGAGCTAATCGGTTCGGAGCTTCTGCACCCGCTTCGGGGCCAGCAAGGTGAAACTCTCATCGACCCATGCCTCGAGGTCGCTCGCGGGCGGCGGCGACGAAGGATCGAATTCGATCTTCTCCCACCCACCTGCGCGCTTCAGCCGCAGCGTGCACAAATCGTCCTTCTCGCCCAGGAACACGAAGTTCTTTCCGCCGGCAGAGAACGCCCGATTCACGCACGAGGAGACTGGCTCAAGGATCCGGTCGCCAACTTCCCGCCCCAGGAACACGGTGACCCGATCGAGCACGGTGCCTGCAACCAGTTCATCGTCGACAAGCTCGGGGTGAGCCAACCAGCGGGGTCGCGGCATCTGAAGGTGCTGGTCGATGCCGGCCTGGTCATCGCCACCGCCGCAAGGGCTGGACCTACTACCGCCGCAACGAAGACGATCGCATCGGCTCAACGACTCGCCGATCTGAATCGCGACCGCTCTGAACACGGAGCCACCAATGCACGAATCCCTCGAAGGACAAGGTCGTCCTCGTCACCGGCGCCGGCCGGTGGCATCGGTCGGGCCATCGCCGAACGTTTCGCCGTCGCAGGGTCCGAGGTCGTCGTCAACGACGTCGACGCCGAAGCGGCCGACGCGGTCGTCGCGGCGATCACCGACGCCGGCGGCGCGGCCATGACCGCCGTGCGCCGACGTGTCCGACAGCGAGCAGGTCGGCGGCGATGATCGACGCGGTCATGGCCGAACACGGCACGCATCGACGTGCTGGTCAACAACGCCGGCATCGTCAGCCCGATGCTGCACTTCTTCGAGGCCGACGAGGCGTGGTGGCGCCGGATCATCGACGTGAACCTCACCGGGCCACTTCCTCGTGCTCGCATCCGGTCGGCCCGCATCATGGCCAAAGCAGGGCGGCGGCTCGATCATCAACATGAGCTCCGGCGGAGCGACCCGAGCCCACCGAGCCTTCACCGCCTACGACGCGACCAAGGGCGGCATCGAGGCGCTGACCCGAGCGATGGCGCTCGACCTCGGGCCGTACAACATCCGGGTCAACGCACTCATGCCAGGGTCCATCGACACCAGCGGCCTCGGACCTCGACGCACGCAAGCTGCGCGGCGAGAACGTGCCGCTCGGCCGGATCGGTGAGCCGATCGACATGACCGGTGCCGCACTGTTCCTGGCGTCCGACGATGCCGTCCTACATCACCGGCGATGTCATCAAGGTCGACGGTGGCATGCTCGCCCAGCAGCGATCGGCGACCGTCGACATCATGCCGCCGTCGGACTTCCCGAAGCTCGAGGACCTCTGATGAGCCATGGCGCGATCTCGCATCGGTGCCGATGTCGGCGGCACGTTCACCGACATCGTGCATCGAGCGCCGCGACGGTTCGTTCGCGTCGACCAAGGTCCTCACCACCCACGACGGCCCCGAGCAGGGCATCCTCGCACGGCATCGACGCAGCTGCGCCGCGAGCACGGCATCGACCTGGCCGACGTCGAGCAGATCATCCACGGCACGACGCTGGCCACCAACGCGCTCATCGAGCGACGGGCGCCACGACCGCACTGGTCACCACCGACGGGTTTCCGCGACGTCATCGAGACTCGGACCGAGAGCCGCTTCGAGCAGTACGACCTCAACATCGTGCTGCCGACGCCGCTGATCGAACGCAAGGACCGCTTCGTCGTTCCCGAGCGGCTCAACGCTCGGGGCGAAGTGCTCGTCGCCTTCGACGACGCCGCGGCTCGACGCGTGATCGACGCCATCGCTGCCGAGGGGCTACGAGGCGGTCGCCGTCGGCTTCATCCACAGCTACCGCAACGCCGATCACGAGCAGCGGTTCCGCGACATGCTGCTCGAGCGGCTGCCCGATGTCGCGGTGTCGATCAGCTCCGAGGTGTCGCCGCAGATGCGCGAGTTCGAACGCTTCAACACCGTCTGCGCCAACGCCTACGTCCAGCCGCTGATGGCGTCCTACCTCGTGCGACTCCAGGACTGAGCTCCGCGAGCGAGGCGCCAACTGTCCGCTGTACCTCGATCCATTCCGGTGGCGGTCTGGTGAGCGTCGAGACCGCAGCTGCGTTCCCGGTTCGCCTCGTCGAGTCCGGCCCCGCCGGTGGTGCGATCTTCGCCGCCGACCTCGCCGCCCGGTACGGCCGCGACCGGGTGCTGTCGCTACGACATGGGCGGCACCACCGCCAAGATCGGCCTGATCGAGGACTACACCCCGCAGACGGCCAAGACCTTCGAGGTCGCCCGCACGACCCGGTTCAAGAAGGGCAGCGGCATGCCGATCTCGATCCCGGTGATCGAGATGATCGAGATCGGTGCCGGCGGCGGTTCGATCGCCAGCGTCGACACGCTCGGCCAGATCCGCATCGGCCCGCACAGTGCCGGCTCCGAGCCGGGCCCGGCCGCCTACTGACCTCGGCGGCACCGACCCCACCGTCACCGATGCCAACCTGCAGCTCGGTCGGCTGCACCCCGACACCTTCGGCGCGAACGACATCGACCTGTCGCCCGACGCGGCCGCGCGACGCGATCAGCACGGCGGTCGGCGACCGCCTGGACATGGACGCCGACACGGCAGCCGTCGGCATCGCCGAGGTCGTCGACGAGAACATGACCAACGCGGCCCGGGTCCACGCGGTCGAGAACGGCAAGGACCTCGCCGGGTTCTCGATGGTCGCCTTCGGCGGCGGCGCACCGCTGCACGCCACCCGGCTGATGGACAAGCTCGGCCTCGACGAGCTGATCGTGCCGCCCGGCGCCGGTGTCGGCTCGGCCATCGGTTTCCTCCGGGCGCCGTTCGCCTACGAGGCGGTCCGCAGCCTCTACACCCGCACCGACCGACTTCGACTATCGACGCGGTCGAACACGCGTGCTGGCCGAGCTGACCGACGAGGCCGAGACGTTCGTCCGCCAGGGCACCGATGCCGAACGTCGTCGATCGAGCGCCAGGTGTCGATGCGCTACAAGGGTCAGGGGTGGGAGATCCCGGTGCGTCTCGAGCGCCGGCGACGTTCGACGAATTCGCCGCCGAGACCGCTGGGCGGCGTGTTCACCAAGGCCTACGAGGAGTTCTTCGGCCGAGCGATCGACGACCTGGCCATCGAAGCCGTCAGCTGGTCGGTGCGGGTTGCCTCGGTCGAGCGACCGCCCGAGCAGTGCTGCAGCTGCTCGCCGGCGCTCGAGCATCGATCGCTGCCGCCGAGCTACCGCGACCTCTACGACCCCGTCGGCGGCCGGATCGTCGACGCCGCCGTCGTCGAACGAGACGACCTGAACCGCCGGCGACGCGCGTCGACGGGCCGGCCGTCATCGTCGAGCCGCAAACCACCACCGTCCTCGGCATCGCATCATCGAGCCGTCATGCAGAGCGACGGCACGCTGCTCGATCACCCGCGACCAGACACCGACCGACGAGGAGCACGCGCATGAGCACGCAACGAAGTGCACTTCCAGATCATGTGGAACCGCCTCGTCTCGATCCTCGAGGAACAGGCGCTGACGCTCGATCCGCACCGCGTTCAGCACGTCGGTTCGCGAGGCCGGCGATCTGTCTGCCGGCGTGTTCGACCGCCAGGGCCGGATGGTCGCCCAGGCGGTCACCGGCACGCCGGGCCACGTCAACACGATGGCAGCGGCCGTGCCCCACTTCATCAACGACATCGGCCCCGAGCGCATCTATCCCGGCGACGTCTACCTCACCAACGATCCGTGGAAGGGCACCGGCCACCTCCACGACATCACCGTGACCACGCCGGTCTTCGTCGAGCGACGCAGCTGATCGGCTTCTTCGCCTCGACCGCCCACGTCGTCGACATCGGCGGTCGAGGCTACGGCCCCGACGGCCAGCGAGATCTACGAAGAGGGCCTCCGCATCCCGATCATGAAGTGGGCCGAGCGGGGCGCGCTCAACGACGACCTGGTCAACATCATCCGCAACAACGTTCGCGAAGCAGACCAGGTCGTCGGCGACATCCACGGCCTCGCCGCCTCCAACGAGACCGGCCGCCGACGCCTGCTCGAGATGCTCGACGAGTTCGACATGACCGACCTCGACGACCTCGCCGACGTTCGTCTTCGACCGCACCCGACGCGGCGACCATGGCCGCGCTCGAGGTCGTGCCCGAAGGGCACGTACCGCAACGAGATGCAGGTCGACGGCTACAACGAGACCATCACGCTGGCCGTCGAACTGACCGTGACCGACGACGGGCATGCACGCCGACTTCACCGGCACGTCGCCGGTCGTGCGAGTTCGGCATCAACGTGCCGATCGTCTACGCCCAGGCCTACTTCACCTACGGCATGTTGGTGGCACTCGCCCCCGAGCTGCCGAACAACTACGCCTCGCTGCTGCCGTTCACGGTCAGCGCACCGCCCGGCGTGATCCTCAACGCTGAAGACCCCGACCCGGTGTCGGTGCGTCACGTGATCGGCCACTTCGTCACCGACCTGTGCCTCGGCGCGATCGCACCGGCGCTCCCCGATGTCGTTCCGGCCGAGGGTGCGGGTGCGCTGTGGAACTTCCAGGCCAGTGCCCGAGTCGGCCGACCCGACCGACTCCGCGCCACCGGTCGAACTGCTCATGTTCAACAGCGGTGGCACCGGCGCGCGACCGACCCTCGACGGGCTGACCGCAACCGCCTTCCCGTCCGGCGTCATGACCATGAGTGCCGAAGCCACCGAGCAGATCGGCCCGATCGTCATCTGGCGCAAGGAGATCCGTGAGAACAGCGGCGGCGCCGGCAAGTACCGTGGTGGGCTCGGTCAGATCATCGAGATCGGACCAACCGACGGCTACCAGTTCGAGTTCTCCGCCATGTTCGACCGGGTCGACAACCCGGCCCGAGGCCGAGCCGGTGGCGGCGACGGTGCGCCCGGGCAAGGTGTACCTCGACGACGGCTCACCGTTCGCCACCAAGGGCAAGCAGATCGTGCCGGCCGACCGGCGCCTGATCATGGAGCTCCCGGGCGGCGGCGGATTCGGTGACCCGGCCGAACGCGACCCGGCAGCGATCGCCGAACGACCAGCTCAGGGGTACGTCGACGGCTGAGCCTCGGACGGCCGGCATCCGCTCGATCCGACCCGCGCCAGCAGTCCTACGACGTCGTCATCGTCGGTGGTGCGATCATCGGTTCGTCGATGGCGTCGTTCCTGTCCAACAACCCCGACTTCGACGGTTCGATTCTGGTGGTCGAGACGCGACCCCAGCTACGAGCAACGCCTCGACCGACCCACACGAACAGCTGCATGCGCCAGCAGTTCTCGAACGAGCTGAACATCCAGATCTCACAGTTCGGCGCCGACTTCGTCCGTAACTTCCGCGACCACCTGGGCGACGATCCCGAGGTCCCCGAGCTCGCGTGTCGAACCACTTCGGCTACATGTACCTGGCCGACGACGGTCGATTCGCCGACACGCTACGTGACAACCAGAAGATCCAGGCCTCGCTCGGTGCCGGCACCAAGATCATGTCGCCGGACGAGATCGCGGCCGCCTACCCGTTCTACAACCTCGACGACATCGTGTGCGGAAGCCACAACCTGGTCGACGAGGGGTACTTCGACAGCGGCACCATGTTCGACTGGTGGCGCAAGAAGCGCTCGGCGAACAGCGGCATCGAATACCTGAAAAACGAGGTCGTCGGTATTGGCCGTCACAGACGATCGAGTCACCAGCGTGCACCCTGGCTTCCGGCGAGATCATCGCCTGCGGCACCGTCGTGAACGCCGCCGGGCCCCGAGCGGTCGTGGTCGCCGCGCATGGCCGGTCTCGAACTGCCGGTCGAACCCCGCAAGCGTTACACCTTCATCTTCGACGCGGCCGAAGCCGCTCGAGCGATGGACTGCCGCTCACCATCGACCCAACCGGCGTACATGTCCGCACCGACGGCGAGGCCTACATGGCCGGGTGTGCACCCCGATCATCGATCCGGCCGTCGACTACGACGACTTCGACTGATGGACCACGACATCTGGGAGGACAAGGTCTGGCCGGCGCTGGCCAACCGCATTCCTGCCTTCGAGCGGATCAAGATTCAAACCCAAGTGGGTCGGGCCACTACGCCCACAACACCGTCGACCACAACGTGATCGTCGGGCCCCATCACGAGGTCGCGCAACTTCATCTTCGCCAACGGGTTCTCGGGCCACGGACTGCAGCAGTCCCCTGCTGTCGGGCGAGGCGTCGCCGAACTCATCACCTACGGCGACGTACCGGACCCTCGACCTGACGCCACTCGGCTACGAGCGCATCGTCGCGGCCCGCCCCGTTCATCGAGACCGCCATCATCTGACCGTCGATGTTGCCTATCGGGCGGTGGACCCGCGCATCTCCTGACCGATGCGATCCTGACTGTTGCCGTATGGGAACGTCAGCAACACGACGGCGGCGGCGAGCAAGTAGCAGGTCGCGATCCAGCTCCACGCCCAGCGATATGCCGAGAGATCGAACTCGTCGACGCCGGTTGCGAGAAGGGTGATGCTGACCGAGATACCGAGCGCATAGCTCGCCTGGCGAATCGTGTTCGCCGTCGCGCCGGCGACACCGAACTTGGCGGGTGGAATGTCGGACAGCCCAGCACTCGACCACGTGGCGACCGTCAAACCGATGCCGACACCGGAGATGAGGCTGAGCGGAACGAAGCGGGTCCACACCGCCGGCTCCTGCCCGAGAAACACTACGAGGGCGGCGTAACCAATGGCGCAGAGAAGACAGCCGATCGCCAGCACCCACCGATGCCCGAACCGATCGGCCACCGATCCCGTCGCCGGGCTGATGAACGCCGCCAACAACGGTCCTGGCACGAACGCCAGACCGACCACAGCGAGGTCCTGCTGCCACAGGTCCTGGAGCACGATCGAGTTGACGAGAGCCCCGGACGTGAACGCGAAGCCGTAGAACATGACCCCGGCACTCGCACTGGCGAACGATCGGAAAGCGAACAGGTCGAGATCGAGCAGAGGCTCCGGGTGGTGACGGGATCGACGGATCAACAACGGGAGGAGCGCGAGGCCGACGATCACCAGCCCCCAGATCCGCGGATCACCCAAACCCCACTGCTCGCTCTGCACGATGCCGAACATCACGAGCGCAACGGACAGCGTGCCGATCAGGACACCCAGCCCGTCGATACGACCGGTTGCGGCAGGGTCCTTCGATTCGCGCAGGAACTTCGGAGCAACAGCCAGCACCAGAAGCGACAGCGGCACGTTGATCAAGAAGATGGCCCGCCAATCGAAGGCGTTGATCAGCACCGAGCCGAGCGCAGGACCGACAACGGCACCCAGCGCCCCTGTCGCCCCGGCGAAGCCGATGGCGGTGCTCCGTCTCGCGGGAGGGAACTCGGGGAGCATCACCGCGAAGGACGAGGCTGCGACGACGGCGCCACCGACACCTTGGACCAGGCGAGCTGCGATCAGGAGACCAACCGACCCCGCCAGTCCGCAGAGCAACGAACCGACCATGAACAGCGCCACCCCGGGAAGGAAGACCTTCTTCCGTCCGACGCTGTCGGCCAGCCGACCCGATGCCAGCAGCAGCGCTCCGACCATGATGTTGTAGCCAGAAATGATCCAGCTCAGCGTCGCTCGGTCAGTGGAGAGGTCCTCTTGGATCGACGGAAAGGCGACGTTCACCGCCGAGATGTCGATCACCACGAGGAACGTCACCAGGGTGGTCACGGCAAGCGCAAGCCACGCCTGCCGAGTGATGACGGTGTCGACCGGTGGCGTCGTGGCGGTCACCTTGGACACCGTGAGAACATCCGCCGGACCTTACCGATTGGGGTCGGAGCTTCACATTCACAGGTTCGCTTCGCTGCCCCCGGCACCTGTGAATGTGAAGCTCCGACCCCAGTTCAGTTGGCCCAGCCGACCTTCACGATGCCGGCTCTCGCCGCGATGACGACGGCCTCGAGCTGCGACCTCGCCCCGAACTTGGCGAGGATGCCGGCGATGTGATTCCGACTCGTGTTGAGCGAGACGAACAACGCATCGGCGATCTCCTGTGCGTTTCGTCCGGTGGCCAACAGCTCGAGGACCTCGGCCTCACGTGCCGTGAGTGCATCGCCAGGTCGTTCCAAGCCGCTGTTCAGCACCTCACCCAGCACATCGTTCGGGAAAACGGCACCGCCTCGTCCGATGGTGAGGACGGCTTGCACCACTTCCTCCAGCGAGGAACCCTTGCTGATGAACCCGCTGCAGCCGGCATCCAGTGCAGCGGAAACGCCACGCAGATCGCCGGTTCCGCTCATCAGCAGCACGCGAGCCCCGAGCCGTCTGGAGGTCTCGCCGACCACCTCGGTCCCCAACCGTTGGCCGACCTCGAGATCGGCGACCAACACATCGAGTTCGAGGCCGTCGGCGGCTGCTTCCAACGAGTCGATGTCGGAGAAGATGGCGACGACCTCGATCGAATCCTCTCGCTCGAGCCCCAGAACGAGGCTCTCGAGAAGGAGCGCATGATCTTCGAGTACACCGACCCTCAGTGTCGCCACGAGAAGGACAATACCGATTGGGTCAGACTCCTGGCTGATCGGACCCCCGATTGGGGTCGGAGCTTCACATTCACATCTCGGCTGACGCCCTCGTCTCACGGGCTCCCCGGACGGCTCGATGCGACGCGAGCGACTGTCCGGCACCCCACCCTCGTTGCTCGAGGGCAAGCAGCATCGCCGTGAGGTTCGCATCGCGCGTTCGTTCCAACTCACGAATCGAGAGATGCCCCGATTGTTCGTCTGACTGCCGGGCGATCGTGTCGATCAGCTCGTCGGTCAGCTCCGGGGTGTCCATCAGCTTGGTCCACGGCCAGTCGAGGCATTCGCCGAACTGAGCGATGAAGTGCCTCATGCCCCCGGCGCCTCCGGCGATTCGATAGGTCTCGAACAATCCCATCTGTGCCCAACGAAGCCCGAAGCCGAAACGAATGGCGTCGTCGATCTCCTCGGTGGTGGCGACTCCGTCGTTGACCAGCCAGAGCGCCTCGCGCCACACCGCTTCGAGCAGGCGGTCGGCGATGTGGGCGTCGATCTCCGTCCGCACTCGAAGCGGATGCATGCCGAGCGATCGGTAGATCGCCATCGCATCCTCGATCACCGACTCCGTCGTCGCCTTTCCACCGACGACCTCGACGAGTGGCAGCAAGTACACGGGGTTGAACGGATGGCCGACAATCAGGCGCTCTGGGTTCTCGAGAGGTTCGGCGAGCACGGACGGCCGGAATCCCGAGGTCGATGACGCGATGACTGCCGACTGGTCGGCGGCATTGTCGATGGCGACGAGCGTGGCGTGCTTCAGCTCCAACCGCTCGGGGACACTCTCGACGATCAGCTCGGCCCCGCTCACGGCGGCCTCGATGGAACCGACGATGCTCAACGACCCCTCTCGCTTCGGAGTCAGATCCAGCTCGGCCCACGAGTCGTAGGCGTTGGTGTGCACCTGGTCGATCACGTCTGACACGGTCGGCGAAGGATCGAAGACCGCCACGTCGACACCACTCAATCGAAGCCGGGCGGCCCACCCGGCGCCGATCACACCGCATCCGATCACCGCGGCCGCGGTGATCGATCGACCTCCAGGGTCGGGGACAGCCGGGGTGGGGGCGTCAGCCACGGCGATTGAGCTTCAGGTCGGCTCGGACTTCGTCCGGTCCCTTGATGCCGTAGCCCAGACGTTCGAGGATCTCGACGGCGCGTTCGACGAGTTCGCGGTTCGTCGCCAGATGACCACGACCGAGGTAGAGGTTGTCCTCGAGCCCGACCCTCACGTTGCCGCCTGCGATCGCGGCCAGCGCCACGTACTCGAGCTGTCGCCGACCAATCGAGAAGGCACTGAAGGACCAGCTCTCCGGGATGTTGTTGACCATCGCCATGAACGTGTTGATGTCCGGCGGGGCACCCCACGGGATGCCCATACACAGCTGGATCATCACCGGATCGTCGATCAGACCGGCATCGACCAGCGACCTGGCCTGCCAGAGGTGACCGGTGTCGAAGACCTCGATCTCGGGACGGACACCGAGCTCCTGCACCTGCGCCGCCATCGCATGGAGCGTGGCGGTCGTGTTGGTCATGACATAGTCGCCCGCACCGAAGTTCATCGTCCCGCAGTCGAGGGTGCAGATCTCGGGCAGGATTCGGCGGACGTGATCGAGACGCTCGGTGGCACCTGCCATGTCGGTGCCCTGCTCGTCGACCGGGAACGGCGCTTCAGCCGAACCGAGCGTGAGGTCACCGCCCATACCGGCGGTGAGGTTCACGATGACATCGACGTCGGACGCACGCACCCGGGTGACCACTTCGGCATAGAGGTCGGGATCTCGGGCCGGGGCGCCGGTCTCGGGATCGCGCACGTGGATGTGGACCACGGCTGCACCCGCCTCGGCAGCAGCGATGCAGTCGTCGGCGATCTGCTCCGGCGTGAAGGGGACCTTGTCCGACTTGCCGACGGTGTCCCCGCTGCCGGTGACCGCGCAGGTGATGAAGACCGAACTCATGGATGAACTCCTGTGGTGATGGTTGCCCGACGCAGTACGCGAAGGCGGGAGAAGATGTCGTCGTGATCGGCGTAGCAGCCCCGCAGATGGCGATCGCCGAAGCCTTCGAACGCGTCTCGTCCGTGGAGGATCCGACGATTGTCGAACCCGATCAGGTCGCCCTGCCGGAACGGGTAGCTGAGCTGGAATCGCGGGTCGCGGGCCATCGTGGCAAAAACGGCCAGTGATTCATACGCCCTGGGGATGTCGGCGGCTGCCATGTGCGGTGCCGATCGCACGGGGTAGAAGGCCCGCAGCGTGAGCGGGGATCGGCTGCCGACGTGGTCGATGATGGGCCCGATCCATCGATGATCGGCGTCGGGAGAACGGTTTCCGAAGACCCACTCGAGGGTCGTGAGGGCGTCGTAAGCAGCCGGTTGTTCGATCCGGAGCGCATCAACGACGGCCAGGCCATCGGATTGGCGTGACCAGCCCCCGGCGACGGTGTTCTCGATGCAATGGAGGAACTGGAAGCCGGGAGGCGTCTCGCGGGTCGGCAGGTCGGTGTGCTGCCCGAGATCGAGACCGGTGTTCGCCGTCGAGTCTGGTGTCGGCGAAGCCCGCACGCTCCAGACCGGGCCGAAGTTGGTGTCACGGATCGGTCCGACCGAACCAACCAGGTTGCCGACGAATTCGAGCGTGCTGGGTGTGTTGACCAGACGGCAGAACCCGAAGGTCACCATCGTGGCGAGCCACTCTTCGTACACCGCCGGATCATCGAGAATGTCGGCACCATCGAGCGTCGGCGGCTCGCTGATGTCGGCGGTTGTCCACGGCCGTTGGTCGGGGAGGCCCCCGTCCGGGAGGTGGTCACCATCGGCGACCGAACGAAGCCATCCGGGGTGGACCATCGATCGACGTCCGCCGACCCACCGGAGTTCGAGTGCTCCGGCCCCGTCGACTGCGACCGCGGAGAGTGCGTCTGGTGACGGTAGCGCGTTGGGCTCGAGCGTCGATTCTCGACTCGATGGTTCGAGGCCGTACCCCTCCGCGTTCTCGGCGAGCCAGAGCGAATACGCCTCGAACCGGCGACCGTCCGGCCAGACAACGTGCACGAACCCATCGGCGAGCGTTGCCGTCTCGAGCGGCCACCACTCGTGATGCCGAAAGTCAGGGGTGAGAGGCACCGTCGTCGTCGTAGATGGATGCAGCATCGAATGCTCTTTCGTCGACTGTTCCATTGAGTAGAACGTTCTACTGGCCTAGTATCGAACAGTATGAGCGACTACACCGCGTCCGTCAAGGACCCCGGGCCCGGTGGACCGCGCCTTTGCCCTCGTGCAGTTGGTCGTGGCCGACCCCCAACCGGTTGGCGTGCGAGAACTGGCCAGGAGGGCCGGCCTGTCGCCATCCACGACCTCTCGAACCGTCGGCATCCTGTCCGATCTCGGCATGGTCGAAAAGACGCCAGCCGGCGCCGTCCGGCCCGGCCCGGCGCTCATCACGCTCACCCGCGGCGCGAGCCGCTCCCCCGCCACACTTCGGGACCGCCTCCGCCCGCTGGCGATGGAGTTGGCATCGACCTTCGAGGAGAACGCTGCCATCGCCGTCGACGAGGGCGACGGTGTTCTCTACCTGGCCGGCAGTCGCCCGTCGACGGCGATCCAGGTCGTCGATCCGACGGGCTCGAGCTTTCCCTTCCACCTCGTCGCCCCAGGTCTGATTGCGATGTCGACCTGGGGAGCTGAACGCCTCGACGCCTACCTGGGCGAACCCCTCGCCGCCGCCACCGAGCACTCCGTCACCAACCCGACGAAGATCCGATCACGTCTCCGCAGAGCGGCAAGCGACGGTTTCGCCTGGACCGACCAGGAGCTCGACCTCGAGGTGAACGGGCTCGCCACCCCGATCACCGACCGCAACGGAGAGGTCGTGGCCATCGCCACGCTCTACGGACCGTCGTATCGTCTGGCCCCTGACGAGCGACCGGACCTCGGCGGGGCGTCTGGCCAACTTCGTGACCGAGCGGGCCACATCGATGGCGTGAACCCGGTCCGGACCGGCCCACGATCGTGCCACGGGTTGCGACTCGTCGCCGCTGATGCGAACATGTGTTCGATGTCGATCGACGCGATCCAGCAGCTGAGCCTTCTCGCTACGGGGCGGCGCCAGGTCCCGACCGAGGTCGGCCCCAACGAACGGGTCTCCCTCGGGGCCGGGGCCTGGATCGACTGGTGCCCGCAGTGGCTCCCCGGAGCCGACGACTGGCTCACCCATCTCCGTGATGGCGTGATCTGGCACGGCGCCGAGCGGCCGATGTACGACCGCATCGTCGCCGTGCCCAGACTCATGGCCTTCTCGATCGATGCGAGAACACGCTGCCAGACGGTGTCGACGAGCTCGCTGAGCGAGTCGAGGAGCACTACGGCGGCGCCTTCCCCACCGTGGGCTGCAACTGGTATCGAAACGGCAAGGACTCGGTTGCATGGCACGCCGATCGAGTCCGTCGTCCGGGCGACAGCATCGTCGCCATCATCGGCCTCGGCGAACGGCGGCCATTCCTGCTGCGGCCGGCTGGCGGCGGTCCGTCCCGGCGGTGGCTTGTCGGCGACGGAGACCTGATCGTGCTCGGCGGCACGATCCAATCCGCGTGGCACCATTCGGTTCCCAAGGTGACGAGCGCCGGTGAGCGAATCAGCATCATGATTCGCTCGTCCGCCATCGTCGACTGACGGCGGAGCGCCTAGCTCGTTCCCATCAGGGCACGTATCGGGCCTATGGTCTGGCCGTGACGAACGTGCTGCCCGATGATCTCGACCCGCTCGAAGCAGCGCTCCTTCAGGCAATCGCCGGGTTGCCGCCGGACACAACGAGCGCAGCAGGCCGACATGCGACCAAGTTCGTCGACGCTGCTCACCGCTGCGACCTTGCTGGAGGCCGAGATCACCAGCCGCGTCATCGACCACACCGCCCGCTGGCTTCGGTCGACCCATGGCCTCGGCTACTACACGATCGGCTCGGCCGGCCACGAAAGCAACGCTGCCGTTGCGTTGGCGCTACGTCCGACCGACCCGGCATTGCTCCACTACCGGTCGGGAGGTTTCTACATCGCCAGGGCGATGCAGGCAGCGGCTCACGGTCTGATCGGGACCGATCCCGTCGAGGACATCCTGCGCGGCATGCTGGCCCGCTCGACCGAACCGATCGCGGGTGGCCGGCACAAGGTGTTCGGTCGCCACGATCTGTCGATCATTCCCCAGACCTCGACCATCGCTTCCCATCTGCCTCGCGCCGTCGGGCTGGCGCTCAGCTTCTCGCTCGCACCCTCGGCCGCGACGACGTGGCCAGCCGACTCGATCGTCGTCTGCAGCTTCGGCGACGGCTCCCTCAATCACTCGACGGCGCAGGGAGCCATCAATTGGGCGGCGCATGCATCCGCCCAGGGACGGCGGGTTCCGATCCTCTTCGTCTGCGAGGACAACGGCATCGGCCTCAGCGTGCCCAGCCCCGACCGCTGGGTCGACAGGTCGCTGGCGGGCCGACCCGGCTTCGAAGCTGCGCAGGTCGACGGGGCGGATCCGGCCGCAGTGCTGGACGCCACGACAACACTGGTCGACGCCGTCCGATCGTCCGGTCGACCGGGAATCCTGCAACTGCGAACCGTGCGGTTCCTGGGTCATGCAGGGACCGACGTCGAGTCCGCCTACCGCACACCACGAGCGTTGGAGTCCGACCGAGCGCGTGACCCGATCATCGGCAGCGGCGGCGCTGGCCATCGGGACGGGAAGCTGTTCTTCGACCGATGTCATCGAGTGGTACCTCGACCTCCGAGCCGCGGTTCGCGCCTCGGCCCTCGCGCTCTGTGCCGAGCCAGAACTCACCACCGCGGACGAGATCATGGAGCCGCTGCGGGCGGTCCGCCCGGAGCCGGTGCGGGCGGTCCGCCCGGAGCCACCGCACTGACGCCGGCGACACCGAGCGCCTGACCCTGGCCCAGACCATCAACCGCGCTCTGGCCGACCAGCTCGAGACAACCGACGACACGATCGTCTTCGGCGAGGACGTCGGACTCAAAGGCGGCGTCTACGGCGTGACCCGCGGTCTCCAGAAACGGTTCGGGGCGGACCGGGTCTTCGACACCCACCTCGACGAGCAGTCCGTGCTCGGGCTCGCGCTCGGTGGTGCGCTCAACGGCCGATTGCCGATCCCAGAGATCCAGTATCTCGCCTACCTCCACAACGCCGAGGACCAGCTGCGGGGCGAGGGGGCCACACTCTCGTTCTTCTCCCAGGGGCAGTACCGCAATCCGATGGTCGTTCGTATCGCGTCGTACGGATACCAGAAGGGTTTCGGGGGGCACTTCCACAACGACAACTCGATCACGGTGCTCCGCGACATCCCCGGTCTCGTGATCGCCTCGCCGTCACACCCGAGCGATGCCGCCGGAATGCTCAACGGTTGTGTCGCCCACGCCCGCTCGACGGGCGCCGTGTGCGTGTTCCTCGAGCCGATCGCCCGCTACCACGACGCGCGCCCTCCACGAGATCGGCGACGACGGGTGGACAGCGCCATACGATCCCACGCCGATCGCCGTCGGTGCCACCCGCGTCGTACCCGTCCGGTGTCGGGACGGATCAGCTCACGATCCTCACGTGGGGCAACGGTGTTCACATGAGCCTGCAGGCTCAGCGAAGGCTCGCGGCCGACGGTGTTGCGGCATCGGTGGTCGACCTCCGCTGGTTGGCGCCGCTCCCGATCGATGCACTTCTCGACGCCGCTGAGGCCACCGGCAAGGTCCTGATCGTCGACGAAACCCGTCGCAGTGGCGGCGTCGGCGAAGGCATCGTGGCCGAGCTGGTCGATGCCGGTTTCGACGGCACGATCCGCCGGGTCGCCGGTCGAGATTCGTTCATTCCGCTCGGCGCCGCTGCCACCTTGGTGTTGGTCTCGGTCGACGAGATCGTCTCGGCAGCCACCGACCTCGCCACCACCACCTGACCGTTCTGCGGCACTCAGCCCTCAGTTCTGAGGCGTGAGTGCCGCAGATCGAGGGTTGGTGGGTTGCCGGGAGCGGACCACTGCGGCGCTCGCCCCCAAGGCGGACAGCACGACCACGACCGACGCCCACCGCCGTTCTCCCGTCGCCTCTGCCACGACGCCGGTGAAGCCCGGCCCGAGCGCGCCGGCCAGCATCATCAGTGAGCCGTAGAACCCCATCGTCGCCCCGAGCGTGGCACCGTCGAACAACTCCTGGGACTTGATGCCCTGCAGCGGACTGAACGCCCCGATGCCGAACCCTGCGACAACGGCGAAGGCAAGCGCCGTCGGTCGATCGTTCGCCACTGAGAGCAGTGCACCCCCGGCGGCGATGGCGAGGAAGGCCACCATCAACGCTCGATCCACCCCCAGACGATCCAGCAACCGACCGAGGGGCAGCCGTCCACCCAGCTGAGCGAAGCCGCGAACGCCGGCGAACGTGGCTGCGGTTCGCGGCCGGGAGGCCGAGCGCCGTCATCGTCGGCACCTGGTAAACGAGCAACGTCGACATGGCGACACCACCACAGCCAACGGCGACGGCGAACGCCCGCGGCCCGCCTGGCGCAAGCGCGGCGGCCACGACGGAACGCAACGGTGGTCGCCCGCTCGACGTCGGCGGTGCGACCTCGAGCGGCGGGAGCACGACGGCGGCGAGCAGGAACGCAGACGTCGCCGAGCCAGCGAGCCATCGCACGGTCGTTCGCCACCCGACGCCATCGACGAGCGCCGCCGTCGCCGGAAGGTAGATCGCCGAAGCGAGGGCGCCCCAGATCGTCAGCACGGCGATGGCACGCGCCGGCGACTCCGGGTTGAGCCGCACGACGGTCGTCATGGTGACGTGGTAGAACCCGAGCGATCCAAGGACGCCGAGGCCACCCGCCGATCCGATGAGGAAGACAAGCGGGGTTGTGGCGAAGGAGGCGGCAGCGAGCAGCAGTCCACCGGCGAGTCCTGCGATCAGGAAGACACGACGAGGACCGAGCGCATCGAGCAGCCGCCCACCGAACAGCGACCCGATGCCGATCAGGACAACACCGACCGAGAACGAAGCGGTCAGGGTCGATTCCCGCCAGCCGGTGTCGATCCGGATCGGGTCGAGCAGCACACCGAACGCGTAGTACCAGGCTCCGTAGGCGCAGATCGTCACGATTCCGAGCACCCCGGTGACCCGATGATCGACGGTGCTTCGCATCCACGGAGACTACGCGTCCGGGCGTCACCGACCGTCAGTGGGCTCGCCCCGCTTCCGCCCATTAGGGTCGAGCCGGTGACGCGTGATCCTTCGTCAGTGCCCTGCACCTTCGTGCACCACGCCTCACAACTCGCGGATCTCGAGAAGGCGCTCCGAGATGCCGAACGAGTCGCCATCGACACCGAAGTTCCGATCGACGGCCCGCGCCAACACCTGCTCCGCGTGATGTCGGTGGCGGTTCGAGCACCGAACGGAGACGAGCGGGCCTTCGTCGTCGATGCCCGAGATCTCGACCCATCGCTGCTCGGACCGTTGCTGACCGGTGTCACCGCCGATGCGTGGAACGCCAACTTCGATGCACGAGTCCTCGACACGGCGGTGTGGTCCTCGGCCGACACGACGCCCGGGCTGCGATGGTGGGACGCACAACTCGCCGATGCCCTGTTGCATCAGGGCAGGAGCGGGTTCACCTGGTTCCACGGTCTGGCCTGGGCCACCCAGCACTACCTCGGCATCGAGGCCGAGGGCAAGGGCACCACGCAGCTGTCGTACACCGCATACGACGATCTCAGCGAGACCCAGATCGCCTACGCCGCAGCAGACGCGGTCGAGACGCTCTGGGTGTCGGATCAGATCCGCTCGGAGATCGATGCGGCCGGGCTGGCTCGAATCTGCAAGATCGAGATGGACGCCAGACCGCTGCTCGACCGCATGGAACGCAGCGGGCTGCCATTCGATCGCAGCGGATGGGAAAAGGAGTTGACCGAGATCGAACACCGTCGCCGCGCCGCAGTCGGGACGCTCGCAACCCTCACCGGTGGCGGACAGGGAACCCTCTTCGACGATGTCGTCGAACCAACCTGGAACCCAGGCTCGGATCGGCAAGTCCGCGAGGTGCTCAACACGCACGCCGAGGCCGAGGTCCTTGCGTGGACTGCCGCACGGTTCGGCACGGCACGACACCTCGACGATCTCGACTCGGTGACCGCAGGGGTGCTCCGCGAGATCGGTGGCGAGCTCTGTGAGGCCCTGCTCGACCATCGCCGGTTGGACAAGATCCTGAGCACCTACGGAACGTCGATTCTCGAGCACCTCGACGACGACGGTCGGATGCGGCCGCAGTACCTCCAGGTCGTCGGTACCAACACCGGCCGGCTCGCCAGTCGGAATCCGAACGCCCAGAACTTCACCCCGCTGATGAAGCCCTACGTCCGTCCGGCCGAGCAGCAGCGAGTGTTCGTTCACGCCGACCTCAGCCAGGCCGAGCTTCGCTACCTCGCACAGGTGGCCGACGACGAACCGCTGCGAGCCGCGTTCGCTCGGGGTGATGACGTTCACGTGAGCACGGCTGCGAGCATGTTCGGTTTCGATGCCGATGAACTTCGCAGCAGCGATCCCGACCGTCTCAAGCACCTTCGCCAGATCGCCAAGGCGTTGAACTTCGGAATCGCGTACGGGTCCGGCGCATCAGCGTTGGCCCGATCCCTCACATCCGAAGGAACGACGACGTCGGTCGACGAGGCCAAGCATCTGCTCGCTCAGTACCGACGGACCTACCCGGGAACAACGACCTGGGCGGAAGCCCGCATCGCCGAAATCGAGCAGGTCAGACAAGACGCCGTAGCGATCGATTGGCCAACCACATTGCGGCTGGCGAGAGGCTTCGGCGCCGTCCGCGACATCCGCCGCAGACTCAGGAGAACGCAGAATCGGTGGCCGACGGCGGCAGAGATCGCAGCCGTGCATCCCGAGCGCCATACACGTGAGCAGGCCGAACTCGAAGAGGACGTGGCCTGGCTCCTCCAGTACTCCGCTCCGGTCGCCCTGGTCGCCGGCGGCGAACCGTTCACCTTCTCCAGCCGGACCGAGTCTGGGCGTCGACAGCAGTTCAACCTCCACCTCGACAGGTTGTTCCTGTCGGTCGTGGTGGAGGCGGTGTGCGATCTCTCACCCGGCTTCGCAGAGATCCGGCGTCGGTTCGAGATCGACCACGGTGTCGACCTGATGCCGAACGGCCAGCCGCCGAGCGAACCCGAGATCGCCCGGATGTTCGAGGATCGGGAACTCCGTCGAACATATGTCGACACCATCGCCGCGGAGCTGGGAGCAGACGTCGTCGACGCCCGCCTGGGTCGCGCCGCTCGCGAGCGCGTCTCCGTCATGGTGAACGCGTGGCGCAACGCCCCGATCCAGGGCGGCGTCGCCGACATCATGTTGCTGGCCTTCGGCGACCTCGACGAGCGCCTCCGCCGCTACCCGAGCAGTCGTCCGATCCAGACCGTTCACGACTCGGTCGTCGTCGAATGTGATCTCGTCGACGCCGAGTCCGTGAGAATCGAAGTCACCGAGGCACTCGAGCAGGCATCGCTCCGCGTCTGTCCTGACGTCAGACCGAAGGCCGACGTCGACATCCGCTCATCGCTCGCCGAGGCCGACGTCCTTCAGCCTCCGACCTGATCAAGACTGCTCGACCGACCTCACTTGCGCTTCTGGATGTTGGCCCATTCGTCACGGAGCCCGACCGTGCGGTGGAAGACAGTCGGATCGTCGAGATCGGCGGCGAAATAACCCAGTCGCTCGAACTGCACGACGTCGCCGACCGTGATCTCGCCCGAGTACCGGTTCGGCCTTCGCCGCCGTGGTCTGCCGTGCGTTCGGGTTGAGCGACTCGAGCGGGTCGGCTCCCTCCGCTCCCGGGTGTGAATCGGTGAAGAGCCGGTCGTACCGATGGACGGTGAGATCGACCGCATGCGGGCGCGACACCCAGTGCATGGTCGACTTCACTTTGCGACCGTCAGGAGCGTTCCCGCCCCGCGTCTCGGGATCGTAGGTGGCACAGCACCTCGATCACGTTGCCGTCGTCGTCGGTGATGGCCTCGGTGGCGGTGACGAAGAAGGCATTACGAAGCCGTACCTCGCGACCGGGAGTGAGGCGGTAGTACTTCGGTGGCGGGTCGAGCCTGAAATCGTCCTGCTCGATCCAGAGTTCTCCGGTGAACGGCACCGAGCGAGTACCCGCTGCATCGTCTTCCGGGTTGTTCACCACTTCCATCCACTCGACGCTGCCCTCCGGCCAGTTCGTGATGGTGAGCTTCAGCGGCTCGACCACTGCCATCCGCCGCGGAGCGGTGGCGTTGTGGTGGGTGCGGACGAACGATTCGAGGAGTTCGATCTCGACCGTCGAGTTCGACTTCGCCACGGAGATCTTGTCGGTGAAGGCACGCAGAGCAGCTGCCGGGTAGCCCCGTCGTCGCAGGCCGCGCACGGTCGGCATCCGAGCATCGTCCCACCCGTCGACGTGACCCTGTTCGACGAGCGTGCGCAGAATGCGCTTCGACAGGACGGTGTGCGTGATGTTGAGGCGGGCGAACTCGGTCTGCTCCGGGCGATCACCGGGAAGATCGAGATGATCGAGGCACCAGTCGTAGAGCGGGCGGTGGTCGGCGAACTCCAGCGTGCAGATCGAGTGGGTGACCCCCTCGATCGCATCGGACTGTCCGTGGGCCCAGTCGTAGGTCGGATAGATGACCCAGCGATCGTCGGTGCGGTGGTGCGGCACCTTGCGAATCCGATAGAGAACCGGATCCCGCAGCCACATGTTGTCGGCCTGCATGTCGATCTTGGCCCGCAAGCACCTTCTCGCTGTCGTCGAAGACGCCGTCGCGCATCTGTCGAAACAGACCCGAGGTTCTCCTCGACCGACCGATCTCGATACGGGCTCTCGATGCCAGGCTGGCCGAATCCGCCCCGTCTGCGCCGAGATGGTCTCGGCGTCCTGATCGTCGACGTAGGCGAGACCGGCTGTGATGAGATCCTCGGCCCAGGCATAGATCTGGTCGAAATAGTCCGATGCGAACAGCGGCGGCTCCGATCCGGTGTGACTCCCAGCCACTCGAGATCCTCCTGGATCGCATCGACGTAGGAGACGTCCTCGGTTTCGGGATTGGTGTCGTCGAACCGGAGGTAGCAGACACCGCCGAAGTCCTCGGCGATTCCGAAGTTCAGGTAGATCGACTTCGCGTGCCCGATGTGCAGGAACCCGTTCGGCTCCGGCGGAAACCGCGTCTGCACGCGACCGCCGAATCGGCCGGCCTCGATGTCGGCCTTGACCTGCTCTCGGATGAAGTCGAGCGACTCTGGCGCTTCGGACGTGCTGTCGTCTGACATCGGGCCAACCTATCGGCCCATCCCCGCTCGATCTCTGTGATTCGTCACTCGTCGAAGGTCTCGTGACTGGCTCGCATTCTGGCCACCGAGTCGGCGACGATCTTCTCGAGTACTTCCAGGTCGATGTCGGCCAACTTGTTGATGTAGAGGCAACTCTTCCCGATCGAGTGCTTCCCGAGCCTCGCCAGGTCTTCCGAGATGTCGTCGTACCCGGGAAGGATGTAGACGACGGACTTGGCCTTTCGCGGTGAGAACCCGGTGAGCATGGAATCCCCCTCACGACCGGTCTCGTATCGGTAGTGATAGCGCCCGAATCCGATGATCGACGGGCCCCACATCTTCGGTCGACAGGCCGTCACCCGACTCATCATCTCCATCAACACCTGCGCGTCGGCTCGGCGAGTCGGATGTTCGACCGCCGCGACGAAGGCATCGGGATCGACCTCAGTTGGCTGGGTCGAGTTGTCCGATTTCTTCTTCGCTACCACGTGCGGGATCGTAGTGGCCCTGCCCGAACGCGAAAAGGGGGCGCAGTGCCGGTGACCGAACTCGACGTCGAACGCGAGGTCGCCGCCTGGTTCGACGGCGCGTGGGACCCGGAGCTCTCGCTCCTGGAGTGGCGAAACCGTCTGGTCGACTCCGGGTGGGCGGTGCCGTCGTGGAGCGGCGACTGGTTCGGACGGGATCTTCCCGCATGGGCGGATCGCGTCGCCCACCAGACCATCCGCGCCGCGGGCGGCGTGGCGGTGCCGCTCGGGGCCGGGTACGGCTTGGCCGCACCGACGATCTACGACCACGGCTCCGACCCGCTGAAACACGCTCACCTCCGCCAGGCCCTCACCGGCGAGCTCACGTGGTGTCAACTCTTCAGCGAGCCGGGCGCCGGATCAGACCTCGCCGGTCTCCAGGCAACGGCGATGCTCGACGGCGACGAATGGATCGTCAACGGCCAGAAGGTGTGGAACACGTCGGCCGATCACGCCGACATGGCGATCCTCGTCGCCCGTTCTGACTGGGACGCACCCAAGCACGCCGGGCTCACCTTCTTCCTGCTCGACATGCACCAGCCCGGCGTCGAGGCTCGGCCCATCCGACAGATGAACAACCACGCCTCGTTCAACGAGGTCTTTCTCACCGATGCTCGGATCCCTGCCGACCAGGTCGTCGGTGAGATCGGGGGCGGCTGGACGGTCGCCCGCGGGACCCTGGCCCACGAACGGTCCTTCGCCACCAATCGCTCGGTCGCGTTCGCCGACCATGCGGTTGGACGGGTCATCGACGAAGCCAGAACGGAGGCCGCCGAGTACAACAAGACCTACGAGTGGTATCCCCAGCGTCAGGGCAGGATCGACCTCGTCGTCGAGCGTGCCGTCGCCTCCGGTGCCGTGGACGACCCGGTGCTGCGCCAGCAAGTAATGAAACTCGTCAGCTTCCATCGCGCCGCAGGCTGGACCGCTGGTCGAGCGCAAGCGGCGCGTGACTTGGGCCGCCCGCCCGGATCGGAGGGGTCGATCGGCAAGCTCGCACTCTCGGAGGTGGCACGACGTTGCCACGAAGTGCACTCCTCGATCTCGGGTGCACGGGCGATGCTCACCGGGACCGGCGACCCGATCGACGAGATCGTGGCCGAAGTGCTCGTCTCGACCCCCGCACAGTCCATCGCCGGCGGGACAGACGAGATCCAGAAGAACATCCTCGGCGAGCATGTCCTCGGTTTACCGAAAGAACCTGCGCCTGATCGAGGCAGGCCGTTCCGCGACGTCAGCCACTGACAGCCCCCGCCGACCCCGCGTCGTGCTCCGCCGCAGGCTCGATGTCGAGCCGTTGGCGAAGCAGACTGGAGGGGGATCGGGGTCAGGCGGGGACGAGCTCGGTCCAGGCTCCGTAGCCGCCGATGATGTCGGAGACATCCTCGAAGCCGGCCTGGCGCAGACACGCTGGCTCCCACCGAGGATCGGTAGCCACCGGCGCAGAACACGATGGTCGGCGCGTTCGGGTCGAGTTCGTCGATGCGACCGGGGAGCTGGCCCACCGGAATGACCAAGGATCCGTCGAGGGTGCCGAGGGCCACCTCGCCCGGGTTGCGAATGTCGACCAGCTGCAGGCCGGTGATGTCGCCCTTGCGCTGTTCGAACTCGACAGCCGTCATGCGGGAGGCCCGACGAACGCGATCGGGATGGGAAGCCATCACGGCGAGCGGGTGCTCGAGGAAACCGACAACACGATCGAAGCCGATCCGGGCCAGACGGTTCTTGCCTTCGAGTTCGAAACCCTCGTCGACGACCAACACGATGTCGACGTCGGTGGGGACCACCGAGCCGGCGAACTCCGCGTACCGACCGTTGAGACCGACATTGATCGAGCCGTCGAGATGTGCGCTGGCGAACTCTTCGGGGTCACGGCCGTCGACGATCATCGCTCCACCGGCGACGAGCTGGTCGAAGGTCTCGATGTCGAGCGCCGTCGGCAGCAACGTCTCGTCCAACAGGTCACGATGCTGGCGGTTCAAGATGGCGTCGTAGACGAAATACTCGGGTGCAGGGGCCTGCCCTTCGGTCACGAGATCGATGAACGTCTTCTTGTCCGGCGCCAACAGGGCGTAGTTCGTCTGCCGTTGCTCCCCCATCGTCGACCACGTGTCGGTCGACAGGTTCTTTCCGCAGGCCGAACCGGCGCCGTGAGCGGGGTAGACCCGGGTTGCGTCCGGAAGTGGGAGCAGCTTGTCGTGCAGGCTGTCGTAGAGCTGATCGGCGAGCTCGTCACGGGTGAACCCGATCGACGACAGCAGATCGGGACGGCCGACATCGCCGATGAAGAGCGTGTCACCGGTGAGCACGCCGTAGGGGACTGCGTCGCCTGCCTTCTCGTACACCACGATGCTGAGCGACTCCGGCGTGTGCCCTGGCGTGTGCAGGAACTCCAGCTCGACCTCGCCGAGCGAGATAGCGCTCGCCGTCGGTGAGCTTCCGGCTCGGGAACTCGGTTTCGGCGACGGACGAGAATGCGATCTCGGCTCCCGTGGCCGCTGCGAGCTCGAGGTGTCCGGAGAGGAAGTCGGCGTGGAAGTGGGTCTCGATCACGAGCTCGATCGTGAAGCCGTCGGCAGCGGCGTCCCTGACGTATTCGTCGATGTCGCGACGAGGGTCGACCACCACAGCTCGCCCGGTGGTCTCGTCGCCGATCAGGTACGAGGCGTGCGAGAGGCAGTCGAGGTAGTACTGGGTGAACTTCATGCCGGAGTCCTTCTTTCACTGCTTGAATGTACGTACATTATACCCCTGGGGGTATCGTGTCAACCGTCCACGGAGGACGATTCGTTCATCAGCCGCCAGCTCGCCAGCATTCCGCCCGAGAGGTTCACCACGTCGGTGAACCCGCAGAGCGTGAGAGCTCGCGCCGCCGCCGTGCTGCGTCCGCCACTGCGGCACAGGAGCACCACGCGTCTGGATCGGATCCAGCTCACCGACGCGTGCAGGGAGTTCGCCGAGCGGGATGTTGACCGCGCCCGGGAGCGTTCCTGCGTGCGACCTCGTCCGGCTCCCGGACATCGACGAGTTGGGCGTCGTTCGGTGATGACAGATCGGTAGTCGTTGACGGGGTGATCACGGTGGCTCATGTCAGCCGGCCTTTCGATTCAGATCTGCGAGGACGCCTGCGATGTCGCAGCGGTCGGTCTTGTTGTACGGAAGCTTGGAGAGCACGGCAGCCATGGCACAGGTGTTCGAGGCGGCCGAGTAGGTGAGACCAGCGGCGACGCCACCGGCGATCCACTTCGCGCCCGGAACCACGGTGCTGGCAGCAATCCCGAGCATGGCGATCGAGCCGGCCGCAAACCGAACCTGGCGGTCCATCGCCCATCGATCGGTGTCGCCATGGATGATGTCGCCACCGGCGGTTTCCCAGGCGGCCATGCCACCCTCGAGGATGTGCAGCGATCTCCTTGCCCGCTGCGGTCGAGTGCACCGTGGGCTTGGGTGGCCCGGCCGCCGGACTGGCAGATGAGGACCACCGGGTGCTCAACCGAGGCAAGGTCCCGGACGTGTTCGCCGAGAGTGTCGAGCGGGACGTTGTACGAACCGGGAATGTGCTTGGTCTCGAACTCGCCGCCGGTACGGACATCGAGAATTCGGATGTCCGGATCGGCGAGCCGGAGTTCGCGGAGCCGACCGACGTCGATGACGTCGACATTGGGAAGGGTTGGGGTTGTCATTGCGCCTCCATGGGTGCGGGTTGGTTGATGGTCAGGGAAAGGATCTCGAGCTCACCAGAGCGCAGGTCGTGTACTGCGCCTCGAATGTCGAGCCGTCGGGCCCGCACGGCCTCGCCGACAGGTCCATCGTGACGGGCGAGCGTCGCCACGGTGACGTCCACGTTCTCGCGAACGAGTTCGTCGACACTGGCCTCCGGCCGCTCTCGGGCCAGACGACAGATCGACTCGACGATGGGTGCCAGATGTCCGCCACACGTGCCGCCTGCAGCCGCCTGCACGGCACCGCAGCCGGTGTGGCCGAGTACGACGATGAGTTCGACACCGAGGACGTCGACGGCGTAGTCGAGGCTGGCAAGCGCTGCCGGGCTGGCCGTGTTGCCGGCGATGCGCACGACGAAGACCTGACCGGCGTCCTGACCGAACAGCACCGATGGCGGTACGCGGGCATCGGAGCACGCCAGAATGGCTGCGACCGGCTCGTGCACGGGAAGCGCATCGAGTTCTGCTCGTTCGGGGCGTTGAGCCTCGACGAGACGGTGGGCGTCGACGAGTTCGTTCCAGATCCGGGGGTCAGGCATTGGCCGCCGCCTCGTCGGTGCTGAGCCGGCCGCTCCAGCGCCGGACGCAGCCTCGTCGTGTTCATCGATGCCGTGGCGGCGCTGATCGGTCGGCGCCGGTTGGTTGGCGATGATGGCGGCGACTGCATCGTTGGTCGATGTGTGCACGCGGTCGCCGAGCGACTGCCAGATGTGGGCGGCCCTCAACACGTCGCGTACCGGACCCTTGACGTCGGTCAGGTGCAGGACGACACCCCGCTCCTCGATCTCCGGGATGACTTCCAGCAACATCTCCGCACCGGTGGCATCGAGGTCGTTGATCCCTGATGCGTCGAGCACGAGTGCCCGCGGCTCGTTTGTCAGCTGGTCGACGTGACCGAGGATCAGTCGCTTGACATTGACTGCGTTGACGAATGAGAGAGCGGCGTCGATGCGCACGATACGAACACCGTCGATGGTGTGCGCCTCGGGGAACCGATCGACGTTGCGGTAGCTGGTCGTGCCGTCGACATGACCGAGCACCGCCGAGTGAGGCATCGACATGCGAGCGAACACCACCAGCATCGAAGCGACCACAGCGACGAGAATGCCGAGTTCGATTCCGAGGACGAGGGTCGCCCCGAAGGCAACCCCGAGACTGATCAGATCGCTCCGCTTCACCGTGGCGATGTGGCGCATCTCAGCGACGTCGACGAGTCCGATGACGGCCATGATGATGATCGCTCCGAGCGCCGCGTTCGGAAGCGAGGCGAACAGCGGCGTCAGGAATGCGATCGTGGCCAACACGATGCCGGCGGTGATGATCGAGGCAAGGGGTGTCCTGGCTCCGGCCGTTGCGTTGACCGCAGTACGGGAGAAGCCTCCGGTGACCGGATAACCACCGAACAACCCCGATGCCACATTGGCGGCACCCAAGCCGATGAGCTCGGAGTTCGGGACGACCTCGTATCGGTTTCGTCTGGCATACACCTTCGCCACGGCGATGGACTCCATGAAACCGACGATGGTGATGACGAACGCTGTCGCTGCGAGATTGCTCATGAGCGACCCGTCGAACGTCGGCAGACCGAAGGCCGGAAGCGAATCCGGAATGTCACCGACAACGCTCACGCCGCGATCCTCGAGGTTGAACCATTCCACCGCGATGATCGAACCGATGACGACGACGAGCGCAGCAGGCACGCGGGGCGCGAACTTCTTGATCAGGAAGAGCGTGGCGAGGGCGATCGCCCCCAGAGCCAGCGTCGTGCGATTCGTGTCTGACGCGTTGTTGATCACCTCGCGTACCGTTTCGTAGAAGTGTTCGGTGCGTTCGGTCTTGATCCCGAGCATGTGCTTGGCCTGCGAGAAGCCGATGATGATGGCTGCGGCTGCGGTGAAACCGACCAACACCGAGTGCGAGAGGAAGTTGACGAGGAAACCGAGGCGCCCGACACCGAGCACGATGTGGATGATGCCGACCATCAACGCCAGGAGGGCCGCAGCACCGAGATAACCGGCGCTGCCCTCCTCGACCAGGGGTGCGAGGGCTGACGCCGTCAGCAGCGAGACGATGGCCACCGGCCCGACGGCGAGCTGGCGAGAAGTGCCGAAGAGGGCGTAGATGACCACTGGCACCGTCGCCGCGTAGAGGCCGACTTCAGGTGGGAGGCCGGCCAGAAGTGCATACGCCATCGCCTGGGGCACGAGCATCGCCCCGACGGTCAGCCCGGCCAGCGAGGTCGCTTCGAAGGTCTTTTCGCTCATACCGAGGGGCCCAACCGAAGATCGGCACGAGCTGTTCGAGTTTCGACATAGGTACGAATATACGTACATTTGCGTGAGATGGCAACGCATACCCCCCTGGGTATCATTCCCGCATGCAGTTTCCCGCTGAGACCTCGGACGAGGTCATCAAACGACTCCGACGCCTCGAAGGTCAGATCCGGGGTCTCCAACGGATGGTCGACGAGGGATCTGAGTGCCGAGACATCGTCACCCAACTCGCTGCAGCCAAGGGCGCGCTCGATCGCATCGGGTTCCGCCTGATGACGGCCGCCCTGACCAATACCTCGGGTGACAACCCGCTCGGCGCCGACGAAGTCGATGAGCTCGAGAAGCTGTTCTTGAAGTTGAGCTGATCGCAGTCTCCCACGGTCAGGCGTCTGGGCGGCGGTAGGCCGACGCTGCCGGTTTCATCGGGCGGGCGTACCAGAGCGGTCGACGAAGTCCGTGCTCCTTGGTCGACGGATCACTTGTGCCCGCCGGACGGGTCATGGTGAGCCACTCGAGGTAGGCCTCGGTCGACTTGTCGGTGTCGACCACGACGTCCCCGTAGACATCGTCTGGCTCTGCCGGCGTGACTCGCACTCGCTGATGCCAGCACTGCATGCCGGACACCGGGTCGGGCTGCACGCTGAACGTGGCGTTCTGGTGCACGCCGGTGTCGGTCCACCAGATCCGGCCGGTGTCGGGGTCGGCCGACTCGTACGGCTCGTTGCCGTGTTCGCGCTCCAGCTTCCACTTGCTGCCGTTGTTCGTGACCTTCGCCTTGCCCGCTCCCCAAGATCGAGCCTCGCCCTCCTCGAGTCGCCACCGCCCCATGTGGTGCGACGCAGCCACGATGCCGGGCCGAATTCCCTCGGTCCTCCATGAGCTGATGACGAAATGACCGATGCGAGTCGAGATCCGCACGAGGCCGTTCTCCTCGATGCCCAGCTTTTCCGCATCCTCGGGATGGATCCACAGCGGATGGCGGTGGCTGATCTCGTTCAGCCATTTGGAATTCGCGGAGCGGGTGTGGATGAGGGTCGGGATGCGGAACGTCGGGAGCAGTATCCGTTCGTTTCCGCCGGTCCCATCGGGACCGGGCTCCATGTCGAGGTCCTCCCAGTGCACGTGGGACGGGATCCACTTCGGTGTGGCAACGTCCTTCCATCCCCAGTCGGCCAGGGTCGACGAGTACAGCTCGAGCTTCTTCGACGGCGTCGGGAAGCCTTCGCGAGCCTCTCCCCCGACCTCCACCGCCGGCGAACCGTCGCCGAGGGGTGCGAGGGTGATGTTCTCGAGATCGTCGAGGTCTCCTGACCACGTCCCTGCGGTTCCCGGCTTGCGATAGACGCCGGCCTGGTCCTTCTCGGAGCCGTCGAGCGCCGCAGGATCCACGACCCGTTCATAGGGCTCGTATGGATCGGTCGGCACCTCGAACGCCGAGCGATCGCGCATGAACTCGAGCGGTGTCTGCCCGGCCGCGGCGGCAGCTTCGGCGAGACCGGGAACCTTCTCCTCGAACATCTTTCCGTAGTACTCGTCGACCGTCAGCGGTTTGCCAGGGTGCTTCTCGCTCTCGAACCACTGTCGGATGCCCATCGATCCGTCCGGGTCGATCTTCCAGGAGAGATCGATCCAGAACTCGTTCTCCTCCCAGACCTCACCGGGGTTGTAGTCATAACTACGGGCGTCAGGACCGAGCTCTCCGTCTCCACCGTTCTTCCGGTCCTTGAGCTCGGCGTAGCGCCGGAACACCGATTGCCGGAACGACACCCATCGGCCGGCGTGGGTTTCATAGCTGGTGATGTCGTGACGTTCGGCCGACACGCCCATGGGCAGTACGTAGTCGGCGAACCACGCCGTCTCGGACCAGGTCGGCGTGAGTGCCACGTGGCAGTGGACCTTCGATTCGTCCTTCAGCGCCTCCATCCAGGTGAACCCGTCAGGATTGGTCCAGATCGGGTTGTAGACCCGGGAGAAGTAGACGTCGAGCTTGCCTCGTCCCTCCTTCAGGAAGTGCGGGAGCAGGATCGACATCTCGTGGTAGGCCAGCGGATACTCCTTCGGCCATTCGAGTTCGTTCCACTTGTCCATCCCCGGCGAACCGACAGGCTGCGCCGGCTTGAACTTGTTCATGCCATTGCCGGCGGTGCCACCTTTGGTGGCGACCGAGCCGGTCAACACGTTGAGGAAGAACAGGCAACGAGCGACCTGCCAGCCACCGAGGTTTCCGGCGCCGGCCGCTCGCCAGTTGTGCGAGGCGAACTTGGTGGGGTGTTCTCCGATCAGCTCGGCGATCTCGCGGATCGTTGCCGCATCGACGCCGGTCTTCTGTTCTGCTGCCTCCGGTGTGTACTCGGCGTACTCCTCGAGCAACGCCGGGCGGACCGACGACCACTCGCACGGGAGGTCTGGCCGGGTCTCGGTGAGGTAGGTCTCCCAGTTCGTCCAGCGCTCGAAGAAGTCGGCGTTCCAGGTCCCGGACTCGATGAGCTCGCGGGCGATCGCCAGCAGCAGGAACGGCTCGGTGCCTGGCCACGTCGGCAACCAGAAGTCGGCCTTGGCCCCGGTGTTCGAGAGCCGAGGATCGACGCAGATGATCTTCGCCCCCTTCTCCTGCGCCTCCATGATGCGCTGCGCGTGCGGGTTGAAGTAGTGCCCGGCCTCGAGATGGGCCGAGATCAGGAAGATGACCTTGGCGTTGGCGAAATCCGACGAGGGACGGTCGTGCCCCATCCACGACTGGTAGCCGATTCTGGCGTTGGACGAGCAGATGTTCGTATGGCTGTTGTGGCCGTCGACACCCCACGCCTTCAGAACCCGTTCGGTGTAGCCCTCTTCGCCCGGCCGGCCGACATGCCACATGATCTCGTTGTGGCGGTCCTCATTGATCGCAGTTCGGATGCGGGCACCCACCTCTTCGAGCGCCTGGTCCCAACTGATGCGCTCCCACTTGCCCGAGCCGCGCTCGCCCACCCGCTTCATCGGGTACATGATGCGTTCGGTGTCGTAGACCTGGTTGAGGGTCGCCGGACCCTTGGCGCAGTTGCGGCCGCGACTGGCCGGATGCTCCGGGTTGCCCTCGATCTTGACGATCTCGTCTGTGTCCTGGTCGAAGTAGGCGACGAGCCCGCACCCGGCTTCACAGTTGAAGCAGGTGGTCGGCACCATCGTGTACTTCCGCTCGACCTTGTCGGGCCACGCCTTGGCATCGAGCTCACGCCAGTCGTGCCACTTCGCGAACGGCGGGTACTTGCTGAGATCAGTCATGACAGACCTTCCGGGTGTCGAGCAGAACGAATGCGAGCGAAGAAGACGGAGGCCGACCAACCCGAGGCTGTGACCCCCGATTTCGTGGGGCTGGAACCCGAGGTTTGCAGGCGACCCTGAGCGAAGCGAAGGCGAGTGGAGGCCATCAGGACAGCGGAACGCTCTGGCCGGCACGGACGAACGAATCCTCGTAGGCGAACATGCCGACGAGGGCAGCGACGCCGGCGAGCGCGGCGAGCGCCGGACCGTCGACGTCAGCGGCGAGGGCCACGATCACGAGGACCGCCGGAACGGCGAGACCGAGGACCACGCCGCCCCACCAGAACTGCTGGGCGTAGGTCCCACTGGTCATCTCGTGCACGGCCAGCTCGACGTGGCGACTGCCCTTCGACGTGAGCTCGACCGCGATCAGGGCTGCGGTGGCGGCCACGCCACCGAGCAGGACCCAGCGGATCGCCGTCGGGCTCCGGCACGTCCATGAAGAGGTCGAGGATCGAGTAGGCCGCACCACCGGCCGTCGTCGCTTGGGCCAGCAGTACCGGCAGGAGCAGCGGGGTCTGCCAGAGATCCCGTCCCTCACATTGTCCGAAGAGGAAGGCCGTGTAACCGGCGGTGCCGAGCGCACCGAGCACGGCGGGGATGGCCAGCACCTTCAGCAGTCCGTCGGACTCGGCCAGCCCACCGATCCACCACAGCCCACAGACCGCAGCGAAGAACATGAGGATGTAGGCGCCCTTGACCAGCCAGGACGACCAGTTGCCCTTCGTGATGAGGTAGTGGAACCGGCTGGGTTGCTTGAGGTCGGCGATCAGGAGCACGCCAGTGAGGCCGAGGAAGACGCCGGCCACCATCGGCGGGACGACACCGACGGCCGCCTGCTGATCGGCGTTGCCCATGAGGACCAACAGCGAAGCCACGAGCATGACACCGGCGGCAATCGCCTTGGTGACGAGGTAGCCGGAGACCTTCTCCTTCCACGTCATCATGTGGGAGGTCGTGTAGGCGGTGCGGGCGACCACACCGTCGAGATCGGTCGGCTTCGAGCCGAGTGCCACCGACACCGTTGGGTGATGCTTGCCGTTCAGATCCCTGAGGGTGTCGGCCCAGATCATGCCGTCGTTGGCGATGGCGGTCCTGGTCGGGTCGAGCGAGGCCTGATCGGCGCCTCGGTAGTAGACCTTCGGTTTCGTGTTCTGCTCCGGAGCCCGTACGGCGACGTCATCGCGGGCGATGATGCGGCTGATCTCGCTCGTGGGGTCGTCGAGATCACCGATCTTGATCGCTTCGGTCGGACACACGATCTGACACGACGGCTCCAGCCCCACCTCGAGCCGGTGGTTGCACATGTTGCACTTGTGAGCCGTGTTCGTTTCCGGATTGATGTAGAGGGCGTCGTACGGGCAGGCATTCATGCACGACTTGCAGCCGATGCAGTTGTCGTCCTGGAAGTCGACGACGCCGTTGTCGGCCCGGAACAGCGCCGAGGTCGGGCAGATGGTCATGCAAGGTGCGTCGTCGCACTGGTTGCACCGCATCACGTTGAACTTGCGGGCCACATCGGGGAAGGTTCCGGTCTCGATGTACTTGACCCAGGTGCGGTTCACACCGAGCGGAACGTCGTGTTCGCTCTTGCACGCAACGGTGCAGGCATGACACCCGATGCAGCTGTCGCTGTCGAGCAGGAATCCCAAACGTGTCACGATCGCTCCTCGTGTTGGCGGGCTGAAGGAGCACCGTAGATCCCGCCAAGTCGCTGCGCAGGCGAACCGCTCGACCGTGATCGGCGGCACATGCTCCAGCCCGAATGTACGGTCTTTCGGAGTGCCGGTCAATACCGGCGATGAGCGAGGGTCTCAGGAGGCAGACGGTCGAAGCTCGCTCCGACCGCCGGTGGACCAATCGGTCACGAACCGATACCGGTCTCCGCGGATGATCGTCGTTCGCCACTCGATCGGCGTGCCGTCACGACATCCCAGGCGCTCGAGAAAGAAGGCGGCCTCGGCCTTCCGGAGACCGAGACGTGTGCGGTCCGTCGGCGTCGGCACGATCGGAGTGAGGCGTTCCCATCCCTGGTTGGGTACCGGTGCTCCGGCTGCCGCCAGCTCGGCGTACAGGGCCGTGTGGCTCCAGTCGACATCGAGCAACGGTGCGGCATGGGCACGGGACATCCACGCTCGATCCACTGCGAGCGGTGCTCCGCCCGCCAGTCGCAATCGCTCGACGAGCACGAGTTCGGTTGCTTCGTCCAGCTCGAGATTGGCGGCTGCAGCCGGATCGACCACGACCTCGCAACGAAGGACTTCGCTGGTCTGCTCGACGCCGGTGGACTCGACCGACTGGAAGAGGCTGTAGAGCGTTCCGAGCGATTGCTCGAACTCGGAGCGATTCACCACGGTGCCTCGTCCACGCTCCCGCTTCAAGAGTCCGGTCTTGTTGAGATGGCGCACGGCTTCGCGCACCGTGTGCCGACTCACTCCGTAGGCCTCGGTGAGCTCCAGATCGGTGGGAAAGGCCTCGACGAACTCATTGCGCTCGAGGCGAGACCGCAGATCAGCCTCGAGCTGGGCCCACAGCGGCATGGGGCTGTTTCGGTCCAATGGCTTCAGTGACATGATCGCTCCGATGAAAGGATCGCTCGGATCTACATGGCCCAACGTTGAGCTATCCGCGCATTGGACCATATCAGCCCAATTGTCTGGGTCTGGCGAATGTCCGGACAATAACGCAAACGGCTAGACTCGCAGGATGCGTGAACCACGAAATCTCATCATCGGCCTGATGGCCGGAACTCTCCTCGTCGCCGGTTGCTCCGGGTCCGAGTCGAGCACCGCCGATCCCGACACCAGCGAGCCGGTCATCAACGAATCGTCGGCGGAAACGGCCGGAGTCCGCACCGTCAGTGCCGAGGAAGGGGCGGCCATTCAGGCCAGCCCGCCAGAATCGCTGGTGATCCTCGACGTGCGGACCGCAGACGAGTTCGCCGCCGGGCACCTCGAAGGCGCCGTCGTCGTCGACTTCTATGCAGAAGACTTCAGGGCCCAGCTGGAAGAACTCGACCCAACGGTGCCCTATCTCCTCTACTGCCAGTCCGGCAACCGCAGCGGTCAGGCCGCCGCCATGATGGAGGACCTCGGCTACGACGACGTCGCCAACATCGACGGCGGCATTCTCGCATGGTCCGCCGCCGGCCTCGACGTGACGCAGTCGTGAGCGAGTCGCCGACCGACGAGTCTCCAGGAGCCAGGTGGGAAGCCCGCTACGGGGCCACCGACGAGTACGTCTACGGCACCGATCCGAACGAGTTCCTGGCGGCGTCGGTCGGCGAGATCCCTGCCGGCGACGTCCTGTGCATCGCCGATGGAGAAGGCCGCAACGGGGTGTTCCTCGCCGGGCTCGGGCACCGGGTGACGTCGGTGGACCTCACCGCCGCCGGCATGGCGAAGGCGGACCGATTGGCTGCCGAGCGCGGCGTCGCTCTCACCACGATCGTCGCCGACCTCGCCGGTTTCGACTTCGGCGAGCATCGGTGGGACCTGATCGTGTCGATCTTCGCCCACACCCCTCCCCCGATCCGGTCCCGCGTCCACGCGTCGATCGCCACCGCTCTGCGACCGGGCGGCAGATTCCTGCTCGAGTCCTACACCCCGGAACAGATCGGCCGTGGCACGGGTGGCCCGCCGGTGCCCGAGCTCACGATGACGCTCGACGGGCTCAGGAACGAACTCACCGGTATGGAGATCGTCTCCGGCCGCGAACTGGTGCGCCCGGTGGTCGAGGGGCCGGGCCACACCGGCGACGGAGCCGTCGTCCAGGTGATCGCCACACCGCTGTCCTAGACACGAGGGTCCGCCCTCCGACACGAGGTCCGCTCGGGAAGCGATCGAGAACTTCGCCTCCGACCGGCCTTCCCGATCAGTGGCTGTTGCGCGGGATCCCTCTCGTACGGACGACATCGCGGTACTTCACGGCGGGGCGGAGCACCATGCCCTCGTCGAACTGGCTGACCATCGATCGCTGGATCTCCTGCCACGGGGTCTGGCTCTCGGGGTACGCGTAGCCGCCCGCGGCGTCGAGGGCCTCGGCCCGCCTCGTCAGCTCGGCGTCGTCCACCAGCATGTCGACCGTTCCTGCTCCGAGATCGATGCGAATCGGATCGCCGGTCTTCACCAGCGCCAGGCCTCCCCCGGCGGCGGCCTCCGGCGATGCGTTCAGGATCGACGGCGATCCCGAGGTTCCGGATTGTCGCCCGTCGCCGATGCAGGGCAGGGAGTGGACTCCCTCGATCAGGAGCGCAGCCGACGGCTGCATGTTCACCACCTCGGCACCCCCGGGATACCCGATCGGGCCCGCCCCCCGCATGATGAGAATCGAGTGTTCATCGACGCCGAGATCGGGATCCTCGATGCGAGCGTGGTAGTCCTCCGGACCGTCGAACACGACGGCCGACCCCTCCCACCGGCCGGGATGGTCCGGATCGGACAGATATCGGTCACGGAACTCCTGGGTGACACCGCTGAGTTTCATGATCGCGCTGTCGAAGATGTTGCCGGACAGATTGATGAAGCCGGCTGATTCGATGAGGGCATCGCCGACCGGACGGATCACATCACGATCGCCGATCGGGACGCCACCGCAGTTCTCGCCGATCGACGCCCCGTTGACCGTGAGCGCGTCTGGGAACGGCAAGAGATCGTTCGCCATCAGCTCGGCGATCACGGCCGGGACGCCGCCCGCTCGGTGGAAGTCCTCTCCGAGGTACTCGCCCGCCGGCTGGAGGTTGACGAGCAGCGGAATGTGATGGCCGAGGGTCTCCCAGTCGTCGTTGTCGAGCGGCACTCCGAGGTGGCGGGCGATTGCGTTGAGATGGATCGGCGCGTTCGTCGACCCACCGATCGCCGAACAGGCAACGACGGCGTTCTCGAAGGCAGGCCTGGTCATGATGTCGGTCGGTCGGACGTCGTCGTTGAACCAGCTCGACGATGCGTTTCCCCGTCGCATAGGCGATCTGCCCTCGCTCTCGGTACGGGGCAGGGATCGTCCCGGCGCTGGGCAGCTGCATCCCCAGCACCTCGGCCAGCGAATTCATCGTCGTCGCCGTACCCATCGAGTTGCAGTAGCCCACGCTGGGAGCCGCTGACGCCACGAGATCGACGAAACCGGCGTCGTCGATCTCGCCGGCGGCGTACATCTCGCGGGCCTTCCACTTGATCGTGCCGGCACCGGTGCGCTCGCCCTGGAACCAGCCGTTCAGCATGGGTCCGACCGACAGCGCGATGGCCGGGATGTTGGCGGTGGCCGCAGCCATCAGGCAGGCCGGCGTCGTCTTGTCACAACCAATCGTGAGGACCACGCCGTCGAGCGGATAGCCGTGGAGGATCTCCACCAGGCCGAGATAGGCGAGGTTGCGGTCGAGTGATGCCGTTGGCCGACGACCGGTCTCCTGGATCGGATGCACCGGGAACTCGAAACAGATGCCCCCGGCCTCGCGAATGCCCTCCCGACACGCGAGCGCGAGTTCGACGTGGTGCCGATTGCATGGCGACAGGTCGCTCCCCGTCTGAGCGATGCCGATGATCGGTCGACCGGACTGGAGCTCCTCCCGGGTGAGCCCGTAGTTGAGATAGCGCTCCAGATAGCCCGCACTCTCGGTCGGATCGTTCGGGTCGTTGAACCACAGTGATGAGCGCATCGTTCTGGCCTTCTCTCTGGCACGCGGCTTCTCTGGCACGCGGTGGACCGTGAGTCTTCCAGGCATCGGCTCGTCGTGCCTCCGGCCCAGCAGCGGGAGCGACCACGACCAGCACGGCGGTGACCAGACCAGCGTGACCAGCACGCCAATGGCGGTATGAAGGGACCGAAGGCCCTTCTCATCCGCGATTCGGCGGCGAAGACTGGGCTCCGAGACACGGCACCCCGGCTTGCCATTGCCGTATGCCGATCAGATCAACCTGGAAGGCAGCGATGACAGACGAACCCAACGCTCCCGGAGAGCGCGACGAGCGCACCGGACTCTTCAAGCTCACGACTGAGGAATGCGTGGACGCTCTCACGGCCACGACGCTCGGCCGCATCGTGTTCATGGACGGAGACCAACCGCTGGCCCTGCCAGT
Source organism: uncultured Acidimicrobiia bacterium (assembly GCA_963781035.1). Taxonomy (GTDB): domain Bacteria; phylum Actinomycetota; class Acidimicrobiia; order Acidimicrobiales; family SZUA-35; genus SZUA-35. The sequence continues at coordinate 657,156 of CAWAEN010000004.1, read as the reverse complement.
GAACTTCGCCTGGCACGAGGGCTCGATCGTCTTCAGAACCGGTGAAGGACAGAAGATGTACGCAGCAACGCTCGGGCAACGCGTCGCCTTCGAGATCGACGACATCGACCCCGTCGACGCACACCGGCCTGAGCGTGCTGGTCAAGGGACAAGCCACCGCGGTCACCGACTGGGCCGAGCAGGAGCAGCTCGAACAACTCGACGTTCGCCCGTGGCAACGCCAACCGTGGCGCCAAGGATGGGTACGCATCGTTCCCTCCGACATCACGGGTCGAAAGCTGGACGTGAAGTGAGCGAGTCAACAACGGTCGCCGACACGATCACCGTCGACGGCAACGAAGCTGCAGCCAAGGTCGCCTACGACCTCTCCGACGTCGTCGCCATCTACCCCATCACACCGGCATCCCCGATGGGAGAGCTCTGTGACGTCTGGGCGGCGGCAGGCCGGACGAACAGCTTCGGAGCCGTTCCGGAAGTGATCGAGATGCAGAGCGAAGGAGGCGCCGCCGGCGCGGTCCACGGCGCGCTGCAGGCCGGAGCGATGACCACGACCTTCACCGCCTCGCAGGGTCTCCTGCTGATGATCCCGAACATCTACAAGCTGGTCGGCGAGCTCACGCCGACGGTCATCCACATCGCGGCGAGAGCGCTGGCAACCCACGCGCTCAGCATCTTCGGCGATCACAGTGACGTCATGGCCGCTCGCCAGACCGGTGCCGCAATGCTCTCGTCATCGTCTGTGCAGGAGGCCCAGGATCTGGCGCTCGTTGCCCACGCAGCGACGCTCCGGACTCGTGTCCCGTTCCTTCACTTCTTCGACGGATTCCGTACCAGCCACGAGGTGGCCAAGATCGACGCGCTCCCGCCGGAAGCACGCGAGATCCTCATCGACGACGAACTGATCGCAGACCACCGACTGCGTGGCCTCGACCCGAACCGCCCGGTCCTCCGGGGCACGGCCCAGAATCCCGACGTGTTCTTCCAAGCTCGAGAGGCTGCCAACCTCTTCCACGCGGCCGTTCCCGCTGCCGTCCAGACCGCCATGGATCAGCTCGCCGAAACCACAGGCCGCAGCTATCACCTCTTCGACTACGACGGAGCAGCCGACGCCGAGGACATCCTCGTCATCATGGGTTCGGGAGTCGGAGCTGTCCAAGACTGGCTGCCATCAGCCCTCGCTGCCGGCCGCAAGGTCGGTGTCGTGACCGTCCGCCTGTTCCGTCCGTTCTCGGTCGAGCACCTCATCGCGGCTCTTCCGTCGTCGACGAAGCGCATCGCCGTCCTGGATCGCACGAAGGAACCGGGATCGGTCGGCGAACCGCTCTACACCGACATCTGCTCGGCCCTGATGGAGCAATGGACCGGACCCATGCCGCTGGTGATCGGCGGGCGCTACGGGCTCGGCTCGAAGGAGTTCACCCCGGCGATGGTCGCAGGCGTCTTCACCGAGTTGGCCGAGCACAGCACCCCGCCGCCACTTCACCGTCGGCATCAACGACGACGTCACCCACACCAGCATCACCTACGAGGGTGCGGCGTCGAACGTCCGAGCCGACTTCCAGGCCGTGTTCTTCGGGCTCGGCAGTGACGGAACCGTCGGTGCCAACAAGACCACCGCCAAGATCATCGGCGCCGAGACCGACCTCCGCGTTCAGGGCTACTTCGTCTACGACTCGAAGAAGTCCGGGGCGATGACCGTCTCGCACCTGCGATTCGGCCCCGACCCGATCACCTCGACGTACCTGATCGAGCATGCCGACTTCGTGGCCTGTCACCGGTTCTCGCTCCTGAACGGCGGCGTCACCGCCCGTTGTCGCCCCGGGGGAACACTGCTCCTCAACTCTCCACACAAGCCGGACGAGCTGTGGAGCCGCCTCCCCGATCAGGTCAAACGAGACATCGTCGAGAAGGAACTCGAGGTGTGGACGATCGATGCGAATGCGATCGCCCTCGCCGCAGGCATCGCCGGACGGGTGAACACCGTCCTCCAGGCCTGCTTCTTCGCACTGACCGACATCCTCGACACCGACGTTGCGTTGACGGCGATGAAGGACCGCCTTGCGAGCTCGTACGGCCGCCAAGGTGCGGTCATCGTCGAGCGGAACTCCGCAGCGATCGACAATGCCATCGAAGCCCTTCGGCCGCGTCGACGTCCCGACAGAGCTCGAACCCGTCCAACCGAAGATCATCAGGACGGGCAGCGGGAATCCGATGCTGGAGACCTTGCTGGAAGGAAACGGCGACCTCCTCCCCGTGAGCGCACTCCCGGTCGACGGAACGTTCCCAACGGGAACGGCGAAGTGGGAGAAGCGCAGCATCGCAGCGCAGATCCCAATCTGGGATCCCGACATCTGCATCGACTGCGGCCGCTGTGCGCTCGTCTGCCCCCACTCGGCGATCCGCATGAAGGCCATGGACGACGGAGCGCTGACCGACCAGCCGGCCTCGTTCCGTTCGAAGGTCTGGAAGGGCCCCGAGGGCGACCGCATGACCATCCAGGTCGCGCCCGACGATTGCACCGGTTGCGGTGTGTGCGTCGACATCTGCCCGGCCAAGAGCAAGACCGAGGTGAAGCACCGGGCGATCAACATGGAGCCAATTGCTCCCCACGTCTCCGACGAGCGGGAGAACTTCGACTTCTTCCTCGCACTGCCCGAGGTCGACCGGAAGATGCTCAAGCTCGAGTCGGTCAAGGGGTCCCAGCTGGCCCAACCACTGTTCGAGTTCTCGGGTGCGTGCTCTGGCTGCGGCGAGACGCCGTACGTCAAACTCCTCAGCCAACTCTTCGGCGACCGCACACTGGTTGCCAATGCGACGGGCTGTTCCTCGATCTACGGCGGCAACCTCCCGACGACACCGTGGACCAAAGATGCCGCAGGACGAGGACCGGCCTGGGCCAACTCGTTGTTCGAGGACAATGCCGAGTTCGGGCTCGGGATGCGACTCGGCCTCGACAGCCACGCTCGGCGGGCACGTGCCCTGGTCGATCAACTGTCGGCCGAGATCGGACCCCTCGCGGCATCGTTGTCCGCCCCTACGTCCAGTGATGAGACAGCGATCGCCGCACGGCGGCAGCAGATCGAGCAACTCCGCTCGCTGCTCGCCGAACGCACCGATCCGGCTTCTCGGGAGCTTGCGTCGCTCGCCGATCACCTCGTGCGAACCGACGTGTGGATCGTGGGCGGCGACGGTTGGGCATACGACATCGGCTTCGGCGGCGTCGATCACGTGCTGGCGTCCGGGCCAGGACGTCAACATCCTCGTGCTCGACACCGAGGTCTACTCGAACACCGGCGGGCAGACGTCCAAGGCCACCCCTCGTGCTGCCGTGGCCAAGTTCGCCACCGGTGGCAAGACCGGCCCCAAGAAGGACCTCGGACTGCTGGCCATGGCGTACGGAAACGTGTTCGTCGCACAGGTGGCGATGGGTGCCAACATGACCCAGACGGTCCGAGCGTTCCACGAAGCCGCAGCCCACAAGGGACCGTCGCTCATCATCGCCTACAGCCCGTGCATCGCCCACGGCATCGACATGACGAAGATGATGGAGCATCAGAAGATGGCAGCCGAAACGGGCTACTGGCCGCTCTACCGGTACGACCCGGCCCGTGAGGAGCATCGGCGATCACGGTCTCCATCTCGATTCGAGACCGCCGACCAGACCGTTCAAGGACTTCGCCCGGTCCGAGGGCCGGTTCGCATCGCTCGAACGCACCGACCGCGAAACTGCCCGGCGCCTGTTCGCGGCAGCGCAGACCGACATCGACAACCGCTGGCACCTCTACGAACAGATGGTGAATGTCGAGCGAGTCGCGTCGTACTCGAACCTCGAGGAGGAAGCATGACCACACCGGCAACCACGAGCCTGGACGTTTCGACCACGTACATGGGTCTGCAACTGACCAGTCCGATCGTCGCCTCTGCCGGCCCCCTCACGGGCGACATCGAGAGCCTGCTCGCCATCGAAGAGGCGGGTGCCGGTGCAGCCGTGCTGCCGTCGCTGTTCGAGGAGCAGATCGAGTACGACGCCCTCGCCATGGACTCGTTCGAGGGATTCGACCTCGGTGCCGAAGCCGTCTTCGGCCATGTTCCGCAGACACCACTCATCTCGGACGGCCCCGACCACTACTTGTCGCTGGTCGAGAACGCAGTGGCGGCGCTCCATATCCCCGTGATCGCCAGCCTCAACGGGACGACCCCGGGCGGTTGGACGAGCTTCGCCTCGCTCGTGCAGGACGCCGGGGCGGCGGCGGTCGAACTCAACGTGTACCGCGTTGCCGCCGACCCCGAACTGACCGGCACCGATGTCGAACACGAGACGCTTCGGCTGGTGTCGAACGTGCGGGCGTCGATCGACATCCCGCTGGCAGTGAAGGTCGGGCCCCAGTTCAGCTCGATGTCGAACATGGCTCGACGCCTCGAAGAAGCCGGCGCCGACGCCCTCGTGTTGTTCAACCGTTTCTACCAACCGGAGATCGACCTCGATCATCTGACGGTCGAGCCGCACCTGGAGCTGAGCACGCCGGCAGCACTCCGGATGGTGCTGCGGTGGATCGCCATCCTTCGCGGACAGCTCGATTGCTCGCTCGCCGCGACCAGCGGCGTGCACTCGGCCGACGATGTCGTGAAGGCCATCCTGGCAGGGGCCGACGTGGCCATGATGACGTCAGCGCTCCTCATCAACGGAACAGATCATGTCGCCACCGTGCTCCGCGACGTCACCGCCTGGTTCACCGAGCGGGACTACGTCTCGACCGACCAGGCGAGAGGCAGCCTGAGCCAGCGTTCGATCCCGAATCCCGGCGCATTCGAGCGGTCGAACTACGCACAGACTCTTGCGTCCTATCCGAGGCCGAAATGAACACTCCGACCAGCACCCCAGCTCTGGTGATCGAGGTTTTCGCCGACATCACCTGCCCCTTCACCCACGTCGGGCTGAAACGAGTGATCGAACATGTCGAGGAGATGAACCGACCGGCCGTCGTCCGTGTCCGGGCCTGGCCGCTCGAGTGGGTCAACGGCACCGGTCTGGCGGTCGATGCGGTGACCGAGAAGGCGGCGATCCTCGGCGAGCAACTCGGGGTCGACGACTTCTCGGGGCTCGACGCCGGCCACTGGCCGGCGACCACGCTCCCGGCGCTCGACCTCGCCTCCGCCGCATACGAGGTCGACATGGCCACCGGCCTCGCGGTCAGCGTCGACCTTCGAGCCGCGGTGTTCGAACGTGGACTCGACGTGAGCGACCCGGCTGTGTTGGATCAGATCGGTGACGCCCATGGCGGTCTGCGCGCCGATGCCGCGTCACGGAGCGCCGTGCAGGCCGACTACGACGAGGGTCGAAGACGCGGCGTTCGCGGCTCTCCCCACTTCTGGGTCGAGTCAGACGAGTTCTTCTGCCCGGCGCTGGATCTCGGCCACGACGACGCGGGTCACCTCACGGCACGCTTCGACCCGGAAGGCCTCGCCGCCTTCTTCGCCCGCATCGACGGCTGAAGTCTTCGCACGCGACACGGGCGCCCGCCCGCCCCGTTCGAGGTCGTCAACGGCGCATGAGCACCAGGGTGACACACACGGCGATGATCCCGGCCAAGACCTGCCCGCCCTTGGCCAGCTTCGTTGCGTCGACCGCCGGCTTCCAGTCGACCGCGCCGTCCTTCACCAGGTAGACACCGACCGGAGTGGCACCGACCCCGAAGCCGCTGCCGAAGCCGCCGCCGCCCGATGCGTCGTCGCCCCCGCCGCCTCCTCCCCCGCCGCCGACCTTCGCCACGGGAATGATCGTGACGCCATCGACGTCATAGGCCTCGCCGAACACCCGCTTCACGGTCACGAGATCCCGCACCCCGTCGATGTTCTCGGTCAGCACCTCAGCGGTCCGTTCCACCGTTTCTGTCGACATGATCGTCCTCCTGGTTTTCGTCGCCCGGCCGAAACCCTCGGCCTGTTCATCGAACGTACGTCGACCCACTCGAGGGCCGTAGGGGCCATGGGCCCTGGTCGCAGGCGGTCGACGGGAATCTCAGACGCGGGGGTAGCGCCGGGCAGCAACGACGGAGGCAAGAAGACCGGCAGCCGGGACGATCAGACTGATCCACAGCGCCGGCCGGTAGCTCCCAGTCGCGTTCTCGACCACGGCGAACAACGCCGGCCCGATGGCACTCCCGACCACCATCGCGCTCATCTGGAGTCCGGCGATCGACCCCAGGTGCCGACGGCCGAAGAGCCTCGGAATGGCGGCGGAGGTGAGGGGTGCGTAGCAGCCTGCGGAGATTCCCCAGGCAACGACTGCGACGACAGCGGCGACCGGGCGATCCAAGGCGGAAACGGCGAGATACATCACGATCTGCATGGCGGACATCAGCGCCGAGATGGCGACGGGCCGGACGCGGTCGATCAACCAGCCTCCGAGCAGGGTGACGGGAACCGAGACGAAGGCGATCGGCAGGAAGATCCGCACGATGCGGTCGTCGTCGATGCCGAGTTCCGACCCGAAGTCGAGGATGTGGAACGTGAGCGCGGTCGACGTCGAGGCCATGGCCACGACGGGAATGGTCACCGCCCAGAACCGGAGATCGGCGACAGCCTCGGACCGGGTGCGATCAACGTCGGTTCCGACGAGACGAGGGCCGGCATCGTCCGGGATCGGTTCGGCGATACCACCGTCGATGACGAGACCGGATGACTCCGGGCTGTCGCGGAAGAACACGACGACGAGGCTGCCCATCACCAGCACCAGGAGGGCGGCGAGAATACGCCACGCCGTGCGGAACCCGTCGATCTCGATGAGCGCCAGTAGCAGCGCGGGACTCGACGCGAACGCGAAGCTCATCACTGCGTTCGACCCAGACGTCACGACTCCCCGGCGCGCCTCGAACCACTGCGAGATCATCGTGCGTGAGGTGAGGGTGAGCAGGCCCTGCCCCGTGAAACGGAGAGCACCGAAACCGAGGCTCATCACCAGCATGCCGACCGTGGTCGACATCGGACCAACGGTGCTCAGCCCGACCAGCGTCAACGCCAGCCCGATCACCGCGCCGGACGCCACTCGCCGAGCGCCGAGCCGATCGATGGCCCGACCACCCATCGGCAGGCGAACCCACTCGACCCGGTGCCGATCAGATACGCGATCGACAGCTGCAGACGACTCAATCCGGTCGCATCGGTGAGGTGGTCGGTGAAGACACTGACCCCGGCGGTCTGACCGGGAACCGAAGCCAGCACGCCGATGCTGCCGACGACCAGCACGATCCAGCCGTAGTAGAAGCGGAATCTGCGTCGGGTCGAACGGCCAGCGCTCGATCCCGCCGGGTGCGGTGGCTTCCGCTTTCGCGTCGCGACGTTGCTCGTCACGATCTGCCCCTGGCTCGATTCACCTGGGAACGCTACCTGGGGCAGGCGGCGTCGCTTGGCGACATCGAAGGGTCAGACGCCACACCCGAGCGAGCCGACGACTGCTAGTTTCCGCAGCATCCACCCGAGGAGCCCACGTTGTCGAGCACCGATTTCATCCCAGACCCCGAAGCCGTCGCCTCGATGACGAGCTCGCGGCCCGTCGGGCACGGGGCCGTCAGGGTCTACGACTGGATCGAGCATCATGCCGCTCACCGTCCCGGCAAAGAGGCCGTTCGCGATCTCGGCAGCGGCGGACCTTCTGCTACCGCGAGCTCGACGATCGGATCGATGCCATGGCCGGCTACATGGCCTCCATCGGGATCAGCCGGGGCGATCGCGTGGCGGTGCTGGCCCACAACGGTGTCGAGTACTTCGACATCCAGTTCGCCTGTGCCCGCAACGGCGCCATCTGCGTTCTCCTCAACTGGCGACTGACCGTCTCCGAGCTCGAGTACATCATCAACGACAGCGCACCGACGCTGATGATCCATGACGCCGAGTTCACCGAATCTGCAACCGAGCTGCAGAAGCGCTGTTCGATCGGGACCCTGTTGGCGATCGACGGCGGAAGACCGGAAAGCCCCTACGAGGCCGCGCTGTCAGAATTCGACGGCCAGAGCATCGTGAGGGAGGTCCTCACCCACGACGACGTGATCACGATCATGTACACCTCGGGGACCACCGGTCTGCCGAAGGGGGCGATGATCACCCACGGCATGAACTTCTGGAACGCCGTCAACCTCGGGATCCCGGCCGGAATCGGGCTCGACTCGGTGCACCTCAACATCCTGCCGCTCTTCCATACCGGCGGGCTCAACTGCTACAGCAATCCCGTTCTACACGGCGGCGGCACCGTCGTGATCCTGAAGGGGTTCGACCCCGGCGAGACCCTCTCCGTGCTCGGCGACCCGGCGCAGGGCATCACCCACTTCTTCGCCGTTCCTGCTCCGTACCAATTCATGATGCAGCATCCCGACTTCGCCGACACCGACCTGTCGCGACTCCGGATCGCCGGCGTCGGCGGCGCACCGTGTGCCCTCACGATCATGGAGAGCTGGTTCGAACGAGGCGTGCCCCTGGTGCAAGGTTTCGGGATGACCGAGACCAGCCCGGCCTGCATCTTCCTCGACCCGGGCGACGCCCTCCGCAAGATCGGATCGACCGGCAAGCCACTCCTGCACACCGAATACCGAATCGTGGCCGAGGACGGCACCGATTGCGGACCGGACGAGATCGGCGAGCTCTGGGTCGCCGGCCCGAACATCACACCTGGCTACTGGAACCGACCCGACGCCACGGCAGGCGGCGTTCGAAGGTCGCTGGTTGAAGACCGGCGATGCCGCGCAGTCCGACGACGAGGGTTTCGTCTTCATCGTCGATCGCTGGAAGGACATGTACATCTCCGGTGGTGAAAACGTCTACCCGGCCGAGGTCGAGAACGTCCTCTACCAGCTGCCCGCAGTTGCCGAGGCAGCCATCATCGGTGTGCCCAACGACAAGTGGGGCGAAGTCGGCCTCGCCGTGCTGGCGCTCAAGCCCGGCGCCGAGATCGACCGCAGCACGGTGGTCGAGCACTGCGTCGACCCACCTCGCGAAGTTCAAGGTGCCATACGACATCGCCATCGTGGACGAACTCCCCCGCAACGCCACGGGCAAGGTCCTCAAGCGGGAGCTCCGGCTCCCAGTTCGTCGACGCCGACGCCCCCAAGATCTCGTGAACCACCGCTCTCTGGCGCTCGACGTCGCCCCGGCTGCGTTGAGAAGGATGGCCTGACGGGCTCGTGAGCTTCTACCGAGATCAAGTCCTTCCTCGCCTGGTCGACAAGCTGCTCGACAATGGGGACTTCGCTGCGTACCGGCAGCGGGTCTGCGCAGGCCTGTCCGGTGTGGTGGTCGAGATCGGATTCGGCTCTGGGTTGAACGTGCCGTTCTATCCATCGGCCGTCGAGCGAGTGCTGGCCGTCGACCCTGCCGACGTCGGTCGGAAACTGGCCGCTGCCCGGCTGGCCGCCACCTCGGTCGAGGTCGACTTCATCGGCCTCGACGGCGAGTCGCTACCGATTGACGACGCCTCAGTTGATGGCGCGCTTGCCAGCTTCACCCTCTGCACGATTCCCGAGGTCGACAAGGCGCTCAGCGAACTGCACCGTGTGCTGAAGCCCGGCGCCGAGTTCCACTTCGTCGAGCACGGGCAGGCCGAGGCGGCCCGACCGAGGTGCTTGCAGCAGTGGATCAATCCGGCATGGAAGCTGGTCTCTGGCGGTTGCCACCTGGGCCGCCCCATCGATGAATTGATCCGAGGTGCCGGATTCACTGACGTGTCGATCGACCGATCGGTGATGGGCAGCGCCGTCACCGGCAGCATCTACCTGGGTCGAGCGATTCGGTAGCCGGGAGTTGAGAGCGCAGCGAGCAACTCCGTGTTCGTGAGCAAAGCGAACGGCGTGAGGAAAGCAAACGGCGACGTCAGCGGCCGAGGCGCGCTTCGATGAGGTGCGGCCCGGGCTCGGAGGATGCCCGTGACAACGCGGCGACGAGCTCGGCGCCGGTGGCGACCGCCTCAGCGGGGACCCCGAAGCCACCAGCGAGGTCGACGAACCCGATCGCCGGATTCGAGAGCGACGTCAGCTCGGCGGCCGGGCCGTCGAGCTTGATTCCTGCGTCTCGAAGCTCGACGTCGAGGATGTTGTACGACCCGTTGGCACAGATCACGACGGTGACATCGAGTTGTTCCCGCGCCATCGTCCACAAGGACTGGATCGTGTAGAGCGCCGAGCCGTCGGCCTGCAGAGCGAGCACGGGCCTGTTGGGGGCAGCAATTGCCGCACCGACCGCAGCCGGCAGCCCGCCCCCGATGGCCCCGCCGGTGACGCCCAACAGCGTGTGCGGCGCAGCGGACGGGGCAAGTGCTCGATACCCGCCGCCGGACGTGATCGACTCGCCGATCACGATCGCTCCCTCCGGGATCGCCCGGGCGAAGGCCTGCCCGAGATTGCGGGGATCGAGCGGTCCATCGTCGACCTCGGGCAGCGGCTCGACAGTTCGCCCCGCTCCGACCGACGGCGGGACCCCGAGCTCAGCGCACAACGCGGCCAACACCACGCCGAGGTCGCCGTCGACGCCGGACAACACGACACGCTCTGCGCCCGCTGGCAGCGGTTGCGATCCGAGGTCTGGGTAGCCGAAGAACGTCACCGGCTCACCTCTCCCCGTCAGCACAGCGGCGGTCACCGTGGCCAGCGCCTTGTGGAGCGGATCAGCGAAGTACGGCAGCGTCCCCACGGTCGGAACGTGCGAGCCGAGCTCGAGCAGTGGCAGATTCGGCGTCAGCACCCGGCAGCCCGTCACCGACCGGATGGCGTCCGCCGCGGCGAGGACAGCGGCATCGACCCGAGGCCCGTCGAGGACCAGCAACGCCCCCGAACGCCGAAGGGCGGCAGCGGCGGCGCGCACCGACCCACTGTCCGGCAACTCCGGCGCGACTCGCCCCGCCACGATCGGTTCAGCCGATGTGGGGCTCCATGCATGATCGGTGGGCGCCACCAGGCTGACGATCTGTCCGCCACCGCTGTTCGCCAGGGTCACCGCTTCGGCCATCGCCCTTGCGTTGTCATCGGCCGACGTGATGTCGACCTGGCTGCCGACCCACGCGCTGAGCAGTCGGATGTCGCTCGTGAGCGGAGCATCGGCCGCCAGATGCCAGGAGGCCTGGTCACCGATCAGGTTGATCATCGGTGTCCGGTGGCGGCGAGCGTTGTGCAGGTTGGCCAGTGCGTTTGCGAAGCCGGGGCCGAGGTGGAAAAGGCCGAGCGCCGGCCGGCCGGTGATGCGAGCGAACGCATCGGCGGCGCCGGATGCCACCCCTTCGAACGCACACAGGACGCTGCGCATGCCGGCTGCCCGGTCGAGGGCTTCGACGAGGTGCAGCTCGGTCGTGCCGGGGTTGGCGAAACAGTGATCAACACCGTTTGCCATCGCAGTGGCGATGAGCAGGTCGGCACCGTTCATCGGTCGAGACGCTCCATCGCCGTCGTGACGACGGCGTGATACCGAGGCCAACACGCCTCGAGCCACGCTGGGTCGTCATCGATGAACGCGGAGCGGACCTGATTGCGAATCGGGGCGGCGGCCGGCGCCGTTGGGTCACCGGAAGCGTGGAGGACCGCGTCGGCCCGGAGGCTCTGCATGACCGTGATCGGATCAACGGTGCCATATTCGATGGCCACACCGGTGACCTCGGTCGACGCCGAGATGGCGGCGGCGGCCCCCAACCACTCCCCCGCCAGCTGGGCCGAGACACTGCTGCCGTCGTGCAGCGACGTGACGTCGTTCCACCACGCCCGCTGCCGTTCCAACGCTTCGCTCCCGGGTACTTCCGAGCTGATCAGCTCGCCATGGCCCCACGGTCCGAGACCGGTGTGGAGGTCGATGACGGCTGCCCTTTCGACGCCCTCGAGCCGCTGACCGAGGAAGTCGTGAAGCCATCGATTCGACCAGGTCGGACCGGTCCCGCCATAGAACAGCCCAGTCGGATGCTCGAACTGTCCACCCGAGATCGCTTGTTGCAGCTGCTCCATACCGACCTCCTCGAGCCTGGCCAGCAGGATTCCGAGCGTGCGTTCCTGCTCCTCCTCGCTCCACGACGACGGCACGAGGGCATCGGCGAGTTCCCGATAGTCGTCGTTGGTGGGTGGGGGGTTCGACCAATCGATGAAGTTCCGGTTGAGGTCGACGTTGTCCTCGTTCACCCGCCGCACCCACGAGAACCCGTAGGGGTTCAAGGCGTGGACGAACACGAGCGCAGGACCGGTTGTTCGTTCACGATCGATGGTCTCGAGGTGGTACCGCTGCAAGGCCGAGCCGAGATAGCCCTCGACCCCGTGTGTACCCGACACGACGATGATGACGCTGTCGCTGTCTTCGGGTCCGACCTCGGCCAGGTCGATGTACAGCCGCTCTCCCTCGAGTCCCTCGAGGGGATGCGGCGACGACCACATGCGAGCACCTGCCTCGGCAGCTGCCTCCAGGAACTGCGCTCTGGCATCTGCATATGACTGACTCAGTGGTGGGATCACACGAGCAGATTGCAGCACCAGGTCTGCGTCGGCAAGTCGCCGGGACGCTGCTGTCAGCGCTTCTTGCCTGCTGCAAACAAACCGAGCGACTTGTCGATGCGGTGTTGCCTGGTCTCCGCCGTCTTGGCGCCCGTGATCTGATCGACGTGGTATCGCTGGATGCTGTTCGACAATGCCTCGAAGAAGTCTTCGGCTCCGGGCTGACCACGCAGCGCCTCGGCGAAGTCTTCTGGCACGTCGACGGTGCGAGGCGTGTCGTTCACGGTGAGCGTCACCGTGATCGGATCTCCACCGCTCAGCCCGGTGGCTTTGCGGATCGCTGCGCTCACGCTGACCAGACACTGCCCCTTCATGACACCGATCGTCGTGCGGTAGACGTGGCCGTTCAGGTCCACATCGACCGATGGGCGTTTCCCCGCCCCGAGGGCCTCGACGTGGCCCGGCGAGACGACGATGCCGGTGTTGTTCCCGAAGGCGCTCAGTTCCGTCTCGAACGTCACCGACATCGCTACACCCATGCGTCAGCTCGTTCGCGGTTGGCCTCGTTGACGAGCGGCAACTCATTGCGCCACGTTCCATCCAGGGCATACATCGCCGCTGCGACGGCGCCGGCAGTCGGCACCAGCCCGATCTCGCCGACACCCTTGATCCCGTACGGGGAGTTGGGCTCGGCCGATTCGACCAAGATCACCTCGACCGGCGGCATGTCCTTCGGCCGGATGATGTCGAGTGAGCGAAGCGTGTCGTTCAGCGGGCGGCCGTCGGCGTCACACGGGAACCCCTCGGTCAGCGCATAGCCGAGTCCCATGTGAACCGAACCCTCGATCTGGCCCTCGCACAACAGCGGGTTGACGGCTCGGCCGACATCGTGAGCAGCGACGACCTTCTCGATCGCCCCCGTATCGGGATCCATGACCACCAGCTGAGCCGCGTAGCCGAACGTCGAGTGGATGATCGGGTTCTCGAGGCCCTCGCTCAGCGAGTTGGTCCAGTCGACCCGATACTCGCCTTCGTAGTCGACACCCGTCCTGCAGCCGTCGGCGAGCGCCTTGCGGCACGCATCGGCGACGGAGCCGGCTCCCATCAAGGTTCCCCGACTCCCCGTGGTCTGACCGGCCCCGAGTTCCCGGGTCGAATCGACGATGACCTCGACCTGGTCGGCACTCACGCCGAGTTCCTCGACCGCGACCTGCATCGCAACGGTGTGGACACCCTGCCCCATCTCGGTCCAGCAGTGCCGGACCTCGACCTTTCCGTCGTCACGGAAGTGCACGACCGCCTTGGCGATCTCCTTGAAACCGTTGCCGAGGCCCGAGTTCTTGAGCCCGAGTCCGAGACCGACCGCCTTCCCGGCTGCGACCGCAGCGTCGTAGGACGGGCGAACGGCATCGAGACAGGCCTGCGCTCCCAGAGAGCCGTCGTCGAGCACCTGGCCCGGTCCCCAGGTGACTCCGGGCGAGACGACGTTGCGGTTCCGTATCTCCCAGCCCGAGATTCCGACGGCCTCGGCCAGCCGATCCATGCAGCCCTCCATTGCGAACTGCGCCTGATTCGCACCGAAGCCGCGGAATGCACCACAGACCGAATTGTTCGTTCGGGCGGCGACGGCCTCGACGTCGATGTTCGGAACCACATAAGGACCGGATGCATGGCCGGCCGCTCGTTCGAGCACCTTCATGCCGACCGATGCGTATGGACCGGAGTCACCGAGCATCCGAACCCGGAGACCGACGAGCTTCCCATCGGCGTCACATCCGGCCTCGTACTCCATCCGGATCGGATGACGTTTCGTGTGCACGAGGAAACTCTCTTCGCGAGAGAAGGTGGTCTTGACCGGACGTTGCAGGAGCCAGGCCGCCAACGCAGTCTGGCCCTGGTTCGACATGTCCTCCTTCCCCCCGAACGCTCCACCATTCGAGACGAGTTCGGTCACGACGACATCGGTCGAGACGTCGAGGATGCGGGCGATGTCGTTGCGATCGTCCCAGATGCCCTGCCCTCCCGAGTAGACCATCAGCCGGTCGAAGTCGACGGGCCGACCGGCACTCGTGCCGTTGGTGAGCGGCAGCGGTCGACCGGCCGGGATGGGTACGGCGAGCGTCGATTCCGGCTCGACGAAGGCGTGGTCCACGCGCTGGGTCTGGAACGTCTCGCGCACGACGTGGGTGGCCGAACCGAGAGCCTCGTCGGCATCGCCTCTGGCGTAGGTGCTCGTCGACAGGACGTTGCCATCGAGCTCCCACACAGCGTCCTCGGTGCTGGCTACCGCCTCCGCCGGGTTGGTCATCGGTGTCAGGACGTCGTAGGTGACGTCGATCAGCTCGGCCGCCCGGCGAGCCGTCGGCCGATCGTCGGCCACGACCATGGCCAGGACGTCACCGAGGTAGCTGGTGCGGCCGCCGACCGGGATGAAGACCGGCCAGTCCTTGTGGATCAGCCCGCTTCTCAGGGCTCCCGGCACGTCGGCGGCGGTGAACACCCGGACGACGCCGGCAACCGCTTCGGCCGCGCTGGTGTCGATCGCAACCACAGTCTGCTCGCGCGTGATCAGCGAGATGGAATGCCCCGTGGAGCATCGCACCGCTGAGCGACTCGTCCGGAAGCATGTCGTCGATGAAAGGGCGATCGCCGAGGGTCAGATCGGCTGCCTCGTACTTGATCCCCCGTGACCCGACACCCTTGGGCAGCAGCGCGACGCTGGTCTCGCCGGCGGCAAGTGCCTCGACGGCGTCGAGGATCTTGGTGTAGCCGGTGCAGCGACAGAGGTGAGCGCCCAGCAGGCGCGATGCCTTGTCCCGAGTGAGCTCGGACCCGGACTTGTCGAGCATGGCCTTCGTTCGCATCACGATGCCCGGCGTACAGAACCCGCACTGCAGGGCGCCGTGGGCTGCGAACGCATCGGCCATCCTCGTCCGCTCCTCCGCGGACAGTCCCTCCAACGTGGTGATCTCAGCGCCGGCGCTCTTCTCCATGCTGGTCTGGCACGCCACCCGCGCCTTGCCGTCGACCAGCACGGTGCAGCAGCCGCACTGACCTGTCGGGCGAGCAGCCGTCCTTCGGCGAGAACACGTGCGCCTCGTCCCGCAGCGCGGCGAGAAGATGTTCGTGGTCGCCGCTGATCGCGACGGGTGTGCCATTGAGGACGAACTCGGTCATGTCTGGCTGACTCCTGGCTCGGGAGGTGAGACGGGTCCGTGGCGTTCGGTGATCAGCCCGTAGGCATCCGGCCGGCGATACCGCTCGAACTGGAAGAGTGTTTCCTTGTAGTTGCTGCAGAGATCGAGATTGATGTCGGCGATGGCCAGCTCGTCGGTGTTGTGCGACGTCAAGGCGATGATCCGACCGGTCGGTGCGATGACACAGCTGTCGGCCAACGAATCGACGCCTTCCTCCTTGCCCCCCTTCGCCACCCCGACCACGAAACAGCCGTTCTGATAGGCCCCGGCCTGCATCACGAGATGGCTGTGGAACGACTGGAGCGGATCCTGGCTCGGATCTGGCGCGTAGTGGGTCGGCGTGTTGTAGCCGATGAGGATCAGCTCGGCTCCTCCGAGAGCGAGGCAGCGGTACGTCTCGGGCCAGCGACGATCGTTGCAGATGGCCATGCCGACGATGCCCCCGAAGGCCCGCCAGGTCGGGAAGTCATTGCCGGGCTCGAAGTAACGGCGCTCGAGGTGCTGGAACTCTCTCCATGGCTCGTGCTCACGATGGCCGGGCAGATGCACCTTGTGGTACTTCCCGACGATCGACCCGTCTCGCTCGACGAGGATCTGGGTGTTGTACCGGTGGCCGTCAGGCGTCAGCTCGGCGTAGCCGAGAGAGAAGCCGATGCCGAGTCGTGCCGCTTCGTCGAACAGCCGCTTGGTCTCCGGCCCCGGCATCTCGGTCTCGTAGAAACTGTCGAGGTCGAGGTCGTCCTCGCCTTCGACGTACCAACGGGGAAAGAACGACGTGAGGGCGAGTTCCGGATAGACGATGAGGTCGACACCGGCGGAAGCAGCCTGATGGAGCATGGCGAGGAGACGATCGACCACGGTCGCCCGCGACTCGTGTCGACCGATCGGGCCCAGCTGAGCCGCGCCCACCCGCAGCCAGCGACCCTCCCGCTCGGCGAGTGGGTCCATCTGCGGCGGCGTCGTGGTCTGTCACGCTCATACGTCTACTCCCCGAAGCGGCAGACCACCCTCCCCGCTCAACAGTTCCTGCACCAGGGCCACGGCTTCTTCTCCTTCGGTCAGCACCGCATCGTCGAGACGCTGATCGACAACGGTGCCGGCCTCGTCGAGCAGGAAACCCTGGCCGGTGCGACCGGCGAACAGGTCGATGTCGGTGTAGAGCCGAGGTTTGATCTGCGCCGGGTCACCCTCTTCAGGACAGAAGGTCATGCAGTTCCCGCACTCGTTGCAGAGCTCGGTGAGCAGCAGGTACTGGTTGCGTCCCTCGATGTGCTCCTGCGGGCTCTTCACCGCGAAGAACGCGTCGTTCGGGCACACGGTGACGCAGAAGTTGCAGGCCACGCAGCCGAACATCTCGAGCTCGTGGTCGACCGCTCGGGGCAGCTTCTCGTTGCCGCGGAGGTGATACGGCTCGATGCCTTCGTTGCGGATGTCGAACATGTGCTGGCGTGCGGCCGAGGTGAACCCGGCGGCGACCGCCTCTTGGTGCCGGGTCGGCCCGCCACGATTCGAGGTTCGGCGTGACCGCTCTCGCGAATCTCGGTGGTCAGCGTCTTGAGCATCGGCATCAGTCGCCCGTAGCCGCCTGGCTTCAGCAGGTCGGAGCACACGGTGGCCGGATTCACACCGGCCGCGATCGAGTCGGCGAGATTGTCCTTGGTGATGCCGGCCGAGAAACTGACCATGACGTCGCCGGTCGAGGACCCCGGCAGATCGAGTTGACCCGGCAGTGCCTGGTCGAGTTCGTCGAGGAGCGTCATCGCCAGCACGTGCAACGGTGGCCCGGACAGGTACATCGTGTCGTCCGGCATCCACTGCTTGGTGTTGTCGACCACCAACGTGTTGGTCAGCTTGATCCCGAACTTTCGGCCGCGATCCTTGGCGTACTGGTTGAGCTCCTGGATCAGCTCGACACCGCGATCGAACTGGAGATCTGCCTCGAACGCGGACTCCTTCACCGAGACGTCGGTGTAGCCCAGTTCATCGTTGACGATCCCCGCGACGACGGGATACCCGAGCAGGGTCGGGTTCAGCTTGACGATGACATCGAGCTGGTGTTCATCGATCAAGTGCTTGGTGATCGATTCGATCTCCTCGGGAGGACAACCGTGGAACGTCGACAGCGTGAGCGTGTCGGACACAGCCGGGTTGAAGCTGTGATCGGCAAACCGGGCCCATGACCCGGTCAATTCCGATCGCATCTGATCGATCTCCGCGGTGGCGTCCTTCATCCCACGAATGAACGCCGCCGACCTTGTCAGAGGAGATCCCTGCGAGGTCGTACCCCACGCTCATGTCGAACACGAGCGGACCGGGGTCTGGGCCGATGAACTCGGCCAGCGGTTCCCACTGCTGCAGCATCTCGAGCAGCATCGACGCCTTCACGTACTCGGTCAGGCTCTGCGGGACCGTGAGTTCCTGGCTCCACTCGATGTTGTAGCCGATGGTCTGCATGTCGATGCACGGCCGGTTGATCTCGAGGTCGTCGAGGATCTGCACGGTCTTGAGTTCGAACAGCCGGGACCCTCCCAACCAGGCGAGCACGATGTTCTCGGCCAACTGACTGTGCGGCCCCGCCGCAGGGCCGATCGGCGTGGCGCAGCGCCGCCCGAGGAAGTCGAAGCCGAGATCGATCTCGGGGTCCGGCTTCCAGATGCGGGCGTTCGGGAGGTCGAAGATCTTCTTCCTCGTTGCCCACTCGTGTTCGACGCGAGCCAGCAGCATCGCGAGCGACATCGGTGTGAGCGGAGCAGTCGCTCCCGATGACTCCTCGTGTTCATCGGACACGGCGTTCTCCACAGGGGCCCTCCGTACGATTCGACCACGACGAATCCCCGGCGAATCTCGAGGCGTCGTTCTGCGCACCGTAGCTCACGACTCGTCGACGCTGCGCTCTCCGATCCGCTCCCTGAGTGGCGCCAGAACAGACGGCGTTCAGGTCCGAATCGGGCTCAGGATTCGACCTCGTACCCTGCGCCGTCGATGGCCGCGATCACGGTTGCCAAATTGCCACCCACGACCGAGACAGTCTTGGCCTCCACGTCGACGGTGGCCGACTGAACGTCATCGACCGCCCCGACTGCGGCCTCGATCGAGGTCTTGCAGTGGTTGCACGAGATGTCCGGCACCGACAGCAGATGGGTCGAGGGGGTGCTGGGGGTCGTGTTGGTCATGGCGGGGGCCTTTCGTGACTGTGTGGTTGGATTCGTACCGAACCTGCGAAGCCGGAGACTGTTGGCGACGACGCTGACCGAGGAGAAGGCCATGGCCGCGCCGGCCAGCATCGGGCTCAGGAATCCGGCAGCGGCGAGGGGAATGGCAGCGATGTTGTAGCCGAACGCCCAGACGAGATTCTGAGCGATGGTCCGATAGGTCCGGCGGGACAACGCGATGGCGGTGACGACACCGCCCAGATCGCCTCGCATGAGCGTGAGGTCACTCGACTCGATGGCGACATCGGTGCCGGTTCCGATGGCGACACCGAGATCGGCCTGGACGAGCGCGGGCGCATCGTTGATGCCGTCGCCCACCATCGCGACGATCTCACCTTCGCCCTGCAGACGGGCCACCTCGGATTGTTTGTCCTGGGGCAGGACCTCGGCGATCACCCGGTCGATCCCGACCTCTCGGGCGATGGCATCGGCGGTACGGGTGTTGTCGCCTGTGATCATGGTGACGGTGAGGCCGAGGTCATGAAGTCGGGCGACGGTCTCGATGGCGTCGTCCTTGATCGTGTCCGACACGGCAAGCACACCCCGGATGCTGCCTTCCCACCCGACGAACACTGCGGTACGTCCGAGCGTCTCGAACGCGGCTGCTTCGGAGTCGAGTCGATCGGGGAGGTCGAGACCGGCGTCGGCCGCCAACTCGCGCCGCCCGACCCAAACGGTCGTGCCGTCGACGTCGGCTCGGATGCCGTGGCCGGTGATCGAGTCGAAGTCGGTGACCGTCGGCAGCACACCGACGGCGTCGACCGCCGCCTTGGCGATGGCCCGACCGATGGGGTGCTCGCTGTCGGCCTCGACCGCTCCGGCCCGGGTCAGCAACTCGTTCTCGTTCGTGTTGCCGTCGACGACGATGTCGGTGAGCGACATCGCGCCTTTCGTGATGGTGCCGGTCTTGTCGAAGACCACGGTGGTGATCGTTCCGGTGCGTTCCAGCACGTCGACCGACTTGATGAGAATCCCCAGCTGAGCTCCTCGCCCGGTGCCGACCATGATCGCCATCGGTGTGGCGAGTCCGAGGGCGCACGGGCAGGCGATGATCATCACCGCCACGGCGGCGGAGACGGCGTCGCCGACGTCGCCGCCGACCACGGCCCATCCGACGAAGGTGATGAGGGCGATGACCAGAACGGCCGGAACGAAGATGGCGGAAATGCGATCGGCCAGGCGCTGGGCGCCGGACTTGCCGGTCTGCGCGTCCTCGACCATCTTCACGATCCCAGCCAGGGCCGTGTCGGCGCCGACCTTCGTGGCCCGGATGACGAGCATGCCGGATGCATTGATCGTGGCGCCGGCGACGGAGTCGCCCGGAACCTTGTCGACCGGGGCCGACTCGCCGGTGAGCATCGACTCGTCGACCGCGCTGG
The DNA here is from genome assembly GCA_963781035.1 of uncultured Acidimicrobiia bacterium. GTDB lineage: Bacteria > Actinomycetota > Acidimicrobiia > Acidimicrobiales > SZUA-35 > SZUA-35. The sequence continues at coordinate 636,922 of CAWAEN010000004.1, read as the reverse complement.
CCCCTTCGACCACCTCGCCGTCGACCGGCACCTTTTCCCCGGGGCGGATCTTCACGACATCGCCGACCACGACCGACTCCACCGGCACCATCACTTCGACGCCGCCGCGGATCAGCCGCGCTTCCTTCGCGCCGAGTTCGGCCAGCGCCCGCAGCGCCCGACTGGCCCGGCCCTTTGCCCGAGCTTCCAGATATCGACCGAGGCTGATGAAGAAGACGATGACGACCGAGGCCTCGAAATAGAGGTCCATGCCGCCGGTGAGCAACTGCTGGACGCTGTAGGCGAAAGCCGAGAGGGTGCCCAGGGACACGAGCGTGTCCATGTTCGCGCCCAGATGGCGGGCGCGGCGGGCGGCGCCTTCCAGAAAGGGGAAGCCGACGACGAACTGCACCGGAGCGGCCATGGCGAGCTGCAACCACCGGAGCCACGAGTTCTCCATGGCGAGATCGTGGAAGAACATGGTCGAAACCATGAAGACGGCGATCGGCGCCGCCAACACGGTGCGCCGCCGCCATGCCACGAGATGTTCGACGTCGGCCGCGTCTGCTTGTTCCGCTCGCTCCGCTGCGGTCGGGCCACTCGAGATCGGGATGGACTGCTCGGCGTCGACGCCGTCCGGGACAGCCAGGGCGTCCGCCCGAAGCGTGTAGCCGGCGTTGTCGACCGCCGAGACCAGGTTCGTGAGATCGATCCCCGGCTCGGCCTCGACATGGGCTCGGCCGGTGGCGTAGTTGACTTCGGCGTTGAGCACCCCCGGCTGTTTCGACAGCGTGCGTTGGACGCGAACAGCACATGATCCGCAGGTCATGCCGCCGACCGACGCGTCGATCTCGATCGGTCCAGCGGATGTGGGGTCAGCCGACGTTGTTTCAGTGGACGTGATGCCGGGCACGGGGCCTCCTTTGTGCAACGACCACGAGTGTAATCCTTCCAGTCCACTGGAAGGTCAAGCGCGATCGGCCACACTTTCGGCGATGACTTGGCATCGATTGGCATCGGTGCACGTCGACGGGTCGAGTCCGCCCGCCCGGTCGGCCAAGACCACCAACTCGCGTCGCTGGCGTTTCATTGCCTCGATCTGGGCGTCGAGTCCGTCGAGATGGCGAAGCAGCAACGCCCGGGTGTGCTCGCAGCTCTGACCCCCCGCATCCTTGATGTCGAGAACCGAGGCAATCTCGGCGAGGGTGAGCCCACTCGATTGAGCCTGTTTCACGAACTCCAGGCGATCGACGGCTTCGACGCCATAGTCCCGATACCCCGAGGCCGTGCGCTCGGGTGCAGCCAGCAGCCCCACCGATTCGTAGTACCGAATGGTCTTCGTGGTGAGGCCGACGGCGTCGCCGAGTTCACCAATTCTCATGAGCGAAGGTTACTCGCTCCTGGCCTGGTCCGAGGCTGGGATGGCCGCTCGAGCCGTCCGCTTCGAGAAGTAGTAGATGCGTTTGAGGTTCGCCACCAGATCGGTCTCGAATCGATAGAGCGCGACTCGGTCAGCATCGTGGGCCGTCAACCGGGTCATGTAGTGCCCGGCGATCTCATCTGCCTTGGCGTTGATGTCGCGTTTCATACGAGACACCCGCAATGCGTCCTGAGCATCTGCTTCGCTCAACGCGACCACAGACAGGTCGTAGGCTCGACTCACCATCGCGTGGAATTCCTCGATCAGCGCTCTGCTCTCGGCCCCGACCGTGTAGCCGTTGGCCAGACGATCTCGACCGAGCGAGATCAAATTCGTCTCGATCAGGTCGCCGATCGCCTCGAGGTTGTTGGTCGCCTCCATGAGGTCCATCAACTCGTCCGTTGAACTCGCGCTGAGCGACCGCTCACTGACGTGTCCCAAGTACGTGATGATCTGTCCATGGAGCTCGTCGACCTCGTCGTCGAGGTCCTCGACGGCATTGAGCGCCTCCGCCGGCCCATCGAGCATTGCCGGGAGCACGTCGGTGAGCATCTGCCTGACCCTCCTCGCCATCCGCATCAACTCGAGACGGGCGTTACCGAGGGCGATGGTCGGCGTTCGCAGGAGGGAGTCGTCGAGATGCTTGAGTCGAAGCGGCTGCTCACCGGGCCGATCCGGAACCATTCGCACGACCAGCCGTTCGAGCTGGGGAACGAAGGCAAGGAAGACGAGCGAGTTCGTGACGTTGAAGATCGTGTGAGCGTTCGCGACCTGACGGGCCAGCGGGCCACCGATGGACTCGACCGTCCCGGCCAGACTCCCGACAAACGGGAGCCAGGCCAGAGCACCGAGGAAGTTGAAGAGCGTGTGCACCACGGCCGCCCGCTGGGCGTTCCGCGACCTGCCGATCGCCGCCAGCTGGGCCGTGACCGAAGTGCCGACATTCGCTCCGAGCACCAACGCAATGGCGGCGTCGGCCGACACGAGGCCTTCGCTGGCCAGCACGATCACGATGCCCGTTGTCGCCGACGACGACTGGACGATCGCCGTGAACGCCAAACCGACCAACAGCGCCAGGATCGGATTCTTCATGGCTGCCATCGCGTCGATGAACGGCTCGTAGGTGCGGAGCGGCTCCATTGCCTCACCCATCACTGCCATACCGAAGAAGATCAGGCCGAGGCCCATCATCAGGTTTCCCTGAGTGGTCCGCTTCTCCGTCTTGCCGAGGAAGGCAATGGCGTACCCGGCGCCAACGATCATCAGTGCGTAGCGGTCGACGGAGAAGGCGACGATCTGCGCCGTGATCGTCGTGCCGACGTTCGCCCCGAGGATCACACCGATCCCCTGGGTCAGATTCATGACCCCGGACGAGATGAACCCGACGACCAGAACGGTCGTGACGGACGACGACTGGATCACGGCGGTGACGCCGGCCCCGGACAGCGCACCGGCAAATCGATTCGTGGTCATCCGTTCGAGGACGTGCCGCACGCGGTTGCCCGCTGCGACGCGCAGGGCTTCGGTCATCCGGTCCATGCCGAACAGGAACAGTGCAAGCCCGCCGAACAGCGCCGTGATCACGATGAACCAGTCGATCGAATCTTGTGGCTCCGCGACGTCTACCGCCATGACGACGGCACTCATGGCGAAAGAAGACATCGCCTCACTATCGCCGTCTTCGAACCACTTTGCGAGCCAATCCGGTGGATCGTGTTCTCGAGTGGGTTCTCGGCGACGCGATCTCGTCCTTCCGACCCTCGGCGATGCCGGCTCGACTCAATCGGTCGACTGGAGACTGATTCCCGTGATGGACCAGTTGCCGGCCACGTCTGGCTCCATCTCGAGCAGAAACGCTTGAAACCAGTCGGTGAAGACGTAGCAGCCGTCTGCTCGAGTGCAGTCGTCGTCGCCGGCACTGATGTTGACGCCCTGCTCCATCATCGCGGCGAGCATGTCGACGACCTCACCTCCCGGCTCGGCGGCGGCCAAGAGCACGTCGAGCCGTTCCATGTCACCGTCGGTGGCAGCGGCGATGAAGTCGGCCCTCACCTCCTCGGCGGTGGCAGACGACGCCGGTACCGCCGCGGCATCGGGCTCGGTGATCGTGGTCTGCGACACATTCACGGCGATTTCTGCGTCTGGTGTGGAACCGCAGGCCGTCACGACAATGGCAGTGGCGACCACTACGGCAAGGAGTTGGGTACGGGTCATTTGGTTGTTCCTGTCTCGAGGAGTTTTGGTTTCGCAGGTGAGTCGGGATTTCGAGCCCGAAAGTTCCCGGAGTTTCGGAAATATTCCGGCTGCTCACGTCAAATCACGGCGCCACCTCGAAGTCATGCCTGAGGACCGATGGTTCGTCTCCCTGTTGTTCCACCAAGAGCGTCAAATGACCCGCACCGGCAGTGGCGGGCACCAACTCGAGTGACGCAACTTCGGGGTACTCCCCGCCGTTGGGTCCGTACAGCGTCCATGACATTCCCTCCGTGCCTTCGACCTCGACGACGGCCGTGTCACCCACGCGGATGCTCGTTGGAAGTCGCATCGTGACCTCCCCCGAGTCCAGGCTCACGACGCACGACGTGACGCCGTCATCATCCGCACGACAGGGGGACCCGTCGGCCGTCACCATCCAGCCGACCACGAGAACGGCCGCGGCGGCAACGGTCGCCGGCCACCACTTCAACCAACGCGACTTCTTCGAACGCTGCTCCTCTCGCATGCCGGCAGCTGTTGGTGTCGTGGCATCAGACGATGCCAGCAGCGCCGACCGGAACGCCTGACGCCAGCTCTGGGCGTCGGCGTGGCGTTCCTCCGGATCCAGCGCCAGACCGATACGCACTTGGGTGACGACCTCCGGCCCGAAGCCGGATTCCCGGATGAGCGCATCCACATCATCGAGCTCCATCAGCCCCGGCACCCGGCCGGAAATGAGCCAGACGATGACGGCGGTCGCGGCGTACAGATCGGCCTTCGGCGACACCATCGACACGCCGAGGCGCTGTTCGGGGGCGTTGAATCCGATCGTTCCTCCGCCGACTGTGAGCCCGGAGTGCATGGCGAGGTCCTTGGCGTGCCCGAGGTCGGCCACGACCAGCCGTTCGGTCGCGGCGATGAACGAGGCTGGCGTGTCGTGAGGAGTGGTCACCCGTCGGATGAGGACATTGGACGGCGTCAGGTCGCGGTGGACCACGTCTTCGGCGTGGATCGCCGCCAGCGCCTCACCGAGAACATCGGCGACCGCAGCGACGTCAGACGCCGACACGACGTGGCCATCGCTGCGCCACGCCTCGACACGCCGCCTGAGGTCGCCACCCTCGGCCAAGTCCAACACGAAGTAGGGCTGGTGGGAGTCGGTTTCTCCCACGTCAGAGACTCTGACGACAGCATCGCTCCTGATCCGCCGCAGGGCGTGCGCCTCCCCCAGGAATCGGGCCCGGATCTCCGGATTGCGGCTGTGGTTCTCGGCCAACACCTTGATTGCGACCGTGTCGCCGAAGCGGGTGTCGGTTGCTCCATAGACGGTGGCGAATCCGCCGGTGCCGATCACACCGTCGATGCGATACACGCCCCAGCTGCTCCCGATCGGGTCACCCATCCAATCCCCCGACCTGGCCGGCGAGCATCGCTCGACCTCGTGCGATTCGGGACTTGACGGTGTTGAGGTTGAGGTCGAGTCGCCCCGCGATTTCGTCGTAGCTACACCCGTCGATGTCGCGCAGTTGGACCGGTTCCCGGAACGTGTTCGGCAGCCTCTCCAGAGCGGCCTGCACGACCGAGCGGGTTGCGATCATCGAACTGAGACGGGCCGACAGAGATGCCGGCTCGTCCTCGCCGACGGCTTCGGTGGTTCGTTGCCGGCGGAGGAAGTCGACGGCGGTGTTCGAGGCCACCCTGAACAGCCAGGTGGAGAACCTGGCTCGGCCGTCGAAACCGGAGATCGCCGTGGTCAGCTTCATCAGAACATCTTGGTTGACGTCCTCGGCATCGTGGGGATTCGCGATGAGTCGTCGGATGGCCGGCATGGCCAAGCTGTGGCTCTGGACCACGTTCAGGAGCAGGCCCACTGCCGAGTCCGATCCGGAGGCCGCGGCCACGGCGACGGTGTCGACGAGCCCCGCCAAGGAGTCCCGGTCGGTTGCTGTTTCGATGAGGTGGGTGGCCCGGGCGACAGTCCCGGCATCTTCTGCGACGAGGCCGTCGTACAGACTCTCGTCGACGACCACCGCTCGCTTCTGTTCTCGTCCTGGATGCTTGGGGTACGGCGGCCCGCTCAACGGGCCACTCACCGAGGAAGGCTGACGGGCGACACGAAAGCCGGCGGCTTGGCTGCGATCACGGAGCAGCGGACCTTGCCGAGAACGGCTTCGGCCGTGTTGCCCATGATCAATCCGCTGATTCCGGTTCGAGCGACGGTGCCCATCACGAGGACGTTGATCCGGTGCCTCGCGGCAACCCCTTCGATGACGTCGGCCGCGACGCCCTTCTCGAGGTGGATCTGCCATGAACTCGTGTCACGATCGGTCGCGGCCAACACAACGTCGAGTGCTGCCTGATGATTCGCTCGCTCGAGTTCCAGGAGTGCGTCGACCTCATCCGCTGGAACCTGGAGGAAACCAGGCGAACGCAGTGTGGATTCGCCGTACAGCTCCCAGGCGTGGACGACGTGCAGTTCGCCGCCGAACGCGTCCAGCATCGAAGCTGCGACATCGAGGACCGTCCGATTCAGCTCTGCTTCGAACGGATCCGGATTCACCGCAGCGAGCACCCGTTGAGTACGAGCACGAGTCGGGCGGATGACCCAGACCGGGCACGGACACTTCCGGAGCAGTCGCTTGATGGTGGCGTGGTCCTCTGAATCGTCGTCAGTCGTGACGACCACGAAATCGTGTTCGTCACGGAGGACACGCTCGATGATGCTGAGCGCCGGGCTCCCTTTGCCGATGTCGGTGCGAATGGGGACGGTCGTCTCCGTCGGCACGACACCGGGCCAGGACTGCGGCCATGGCATCGTGCTCGGCCCGCTCGACGGCCTCGAGGTGATCGGATCGATGGAGGCCTCGTTGGAAGAGTGTCGGTTCGGGCACGACGCCGAACATCGTGAGGGACGCGCCATGCTGGCGGGCCAGTTCCTCCACCCGACGGACGGCCGCCGGGTTCCCGGTCATCGTGAGCGGACTGAAGAGAATGTTGCTGAATCGACGCACGGCCACTCCTCTCGGTGGGGGCGACGGTAACGGCGACGGCGTCCATGGACTAGGGGCGATGGGCCCTGCTACAGAACCACGAACGACACTAGATTCAGCTCGTGACCACACATCGACGTCGCTCCCTGATCCAGCCGGCCGTTCTTGCCCTCGCCTCTCTCGCGATCGTGCTGGGTTCCTGCGGCTCTGACGAGCCGACGGCGTCCAGCACGACGTCGGCACCGACGACAGAGCCGACGAGCGAAACGACTGCCGACGCGTCGACCACCACGACCGAGACCACTACGACCGAGGCCACCACGACCACGAGCACGACCACCACGAGCACGAGCACGAGCACGGTGGCGGGCGAGCCCTTCGATGGTTTCATCGACGACGGCGACGAACTCGGGGTCGTCGGCGTCGACGCCGACGATCAGCTGAACGTCCGTTCGGCACCCGGCACCGGCGCCGACATCATCGCAACCCTCGATCCCACCGCCATGGGGATCGAGGCGACCGGCAACGAATGGCTCTTGCCCGGATCCATTTGGTACGAGTTGCGAGTCGACGGGGTCCGTCGGGTGGGTCAACTCAAGGTTCGTCGCCTTCATCGGCGGCACCGACGACTTCACGGCCGGCTACATCGACCTCCACGGCCGGACGGCGGCCGAGACCATGAACGATCTCGGCCAGGCCGTGGCCGACAACCTCGCATCGGAGGATCCACCGTCACGCATTGTTCGATCGGTCAACGCCACCGTCGGCGACCTCGGAGAGGTCACCTACGACGTTGTCGGTCTCGGCGACGATGCCACCTTCGGATTCCGGCTTCACGTCTTCGCCGTTGACGAGAGTGGTGACGGGTTCAGCCTGCGAACGATCGAGCGCACGGTCTTCTGCTCACGCGGCCTCAGCGGCGAGAACTGCGTCTGACACCGATCGAACCGACCCGCCCGCACGACCAACCCGGTTCTGCGTTGCGTTTGCCTCGGAATCCGAGAACAACGCGACGCAGAACGGTCGGGGTTCAGAGGCCGAGTGACTCGATGAACGACAGGAGTGCGTCGGCAAAGACCGTCGGCTGGTCCTCGTACGCAGCGTGACCGGCGTCGGCGATGATCACGACGGCCGAGCTCGTGAAGCCCTCGGCCAGTCGCTCGGCGGCCGCCTGTGGGTCGGCCCCATCGCCGTCGCCCCATACCAGCAGGGCCGGCACACCGACCGGAGGTCCATCGTCGGCGAACGAGGCTGCGCCACTCGGCGCCACCGGCACGTAGCCGGCGAGGTCGGCGAAGAACGGATCCCTGAGGGCGGGAAGGCTGAAGATCCCGGACATCGAAGGTGAGACGACGACCGTTGCCGAGGGCTCGAGTTCGAGGGCGCCGAACAAGGCAGCCAGGAACTCCGCCTCGGCGACGTCGACGCTGTCCGAAGCTCCGAAGCCGGGCAGGTCGACGGCGATGGCCCGGTGCCCGGCATCGGCCGAGACGGACAAGATGTCGTTGGCGATCCAGGTCTGCGAGGAATAGGCCGCACCGTGGAGGAAGAGGACGGTGGCGCGGCCGGTGGCCGCGCCACCGGGCGGCTGGACGTCGACAACGGTGATCTCTCCCCCGCCGACCTGGACTGTCCGATCAGTTGGCTGGAGAGCCGGGAGCTCGTCATCGATGGTCTCCACCGACTGGTCAGACAGCTCTGACTGCTCAGACAGCTCTGACTGGTCAGACGGGACGGCGTCGCCGTCGTCGCCACATGCCGCCAACATCGCGACGGCCAGTATCGCAAGGAGAAATCCAGGCTTCGGCGGGCGACGGGTGCTGGCCATGGGCCGAGGCTAGATCAGCCGAGACCAGGTCAGAGATGCCCGCCGGACTTCGCGGCCTCCAGTGCATCGTCGTCGACCGGGCCGAGGGCGAAGAAGCCGGCGACTCCGGCAAAGAGCACGGCTCCGACGACCATGGCCGTTCCGGTCGTCGTGGCTGCAAGGATCGCAGCAAACACCAACGGTCCAACGGCCTGGCCGAGTCTGACCGATGCCACCCAGGCCGCCATGACCGAGGCCCGCTGGGAATCTGGGGTTGCAGAAGTGGCGACGTCTTGCAGGGCCGGAATCATCAGCCCCTCGCCGAGGCCGTAGAAGACGGATGCCAGAACCACCATGATGAGCACAGGGGCGACCCCGATCGTCAGCGCGGCAACCGAAATCAATCCGCCACTGATGACGAGCACGGTTCGAAGCGAGACCACCTCCCGCACCCTCGCCAGGTTGAAGGCGGCCAGGGTCGAACCGATGGCCGGCGACGACAACACCAGCCCGCGCTCGCGAGCACCCAACCCGAACTCCTGCTCGAGGTGCAGGGGAAGTGCAGTGAGGAACGCACCGAAGATCACCACGAAGAGGAAGAACCCGGCCACGACCACGGCCAGGATGATCGGCGTTCTGATCACCTCGGCCGCTCCTCGCAGCTGGTCACCGAGTGTTCTGACCTTCGCCGGCCGGCTGGCAGGCAGGACGCTGGCTCCGATGATGGCGACCGGGATACTCACCGATGCCAGGGCGAGCGACCAACGCCACCCGGCCACGTCGGTGATCAGACCCGAGAGCGAAGGGATGAGGGCCAGGCAGAGGGTGAGCACGGCGCTGTTGCGGCCGATGAGCTTCGTCCGCTCGATCCCGCTCCAGTGATCGCCGATGAGAACGACGCCGAGGTTGATGAGGCCGGCGCCCCCGATGCCCTGAGCGAATCGGGCGACCAGCAAGAGGTTGAACGTCGGGGCGAGCGACGACGCCAACCCGGCGACCCCGAACCACACGAGACACGGGAGCAGCACCTTCCGTCGGCCGAGCCTGTCGGCCAGGACTCCGATCACGGGGGCGATGATCACCCCGGGCAGCGGTCCGGAGGCGACGAGGATTCCTGCCTTCCCGTCCGGCTGGCCGAACTCGGCCAGGACGTCAGGGATCGCCGGTGTGAGCAGCGTGTTGGCCAGGATTCCCGAGACGGTGACGGTGAAGATGAACCACAGCGGTGGCCGGGCGTCGGTCATGGTCGAATCACGGTACGGCCCCGTGGGCTGCCGACGGCCCGCAGAACGTGGCAGAATTCGTCCGATGCTGATCCCCGGCGAACCGGCACCCACGTTCACGCTTCCTGATCAGAACGACCAGCTGGTCGACCTCGCCGACCTGGCTCGGCGGCTGGGTGCTGCTCTGGTGGTACCCGAAGGCTGCGACACCCGGTTGAACGGTCGAAGGACAGGCGTCTGCGTGACAGAGCCCAACGATTCGACGAGCTCGGCGTGACGATTCTCGGTGCATCATTCGACACCACGGCCGAGAATCGTGCCTTCGCCGAAGCGCAGGGCTTTCCGTTCCGGCTGTTGAGCGACCTCGATCATCAGACGGCGGTTGCGTACGGGGTCGCCCGCGGCCCAGCGGAGAAGTTCGCCAACTTCCCTCGTCGCTACAGCTTCCTCATCGACCCTGCCGGACTCATCCATCGCTCCTACGACGTCACCGACGTGGCCGAGCACGCCGCCATGGTGATCGCCGACGTCGAGCAGGCGGGCCGGCAATCATGACCTCCGCTCCTTACCTCGCCACCTCCGAACGTGTTCCCGCCGATCCGACCAACGATGCCAAGGAACTCCAGGCCCGGGTCTCGACCGTCACCCGGGGCGCGGCGAGGGCCGCCGTTCTCGGTGTGAACGACGGCCTGGTCACCAACGTCTGCTTGATCCTGGCCGTCGCCGGAGCGAGCTCATCGGCAAGCGATGTTCGCATCGCCGGATCTGGCGAGTCTGATTGCCGGTGCGTTCTCCATGGCCGCCGGCGAATGGATCTCGGTGCGCAGTCAGGTCGAGCTGTTCGACGGGATCGTCGGCGAGCTGAACCTGTTGGCTCGACGCAACCCACGCCTCCTCCTCGGCGAGCTGACGTCGAAGCTCGAAGATTCCGGCCTGGCGACCGACACTGCCCAACGTGTCGCGACCGAGCTCCCGCTCGAAGGCGACCGCTTCATCGACTTCACGGCTCGGACCGTGTTCGGCTTCGACCCCGGCGAGGTGGGGTCGCCGAACGTAGCTGCGGTGTCGTCGTTCTTCTTGTTCACCGCAGGAGCGATCGTTCCGCTCGCCCCGTGGTTCTTCACCAGCGGCACGGGGGCGATCATCATCTCGGTCGTTGCGACAGCGCTCGCCAGCCTCGTCGTCGGCGGCTGGGTCAGTCGATCGTCCGGACGTCCGGCGACGCATGGAGCGATGCGTCAGCTGGCGATCGTGCTTGCCGCTTCCGTGGTGACGTACGGCATCGGTTCACTGTTCGGCACCGCCATCGCCTGACCCTGCGAGCGACGTTGACAAGCCAGCTCCACCCGGTCACGGTGAGCGGATGGACATCGAGTTCTCCCCTCCCGGACCCGGTCACTGGGCGCTCGATCGATCGCACTACCCGGGCGGGACCACGCCGATCAGCCAGTGGTTGATATCCGAGTCGATGTCCGCCGGCATGGAGCGCGTGTTCGCCGAGATCGGCGCGCCGGTGAAGGCAGTCGACGCCCGCTTCGTCAACGGCTTCATGTACACGCGGGTACGACCGTTGATCGGCGCAGACAAACCGGCGAAACGACTGCCCCCGATCCCCATCCTCAAGCTCGCGACGCGGTTGCATCCGGAGTTTCGTCGTCGGGCCAAACAGGCCGCCATCACTCTTGCCGACCGGCCGCATCTCGGGGTTGCGAAGCGCTGGGACGCCGAGATCCGGCCCCGGCTCACCGCAGAGAACCGGGCGTTCCAAGAGGTGGAACTGGCCACACTCGACGAGCGTCAGCTCCAACAGCACATCACCGCACTCATCGCCCACCTCCGCCTCAACTATGAGCTGCACTTCTGGCTCCACGGCCACGACATCGGCCCGGTCGCACGCCTTCTCTACGAGGGCATCGAGTGGGGAATCGAGCCGGACAAGGCGATCCAGGCACTCGCCGGCGCCTCGCCATCGACGTCTCGTCCCCGAGAGGCCCTTCGCCGAATCAAGACGATCATCGACGCGTCATCGAGCGAGCCCACGACGCTCGAGGATCTACGGGCCGTTTCGGATGAGGCGGCCACGCTCCTCGACGAGTACCTCGACGAACACGGCGAGGTACTCGCCACCGGCTACGACATCACGGCGCTCCGCCTGGCCGAGATGCCCGCCATCGTGATGAGCAGCATTCGTTCGGCCACGGAGACCGACGTGATCGATCACGAGGCGCTCGCCACCGAGCTCCGTGCATCCGTACCCGCCGATCAGCGCCCCGCGTTCGACCAAGTGCTCGGCGACGCGAGAGCAGTGATGGACATGCGCGACGACAACGGACCGCTGACCGTCGAATGGCCGCTCGGACTCCTGCGACGCGCCATGCTCGAGGCTGGAAGGCGTCTCGTCGATCAGCAGAGCATCACCGACCTCGAGCACGTCTTCGACGTGACACACGAGGAGGCACAGTCGCTGTTCGGAGGCGGTCTCCCGTCGGCATCAGAGATGGCAGAACGGGCCGAATTCCGCAGTCGATGTGCGGCGCTCACTCCGCCGGCCTCGCTCGGTCCCGTCGAGCCCGAACCTCCGCTCGACGTGCTTCCCGATCCACTGCCCAAACTGGTCGGCATGGTGCAACTGTCGTTGACTCACCTCGGCATGGACGGCTCGATCGACGACTCACTCACCGGCGTCGGTGTCGGCACCGAGACCTACACCGGCCGGGCTCGGACCGCCGCCTCGGCCGAGGACGCGATCGAACGGATGGAGCCGGGCGACGTGTTGGTCGTTCGAGCGACATCTCCGGCGTTCAATGCCGTACTGATGATCGCCGGTGCCATCGTGACGGCAGACGGTGGCGCCATGTCCCACGCCGCCGTGCTGGCTCGCGAGTTGGGTGTCCCGGCAATCGTCGGTGCCGGTGGAGCGCTCAGCATCATCGACGGCAGCACGGTCGAGGTCGACCCGATTGCGGGAACGGTGCGAGTCATCGGCTGACGACCGGCTCGATCAATCAGCAGGCGACTCGACCGCGAACTCAGCCGGAGGGATCGGATCAACGGGCGGGACCGGCGAGCCGACTGCACCGCTTCGCAGCCGGTAGCGGACGTCGACCGACGTCGTGGCGTTCACGAGGTTCACCTTCCTGACTTTGAGCCGGAGCACGTCGGCATCGAGCAACGACTCGAGCCGCTCGGTGAGGGCAGCTTCGTCTGTGTAGGCAGCGTCGAGCGTCACGTTCTGTTGTCGGTGTCCGACGAACAGGCGCGGGTGATCACCAACATAGAGCGCGGCCAGGATCGCCCCCATGAGCACCGGAGCGAGCCACGCCGGCTCGACGTCGAACCCGGCCAGCAGACCCAACGACAGCGACGAGAAGTAGTAGGCAACTTCTTCCTGGTCGAGCTCTGAGCTGCGCAGCCGGATGATCGACAGGACACCGAACAGACCGAGGCCGAACCCAGCGCTCACGCTCGCAGACGAGAGCGCGGTGGCCACGGCGAGTACGCCGATGTTGAGGCTGAGCGTTGCGACGACGATGTCCTTGCGTCGGTATCGAGGAAAGTAGAGGACGAAGACGAGCACGCCGAGCGCCACGAGGTCGGCGGCGATGAGCGAGGCTGTCGGCATTCGAAGCTCCTGGGTTCGTGCGAACGAGGACTCCGGGCAACTGGGCCTCGGAACCCCGTGTGTGTCCCGTCGGCACCGAGGCTCCAGGTCTTAGACACCGGGACGTGCACCGATCGCCGAAGGCACCTTCCTCGCCGTGGTCCCGACGCCTCACGTCCGGTTGGGGACGAGGCGAATCGTCGAGTTCGCCTTCGCCAGGACAACTCCATCACCGTCGAGCAGCCTCCCCTCGGTGAAGACCGTCTGCTTCCCGGCCCGCTCGATCCAACCCTCGGCAACGACCAGGCCGGGCGTGGCCGGCCGGAAGAAGCTGACCTTCACCTCGAGCGTGGCGATCCAGAAGTCGGTGGTGTAGCGAGCGATGCACGCATGCGCCATCGCAGCGTCGATCCAACCGGTGACGAATCCTCCCTGGGCCACGCCACCCGAGTGGCACATCGCCGGCGAGCAGGTGAACTCCACGACGGCGCGGCCCACCTCTCCATCGAACTCGGTGACATGGCCGTCGCCGAGTGTGGCGAGCACGTCTCCCCCCGCATCCAGATCGCTCTTGTCGTTCGCACTCACGTGTCGATCACCGTCTCTTCCGGGCGGACCGGCTGGGTCCGAAATCGCTGGGTCGCCCATCATCCGACATCCACGGGACCGATCCAAGTCGAGGCCACCCGTAGCCCATTCCTGGTAGACCGTTCTCGTGGACGACCAGGCGGTGCGGGTGACAGACGATGGACGAGTACGGCGACTGACGCTGTGCCGGCCCGAGGCGTACAACACGATCACACCTCGGTTTCGGGACGAGTTGGGTGCGGCGATCGACGATGCGCAGCAGGACCGCAACGTGCGCGTGATCCTGCTCGACGCCGAAGGTCCCGCATTCTGTGCGGGCTACGGGCTCGACTGGTCGACGTCGGCCCAGGCCGGCGACGACGAGACGAAGGAACGGTTGTGGGACACCGCAGCCGACCTCCACATGATCGGGGCCTTTGCCGCCACCTGGGCCAAGCTGCACGATTCGACCAAGCCCACCGTGGCCGCCGTGCAAGGCTGGTGCATCGCAGGGGGCACCAATGTCGTGTTCAACGCGCACATGATCGTCGCCGCAGAGTCGGCGCGATTCGGCTACCCGCCCTCGCGCGTGTGGGGTGTTCCGGAGGCCCCTTGGAATTGGGTGGCCCGCATGGGCATCCAACGGGCTCGTCGGTTCATGCTGACCGGCGACGAGTTCACTGCATCCGAGGCCCTGGAGATGGGTGTTGTGCTCGAGGTGGTGCCTGATGACGAGCTTCACAGCAGAGCGATGGGCCTCGCCAAGAGGATTGCGCAGGTCCCGTCGAACCAGCTCGAGATGATCACGCTGGCACTGAACAGCGTCGCCGACCATCAATATGACCCGGCTGCCTCTCGCCTCCTCGGCACGGTCTTCGATGGCGTCGCTCGCCACAGCCAAGAGGGTGCCGACTTCGTGGCGCGCTCCATGGAAGTCGGCTTCCGGGAGGCCGTGCGGGAACGCGATCGTCCTTTCGGCGATTACGGCGAGCGGCCGAGCCATCGTCGGCTCTCAGACGGAGACGGCCGCGAGTCGTGACACCGTCCACGTCAGCCCGATCAACCCGGTGACAGCTGCTGGCCAGAACGACTCGGTCAGGCGAGGCGCTCGAAGAGGTAGGCGAACGGCGACTTGGTGTAGGCGACACCCCGCCCGGTTTCGTGGAGGAGTTCGACCGTCACGTCGATGTCTCGCTTGGGAACGAAGTAGGTGTCGAGATCGTCGGTCCGCACCGTGTAGCGCCCAGCTCGCGAATCGACCACGCCACGAAGGCGGAATCGAGGATCGAGGGACGCCATTGCGGCGTCGCCATGGCTCGAGTTCACCAGGAGGAACCCGCCCGGCCGGAGGTAGCGGGTGCAGTGCTCTGATACGAATCCCGCGTACAGCGACACGAGCAGATCGAACGAGCCGTCGTCGAGGTCGAGGTCGTCGGTGTAGTCAGCGGCCTCGAAGCGGACTGCCCGCCGGTCCGGATCGACCCCGTGCTCGACGAGCAGGTGCGTGACGCCGTCTTCGTCGGCGAAGAACTGCTCCGCTCGGCGGTCGACATCGACGTAGGTCACCGACGGCCAGATGAACGACGGAGCGAGATCAACGTACGAGCCCGGATACAGCACGGTGCCGACGTCCACTGCTTCTGCCACCGCAGCGAAGAGCCGGTGTCGATCACCGACATGCTGGTCCTGCTTCTCCCACAACCGCCGGGTTCGTTCGAGCACGACCAGACCCTAGGGCGCACGATGCCCCGGGACGATTTCGGGCGGTTCTACGACGTTGCTCCCATGGCGGCTTCGGCCCGGATCTTGAGAGCCGCGTTCATGGCTTCGAATCCGTCGAGCGTCCGGGTGTCGAGCGTCGTGCGCATCAGGCGCACGAGTGCGCCGCGGAAGTGTTCGGTGTGAACGACACGGGTCCCACCGGACGGCGTCGCCACGAGCTCGAATCGATGGCGGCCGTCGAACACGCCGGGCACACCGAAACGGCCCAGCCATTCGAGCGTGTGCGCCGGTTCGGCAGCAGTGATGACGGGCCTGAACGTCATGGCTTTGCCGCCGGGTGGTTGGAGCCGATTGGTGAGCCTGGCCCCGACGGCGATGTCGCCCCTTGCCTCGGTGATGAACGGGTTCCACAGCGGGTAGGCCTCGAGATCAGTGAGGACCTTCCACACCACTCGAGGAGGTGCAGCGATTTCCACCTGGGTGTGCAGTTCGTGTCGCATTGGTTCCTCCTAATCGCAACTTGTGTTGCGTTTCAATGGTGAAGGGAGTGTGGTCGATCGCACGCTCAAACGCAACTCTTTTTGCGATACGGTGCGGATGTCATGAACACACCGAAACCCCGAGTGGGCGACCAACGACCCGGTGGCCGCGCCGAACGCGTCAGACACGCCGTACTCGCGGCGGCCAGTGAGTTGTTGACCGAGGTCGGCTACGACGGGATGAGCGTCGACGCCGTCGCCGCTCGTGCCGGAGTCCACAAGACCACCGTCTACCGGCGCTGGCCGACAAAGGCAGAACTCGTCGCCGACGCTGCCGCGTTGCACAGTGCTGCCGCCGTCCCCATACCCGACACCGGCACGGTGGTGGGAGACCTGCAGGTGCTCGCCCGGGAAGTCGTCGCCAACATCGGCAGTGAAGCCGGAGCACGCAGGTCGAGGTCCATCGCTGCCGCCGCCGCGACCTCAGACCAACTCGCCGAGGCCATGCACGGCTTCTGGGCTCACCGCCTGGCCGTCTCGTCCGAGATCGTCGAGCGAGCCATTCAACGAGGTGAACTCCCTCCGTCCGCCGACGCCAACCTGATCATCGAAACCGTCATCGGCCCGCTCTGGGTCCGACTCCTTCTCACAGGAGAACCCATCACCGATGACTTCGCCGACCAGGTCGTCGAGCTCGTCACCGACGGCATCCTCGGGCCGTGACCATGCGCTGAGGCCCCGAGCTACTACTCGAAACCCTGCCGCGCTTGTTCAGCCCGCACGAAAGCGATGACAGCCTCGACGTCCTCATCGGTGAGACCTTCGACTGCCGGCATGTCGCCGTACTCCCAGTGATGCTGAGGCGCTCCGTTTGCAATGGCGGAACGATACGAGTCGTCGCCGTGGTGGTTTGGCTCGTAGACGATCGACAGCTGAGGAGGACCCTTATCGGTACCACCCAGCTCGGCCCCATGACACGAAGCGCACGACGTTGCGTACACCTCCGCGCCACGATCGAGCTGCGCATCGCCACTGACGGCGATCGGAGGCGCCGATTCAGAGCAGGCGACGAGCACTCCGGTGATGCCGAGAAGGAACGCGAACCGGAGTCTCATGATGCGGCTCCCATGAGGAATGCGGTCGAGATGGCCACCGCGACCAGAGCGAAGGCCTCGGCGGTCACGACGTTGCGGAATCGGTGGCCCAGTTCGGTGTCATGTGGTGCAACGTCGAGCTGCGGGATCAGGACCTTGTGGTTGTAGCCACCGGCCAGCGCAGCGGCGCCGACGAACAGGGTCTTGACCATGAGGACGCGCCCCACTCGGTCGACCAGAGTTCGGACGGGCGGTCGAGCACGATGATCGTCAACAACACGCCGGCCAACCCGACCACGACGAGCGCGACGCTGGCCACGACCGAGAATCGAAGCGCCAACTGCCTGGCCCGAAGATCGTGACCGCGTCGGTGACGACGCCACAGCACGAGGCCGAGCATCATCACACCGCCGGCCCAGACAGCTCCACCGGCAACGTGTATTGCATCGGTGACACCGGTGAGCAGCCGATTGCCCTCTGTCACCGTGTGGCCGTCGAAGAGGTGAGCTGCGACGACGGCCAGCGCCCCGAGTGCGCCGACGGCCGAATCGACACCGGCGCGCCATGCATGATCACCGGCTCCCCTACTCGATCCCGACAGCGCGCCGCCGTCCCTCGGAGACGCCGGCTCGTCGCCGTGGAAGCCGGCACCGTCGTGCCCAGCAGTTGAGCTCGAACCGACCAAGACACGCATGGCGGCAACCGGATCGGCAACGTCGGACGCCGACACCGTCTCCAGTTGCGAGCCTGAGGCCAGCGCGAGTCCGCCGCTGAGGCGCAAAGCGGTTGCGATCCCGAAGGTCGACCACGCGACACCACCGATCGCCGAGGGTGACCAGACTGCAGACCAATCCGACGAATTCTCGACGGCGACCTGGGCGACGAACTCGACGATCGCGCCGAAGGCCACGATCACGCCGGCACGGCGAACCCAGAACAGCACATGGCGAACTTCGCTTCGGCGACCTCGCATGGCCGTGGCCACGAAGACCAGTCCACCGACCCCCACCAGTGTTCCCACCAGTGTGACGAAGCGGCCGGCCGCGCCGACACGACGAGCCGTACCTCCTCCTTCGGACCCGGTATCGAGGAACTCCTCCAAGGCAGCGGATGAATCCAGGGCGACCGCATCCTCGACGAGCGGAGTGTCGACGAGCGGTGTCTCGACGACCGGCGGCAATACGGCGTCTGGGGTCGTGAAGCTGAACGATCCGTCGATCGGGTGGGCGTCCGGGGCCTTCACCATCCAACGCAGCCCGACCGAACCGCCGCTCAAGGGCGGGTCGAAGAGAAGCACCCACGTCCGTCCATCAACGGTCGAGGATGCGGTTGGTTGGCGGAGCCCACCACTCGGTTCGAGGACCTCGAAGCCGGCCCCCGTCGGCTCGGCGTCACCCGTGAACACGAGCGTGATCACCTCGACCGGTGTTTCGAGGACTGCGCCATCAGCCGGGTCGGACGACTCGAATCCGGTGTGGGCCGCGGCCGGCGAAGACCAGACGGCCAACACAAAGAGAGCGATCACGCACGCAGCGACGTAGTGGCGGAGTTGTTGCATCAGTACCTCGGACCGATCAGATGAAGCAGGACCCGAGTTACTGAACTCTCGCACTGTTCGAGTCGCCCCCGAGCTTACGACAGACTGTCGTAGTTGCGGCAACACGCGACCACGAGAAGGTTGCAGCCGATCATCAGTGGCAGAGGTGATCGACCAACTCGGCGATGTGGTGCAGCTGGACGCCACCGGCAACGACGGCCACGGAGGCGATGGCAAACGTGGAGAAGGTGCCGGCCTGCAATGCGACGGCGGAAGGCGCTGGATCCAGCAGCGCACGCACTCGTCGTGGAACCGATCCGCCGCCGAACGCACCGACGAGGTTGCGGTAGTCGTCAGCTCGCACGGCTGCCTTGGCGATGCTTCGGGCGACGAGCCGGCGGTCATCGCCCATCGCTTCGGCCGCTGCTTCGTCGGCGCATCGTTCGGTCGACAAACGGAGCTGTTCGGCGAGCGGGCGCAGCGTCGGAAGGATGGCGACCGCCAGCTCGACGGCCAGCAGATAACGGTGATGTCGCTGATCGAGGTGGGCGCGCTCGTGGGCGAACAACACCTGACGTTCCCTCGGCCGAAGCACATCGAGCATGCCCTGGGACACCACGACACACCCAGGCGTACCTGGTGCGGCGAACGCGATCGGCTCGCACGTGTCGAGCACGACCAAGCTGCATCCCTCCGTGCCGTCGGTCGCCCAGCGTCGCCGTGACAGGACCAGACGTACCCGCCACGCCGACGCGGCGAGAACTGCCATTGCGACGAGGCCGTCGACAACGCTGACCTCGTGGTGCAGAGGCACGAGCGGACACCAAGCGATCAACGACAGGACCGCAGCTGAGCGAGCGAGGAACCCGGTGACCACAACGACGGCCATGAGCAGGACGGTTCCGGCGCCGACGACAGCGATCACTACGAGAACGCGGATCGCGATGGCGGGGCGCAGCGGCCACCGAACCACGCCTGCCAGGCTGGCGACAGCCACGACGATCAGCGCCGGGAGGACCGATCCAAGCGACATCTACTCGTCGCCCTCGCCGATGAGCCCCCGCAAGACGTCGAGATCGGCAGGGTCGAGGGCATCGACGAACGAACTCAGCACCGCCCCCCGGTCGGCTGCGTCACTGAGATTGACCCTCATGGCGTCGGCCCGGTGCTCGGCCTCGGATCGCACAGGGGCGTACGCGAAGGCGCGCCCCCGGCGTTCGCGCTCGAGGCGGCCCTTGTCCCACAGTCGGGTCAGCACCGTCGTCACCGTCGTGTACGCGAGTTCGGGGGCCACCGCAGCATGGACTTCGGCCGGAGAAGCAGGAGCACCGACGAGCCAGAGGTAGTCCATCACATGATCTTCCAGGGCACCCATTGGACGTCTCGTCGACATCGAACCTCCACATCGTTCCGACCGAACCAACGATAAACCGCGGCCGCCGAGAGCGGTGCTGCGATTGCGGTGAGACTCGGGGACACGCAATCTGAAGGTCGACAGTCTTCTCGAAGACGCCGACTTCCATGCCCTTGTCGCTCACGCGGACGGCCTGTTCGCAGCAGAGACCACGGGCAGATCTGGTTTCTCGACCCCTACGTGCCACCGTCGCAACCATGGCCGCTGCCGTAGGCAACTTCTACTGCCTGTCGTTTCAGCTGCCTCGGTCCCGGGTATGCCGCGGTCGTTCGCACACGACCGAACGGAGCAGAACCATGGCCAAGGCCAAGACCCACGACCGCACTGACCACACCTCGCAGATCGTGAGTGATACGCACTCTGGCCGACCGTCACCCGGTGGCGGGATGCAGATGGGCTACGGCCGTTTCGCCGCCATGATCGGCACCTCGACGGCGGTCATGTTCGGTCTCATGTACCTGAACACGTTCGCGTTGGACCACGTCCGTTGGAGCGAGACCCGCTTCTACATGGCGTTCCTGATGGGCGCCACCATGGCCATCATCATGCTCGGTTTCATGCTCAGCATGTACCGCAACACCAAGGTCAACGTCGGCATCGCCGTCGGCGCCATCCTGGTGTTTGCCGGATCCCTGTGGCTGGTCCGCAGCCAGGAAACCGTCCAGGACGAGTCGTGGATGCGGGCCATGATCCCCCACCACTCCATCGCCATCCTCACCAGTGAGCGGGCCGAGATCGATGACCTACGAGTCTGCAATCTCGCGGTCGGCATCATCCAAGCCCAGCGTCGAGAGATCGCCGAGATGGGCTGGCTCATCGAGGACATCTCCGAGAACGGCGCGGCTCACCACCGTTGAGGATGCGAACGCTCGACCCATTCCGGAGTTCGAAGGAACGAACGAGCGCACGGCGCAGGAGACTCGCAGCGAATAGCGACGAGCCGCCAGCCTCCATCCGGATGGAAACCCTTGACCTTCCATCCGGCTGGAAGGTGTAGAACGACGTCGCATTCGACAGGCACATCGAAAGCGAGGCACCGATGGCCACCACCGTCACCACGACCAACCGCCGAGACGGACCACACCGAGCATGCCACGCGAGATGGCGCGACCAATCCGCACATGCCGACCATGGCGGCCATGAGGGGCACGCCGAGATGTTTCGTCGGCTCTTCTGGGCGAACCTCGTACTCGCGATTCCAGTACTCGTGTTCTCCGGCCAGATCCAGGAATGGCTCAAATACGAGCTCTCCTTTCCCGGTTCCGACTGGATCGCCCCTGTTCTCGGCACCGTCATCTTCTTCTACGGCGGACGCCCATTCCTGACCGGCGGTTGGGACGAAGCCAAGCAGCGCCAACCGGGCATGATGCTGCTGATCGCCCTGGCCATCACCGTCGCCTTCGGTGCATCCGCACTGTCGCTGACCGAGGCGATCGACCTCGAGTTCTGGTGGGAGTCGGCCAGCCTCATCGTGATCATGCTCCTCGGCCACTGGCAGGAGATGAAAGCCATCGGCCAAGCCCGGGGAGCGCTCGCAGCTCTTGCTGAGCTCCTGCCGGACGAAGCCGAGCGCCTCGGCGCCGACGGCGACATCACGATCGTTGCCCTGGCCGACCTCGCCGTCGGCGACCGGCTGCTGGTGCGCTCTGGGAGCCGGGTTCCAGCCGACGGTCGGATCGTCGAAGGCAACGTCGAGATCGACGAATCGATGCTCACCGGCGAATCGAATCCGGTGGCCAAATCCGCAGGCGACGGCGTCATCGCCGGATCCGTGGCCACCGACAACACCATTCGGATCGAGGTCACCGCCCTGGGCGACGACACCGCGCTCGGCGGCATCCAGCGTCTCGTCGGTCAGGCCCAGGCATCAAAATCACGAGCGCAGGCCATCGCCGACCGGGCCGCAGCCCTGCTGTTCTACGTGGCGATCGCGTCGGCCGCCGTCACCGCGACCGTATGGCTGTTGGTCGGAGAGCCTGACGACGCCCTGGTTCGGACGGTCACCGTTCTGATCATTGCGTGTCCCCATGCGCTCGGGCTCGCCATCCCGCTCGTCGTGTCGCTCTCGACCGGCATGGCGGCCCGCAACGGCATTCTCGTGAAGGACCGTCTCGCGTTGGAACGCATGCGCAAGATCGACACCGTCCTGTTCGACAAGACCGGCACGCTCACCGCAGGTGAACATTCGGTCACCGATCTCTCCGCCGTCGACGGTGACTCCGACCGGCTGCTCGCCCTCGCCGCCGGCGTCGAAGCCGACAGCGAACACCCGCTGGCTCGTGCCATCGTCGGCCACGCCGAGGCCAAGGGCATCGACCCACCACGAGCTGCCGACTTCCAATCGATGACGGGCCGCGGCGTCCAGGCCTTCGTCGACGGCCGAACGATCGCCATCGGTGGGCCATCACTCCTTCGATCGCTCGATCTCGAGCCGCCGGCCGCTCTCGCCGACAAGATCGCCGGCTGGGAGGCACGCGGTGCCGCTGTTCTCCATGTGATCGCCGACGAACAGATCATCGGCACCATCGCGCTCGAAGACGACATTCGGCACGAATCCCGGCATGCGATCGACGCACTCCATGACCGAGGCATCCAAGTCGTCATGATCACCGGCGACTCGCATGCGGTTGCCGACCACGTCGCCGAACGACTCGGCATCGATGAGGTCTTCGCCGAAGTGCTGCCCGAGGACAAAGATCAGGCCGTTGTCGAACTCCAGAACCGGGGACGGACCGTCGCCATGGTCGGCGACGGCGTCAACGATGCACCGGCCCTCGCCAGAGCAGACGTCGGCCTGGCGATCGGGGCCGGCACCGACGTCGCCATCGAGTCGGCCGGAGTCGTGCTTGCCTCGTCAGACCCTCGAAACGTTCTCGGAGTGATCGAGCTGTCGAAGGCGTCGTACCGGAAGATGCTGCAGAACCTCGCCTGGGCCACCGGCTACAACGTCCTCGCCATCCCGCTCGCCGCCGGCGTCCTTGCTCCGATCGGATTCGTGCTTCCTCCCGCCGTCGGCGCACTCATGATGAGCCTTTCCACCATCGTCGTGGCCGCCAACGCCCAACTGCTCCGCCGCCTCGATCTGTCACCCGATGCGCTGACAGAGCGGTCGCGGAAGGCCGAGCGGTAGCGGCGGTCAGCGACCCCCGAGGAAACGCGCTCTGCGTCGAGCGCCCTCTGCTGCAGGACGCCCGGATCGCCCGGGCCACCGAACAGCTCGAACGGATCGAAATCCTGCCGACAGTCCAACTCACTCGGCGGGGGCGGAAGCAGCTGGGTGATCAGGTACTGCTCGCTGTAGAAGCTCGCACAGCCAGAGATCCCGAGCGTGGTGTGACCCCATCCCTCGACGAGCAGCAAACCCGAGTTCGGAAGCAAGTCGGCGACGGCGACGCACCGTGCACCGGTGTCGCCGGGTCGTACAACGTGTTGACGACCAAGACCGGATTGGCCGTATCGGCGTCGAACAGGCCGACGTAGCGGTCGTCGTCGACAGCGGGGAACGACAGACACGGGCTGCTGGCGAAGGTCCACAGTTGAGTGAAGTAGTTGTCCGCCGACACCTCGCCCGCCGCTTCGACCCATGCCTCGATCGAGTCCGGGTTGTCGCTGTCCGCGCAGGCAACCGCCGGGAAGCCTTCGAGCACGTTCATGTAGCGGGGGAATCCGCGCTTGGTGGTGTAGCCGAGCCTTCCCTCACCGCCGACCGAGAAACCGGGCGGCGCCAACCCTGGTGCCTCGCCGAAGACCGCGCTCTCGAAGAACGCAAGATCTTGGGCGAAGAAGAACCACGACGCCGAGTCGTACATCGAGCCGAGGCTGTATCCGATGAGGTCGCCGTAGAAGAATGGGATGTCGATGATGACGCCGGGTTCGACCTCGACCGGCAACATCACCGGGTCGGCGGCGAGCAACGCCGCTGCGAGCGCGTCGTATCGGTCAGACGAGTTGGGGGCGAAGGCGCACAACTCCGGCCCGGCTGCGTCACACAGCCGGTGGAATTCATCGAGCGTCGCTTGTGCTCCGACGTCGCTCCCGAGCCGCGACGAGAACGGCAGATCCTCGTTGCCGAGGCTGCCGGTGCTCCATTCGACTGGGTCGAGGACCCCGTCGACGATCAGCGCTCGAACGTTGTCGGGGAACAGGTTGGCGTACGTGACGCCCAGGTAGCTGCCGTAGCTGTAACCGGCGTACGTGAGTTGCTCGTCACCGACTGCTGCGCGGAGAAGATCGAGGTCACGCGCCACGTTGGCTGTGGACATGTGGTCGAGCACCTTGTTGCCACGTCGATCGCACGCGTCGGAGAGTCGTTGGTCGTCTGCAGCCCAGAGTTCAGCCTCGGCAAGGTTCTTCGGGAATGCGACGACCGGTGCCTCGAAGATCGAGAACGCCTGGTTCAGGTTGCCGAAGCACTTCAGCGCCGTGCTGCGGCCGATTCCTCGTGGGTCGAACCCGACGATGTCGAACTGTGCACGCAGGTCGGGCGAGTACAGGAATGGCGCACCGAACACCGCGAACTCGACGCCGGATCCGCCTGGGCCGCCAGGGTTGACGAACATCGAACCGATGCGTTCCTCCGGGTTCGAGCGCCGGCAGCCGGACCAACGAGATCTGCACCGAGGGCCCGTTGGGGCGGTCGTAGTCGAGCGGCACGGGAACGACCGCGCACTCGTAGGTCGGCGGGCCGAACTCCGGCGGCAGGAACGACGCCAAGTCGTCGGCGACGTCGCGGAAACAGCTCGACCAACCGATGTTCGGGGTCTTCGCCTGGCCGGGTGGAGCCGGTTTGGCGTCGATCGCCGCGGAGCCCGTCAAGGTCGCCGCGATCATGGTCGCGAGTGCGACCACCAAGCGCAGCGCCGTGGTGCGTCGGGAATTCATGGAAACAGCCCCCCTGTTTTGTTCGCCTCGTCCCGATCGATGCCGGAACGCGCTCGAGTTTGACGCTCTTCCCGCAGTTCCGCAAGGGCCAGAACGGCGAGGTTTGGGCGGGCCGGGT
Organism: uncultured Acidimicrobiia bacterium; assembly: GCA_963781035.1. Lineage (GTDB taxonomy): Bacteria > Actinomycetota > Acidimicrobiia > Acidimicrobiales > SZUA-35 > SZUA-35. The sequence goes on along the minus strand of CAWAEN010000004.1, from coordinate 611,894 downwards.
TTAGGGTCGGGCAGACGGGGCAGACCACCGGGCGAACGCATCACGACGACAAAGGAAGCTCATCATGTCAACCACCAACGCAGACTCAGGATTCAGCATCGCCGGCATCGGCATGGGCGGACTCTTGGTCATCGCCGGAGTTCTGATCGCAGTCTTCGGCTCGACATTCCTCGGCGTGGTCGTCGCCCTGGTCGGGCTGATCGCCTTCGGGGGCTTCGCCAAGGGCCGGTGGTACTGACCGGATGCCTGAAGGAGACTCACTTCGCCGGGCCGAAGCACTCTTGTCCCCTGTTCTCGAAGGACAGACCGTCACCGACATCTGGTTCAGGAAGATCCGGGGCCACCGCCCGCGTGTCGGTCAGCGAATCGAACGAGTCGACGCAATCGGCAAGCACCTCCTCATCGAGTTCGACCGGAATCTCACGCTACGGGTCCACCTCGGGATGTCAGGGTCATGGCAGGTGTCGGCGCCGGAGGCCGGACTGCCGAACTCACCGAGACTCCGCATCGTGCTCCGTACGTCGCTCGGCACGGCCCTCTGCTTCTCGGCCCCGACGATCGACACCTTCGTCCGTGGTACCGATCCGTCGCCGGTCGGGCACCTCGGCCCCGACCTCAGCGATGACATCGTCGACCTCGACGAGATCGTCGAGCGCACACGCACCTTCGCACCATCCGACACCCTGGCGACAGCCCTGCTCGATCAACGCGTGGCGGCCGGAGTCGGGAACGTGTTCAAGAGCGAGGTCGCCTTTCTCGCCGGCGTCCACCCATTCACCCCTGTCCAGTCGCTCAGCGACGCACAGTTGATGCGTTTGTGGCGAATCGCCCACGCCCAGCTCCTCGCGAATCGGGACCGGCGCTCCCGAAAGACCACGTCGGAGTCCATCGCTGGTCGGGCTTACGTCTACGGGCGCTTCCGCAGTTCGTGCCGGCGCTGCTCGAGCTCGATCGAGTTCTCTCCGGCTGGAGAGGTCACCGAACGAAGCACGTATTGGTGTCCGCACTGTCAACCACGGTTGGCCGACCGTCCTCGCTGAGAACGCTTCGACCGAGTCCGGCGAGCGCTGTGCGAACCACTTGAACGTTCGTTCAATTCCTCCTAGTGTTCGCCCGATGTCCCCCAACGTGGTCCTGGTCATCGCTGACCAGCTCGCCCCTCACTTCACCGGCGCCTACGGCCACCCGCTGGTGAAGACACCGAACCTCGACGCTCTCGCCGACGCCGGTGCCCGCTTCGACGCCGCCTACTGCAACTCGCCGCTGTGTGCGCCTGCCCGCTTCGCGATGATGGCGGGGCAGACAGCGTCGGCGATCAGCGCGTGGGACAACGCCAGCGAGTTCGCCGCCTCCACTCCGACCCTGGCCCACTACCTGTCGGTACTCGGGCTACCGGACCATCGTGTCGGGAAAGATGCACTTCGTCGGGCCGGACCAACTGCACGGCTTCGAGGAGCGGCTCACGACCGACATCTATCCCGCCGACTTCGCCTGGACACCGGACTGGGAGCGTTCGGACGAACGCATCGCGAAGTGGTACCACAACATGGATGCGTTGGCCGAGGCCGGTGAGGCGCTCGCCACCTACCAGATCGACTACGACGAGGAGGTCGGCTGCGTCCTCGGTCCGCAAGCTCTTCGACCTGGCCCGCGACCCGGACGATCGCCCGTTCTTCCTCTGCGCTTCGTTCATTCATCCCCACGATCCCGTACGTCGCCAGGCCGGAATGGTGGGACCTCTACGACCACGACGAGATCGACCTGCCTGACCCTGTCGATCTCGAAGCGCTCGATCCGCACACACGCCGTATCCGGACCGCGATCGAGGCCGACACGGTTGGTTTCTCCGAGGAGCAGACCCGGGCTGCTCGCCACGGCTACTACGCCAACGTCAGCTACTTCGACGACTGGCTCGGCCGCATCGTGGCCACCCTCCGCGAGACGGGTCAGCTCGACGACACCGTCGTGATCGTGACCAGTGACCACGGCGACATGCTGGGCGACCGTGGCACGTGGTTCAAGATGTCGTTCCACGAGCGATCGGCACGAGTGCCGCTCGTCATCGCCGGACCCGGAGTCGCCGAGCGACGCACATTCCCAACGTCTGCTCGCATCTCGACCTGCTCCCCACGTTGCTCGACATCGCCACCGAAGGAGGCGAATGGCCAGACCTGGCGTCCGACCTCGACGGACGCAGTCTCTGGCCGTCGGCCACGGGACGACCGGACGACGTCGACGAGACCACGGCTGAGTACTTCGCCGAGATGACCTCACATCCGATGTTCATGATTCGACGCGGTCGGCTCAAGTACATCCATTGCGACACCGACCCTCCCCAGCTCTACGACGTCGAAGCCGATCCACTCGAACGCACGAATCTCGCACGAGACCGTGCCCATCGCGTCGAGGCCCAGGCCTTTGCCGACGAAGTCGCACAACGGTGGGACTCAGACGATCTCCGGCGAAAGGTCATGGCCTCCCAGCGCTCACGCCGCCTGCTCCACGAGGCAAGCCAGGTCGGGCCGCTCGTGTCGTGGGACTACCTCCCCCTGAACGACGTTGCCAACACGTACGTCCGCAATCACCAGGACTGGGCAGAGGCCGGCGCTCGCTTCCGCTTTCCACCGTATGTCGCACCCGATCAGACGCACGACGATTCGAGCCTCACATGAATCAGGAATCACACACGACCCCGCATTCTGTCGAGTCGATCGCCCACGGCTGGACCACTGAACCGAGTAGGTCACTCTCGCTTCACGCCGACGCATACACCCGACCCGAATGGTTCGATGCCGACCAGCGACACATCATCGCGAAATCGTGGCAGTGGCTCTGCCACGGCGAACAGCTTCGTACGCCGGGGGCCTACGTCGCCGAGGAGATCGCCGGCATGCCGATCGTCGCCGTGCGCGATCTCGAAGGTGAGCTCCGTGCCTTCTACAACGTGTGTCAGCATCGCGGTCACGAGCTGCTGAGCGGCTCGGGCACGACCAAGAACGTGGTGTGCCCGTACCACGCCTGGACCTACGACCTCCGGGGTGGCCTCACCTCCGCCAGACACACTCGCCACCTCGAGGACTTCGACACGAGCGCCATCTGCCTCGACGCCGTGCTCATCGAGGAGTTCGGTGGATTCGTCTTCGTGAATCTCGACCGAGCTGCCTCACCGTTGGCGGAGGGTTCCGGAGAACCTCGGTGCCGAGATCGCCACGTGGGCACCCGATGTCGACGACCTGACCTTCGCCCACCGGCTGACCTACGACATCCGCTCGAACTGGAAGAACGTCGTCGACAACTTCCTCGAGTGCTACCACTGCCACGTTGCCCACAAGGACTTCGTGTCGCTCGTCGACATGGACACCTACAAGGTCACCACCCACGGCATCTACTCGAGCCACATGGCCGAAGCAGGCCGCTCGCAGAACTCCGCCTACGACGTCGCCGACGCCACCGTGCGCGATCACGCGGTGTGGTGGCTGTGGCCGAACACGTGCTTCATGCGCTACCCCGGTCGAGGCAACATGATCGTGCTGAAGATCATCCCGATCGGTGTCGACCGCACCTTCGAAACGTACGACTTCTTCCTCGAGACGCCCGAGCCCAACGAGGCAGAACTCGAGTCGATTCGCTACCTGGACGAGGTGTTGCAGGTCGAGGACATCGGCCTCGTCGAAAGTGTGCAGCGCGGCATGCAGACGCCCGCCTTCACACAAGGACGGATCGTGAACGACCCTTCCGGATCGGGGCTCTCAGAACACGGACTCCACCACTTCCACGGGCTCGTGCTCGACGCATACCGGTCCGGCGCGACGGAGGGACCATGACCACTCCGCTCGATGGCAGGGTCGCCCTGGTGACCGGCGGACGCGGCGGTGCCGGTCGGGCCGTGTGCGAGCGATTGACCAGCGAGGGCGCCACGGTCTTCGCCGCCGACCTACGCGACGAACCAGGCGACGCCCACCGGGCAGTTCCTGCGGTTCGATGTCACCTCGGAGTCCGAGGTCGCCGAGAGGCATCAAGATCGATCGCCGAGACCACGGGACGTCTCGACATCGTCGTCAACGCGGCCGGCATCGAGATCGAAAAGACAATCGACGACACCTCGCTCGAGGACTGGAATCGGATCTTCGCCGTGAACGTGACCGGCACCTTCCTCACCTCGAAGCACGCACTCCCCCTCCTCCGATCGTCGGAGCACGCTTCGATCATCAACTTCGGCTCGTACGACGGCTTCATCGCCGATCCGAAGCTCGCTGCCTACTGCGCCACGAAGGGCGCTGTCCATGCGCTCACCCGGGCCATGGCGTGTGACCACGGCCAGGAAGGCATCCGGGTCAACGCCATCTGTCCCGGCTACATCGACACGCCCATGCTCCAGCAGTTCTTTCCCGCCGACGTGCCAGACCACGAGGCTCGCCGGGAGGCCGAGCGGGTGCACCCGCTTCGCACCATCGGCACCCCGACCGACATGGCGAACCTGGTCTTCTGGCTGGCCTCGGACGAGGCCCGGTATGCCACGGGCCAGCTCTGGGTGCTCGATGGTGGCCTTTCAGCACAAATCCAACAGATGAGGTTCAACCAGTGACATCACAACCCGTCATCATCACCTGCGCTCCGACCGGGGGGATCCACACGCCGACGATGTCGCCCCACCTCCCCATCACGCCTGATCAGATCGCGCAGGCGTCGATCGAAGCGGCCGAGGCCGGAGCGGCCATCATCCACCTGCACGCCCGTGATCCCGAAACGGGCAAGCCCGACCCCCGGCCGGCGCTGTTCCAGGAGTTCCTCCCGAAGATCGCGGGAGCATGCGACGCGGTCATCAACGTGTCGACCGGTGGCGGCCTCGGCATGTCCAGGGAAGAACGGTTGCTGGCAGCGACCACCACGTCGCCGGAAATGGCGTCGCTGAACGTCGGGTCCCTCAACTTCGGACTCTTCCCGATGCTGGACAAGTACAGCGACTGGCAACATCCATGGGAACCCGAGTTCCTCGAGATGACCAAGGACTTCATCTTCCGGAACACCTTCGGTGACCTGGAGTACATCGTGAAGGAACTCGGTCAGGGCCACGGGACCCGCTTCGAGTTCGAGTGCTACGACCTGGGCCACCTCTACAACCTCGAGTGGCTGATCAATCAGGGATGGATCGAGCCGCCCTTCTTCGTCCAGATGGTCTTCGGTGTGCTCGGCGGGGTCGGCGCCGACCTCGACAACCTCATGCACATGCACACCATCGCCGACCGCCTGTTCGGCGACTCCTACGAATGGTCGGTACTGGCTGCCGGCCGCCACCAGATGTCGTTTGCGACGCAGGCCGCGATGCTCGGCGGGAATCTGCGGGTCGGCATGGAGGACAGCCTCTACATCGGGCCCGGACAGCTGACGCCGTCGAACGCAGCCCAGGTCGAGAAGATCAGGACGATCATCGAGGCGCTCGGCCTCCAGGTGGCGACTCCCACCCAGGCCCGCAAGCGGCTCGGACTCAAGGGATCAGACAATGTCAACTTCTGACACCCCAGGCGAGCGGAAGGAACCGTCCGGCACGGCCACGGTCACCGCCACCGACCTCCTGATCGACGGCGAACTCGTCGCTGGCGCCGGCGAGCTCATCGACGTGTTGGACCCGGCGACCGGCGAGGTCGTCACCCGAATCGCCCAGGCCTCAGACGATCAAGTCGACGCTGCGGTCGCTGCCGCAGCAGAGGCATTCGATTCGTACTCGAGGTCGACACCAGCCGACCGGTCGGCACTGCTCCTCGACATCGCGCAGGTCATCGACGACAACTCACTCGAGCTCGCTGCGCTCGAATCGTTGGATGGCGGCAAGCCGTGGCCTTCGGCACACGACGACGAGATGCCACTCACGATCGACACCTACCGATTCATGGCCGGTGCCGCTCGCACCGTCAGCGGTCTCGCTGCCGGCGAATACGTCGAAGGCCACACCTCGATGATTCGTCGTGACCCTGTCGGCCCGGTCGCCGCGATCAGCCCATGGAACTACCCCCTGATGATGGCGTCGTGGAAGCTCGCGGCGCCACTGGCGGCCGGCTGCACCGTCGTGCTCAAGCCATCCGAGATCACCCCGTTGGCCACGCTGCGCATGGCCGAACTCTTGGCCGACGTGGTGCCGAGGGGGGTCATCAACATCATCCACGGTTCCGGGGGAACGGTCGGAGACCGTCTCATCAACGCTCCCGCGATCGAGGCCATCAGCGTGACCGGCTCACCACGAACGGGTGCTGCTGCGATGCGAGCGGCCGCCGATCAGCTCCGTCACGTCCACCTCGAACTGGGAGGGAAGGCACCGGTCATCGTGTTCGACGACGCCGACCTGGATGCGGTGGTCACGACGATTCGCGAAGGCTCGTTCTTCAACGCAGGCCAGGATTGCGCGCAACCCTGCCGGATCATCGCCCAGGCATCCGTCTACGACGATCTCGTTGCCCGTCTCGCCGAGGAGATTCCGGCGATCACGGTCGGACATCCTCGGGCCGAGGGCACGGAGATGGGTCCCCTCGTCTCTGCCCAGCACCGCGACTCGGTAGCAGCCTTCGTCGACCGAGCCAGGCCGAGTGCCGAGATCGTCACCGGAGGCAAGGTCGGGTCCGGCACCGGCTTCTTCTACGAACCAACGTTGGTCGCCGATGTCGACAACGATGCCGAGCTCGCCTGCGCAGAAGTGTTCGGCCCGGTGATCTCGGTGTCACGATTCACCGACCTCGACGACGCAGTGGGGATTGCGAATCGCGGCCGCTACGGCCTGGCCTCTTCTGTCTGGACGAATGACCATCGACGAGCAATGAACGTGACGAGTCGGCTTCGCTACGGCTTCACCTGGGTCAACACCCACGGCGTCGCCACCCCCGAGATGCCCTGGGCTGCGATGCGCGCGTCCGGCAGCGGGTGCGACATGTCGGTGTACTCACTCGATGCGTACACCGCCGTCCGACACGTGATGTTTGCCCACTGATGCGGGAGACCGGAACATGAACGAACCAGACACAGTGCCGACCCTCGGCTCCCCGGACGGCCTGCACACGGCGTCGCTCGGCGGAGGAGTCATCGGAGCGAGCTGGACCGCGCTGTTCCTCGCCGCCGGCGCGTCCGTGGCCGTGTTCGACCCTGCGGCCGGTATCGAGACGAGAGTGAGGCGGTACATCGAGAACGCATGGCCCACACTGGAGGAGCTCGGTCTGGTCATCGGCGGGGATCCCGATGCCGTCACCTTCCACACCGACCCCAGAGCTGCGGTGGAAGGTGCTGCGTTCGTCCAGGAGAGCGTGCCGGAGCGACTCGAGATCAAACACGAGCTCTTCGCCGAGATCGAATCCGCCGTCGATCCGAACGCGATCGTTGCATCATCGGCGTCCGGCTTGACCTTGACCGAGATGCAGGGTGGCTGGAAACGGCCGGACCGGTTCGTACTCGGCCATCCGTTCAACCCGCCGCACCTCATCCCCCTCGTCGAAGTGCTCGGCAACGAGCAGACCGCCGAAGGTGTCGTCTCCGCCGCCCGCCGCTTCTACGAGTCGGTCGGCAAGGTCACGATCGAGGTGACCAAGGAGGTACCGGGACACGTCGCCAACCGCCTCCAGGCTGCGCTGTGGCGTGAAGCGATCCACCTCGTCCTCGAAGGCGTCGCCACGGTCGAAGACGTGGACACGGCGGTGTGGGCCGGACCCGGTCTGCGATGGGCGGCGATGGGCCCGACCATGCTGTTTCATCTCGGCGCGGGCGAGGGTGGGCTGACATCCTTCTGCGAGCGCTACAGCGAGAGCTTCAATCGCTGGTGGGACGATCTCGGTGCACCTCACCTCGACCCCGAGGTTGCGGCCGAACTGGTGAGGCAACTCTCCAACGCCACGGGCGAGGCCACCGCCGAGGAGTTGTCCGTGGTTCGAGACCGAACGATCACGGCCATGCTCAAAGCCGCCGCCGATCATCGCCGCTGAGCGGCGACCACCTCCGGTCGTCACCATGGCTCAACACAACAACCGTTCGGACAAGCGGGAACGGATCCTCGATGCGGTCGCCACCGTGCTCGGCCGCGGAGGGCTCGCCGCAGTGAGCATGCGAGAAGTGGCCACCGAAGCGGGAGTCGCGCTCGGGCTCATGAACTACTACTTCGATGACAAGATCTCGCTCGTCGCCGCAGCACTCGAACGTGTTGGTGAGAGCGATGCGCTCCTCGTCGAACCGGTGAACGGGATGGACGCCGAAGAACAACTCGTCGATGCCCTCCGGCGCGTCGTGCAGCCCGAATACCTCCGCATCGACTACCTCGGCCTTCGACTCCAGCTCTGGTCCCTCGCCCCGATCGACGAACGATTCGCCGACATCAATCGCGCCGCTCAGCTGGCCTACAGGACGGGATTGGCCGAGCTGATCGCCGCGGCTCGGCCTGAGATCGATGACGCGGAGGTCGAACGGCGAGCGGCGGACATCCTCGTCCTGCAGAACGGCATCTGGCTCACGTCGATCCTCATCGTCGACGATGCTGCCATCGAACGAAGCATCGACCGATGTCAGCGGATCGCCCTCGGCTAGGTGCGCAGGATCCTCCGATGTGGGCTCGTGACGCTGAGGCCATGAAGGCCGGCGAGAGGCACCCGGTCGGCCCCTCAGTCTGGCTGACCATCCCCGAGCAAGGCTTCCAGACCGACTCGATCGACGATGTCGACGCCGCGGTAGCGCAGGGTGACCAGACCCGCCGCCTCGAGTTGTTTCAGGACCCGTTGGACGCTCGACCGCTGTACCCCCAGCATCGAGGACAAGTTGCTCTGGGTGGTCCGCACGCGGTCCTCGTCGTCGGCCTCCCTCAGCAAGATCGATGCCAGCTGGGCCTCGATGCCACCGGCCAGCAGGTCGGCAACACGACTCTGCAAGCCGGCCATCCGCTCGGCCAATGACACGAACCAGCGTCGAGCGACGAGGGGCCTGGTCGACAGCAGGTGGAACAGGGCGTCGGCGTCGAGAGCCAGGACAGTGCAATCCTCTGCCGCCCGGGCGTCGAACGGCTCAGGATCACCGAGGAACACCGGCACGTCTCCAAAGACATCACCGGGACGGAGCACCTGGAACGTCACCCGTCGACCATTGATCTCGCGGGACAATTCGATCGTGCCTGCGGTGAGCACATGGACCCGAGCCGCAGGGTCGCCTTCTCGAAACACGAGTGTTCCGCCGGCATAGGACTCCTCACCCATTTCGTCGACGAGGAGCGAAAGGTCTGTCTCGCGCAGGGGCGACGCCGGCCCACGACTCAAGCAGCACGCCAGCCAGGCGCCGTACCGTTCCAACCTCGATGACATCGGTCGACCGTACGTCACCCGTCAGCGAAGCCGAATGATGCTGCCGAGCGTGAAGTCGGGCGGTGGGCCGACGGCGAAGGTCTCGAGGACCGCCGGCGGCACGGAGATGTCGGCAACGTACAACTCCCCTACTTGCTCGGCTCCACGCAGGCCGAGCTTGGGGGCAGCCAGCGTCATCGTGGCGTGGGCAGAGACCACGGCGCCGGGCGCAGATCCATTGGTCACGTTCAGCCCCGATGGCGTGTCCAGGGCCACGACCCGACGACCCAGCCCGCCCGCCGCCGCGATCAGGTCGCCCGCCCGCCCGCGCGGCGCGCCTCTCAGGCTGTAGCCGATCAGTGCGTCGATCACGACGTCGGAACGACGAGGTTCCCGCTCCACGGGCACCCCCATACGAACGAGACTCTTGTACTGCCGGGCCGGCACCGGTGCGAGGGCGCGAACCGGGTGTCCGAGCGTCACGCTCACATCGACTCCGCGGTTGGAGAGATGGCGGGCGGCGACGAGACCTCCGCCACCATTGCCACCCGACCCTGCGAGCACCGTCACCGAGTCAGGGCTGAACCGGTCCAGAACGAGCTGGGCCAGGTTGCGACCTGCGTTCTCCATCATCTGGACGAGACCGATTCGCAGGTCTTCCATCATGACTCGGTCGACCTCGATCATCTGAGCCTCGGTGAGCCAGCCGATGTCGTCGAGACCGAAGGTCGGGTAGGACGTCGTCACGGTCGACCACCGGCTGCTGTTTCCACAGCCTCGGGCCGGTGACGGCCGCTGGCGATGTGGAACGGAAGGGCGACGAGGAAGAAAGCGCCGATGATGTTGCCGATCGCTGCGGGCAGGACCGACCACAGCAGGCCGTCGCCCCAACCGGGGCCGGATCCCAACGGTTGCACGAGCGAGAGGTACGCCATGTTGGCCGGGCTGTGAAGGAACCCACCGGCCACGAACGCCATCACTGCCACGAGCACCGGTATGTACTTCCCGATGACCGTCCGGCCCATGGTGGCGAGGAAGGCCGCCATCCCGACCAGCCAGTTGGCGATGATGCCAGACAGCACCGCCTTGAAGAATCCCTCCGCCCCACCGACGGCCTGGTAACGCATCTTGCTCGACATGACGTCTCCGAGAAGTTGTTCGACCCCAGCGCCGTAGTCGGAGGTGTAGGCGATGACTTGGCCGAGGACGAAGGCGCCGATCATGTTGCCGAGAGCGGCCAACAACCAGAGTTTGAGTATCGCTGTCCGCAGCGGTTGCCGGCCGAGACGGTCCTGGTTGTGCCCGAGCAAGGTCGCCGGTAGCTCGACATTCACTTCCGTGAACAGGAGCGCACCACTGAGGACGACGAGGAAGAACCCGGCCGAGAACCCGAAACCTTCGAGCAGACGGGTGACGCCCTCGTTCTCGGTGCCGGTGGCGATGAGCGTGCTGAAGAGCGCCCCGACCGTGATGAACCCGCCCGCCATGACGCTGAGAATGAGGATCTGGTTCGTCCGAAGCGCGTGGACCCGCTGCGCGCCGGCTTCGGCCATCTCGAGGAGGACGTTCTCGGGTCTGATGTATTGGTTGATCGGCGCGTCTGCACGCGTCGTGTCGGTCACGGCAGGGTCACCTTCGTCGGCTGACGATGAGTCTTCCACGGTCGCCCGGCCTCAGCCGACGAAAGCGACATAGATCGCACCGGCGACGAGGCCGAAGACGACGTGGGCCATGGCGATCCCCATCGGGGTCATCTTTCCGAGGCCTGTCATGGCAACACCCGGAGCCGGCATGTCCCCGCTGCGCACCAGCGGATGCATCATGGTCAACATGATCGGCATCATGACGGCCACACCCATGCCGTGGATCCCGCCGAACAGCGCTCCGTAGCCGGCGGCGGCGCCCTCCGATCCGGGGTCGACCGCGTGGAGGAGCCCGGCATGGACGAGACCGAATGCTGCGCCCATCATCAGGTGCATCATCAGGCCGATCCCGTAGACGACGGGATTCGACGCCTTCGGGACCACCATCGTGCCAAGGGTGCGAAGCAGGTCCATCGAGGTCATGCCGGATGCCAGGCCCATGTAGATCACGGCGAGCATCGCCACCGCTCCGACGAGGCCGGCCCAGATCGCGGTTCCCGCTTCGAAGTTTCCGGCCAGCGAGACGGCCAAGAGTGATGTGTTCATGCGAATTTCTCCTGTTGCTCGAGACGAGCCCATTGCTGCGCCTCGAGATCTACAAACGCTTCGCCAGGCGGGCCGACTACCGACATGGCGCCAATTGCGACATTCATCCCTCGACACGCTCCGCTTGACAGACCCTCGACCCACCATTACTTTCGCAATAGGTTAATTAACGAGATTCGAAAGTACGGGGGTGACACCAGTGGCAATCGCGACGGCAACCATCGACGATGCTCGGCTCGACGAGACCTTTGCTGCCCTCGCGAACTCGACGCGGCGGGCGATCCTGGCTCGATTGGCCGAAGGCGAGGCGAGCGTGAACGATCTCGCCGAACCCTTTGACCTGACGCTCCCGGCGATCTCCAGGCACATCAAGGTGCTCGAGCACGCCGGCCTCATCACGCGCGGCAGGCGAGCGCAGTTCCGGCCATGCACGATCGCCGCAGCACCACTTGCCGAGGTGGCTGACTGGGCCGAGCAGTATCGCCACATCTGGGACGACCGATTCGATCGCCTGGACGACTACATCCGGGATCTTCAAGACAAGAAACGACAAGAAAGAGGCATGAACAAATGACTGACACCAAGGACGTCCAGATCGAGCGCACGTTCGACGCCCCCATCGACCTGATCTGGGCGATGTGGACCGAGGCCGAACACTTCGCCAATTGGTACGGGCCCATGGGCGCCACGATCCCGAAGGCCGAGATGGACGTGAAGGTCGGCGGCCGTCGCCACATCGGAATGGAGATGGAGACGCCGAACGGCCAGATGAAGATGTTCTTCGTCGGTGAATACCGCGAGATCGACCCGAAGACGCGACTCGTCTACACCGAGGGCATGGCCGACGCAGACGGCAACCCGATGACCGCCGAACAGATGGGCATGCCGGCGGGTGCATCGATGGAGACCTCGGTCGTGGTCGAGCTCGAAGATCTCGGCGACCGCACGAAGATGGTCATGACCCACATCGGGGTACCGGCAGACTCCCCAGGTGGGCAGGGCTGGGCAATGGCCATCGACAAGCTGGAAGCCCGAGTCGCAGAACTAGCCGGCTGACTCGTCCGGCACGACGTCGACCTCGCGCCAGAACGCGATCCGATCCGTCACCACTCGACGGGCCAGCGGCCACGGCCGCTCATAGGCGAACGCTGCGTCCAACGCGAGGTCTGTCTCTCCGGCCACGTGCCAGTACCGGGCCTTCCCCTTCCAGAAACAGCGGCTCGCCGTCTGGCTCTCCACGAGCACGTCTTCGGCGACGCTGCTCAGCGGGAAGTACGTCATCCCCTCGACCACACGCACGTCGTTGCTTTCGGCGATCACCACACCATCGAACACTGCTCGAGTCATGTCGTAGCCAACCCGACTGGACCCGCCAGTCTTCCGCTGCGTGCATCGAAGACTGCTTCATTCGTCGCAATCTCGGACTGCCCGCACGCCCCGTCCCGTTTGTAGGTGACAGAAGAGCCGCCAAGCGCAAGGAGCACCGATGCTGTATTCGCCACCCACAACTCGAGCGAGACAACTCCGAGACCTGGCGACGCTCGACCGTTGCGACAACGATGCATCTCCAGCCGATCACGCCCGGGGTTCGCGAAGAGCGGCGACACAACTCGCCTTGATCGCCGCCGCAGCCCTCGCCTACTTCGGTGTCCGTGGACTCACCGAGGGGAGCGAATCGACGGCGATCGCCAATGCTGATCGGCTACTCGACGTCGAAGGAGCCTTCGGCATCGACATCGAAGCTTCCCTCCAAGGCCACATCCTCGATCACGACTCGATCGTCACGGCCGCCAACTGGGTGTACACATGGGGGCACTGGCCGGTGATCGTTTTCACACTGGTGTGGCTCTACCGACAGCATCGGGACTCCTACACACTGCTTCGAAATGCCATGTTCATCTCGGGCGCGATCGGTCTCGCGATCTTCATCTCGTTCCCCGTCGCCCCACCCCGCCTCATGCCCACCGGTTTCGTCGACACGGTCACGGAGCTGTCCAACTCGTACCGGGTCCTCCAGCCACCGTCGCTCATCAACAAGTACGCGGCCGTCCCGAGCCTCCATGTCGGCTGGAACCTTCTCGTCGGGATCCTGATCTTCAGGACGACCAGAAGCCGAGTCGCCAAGTTGTTCGCTCTGGCCGGTCCGGCGTTCATGGCCTCCGCCGTGGTCCTGACCGCAAACCACTACATCATCGATGCAGTCGCCGGATCCCTGGTGGCGTTGCTCGGGCTCACGATCGCCGCGATCGTGCGGCGGGCCAAGCTAGAGCCCGCGACCTCGACGGATGGACGAATCCAATCCGGTCGGCTTCGCCAAGAACCTTCGCCGGCTTCCGGTCATCACGCAGGTCTTGGGAGTACTCGACCGCTTCCTGTAGCCACCAGCCAAGCCCCTGGCCTAGTCGTCACAGCAGAGGGGCAAGCGAGATCAGAATGAGAAAGATGACGATCCCGGCCATGAGGAGGCCCGCGGCGAGCTTTGGGTGGGACGCCGTCTCGGGGCGAGAGTTCACGGGTCCCTCGTCGAGACCACGATCCTGCTTCATCGCACACTCCTATCGTTGTCTCGCTTGCCGATCGAAAGCGGACTGCGCCGCCGGTGCACACTGAGATAGGTCATTCCTCGCGGACCGGCGACGATCGACCGCGACGATCCCTTGGGGATGAGCGCAAGATGGTCAGCATCGAGTCCTCGCTCGCGCCCGTCGACCGTGAGCCCACCGGTCCCGCACTGGACGAACATCAACACGTCGACGTCGTTGTTGACATGAGCACCGATCCCTGATTCCGGATCGAGACGGACCAGATTGGCGTCGAGATCGCCGCCGTGGGGAAGGCTCCAGATTGCACCTTCCGGACCCTGGGGTGGATCACTGAGGTCGACGACCAGCGGGGGGCAGTCCCGTGTCGCGGCCTCGTCAGCGTGATCATCGAAGAGGTGCGCCCAGCACGGTGGATCACCGCCGAGGTCAGCGTGACTCGTCGGGTCGGGTTGGGGTGTTGGCATGAGATGGGCTCCTCTTCTGGGTGCCTAGCCGAAGGCCAGGGCGGCAACGAGGATCACGACGATCCCGAAGATCATCTGCTGAATCCCGATCACGACTGCAGGTCGTGGTGCCAGCCGAACGGCGACGAGATTGATGGTTGCGAGGATTGCGATGACGGCAACAGCGACGACGGGAACCAGATCGAACGCCCAGCCGAGGGCAGCGCCGGCAACAGCGGACAACTGGGCGGCGTCGCTGTGCCAGGTGGGCGCGGGCCGGGACTTGGCTCGCAGGATCTGGGTGCGTACGTATGGAATCGCAGCAGTTGATCGAGCAGCGATCACCACCCACAGACCCCACGCCACGCTCGTCGACGAGCCATCGGCGAGTGCGATCGCGGTGGCGATGGAACCGATGCCGATCGATCCGGCCAGCTCGGGGATCAGGCGCCGACCGCGGCTGCGCATGTCGAACCACAGCTCGACCCCGATCAGGGGCGCAGCCACGGCCAGCGGCAACCAGAACGGTTCGGCAGCGCTCGCTGCGTACACGACGAGCACGGCGAGCAGAGCCACTTCGGCGGCGGCGATCCGGGCCGCCAACCGTGTTCGTGGAAGCCAACGGTGTCGGAATCTGTCCACCAACACCAGCTTCAGCGGCGTCCGGGCCACGAACGCAACCATCGCCGCCGCTCCCAACGCCGCCCCGGGCGCCGACCAGGCGACGAGCAGGCCGAGCAGCGCAGGCTCGGCGGTCAGGCTCCAGCCCCCGTGTTCTGACGGCAGCGCCACCGAGCGCCATGAGACACCGTTGCCGGCCGACCTCGACGGGCCGGACAAGCCCGGACCAACAGCGGAGGCGGCGTCGGCGCTGGTCATGTCGTCAACGCCGAGGCATCGGCGACCGATACCGCATCGAGCTGGGCCCGCAATTGGGATCGAGCTCGAAGCCACGGAACGTGCAGCGCGCACGTCCCGCTCTCGTCGCATGGACGGTCGGCCAGCACACATCGACCAGTATCGGTCGGACCCTCGATCGTCTCGATCACCGCCAGCACCGACACATCATCGAGATCAGCGGTCAACGAATAGCCGCCGGACGGGCCCGGGTCGGAACGAACCCAGCCGGCGCGCACCAGTGGGGTCAAGACCTGGGACACGAACCCAGACGAACTGCCGACGATCGCAGCCAACTCCGGGCCCTTCATGCGTTCAGCCCTCGCGGCCAGCGCCTGCAACGAACGCACTGCCAGATCACTCTTCCTGGTGACTTCCAGTCGCATACTACGAGACTACTCCCAGCCGTTCGTCAGGGAAAGGTCGACCCCACACCATTCGGTCAACGGCGTATTCCTATCCAGCACTAGAAATATGAAAGGGGTGATCTATGCTCCAGTTCGTGAGCGAAGCGCGGCCCATCCAGCATCAAGCCCAGGCACTCGGGGATCCATCCCGTTTCGCGATCTTCGAGCACATCGCGGCATCGGCGGTTCCTGTCGGTGTTTCCGAACTGACGGAACTGATGGGCTTCAATCACAACGCCATCCGTCAACATCTCGTCAAGCTCCTGGATGCCGACCTCATCACCGAGTCGACCGAGAAGCGGCCGACGCGAGGACGGCCCCGCCTCACGTACCAGGCGAGGAGCGATGCATTCGACCGATTCCAGAATCGACCCGGCGGCTCCTACCAACGTCTCGCCGCGATGTTGCTGGACATGGCGGCCTCCGGCGATTCCGCCTACGAGGTCGGTCGCCGATCGAGCGCGTGCAACGAGACCCCGATCCCCGTCGATGTCGACCCCACAGAGAACGAGATCGTCGGTGCCCTCGCCAACCGACTCGAGCTCGATGGATTCAGCCCCTTGATCAAGGGGTCGAAGATCACGCTCGGCCGATGCCCGTTCGCCGACCTGGCTGCAGTCGAGCCCGACATCGTGTGCGAGCTGCATCGCGGCCTGATCGACGGCTGCCTGGCGGCCTTGCCCGGCTCGGCGGCAGCCGTCTTGGTGCCGAAACCCCCACGACGGGTGGGCTGCACCGTGCTCATCGATCCGATCAGCTGAGAACCCCGAACCCCAAAGGACGCGCCCATGCCGGCATTTCTGCTCCCCATCGAGCCGGTCCGATCCCTCGACGCCCATCTCGAGACCGATACCGGCGGTTCGGGAATCGAGACGGCACTTCGAATCGGGCCGGCCGCCACGATCGACATCATCACGGCGTCGGGACTGCGAGGACGCGGCGGTGGCGGCTTCCCGACCGGTCGCAAATGGGCCGGCATCGCCGCTCAGGACGACCTCCGCCACTTCCTCGTCTGCAATGGCGCCGAAGGCGAACCGGGCACGTTCAAGGACCGGGCATTGATCCGAGCCAACCCGTACCAAGTCGTCGAGGGACTCCTGATCGCCGCGTTCGCCATCGCTGCAGAGGAGGTCTTCATCTGCCTCAAGGCGAGCTTCGAGCGAGAGATCGCCGCGATCACGACTGCCGTGCAGGAGTTCCAACGCGCCGGCATCGGCGGCGACCACAGCGTCACCATCGTCGCTGGGCCCGAGGAGTACCTCTTCGGCGAAGAGAAGGCGATGCTCGAAGTGATCGAGGGCAAACCACCTCTCCCACGCTGGTTCCCGCCGTACGAGCAGGGACTGTTCGCGGCCTCGCCGCAGGTCGGCTGGGAGGCCGGCCCTCACGGCGAACGTCGCCGCACCGACGAACCCAATCCGACACTGGTCAACAATGTCGAGACGCTGGCCAACGTCCCCCACATCATGGCCAATGGTGCCGACTGGTTCCGCTCGATGGGAACCGCCGATTCGCCGGGAACAATCGTTGCCACCGTTGTGGGCGATGTCGTCTCCCCCGGTGTCGGCGAAGTCGAAATCGGCACACGGCTCGGAACCGTCATCGACACCGTTGGCGGAGGCGTCGAGCCAGGGCGCACGATCAAGGCTGTCTTCTCTGGTGCGGCCAACGCCGTCGTCACCGCCGCACACCTCGACACACCCGTCAGCTATGAAGGCTTGGCCTCGATCGGCAGCGGCATGGGATCTGCGGGATTCATCGTGTACGACGAGACTGCGTGTTTGGTCGATGCCGCCTACCGATTCTCGAGGTTCCTCTCGATCGAGTCGTGCGGACAGTGTGCGCCCTGCAAGATCGGGACGGGAGCAATCACCGACAGTCTCGAACGCATCGAGACCGGCGCCGGAGACGACGGCGATCTGGCGATCATGCAGGGTTGGCTCAAACGAGTCACCGACGGCAGCCGGTGCTACCTGGCGACCGAGGAACAGCTCGTCGTTGCCAGTGTGCTTCGCGCCTTCCCGGAGGAGTTCGCGGAACACCTCGAGTCGCACCGCTGCCCACGGCCCTCATCACGTCCGTTTCCCAAGATCGTCGACCTGGAAGATGGCCGAGCGACCTACGACGAATCGTTCTGGCTCAAGCGACCAGACTGGACCTACGACGAGCCCTGACTCGGGCTCATGGCTCGCCGTCGCCGGCTTGGAAGAGACCCAGGGCGCCTCGGCCGGGGAAGTTGAAGGCATGGGTGACCATCGGGTACAGCCCGTCTTCGGCTGCCTTGAGTTCGATGATCGCGCCCTGCGCCGGGGCGAGGTCGACTGCCTGGGATCCCCAGTTGCCCTCATTGCCCCTCGTCAGGAACACACCCTCTTTGATGACCGAATCGAAGATCGTGCCGACGATGTGGAACGACGAGTCGATCGAGGGTCCGACGTTGAGGACGAACAACCTGATCTCCTCTCCGGTCTCGATCTCGATCGGGTTGTCCAGGTACTGGAAGGCAACACCGTTGAACATCACCAGGTCCGGAGCGGGCGCAGCCACATTCATCTTGGCCATGCTCGACGGCTCTCCCTGTTCGCCGAGGTACCACTCGTG
This sequence comes from uncultured Acidimicrobiia bacterium, assembly GCA_963781035.1. GTDB lineage: Bacteria > Actinomycetota > Acidimicrobiia > Acidimicrobiales > SZUA-35 > SZUA-35. The sequence continues at coordinate 593,518 of CAWAEN010000004.1, read as the reverse complement.
CTGGATGATGAAGAACTCGTCATCGATCGGCGGCAATCCCTCTGCCGGTTCGGTGATGACCATGCCGAACATGCCGTTGGCAATGTGATGGATCACGGGGTCGGTCCCACAGTGGTACATCCACACACCGGCGTAGTCGGTGGTGAACTCGTAGATCAGCTCTTCACCAGGAGCGATCGAGCGCATCTCGTCGTTCCATGCGACCTGGCTGGCGTGGAAGTCGATCGAGTGTGACAGCTCGTTCTCCGGCGAGTTGATCAGATGCACCCGCACGGTGTCGCCCACCCTGGTCCGGATGACCGGTCCGGGAACGGTGTCGCCGAAGGTCCACACCGCCTGCTCGTAAGCCTTCGGCCACGGTCATCATTCGTTCGGTCATCTCCAACTCGACGTCGATGAGATCGCCACCGTCCTGGCGCCCCACCGGGGACCAGAGTGATTCCAGGTCCTTCACCTCGCTGCGGTGCACGGGGATCACGGAGGTCGTAGGCCGGAGCCGATGGATCGGGTTCGACGACATTCAATGCGGGAACCGCCGCCTCCTGCGGTCGAGACGAGTTCGACCGGGGTTCCTGCCGTGACGATCGCGCCGACCATGCCGGAGTCAGCATGACCGGGGATCGTGCACACGAACGGCAGCCCTTCCTCCGGAACGGTGATCTCGAAATCGACTGCTTCGCCCGGATCGGCCACGACCGTGGTTCCATCCTCGAACGAGATGTCGTGGCGCACAGAGCCGACATTCGTGAAGGTCGCGTTGTAGACGCCGGGTGCGGCATTCACTTGCATCGGGGTGAAGCTGAACTCGTCACCGATGAAGTTGATGGTCGCGCCGGGCTGGAGTTCCGAGGCGCCTGCAGCTTGCTCCTCGACCGCGGCCATGGCGTCGCCGATCGGGTTCGGATCATCGGACACACAGCCGGCAGAGAAGAGTCCGACTGCAGCCACGAGGGCGACGGCGCAGCATCTGTACATGAGGGTTCTCGTTTCGATTCGGTGGTCCGCCTTATTATCTGCACTATTTCGTGTAGAAATAGGGTAAAAGGTCCCGAGCTCGAGATGCCGGGCGCTACCGAACGGTCATGCTGTGTTTGCCTATGCCAGGCCGGTGCTCTCGAGACCACCCTCTGGCTCGGTTGGTCGACGGTAGAACTCGACCGCGAAGGCGGCCGGGCCGTCGAGCTCGACGTGGTGCAGACGGCCCGGTGGGATCACCACTGCACCGCCGGCGTCGACGGTCACGGCATCGTCGGGTTCGTCCTCGAACACGAAACGGACCGATCCCGCGTTCACGACGAGGCGGCCCCACACGCTCTCGGCTACACGATGCGCCCTGAGCAGGCCGGCGGGGACGCTGTCGTTGTCGAACAGGTCGGTGGTTCGAGTCAACTCGAACCCCTCGGGGATGCTGTTGTCGGCCGAGTTCATGGGGTGGTCGCTCACACGGTCACCGTAGTGTCAAGGAGTTGCGCGAGGAGGCCGGCGATGCGGGTTGAACGAAACGTAGTGCGCCTCGGCCTGAGGGAGAACCTCGCGCAGTTCTCGCTCCTGGTCGGCGTCAACGCACTCGTCGGCGGCATGATCGGACAGGAGCGCACAGTCCTGCCCCTCTTGGCCGAAGAGGAGTTCGGGCTCACCGCCTTCACCGCCACCCTCACGTTCATCGCCGCCTTCGGGATCGTCAAGGCGGCGACCAACTTCTTCGCCGGGACCCTCTCGGACCGCTACGGACGGAAGCCCGTCCTCGTCGCCGGATGGATCATCGGCATCCCGGTCCCGCTCTTGTTGATCTGGGCGCCAACGTGGGGGTGGGTGATCTTCGCCAATGTGCTACTGGGTATCAACCAGGGTCTCACCTGGTCCACCACGGTCATCATGAAGATCGACCTCGTCGGGCCGCAGCGACGCGGGTTCGCAATGGGCCTCAATGAGGCCGCTGGTTATGGCGCCGTCGCCGCCACCGCACTCGCCACCGGCTACATCGCCGAACGATCGGGTCTTCGCCCAGAGCCGTTCTTCCTCGGCCTCGCCTATGCCGGGCTCGGCCTGAGCCTCTCGGTCCTGTTCGTCAAGGAAACACGCGGCCACGCCCACCTCGAAGCCGCCGACCACGCCACGCAGCAGAACCTCCATCACGAACTCACCACCGGGCAGATCTTCACCATCACCAGCTTTCGCGAACGAGCCCTCTCGGCCGCGTCACAGGCCGGAATGGTGAACAACCTCAACGACGGGCTCGCCTGGGGCCTCTTCCCGATCTTCTTCGCTGACGGCGGCCTCTCGGTCGGCCGTATCGGCATCCTCGCCGCCATCTACCCGGGTGTCTGGGGTGTCGGGCAGCTCTACACCGGCGGACTCTCGGATCGCATCGGCCGCAAACCGCTGATCTCGGGCGGCATGTTGGTCCAAGCCGTCGCCATTGCGTGGATGGCGACCGTGTCAGGGTTCTGGCCGTGGGCGGTCGGAGCGGCAGGGCTCGGTGCCGGCACGGCCATGGTCTACCCGACGCTTCTCGCGACCATCGGCGACGTCGCCCACCCGACGTGGCGGGCGAGGTCCGTCGGTATCTACCGGCTCTGGCGCGATGCCGGATTCGCCGTCGGAGCCTTGATGGCCGGACTGCTCGCCGACCTGATCTCCATCGAGGTCGCCATCTACGCAGTCGCCGCGCTCACCGCAGCATCGGGACTCGTCGTCATCTTCCGCATGTACGAGACCCATCCACCAGAGGCTCGCTGATCAGTCTCGAGGCTCTTCCCGTATGGAGTTCCGGGGGCCGCCGGACCACCAGGCATCCACTCGTGACCGATGATGGTCAGCCCGGAACTCGACCTTGATGCCGGGCGACTCGGGTTCGATGCTGACCTCGAACCCTGGGTTGGGGGTGGCCCAGAGCACTTCGACTCCCGATGCCGAGAACGAGATGGCTGTGGTGCCCCCGGTCAGGGAGAAGGTCTGAGTGGTGGCTGTCGTGGAGGTGGCGGGAGGGACCGATGCGGTCGACGGTGACGAAGGCGCCGTCGTCGATGATGACGGGGACGTCTGGCTCGAAGCGGGTGGTGTGGTGAGTCGAGAGGTAGACGGGGCGTTGGATGGAGCGGCCGTCACCGGCGACGCAACCTGACCGGTGGTGGACGAAGTGCCGTCGGTTCGACCGAAGGCCGTCGAAGCACTCGGATCCTCGGCCACTGTCGAGGTCGCTTGACCCTCCGGCGTGTCTTGTTCGTCGAGTGCCTCGTCACCACTCGCAGTTGGCCCAGCGAACGTCAGCCGACGGTGGCGCGACGACCTGGTCGTCCACCACCGAGACGCCGGCCCACGCGACGCCGACGGCAGCAACACTTGCGACGAGCCAGATCGAGACCAGTGCGAGGTTCTTCACGCCGTGATTGTCGCCGGCCTGGGTCGAAGGCGGGTCAAATCCGCCCTAAATGAACCTCAAAGACATGCACGGGGAACGCACCGTGACGGACCTTGGTCGTTTAGCTTCAGATCGTGGCATCAGTTGTGATCGTGGAGGACGACTACCAGATTCGTGAGTTGGCCGTCCGAGCGCTGGCCGGCGCCGGACACGTCGTGTGGTCCGAGGCCACCGGCATGGCTGGCCTGCAGAGTGCGATCGACAACAGTCCAGACGTGGTGGTGCTCGACCTCGGCCTGCCCGACGTCGACGGTGGCGACGTCCTGCGAATGATTCGAGGGGTCTCACAGGTGCCGGTGATCATCGCAACGGCTCGTGACGACGACGACGAGATCGTGCGCCTGCTCGATGCGGGGGCCGACGAGTACGTCGTGAAGCCGTACTCGGGGGCTGAACTCGAGGCCCGTGTCCGGGCGCTGCTGCGCCGCTCTGCCGTGGTCGGTCCGACGAACACTCTCACCGTTGGCGGAATCACGGTCGATCTGAGGGCGCGCACGGTCGACGTCGACGGGGTCGCCGTGGTGCTGAATCGCAAAGAGTTCGATCTCTTGGCCTGCCTGGCCACCAGGGCCGGCGAGGTCGTGAGCCGCCAGGAGTTGTACGCCGAGGTGTGGCGCCAGCCGTACGGCGGGGCGGACAAGACGATCGACGTCCATGTCTCGTGGCTCCGGCGCAAGTTGGGCGAGACCGCAGCCGATCCCCGTTATCTGCACACGATCCGTGGCGTGGGGATCAAGCTCGTCGCCCCCTCATGAGGCGCCAACTCATCACGGTCTTCGTCGCCATCTCGGTGATGGTGGCGGTGGCCTTTGTCATACCGTTGGGCTTCCTCGTTCGTAGCACCGCTGAGGACCGTGCCATCGACGCCGCCCGGGCCGATGCAGCAGCGATCGTTCCCGCCCTGGTGTCGGGGAGCACGCGTGAGCAGATCGAGTCGGCCGTTGGAGCGACGCCGAGTGGCCGAGCCGGCCGGCTGACGGTGATGACCTCGACCGGATGGACCATCGGTCCCGAGGTGGAGGTGTCCGAGCGTCTCGACGCCGCCTTGTCGCCGAGGTGTGTCGGCAATCGGACCGGTCGAGGGCGGTGTCGAGGTGGTCACGGCCGTGGCCAGTGGGCCTCGGGGAGCTCTCGGCCATTCGGGTCCGAATCCCAGACGACGATCTGCGGCGTGGCCAGTGGACGGCGTGGGCGGCTCTGGCCGCCGTGGCGGTGGTATTGGTTGGGTTGTCGGTGCTCGTGGCGGACCGGTTGGCTCGTTCCATTGTTCGGCCGACCCAACAGTTGGCTGCGGCGGCCCATCGGTTGGGCGACGGCGATCTGTCGACCCGCGTCGACCCCGACGGGCCCCCGGAACTGGTGGAGCTGTCGACGGCGTTCAACCGTCTGGGCTCACAAGTGTCGTCGATGCTGGCCCGCGAACGCGAACTGGTGGCCGAGCTGTCACATCGTTTGCGGACACCTCTCACCAAGCTGCGGATGCGGGTCGATCAAGTTCGCGATGATGCACTGGCCGAGGAGTTGCGAAGCGACATCGCCGACGTCACCCACGTGGTGAACGATCTGATCGCAGAGGCCCGCAACTCCCTCAGCACAACACCGGAGTTCAGCGATGCAGCAGCGGTCGTGACCGACCGGATCGAGTTCTGGTCGGTTCTGGCTGAAGACACCGATCGACCGTGGTCCTTCGACCGCGGCACGGCACCCCTGATGGTGCCCGTCTCATCGGCAGCACTGGAAGCGGTCGTCGACGTACTGATCGAGAACGTGTTCACCCACACCGACGACGCGGTGCGCTTCGCAGTCGGGTTCGAAGAGCACAACGGCGAAGCAAGGATCTGGGTCGGCGACGCCGGGCCTGGACTCGACGAGGTAGCCCTGACGCGCGGAGTCTCCGGCAGCGGGTCGACCGGGTTGGGTCTCGACATCGCCCGCTCCACCGCCGAGGAGGCCGGCGGATCATTTCACATCGGCGAGAGCGCCCTCGGCGGCAGTGAGGTCGCGATCACGCTGCCGATTGTCTCCACGGGGCTCACCAGTGGACGCATTTCTGATCAGCTGCGGAATCATCTTCGTTGCCGAACTCGGCGACAAGAGTCAGCTGATGGCGATGACCTTCGCCGCCCGCTACCGGGCGCGAACGATCCTGGCCGCGATCACCGTCGCCACCGCTGTCGTCCACCTCTTCAGCGTCCTCGTCGGCGCCGCCATCGGAGCTGCACTTCCCACCGACGCCATCTCCGTCGCTCGCCGGCATCGCATTCCTGGCCTTTGCAGCATGGACGCTTCGCGGCGACGAACTCTCCGAGGACGAGACGGCGCGAGCCGGCCAGACCACCCGATCGGTCTTCCTCACCGTCGGCCTGGCATTCTTCCTCGCCGAACTCGGCGACAAGACGATGCTGGCGACGGTCACCCTCGCCGCCGACAACGGATTGGTCGGAACCTGGCTCGGCTCGACCGTCGGCATGGTCGCCGCCGACGCTCTGGCGATCATCGTCGGGCAACAGCTCGGCGCCCGCCTTCCTGAGCGAGCGGTCAAGATCGGTGCCGCCATCACCTTCGTCGCTTTCGGAATTCTCCTGATCAGCGAAGGGCTGGTGTAGAGGCATCCGCGCCGATGGAGCAGGCCCGAGCCTGCTCCATGGATGCACAAAGGGTCTTCGCCAGCCGCCTCTGATCAATCGTCGGAGTCTCCACCCCGGCCGGAACCGCTGCGGTCCTCGTCATCGTCATCATCAGACCCGCCGTGACCTGAACGATCGTCGTCATCGTGATCGTCATCGTCATCGTCATCGTGATCATCAGACCCGCTGCGCCCTGAACGATCGTCGTCGTCACTGACGGAGTGGTCGTCTGATCCGCTTCGGCCCGACCGGTCACCGTCCACACCGCCGTTGCAGCGGGGATCGTTGGCATGTTCCGCCTCATCACACGGTCCCGAGATGTCAACACCGGACGTCGTCGAGGTCGATGGCCCCGTGGTCGACGGCATCATGGTCGATGGCATCGTGGTCGAAGAAGACGAGACCCCGGCGGCAACACAACGAGGGTCGTTCACATGCTCGGCCTCATCACACGGCCCCGAGATGTCAGGGCCAGCTGTCGTTGAAGTCGACGACATCACCGTCGAGGACGACGTCGCGGAAGTGGACGACGTCGACGAGGTCGACGCCCCGGCTGTGGTTGACGGCATCGACGGAGCTGATGACAGTAGCTGCGTCGTCGGTGTCGTGGCGTCGGTCGATTCACTCCCGTCGAAGACGGAGGCTTCGGCCGTGGCGCTGAGGCCGACGGCGGCGAGGGCCGCCGCCACGAGGATCATCCGGGCTCGTCGTTGCGTTTTCATAGTGGTCTCGATTCGTAGAAGGCTGAGACCTCATTGTCCGATCGGGATCCCTATGCCATCCCCCGAGGATCCCTAAATCGCCGACAAGTCGACGCAGCTGAGAAATCTTGTATCCCTGGACCTCCCTCCCCCGTCTTCTCGGTGTCGGATTCCGACACGCGGAACCCACAGCAGAAAAGGGAGTTGTCATGATGAATGAAGCAGGTTGGGATCGAGCTGTCCGGTTCGTTCTCGGAGTCGTGTTGCTGATCGTCGGATTCGGTCTGATGGACGGAACCAGCGGGACGGTCGTCGGCGTTGTTGCCCTCGTGCCGCTGCTGACCGGCCTGTCCGGATGGTGCCCGCTGTATGCACTGCTTGGTTTCCGCACCAACAAGACGCAGGCCGAAGCGGGCGTGCATTGATCGGCCATCGGTTTGCCATTGACTGAATCCATGAGCTTCGAACCCGATGACCTCACCGATCAGATCGACATGCTCCACCGATACGCGCTCGGCGTGACACGAGACCCGGAACTCGCCGCAGAGACCGTCCAGGACACGGTCGTGCGCGCGCTCGAGCGCCGTCACCAGTACCGAAGCGACGCACCGTTGGCGCATTGGCTCATCCGCATCGCTCACCACCTGATCATCGACCGCTCCCGTCGCTCTCACCACGAGATCGCCGTCGAGGACGTCGAGCGGAGCTGGCGGGATGATTCGTACAGCGTCGACGCCGAAGCCATCGCCGAGCGAGCAGCGACTCGGGAGGAGCTGCTCGACGCGCTGGAGCGCCTGCCCTTCATCTACCGATCTGCTGTCGTGCTCCACGACATCGAAGGCCTACGCGTCGCCGATGTTGCAGGCATCCACGAGATCTCGCTGCCCGCCGCCAAGCAACGGCTCAGACGCGGCCGGATGGCAGCAGTCACCGCGCTCGCCGGTGGCCACGAGCGCCGCATCGCCACGAAAGGAGTCCCCATGCCGTGCTGGGACGCCCGCCAACACGTCAGCGACTACCTCAACGGCGACCTCGACGCCACCACTGCGACCGTGATCGAAACCCATCTCGAGACCTGCCCGACCTGTCCGCCTCTCTACGCCGCACTGGTCGGCGTCCACGCCGAGTTCGGACGGCTTCGCGACCCCAACTCGGTAATCGACCCAGACTTGGAATACAGAATCCGAAGCATCATCAAGCACTGACGTCGGCGAAACACAGGGCTTGGTCCATTTCGACGCGAACCAACGAGCACCACTCCGGAATCCGCAACGCTCGAAGCGGGTTCTGCAGATACTGGGTCATCCGGCATCGACGTCTGGTGACCCGGTTCAAAGGGAAGATCCAACGATGCCTCACGCTCGACAACGGCCTGCCACGTCCAACGCGGCGGATCGCGGTCGCACGCTCGAGACACGTGCGGACGGTGTGAGCTCCGCTGGCCGACAGACAGCTCTGATCCGACTTGCGATCGCCATGGTGCTCACGATGACCACATGGTTCTCCGCCACTGCCGTCCTCGGCCAACTCCGGATTCGCTGGGACCTCAGCACCTCGGCCGGATCGTGGCTCACCATCGCGGTTCAGCTCGGCTTCGTCGCCGGAGCTCTCATTTTGGCGGCAACGAGCCTGTCCGATGTCGTTGCTCCGCGGACGCTGATCTTCATCGGCGCACTGGGTGCGTCCGGCGCCAACCTCGGGCTCCTCGTGGCCACCGGCCCGGGCACGGCAATCTCGCTACGAGCAGTGACCGGGGCTTGCCTCGCCGCCGTCTACCCGCCGGCGATGAAGTCGATCTCCACCTGGTACCGCGAGGATCGCGGGATCGCTCTCGGTGTCATGGTCGGCGCCTTGACGATCGGATCGGCGACGCCGCACCTGGTCAACTTCGTGGGAACGGTGCCGTGGCAAGCGGTGGTGATCGTGACATCCGTGGCGACGCTCATCGGGGGTGCCCTCGCACGATGGTGGGCGCTCGATGGGCCCTACCCATTCCCGCAGGTGCAGTTCGATCCACGGCTCGGTGGTTCGCGCGATGTCGCAGCGCGGTGTCCGTCTCGCGACGCTCGGCTACTTCGGCCACATGTGGGAGCTGTACGCCATGTGGGCCTGGATCGGCGTGTTCTACACCGCCCGCTTCGACTCGACCCGGGTTGGTTCGCTGCTCGCCTTCATCGTGATCGGGGTGGGGGCGGCGGGGTCGATCGTGGGAGGGCGCATCGGCGACCGGCGAGGAAGATCGACCAGCACCATCATCTCCATGCTCTCGTCCGGGGCGATGGCCGCCTCGATCGGGTTCGTCGGCAACAGCGGTCCGGCCGGCGATGCAGTCGTCATCGTGATGGGTTTGATCTGGGGGTTCTGGGTGGTGGCCGACTCGGCGCAGTTCTCAGCCGCCGTCACCGAGCATGCTGCTCCCGACACGGTCGGCACCGCCCTCACCGTTCAGCTGGCCTCGGGTTTCGTGCTCACCGTCGCCACGATCTGGCTGGTCCCAGTCGTCGAACGCGCCGCGGGTTGGGGCTGGGCGTTCGCCCTTCTCGCCCCGGGACCGATCCTGGGGACCGTCGCCATGCATCGCCTGCGGTCGACCCACCCTTCCGACTGAGGTCGCCCTTCAGCGCCTACCGATTCGGCCGGCAGCTCAATTTCGTTCTTGCCGTCGAGGTTGGGCTCGGACTGCTACGTCGCGGCGTTCCGGAACGAGCAGCAGCATCCATCCGATGGCTACGAGGATGAGCGCCCACATGATGATGTTGACAGTGCTTGACCCCGTGAATGCGAGCGTCGAGCGGAAGCGTTGGAGCTGCAGGCTTTGGGTTGCCGTTTCGCCGTTCCTCACCGTGACCGTTCCCAGAACCCGCGTGTAGCCGTTTGCTTCCACGGTGAGGTTGACGCCACCTTCGGCGATCGGGTTCTCGATCGAGGAGACAAACTGGTAGCTGCCATCGGCTCCCGTCGTCACCGTGTAGGTATTCCCTGCGGAATCGACCATCTTGACGACGGCGCCGGCGACCGGCCTACCCGTGTCGTCGTCGATGACGACGCCAGAGATCACGATTGCGTCGAAGTCGATCGCGTCGGCGATTCCGTCTCCGTCGGAGTCACCCTGGAGTTCGTCGATGTCAGCGACGCCATCGTTGTCAGAATCGACGTCCCGATAATCCGGGATCCCATCACCATCGGAGTCCAAAGGACTCGCAGGATCAGGCCCAGCCTCGACCCCGTCAGGAACGCCATCGTTGTCAGAATCGACATCCCGATAATCCGGGATCCCATCACCATCGGAGTCCAAAGGACTCGCAGGATCAGAACCGATCTCGACCCCGTCAGGAACGCCATCGTTGTCAGAATCGACATCCCGATAATCCGGGATCCCATCACCATCGGAGTCCAAAGGACTCGCAGGATCAGAACCGATCTCGACACCGTCAGGAACGCCATCGTTGTCAGAATCGACATCCCGATAATCCGGGATCCCATCACCATCGGAGTCCAAAGGACTCGCAGGATCAGAACCGATCTCGACACTGTCAGGAACGCCATCGTTGTCAGAATCGACGTCCCGGTAGTCGGGTTCGCCATCGCCGTCGGAGTCGGTCGGGTTCGTCGGGTCGGAACCGGCTTCGACGTTGTCGGGCTCGCCGTCGCCGTCCGAGTCGAGATCCACGTAGTTTGGCAGTCCGTCGTTGTCGGAATCGGCTGGGTTGAGCGGATCCGATCCGGCTTCGACCGCATCGGGGATTCCGTCTCCATCAGAATCCGGATCCAGATGGTCCGGCGTCCCATCACCATCGGTATCGACCGGATTGGCCGGGTCGGGGCCGAACTCGACGAGGTCGGGAATCCCATCATCGTCGGAGTCGGTGTCTTGATAATCGGGTGTGCCGTCACCGTCGGAGTCGATCGGATTGCTCGGGTCCGATCCGGCTTCGTCGCTGTCGCTTCGACCGTCTGCGTCGGAGTCGAGGTCCCGGAAGTCCGGCGTCCCGTCACCATCGGTATCAACCGGATTCGCCGGATCGGCACCGGCCTCGACCGCGTCGGGAATCCCGTCACCGTCAGAGTCGAGGTCCCGGAAGTCCGGCGTCCCGTCACCATCGGTATCAACCGGATTCGCCGGGTCGGCACCGAACTCGACGCTGTCGGGAATCCCATCACCGTCCGAATCCACGTCTCGGAAGTCCGGGGCCCCGTCACCATCGGTATCAACCGGATTCGCCGGGTCGGCACCGGCCTCGAAGGCATCAACGAAACCATCGCCGTCGGAATCCAGATCCCGATGGTCCGGAGATCCGTCACCATCGGTATCAACCGGATTCAATGGATCGGCGCCGGCCTCCAGACCGTCGGGAATGCCGTCACCGTCAGAATCGACCTCGAGCCGATCCGGAATGCCATCACCATCAGAATCGAACGTCGACTCCACCGAGTCAGGAATCCCGTCATCGTCAGAATCCAGGTCTCGATAGTCCGGCGTCCCGTCACCATCGGTATCGACCGGATTGGCCGGGTCGGCGCCGAACTCGACGCGTCGGGGATCCCGTCATCGTCAGAGTCGAGGTCCCGGAAGTCCGGGGTCCCGTCACCATCGGTATCAACCGGGTTCGCCGGATCCGATCCAGCCTCCACCGCATCAGTGAATACCATCGCCGTCGGAATCCAGATCCCGGAAGTCCGGAGTCCCGTCACCATCGGTATCAACCGGATTCGCCGGGTCGGCACCGAACTCGACGCTGTCGGGAATCCCATCATCATCAGAGTCGAGGTCCCGGAAATCCAGAGTCCCGTCACCATCGGTATCAACCGGATTCACTGGATCGGCGCCCGCCTCGAAGGCATCAACGAAACCATCGCCGTCGGAATCCAGATCCCGATAGTCCGGCGATCCGTCACCATCGGTATCAACCGGATTCAATGGATCGGCGCCGGCCTCCAGACCGTCGGGAATTCCGTCACCGTCAGAATCGACCTCGAGCCGATCCGGAATGCCATCACCATCAGAATCGAACGTCGACTCCACCGAGTCAGGAATCCCGTCATCGTCGGAATCCAGATCCCGATAGTCCGGGAGACCGGACCCGTCGGTGTCGACCGGATTGGCGGGGTCGGCGCCGAACTCGACGCTGTCGGGGATCCCGTCATTGTCAGAGTCGAGGTCCCGGAAGTCCGGGGACCCGTCACCATCGGTATCAACCGGGTTCGCCGGATCCGATCCAGCCTCCAAAGCATCAATGAAACCATCGCCGTCGGAATCCAGGTCCCGGAAGTCCGGCGTCCCGTCACTGTCGGTATCGACCGGATTGGCGGGGTCGGCACCAACCTCCACCGAGTCAGGAATCCCATCATCATCAGAGTCGAGGTCCCGGAAGTCCGGCGCTCCGTCACCACTGGTATCAACCGGGTTCGCCGGGTCGGCACCAACCTCCACCGAATCAGGAATCCCATCACCATCAGAATCGGTCGACTGATAATCGTAGGTTCCGTCGCCATCAGTGTCGACAGGCTCTACAGGATTGCCCGGATCACCCGGGGTGAACGGGCCCACCGGATAACCACCCTCGACCACATCCAGAATCGTGTCGTTGTCCGAATCAACCTCGAGCCGATCCGGGGTGCCATCACCATCAGAATCGGTATCAGGCAGATTCGTTGCCGCCGTCACATCGTCCCAACCATCAACCGGCGCCGTATCAGCGAACCCATCGATGACACCGTCACCGTCAGAGTCCGCGCCACCGGCCTCGATCACATCAGGCAAACCGTCATCGTCAGAATCAAGATCCAGATAGTCCGGCGTCCCATCACCGTCAGTATCACCCGCACCCTCGACCGCATCACCAACCCCATCATTGTCCGAATCAAGATCCAGATAGTCCGGCGTCCCATCACCATCGGAATCGCCGACACCCTCGATGATGTCGAGGATCAAGTCGTTGTCGGCATCGGTGTCCTTGTAGTCCGGCGTCCCGTCACTGTCGGTATCGACCGGATTGGCGGGGTCGGCACCAACCTCCACCGAGTCAGGAATCCCATCATCATCAGAGTCGAGGTCCCGGAAGTCCGGCGCTCCGTCACCACTGGTATCAACCGGGTTCGCCGGGTCGGCACCAACCTCCACCGAATCAGGAATCCCATCACCATCAGAATCGGTCGACTGATAATCGTAGGTTCCGTCGCCATCAGTGTCGACAGGCTCTACAGGATTGCCCGGATCACCCGGGGTGAACGGGCCCACCGGATAACCACCCTCGACCACATCCAGAATCGTGTCGTTGTCCGAATCAACCTCGAGCCGATCCGGGGTGCCATCACCATCAGAATCGGTATCAGGCAGATTCGTTGCCGCCGTCACATCGTCCCAACCATCAACCGGCGCCGTATCAGCGAACCCATCGATGACACCGTCACCGTCAGAGTCCGCGCCACCGGCCTCGATCACATCAGGCAAACCGTCATCGTCAGAATCAAGATCCAGATAGTCCGGCGTCCCATCACCGTCAGTATCACCCGCACCCTCGACCGCATCACCAACCCCATCATTGTCCGAATCAAGATCCAGATAGTCCGGCGTCCCATCACCATCGGAATCGCCGACACCCTCGACTGATGTCGAGGATCAAGTCGCCGTCGGCATCCGGCGCGCTGTCGATGGTGAGGCTGGCCGTGTTCGTAGCGGAACTGGCTTGTTCGTCGCTCGAGAACGCCGCCGTGTTCGTGATGGTCTGCGGGCTGGTCGTGAACGGAACGTCGTAGGTGACCGTGAGGGTCACGGTCGAGCCGGCGCCCACGGTTGGGAGCTGACAGTCGACAGCGTTCCCGATCGTCGAGTCGGACCCGCCGAGAAGCGCGCACGAGGTGCCGGTGACGGTGATCGACGCGTCGACGGTGTCGGAGATCAAGACGTTGTCTGCGCTGGAGGCACCGCTGTTGGTGACAACGATCGTGAACGTACGAGCCGTGTCACCCTGGGTGACAGGATCATCGACGAAAGTCTTCGTGGCCGTGAGATCAACGTCTTCGACAACCGTGACCGTGCCGTTCCCACTGGCGGTGTGTCCGGCCGAGTCGTCGGCGGCTGCAGCGTCGAGGATGGATCGCCCCGTCGGTGGTGCTGTTCACGTCGTAGGTGACGGTGACAGTGACAGAACTGCCTGCCGCTATGTCGTAGGTGCAGTCGACGGTTTGGCCGGACGATGCGTTGGCGGTGGACCCGCTGCACGTGATGGCTGTGACCGCGAGACGGGGGTCGACGCTGTCTGTGATCTGTACGCCGGTAGCGTCAGAAGTGCCCGTGTTCGAGACGACGATGTCGAAGCTGTGGCCGGTGGTTCCGGCGTCCACGGTGCTGGGGTTGAACGTTTTCGGCAAGGCCGAGGGTGATGTCGGTCGTGACCGGCGTGTTCAGCGTGAATGAATCGTTGGTGTCATCGATGTCATCACCCGAGGTCGCCACCGAAACAGTGTTCGACAGCGTGCCGCCGGCTCCGGCGTCGACCGCGACGGTGACCGTGTAGCTGGCCGACGATCCAGCGTTGATGGTTCCGAGCGAGCAAGTCGGTACGCCGGCTGGATCTTCCGCGCAACCGGAGGACGACACGAACGTGACGCCGGCGGGGAGCGTTTCGGTAGACACGACGTCGACGGCATCACCGGGCCCGGCGTTCGAGACCTGGATCGTGTACGTCAGGTTCTGGCCGGCGATGGCCGACACGGGCGAAGACGTCGTCGCTACCGACAGATCAACGGGTGGGTCGCCAACGGTGACCGCTGCGGTCGCCGGTACATCATCGGTCGTCAACTCGGTCAAGTCGATCTGTTCCAAACCGATGTGGCCGACGGCAGAGTTCACGTAGGTGCCGTCGACTGCGGGGATCGACAGGTCGTACGTGAGGGTCGACGTTCCGCCGCCAGGAACCGAGAACGGGCCGACGAAGGTTGCTTCCTGCCCCGAGATCGACGGGGCCGGAATCGGTGAGCCGTTGAACGTCTGGGTTCCCGCATAGGTGGTTCCGGCCGGGAACGTGTCGACGAGATCGTTCAGGCCGACCGTTGTCGATCCACTGTTGGTCAGCGTGACCGTGTAGGTCGAAGTGCCTCCTGTCCCAGACGCAAACAGGTTCGGCGCGACATCTTTCGAGATCGAGAGGTTGTTGTCCGCCGGCTGAACTGGCGCCAGGGCGTCGTAGCCGCCGGTGGACGTGTGTTTGATCTGCGTACCCGAGGAGATGTTTGCGATCGGCGAAACCGCCGTCGGTGATGTCGTCACCCCGGTTGCGATGAACGTGTACACCGCAATCCACTCCGATTTCGAAATCCCCGTGAGGAACAGTTCGTCGGTCGCCAACAAACCGAGATCGGCGAACGTGATTTCAGACCGGATCATCTGGTAGGCGTTCGCCGGCCAATCGGGATAGGCCGCTGGTGAGGCCGCGAAGATCCCCGCCGCCCCTACGGTTCCGGTGTCGCCGGTGACCGTGATCGTCATCTCGCCGCCGAGCTCGGCCGGTGACGGGCCTGCGACCACCGTCGTCACCTTGTTGGAGTTGGCCGAGATCACCGAGTCGATGTCGGTGAAGAGATCGGCCGAGTCGCACAGCTCGGTCGCGCCGGCCAGATCGGGCCTCGCGTCGAACAAATTGACGTCGAACGTCTGGTCCACACTGCTGTCGCCTGCGGCTGACGTCGCGAGATAGAAATACGCCACTCCCGTTGTGCCCGCTGCGATCGTGCCGAGCTGCACGACCCCGTCCTCGTCTGCGGCGAGACCGACCTCCCCACCGAGGAATGAGTCCAAGCTGACCCAGAGGTCATCCACCGTCGACACGCCGTCGTTCGTGATCGCATAGCCGACGTACATGCCAGAAAGATTGTCGCCCGGGTCCGAATAGAAGATCGGCGAATGCACGGGCGTGATCGTGAAATCAGTGCCCGATGCGCAGGCGGCTGCAGAAGCGGGCGATGCAAGACCGACTTGAGCCAGCAAACCCAGAATCAAACCGAGCGCGCCGAGCATCGCAGGCCGCGGCGCTCGACGCGCGCGTCGACGCTTGGGTGATTCGAGGTTCAGCAACATCTGGAGTCCTGGACTGGTCAGCTAGTGACGGCTCCCGCCACTGCATCAATCGGCACATCACGTCTCGAACCGAGCGAAACAGTCCTGACTGGTCGAAAGGGTCGTTCGGACTACCTGACTGCTTCGGCGTGTGCCGAGCCCTCCAGTGGCGGGGCCGGGCGGTGTAGCACGGCGCCGGACGGCAGTACCTCGACGAAATCGCCAACGACGGTTGCCGTGCCGTCGATGAGCAAGCTGAACCCGTTGCCGCCCGGGCGTGGTGGGAAGAGAACGGTGACCTCCGGCTGCACGGCGACGTTTCGACATGCCCGCCGCCCGCCGGCGTCGAATCTCAGGAGCACCCCTTCGGACGCGTCGCCGGCACGACCGTGTGTGACATGTGGTGTCAGCGCGATCACGTGGGGCCTCCCTTCGCCAGAGGTGGTGAGGAGATATCCGAAGCCCCACCGTCGAACTTCATCATCGAGCTCGCTCAACGGCACTTTCACACTCATGCGGAGGTCCTCATACCGACCATCGTGACAGATCGGGAGACCCACGGGTGAAGCCGACCGAGGCAGAACCCGTGAGAATCGAACAGACTCAACATCACCGCCCAAGAGCCATCGCCGCCTGTTCGATCGAGTCGAGGACTGATGACTGCCTACATCACAGCCAACCTGAACATCACCGACCCCACGAGGTACGCCGACTACGAGGCCGGCTTCTCCGCGATCTTCGAGAAGTACGAGGGAGAGCTGCTCGCCGTCGACGATGAGCCCGATGCTCTCGAAGGACCCGCCACTTACAGCCGGTGCGTCATCCTGCGGTTTCCTGACCGCGACAGCGCGATGCGGTGGTGGAACTCGGACGAGTACCAAACGCTCGCGTCCATTCGTCACGAGGCGAGCGACGGCACGATATCGCTCGTCATGTCTATGGGTTCCTGACCTCCGACAGGGGCTCAGGCGACCGGTTCGAGCACCACCACCGGGATCTCTCGTTCGGTCCTGGTTTGGTAGCCCGCGTAGTTCTTGTACTTGGCGGTGACGGCCTCCCAAATCGAGGCTCGTTCGTCGCCGGCCGCAACACGAGCAACCATCTTCGAGCTCCCCTCGTTGGTGCGGACCGTGACCGAAGGGTTGTCGCGGAGGTTGAGGAACCAGGCGGGGTGTTTGTCGTTGCCGCCGGCGGACGCGATGATCGCCATGCGCTCGCCGTCTTGCCATGGTGAGGTGAGCATCGTGGATCGGGCAGCCCCGCTCTTGCGGCCCGTTGTCGTCAACTCGAGCACAGGCATCTTGCCGGCGGTCCAGCCGAGCCTTCCACCGCTGACGGTCATCATCGTGCGATGGATGCAGTTCATGGTCTTCAGCGCGAAGTCGGATGGCATGGGATCTCACAGACGTTGGAGTTGTCGCGGCTTGCTCTCAGGATCGAACCTAGCCTGCGCGGGAGCCGCGTTCGCCTTCCAGCTTTGCCGGAGCCGCACGGCCATGGGAGCATCGAGAACCAGACCAGTGGAGCGGGCGCGACCACCGCTCGGGAGAACCGACCATGACCGAGACCACGAACACACAGATGCCGTGGCGAGGCAATGAATACCGAAGTCCTGAACAGGAACAGGCCGAGAACGGGGCGAGTGTCCCCGACGCCGGCGAGCTTGCTCTCGAGGACATCAACCCGCTCAACGCCCACCTCTTCAGCGAGAACCGGTGGCAGAGCCACTTCGAGCGGTTGCGCAAGGAGGACCCTGTCCACTTCAACGAGATTCCGGCCGCTGGGCGCTACTGGTCGATCACGAAGCACGACGACGTTCGCCACGTCGACGGCGACTGGAAGACCTTCTCCTCCGCCAGCGGCATCACGCTCGGTCCGCCGGTCACCGAACGACCGGCGAACGGAGCCGTGCAGATGACCTCGTTCATCTCGATGGACCCGCCTCGCCACGGCGAACAACGCAGCACCGTACGATCTGTCGCCGCTCCGAAGAACCTGCGCAACCTCGAGCCGCTCATTCGGGAACGCACGATCTCGGTTCTCGATTCCCTGCCGGAGGGCGAGACCTTCGACTGGGTCGACACCGTGTCCATCGAGTTGACCACGATGATGCTGGCGACCCTCTTCGACTTCCCCTTCGAGGATCGCCGCAAGCTCACCCGGTGGTCGGACATCGTCTTCGCCATCCCCGAGCCGGGCGGCCTCGTCGAGACCCAGGAACAGAAGCGCGATGAGCTGATCGAGTGCGTTCACTACTTCGAGAAGCTCTGGGACCTGCGCCGCGAACATCCCGGCGACGATCTGGTCTCCATGCTCGTGCACGGAGAGGCCACGAAGGACATGCCGACGATGGCCCATCTGGGCAACCTTCTGTTGCTCATCGTCGGCGGCAACGACACGACGAGGAACACCATGTCCGGCAGCGTGTACGGGCTGAACGCGTTCCCCGATCAGTACGACAAGCTGATCGCCAACCCGGATCTCGTTCCTTCGATGGTGCCCGAAGTCATCCGCTGGCAGACGCCGCTCCCCTACATGAGGCGGACGGCCAACCACGACACTGAACTCGGCGGCAAGCAGATCCTGAAGAACGACCAAGTGCTGATGTGGTACCTGTCCGCCAATCGCGACGAGGACGTGTTCGCCGATGGCGAAGCCATCGACATCGAACGCCACAACGCCGATCGGCACCTCTCGTTCGGCTACGGAATCCACTTCTGCATGGGTAGCCGCCTCGCCGAACTCCAACTTCGAATTCTCTGGGAGGAAGTCCTCCGTCGCTTCGAACGAATCACCGTCAAAGAAGAACCGAGCCGCACCTTCTCGTCATTCGTGAAGGGCTACACGAACCTGCCGGTCGAACTCACCCGAAGATGAGGTCTTGGGTCAGCGAAGCCAGGGTCTGAGTTGGGCCTCGGCCGGCACCAAGCCGCCGGGAAGCTCGACAGCCCACTCGCCGGCCTCGACCCACGCCCGGTCGGCCACCTCGCCCGCGCCCCGTTCACCTCGAATGGCGATGGCCATCCCGATGGCGGCATCGACGGTGTGACCCCACATCCCACCGGTGACATATCCGACCCGTTCGCCGCTGCGGTAGACGGGTTCGTTGTGATGGAGAAGCTGGGCATCAGTCCCTGAGTCCTGCAAGAGCTTGAGCTGGATGAGGCGCTGGCCAGGGCCGTCGACCCGTTGTGCTTCGAGCGCCGCCCGGCCACGAAAGGCCGCCGGCTTGTCCCATGCGACCGCGAAACTGAGTCCGGCCTCGATCGGTGTGTCGTCAGGCGTGATGTCATGCCCCCAGTGCCGGTAGCCCTTCTCGAAGCGCAGGGAGTTGAGTGCGTGATAGCCGCAGAGTTCGAGACCGTGAGCAGCTCCCGCCTCGGTGATGACGTCGAAGACATGGACGGCGAAGTCGGCCGGCACGTACAACTCCCACCCGAGCTCTCCGACGTAGCTCATGCGGTTGGCCAGAATCCGTGCAGAGGCGAGGTCGATCTCACGGTTCGTGGCGAACGGGAAGCCGTCCTCGCTGAGATCGGCGCTCGTGAGTTCCTCGAGCAGCACCCGCGATGACGGACCCATCACGGCAATACAGGCATACGACGCGGTGACATCGGTGACCGAAGCGGCCCGGCCCCGGAACGCCTTCACGAGCGTGTCGAGATCGCGACGGCGAGTGCCTGCGCCACCGATGACCCAGAACGCATCGGAAGCGACGCGGCTGATGGTCAGGTCGGCCTCGATCCCGCCGTGATCATTGAGCCACTGCGTGTAGACCGACCCTCCCACCGGACCGTCGACGGCTCCGGCCGAGAGGTGATCCAACACCGCACCTGCGTCCGGTCCCTGCACCAACGTCTTCGAGAACGATGTCAGATCGAACAGGCCAACGGCCTCACGCACCGCTGCGTGTTCCTTGGCCGTTGCCTCGTGCCAATTCTGGTGGCCCCACGAGTAGTCGTAACGAGCCTCGACGCCGAGCTCGGGCCGAGCGAAGAACATGGCTCGATCCCAACCGTTGAGGTCGGCGAAACAGGCCCCGGCATCCTCCATCCGTTCGTGGAGCGGTGACCGGCGAATACCACGAGCGGTCTCGAAGGTGCGGTGCGGCCAGTGCGGGGCGTAGAGCAGACCGAGCACCTCGACGGTGCGGTCGCGCAGGTACTGCTCCGTCGACTGGAATCGTTCGAACCGACGAATGTCGACATCGTGCAGATCGAATGGCGGTTCGCCATGCTCCACCCAGTGGGCGATCGCCATACCGACCCCACCCGCAGATTGAATCCCGATCGAGTTGAAGCCGGCAGCAACGAACAGACCATCGAGATCCGGTGCCTGGCCGAGGATGTAGGCATCGTCCGGTGTGAAGCTCTCGGGCCCGTCGAAGAGGAGCCGAATGCCTGCGTCGTGCAGCGCCGGAATCCGATCGAACGCCGGACCGAGCCACGTCGCGAGATGGTCGGGATCGGGGTCCATCGAGATGAACGGTCGGTCGACGGGTGGTGGACCGACGGCGGGCCATGGCCGTCCAATCGGTTCGAAGAGCCCGATCAACATGGATCCGCCGGCTTCGGGCTTCAGATACGACCATCGGTCTGGATCTCGCAGAATCGGTCCGTCCGGATCAACACCGTCGATCGGCTCGGTGACGACGTAATGGTGCTCCGCAGCCTGGAGCGGAACATCGACTCCGGCCGTCGCCGCCAAGTGCCGAGTCCAGAGGCCGCAGGCGAGAACGACAGCATCGGCAGTGACTTCCCGACCGTCCTCGGTCAGAACACCCCTGCATCGCCGCACCCCGTTGGCCTCCTCGACCAGGAGCCGGGCAACGCCGACACCCTCCCGAATCGTTGCCCCACGGTTCCTGGCACCTCGGGTCAAGGCCATCGTGCAATCCGATGGACCGACGGTGCCGTCGTCGGGAAGCCAGATGCCACCGAGGAGATCGGCAGGTCGTCCACCATCGGCGAGCGTTCGCCGATCTCCGCCGCACTGATCTCGTGCGCCTCGACACCGAGATGGCGGGCCATGGCCGCTGTGCGACGAAGCTCCTCCCACCGATGAGGTGTCGATGCCATCGATATGGCGCCCGGAGCACGAAAACCGGTGCTCTGCTCGGTTTCTGCTTCGAGGCTCCTGTAGAGCTCGAGGGAGTAGCGAGCGAGTTTCGTCTGGTTCTCCGTCGATCTGAGTTGGGCCACCAGTCCGGCCGCGTGCCAGGTGGTGCCGCTCGTCATCTGATGCCGTTCGAGCAGCAAGACCTCCCGGTCGGAGTTCTTCGTGAGGTGGTAGGCAATCGAGGCGCCGACGATGCCGCCGCCGACGACGAGTGTGTCGACGTGGTCGGGAAGCGATGGTGGCACCATCAGGCCCGCAGTTCTTCATTGTCGGGATCGTGAACCGGCCCATCCAGAACGACGGCCGGCCGCGCCTCACCCAGGATGAGCACTTCGAGCTCGGTCCCCGGGGTGGCAGCGGTTTCGGCAACATAGGCGAAGGCCAGGCTCTTGCGAACGGTGAAGCCGAATCCGCCGGAGGTGGTGAGCCCGACCGGTTCGCCGTCGTGCAACACGGCTTCGCCACCGAGGCAATCGGCCGCTTCCGGGCCATCGGCAACGTCGACCTCGAGGTACACCAGCCTCCAATCCGGCCCGGTCGGCGCCGAGTCGAGCGCGTCACGCCCGATGAACGGCCCCTTCTCGGGCCGGACCCAGCGGCCGACACCGGCCTGGTATGGCCCGATGTCGTGCGTCAGCTCGGCGCGCGTCAGGTACGCCTTCTCCATACGGAGCGAGTTGAGCGCATGGCTGCCGAAGTCGGTGAGGCCCGAACCTGTCCGCTCGTCCGCCTCGAAGAGTCCGTTGTAGAGGTCGTTCAGCCGACCCATCGGAGCGTGGAGTTCCCAGCCGAGCGAGCCGGTGAAGCCGACCCTCAGCGCCCGAACGGCGATGCCGCAGATCGTGATGTCACGGGCACGAAGGAAGCCGAAACTCTCGTTCGAGAGATCATCGTCTGTGCAGGCCTCGAGCAAGGTCCGAGCACGTGGTCCGGCAACGACCAGTGTGCCGATGTCACGGGTGACGTCAGCGATCGTCACGTCGTAGTCCCCCGATCCGTCGTGGCGCGCCAGGTGTTGGTGGAACCAGTCGAAGTCTCGGCGATGGCTCACCGGTCCGGACACGACGTAGTAGCGCTCCTCGCCCAAGGCCGTGATCGTGACCTCGGTTTCGATCCGTCCCTGTTCGGTGAGCACGTAGTTCAGGGCGATCTTGCCGATCGTCTTCGGCACGATGCCGGTGGTGAGGTGATTCAGGAAGTCGCGGGCGTCCGGGCCGGTGACCTCGAACTTCGAGAACGCCGAGAGGTCCATGATCCCGACCGCTTCCCGCACCGCTCGACACTCCTGCTCGACCGCGTCGAACCAACTGGGGCGGGTCCAGCCATGGGCGTCCTCGAGTGGCCGATCCTCCGGCACGAACCACTTCGGTTGTTCCCATCCGTATGTCTGGCCGTGTTTCGCCCGCTTGGCAACGAGCTGATCGTGCACACCCGAGGTCCACACCGGTCGGTGGGCGAGCCGCTCCTCTCCCGGCGGGTGCACCCGGAACATCCACTCGTAGTCCTCGATCGACTTGTCCCGTATGTAGCCGGCGACGTGCTCGGGATCGGCCCAACCGAATCTCCGAGGGTCGTAGTGACGCAGGCTCAGCTCGGTCGTGCCGTGGACGATCCACCGCGCCAGCTCCCGACCTGCGCCCGGACCCCAGGCGAGACCGATCGACGAGCCGGTGTTCAACCAATAGTTCCGCAGCCCGGGAGCGGGTCCGAGCAACATGTGGGCGTCGGTCGTGTGGGTGACGGCGCCATGGATGACTCGCTTGATACCGACTTCCCCGAGCACCGGGACGCGCACGAAGGCCTCGGTCAACCAGGGTGCGATCTTGTCGTAGTCAGCGGGGAACAACGGGTTCTCCGCCTCCCATGGAACGCCGTCGTCCCAGATGCTCTCGGCGCCTGTTTGCTCGTAGATCCCGATGAGGCCGGCGGACTGCTCCTGCCGGATGTAGCCGGCGACACGGTTGTCTCGCATCACCGGCATCTCGCGATCGCTCGCGGCGAATGCCGGGACTTCCTCGGTCACGAGGTAGTGGTGGAGCACGTTGGCCTGGGGAACCTGGAATCCGTTGAAGAGCGCAACCTGGTGGGCGTAACAACCGGCTGCGTCGACGACGTGTTCGCACGTGATCGTCCCCTTCTCGGTCACGACCTCCCACTCCCCCGATGGCAGAGCCCGCACATCGGAGACCCGATTGCGGCGACTGATCGTGGCGCCCCGAGACCGCGCACCAGCGGCCAACGCCATGGTCACGCCGCTCGGGTCGACATGGCCCTCACCCTCGGTCCAGATCGCGGCGAGGACGTCGGTGAAGTCGTAGAAGGGATTGTGGACCGCAGCCTCCTGCGGGCCGATCAGCTCGATCGGATACCCGAGGTAGCGACCGGCGCCGAGATGGGATTTGAGTTGATCGAGTTCGTCGCGGTTGTAGGCCACCCGAAGCCCGCCGGGCTGATGGAACGAGATGCCTTGTCCGGTGTCGTCTTCGAGCCGTTCGTACAGCTGGATCGCGTAGTGATGAAACGCCGCTGTCGTGTAGTCACCGACCGATCGGGTGATCTGCCCGGCGGCGTGCCAGGTCGACCCAGATGTGAGCTCGGCCTTCTCCACCAGCACGACATCGCTCACACCCTCGAGGGTCAGGTGATAGAGCAGGGATGCCCCATGTACTCCCCCGCCGATGATGACGACGCGGGCCCGGGTCGGCAGCTGGCTGGTTTTCATCTGGGTCGATCTCCAAGGTGCGTGGCGCTGATCAGAAAGCTAACATAACGAATAGTTATACGCCCTAACACGACCCGCAGCGACCAGGGGAAGGGGTGGCAGCACGACGCTTTCGTGCGACCATGACGAACACATGAGCGACTCTCGAACCAAGCGGCGCCCACTGACGACCGAGATCGTGGTCGACACCGCGGCCCGATTGGCCGATCGAGAGGGCCTCGATGCGGTGACACTCACCCGAGTCGCGAAGGAGCTCGGCACGAGTCAGCCCGCGCTGTATCGCCATGTCGGAAGCTACGACGAGCTGATCCGCTCACTCGGCCTTCGGGGTCGCGAGATGCTGGCTCAGCGATTGATCGAGTCCGGGGTCGGTCTCGCCGGCGATGCTGCGGTTGGGGCCATGGCTCTGGCGTGGCGGACGCTGGTCTCGGAACACCCGGGCCTGTATGCAGCCACTGATCGCTATCCGTGTGCTGGCGACTCCGAACTCGAAGCGGCGGTCAATCGGATCGTCGAGATCCTGTCGAACGCTCTCATCGAGTACGACCTCACCGACGTCCAGCGAGTCGACGCAGCACGGGCGCTGCGCAGCGCCTTCCACGGCTTCAGCCATCTCGAAACCGGCGATGGTCATCCCCTCGACCAGGACCTCGATCAGTCGTTCGATCAGCTGGTCGGGCTGTTGTGTCGCGGCATTCGAACCCTCGACTGAACGACGGGGCCCGCGTCATCGGGCGCCCGGTCACTCCAGTGCGTACGAGGCGTGGAGTGCGATCTCGTCGGCATCGAGGACTCGGGCGTAGAAGGCGACCTCGTCGATCCATCCGTCGAGGTAGTTGCCGTCGACGTCGCCGTCCCGTCCGAGTGCGACGGAACCGCCGATGCCGCAGCAGTCCGCGGCAGGGTCGACCACCGGAGCGTAGAGGTCGCCTTGGCTCGGCTGCCTGGCAACGGCGACCCCGTTGACGTACAAGAGCACGTCTTCGGCATCTTTGGTCAGGACCAGGTGGTGCCATCGGTCGATGACGAGGTCGTCCGACCAGAGCCGCGTGACGATCGGTGAGACACCAGCAGACACATCGGTCGGGATCTCCCAGACGTCGGCGACGACCTGATCACCCGAGCGATAGAGGCCCCAGCCATACCAACGCCAGCGGGCCAGGTAGGTCGGCTCGCCGGGGTCGACGTCGAGCCGGGCGGGACGGAACCAGGCCTCGAGCGAGAACGCCTCGAAGGGTGCAAGGAGCGTGGCAGCGGCCGTCCCGGCCTCGGTGATGTGGATGAATCCGGCGATCCCGTCGAAGCGCACCGAGGTTCCCGATCCGACAACCGCCGGCGGCTCACCGCGGGAGAGACCATCGACGCCTCGATACTCACCGTCGAGACCATTGACGCCGGCGTCGACGGCCACGATCGCCGCCACGTCGTCGAGTGGCCAGTACGCCACCGGCTGGGCGTCCAGCACCATCGTGGCGTAGGCCTGGGCCGAAGCGGTCGAGTCCGTCGTCGCCATGGGCTCGACAGTGCTGGCGGTGACGGGTTCTGCGATCGTGTCATCAGCCTCAGAACCGATCGCGTCGTCCGAGCTACCGGAGCAAGCCGCCGTGAGAGCCGCCACCAAGGCCACGGCGACCGATCGACGGCAGGCAGAGGATGCCGGCACGCGCCGCGGCCATGGATACTCGTCATGTTTCGACGCTACGTCAAGAGAGCGCAACCCGGAACCCGGCCACCGCACATCGTCCGGTCGCCCTCAGCGGAAGGAGAACACAGGCGACGCGTTGTGCGCCGGGGTGTCGATCATGCCTCGTTGGCGCAAGATGGGCATGACGCCTTCGCCGAACCAGAACGCCTCTTCCAGGTGGGGGTAGCCAGACAGAATGAACTCGTCGAAGCCGATCTCGGCGTACTCGGCGATCCGATCGGCGACCTCGTCGTATGAACCGACGATGGCTGTTCCCGCGCCTCCTCTGACGAGGCCGATGCCGGCCCAGATGTTCGGGTGGATCTCCAGGTCTGCACGCGAACCGCCATGGAGCTCTGCCATCCGTCGCTGGCCCTCGGACATCGTTGTGGCGAAGTCGGATTGTGCTTTCGCAATCGCCTGCGTCGTCGATGTGTTCGAGCATGGCGTCGGCCACTGCCCATGCCTCGGCCGAAGTACGACGGGCGATCACGTGGAAGCGGATCCCGTAGGTCAGTTCGCGACCGTGGTCTGCCGCCTGCTTCCTGATCAACTCGATCCGCTCTGCGGCCATGGCCGGCGGCTCGCCCCAGGTGAGGTAGACGTCGACGTGTTTGGCGGCAACTTGCTGGGCTGCGGGTGAGGCGCCACCGAAATAGATCGGGGGCACGGTGTCCGGAACTTCTCGAGTCGTCGCTCCGGCGACGTTGTAGTACGTCCCCTCGAAGTCGAACGGCTCCCCGGTGAAGGCACGGTTCATGATCTCGAGGAACTCGCTGGTCCGCTCGTACCGGCTGTCCTTGTCGAGCCAGTCTCCGAAGCGATTGAGCTCGCGCGGTTCGGCTCCCGTGACGACGTTCAGCAGCAGTCGTCCATGCGACATGCGCTGATAGGTCGAGGCCATCTGGGCAGCGAGGGTCGGCGACATGAAACCCGGACGGAAGGCCACGAGGAATTTGATCCTCTTCGTGAGGGGAATCAGCGACGAGGTCGCCAACCACGCGTCTTCGCAACCGGTGCCACATGGAGTGAGCATGGCGTCGTAACCCAGCTGATCGCAGGCAATGGCGATCTGGGCCAGGTATTCGTGTGAGGGAGCACGGCTGTGGGCATCCTCGCCGTCGGGGAGTACGTCACGGGAATCGCCGCCCGTTGGCAGGAACCAGTGGATCTTGAGCACGAGAAGTACCTCCGGAGGGTCAACCGACAGACCCTGCGGGAAGTATACGTCGATGCAGTTATACCGTCTAGCGCAAAGTTAGATGTCCTCACTGCCCAGTTGGAGCGGCCCGCCCTGCGGCCGCCGCGAACGCGGTACAGAGATGGCCGACGAGATGATCGAAGGACTGGTCGGCAATCGTGGGATCGGGGTTCCCGTCGACGATCTCGATCGCCACGAATCCGTGAACGGCACTGCGCAGCGTGTGCGCTGCGCCCGTCGTGGCCGTCTCGCTCAGGCCGAACCCGGCCAAGCTTCGCTCGATCAGATCGATGGTTCGTCCGGCCGCCCGCTCGAGACTGTCGTCTCCCGAGACCGCATGCCGATCGGTCGAGCGGTATCGACCCGGGTGGTCTCGACCGAACTGGCGCCACGCTTCGGCGATCGATCGAACAGCCGCCTCACCTGTCCGCCCGACGCCGGCTTCGGCCAGCCGCTCGGCAAGCATCTCTCGCGTCGACACGCCGAGGGCTCGCCACAGATCCGACAGGCCATCGACATGGCGGTACAGGGCAGGCTGTGTCACGCCGAGGCGGTCGGCGACACTCGTCAGGGTCAGTTCGTCCGGTCCGAACTCGTCGACCAACTCGCCCGCAACGGCAACGATTCGGCGTTCGTCGAGCGGGGCAGTCGGTGAGCCGGCCATGGAATAGACACTACGAGCGCTCGACCATCGTTCAAGCCGGTATCGAAATGGTCAGCTCGTACGTGGCATTGCCGCGGGTGCCGCCGACCACCACGAAATAGTCGCCGCTCGCGGGCAAATCGGATTCGCTGGCCATGACCTCGGTCTCGATGATCGATCCGTCTGGAGCGAGGAGGTCGAACACAGCGTTTTCCTCGAGCGAAGTGATCGTCAACTCCATGGTCTGTCCCTCCCGGGCTCCGAGCCGGTAAACGTCCCGCTCGCCGAGAACGACAGCGCCGTCAAGGGTGGCCGAGGTTCCGCCCGCTGCAAACTTGACTTCTTCGTCGACACGCACGGTCAGACCATCGAGGAAGGTGGGCAGCGAGGCCGGTTCGCCTTCTGCAATGTCTGGCGCACCACCAACGGCCTCCGTGCCCGACGTCGGCGAAGCCGTCGTCGAGGTCGTGGTCGGCGCCGTGGTCGAGGTCGAGGTCGAGGTCGTGTCGACGGTTGGCTCATCATCGGGCGACACCGTGCTGGACGTCGAGGTTGCGTCAACTGCGACGACCGAGTCATCGCCACCGGTCAGGGTGAAGAAGGCGGCGACGGCGCCGACGAACACGAGCGCGGCTACTGCCCCCGCAATCGCCGCCATGTGGTTGCCGTCGAGCGGGGAGGAGGCCATCGTGCAACGCTACCCACGGCAACCGAAGCAGTCGTAGGTCAGAGACGAGAGATCGAGAGCTCCAGGGCAGCGACGGCGAGGTCGATGTCGCCGGGCGCCGGCGAGCCCTTGTCCTGAGCAACGAAGGCCATGAACAGATGACCGTCCACTTCGGCCGCGGCCAGAGTGAGCCCGATCGGTTCGGTCGGCGACGTCGCGTCCGTGCCGGCAATGACAATCGACTGGTGGGCACCCTTGACATCGACGGCGACGATCGCCATGGAGACGGCCGCGTACTCCTCCTCGAGATCGGGACAGGTGACCAGTAGCTCCAGGGCGGTGAGGAAGTCTGAAGCTGCGGTCGCGACACTCGTCGCCGGCATCACGTTGAGCTCGAGTTCCATGCCCAACGCTCGCTCCTCGAACGACGCAACGAAATAGGACTTCTGCTGCGGTGCCGCCTCACCGCAGATCTCGTTCTCGCCTCTCCGTTGATCGTCGATTTCGATGAAGTCGACCCAGTCGACCTCCCAGCCGGAAGCCAGGCCGAGCACCGACCGGTCATCACCAGTGAGAACAACTCGCGCCAGCGGTCGGTCCCGCCACGATGGAGCCGGTTCATCGACCGGGATCGGATCCGGCTCGGGTACAGCCTCGGAGACGACGGTGGTCGTCGGTTCGTCGACGGGCTGCAGGACCGGGGGATCCTGCTCAGACGGTTGTTCGTCCCCCTCGCCGCTCAGTCGCGGCCGACTCGTCGACCGGCCGCTGACCGGGCACGGTCGTGTCGACCGCTGTCGACTCTCCGGTTCCGGCCACGATCGTCTCGGGCGATGGGGAACACGCTGCGCCGAGGAGCGCGAAGGTCGCGAACAAGAGAAGAAGACGGCGGCGCATGCTTCTACATCGGTAGATCTGTGCCGCCGCTTGACCAGACAAACCCGTCGACGAGCTACTTTGCTGAGCATGATCGATGCGCTGGCTGATCGACCAGGATCCGGACGTCTCGAAGGACGGGTCGCCATCATTGTGGGCGCCGGGCAGTCGCCGGGCAGCGGGCCGGACGACGACACGGTGGGAAACGGCCGAGCCACTGCCCTGCTCTTCGCCCGTGAAGGGGCAACGGTGCTTGCGGTCGATCGCAACGAGGACGCGGCATCAGAGACCGTGGCGTTGATCGAAGCGGCCGGGGGAACCGCTGTCGCTCATCGAGCTGACATCACAGTCGAGAGCGACCTCGCCTCGCTGCCCTCGGTGTGCATCCAGCGTCTCGGGCCGCCGACGATCCTCCACAACAACGTTGGAATCGGCACCGGCGACGGTGGCGTCACCAGCCTCGACCGCGAGATCTGGGAACGCATCTTCGAGGTCAACGTCACGGGGATGTATCTCACCTGCAAACACCTGATCCCCGCCATGCGGGCCGCCGGCGGCGGAGCAATCGTCAACATCTCGTCGGTCGCGGCGACTGCCTCGACACCCCTGGCTGCCTACAAGTCGTCGAAGGCTGCCGTCAATGCCCTCACCCATCACCTGGCCACGGCCAACTTCAAACACGGCATCCGCGTGAATGCGATCATGCCGGGGTTGATGGACACACCGATGGCGATCGGAGGTCACAGCAGCGCACTCGACATCGACCCAGACGAGTTACGGGAGTCGCGGAACCGCATGGTCCCCCTTGGTCGCCGACAGGGCACGGCATGGGACACCGCCTATGCGGCTCTCTACCTCGCCTCGGACGAAGCCAGATTCGTCACTGGCGTGATCCTGCCCGTCGACGGCGGACAGCTCGCCCGGATCGGTTGATCGGCGGTCCTCGATGGCAGAACGATTCAACATCGCCAAAGAAGTCGACGTCGCGCTGAGGGGCTCGCCGGAACGGGCACTCCGGATTCTCCCAGCGCTCGCAGGCGAGATCCTGGCCGACGGCGACCCGGTCTCGGCCGCCGACCTCGCCGACGTGTTGGGAATCTACGTGCTCCGTCGAGAACCCAATCATCATGTCGCCAGTGCCGTCCTTGCGATGCTTCGGACGTACGCCATCGGCAACGCAGCCCACTTCAACAAATGAGCGCCTCGATGTCGACACGTCGCGCGGCACCAGCCCGAGAGTCGGGGGAGACTGCGCGGTACGGTCGAAGCCGATGACACCACCACCGTCCCGCGCGTTGTTCGTCCTGGCGGCCGAGGGCCGGAGCGGCAAGTCGCTCGTTGCCCTCGGTCTGGTCGACGCCCTGAGCCGCCGGGTCGGCCGAGTCGGCGTGTTCCGCCCGGTCGTGAACGACGCCGATGCTCCCGACGAGATCATCGACCTCTTGGCCAACCGATCCGACCCTCCGCTCCCGTCGGCGGTCGGTGTCACGTACGAAGACGTGCATGATGACGCTGATGCGGCGATGGCATCCCTCCTCGAGACGTATCACGAGCTCGCCGCCCGGTGCGACGCCGTCATCGTGGTCGGGTCGGACTACAGCGATGTGGCCAGCCCCATCGAGCTGGGCGTCAACGGTCGCATCGCCGCCAACCTCGGGGTACCCGTGGTGGCCGTCGTCAGTGCACGCGCTCGTCAGCATGACGACATCGGGCACCTGGTCGACCTCACCATCAACGAGCTCCGTCATGCCCACGCCTCCGTCCTGGCCGTCGTGGTCAACCGGGTCGATCCCGACGCCGTTCCCAGTGTCCGTCAACACTTCGAGCGGCACCGCTGCGGCGGCGACGAGCCGGTGAAGATCTGGGTCGTTCCCGAGGATCCGCTCGTGGCGGCCCCGCAGGTCTCCGACGCACTGGCGGCGGTCGACGGTTCTCTCATCGCCGGCGACGATCACCTCCTCGGACGGGTCTACCTCGACACGCTGATCTGCGCCATGAACGTCGAGCACGTGCTCGGGTACCTCGAGGACGGTCAACTCTGCATCGCGGCCGGCGACCGCTCCGACGTGCTGTTGGCCCTGGCCGCCAGTTGTGCCTCGCTCGATGCCCCCACCGTGTCGGCGGTCGTCCTCACCGGCGGGTTCGTCCCCCAATCCGATGTGGCCCGGTTGATCGCCGGAATCGACGCCCACCTTCCGCTCATTTCCACCGAGCTGGATTCCTTCGACACTGCGACCGCCATCGCAGCCACCCACGCCACGTTGTCGAGATCATCGACGCGGCGGATCGAACGGGCCCTCGCCACCTTCGAGAACCACCTCGGCGCCGACGTCGTCGAGGTCCTCGAAGGCATCCCTCGCACAACGGCGGTCACGCCGCTCATGTTCGAGCTGTCCCTGATCGAACTCGCCAGGACGGCGCAGCGTCACATCGTGCTACCCGAAGGCGAGGACGACCGTGTGCTCCAGGCCGCCGCCACCCTCCGAGCCCGCGACGTGGCTCGCCTCACGATCCTCGGCGACCCCGGCGCCGTACGATCTCGCGCCGCTGCGCTCGGCCTCCGCCTCGACGACGTCGACATCGTCAATCCGGCAACGAGTGAACGCCGCGAGGAGTACGCCCGGATCTACACCGATCTGCGATCACACCGGGGCATGAGCCTCGACCCGGCGCTCGACATCATGCGCGACGTGTCCTACTTCGGCACGATGATGGTCCACCTGGGTCATGCCGACGGCATGGTGTCCGGCGCCACGCACTCGACGGCGCACACCGTCACGCCATCGTTCGAGATCATCAAGACCGAGCCCGGCGTCGACGTCGTGTCGTCTGTGTTCTTCATGTGCCTGGCCGACCGAGTGCTGGTCTACGGCGACTGTGCGATCATTCCCGAGCCGACGGTCGGATCAACTCGCCGACATCGCCATCGCCTCGGCGGACACGGCGTCCCGATTCGGCGTCGACCCCCGGATCGCAATGCTGTCGTACTCCACCGGCGAGTCGGGATCGGGCGCCGACGTCGAAAAGGTTCGGGCTGCCACTGCCCTGGTTCGTCAGCGACGGCCCGACCTGAAGGTGGAGGGGCCGGTGCAGTACGACGCCGCCATCGACGCCGGCGTGGCATCGTCGAAGATGCCAGGCTCAGAGGTTGCCGGACGGGCCACGGTCTTCGTGTTCCCCGATCTGAACACCGGCAACAACACATACAAGGCCGTGCAGCGCTCGGCGGGAGCCATCGCCATCGGACCGGTCCTGCAGGGTCTTGCGAAGCCGATCAACGATCTCTCCCGAGGCGCGACCGTGCGCGACATCGTCAACACGGTGGCCATCACCGCCGCCCAAGCAGCAGCGATCGACCGTTGAGTCACGGCCCGGTCGTTCTCGTCCTCAACTGCGGTTCGTCGTCGGTCAAGTACGAACTCGTCGAGCCCGACACCGGCCGGCGACGAGCACAGGGTCAGGTGGAGCGCATCGGCGGGCCGGGGGCCCGCCTCCACCATGCGAGCGGCCACGACGAGTTCGACCGGCCGGTCGAGGCATCCGACCACGCTGAGGCCGTGGCGCACGTACTCGAGGCGTTCGCTCGCCACGGCCCCGACCTGGCCGAGTCGGAGCTGGCCGCAGTCGGTCACCGAGTGGTGATGGGCGGGCTCGAATTCTCGGCACCGACCCTGATCGACGACGCCGTCGAGGCCGCGGTCGAACGACTGTCACCCCTCGCCCCGCTGCACAATCCGGCCAACATCGCCGGCATCAGAGTGGCGAGGGCCGCCCTGCCCGACACACCCAACGTGGCCGTCTTCGACACCGCCTTCTTCACTGCGCTGCCGGAAGTGGCCACCACCTACGCGATCGACCGACACGTGGCAGCCGAGCACGGCATCCGACGCTACGGGTTCCACGGGACCTCACACCGCTACGTGTCGGGTCGGACGGCCGAGCTGCTCGATCGGAGCGACCTCCGTCAAGTCGTTCTGCACCTCGGGAACGGCGCATCGGCGGCCGCCATCGCCGGCGGTCGACCGGTGGCGATCAGCATGGGCCTCACCCCTCTCGAGGGACTGGTGATGGGCACCCGATCGGGCGACATCGACCCCGCCATCGTGCTGTACCTGCAGCGGGAGGCCGGAATGTCGGTCGACGAAGTCGATGCCATGCTCAATCGACACAGCGGCCTGACCGGGCTCTCCGGCCACAGCGACCTGCGCGATGTCCACGCCGCTGCCGATGACGGCAACGCCGCAGCGCAACTGGCCATCGACGTCTACGTGCGTCGCATCAAGCACTACTTGGGGGCGTACGCCGCCATCATGGGCGGAGTGGACGCCGTGACCTTCACCGCCGGTGTGGGCGAACACGATGCGACGATCCGAGCTCGGGTCGCCGACGGACTCGGATTCCTGGGCCTCGACATCGATCCGGCCCGGAATGCAATCGACGGCGGCGAGCGTGTGATCTCGACGGCGGAGGCACCAGTCAAGGTCATGGTGGTCCCCACCGACGAGGCATTGGCCATCGCCAGGGAGACCCTCGACGCCGTCGCGTGAACGCGAGACGACGCTTCCGCTCTTGACCAAACGCAGGACCTTCGCCCCTGGAACGAATCGCGTCGTGAGCGCAGCATCGGACCGTGGACGATTCAATGATGGTTGAAGTGTTCAGAGCACTGGGCGACCCGGTGCGGTGGACGATCGTGAACGAACTGCGTCAGGGCACGCGGTGTGCGTGTGTGCTCAGCGACGTGGCAGATGTGTCGCCGTCGTTGTTGTCACACCATCTCAAGACACTCCGAGAAGCCGGCCTGATCACGAGCGAGCGCCGTGGCCGATGGATCGACTACTCCCTTGCCCATGAAGTCCTCGAGCGTTTGACCGAGACGCTTGTTCCCGAAGCGGTCCCGGTCTGATGGCGGTCGCTGAACGACCCCCTGACGTTGCCGGCCGCCAACGACGGTGGCTGACCTTGGGCACAACCGGTGCGCTGTGGCTCGTGCTGTACCGGCTGAACGAACCGTTCTGGGACTGGTTGCTGTACGACACGATCGGGCTCGACGCCGACACCCGATTCGCCGAATCGGCGCACTTCTTCTTCTACGACGTCACCAAGATCGCCCTGTTGCTGACCGGCGTGATCTTCGTGGTCACGGTGCTCCGCAGTTTCATGTCGGTCGAGCGCACCCGGGCGCTGCTGGGGGGCCGCCGCGAGGGCGTCGGGAACGTTCTCGCCTCCGGGCTCGGCGTGGTCACCCCGTTCTGTTCGTGTTCGGCAGTGCCGGCATTCATCGGGTTCGTCGCAGCAGGTGTTCCCCTCGGAGTGACCCTCAGCTTTCTGATCGCCAGCCCGCTGGTCAACGAGGTGGCAATCGTGTTGCTCCTCGGCCTGTTCGGCTGGAAGATCACCATCCTCTACGTCGCCGGCGGAATGACCATCGCGATCGTCGCCGGATTCGTTCTCGGCCGCATGAAGCTCGAACGCTGGGTCGAGCCATTCGTGTTCGAAACCCGACTCCGCGGCAAGGTGATCGACCCTGCAGCCGGTCTCACCTGGGACGATCGGATCGCCATGGGACGGGAGGAAGTCGCGACGATCCTCCGCAAGATCTGGCCCTATCTCCTCGTCGGCATCGCCCTCGGCGCGGCGATCCACGGCTGGGTTCCCGAAGCCTGGATCGCCGACCATGCGTCGTCGGGTGGGTGGGGTGTGCTGGTCGCCGTCGGACTCGGTGTCCCGCTGTATTCCAACGCAGCCGGCGTCCTGCCCTTGGTCGAAGCGCTCCACGACAAAGGCCTCCCGATGGGCACGGTGCTGGCATTCATGATGAGCGTCGTCGCCCTGTCCGCCCCCGAAGTGATCCTGCTGCGCCGTGTTCTCCAGAAGCAGCTGATCGCCACCTACGTGGGTGTGGTCGCGGTCGGGATCCTCGCCACCGGCTACCTGTTCAACCTCGTCGTCTGAAGGAGAAGAAGATGGAAATCAAGATCCTCGGCACTGGCTGCTCCAAGTGCCAAGCACTCGAAGCCCTCACGCACGAAGCCGTCGACGAGCTCGGCCTCGCCGCCGACTTCGAGAAGGTGACGGACCCGGGTGAGATCGCCTCGTGGGGAGTCATGGCAACCCCGGCGTTGGTGATCGACGACGAAGTCGTCGTCGCCGGCCGGGTCCCCTCGAAAGCAGCCATCGCCGCCATACTGAGCGGCCGATGACACTGAGCAGCCCGATGATCAACGACCCCGAGGTTCCCGTTCTCGAGCGCCTCTCGATGCTGGACCGCTTCCTGCCCGTGTGGATCATCGCCGCCATGGGTGCCGGTATCGGTCTGGGACGGCTCGTCCCTGACCTGAACGATTGGCTCGACACGGTCAAGATCGGAACGGTGTCGCTGCCGATCGCGATCGGTCTGCTGTTGATGATGTACCCGGTGTTGGCCAAGGTCCGATACTCCAAGATCGACGAGGTCGCCGCCGACCGGAAACTCATGGCCAGCTCTCTGGTTCTGAACTGGCTGGTCGGGCCGGCGCTCATGTTCGCTCTGGCATGGCTGCTGCTCCCCGACCTCCCCGACTATCGGACCGGGCTGATCATCGTCGGGTTGGCCCGCTGCATCGCAATGGTGTTGATCTGGAACGACCTTGCCTGCGGCGACCGCGAAGCCGCCGCGGTACTCGTGGCTCTCAACTCGGTGTTCCAGATCGTCGCCTACGCCCTGCTCGGCTACTTCTACCTCGAACTGCTCCCTGGCTGGCTCGGGCTCGACACCGCTCAACTCGACGTGTCGATGTGGGAGATCGCGAAGATCGTCCTCATCTTCCTGGGTATCCCGCTGGCCGCCGGCTACCTCACCAGGCGATGGGGCGAGGCCGGACCCGGGATCGACTGGTACGAGAACACGTTCCTTCCCCGCATCGGGCCGCTGGCCCTGTATGGCCTGCTGTTCACCATCACCATCCTGTTCGCCCTGCAGGGTGAGACCATCACCGACAAACCTGCCGATGTCGCGAGAATCGGCCTCCCGCTGCTGGCCTACTTCGCCATCATGTGGGCCGCATCGTTTGCTCTCGGCCTCCGAATCGGACTCACATACGAGAAGAACGCCACGCTGGCCTTCACGGCCGCAGGCAACAACTTCGAACTCGGGATCGCGGTCGCGATCGGTGTCTTCGGGGTCAACTCCGGCCAAGCCCTCGCCGGGGTTGTCGGTCCCCTGATCGAAGTGCCCGTTCTCGTCGCCCTCGTCTACGTCGCACTGTGGGCCCGGGAGCGCTTCTACTCGCCCTCTGAGGCCGGCTGAGCAACCCGCGACCTGGCTACCGGTTCACGGGTCAACGGTTCCGGGCAGAAGTGGAACTACAGGTTCGAGCCGGCGGCTGGCGGCTGGCGGGGAATCAAGATCCACCGTCACTGCGACTGAGCGGCTCAGTGGCGGAGAGGACGGTTTCGGCAGCCTCGGCGATTACGTCGAGTTGGTCGATCGAGAGGTGGTCGACGAAGAGGTCGCGGACGGCAGCAAGATGCCCAGGGGCGGCGGCGGCGATCTCGGCCCGCCCGTCGTCGGTGACAACGACGAAGGCGCCTCGGCGATCCGTCGGACACTGCTCCTTGCCGACGAGCCCCCGCTTGGCCATTCGGGTGATGTGGTGCGAGAGGCGACTCTTCTCCCATCCCAGCAACCCACCCAGCTCGAACAGGCGGATCCTCCCATCGGGTCGACCGGTCAGCACGACCAAGACCTGATAGTCCGGATACGACAGGTTCGACTCTGCGGCCAACCGTCGTGCGAGTTCGGCGTCGACGCGCATGTTCATCACCTGCAAGGCCCGCCACGCCCGTTCCTCACGCTCGTTCAACCACGGCACTTCGCTCATGTGACCGATCCTACACCGAAACTGGTTGATGTATCATCCATTCGTCCCCTAGCGTAGATGACACATCAACCAATCCCTGGAGACATGATGACCACCACATCAGCAATCGGAACCGACACCTACAACATCGATGCCACCCACAGCCGGGTCGGATTCGTTGCTCGTCACGCCATGGTCACGAAGGTGCGAGGCGCATTCAACGACTTCGAAGGCACCGGCCGATTCGACACCACGGACCCGACGCAGTCGAGCCTGACCGTGTCGATCCAGACCTCCAGCATCGACACCCGCAACGACGACCGCGACGGCCACCTTCGCAGTGGAGACTTCTTCGACGTCGAAACCTACCCCACCATCGGCTTCGTCAGCACCGACATCTCGGCCGTCGACGCATCCAACTACCGCGTCACCGGCGACCTCACGATCAAAGACGTGACCCGGCCCACAACCTTCGATCTCGAGCTGACCGGTACCGCCGTCGACCCATGGGGTAACACTCGTCTCGGGCTCGAAGGCTCTGCTGTGGTGAGCCGCAAGGATTGGGGACTCACCTGGAACACCGCCCTCG
This sequence comes from uncultured Acidimicrobiia bacterium, assembly GCA_963781035.1. Classification (GTDB taxonomy): domain Bacteria; phylum Actinomycetota; class Acidimicrobiia; order Acidimicrobiales; family SZUA-35; genus SZUA-35. The sequence continues at coordinate 556,373 of CAWAEN010000004.1, read as the reverse complement.
ATGCCGGCGGCGTCCTCGTCGGTGACAAGGTCACCCTCGAACTCGAGATCTCGGCAGTCAAGGTCGGCAACTGATGAAACCAGTGGACTCCTCCTCCGCACGACAGCCCACGATCTACATCCCACACGGGGGTGGCCCGTGGCCGTTCATGGACGATCCACGAGGACGATGGAAGTCGCTCGCCAACTTCCTGGAGCAACTGCCGCAGACACTCCCGCAGGAACCGAAGGCTGTCGTCGTCGTCACTGCCCACTGGGAGGCCGCCGAGTTCAGCATTGCGTCCGGCCGTCAACCGCACTTGATCTATGACTACGGCGGATTTCCACCTCACACGTACGAGGTCGAATACCCGGCGCCCGGTGCGCCCGACGTCGCAGCACTCGCAGCCGACCTCGCCGGAAGGGCAGGGATCGACGCTCATCTGGATCCGAACTACGGCTGGGACCACGGCGTGTTCGTCCCGATTGCGGTCAGCTGGCCCAAGGCTGACGTGCCTGTCGTGGCCGTATCGCTGAAGCGGGGACTCGACCCCGCCGAGCACCTGGCGTTCGGCTCTGCTCTGGCCGCCCTTCGCGACGACAACGTCGTCATCATCGGCTCCGGTCTCAGCACCCACGATCTCAGCTTCAGCCTGACCGTCTCGCAAGCGGACGAGTTCGACGAGTGGCTCGACGACACGATGCGATCCCCGATCGATGAACGCGCCGAGCGACTGGTGCATTGGGCGGATGCCCCTTCGGCCCGCGCCGCTCACCCTCGCGAGGAACATCTGCTGCCGTTGATGGTCGTCACCGGTGCAGGCGGGACGGACCCCGTCGAGCGGACGTACCACGAGCCGATGCTGGGCCTCCCGTCAGCGGCTTACGCCTTCAACAACTGATCAGCGTTTCCGGTCGATCAGTGTCGACCCTCGCCGGCTCCTCGTTCCCGGTCGAGGGCACGGTCGAGCGCACCGATCGCCAGATGCCCGGCCTGGGTCACGCCGAGACCGCGACCCAGGCCGACGAAGTGGTCGAGGTCGTCGCCGAGCGCCGACTCGAGATCGCGTCTCGCGTTGCGCCGCGGGAGGTGTCCGATCTCCATCATCGCTCCGACGAGACGAGCACCCGTCTGGGCGTCACCGGCCCGGCTCAGGGCGATTGCCGTCACGCCGAAGAGATGGCTCGCTCCGGCGTAGTAGTGCTGATCGAGCGCCTCGCTGAGGGCGTTGCGACATCCTTCGAGCGTGCTCAGCAGTTCACCGCGCCGCGCCGTGACGTGGAGCTCGAGGCCAACGAGCAGTTGATCGAGCAGGTGGTTCGATGGCATCGACCGCGCCCAGTCGCGCCCGTTGCGCCACGTTTCGATTCCGAGCTGGAGATCGGTGAAGGACTGGACCTGCCCGTTCGCCCATGCCGCGATGCATCGCACGGTGATGCTGCCGGAATCGGCGGCCAGGTCACGCAGCACCTCGGCGTGTTCGACCATCGCCGGCCCTGGCGCGTGGGTGCACAGGTGGAAGGTCCGGAACCCGTGGGCCCAGATCTTGCCGCCGGCGTGCTGCGGGTCGGTGGCGAGCCAGGCCGAGGTGAGTTCGTCGCTCGCCTCTGGTGTGTGCACGTTGTTGAGGAACACTGACGCCAGCGCACACCGGCAGAACCCTTCGGGGTCGGACGGATCGACGGCCAGGCCCGCTTCGGCCAGTTCGTCGACCCGCCCGTCCAGGGTGAAATACGAACCGACTGCGGCCGCACCGCACAGATCGGTGTAACGCGAGTGACGGTCGACGCCGTCGACGGCGAGCAACTCCTTGGCCCAGCCGAAGAGTTCGAACCGCATCGACATCGCGGCAAACCACACGAGCGCGACCACCAGTTCTGCACCACTGTCGAGATCGTCGTTCGCCTCGAAGGTGTCGAGCGCGGTTCTGAAGTTGGACCACTCGGTGTCGAGCACTCGCCAGACCTCGGGCTCGGTCGAGCCGAAGAGCCGACCACCCTCGAGCTGTGCCAGCTCGCAGTAGTAGAAAGCGTGACGGGTCCGGACTGCGGTTGCGCCCCCACCTTCATCGAGTTCCGCGTCGGCGAACAGGCGCAGCGTCTCGAGCATCCGAAACCGCTGGTGACCGTCGATGTTGTCGCTGGTCAGCATCGACTTGTCGAGCAGCGCCAGCACGAGTTCGGAGACGTCATCGGTCCGAACCAACGTGTCGTCTCCACACACGGCGACCGCGGCGGCGAGGTCGAACCCACCCGAAAACACGCTCAGCCTCGTGAACAGCGCCGCTTCGGCGGGTGCGAGCAGGTCGTACGACCACCGCACGGTCGCCCGCAGCGTCTCGTGTCGATCCCCGTGGACGACCCGGCCGATCGCGGTGAGCCCATCTCGCAGGCGTTCGGCGAGCTCGCCCGGCGCCATCAATCGAATTCGCGCCGCAGCGAGCTCGATCGCCAGAGGGATGCCATCGAGCCGACTCGCGACGTCGGCCACGGCGGAGCGGTTGGCCGCGTTCAACTCGAAACGATGGTCGAGGCGTCGAGCCCGGTCGACGAACAGCTCGACACCGTCGGTCTCCGGCGTCAGTGGGGCAACGATGACCTGCTGCTCCCCCGGCAGGCCGAGGGCCTCCCGGCTGGTCGCCAGCACGTGGACGTCGCTCGTGTCGAGGAGACGGGTGACGACTTCGCGCACGGTGTCAATCACGTGCTCGCAATTGTCGAGGATCACGAGTTCACGTCGATCGGCGAGGTAGTCCGCGATCGAGTCGATCAGGTCCATGCCGGGTTGGCGACGCGCCCCCACGGTCTCGGCGATCGTCTCGACCACCGCATCTCGATCAGCGGCGGGAACGAGATCGCAGAAGTGGACCTGACCGCGGAAGTGCTCCACCGCCCGGGTGCCGACCTCGACTGCGAGCCTCGTCTTGCCGACGCCGCCGGGTCCGAGCACAGTGACCAACACTTCATCGTCGACGACGAAGCCCAACGTCCGCTCGATGTCGAGCTCGCGGCCGATCAGCGATGTCTTCGGCTTCGGAAGGTGGGTGGGTGTGACGGGTCGTCGAAGAGGTTTCGAGTCGGTGACGACGTCGTCGCTGAGCAGCATGTGGATCTCGTCGACGCCGATGCCACGGAGCTCGTGTAGTCCTTCGCTGCGCAGATCGAATCCTGTGATCAGCGCCGCGGACGAGGACGAGCAGACGATCTGATCGCCGTTCGCCAGGTCGGCGATACGGGCCGCCCGATTGACGACGGGTCCGAAGTAGTCATGGCCGGTGGGTTCGACCTCACCGGTGTGCAATCCGATCCGGATCCTGAGCTGCAGTCCGCTCGGCGACGCGGAGGTCTGGTGACGGTGTTGGAAGTCGATTGCTGCCGCCGCGGCTGTGCTCGCGGAGCCGAAGGCCGCCCAGCAGCCGTCCCCAAGGTGCTTGACGATTACTCCGCCGTGCTCGGCCACGACGTCGGCGACGAGAGCATCGTGAGCGATCAGTCCCGTGCGCATCTCGGTGGGGCGTTCTTCCCACCAACCCGAACTGTTCTCGATGTCGGTGAACAGGAACGTCACGACACCAGACGGCAACACGGCCCCTCCCGTTGTCACGCTCACACGTCACCCCATCCCCCTGTTCGCCACGCTAGACCACTTGTGCGGCCTGCTTCTCGGGTCGCCAGTGGGTTCGCACCACGAAGACGACTTCACGAAAGCGGCCGATCGGACGGATCGCACTACCGTCGGACTCCGTGGGAGTCGAGACGCTGGGACCGTGGAACTGATGTCCGTCTCCGAAGTCGTCGACCTGTTCGGCCCCGCGACGTTCCGGTGGTGGCTGGCGGGAGGGCACGCACTCGAGGCCCACCTCGAACGGAGTTGGCGTCTCCACGACGACATCGACATCGGCATCACGCGGAGCGATGCACGCCGACTCCGTCGCTTCCTGGACGGGTGGGACATCCACGTCGCCTCCGATGGCGTCCTGACACGCTGGGATCGGCAATCGCTCGATGACCCATCCGCCGGGGCGGGAAACAACCTGTGGTGCCGGCCATCCGCCGACGCTCCCTGGCGGCTCGACGTTCTCATCGGCGGCAACGCAAAACGAGTGGCCGATGCCTACGGGTCGGGGCGCAACATGGTCGAACGAGCGTTGTCGCTCGCCCTTGCGGTCGGCTGCTACAAGATCGCCAAGACACCAGGCGACGCAGCAGCCCGTGCCCGTATCCGATCGCTGCTCATTCCATGACGTCGACTCACCATTCGGGGACGGACCGGCGATCCGGCAACACGTTGGAAGACGGGTCCATCGAGAGGTTCGTCGTCTGACCGACCGAGAGTCCGGCCCCTTCCAGCGCGTCGACGAGAGCCGTGAGTAGCAAGCCGCAGTGATACGGCTCGGTCGTGCGGTCGTCAATCCAGGCGTAGGCCCTGAAGAACATGGCTTCGCCCCCGACCCGCTCGAAGACGACGAAGGGTCGACGACCTGCACTGCCCCAGGTCAGGTCATCGAGCGCATCGTTCATGGCACGGAGTGCTGCGGCGCGATCGGGAGTTCCATCGAGCGGGATTTCGACCGACACCCGACAGCCACCGAGCCTGCTGTGGTTGAGCACCTGCTGCTCCTGGAACTGAGAGTTCGGCACCCAAGCCGTCGTGCCGTCTGGCAGCTCCATCTCGGTCCGCAGCACCGACTTGTACCTGACGCGTCCGAAGATGCCGGCAACCGTGACCACATCGCCGACGCGGTAGAGATCGTCGATCGTGATCATGGCTCCAGCCACGAAGTTCTGACCGATGGGAGTGAAAGCGACGGCGCCGGTGACACCCACGGTCGCCAGCAGGGCAGCCATGCCGGAAACATCGATTCCGACGAACTCCAGTCCCCCGATGATCACGAAGACCCGAACGAGCTTGGGGCCGAAGAACAACAACTGCTGCTGAGCCCGCTCGTCCTCCACTCGGCCGATGGCTCGGCGGACGACCCCACTGGCCGCCACTGCCACGCACACCACCGCCGCGATCCGGATCACCACCGGGACGACGAGCACCATCATCGTGTCGGTGTCGCCGGTCAGCGTTGCCTGCAGCGCACCGGGCGTGGGCGATGCTGCATCGACCATCGGAGCCAACGGCATCAGGGATGGAGTCATTACGACCTCGTTCTCCGCCCGCACAGAGATGTTCGGCTTGCGCCTTTCGACCGAACAAGACGGACCGTAGCACGGCGTCGTAACACAACCGCAACAAATGGCGGATCAGGCTCGGGCTCGAGTCGTCATCGATCACGGGAAGATCTAGTCAGGGATGTTGACGATCGGTGTTAGAGGGATGAGGCTCTGGCGGCCTCGGGGCCTCGGCATCACGCCGAGGCCCCAGCCGCAATCATCACTCGCCGTTCTCGTTGAGCGTCACCTCGACCGGTGAGTAGTCGTTGCCGAACAGATCGGCATCGTCGCCGACCAGAGCCCAAGCCTCGCTGACGATGTCGTTCGTGTAGGCGCCGTCGGACGGCGGTGCAGTCAGGACGGTGGCGCCGTCGAGGTTCGGTGTGCTCTGGCTGATCTCGACCGTGCGATTCCAGTCGGCCTCGTTGATGGCGCCGATGCCATCGGGAGCCGGCCAGATCAGCTGGTTGACCTCGTTCATCATCCACTGCTGATGGCTGGCACCGAGGGTCGAACCAGCACCGGTGACGATGGTGGCGCACGACTCGACGTTGTCCCGGCAGTAGGCCCAGCCCTGCAGCGAAGCGGCAACGAATCGAACCGCTTGATCTCGGTACGCCTCGTCGTTGGCCAGCTTCGCCGCGTCGGCCCAGATGGCGTCCTGCAACATCCCGACGCCCTCGTCCTGGTAGTTGATCACGCTGAAGTCAGACGGCTGATAGAGCTCGCCGGTGTCGGGGTTGATGGCCTCGAGAACCTGGGCGTACTCGTTGTAGGTCATTGCTTCGGCTGCATCGATGTCGCCTTCGAGGAGCGCAATCATGTCGAACTGTTGGCCGACGAGCGTGACATCGGCTGCCGGGTCGAGGCCGGCCTGCCCGATCGCAGCAAAGACCTCGTATTCGTTGCCGAATCCCCAGTTGCCGATGACCCGACCCTCGAAGTCGGCGGGCGAAGCGATGCCGGAATCAGCGAAGCTGACCTGAAGCGTTCCCGAGCGGGCAAAGATCTGCGCGATGTTGACGATGTCGGCGCCGGCCTCGCGTGTCTGGAGCGCCTTCGGCACCCACGCAATGGCGAAGTCGGCGTTGCCGTTGGCCAGCTCGGACTGGGGAACGATCTCGACTGCTCCCTCCTTGATCTCGACCTCGAGGCACTGGTCGGCGTAGTACCCGTTCTCCTGCGCTGCGTAGTAGCCGGCGAACTGAGCTTGTGTGAACCACTGGAGCTGCAAGCTCACGGTGTCAACTGTCTCGCACGCGGGAGCAGCGTCGTCTCCCCCGCTGTCCGGTGCGTCGACGGCTGCCTCGTCACTTCCGCACGAAACGGCGAGGAGCGACGCGACCGCCAACCCTGCCGCGATGGCCTTCCAGTTGCTCTTCATGTCTCTTCCCCTTCGAGGCTGAGCCTCAGCTGTGACGTGAACGACCTCACGCTAATCCAGATTCATGTTGCGGCCCGCCCTCTCGCGTGGGCCCGTTCGAGCCCGATGGAGATCGCGTAGAAGAACAGACCGAGGGCACAGGCGCCGATGACATAGGCCCAGGTCACGTCCTTGCTTCCATTCAACGAATTCCGGACACCTGTGGCGAGACCGTTCTGGACCCCGCCGAAGTACTCGGCGACGAACGCCGTGATGACAGCCAACGGCGCAGCGATCCTGAGGGCAGTGAAGAAGTAGCCGAGCGCATTGGGCAGCCGGACCTTGAACAGGATCTCGGCCGGAGACGCAGCGTACGAGCGCATGAGTTCGAGGTGGGCCGGCTTCACCTGCCGGAGGCCCTTGCTGACGTTGACGAAGACGACGAAGAAGACGATCAGAGCGACCATCAACCGCCTCGGCACCTGGCTCGTCGTCCCGAACAGCATGTTGTTGAGGATCGGAACGATCACCACGATCGGGACGGCATTGAGCGCAACGGCAAGCGGCGTCAACAGCTCCTCGAGCAGTCGGAACCGAACGGTGACGAAGCTCATCGTCACACCGGCCATCACCCCGAGCAGAAGGCCGATGCCGGCGTTGGTCCCGGTGACGAGCGTCTGCTCGACGACGTCATCGAAACGCTCGATGAACGCTGACCAGATGGCGGTCGGAGCCGGGAGGGTGAACGGCTTGATCCCGAACCCGGCGACGATCACTTCCCACAACACGAGAAAGCCGACGCCGAACACGAAGGGCGGCCAGACGGTGTCGAGCGTCCTGCGCGTGGCGGTGGGACCCGTCATCGGTCCTCGATGCCTCGGTGTTCTGCGCCGAGTTCGGCACCACGGAGTGCCTCGCGAACCTCGATGATCTTCTTGTAGAAGCTGTCGTCTTCTCGCATCTCCTCGGTGCGGTCACCACCGAGGTCGACGTCGATCACGTCGGTGATCCGCCCCGGGCCGACCGACATGACCACCACGCGAGTCGACAGGTAGACCGCTTCGGGAATGGAGTGGGTGACGAACACGACGGTGGTCTTCGTCGCATCGCAGATCTGCAGCAGTTCAGCCTGCATGTGCTCGCGAGTCATCTCGTCGAGCGCACCGAACGGCTCGTCCATCAACAACAGCGGCGGGTGGGCGGCGAGCGCCCGAGCGATGGCGACTCGTTGTTGCTGCCCTCCGGACAGTTGCCACGGCATGTATCCGCCCCGGTCGGGGAGCTTCACCAGTTCGAGCATCTCCTGAGCCCGCGCCGCTCGCTTGGCCTTGTCCCAGCCTTTCAACTCGAGCGGCAGTTCGATGTTCTTGGCCACCGTTCGCCAGTCGAAGAGACCTGACTGTTGGAAGGCCATGCCGTAGTCCTGATCGAGTCGAGCCTGACCCGCCGGCTTGGCATTGACGACGATCGTGCCGGACGTTGGCTCGAGCAGGTTGGCGATGAGCCGCAGCAGCGTCGACTTGCCGCAGCCAGAGGGCCCGATCAGGGAAACGAATTCACCATCAGCGACAACCAGATCGATGTTGTCGAGCGCAGCTATCTCGCTGCCCGTACCGAGGTTGAAGACCATCGACGCGCCGGCGACGCGTACCGCAGCCCTCGAATCAGCGACGCCTCCCTGTTGGTTCACCGTCATGGCTGCTTCTCCCGAGGTCGGTCACGCATCACCATTGCCTCCACTCCGACGATGAGACCGAACATCACCAATCCGAGCGCCGAGGCCGCGAACACGGCCGCATAGACAGACGCCGGCTGTGACGTGACCTTCTGGCTGTAGTCGATGGTGGCGAAGCCGACCCCACGCAGACCGCCGAGCGTGATCTCGGTGACGATCACCCCGATGACGGCTGCGGTCGATCCGAGCTTGAAGCCGGGCACCATGGCGGGTACCGCCATCGGGAATCGCAGCTTGCGCAGCGTGGTCCACCAGCCAGCTGCGTAGCTGTCCATGAGTTCGAGCGACGCGGCCGGGGCCGCCTGGAGTCCACGAAGGGTGGACACGCAGATCGGGAAGAACGACAGGAACGCGGCGAGCGCCACGGCGGCAGTCCACTGTGGCAGACCGAGAGCGCCGCGAATGGCGGTGACCTGAGGGGCGAGAGCGATCAGGGGAATGGTCTGGGAGATGACCACGTACGGGAAGAGGCCTCGTTCGGCGATGCGGAACCGGGTCATCAGCACGGCCAAACCGATGCCGATCAGAGCCCCGAGCGCGAGACCGCCAAGCGACATCTGCAGCGTGTACCAGGCATACCCGACAAGCACCTGCCACACGAGCTGGTCGCCGCTGCCGATGGCGGGGTCGAACAACTCGGCCACCATGCTCCATGTGTGCGGCATCACCCGATCGTTGGTCTTCGGGATGATTCGCCAACCGACAACGTCACCGCCGTCGGCCGGGCCCACGGCTTTGTAGATCTCCCACATCACGGCCGCCCCGGCCAACGCAACGACGAAGAGAACGACCTGTCGAAGGGCGCCCTGACTGCGTCGGACAAGCCTCACTGCTTGGCCAAGGCCGTCTCCTGCATGACGGGGAGGATCTTCTCGCCGTACGCCGCGAGCGTGTGGTCCTTGGCGTCGTGCTGCAGGTAGATGCTGAACTGATCGACGCCCAGCTCGCCGAGTTCGGCGAGACGGTCGAGTTGAGCCTCGACCGGGCCGAGGAGGCAGAAGCGGTCGACGATCTCGTCCGGCACGAAGTCGGCATGGGTGTTGCCGGCCTTCCCGTGCTGGTTGTAGTCGTAGTCCTGGCGTCCCTTGATGTAGTCGGTCAGGGCCTGCGGGAACGGCGTCGCTGTCGCCGTACCGATCGACGATGTCGGCGACGTGGTTGCCGACCATCCCTCCGAACCATCGCACCTGATCGCGGGCGTAGGCAAGGTCGTCGCCGACGTAGGCCGGCGCGGCGATGCACATCGTGAGATCGTCGGGATTGCGACCGGCGTCCGATGCCGCAGTCCGGACTGCGTCGATCATCCACTTCACGATCGATGGATCAGCCAGTTGGAGGATGAAGCCGTCGCAGTTCTCGCCGATGAGCTTCAGCGCCTTGGGCCCGTAGCCGGCGCCCCACACCTCGAGTTCGCTCTTCGATGCCCATGGAAGCGTGATGGTCGAGCCGTTGTATTCGGTGCTGCGACCGTTGGCGAGGTCACTGATCACCTTGATCGATTCTCGCCAGGTCTTGAGTGTGGTCGGCTTGCCGTTGGTGACGCGAACCGCAGAGTCGCCGCGACCGATGCCGCAGACCGTGCGGTTGCCATACATCTCGTTGAGCGTGGCGTAGGTCGATGCCGTGACGGTCCAGTCCCGAGTCGCCGGGTTGGTGACCATCGGCCCGACGATGACATTGCGGGTCTCGGCCAGGATCTGGGAATGGATGACGTACGGCTCCTCCCAGAGGATGTGGGAGTCGAAGGTCCACACGTGACTGAAGCCGAAGCTGTCCGCCCGCTTGGCCAGATCGACGACTCGCGCCGCCGGGGGCGTGGTCTGGAGTACGACACCGATGTCCATGGAACTCTCCTCGTTTGGAAGCGGAGTTGGATAGAGCGGGTTCGCTGAACGAGCTGCGTCAGCGGGTTTCGGGGAAGCCGAGATCGATGGTGCTCGATGCCGGGTCTGGCCAGCGACTCGTGACGACCTTGGCCCTGGTGTAGAAGTTGATGCCTTCGGGGCCGTACATGTGGGTGTCGCCGAACAGGCTGGCCTTCCAGCCACCGAAGCTGTAGTAGCTGACCGGGACCGGGACCGGCACGTTGACCCCGACCATGCCGACCTGGACGTCGAACTGGAACTGGCGAGCAGCACCACCATCGCGGGTGAAGATGGCCGTGCCGTTCGCGAAGGGGTTTGCGTTGATGATGTCGAGGCCGTCGTGGTAGCCGGCGACACGCACGACACTCAGCACGGGGCCGAAGATCTCATCGGTGTAGCAAGCCATCTCGGTGCTGACGTGGTCGAGCAATGTGGGGTTGACGAAGAAACCCTCGGCTGGAATGTCGTCACGACCGTCGACCACGACAGTGGCTCCCTCACCGGGCGCACCGTCGATGTACCCCTTCACCCGGTCGCGGGATTCCGCCGTGATCAACGGGCCCATGTCGTTGCCAGGCTCGTAGCCGGCGCCGACGCTGATCGACGGGATCCGTTCTGCGATCTCAGCGACCAACGCGTCGGCGATGCCCTCGGCTGCCAGCACCACGCTGATGGCCATGCAGCGTTCGCCGGCTGAGCCGTAGGCCGCGCCGATTGCGGCGTCGGCCGCCATCCCGACATCGGCGTCGTTCAACACGAGCATGTGGTTCTTCGCTCCACCGAGAGCCTGGACCCGTTTGCCGTTTGCCGTGCCGGTCTCGTAGATGTACTTCGCAATCGGCGTCGAGCCGACGAAGCTCACCGCGGCGATGTCGTCGTGCTCCAAGATGCGATCGACGGCGACCTTGTCGCCCTGGACGATGTTGAAACATCCATCGGGCAAGCCGGCCTTCGACAGCAGCTCGGCGATGAACATCGTGACCGACGGGTCCTTCTCGCTCGGCTTCAGCACGAAGGTGTTGCCACAGGCGAGCGCGTTGGCGAACATCCACATCGGGACCATCGCCGGGAAGTTGAACGGCGTGACACCGGCGACCACACCGAGAGGCTGGCGGATCGAGTAGACGTCGACTCCGGTGGCGGCCTGCTCGGAGTACTCGCCCTTGATCAGCTGGGGGACGCCGCAGGCGAACTCGATGTTCTCCAGGCCACGAGCGACCTCGCCCATCGAATCGCTGAGCACCTTGCCGTGTTCGGCGGTCAGCAGCGCAGCGATCTCCTTGCGGTTGGCATCGACCAACTCACGCATTCGGAACAAGATCTCGGCTCGCTTCGACAGCGATGTTGCCCGCCACGCAGGAAAGGCAGCCTTCGCCGCGGCAACTGCGGCGTCGACTTCGTCGACCGATGCGAGATCGACCGCACCACTCTGCTGACCGGTGGCGGGGTTGTACACCGCTGCGCTGCGACCCGAAGAAGAAGGAACGACCTTGCCGTCGATCCAATGACTGATGCGGTCCATGTTGCCTCGAATTCGTTGGTTGCTGGTGAAGGTTCTCGGCACTTCTCGAGCGGCGGCCTCTCAGTGCAGGTATTTCGACAGGCCGCGCTTGACGAACTTGCCGTGACCCTTTCGTCCCGTGAAGGTGTCGTTCTCGACCACGACCATGCCGCGGCTCAGCACGGTGTCGACACCGCCGTCGATCTCGAATCCCTCGTAGGCGGAGTGGTCCATGTTCATGTGGTGCTTGTCGTTGATGCCGATCTTGGTCTTCTTGTTCGGATCCCACACGAGGATGTCGGCGTCGACCCCCGGGCTCGATCACACCCTTGTTGTCCAGGCCGAACATCCGGGCCGGTGTGGTGGAACAGGTCTCGACCCAACGCTCGAGCGTGATCTCGCCGGCGACCACACCCTGATAGATGAGCTCCATCCGGTGTTCGACACCACCGATGCCGTTGGGGATGGCCGAGAAGTTGCCGAGGCCGAGTTCCTTCTGATCCTTCATGCAGAACGGGCAGTGGTCGGTCGAGACGACGGCGAGCTCGTTCATCCTCAGGCCCTTCCAGAGGTCGCTCTGGTGATGCGCGTGTTTCGTTCGCAACGGTGTCGAACACACCCACTTGGCCCCCTCGAAGCCCGGCTGCATCAGCTGGTCTTCGAGCGAGAGGTAGAGGTACTGCGGGCAGGTCTCGGCAAAGACGTTGTAGCCGGCGTGTTGCGCCGCCGCGACCTCTTCGAGCGCCTCCGATGCCGACATGTGCACGATGTACAGCGGGACGTTGCCGGCCACCTTGGCCAGCTGGATCGCCCGGTGTGTTGCCTCGGATTCCATCTCCGCTGGGCGTGTGAGCGAGTGGTACATCGGGTCGGTTTCGCCCCGAGCCAGCGCCTGCGCCACGAGCACGTCGATGGCGATGCCGTTCTCGGCGTGCATCATGACCATGGCCCCGGACTCCGACGCGTTCTGCATGGCCCGGAGGATCTGGCCGTCGTCTGAGTAGAAGACACCCGGATACGCCATGAACATCTTGAAGCTGGTGATGCCCTCGTGCTCGACCAGATAGGACATCGCTTCGAGCGAGTTCTCGTCGACCCCACCGATGATCTGATGGAAGCCGTAGTCGATCGAGCATTCGCCTTCGGCCATCGAATGCCACGTCGCCAAGCTGTCACGCACGTCGTTGCCCGTTGTCTGAACGGCGAAGTCGACGATCGTCGTGACGCCGCCCCACGCAGCAGCGACCGATCCGGTGTTGAAGTCGTCTGATGCTGCGGTGCCACCGAACGGCAGCGACATGTGGGTGTGGACATCGATGCCGCCGGGCACGACGTACTTGCCGGTGGCGTCGATGGTGCGCTCGGCAACCACGCCCATGGCCGCAGCCCGGCCGGGTTCGAGAACCGCGGCGATGGTCTCGCCGTCGATCAGGACATCGGCGAGTCGGCGACCCACCGCGGAGACGACCGTGCCACCTGTGATGAGCGTGATCGACATCGGTCAGCCCTCCACGAGTTCGCCGTAGGCCTCGGGCCGACGATCTCGGTAGAACTGCCAGCCGTCGCGAACCTCTCTGATGAGATCGAGATCGAGATCGCGAACGATGAGCTCCGGTTTGTGCGGATCACCCTTCTCCCCGACGTACTGACCGCGCGGATTGACGAAGTAGCTCTGGCCGTAGAAGTCGTTGTCGCCGAGATCCTCGATTCCCACCCGGTTGATGGCGCCCACGTAGTACATGTTGGCGCAGGCGGCGGCCGGCTGCTCGATGCTCCAGAGGTACTCGCTGAGTCCACGGTGCGTGGCTGACGGGTTGAAGACGATCTCGGCGCCGTTCAGACCCAGCGCCCGCCATCCCTCGGGGAAGTGACGGTCGTAGCAGATGTAGACGCCGACCTTGCCGACGGCGGTGTCGAAGATCGGGTAGCCGCCCGTTGCCCGGCTTGAAATAGAACTTCTCCCAGAAGCCCTTCACCTGCGGAATGTGCTGCTTGCGGTACTTGCCGAGGTAGGTCCCGTCGGCGTCGATCACCGCTGCGGTGTTGTAGTAGACGCCGGGCTGTTCGATCTCGTACATGGGCAACACCATGACCATGTTCAGTTCCTTGGCCAAGGCCTGGAACCGCTTGGTGGTGGGACCGTCCGGGATGTACTCGGTGTAGTCGTAGTACTCGGCCTCCTGCACCTGGCAGAAGTAGGGCCCGTAGAACAGCTCCTGGAAACACATGATCTGGGCACCCTGTGCGGCCGCTTCACGCGCCGCTTCTTCGTGCTTGACGATCATCGACTCCTTGTCACCGGTCCAATCGGTTTGGAGCAGGGCGGCTTTGACGACTCTGGACATGAGGAACCTCGTTGGGCTGACGGTGGTGGTTGGGAGACAGGTGGAGCGATGGGCGAGCGACCCAGTTCAGGGAGCGATGGGCGAGCGAGTCAGTTGAGGGATGCGATGGTGGCGTCGAGGATGTCGGCGGCCTCGTCGACCTCGGCTTCGGAGATGTTGAGCATGGGGGCGATCCGGACGACGTTGCCGTAGAGCCCACCCTTGCCGACGAGCAGGCCCCGTTCCTTGCAACCGTCGGCGATGGCCGACGGCCTTGGTCGGATCGGGATGCAGGCCGCCTTCTTGGACGGTCTCGATGGCGAGCATCGAGTCCGCGGCCTCGAACCTCACCGATCCAGGCAACATCACGAGCCGCGGCTTTCAGACGAGTCATCAGGCGGTCGCCCATGACCTTTGCATTCCCCTGCAGATCGTGTTGCGAGAACGTGGCGCAACGTGGCTCGACCGGCTGCGGCGGCGAGAGGGTTGCCGCCGAATGTCGAGAACGACGTGACCTTGATGGTGTCCATCACCTCGGCTCGGGCGACCACACCGGCCAGTCCGACACCGTTGCCGACGCCCTTGGCAAAGGTGAGCATGTCCGGCGTCGATGCCATGAGCCTCGTAGCCCCAGAAGTGTTCACCGGTTCGGCCCCAGCCGGTCTGGACTTCGTCGCTGATGAAGAGGATCTTCCGGCTCTCGAGGATCTTGCCCATCTGCCCGAAGAATCCATCGGGCGGGACTGCGAATCCGCCGACGCCTTGGATGGGTTCCGCGATCAGACAGGCGATGCCGCCGGCCGAGGTCATGTCGATGATCTGCTCGAGATCGCTGCAACATGCCGCGGTGTAGGCATCGTCGTCGAGATCACGGAACGGACTGCGGAGGCGGTAGCCGCCCTGCACGAAGTGGACGTCGAGTCCTGACAAGCTGGTCGACGACCACGACGAGTGCGAGGTGATCGCTTGGGTGGTGAACGAGCGGCCGTGATAGCTGTTGCGCATCGCCAAGACCTGATTCGACTTGCGATACGACGTGGCCAGCAGCAGGGCCGTGTCATTGGCTTCGCTTCCCGAAGCGGTGAAGAAGACACGCGCATCCGGAATGCCGGAGACTGCGGCGATCTCCTCGGCCAGACGCGATCATTTCTTCGTTCAGGTACAGCGTCGACGAGTGGATCACCTTCGCCGCCTGCGCCTGGAGACTGGCGGTGACCTCGGGATGGTTGTGCCCGATCATGGTCGTCAACACGCCGCCGAAGGCATCGAGGTAGCGATTGCCCTCGAGATCCCACACGTAGCTGCCATCGCCGTGATCGAGGGAGATCGGTGCGGTTCCGTGGAGCGGTCCGAGCCAGGACGGGAACACCGCCCGGTACCGCTCGGCGAGTTCACTCGTGGTCGTCATTTTCTCGACAGTAAGTCGTGCAGGTGTGGCGCACAAGGCCGACCAGCACCGAGGCTGCTGACGGTCAGCTGGTCGGCCAATCGAGACCCGCTTGATGGAGGGCCCACGTCTCGGCGATTCGGTCACCTTCGAGGCGATACTGCGCCAACCAGGTGATGGTGATGGGTGTCATCGCCGCGAGGCTCAGTCCCTTGAGTGTGAGCCTGAGCCAGGCGATGTCGTCGACAACGGTCAACTGGTCGATGTTGAAGGACTCGCCGCGCATGGCTCGCAAGGAGTCCGTGAGGCTCGAGGCGAGCGTGGCGAGATCGACGGTGCGGCTTCCGTTCACCGTGTGACGAATCGTCGGGTCGGTGTACAGGTCACCGAGAACCGACAGATCTCGTTCGATCCACACGCTCCTCCAGTATCGCTCGAGGACACTTTGGGCTGTCCGTGGTTCGGGTTCGTTCGTCATGGGTTCCTCACAGGTCGATGAGATCGGGTTCGATCCGTCTGGCTTGGGCGATCATCGAGACGATGGCGATGGCGGACACACCGACTCCCATGCCGGTCAGTGCCGGTTGCAGTCCGACCGCGTCCGCGAGGATCCCGAGCGGCAGCGCGGCCAGGCCGAACCCGGAGAAGCCGAGCATGAGCAGGCTCTGCACCCGGCCGTGGTATTCGACGGGTGCGATGCTCAGGATCAGCGAGTTGTTGAGCGCTTGGAACGCGGCAGACGTTGCGCCGACGATCACCATGATCAGGAGGGCAACGCCGAAGACGGGCGACACTCCGAGGAGGACCAGCGACAGACCGAACGCGATTGCGGCTCGGGCTTGGATTCCCTCGATGCGGTTCGTGGCGATACCGGCGAGGCCGAGCGTGACGGCCAGCGCGCCGACAGCAGCAGCGGTGGTGAGGAGCCCGAAGCCGGCCGATCCGGCGTTGTACACATCCTCGGCCAGCGTCGGAAGGAACGCCATGTAGGGGAACCCAACGATCACGATGCCGAACGAAAGGAGCAAGAGATGCGCGACACGTGGTTCGCTTCGCACGTAGCGGACACCGTCGACCAGATCTTCCAGAGGCGAGCGTGTGCTCGCGATGGCAGGACGACCGTCCGGGAGACCGAGCGTCGTGAAGATCCCTGCTGCGGCCAGTCCAGCGGCGAGGAAGTAGACACCGGCCACCCCGACGAACGACACACCGATCAGTGCACCAGCGGCGGCCGGGCCGAAGACGCGGGTGAACTGCATGCTCGATTGCGACAGCAGGATCGCGTTGGTCATCCGATCTCTCGGCACGGCCTCGGCAATGAAGGCGAGGCGGGCCGGTCCGAGGAGGGAGATGACACCGCCCTGGATGATGCTGGCGACAACGAGCATCCAGTAGGCGATGTCGTCGGTGACGACAGCGATCGCGAGCGCCAGGGAGACGAGACTCTGGATTGCGCCGGCAACGACCAGGACCCGACGCTTGGGGAACCGATCGGCGAGCACGCCCCCGATCGGAATGGCGACGATGCTGGAAACGCCGAAACCGAGGAGCACCCCGCCGAGGGCGGCGTTGGTCCCAGTGAGGTCGTAGGCGAGCCAGCCTCGAGCGATGACGGACACCTGCATCGCCAGGAAGGTGAAGACACCGCCGACGACGAGCCGTCGGAACACCGGCTCCGAGAGGATGGCGAACCTGCCCTCGTCATCGGAGGTCATCTCTGTCGTGCGGAGATCAGACACATTGCACCTTGGGCACGACCGGCGATCGTTCGAGAACGGGATGCAGACGGTAGTCGTCCTTCAGCAGGCAACCATCACGGGTTGTCGAACTCGGCCTTCGGCCCGAGGTAGTACCACCAGTTCAGCACGAGGCACACGACGTAGACCGGGAAGCAGCTTCAACAACAGCACGGTCGATGCCAACACCCCTGCCATCACCGGCCACTTCCTCGGCGACGTTGGCGACTGACCGCCGTCGGGGTTGTGGATGGTCGGTGACCAATTCGGCCAACGTGGTGTGGGGGTCGAGTGTCGACCTGAGGTCGGACTCCTTGATCGTGTGGAACAATGCCGGCGCCGAACTACCGCCGTCACACCTCCACACGTTCTACGGCGCCGCCGAGGTCGTCAAGGTCGCGGCACTCGGCCTCCTCGGCTTCTGGGCCGGCCCCGCTTCGACACCTCGTCCCGCCTCCGCTCCTCCCGGTCGAATCGACGCCGAAGTCACAATGTGACCTCGCCCGGTTCGCCTTCGATGTCGAGGCGGGGCAGGATCCGGTCGAGCCATTTCGGAAGCCACCAGTTGGGGTCACCGACGAGGGCCATCGTCGATGGAACGAGGACCATGCGGACAATGGTGGCGTCGACAGCGACCGCAGTGGCGAGGCCGATGCCCATCATCTTGACGACCGGATCGGCGCTGCCGACGAAGCCGAGGAAGACGCTGATCATGATGAGCGCTGCCGCAGTGATGACCTTGGCCGTGGCCCCGAGCCCTTCGACAACGCTGTCGATGTTCGAATGGCCTCGGTGGTACTCCTCACGGATGCGGGAGAGGATGAAGACCTCGTAGTCCATCGAGAGTCCGAACAGGATGGCGAACATCATCATCGGCACGAACGACGCGATGGGAACCGCTTCGTCGAGCCCGATCAGGCTCCGGCCCCAACCCCATTGGAACACCGCGACCACCACGCCATAGGCAGCGCCGATCGACAGCAGATTCAAGAGCGCCGCTTTGAGCGGAACGAGAATGGAGCGGAACACGATCATCAACAACAGGAACGACAGGGCGACCACCGCGCCGATGAACCACAGGAGTCGCCCTGCGATCTTGTCGGACTGATCGATGAAACCCGCCGTCGGCCCACCGACCAGCGCAGTGGCGCCGGTGTCGGCGGTGACCTCCGGGAGCGTGGTGTCACGAAGCCGATGCACCAGGTCGCTCGTCGCCTGATCCTGCGGTTTGGTGGTGGGGATCGCAGTGATGAGCGCGGTGTCGCCGGCGGCGTTGAGCTCGGGAGGTGAGACGGCTTGGACACCGGGGTCGTCGCCGACCGCGGCGGCGACGGCCTCCAGCACGGTCGGGTCGGCCCCGGTGCCCAGATCGATGGTCAACAGCAACGGACCGTTGAACCCGTCACCGAACCCGGCAGCCAACAGGTCGTAGGCCCGACGGTGGGTGGTGGAGGTGGGGTCGGTCCCGGCGTCGGCCTGGCCCAGGCGCATGTCGAGCACCGGAATCGCCAGTGTCAACAACACCAGAGTGGCGGCAATCGACGAGCGCCACGGGTGATGAGCGACCCAATGTGCCCACCGGACCCAACCGCTGTGGCCCTCGCTCACTTGCAAGCCCGTGCCCGCTGCGGTCGCCTCGGCCGCTTCCGCAGCCGCTTGACGATGGGATGTGGCCAGCACCCTGGGCCCGGCGAAACCGAGCAGCGCGGGCAAGAGCGTGATGGCCACCAACACCGCGATCGCGACCACGAGTGATGCCGAGTAGCCGAGGGCGGCCACGAAGGGGATGCCTGCCATCTGGAGACCGAGGATGGCCACCACCACCGTGCCGCCGGCCACCACGACGGCCTGACCGGCGGTGGCGTTGGTCCGCCCGATGGACTCCTCGTTGTCCATCCCTGCTTCCAGGTGGTCACGATGACGGCTCAGGATGAACAGCGCGTAGTCGATCCCGACCCCGAGCCCGATCATCGTCCCGAGCCGGGGCGCAACCGACGGGATGTCGATCACCGCCCCCATCAAACCAACGAGCGACAGCCCGACGGCGAGCCCCAACACCGCAACACCCAGGGGCAAGATCGCCGAATACACGCTGCGGAACGTGACGAACAAGATGATGAGCGCGGCGATGATGCCGATCATCTCGGCCGGACCGGTGCTGCGTTCCTTCAACACGGTGGGGAGTTCGCCGCCGTATTCGACCTGCACGCCGGCGGCTTCCGCCTGGCCTGCAGTTTCGATCAATGCGTCGACCGCCTCCCGTCCGAGATCAGCGGTGGACCCGTCGAACTGGACCGCCGAGAACGCGGTGGCACCATCGGACGAGATCGACCGGGGACTGGCCAACGGTTCGGTCACCCCCACCACATGATCGAGCGCTCGGACCTCGGCCACCGTCGCCTCGATTCCGGCCGCAGCATCGGGATCGGTGACAGAACCATCAGCAGTGTGGAACACCACCATGGCCGTCGCCCCCGAGCGCTCCGGGAACTTGTCCTTCAACAGATCGACGGCCTCTTGGGACTCCACGCCCGGCACTTCGAAGTTGTCGACCGTGCCGCCACCGAATGACCGATCGGCCATCACGATCACCAATGCCATGAGGATCCAGCCGACCACGAACCAACGGCGCTGTCGGGCTGCGGTGCGTCCGAGACGGTAAAGCCAGTTCGACATGACGAGATGCCTCCTTCGACAGCGTTCCCGTTGAACGCCTGAGTCATAATATTGCAGTGACTGCAATATTGCACTCACCGATGCAATGTGTCAAGATCTTCTTCGTGGACGAGGAGCTGGGCCTGAGAGAACGCAAGAAGCGAGAGCGGCGTCGCTGCATCGAAGAAGCCGCCATCGCCCTCTTCGAAGAACACGGCTTCGACGCAACGACCGTCGAGCAAATCGCGGCCGCGGCCGACATCGCACCGAGGACGTTCTTCTCCTACTTCCCTACGAAGGAGGACGTCGTGCTCGCCGACTATTCGGCTCGACTCGAGCGCATCATCACCGAACTCAGCGAACGGCCCGAATCCGAACCACCGTGGGATGCGTTGCAGGCCTCGTTCGTGGAGGTCGCGGTCGATTACGAGGCAGCTCGGGACGATCTGGTCCGCCGGTTCACCATCATGGCCACCAACGCCACCGTGTTCGCTCGCAGCCTGCAACTCCAGGCCGGATGGGAAGACGCACTCACCGTGGTGCTGAACCAACGGGACAACAAGAGGGTCGAAGACCTCGAATCCCGACTTCTGGCTTCCGCCGCCTTGGCCTGCATGCGATCCTCGCTTCGACACTGGCTCATCACCGGCCACAGCACCGCGCTGCCCGCATTGATCCAGACCTGTTTCGGAACGCTCGGCAACGGCCTGGACACCAGCGAATCGCAGTAGCACGAGTCGCTGTGCCGCGAGACCTTGGCCACGGCATGCCGGTCGGGGTACGGTGCGCGCCGTGGGATCTCGTGCACTCGAAGACGTTGTCGACATTGCCCGGCATCCGCTCGACGAGGCTGCCTACGTCAGTGCGTCGAGACGCGAACTCGATGGGGCCGGAGTGCTGGTTCTCCGAGGATTCCTGCGACCGGAGATGCTGCGCGAACTCGTCGTCGAGGCGGAGGATCATCGTCATCTGGCATTTCACTCCCAGCAAGTCCACAACGTCTACCTGGACCACCCCGACCCGAGCCTTCCGGTCGACAACGCACGCAGCCACACGATCGTGAGCACGAAGGGGGCGATCACGACCGACCTCGTGCCTCCGGACTCCCCCTTGCATGTGCTCTACGACTCGCCCGTCTTTCGAGCCTTCCTCTGCACGGTCCTCGGGGAGGCGGAGCTCCACCCCTACGCCGATCCGCTGTCGTCGATCAACGTCAACTACTACGACTCGGGGCAAGAACTCGGCTGGCACTTCGACAACTCGTCGTTCTCGGTGACGCTGCTGATCCAGGCCGGCCTCGGTGGTGGTGCATTCGAGTTCATCGCCGATCTCCGCGATGGATCATCGGGGTTCGACAACGAGGAAGCGGTCGCGCTGGTACTCGACGGGAAGTCCGATCGCGTTCCGGTCGAGCTCGAGCAGGAAGCCGGAGATCTCGTGCTGTTCCGAGGCCGAGACGCGTTGCATCGAGTGACACCGGTCGAAGGCGACCGGTCACGGCTACTGGTTGTCTTCGCCTACAACACCGAACCGGGGCTGTCACTCTCGGAGAATGCTCGCATGACGTTCTTCGGTCGACTCGACTAGATGTCCTCGGATCAAAGCCAGCCGCTGCGTCGGAAGAAGCGGTAGAGCCCCGCGCAGGCGACGACCATGAGGCCGAGCGCGAACGGATAGCCGGCGACCCAACCGAGCTCGGGCATGTGCTCGAAGTTCATGCCATAGATCCCGGCCACCATGGTGGGCACCGCAACCATGGCGACCCAAGCGGAGATGCGACGCATGTCCTCGTTCTGCCTGAGGCTGATCTGCGTGGCGTTGGCGTTCAGGGTCGCTCCCAGGAGGTCGCGCAACGTGTTCAGATGGTCGGCATCACGATGGAGGTGATCCTCGATGTCGCGGAAGTAGGCATCCCACTCCGGTCCGGCGGTGACGAGCGGGTCGGCGCGCAACGTGGAGAGCGCCACGTCGAGCGGGCGCAGCGCCCGATGCAGCTCGAGAATCTCCCGCTGGAGGAAGTAGATGCGCTCGACCAGCTGCGTGCCCGAGCTGGGGCGGTGGCTGGCGAAGACCTCGAGTTCGACCTCGTTGACGTCGTCGTCGAGTCCGGCAAGGCAGTGCTGGTAGGCGTCGACGACCTCGTCGATGACGGCGTGCAATACTGCAACCGGTCCTGTGCCCAGCCGCTCGGGATCGCGCTCGAGACGTCCCCGGACCCTTTTCAGAGGAACGGGCTCGCCGCGCCGGATGATCACGATTGCTGCCTCGTGGGCGAACATCTGGATCTCCCCGAAGTCGATCTCCTCCGGTTCGTCGAGGTAACGGCCCGTTCGCAACACAGTGAAGAGCCAGTCGTCGTAGCGCTCGACCTTGGGCCGCTGCCGGGCCTTGATCGCGTCTTCCACCGCCAGCGGGTGCAGCCCGAAGACCTTGGCGACCTCGAGGATCTCGCCGGCGTCTGGGTCGTGGAGGCCCACCCACACGAAACCGCGCCCGTCGGCCGCAGCGGCGGCAACGTCGGCGAGCTCACCGGCGATCCGCCGACACCCGTCGCGGTACAGCACGGCCTCGACCAACATCTCATGATCATCGTCGGTGGTCGCCTCGATTGCGAACCGATGTGTCCGACGAACCACAAGTCAGCGCAACGCGTGTGCGCTGATCCGAGACACGCAGAGGGCCCGCCACCACGTCTGTGTGGTGACGGGCCCCGTTCGCAGGCGACGCGGGATCAGCTGACCGCGCTACGCAGAGCCTTCACCTCGTCGTGTGCGAGCTTGACCTCGGTGAACTGGCGGGTGACCACGGTCCGCAACTCAGGCGAGATGTCGGCCTGGAGCGCCTTCTCGTACTCCGAGACGGCATGGTCCTCGCCCTGCTCCGCTGCGTCGAGGACACCGGAAGCGCTGTTTCCGGCGATGGCGTCCTTGAGCGACATCCAGCCCCGGTGTATGGCGGCAGCGACCGAGCCGGACTCGTCGATGTCGTCGCCGTAGCGAGCCGCCATCTGCTCGAGTTCAGTGGCAAAGGTTGCCCCGCTGCAGCGAGTACTTCTGGAACTGGGGTGCCAGATCGGCTCGATCGGTCGATGCGAGCTTCTCTGCCGCGTCGGCGAAACCCTTCTCGCCGTCTCGCAGGGTTTCGATGAGGTCCTTGGTGGTGCGTTCGTCGGTCGACATGGTGTTCTCCTTGGGATGGTGGAGGGCGACGATCGTGCCCTCGTCACGCTCTTCCCGAGAATCGGTCCGGTCACACCCCGAGACCGAAGTTTTCTTCGCAGTTGGTGTTCGGCGCGGTCACGATGATGGGCTCGGAAGCCAGGTCTGACCAGCTCGAGCCCATCGGCACCGGCGAGACGGTGTCCGGCGTCAGGTGGTGACGTCAGATGACGGTGACCTCGGCGAAACCAGTGGAGCGGAGCCTGCCGCCGAGTCGCGTCATCGCTTCGGGGCTCGGCTCACCGAGGTGTGCCGCCACCGGCCGGGTGCCATGGCTGCGGAAGCCGATCAGCTCGATCCGCATGTTCGGGTCGATGGACCGCAACCATCGCGTGGTCACTCGAATAGAACCTCCAACCCAACCGATGACCGAACGCGATGAATAGCGACCGCTCAGGATCCGATGAGCGTCAACAGCATGACCGTCGGCTCGGTGGCGACGAGCGAGTGGGGCGCGCCGGGCGCCATGTGCAGCCAGGATCCAGGGGCAAGATCGAGCTTCTCACCGTCGACCGTGAAATGCAGTCTCCCGGACAAGACCTGGACGATGGCCGCTTGGCTGGCCTGGTGCTCGGTGAGCTGCTCACCGGCGTCGAAAGCGAACACCGTGACGTCCGAACCGTCCTCTCGGTGAATGACTTTGGAGACCACGGCTCCGGTCTGGATGGATACTTCGCCTGCGAGGTCGTTGATGAGATTGTGAGGCACATCACGATCGTAGTTTGGAGCCAGGCCTCAGTGGTCCGACACCCGGCGGCCGGCCCGATCAAGAAGACCCTCTTGCTTATTCTGATAAAGCACCCTTAGATTAGTAAGGTGCTCACGGAACGAGAACAGCAGATCGTCGACTTGCTTCGCCGCGATCCGCTCATGGGAACCGACGCGCTGGCCACAACGCTGGGAACCAGCCGGGCCTCGATCAATGTGCACCTGTCCAATCTCGGCAAGAAGGGTGTGATCCTCGGCCGTGGGTATGTCCTCGCCGAGCGTCCCGGCGCCGTCGTCATCGGCGGAGCCAACGTCGATCTCAAGGCTCGCAGCACCACCCGGGCGACCGCCCAGACCAGCAACCCGGTCACGGCTCGATGGCGCCGGGAGGCGTCGCCCGCAACATCGCCGAGAACATCGCCAGACTCGGTGACCGCGTCCACCTGATCAGCGTCGTTGGCCGCGACCCGATGGGCGACAACCTGCTCGACCACACCGCGGCAGCAGGCGTTCGTATCGAGCACGTCGCCCGCACCGATCGGCCGACCGGCACCTACACCGCCGTGCTCGACGTCGACGGTGAGCTCATCATCGCGATCGCCGACATGGAGGCGACCGCCGAGCTCGGACCCGAACAACTCAACAACGCACGCGACGTCATTGCGACCGCCGGGGTGCTGGTCGTCGACGGCAACCTGCGCCGCGACGCCCTCGACTACGCACTCGACCTCGTCTGCGGGTGTGCGCACCGTCTTCGAACCCGTCAGCGTGCCCAAGGCCGCCGGTCTCAAGGACGCCATCGACGCTCGGGTCTACGCCGTCACCCCCAACCGCGACGAACTCGCTGCGCTCACCGACCTCCCGACGCGCACCGACCGGCAGGTGCACACGGCAGCGCAAACCCTGCACGCCCGCGGCGTCGAACTGGTCTGGATCCGACTGGGCGAGCGTGGCTCGATGCTCAGCACCGTCGACCACACCATCGAGATCCCGGCCACGCCGACCGTCGTCGAAGACGTCACCGGCGCCGGCGATTCGATGGCCGGCGCGTTCTGCCACGTGCTGCTCCAGGGCGGCTCAGCCGAGGAGGCCGCTCGATTCGGCCACGCGGCCGCTGCTCTGACCATCGCCAGTCCGCACACCGTGCGGCCAGATCTGACCCCGCGGCTCCTTCGATCCGCACTCGACCAGGAGAATCAAGAATGAACACCCCACACCCCGACCTCGTACTCACCGACGAGGTCGCCCAGGCATTGAACGACGGCACCCCCGTCGTTGCCCTCGAGAGCACCATCATCAGCCACGGAATGCCGTTCCCACAGAACGTCGAAATGGCCACCGAGGTGGAACGGATCATCCGCGAAGGCGGAGCCGTGCCCGCCACCATCGCGGTCCTCGACGGCCGCCCTCGGATCGGACTGGGCAACGACGACCTCCACCTGCTCGCCACCAGCCCAGACGTGTCCAAGATCAGCACACGCGACCTGCCCTATGCCATCGCCCAAGGCATCCACGGTGCCACCACGGTCGCCTCCACCATGCGGCTGGCCTCGCTGGCGGGCATCTCGGTGTTCGTCACCGGCGGACTCGGCGGCGTCCACCGGGGAGCCGAGCGAACCTACGACGTCAGCGCCGACCTGACCGAACTGTCGCAGACCAACGTCGCGGTCGTCTCCGCCGGCGTGAAGTCGATCCTCGACATCGGGCTCACCCTCGAAGCACTCGAAACCCTCGGGGTCCCGGTCGTGGCGTACGGCACCGAGGACTTCCCGGCGTTCTTCTCACGCATCAGCGGTCACGCGGCACCGATGACGCTCGACACTCCCGCCGATCTCGCTGCCTTGATGGCTGCCAAGTGGCGGCTCGGCCTGGCCGGCGGAGTGGCGATCGTCAACCCGATCCCGGTCGAGGACGAGATCCCGGCCGAGGAGATCAGCGTGATCATCGAACAGGCCCTGGCCGACATGGAAGCGAACGGCATCCACGGCAAGGAGGCCACCCCGTTCCTGCTCGGGCGGATCGTCGAGATCACCAAGGGAGCCAGCCTCATCGCCAACATCGCGCTGGTGAACAACAACGCACGACTGGGCGCACAGGTGGCGAGCGAGTACGCCGCTCTCCAGGAACCCACCCCGACCTGACCGGTACGGTGACCGAGCAACGTCCGCTGGTCGGCTTCGCTCACCGACGGACCCGAGCCGCCGGAGGACCACTGGTGGAACCGACCCACGAGCGCGAGATCACCGAGCCCGTCGACCTCTGCACACCAGACGGGCGTCGTCTCGCTCCGTCGGCCAGAGGCTGGTCGCGCACTCCGCTTCACACCGCGAACCTGCGCGGCTCGTGGGGGCGCACGAAGCGCTGGGACTACTGGGCGATCCTGGCCGACGATCTCATCGTGGCCATCACCTACGCGGACGTCGACTACCTCGGCACGGCCACCGTGTGGTGGTGCGACCTCACCACGGGCGAGACCGGTGGCAAGCCGATCGACCTGCCGCTGGCGCGAGGCGTCGCCCTGCCAGACCGGCCGGGCACCGCGCCGTTGATCTATCAGGGAAAGGGCGCGAGCGTCGAGATCGTCGACGACGCCGAGGGCACCAGCATCGAGGCCACCTGGAGCGAGAAGGACGGCCGACCCGGTCGGCTCAGCGTGCGGGTGGAGCTCCCGACTGGTCACGAGTCGGTCAACGTCGTCATCCCTTGGTCCGATCGTCAGTTCCAGTACACGTCCAAGCACCAAGCCAGGCCCGCCCGGGGTTCGCTGACCCTGGGCGATGAGCGTCGCGGGATCGGGGTCGACGAGGGCGGCACCGAGGCGTGGGGCGTCCTCGACGTCGGCCGGGGCCGCTGGCCGTACTCCACCCGGTGGAACTGGGGTGGCGGCGCCGGCCGCAGCACCACCGGTGCGGTGGTGGGCGTCCAGTTCGGGGCCAAGTGGACAGAAGGCACCGGGTTCACCGAGAACGGTGTGATCATCGACGGCCGCGTCACCAAGATCGGCCAGGAGCTCACCTGGGACTACGACTGGGACCGCCCCCTCGATCCGTGGCGAGTCCACCACCCTGACGGCAGCCTCGACCTCACCCTCACCGCCCGCCACGACCGCCACAGCAGGACCAACGCGGTGGTCCTGTCCTCGGAGGTCCACCAGGTGTTCGGTACCTGGACGGGCCACGTCACCGACGATGCGGGCACCGTGCACCGGGTCGAGGCCATTCAGGGATTCGCCGAAGAGTCACGATCTCGCTGGTGAGCTCGGCATCACCTACGCAGGGAGCGTTGTCCCGATGAACACGATGTCGGTGCCGCCAGTGCGTTCGTCCGGACCCACGCGTCCGCCCGTGGGTCTGACCGAATTCGGCCCGGCCACGTCGGTTCTCTAGCATTGCCCGATGGTTCACCACATTGTTGCTGACGTGCTCATACCGGGCCGGGGCGAGCCCATCGAAAATGGCACCGTCGTGCTCGACGGCAGCACCATCGCATTCGCCGGCCCGACTGATCGTGCGCCCGCGAGGGCGAGCGACGACGAGGTGACCGAAGTCCCCGCAGTGCTCCCGGGCATGTGGGACTGCCACACACACTTCGTGGGTTCAGAGTTGACCAACCTCGAAGCCATGGCCACGCTGAGTCCCGTCACTGCTGCGGCCCGTGCCGTGCGCGACGCGGCAGCGATGCTCGACGGGGGCGTCACCAGCGTGCGCGATGTCGGCGGGCTCGGCCTGGAGCTCGCCCCGGCTGCGGCTGATGGCAGTATCCGCTCGCCGAAGATCTTCGCCGCCGGCCGCATCTTGTCGACCACCGGCGGCCATGGCGACATCCATTCGTTACCGCTGGATTTCGTGCATCAGATCACGTGCCGTCATGGGTTCAGCATCTTGTGCGACGGCATTCCCGAGGTGACCAGAGCCGTGCGCCTCAACCTTCGAGACAACGCTCGATTGATCAAGGTCTGCGCATCAGGCGGCGTGATGAGCGAGATCGATCACCCGATGCACCAACAGTTCTCCGACGAAGAACTGCGCGCCATCGTCGAAGAAGCTGCTCGTGCCGAACGCATCGTCGCAGCCCACTGCCACGGCACGGCCGGTGTCATGGCTGCCCTCCGCGCCGGCTGCCACACGATCGAACACGGCAGCTACCTGACCGAAGAAGCGTGTGACCTGATGGTCGCCCAAGGGGCCATTCTCGTACCGACCCGATTCGTCATCGAAGCGCTCCTCCCCCAGCTCGACTTGTTGCCTCGCTACGCATATGAGAAAGGTCAGATGGTTTCCGAGGCCCACACGATGTCGCTCGAGCTCGCCATCTCCAAGGGAGTCAAGATCGCCGCCGGCTGCGACATCTTCGTCTCCGGTCAGATGTATGGCGAGAGCTCGCTCGAAGTCATGCACCTGATCAACGCCGGCATGACCGATCTCGAAGCCATCGAAGCAGCGACCGCTCGCGGTCCAGAAACACTCGGACCACAAGCACCAAGATCGGGCCAACTGCGCGAGGGGTACGAAGCCGACGTGATCGCCTTCGACGCCAACCCTCTCGACGACCGATCGATCTGGGGCGACCCGACCCGAGTCACCCACGTCTGGCAGGACGGCATCCGACGCAAGTAACCCCGGCTTCGGCTTTCGGCCGGATCGTCGCCAATGTCGGACCAGCTCGGTTGCCGACCCCGGTCCGCTTTGCACAGGGCCGCGTATGATCTGACGGATGTTGCTGATCGGCCGTGACTGGCGAGCGTTCGACCGTGGGGTGCAATTCTCTTGAGCGGACTCGTCACCGCTGCGGCGATCACCGTGATGCTGGCGCTGAACGCGTTGTACGTGGCAGCCGAGTTCGCCACGGTCGGCAGCCGCAAGTCCCGCATTCAATCGATGGCGCAGGACGGCAATCGGTCGGCGCGGAAGCTGTTCGAGATCGTCCGCGATCCGGTGTCGATCGACAACTACGTTGCGACCTGCCAGGTCGGCATCACCCTCAGCAGTCTCGTTGCGGGTGCGTTCGGCCAGGCCCGCCTCACCCCGATGTTCGAGTCCGTCTTCGGTTCGTCGGCTCGAGTCGTTGCGGTCATTGTGACCCTGCTGATCATCACATCGCTCCAAGTCGTCCTGGGCGAACTGTTGCCCAAGACGGCTGCGTTGCGATACCCGGAACGGCTCGCCATAGCCACGTTGCGGCCGATGCAGGTCAGCCAAGTCCTGTTTCGTCCGCTGGTGAAAGTATTCAACGGATCCGCATTCGCCATCATGCGGGCCGTCGGACTGAGCTCGGATCACAGCCACGCTCACGTTCACTCGCCAGAAGAACTCGCCGCCCTCATCGACGAGAGCGCCGCCGGCGGCCTCATCGATGCAGCGGAACGAGACATGGTTGCCGGCGTGCTCAACGTCGAGCAGCGGAGCGTCCGCGAGATCATGACCCCGAGGCGGCGATTGGTGGGCGTGAACGCCGCCGAGACGGTCGACACCGCGCTCGATCAGGTGGTCGAGAGCCCGCACAGTCGCTTCCCCGTGTGGGGTGGCTCGACCGACGACGTGACCGGGTTGGTGAATCTTCGTCGACTGCACCTCGCAGCCGAACGCGACCCGTCGGCAACGGTCGCATCCATCACCAGACCGATCCTCGAGGTGGCCGAGACACTCACCGTCCCCGACCTCTGGAATCGCCTCAACGAGAGCGAACAGCACAGTGCTCTCGTGATCGACGAGTACGGCGGCGTTGCAGGCATGGTCACGTTGGAAGACGCACTCGAAGAGATCTTCGGCGAGGTTCGTGACGAATTCGACGTCGACCCTGACCCGATCGTCGAGGCCGACGGTCGGATCTCGGTGTCCGGCGAGGTGCTGATCGATGACTTGAATCAGCGGTATCGCTTGTCGCTCCCCACAAGCGATGTCGACACCATCGGTGGCCTGATCTGGCACGAGCTGTCACGCATGCCCGCCGCCGGCGAGCAGGTCTCGTTGGACGACGATTCGCTGATGGTGCGGATCGATGTCGTCGACGGCAATGCCATCGAGCGGATCAGCTTCGTCTGGGGTGATGACGAGCGATGATCGGTGAATACGCCTTCCCGATCGTTGCGATCATCCTCTTGGTGATCATGAACGGCTTGTTCGTGGCAGCCGAGTTCGCCCTGGTGGGCGCCCGCCTGAGCCGGCTCCAGGCACGGGCTGACAACGGAAGCGGCGCCGCAAGGTGGCTGGTCGACGTCTTCGAACGCGATGCCGGCAAGGACGGCTA
Organism: uncultured Acidimicrobiia bacterium; assembly: GCA_963781035.1. Taxonomy (GTDB): domain Bacteria; phylum Actinomycetota; class Acidimicrobiia; order Acidimicrobiales; family SZUA-35; genus SZUA-35. The sequence continues at coordinate 526,494 of CAWAEN010000004.1, read as the reverse complement.
CATCGCGGTCGCTCAGCTCGGCATCACGCTGGCCTCGATCGGGCTCGGCATGTACGGCGAACCGGCAGTGGCGCACTGGCTGTACGGGCCGCTGGAAGATCTCGGTGTGGCCGAGACGGCATCGCACACGGTCGGCTTCTTCGTTGCGCTCTCGGCCATCACGTACCTGCACGTCGTGTTCGGCGAGATGATTCCGAAGGCACTCGCCCTGCAAGCGCCTGAAGCGGTCAGCGTCCGGCTCAACCCGATCATGCGTGCGTTCAGTGCCCTGTTCCGCCCAATGGTCGCGGTGCTGAACTCGGTTGCATTCGCGCTCATGCGATTGCTGCGCATCCCCGACCCGGACAAGCGGCTGTCACTCCACACCAGCGCCGAGCTGGCAATCGTGACTGATGAGTCAGCCCACAGCGGCCAACTCGGTGAGCTACAACGCGATCTGATCCGCAACATCTTCAGAGCTCGACGACCGTCCGGCCGAGGAGATCATGATCTCTCGAAGCAACATCGTTGCGGTCGACGCATCGGCGCCGCCCGAAGACGTGGCTGCGTTGATCAGGAAATCCCCACGTAGCCGTTATCCAGTGATCGATGGCGACCTCGATCACGTGATCGGCATGCTGCACATCAAGGACTTCATACGTGCGAATCGGCTCGGCACTCTCGGCTCGCTCAGCGCCCTCACCAGACCGCTCCCCGTCGTTGCCGCCACGATGTCGGCCGAGGACCTACTCGAGCAATTCAAGCTGGGCAGAGCACACGCCGCCCTCGTCATCGACGAGTTCGGCACCACCGTCGGCTTCGTCTCGCTCGACGACGTCATCGCTGAGATCATGGATGATGAACCTCATGGCGTGATCACGCGAGCAGGCCGATGGTTCGATGACCGTTCCCGGAGAGACACCACTGAGCGATCTTCGCGACGCACTCGACGAGCCGGCTTTCGCCCACGAAGACGCTGTCACCATCGCCGGGCTGCTGTTGGCACGAGCCGGGGAGGTTCCCTCTGTCGGCGATGTGGTGCATCACGGCGAGTACGAACTGACGGTCAAAGCTCGCGACGGGCGGAAGATCACCAAGGTCGGCATCCGTCAGCGATGAGTTGAGACCGGAACGGCACACCAAGGTCGAGCCCGGACGCCACGTCGAGCAGCGGCGTCATGAAGACACGATTGTCACGGAGCGGTTCGAGGAGTGAGACCGAGCAAGTCCACCGTGTCGCGCTCGAAGTCGAACTGGATGAGTACGACCGGCTCGTCTCCCTCGACCCAGGAATCGTGGCCCGGATCCACGGCGATCACCGCCGGTGCCACATAGTCGAAGCCCGTTCCGTCTGCGTATTCTCCGACGAAGTGGCCGCGGGCCAGAAAGCCGACGTGGCCGTGCTCGCACCAGTCCGTGCCGACGTGCGGCTTCACATGCGTCGACCATCGTCCACCCGGTGCATAGATGAGTCGCTGCACCCGGCCCTTTCCGACCCGGCCGGTGTCGATCTGCATGCCGGCAAAATTGTTGGGCTCGGCGCCGGCGACCGGCCCCATCATCGGATCATCGGTCATGGACGAACGCTAGTACACCCGTCGTCGTCGGATCCTGGGCGAGGTCAAGACCCCGATCGGATGTCTGCTCGGCGCAGTCATGCCTTTGTCGTGTCGTGATCAGATGCCGCGGGAAAGGCAGGACGGAAGAGAAGTGGAGGGTCGAACCGCCGCCACGACCCCGGCTCCTGTTCGACTCGATCGTTGATGAGGAAGAGAACGGCCGGGTCGATGCCGAGTGTGAGATGCGAGCCCCGGACCTCGACGTTCTGGTGCCGACGGTGCCGAGGGTCGAGCAGCGACATACGCCACGGCACCACTCGGTCGTTGCGGGTGTAGACGGAGGTGACCGGCACGGTGAGGGCCTTCGGTGGTCGGTCGCCTCTTCCGAGCGGGCTGCCGAGCGTGGTGACGCTGTGAACCAGATGGGGCGCCGCCTGTGCCAGCCAGTGGGCATAGAGCCCACCAAGACTCCAACCGACCAGGGCCACGGGTTGGCCGTCGCGTCGATGGAGTTCTTCGAGGCGAGCCGACAGTGCAGACGCCGTCGCCTCGCTCGGACCCTCATTGCGTCCCAGGCGCCAGCGCTGTGCCTTGTGGCCACGGAGCGCCAACGACGACCGGATGATCTGGGTGGAGTGATCGGAGGTGGCATAGCCCGGGATCACCAGAACACGTGTCGACATCCTTCCACGCTAGGCGAGTTCGGCTCTGACTCTCAGGCAGTCTCCGGGCAATCGCGCCACCCTCGACGGTCTTCGCATTGCGATGACAACAGCGTTCTACATTACGTATACTGATCGGTATGACAACCCCCGTGCCGACCCGATTCACCGACGACGAGTTGGCGCTGATTGACGAGCTCGTCGCGAGCGGAGTCGCAGCGAGCCGATCGGCCGTGATTCGGAAGGGAGTTCACCATCTCGCCGAGTCATTGCGCCGCGCCCGTGTCGGCACCTCGATCGCGACTTCGTATCGAGATCAGCCCCAAACGCCCGAGGATGATGATCTGGCGATGGCCAGCGCAATCGCCATGACCGAGGCTGAACCGTGGTAGCGCAGGCTGAGATCTGGCTGATGGAAACGCCGAATCAGAAGCGTCGTCCTGTGCTCATCGTCTCGCGGAACGAGGTCATCCCCGTCCTCAACAATGTCGTCGTGGCGCCAGTGACGAGCACTCTACGCGACATCCCAACCTGCATTCGTGTCGGGCCGGACGAGGGGGTCGACCACGACAGCGTGGCCACCTTCGACAACCTCGCTGCGGTCCCCAAATCGGTCCTCACAACCCGCCTCGGTCGACTCGGGGTAAGTGGGCGTCTGCAGATGTGCGATGCCCTCGACGCCCTCGCCGACTGCTGATCGCGTCACGTGGAGAGACAGCTGCGAATGAGAGCGAGCACCTCGGCGGGGTCGACCGGGGTGATCAGCGCGCCGGAGCGGGCCGATTCCGAAGAGTTGATGTCGGCCGGTGCTGAAGCCGAGCGGGGTCGACTCGACATCGACGACGTAGCTCGATCGTTCGCTGATGATGAAGGCGATGACGTCGTCACGTGTCGGCGACGCGGCCATTTCGGCCAAGGTGTGCCTCCCAACGGGGAACACAGTCGCCTACTTCGACTGCTCCTTCATTGTGCCCTCGAGTGTTCCGATACTTCCTGACGTGGTCATCCGACGCGCACGAGGCGAAACCGAAGACACCTTCGTCGAGAGCGCGTCCATGGAGGCGACGTTCGCCTCGGTCAAACGAACGTTGGTGGTCGGACTCTTCACCGCAGGAGTCGTTGTCGCCGGCCTGCTTCTCAGCGGCGGTGCATCCGTCGCAGTCACGATGGCGATCGTCGGCGCCATGATGGCGACTCGGTTCTGGGCGGCCTGGACCGCCTACGAGGGTTTGAAAGCTGAGACCGTCACCGACCAACGGCGTTGGACCCGACGACTCGAATACGCCCTCATCCCGATGGGCGCTCTCAGCGGTGTTGCTCCCAGCGTGCTTCCTCAAGTCGACGGGCGAGTGTCTCCACAGTGGTTCGGATTGTTGGTTTGCTCCGTCGCCGTCGTCGCCGCCAATGTGCTCGTCGGGTACGGGCGCTCGCACACGTTCCTCGCCATCACCGGCCCAGTGGTTGTTGGATCGGCGCTGAGCGCCGCGCTCGTCGGCGGCGAGTTCGCCCTCTTCTTCGCACCAGGAGCGGTCATCGTCGGGGGGATCCTGATGCTCGACAACCGCGAAGCGGGCGTCATCTTCCGCGATGCCCGACGACTCGAGGAACAGAACCGGTCCCTTGTCAGCGAGCTCCAAGGCGCGAACTCGCAACTGCAACACCGGGTCCACACCGATGCTCTGACCGGGCTCAGCAACCGAGCTGGCCTCCGTCTCCACATCGCGACGTTGGCCGACACTGACGAGATCGTCGAAGTGATCTACATCGACCTCGATGACTTCAAGGCCGTCAACGACGACCACGGCCACGCAGCCGGCGACGCAGTACTCGCTGCGATTGGCGAGCGGCTGAACCGAATCGTTCGATCCGAAGACTGCGCCGCTCGTTTGGGTGGCGACGAGTTCGCCGTCATCGCTTCCGGCGAGGGCAACCCGTCACATGGCCTTTCCGATCGTATTCGCGAGGCATTCGTGACGCCGATCCTCGTCGGAGATCTCGAGGTCAGGCTCGGCGCATCAATCGGCTCTCACCGCGCTGAACCCGGCGACGACGTTGGGCTTGCCATGCGGTTGGCGGATGCCGCCATGTACGACCAGAAACGTAGCCGTCGCCGCAAAACGGGCGGAGAGCTCATCGGAGAGACATCCGACCAGCGCCTTTCCGATCATTGAGCGAACTGATCGTTCTTGTACGGCCGCCTCGTCTGGTCCATTCTCGACAAATTCGTCCAACCGACCACTCGATGACGGAGCACGAACGTGGCCTCACCGCTCGACAACGCACAGGCCTCTACCAGATCGTGCGGGCCTTCCAGGACGGCCAGCACGTCTTCCTCCATGTCCTGCAAGATCTCAACAACGGCGAGTTCCAGTACGTCAGGGCCGACATCTTCGACACCGATCAAGACGGCCTCCTCATCGAACGCTGGGACGTGACCGAAGAGATCACGCCCGAATCGACGTGGCCGGCTCAGCGTGATTCCACGGCGGCGCGACGACGTCGGCGATCGGGCTGAGTTCGAGGGTCGCCGGCAGGCGCCGAACGATCGCGGGTGATCCGTGGAGTTCGAGGCGCCCGTCCTTGATCGCTCGACCAAGCGGCAGCTTGCCGAGCCAGACCTGGTACATCGTCGAGAGATCGGTCCGGACCATCGCATCCACCTCGAATCCGGGGTCGTGCAAGCAGATCGAGGGGCCCTGCGAGTCCTTCAGGATCCAGAACCACTGTGGCTGGTCGCTGAACCTGAACTCGAACACGAGACGGCGGTCGGGCATCTGTGAGTAGTCCAGCCGACCGTGCACCCACCACATCAACAACTCCGGGTCCAGTTCGCTGTCGCGTGGGTCGTCGAACTGCCACTTGGCACCCCACTCGCCCAGTCCGAACACGACGCTGCGTAGGTCGTCCCCAGCCGGGGTGAGCAGGTACTCGTCGTCGACGTGCTCGATGACGCCGGCCTGCTCGAGTTGGCGGAGACGTTTCGAAAGCAACGTTCGTGACAGACGTGGATTGCCGCGAGCGATGTCGTTGAAGCGGGTTGCCCCTACCAACATGTCGCGCAAGATCAACACGGACCACCGCTCGCCGAGCACTTCCACGGCGCGGGTGATCGGGCAATACTGGCCGTAGCCGTTGACGTCACTCATCTCGACCTCTCAAGTCCTCGTCGTCACCGCGACTCTATGGCATCCGTGACGTGGCCAGTACAGATGTTGTACCGGGCAGGTCCAGAACGTGTACTGGTTGTGGGTCGGTCTGATCCGTACGGTCGTTGACAGGGCCGCAGCCGGGCCGCACTCTCACCTCGAAGAAGGAACTGGACATGACTCCCTTGGACGCAACCCAGAGCAACCTCCGCACCGATACAAGGGCTACCGAGCCGGCCGGAGCGTCAGCGACACCATCAGCCCCTCACTGGACCGGGGCCAACCCTGACAGTCGGTGGGTCGCTGCGGCCCGCCAGCTCGCCCCCCAGCTCGCCGAGCGTGCGGTGCAGCACGATCGTGACGGCACATTCGTCGCCGACTGCTTCGATGAGCTTCGTGCGCAAGGGTTCATGTCGCTCCTGGTGCCCACCGAGCTCGGCGGCGGCGGAGCCAGCCACGCCGAGGCGTGCGCTGTGCTCAGCGAGCTCGCCCGCGGTTGTCCCTCAACTTCGCTGTCGTACTCGATGCACTCCCACGTGGTCGGCGCCCAGGTGTGGCGCCACCATCACGACTTGCCGGCGCCTGTGCTGAGCAAGGTCGCCGCCAGCCAGATGACCTTGATCTCGACCGGGGCCTCCGATTGGATCGAGTCCAGCGGCAGTGCGGTCCAGGTCGATGGAGGTTTTCGCATTTCGGCTCGCAAGATGCCTGCGAGTGGATGCCCCGGAGGCGACGTGTTGGTCACCAGCATCTGCTGGAACAGTGCTCCGGAGGGACCGCAGGTCATCCATTGCTCGATTCCGTTTGCCGCCGACGGCGTCAGCATCCTGCCGACATGGGACACGATGGGGATGCGAGGTACGGGTTCGGACACCGTCGTGCTCGATGACGTGTTCGTGCCTGACGAATCGGTCGCCTTGATCCGGCCGGCAGGCGCGTGGCATCCGGTCTGGAGCATCGTGCTCGTTACCGCGCTTCCACTCATCATGTCGACGTACGTCGGCATCGCCGGATTGGCCGCCGAGCGCGCTGATCGAACTGGCGGAGCGTCGGGCCGAACGCCCGGACGTCGCACAGCTCACGGGTCGAATGCTGAACCGTCTCGCGGTTGGGCGTGACACCGTGCGAGCGATGATCGACGCCAGCGACAACCTCCACTTCGACAACACACCCGAGGCGGCCGCCGCTGCGCTCACCCGCAAAACCAATGCCACCGAGGCGTGCATCGATACCGTCCGCATCGCACTCGAAGTCGGAGGCGGCCCCGCCTTCGGACGACAGAACGGAATCGAGCGATTGTTCCGTGATGTCCACGGGGCGCTCTACCACCCGCTGTCGGCGACCCGGCAGGAACGCTTCACCGGTCGGTTGGCTCTCGGCCTCGACCCACTCGACAGCGCCTGATTCAACGACGATCGCACGCAGTCGCCGGCAGTGGGATGCCAGTCCCCGCCGCCCCACGGGTTGTTGCGCTCCTCGGCGAGCAGCTCAGGCGTGGCAGTGGCCAGGAAGTCGGTCACCAGCACGAGGTGACGCAGGGTCTGAGCCAGCGACCACTCGTCCTGAACGTGGGCGTCCATCAGTCCCCGGGGGCGTGTTCGTCACCGTCGTCTCCCACGCGGCACGCACCGCAATTCAACCGTCCCGAAAGCCCTTGGGTGTCTGCGCCTTCTGCAGCTCGCGGCCGGGGAACTGCCCGTTGAGCTCGGCGTCGACGAACGGCACCACATCGACGCCGATGACCCGACGGCACGCGTGCTGGGTTACGTCGACCTCCGTCGCTCCCTCATCGGCGACGACCCGGCCGCCTTCCAACGATCCGTCGATCGCAATCGACAGCATCGACCACCTCCGGCGTCACCTCACCACCCCGCTCCAGCCTCGAGCGGTTCGCTGGGGTCGATCAGCTGGTGTTCGAGCGTGGTTTGCAGCCATCGGGTCCACTGCTCGGTCGTCCAGCCGATATTGCCGACCAGCAACCGATGGGTGTCGCTGTTCACCAATGCGAAGACCGTCGCCACCGCGATGGCGTGATCGATCCCCGGACGCAGAGGTTGCACCTCGAGAACGAGGTCGACGAGCGCCTGCTGGGTGACGAGGCGTCGCCGGTTGTCCTGCTCGATGAGTTCGGCAGCCGCCAGATCGGTCGCCGCCGCATCGCGCATCACCTCCTTGATGGGAGCGGTCCGGGCTGCGACCGATGCAGCTCCGGCGACGATCAACGCGAGACGCTTGCGTCCATCGATCTCGTCCGCGGCCTGTCGAACCCAGTCGCGGTCGAGGATCGAGACGGCGGCGGTGTCACCGGCGATGTCGACGTCGAGAACACGAGTGAGGATCGCCAGCTTGGTTCCGAACGCTTGATAGACGGTGGCCGGGGCGACGCCAGCTCGGCGGGCGATCGCTTCGACCGCCGTCGCGTTGTATCCGTGGTCGAGGAACAGGCTGTGGGCTGCCTCCACGATTCGCTCCCGGGTGCGATGGGCCCGCTCTTCGCGGCGGCGGCCGGCTTCGGTTGTTCCCTTGACAGGCTTTCGCATCGATGTCACGTTAGCTTTGTAGAGTATCACTTCACAAAGAGCCACCAGCTCGAACAACGCTTGGAGCAGGGTTCATGTCAACCCAACATGCAACGCACGATGAGGGATTGTCCAAAGGTGCGTCGTTCGTGTCCTCACCGCGAGCCGGCGGGGCGATCGACAACGGTGTAGCCCTCCTCGACGTCTTGTTGGAACCCGGCCGCGCGCCAGGGTTCGCGCTGTTCGTGAACCACTTCCCGCCGATGGGTGGCGGCCCGCCGGCCCATCACCACAACTCCTACGACGAGGCGTTCTATGTGCTGAGCGGCGAGATGGAGTTCTGCGTCGACGGCGAGACCGCTCGGGTCCCCGCCGGTTCGATGGCATTTGTGCCACGGGGTGCGACCCACGCCTTCCGGAACCCGTCCTCCGAGCCCGCTCACCTGCTCGTGGTGACCACACCCGAAGCCATAGACCTCATCGTCCGCATGCCCGAAGGAGCTCGAAGCCCCGAAAACCTTCAGGCACTGTTCGCCGAGCACGACTCGCAGGTCGACGGCCCACCGTTGGGCTGAGCGCCCGGGTCGCCCCCCGCACCCCGTGCGGCCTACGGCTTCCAGACCTGGAGAACCTCGAAGGGGAACCGGTCGGGTTCGGGGGGTGTTCCTGTCGGCACCATCCACGACAACGACAATCCCATTCCCTGCGAGGGTCAGGAGCCGCTGTCCCACCATTCGATCACTCGCAGCGCTCGGAGCGTGATCCACCGGCTGGGAGCGCCAACGTCTGGCTCGATGTCGAAATGGACACGGCCCGGATAGATGCGATCGAGGAGCCACCGGCCGTCCGACTGCCGCTTCGACCGCAGACGTCAATGGCCTCATGCAACCGGGGGTCACGGTCCAGCCGGGAACGACGGAAGTAGTCGAGTGCTCGCAACAGGTCGTAGTGCCAGTAGTACGGAAACGCGAACTCGAGATAGCCGCGGTCGACCACCTCGCCCGTGCTCTTGCGCCGGAACAGGCCACGCTCGAGCAGATACTCCTCACCTCGTCGCCGCGCCTCGCTCACTTTGGCTGCCGATCGGGTTGTCCGTTCGAACTCGGCAAGTCCTTCGAGCACGTTGATCGTGGTGTCGAACGACGACCGCACCGACCCGTTCTCGGCTTCGCAGTTCCAGCCCCCGTCGTCCAGGCCTTCGTCGAGGATTCGGTCGACCACTGCTGATACATCCACATCGAAGTAGGCCCCGGTCTCGATGGTTCGTCCATTGATGCACGGCTCGACCTCGCCATCGAAAAAGCGCTGCCCGTCGTGCTCCCAACGGCCGTTCTCGGCGACGAGGGCAATGGCCCGCCTCGCCGACTCCGAGGTCGGATCGAGCCCGAGCAGCTGCAGGGTCTGCAACGTGTGCATCGTCGGCGTCCACGGTTGCCCCGGCTCGCCACCCTCGTAGTCGCTGGGAAAGCAGGCGCCACCGTCCGAGCTCGCCCGCGAGCAGCCGCGCCCCAGCCTCGAGTCGACTCCTCGCTCCGCGACTCTCAGCCGCGTAGCTGAGACCGCACCCCACCGGACCGGACGCCGTCGAGCAACCACCCCCTCCCATCGCAACCGTGACTGCCTCGGCCTCGGAGCCGTCGCCGGGCAATCGGCCGATCTCACGGCGACCTCCGGGGTACCTCACGGCGTTCTCACAGCCGGCCTTGCGAGGCTGTCGTCATGAGCTCCAAGCGAAATCACCCCCGCGTTCAGGCGGCGGTCCTCTCCCTGGCCCTCGCCCTGGTCGCCGCGGCCTGTGGATCATCCAGCGACAACGGCGAAACGTCGGCTGATGCAACTGCGGCCGAAGTCGTCAGTGCCGACGAAACGGACCCCTCAGAGCTTGCATCCGAAGACGATGTGGCAACGACCACCGAAGCGGAGCCAGACGCGGACAACGCCGGCGAGTCTGCCGCGTCGACGTTCATGGTCGAGGTCTGGGCCGACAACTGGATGGCGGTCTACGTCAACGGCGAGTTGATCGGTGAAGACTCCGTGCCGATCACGACCGAACGGTCCTTCAACGCCGAGACCTTCACCTTCGAAGCCACCTATCCCTTCACGATCGCCATCGAGGCCAAGGACTTCAAGGAGACCGATTCAGGTATCGAGTACATCGGTCAGGCCAATCAACAGATCGGCGACGGCGGCCTGATCGCTCAGGTCACCGACACCGCCAGCGGCGAAGTGGTCGCCGTCACCGATGCCGCATGGCCCGTGCTCGTCATTCATCGGGCACCGCTCAACCCCGACTGTGTCGAGGATCCCGACCCAGACGCCACGTGCGAGTACGAGATCAGCGAGACGCCTGCGGGCTGGGCCGACCTCGACTTCGACGACAGTGGATGGGACGCGGCCACCGAATGGAGTGCGGCCGCGGTCGATCCCAAGGACGGCTACTTCGACATCAGCTGGAACGATGGTGCCCAGTTCATCTGGGGCTCGGACCTCGAAGTCGACAACACCGTCCTGACCCGCCTGGTGGTGTCAGGGTGATCAGCTGACCGCCCCCCGGCGACTGACGCTTGCCGGATTCACGGCCGGTTCACAGCCAGTTCACAGCATCCGTTTCCATACTCGCTGGAACCTCATCACGAAAGAAGTCATCCATGCTCGACAAACCCCGTTTCCACCTGCTCGCACTCGGTCTCGCACTGGTCCTGATCGCCGGCGCGTGTGGTTCATCTGACGGTGACGCCGCGTCTGAGGGAACCGACGCAGACGCGACAACCGAAACCACCGACACCGACGCCACCTCGTCGGAGACCGAGACCGCCGACAGCGACACCAGCACGGCGAGCGGCGCCGTCGACGTCGGCCTCTTCTTCGATGGCGCGCTGGCCGAAGAAGTGACAACCGAGGATTGCACCTTGAGTGGCGGCGTCGAGACGACCTGCTACAGCATCACGGTGGCGGGCTACCCGGCCAGCCACGACATTGGGCCGTTCTGTCCGGACACCATCACCGACACCGCCGACGCCGGCGGCATCTGGTTCGACGGCAACGGCGTCTACGACCTGTCAGGTGAGTTCATCGCCGGTCTCGCCGAGTTCTACGGCGACGACACGTGGCAGATGTACGACGAGGACGGCAACGTCCTGGTGACCGAGACCGCAGAGGAATTCGAGGCCGCGGCCCGTCCCGATGTCGATCCCTCCTTGCAGAACCACTGTGTCGAAGGAGCGCTCGAATGGCTGGAGAATGGCGAACCGATCACGACGACGGTCCTGATCCCGACGGTTCCCGTCCTGGCCGACAGCCCGGCTGCATCACAAGGCAACAACGGTGTCACCCTCGACGGTGTCGTCATCGCCGCATCGGCTCCGGTCGACGCGATCCTCGGTGCGTACACCATTGCGGCGTTCGACGACTGCGGCGCCCACTTCAACCCCTTCGAGGGCTACCACATGCATGGTGCCGTTGGCTGCTCCGAAGTCGGTGACGCCGTCGATGGCGAAACGCCGATGTTCGGGTATGCGATGGATGGCTTCCCGATCCACAGCCCGCTCGCTGACGCCGACGTCGCCGCCGCCGATCTCGACGAATGCAACGGACACACGACCGAGGCAGCCGGCTACCACTACCACGCCAACAGCGCCGCCGAGAACCAGGTCATCGAATGCTTGATCGGCCAGATCGCAGCCGGCGAAGGCGGAGATGCGGCCGCCGCCCCGGCCGGCGGTGGTGCCCGGCCCGCCGGCCCGCCTCCCGGTGAAGAGGAGGAGGGCTGAGCGGCAACCGCCGTCTTGGCCGGAGAATACATCATGACGAACTTCATGCGCCCCCTCCTCACCGCGGTCGTGCCGCTCGCCCTTCTCGCCGCAGCCTGCGGCTCGTCCGACGACGTTGCGACCGATGACACGACAACAGACCAGGTCTCGACCGAAACGACAGCAACCGACGCATCGTCGACAGACAGTGCGGAGTCGGTCGGGACCGACAGCGACCCGATGTCGTGGTTCGTCGACGGCGCGCTCACCGCTGATACCGAGATCGTCGACTGCACCCTCGAGAACGGGAGCGAGACGACCTGCTACCAGGTCGAAGTCGCCAGCCTGGTCTCGACTGTCGACACCGACGGGCCCTACTGCCCCGAAACCGTCGGCGACGAGGCCGGTATCTGGGTCTGGGACGGGGACGACCCCGGCCTGTACGCCCTCGACGCCGACTTCTGGGCGATGATGGAAGCTCAGGGTTTCGACTTCGTCGATGCGGACGGCAACATCTCGATCACCGACCCCGGCGCCGGCGCTGCCGACTCGAGCGGAACGGCCAACTCGTGTTTGGAGGCAACCGCCGACGGCAGTTTCCACATCCAAGTGTTGCTCCCGACCAACCCTGAGAATCTCGACAGTCCCACTGACCTGTCGACGATCTCCCAGGTCGGCCTCGCACTCGACGGGGTGACGATCTTCGGCGACGCGCCGTCCGTCGCCGACCGAGGTGGGCTCCCCGCACTCGATGCGTGTGGTGGCCACATCGACCCGTCCGGCTACTACCACTGGCACTTCGGCGCCGAATCGATCCAGACGAACTTGGACGCGGCCGGCGCCGACGTGACCTGCGACGTCGCTCAAGACGTCGAAGCGCTGATCGGATTCGCCTTCGACGGCTATGCGATCTACGGGCCAGATGAAGGCGGCGCGGTCCCCACCGACCTCGACGAGTGCTCCGGCCACGTGTCGGACACCGACGAACTCGGCGAGGTCTACCACTACCACCTCACCTACGACTCCCCGAACCTTCCGTCCTGTCGGGTCGGCGCCTCGGCGGTCGGCACACTGTCGAGCCCGGACAACCCGGACGCCTCGCTCCCCAGCGGCGAGGCTGGCGGCGGGCCGCCGCCAGGAGGCGACGGCTGACATGTCGACCCAGACCATGCGTACGCGATCTGCGGTGATCATCGCGCTGGTGGCCGTGATCACGAGCCTCGTGGGCGCCGGTCCGGCGGCGGCACACGAAAGCGACGAAGGCATCGTCGCCGTCGTCGACGACGAGCGGGTCATCGTGACGGCTGCTGTCGCCTTCGAGGAGCTCGGCTTCACCGACACCTCGGGCGACGGCTTGTTCGACAGCGACGAACTCGCCGCCCAGCAGGCGGCCGTGGCCACATCCCTCGTGGAGACGACTCGCAGCCATGTCGCATTGACGGTCGATGGAGAACCCACCGAGATCGTCGGCGCCGGCGTGCCGTCGCTCAGCCAGGACGGAACCGAGGCCGCGGCGTCGGCGTACGTCGTGCTCGTCCTCGCCTCCGCCTCGCACGATGGCGACGTCAGCGATTTCGAACTTGCCTGGGACTTCGACAGTTCGTCGACCAAGGTCGTGCTGTCGAACGCCGACGGGGTCGTGACCGGCGACCTCGGCGACGATGGCACGATCACGTTCTCGCTCGACACCTGGTCGAGTGTGCGCTCGTTCTTCGATCTGGGCATCGAGCACATCCAGTACGGACCCGACCACCTCCTGTTCCTCCTCGTGCTCACGCTGGCCGCCGCGGGCACCACGATCACCTCCGCCACCACCTGGCGGACCGTCAAGCTGGTCACCGCCTTCACCGTGGGTCACGCAATCAGCCTTGCTCTCGCGTTCTTCGAGGTCATCTCGATCCCGGCGGCGATCGTCGAACCCGCCATCTCCCTGTCGATCGTCGCCGCCGCAATCCTCGCCATCCGCGGGAGTGCCGCAGAGGCACGCCCCGTGCTCGCCGGCCTCGTCGGCGTCGTCCACGGACTGGGCTTTGCATCGAACCTGAGCAGCCTCGGTGTGGCAGCGTCGCAACGGATCGCCGCCTTGGCTGCGTTCAACCTCGGGGTCGATGTTGCGCAGACACTGGTCGTGCTGGTCGTGATCGGTGTGCTGTGGCTGAGCGCTCAGGTCCTCGCCGATCGGATGACCTGGGTCCGGGTGGCGGGAGCCGTAGGTGCCGCGGCGTTCGGCCTGACCTGGACGGCGTCCCGCCTGGTCGAACTGTCGGCCTGACCGCGCCGACCCTTCAGCTCACTGCGCCACGCAGCTCCTTCACCTCGTCGTGAGCGAGCTTGACCTCGGTGAACTGACGACTCACGACCGTGTGCAGTTCAGGCGAAATGCCGGCCGCGAGCCAGACTCGTCGATGTCGAGGCCGTAGCGGGCCGTTCTTCCCTCCGATTGCACGGGCCACACACGAGACCGGATCTTTTCTCACCACCGGGACAGACCTACGATGCTGGCGTGAGTACACCGCGGCTTCCCGGTGGAGTGGTCCACGAGCTTCCCCGCGACCTCCGCGAGGAACTGATGGCGAACGACACCGCACTTCTCGCGTGGCAGGACATCACTCCGCTGGCCCGCAACGAGTTCATCTGCTGGGTGGAAGACGCGAAACAAGCGGCCACGCGCCAACGCCGGATTCGGCGCACCACTGAGGAGCTCGAGGAAGGTCAGCGGCGACCCTGCTGCTGGCCGGGATGTTCCCACCGCGAGCGCAACGGCAAGCCGTAGCACCCACGTCGACCGGGCGATGCGTCAGCCGGACCCCGCGGGATCGACGAGCGCGTCGTTACCCACCGTCTTTGCGTGTCCCGTCGATGGGGTATCGGGTGGGCTGGTGCTCATCTTGTCCTTCGCGAACGAAATGATCCTCGAGCGATTTCTCCAAGCCCATGTCGCGGCAGCCGATGCAATGGTGGAACGAATCAGTTTCAACATGGCGATGCCCTACCCGGCCTTCGGCAACTCGAACCCTCACGATCCCGCCGAAGGCCTGCCCCTCCCACGACGAAGCGCGTGAGAGCGTCTGATGCCGGAGGGCGGTTGCGTGTTGGGTCGGAGCGCTCATCCTGGTCGCTCCGATGGGGTCATCATGATCCTGTCGACCTGCTGTTGCTCCCATGTCGACGTGGGGCCCGCGGGTCGATTCAGCCGGACGACGAGCCCGCGTCGTCGGCCAGGATGCTGGGCTCGCAACACGATCTGGAGCGGCCAGGCGACGACAAAGAAGTGGCCAGACCGGGTCCCGTTTCTCTACCTGGCGGCTGACTCAGCTCAGCGGGAACAGATCAGAGGGAATAGAGCCGTGCGACGTTGGTGCGGGTGATCTTGTCGCGGGTCTCGGCGGAGTAGTCCTCGAACATCTCGTCGAGGACCTGCGTCGAACACGGCCATGTCGAGTCGGTGTGGGGATAGTCAGAACCCCACAACAGCGTCTCCTCGCCGATCAGATCGCGCGTTCGCAACGCCGCCGTGTCGTCCTCGATGGTGGCGAAGAACTGACGCTTCCAGATCTCGAGCACGTCGACCGGCGACGTGCTCGATGGGTCCTTGGAGTACTCGCGGGCCCAGCCCTGCTGCACCTTGTCGAGCCAGTGTGCAACCCAGCCGGCGTTGAACTCAGCTAGCACGAACTTCAGGTTCGGGAACTTGGCGCACACGCCGCGCACCATCAGTTCGACCATCGTGTCGTGGATGAGCGCCGAGCTGCCGGCATAGCTGACGACGGGATCGCGGTCCGCCATTGCCTTCAACCAGTCGGGGACGTGTGACATGCAGGCGACATGGAAGCCGACGGGTAGGCCGGCCTCCTCGGCGAGGGCCCACATCGGGTCGTAGTCCTCGTCACAGTAGCGACGGCCACGCGGTGCGTTGCTCGGGATGACGATGCCCTTGTAGCCGAGGTCGATCACGCGCTGGAGTTCGGCAACGGCAGCCTCCGGCCGCTGGACCGGCAAGGCGGCGAGTCCGACGAGACGGCCGTTCGACGCAACGGATTGTGCGTGCATCCAGTCGTTGTAGTTGCGCTGGAGGGCGACCATGAGGTCGAGGTCGGGAAGGCTGAACATCGGGAACCAACCCGGGTAGAGGATCTCCGCCGAGATGCCGTCGATGTCCTGGTCGTCGGGTCGGCGAGCTCCGTCGGTCAGACCCGGCCGCATCGCCGCGTAGCCACCGTTGATGTAGGCCTGGATTTCTGGGTCGTCGATGGATCCAGCACCAGGCTTCGATGCGTGTTCGCGTGGAAGCGGCGTCTCGTAGTCGAGCCGGGTGCCGGCCAGTGCCATGTAGGCGACGTTGCGTGAGCGCTTCGGCATGTTCGGCGTGACGATGAAGTCGCCCTTGCCTTCCTTGCTGACGACTCGAGGAGCGTCGTCGCCGAAACGTTCGGCGAGTCCCTCGAACACCTCGGGCCCTTCGAGGGCATGCGAGTCGGCTGAAATCGGCCGCGGGTCGTCGAGCAGGGTCATTACTTCTCCTTGGTGAGGATGGAGTGCGTCAGCGCCGGGATCATCTCGGTCGCCGCAGTTGGTCCATCAGTGAGGTCGTAGGTGTCGATGTTGACGGGAAGCGCCAGTGCGCCGTGAATGCCGGACCACAGCAGCTGGGCCAACGAACGAGGGTCGCCCTCGCGGATGGAACCCGTGGCCTGACCGTCTTCGACCGCGCGCCGAAGTGAAGCGAAGAGCATCAGGTCGTCAGGATCGTTGTTCAACTCGGTCGCAGAGTCGGGTGGGCGGACGAACAGCAGCAGGCCGCGGTGCGTCTCTTCGTTGGCGACGGTGAAGTCGATGTAGGTCAGCAGCAGACGTTCGATGCGCGTGAGCGGGTCGGCCTCGGCCTGCTCGACCGCCGCGAGCGAGCGGCCGAGTTCGGCGATGGGCACCTGCCACAGCGATCGCATCAGGTCAGACAGATTGGCGAAGTAGCTGTAGAGCAGGCCCGTCGAGACGCCCGCCCGTGCCGCGACGGCCCTGACGGTGACAGCACGCAGCCCACCCTCCTGGTGGAGCTCGGAAGCGGCGCGTCGAATGCGCTGACGCTGTTCGGCTCGTTGTTCCGGGGTCGCAGCGGGGCGGGGCACGAAGTCGACAATACCGGATTTACTAAACACGTTCAAATAACGACAATCGCGATGACCAATGGCAATGGGTGCGCTGCGTGAGGCGCCACGCTGCAAACACGATCGCCACAGCGACGATGGCGTCAACCCAGTAGTGGTTGGCCGTCACGGTGACGCAACCACGCCCACGCCAGGAAGCCGATCGTCACCGGGAAGTGGACCCCGATGTAGTAGAGGTTGGCGCCTCGCAGGAGCCAGGAGTGGTCGAGCAGTGCTCGTTGCACTGCTGCCTCACTCGGGAACCCGAGCGATCGTTGGAGATCGATGATCGCCACGGCGTTCTGCGTAGCGGACGTGAGGTCGCCAGCGGTGATGCCGCGGACAGCGGCGTATGCAGCCCACAAGACGATGAAGGCTGCGACGTTGCGGCCGAGATCGGAAAGCCGTTGCTCACCGCTCCACCGTCCGGGTTGCGGTATTCGGGTCATTGTCCTCATCGGGGTGCGCTCCTTTCCGCACTCAGCTTCGATCAAGCAAGCACGAGTTGTCCTTGCCCGTTGGTGTGATCTCACCCAGGTGATTGCGCCGGAACGAGGTTGAGCGGTCCGAGTCCAGCTCCGGGTCGACGGCAGGTCATGAGTTCTGTCGTTGCCTCTTGGCGACGCCCATGAACGACATCCGCCGTTCGAGCTCACGCCAGTCCAGGTGGACGATTTCCCAGCCAGCGGCTCCGAGCTCGTTCAGGAATGACTCGGCGTCCTCTGGTGAGGGGCCTTTGACGCGACCTGCGCCCTCGATGTTCTTCGAGTCGATGATCTTGTATTCCCATGAGGTCATCATGTGTTTGCCCTTCTTTGGTCAGTTGTGTGTTGTCGTGCGGCGGAATCCGTAGCGGGCCAGGTAGAGGCCGAGGGCGAGCTCGAAGAGGCCGCCGGGGACGGCGAAAATGACGGCGAGCGATCGCCCGGTGGTCAGTTCGAGGAGTGCCCCAGATCGCCAGCGCTGCGTACCCGTAGATCCCCCAGGTTGCGAGGGTTTGAGGAATCAGTCGACGCTGTCCCAGCGTTTGACAGAACGGGATGCTGCCGGCGGCGAGGACGACCATGGCGAGCAGGTAGCCGTTGTTGTCGGCGTCGCCGATATCCGCGAGTTCGGCCAACAGGATCCCGCCGGTGAGTAGGACAGCTTCGGCCACACGGGCCACCAGGTAGCCCAAACCGACGTTGGGGTCGGCGGCTCGGACGAGCCGGAAGCCAATCAACCCCGCAAGCGAGACTGCGATCGAGTTGACGACCACGAGAGCGAGGCCGATCGGTTGATCGGCGATCGCGCTGCCGATGCCGTAGAGCAGAAAGGCGGCAAGGACGATCCCGCCAAAGGCACGCCCTTCCCATCGGGACGTATCAGACACCCCCGACTCCGGAGTGCGTACTGCACGAGTGACTGTTGCGCTCATCTCGCCAGCTCCTTGTCGATCTGTCGCTGCTCCCACGTCGGCGAGGAAGACGACGGTCGATTGAGGCGGACGACGAGTCCGTGGATGGCGATTCCAGAGCCCCAGCCGATCAAGGCCCAGACTGACCACCACGCACGACCACTCACCAGCGATGCCGGCAGAAACGTTGGTGGCCAGGTTCACCAAGAAGATGACGACCATGCCCGCGGCGAACACGCCGGCATGGATGTAGAAGGCTTGCAGCTGCTCCACGTATCGCCGTGCCGCTTCGACGCGATCTTTCTCGGTGCGCTCATCGGCCTGCGGGTGTGGGGAGGGGGTTGGGTGTGTCATCGCTGGGCTTCTTTCACTAGGGAATCGGTCGGGACGATGGAGAGGATGTCGAGGCCCATCGAGGAGAGGTGGGCGACGAGACCGTGCATCTGAGACGAGTCCCGGATGACGCCGACGAGGCGAGTGATGCCTGGCTCGGACTCGGTGATCCTGAAGTCATCGACGAGCGGTCGGAGCGATCGAGCTCCGACATTGCCTCGCAACGCAATCTCGTATGTCGTTGATTCGGTCATGCCTCTACGGTGAAGGACAGCTCGCCGCGACGCCTCATACGAGGCGTGATCTCACCCAGGTGAGATTCGTTGCTGACCGTCGAGGCTCTGTTGGAAAGGGGATGAAGTGGACGGAGCGTTCAACCTCGGCCTTGCCGCCACGAAGCTGCGGCCGCCCACCCTGCCCGAAGCGCTCGTCCAGCGGGCTCGACTCGATGATCTCCTCGATACCGGCGTTGATGCGCAGGCTCGACTGGTGCTGGTGAGCGCACCGGCCGGCTCCGGGAAATCGACGCTCGTGGCATCGTGGCTCGCTGGTCGCACGGAGCCGGCTGCTTGGCTGCAGGCCGAGGAGAGCGACGACGACCCCGGCCGTTTCTGGGCCTACCTCGTCGAAGCGATCAGCGAGGTCCTGCCAAGCGTGCGAGCCGCAGTGAAACCTGCCGTACTCGCCTCGACCGGCGACGACGACATGGTGATCTCGACGCTCATCACCGCACTGGCCGAACAGCGCCAGTCCGCTCGTGATCGTCATCGACGACTACCACCTGATCAGCAACGACGCCATCCACCGCGGAATGGAGCGGCTGATCGAGCTCTGCCCACCCCAGGTGACCATCGTGATCTCCACCCGGTTCGATCCTCCGTTCCGACTCGGCCGTCTGCGGGTTCGCGGTCATCTGCTCGAGGTGCGCAGCGATGGGCTGCGCTTCCAGCCGGCCGAAGCGGCCACCCTGCTCGGGGCCGGCGAAGGCTCACTCGATGCTGACGAGATCGACTTGCTCTCGACCAGGACCGAAGGATGGGCGGCGGGTCTGGTGCTGGCGCGACTCTCGCTCGCTCGAGTGTCAGACGCCTCGAGGTTCGTTCAGGAGTTCCACGGCGACGATCAACTCGTCGTCGACTACCTGAGCGACGAGTTTCTTGCCGGCGTCAGCCCGGACCATCTGCATCGACTGCTCACCACCTCGATCCTCGAGCAGATGAGTGGGCCATTGGTCGACGCCCTCACCGGTTCAACCGACGGCACGACGTGGCTGGACGACACGGCATCGGAGAACCAGCTCGTCATCGGGCTGGATCGCACCGGCGAGTGGTACCGGTACCACCATCTCCTGCGGGATCTGCTCCGTCTCGAGGCGAAGGCAAGCATTCCCGATCAGCTCCCCGAGCTGCATCGACGGGCGGCGGCGTGGTTCGAGTCCGAGGGTGACCACCACCGGGCCGTCGCCATCGCCTGAGCGCCGGTGACCGCACAGGATGCTGCTCGTCTCATGATCGTGCTCGGACCGCAGCTCATCGCCAGGAATCAGATCGAAACGCTTCGTAGCGTCCTGGTACGTCTCGGTGATGCCGGTGAAACCGACACCGTCTGTGCACTGCTGTGGGGCTGGTGTGAGTACATCGCCGGCCGGTTCGACTCGGCGGAACGATGGGTGGAGGTCACGCACCGCATCGCCCCGGCCGGATTCGATCAGATTGATCACCGCCCCGCTGCGAATGAACATCCTGCTCGGTCGGGGTAACGTCCAGTCGGCGCTGGTGATCGCCCGGGAGTGCTCGGATCTCGACCACCTCCGATCGGTTCCGACTCGAACTGGCCAACATCGCCACCGTCGCCGGAGGAACCCACATGTGGGCCGGTCAGACCGACGACGCACGCGCCGTCCTGAACGTCGCCGTCGAGAAGACGGAGAACACCGACAACAACTCGGTTCACCTTCTCAGCCTGATCTATCAGGCTCTCGTGGAGTTCGACGCTGGCAACTTGGCTGCGGCGAGGGAGCGGGCGATACATGCCATCTGCGACCGCCGAAGCGTTGGGGCTTGGCTCCTATCACCGGCTTGGTCCGGCCTACGCAGTCCGAGCTCGAACCGGTGACGGGATCGAAGCGGTTGCCGACGCACAACGAGCGGTCGACTCGGTCAAACGAGCAACGGGCGACCTCGTGCTGGCCTACGTCCTCACGATGTGCGGCGATGTCCTGGCCGATTCCGACGATCCGATGGGCTTGGATCACCTGGCAGAAGCTCGCACCGTGGTCGAATCGCTGCTCCCGATCCGGGGATCGTTGCTCGATACCTTGACCGCATCGAGTCTCGGCACGCCGTCGCCGCAGCAGCCGTGCGAGGCTCCGAAGCTCGTCGAGCAGCTGACCGAACGGGAAACCGCTGTTCTGCGCTACCTACCGACCACATTGTCTCAACGGGAGATCGCCGGCGAGCTCTTCGTCTCGGCCGAACACCGTGAAGACCCATTGCACGGCGATCTATCGCAAACTCGCTGTCGACAACCGCAAGGCGGCGGTCCAGACCGCCCGGCGACCTGGGTCTGCTCTAGCACCTCACCCAGGTGAGATCCCGCATCCTACGAGGCGGTCTCATCTCGTTTCAACGACGATTTCTCCATCACCGACTGCCCGCCAACGACGGGCACCAACGCTGGAGAGACTGTCATGCAGACCACCCGCCCACTCGAGAACCACTCCCCCGCCGACTCGGCGAGCGAGAACCATTCGCTCATGGAGGCGATCGTCCAGGATCGATACGGTTCAGCCGACGTCCTGCACCTCGAGACGGTGCAACGTCCGGCCATCGCCGACGACGAGGTCCTCATCGAAGTCCACGCTGCAGGCGTCGACCGTGGAACCGAGCACCTGATGACGGGGCTTCCCTACCTCATCCGCTTTGCCGGCTACGGGCTCACCAAGCCCAAGAACCGAACCCTCGGGCCTCGATGTCGCCGGTGTCGTCGTCGACGTCGGCTCCGCCGTCACCCGTTTCGCCACCGGCGACGAAGTCTTCGGAATCTCCAACGGGTCGTTCGCCGAGTTCGCCACGGCCTCAGAGGACAAGCTGGCCCTCAAGCCGGCCAATCTCGACTTCGAATATGCCGCCGTTGCCGCCGTCTCCGGGATCACCGCCCTCCAGGCCCTGACCGACGTCGGCCACGTACAGCCGGGACAGCGAGTGCTGGTCCTCGGCGCCTCGGGTGGTGTCGGGACGTACGCGGTGCAGTTGGCCAAGGCACTCGGGGCCGAGGTCACCGGCGTCGCGAGCACCTCCAAACTCGAGATGGTCCGTTCGCTCGGTGCTGATCACGTCATCGACTACACCCACACCGACTTCGCCGACGGCGAACACCGCTACGACCTCATCCTCGACATCGGTGGGCGCAGCAGCGTGAGGCGCCTGCGCCGGGCACTCACCAAGACCGGCACCCTCGTGATCGTCGGCGGCGAAGACGGCAACCGCTTCACCGGCGGCGTCGGTCGTCAGGTCCGGGCGGTGACGCTCTCGCCATTTGTCAGCCAGCGATTGACCACGTTCGTCTGCGACCGGACATCACACCTTCATCGAGCGACTGGCCGAGTTCATCGACCGACGGCCAGGTCACACCCGTGATCGGGCAACGCTTCGAGCTCGGTGATGTCCCCGAAGCCATGCGCCAACTCGCCGCCGGCCAAGCCAGCGGCAAGACCGCCATCACGGTGAAGCCATGACGAACGCTACGGCCACCAACCCGCCGAGCCGGCGCTTCCTTCGCACCCGCAGCGAGATCCTCTTCGTCGCAGCATCCGTGATCTGGGCCGCAGTCATCATCGACACCGGCGCCACGGCGTGGCCGGTCGCCATGTGGATCACCACGGCGTTGATTCCGTATGCGCCCTACCAACACCGAACCGATTCACCCGAACCCGCCTCCCCTACAGGAACAGGAACACCGACATGAGCCTCGACACCCTCGACCCGACATTCCAGCCAGCGGCAACAGACCGCTCCGACACCAACCCGCGAACCGCTGCAGTCATCGCCGGCATCGGCTACGTGATCCTGTTCGTACTCGCAGTGTTCGCCAACTTCTTCGTCCGGGAGGGCCTCGTCGTCACCGACGATGCTCAGGCAACCGCAGCGAACATCGCCGAATCCGAAGGACTGTTCCGGCTCGGCATGGTCAGCTTCCTCGTCATCTTCCTCGTTGACGTGATCGTTGCGTGGGGCCTCTACATCGTGTTCAGACGAGCCAACCGAGACGTGTCGCTCGTGGCCGCCTGGTTCCGCCTCGTCTACACCGTGTTCCTCGGGGTCGCCCTCATCTACTTCTTCCAAGCTCTGCAGTTCCTGAGCGGCTCGAGCTTCTCGGAGTCGTTCGACACCGCACAACGTGAGGCGCAAGCCCTGGTTGCACTCGACACGTTCAACTCCGCATGGTTGATCGGGCTCGCGGCATTCGGCGTCCACCTCATCACCCTCGGAGGGCTCATCCTGCGATCTCGCATCGCGCCGCAAGCGCTCGGTTGGGTTCTCATCGTTGCCGGTGCGGCCTACCTCATCGACACCGCCGCCCACAGCCTCCTCGGCAACTACAGCGACTACGAGACAGCATTCATCATTTTGGTGGCCGTGCCCTCCGTCATCGCCGAAGGCTGGATGGGGCTCTGGCTGTTGCTGCGGGGCGGCAAGACCGTCAGCGCTCCGTCGCTTCGATGATGCGATGAAGCGTCCGGAGTTGCTCGAGCGTGTCGGATGCTGGCCCAAGAACGGCAGTGGGTGCTCCGACTATTGATCGGCGTCTTGTTCTTCGAGCCAGTTCAGGATCGCTCGAGTTGTCTCCTCTGGCTTCTCTTGCTGGATCCAGTGACCGCAATCCATGCTCGACGACGTCGACGTTCGGTACGAAGTCCGGCAGGTTCTCCGATCTTGCGAATCGGATCCTGGTCTCCGTAGATCATGAGCGTGGGCTGCTGGACGACTGGGTCGACGTCCGCCAGCAAGTGCCAGTTCCGGTCCATGTTCCGGTACCAGTTGATGCTGCCGGTGAACCCGCTTGACTCGAAGGCGGCGACGAACACGGCCAGTTCGTCGTCGCTCATCACTGGTTCGCCGAGCGGTGTCTCCGCCTGGGCGAGGTTGATCATCACCATCCCGGGTTCAGGCGCTGCGAGCAGGCACGTTCTTGCGATAGAGGTTGCGAAGGAACTGGTGCGCGTTCGCATCGAGGACGGCATCGGCGACACCAGGTTGGCGGTTGAAGTGGACGAAGTAGAAGTCGTCGCCGAAGACCGCTTCCATGAACTCGATCCACGGCTGTTCGCCCCGTTCTTGATAGGGCAGGCTCAGATTGATCACCCTCCTCACGCGGTGCGGATGCAACAGGGCGAGCCCCCACACGACATTTGCTCCCCAGTCATGTCCGACGAAGGTCGCGTCGTCGTATCCGAAGTGATCGAGGAGAGCGACGAGATCACCCGTCAGGTGTTCGAGGTCGTAGTCGGTCACTTCGGCCGGTCGCGATGAGTTGCCGTAGCCCCGTTGGTTGGGTGCGATGACGTGGTAGCCGGCTGCGGCAAGGGCCGGGATCTGGTGGCGCCACGAGTAGGCGTGTTCTGGCCAGCCGTGACACAGCACGATCGGGTTTCCTGCGTTCTCTTGGCCGGCTTCGAAGACCTCGAGTTGCACCCCGTTGACGGGAATCAGCGTGGGCGTCGGGGAAGTCGAGTCGGTTCAGACATGGCATTCCTCTGCATCGGTTCGGGAGTAGTTGCGAGGATCAACGTAAGGAACGTTGCGGACACATTCAGTCCTGAATGATGGGCAGAATGGCGGAAATGCCAAACGATCCCACCGGGCGGGCCTTGCAGCTCCTCTCGCTCCTGCAAACCCACCGTTTGTGGCGAGGAGCCGAACTCGCTGAGCGCCTCGAGGTCACCGAGCGAACGATTCGCCGTGACGTCGACCGGCTTCGCGACCTCGGCTACCCCGTCGATGCCACGCCGGGAACCGACGGGGGCTATCGCCTCGCAATCGGAGCGCATCTGCCGCCGTTGCTGCTCGACGACGACGAGGCCGTCGCGGTGGCCATTGGTCTGCGCTACGCCGCCGGAGCGGCCATCGGCGGCATGGAAGAGATCGTCGCTGCGATCCCTGACCAAGATCGAATCGCTGCTGCCAGATCGACTTCGCCGGCAAGTGTCGGCGCTGCATTCGAGCGTCACATCGATGCCTCGGGCCACCAATGACGATGCCATCGATCCCGAAGCGCTCAGCGTGCTCGCCGCCGCGTGTCGAGACCGTGAAGAAGTCCGCTTCGACTACCGACGAAGTGATGGCGAAGACAGCCGACGACTCGTCGAGCCACACCAACTCGTGACCGCCGGCCGGCGCTGGTATCTCGTGGCGTGGGACCTCCGCCGCAACGACTGGCGAACGTTTCGACTCGACCGACTCAGCGGTCCCCGGCTGGCCGGCAAACGCTTCACACCACGAGAGATCCCCGGTGGCGACGCAGCGAGCTTCGTCGCCGCCTCGCTCGGATCGACACTACGTCACGAAGAAGCAACGCTCGCCATCGGCGCAGCGCTCGCCGAACTCGACGACGTGCTCCGATGGGTGGACCACACACCCATCCAGCTGGAGGCAGCGTCGTGTGTGATCGAGATCCGCAGCGAGGACCTCGGCCGACTCGCCATGACCGTCGCCCGCATCGCGCTCACCGCGCCCGTGGCAGTGCTCGAACCAGCCGAACTCGCCGAAACCGTCAGACAACTCGCCGACAACTGCTCGGCGGACCGCTGGGTTGCCACCACCGCTCTCGCCGGCAACCTGCCACTCGCCACCGACGATGGCATCTTCGATCACGTCGAAGGACTCAAGCACCTACGGCCTTGACCAGACGGGCCCCGCAGCGGTTGCGGTTGTCCGCGTGTCTCGGCTGGCGCCAGGGTGGCGACAACGGACCACTGCCGGTGTCGAAGCTGACGGACAATCGAGGACGCGGCTGGAACCCAGCGGCGTCCACATTTCAAACTGGTGTCGATCCTGGTGATGGTCCTCGGGAAGGCCCCTCTCGACGTCGATTCGGCGCGTCGGGGTCCTCTGGCCCTGTAGATCGAGTTCCGAAGCGAGGCACTCTGCGCTCATGAGATGAGGCAGAAGGAGACGAGGTGACCAAACGATTCGTGGTAGGCGTCGACGGCTCATCGTGCAGCAAGTCGGCGCTCAATTGGGCTCGGGCGATCGCTTCGAGCCGAGACGGTGAGATCGTGGCGGTACAAGCATTCCAGCCACCAAGGACCAACAAGCCGGACGACATGGAACGACTCGAGGCTGACCGACGGAATCTCGACTTCGACTGGGTGGAGCGGCGATGAAGGTTCTGCACCACGCTCTCGGCCCGGTTGTCGTCGTACCCTCCACTTCAAGCGGTACTCACAGATGACCGGGTCGTGGGCCCTTTCCGGCAGGGCGACCCGGACCAGGAAAAGTCGAGATCCGGCCAAGCCCGATGGGCCGGCAACGCCGATCTGCCTCCATCACCTCGGCGCAACAATCGGACATGCATCGACGCCTGGCGTTCGTCGAGTCTTCAAGGCCCGGTTGTGAACATCAATGGCGCGAGAATGGGTCCGAGGCTCCTGATGAGCGGGGTCCTTGCCGTGTCGATCAACCTAATCGCCGGATGTGCGACCCAGCCCCAAGTCGAAATCTCGGCGACCTCGACGTGTACCAGCACCGAGACATCGCAGACCACTCCCGACGTCACGACCCAAACGCCGTCAACCACGACTGCAGAGCCGGCGCCAACGACCCGGCCTTCGTCGACCGTGCCCCCGGCGACTGATCTACGCGAAGGGGACTCCGGTGACGAGGTCGTCGCGCTGCAGGACGAACTGGACGCTCTCGACTACTGGCCAGGCCCGATCGACGGCAGGTTCGGTGACGCCACGTTGCATGCCGTGATTGCGCTTCAGAAGGTTGCAGGCCTCGAGCGCAACGGTGTGGTGACTGCCGAGGTCCGAGACGCACTCGACGCCGGGTTGAAGCCAACAGCGCAGAGTACGAGCGGTCGGGTCATCGAAGTTGACCTCGCCCGCCAGATCGTCCTGGTCGTCACCGACGGAACGGTCGACGTCATCCTCGACACATCCACCGGAGCGAACACGGGGACCACGCCGGTCGGTCAGTGGGTGATCGAGCGGGAGATCGATGGCCTGCATCACGCCGAACTCGGCGATCTCTACCGTCCCAAGTACTTCTATCAAGGTGTCGCCATGCACGGTTACACCCAGGTTCCGACCCAGCCCGCGTCACATGGGTGCGTCCGACTGACCTATGCGGCCATGGACTACATCTGGTCCGGTCAGCTCGCACCCGTTGGCACGCCCGTCTGGGTGTACTGACCGCACGCTGCGCATTCAGCTCCGGGAAGCGGGGTCTGGTGTGCGGTTGGCCACGGATCGTTTCCACAGGCCATCGGCGGCGAGCACGGCCGGTGCGGACGCCAGGATCAGCACCCACACAAGGGCAGGCGGCCAGCCGTGGTCGAGGAGGTCCGCCGCGGGGGCGATGGCAAGGACCGCCAGCGCGAACCCCAGCTCGACGAGCACAGCGGCGAGCAGGAACCGGTTCCTTGTCCAGTCGATCTTCCATGCCGGTCGTCGCGTGCTGCGACAGGCGAACGCGTTGGCACTCTGGGCGACCACGACACTCAGGAACGCTGCACCCGACGCCGCCGCCAGCGCGGTGCCGGTCGGGAAACCGTCGCCAGGTCGCCAACCCGTCGCAGCCATCGCGGCGAGGAAGCAGGCCATTTCGAAGGCGGCCTCGGTCGGGCCGAGCACCGCGAAGGAACGCACAGCGACGGTGCGATTCAGCAACCGGCCCGAGATCGGCGGTTGCGACATGACCTGCCGGCCAGCCGGTTCGGCACCGAGCGCCGTGGCGGAGAGCGTGTCGGTGCCGATGTCGAGCGCAAGGATCTGCAGGACCCCGAGGGCCAGCGGGAATCGGCCGCCCGACACGGCCCAGATCGCGAACGGGGTCAGCTCGGCGACATTGTCGGTGAGGTGATAGGTCAGAAATCGGCGGGCGTTCTCGAACGTGGCCCGGCCCTGGCTGATCGCGGCGACGATCGTGGCGAAGTTGTCGTCGAGCAGCACGAGGTCGGCTGCCTCGCGGGCCACGTCGCTACCACTGGCGCCCATGGCGATCCCGATATCGGCTTCGCGTAGGGCCGGCCCGTCGTTCACCCCATCGCCGGTCATGGCCACGATGTGGCCCCGTTGCCGCAGCACCCGAGCGATACGCAGCTTGGTCTCGGGATCCACCCGAGCGACCACGACACCATCACGATCCACCAGCGCACCCAACAGTTGGTCGTCGTCGGGCAGATCGGCACCCACCAACACCGGCGCAGAATCCACCCGCAAGCCGACCTGATCGGCAACGCTACGCGCGGTCTGGGGATGATCGCCGGTGATCATCGCTACCTGGATCCCGGCGGCCCGGCACGCCGCGAGCGCCTCGGCCGCCTCGGGGCGTGGTGGATCCTGGAAACCGAGCAGGCCGAGCAGCACCAGATCTGTCTCAGCCTCGCCGGCCGTGCGTGGCGCCGTCCCCTCGAGACTGCGGACGGCGACGGCGAGCACCCGCAGACCCCGAGACGACAGCCCAGTCAACGCCGTCTCCGCAGCCGCCACCGATGCCGGGTCGCATTGGCCCAGCACCGCATCGGGTGCCCCCTTGACCACCACCCCGTCCGCGGTGATCACCGAGGAACGGCGACGATGCGGATCGAACGGAAACCGCGCCACTATCGAACCGGCGGCAACGTCGAGCTTGTCGGCCGGCCAGACCTGGCGGGCCAGCGAGTCGATGGCGGCTTCCATCGGATCGCCCTGCGCTACCCACTGGCCCTCGTCGGTCCGGGTCACCCGACCGTTGGAGCATGTCCGGGCAGCCAGCGCGAGCTCCGCCAAAGACACGGTGACCTCATCGGTGTCGGCCTGGATCGGCCCGGCCGGTTCATAGCCGGCACCCCCACGGTGGGCGGCGCCGTCCGGGGTCCAGATCTCGACCACCCGCATTCGGTTCTGGGTCAACGTGCCGGTCTTGTCGGTGCAGATGACCGTCGTCGAACCCAGCGTCTCCACCGATTCCAGCCGCCGTACCAGCGCCTGCTGTTCGGCCATGCGCTGGGCCCCGATCGCCAACGACAACGTCACCGTCGGCAACAACGCTTCGGGAACCAACGCCACCGTGATCCCGATCGCGAACACGAAACCGTCCGACGCGCCGGTGCCGATCAACAACATCAACACGAAGAACACCGCACCCACCGTCACGGCCAGCACCGCGATGGTGCGGACCAGACGATGCAGCTCGCGGGTCAGCGGCGTGTCAGGCCGTTCCAGCCGCTGGGTCAGCACCGCAATCCGAGCAAGTTCGGTGTCGGGCCCGGTCGCTGTCACGGTTGCTGCGCCCTCACCGCCGACCACGAACGTGCCCGCACGCAAAACACCGCCCTCGCCGATCGAGTCGGGGACGCTCTCACCGGTCAGGGTCGATGTGTCGACCAGCAGGCCGTGGGCGTCGACACATATCATGTCGGCGCACACTCGATCCCCTTCGGCCAACACGACCAGATCCCCCACCACGACCATTTCGGCATCCACCGCACGCCGGTGCCCGTCGCGCACAACCATCACCGTCCGGGGCAACAGATCCCCGAGGCGCTCGGCTGCCTGCTCGGCCCGATACTCCTGCACGAACGCGAACACCCCGTTGACCACGATCACGACAAAGATCGCCACCCCCAACACTGGCAGACCACCAACGATGGCCAGCACCCCGGCCGCCCACAGCATCAACGCGAAGAAGTGCACGAACTGCTCGACCACTCTGCGCCAAACCGGCATCTTCGGCGCAGCCGGCAACACATTCGACCCATGGGCGCCCAGGCGACGCTCGGCCTCGGCCGCAGACAGCCCGACACCACCGCCAACGATCGGCATGCCCGAAACTCTCACCCGCCCGCCACGACCCGATCAGAGGACTTCGTCCCGATTGCGGAAACGACGCATGACCTTCGTGCTGCTTTCGGAGTCCTCAGCGACAAGGTCGCCCTTGAGCAAGCGCTCAAGAAACCAGCAGCGCACCAGCGAAGCCCGATTTGGCCCTTTCTCTCGTTGGTGTCTCGCTGGTGCCGGGAGAACAACAGAGGCGGTGCCACCGGAGCGACACCGCCTCTGACCAGGGCATTTGGTGGCGAGGGTAGGATTTGAACCTACGACCTTCGGGTTATGAGAACGTTGAGACAGTTTTCGAGACGTGCTGGCTGACCTGCGGTTCTGGCGTTTGCCCTGCTCAGCGACGTTTTCGAGCGGAGTCGTGTTCCCCGCTACTCCCTCATGCTCCCCCCTGTTTACGGTTGCGTTGTTGCCTGTGTGTTGCCTCGAACGCGACCGACCGATGAAGCCGACGCCATTCGACTTACGACCGAGCCAGCCTCAGGCGACCTGGACGGCGTCGGTGAGCTTGTCGGGAACCTCGGTCGGGAACGACAGCACGAGATGCCGGTCGAGCGCGGTGGCGACTCGGGCGAGAGTGTCGATCCGGTTCTTCGCGCCGCCGCCTTCCTCGAGCCGAGAGATCACCGACTGAGTCGTTCCCATCCGCTCGGCCAACTCACGCTGACTCAACCCGGCTTCGGTCCGCAGGTCATAGATGAGCTGACCGAGATCGAGGTCCTGCTC
The DNA here is from genome assembly GCA_963781035.1 of uncultured Acidimicrobiia bacterium. Classification (GTDB taxonomy): domain Bacteria; phylum Actinomycetota; class Acidimicrobiia; order Acidimicrobiales; family SZUA-35; genus SZUA-35. The sequence continues at coordinate 496,240 of CAWAEN010000004.1, read as the reverse complement.
GACCGCCGCCCGCGTTTCGGCCGAGGGCTCGCCCTTGTTCTTCTTGATGTCGTCCCATCGGGAGTAGTTGGCCATCGTTGGTCTCCTTCTACGGATTGCGCTTGGCGCAGTCCTGAGCGATCTTGCGGGCCCGAGTGACCTCGGCCCGTTCGTTGTTGCGTTGCTTGCGGAATGTGGTCAGCAGAATGATCCGGCTGTCGTTGGTGAACCGGTAGGTGATCCGGCGAGCAGTCGACCCGAGCGTGAACCGAACCTCGAACAGTCCATCACCCAAACTCCGGGAGAACGGCATCCGGGCTTGCGACCCGAGCGATGCGAGCCGGTCGATCACCACCGAGCGTTCGTTCCCACTCGTTCTGGCTGAGCTCGTCGAACCATTCGACGACTTCGTCATGTGCCTCGATCTCAGCCACACCGTCGATCATCGCACAAATGCGATCATCGCACAAGAGCGATCATCGCCCAAGCTCCGCCTCGGCAGCATGAGCGGCAACCAGAACTCGAACACCAGCCCGATGTCATGTGTCGTACTGCTCGGTCCGCGCAAGTCGTCTCGGGACAATTCTTGACCGCGGGGCAATCGGTCCAACGGGCTGTTTCAGACGCCTCAGCTCGGCTGTTCGTCAGAGTCGACTGACATCGGGTGGTGCATCGTTTGATCGAGGGTCCAGTTTGAGACAGTCTCGACGAGGTCGTTGTCGATTTGCGTTGGAAGCAGCGTCCGAGAGTCCAGGTCGGGCCCGGGAGCGTCGATGGAATTCGTTCGGTTCGCCAGTCATGACGTCGGCGCCCGATGATGCTGCGCAGCCGAGGAGCACGGCGAACAGGACGGTGATGTCGGTGGCGGCAAGTCGTGCGGCGATCGTTGCTCCGACGGAGTGCCCGATGATGCCGACCCGACCAGGATCGATTGCGTCGAAGCCACGGAGTGCATCGAGCGCTGCCGCCGCGTCTCGGATCTCCCCACAGAAGCCTGTGCTGGCGAAGTCCCGTTGGTGGGAGCAACCAATGTGCAAGACAGCACGACACCGTCGCCGCTATTGATTGTCACCTCTCGGCCATCAAGCGTCATTCGAAGACCTGCTCCAGCTTTGATCATGGGTCGCTCCGGTTGACCACGACCATGCCGACCACGAGTGCAGCGGCGGCGTAGCCGGCGAAGATCAGGGCCGTGATCGGGCGGTCGAAGGCGATCGCGTTCACCTTCGTCGACGATCGTCGAGCATGCCGTTGCCGGCAACGAAGGGCATGAAGCGCACGACTCGTTCGGAGGCGAAGACGCTGACCAGGTTCTCGATGACGAGCCACCACACGAGCACGCCGGAGATCGCTGCGGCGCTCTGTCGGGCGATGAGACCGATGCCCAGGCCGAGGATGCCGGCGAGCACGGCGAACCCGATGGCCCAAACGATCGTGGCCGGGATCGTCGGAGGTGTCGCCCAGCCTCGACACCACCGAGCAGGCGCCGACGGCACCGGCGGCGAGGCCCGAGAGTCCGAGCAATGCAGTGAACCCAGCTGTGGTCGCGGCCTTGGCAGCGACGACGACTGCCGCGTCGAGGCTCGGCGGCGAACGTCTGGTGGATGGTGTGGTGCTCGGCTTCGGCGGTGTGGATGAGAATGCCGCTCACCGCAGCGAACACCGCAGTGAAGACCGCGGAGAAGCCGAACACGTTGGCCACGGTGATCACTTCGTCGGTGACGAAGCGAGCAACCAGGAAGGCGGCAAACCCTCCGACGACAATCGTCAGCGCGGTGATCACTCGAGGCGAACGAACCGTTGTCAGCTTCACCCACTCGCTTCGCAGCGCGGTGCCAAGTCCGGGCAGTGCGTTGGTCGATCGTGCGGTGGCGGCTGTCGGTCGGGCGATCTGTCGGGTCGGGAGTGGTGGTGTCGATGGTGGTGGTCATGATTGGTTCCTTTGGTCAGGCCGAGGTGAACTCGGCGGCGTTGCGGGTGAGGTCGACGAGTAGGTCTTCGAGCGAGGCCTGGTGGTCGACGAGTTCGTCGAGGCGGATGTGGTGGTCGAGTGCGAGTTGGGCCATGTCGGCACCGAGCTGTGCCGGAGATGTTGATGCGGTCGCCGGCATCGGTGACGGCGATGCCTCGTTCTCGCAGCAGCGCGATCAGTTCGTTGCGCTGCGGCGGTCTCGACCAGCACGGAGCGCTCGGCGTGTCGACGATCTCGTGCACGGGGGCGGCGGCCAGCAGTCGGCCGGCGCCGATGACCACGAGATCGTCGGCGAACAGTGCGAGTTCGGCGATGAGGTGGCTGGAGACGAACACCGCCCCGCCTCGTTCGGCGTATCCCCGCAGATAGGTGCGAAGCCAGCGAATACCGTCGGGGTCGAGTCCGTTGGCGGGTTCGTCGAGCAGCAGCGTCTCGGGTTCACCGAGCAGGGCGCCGGCGAGGGCGAGTCGTTGGCGCATGCCGAGCGAGAAGCCGCCGACCCGCTGGTCGGCCACGGTCGTGATGCCGACCTCGGCGAGGACCTCGTCGACTCGCGATGACGGGAGTCCGCTGGCAGCGCACAGCGTGCGGAGGTGGTTGCGGGCGGTGCGGCCGGGGTGAGCCGAGGCGTCGAGTGCGACCCCGATCGGTGGCGACCGGACGATCGAGGCTGGTCGATACGGGGCACCGTTGTAGAGCACGGTGCCGCCGTCGGGACGGGTGAGTCCGACCATCATGCGCATGGTGGTCGACTTGCCCGATCCGTTGGGGCCGACGAAACCGGTGACCCGGCCCGGCTCGACCTCGAAGGAGAGGTTGTCGACGGCTCGGCGGTCGCCGTAGGTCTTGGTGAGGTGCTTCGACGGTGATCATCGGGCCACCTCGCAACCGGCGCGTTGTCTGGGGGTGGCGGAGCAGGACGATGCCGGTCCAGGCGAACCAGGCGATGGAGCCGAGTCCGAAGATCATGCCGACATCGGACAGGCCCGGGACGAGGGTGATGAGCCCGGCGGCTGCGCTGATGATGCCCAGCACGTTCAGCCCCTTGGGGAGACGGTTGGTGCCCCAGGCGGCGAGGCTCACCAGCAGAATCCACATGCCACCGACGAGTTCGTTGCCGCCGCCGAGACCGTCGGTGACGGTGTCGATGCTCGACCACAGCGCTTCGGCTGCTGCGGGGTCGGTTTCGTCGAGGTCGGCGACGGCGGTGATGCCGATGTTGGAGATCATGCCGGTGGCGAACATCAGGCCCGCCCAGATGTAGGCGAACACGGCGCCGATGTCGGCGAGCTGCGGGCTGACGTCGGCGAGGCGTTCGTGGAGGGCTCGGGCCAGCGGGATGATTGCGACGCCGAACACGAGGAAGATGACGAAGTACCAGGCGAAGAACGTGCCCTGATGACGAGACGAGGAAGTCGACCGACTCAGCGGTCGTGGCGTCACCTTCGGTGTAGTCGCTCAGGCTCGTGACGAACAGTGCAATGCCGAAGATGAAGGTCGCAGCGGCGATGAGTGCGCCGATACCGCCGACGCTCGGCGTGGTCCGAGCTGGGCCGGTCGGTCCGGTTGGGTTGTGGGTGGTGGTCATGGTTGCCTTTCAGTTGCGGTTGGTTGGGTGATGGGAGATCTGGTCAGGAGGGGTCGGTCGGGGTGACGCTGACGATGTCGATCGCGAGCGAGGTGAGGTGGGTGACCACGCCGTGGAGGTGGGCGGCGTCACGGATCACGCCGACCAGTGCGTGGTCTCGGCGCCGTGCGGTGGTCGATCGAGAAGTCGTCGCGGAGGCGGGCGAGGATGCGGTCGCTGGCGTGGCCACGGATGACGATCTCGTAGGTGGTCGGCTCGTTCATGGCCCCACCATCGGGCACGACCGGTGTGGTTCGTCTTCGCTCCATGGCCGATCTCACCCGGGTGAGATCACCGACTGCGGCTCGACTCGATCGCCTCGGCGGCCGCTAGAATTCGGGGATGGAGCGGCGGCGGAGATGAGTCTGGTGGCGACGAAGCTGACGCCGCCGACCCCTCCCGGCCGTCTTGTCGACCGGCCCGCCTCAGCGAAACGCTCGACGCGGCGGCGGCTGACCCCGGCGTTCGCGTCGTGTCCTCGTGAGCGCACCGGCCGGATCGGGAAAGTCGACGCTGCTTGCTTCGTGGCATGGTCAACGCCGCGCACGACTGCGCATGGGTGCAGGCCGACGCCGCTGACCGTGATCCCGCCCGCTTCTGGGGCTATGTCGTCGGTGCACTCGCCGACGTGTCTCCCGGGCTCGAAGCGGCGGCCGCTGACCGGCCGTCTCGGCGGCAGGCGCCGATGCCGGCCCGCTCGTGGAACGGCATCGCCAACGAACTCACAGCCTCAGCGCCCGTGACGCTCGTCATCGACGACTACCACCTGATCGGCAACCCGAAGATCGACGAGGCCCTGGAACGGCTCATCGAGCTGGCCCCGGAGACCTTCCTCCTCGTCCTCGGCACCCGGATCGATCCGCGGCTGCGACTCTCGCGACTGCGGGTGCGAGTCACAACTCGTCGAGATACGGGCCGACACGCTGCGGTTCGACGCCGACGAAGCGCACCTGCTGCTCGACGACGCGGCACGTCACCTCGGACCAAGCAGCGAGCGCTCTGCGACCGCACCGAAGGCTGGGCCGCCGGGCTGGTCCTCGCCGGCCTCTCGCTCGACCGCAGCGACGACCACGACGCATTTCGTCGAGGCCTTCCAGGGCGACGACCGTCTCGTGGTCGACTACCTCACCGACGAGTACCTCGGCAGGTGCCACCGACCGCGACCGCATCCGCCTTCTGAGACCGCCGTTCTCGACCAGATGAGCGGTCCCCTGATCGACGCCGTCTGCGACACCACCGACGGCACCGAATGGCTGCACCGAGACCGCATCAGCGAACCAGCTGGTCATCGGTCTCGACCGCACCGGCACCTGGTACCGGTACCACCACCTGCTGGCCGATCTGCTCCGGCTCGAAGCCGAACGAGACAACCGACCTCTCCACCATCCACAGCCGAGCCGCGACTTGGCATCAGCGTGAAGGCAATGCCCACGCGGCAGTGGAGCACTACATCGCCGCCGGCGAATTCACCGAGGCCGCTGATCTGATCTACGACGAAGCCACCGAACTGATGAATCGCGGACAGCTCCGCACCATCCGCAACCAGATCGACCGGCTCGGCCCGCTTGCCGACGAACACGCCGGGACGATGGTCGTCCGTGGATGGATCTCGTTGCTCACCGGGAAGTTCGCTGACGCCCAGGCAAGCCTGGAACGAGCGCGAGCGCTCGAACCCAACGACGACGAAGCCGGTCTGATCGTCGCCCTGGCGATCATGGCCCTCATCGCCTCGGGCAACGTCGCTGCGGCGCTCGACGAGGCCCGAGACGCCAATGATCCGTTCGAATCGACCCAGGCCATGACCCTGGGAGGCGCCCACACCTGGGGCGGCGACTTCGATCGGGCCCGAGCCTTGCTCCGACAAGCGAGAGAGATGGCGCCCCGAGAGGGAAACAGCTTCGTTGAGGCCGTTGCTCCGATCTTCGCCGCCATTGGTCACCTCGAGTCCGGTGACACCGAGGCCGCCCGACGCGACGCCACCGCATCCTTGACCGTTGCATCGGTCAACGGATTCGACGATCTCGCCCAGATCGCGCTGGCCCACAGCATCCTGGCCCGCACCACCGACAAGCCCGAAGATGCCATCGCCTCGGCCGAAACGCGGCGTCCAACTGGCACGGAGATCACCCGAGTACGTCATGTTCGCCTACGCCCTCGCCACCGCCGGCGACGTGCTCTGCCACCACAACGAAGCCCGCGGCAGCCAGCTACTCGGCGAAGCACGAACGATCGTCGATCGCTGCCCCGACCCCGGGATCGCGGGTCGCTACCTCGCCCGAGTCGAAGCCCGACACCAACTCGCCACACCACCTCCACCGACGACAGACCTGATCGAGGAACTGACCGATCGGGAGTTGGCCGTGCTCCGCTACCTGCCGGCACCGATGTCGCAACGCTAGATCGCCTCCGAACTCTACGTGTCGCTCAACACCGTTAAGACCCACTGCAAGGCGATCTACCGCAAACTCGGTGTCGGCGATCGAAAGGCCGCCGTCCAAGCAGCCCGAGACATCAACCTGCTCGACCCCGCCCGGCCCGAACCACTGATGGGCCCGAGGGAGCCTGAGTCTTCGCGCCTTCGGCGAGCGGGGCCATTGTCCACGGGCAATCGGCGGCAACAAACCGAAGGTCGCGGCTCGAGCCCAGGAGTTGCCTGGTTTTCGCTAGGAAATGTGAGCTTCCTGTGAGATCCCGAAAACGAAAGAAGCCCTGGCCAGCAACCAGCTGACCAGGGCATTTGGTGGCGGGGGTAGGATTTGAACCTACGACCTTCGGGTTATGAGACCGTTGTCGCCGTTTCGGGAACCCCCTGGTCAAGCGCTGTTTCCCCAGGTTAGAGCGGGTCCCGAGGTTCCCCGAGCTCCCCGCCATTCCCCCCTGTCTACCGGTGTCCCGGTAGATGGTTGGTAGATGCCTCACCCGGAAGACTTCATCCCCGATGCTCACTCTCTGCGAGGTTCTGCATCCTCGAAGGCCGCGCTCACGCCACCCATTTCAACGGTCCACCAAGGTTGTCATGGCCAACTCCACCCTCAACGTCGTGTCCTCGTCTTCCCAGCAGACCGAGCCATCGAACTTGTCTGGTGACGCACAGCGTTGTTGCGTCGCGGAGGAATCCCTGCGGCCGACGGGGTCGAGCGTGCTGGCAACTGCTTCGATCAAGCTCCAACCGGTGAGACCACTGGCGCCCAGGTCACAGACTGGGGTTCACGCCGCACCGCAGCTATCCAACGACTCATGGCCAACACCCTACGTCGGTGGCCTGATCTCGCCCGATCCTCGAATGACGAGGTCTGATGCCACGATCTCTTTGGCCTGCGGGCCCCGATCGCCGTCGATCCGATCGAAGAGGCGCTCCGCAGCACGTCGGCCGAGGTAGAGCGGATCTTGAGGTACCACGGTGATGCCTGGCTCGACGACCCTGGCGAGGTCGACGTCGTCGAACCCGACTTGAGCGATGCAGTGCTGAAGGTTGAGTTCGTGCAGGGCAAGCACGGTGCCCACGGTGATGATGTTTTGCGCACTGAAGACTGCAGTCGGCGGAGAGGCCGATCCCAACTGTTCGGTTGCGATCGCCCGCCATTCGTCATGGCGGCGTGAGCCTTCGACGATGCGCTCCTGAGGAACGTTGATGCCGGCGTCGTGCATCGCGTCGAGAAAGCCCCTTCTTCGAAGAGTTGCCGAAGAGATCGTGGCGTCGTCGCCGAAGTAGGCGATGTCGGTATGCCCGCCCTCGAGGAGGTGCCTGGTCGCCATCTTCGCACCTCCGTAGTGATCGCTTCGAACGAGATCCGCTGTGGTGTTGTCCGGTTCCAGGTCGAGGAATACCACCGGCATGCCCCGAGCCGTATCGGTCTCGAGCCGCTCGACCTCAGAACCCGAGTACACGACGATCAGCCCATCGACCCTGCGCCCGACAAAGGCCCTGATGAGCTGGTGCTCGCGCTCTGGGTCTCGATCCGTGCTGCCTGACAGTACGAGACTGCCCCGGGCGTTAGCGACTTCGTCGATTCCACGCAACAACGAGCCGAAGAACTGATTGGCAACGTCGACCAGGACGAAACCAATCGTGCTCGAGCGGGAGCTGGCCCTCCTCAGCTCCTGCGCCCGGTGATCAAGTTCGTAGCCAAGCTCGGCGACGGCGGCTTGCACTCGCTGCGCGAGCTCGACGCTGACACCTGCTTCGCCGTTCACGACCCGCGAGACAGTCTTGAAGCTGACACCTGCCCGATCCGCAACATCTCGCATGGTCGGTCGCCGCATGTCCGACACTCTCCACCTCTCTCACCAACGCTCGCAGGCTGCGAGCCGAGGACGATACCCGGGCCGACAACGTTGTCAACGCAAGGGCCCCCAGCCAGAAGCAGGACTGTGCTGCCGAAGAACGACTCTCCGACAGCAAGCACCATGACAGGTGTTGACAACGTTGTCAAAGCTCTCTAGGGTTCCGCCAGACAACGTTGTCAAACGACAACATCCGACCTGAACAACAGGGGAGAGAAGACATGATCAAGGGGACGAACCTGAGGCGCCTGCTGGCCCTCGTGTTTGCTTTTGCAATGCTGGGAGCAGCGTGCGGCGGGTCCGACTCATCGGACGACGCCGGTTCTGACGGCGACGGGTCGACCGATGGCTCCGACAACGACGCATCTGACGGCGACGTCGGCGTCTCACTCATTCTCAAGAACACAAGCAACCCGTTCTTCGTGAACATGGCCGACCAGGCCCAAGCCGAAGCCGACAACATCGGAGTGAACCTGACGGTCGCGGCCGGTCAAGAAGACGGCGACACCCAGAGCCAGATCGATGCGATCGAAGCCGCAATCGCTCGCGGCGACAGCGGAATCCTGATCACACCGAGCGGCGACGCCGTGGTCCCGGCACTCGAGTCAGCTCGTGAAGCCGGGCTGCTGACCATCGCACTCGACACGCCGCCGAACCCGGCTAGCGCCGTCGACATCACCTTCGCCACCGACAACTTCCTGGCCGGCCAGCTCATCGGCCAATGGACAGCTGCCGAACTCGAAGGTGAAACAGCGGTGATCGCGATGCTCGACCTCTTCGATGACCAAGTCGTCTCGGTCGACACTGCTCGGGATCAAGGCTTCCTCCAGGGAATGGGCATCATCGAGGAGCTCGATCCATCGGGCAATGGCAACGAGCCCCCTACGGGTAGCTACAGCGGAGGCGACTACGTCGTTGTGTGCCACGAGCCAACCAACGGCGCCGTCGACGGCGGTCGCACCGCCATGGAGACCTGCTTGGCCCAGAACCCTGACATCAACGTGGTCTACACCATCAACGAGCCCGCAGCACAGGGAGCGTTCGACGCGCTGACCGCTGCCGGATCAGCCGACGGTGTACTCATCGTCTCCGTCGATGGCGGCTGCGACCCCGGCTTGCGTCTCGTCGCTGAAGGCGTCATCGGAGCGACCGCTCAGCAGTACCCGGGCCGAATGGCGACACTCGGCATGGAAGCAATCAAGACCCTCGCCGACGGTGGGGCGGCCCCGGAGCCCACCGCTGGCCTCGACTTCTTCAACACCGGAGTCGCACTCGTGACAGACTCGCCTGTCGACGGCGTCGAGAGCATCTCGGTCGCCGAAGGCCAGGAGATCTGCTGGGGCTGATCGGCCCGCGGTAGTTCGACTGCCGCACGTCCATTGACCGGGGGTGAGGCGGTGTGCGTCGCCACCTCGCCCTCGGTAGTCCGTCCTGAAGTACACGACCTGGATCCTTGGGGGAAGAATGGCAACCACAGGCACGACACCGGGCGGCGCGGCCGCCCTACTACGCCAGAACCAAACACCGCTGGACCGACTCCAGCACCTGCTTCATCGCTACCCGGTGGTCAGCCCCACATTCGTTCTCGTGATGTCTTTCATCGTCTTCGTCATCTTCGGCGAAGGTCGGATGCAGCGTCCCGAAACCATCGGCATCATCATGCAACAGACTGCGGTGCTCGCCGTGCTCGCCATCGGCCAGACACTCATCATTCTCACCGCAGGAATCGACCTGGCGGTCGGCACCGCAATGCTCTTCACTCACCTCATCGTGGCAAAGGTTGCCTCTGAGCAGGGCGTGCCGGGAGTCGTCGCGCTCCTCATCGGCGCCGCGGTGGCCATGCTGCTCGGGGCGTTCCACGGTGGGATCGTCACCAAGATCGGCCTGCCACCGTTCATCGTCACGCTCGGGACGTTCTACATCTACAACTCGCTCGCCCTCGTCTACAGCGACGCCCAGACCATCTCGAAAGAAGCCCTGGGCGGCGTCGACTCGTTGCTGCTTTGGACAGGTAAGGGCATTTCCATCGGTTCGATGAGGATCACCGTTGGCGTGATCTTGGCGCTCGTCCTCTATGCGTTCTTCGCCTACGTACTGGCCAACACCGCATGGGGACGGCACGTCTACGCCACCGGTGACGACCCGGAGGCCGCCCGGCTGGCCGGCATCAACGTTGGCCGGGTTCTGCTCAGCGTCTACGTCGTGGCGGGTCTGATCTACGCCATCGGTGGCTGGGTCCAACTCGGCCGCTCGCTCTCGGCCAGCGCAAACGCCGCGACCGACATCAACCTGGAAACGATCACCGCTGTCGTAATCGGCGGGACGAGTCTCTTCGGAGGGCGAGGACGCATCTGGGGCACGCTCATCGGCGCCCTCATCGTCACGGTCTTCCGGATCGGGCTGAGTCTGGCCGGCGTCAACGTCTTCTACCAGAACTTTGCCATCGGCTCCCTGATCATCGTCGCTGTCGCACTCGACCAGTGGATTCGAAGGGTTGCCCAATGACCACCCAACAGCGACAGCCCGTACTGGAAGCCAAGGGCCTCGTCAAGCGCTTCGGTCGAGTCACCGCCCTCAGCGGATCCGACCTCACCCTGTATCCCGGCGAGGTCCTCGCCGTCATCGGAGACAATGGAGCGGGAAAGTCCTCCCTCATCAAATGCCTCTCCGGCGCAATGGTTCCCGACGAAGGGTCGATGACGCTCGACGGCGCTCCACTGGAACCCAAGAGACCACAAGACGCGCAAGCGGCCGGGATAGAAACCGTCTACCAGACCCTCGCCGTTGCTCCAGCACTCGACATCGCGACCAACATGTTCCTGGGCCGAGAGAAGCGACGACCGGGGCCACTCGGCAGCGTCTTTCGAATGGTCGATCGGGCCGGCATGCGCAAAGAGGCCAAACGAGCTCTCGACGATCTCGGCATCGGCACCCTGCAAGACATCACACAAGCTGTCGAGACACTGTCCGGCGGGCAACGGCAAGCGGTCGCTGTGGCCCGGGCCGCTGCGTTCGGAAGCAAGGTCGTCATCCTGGACGAACCGACCGCAGCACTCGGTGTGAAGGAATCCGGTCAAGTGCTGCAACTGGTGCGCGACCTACGTGACCGCGGCCTGCCCGTCATCCTGATCAGTCACAACATGCCTCACGTGTTCGAGGTCGCCGACCGGATCCACATCCAACGGCTCGGCGCCCGAATCGCCACGGTCACTCGTGACACACACAGCATGAACGACGCCGTCGCCATCATGACCGGCGCAGCCGAACCCGATCCGGCGTTCGCCGGCTGAGCGGTGTCGTTCCTCGACCAGATCGTCGGATCGTTCAGCCAAGGAGCAGCGTCGAACCCGACCGTTGCCATGATGGACGCTTCGTTTTCCTCTCAGAATCTCCCATGGCGGTACGTGAACTGTGAGGTCGCTCCACCCGACCTGCGGGATGCTGTGAGGGGCGCTGAGGCGATGGGCTGGTCTGGGTTCAACTGCTCGATGCCCCACAAGCGGGCCGTGATTCCTCTCCTCGACCAACTCTCCGACACCGCACGGATCTGCCAAGCCGTCAATTGCGTGACCCGAAGCCAACACGGTTGGACGGGGCACAACACCGACGGCGCCGGGTTCCTCGCTTCGCTTCGAGAACTCCAATCCATCAGAGGCCTCGAAGTCCTCATCATCGGCAGCGGCGGAGCCGCTCACGCGATCGCAGTCGAGCTGGCACTCGCTGGAGCGGCTCTCGTCAACGTGTCAAGCCGCAACGCCAAGACCGGAGCACTCCTTGCGAGTCTCATCGGCAAAGCAACGTCGGCTCGAGCTCAGTTCCTGGCGTTGGAGAGTCCGCTGAGGGTTCCGCCCGGCGTCCGCTTGATCGTCAACGCCACACCGGTCGGTTCCGCGCCCGAGATCGATCAATCCGTCGGTGTCGACTGGACCACGCTGCCCGACCACTCGATCGTGGCCGATGTGGTCGTCAACCCGACGAACACCGCGTTCCTCCGCTTTGGCGGCGATGCCGGGGCGACGGTCCTCGACGGCACGGGCATGCTTGTCAACCAGGCCGTCGAGAACATCCGTCTCTGGACGGGTCTCGAACCAAACCGCTACCCGATGCGGTCAGCTCTCGACGCTGTGCTCGCGACAACCCAGAAGTCCAAAGGATGAACATGCTTGCTCCACACCATGTCGTCGTGTTGCTCGACCCTTCGTCACAGTTGGGTGAGAGAAGCCTTGACTACGCCCTCGACACGCTCTCCCCCGAACCCTCCCTCATCACGCTCCTGGTGACCCTCAACGGACAGATGGCTCAGCCCTTCCGCGAGCTCGCAGCCGCCGAGCAGATCGACCTACCGGAAGCGGCCGACCAGTACCTGAACCAACTCGCCCGGAAGGCCGAACGCGAGGGTCTCGAGGTCCGCATCGTCTCGGTTCTCGGCGACGACCTCGCCGCTGACATCTCTGACCTCGCCGCCAGCTCCGCCCAGACCGAAGCTCCCTTCAGAACGGTGGTCGCTCCCTCCAAGATCGCCCGGTTGGATCCCGCCTTCGTGACACGAGTTGCGTTGTCCCTGTCGATCCCGGTCATCGTTGTCCCCACCGATCGATAGACAGCACCCGATACGCCGGCAATCCACGTCGGGTACGCCACGTGCAGGGAGTGTCAGGCCGACTGTGCACCGGTCGTGACGGTTGACTTCAGATGGAAGCGTTGATTCGGCCGCCGAAGATCCATCACTCGGTGGACGGTGCGCCGGTTTCATGGCCTGGCATCGATACGAACGCGACGGCAACGTCGCGGGCTCGGTGAGCCGGTGGCTATGAGGTGTTCAGCGAAAGGGCCGGCGTCGCTGGGCAGGCCTGAGCGCCCAGACCCCGTGGCGAGCGTTGGACCATGCGCCACGTGCGACATTCGGGCCAAAACCCGAAGGTCATCGACCGTCAACGTTCTGACCAGCTGATTCACCGCAGTCAACAGCCACGAAGCCCCCGGACGCCCATCGCAGCTCGCCGGCCTGGTAGATCCCTGGTAGACGGACCGGACGCGGAAGAGGCCCACACCGAAGTGCAAGCCTCTGACCAGGGAATTTGGTGGCGGGGGCAGGATTTGAACCTGCGACCTTCGGGTTATGAGCCCGACGAGCTACCTGACTGCTCCACCCCGCGTCGAGTGGATCTTCAATCTTAACCCGGCCGGTCTCACACGCCAACCGAGGCAGCGAAGAACTGAGGCGGGCACGCGCGGTCAGGCGAGGAGCCTTTTCAGCCGACCCGGGGTCACTGCGGAGAGAGGCCGCAGCAACCACGAGCCGGCTCCACCGACGAATCGGTGGTCGTAAGGGTCGCCCGCCGCGGGCGACCCCTTCGATCAAGAAAGATCGTCACGCGAGAGTCGAACGTAGCAGGACCTTGGTTCTAGAACCGTGTCGTTTCACCGGAATATGACGGGGTACTTGTCTTTTGTCATATCTGTTCGTAACATTGAGGGTTCGCGGCGGACCCGGAAGGACGCAAGGATGGACGACGAACTGAGCGCGTCATTCGAAGGACATACGGTGGTCGACGCCCAGGGTGAAACCGTCGGGAAGATCAGCCGTGTCATCTACGACGATGACGATCTCGATTCGATGCCGTCATGGATGGTCGTCGATCGAGGGCTCATGCGATCGGAGCACTACGTTCCCGCGTCCGGCGCCTATGCAACCCCGGACGACCGCGTGCGTCGTGCCGTTCGCCAAGCGTTGGATCAAGGCAGCCCCGCGAGCAGACCGAAACGAACTCACGGCGCCGACCCGTCGCGAGCTGCAGATCCACTATCAACTCGGCCAGACTGGATCCTGACCCGATCAGATCCGGAGCCGCATGACCGACTGGGAACCGCAGCGCTACGAGCGCTTCGCCGCCGAACGTCGACAGCCATTCGTCGATCTCGTGGACATGTGCGAACCGGTTCCCGGTGGCGTGGTCTACGACCTCGGATGCGGCACCGGTGCCCGCACCGCCGAACTCCCAGACGCTCTCGACGCTCGAGCCGTCGTCGGCATCGACACATCGGCGTCGATGCTCGAACGGACGGTGGACTACGACGACCCGCGTCTGCAGTTCCGGAACGGCGACCTCCGCTCGTTCGATGCCGATCCGTCGCCAGACCTGATCCTGTCCAACGCGGCCCTGCACTGGGTCACCGAGCACGCCCACGTCCTTGCCGATTGGCGGTCGCACCTCTCCCCCGGCGGACAACTCGCCGTCCAGATTCCCGTCAACTTCGACCACCCGACCCAGCAGCTCATCACCGAGACGGCCGCAGACCACGTCGAGTGGTTCGACGGCGAGCCGCCGAAACTCATCAGCTCGAACTCGCTTCTCCCGGAGCAGTACGCAACGATCCTTCACGGCCTCGGTGCCGTCGACCAGCGGGTGATACTGCGGGTCTACCCGCACGTCCTCCCTCGCACGCTCGACGTCGTCGAATGGCTCCAAGGCACCACGCTCCGGCCGTATCGCTCTGCGCTGAGCGAAGACCGGTACGCCGAGTTCATCGACGACGTCTCCGAGCGGCTGCTGGCCACCTACGGCGACGTCGCCGACTTCCTCTACACCTTCAAACGAATCCTGTTCTGGGCTCGCTTCTGACCCCTTCGACGGGATTCAGGCGTACGACACCTGGCAGAATCCGTGGTTGCAGTAGCCGCCGGGGTTCTTGGCCAGATACTGCTGGTGGTAGTCCTCGGCGTAGTAGAACTCGCCGGCCGGAGCGATCTCGGTGGTGATCTCTCCGAACCCCGCCTCGCGACAACCGGGCCTGGTAGGCGTCACGGCTGGCCTCGGCCGCAGCCATCTGTTCCGGGCTGTTCGTGTAGATCGCGGTGCGGTACTGGCTCCCCCGATCGTTGCCCTGCCCCATGAACTGTGTGGGGTCGTGGTTCTCCCAGAACACGGCGAACAGATCGTCGAGGCTCACGACCGACGGATCGAACACGATCAACACCGCTTCGGTGTGACCGGTCATGCCCGTGCAGGTCTCCTGGTAGGTCGGATTGGCGGTGGTGCCGCCGGCGTACCCGGCGGCCGTGGTGTAGACGCCGGGCATCTGCCAGAAGAAGCGTTCCGCTCCCCAGAAACAGCCCATGCCAACGACCAAGGTGTCCAGATGGTCGGCAAACGGACCGACGAGCGGGTTGCCGTTCACGTAGTGCGCGGCGGTCACGGGGATGGGGGTCTCTCGACCGGGCAGACAGTCGGCGGGGTCGGGGACACCGGCCGGGGTACGGGACAAACCAAACATCGCAACCTCCGAGAATCAGTTGGAGACCAGGGAACCACAATCGCAGCCCCGATGTTCCACCGGGTGCTGAACGAACGGAGAACTCTCAGGCACCAGCCGCTTCGCCGGTGCTTCCGGAGTTCTCGACACCAAGGAGCTCGCCCAATCGATCCAGCGCGTCCGAGGCCTCGGTTCGGAGCTGATCGGCCAGCTCTGGATCGGAGTCGGCGACACGATTGGCGTCGTCGAGCAGGTTCTCGGCCAGCGTCAGCAGCTCAGCCACGCTCAAGCTCTCGAGATCGGCGCTCCCGGGAACCTCGACCGAGCTGCCGTCGTCTTCCGGTGGCAACTCGCCGGGGTCGAACCCGTCGACGGTGACCGCCTCGACCGCTTCTTCGAGCGAGTCCTTCATGGCGATCCGGTTGCCGTTGACGGCGATGATCTGCCGGAGCTCGGGCACCGGATTGTCGGCCTGGGCCTCGATGTAGAGCGGACGGATGTAGACGACGGTGTTCTCCACCATCACCATCTGCATCTCGCCGAACCGAACCGTCGATCCGTCGCGGTTTCGGAGCGTGACGAAGGGCGACACGATGTCGTCGCGTCTGATCTCGGAATCGACCAGGTCGGCCGCGTTGAGGTCGCTCGAGGTGACGTCGTACTGCAGGAGCTGCCCCGTGCCGTCTGGATTGACCCGGCCGACCATGATCGCCTCCACCTCGGGCCGGCCCGTGTTGGCCGAGCTCGAGTTCGGCACGAACGCCCGCTGGATGACGAACTCGGACTCGGTCTCGTTCGGCAGACGAGTCGTTCGGTACTGGGGGTCGACCAACGCCGACGCTCCGGCGGACTCGTCCTCGCCTCCGGTACGCCGCGGCTGGCTCGAGACCCGCCACGCCAATGAGCCCTCGAGGAATCGGATGGGATCGCTGATCTGGTAGGTGTCCCAGGTCTCGGTCTGCACCTTGAACAGATCCGTGGGATACCGGAAGTGTTCACGGATCTGGTCCGGAGCATCACCGACCGGTGAGAACAGATTGGGGAACGCATCGGCGTAGGCATCGACGATCGGATCATCGGTGTCGACGATGTAGAAGGCCGCATCACCGTTGTAGGCATCCACGACGACCTTCACCGAGTTGCGCACGTAGTTGAAGCCACGCGAGAGATCGGCTCCGATGGCGAGCGACGCAACATCCACGCTCTGCGCATACGGGAAGTCGGACGTGGTCGTGTAGGCGTCGATGATCCAGAAGACGCGGCCCTCGGCGATCACGGGATAGGGGTCGCTGTCGAAGGCGAGGAACGGAGCGAGTTCCTGCACTCGCTGTTCGATGTCTCGGTTGTAAATGACCCGGGTGCCGTCCTGGATGAACGGTGAGATCAGCGGATCCAGCTGTTGGAACCTCAGCGCGAAGGCCAGGCGCCGCAGCAGCCCGGACATCGGGACGCCGCCTGTTCCGTCGTAGCGGAAGTCGACCGAGTCGGCGGCCTCGATGTCGCGTTCGTCACGGGTGGCGCCCACGATGGCGTAGCCGCCGAAGTCCTCGTCGTAGTAGAGACGAGGCTGGTCCAGCTCGATCTGGAGATCATCGTCGATGATCTGCCCACGGCCGATCCCCCGCACTGCGTAATCTGGCAGACCGCGCCCGTCGCTCCTATTGGCCGACGCCACGGCAACACCGAAGCCGTGCGTGTTGACGATGTGCTGGTCCTCCCAGCTCGAACCGACCGACGGAAGATCGAGGCTGCGGGCGCCGATCGTGACCGGGCGATAGCCGTCGTCGAAGAGATACTGGCCTTCGTCGAGCGTGTCATCGAACTTGTACGCCTGACGGCCGGCTTCGCTGCGGTTGTAGTCCTCTGCGGCCAAACTGGGATCGAGGATCGACACGTCGGCGAAGATGTCGGCATTGGCTGCCACCTGCTCAGACGTGAGCGTCGGCGCGTAGGCGAAGTCGACCGTCGACAGGCCCTCTTCGTCGAGTCCGTAGGCGAATCGAGTGGCATCGATGTTGAACCCGATGTACTCCTGCTCTCGCTCGGACTGCTCCGGCTCGACCCGCAACCGCTGGAACAAGGCGGGGAACATCGTGGCGACCACGACGTGGCTCACTGCCCACAGGCCGACGGCGACGACGGGAAGCACCCAACCGTTCCGCCGTATGTTCCAGATGAACAACGCGGCCCCGAACACCGACACCAGCGTCAGCAGATTCAGCGCCGGGAGCTGCACCTCGACATCGGTCGTGAGCGCACCGTCGTAGAGCCCGCGTTGCGAATTGACGAGGTGGTAGCGATCGAGCCAATAAGCCAGCGCCCGAACAAGCGCCAAGACCGCAAGCAGCCCGGAAAGGTGCATCTTGACGCCGCTGGTCGCCCGCTGACTCGGCGCAGCTGCGGCACGAATGCCGCCGTTCAAGTAGTGGGCGATCAGCGACACGACCAGCGCGAAGACCAGCGCTGAAAAGAAGAAGTCGACCAGGAACGTCCAGAACGGCAGCCGGAAGACGTAGAAGCCGGCATCGCGTTGGAACAACGGATCGACCCGCCCGAAATCGCCACCGTTGCGGAACAGCAACCAGGTCTGCCACTCGCCGGACGTCTGAGCTCCGGCGAACAACCCGAACAGCGCCGACACACCCAAACGGAGCCGGCCGCCGTAGCCGCCGACCAGCTCGTGGTAGCGCTCGATCAGGTCCTCTTCCGGCGACTCCGGCCGCTCCTCGGGAGCAAGTCGCTCAGCTATGAAGAGATTGACCCACAACAACGCGGCGAACATCACGGCGAACGCGACACCGAGCACGACCTTCGTCCCGAGCACCGTGCTCCAGACCGAGGTCAGATCGAGCGAATCGAACCACAACCAGTCGGTGTAGAGCCGGGCCAAACCGCTCGCCGACAGGAAGAGGACGAGCAGGATGCCGACGCCGAACAGCACCAGCGTGCGGATTCGTGACGAGCGGGGGGAATTGGAGGTGTCTCGGACCGGACGCATCAGCGCCGAATGGTACAAGCCCCCGCCGTCGGCGAAGGATCGGGCGGCCGGATCTACTGATCAGTCGGCCGGCACCACCAGGCAGCGGCAGCCGGGCTGACCGGTCGGGTGGGTCCGCCCGGTCGGGAAACCGTCGGGTTTCACCACGTCATCGGCCAACGTGTCGTCGAAACAATCCGAGCTCGGCTGGAATCTCGGGTCCGAGACCCACCGAACCGCAGTGCCGATCGGAATGGCGGTGTAGGCGCCCAAGGCGTACGCCTCGGCGAGCGCATCCTCGGTGAGCCCCGGAACATCGCTGAGGCGGACGTCGCGATAGTGAGCTCGGAGCGATTCGAGTACCTCGTCGACGTCGGCTGCTGCTGCCACCGATTCCTCG
This sequence comes from uncultured Acidimicrobiia bacterium, assembly GCA_963781035.1. GTDB lineage: Bacteria > Actinomycetota > Acidimicrobiia > Acidimicrobiales > SZUA-35 > SZUA-35. Next base: position 477,747 of record CAWAEN010000004.1, on the reverse strand, counting down.
ACGCGGGCGTGGAGGGGGTCGAACACCTCGGCGACCAATCGAGCCACGAGATCGTCGACCAACAAATCCTCGACCTCGCCGTCGTGGACCCGGCCACCGAGGGTCGCTACCGCTCGCAGAGCCGGTGCGACCGCATCGATGTAGCGCTGCCGCTGCTCATCGGCCGGCGCCAGATCATCGACCGACATGGCCTTGGACCGTTGCAGCCGGTCGAGAAGATCACTCTGCTCGTCGGCCATCACCCGCTTGAGCTTGCGACGAAGGTCCGCACCGTGGCGGGTCATGGCGACGTCACGAGTCCGGAACGGTTCTGGCACCTCGATCGCTTCTTCTGTTGACTCGTCGTCACCGTCGACGTCGTTCGTGGCCTCCTCGACCTCGTGGTCGGCCGATACGTCGCCGCCGTCTGACCCATCGACGTCAGCGTCGACGCTGTCCGGTTGTGGCGTCGCCCGCCCCGGAGACTTCCTCTGAGCAGGGGCGAGCGCCGCCGAGCCGGATGCCACCACGGGCTCGGGCTGTCCAACCTTCGCTTCGGCCGCGTCGAGCTCAGCTTCGAGCTCCCGGATCTGAGCTTCGTCGTCAGTCGGCGCCTCAGGGGTGCTCAACGCCGTCATTGCCGCCTTCGCCTCCGGCAGCGCCACGTCGAGCTCGCGAACCGAAGCATCGAGCTGCCCTCGGACATCCTGCAGCGCTCGAGCCAGGCGGTCTCGGGCGGCTTTCGCCTGGTCGACCTGCTGGCGTCCCTGGCGACGACGAACAACGAGGTCGTTCAACACCTTCTCCCTGACTCGTTGCGCCTCGACCACCATCAACCGGGCCGTTTCCCTGGCGCTTTCCTGGGCCGCCAACGAGTCCGCTTCCGCCTCGGCCCGCATGCGGGCGGCCTCGGTCTCAGCCTCAGCCAGCGCCGACGCCGCGTCCTCCGCAGCACTCTTCCTGAGTTCTGCCGCTTCTGCGGTCGCCGCTGCAATCGCGGCAGCGGCCTCTTCCTCGGCTGATGTCGATTTGTTCGTGGCCGCGGACTCGAGCTCCGCGGCCTTGGCTTGCGCCTCGACGACGATCCTTTCGGCCTCGTTGTCGGCGTCTTCTGCCTGCCGCGCGATGCGTTCCTTCGACGTAGCGAGCCGATCGGCGATGTCGGCCTCGGTCACCCGACGGGTCTCAGCGAGCTCCTCTTCCTGCTGTGCCCGAAGTTCCGCGAGTTCGGTGTCGGCTTGTTTGCGGGCGTCCCCGAGTTCGGCATTGACCCGTGCCTGCATCGCATCGACCGCTTCGGTGCGTTCCCTCGCCTCCGCCTCGGCCTTGGCCACGATGTTCGACGCCGACTGTCGAGCCGTTTCGAGCACCCTGGTGGTTTCTTCGCCGAGCAGCTGCATCGCCCTGTGTTCGTCGAATGGCTCGCCATCATCGGCTGAACCGGCTGCCGGCAGCGGCTGCTCTTCCAGCTCGGTGAGACGGCTTCTCGTCTTCGCCAGCTCGAGGCTCAGCTCGTGGACCTTGGTCTTGGCCTTCTCCAGGTCTGCGACATCGGCCCCCGTGTCCCGCGACACCGCCCGAAGTGCGTTGGCGATCGATCGCAGGTGGCTGTCGACCTCGTCGCTGTCGTAACCACGGAGCTTGGTGGGGAAGGATCGGAGGACCGACTGAGGGTCGAGCGCGGGATTGTCGCCAGTGGGCATTTCCGCATCGTAGGTCGGCTAGAGGTTCCCGGCGGCGAACTCCTCGATCGCCTGGGTGTCTCCACCCAGTGTCTCCAGCACGGCCAAGGCCTCCTCGAGGTCATCGACCGGGAGGATCTGGAGGTCGTCGCCGGCGCGATCACGCACTCGATCGAGCTCCTCCTCGCCGAGGGCCCTGGGAACGATGAACACCTCGATGCCCAGCTCTCGCACTGCAGCCGCCTTCTGGGGCACACCGCCGACAGAGCCGACAACACCGTCAGCAGACATGGTGCCGGTGACGGCGATCTGGCGGCCACCGGTGAGCTCGCCTTCGGTGAGCTGATCCAGAATCGTGAGGGTGAAGGCCAGACCGGCTGACGGACCGCCGACCGAACCGCTGTCGATGTCGACCGAGAAGGGAAGCTCGAGATTCATCTCCACCCGGGTCTGAGGCGCCACGCCGAGGAACCCGACGGAGGGATCGTCCTCGCGGCCGCCGAGTGTGATCGAGATCGTCTCGGCCTGCCCTGTGGTGTGCCTCTCGAGGGAGAGTTCGACCACATCGCCGGCTGCACGATCTGACAGCTCAGCCACCAGATCGGCGTCGGTGAGGATCTCGACTCCGTCGACTGCCAGCAGGACGTCACCTCGCTCGAGGACCCCGTCGGCAGCGCTGTCGGCAACGACCTGCGCCACGAACACGCCGGTCGGCGTGACGGCGTCGTAGCCGAGCTGCTCCAACGCCACGGCGACGGCGATCTGTTTCGAATCGGTCATGGCTTCGAGATTCGCCTCTCGGTTCTCCTCTGGCGACCGATCGCCGTAGATCAAATCCTCGGGCACGACGTTGGCGTCATCGTCGTTGGTGAGCCAGAGGTACTCCCAGAAATTGGGACGAGACCGAAGTCGGACGGTCGTGAAGAGGACCTCGCCGTCGCTCGGGTAGGCATCGAGTCCTTCGACGGCGATCAGCGACTCGGTTTCGCGAGCCGAATCCGGGAACGAGAGCGACGTACGGCATCGGGATGAAGAAGCCGGCGATGATGCCGAGAGAGGCCATCACGAACAGCACCCAACCCAGCCGCGTGAGGTTGCGTCGCTGCATCGAATCGAACGACATGGCGACGGGGCCGTGCGCTGCGTTCGGTGGTCGCGATCGTTGCTTTGCCGGTGCCGACGGGTGTACCCGCGGGCGCGACTACGCTCTCGGGTTCTGCCGACTCGTTCGGATCAATCATGTTCGACCATTCGACCACACGTACTCCATCGGATGCCGTCGTCCAGACCGAAGCCATCGGGGACACCTGTCCTCGGCCCGACTCGGAGCTCGCCAACGCTGTGACCACTATGGATCCCTACACCGCAAACACCCGTAAAGCCGTCCGCCGTCTCCGGTTCCCGTGGTTTCGTCGTGCCCTCGCCCCGTTCGGCCTGGTGTCGACGGTGATCATCGTTGGCATCACGGCCGCTGCCCTGACCGTGATCGCCTTCATGGGTGTGTTGTTCCTGATCGAGCAGGCCGTCGGCTGATCCCGGTCGCCGAGCAGAGCGAAAACGACGATGACCGCCGCTGAGGGCGGCGGTCATCATCACTCGAATTCGTGAACCCGACCGCTCGGAGCGAACCGGGTCCCGAGACGGATCAGCGGCCGAAGAGACCGCGACGAGCGCCGACCTCGCCGTTGGGGTCACCGGCAGGGGTGGAAGGAACGCCGGGAACCGACGATGGACCGGGAACGGTGATGGTCGGCGCGGCGGGAGCGTCGGATTCCTTCACGTCGACCGGGGCGCTCGGAGACGTGGACGGCGCTGACGAAGCCGCCTCGACGGCAGGATTGCTCACGCCGGCTGCGAGCGACGGCTCGGACGCCATGAGCTCGACCCGGAAGTAGGGGCGGTACTCGAAGTTCACCTGCTCCATCCGGAAGATCCGCGCCTCTTCGACACCTTGGTCGTTGCGCAGCTGTTCGACGAAGGCAACGGCGTCGTGTACCTCATCAGTCTGGTGGTACCCCGGGCTCCCATCGGTGCCTCGGTAAATGACCATGTGCGACATGTGTGTTCCTTCCGGGGTCGTCCTGTCAGCGCTCCCCACCCGCTGAACGCTCTAGCATTCCAGATCGAGTGACATTCCACCACCTCCGAGGCAGAATCCCTACCGTCGGCGAGATCGTCCAGGCTGGTTTCCGAGCCGATACCGAGCTGATCGAGTGGGCCGCGACCAGCCCGGAGGCCGCGCTCAGACGGGCGTCCATCGGGGCGCTGCTCCGCGTCGGCGTGCTCGATGCACAGCGGCTCGAGCGCTTCGCCGAAGACCCAGATCCCGGCGTCAGGCGGCGGGCGGCAGAGGTTGCGCCCCGGCTGCCCGATGCCCGTGACACCGAATTGCTGCTCGCCCGGCTGCTCGACGATGAACCCGAGATCGTCGAGATGGCTGCCTTTTCCCTGGGTGAAGTCGGGTCCGCCGACGGCGCCTCGTTGTTGCCTGGCACGATCCGGCTGATCGAGAGCGTGGCCGCAACCCACGAAGACGCGTTGTGCCGAGAAGCCGCCGTGGCGTCACTCGGAGCGCTGCACACCGGCCTTCCGACGATCCTCGCTGCATGCAACGACAAGGCCACCGTGCGACGACGAGCCGTGATTGCGCTCGCGCCGTTCGACGGGCCCGAGGTCGAGAACGCTCTGAGGGTTGCCCTCGACGATCGCGACTGGCAGGTTCGACAGGCGGCCGAGGACCAGATCAGCGACGGGTGCGACTCGACATGAACATGGCTCGCACGTCGTCGAAGGATTCGACACACATACCGGCACCGAGCACGACCGATTCGAGCGGCTGCTTCACGAGACGCACATCGACATGGGCTTCCGCTGCGACTCGCTCTGCCATTCCGCGCAACATGCCGCCGCCGCCGACCAGGTGAATGCCACGCACGATCAGATCCTGCGCCAGCTCTGGTGGAGCTGATCCCAGGCAGGTCACCACCGAGTCGACCATTGCGGTGACCGGCTCGTCGATTGCGTCGCGCACCTCGTTGCTGGTGAGCACGACCGTTCGCGGAAGTCCGCTGGACATTTCTCGACCCCGCACTTCGGCCTCGTACTCCTGATCGGAAGGCCATGCCGAACCGATTGCCACCTTGATCTGTTCGGCGGTCTGCTCACCGACGGCGATGCCGTGGACCCTGCGCACGTGATTCTGGATGGCGGCATCGATGTCGAAACTCCCGATTCGCACCGCCTCGAGCGCCACGACCCCGCCGAGCGAGATCAACGCGGTTTCGGTGGTACCACCGCCGATGTCGATCACCATGTTGCCGACCGGCGACTCGATCGGGAGCTGGGCGCCGATCGCCGCAGCCATCGGTTGCTCGAGGAGGTGAGCTTCGGTGGCACCGGCTCGCCGGGCTGCCTCCCGAACGGCACGTTGCTCGACCGCGGTGATGGCCGACGGGACGCAGATCACGACTCGAGGCCGGTTGAATCGGCTCACTCCGGCGCGGTGAAGGACGAGTCGGATCATCCGCTCGGTGATCTCGAAATCGGTGATCGCACCCTGTCGCAACGGACGAACCGCCACGATGTGGCTGGGGGTCTTCCCGATCATCTTCCAGGCGTCGCGCCCGATCGCCAGCACATCACCGGACCGCTGATTCAGCGCGATGACCGAGGGCTCGTTCAACACGATGCCCTCCCCCCTGGCGTACACCAGCGTGTTCGCGGTGCCGAGATCGATGGCGAGATCGCGACTCATTCGTGACGGCCGCTCGACGCCTCGACGGCGAGATCGGGAACCGACTCGACCTCCTCGAGGTGTTGGGCCTCGAGACCCCAGGACTCACCATCCGCCCATCGTTCCTTCTTCCAGATCGGCACGGTGCCCTTCAACGTGTCGATGCCGAATCGGGCTGCCTCGAAACTCGTTGCCCGATGGGGCGAGGACACACCGACGATCACTGCCGACTCGGTCACAGGCACATGGCCGATCCGATGGATCAGCACCATCCGGCCGATGTCCGGCCACGTGGACCGTGCTGCGTCGACGATGGCATCGAGACGTGGCACGACCTGCTCCTCGTACGCCTCGTATTCGAGTCGATCCACATCCGGTCGCCCGGACGAGTGGTCACGTGCGGTTCCCGAGAAGACCACCGTGGCGCCGCACGAGGGCATCACGATCCAATTCGAGGCTGCCTCGACGGGCAGGACCCCGTCGACGACCGCTGTCCAGTTGTCGCCGCTGGGAACATTCACACGACCATCGTAGGCAGCGAGAACCGAATGTGATAGCCGCGTCCACCGAACACCGGCTGCGCTGTAAGGTCACTCGCTGTGAGCGACGAGGACTTCGAGCCTTTCGTCGGCGGCCCCCCTCCAGATCCATCGGAACGTACGTGGCGCCATCCGTCGGAACTTGCAGCGCAGGCACATGCCGACGCCATGGCGGCCGCGCACCGAGGCCCTACTCGTGGTACTCGTGGGTGGAGCGGTCTCCGGGTGCACGGTCCTCGCCCCCTGAATCTGCTGATGGCCGGTTCGCTCGGTGCAGCCGCATGCCTCGCCGCTGTTGCCGTGATCGGGTCGCAGGACTCGGGAGTCGGCACGGCTCAGGTCGCCATTGCTCCCACCGGAGCCATCGAGATCACCTCGCTCGATGACCTCGATGCTCTCGATGATGCCGCTTCGTCGGCCGCCGAGCCGGCTGATGCGACCGCCACCGTTCCCGTCGCCTCGGCACCTGCGATCACGACCCTGTCGACCACCTCGCTCTCGCCCGCTGCGGGCTCAGACGGCGATGAGCCCACAGTGGTCAACGCACGCGTGGCTGCTGCAGCCGAACTGCATGTGGTCGGGGTGTGGGTGGCGAGTGAGCTCGTCTCGACCGGTGTGTTGATCGACGGGTACGTGCTCACCAGCGCAAACGCGATCGGCGACCAACTCAGCGTTGCCATCTCGAACGGCGGCGACACCACCCTGGCCTACCTCGTCGGAACCGACCCGTTCTCGGATCTCGCCGTCTACCGGCCGTCGATCGATTCCCGTCGGCAGGATGCGCTGGTCGCGATCTCGCTTCTGATGCTGGACGTGAATTCATCCGATGAAGCAACGGATTGGACCACCCCTGCCGACGTTCCGCTCGCCGAATCACCACCCGCGTCGTCGCCATCGATCCTTGCCGGTGGCGACGCGGTCGTACTGGCGACGGCGACCCCGGACGGCTTCCGCACCAGCGATGGGCTGGTGCTGGCCATCGGTCAGGAGGCAGAGACCCTCGACGGTCGCCCGCTCGTGGGCCTCATCGACACCACTCTCCGCCGGACCTCACAAGCGGCCGGTGGCCTCCTCGCCACCACCGACGGAGCGCCGGTCGGGATCGTCATCGAGAGTTCCAGTTCCCTGGCCAGCGCCGTGCCGATCGAGGACGCACGTCGGATCGCTCGACACCTCGTCGAGGACGGCTGGGCCAGCCGGACCTGGATCGGATTCATGGGCATCGACCTCGATTGGGGCGTCGAGGTCATCGATGTCACAGCCGGCGGCCCGGCTGACATCGCGGGACTGATTCCCGGCGATGTCATCGCGTTCTTCGATGGTGCTCCCGTGAATGACATGGGTGGCGTGACGGCCGGCCTTCGTCGTGCCGAACCGGGTGACACGGTCGTCCTGGTGATCGAACGCGACGGCGCCTTCATTGCCCTGCGGGTTGTCGCCGAGGACTACGTGGCCTCGAAGGTCAGCGAACCAGTCGACGGGTGAGCGACGCGGCGGCACCAATTGCGCCGGCGACGCCCAGGCCGGCCGCGGCCAACGCCAGTTCCTGTCGTCGCTGAGCACTCATCGACCACGGCGGAGCCGGCGTACCGGCCACATAGGCCTCTTCGTTCGTGAACGACGCTGACCATCCGAGGCTTCGGAGGCGGTCGTTGGCGATCACCCACGGATGACGAACGTACGCTTCGATCCCGACGGGTGTCCGACCGACCCCGATCCGACGGCCGACATCGAGCAGGCGATCACTCACGGCCCTCGGCACGCGGAGCTGCACCCCACCGACCAGCTCGGCGAACACCTCCTGACCGATCCAACCGTCCGGAGCAACATTGAAGATTCCATCCGCACCCGTGGTCGCGACACGGCACAGGGCGTCGGCCAGGTCATCGTGGTGAAGGAACTGGATCGGCGGGTCCACCTGCTGGGGACGCACGCTCGTGGCCGCCCTCATCGCCAGGGCCACCCAACTCGCTCCCTGCTCGGACAGGGTCGTCGTCGGCCGGAGGATCGACAGCGTGGCCCCGCTCTCGGTCGCCCACGCCACGGCCTGTTGCTCGAGATCGTATTTGGCGACGGCGTAGTCGAGTGTCTCGATCGGGCGCGGCGGCTGGCTCTCGGTGATCGGGATCGGATTGTCCGGATGGGCGCCGTACACCGTGGCCGACGAGAGCACGACGAGCGAGCGACACCCAGCAGCGTCGGCTCCGTCGAGCACGCGGTTCAACATGTGCTCGGCAAGACCCGCATCGTCGCGACGCCCCCCAGCCTCAGCGAGGTGGATGACCCGGTCAGCTCCGACGAGGTGGTGCCCGAGGTCGTCAGCGAGCAGGTCGGTGCGGTGGGCTTCGATCCGTTCGTGGGTGAACGGGAGCGGTGCCTGATCCAGAGCGATGACGCGGGCCGGAGCGCCAGGACAATCGTCAGACACCAGACGTCGAATCGTCCGCTGCCCGACGACCCCCGCCGCCCCGGTCACCACAATCGTGAGCACCGCAATACCATGCCTCCGTGACCCCCAACGATCCACCCGCCGGCGACAATCCGTTCGGTAGCGACCCGTTCGGCGAGCTGTCCAAGCTGTTCGGTCAGCTCGGGCTGGGCGGATCACCGTTCGGCGGCGCAAGCAGCGATCCGTGGGCGAGCGCGCGCCAGATCGCCCAGGGCGTGGCAAACGACGGCGTGAGCGAGCCCAACCTCGACCCACTCGTCCGCATGGCCATCATCGATCTGGCCCGCGTCGCCGACCTCCACGTCCGACAGGTCCCGGGTATCCGACTCTCACGCACCGTCGAGGTCAACCCGGTCTCGCGCGACCGAGTGGACCGACACGACACTCGACATCTACAAGCCGTTCTTCGAACGCTTCGGCGAGGCGGTGGGATCCGCCGGAGCCGATCAGATCCCGGCCGGCGACCCGCTCGGCATGATGATGAGCCAGATGCTCAGCTCGCTCGGACCGATGATGGTGGCCGCCAGCGCCGGGTCGATGATCGGCCACCTGGGCCAACGAGCACTCGGACAGTACGACCTCCCGGTCCCCCGGCCTGGCGACAAGGTCCTGGTCATCCCGACCTCGATCGATGCGGCGGCGGCCGAATGGAACGTGCCGGTCGACGAGCTTCGTCTGGTCACGCTCGTGCACGAACTCGCCGCTCACGCCGTTCTGGCCACCCCTCACGTCCGGAAGCGGCTCGATTCACTGTTCATCGACTTCGCCTCGGCGTTCCGACCGAACGTCGAGCTGATCGGCGAACAGTTCGGCAACCTCACCGACCTGTCGCAGCTCGCCGAGGTCTCCGAGCAGCTGGGCGATCCGGAGGCGCTGCTCGACATGATGCGTTCCCCGACCCACGATCTGCTCGTTCCCCAGCTCGACGCGCTGGTCGCTGTCGTGCTCGGTTTCGTCGACACGGCCGTCAGCCGGGCGTGCGCAGGACTCGTACCGAGCCAGGAGCGAATCCGTTCGGCGATGCGGGACCGCACTCTCAGCGTCACTCCCGCCGATCGCTTCATGGAACGGCTGCTCGGTATCGACATCGACGAATCAACCCTGGAGCGGGGCGACCGGTTCATGGCCGGCATCGTCGAACGCGCCGGAGACGACGCACTCGAACGATTGTGGGCCGACGACCTCGACCTCCCGACCGCGGCCGAAGTCGACGCACCCGGCCTGTGGCTGGCCCGCATCGGGCTCGACCCGGACCTCCCCGGCGGCGCGGACCTCGAGATTCCGGACGACATCAGCTCCCTCGACGATCTCGACGACTGATCGACGCGACAGCGAGTCGCAGCGGCTCGGTGTCAGACGTCAATGGCTCGGCGGACCGGTCGGCGGCTCGAAGGGCGGGAACGTGTACTCCCTGGTCGGTTCGGCTGATCCGGCGAGAACGGGCGGTGAGTGGCCGTCGTCTCGAAGATCCGCGTCTGCCTCCTCGGACGACCTGAGGTCCGACGATGAGGGGTCGGATTCGGCCGAGGACGACCGTCCGTTCGATGCCCGCTTCCTGAACGCCGTCACCGCATCACCGATCCGCTCACGGCGGACAGGGGCGCTCGGTGTCGGATCACGACCGAGCCAATAGGAGACAGCGGCAAACGCCGACGCGAGGGCGACGAAGAGGAAGCCGATTCGGGCCGGAATCGGCACGACGACCGGGATGAGTGCACCGATGACCCAGACGAGCTGGAACCGACTCTCGAACCGAGAGAAGCTCCGGCCGAGGTTCGCCTCTGGCGCGTCTCGCTGAACGATCGCGTCGAAGGCTTGCTTGCCCAATTGTCCTGCGATCGCCGACGGCCGCGGCGGCGAGCATCGCTCCGATCAGACCGCCGAACAACGCCGCGATGGTGCCGACGACTGCGACCCCTCCGAGCGCTCCGGCCAGCATTCGTTCTTCACGGACGAAACGACGCAGGTGGGGTGAGGTGATCGCGCCGCCCAGCCCGCCAACACCCATGGCCAGCAGCACCAAGCCGAAGTGCCACGTCGGCGCGCCACCGGAGGCAAGGCCGACCCTGGCCTGGCCGAGCGCCTGACGAACCTGGTGCCCGATTGCGAGTCCGTCTGCGGTCGGTCCCGGGTCGACACCACCGCGCAGCTCGAAGGCCAGGAGCATCGTGAGGAAACCAACCACACCGCGGACGTAACCCATCGCGCTCGCGGCGAGGATGATGCCGGAACCCCGAAGCTCGGATCTCTCCTCGTCACCGGGTGGACCGCTGGCGACTTTGGTCGGCGGGATCCTCAGTCCGAGTACGACACCGGCAGCGAAAACGATCGACGCCAGCACGAGCGTCCATGGTGAACCACCCAACTTCAGCAGGATCACGCCAGGGATTCCGGCCAGACCGCCGGCGAGCGCAGAGATGATCGAGAGCCGCGAGTTCGCCTTGACCAGCTGCTCCTGTCCACCGACGATTCCCGGCACCATCGCACTCTTCGCGATGTGGTGTGACTTGCCCAACACCAGCATCGAGAACACGAGCGGGAAGAGGAGGAGCGACTGGACGTTGAATGCCATCACCAGCGCCAGGCCGGACCTGGCCCCGGCGGAGAGGATCATCATGAACCGATGCCCGCCGGTCAGCCGATCCATCGCCGGGCCGAGGAACGGGGCAACGACAGCGAACGGCGCCATCGTGAGCAACAAGTACAACGCCACCTGCCACCGGGCGTCGTTCGGATCGATCGAGAAGAAGAGCGAATCGGCAAGAGCGATCGCGACCAGTGCGTCGCCGCCGGCAGACATGGAATGCGCACGGGCCAGTCGGGCGAACGAAGAGATCGAGAACGCCTCGGCACCGCGATGGCCTGTCGGACCCGAGACGCGCCGCGAAAGCCTCTTGGTCTTCGCTGCCTTCGGCTCGTCGCTCACTTCGTCCAGACTAGATCGCTGGGCCGTCCGCCGGAGACCACACAGCGATCATCCACCGTGTGTGTATTTGTATCCGAGCCCACGGATCGTGACGATCCGCCGGGGGTTCGACGGCTCGACCTCGATCTTCGACCTGAGCCGCTTGATGTGCACGTCGAGGGTCTTGGTGTCGCCGACGTAGTCGTGGCCCCAGACCCTGTCGATCAGCGTGTCGCGGGTCATGACGAGGCCGACATTCTCGATCAGCATTCTGAGGAGCTCGAACTCCTTCAACGGCATGGCGACCGCCTCGCCCCGCACGGTCACCTCGTGGCGTTCGACATCGACAGTGATGTCGCCGGCCGTCACCGTGCTCGCCGCCCCCTGATCAGGCGCCGGATCCTCGAACCGGCGCAGAACGGCTCGCATCCTGGCCACCAGCTCGCGCATCCGATACGGCTTGGTGACGTAGTCATCGGCGCCGACCTCGAGCCCGACGACCGTGTCGATCTCGTCTGACTTCGCCGTGACCATGATGATCGGAACTCTCGATGTCGCCCGGATCTCACGGCAGACATCGACGCCGGAGACTCGAGGAATCATCAGATCCAGCAGAATCAGATCCGGCTCCTGACGCCGGAACGACGCCAACGCTTCGGCACCGTCACGTGCGACCTCGACCTGGAATCCTTCTCGGCCGAGCGCCACCGTCAGCGCATCGACGAAAGCCTCCTCGTCCTCCACCACCAGCACTCGTTCAGCCGACATCGGCGGGGCTCCTCGCTTGGTTCGGAGGGGACGACGCCGTGTCGGTTGACGCGGTGTCGGACGACGCCAACGGGAGCGTCACGGCGAAGGTCGTGCCCTGTCCCTCCTTCGAGGAGACCGCGATCTCCCCACCGTGATTCAGCACTACGTGACGCACGATCGAGAGCCCGAGACCGGTGCCACCGGTGTCGCGACTTCGACCTCGATCAACTCGGTAGAAACGCTCGAAGACACGTTCGAGATCGGCCTCGGGGATGCCGACGCCGTGGTCCGTGACGGTGACGGTGACGGTGCCCTCTGACACGACGGCCGCGACTTCGACGGTCGACGCCTCAGGTGAGTACTTGACCGCATTGTCGACCAGATTGCCGAACGCCGACACCAGCTGCACTCGATCACCGGTCACCGTGAGATCCTGAGGATCGATGTGCAGCCCGACCGTGACCGATCGGGCCTGACTCTGGTGTTCGACCCGGCCGACGACCGCGACCATCACGTCGTCGAGACGGACAGGGCTGAGCGGACCGTGCTCGCCGGACTCGATCCGGGCCAGCGTCAGCAACTCGTCAACGGTGTCGGCCAATCGCAACGCCTCGTTCTGCAGCCGTCCTGCGAGCCGCTGTGCCACCTCGGGATCGTCGACGTCGAGCAGGGTCTCGGCCAGGACACTGATCGCGCCGATGGGCGTCTTCAGTTCATGACTGACGTTGGCGACGAAATCGCGTCGCAGCGCATCGGCACTGCGTAGCTCGGTGACATCCTCGATCGTCACCACCACTGCCGATTCACCGACAACGCTCGCTCCGACAGGAACGCCACGAATCGAGAGGTGTGTGCGCGGCGATCCGTAGAGCTCGAGCATTCTCAGGGCCACTCCTTCGGGATCGTCGGCCGCGGCATCGACCACCTCGGAGATCGCCGATCTCACCAACGCTTCGTGCAGCCGATCCTCGGCATACCGATGTGCGGCACCGTTGGCGAACAGCTGATGTCGAGATTCGTCGAACACGAGCACTCCCAGGGGAAGTGCCTCGACGATGCGCAGCAGCCGCCGCTCCTGTTCGTCTGCCGAAGTCTCGGTGGGCTCCGGTTCTTCGATGGGGGCGGTCGCCGGCGCCACACGCGACCGTCGACCGGCGAGCCATCCGAGCGCGCCACCGATCACCAGGCACATCACGATTCCGACCCACCACATGGGATCAGGAAACCTTGTCATCCTCGGCCGGGGCGGAATCCTCGGAGGGCTCTCGCCCCTCGGTTTGCACGGCGCCGCCGTGCTCTGGCAGCCACCCGGTGACCATGTAGGTCACCCGCTGGCCGATGTTGACGGCGTGATCTCCGATGCGTTCGTAGTAGCGGGCGACCAGCGCCAGTTGTACCGCAGACTGGAGGTCGATCTGACCGTCCGCATGTGCGTCGAAGATCGCCTCGACCATGTCACGGTTGAGCTGGTCGAGCTGATCGTCGATGTCGTCGAGCGCCCTGCCCAGCGCATCGTCCTCATCGACGAAGGCATCGATCGACAGACTCAACAGACGCTGCGCCTCGTTGGCCATGGCCGCAACAACGCCTCGGACTTTCGGGCTCATCGGCGCCCCGTACATGCGACGCGCCCCCTTGCAGATGTTCACCATGAGGTCGGCGGAACGCTCCAGCTCGGCGACCATCTTGGTGATGGTGACCAACCGCCTGAGCTCGCCGGCCATCGGCGCCTGGCGAACCATGATCACGTAGCAGCGCTCCTCGATGCTCACCGACAGATGGTCGATGACATCATCCTCGTCGATCAGCTGTTGTGCCTCGTGGAGCTCCCCCCCGAGGAGGACGTCTGTGCCGCGTGGGATCGTCTGGCAGGCAAGGGCACCGAGACGGACGATGTCGCTCACGAGCTCGTCGAGCTCGCGATGGAACCGCACACGATGTTCCTGTGGTTCTTCAATCGGTGGAACGGTGTCTTCGGTCATGATCCAACCTCCTCGGCTAGGTACACGTGGTCGCCGGTGATCAAGTATCGCAGGCGAGCGGCAATCACATCAGTGTGGTCCCCCACTCGATCGAGTGGACGACCGGCAAGGAAGGCGGCCACGGCCATCAGCCGAAGCGACCGGTGACGTAGTCTTCCGTGCGCTTGTCGTCTGGGTTGGAGAAGATCTTGTCGGTCAAGCCGGATTCCACGAGAAGACCCGTGCGACGGTCGTTTTCATCATTGACTTCGGTGGTGAAGAACGACGTACGGTCGCTGACCCGTGCTGCTTGCTGCATGTTGTGGGTGACGATCACGATCGTGTAGTCGCTCTTCAGGTCCTGCATGAGATCCTCGATGCGTCCGGTGGCGATCGGATCCAGGGCGGAGCAGGGTTCGTCCATGAGAAGGACGTCCGGCTTGGTGGCGATGGCGCGAGCGATACAGAGGCGCTGCTGCTGCCCACCGGACAGACCCAGAGCCGATTCTTGCAGCCGGTCCTTGACCTCGTCCCAAAGGGCAGCGGACTTCAGCGAGGTCTCCACCAGCTGCTCGAACTCCGCCTTGGGGACACCGGCGATCTTCGGTCCGAAGATGATGTTCTCGAAGATGCTCTTGGGGAACGGGTTGGGCTTCTGGAAGACCATCCCGATGCGGCGACGAACCTCGACCGGATCCACCTTCGGTCCATAGAGATCGATCCCGAGATAGTTGACGAGCCCCTCGACTCGAGCGGTCGGGATGAGGTCGTTCATTCGGTTGAGGCTGCGCAACAGCGTGGACTTGCCACAGCCCGAAGGCCCGATCATCGCGGTGATCTCGTGCTTCAGGACCGGCATGTGCACGTCCCGGATGGCCCGGAACGCGCCGTAGTAGACCGACACATCCTTCACATCGATCACGACGTCTGGGTCGACGCGGGGGGCCGCCACTGCGATCTCGTTGCTCAAATCCTCGTCCATCCTGGCGTTGTCCATTCCGGTGTCATTCGTGGCTCGCATCGTCATGTCGATCAACCTTCACGATTCCGCTCGAAGCGATTCCTCAGAAACACCGCCGCAGCGTTGAACGTCAACACGACGACCAGCAGGATCACGATGGCAGCCGATGTCACGGGGACCCAGTCATCACCAGGTTTCGTAGCGTATTCGGTGATGACGATGGGCATGGCGGTGAACTGTTCGCCCAGTTGATCGAGGTCGAAGAAGCCGGCCCGGGACCCGAGCCGACCACGAATGGCTCCGACGAGAATCAAGGGTGCAGCCTCGCCGAGAGCCCTGGCCAGCGAGAGAAGCGTGCCAGTGAGAATGCCGGGTGCGGCGTACGGCAGGACGTGGCTCTTCACGACCTCCCACTTCGTCGCCCCGACGCCATATCCCGCCTCACGGAGCGAGTCGGGAACAGCGCGGATGGCCTCGGCCGCCGTGATGATGACGATCGGCAGCGACAGCACGGCCAGCGTCAAACCGCCGGCGGCCGTCGTCTTGCCGAAGGACGACTCGACATCGCCGAATATCGCCGTCGAGCACGCCGACGAAGATCGTGAAGCCGAGGATGCCGTAGACCACAGACGGGACACCGGCCAGGTTGCGGATGTTGATGTCGATCATCCGGGTGAACCAGGTGTCGGTGGCGTACTCCTCGATGTAGATCGCAGCACCGATGCCGAGCGGGAAGGTGATGAAGATCACGAAGATGCCGATCCAGAACGTGCCTCGGAGACCCTGGAACACACCTGCCTCACCCGGGCGGGATCGGCTGGGATTGGCCACGAAGGACCCGAGCCGCTCGGCGAACACCGACCACCCTCCGGTGATGACGTCGTAGAGCAGCACGGCCAGGATGAGCAACGAGAAGCCGAGGGTAGCGATGAGCAGCCAGCGGAAGGCCGCGTTCTTGGTGTCGGACGTGCCGCTCTCGAGCGTCGATCGCACTCGTTCGGCCGTCTTGTCTCGATTGACAATGGGAGCAGTGATGGCCATGGACCCGGTCCTCAGTAGGCCTGCCGCACACGGCGGACGAAGCGGTCGGCGATGACGTTGAGCACCAACGTGATCAGGAACAGAACAGCACCAACGAAGAACAACGAGTTGAAGGCAGTGTCGATGATCGTGCCGTCGGTGCCCGAGGCCTGCGAGGCCATCGCCGCCGTCATCGTCGCTCCCTTGTCGAGAGGGTTCAGCGTGAACTGCGCCGAGTTGCCCGAGCCTCCGGCAGCGAGGAACACGACCATCGTCTCGCCGATGGCACGCGAGGTGGCAACGATCAACGCTGCGACCAGCCCGGAGATGGCAGCAGGAACAACGACGCTCACGCTGGTGGTCATCTTGCGGGCGCCGAGCCCGGCCGACGCCTCGCGCAGCGCATTCGGAACCGAGCGCATCGCGTCTTCGGAGATCGAGGCGACGAGGGGAATCGTGAGGATCCCGACACCGAGACCCGCAGCGAGAAGGCTCTGATTGCCGGAGTTGAAGAGCTTGTCGACGACGTTCGGCCCGATCCACTTGAGGGCGAAGAACCCGAGCACGACCGAGGGGATTCCCGCCAGAACTTCGAGCACGGGTTTGAGGACCTTGCGTACTTTGGGCTGGGCGTATTCCGACAAGTAGATCGCAGCACCGAACCCGATCGGTCCGGCGACGAGCATGGCCACCACCGTCACCACGATCGAGCCGAAGAGCAGTGTCTTGATGTCGAACTCGAGCAGACGGGGTGACCACTGGTCACCCACGAGGCTGCTCAGCCCGATGCCATCACTGCCGGCCGCCTCGATCGCGTCCTCCGGCGGGTTGATCAGATCGCCGATGAAGAGCTGTGCCTTGAACAGCAGGGACCCGACGATGAGGACCGAAACCAGGAGGGACGTGCCGGCCGCTCCCCCGAGGAGCAGCTTGACCCTGGTCTCCTTGGCTCGTCGTTTCGGGTTCCCGGCGAGGAGCGTCGCGTCCAGACTCGTTGCGGTCAACCGAGCGCTGCTCTGGTGTCGGCGAGAACCGCGTCGGGCAGCGGCACGTAGCCGGACTCACCGAAGGCCTTGGTCACCGACTCGGTGTAGCCGTCATTGAGGTAGAACTCGACGAAGCCACGCAGCGCCGGGTTGGAGTCGAGCTTCTCGTTGTTGACGTAGATGTAGAGGCCACGGCTCACGGGGTAGGAGCCGTCGGCGATGGTCTCGATGGTGGGACTGACGCAGTCACCGCCTGGTTCCTCGGAGATCTGGATCTCCTTGACCCGGTCCTGGTTCTCCTCGGCGAAAGCGAAGCCGACCCAACCGAGGCTGGTGTCGCTACCGGCAATGCCCTCGATGATGACGTTGTCATCGGCGTTGCCGGAGAAATCGGTGCGGATGAAGGTGCCGTCCTCGCCCTCGACCTCTTCACCGATGCCTTCCAGCACGATTTCGATGAAGCTGTCGTACGTTCCCGACTCCGTTCCCGGAGCACTGATGTCCAGCGCTGCGTCTGGGTAGGGGGCGACGGTCGAACCGAGCTCGGCACCGAGAGCGTCGGCGTCGCTCCAATTGCCGAAGCCCTCCGAACTGCCACCCAGAAGGGCGTAGAGGTCGACGAAGCTCAGGCACTCGAGGGCCGTGTTGGCCGGGCTCGTCATGACCGCGATGCCGTCGTAGGCGACGAGTAGTTCGGTGTACTCGATTCCCGCGGCGGTGCAATCCTCGGCCTCGCCGTCCTTGATCTGGCGGGAGGCATCGGAGATGTCGGTCTCGCCGGAACAGAACAGCGCGAATCCGTCGCCGGTGCCGGGACCATCGACGGTCACGAACGTGTCTCCGCACACCTCTTCGTAGAGCTCGGCAACCCGAGTCGAAATGGGCTCGACGGTCGAGGAGCCGGAGATGTTGATGTCGCCCGAACCGCATTGGCCGGAATCTCCCGTCGCCCCGGTCGAGTCCGAGCCGCCGTCAGCAGAGGCATCGCCGTCATCGCTACCGCAAGCGGCGACAACCATGGTGAAGACCATCAACAGGCCCAGCAGTTTCATCACGTTCAAGCGCACTAGATCGCCTCCTTGGCGAGATCGTCTTCGTGTCTCCGGGCGGCAGCCATGTGCGGCCACCGTGGGACACCGAGGAAGCTACGGGCGGTTGGTGACCGGAAAGGAGTGCCGAAGTGAACACGAGATGAACTGTCAGGTGGAGACTGAGCCAGCTGTCACACGTCCGCAGGCAGTTCAGCGGCCCCGCTCGCCCTGGCTGCCAGATCCAGGCGTTCCGCCGGGGGCGGATGAGCACTGAACAGTCGACCGACGACGGACGGTTCGATCGCCGCCCGATCGCTGAGATGCAGCTGCTTCAGGAGCTGAGGAGCGATCGGGCTGTTGTCGGTCGCATCCCGGTCGGCCTGGCGTTCGTTCAGGCGGCTGAGCCACGCCAGCACGAGCCGCAGCGGAAGGCTGCCGAGCCCGACGAGGAGGATCAGCAGCGGAAGCCGTCGAACCGTCGCCGACGAGGCGCACGGTGGCTGCCACCGACGAGGCGCTGACGATGCCGGCCGCGATTCCCGATGCGAGCGCCGACCATCCGAGGTGATGTCGACGAATGTGCGAGAACTCGTGGCCGACCACGTGGCTGAAGAGATCCGATGGCGCGTCGAGCAGCCGTTCGCTCACGGCAACCGTGACATGGGCACCCGTACCGGTGGCAAAAGCGTTGACACCATCGAAGGCTGCGGGGTCGAGAACCACGAGCCTCGGCCTGGCAACACCGAAATCGGCGGCCCGTTTCGATGCCAGGCCATGGCCGGCGTGGTTGGTGTCCACGTCGGAGGCGCGGTGCATCAGAAGAACGAAACGAGGGCCGAACAGCGCCGAGAAGATCGGAATCGCAAACGCCACCCCGCCGACCAGGGCCACGCTCGGGAGGGAACCATCGATCGATCCCAACCAGCGATCGACGAAGGCGAGACCCAGCATCTCGAGCACCATTCGCCCCACCACCGTCACCATGAACGCCCAGACACGCACCGGCTCGGAACCGAAGCGTGGCTCGTGAACGAATTCGTGCCACCCGTCAACGGCCACTCGCGGGAGCGCAATTCCCAACTCGACGGCCACGATCGTTGCGATGGTGCTGAACTCGACCGTCCGGGTCAGCGCGACCACCGACCCGAGGGCGACGGCATGAGCGACGAGTCGGATACCGGCGGCCCGCTCGACCGGCCGGTGATACCGACGAGCCGCAGCTCGCTCGTCCTCGGTGAACCATCGCTCGGCGCCCACCGGCGTGGGCCACCACACCGATGCGCCGCTCATCTCCGCCGTCGGCTCACTGTTCTTCTGACAGCTCTTCTGGCAGCGGTGCTTCGGTTGGCGGAGTCCCGATCCTGCTTGCCGCCTGGTCCAGGAGTAGACCATCTCGTTCGTACGACAGTCGGCCCCTGGCGTCGGCAAGTGTCATCCATGCCACCTCGTCGACCTCGTCGTTTTCGACGAACAGACCGGCTTCGACCCGCATGGTCCAGTACCGCACCTCCTTCTGCCGACCCTTGTGATCGACATAGAAGACCGTGTCGAGAGCCACGCCGATCTCGCCGGTGAGACCGGTCTCCTCTTCCACCTCGCGTCTGGCCCCGTCGATCCAGTCCTCACCGTTGTCCAGCTTGCCTTTCGGGAAGGACCAATCGTCGTAGCGAGGGCGGTGGACCACCAGCACCTCGGGCTCGCCCGCCTCGACTCGCCACACGACACACCCGGCGGCTCGAACGAGGTCGTCGTCCTCGGCATCACCCACGTTCGTGTGCCTCGAGGGGAGGCGGCACCGGTCGGCCTTTGGGAGAATCGAGCCGATCGGCCCGGGCGTGGGCCAATGCCTCGAAGCGATCATGGGCGGACACCCCAGTGTCCTCGAGACGGCGATACGTGCCGTCAGGTCCGAGTTCCCATGCCAGGGTCGTGTCTTCGTCGTTGATGGTGAAGATCTCGAGCAGGCGCCGCTTGATCTCGGGATTGACGACACGGATGAGCACCTCGATACGACGGTCGAGGTTCCTGGGCATCATGTCGGCCGACCCGAAGTAGAGAGCCGGCTCGGGTCGTCCGTCATCGTCTTCGGCACCATGGGCGAAGAAGAAGATGCGGGAGTGCTCGAGGTAGCGGCCAACGAGGGACCGGACCCGGATGTTCTCCGACAGCCCCGCCACGCCCGGACGCAGGCAGCAGATCCCACGGATGAAGAGATCGATCTTCACACCGGCCTCACTGGCGTCGTAGAGCGCATCGATCATCTCGGCGTCGACCAGACTGTTCATCTTCAGCATGATTCGGCCGTCCTCGCGACGCTTCGTCTCGCCTTCGATGAGCTCCTGCAGACGGGGTCGGAGAGTCCGAGGGGCGACCAGCAGTCGTTCGTAGTTGACGTTGCGACCGAACCCGGTGAGGAAGTTGAACAACTGGGTGAGGTCCTCGCCGATGTCGAGGCGCGACGTGATGACACCGATGTCTTCGTAGATACGAGCGGTCTTCGGGTTGTAGTTGCCGGTGCCGACGTGGCAGTACTGGCGCAGGCCGTCTGGGTCGTCGCGAATCACCAGCGTGGTCTTGCAGTGCGTCTTGAGACCGACGAGTCCGTAGACGACGTGGACGCCGGCATTCTCCAACCGCCTGGCCCAGCCGATGTTGTTGCTTTCGTCGAATCGCGCCTTCAGCTCGACGAGGGCAACGACCTGCTTGCCGTCCTCGGCTGCTCGGATCAGTGACTCGACGATCGGACTGTCGCCCGACGTGCGATAGAGCGTGAGCTTGATCGCCAGGACCTTGGGGTCGAGCGACGCCTGGCGAACGAACTCGCTGACCGAGCGGCCGAATGAGTCGTAGGGATGGTGGACCAGCACGTCGTGGCTCCGCAGCCGGGCGAAGAACTCGGCGCTGCCCTCGGTGTCGGCCAGCTCCCACGGTGTCGCCCCCCGGTAGGACGGTTGGGACAGATCGGGGCGGGCGACGCCTGCGATCTGCCAGAACCCGGTGGGATCGATGAGGCCGCTACCCGAGAACACGTCGGCATCGTCGAGATCGAGTTCTCGCAGAAGGAGACGACGAGTCTCGGTCGGGCATCGTCGTGTCGATCTCGAGCCGGATCGCCCGACCGAAACGACGGCGGCGGAGCTCGATCTCGACCGCTTCGAGAAGATCGTCGGCTTCCTCGTCGTCGAGCGTGAGGTCGGCGTTCCTGGTGACCCTGAACGGCCAGGCTCCGGCGACCTCCATCCCGGGGAACAGTTGGTCGAGGTGGGCGGCGATGACCTGTTCCATCGGGACCATCCGACCGCTCGGAAGATCAACGAATCGTGGGAGCGCCGGCGGCACCTTCACCCGGGCGAATCGGCGACGCCGAGTGTCCGGTTCGATGACCGACACGGCGAGGTTGAGTGAGAGTGTCGAGATGTAGGGGAACGGGTGGCCCGGATCGACGGCCAACGGTGTCAGCACGGGGAAGACCCGGGACTCGAACTCTCCCCCGGCCTGCTTGCGTTCGTCGTGGTCGAGATCGCTCCAGTCGACGACCTCGACACCTGCCTCCGCCAACTCCGGAAGGAGTACGTCGAAGGCGACGGTCTGCAGCCGAGCGAGCTGCTCGTGGGTCACGCGTTGGATCTCCTGGACCTCTTGAAGCGGCGTCATGCCGTCCGGAGGGGTGCTCGTGACGCCGGCCGCCACCTGATCTTTCAGACCAGCGACTCGCACCATGTAGAACTCATCGAGGTTCGACCCATAGATGGCACAGAACTTCAGCCGCTCGAGCAGCGGAAGGCGGTCGTCTTCGGCTTGCGCCAACACCCGACTGTTGAACTCGAGCCACGAAAGCTCGCGATTGGTGTACCGGGTGGACGGATCATCGGGATCGAAACCGGTGACCGACACTTCGTGTTGATCGTCGGACTCGGGGGCGTTCATGGTTGCTCCTCGGGATGAGCAACCGGGGCGTCGCTCAGTGGTTCAGCGTAGACGGTCGGCTGCCAGGAGAGCAGCCCCGACGACGCCGGCGTCGTCGAGACGCTGCGCCAGCGCGAGCTCGCACACCGTTGGGCCGAAACCGCCGAAGGACAATGACCCCGCGATCTGATCGATGAAGGGCTGACCGAGCTTGTCGACGACACCGCCGCCAAGCACCACACGAGGAAGATCCAGGATCGTGGCCATGTTGCCGACGCCGATGGCCAGGGCCTTGACGGCGTCATCGAGCAACTCGTTGGTGACCTCGTCACCGGCGGCGACGGCATCGGAGATGTGTCGACTCTTGATCTGGCTGTCACCGGCCAACTCGACGAGATTGCTCTTTCGGCCGTGCTCGACGAGGCGGCGCGCCTCGCGTCTCGATGCCGGCTCGACCGGCGTACGCCTCGAGATGCCCTCGTTCGCCACAACCGCACACACGACCGTCGTCGATCACGGTGATGTGTCCGACCTCACCGGCCATGCCGCGCGATCCTTCGATCAGTCGGCCGTCGAGAATGATCCCGCCGCCGACACCGGTGCCGACGAACATCGCCATCAGATCGTCGACACCCCGGCCGGCACCGACGCGATGCTCGGCAACAGCACCACAGTTCACGTCGTTGGCCACGACCACTGGGCGATCCAGTGCCTTGGCGAGCGTCTTGGCCACGGCAACCGGCTTGTCCCATCCGGGGATGTTCGGGCACCGGTCGACAACGCCGTCCCTGGTGACGAGGCCGGGCAACACCGACGCCGATGGCACCGACGTCATCGGAACCGTCGAGCTCGCGGACGAGATCCACGATGGCAGCGAGAACGTCCTTGGGCCCGGTTCGCGGTGTCGGGACCTTCTTTCGCCCAACGGATTTTCCGGTGTCGACATCGACGACTCTCGTCAAGATCTTGGTTCCCCCGAGGTCGACACCGACGACCTTCATTCGGTTGCTGCGTCCTCGACCGTCGCTGCTTCCTGCTCCGTGTCTGCCTGTTCAGTGTCGGCAACGGGCTCAGTGACCGCTTCGGCTGCGACATCGGCTTGTCCGGCAGCTGCAGGTTGCTCGACAGCCGCTGGTTCCGGCGCCGGAGCGACATCGGCCACAACGGCGGCGACCGGGGCTGCAGCGGGAGCCGAACGGTTGGGGGCGGCATAACGCGCTGCTTCCTCGTCGCCGAGATCCCATTCGAGGCGGATCAGTTCACGCTCGGCATCGCGGTTGACCCGTTCCCGATTGCGTCGAAACTGCGGGTCGTGCTTTGGCAGGAGCAGCAGGCGTGCGTTCACCCGCGTGCGGAATGCATCGATGATCTTCTGCTCGCCGAACGTATGGCGGATGTCCCAGTGCGGAGACACCGGCCCGAGATACACGATGTTCGCCCCCGCGACTGGAGGGAGATCTTCGGTTGGCTCAACGTACGTCATCCGCTGGAGGCTACCTCCTCGGCCGACCGGCAGTGCCGGAACGTGTTCCCTGTGAACGCCTCGCGGGCGCTCGGTCGCGAGAAGTTCTTCAACTTTTTGTTGAAGCGGGAACCAAATGACCTATTCCGACGTCTCATCTCCCATGGACACCAACTGGATGGCCCATGGCAACTGCAACAACCACCCGCCGGCCGTGTTCTTCCCGTCCGATGGCGTGGGGGTCGAGGTCGCGAAGGAAATTTGCGCGTCCTGCCCGGTGAAGGAGCCCTGCCTGGAATACGCCATCGACAACCGCGTCGACCACGGAGTGTGGGGCGGAGCGTCCGAGCGGCAGCGGCGCCGCATCATCAAGGCACGGCGCGTCACCCTCGCCGCCTCCTCCCGCTAGGCCGTCCGCCTCAGGCCGAAACGGCCTTCTCAGGCCGATCCGTTCAGGAGAGGTCGGGAAAACCGACGGTTGCCGTCAGCCGGTTGATGATCCCCGCCACACCGGCGGGGCCACCATCGATGTCGTGCATGAGCGCTTCGGCCTCGTCTGGGGTGACGCCGACCATCGTGACCACGACGCCGTCGTCGGCCACGACAACCACGTCCTTTTCCGCGTCGACCCAGGCGTCACGGCCGGCCAAGACGATCCGGGTACCCCCAGGGAGCTTGTCGAGTTCGAGGCTTCCCGGTTGGCGGAACACCGATCGTGTTCCCCCGTTCTGCACCATCGCCCCGCTGGAGGTGAGGGTCGACAACTCGGGGAGCAGGCGTGGATGTCCGAACGCCCCGAGCGTGAACGTGGCAGCGAACACCACCACTGCGGCGGCCACGAGACCAGCCAGCAACCGCCCGGCGAACAGCGGACGATGGTCGATGGCGGCCTCGATGAAACCGGGAGGCGGATCGATCATCTCGAGTCTTCCCAGAAGGGAGCTGATCTCGGATTCCCATGGCTCGTCAGGGAAGAGGTCGTCCGGGGGCGGATTCATGCGGTCGGCGCTCATGCGGTCAATGCCTCCTTCAGGCGACTGCGCCCACGGTGAATGCGGCTTCGCACCGTGCCGATCGGCACGTCGAGATGCTGGGCGATCTCCTCGTAGGAGTAGCCGAGCACGTCCTTCAGGATCACGGGGGCCCGGAAGTCCGCCGGCAGGTCGGCCAGGAGCTTCTGCAGATCCTCGGGCAGGTCCCGCTGGGCCATTTCGGCCTCGATACCGGGGGAACCGGCGATGAACCGATCTGGGTCGTCCGGCAACGCCTGAGTCGGGCGCCGCTTCTGCTTGCGGACACGATCCAGGAACGTGTTGGTCGTGATTCTGCTGAGCCAACCCTCCAGATTGCCTGGTTGGTAGGTGGCCAGTCCTCGGCGAACTCGCAAGAGCACCTCTTGCACGACGTCCTGGGCATCCTGATGATTTCCTGTCAGCCGATACGCAAGGCTGTACAGAAATCGCCCATGGGTGTGAGCCACTTCTTCCCAGGTCGGGACCGAAGCGGGGCTCGAGGCAGACATCTCGGTATCAGTCACCGAGATCACGCCACCAACCGTGACTCACAACGAGGGTCGCGACCGAGAAGTTCCGCTCAGGCAGACTTTTCTTCGTCAGCCTCGTCGGATTCCTTGGAACCCTCGTCGAGACCGGTCTTGAATTCCTTCTGGGCCCGCCCGATGTTGCGGGCGAGCTGCGGCAGCTTGGCGCCGCCGAACAGCACCAGGAGAATCACGAGGATGATGAGGAGTTCTTGCGGCTTGAGACCTGCCATCTCCCCATGCTACCGCAACATCGGAAGCGGCGTTGTTCAGGCGGTCTCGGAGACCCCGGCGGTCGCCTGACGCTCCAGTGCACGCTGGCGGCGGATGCGTCGGCGTTCGCGTTCGCTCATGCCGCCCCAGATGCCGAACTTCTCGCCGTTGGCAAGCGCGAACTCGAGGCAGTCGTTCTGCACGACGCAGCCTCGACAGACCTCTTTCGCCTCACGAGTGGACGCTCCCCGTTCGGGAAAGAAGAGATCCGGGTCGACGCCGAGACAGTTCGACATCTCCTGCCATGAAGTGTCGAGCATGATCTGCTTTCGCCCTATACGCATGATGTCTCCTGGAAGCCTGCAGATGAACGAACCAGGTGGCAACGTTGCCCCCGGGCGTATCGCAAGGCCGGTCCTGCTCTCCAACGAGCGGTAGAAAATCGAGTGTCCATGCGTGATGGTCGTATGTCGTTCCACCGTGATCGACCACCGGCATGTAATTACAACGGTGTGATCATGCCCGCGGATCCACTGGTTTACAAGGCGAATTGATGAATTCGGCCAAAAAACGCGTGAACATCCACCGATCGAGCCTCGCCAATTGGTAAGGCGCGGGGCCGGAAACGGTCTCTTCGGAACGCCGGTCAGCGACCGCGAATGAGCTTCCGCTTGTGCTCGATGAAGTCAACGAGAACGTAGTCGCCGAGGTTCTCCGGATTCGTGAAGAACGCCCGACCCTGGTTCAGCTCGGTCATGCGCTCGACGAAACCTCGCAGGCCGGCATCGGGATCGAGCATGAACGTGTTGATGGTGATGCCGCTTCGTGTGCAGCGCATCACCTCGGCCATCGTGAGCTCCAGGGTCTCGCGCGACGGCGGATAGTTGAAGATACGGATGGCCGTTCGGCTCCAGATGCGCAGTCGGTTCACCATCGGTGATCATGATGATCTGCTTCGTGCCGGTCTCGCGAGCCAACATCTGTTGAGCCAACTGCATCGCGTGCTGCATGTTGGTCCCGTAGACGTAGTCCCAGCTGACCTCCGGGAGGTCGGCCGGTTCCAGCTTGCGGGCGAGATCGTTGAAGCCGACGATGCCGAGGTAGTCACTCGGGAACCGAGTGGTGATCAAGGAGTAGAGCGCGAGCGCCACCTTCTTGGCCGGAAGGAAGTTGTCACGCATCGGCATCGACAGTGAGAGATCGAGGAGCAGCACGGTGCTCGACTTGACCTGCTTCTCGGTTCGTTCGATCTCGAAGTCCTCCGGCGTGAGTTGTACAGGGGTGCCTCCACCGGTGCGCCGGATCGCATTACGAACCGTCCGTTCGATGTGGAGGTTGAACGGATCACCGAACTCGTAGGGCTTGGTGTCGTAGTTGCGTTCGTGACCGATGCCGGAGTTCGACGTGTCGTGGCGACCGATCTGGTCGGGCGCCAACTTGGAGAACAGATCGTCGAGCGCCTGTTGACCGAGGCGGCGCAGGCCGCGGGGCGTGAGCTCGAGCCGCCCCTCCTTGTTGTGCACCATCCCGGATTCTTCGAGCATCTTCGCCAACTCGCTGATGCGTTCCATGCTCCGGGCTGCGTCAGAGCCGAGGAGTCGCTCGACTCGTTCCATGTCGACCTCGGCCAGCTCCTGCGGAGATCCGGTACCCCGAAGGAACTGCTCCAGCTGGTCGAGCTGACCCAGTTCGGCCAGCATCTGCGACGCGTCCGCCATGCCGAGGGGATCGAATCCGCTGAAGTCGTAGCTCTGCTGCCAACCGGCGTCGGGGAACATCCCCTGCAGGTTCTGACTCAGACGACTCATCTCGAAGTTGAGATCCATGTCCTCCATCAGCTGGTTGCTGAGGTCCATGAGTTGTTGACGCTGCTCCGGGGTCATCGAGTTCATCAACGCCTGCATGGCCGCCATCTGTGCGGCCATCTGCTCGAGGAGTTCGTCGAGCGTCTCCGGATTGTTCGGGAAGAAGTCGCCGTACTCCTCCATGAACTTCTCGAAGTCGGGCTCCTCCCCCGCCTCGCGCTGCTCGAGCATCCGGTTGAGCTCGGCCATCATGTCCTTCATGCGCGCCAGGTCTTCCGGCGACATGTTCTCCATGGCTTCGGACATCTGGCCGAACTGTTGATTGACCAGTTCCTGGCGCAACTGATCCACGAGTTCGTCGAACGCCTGCTGGGCCTGGGCCGACTCGAAGTCGTAGTTCTGCAACGAGCGCACCTTGCCGGCGAGA
Source organism: uncultured Acidimicrobiia bacterium (assembly GCA_963781035.1). Lineage (GTDB taxonomy): Bacteria > Actinomycetota > Acidimicrobiia > Acidimicrobiales > SZUA-35 > SZUA-35. The sequence continues at coordinate 450,398 of CAWAEN010000004.1, read as the reverse complement.
TCGTCTGGCAGCATCCCGAGTTCCATGTTCTTGGTCGCCGTCGACTCCTTCGCCAGTTCGGCGTTGCGTCGATCCTGATCCGAGGTGTCGGGGTCGCCGAGTTGCATGTCGGCGAGAGCCTCCCGATCGGCAAGGCTCTGCCGTTCGGTCGCAACCAGCTCGTCGAGGGCCTCGCTGATCTCGTCGTAGACACCGCCGAGGTTGTGATCACCGAGCCGCTGCTCTCGCTCCTGTCGCAGCTGCTCGAGCATCTCCCGCAGGCCCTGGACGCGTTCACCGTTGCGGTCCTCGAAGCCCTCCTGCATCAGGCGACGGAGCGCCGAGTTGGGGTCGCCGTGGTAGAGGAGGTCGTCGGTCATCTCCGACATGACGTCGAAGGCGTCGAGCTCGAAACCCTTCTGCGTCCCGTCCCATCGCGAGTACCGAAACCGCTGTCCGACCATGCGATGACACTACTCCCCCTCCAGTGGACGCCCCAGCCGCGGCAGACTGGTGGTCGTGAACGCGATCGACGAAGACGCATTCGAGGTACTCGTGGTCGAGGCGCTCGATCGGTTGCCGGACGAACTCCACGAGTTGCTCGACAACGTCGTGATCCTGATCGACGACGAACATCCGGATGAAGACCTGCTCGGTCTCTACGAGGGCATTCCGCGGACCGAGCGGGACGACTACGGGGGCCTCGAGCTGCCCGACCGCATCACCCTCTACCGCCTGACGCTCTGCGAAGCCTGCGACGGACCGGACGAGCTCGCTGAGGAAGTGATGATCACCGTCGTACACGAGCTCGCACACCACCTCGGAATCGACGACGAACGACTGCACGAACTCGGGTGGGGCTGAGCTTCGCCGCAGGCAGCTTGCTAGACACTCGTGGTGGACGAACCTTTCGCCAACGAGCCGATCCCGGTCGATGACCTCCCGCAACTGCGCGAAGAGTCCTTCGTGTCGGTCGATCCTCGCTACCTGCGAGCCTCCTTGACGGCGATGGCCATCGGTGCGCTCATCGTGGCAATCGTGGGCAGCACCGTCGCCACGCAATCGGAGGAGCCGCTCATCACGCTCGGCGTCGCCGGTGGGATCCTCCTTCTCATCTGCCTGCGCGCCGTCGTCAGAACGATCGAGGTCCGCCGGCTCGGCTATCAGGTGCGAGCGCACGACCTGTCGATCCGAAGCGGTGTGATCACGCACCGTACGGCGTCGCTGCCATTCGCTCGGGTCCAACACGTGCGGATCCATCGCGGAGCGATCGAACGTGCACTCGGGCTGGCGACGCTGCAGGTCAGCTCGGCCGGTCCGAACATCACGATCCCGGGCCTCGCCGATGCCGATGCCCAACGGATCAAACTGCTCGTCACCGAACGAGCGGGGATGACCGACGAGAGCGATGTTCCGCCGATCGAACGGCCACCGTCTTCCGAGCTGCTGCCGCCACCGACGAGTCCCCAGACGACGCCGATGATCCCGCCACCGGACACGCCACCAACCATCCCGCCACCGACGAGTCCCCCGACGACGCCGATGATTCCGCCACCGGACGCGCCACCAACCATCCCGCCACCGACCTCCCGCCACCAACCATCCCGCCACCGACGAGTCCCCCGACGACGCCGATGATTCCGCCACCGGACGCGTCGGCGACATGATCGACCTCACAGTCCCGCAGCGGCAATCGCCGCTGGCCATCGTGTTCCTCGGGCTTCGTATCCTGCGGTCCGTCGGGATCGCTCAGCTGGCGATCCTCGGTCTGTTCGTGTTGCAGGCACCGCTCTCCGGACCTCTCATCGCGCTGCCCTTCGTTGCGATCCTGCTCCTCGGCGCAATGTCCGCCCTGGCGTGGTGGCGCTACACCTTCATGCTCGTCGGTGGTGAGCTCGTGGTCACCAAGGGGGTCGTTCGCGTCGACCGCCTGACGGTTCCCGTCGATCGCATCCAGAGCATGGGAATCAATCAGCGACTCCTCCACCGATTGACCGGTCTGGTCACGCTGACCGTCGATACTGCCGGGTCGGCTGAGGCCGAATTCAGCATCGACGCCATCGCCCGCCCTGTCGCCGAGGAACTGCAACGCCATGCCGTGATCACCAATCGCCCCTCTGGCCGTGGACGTCGGGAACGAGACCGACGCCACGACGCTGAGTGCCGACGCGAAGGTCCTGAGCCACGGACCCGGTCGGCTGCTGATGGCAGCGCTGACGTCGTGGCCGCTGTCAGGCCTCATCGTTCTCGGCCCGATCATCGCGTTCGGCGATGACTTCGCCGACCGACTGCCTGCCTTCGTGCCCGAACTCGATCGTTCGGAGTTGTTGTGGTGGTGGGTTCCTCTCGGAGTCATCGCCTTCGTTGCCTTCAGCGTCGGACTCAACATCGTGCGCATCTTCCTTCAGGACTGGGACCTCACGCTCAGGTCGAATGCGTCCAGCTTGCGTCGTACCTCGGGGCTGTTCTCGCGCACCAGCAAGGCCAGCAGCATCGCCCGTATCCAGGTCGTCTCGAGTGTCCAGAACCCGTTGCAGCGATGGGCCGGCATTCGGTCAGTCGAACTCTCCACGATCGGCGAGGGCGACCTCTCACTGATCGGCTGCGACGAACGGCAATGGGAATCGATTCGTCGCCTTGCCCAGCCCGAACTCGGTGCCGACCCCGATCTGACGAGGCGAATCTCTACGGCCACGACCTTCCTCGAGGCCAGGAACGCATCGATCGTCGCTGCCCTCTCCGCCGTCGGCGGGTGGTTCTTCATCGGTTGGTGGTCGCTGCTCGCCGTCGCGATCGTCCCGCCGGCGTGGCTGCTCGAGCACGTCAGGGTGCGGAACTTCCGCTGGGGCACCGGCGCCGCACTGGCCACCCGCTCGAACGTCGTGAACCACACGACGCGTCAGGCGCTGCCCCGCAAGACCAATGCGATCGCCGTGACCCAATCGCTTTTCGAACGCCGACGCGGACTGAGCACCGTGACGATCACGACAGCTGCGGGCCAGATCTTGATCGGAGCGATCGCGATCGACGAAGGTCGGGCTCTGCGGGACCTGGTTCTGTACCAGCTCGAGACCGACACTCGCCCCTGGATGTAGACGAGAGCAGCCGAGACGAACGCCAATAGGGTGGCGCGGTGAGCGCGATCGAGCTGGTGCTGATGGACTGGGCAGGCACGGTGACCGTGCCGATGCATCAGATGATGAACGCCGCGGTCGTACACCTCGGGTGGTCCAACGATGAGCTCGGCCAAGCGCTCACCGGTCTCAGCGACTACTTCACCACCGATGACTCGATCGTCCACCGCGCCGAGCGAGGACAGATCGACGACGGCGAGCTGATGGAGTGGCTCGACCTCCAGTACCCGGGAGCGAGCGCGCTCTTCGACCTCGAGGGGCCATCGTTCATCAACGCCAGCGATCGACCCGAGATGGTCGACGCCCTCTGGTGGCTCCAGGATCACGAGGTCGAGGTCTGGCTGGCGACGAACAACTTCGCCAGTGCGCAGGAAATGCTGGCCGATCGTTACCTCGACAGTGGTCTGGTGAACGCCATCGTGAACTCTGCACTGGTCGGAGCCCGCAAGCCGGACGCGGCGTACTGGGACATCGTCCTCGATGCCGCAGAGCTCGAGCCCGGCGAAATCCTGCTCGTCGACGACAACGTCGCCAACATCGCGGCGGGACAGGCATTGGGGATGGCGACGGTCCTGGTCGGCGACGACGTCGTCCCGGCCATCGTCGAGATCAAGTCACTCTGCACCCGATGACGACGCAGCCGTTCGTCTTCGGTGCGGCACTCACCGCTTCGGAGCTCGAAGGTGTTGCCGATACCGCCGACTGGTCCCGCTGGATCCGGTCGGGTCGGGCTCCCGATGCGGCAGATGGCGCCGGCTTCCGGTCGACATGGCAGGACGACCTCGCCCAGCTCGCCTCGCTCGGTATCAGCGAAGTGATGATCACCCTCGAGTGGGCCCGGCTCTGGCCGACCCAGGATGCGGCCGACGCCCGTGAGGTCGAATTCCGGCGCGACCTGCTGGAGACCGCCGCTGACCTCGGCCTCGAGGCGTGGGGATGCCTGGTCGACGGATCGCTGCCTGGCTGGTTTGCCGACGACGAACGCGGCTTCGGCGACGACCGGAGCCGGAACCTGCTGTGGCCCCGACACGTGGACTGGGTGGGCGAGACCTTCAGCGACTTGGTCGCCGGCTGGGTCCCACTGCGAGAGCCGCTGCAGTGGGCGATGTGGGGCAACGTGATCGGGGCGACACCGCCAGGTCGCCAGCGTCGTCGGGACGGACTCGACGCGGCAATGGCCATGCGATCGGCCGATCTGCTGGCCGAGCGGCTGCTCCGGGGTTCGGCGCCGGTGGCGACATTCGTGACCGGGCGCCCGGTCCTCGCCGAACGCGACGATGTGAAAGCGACGCCGCAGGCGCGCTGGCTCGACGAACAACTGAGCTCGGAGTGGTTGGCCGAGCTCTCGGACGGGCGGGGCCGGGACGCGTTCGAGCGAGTGATCGTGCAGCTACGACCGCCGGTCGTCGTCGACGGCGAGGGGGCCTGGAGGAGTATCGGCGACGGCCCGGACGCGACCTCGATGCTCGAGGGCCTCGAGCCGGTGATGGCAGCGTGCGGGGATCGGTCGGTCATCGGCGCCGGCGACCTCGGCGGCGCTACCCGATGATGGTGATGCCCAGATCGACCACCTGCGAGCGCTGATCGACGGGGTGGCCGAGCAGGGAGCCGTCGGCTGGTGGCAGACCAGCCCGATCGACGGGTGGCACTGGCAACACGGATTCAGCCGGATGCCAGGTCTGTTCGACCGCGACCGCAACCGACGGTCGGCGGCCGGAGCGTTCCCCAACCCGAGGCCCTGACCCCCGGAAATGGGGGTCACAAACCTCGGGTTTGGGCCCCACAGAATCGGGGGTGTCAGCCTCGGGTTGGCAATTGCCCCTCGGGTTGGCAATTGGCTGCTGGGCCAAACGACCGGGACCATCCGGCCGACACTTCGCGCATGGGTACCCGCACCGCTCATTCAACCGTTTCCCTTCGCGCGCTCGCACTCAGTCTTGCGATCGCGATCGGCATCGCTCCCACCGCCATCGCCGGAGCCATCGACGGAACCGAAGCGATCAGCACCGTGGCCGGTATCGGCGCGCCCGTCCCGACGACGGTTGCTCCTTCCACGACGGTTCCCGCGTCCACGACGACCGCTGGTCCCACCACGACCGCTCGTCGCACGACGACCGCTGCCCCACCATCCCGTCAGGCGAGACAACCGACAGTTCCGAGCCGAACCAGACCACGACATCGGCGGTCGACGCCTGATCCGCATCCCGGCGAAAAGGGGAACGACAAGGGTCGAAGCCGATCGAAGGAACCGATAGTCGAGCGAGCCAGACGCAGACGTCAGCACCACCGACACCACGACCGACGCCGACCCAGACCTCAGCACCACCGACACCACGAGCCGATGTCGACCTCGACCTCAGTACGACCGACAGCACGAGCGATGTCGACGTCGAGGCCGACACTCGTCAGATGAAACACCGACCGACGAATCTGCGTCGACGATCCAACTCGATCGACCGGCATCGGTTGCAGTCGACCTCGACGGCAATCTCTACATCGCCGACTACAACAACCACCGCGTGCAGCGCGTCGCCCCGGATGGCACGACCACCACCGTCGCCGGCGGGAACGGTCGCGGCGACGGACCGGACCAGCTCGCGTACCCATCCGGCGTCGCCGTCGATCAGGGCGGGAATCTCTACGTCGCCGACCGAGAGAACCATCGCATCCAGCGCGTCGCCCCCGACGGGACGGTCACCACAGTGATCGGTGGTCGCGGCATCGGCAACGCCGCCGATCAACTCAGCTATCCGCTCGGCGTCGCAATCGACGCCGAAGGCGGTTTGATCATCGGCGACGCCGTGAATCACCGCATCCAGAGGGTCGCTCCCGACGGCAGCGTCACCACCGTCCTCGGAGGAAGCGCCGGATCCGGGCTCAACCAATTGAACTACCCCGCCGGCGTCGCCGTCGGACCCGATGGCTCCGTGTACGTCGCAGACCAGTTCAACCACCGGGTCCAACGTGTCGCTGCGGACGGCACCATCACCACCGTGGCCGGTGTCGGCCTGCCCGGCTCGGCGGCCGATCGACTCTCGACACCGACCGCAGTCGCCGTCGACAACGCCGGCCATCTGTACGTTGCCGACTTCAACAATGATCGGGTCCAGCGCTACACGGTCGATGGCGCCTCGACCGGCGAGATCCTCACCGTGGCCGGCGGGAACGAGAGCGGGAATGCCGAGAACCAGCTCAGCAGCCCATACGGCCTGGCGCTCGACCGGGACGGCAGCCTCTACATCGCCGACAGCTTCAACCATCGGGTGCAGAAGATCACCTCGACCGTCAAGCCAACCGATCCTGTCGGCCCGGTCGCCCTGGGCCCGACGAGCTCGAGCGGAAGCGACGTACCGCTCCCGACCACGACCACTCCGACCACGACCAGTCCGACAACCACAGCGGCCGATCAGTCCACCACCACCGAGTCGACCACCAACTTCCGACAAAGGATCCCGACGAATCGACACCACAACCGAGCCCACCACCACCGAACTTCCGACCACAACGGACCCCGACGAATCGACCACAACCGAGCCCACCACCACCGAACCCACCACCACCGAGACCCACCACCACCGAACTCCACGACAACAACCGAGCTCACCACCACCGAGCTCACGACCACAACGGACCCCGACGAATCGACCACAACCGAGCCCACCACCACCGAGTCGACCACAACGACGGATCCCGACGAATCGACCACCACCACCGACCAACCACCACAACCACCCTCCCACCGATCACCACGGTCGCCACAACCACCACTACAACCACCGTCCCACCGACCACCACAACCACGGTCGACGAGGTGGTCCTCGGTCCTCAGGTCATCGCCCCACCGACGACCACAACCACGGTCCCCCCAACCACCGTCCCACCGACCACCACAACCACGGTCGACGAGGTGGTCCTCGGTCCTCAGGTCATCGCCCCACCGACCACCGCCGCCCCCAGTAGTCGTCTGCTCACCGGCGTCCACGCCAGCAGCAGCGGCCAGAGCGCATCGGTGGCTCGCCTCTACATGGCGGTGTTCACCCGCCAGCCGGATCGCTCTGGCCACGACTTCTGGGTCGGCCGTGCCAACAGCGGTGTCGACATGATGACCATCGCGAGCGACTTCGTGGCGAGCCGCGAGTTCGTCTCGACCTATGCGCAGCTCGACAACGCCGCCTTCGTCAGGCTGTTGTACCGAAACGTGATGGACCGAGATGGCGATCGCATCGGCATCGCCTACTGGACCGGTCGACTCGACGGCGGCACGAATCGTGCGTTCGTCACGCTCTTGTTCTCCGAATCATCCGAATTCCGCACGCTCACCGGCACGAACTGAGCTCGTTCGGGACCGAGTTGATCCGAACTGAACTCCCTTCGTCCGGGGAGCACGTCAGATACGCGCTCGGTAGCTGGCCCGGCTGCCGATTGCGTCCTTGTTGAGGCGCTTCGCGAGATGCAGGCCTTCGAGAATCAGCTCGATCGCCGACGCCTGAGTGGCCGGAGCAGTGTCGTCTCCACACAACGCGGCGACGGGACCGGCCAGCGCCGGGACACTCGACAAGAGCTCCGTGTAATCGGTCACGGGAAGATCGCCGCCGGCACTGGCAACGACCTCGTCGCCGAACTCGTCGACCACCTGGCGAATCCCCTCGCCGGACACCCGCGCCTTGAACACCTCGAGGATGGCCGACCGCAGCAGATGATCGATGACCTCAGCATCGCGTCCTTCGTCGAGCGACTCCACCTCGATCTTGCCCGCCGTCGAGGCGATCAGGGCGTCGAGGTCGCACACCCGGGGAACCACGTCGTCCTCACCGAGCGACAGGCTTCGACGCACCGCAGCGGCGGCAAGGGTCTCGAGATTCGAGACCGTCAGACGAACCGACACGCCGGATCGCTGGTTGACATGCGAACTGCGCCGAGCGAGATGGGTGAAGCGGGCGATGAGCTCCTCCATGAAGTCGGGGATACGGACCACGGGGTCGGCGGGGATCGCTGCTTCCTGTCGGGCGATGGCGATCTCGGTTTCGATCTCGAGCGGATAGTGCGTTCGGATCTGTGCGCCGAAGCGATCCTTGAGAGGCGTGATCATGCGACCACGGTTCGTGTAGTCCTCTGGGTTGGCCGATGCCACGAGCAGGACGTCGAGCGGCAGGCGGACCTTGTAGCCGCGGATCTGCACGTCGCGTTCCTCGAGCACGTTGAGCAGGCCGACTTGGATGCGTTCGGCCAGGTCAGGGAGTTCGTTGATGGCGAACACGCCGCGGTTGGTGCGAGGCACGAGTCCGTAGTGGAGCGTGAGCTCATCCGAGAGGTACCGGCCCTCGGCAACCTTGATCGGATCGACCTCGCCGATCAGATCCGAGATGGACGTGTCCGGGGTGGCCAACTTCTCGCCGAATCGATCGTCCCGGTGCACCCAGCTGATGACGGTGTCGTCACCGTCCTCGGCGACGAGATCTTTGGCGTAGCGCGAGATCGGTTGATAGGGATCGTCGTTGATCTCCGATCCGGCGATGATCGGCATCCACTCGTCGAGCAGGTTCGTGAGCGAACGAATGATCCGAGTCTTGGCCTGGCCGCGTTCACCGAGGAGTACGACGTCATGGCCGGCGAGAACCGCATGCTCCAATTGGGGAAGCACCGTGTCCTCGTAGCCCATGATCCCGGGGAAGAGGTCGATGCCGTTGCGGATCCGATCGATGGCGTTCGTTCGCAGCTCGTCCTTGATCGTGCGGGACGCCCAGCCCGAAGCACGTAGAGCACCGAGCGTCGTCGGGAGGTCTGCTGTTGCCGTGTCATTCACCTTGGCGACCCTAGCCGTGGACCCACGGTCACGAGGAAGCGGCCGACCAATCGGCGAGCGTCCGAACGGCGAGCGGTTACTCTCGGCCCGTGTCCGAGCACGAGGGGGTGGCTGTCGACCTTTCCGGTGGGTGGCGGGTGGCGCCTCTGTCGACGCGCCTTCATCGAATCGGCGCCGACCCCGACCTCGACGACTCCGGCTGGGAGACCATCCAGGTTCCCGGCCACTGGGGCACGACCGTGGCGTTTGCCGACAACTCGGAACCGCTCCTTCATCGCACCCGATTCTCGTCACCCGAGATGCACGAGGGCGAACGCGCCTGGCTGGCATTCGACGGTGTCATGTCGATGTCGGACGTCTGGCTCGACGGCGGATTCGTCGGCACCACCGACATGTACTTCTCGCCCCGTTCGTTCGAGGTGTCCGATGCCATGAGAGCACAATCGGAGCACTCGCTCGCCGTCGAGGTGGCGTGCCCGGCACCCGGCACGACACGATCCAAGCGATCCTTCACCGGGTCGATCCAATCGGGCCCCCTGGCGCCGCCCGGAAGCCCCGGTGGAATCTGGCGTCCCGTCAGACTCGAGGTCACCGGACCCGTCGCCATCCGCTTCAGCCGCCTCTTCTGTCGGAGCGCCTCATCGGAACAGGCGGTGATCGCATCGCGGCTCGTTCTCGATGCGTCAGCCGGCCGACGGGTCCTCGTCACGACGACGGTCACCGGACCGGGCGGAGCCGTCGTCATCGAATCATCCGACCACCACGATCTCGCCGCAGGTGAGAACCGCATCGAATGGGATGTCGATGTCGAGCTCCCGATGCTGTGGTGGCCCCGATCGCTCGGTGAACAGCCGCTCTACGAGGTGAAGGTCGAGGTCGCCACCGAGGACCACCACCCGCCGCTCACGCGCACCTGGCGGACCGGTCTTCGCTCGGTCGAGGTCCGCAACCTGCGGTGGCACGTCAATGGCGAGTCGCTGTTCGTGAAGGGCATCACGGTTGGTCCCCAGGGACGTTTCCTGGCCGACAAGACCGCAGAAGAGCTGGAGCGAGATCTGGTGATCGCGGCAGACGCAGGCCTCGACCTCGTCAGACTCCACACCCACATCACCCGACCGGAGGTGTACAAGGCTGCCGACCGCCTCGGGCTCCTGATCTGGCAAGACCTCCCGATCGTCGGCGGATATGCCTTGTCTGCGAGACGAAAAGCGCAGCGGCTCGCGCGCGCCGCCGCCGATCTGCTCGCCCATCACCCGTCGATCAGCGTCTGGTGCGCTCACGACGAACCGAACGGTCCCCCGCTCCCCGTACCGGAGCCAGGCGAACCACCGTCGAGCCGAGGGTTGACCCGTCACATCGCACCCAGCTGGAACCGATCCGTGCTCGATCCGCTCGTGAGACGGGAGCTGCGCTCGTCCGACCCGTCACGCTCGGTGATCCAGCGATCGGGAAGTCTGCCTGGGTTGACGCCTCGCGGCGCCTCGGATGCGCACCTCTGGCTGGGGTGGCACAACGGCACGCACGCCGAGCTGCCCGAGGTGCTCCACACCTGGCCAAGGCTCGCGACCTTTCTCGGAGGCTTCGGTTCGCAAACGGTCCGCATCGGCGAATGGGACGAAACCGAACCGAAGTGGCCGACCGCACAGCGAGGAGCGTTCGAGCACTACCAGCCCCGGCGGGCCTACAGCGACGGCATAGCCTGGGCAAGGGCGACCCAGATGTACCAGGCCGACCTGATCCGATCGCAGATCGGCACGATGCGCCGGCTGAAGTACCGGCCGGCTGGCGGGTTCTGCCTCACCGCGCTCTTCGACGCCGAGCCAGACGGAGGGTTCGGCATCCTCGATCACGACCGGCGGCCGAAACCCTCATTCGAAGCGGTCGTCGATGCCTGTAGACCGGTGGTTGTCGTGGCCGACCAACTTCCCGGCACCACGTCATGCGGTGAGCAACTGACGGTGGCAATCCACGCGGTCAGCGATCTCAGACGCCGCATCGAGGACGTGTCGGTGCGAGTACGGGCCGAATGCGGGTCCTGGTCGGTAGAGCGGCGTTGGGTCGGCGATCTACCCGCCGACTCGTGCGAGCACGTCGGCACGCTCGACGTGGAAGTGCCGGACATCACCGGGCTGCTCACGGTCGACGTCGAACTCGACGCGGCGGACCACATGGTCACCCATCGGACGTACACCGTTGTCATCCCCGCCGCCGAGGCCGACGGCTGACCAGCCGGCCACACGCGATCGAGTGACAAATACCGTGCTCACGAGAGTTGGGCGGGTCACTCCGTCGGCGACTACCTTGATGCCGGTTTCCGTTCTGCCCAACAGCACGTCCACGACAGCGAGGTTCCGGTGGCTACACCGACCATCAACAAGAAATCGGCACAACCCGTTCGGCGAGACAAGCCGAAGGAACTGCCGTTCCCGCTCAACATCTACCAGACCGCCGTCGGCAAGAAGTGGGTGATGGCCATCACCGGCCTCATCCTGCTGGGATTCGTGCTGTTCCACATGTTGGGGAACTTGAAGCTGTACATCGGCGAGATCGAGCACAACGGAGAGCTCGAGCAGGACATCAACATCTACGGCGAGTTCCTGCGCGACATGCTCACGCCGCTCTTCCCCCGCACCTACTTCCTGTGGCTGCTGCGGTTCGGCCTGATCGGCGCCTTCGGCCTGCACATCCACTCGGCCTACACGCTGACCCGGCTCAACCAGGTCAGCAACGTGCGCTACCAGTCGAAGCCTGATTGGTTGGCGTCGAACTTCGCCAGCCGCACCATGCGAGTCAGCGGCATCATCGTGGCGCTCTACCTCGTCTTCCATCTGGCCGATCTCACATGGGGCATCATCCCGGGCTACGACTACATCCGCGGCGACGTCTACCACAACGTCACCGAGAGCCTGTCGAACCCGATCGTCGCCATCGTCTACATCGTCGCCAACATGGCGTTGGCGCTCCACATCTTCCACGGCGCCTGGAGCCTCTTCCAGAGCCTCGGGATCAACAACCCCCGCTACAACGCCGCTCGGCGCTACTTCGCAGCCGGCTTCGCCCTGCTGATCCTCGTCGGCAACATCAGCTTCCCCCTCGCCGTTCTGGCTGACCTGGTCTGAGGAGACCCTCCATGGCATCCACCACCGAATCCCCCACCGTCAACCCGGACGGCACGCTCAACGGCCACGTTCCCGATGGCCCGCTCGCCGAGAAATGGGACAAGCACAAGTTCGACATCAAGCTGGTCAACCCGGCCAACAAGCGGAAGTTCAAGATCATCGTGGTCGGCACCGGGCTCGCCGGAGCCTCGGCAGCGGCCACGCTGGCCGAGCTCGGCTACAACGTCGACGCGTTCACCTTCCACGACTCGCCCCGTCGGGCCCACTCGATCGCCGCACAGGGCGGCATCAACGCCTCGAAGAACTACCAGAACGACGGCGACAGCACGTACCGCCTGTTCTACGACACGATCAAGGGCGGCGACTACCGCGGCCGCGAAGCGAACACGTATCGCCTGGCCGAGGTGTCGACCAACATCATCGACCAGATGACCGCACAGGGCGTGCCGTTCGCCCGTGAGTACGGCGGCCTGTTGGCCAACCGCTCCTTCGGCGGCGCCCAGGTGTCCCGCACCTTCTACGCACGCGGCCAGACCGGCCAGCAGCTGCTGCTGGGCGCCTACCAGCAGATGATGCGCATGGTCGGCGAGGGCAAGATCAACATGCACACGCGTTCGGAGATGCTCGAGCTCGTGATGAAGGACGGTGAGGCCTGCGGCATCGTCACCCGTGATCTCGTCACCGGTGAGATCGAGAGCCACTCGGCCCACGCCGTCGTGCTGTGCACCGGCGGCTACGGCAACGTGTTCTACCTGAGCACCAACGCCATGAGCTGCAACGTGACCGCCGCCTGGCGGGCGCACCGCAAGGGCGCCTTCTTCGCCAACCCGTGCTACACGCAGATCCACCCGACCTGCATCCCGGCGGCCGACGAGTTCCAGTCGAAGCTCACGCTGATGTCGGAGTCGCTCCGCAACGACGGTCGCATCTGGGTCCCCCGCAGACCCGGACGAGAAGCGTGCCGCAGCCCAGATTCCCGAAGCCGAGCGCTACTACTACCTCGAAGAGAAGTATCCGGCGTTCGGCAACCTGGTGCCTCGCGATGTGGCCAGCCGCAACGCCAAGACCGTGGTCGACCAAGGCATGGGTATCGGTCCGCTCAAGAACGGCGTCTATCTCGACTTCGCCGACGCCATCGGCCGGGACGGCAAGGAGACCATCGAGGCCAAGTACGGCAACTTGTTCGACATGTACGCCAACATCACCGGCGAGGACCCCTACGCAGTGCCGATGCGGATCTATCCCGCAACGCACTACACGATGGGCGGGCTGTGGGTCGACTACAACCTGCAGACCAACATCAAGGGTCTCTACGCCTGCGGCGAGGCGAACTTCTCCGATCACGGCGCCAACCGCCTCGGCGCGTCGGCCCTGATGCAGGGTCTGGCCGACGGCTACTTCGTCCTGCCGTACACGATCGGCAACGGCCTGGCTCCGAAGCTGGGCACCCAGCCGGTCTCGACCGACGACGAGGTGTTCAAAGCAGCCGAGCAGGACGTGCGCGACCGCATCAACACCTTCATGAGCATCGGCGGCACCAAGTCCCCCGACTACTTCCACCGCGAACTCGGAAAGCTGGTGTGGGACTACATCGGCATGGAGCGCGATCAGAACGGTCTCGAGAAGGCGATCTCGGAGATCCGAGCGCTGCGGGACGAGTTCTGGAAGGACCTCCGGGTGCTCGGCAACACCGACACGCTCAACAGCTCGCTCGAGAATGCCGGACGAGTGGCCGACTTCTTCGAGCTGGCAGAGCTGATGGCTCGCGACGCTCTCGATCGCAACGAGAGCTGCGGTGGCCACTTCCGGACCGAGTCCCAGACACCCGAGGGCGAGGCGCTTCGCAACGACGAGGACTTCGCCCACGTCTCGGCCTGGGAATGGGTCGACATGGACACGCCGTGGATCAAGCACAACGAAGAGCTCGAGTTCGAGAACGTCGAACTGACCCAGCGTTCCTACAAGTAACCACTTCGCGATCGATCAGCAGAAAGCACCCATGAGCAACCTCCTCAACCTCACCCTGCAGATCTGGCGTCAAGCCGGCCCCGACGCTCCCGGGAGCTTCGAGACCCACCAGGCCAGGAACATTCCGGACGACGCCTCGTTCCTCGAGATGCTCGACGTGGTCAACGAGAACCTGATCGAGGCCGGCAAGGTCCCGATCGAGTTCCCTCACGACTGCCGCGAAGGCATCTGCGGCACCTGCGGCGTGATGATCAACGGTCGGGCCCACGGCCAGAAGAAGGGCGCTGCGGTCTGCCAACTGCACATGCGCACGTTCAGCGACGGGGACACGATCGTGATCGAGCCGTGGCGTGCGGCTGCCTTCCCGATCATCAAGGACCTCGTGGTCAACCGCTCTGCGCTCGACCACGTCATCGCCGCCGGCGGTTTCGTCTCGGCCCCGACCGGCAACGCTCGGGACGCCAACGAGATCCTGATCCCGAAGGAAGCGGCCGAATCCGCGATGGATGCCGCCGCTTGCATCGGCTGTGGCGCATGTGTTGCGGCGTGCCCGAACTCGGCAGGCCAGCTCTTCACCTCGGCCAAGCTGTGGCATCTCAACTCGCTGCCGCAGGGCCAACCGGAGCGCTACAAGCGGACCGAAGCGATGGTCGAGACGATGGAGCAGTTCTTCGGGAGCTGCACCAACCATGGTGAGTGCTCCGAGGCGTGCCCGAAAGAGATCAGCCTCGACTTCATCGCCTACATGAACCGCGACTACGTGAAGTCCAAGGTGGTCAACCGCCGCCTCTCCGGTCAGCGCAACTGACCCTTCCCTTCTGGCTGACCGGCCCCTCCAACTGCCAGCTTCACACGTACCCATGGGTACGTGTGAAGCTGGCAGTTGAGCGTTTCGAGCCGGGGGTAGCCTCTGGGCCGTGATCGAACCGTTGAAGCATTTCGGCCGCGGCTTCTTGATGGGCTGCGCCGACATCGTCCCAGGGGTCAGCGGCGGAACCATCGCCCTGATCCTCGGCATCTACCGGGCTTTCATCGGCAACCTCCGCAGGGGGGCGACCACGCTCAAGTTCTGGCTCAAGGGTGATCTTCGAGGCGGCTGGGACGAGTTCGCCTCGATCGAGTGGCTGTTCATCCTTCCGCTCGGCGCAGGTGCCGCTACTGCGTTTGCGCTCCTGCGTCACTCGATGGAGACCCTCCTCATCGAACGACCCGAAGGTGTTGCCGCCGTGTTCACCGGGCTGGTGCTCGCCAGCTGTGTTCTCGTCTGGCGGGGCATCAGCTCGCGTGACGTCACGAGATATGCCGTCATCATCGGCGTTGCGGTGATTGCCTTCGTGCTGCTCGGTTTCCAGACCGGCGCAGTATCGAGCCCCGGCCTTCCTCTCTTTCTCGGAACGGGGGCCATCGCCATCTGCGCCATGATCCTCCCCGGGATCAGCGGCTCGTTCATCATGCTGATGCTCGGCATGTACGCCGCCGTTCTCGGCGGCGAGATCGCCCAGCTCGCAGTATTCGCCGTCGGTGCCATCATCGGCCTCGCCCTGTTCTCGTCCGTCCTCAACTGGCTGCTCGAGCACTACGAACAGACCCTCATGGCCGCCTTGCTCGGCTTGATGATCGGATCGATTCGCGTACTGTGGCCATGGCCGAACGGTGTCGGCGTCATCGGAGAGACCACCGAGGAGACAGTCAAGGGGACCGACCTCGCATGGCCATCGCTGAGTCAGCTCGGAGGCGGGATCGCTCTCGCCGCTGCCGCCGCTGTCGTCACGCTCGTCATCGTTCGCTTCGCCGAGGCCGAGGCCGCCGAGGACATCGGCCAACCGATCGACGCCGGCGTCTGACAGCGCCAGGAGTCGGATCGTTCGGGTCGGGCGGCTTCAGTCGCTCGGAACGAACGTCGACGCCATCCCGTTTTCGTCGAGGGTGACCGACCACACACCTCCGATCGTCGGGTAGACGAGGGTCGGTTCGCCGACCGGATGCCCGCCGAGTCCGATCGAGAGTGGGGTCTCGCTCCCCCACCAGTGTGAACGGACGCCGTAGCCATCGACCTCGGTCGACCCTTCGGCCTCCAGTACGACACCGTGCACGGAACCGGCCTGCCCATAGCTCTGGCCGGTGGTGTGCTGCGCCGGGGCCCGAGCCTCGAACTCGACTTCCCAGCCAAGCGGCTCGCGTCGCCCAACCGCGGCCCCCATCAGCTCTGCAGGGTGGTCCACTGCAAGCCCGAACGCTTCCAGTCCGTAGCTCCAATGCTCCATCGGGGTCTCACATACCAGCTCGGCCCAGAGGCCCGAGGCGCGAATCTCCCAACCTCGAGACGGCAACGGCACATCGAACTCGACGACAGCGAGTGGATCTGAGTCCAAACGCAGCAACAGACCGTGAAAGGTGGCGTGACCCCGATGCGGATACTTGGTGAGCATGAGGGTGATGGCAAGCGCCGCCGCCGGCAGCACTGCGTCGAGCCGGTGGGCCTCATGCCAGTCGATCGCATCATCGGGCGAGTGCTCCATCTCCACCGCGCCAGACCGTACCCGAGACGACGAATCGGTCAAGTGGACGGCGGGTCGATCGGCCCGCCCTGCCTATGTGACGGCGCCCGTGATCGGCTACACCAGTGACCACGCGACTCGCAGCAGGAGACCCGCAATGACCGAGTTCTTCGACACCGTCGACACCATCAACTACGAAGGCGTTGCCAGCGACAATCCGTTGGCGTTCCGCTGGTACCAGGCCGATCGAATGGTCGGCGACCGCACGATGGCCGAACACCTTCGTTTCGGTGTGTGTTACTGGCACAGCTTCGCCTGGGATGGGTTCGACATCTTCGGATCGGGAACCCTCGACCGTCCGTGGCATCCGACCTTCGCCGGTACCACCGATCCGATGGTCGCCGCCCGAGCCAAGATGGACGCTGCCTTCGAGTTCGTGTCCAAGCTCGGAGCGCCGTTCTTCTCGTTCCACGATGCCGACATCGCCCCCGCCGGGGCAACCTTCGCCGAGACCTGTCACAACCTCGACCAGATGGTCGACTACGCCGGCGAACACATGAGCCGCACGGGGGTCGAGTTGTTGTGGGGCACCACCAACGCCTTCTCCCATCCCCGATTCATGGCGGGCGCAGCGACCAATCCCGATCCCGAGATGTTTCGGTATGCAGCAGCCCAGGTCGCCCATTGCCTGCAGAAGACCAACGAACTCGGCGGCGCGAACTACGTGCTCTGGGGCGGTCGTGAAGGCTACGAAACCCTCCTCAACACCGACATGAAACGTGAGCTCGACCAGCTCGGCCGGTTCATGAACATGGTCGTGCAACACAAACACGACATCGGTTTCACCGGCACGATCCTCATCGAGCCGAAACCGATGGAACCCACCAAGCACCAGTACGACTACGACGTCGCCGCCGTGTACGCGTTCCTCCAGAAGTACGGGTTGGAGAACGAGATCAAGGTGAACATCGAGGTGAACCACGCCACGCTCTCCGGCCACGATTTCCACCACGAGGTGGCCGTCGCCGTCGACAACGGCATCTTCGGCTCGATCGATGCCAACGCCGGCGACGATCGCCTCGGCTGGGATCTCGACCTGTTCCCCACGTCAGTCGAGGACATGTCCCTCGGCCTGCTCGAAATCCTCCGCGGCGGCGGATTCACCACCGGCGGAATGATGTTCGACTGCAAACTCCGACGCCAGTCGATCGCCCGGGAGGATCTGTTCATCGCCCACATCGGAGCGATGGACACGCTCGCCAAGTCGCTGCTCGTCGCCCAGTCGATCATCGACGAAGGCCAGTTGGCCCGCCGCGTCGAGGAGCGATATGCCGGATGGGACCAACCCGACGCGCGTGCCATTCTCGACGGTGGCGTGACGCTCCAACAGATCCACGACGAGGTGATCGCCTCCGGGCGCGAACCACAACCCTTGTCCGGTCGACAGGAACTGCTCGAACGTCTCGTGGCCCGCCACATCGACACGGTGTCCTGAGGACTTCGCATGCCCGTCGTCCTCGGCGTCGACTCGTCGACACAGTCCACAAAGGTGGAGGCCCGCGATCTCACAAGTGGTGAGATCCTTGCGTCCGCGTCGGCTCGCCACCCCGCCACCAGTCCGCCCCGATCGGAGCAGGACCCCGCCTCGTGGTGGGCAGCACTTCGCGAAGCCGTGCAGGCGCTCGGAGACATCCGCCGCCAGGTGGTGGCCATGTCGGTCGCCGGCCAGCAGCACGGCCTGGTGCTGATCGACGAGGCCGGAAACCCCGTCCGCCCGGCAAAGCTGTGGAACGACACCGAGTCGGCGCCGCAGGCCGAGCGGCTCGTCGCCGCGTGGGGCGCTGAAGCGTGGGCCGATGCCACCGGCACCGTTCCCGTCCCTGCCATCACGATCACGAAGCTGGCGTGGGTCGCTGATCAAGAACCGGAGGCTCTCGCCCGCGCGGCCAAGGTCATGCTGCCCCACGACTACCTCACGTGGCGGCTCACCGGCCGCCACGTGACCGATCGGGGCGACGCTTCCGGGACCGGCTGGTTCGATCCCGTCGAGAATCGGTATCTTCCTGACCTCATCGCTCGGGCCGTCGGCGATGCCGAATTCTCCGCCGAGCTTCCGCTCGTGCTCGGCCCCGAGCAAGCCGCCGGAACGCTTCTGCCCGAAGTTGCTGAGGACCTTGGTCTTCCGCCCGCTGTCCTCGTGGGCCCCGGCAGTGGGGACAACATGAGCGCTGCGCTCGGCCTTGGTCTTCGATCTGGCGACGCGACCATCTCGCTCGGGACGTCTGGCACCGCCTTCGCCGTGTCGGCGACACCGACGCGGGACCCCTCGGCCGCGGTGGCCGGGTTCGCCTCGGCCGACGGCGCCTTCCTGCCCCTCGTCTGCACGCTCAATGCCACCAAGGTCACCGACACGGTGGCTCGCTGGTTCGGACTCGGCCCGGCGGAATTGGCCGAGCTCGCTCTCGGCGCAGCAGCCGAACCCGGCACCGTGACGGTGATCCCGTGGTTCGACGGCGAGCGCACCCCCAACGTTCCAGACGCCACCGGAACGATGTTCGGCGTCACGAATGCCACGACTCGGCAACAGATCGCCCTCGCTGCCCACGACGGTGTGCTGTGCGGCCTGCTCGACGGAGTCGATGCACTCTCTGCGGTCGGTGCCTCGGTCGACGGACGTCTGTTTCTCGTCGGTGGCGGTGCCCGCAGCGTCGCCTACCGACAACGACTGGCCGATCTCTCGGGTCGCTCCATCGTGGTTCCCCACACCGACGAAACCGTTGCCACCGGTGCCGCGGCGCAAGCGGCCGTCGTGGCGAGCGCAGACAACCTCGAGACGGTCGCTCAGCGATGGAACCTCGGTGCCGGTGACAGCGTCGCCCCCGAGCACGATGGTTCCGACGTTCGTGAGCGCTATGACCGCATGACGGAGGGGGCGGTGAGCAGCTCGCCGTAACCTGTCGTCCGTGACAACCAACGGGCGATCGACGAGTCGCACAGTTGCGTCGCTGCACCAGTTGCACGACGCCCTTCGAGCAATCGACCTCCCGTTCGGCCTGCCCGGCGACCCCGCAGCACGAGACACCAGGAACGAGCTGGCCAATCAGATCGCCGACTACCTGATTCCGAGGCTGGAACGGCTCGACGCCCCTCTGCTGGCCGTGCTCGGCGGGTCGACCGGCTCGGGGAAGTCCACCATCACGAACTCGCTGGCCGGCGCCGACGTGTCACCGTCCGGTGTCCTCCGGCCCACCACCCGGGCTCCGGTCCTGATCTGTCATCCAGATGACCTGCCGTGGTTCTCGGCCACCGACATCCTCCCGCATCTCCCCCGCGTGACCGGTGACGGCGTTGCCACCGGGGAGACGCTGAAGGTCGAGGCGGTACCGACCCTGCTGCCTGGCCTTGCCTTGATCGACGCACCGGACATCGACTCGGTCGAGGAGGCCAATCGAGAGTTGGCCACACAGCTGCTCGCCGCGGCCGACCTCTGGTTGTTCGTCACGACCGCAGTTCGCTACGCCGACGCCGTTCCGTGGGAGTTCCTCGGTCGGGCCAAGAGCCGCGGCACGTCGCTGGCCGTGGTGATCAACCGCATGCCACCCGGGGCTGCAGCAGAGATCGTTCCCCACCTGCAGAGCATGCTCACCGATGGCGGCCTGCCGGACGTGTCGGTCTTTGCCATCGACGATCACGAACTGGTCGATGGGCGGCTTCCGGCCCCAGCCACGGCCGAGCTCTCGACCATGCTCGGGGCGCTGGCCGTCGACGCCGAGGAACGGGCTCGCGTGGTCCGCCACACGATCGACGGCGCACTGGCCAGCGTCCCCGACCGAGCGCGATCGGTCCTCTTGGCCTCGACGTCGACCGACCGTGTCGCCGCGGCGCTCACCGAAGCGGCTGACCAGCGAATGTCCGCCTGTCGTGAAGCGATCCGCACCGACCTCTCAGGGGGCGCGTTGCTCCGGGGTGAGGTCCTCGATCGGTGGCAGGAGTTGATCGGAACCAACGAGATGATGAGGGCGCTGCAGAGCCGAATCTCTGCGGTGCGGGATCGGATCGCCGGGTTCGTGCGTGGCCGTCCGGCGGCCACCAGCGAGGTCCAGGGCGAGATCACCTCGACCCTCGAACAACTGCTCGTCGATCACCTCGATGCTGCCGCACTGTCGGTCACCAACACATGGCGGCAGCTGCCCGGCGGTGTCGTCGCTCTCGACGGCGACCGAGATCTCGAGCGGGCGTCGAATCAGACCCGCGAACAGGTCGGTCCCGAGATCCGCGCGTGGCAGGACGACATTCTCGATCTGGTGCGGGAGCGCGGCGCCGGCAAGCGCAACATGGCACGGGTCATGGCCTTCGGGGTGAACGGCGTCGGCGTGGCGCTGATGATCGTGCTCTTCGCCCAGACCGGTGGCATCACTGGTGGCGAGGTGGCGGTGGCATCGGGGACGGCCGGCGTGTCGCAAGCGCTGCTCAACGCGATCTTCGGCGAGCAAGCGGTTCGGGAACTCGCCGCAGCTGCCCGCGATCGGCTCATCGCCCGCGTCGAAGGGTTGATCGATCGGGAGACCGCCCGCTTCCACGCTCAGGTTGCGGCGTTGTCCCCTGGTACCTCCGCCAGTGCATCTCTCGAGCGTTCCATCGATGGACTGGTTCGGCCATGAGGCCCATCTCGTGATCGGCCGTTCACGTTCAGGCAGCATCTCGCTCCCGGAGCGCCTCGACGCGCTCCGGTCGGCGATCGACCTGGCCGACGGCCGACTCGACGCCGACGCCGTCGCCTTCGGGCAGAACGTCGTCGCCAAGGCCGACGAGCGCCTTCGTCATGGCACGACCCACACGCTCGTCGCGCTGCTCGGGGCCACCGGTGCAGGCAAGTCGACCCTCACCAATGCGCTGGTCGGCGACGAAGTCGCCAAGACGGGCGTGCGTCGGCCGACGACCTCGTCGACGATGGCCTGCGTCTGGGGTGATGCGGACACGGTGTCGACCAGCGGGCCGCTGCTCGATTGGCTGGAGGTCGACCGCCGCCATCTCGTCACCCCTGGCGACCTGGGCGGGTTGGTGCTTCTCGACGTGCCGGACCACGACTCGGTCGAGGTCGGTCATCGTCTCGAGATGGAACGCATTGCCGAGCACTGCGATCTGATGGTGTGGGTCACCGATCCGGAGAAGTACGCCGACGCTGCGCTCCATCGGTATCTGTCCTCGCTCGCCGGTCACGACGCGGTCACGGTTCTGGTACTGAACAAGACCGACAGGCTCGACCCTGCGGCGCAACAGGTCTGCGAGGCCGACCTTGCCCGCCTCGCCGTGGCCGACGGCATCGACGATCCGCTGGTCATCTCGTTGTCGGCGGCGACCGGCGACGGCGTCGAGCGGCTTCGAGACCGTCTTGCCGCCGCGGTGCGCAGCTCCGAGGCCATGGCGTCTCGACTCCAGGCCGATGTGGCGGTGGCAGCCAGCGAGATGGCACGGTCCAACGGCGCCGTCTCGGCCAAACGATCAGGCGACGACATCGATCGACGGGCCACCGAACGGCTCGCGGCCGAGCTGGTCGATGCGACCGGTATCGAGAAGGTCACCGAAGCCGTCGCCGCCGGAACGAAGCGAGATGCCGCCGGCGTCATGGGATGGCCGTACACCCGATGGGTGAGGAGGCTCCGGCCACATCCGCTCGGCCGGCTCCACCTCGGCCGCGGCAGCTCGGGGCGCAGCTCGTTGCCGACGGCTTCGGCCGCCCAGTCGTTGCGGGTCGACGGTGCCATCCGCACGTTCGTCGACGGCGTGAGCCGCGAGCTCGCCGATCCGTGGCCGCAGTTGCTGCGAGCCGCAGGCACTCCTCCGCCCGCGATCCTCTCGGATCGGCTCGATCGGGCCGTCGCCGACGGCGTTCGCGACCATGCCGGGCGTACCCCACGCTGGTGGTCGCTGATCGGTGTCATCCAGATCGCGTTGGCCGTCGCCGCCGCCGTCGGGTTCGTGTGGTTGACCGTTCTGTTCGCCCTCCAGTGGTTCCAGATCCCCGACCCTCCCACACCCGAGTGGCGAGGCTGGCCGATCCCCACGCTGCTGTTCGGCGCCGGAGTGGCCGTTGGTCTCCTGGTGGCGGTGATCGCACGACGAGTGGCCGGATTGAGCGCCAGACGCGCCGCTCGGCGCACAAAGGCAGCGGCGATCAAGAACGTCGGGATCGTGGCCAACGATCTCGTCGTCGCACCGGTCAGGCGCGAGCTGGCGGACCGTGGCACCTTGGCCGCACTCCTCGAGCGGGCCGGAGCCGACCGGCGTCTGATGGCTGCCTCCGAGCGCATCGACCCTGCCCGATAGCCTCCAGTTCGTGAAGTATCTGAGCGATGCCTGGTTGGACCGTGCGGCGATCGCCGTCGCCGGTGTCGAGCCGGTCGACGAGGCATTCTCGATCGCATACGTCGTCACCGACGGGCCGGACGGAGATCGGTCCTACACCCTGCAGCTGGGGCCTGACGCCGTCACCGTTCGGTTCGGCGTCGACGCTCCGGTCACGCTCCAGATGACCTGGACTGTCGCCTGTGGCATCGCTCGCGGAGAGCTCAGCGCCCAGCGTGCATTCCTCGACGGCGACATGCGAATCGGCGGCGATGCTCAAGCCCTCGTCGGCACCACCGACAGCCTCGCTGCGGTCGATGACGCTCTCACCGAGCTACGAGCCACCACCACCTACTGACCATCAAACCCGAGGTTTCTGACCCCCGTTTCCGGGGGTCACAGCCTCCGGTTCGCTGACCGCACCTCACGGATGCACCGTCGTGTTCGTCGACACAGCTGCCACCGCAGACTTGCGGTGGCAGGACACCAGACTGCTTCACCTCGTCGTCGAGCTGTGTGACGGCGAGAGCTAGGGTCTTCCCGTGCCCGAGATGCCCGAAGTGCAGGCTCACTGTGAGCGGATGACCGACGCGCTGGCCGGCTCGACCCTGCTCGCCTTTCGCCTGATCAACTTCGCGGGGCTGAAGACGTTCGACCCTCCCGCTGATGCTGCCGTCGGTGCTTCGTTGGTCGGCGTCGAACGCCAAGCCAAGTATCTGATGCTTCGGTTCGACAACGACATCACCCACGTCGTGCACCTGATGCAGGGTGGTCGACTCCGTCCCGATCCGAAGCAGTCGAAGAAACCCAGGAACGGGATCGCCCGCTGGGTGTTCGAAGGGCCGGATGGCGAGCTCGCTTGGCTGCTCACCGAGGCCGGGACCGAACGAAAGGCGGGCGTCTGGGCGGTGCGAGGCGAGCCACGCGAGCAAGACCCGCTGCTCGGGCTCGGGCCGGATCCGACCACCCTCGACCGGGACGAATTCGCGGCCGTGATCGGTGCCCACAGCCGACGGTTACACGGCGTGTTGCGGACGCAGGGCATCGTTTCAGGACTCGGGCGAATGCTGGCCAACGAGATCCTGTTCGACGCCGGCCTGTCACCGTTCGCCAACGCTTCGAAGGTCGGTGACGACGAGATGACCGCGCTCTACGAATCGACGCTGCGAGTGGTTGCTGCGGCCACCGAACACGAGCGCACGCTGGACGACATCGGCAAGAGTGTGGACCGGCCCTCGAAGGTGCACAACCGGTCGGCCGAGCCCTGCCTGGGCCGGGGTGATGACGGCCCGTGCGGCGACACGGTGCACACCGTCGAGTACCGCAAGTACACCGTCTACTACTGCCCCACTGAACAGACCGCCGGCAAAGTCCTCGCCGACAACACCACCAGCAAATTCTTGAAGTAGCCCCAAACCTCGGGTTTACGCCCCACAGAATCGGGGGTCGTAACCTCGGGTTCAGGTCCTCTTCGCCTGAAAGGCGTCGAGACTCTGCCGCGTCGTCTTCTGGACCTTCGCTTTGAGCAACGGAGTCCAGCCGAGGAACTTGCCGGGAATGCCGAGCGCCTGCGACGACCATTTCCAGAAGTCGAACACGTCCTTGTGGGCGACGATCTTCCCGTCGGCGATCCTCATCGTCGCCGTCACCTCGTTGCGAACCGGACGACCCGTGGCGGTGAAGGTGTATTCCGCCACCCACTTCGTCACCGCCGACGTGTCAGTCGCCTCGACGATCGTGTGGGTGACCGAGAGGTCGGTGTCGCTCGAGCACAACATCCGCCACATGTCGCCCGGGTCGCGGCCGGTGAGGACGCCGAAGGCCGGATCCTCGAAGACGGCGCCGTCGCTGTAGCAGCCGGCCATCGCCTCACCATCTCGATCGGCGAGTGCGGTGTAGAACGTGTTGACGAGTTCGGCTGTCATTCGCCGAGCCTATGTCGGTCGACCACAACGTCGACCGGCGGAGCCACGAGGCCCCGCCAGTCGAATCGAGTTGCGTCATTTCTGATTCCAGGCGCCCGCACCCGAAGGCGACAGCCTGTCCGCTGCTACAGCAGCCCGAGGCCCTTCACCGTGTCGCGCTCCTCGACGAGCTCGGCCCAGGTGATTTCGATCCGCTTCTGGCTGAAGTCGTTGATCTCGAGACCCTGCACGATGTGGAAGTCGCCGCCGGCGCAGACGGTCGGGAACGAGGTGACGATGCCTTCCGGGGCTCCGTACGAACCATCCGAGATGACCGACATGGAGACCCAGTCGCCATCGGGTGTGCCGAGAGCCCAGTCGTGGAGTGATCGATGGCGGCGTTGGCAGCCGACGCTGCCGAGGATGCGCCGCGGGCCTCGATGATGGCAGCACCGCGCTTGGCGACAGTCGGGATGAACTCGTTCTCGAGCCAAGCCTGGTCGTTCACCATCTGGTCGGCCTTCTGCGCCCTTGACCTCGCAGTGGAAGATGTCGGGGTACTGGGTGGTGGAGTGGTTGCCCCAGACGGTCATCTTCCTGATGTCGTTGACGGTCGCCCCCGTCTTGGCTGCGAGCTGGCTGAGCGCACGGTTGTGGTCGAGACGGGTCATGGCCTGGATCTGGCGGGGATCGATGTCCGGCGCATTCGACAGGGTGATCAGCGCATTGGTGTTGGCCGGGTTGCCGACCACGAGCGCCTTGATGTCCTTGCTGGCGCTGTCGTTGATCGCCTTGCCCTGCGGGCCGAAGATGCCACCGTTGGCCTCGAGCAGATCGGCTCGCTCCATGCCTGCCTTACGCGGCATGGCGCCGACGAGCAAGGCGTAGTCGGCATCGCCGAAGGCAACGTCGGCGTCGTCGGTGCGGACCATGCCGGCGAGCAGCGGGAACGCGCAGTCGTCGAGCTCCATCGCCACCCCTTCGAGCGCTCCGAGCGCCGGCGTGATCTCGAGCATCTGGAGGATGACGGGCTGATCGTCTCCCAACAGAGCGCCGGAAGCGATGCGGAAGAGGAGGCTGTAGCCGATCTGGCCTGCAGCTCCGGTGACGGTGACTCGAACGGGTGCCTTGCTCACGACCTGGTCGCTCCTTTGCGCTTGTGCCCGAGTTGGGCGTTTCGCATGGTAGCCAGCCGCACTGCGACGCGCACCAAAGAGTGGGTCCACGTCAACCCGAGGCTATGACCCCCGATTCTGTGGGGCTCAAACCCGAGGTTTGCGAATCAGCGGGTGTTGCCGATCCAGGCGGTGTGCAGGGCTGCGTAGCGACCGCCGGCTTCGACCAGCTCCGCATGCGACCCCATCTCCACCAGCTCGCCCGCGTCGAACACCATCACGAGGTCGGCCGCCTCTGCCGTCGCCAGCCGGTGGGCGATGCTGACCAGCGTCCGCCCCTCGGCCAATTTGCGCAGTGCGGTGGTCAGCGCCTGATCCGTTTCCGGATCGACCGCCGAGGTCGCTTCGTCGAGGATCAGCAGGCCAGGATCAGCCAGCGCCGCCCGCACCAGTGCCACCAACTGCCGCTCGCCGACCGACAGGTTGTCGCCCCGCTCCCCGACTCGGGCATCGAGCCCGCCCGGCAGCTTCTGGATCCACCACGTGAGATCCAGCACCTCGAACGCCCGGTCGATGTCGTCGTCGGTGGCACCGGGCCGCCCGAATCGGATGTTCTCCCGCACCGTCGTGTCGAACAGGAACCCGTCCTGCGGAGCCATCCGGACCGACCGATGGCGGGACTCGGCGTCGGTTTCCACCATGCTCACGCCGTTGAGCCGAACAACACCGGCCGAAGGATCGGCCAAGCGGCACAACAACTTCGCAAACGTCGTCTTGCCGGAACCGGTCTCGCCCACGATCGCGACGTTCGAACCGGCTGGGATCGTGACGTTCACCCCGTGGAGCACCGGAGGTCCCGTGCGATAGGAGAACTGCAGATCTTCGGTGACGACCTCGATCGCACCGCCCGGGATCTCGAGGCCATCGATCCGTTCGATCACGTCGGCCGGTTGGTCGATCAGGTCGAGGATCTTTCGCCAACCAGCCACGGCG
The DNA here is from genome assembly GCA_963781035.1 of uncultured Acidimicrobiia bacterium. Taxonomy (GTDB): domain Bacteria; phylum Actinomycetota; class Acidimicrobiia; order Acidimicrobiales; family SZUA-35; genus SZUA-35. Next base: position 423,540 of record CAWAEN010000004.1, on the reverse strand, counting down.
GTCTGCGTCTGGTCGAGGGTCTCGCTCACCTCGGCGATCGGACCCTGGAGAAGTGTGATCAGGAACAGGCACGCCACCAGCTCGCCGGCCTGGAGATCCCAAGCCTCCCGTTGGGCGATCCCGAACACGAGCGCCGCCGCCAGCGCCAACGCACCGAAGAAGTCGCCGACGGTGAAGGTGAACGCCGTGTACCACTGCGCTTTCACCCGAGCCCGGAACCGCCCCTCGATGGCAACATCGAGGCGGCGCTGACTGCGGTCCTCCACGCCGTAGGCCCGCACAACAGCGGCGCCCATGACCGATTCGCCGAAGGTCGTGACCATCTCCCCGACGCGGGTGCGGAAGGCGTCGTAGGCGCTCAGTTGACGCACCTGGAGCACGCGCAGGATCGGGATCACCGGGGCGTAACAGATCACGGTGATCAGCGCGATCTGCCAGGAGTAGAACGCGAGCACGGCAAAGGTCCCGAGGATGACCGTGGGATTCACGGTCCACGAGAACAGGCCCCATTGCACGAACCGGCTGAGCGTCTCGGCGTCACTGGTGACCCTGGCCACCAACACACCGCGACGAGTGTCGTTGTGGTCTGCGATCGAGAGCTGATGGACTCGCTCGAACGCACGATTGCGAAGCGCCGCAAGCGCCTCCTGGGCGCGCACGACGAGGCGCCGCTGGGTGAGCCACGAGATCAGGCCGGCCACGAGCACCACAACGAGCGCGACGATGACGTTCGTGCGCACGATGTCGGGTCGCACCTCGTCACCGAGCACACCCTGGTCGAGCGCCCGCTGGATCACGATCGGCACCACGAGCTTGCCGACAGCGATCGACAGGCCCATGAAGAAGGTGGCGATGAGACCGGCCCTGGCCTCGGGAGTCTCGGCGAGGCCGCGACGCAGCACCTGGAACGCGCCGTCCCCGTGTTCTTCGGATGTGATGAAGAGTTCATCTTCGAAGGTCGGTGCCGCCATCAGGTTGCCTGCTCGTAGGCCCGCACGAGCGACTCGTAGCCGGGGTTGGCCAGCAGCTCGGCATGGGTACCCACGGCGGCGATCCGTCCACCGTCGAAGTAGAGGACACGATCAGCCAGTTCGATCGTCGACACGCGCTGCGCCACGACGATCACGGTGGCATCGACCGATCGGCGGAGGTTGGCAAGGATCTGCTGCTCGACCTCGGCGTCGACCGCGCTGGTGGCATCGTCGAGGACGAGCAGGCGCGGTCGGCGGATCAGCGCTCGGGCCAGGGCGACGCGCTGACGCTGCCCACCGGAGAGGGTCACACCCCGCTCACCCACGACCGTGTCGTACCCCTCGGCCAGTTCCTGGATGAACGCGTCGGCCCGTGCGATCGCGGCCGCCGCATGCACCTCGTCGTCTGACAGACGACCGGACAGATCGATGTTCGCCCTCACCGAATCGGCGAAGAGGAACGACTCCTGGAAGACGAGCGCGACGGCATCGGTGCGTTCGATCGGATCGAGATGATCGACGGCGACGCCGCCGATCCGAACCACGCCATCCTCGGGAGGCAACAAGCCGCACAGCACCGAGCAGAGCGTCGACTTGCCGGCACCGGTCGAACCGACGATGGCAACGGTCTCCCCCGGTTGGATCTCGAGATCGACTCCGCTCAGGATCTGGCTGCGATGCTGCTGCGCGACGTGGTGTCCGTGGAGGTCTCCACCCGCTGCCACCTCTTCGAAGGAGAACGTGATCCCGTTGGCCTCGACGGCCAGAGCACCGGCGGCCAGCGGCTGAACCGATGTCGGGCTCGGCGGGACCTCGGAGTCGAACACCCTGGCCAGTCGCTCGTGGGCGACCACCGACGGCGGAAGGCTCGTGAGGAAGAAGCCGAAGACCCGCATCGGGAAGGACAGAACACTGAACAGCGAAGCGACCTGGACGAGCTCACCCGGGGTCACGGCGCCGGCTTGGATGCGATACGTACCGAGCAGGACCACCACGACGATGCCGATGTTCGGCAGGACGTCGATGACGGTGTCGAACGCGGCGGTCAGGAACCCGACTTCCACGCGATCCTTCCGCAGCTCCTCGACGCGCTCGCCGAATCGAACGCCTTCAGCTTCGGCTCGCCCGAGCGTCTTCACGACCAGGGCGCCGTCGAAGCTCTCGTGGGCTACCGCCGAGACCTTGCCGACATCGTCCTGGACGCGGGCCGCCGGCACCTCGATTCGTCGGCTGTAGACGTGGTTCAGGAATGCCAGGGCAGGAAAGAGCGCAAACGCGACGGCTGCGAGCAGCGGATCGACCAACACGAGGCTGATCGCAGAGAAGACCGTGAGGAAGAAGACACCGATCGTGAACGGAAGAGGCATCAACACCTGTGCGGCCATCTCGGCGTCGTTGTCGACGTGGGCCAGCAGCTCGCCCGTGGGACGTTCCTGGTGCCACGACAGTGGGAGCCGAAGGTACTTCTCCCCCAGCCGGTGGCGATAGGTCCGCTGGACCTCTTCGCCGGCCAGCATGCCGAAGTAGCGACGACCCACCGTGCCGACGATCCGGATGACGGTGATGGCCGCCAACGCGAGAACTCCCCACCAGACGGTCGCGCCCGTGATCCCCGGCTCCTCGAACGCCGGCAGGACCACGTCGTCGGTGATACGACCGAGCACGACGGCGGAGCCGACAGTGCCGAACGCGAAGACAAGTGCCGCTGAGGCAGCGAGCAGGATCGAACGTGGATGCATGCCGATCATCCGCCGCAAGAGGGACATGCCACGACGGAACATCGAGCGTTGGGCCCACTCCGTGCTGCCGATCGCCCCGGCCTCGATGGTGCGCGTCGAAATGGACGCGTTGGATGTCGGTGGCCCGGTCAAGCCCACGAATCTATCCCGACCGGGTCAGGGCACCGGTGTGAATTCCGCCCGCAGGTGCTTGATGCCGTTGACGAAGTTCGAGTTCAGGTAGTCGGGCTCACCGACGGCATGGATGTCGGGGAGCCGCTTGAACAGCTCACGGAACATGACCGTGATCTCGCGGCGAGCAAGGTTCGCCCCGAGACAGAAGTGGGGGCCGGGACCACCGAAACCGACATGGTGGTTCGGCGTCCGGGTGATGTCGAACGTGTAGGGATCGTCGAAGACATCCTCGTCCCGATTGGCCGAGGCGTAGAACAACAGGACCTTGTCGCCCTGCTTCAGCTCCATGCCGCTGAGCACATGGTCGGCGTGAAGCGTCCGACGCATGAAGATCACCGGGCTGGCCCAACGCACGATCTCCTCGACGGCGCTGCGGGCCAGTCCGTCGAAGTCGTCGACCAAGGCCTGGCGTTGTTCGGGGTGCAGGGTGAGTTGGTGCAGACCGTGCGAGATCGCGTTCCGCGTGGTCTCGTTGCCGGCCACGAGCAACAGAACGAAGAACGAATTGAGGTCGGCCTGTGACAGCACCTCACCATCGGCGTCCGGGGTGATGAGAGCGGTCGTGAGATCATCGGTCGGCCGTTCCCTTCGCTCGGCGACCATCTCCTCCATCAGGGCAACGAGTTCTGCGCCCGCGGTCAACAGCGCACCGATCAGCTCGTCAGGGCCGACATCGCCAACGTACTCGGGGTCACCAGCGCCGAGGATGACGTTCGACCGCTCGAAGACGAAGTCCCACTTGTCCTCCGGAACACCCATCATCTCGCAGATGATCTGCAGCGGAAGACGGGCAGCCACCTCGGTCACGAAGTCGCAGCTTCCCTTCGCCGCAATGTCCTCGACGACCTTCGCCGCCACTTCCTGGACCTGATCCTCGACCCGCTTCAGCATTCCCGGCGTGAACGCTGCAGAGACGATCTTGCGCTGGTGGGCGTGGCGCGGATCGTCCATGTTGATCATCCCGCCGAAGAACTCGAGGAACTCGGGCGGCAGATCGGCGATACCGGTCGCGCCCTCGGCTGAACCGAAGATCTCGGGATGCTTCGAGGCGAAGAGCACGTCCTTCATCTTCGTGAGCACGTAGTAGCCGGGACCGGCCTCGAGCGGCCCGAACGCGACCTCGTTGAAGAACGGGATCGGGTTCTCCCGACGAAGCAGGGTGAACACCCCTTCCCGTTCCTCACGCGGGCGCTCCCAGAACCCGTCTTCGGACAGATCGATCTCTTCGAGGCTGAGCGTTTCGACTGGCTGCATTCGCTCAGTGTGACCCACCGTGCTCGTTGTCACCACATTGGACCGCGGCCACCACTGCGGGTGGTCGACAGGGTGATATCGCCCAAGCAGTGGTGTCATTCGGTACCGGCGGGACGGAACGGCTGTCCCTAAGATTGCGCTCCTATGACTGTCACACTTCTGAAGCGACTGGCGATCTTGGCGGCACTCGTGACGCTCGCCGCCACCCTCAACACCACCGCTGTCTCAGCCCAGGACACTCGGCCCGGCAGCAGCGCTGCTCTCGCCGCCGACCAGACCCCGAGCTCCAGATCCAGCGGCTCTACGGCGCCGTGTTCGGCCGCGCTCCCGACGCCGGAGGCTTCGCTTTCTGGGTCAACGAACTGAAGTCGGGCGCCCGCAGCCTCCGCGAGATCGCTGACGCCATGGTCGGCATCAGCCCGGAGTTCACCGACACCTACGGCAACCTGAACAACCTCGACTTCGTCAATCGGCTGTACCTGAACGTCCAGGACCGGCCAGGCGAGTCCGGTGGTGTTGCCTTCTGGAGAGGGCAGCTCGACTCCGGCGCCCTCACCCGAGGCGGCGTGGTTCTCGGATTCAGCGAGAGCCCCGAGTTCCGAGCAGCCAGCGGATCAACCGTGCCGCTCGATCGGCTCTACTGCGCCTTCTTCCTTCGCAACCCCGATGCCGGCGGCAAGAGCTTCTGGACGAGTCGCTATCTCGTCGACGAGCTCTCGCTCGGCGCCATCGCTCAGCAGTTCACGAGCGTGCCCGAGTTCTCGAACCTCTACGGCCCGCTCACCGATCGTGAGTTCGTCGAACTCATCTACAAGAACGTCCTCGGTCGCGACCTGCCGCTGGTGGAGATCGGCGGGCCACCTGGTCCCGTGACCCAGCCACATTCCGGGCCGGGGCGACGCCGACGTGACCGTGACGATCAACCCGCTGGCCTCGTAGCCAGCCGTCCCTCCGGGCAGATCGAAACCGGCCCATCGCCTCGCATCTGCGGGGCGGTGGGCCGGTGCCGTTTTCAGGCGGCCGCCGCCGCCCGGGTTCAGAACGACGCGGCGAACAACTGGCCGGCAACGGCCAGCGACGGCCCACTCTTGTTGAGCGTGTAGAGATGGATGCCGGGTGCGCCGGCATCCAGAAGCTGCTGGCTCAACCGACGGGCAACGTCGATGCCGATCTGCTGGACGTCGCCAGGCGCAGACGAGTTGATTCGCTCCCGCAACCAGTCCGGGATCGTGGCGCCGGCCATCGAGGCGAACCGTTCGACCTGGCCGGCGTTCGTGATCGGGATCACCCCGGGAATGACCGGCTTGTCGCACCCGATGGCACTCAGACCATCCACCATTCGCAGATAGTCCTCGGCCTCGAAGAAGAACTGCGTGATCGCGAAGTCGGCGGCAGTCAACTTCCTGGCCAGATTCCGACGGTCGTGGTCGAGATCGGGAGACCGAGGATGACCCTCGGGATGAGCAGCGACCCCGATGCTGAACCTGCCGTCGGCCCGGAGGAAGTCGACGAGGTCGGATGCGAAGCGAAAGTCGCCGGGAGGTGGGGCTGAACCATCGGCCGGCAGGTCGCCACCGAGGGCCAGAATGTTCTCGACTCCGGCCGCCGCGTACTGATCGCACAACGCCTCGACCTCGTGACGACGATGGCCGATGCAGGTGAGGTGAGCCATCGTCGGAGTGCCCCGCTCGCGCTGCATCGCAACCACTGCGTCTGCAGTTCGCTGCCGATCCGACCCGGCTGCCCCGTAGGTCACGCTGATGAAGGACGGTTGCACCGCCTGGAGGTCGTTGAGGGTGCGCGTGAGGGCGACGGCTCCTTCAATGGTCTTGGGAGGGAAGAACTCGAAACTGACGGTCTTTCGATCGGTCAGCAGCTCATGGACACGCACCATGGCGAACTCGTTTCTGGTGTTGTGGGCAGGCGTATTCTGACGGCGCCAGCGGTGGACGGCAGGGCAACACCCAGCTGTCGACACCCGTGATCTCACAACATCGGATCACGACCGTGTTCGGAGATCATAGACCGAGCTTCCACGATGTGGAAGAGGTCGGGCCAAGAAATCGCCCCACTGAGCAACAATGGGCTGAAAGACTGGGGTCATGGTCGACACCCCATCCGCCTCCGATCCGGTCTTCCGGTACGCCGCGGTGAGCGATGCGGTCGCGGTCGCCGACTACCACGTGCGCTGCTGGCACGCCGCCTATCGAGGGCTGATCGACGACTCGATCATCGATGCCATGAACGTCGAACAGACCACGGCCAACTGGACCCGCCTCTTCTCGGCCGACCGGTTCGACACCGGCGCGAGCAACGTGGTCGCCCTGCTCGATGATCAGCCGGTCGGTCATCTCACCGTCATCGAGCGGAGCCAGTCAGCGGGTGGGGGCCTCGACGGTGCAGACGGACCAGGCGAAGTGCTGGTGCTGTACGTCGACCCCGATCATCAAGGCAAAGGCATCGGCGCCGAGCTCCTGACGATCGGCCACCGCATCCTGCGACGGCACGGCCGCAAACAGGCCGTGTTGTGGACGGTGGTGGGAAACGCCCCCGCCATCGCCTTCTACCAGCGCATGGGGTGGCGAGTCGACGGCACCGAGCGCACGGTCCCCTGGGGCACCGCCGGCGCAACGGTCGACGAGGTCCGCCTCTCGATCGACCTGACCGACGACGTCTCCCACGTCACGCACAATCGCTCCCACTGGGACGAGCAGGCCGACACCTATGTCGACGCCGGCCGCCGTCTCTGGTCTGGCCGGCCCAAGTGGGGCATCTTCGGTGTGCCGGACGAGCAGATCGACCTCCTTCCCGAGGTCGACGGGCTCGATGTCGTCGAACTCGGGTGCGGCACCGGCTACGTCTCGGCCTGGTGCCTGCGGGCCGGCGCCCGTTCGGCGATCGGTCTCGACAACTCGCCGGAACAACTCAGAACTGCGCAATCGCTGAGCAAGGAACACGACGCCCGCCTGCCACTGGTCTGGGGCGATGCCGAACACGCCCCCTTTGCCGATGGATCGTTCGACGTCGCCATCAGCGAGTACGGAGCGGCGATCTGGTGTGACCCGCACCGATGGATTCCCGAAGCAGCGCGCCTGCTCCGTCCCGGTGGCACCCTCGTCTTCCTCGGGAACTCGGTCATCTCGATGCTCACAGTCGATGACTTCGAGAGCCAGCCGGCGACGGCACGGCTCCAGCGGCCGCAAAGAGGTTCGCACCACATGAGCTGGCCGGACACCGACTCATCGGAGTTCCACATCTCACACGGGTCGATGATCCGGCTGTTGCGGGCCAGCGGCTTCGACGTGCTCGACCTCATCGAGCTCTACGTCGAGCCGGGCGACCAGACCAGCTACGACTTCCTCGACGCCGACTGGGCGTCGAAGTGGCCCCACGAGGAGGCGTGGGTCGCCCGGCGACGGTGATCCCGACGCCACCTCAGTGCTTGAACTGGCGCTCTCCGGTGAACAGCATGGCGAGACCGTGTTCGTTGGCGGCAGCGATGGTCTGCTCGTCGTTGACCGACCCACCCGGCTGAACGATGACTGTGACACCCGAAGCAGCTGCGCCGTCGATGCCGTCGCGGAAGGGGTAGAAGGCATCGGACGCACACGCACCGCCCTTGGCCCGTCCAGCCGCCTTCTCGGCTGCGATCTGGCCGGACTCGACCCGGTTCTGCTGCCCCGCACCGATCCCCCAGGCCACGCCGTCCTTGGCCAGCACGATCGCGTTCGACGTGACGTGGCCGCAGACCCGCCACGCGAGGGCAGCATCGGCGCGCTCGCTCGGAGTTGGTTCGCGCTCGGTGACCACTTCCCACTGTTCCGGCAACGATACGAAGTCGTGCCGGTGCTGTACGAGGAACCCGTCGGAGAGCTGACGCAGCGACAGGGACGGCATCGTCGATGGCGACGCGGTGAGCAGGCGGGTGTTCTTGCGTTTCTTGACGAGGGCCTCGATGACACCTTCTTCGTATCCGGGTGCGATCACGACGTCTGCCTGTGCCGCGTCGACCATCGCCGCCGCGGTGGCTGCATCGACGGGCCGATTGAGAGCCACGATGCCGCCGAACGCCGACCGAGAATCGCACTCGAATGCACGGGAGTAGGCAGTCGCCAGGTCGCCGGCGACGGCAACACCACATGGGTTGGCGTGTTTGATGATGGCAACAGCCGGGGCATCACCGAGATCGTGCACGAGATGCCAGGCGGCGTCGGCATCGAAGAGGTTGAGGTAGCTCATGGCCACGCCGCTGTGCTGCTGGACATCGTCCCACCAGCTCCTGGTGCCGGCCACTCGGTATCGAGCACCCTGCTGATGTGGGTTCTCGCCATATCGCAGGTCCTGCACCAGTTCGAGCGACAGATGAAGGGTCTCGGGCAGGCTGTCGTCGTTCAACGGCGACTCGTCCATCCACGCCACGATCGCTGCGTCGTAGGCCGCTGTGTGAGCGAAGGCCTTCCTGGCGAGGAGTCGACGGGTCTTCGGCGTGGTCGCTCCACCGTCACGGAGTTCGGCGAGCACCGGCTCGTAGTCGTCCGGATCGACCAGGGTCGTGACGTACTCGTGGTTCTTCGCAGCCGCCCGCATGAGGGTGGGTCCACCGATGTCGATCATGTCGACGCTCGATGCCATCGCCTTGTGTTCGAACGTGGACGGATCTGCCCCGAACGGATAGAGATTCCCGACGACGATGTCGACCAGCTCGATGCCATGAGTCTCGAGGTCCGTCAGGTGGTCAGGGTCCCGACGGTCGGCCAGGATCGCTCCGTGGACTTTCGGGTGGAGGGTCACGACCCGATGACCGAGCATCGACGGCGCACCGGTGAAGTCGGCGATGTCGATCACCGGGATTCCGGCCTCCGCAATCTCAGCTGCAGTCCCCCCGGACGAGACCAGCTCGATGTCGAGATCGTGAAAGGCCTGCGCCAGTTCGACGATGCCGGTCTTGTCGTAAACGGAGAGAAGAGCTCGCACGGGTCGAACCTATCTGGATACCCCGGGACCGCCGATCGGAATGCAAAAGGGCCGACGGGCGTGGATGGCTGCTTCGTCAGCCGAGTTCGGGGTCTTCGCAGCCCTCGGAGCCACCGGTGCCCCCTGAAGGAGTGAAGATCCTCGGCTCGTCACGAAACCCGCTTCCGGGATCATCGGTGGTGAGCCACCGTTCGATGCCGTCGGCAAGAGCCGTGGCGGCCACGGTCCGATAACGGTCGGTGGCGAACAGTTCGGCCTCTTCAGCGTTGGAGATGTAGCCCAGTTCGGCCAGCACGGCGGGCATCTCCGGCCGACGAATCATGCCGTAGGCGTTGTCTCCCGAGTCGTTGAGTACGACGATGGCCCCGGGGTCGGTGGCGATCGACCATTCCACATCGAACTGATCCAGTGCGTCGACGATCTCTTCCTGGAGAATGCCTCCGAGACGGGCTGACTCCTCGTTGCCGTCCTGGATGAACACTTCGGTGCCCGGTGTCGGCGACGTGTTCGCCGTCGGGGCGTTGTGGTGGATGGACACCAGCGCTTCGACCTCGAGGACATTGGCGATCTCGGCCCTGGTGGCGAGCGGAATTCGATAGTCCGAGGTGCGCGTGAGCACGACGCTGATCCCCCGCCTCTCCAGCACGCGGGCCGTGCGCTTCGCAACGTCGAGGTTGAGGTCCTTCTCGGTGAGGCCATTGGGCCCGACAGCGCCGGTTTCGACCGCTCCTCCATGCCCGGGGTCGAGGGCGATGTCGGCGTGATGGATGGTCGTACCCCACACGACCCGAGCCGGGTTACCGCACGGCGTCATCACCGAATAGGCCCCGGCGAGACTCGAGATGATCGGCACCACGACACCGGTCGGTGTGATCAACACCCGGGGCCTGGACTCCGCCGCGTCCTCCGTGGCCGGCTCGCCGTCCTCAGACCCGATGTCCTCATCGAGCGACGGCACGACGGGCAGCGTTTCCTGGCTGAGGCTGGGCCGCGGTGGATCCGAGCATGCGGATGCGAGCAGGACACTCGCACACAGCAATCCGACGAGGCGTTTCACTGCGACAGTCAACCAGCGAGGAGAACCGTTCGCGAACCCTCTCGCTCCCGACGTCAGTAAGAACCACCGCCGAGCCCGGACCCGCCCCCGCCGGTGACACGAGCGCCGGGTGGTTCCGGCCGTACGTAGGAGCCAGGTCCACTGCCGCTGTTGGCGTGAAAGGATCGCTCACGGCGGCGCCGCCTGGCTTCTCGTCGTGCTGCACGTTTGCGTCGGATGGCACGAAGCGGCTTCATGTGTCGACAACGTAGACGGGGTTCCAGCAGTTCCCGGGCAGCTCCCCCTCGCACATCTTCCGTCCACCCGCCCCCGGGGACGCGACTCGGGACGGGTGATGCACCCGCCCCGAGTCCTTTCATGGATGACACCCTGCTTACAGACCGGCGACGATCTCGGCCATCAGTTCGCCGGCCTCGGTCGGGTTGTGCCCGACCCGGACACCGGCATCGGCGAGCGCATCCATCTTGGCCTGCGCCGTGCCCTTGCCTCCCGAGACGATGGCACCGGCGTGGCCCATCTTCTTCCCTGGAGGGGCGGTGACCCCGGCGATGTAGCTGCTGATCGGCTTGGTCACGTTGTGCTTGATGTACTCGGCCGCTTCTTCCTCGGCCGAACCGCCGATCTCGCCGATCATCATGATGGCCTTGGTCTCTGGATCGGCTTCGAAGGCCTCGAGGCAATCGATGAAGCTCGTGCCCGGCACCGGGTCGCCACCGATACCAACGCAGGTGGTGACACCGATGTCCTTCTGCTGGAGCTCGTAGAGCGCCTGATAGGTGAGCGTCCCGGAGCGGCTGACGATGCCGACCGGACCGCCGGGCTTGGCGATGTGGCCGGCCGTGATGCCGATGTTGGCCTTGCCGGGGCTGATGAGCCCCGGACAGTTCGGCCCGAGCAATCGGGTGCCGGGGAAGTCCTGCTTCAGCTTGTTGTAGAAGTAGGCCTCGTCGTGGGCGGGCACGCCCTCGGTGATACAGACCACCAGCTCCATGCCGGCCTCGGCCGCTTCCAGCACCGCTCCCTGCACGCCGGCTGCGGGAATGAAGATGCAGGTGGCGGTTGCCCCGGTTGCTGCCTGCCGCCTCCTTCACCGAAGCGAAGATCGGGATGCCATCGACATCGGTGCCCGCCTTCTTCGGGTGGGTGCCGGCCACGACCTGCGTGCCGTACTCCCGGTTCAGGTTGCCGTAGTAGCGCCCGGTGGAGCCGGTGAGGCCCTGGTAGATGACCTTGGTGTTCTCGTCGACGAAAATGCTCATGGTCTGTCTCCTCAGCCGGCCAGCTCGACGGCTTTGGCCGCAGCGCTCAACATCGTGTCTTCCATCATCAGTGCATCGCTCAAGTGGGGAGTCAGGATGGCCCGACCCTCCTCGGCGTTGGTTCCGTCGAGACGAATCACGATCGGTGAGTCGAGCTTCACCCGGCTCATGGCCTCGAGGATTCCATTGGCGACCTCTTCGCCGCGGGTGATGCCACCGAAGATGTTGATCAAGATGGCCTTGACGTTCTTGTCGTCGTTGATGACCTCGAGTGCACCGGCCATCACGTCGGCGTTTGCGCCACCACCGATGTCGAGGAAGTTGGCTGGTGAGCCACCGACCTGGTTGACGACGTCCAGCGTGCTCATGGCAAGACCGGCACCGTTGGCGATGACCCCGACCGAACCATCGAGGCCGACGTACTGCAAGCCCTTCTGGTGAGCGGCCTCTTCCCGATCGTCACGCGGCTGCGTGGCGTCGTACTGGGCGTAGTCGGGATGCTCGTAGATCGCACTGCTGTCGAGGCTGACCTTTGCATCGAGCGCGTGCACCTCGCCGGTCGGCTTGAGGATGAGCGGATTGATCTCGACGAGATCGGCATCACCTTCGACGTACGCGGTGTAGAGCTTCAGCAGAATGTCGACGGCACCCTCGGTGGCCTGGGGATTGAGATTGGCGGCAGCAACCCACTCGCGGCACTGCGCCTCGGACAGGCCGGCGACGGGGTCGACGTGGATCTTTGCGATGGCATCGGGGTTCTCGTCTGCCACCGTTTCGATCTCGACACCACCCTCGGCGCTGAGCATGCCCAAATGGAGCTTGACCGAACGGTCGAGGGTGAAGCTGGCGTAGTACTCCTCGGCGATGTCGGAGGCGACCTCGACCCAGATGGTCTTCACGATGTGACCCTTGATGTCGAGACCGAGGATGTTGCCCGCGTGCTCGCGCACCTCTGCCTCGTTGGCCGCGAGCTTCACGCCACCGGCCTTGCCTCGCCCACCAGTGTGGACCTGAGCCTTCACCACGACCGGGTAGCCGATTCGGTTGGCCACAGCCACCGCCGTTTCGACGTCCTCGCAGGCCTCGCCGTCCGAGACAGGAATGCCGTATGAGGCAAAGAACTGCTTGCCTTGATATTCGAGAAGATCCACCTGGTTGCCTCCGGGCAGTTGGTTGAGTGAAGGTTCGGGGTTCGAACAGGGCGATACTAGGGGTTCGCGTCGCTCACACCCGAAACAGGAAAGACTCCATGCCCGTTGGTTCGACAAATGCCCCGCCTCGGCAGCTGGTGTTCCTCTTCATCGCCACCGTGCTCGGGATCGTGGCCATGGTGTTCCTGGTCACCCGGACGGCCGAACTCGCCGACTCCGGTGACGTCCAATTGAACATCGGTGACCAGGTCTTCGCCCCAGGAAACGTCGAGCGACTGGCCGACGACATCGAAGCCCAGGACACGCCACTGCTCTTCTCCGACCCCGCGGGTGGCGACCGCGACATCTTCCTGCAGCACGTGGGCGACGACTCCGACACCGGCTGGTTCGCCTTCGCCGTTCGCCCCACCGACGCGCCGAGGGATTGCTTCATCCAGTGGGAGCCGACCGCCCAGCAGTTCAGCTACAACTGCGACGATCGGATCTTCCCTGCCGATGGAGACGGCCTCTTCCAGTACCCCGTGATCGTCAGCGCCAACGGGGAGCTCACGATCGATCTCAACGCGGCCGATCGCGAATCCACCACGACCACGGAAGGTTGAACCGTGCTCATTGCCCAGCTCACCGACACTCATGTCGTGGCCGATCCGTCGCTGCACGAGCTCTTCGTCGACAACAACGAGCGCCTGCGGGCCGGCGTCGCCTCTCTGAACGGGGAGGACCCCCGTCCTGACCTCGTCCTCCTCACCGGCGATCTCACGAACACCGGCTCTGACGACGAATACGGGGTGCTGGCCGAGCTCATCGGCATGCTCGAGCTCCCGGTGCTGGCCGTGCCAGGCAACCACGACACTCGCGATGGGATTCGCCAGGTCTTCCCCCACCTCGCCTGGGCGGATGCCGACCACGCCAGCTGCATCGTCGATCTGGACACCGACGCCGACGCGATGAGATTCATCGGGCTCGATTCGACCCTGCCCGGACTTCCCGGCGCCGAGTTCGACGCCGAACGCGAGCGCTGGCTCGTCGATGCCATCAGCGGCGCTCCCGGCCGTGTCGCGCTGGCCCTTCACCATCCTCCGTTCGCGACCGGCATCGGATGGATGGACGACACAGGTTTCATCGGTCTCGAGCGCTTGGAGGCGGTGCTGGCTGAGCATCCCGTCGAACGGGTTCTGAGCGGTCACATCCATCGGTCGATCACGGCGACTGTCGCCGGGATCCCTGCGCTCACCTGCCCCTCGACGATCCACCACGTCGACCTCGACCTCGGGGCGGACGCGCCGATCTCTCTGATCGTCGACCCCCCTGCGTACGCGCTGCACCTCATCACCGAGCGGGGATGGGTCAGCCACCAACGCTTCTTCGCCACCGGATCGCCCCGCATCCACCCCAAGTGGGCGTGATCGCGTCGGCCTGACGGCCTTTGGCGATCCCCGAGTTGTCGCCTGACGGCGAAACTCCCGCCACCAACAAACCAAACCGCCCCTGCGTATCCGGCTACCAGTCGGCCGAGATGAAACCACTCCCGAGCGTGCCTCGTTTTCCGGCGCCGTACCACTCGATGTCTCCGTTCTCTCGAACGGTCAGCACGAACCGACCGGCGGCGTCGTAGTTCGCTCCGTAGACGTCATTCGGAAGATCGAAGTCGACGACCGTCGCCCCGGTCGCAGGGTCGATGATCTCGGCCACCACGTTGTCTGCGTCCGACGAGCCGACCGCCGGATCGAACATGCGAACCACCACGAGGATGTTGCCGTCGGCCCGGACGTCGGCGGCGAGATACGAGCGTCCGGCACCGCCACCGGCACTGATCTCGACAGGGGAACTCGGATCGCTCACATCCAGCACCAAGAGACGATCCTCGGTTCTGGTCGGATCCGCCTCGGATACAACGAGGGTCGACGAGTCGACCCATGTCAGGGGCGTGAGGATGCGCCCCGAGAAGTCGGGGTCACCGAACAAGCCGAGCTCGGCGCCGCCGGCATCGGAAATCGACACCGCCGAGCCTTGACTCGAGCGAGCCAATCGTGACCCGTCCGGACTGACCTCCGGACCGATGCCATCAAGCCGAGGAGTCGTCGCAGGGTCGAAGGAGTCGGACACGACGAAGGTCGAGCCGTAGGCAGGCTCACAACAGTCATCCACGTAGATCGTGCCATTGGGAGCAAGCTCCACGAACTGCAACGCCTGGAGCGGAGCCTCGTCGTCGCCGCCGAGGCCCCAAGAGCCCAGCTGCCCGATGATCTCGCCGCTGCGACTGTCGACGCGTACCAGCTCGAACGTGTCGCTGATGACGGCAACGAAGGTGTCGGGAGCACCGGCGGGGAGGTCGGACAGAGGAACGTCCTCGATCGTGGTGGCCTCGGTGGTGGCCCCTTCGCTGGTCGCCGTTGTCCTGGACGGTCGTGTCGGCGCCTTCGTCGTCGGGAGCCGTGGTCGTCGGACGACTCGGCCGTGGTCGTTGCCGAGCCGTCGGCGATGACGTCGTCGTCACCGCCACGGAGACCCAGCCACACCAAACCCACGACCACCACCGCAGCGACAGCGCCCGAAAGCACGGGTATCAGCGGAGAGATCGGGGGACGCTCGGCTGGCGACGGCTGGGTCATGGCCGAACGTTAGGCGTTGGCGCTTCCTGAGTGGGGCAGGCGACAAACGCTTGTCAGGGTCAGAGCTTCTCGAGCGGTGCCCACGCGAGGAGCAGGACCTTCTCCCCCACGGTCGGGAAACGTATGACCGCCTCGGCTTTGTCGCCACCACCGCGAATGTCGAGAATCACGCCCTCGCCCCACTTGGCATGCATGACGTCGTCACCCGTCTTGAGGCCGATCTCATCCGCATGAGACGGCTCCGGCCCGCGCGGTTTCAGCGCAGCGTCGACGATCTCGTCGCGGGACCGGGAGAACCCACCTCCCGAGTTGCGACCGCTCGTGCCGCTGGAACCGAACGTCGACGAGAGTTTCCGTCGCTTGCCACGACTTCCCGCCGCCTCGTCGATGAGTTCGTCCGGGATCTCGTCGATGAACCGGCTCGGCGGGTTGTACTGGGTCTGCCCGAAGATCAAGCGGCTCCACGCGTGGGACAGGAACAGTTGTTTCTCGGCCCGAGTGATGCCGACGTAGGCCAGGCGCCGCTCTTCTTCGAGTTCGTCCGGATCGGTGAGAGCGCGAAGGTGCGGGAAGAGCCCGTCCTCCATGCCGATGATGAACACAACAGGGAACTCGAGGCCCTTGGCCGAGTGCATCGTCATCAGGACGACGGCAGAGTCGTCGTCGTCGAGCTGATCGGTGTCGGACACGAGCGACACCTGTTCGAGGAACTCGTCGACCGTTTCGAACTGGCGGGCCACACCAATGAGCTCCTGGAGATTCTCGATACGTCCCTCGGCCTCGACCGAACGCTGATCTTCGAGCTCGGCGAGATACCCCGTGTCCCGCAGCACGGTCTCGATCACGTGGGCCGGGCCCTTCTCCAGATCGAGCACCCAGCCGGCGTGCAGTTGCAGGAAGCCGGCGATCCCTTTGACAGCGGTGCCGGACACGTTGGCGTCGTCGGCCCGCTCGAGTGCCTGCATGAAGGTGTAGCCGTGCATCGAGGCGAACGAGTCGACCTTGCCGACCGACGTGTCGCCGACACCCCGCTTCGGTGTGTTGAGAATCCGCTTGACCGAGACCTCGTCTGCCGGATTGGCCACCGCTTTCAAGTAGCCGATCGCGTCCTTGATCTCCTTGCGATCGTAGAAACGTGTGCCGCCCACGACCTTGTAGGGAATCCCGACCCGCATGAGGTATTCCTCGAGGACGCGGCTCTGCGCGTTCGTGCGGTAGAAGACCGCCATGTCGCCCCACCGGTGATCACCACGGTCGTGCATACGTGCGAGCTCGCTGGCGACGAACTGGGCCTCGTCGACCTCGTCGTCGGCGTGGTAGCGGACGATGCGATCACCTGGCCCCGACTCGGTCCAGAGATTCTTCGGCTTGCGGCCGAAGTTGTTGGAAATCACCGAATTGGCGGCATCGAGAATCGTCTGCGAGCTGCGGTAGTTCTGCTCGAGCAGTACGACTGTCGCATCGGGGAACGCGTCTTCGAACTGGATGATGTTCCGAATGTCTGCGCCACGAAACTTGTAGATCGATTGATCCGCATCACCAACGACGGTGACCTGGCGATGGTCGCCCGCCAACTGGACGACCAGATCGTTCTGCACGGTGTTGGTGTCCTGGTACTCGTCGACCATGACGTGACGAAACCGGCGGCGGTAATGATCGAGGACGTCAGGATGACCCCGAAACAGTTGGACCGTGTTGAGGAGGAGGTCGTCGAAGTCCATCGCCCCGGCCTGCTTGATCCGACGCTGGTACTCGACGTAGATGTCGGCCGCCTTCTTCTGCGGTGGAACCGACGCCGCATCGAGGAACTGTTCTGGACTCATGCCGTCGTTCTTCGCCGCGCTGATCATGTTGTGCATGCCGCGCGGGGAAACCGCTTGGCGTCGATGTCGAGATCGCGCATCACGTAGCCGACGAGCCGTTGCGCGTCGGCCTGGTCGTAGATCGTGAAGCCGGACGGATAGCCGAGCGCCTTCCCGTCACGCCGGAGAATGCGTACACAAGCCGAGTGGAACGTGCTGACCCACATCTTCTGGGCAACCGGCCCGATGAGACCCTGGACCCGATCCTTCATCTCGGCCGCGGCCTTGTTGGTGAAGGTGATGGCGATCAGCTCGAACGGCGAGTGGCCCTCGTCGATCAACCAGGCCATCCGGGACGTGAGGACCCGCGTCTTCCCGGATCCCGCACCGGCCACGACGAGGAGCGGCCCGTTCGCGTGCGTGACCGCATCGAACTGCGAGGGGTTCAGGCCATCGAAGACCGGGCTGGCGTCAGACACCCCCGCACCCTACCGAAACCCTTCTGACACCCCGTTTCGCCCCCGGCCCACCCGAACCGGTTGTCACGGAGTGCCGGCCGGTTGACTTGTGCTGCCGCCGGCAGGGGTGGTTACCGCCACCCGTTCACCTTTGACCGACGGCTGCCGATAGTAGATGAGTGACGGCAACCAGCACCGACGACGATCTCGGAGTCGAATCCGGGCACACGTCGACCGACCTTCTCCCCATCGCCGACGTGGCACGGTCGACGGCACTCGTTCCGACGGCGCCCCCTCGAAGACACCACCGCCTCCGCCGCCGCCGGCGCCGGCGGGTGCCGGGCTGATCGTCGAAGCCGAGCTCGCGATCGACGAGCGACGCTGGCGAGACGCTCTGCGTATCCTCGATGCGATCGACGCCATCGGAGCCTCATCGGTTCACACCGACGGCCTCGTGGCAATCGCTTCCACCCACCTCCACAAGACACGCAAGGCAAAGAGGCGATCGGCCGCATTCGAGCCTGTACCCAGACGGCGGCGACGCACCGATCGCTCGCTGCGATCGCTGTTGCTCGCCATGAGTTCCTCACGGCAGACACCGAACAACGGGCCGGGATCGACCAAGCCATCGAGGATGGTGAGTCCATCTCGACAGACGACTGGGCCCACCTTGCCGCGATCTATGCCGGGCTCGGCTGGTTCGACGATGCCGAGGAGTGCTTCGAACGGATCGGCGCGGAAGACCTCACCGATCACCATCGCTGGACGGTCGGCCGTTCCGTCAACCACTGGGCGATGTCTCGAACCTGGGCGGTAGCGGTCGCGGCGATCCTGTTCTACCCGCTCGGCCTGCTCGCCGTTGCGGTCGGGATGACCGTCCCGTTCATGGTCCGTGAGTTTCGCCTCACCCGGATCGAGGGGTCGATGGCGTCGCTTGCGAGCAGCGCTTGGGCGGACGAGCGTTGGCTCCGCATCGCCCACGCGTCCGGTGTGCTGAGCACGGTCGTGCTCTGGTCCCTCGTGATTCAGGTGTACTGACCTCAGCGGTCGTCAGTCGACGACCTCGAACGTCAGCCCGGCCTCGGCCCGCAGACGTTCGATCAGGTCGTCACCGAACGCGGTCGACGGCGTGAGGAACCCACCAGGTCCGGTGCCCTCGACCAGGGCAATGGCTGTCTCGCCGAGCATCTTCGCCGTCGACCCGTAGCCGGGATCGGCGTCGCCCGTGACCCGTGGTCTCGATGGGCTCGTCGTCATCGGTGCGCCCGAAGAATCGGATGTCGAAGAACCCTGCTTCCTGCGCCTCGGGCGATGGCCCGGTGCCCGGCTTCGGGAGCACGTACTTCTGGAGCAACGAGCGGACGGGTCCGATGGCGGCCATGCCCATGAACCCACCGAGACCGCCGGTCGAGCGCCGCCGCCTTGACCGCTCCGACCGGTCCATCGCCCATCATCATCGCTTCGTCGTACGTGAAGTCATCGCCCCACGGACGGCCGAGCAGTGCGTGGCTGCGCTGCACGATCCGCGTGTTGATCGAGGCCATCACGAAGGGCGCCACCCACGAGCCGGACACATCGTCGAGCTTCGGGAGCGTGACGCTGGGTTGGCGCGGGCCTCGTCGCATGTCGGCAGGGGCGAGCGCGTACGGATTGGCGAGAACCTTGCGAAGCGAGGGGTCGGCGGACATCTCCTCCATGACATTGAGTCCACTGGCGATCGTGCCGCCGCTGGCCCCACCCTTCATCGCCTTCACCCGCATGGCGATGCTCGTGCACGGCGAACCGAATCGCTCCATGGCCTGCTGCTGGGTGAACCACACACCGAGGTCGGACGGGATCGAGTCGAAACCGCAGCTGTGCACGATCCGGGCGCCACTTGCCTCAGCCGTTTCGCTGTGAGCGTCGATCATGCGCTGAATCCACTGCGGCTCCCCGGTGAGGTCGCAGTAGTGGGTACCGGCGCCGGCCGCAGCCTCGACCAGAGCCGATCCATGGAGTGCGTACGGCCCGACTGTCGAAACCACGACGGCGGTCGAGGCGGCGAGCTCCGCCATGGCGTCCACGTCGGCGGCGTCGGCGACGATGCGAGGAACGTCTGCGCCGGAGGACTCGGCGACGGCATCGAGCTTCTCCGCGCTGCGCCCGGCGATGGCCCAGCGGATGTCTCCATCCGTGCCGAGCCGTTCCGCCAGGTATCGAGACAGGATCTCGCCGACGAAGCTTGTTGCACCGAACACCACGAGGTCGTACGTCCGCTTGTTGGTCATCCCTGCAGGCTACGACCCAACCGGTGAGCGCACCCGGCCCACCGCGGGAGATGTTTCGGCTTCAGATGTCTGAAGGTGCAATGAACACACCATCACCGGCGGCACCGATCACAACGTGCGGTCGGTTGCCCGATGAATCCCGGGAACCGCCTGGGCTCACATGATGGAGAAGACATGAAGCGAATACTTCGAGCAACAGCAGCGGCGGCGACGCTGATCGCTCCCGTTCTGGTCGCAACCTCGGCGGGGTCTCAACCCCACCCCGACACCGAACGCGAACCGGCCGGCCTCGAGGAGGCCCCGACCTACACCGTCACGTTCCGGAACATCACGGAGGGCCAGTACCTCACCCCACCCAACTTCGCCGTCCACGAGCGAGACGCTGAGGTGTTCCACCGGAACCGGTCCGCCAGTCCCGGCGTCCAGGCTGTCGCCGAGAACGGTGGCGTTCCGGTGTTGGCAGCCGAACTCGACGCCGCACTCGACCAGACCGGGCTCGGAATCTCCGGCGTCGGGGCCGAGGCTCCCATCGGGCCCGGCCAGGAGGCGTCATTCGAGTTCACGACGGGCTTCTCCCGGTTGAGCGTGGTCAGCATGCTGATCTGCACGAACGACGGCTTCGCCGGGCTCGACACTTGGCAGCTGCCCGGCCGAGACGGCCAGACCAAGACCGTCCGTCTTGCTGCGTACGACGCCGGAACCGAGCTCAACACCGAACTGAACGTCGACCTCGTTCCGGCGCCGTTCTGCGAGGGTGACGGTGTCGGCACGACGGAGAGCAATCCCGAACTGGCCGAGAACGGCGTGATACGACGCCACCGCGGCATCCGGGGTGTTGGCGACCTCAGCGAGCAGTTCGACTGGACGGGACGTGTGGCGGAAATCACCGTGACGCGCAACGATCCGGCTCCGACCTACACGATCACCGTGGAGAACCTGACGTCTGGCCAGTACCTCACGCCGCCGAACGTCGCCATCCATGAGCGGAACGTCGACGTCTTTCGTCGTGGCCGCGCTGCCAGCCCAGGAGTCCGAGCTGTTGCCGAGAACGGGGGTGTTCCGGTGCTCGCAGCTGAACTGGACGCTGGCATCGACGAGAACGGTCTCGGAGCCAGCACCGTGGGCGGCGAGGCTCCCATCGGGCCAGGCGAGTCGAGGACCTTCCAACTCACGGCAGACGGCAACCGCGTCAGCATGGTATCGATGCTCATTTGCACGAACGACGGGTTCGCCGGGATGCACGGCCAGAGGTTCAACCTGCGGCCGGGGCAGAGCCGCTCGTGGCCGGTCGGCGCCTTCGACGCCGGAACCGAGATCAACACCGAACGCCACGAGGATCTCGTACCCGCACCCTTCTGCGGTGGTGGCGGAGTCGGCACCGACGAGAGCAATCCCGAACTGGCCGAGAACGGTGTGATCAGCCGCCACCGCACCATTCAGGGTGTCGGCGATCTCGGTGCCGAGTTCGACTGGCGGGGTCAGGTCGCCAGGGTGACGATCACCCGCGACTCCTGAGCTGACGACCGGACGGGACGTCGGCAGGTGTGACAGCCTCATCAACCTGTGAATGTGAAGCTCCGACCCCAATCGCGAAGGGGGGTCATTCCCATTCGATGGTGCCGGGTGGCTTCGACGTGATGTCGTAGGCCACCCGGTTCACTCCGTCGACCTCGTTGATGATGCGATTGCTCATTCGTTCGAGCAGGTCGTACGGCAGTCGAGCCCAGTCGGCTGTCATGGCATCATCGGAGTTCACCGCCCGGATGATGATCGGGTGGGCGTAGGTGCGTTCGTCGCCCATCACCCCGACCGTCCGGATGTCGGCGAGCACGGCGAAGGACTGCCACAGATCACGCTCGAGCCCCGCCGCCGCCACCTCTTCACGCACGATCGCATCGGCATGCTGGAGGATCGCGACCTTCTCGGCCGTGACCTCACCGATGATGCGCACACCGAGCCCGGGTCCGGGGAACGGTTGGCGTTGCACGATCTCGTCCGGAAGGCCGAGCTCGGACCCGACCCGCCGCACTTCGTCCTTGAAGAGGTTGCGCAGCGGCTCGACGAGGTCGAAGTCGAGATCGTCCGGCAGGCCGCCGACGTTGTGGTGGCTCTTGATCTTGGCTGCGTCCTTGGTACCGGACTCGATCACGTCCGGATAGAGGGTGCCCTGCACCAGGAACTTGGCGTCGTCGAGACCGCGAGCGAACTTCTCGAAGATGCGGATGAACAGCTCGCCGATGATCTTGCGTTTGGCCTCGGGCTCGGTGACACCGGCCAGCTTCTCGAAGTACTGCTCGCCGGCCGTGACATGGATCAGTTCGATGCCCTGGTGTTTCTCGAACGTCTCGACCACCTGGTCGGACTCGTTCAGCCGCATCAGACCGGTATCGACGTAGATACACGTGAGTTGGTCGCCCACGGCCTTGTGCACCATTGCCGCGGCGACAGCAGAGTCGACGCCACCGCTCAAGGCGCAGATCACCCTGGCGTCGCCCACCTGGGCCCGGATGGCCTCGACCGACTGATCGATGATGGACCCCATGGTCCAGTTCGGCGTGCAGCCGGCTTCACGCCAGAGGAACTGTTCGAGCACCGCCATGCCGTGGGGCGTGTGCACGACCTCAGGGTGGTACTGCACGCCGTAGATCTTGCGTTCGACGTTCTCGTAGGCGGCAATGGGCGCATTCGGTGCGCTGGCGGTGGCGACGAATCCGTCTGGCACCTCGGTGACCGCATCGATAGTGGCTCATCCAGACGATCTGCTCGTCGGGAATGCCGGTGTGCAGCAACGCAGACGTCGATCCGGGAATGCGATGGACGACCGTGCGGCCGTATTCGCCGCGATCGTTGCGGCCCACCACGCCGCCGAGCTGTTGCGGAATCAGCTGGGCGCCGTAACAGATGCCGAGAATCGGGATGCCGAGCTCGTAGATGGCGGGGTCGAGCCGAGGTGCACCTTCGACATGCACGCTCTTCGGTCCCCCGGAGAGCACGATGGCGCTCGGGGCCCGATCGGCGATCTCCGCCGCGGTGATGTCGTGGGGCACGATCTCGGAGTACACCCGCAGCTCACGTACACGGCGGGCGATCAGCTGGGCGTACTGGGCCCCGAAGTCGACGACCAGGACCACCTGGTCGGGGGCGGCGGTGCTCGCTCCCCCGGCAACGGCAGACGCACTCATGACACGACCATCACTTCCGCCTTCTGCAGGTCCTTGAGCCGTTCGAATCCCAGTGTCGCCATCGACTGGCGAAGGGCGCCGACGATGTTGGTGCGACCATCACCCTCGTTCGCCGGGCCGTTGAGGATCTGTTCGAGGGAACCGACCTGGTCGATCTGGACCAGTGTCCCCTGGGGGAGCTCGGGGTGAGCGATCGATCGACCCCAGTGCCATCCGGCACCAGGAGCCTCGTCGGCCCTGGCCAGTGCCGTCCCCATCATCACCGCATCGGCCCCACAGGCCACAGCCTTCGCGATGTCGCCACCGGAGCTGATCCCACCGTCGGCGATGACGTGCACGTAGACGCCGGTCTCGTCGAGGTGACGCATCCTCGCGGCTCGGACATCGGCCACGGCGGTTGCCAGTGCCGACCCCACACCGGTGACCCAGCCGGTCGTTGATGCCCGACCACCGTCGACACCGACCAGAACACCAGCGGCGCCGGTCCGCATCAGGTGGAGCGCCGCCTGGTAGCTGACGCAACCGCCGACGATCACCGGTGTCTCGAGGTCGCGGACGAACCGCTTGAGGTTCAGGGGGTCCTCGGACGACGAGACGTGCTCGGCCGAAATCACGGTTCCCTGGATGACGAGCAGGTCGAGCTCGGCCTCGAGCAGCGTCGATGCCATCGATGCGACTCTGCGGGGCGACACCGAACCGGCGGCATACCCGCCAGCTGCGTGGAGTTCAGCGATGCGTTGGGTCACCAAGTCGTGATCGACCGGCGCCGAGTACAGCTCACGGAGCCGGGCACGCACCTGTTCTGCGTCCATCTCGACCAGCTCGACGAGGGCATCGGTCGGGTCGGCGTGGCGGGTCCAGACGCCTTCGAGATCGAGGATCCCGAGTCCTCCGAGCTTGTCGAGGGCGATCGCGGTGGCCGGACTGGTGACGCTGTCCATGGCCGATCCGATGATCGGGATGTCGAACGAGTACGCATCGATCTGCCATGACAGATCAACGAGGTTGGTCTCCCGGGTGCGACGGCTCGGCAGCAACGCCAGGTCGTCAAGGTCATACGCTCGCCGGGCCGACTTTCCCAGTCCGATGTCGAGTTCTGCCACGATCAGCTCCCCACGAGAAAGGGGTCAGGCTAGTGGGGCCGACGAGCGACCAGCCCCATCTCTCGCGGACAGTTCGGGATGTCAGTCCTTGACGACGGCCTTCAGCA
Source organism: uncultured Acidimicrobiia bacterium (assembly GCA_963781035.1). GTDB lineage: Bacteria > Actinomycetota > Acidimicrobiia > Acidimicrobiales > SZUA-35 > SZUA-35. The sequence continues at coordinate 399,430 of CAWAEN010000004.1, read as the reverse complement.
GTTGCTTGGCGATCGCGGTGTTCATCTCGAACACGGCCTTCGTGCCCGAGGTGGCCGCCTTGCGGACGACCGAGCCGCCCGTGGCCGTCTCCACCGCGTCGAGGGCGTTGAGCGCCGCCTCTCGCGTCTGGTCGGTGGCCTTGTAGCCCATGGTGGTGAGCGCCTTGATGAGTTCGCTCTCGCCGATGCTGCCGGGTGCGGATTGCGCCACCACCCGGAGCACGTCTTTCGTCAGCTCGGCTGACTGGTTGATGACGTCGGCCGCACCCATCGCCCCGGCCAGGTTGCCGTCGACCGAGGCCAGCCAACGGCGCACCTTCTGCACGATCTCGTCGTGGGTTTCACCTTCGAAGGAAAGAGTGGGCATGGGCGGATGGTAGTCGCCCGATCCACCAGGGTCAGCGGTCGGCAATGGCCTGGACCTGGCGGAGGAGGAGCGCCTCGCTGCTTCCGTCGTCGTTGAAGTAGGCAGACACGATGTAGTTGTCGATCACGACCGCTCGATCGACGTCTGGCCAATCGAAGGCCACCGCTCCTTCGGGGAGGCCAGGCACGTCGACTCGTTCGTAGGCGAAACTCTCGTCCATCGCCGCGGTCAGCTCCTGCGCAGTGACATCGAAGGCAACGACTTCCACGCTGGCGCCTGTGTCGAAGTCGTAGGCCCAGACGTACCAGGTCGCAGGGAATCCGGTCGCACTGGCGAAGTAGGCGGAATCGGCATCAGACGCTGAGATGTCGAGTCCGGGGAGCATCGTGTCGATGGCGTCCTGGGTGAGGTCAGGCTGGACGTAGTCGAATGGGTCGTCCTCTTCGAAGAAGGGATCCTCTTCCTCTTCGAAGAAGGGATCCTCTTCGATGAGGAACGGGTCCGGCTCTGGACTCACAGAAGTGAAGTCACCGGCTCCGCCGAACAGGTCGCCGACCCCGGAACCGAGCGCCCCATCCAGGGAGTCCTTGAAGAACGAGGTGAACTCGTCGATGTCCTGGGGCTCGAGCGATGCAAGAAGATCGGTATAGGCGCCGATGATCGTCGGCATCCCGCTCACATACCAGCGACCGTCGCGCTCGACCACCGTGATGCCGGAGGTGTATTCCTCGACGAAATCGGCGTAGGCCGGCGGCAGTTCGAGGCCGTTCATCTGCTCGTCGATGCAGGTCTCGTCGATCTGCTGATCGACGATGATCGTGATGCAGTCGCCGTCGAAATCGGCCGAGACCGATTGGCCGTCACCGGTTGCGCTGAAGGCGAAGCCGTTGATCTGCACGACGGTGCGGCCGCGGCTCTCGCCGCTGCTCAGGTCGACACGGTCCAGACTCCAGGAGACGTCGTTTTCGGCGAGCTGCTGGCGTAACTCGGCGACACCGGCGTCGGCATCGTCGAGGAACAGCGGTGCGTAGTCGTACAACGCACGGAACTCGGACGGATCGAGCGAAGAGATCACGCCTTCTGCGTCGAGATCGACGGCCTCCTCCAGCATCAGGCGAACGGCGCCCTCTGGAGAGTCAGCACCGACCGGCACGACCCCGGCACCGAAACTCGGGACCGGTTCGCCGGCTTGGGTACGAGCGGCCTCGGCGACCGTGTACCAGAAGCTCACGTACCAGGAGCCGTCTTCTTCGACGATGACGAATTCGGCGTCCGTCTCGTCCGAGAAGTCGACGATCTCCTCATTGATCGTTTCGGAAAGCACATCCGGGCCGAGCTCGCGGTCGGCACGATCACCGAAGGGAATGTCATCGATGTCGCCCGTCACGGTGACGACGCCGGCCGTGATGTCGGCACGGGCCACACCCTCACCGAGCGATGTCGTGGTGAAGTCGAGCCCGGTGACGGTGAAATCGAGTCCTTCGGCGGCTTCCGCAGCCGCTGCTGGGTCGTAGTCGGCGTCGAGAAGCTCGAGCCGTTCGAGCTCGGCGAAGAGATCGATCATGGGCTCGACCATGGACTCGCGCTCACTCGGGAGCATCATCTCGGTGAGACCGATCACATCCTCGTTCTCGACGGCGGCGAACATCTCCGTCACCGCCTCTTCCGGCGACTGGGCGCCGGCCGGCTCCGAGAGGGCGCGGCTCACTGCGAAGGCGCCACCGCCGGCGACAGCGATCGCGGCAGCAATCAGGCCGACCCTGGCCACGATGCCGGATGACGTGTCGACCCGGTCCTGCACGGTTGTGGTGTCGTTCAGGAAACTCGTGTCACCGAAGGCACTGGGCGCGATGGAGCCGGGCCCGCCAGGGGGCGGGGGCGGCGTACCGAACCCGGCCGGCGGCGTCGGCGGCATGGCGAACGCGGGCGGAGGCGTAGGTGGCGCGGGTGCGGGCGGCGGGGTGTACACCGGGGGCGGGTTCGGCCGCGGAGGCGAACCGGCCGGTCCTTGCAGTGCCGGAGGGACGACCTGGGGAATTGCGGATGGGTTCGGGACTGTCGGCTCGACCCGTCGTGGGTCGTTCGGCAGAATCGGATCGGTCATGAAAGGTCACCCTCCGGACGTTCAATGCACGATTGCGTGCCCCGGGACCAACGTCACGATCGTCCGACCCCTTGAGCAATATGCGAGATCGACACGATGACCGCCACGGCACCGCTGAGACACGACAACCATGGTCCCACACCGGACGCGACCGGCGTCAGCAGCACGGCTCCGCCGAAGCCGATCAGTACCAGTCCGACGATGCCACCCGAGATCAATGCCGGGCCGCGACGTCGAGCCAGGAGCAGCGCCACCAGCCCGAGCGCGGCCACCGGGACGCAGAACCACAGCACACGGAACGGCGTCAACTGTTCGATGCCGAGTCGCTGTGCCGCTCGAAGCGACGCGTAGCTGTTCCTCTCGGCCGATCCCGAGACCGTCCAGGTCAGCCAGCCAGAGATCGAACCCAGCACCATCGCGGCAACCAGCAGCCCATCGGCGATGCGTCGGCCGATCATGCTCCGACCGAAGCGAGTGGACCTGAGAGATCGCCCTTTCGCCCGACCGTGACCTCGTCGAGGCCCAGCCATTCGGCCAGCTCCTGGAGTGTCTCGGCAAGAGCAGGAGCCACGACGTCGGCGTCGTTCCCCGGCTCCATGAAAGCTGCTTTGGCCATCAGCGCACCCGACTTCCGGTCGGCCTTCAGGTCGACGCGGCCGACGATCCGGTCCCCGAGCAGAAAGGGCAGCACGTAGTACCCGTGGACGCGTTTGGGTTCGGGCACGTAGATCTCGATGCGGTAGTGGAAATCGAAGAGGCGTTCGGCCCGTGGCCGGAACCAGACGACCGGATCGAACGGGCTCAGCAGCGCTCGTGCGTTCATCGAGCGTGGCCGGGTGGCCTCCGGATGGAGGTAGGCCGGCTCATTCCATCCCTCCACCTCGGCCTGGAGAAGCAGACCCTCGGCGACGAGCTCGTCCAGCAGTGGACGGCAGTCGGTGACCTTCAGCCGGAAATAGTCCGCAAGGTCCTTGTCGGTGCCGATGCCGTGACTGCGGGCGCCGAGCAACACCATCTCGCGTCTCGCCGCGATCGGCTCGATCTCGGGAGCAGAGCTGAAGTCGTGGGGGACGACCCGCTCCGGCAGGTCGTAGTGAGTGAGGAACGAGCTGGTCCTCTCGGCGATCGACAGCTCGCCGGCGATGTACATGACCTCGAGTCCGAGTTTGCCCTTCGACCAACCCCACCACGGCCCTGTCCTGCCACCCGGGTCGGACAAGTCCTTCACTGACAAAGGGCCGCGCTCGTCGATCTCGGCTCGCAGCGCAGCCAGGTACTCCGGGTTCTCGTCGCGGAACGCCGCACCCGACTTCCATCGTCGCAACGCCATCCGGTGACGAAGCAGCGGATACAGCTCCATCGACGTGATCGAGGCCTCATGAGCCAGATACTCGTGGTTCTCACCCGACCGCCAGAGCCAGGCATCGAGCTGATCTCGATCGTACGGGCCGAGTCGAGCGAAGACCGGCAGGAAGTGGGAGCGGCACACGACGTTGACCGAGTCGAGCTGCAGGATCGTCATTCGATCGAGGACCCGTCTGAAGTGCCTGACATCGACGCGTCCCGATGGCGCGGGCTCGCCGAAACCCTGGGCGCGAAGAGCGATTCGGCGAGCCTGGGCCAGAGAGAGCGAGATCACGACCGCCGATTCTTGCAGGTACGCCGGTCGGTGCCGTGCCGAATCCTGAACACCTGGAGAACGGCGCGACCCATCGGCAGAATCGGGAACCTCCGCCGGTTGGAGGATTCATGCGAAATCACACGAGGTCCTTGCTCATCGTCGGCGGCACCGTTCTGATCGCCGTCGTGGCGTACCTGGCGATCGGTGTGTTCGGCGTACACACGCTCTTCATCGACGACGAGGTGGCCGAGGCCAACCCGTTCGACGTCCGTCGTCGAGCCCTCCGCCGACCGAGACGTCGGACGTCGCTTCGACCGATCCCGTCGACTCGATTCCAGCATCGACGGATCAGACAATCGAGGAGACGGCCAGCTCAGACGAGGTCGCCGAGGTCGTCGTTTTGACGACCGGCACGTTCGTCGACGGCGATCACCCCACGTCGGGAAACGGCTTCACGATCACCGACGGATCCCAGACCTTCTTGCGGTTCGAGGCGTTCGAGACCGACAACGGCCCCGACCTCAACGTCTACCTTCGGTCGTCCAATGACCCGAACGACTACATCGATCTCGGTGACCTCAAGGGCAACATCGGTGAGCAGAACTACGAATTGCCGGTCGACATCGATCTCGATCGTTACGACCTGGTCGACATCTGGTGCGTGCGATTCGGTGTGAGTTTCGGTTCGGCGCTGCTCAGCCCGGCGTGACCGCTCAAGGCTCTGGGATCTGCTCATCGGTCAGGCGATCGAACAGGCTGCAGAGCATGCGAGCGGTCGCCCCCCAGAGCGTGTCGCCTTCGAGTTCGAAGAAGGTGACCCCGAACTCGACGCCGTTGCGCAGCCAGATCTCCTCGCGGTAGATGTCAGGATCCAGGAGCTCTCGAATCGAGATGTCCAGGACGGCGTCCACCTCGCCCGGGTCGGCCAACAGCTTTGGACGCTCGGCAAGGACACCGACATACGGCACGATCGCCGCCGGCGATGACACCGTGATGAGCTGGGGAAGCCTCCCGACGACATCGACGAGCGAGGGGTCGAGCCCGATCTCCTCATGGCTCTCGCGGAGAGCGGTGGCCCGGAGGTCGGCGTCGAGCGGTTCGAATCTCCCACCTGGGAAACTGACCTCTCCGGTGTGGCTGCGCAGATGCCAGGCCCGTCGGGTCAGGATCAGGGTCGCACCTTCGGTGGAGTCGTAGATCGGAGCGAGCACGGCGGCCGGTGGCCGTCCGTCGACGTGTCCGGGATCGGGATCGCCGATCGGATCGACCATCCTCACCAGATCGGCGACGGTGAACGAACGCTCATCCGGGGTGAGTCGTGCCCAGGAGGGCGGGTTGCCCAAACGAGCATCGTGTGGCCGAGGGATGACCTGCCGTCCACCCCGGCCCGAGGGCGGCCGGAAGCTCAGGATCCTTCTCCGGCCGTCGCAGCCGCCCCGAGGAGTTTCGTCTTGTCCACGGGGGGTCGTTCCATCCCGAGAGGTTACCGCTCGCACCGCTGTCAGCCCTGGTCCGTGGCACCCTTGTGCGATGCCATCGGATCGTCGGCTCACCGGGCCACCATCGTCGAGCAACGGTGCGTCATCGTTCCATGCCAGATGGGATCTACCCGCTGTTCCGCTTCGAGCCGTGTCCGCCATCCTCGAGATCGCGAGCCGACCGGTCGTCCCGGCCCTCTACTTCTGGGCGCTACAGGCCTCATTCCGGTCGGGGCCGGTCGCACGCGGTGCTGGCCACATCGGGCTGCAACACCACCCGCGGCACCCCGGATCCGGCGCGGTCAACTGGGGCGGCTACCACGATCGGGCCGACGGAGGAGGCGTCCTCGACGGCACGGGTTCCACGTTGCACTCGAGCCTCGGCAACGCCAACACCTTCGACTATCCGTGGCGAGCCGGCGTCTCGTACCGCCTCGAGATCGGGCTGGTTGCGCCCGGGCGGTGGCGGGGTTCGGTCACCGACCTGGGCAACGACACGACGACGATCATCCGAGAGCTGTTCGTCGATGCCGACCATCTCGTCGCCCCGATGGTGTGGACCGAGGCGTTCGCCGATTGTGATGCTGCGCCGGTCGAGGCCAAATGGTCGAGCCTCGGGGCGGCAACGCTCGACGGAACATACGTGGCGCCGACCGCGGTTTCGCTTTCATACCAGCGCGAAGCCGACGGCGGCTGCTCCAACACCGACTCCAGCGTCGAGGACGGCTGGTTGACCCAGCGAACGACCACCGACCGGCGGCACGCCGACGGCGCCAGACTGCCATGGTGAATCAGCCGATCCGGTCCTCGTCGATGTTCCGGCTGCTTGCGGGAGCACTCGGCCTGGTGTTCGTCTCGCTGGTGGTTGGTTCGCGCGGCGGGCTGGGTTCGATCGGCTACCTGTGTGCCGCGGCAGCGCTCCAGCCGATCGCGGTCGAGACGTGGAAGCGATTCGCCCGGCCCCGTAACTGGGCTGCGTCTTCGGCATTACTCGGACTGATCTCGGCCTCGGTCTTCGCGGCGACAGAGCTGTCCGACCTGACCGCCGATGGCGGCGGCGGCCCAGCCATCATCCCGGTGGCGTGGCTCCTCGCGGCGACGAGTTGGTACACCCATCACCAGGGAGTCCGAACCCTCCCGTGGGTCATCACCCTCGTCCAAGTGAGCTTCACGTCGTTGAGCGCGCTGCTCTTCGCATTGGCGTCATCACGGGCCGACGACGGCATCCGATCTGCCGGTTACGGCCTCGCCGCAGCCATCGGCATCGTGGGTGGAGCCATGGCCGTGATCTCGATCATCGGTCGTGTGCGGCAGGAGCTGGCACGACGGACGGGCTGATGGAATCGGCGATCGGTTGACGTCGGTTCCGGTCATTGCGTGGCATCGCTGACGGTGCGCCGAAGTCGGGCGGCCAGCGACGCCTGATCCCGCGGCTCGACCCGGATCGCAGCGTCGCCACGTCGACCCCACATCCACAGAAGGAGGTCGAGTGCCGGAGCCTCGATGACCGCCTCTACCGGAGCGTCGTCCGTCACCTCGTAGCCGTCGAGCTCGAGGTGTTTCCGGCTCGTTGGCTCGGTCCCGATGACCCGGCCGGGCTGCAGTGTCCATCGATCGTCGGTGTCGGTGGCTCGGATCGAGAGGACGCCGGGCGTCGGCTCGAACGTCGCCCACGACGGGGTTCCACTGATCATCACGCGAATCAGCTCGTCGACCCCGTCAGCGGCCAGTTCGGACGACACATCTGGACCGGGTTGACCAACGGCGAGTGCTCCGTCGATGCGATGCACGAGGCTCTCGTGGATCTGCCGACGGATCGAGAAGCCGACCGTGTGATCGTCTGACCAGCTCCACGCGTGATCGGCAGGGTCGGCGGCCTCGAGGAGCAATGTCAATCGGTCGGCCGAGGATCGCAGGCCGACTGCCAGCTCGGGGTCCGGCGGACGGTCTGGCCGGTCGTATGTCTCTGGCCCGGCCGGACGATGACCGATGATGTGCTCCCAGAACAGCTGTACCTCGGTGAGGTGCCAGACCAGATCGGCGAGGGTCCACTCGCCACAGGTCGGGACGGACGTGGTGGGGTCGTTCGCGTCGAGGAGTCCGGCGAGATCGACCGACCAGACTCGAATCTGCTCGACGCTCAGGGTGTCGGGGTGGAGTGCCTTCATGATCCTGCACCGCAACCTAGTTCCAAAGCGAGAAGGGCGGTGCTGACGGCTCCAGCAGCGGCGATGGTCGATGGCGATCACGGCATCCTGCTCGCTGAACGACCAGCAGGACTTCGGCCCCTTCTGGGACCAACGCTCATTTCGGCCGTTGCTGGGCCGAAGTCCCACCTGTCCTGCCTCAAATAGGGGCCGGACTGGATAGGACGAAGATGTTGGGTATCCAGAAGAGCTGGTTGGGACGGGCTCTTGCAGCCGGCCTGGTCGCTGCCACGACCATGGCGACACCAATCGCCGCGAGTGCAGAGCCGGGCGGCATTGCCGAACCGGACGAGTTCACCGTTGCCGAGGACAGCGAACTCGAGGACGAAAACCTTCTCAACGTCTTGTTGAACGACAAGGACGGCCTCGACGGCAAGAAGCCTGTCATCGACAGCTACACCCAGGGCACGAAGGGCACCGTCGGTGAAGTCGTCATCAGCGGCAAGATCGTGAAGCTGACGTACACCCCCGATCCGGATGCCTTCGGGACCGACGCCTTCACCTACACCGTGACCCAGGATGGCACGACGGAGACCGAGACGGTCGACGTCCTCATCACGGGATCACCGGACAATCCTGAAGCCTTCAACGATGTCCTGCCTTTGACCGGCGAACTCGTCGAGAACGGCCCGGCGATCGACATTCTCGCCGACATCCTCAGCAACGACCGCGATGTCGACGGCGATGCGTTCGCGATCTTCAGCGTCGACACGACCGATGTCGCCGGCACCGTCACGTACACACCTGCGGTCGTCGGCGAGCCCGGCACACCTGCCTCCCTCACCTATGAACCGACCTCGGACACGGCCACGACCGACAGCTTCACGTACGTGATCGCCGACGTCGATGGCAACCAGTCCCCACCTGCGACGGTGGAAATCACGATCACCGCTGTCGACGACGCACCGGTTGCAGTGGACGACGGCACCGCAGAGACGCCGTTCGCAGCGGTCGACGAGGGCGACTCAGTGTTCCTCTCCGTTCTCACCAACGACTACGACAACGACGTCGAGACCGTTGTCATCGATGCCGAATCGATCACGGATCCGACGAACCAGCCGACGAACGGCACCGCAGAACTCGCTTTCGACGGCACCACGATCTACTACACCCATGACGGGAGCGACACGCTCACCGACAGCTTCACCTACGGCGTCGTCGGAGGCAACACCGCCACGGTGTACCTCACGATCAACCCGCTCGACGACCTTCCCGGAGCGGAAGACGACGGCACCGCAGAGACGCCGTTCGCGACCGTGGACGAGGAAGGATTTGTGATCCTCGACGTCCTCGCCAACGACACGAACCCAGACGGCGGAGACCTCGCGGTTGTGTCGACCAATCCCCCGGCCGGCCACACTGCCACCGTCATCGATGACGGCGGCGACGACGACGGCAAGATCCTCTTCACCCACGTTGGCGACGACCTCGCCGACATCAGCTTCACCTACGCACTCAACGGTGGATCCACCGCCACCGTGTTCCTCGCAGTCACGAACGTCGACGACGATGCATTCACCGTCAGCCCCGTCACCGTCCCACTCGACGAAGACGACGACCAGACCACCATCGCCGTTCTGACCCCCGGCCAGACCGACGGTGACGGCGACACGCTCGTCCTCAGCGCAATCGGCATGACGGCGTGAATGTCGACGGCGTGAACCCCACCAAGGGAACCGCCGCCCTCGTCGACGTCGAAGGTGTGATGACGCTCGTCTACACACCCGATTCGAACGAGAACGGCCAAGACACCTTCACCGTCGAGATCTCGGACGGCACCACCGGTGACGAAGTCACCGTCACGATCACCGTGAACATTGCTCCCGAGAACGACGCGCCGGTTGCGACCGGCGACGACTACACGAACGAGAGCCAGAACGACGCGGATTTCAACGAGGAGACCTCGGTCCTCGTTCTCGAAGACACCCCCACCGTGTTGCCCGTTCTGTCGAACGACAGCGACGTCGATGGTGACGAACTCTCGGTCGATCTCGACAGCATCGATGACCGATCCGGCCAGGGCACGCTCACCGCAGATGCCGCCGGCCTGCTCTTCACTCCGGCCGAGAACTACTTCGGCACCTTCAGCTTCACCTACCAGGCAATCGAGAGCAGCACCGAGCCGGCGCTGTCATCGGAAGCCGTCACCGTCTTCGTCACGGTCGTTGCCCAACCCGATCCGACCACGGCCGGTGACGACGTCGACGAAGTTCGCGAAGACTCTGTGGTCTACGTCTCGGTACTCGACAACGACCTCGACGTCGACGGATTCGATCTCAGGATCGTCTCCGTCGAGCAACCGGCCGACGGGTTCACGGCCATCGCCGGAAACCGGATTCGAGTCGAGCCCGATCCCGACTTCCACGGTGAGCTCGTCTTCACCTACGTGATCGAGCCGTCGGGCGCCATCGAATACGACGCATCCGGTGTCAGCGAGGTCGAATGCGGTGTTTGCGAGACCGCAACGGCCACCGTGACCGTGACCGTCACCCCGTTCAACGACCGCCCCGATGCCAACACCGACAGCGGCATCACCACCGATGAAGACATTCCGGTCAGCATCGATGTGCTCGACAACGACACCGACATCGATGGCGACGTGCTCTCCATCTGGTCCGTTGGATCGGCCGAGCTCGGAACCACCGAGATCGTCGGCCGGCGAGGTGCTCTACACCCCGAACGCGAACGTGTTCGGCGCTGACTCCTTCGTCTACTACGCATACGACGGCACATCGCTTTCCGTGGCCAGCGTGAATCTCACGATTTCTCCGGTCGCCGATGAGCCGACGATCGAGGACGTGTCGACGTCAGGTTTGGAGGACAACGCCGTTGTCGTCGAACTCACCGTCGATGACGTCGACCCGGACAACATCACACTCGACGTTTCGATCGGCGATGTCACGATTCCAGGCTCCGACGCTGAGGACACGGTGACCCTCGTCGGCACCACGCTCACCTTCACTCCGCCGACCAACTGGGTCGGTACGGCCGAAATCTCGGTGCTCGTGACTGATGACGACGAGCTCGTCGGCGAGGGTCTGGTCTCGATCGAGATCACCCCCGTGAACGACACACCCACCATCGACGACACTGAAGCCACCACCGATGAAGACGAAGCCGTCTCCATCCCGATGACCTTCAGCGACATCGAAGACGAAACCTCCACCATCCAGATCGGCGACGGTCCCACCAACGGAACCGCCGTCATCGATGGCAGCAACGTCATCTACACCCCCGCCGCCAACTACAACGGCGACCGACTCCTTCACGGTCACGACCACCGACACCGACGACGCCTCAGCCGAGGCAACCGTCGACGTCACCATCAACCCCGTGAACGACACACCCACCATCGACGACACTGAAGCCACCACCGATGAAGACGAAGCCGTCTCCATCCCGATGACCTTCAGCGACATCGAAGACGAAACCTCCACCATCGAGATCGGCGACGGTCCCACCAACGGAACCGCCGTCATCGATGGCAGCAACGTCATCTACACCCCCGCCGCCAACTACAACGGCACCGACTCCTTCACGGTCACGACCACCGACACCGACGACGCCTCAGCCGAGGCAACCGTCGACGTCACCATCAACCCCGTGAACGACACACCCACCATCGACGACACTGAAGCCACCACCGATGAAGACGAAGCCGTCTCCATCCCGATGACCTTCAGCGACATCGAAGACGAAACCTCCACCATCCAGATCGGCGACGGTCCCACCAACGGAACCGCCGTCATCGATGGCAGCAACGTCATCTACACCCCCGCCGCCAACTACAACGGCGACGACTCCTTCACGGTCACGACCACCGACACCGACGACGCCTCAGCCGAGGCAACCGTCGACGTCACCATCAACCCCGTGAACGACACACCCACCATCGACGACACTGAAGCCACCACCGATGAAGACGAAGCCGTCTCCATCCCGATGACCTTCAGCGACATCGAAGACGAAACCTCCACCATCGAGATCGGCGACGGTCCCACCAACGGAACCGCCGTCATCGATGGCAGCAACGTCATCTACACCCCCGCCGCCAACTACAACGGCGACCGACTCCTTCACGGTCACGACCACCGACACCGACGACGCCTCAGCCGAGGCAACCGTCGACGTCACCATCAACCCCGTGAACGACACACCCACCATCGACGACACTGAAGCCACCACCGATGAAGACGAAGCCGTCTCCATCCCGATGACCTTCAGCGACATCGAAGACGAAACCTCCACCATCCAGATCGGCGACGGTCCCACCAACGGAACCGCCGTCATCGATGGCAGCAACGTCATCTACACCCCCGCCGCCAACTACAACGGCGACCGACTCCTTCACGGTCACGACCACCGACACCGACGACGCCTCAGCCGAGGCAACCGTCGACGTCACCATCACCGCCGTGAACGACACACCGACGGCACAAACGTGTACCGGGATCGCGGCTGAGAGCGGCAAGCCGATCGTCATCAATGTTGCGCCTTGCGGCGTCGACATCGACGGCGACGTGCTCTCGGTCCTGGTCGGGTCGGCAACTGCCACGAATGGCAGCGCCGCCAAGAGCGGTGCCCAGGCCGTGACCTACACGGCGGCTGCCGGCTACGTCGGTGCTGACACTGTCAGCCTCACCTTGACTGACGGCAAGGGCGGCACCGTTGCCGTCTCGGTCGCAGTGAACGTGACGGCTCCCGTCAACCCGTACGCCGGTTCCACCGGCATCGATGGTCAGGTCGTTCGAATCTACTCGGCAATGCTGGGCCGTCTGCCCGACGCCGGTGGCTTCGGCTACTGGGCCGGGCAGCGCGAGAGCGGAATGACGCTCGCACGGATGATCGAGATGTTCGCAGACTCGGTCGAGTTCCGGACGACCTTCGGCAACCGAATCATCGAAGACACCGATGAGGAATGGGTCGACTTCGTCTACGGCGAGCTCATGAACCGCACGCCTGACGCCGGCGGTCGGGTCTTCTGGCTCGACATGCTCAGCAGCGGGCGAATCACCCGCAGCTCGATGGTGGTGGTCTTTGCCGAGTCGGCGGAGTACCAGCGCCTGACAGAAACCAGCTGACGCCACAGCTGAAGCGCCACCGGCGCCGATGAAAACGAGAAAGGCCGGGCCCGTTTCCGGGCCCGGCCTTCTTCGCGGTTGAACCTGGACTACATCATGCCGCCCATGCCGCCCATGCCGCCCATGTCGGGCATGCCACCGCCGCCACCCTCTTCGGGGGCGTCAGCGATGAGGGATTCGGTCGTGAGCAGCAGCGCAGCGATCGAAGCCGCATTCTGCAGCGCAGCACGGGTGACCTTGGCCGGGTCGGTGATGCCGGCATCGACGAGATCGACGATCTCGCCGGTGGCTGCGTTGAGTCCGAAGTTGCCCTCGGCCTCTTCCACCTTGGTGACCCAGATGGCGCCTTCGAGCCCGGCATTCTCGGCAATGAGCCGAGTCGGGGCCTCGAGGGCACGGAAGACGGCGCGTGCGCCGGTTTCCTCGTCACCCTTGAGCTTCTTGACGACCTTGGCCACGGAAGGGCGAGCACGCAAGAGGGCGGTGCCGCCACCAGCGACGATGCCTTCCTCGAGCGCAGCACGGGTTGCCGAAAGGGCGTCCTCGATGCGGTGCTTCTTCTCTTTGAGCTCGACCTCGGTGGCCGCTCCGACCTTGACGACGGCAACGCCGCCGGCCAGCTTCGCAAGACGCTCCTGGAGCTTCTCGCGATCCCAGTCGGAATCGGTGTTCTCGATCTCGGCCTTGATCTGGTTGACGCGACCGTCGACGTCGGCCTTGTCGCCGGCGCCTTCGATGATCGTCGTGGCGTCCTTGGTGACCGTGACCTTGCGGGCGGTGCCCAGCATGTCGAGCGTGACACCGTCGAGCTTGAGCCCGACCTCTTCGGAGATGACCTGACCACCGGTGAGGATGGCCATGTCCTGCAGCATCGCCTTGCGACGCTCGCCGAAGCCTGGGGCCTTGATCGAAACCGAGGCGAAGATGCCGCGGATCTTGTTCACCACGAGCGTGGCGAGGGCTTCGCCGTCGATGTCCTCGGCGATGATCACGAGAGGCTTGCCGGTCTGGCTGACCTTCTCGAGCACCGGCAGGAGATCCTGCACCGAGCTGATCTTGCCCTGGTTGAACAGGATGTACGGATCCTCGAGGACCGCTTCCTGACGCTCGGCGTCGGTGACGAAGTACGGGCTGATGTAGCCCTTGTCGAACTGCATGCCCTCGGTGAACTCGAGCTCGATGCCGAAGGTGTTCGACTCTTCGATGGTGACGACGCCGTCCTTGCCGACCTTGTCGATGGCGTCGGCGAGCACCTTGCCGACGTTGTCGTCGGCAGCCGAGATGGAGGCGACCTGAGCGATCTCCGCCTTGCTGTCGATCTCCTTCGAGAACTCGGCAATCGACTGGACCGCCGCGGCGACTGCCGCTTCGATGCCGCGCTTGAGGCCCATCGGGTTGGCGCCGGCAGCGACGTTGCGGAGGCCTTCCTTGATGAGGGCCTGAGCGAGGACGGTGGCGGTGGTGGTTCCGTCACCGGCGACGTCGTTGGTCTTGGTGGCGACTTCCTTCACGAGCTGGGCGCCCATGTTCTCGAAGGGGTCTTCGAGCTCGATCTCGCGAGCGATGGAGACACCGTCGTTGGTGATGGTCGGTGCGCCGAACTTCTTGTCGAGGACGACATTGCGTCCCTTCGGACCGAGCGTGACCTTGACCGCGTTGGCGAGCTGGTTCACACCGGACTCGAGAGCGCGGCGCGCTTCGTCGTCGAATTTGATGATCTTTGCCATGTGGGCTTCCTTACTTCACGATCGCGAGCACGTCGCGAGCGTTGAGGATGAGCAGGTCTTCGCCGTTGCTGGCGATCTCGGTGCCTCCGTACTTGGAGTAGACGACGACGTCGCCGACGGAGACATCCATGGGGATGAGGTCGCCGTTGTCGCCTCGGCGACCGGCGCCGACGGCCAGGACTTCACCCTGCTGGGGCTTCTCCTTGGCGGTGTCGGGGATGACCAGACCGCTGGCCGTGGTGGCCTCGGCATCTTTGGGACGGATGACAATCCGATCCTCGAGTGGTTGCAGGTTCATGCGTTGGTGCCCTCCGGGCGTTAGCACTCTCAATGGACGAGTGCTAAGACTAAGACGCTCGTCGCGGTCGAGGCCAACATGGAATCTCAGCAAATTTTCGCGAGCTGATCAGCGAATGTCGTCAGTGATCGTGTTGGCTCGGCGAGCTCTCGACCGGTGACGCCCATCTGGCGGGCCTTGCGCTCCGAGAAGAGCACGGCGGCCACCAGCATCACGAGAATCGCCGCCGAGGCTCACGTAGGTGTTGAGGTGGTACCAGTGGCTCGCAGCCATCTTGATGCCGACGAAGATCAGGATGCCACCGAGGGCGTGAGAGAGGTAGTGGAACCGCTCGCGGGCGTTGGCCAGCAGGAAGTACATCGCCCGGAGTCCGAGAATGGCGAAGGCGTTCGAGGCGAACACGATGAAGGGCTCGTTCGAAACGGCCAGGACGGCGGGAACCGAGTCGAGGGCGAAGATCACGTCGGTGAACTCGACGACGACCAGGGCTGCGAAGAGCGGAGTCGCTGCCCGTCTGCCGTTCTGGACGGTGAAGAAGTTGTGTCCGTCGAGCTCGTCGGTGACCGGCATGAACCGCTTCAGCAGCCCGAGCCCGACGGTCGAGGTGTGCTCGCCCTCGTCTTCGCGGTGGCGAATGATCTTGAGCCCAGTGAACACCAGGAACGCACCGAACACGACGAGCAACCAGGAGAAGGCGGCGATCAGGGCGCTGCCGACGAGGATGAAGATCAGGCGCAGGACGAGAGCGCCGAAGATGCCCCAGAACAGCACTCGGTGCTGATACTTCAGCGGGATCTTCATGGTCGAGAAGAGGATCGCCCAGACGAACACGTTGTCGATGCTGAGTGACTTCTCGATGAGATAGCCGCTGATGTACTCGCCCCAGGCGGCGCCGCCGTCGTCGCCGAAACCGAACAGGACCACCACGCTGAACAGCAGACCGACCGAGATCCAGCCGAGCGTCTCGATCGTGGCTTCGCGAGGGCTGGGCTCATGATCATCGCGGTGCCGGTACAGATCGATGGCCAGCATGATCAGAATCGTGACGGCCAGACCGACCCACCACGCGGTGGAGACCTCCAGGTCGACGAAGTTGTCGCGGGACGACGCCTCGGCGGCGAAGAGAGCAGAAACCATGGGCGACAGTCTGCCCCAATCCGGTACGTTCGAATCGTATGACTTCACCCGAGATCACCGCCGTGTTCGAACCCAGCACCGTCGAGGCAGCCGTGTTCGACATCGGCGGCGTGTTTCTCTATCCCCACCACGATCAGGTGGCGGGCGTGCTCGACGATCTCGGTGTCGAACGGCCAGGTGATCTCCGTGAATACCGCAGGGCGCACCACGCCGGAGTGGCGGCCTTGTCGGCCATCATCCGACCGACGCTCGAGCACGATCCGACGTTCTGGCACTCCTACGACAATGCGTACGGAGCCTCACTCGGTCTGGTCGAGTCGCAGTACGACGCCTTCCGGGCCGGGGTGGACCGGCGGGAGTGGAACTGGCTGCACGAGGAGAACGTCGCCGCGTTCCATGCGCTGCATGCATCCGGACTACCCCTCGCAATCGTGTCGAACAACAGCGGCGCCGCACCGGAGCAGATGAAGAACCACGGCGTCTGTTGGGTGAACGACCTGGTCGACCTGCCGCGGGTGGCGGCCATCATCGACAGTTCGCTGGTCGGTGTGGCCAAGCCCCATCCGGCGATCATGGCACCGGCGCTGCATGCGCTCGGCGTACCTGCCGACCGCGTGGTGTACGTGGGCGACACGGTGCACGCCGACATCGTCGGTGCGACCGCAGCCGGAATGCAGTCGGTCCAGCTCGACCCGTTCGACCACCACGCCGAGTACGGCCACGCCCGCTTGCCCGATCTCGCCGCCCTGAATCAAGCCCTGGGCCGCTGAGCCGCCACCCGATGCCGCGCGTCAGCGGGGTCAGGCCAGACGCAGGTTGGGGTGGGCGCCGTCGTCGAGGGAGGTGGGGCCGTCGGCGTCGAGTCGCCAATGAGCAGCAGCGGCGATCATCGCTGCGTTGTCGGTGCAGTACTCACGACTCGGGACCAGACAGTCGAAACCACGGACGGCTGCTTCCTCGGCGAACCGCTCCCGCAGCCGGGAATTCGCTGCCACTCCCCCGCCGAGACACACGCCATTGGCCCCGACCTGCTCGGCCGCCCGCATCGTCTTGGCCACCAACACATCGACCACCGCTTCCTGGAAACCGGCGCAGAGGTCGGCGTTGTCCGCATCCCGGTTCTTGCGCACGTAGTTGATCACCGACGTCTTCATCCCGCTGAACGAGAAGTCGAGACCGTCGTCCATCAGACCCCGAGGGAACCGGATCGCATCGCGATCGCCTTCCCTCGCCAGTCTGTCGACCACCGGCCCTCCCGGGTAGCCGAGCCCGAGATAGCGAGCCACCTTGTCGAACGCTTCGCCGGCGGCGTCATCGATCGTCGAACCGAGGATGCGGTAGCGGCCGAGCGCTTCGAGATGCACGATCATCGTGTGGCCACCTGACACCAACAGCACCACCAGCGGAGGCTCGAGGTCTGGCCGCTCCAGGAACGTGGCGAACAGGTGCCCTTCCATGTGGTTGACCCCGACGTACGGGACATCCCATGCCAGCGACAACGCCTTGGCCGAGCTCACGCCGATCAGCAGCGCCCCGATGAGACCCGGCCCGTGGGTGGCTGCCACTGCATCGATGTCGGTGCCGGCCACACCCGCTTCCCGGAGCGCCTGCGTGATCACCGGTTCGAGCATCTCGAGATGAGCCCGACTCGCCACTTCGGGGACGACGCCGCCGAACCCGGCATGCAGTTCGATCTGGCTCGAGACGACGTTCGACAAGACCTCGGACCCACCTCGCACCACAGCGACCGACGTCTCATCACAGCTGGTCTCGATGGCGAGCACCAGTCGATTGTTCGCGTCTCATGCCGGACGCGATTCGTGGCGCTCGGCGCTGCGTCGGAGGTTGTCGTGCAACCACATGATGAGACCGTCTTCCTTCGAGCCGTCAGGGTTCGTGTAGTAGGCCCGTCTGGTGCCGACCGGAGCGAAACCGAAGCTCCGGTACAGCTCGATGGCCGCCTCGTTCGATCGACGCACCTCGAGTGTCAACGCATCGAAACCCTCGGCCGCGGCGTGGTCGAATGCGTGCGAACAGAGCAGCGCTGGCGATGCCACGACGCCGATGCTCGCCAGCCACTGCGACATTCATCAGATGCCCCTCACCGGCTGCACCGACGAACATCATCCCGACGAAGCCAAGGATCTCATCGCTGCCAGACGCCACCGCCACCAACCAATGGCGAGTGTCCGGCGCAACGTCGAACTCGCCTTCGAACAGCGCAATCGACCATGGCTCAGGGCTGACGGCTGCTTCGAGAGCTGCCACCGGCACCACGTCGGCCCGCTCCATCTGGCGCACGGTGATCGCCACCGGCCTCGAGGCGCTCACGAGTTGTGCCTCGTCTTGATGTTGATCTGCACATCGGCATCTCGCAGATAGAGCGGCTCGACCTCGGGCCCTGGCACGGCCGGGCGTGACGCTGCGAGCCGGGCCAGCGTGGTGGCGAGCGGGTCGCGGCCGGCCAGGCTGCGATGCGTCCCGTAGACATCGACGTAACGATCGGCTCCGTCACCGACCACGAGATCGCCGGCAACGACATGCGCCACCATCTCGGCTGCCGGCCCGACCAGCGCCTCGCCCGCCGCTGCGCCGTCGACGAAACGTTGCTGGAACACCTCGTTGCGCCTCGCGTCGATCACTGCGCAGACTGCACCGGGGTGTTCGGCGGCGAGCAACTCCAGGCTGGTCAGCCCCACCACGGGTGCATCGACTGCAAGGGCGAGGGTGCGAACGGTGGCCAGCCCGACTCGCAACCCGGTGAACCGACCGGGCCCGACATCGACGGCGAAGGTGTCGACTTCACCAACACTCCATCCGGCCGCGGCAAGGACCGAGGCGATCATGGGCGTCAGCTCCTCGGCGTGGCGCCGATCGGTCACGACCTGCTCGGAGGCGACGATTCCGCCATCGACCGAGGCAGCGACGCCGACCACTGCGGTCGATGAGGTCACCGCCAGGATCTTTCCAGGCGAGCGCATCACCGGACCCACCGTTCGAGCGAGGGCGTCAGCTCGGCCAATCGCTCGATCCACACCGGCCCGCCGGCCTCGAGATCGATCAGCCTGGCATCGTCTGCGCCCTCAGCCTCAGCCTCAGCGTCGACGGCATCGACAGCGTCGTCGTCCGAGCTCGGCAGCTCCGGATAACGCAGCCGGACGGTGAGGTGATCGACCGGCAGCACCTGGTCGATCTCCTCGCCCCACTCGATGACGGTGACCCCGACCTCGAGCAACTCGGGAAGATCGAGATCCAGCGTCTCGGCGATGTCGTCGAGCCGGTAGACGTCGAGATGGTTCAACTCCAGCCGACCGGACTGATACCGATTCACGAGCGTGAACGTGGGGCTGGTCATCCGCTCGTCGACACCGAGGCCGGCGCCGAGACCCTGAGCGAAACACGTCTTCCCGGCACCGAGATCCCCGGCCAACACGAGCAGATCGCCGACCACGAGGTGGTCGGAGATCGCGGCAGCGAGCGCTTTCGTGTCCTGAGGACTCGAGGTGGTCAGGGTGATCACCGGGTCAGGCTATTCGCACAACCTCGGCTCGGCGGCCGCATCCATCGAACGGGCCGGCGGTGTGAACGACAGCTCCGGAGAACGAGGCGATGGTCGAAAGATGTCGGCTCAGGTTCTAGTCTCGCGACGATGTCAGTCGTCGCCCTCACTCCTCGGAACCCAGACCCTTCCGATGGGTGACCGACCCGCTGCCCACCCACTCTCGCCAATCGACATCGAGCGGGCGGCCGCCGTCATTCGACCCCACACACGGGTGACACCGATCATCGAGGTCCTTGCGTCCGACCTGACGGATCAGCCGTCGCTCGCCGACACGACGCTCGTTCTGAAGCTCGAGCACCTGCAGCACAGCGGGTCCTTCAAGGCGCGAGGTGCCGCTCACTTCCTGGCGACCCGAGACATCGGACCAGCAGGAGTGGTCGCTGCCTCCGGCGGCAATCACGGCGCCGCCGTTGCCTGGGCTGCGGACCGGTTCGGCCATGCCGCGAACATCTTCGTCCCGACCATCGCCGCTCCGGCCAAGGTCGACCGCCTTCGGGCCAACGGCGCCGTTGTCCACCAAGAAGGATCAGTCTTCACCGAAGCGCATGCCGCCAGCGTCGAGTGGCAGTCCCAACACGCCGCCACTGCCATCCACCCGTACGACGACCCAACGGTGATGGCCGGCGCCGGAACCTGCAGCCGCGAGCTCGAACACCAAGCCGGACTGGTCGACGCCGTGCTGGTTGCCTGCGGAGGCGGAGGCCTGGCCGGTGGCGCAGCCTCGTGGTTCACCAACCGGGTCGAGGTCGTTGCCTGCGAGACCGCGGGCACCGCCACCTTCGCCACCGCCCTCCGCAATGACGGCCCGACCGACATCGAGGTGTCCGGCCTGGCCGCTGATGCGCTCGGAGCGACGCGCCTCGGTGCCAACCCGTGGCACGCACTGTCGACCGCAGGTGCTGTCAGCGTGGTGGTGTCAGACGAGGAATTGGTGGCAGCGCAGCTGGTGCTGTGGGATCGGCTTCGCCTCATCGTCGAGCCTTCGACCGCCGCGCCCGTCGCCGCCATCCTGGCCGGCCGCTGGCGACCGAGATCGACGCTCACCCACCGCCTCGGCGTCGTGCTCTGCGGGGCGAACACCGATCCAGGATCGGTGACCCGATGACCACCGAACCCTCGGTATCGGACAATTCGGCGCTCGGCATCGAACATCAGCGAGCGGCTCGGCTACGCCAGCTCATGCGCGATCAGGATGTGCCCTTCATCCTGACTGCTGACCCCATCAACATCTTGTATGCCACCGGTGTTCGGAACATGACCGTCTTCTCCATGATGGGTGCACACCGTTTTCTGCTCTTCTCGGCCGAGGGTCCAACCGTGATGTGGGAGTTCGCCGGTGCAGAGCATCTGGCCGAGCCCTGGGTCGACGAGGTCCGAACCGCGCCGGGGGTCACGGCGCAGAGCGGACCCGGATATCTCGACGCCGTCCGTTCCTTCGCGGCCGAGATCGCTGAGTGCTGCGATGGCGAGACCGAGCTGGCCGTCGAACGATGCGATCACCCGATCACCGATGGTCTTCGTTCCCACGGCATGACCCTCGTCTCGGCCACCGAGCTGTTCGTCGAGGCGAGGCTCATCAAGACCCTCACGGAGATCAACCTCATGAGTGAGGCCATGCGCCGGGTCGAAACCGGCGTCCGTTCGATGCAGACCAAGCTGGAGCCGGGGAAGACCGAGAACGAGATCTGGTCCGAGTTCCACCGACACCTCATCGCCACCAACGGCGAATTCGTGTCGACCCGGTTGGCACAGAGCGGACCGAAGACCTTCCCCTATTTCCAGGAAGCCGGGGAGAGAACGGTCGAAGCCGGTGACCTGTTCTGCCTCGACACCGATGCCATCGGCCTCGGTGGCTACGGCGTCGACTTCTCCCGCACGTTCCTCATAGGCGACGGCCCACCATCGCGGGATCAGATGCTCCTCCACGGTCTGGCGCTCGAACAGCTCGAAACCAACAGCGCGCTCCTGGCACCGGGCCGCTCGTTCGAGGACTTCGCTCGGTCAGCGTGGACCGTGCCGGAACGCCACGCCCCGCATCGCTACTCCTGCCTGGCTCACGGTCTGGGGCTGTCGGGCGAGTACCCATACGTGCCTCCGGTCGGCCTGGACGGGGTCTACGACTTCCCCGGCGAGTTCGCCCCTGGCATGGTGATCTGTGTCGAGAGCTACATCGGCGACGCCACCATGCGACTCGGGGTCAAGCTCGAAGACCAGTTCCTGATCACCGAGTCAGGAGCGCTCCGGATGAGTGTGCTCCCGCACACCCTCGGCTGACGCTCTACTTGGCAACCGAGCTCAAGGCAGTGAATCGGTCGATCTGTTCGGTGGCACCAGCCACGACCAGCAGGTCCCGCTTCGAGATCTTCGTTTCGGCCGTTGCGTAGGTGAACGGCTCCCCAGCGGGCTTGATGCACACGACGGTCACGCCGTGGGTCTGACGGATCGCCGATTGCTGCAGGGTCTGACCGACGAAACGCGCCGGCGCTTCGAGTTCGGCGATGACGAAACCCTCGTCGAGAGCGAAGTAGTCGACCACCGCACCCGTCACTGCGTGGGCCACGCGCTCACCCATCTGACGCTCGGGGAACACGACGTGATGAGCCCCTACTCGTTCCAGGATCTTCCCGTGCTCGGCCGTGATCGCCTTGGCCCACACCACGGGAACGCCGACATCGACGAGCGCTGACGTCGTCAGGATGCTGGCTTCGATTCCGGTTCCGATGGCAACGACGGCCGCGTCGAACTGTTCGATGCCAAGCTGACGAAGAGCAGTCTGGCTGGTGGCATCGGCTTGCCTGACCGTGGGAAGCACGTCGGCGTAGTCGTTCACCCGTTCCGGGTCGCTGTCGACAGCGAGGACGTCGACCCCCAGGCCGACCAGGGTCTGGGCCAGTGCGCTTCCGAAGCGACCGAGACCAACCACGAAGACGGACTCGGCCGAGCCGTCGTGGTCCTGAGGGTTGATCCAGTCGCGGAATCGATCGATGTAGGTCACGGACATGCTCCGATGGAGGATTCGGTACGAACAACAGTGAACAGCATCAGCCGACGATCAGCGTGCCATCGGGGTAGCGGAATGCGAGGGCTTCCGAGCGCAGCAGCACGGCGGTACCGAACGTGATCGGACCCACTCGACCGATGAACATCAGCGCCACGATCACGAGTCTCGACACCGCCCCGAGAGCGTCGGTGACGCCGGTGGTGAGGCCCGCCGTACCGAACGCCGATGCGGCTTCGAACAGGAGACTCCCCAGTTCGAGGTCCGGTTCGAGCGCCGTGAGGACGAAGGTCGCAGTACCGACGGTGGCCAGCGCCGCCACGACCAAGGCCAACGCTTCGCGTTGGAGCCCAACGGGGATGTTGCGCCCGAACATGTGCACGCTGTGGTCGCGCTGGAACTCGGCGAGTGTGGAGCGGACGACGACGGCGACGGTGGACGTCTTGATGCCACCGCCCGTCGAAGCGCTGCTGGCACCGATCACCATCAGGAGGATCATCACCAACCAACTGGCCGGCTCCATCGCCCCGATGTCGACGGTGTTGAAACCGGCGGTCCGGGCAGTGGCCGATTGGAAGAACGACGCGAGCACCCGCTCGCCGAAGCCGAGCGGGCCGAGGGTTCGGCCATTACCCCACTCGACCACAGCGATGAGGAAGGTTCCCGAAACCAGGAGGACGGCCGTGGTTGTCAGGGTCACCTTCGTGTGCAACGACCAGGTAGCCGGCCGACGCCACCGCTTCCGCAACTCGAACACCACGGGGAAGCCGATGCCACCCAGGATGAAGGCTCCGGCCACGACGAGTGAGACGAACCAATCACCGACGTACCGCTCGAGCCCGCCCTCGAAGATCGAGAAACCTGCGTTGTTGAACGCAGAGACCGAATGGAAGATCCCGAGGTGTACCGCGGCCAGTGGTCCCGTGTTCGGCTGCATGGCGAAGCGGATGGTCAGGAGAACGGCGACGACCACCTCGGCACCGAGCACGAAACGGACGAGGTCACCGATCAGGTTCCGCAGGATCCCGATGTCACTGAGGCCGATCTCAGCAGCCGCTCGGGCCCCGGAACTGAGACCGAGACGGCGGTTGAGCGCGATACCGACGAAACCGGCCAACGTCATGATGCCGAGACCGCCGATCTGAATGAGCGCGAGGATCACGAGCTCCCCGAAGAGGGTCCACGCGGTGCCGGTGTCGACGACGACCAGCCCGGTCACGGTGACTGCAGACGTTGCGGTGAACACGGCATCGCTGAAGCTCACGGCATCCGCCGCGTGGCTGATCGGCAGCCAGAGCAGGAACGAGCCGGCAGCGATCAGCAAACCGAACGCGGAAAGCACCGCGAAGCTCGGCGTCGCGAACCTCTGGGACACCAGCGAGAACTTCATGCGACCCCGGTCATCCATCGCAGATCGCCGGCGGCGAGCCATCCGAACAGGCCATCCGAACAGGATGGTGCGGGCCGACCACCCCCGGCAAACGCCGGAGCGGCAGTCGCAGTCTCAGTCATGGAGTCCCCGAATCGCGGTGACGACGGCGTGTTGGACCAACACCCGAATGTGAGCCAGATCGGCCTCGACCTCGCCGGTCGCGGCAACCACCAACGCATCTCCATCGGCCGATGTGTGGGCTGGTTGGAGCGCTCTCGCGTAACCGTCGTGACCACTCCGCGCCGCCAGATGACACGACGCCTTGTCGAGCACGGCGTTCGTGACGACCACGCCGATGGTCGTGTTGCCGAATTCCTCTGAGCCCGGTGCGGCATCGGCTGACCATCGTGGCCCCGGATCGGTGACGGTCGTGCCGTCGTCGATCCAGCCGAGAGCATTGACCGCGATCAGGGCGCTCACGATCACGTCGCCCGATCGGATCGTCGCCGCCCCGACCCCTCCCGGCTCTGTGGTCCCCGGCCCGCCCCACTTGCCGATCGTGGCTCCCCGGCCGGCACCAACGCGTCCACACGGGTGCGGTCCGGCTGTCGCTGCCTCAGCCGCGATGCGGCCCTGCGCGACCCCTGGCCGCACAGCAGCATCGCCGACTCCCAGGTCATACAGACTCATCCCGACCACGATGGGAACCGGGCCGGCGGCGGTCGGGAAACCTCGTGCCTGCTCTTCGAGCACCTCGACCACGCCGCTACCCGCCGCCAGTCCGAACGCCGAACCTCCGGAGAGCACGACGGCATCGACGTGTTGCACGAGGTGGAGCGGGTCGAGCAGTGCGAATTCGCGGGTCGCCGGTGCCCCGCCCCGGATCTCGCCCGATGCCACGGTGTTCGGTGGCAGCACGACGACCGTGCACCCCGTCTCTGCGACATCGTCGGTCCAGTGACCGACGCGAACGCCGGGCACGTCGGTCAACATCGGTCCGACACTACGCCAGACCGGGCCACCAACTCGTCCAATCGCCGGTCGTAGGTGGGGCCGACCACGTCCCACCCGAATTTCGTGAGCGCTCGGGGAAGATCGATCAGCGCTGCTCGGTACGCCTCGAGATCGGCCACGACCTCGAGCAGCCTCGATCCGAAGTGGCCCCGCTGGTAGAGAACGGCCGGCTGCATGGACTGCGGTATCAGCTCGGGATAGCTCAACCCGTCCGGGAGCACGGGAACACATCCGGCCAGTGCTGCCTCGACCACGGCGACGCCGAAGAACTCGTGTTCGGCGCAACTCACGACCACGTCAGAACGATGGATCCAGTCCTCGTACTCTCGGCGCGAGAACGGGCCGATGGCGACGATGCGATCGCCGTGTCGTTCGACCAGCTCGCGCCGGATCGGTGAATCAGCGGGGTCATGCCCGGCCAGCACCAAGGCGAAGTCGGCGCCGGCGGCAACGAGCTTGTCGATCGCCCGGCTGAAGACGTGCGGGGCCTTGTCCGGCTCCCAACGATGGGGCCACAGAATGATCGGATCACGGGTTCGGCCTGGAATCGACTGGTCTGTGGGTGACAGCTCCAATGGAAACTGCTCTGCCTTCGGCGCCGGATCGACACCGACGGGGAGCACCTCGAACCCGCTCGTCACCTCTTCGATGGCCTCCTGACCGATCGGCTCGGGAAGCGAGGACGCCCACGCCGGAAGCGCCCCGACGACAGACCCACGATGGAATTCGGAGTTGAACCACACCGCATCGGACGCCAACCACGAGTCCCAGTTGCGCTGCACGGCTTCGCCATCGACGTTTCCGTCGACCGTCGGATACACGATCTGCGACTCGTGCATGTAGGTCACGACCGCCACGTCAGCGGGCGCCCGAAGCTGACCGAGCAGCGAACTCACGTCCACCAATCCGCTCACGATCATCGCCTCGGGCCAGGCGCCACATTCATCGACTTGGTCTGCGACCAGAGCAGCCAGTGGTGCTGCCCCGGCGCGAAGCCGCCATTTCCAGCCTGCGGGCTCGAGCCCGACGACCGCGACGTCATGCCGACTCGACCGGCGGTATCCCTCCGCCCACAACCGATGCGATCCGCCGAACCAGGACTCGGCGACGAGCACCCTCATGAGCGCCGGTCGGCCGAGGTCCGTTCGAGGAGCGACCGCAGCATGGCGTTCACTTCGTCGGGGCGTTCCAGCATGAGCTGATGTCCGGCCCCGGCGATGATCTCCAAGGTCGCATTCGGGAGCGCCCGAGCGAGTCGCCTGCTCTCCCGCACCGGGGTCAGGGGATCGCGTGATCCGACGATCACGGCAGCCGGGGTGTGGCAAGCGGCGAGCGCGTCGAGGACATCGTGGTCGAGAATCGACGGAGCGGCTCGGAGGAACTCGTCCAGCTCCAACGCCTCGAACGCCTCGGCCGTCTCGCGAACGTCACGGATGTCCGGGCGCGCACCGAAGGTCGACCTGACCAGGATCTGGCCCATGTCGTTGTCCGGTACGGACGCCAGGCGTCGCACCAACCGAGGATTCGCCGTGGCGAAACGCTGAGCGGCCGGAGCCAGACGTCGCAGCACGTCGTTCGCCAAGCCGACAGGGCTGCGACCCGCCGTCGAGATGAATCCGAGACCTGCCACCCTCCCGTCGAGGTCAGGGTTCGAGGGTGTTCCGAGGTGATCGGCGGCGAACCGCCCGAGGACCATGCCCCCCATGGAGTGGCCGGCGACCACGGCATCTTGGAGATCCATCTCGTCGAGCAGGAACGCGAGATCCCGCGCATTGGCCTCGATGGTCGATCCATCCCGTCCCGACACCGAATCGCCGTGGCCGCGGAGATCGATCGCGATCACGCGGGCCGCGTCGACCAGATCCCACTGCCGATGCCAGACCCGTGATGCCAGGGTGATGCCGTGCAACAACACGACCGGACGTCCCTGGCCCGCCTCGACACCGCGCAGCACACCTCCATCGGGAGTCGCGAGTTCGATGTTCACGGCCGTCGCCGGACGCGGCGTGGCGACCGAATCCGAACCGCGATGAAGCGAGCGTGTGGCCAGCTGTTCTGCAGCCGCTCCGACGAGCAACCCGGCTCCCAGCGAGAGCCAGTTCACCCCGGCGTCCGAGTCGTCGACCGCCGGTTGACGTACCGGCGACCGACCCGGTCCGAAATCCCGCAGGTGATCTCGTAGTTGATGGTGTCGAGGGCCGCAGCGAGGTCGTCGGCCGTGACCTCCTCGCCGTCCTGCTCGCCGATCAGAACGACCTCGTCGCCGACCGCGACGTCGTCGTCCCCACAATCGACAACCATCTGGTCCATCGTGACCACACCGAGAATCCGCCGACGTCGACCGCCAACGAGCACCAACGGCGGGCCGTTCCACAGCGCCCGTCGATACCCGTCGGCGTATCCGACGGGGATGGTCGCGACGTTGGTCGACTCGGTGAGTTCGGTCCGCTGGCCGTAGCTCACCCGCTCCCCGGGTCCGAGCCGCTTGACGAAGCTGACACTGGAGGTCCATCGCAGAGCCGGCCGTAGATCGAGGACGCCGGCCAACTGAGGGCTGGGCGGCAGCCCGTAGAGCGAGATCCCGCACCGAATGACGTCGCGGTGAGCACGGGGCCACGCGTGAACGGCTCCGGAGTTGGCCGCGTGCTCGAGGGGAACCTCGATGCCGGCCGACGCCAGCTCGGCCAACGCATCATCGAAGCGATCGAGTTGTCGGTCCGAGAACGGTTGCTCTGGCTCGTCCGCCATCGCCAGGTGCGTCCAGACCGAACCCAGAGACAGCATCGGTGCGTCGGCGATCTGGCGGGCCAACCGCACGGCGTCTGCCGGGTCGGCTCCCACCCGATGCATGCCGGTGTCGAGCTTCAGATGGACCGACAGCGCGGTCGGGAGCATCGATCGCTGCAGCTGCGGCGGCCCGGATCCCATGCTCGGAGTAGACCGCCGGCTGGAGGTCGAATTCCACGACATCGCCGAACTCACGCTCGCTCGGCTCGGCAAGAACCCAGATCGGTTGATCGAGACCGGCATTCCGCAAGCGACAACCCTCGACCACCCTGGCCACGGCGAGAATGGTCGCTCCTCCGTCGATGGCGGCCTGCGCCGCTGCCACTTCGCCGTGGCCGTAGCCGTCGGCCTTCACGACGGCACAGAGCTGGGCGCCGGGCGCTGCGGCCTTCAGCACCGCCGCATTGTGGCGTATCGCAGCCATGTCGATCGTTGCCGTTGAGCGACTCACAGCTCGGCAGCGTAGGCAACGTGGCGCAACCCCTCCACGCGAGCAATAGGTTGATTGGCCCAGGGTCTGTGCCGATGGCACCTACAATCAGGGGCTGCTCAGTAATCGGGGGCCGCTGAGGCGTTCGGGCAGGAACACCATGACCAAGTCTTCACAATCGAAGAGCGAAACGTCGAAGGACCGATACGAGTACCGCGTCTGGGGTGAGCACCCCAAGGCTCGCAAGAAGCTCGAGCGCATGGCGACCAAAGAACTGCACCAGACCATCGAGGACTGCTATCTCCTCGGCGAGGATCCGGAGTTCAACGCCAAGGTGCGCAACGACTCGCTCAAGGTCAAGCAGTTGGTCGAGACGGATCGCGGATTCGAGCGCTGGAGCTCAGCGTGGCATGAATCCGGCGACACCGCTCCGAAACCCTACGACGACCTCTTCAACGAACTCGGACTCGACCGACCCCAGCGGGGAAAGTCGTTCGACATCCTGACCGCGGTCGCCAAGCTCGACCCCGACACCGGCGCCCGCGCCGTCTTCGTCACCAAACATCGGATCCGCTATCGCATCGGTTCGATTCGGGCCGAGGTCACCGACGTCGACATCCACGGCAGCGACGAAGTCCTCCGATCGTTGTCGATCGAAGGAGACGATCTCGACGAGCTCGTGTCTCTGCGCAAGGAACTCGGCCTACGCAAGGCTGAGAACACGCCGATGCACGTCGCAATCGACGGCGAGATCGACGACTCGGTCTCAACCTCTGATGTGGTCGAACCCGTTGATGTGGTCGAACCCGCCGACGACGTCGGCCCTCCCGACGATCAGTCGTCGGTGTCGACCGTTCCACCTTCGAGATAGTCGACGAAGGGAAGCGGCTCTGCGGAGGTGCGAACGACCCCAACCAGGTTGGCCACGATGCGGCGCAGGTAGCGGTAGTAGATGGCCAGCGGCACGACCTCACGACCGGGAAGATCCGATGTCAAGAAGTCGTCGATGTGCTGTTGATAGCCGGTGACCATCGCCTGGGTCCGACTCGAGAACTCCTCGATCGCCTCGCTGCTGGCGTCGGTATCAGCCAGCAATTCGGCCGCGTCCGCGAACAGCGTGGACGACGTCGCGGCGCTCGGCGAGCAACGTCTCGATGTCGGGATGGCCGGCCAGACTCACGCCGTGCTCGGCGAGATCCAGGATGTTCTTGGCCTGATCGCCGATGCGCTCGATCTTCTTGAGCAGCAGCGTGAACGCCAAGACCGTCCCGATGTCGGCGCTGCCCTGCACGCTGACGTGCACGACCAGTTCCGAACGCAGATCCTGCTCGGCCACATTGATTCTGTCGTCGGTGTCGCGGATGTCCTGCGCCACCGACTCGGCTCCGACCCCGGTGAGGAGCACGGTCGTAGCCAGATCGAATGAATGCCGGGCGTCCCCCAGCATCCCGACCGATTTCGAGACGATGTGGTCGAAACCAAAATCGCCAGAGCTTTCCCTTGAAGAATGCCATTACCACGGGGGTGCCTTTCAGCCGAGAAATACAACGCCGACGAGCGGCAGGATGATGAACGCCACCGCAACGTACACGATCGCCATGCTTCGTCGCTCCACGGCGACACTAGCCAGAAGTTCGGCCGCCTTGATCGGGACGTCGCGAGCGATCGGAATCACGTACAGCAGGAGGATAGCGGCCACGTTGAACGTCGTGTGAGCCAAGGCGACGGTGAGCGCCTCGGGACTCGAAGCAGCAAGGGACGCCAGAAGGGCCGTGATGGTGGTGCCAACGTTGGCTCCGAGAGTCACGGGGTATGCATTCCGGAGCGTGATCACGCCGGCACCGGCCAGAGGGATCAAGATCGATGTCGTGATGCTCGACGATTGCACTGCGATCGTGATCACGAGGCCGAGCAGGATGGCCACGGCGCCACCGCCACGGGTGAGGAGCGCATTGACGGAACGTTCGACCCGGTCGGCGACCAGTTCCCGCATGTTGCTGGTGAGCAACGTCAGGGCGGCGAGGATGATCACCAGGCCGGTGAGGACCATGAGAACGCCTTGCAGGTTCCCCGATGTACCCACCGCGTCCCAGAAGTCGCGCAGCCAGGACACCGGCTCCTTGACCCATGCCTTGACCGGGCTCTTCCATTCGGTACCCGCCGAGCCGACCAGCCGCTCGCTGATCCATTCCGCGGTATTGCTGACCACACCGAACATGAGCTCGAGCGGGAGCAGGGTGGCCACGGCGAGCACGTTGAAGAAATCGTGAACCGTGGCGGCAGCGAACGCCCGTTGGAACTCGTTGGACTGTCGGATGTGACCGAGGGACACGAGCGTGTTCGTCACGGTCGTGCCGATGTTGGCGCCCATCACCATCGGTACAGCGTCATCGACGCCCAAGGCGCCGGATGCGACGAGACCAACGATCACCGAGGTGGAGGCGGACGAGGACTGAACCAGGACCGTTCCGAGAATGCCGATGCACAAAGCGGCAATCGGATTACTGGCAGCCGAGAACAACTTCTCCTGGGTGTCCTCCCCCATGATCTTGATGCCTGCCTCGAGCGACGACACGCCGACGAGGAAGATGAAGATCAAGCTGAGGACAATCGCAGCTCGGAGCGCTCCGGGAATCTGGACTTTGGGCAATCGTTGTTTGTTCACGCAGTTCGGAAGCTACATGGCGTGGGTCTGACGATCCAGGGACCTAGGTCCCATGCCCCCCAAATCATGCCAGCAGGTACGAGAGCAGATCCGATGCGACGATCGAGCGGCGTCCGGTTCGCCGCGCCGCGTGCCCGTGGAGCTGAGCCCCCATCGAGGCCGCGTCGAGCGGCGACAGCCCACCGGCGAGGCCGGCTGCGATCACACCGGCGAGCACGTCGCCGGTGCCGGCGGTGGCCAGGCGAGCATCGCCGCCGGTGATGACCCGGACGGCACCGAGGGGGTCGGCCACGATGGTTGCCGGGCCCTTCAGGAGTACGACCGCACCGAACTCGCGCGCTGCCTCACGAACAGAGGCGATCCGGTCAGGCGACGGTCGCCGTCCGACGAGGCGTTCGAACTCACCCTCGTGCGGCGTGAGCACGACCGGCCGTCCCGCCACCATGCTCGGATCACGAGCCACCAGATCGAGCGCCCCGGCGTCCAGCACCGTCGGCGTACCGAGCGACAACACACCGGCGAGATCGTCGTGCAGCGCTCCAGGATGCAGACCCGGTCCGAGCACCATCGCTTGGAATCGGCCGCCGCGCTGCGAGACCGTGCTCATCCACCCCGCCTCGGGAAGGTCGACGCTGACGGCTTCCCGGTGAGCTGTGGCATGGCCCCCCGGCGTCGAGATGGCGACATAGCCGGCCCCCGTTCGTGCTGCAGCCTCGGCGGCAAGTGACGGCGCGCCGGCCATGCCAGGTTGGCCCCCGATCACCCACACCGCACTCTTCCACTTGTGCGCGTCGCGGGTCCGCTGCGGCCAGAGCTCGAGATCGTCGTCGCCGAGCAGCATCGTGTCGCTCAGGACCACGCCCTCCGGTGAGACGTCGAGGCCGATGTCGACAACGACGACGTCACCGGTGTGGTTCGGGCCATCGCCCAGGAGCAGGCCCGATTTCCAGGCTGCGAACGTCACGGTTCGGTCGGCCCGGATGGCCCGGCCTCTCACCTCACCGGTGAGACCGTCGATCCCGGACGGAATGTCGATGGCCAGTACAGGGGCATCAGCGAGCGGCGGCGGCTCGAATGGTCTGGCGAGTCCGGTACCGACACAGCCGTCGATCACGAGATCAGGAGCGTGGTGCGAACGCTCCCCGAGTTCGAGGACTTCGCAACGGACGCCTTCGCGTCGAAGGACCTCCGCTGCGGCCCGACCGTCGGCGCCGTTGTTGCCGGTACCGACATGAATCGTGACCCTCCGACCGTAGCCACCACCCAACATCCGCAACGCCTCGCGCGCCACCGCGAATCCGGCCCGGCGGATGAGCTCGGCCGTGGGAACGGGCGCCGCCGCGTCGACGTCGGACATCTCTGCAGGGGTCAGCACCGGTTCCATCGACCCAGTGTGCCGACGCAGCACACGGACCACCGACACGAGGATCAGCAGAACCGTCTTCGTTGGGGATCGCTCCTCCACGACGGGACGATCTGCCCGAACGGGTCGACAATCAGCACTGGTTGTTGGTAGCTCACAGCATGTTGTCCAGCGCGGCGCTGAGCTGACCTTCTTCGAGGTGGACTCCCCCGACGACGGTCAGACCGACGACGACCGGCTCGGTACGACACCACGCGAGAATCTGGGACCGCTCGTCCGGGATCGGGGCCCACTCTGGCTCGGGAAGCTGATGGATCGCCACCTCGGCAAGACGCACCGCGGCCGGACCATCGAGATCATCGAGCCACGGTCCGAGCCAACGCACCATCGGAACCCCGAGGCGACACAGACAGGCGAGGACCAGCCCGATCGGCATGGTCGGCTCGACCGAGCCACGAACCCACTGCCACCACGTGTCGACGACGGCTTCGAGCGCCCGCCGCTCGACGGCCGGCCACTTCGTCCATTCGGCCTCGCTCAGCAGATCGAACGGTTCGGTGACCGACATGCGCTCGGCCGACCCGCTGATGGCGAGCTCGAGCAGCCGAGGCATCGCCGCCTTCAGCTCACCATCGCGAGCCCGAACGAGGGCGGCGTCGTCCGGGAGCTCGGGAAAGAGGCTGTTCCGGTCACCCAACACATCCCACAGAGCGTCGATCGTGCGGCCGAGCCGGCCTTCGAGCGCCGTCATCGCGAGAGACCGACGACGACGGCACAGGCAACAGTGTCGCTGTGGGAAAGCGTCAAGAGCCACGACCCGATACCGAGCGCCTCGGCTCGCTCGGCAGCCCGCCCCGAGACGATCAGGACCGGTTCGCCCGAAGCCCGTTTGTCGACTGCCAGATCGACGAAATCGGCACCGCCCAGACCCACACCGAGCGCTTTGAGCCCCGCCTCCTTTGCTGCGAACCGTGCAGCGAACCGCTCGGCCGAGTCGACAGCCTGTTGGCTGTAGGAACGTTCGGACGGCGTGAACACCCGGTCAACGAAGCGGGGCTGACGATCAACGATGCGACGCATACGATCGATGTCGACCACGTCGACGCCGATCGACACGACGGTTCGGCCGATGATCTCCGGGACGACCGGGACAATCATGTTGATCAGAGCCAGCGGGCAGCGACGTCGGAAATCGGCGCCGTGAGGAGCTCGACCGTCGGGATGTCGGCCAGCAGATCATCGCGGAACGTCGGGACTTTCTCGGTGACGACATCGACGAGTTGGCGATACCGATCCCGATAACCCTGCAGAATCGAGCGTGCTGTGGCTGCTCCGAGATCGTCCTCGAGACGGAGATGGCAGAGCGTGACCCCGGTGGTCTCTCCGTCTTTCACCTCGGGGATGAGCAGAACGACACGCTCGTCCGAGCCCACGGTGACGATCGGACCTCGCTCGACCGCCACGCGGTGCTTGGTTCCACGGAGGGTCGGATCGCGATCGACCCGGGAAACGATTCCCGCCGCTACGCCGCCGCGGTCGGTGACGAAGATCTGGGCGTCGTCCTGTGGGTCACCCTCGACCCGATAGCGGGTGAAGCCGATCGTCTCGGCGACAGCGGGAGCAATGGCCGCCAGCGTCCGCAGCGTTCGGTAGCTCATCCGATCGCGGGGACAACCCGCTTCGAGGACGTCCTTGATCAGCTGGGACTGCAGCAGGCTCTCGTCGGCTCGGGAGATGCCGACCGTGACCGTCTTGGCCTGGTGCTTGATGGCGTCGATGGGACGAGTCAGCTCGTCGATGGCGTCGGTGAGCACCGAAGCCAGATCTTCGACGACCACGCCGGGAGTGCCGACCTTGCCGAACTCGATCTGGTAGCTATCGAATCGACTGGCGCCGGTGGCGAAGCGATACATCGAGGCGAGCTTTGCCGCTGTCGACGCTTCGAGATGACCGTTGTACGTACCCGATCCGAAGGGTCTCGAAGAACCGCTGGGCCGGGGCCTGCACCTCCCGGCTGAACCGACCGAACCAGTCGTCGTCGGTGGCACCGACATACCGTTCGATCGTGGCTCGGCTTTCGCGCATGGAGCGAGCTGATTCGTCGATTGCCAGCGCCGCCTCGTAGCCGAAGAGGTGTCCGACGACGGTCGAGAGAACGAAGGCCAGCTGCGGGTGGGTCTCGGGCACGGCGATGACCTCGAGGGCTGCCGAGAAGCGATGCTCTCCCTCGGTGGCAATCACGATCGGCGCCGAGTTGTGGGCCCGGAAGATCGCCACTTCCTTGGCGACGTCGTCGGCGTTGGAGCCGGTGAGACCGGCGGCGCAGATCAGGATCATCGGTTCGGATGAGAGATCGATGTGCTTCTTGTCCTCGGTGACATCGCAGGCGATCGACTTGTAACAGAGCTCGGACAGCTTGATCCGGATCTCGCGAGCGGCCACGAAGTTGAGACCGTTCCCGACCATCGCCCAGTAGCGGCGGCTCGGCGCGTGACGAGCCGCCGCGCACCGATCTCGGCCCGTTTGTCGATCGTGGCTCGCATGGCATCAGGAAGCGCTCGCAGCGCTCGCAGCAAGCGCCTGACGTTCGGTGCCGCCGGCCGACGCCCCCGGCTGCAAGCGACGCCACGCCGATCGCCAGCAGGAAGCCGGCGGCGATCTGCGCGTAGAAGGCCTTCGTCGACGCAACGCTCATCTCGACGTCGCGGCCGTCAGAGGTGTAGAGCACGCCGTCGGACTTGTCGACGAGATCGCTGCCCCGACGGTTCACGATCGCCAGCACGACGGCGCCGCGGCTGCGGGCGAGGTCAACGGTCCGATTGGTGTCGGTGGTCGTGCCGGACTGGCTGATCGCCACCACCAGCGTCGACGACATGTCGTCGTCGAGGCCGAAGCCAGAGAGTTCGGTGGCCGTCGATTTGGCGACCTGGATGTCAGCCCCTTCCAGCGCCCAGGCGAAGGCGGCGGCGACTGCCTCACCTGCCACGGCCGCGGTGCCCTGACCGATGACGATGACGCGATCGAATGCCCCGTCGGCAATTCGGCGTTCGCACCGACGTCCGACAGTGTCTCGCTGCTGAGCTTCACCTCGAGCTGATCGCCGACTGTCGACCAAGCGACCCCGCAGCGTCTTGGCGAACGAATTCGGCGACTCGGTGATCTCCTTCAGGAGGTAGTGGCGGAAGTCGCCGCGGTCGATGTCGCGGGTGGTGACAGCCGGTGGCAGCCACTCGTCGTCGTCGATCGGCAGCACCGTTCCGTCGTAGGCGAACCGATGCAGACCGGCCCGTTCGCCGGCGAGGCGACCGCTGACCCGGATGATCTGGCCCTGGCTTGCCGTGGGGTTGTCCGGATTGGCCGCGGATCTCACCGTCCATGCGCATGTAACTGGTCGCGTCCTCGACCACGCCATACGGCTCCGAGGCAACGACGAAACAGTCCTCGGCCTGGCCGACGAACACTCCCTGCCCGCTCCCCCGCAGCGCCAGGTGGACGTCGTCTGGGGCCACGCTGGTGCTGATGCCGATGGCGACCGAGCCTTCGAACTGGGCAACGGTTCGCCGAACCGACTCGTCGAGGTCATGGCCCAACTCGATGGTGCGGCTGACGAGGGTCGGAATCACCTTGGCATCAGTGGTGATCTCGCCCGCGATCTGGAGACGTCTCGACGGCGATGAGATCAGCGAAGTTGTCGACATCGCCGTTGAGCGTGGCGGTCACGTACGGCTGATTGCCGCCCGGGCGTTCGACCTCATCGGAGTTGACCGGGTGGGCATT
Organism: uncultured Acidimicrobiia bacterium; assembly: GCA_963781035.1. GTDB lineage: Bacteria > Actinomycetota > Acidimicrobiia > Acidimicrobiales > SZUA-35 > SZUA-35. The sequence goes on along the minus strand of CAWAEN010000004.1, from coordinate 363,442 downwards.
CGGCTCGCTGATGATGCCGACCGATGCCCAACGGGTGTGACCGAGAACGGTGACCTCGGCTGTCTCTGCCCGCAATGCGAGATGAAGCAGCTCATCGCTCGTGATGGCCGGCGCGCATCGCTGCGGTGTTGTCGCCGAGCTCGCCGATCTCCGCAGCTGCCTTGTAGACGAAGCTGAGTTGTCCGTCGGGTGTGCGCACCGCACCGTCGGTGAAGAGCGGATCAGCTCGCCGCTCGGCGACGACGCGAGCAACGCTCGCGTCGTCGAGATCGAGTTGGTGGTTTCGGACGAGCACGTGCAACGCCAGCGCTGTCACGACCACGAACCTCGAGACGATCGAGTGCGCTGAGCGCCTGCTGGATGCTGAAGAAGGCGGCAACCGAGGCATCGATGACGGTTGCCGATCGGCCAGAGCCTCGCACGGCTCGAGCGGTGCGAAGCCGATCACGTTCGATGGCCCACGCCGCGTCCTTGGCCTTGATCAGCGACGCAGTTGACCGCCTCGAGATCGTTGCAGACGGGCGCCGACGACATCGAGATGAGCCTCGATCGTGCTCAATGACATCTGAGCATCCGCCATGAGCGCATCGAGGCCAGACACGAGCGCCCGATCTGCCAGCATGGCTCGCAGGCCGGCCTCGCCTCTGAGCTGCGAGGTCGATGTCGGTCAGCTCGACAGCGACCTCGGCGAGTGTCACGGCCGAGATCCTCGTCTGCCGTCGCCGGGAGGCCGGCAGACCGCGGCAGCACAGCGATCGAGGAGATCTTGCCGCTCGGGGAGGGCTCGGTTCGTCCGACGTCGAACGATGGCGATGATGCCGCACATAAGGGTTTCTCTCCTTCGGTAGGCCGGTTCGGGCCTCGGGCGAGTCTACGGAACCTGTCTCGGCGCTCCTGCCAGCCACCAAAGAGACGGCCAACGCGCCTCTATCGGTTGTCAGGAGGACTCCGTTGACCGCTCCGACCCGCTCGGCGGCCACCGCGACCAGGTGATCGCAGACTCGGTCAGCGGTGTCGGCATCGAGGTGCTCGACCATGATCCGCACCAGCGGTTCGGTACCCGACGGGCGGACCAGCACCCGGCCCTGGTCCCCGAGCTCGGCTTCGGCCTCGACGACGGCGTCGGCGAGCAGCTCAGCGACGTTCGGGCTCGGCGTTGCGCCAACCGGACGTTCTTCAGCACCTGGGGGTAGGTGGTCATGGTGGCACGGGCGAGTTCGTGGAGGCCGGTGCCGGATCGCTCGAGAGCGTCGAGCAGCTGGACACCGGCGAGCACACCATCGCCGGTCGGAGGCGAGGTCTCGACAGATCACGTGCCCGGACTGTTCACCCCCGAGGGTGTACATCCGTCCGTCGGACCCGGCGTTCAGAGCCTCGAGGACGTAGCGGTCGCCGACCTGGGTCGTCGACCACGTTGATGCCGCTGTCGGCCATGGCCAGCCGGAACCCGAGGTTGGTCATGACGGTGACGACCACCGTGTCGGCGTGCAGCTTGCCGGTGGACTTCCAGTCGTTGGCGAGGATGCCGAGGATGTGGTCGCCGTCGACCAAGTGGCCGGTCTCGTCGACCGCGATCAGGCGGTCGGCGTCGCCATCGAAGGCCAGGCCGAGGTCGGCTCCGTCTGCGACCACGCGCTGATTGGAGGGCGGCCGGGTGGGTCGAACCGGACTCGGCGTTGATGTTCATGCCGTCAGGCGATGCACCGATCACCACGACCGAAGCGCCCAGCGCCTCGAACACGCTGCCGGCCGATGCTCGCTGGCCGAGCCGTGCGCGCAATCGATCACGATCGATCGCCCGGTCGAAGGTGCGACCCTCGACCGATCCGATCACGGCGGACATCCAATCCTCTGCCGCGTGGGAGATGTCGACGATCCCGACCTCGCTGCCGAGCGCGGCCGCCGGCTCCGAGGACCGGAGGAGGTAGTCGTGCATCGCTGCCTCGATCGGCCTTCTCGGTGGCATCGTCGAGCTTCAATCCGCCGGGGGCGAACAGCTTGATCCCGTTGTCGGCAAACGGATTGTGTGACGCCGAGATCATGACACCCTGGGCACCGCTCGCTGCGGCGGCAAAAGCCACCGCCGGCGTCGGCACCACTCCCATGAGCTCGACGTCGACTCCGCTCGCCGTGAAGCCGGCGGCCAGGGCCGCCTCGAGCATGAGCCCTGAGCGTCTGGTGTCACGCCCGATGACGACCGAGGGCCGCCCACGTGCGGCCGAGCGTGTGCCTGCCGACCCCAGAACGCGAGACGCCGCCCGAGCCAAGGCAAGGGCGACGTCCGGAGTCAGATCGACATTGGCGACTCCACGCACGCCATCGGTACCGAACCGGGGAAGGCGCTGGGAGTCGACCACTGAAGCTGCGATGCAGGGCTCAGCGCTTGGAGTACTGCGGAGCCTTGCGGGCCTTCTTGAGGCCGTACTTCTTGGATTCCTTCTTACGAGGATCTCGGGTGAGGAGACCTTCGGCCTTCACCGCACCACGGGCCTCGGGATCGAGGTCGATCAGCGCACGGGCGATGCCGAGGCGGAAGGCGCCGGCCTGGCCGGACAGTCCGCCACCGTGAAGGGTGACGTCGATGTCGAAGGACTCTTCGCGATCGGTGACGCGCAGTGGCTCGGTGATGAGCTGACGGTGCACGCTCGACGGGAAGTAGTCGTCGAAGGCCCGACCGTTGGCCGTGATCTTGCCGGTACCGTCTTGGAGACGGACTCGGGCGACAGCCTGCTTGCGGCGGCCGGTGGTCTGCGTGACGGTCATGACTTCACCTCTCGGCGGGCGCCGGGAATCTCGAGAACGGACGGCATCTGGGCGCCGTGAGGATGCGTCGGGGCCGGCGTAGACCTTCAGCTTGGTGGCCATCTGGGCACCGAGCCGGTTGTGCGGGCAGCATGCCGGTGATCGACTTGCGGACGGTGTCGGCAGGCTTGCGTTCCATCGACTCCTGGTAGGTCCGAGTGGTGAGACCGCCCGGGTAGCCGGAGTGATGGTGGACGAGCTTGCGCTCGGACTTGTTCGAGCTGCAGCACGATCTTCGCCGCGTTCACGACGATGACGTGGTCGCCCATGTCCATGTGGGGGGCGAACGTCGGCTTGTGCTTGCCGCGGAGGATGCGGGCGATCTCGGTGGCCATGCGACCGAGGGTGAGACCCTCGGCGTCGACGACGAACCACTCGCGGTCGATCTCAGATTTCTTTGGGCTGTACGTCTTCACTGCGAACCTGCTCGGTTGCTCGCCGTGTCAGTGAGGGTGGGGCGAGATGGAAAAGGGCGGCCTGAGCCGACCCGCAATGATAGGTGGGCCCTACCAGCTTCCCACCCTTCCGTCACGGACCCCCCAAAATCCTCCCTCGACCCGCAAACCGCCCGTTCTGCGGCACTCAGCCCTCAGTTCTGAGGCTTGGTTGCCTCAGTTCGGGGTGGTTGCCGGTGTTCGGGGTGGTTGGTCAGTACTGACGTCGACGAGGGTGAGGCCATGGGGCGGAGCGGCTGGTTCGGCCGGCTGGCGGTCTCTCGCAGCCAACACGCCCCTGAACTCGCCGGCACTTCGCTTGCCACGACCGACCGACACGTGGAACCCGACGATGCTGCGCACCATCTGGTGACAGAACGCCGAACCGGCGATCTCGAAGACCAGCTCGCCATCGCCGAGGTCGGTCCAGGTCGCTTCGTCGATCCGGCGCACGAGCGACACCGGTTCCTTCCCCGGGGCCGACCTTGGGTCGCTTGCAGAACGACGAGAAGTCGTGTTGCCCGAGGAAGGGGTCGCACGCCAGGCGCATGACGGCGACGTTCAACGGCTGAGGAACCCACCAGGCGAACCGGGCAGTGAACGGATCCGGGACTGGACGGTTGATGACCCGATATCGATAACGCCGTCCGATGGCGTCGTATCGCGCACTGAATCCCATGGGCATGCGGCGCGACGTCGAGGGCGACCACCTCCGGGCCGAGACGTCGATTGATCACGCGGGCGATGCTCTCGCAGTCGACGTCGCCCGATTCAGCCGTCACCGGAGCATCGAAGCTGAGGACCTGGCGTGCCGCATGCACACCGGCATCGGTACGGCCGGACATCACGATGTCCGGAGCGAAGCCGAACAGCGGCGAGAGCACTCGAACCAGTTCACCGACGACCGTGCGGACATCGGTGTTCGGAGCGAGACCCCGGAAGTCGGTGCCGTCGTAGGCAATGGTGAGGCGGACGCGAACGAGCGGGCCCGAAGGCCCGCTCGTTTCGTGATCGTCTTCGTCGAACAGGGTCAACTCGTGCATCGAATCTGCCTGAACCGGACGGGTGGTCGTCGTCCCGGCCAGCAGGACGACATTGGATCAGACCAGTTCGATCTTCGCCATCGGGGCGTTGTCGCCCTGGCGCGGACCGAGCTTGAGGATGCGGGTGTAACCGCCGGGACGCTCGACATAGCGAGGTCCCACTTCCTCGAACAGCTTGGTGGTCATCTCGACATCACCGAGGTAGGCGAGGACCTGGCGGTAGTTGTGCAGACCGCCCTTCTTCGCCTTGGTGATGACCTTCTCGGCGACCGGCCGGACGGCCTTCGCCTTGGCTTCGGTGGTGACGATGCCCTCGGCGGCGACGAGCGACGCGACGAGGTTCGCCATCATCAGCTTCTGGTGTTGGGCCGAACCGCCGAAGCGGGTGGCCTTTCGTGGACGTCCTTGCATGTTCAGCTTCTCGACCGCGCAGCGACAGGCCACGCTCGTCGAGCTTGACGATGACCTCGTCGAGCGACTTCTGACCGAAGTTGGTGATGGCCAAGAGATCGTCTTCGGTCTTCTGGTGAGCAATTCGCCCACCGAGTTGACCTGCGCACGCTTGAGGCAGTTGCGAGGCCGCTCGGAGAGGTCGAGGTCTTCGATCGGCAGATCGAGATCGGGTGAACCGGACGCGGCGGCGGGGGCTTCACCGAGGGTGAGGCCTTCAGGCTCGTCGCTCATCTCCTCGACCAGCTGGATCAAGGCCCGAAGCGTGGCGCCGGCCGAAGCCAGAGCGTCGCGAGGGGTGATCGATCCGTCGGTCTCGATGTCGATGATGGCCCGATCGAAGTCGGTGCTACATCTCGACGCGGACCGGCTCGACCGAGACCGAGACCCGACGAACGGGCGAGAAGATGGCGTCGATCGGGATCACACCGATGGTGGTTCCGGCCGGCACGTTCTTCGAGTTGCGCCAACCCCGACCCCGCTCGACCATGAGGTCGATGGCGAGACGGCCCTTGGCGTCGAGCTTGGCGAGATGGATGTCCTCGGTGAGGATCTCCACCTCGGCCGGGCAGGAGATGTCACTGGCGGTGACGTCTCCGGGACCACGAGCGTCGAGACGCAGCGTGACCGGCTCGTCGGACTCCGAGGTGACGACGATGTCCTTGAGGTTCAAGATGATGTCGGTGACATCTTCGATCGCACCGGCGATGGTGTCGAACTCGTGGAGTGCATCATCGAAGCGCACCGAGGTGATGGCAGCGCCGGGGACCGACGACAGCAGTGTCCGCCGAAGCGAATTGCCGATCGTGTGTCCGAATCCGGGCTCGAGTGGGCCGATGGCGAACTGTCCGTGGCTGCTCTCACCATCGTCGAGTTGCTCAACTGTGGGCCGCTGAATTACCAGCATGGCGTTCCTTCCAACTTCACGTCTGCGGCGTTCGAAACTGCGGGGTTCATGTAAGCGTCGGTCATGATGAGGACGGCCTACTTGCTGTAGAGCTCGACGATGAGCTGCTCACGCAGCGGAACGTCGATCTGCTCACGGAGGGGTTCGCTGTAGACGGTGACGGAAAGCCCGTCGTCGCCCAGGTCGAGCCATGCGGGAGGCGTGCGGTCGAGCACGTCCTTGTTCCACTGGATGATGACGTTCTCCTTCGTCTTGTCACGAATGGAGATGACATCGCCCTTGCGAACACGGTACGACGGGATGTTGACCCGCTTGCCGTTGACGTTCACGTGGCCGTGGCTCACGAACTGGCGGGCCTGGGGCCGAGTGGCTCCGAGGCCGGCACGGTACAGCACGTTGTCGAGACGGAGCTCGAGCAGACGAAGCATGTTCTCACCGGTCACGCCGGGCCGACGGACGGCCTCGTCGTAGATCGTGCGGAACTGACGCTCGTTCAGACCGTAGGAGAAGCGGGCCTTCTGCTTCTCCTGCAGCTGGAAGAGGTACTCGGTGTTGTTGTTGCCACGGCGGCGGGTGCGACCGTGGACGCCGGGGGGATACGGACGCTTCTCGAGGGCAGCCGCTTCACCACGGGTACCGAAGATGTTGGTGCCGAGACGGCGGGAAACGCGGGCGCGAGGGCCGGTGTAACGAGACATGTACGGCTCCTCTCAGACCCGGCGCCGCTTGGGAGGGCGGCAGCCGTTGTGGGGGACAGGGGTGACATCCTTGATGCCGGTGACTTCGATACCGGCGTTCTGGATCGAGCGGATGGCGGTTTCGCGGCCCGAACCGGGGCCCTTCACCTGCACATCGACCTTGCGGACGCCGTGCTCCATGGCACGACGGGCAGCAAGCCTCGGCCGCCATCTGAGCGGCGAACGGGGTGCTCTTGCGCGAACCCTTGAACCCGACGTTGCCGGCCGATGCCCAGGAGAGCACGTGGCCCTCCTGGTCGGTGATGGCGACGATCGTGTTGTTGAAGCTCGACTTGATGTGAGCGACACCGTGGGTGACGTTCTTGCGTTCCTTCTTACGGGGCCGACGGCCTCCGGCTGCTGGCTTTGCCATTACTTGATCACCTTCTTCTTGCCAGCGACGGTGCGCTTCGGTCCCTTGCGGGTACGGGCGTTGGTCTGGGTGCGCTGGCCGTGTACGGGCAGGCCCTTGCGGTGACGGATGCCCTGGTGGCAACCGATCTCCATCTTGCGCTTGATGTCCTGCGAGACCTGACGACGAAGGTCGCCTTCGGTCTTCACGTTCTCATCGATCAGCCGAACGGATCTTCATGACCTCGGCCTCGGTGAGGTCCTTGACTCGGGTGGTCGGATCGATGTCTGCGCTCATCGAGCACCTGCTTGGCGGTCGTGTCACCGACGCCGAAGATGTACGTGAGAGCGATCTGCACCTGCTTCTCGCGTGGAATGTCCACACCTGCGATACGTGCCATGGATCAGCCCTGCCTCTGCTTGTGGCGAGGGTTTTCGCAGATGACCATCACGCGCCCACGGCGGCGGATCACCTTGCAATTCTCGCACATCTTCTTGACGCTCGGTCGAACTTTCACTTGCTGCACTTCCGTTTCATGGGATCCCAGTTCCTGGGCGGCGCGATGGGTCAGATCGCATGGGGCGGTCGATCGAGTCCATCTGCAAACCGCCGGGAGGCGATTGCGGACCGATCGGTGGCGCATGGACAGACGGGCCGAAGCCCGTGGAGCCGTCACAGAATCGTCTTGATTACTTGTAGCGGTAGGTGATGCGTCCTCGGGTGAGGTCGTACGGGGTGAGTTCCACCTGGACTTTGTCGCCAGGCAGAATTCGGATGTAGTGGCGGCGCATCTTTCCTGAGATGTGCCCCAGCACGGAATGCCCATTCTCGAGTTCGACCCGGAACATGGCGTTCGGGAGCGACTCGATGATGGTGCCTTCCAGCACGATGGCATCTTCTTTCGACTTTGCGATGACTGACTCACTTTGTTTGCGGGGTCGTGATTGGCCCGGCGCACGCGAGCGCGCGACAGGCCAACATCCAAGGCTAGGCGCGCCCTAGCACAACTCCACCGGCCTATTCACCACGGTTGGAGGAGTCGTGTACCGAAGGCGGCCGGGCGTCACGACTTGATGTCGCTGTAGGAGACGAGACGGGTCATCACGTCGTCTCCGGCCTTCTCGACGCTGCCGGCATCGAACGGAGGCTGTGGGTCGTACTCGATCATGAGCTGCATCGCCTTCGCTGCCAGGTCATCGACGAGAAGTTCACTGAGCCGAAGCGCCATGTCGATTCCCGATGACACCCCTGCCGCAGTGATGATCCGATCATCGAGATGCTCGACGACCCGTTGATCGGTCGGCTTCGCCCCGAGCTTCTCGAGGTTCGAATACGCACCCCAGTGAGTGGCGGCACTCAATCCGTCGAGCAGGCCGGCGGCAGCGAGAACCAACGAGCCGGTACAGACCGAGGTCGTGAACTTCGTGGTCTCGTGTGCCTTGCGCAGCCAGGAGTGGATTGGTTGCGTTCCGTCGACCAGGGTCCGAGTCCCGATACCGCCGGGCACGACGATGACGTCGGGATCCGGGAACTCATCGAACGTCGCGTCGACCATCAAACCGAGGAAGCCGTTGTCAGTACGGAGTTCGCCGGTGCGCTGGCCGACAAAGGTCACGGTGGCCCCTGGGAGCCGTTGGAGCACCTCGTACGGACCGATCGCATCGAGCGCCGTCACACGGTCGAAGAGAGGGATGGCGATACGGATCGGGTCACTCATGAGCGTGCTGCTTTCGTTGTCGGACCACTCCGCTTCGGGCCCGGATCATACCGGTGCGTCGCTCGAGCAATTCGGCAGCGCCGTCACCTCGGCGGTCTAGCCTCTTCGGCGTGAAGGACACGGGTCTGGGTGGGCGGTTCTGGACCCTGTGGGCCTCGTTCACTGCTGCCAACCTCGGCGACGGACTGAGTCTTGTTGCGTTCCCGCTCCTCGCTGTCTCGCTCACCGACGATGCTCGCCTCGTCGCCTTCGTGTCGATGTGTCGATTCCTGGCCTTTCCGCTGCTCGGTCTGCCGGCCGGTGTCGTGATCGACCGATTCGATCGACGCAACCTGGCCATTGTCGCCCAGATCGGACGGGCCGGTGCCGTCGGCGCAGTCGCGGCTCTGCTGGCATCCGATTCGGTGACCATTCCGGTGCTGGCCGCGGCTGCGTTCGTCGTCGGCGCCGGTGAGGTGATCACCGACGGTGGGCTTCCCGCCGTCGTCCGGTCTGTCGTGACCGCCGCCGATCTCGACGTTGCGAACGGTCGGTTGTCTGCGAGTCAGACCGTCGCCAACATGTTCATCGGGCCTCCGCTGAGTGCCCTGTTGTTCGAGGCCGATCCAGCGCTCCCATTCATCGGCGCCGGCCTGCTCTATCTCCTCACGATCGGATTCCTCGCCAGGCTCAGCGGCCACTTTCGCCCTGACGTCGAGGTCGACAGCGGCAGTGTGCGCCATCGCATGACTCGCGGCCTTTCCTACGTATGGCGGCATCCCGTGCTGCGACCGCTGGCGCTGGCGGTCGCTGCGTTCTCGTTCGTCGGGGAAGCCGGGAATGCGATTTTCGTCGTGCTGGTCACCGAACGAATCGGCCTCAGCAACGTGCAGTTCGGACTGCTGCTGACCGTTGATGCGATCGCCGGCCTCGCCATGTCGTTCGCGGTGGCACCTCTGGTACGGCGGGCCAGCCACGGCGCCAGCATGCAGCTCAGTGTCGTGACATTCGTCGCGTTCGCGTTCATCCTCGGCACGACGACCATGGTCGCTGCCGTCTTCCTCGCCATGGTGCTGGGTGGAGTGTCGCACCCGACGTGGAACATCGTCAGCACGACCGTGCGCCAGCGGCTCGTCCCAGACGCCATCTTCGGGAGGATGATGACCGCCTATCTCTTCATTGCCTGGGGAATGCAGCCCTTCGGTGCCCTCACCGGCGGCATCATCGCCGAGCAGTTCGGGCCCGAGTGGGTCTATCTCGTGTCGGCGGGCGTGGTCGGCTCGCTGCTCGTGTTGGGGCGGCCGCTGTTCCGCAAGGTCGACGAGGCTCTCGAGAGCCACGCCTGACGCGCGAGCGGGTCGACGCAGCCAGCGCTCGGGCGCTCTGCACCAGGTGAGGTGTGTGCACCAAGTCTTCACATCTCCAGCGGGACGCGGCCCCATCCGTTGTTTACCGTGGAGTCCGTGGCGACCGCCCCCATTCACATCCTCGTTGTCGAGGACGAACCCACCATTGCCAATGCCGTCGCCGACAGGCTGTCGAGCGAGGGCTTCGAGGTGTCGATCGTCGACGATGGACTCCTGGCGGTCGAACGGTGCGCTGAACTGGGACCCGATCTGGTCGTTCTCGACCTCGGCCTGCCGAGTATCGACGGCCTCGAGGTGTGCAGACGAATCCAGGCCGGCCGCCGAGTACCGGTCGTGATGCTCACTGCCCGCGATGAAGAAACCGACATGCTGGTCGGACTGGGCGTCGGCGCCGACGACTACCTGACCAAACCATTCTCCCCCCGAGAGCTCGTCGCCCGAGTCAAGGCTGTGCTCCGACGGGCCGAGTCCAGCAACGGCCCGAGCCTGCAACGGGGGCCGATCAAGATCGACCCGGCCAGTCGAATCGTGACCCGAGACAACGAGCAGGTGCATCTCACGCCAACGGAGTTCGACCTCGTGCGGGTGTTGGCAGAAGCCGGCGCAACCGTGATGAGCCGAGAACAGATGCTGGCCATGGTGTGGGGATACCGCGACGGTTCGGGTGCGCGCACCGTCGACAGCCACGTGCGATCCGTGCGCAGGAAGCTCGGCGATGACACGATCAGAACCGTGCACGGGGTCGGCTATGCCTTCGGAGAACCAACATGATTCGGCCGAGACCTCTCGACCCGATCCCTTCGATCAAGACGAAATGGTCGGTTGTGATCGTGGCCGCGGTGGCGGTCACCGCGCTGATGAGCGTCATAGGATTGCGCCTCGGCTGGCCGGTCTGGCTGCGGCCGGTCATCGCCGGCGCCCTCGCCCTGTTGATGGTGCAGTTCTTGGCCCACGGCATGACGTATCCCCTTCGCGAGATGGCCGCTTCGGCCAAGGCCATGGCGCGCGGCGACTACTCCCGCACGGTCGAGGTGACCGCGGCCGACGAGGTCGGGCAGCTGGCAGAAGCCTTCAACCAGATGGCATCGGATCTCGCCGACGCCGACCGCCATCAGAAGGAGTTCATCGCCAACGCCTCTCACGAGCTGCGAACCCCCGTTGCCGCCTTGCAGGGCACGCTCGAGAACCTGGTTGACGGTGTCGGCACCCCGGACCGGGCAACGCTGCAACGGATGTTGGCTCAGGCTGAACACCTCGGCCGATTGGTCAATCAGTTGCTCGACCTCTCCCGCCTCGACGCAGGTGCCGACAGACTCGGTGCCGAGGAACTGGATGTCGGCGACCTCCTCCACGATCTCGCCGGCGAGCTCCGGCTCTCCCATCCAACGGCGATCATCGACGTGAAGGCGCCGCTCGGCCTCCGCTCCGTCGGCGATCGCGAACAGCTCGAGCGAGTACTGACCAATGTGATCGGGAACGCCCTCCGATTCTCTCCGATCGGTGAACCGGTGACCGTCGTCGCCAGCCGCCAGAACCGTTCGGTCAGGGTGGCTGTACGCGATGCCGGGCCCGGGATCCCCGTCGAGCAACGGTCGAAAGTCTTCGAGCGATTCTGGCAGGCCGACGGAACACCGAGCGGTGGAGGTGGCGCCGGCCTGGGTCTGGCCATCAGCAAACGCATCGTCGACCAGCACGACGGCGAGATCCTGATCACCGACAATCAACCAACCGGGGCCTGTGTGGTCGTCAGCCTCCCAGCGCTGGCCTGAACCCACGGCACCAGAGAGAAGAGACAGACACCATGAGCACTGCTTCGACGCGCCCCTTCGCACCTCCTCCGCCTGCCACCGGTGATGACGGTCCGCCACCACCGCCACCATCACTCCCCAGGCCGGTCCCGCCGGCCCGATGGACGACCTGGCTGCTGATCATCGGTGGAGCGTTCGTCACCAATCTCTCCGTCCAGGGCCGTGCCGCATCGGTCGCTTCGCTCGCGGCGATCGCGATCGGCGCTCTCGTCATCCTCGCCGCACCCGGGCGGCGAACGGCGAGCGTTTCGCTGTCGGTCGGGATGGCAGTGCTGGTCGGGTCGAACCTCGTACTGCGGGCCAGCGATTGGGTCACCGGCCCGACGCTGGCCGCCAGCACGATGCTGCTGGTCCTGGCATCACTCGATCAACTGACGTCGGCTCGCCCGAGTGCCGTCGGTGACGCGATCCGGGCGTGGTTCGAGGGGCTCCTCGGCTCGGTCCGGCACCTCTTCGGCCCGGTCATGCGACTCCTCGGCCCGGAGGGCGATCGACGGCAGGCGGTCATCCGGGGCATCGCCATTGCGCTCAGCGTCGGAGTGCTCCTGACCTCGCTGCTGGCCAATGCCGATGCCGTCATCTGGCAGTTCCTCGGGGACACCCTCCAGTCGTCGACCTGGACCCACCTGGTCGTGTCAGCGGCGATGGCGGTCGTGTTCGCCACCGTGGCCGTGGTCGCCCACGATCGGAGAGTGCTCAGCGATGAATCCTGGACTCCCCGGGACCGCCCGATCGAGGCGATGATGGGGCTCGGGACCATGGCCATCGTCCTCGGCGCATGGGTGGTCGTGCAGGCGACCGTCGCGCTCGGTGGGGCCGATCGATTGCTGGCGACTGCGTCGGTCACGAGAGCCGAACACGCGCGTGCAGGGATTCTTCGAACTCGTCGCCGTCGTCGCCGTCGTCCTGGTCCTGCTCGCCGTCTTCGGGCGCCTGCTGGGGCGGCACAAGGCGGCCTCGGCCTCGGTGCTCGTCGGAAGCGTCGGCGCGCTGGCCACGTTGTTGGTCGCCATCACATTCTCGAGGCTCTCGCTGTACATCGATGCGTTCGGGCTCACGATGCTGCGCCTGAGCGTGGCGTGGTTCCTCGGTTGGCTGGCCTTCCTCGTGGTTGCGGCCGCCGCGTGGAGCACCGGTTTCGGCGCAGGCCGAGGCTGGCTCACTCCCCTGGTGGTCACGTCGGCGGCCCTTGTGGTGACGGTGTTCGGTTGGTCGAATCCGGAGGCGACGGTCGCATCGACGAATCTCGCCAGGGACAACGCCGTGGTGCGCCTCGACGTCGAATACCTGCAGACCCTCGGTCCGGACGCGGCCCCGGTGCTGGCCGCACGCGGCATCGAGACCGGGCCCGATGATTGCTCGGGCGACACGCAGCCATACGGTCCGTTCGGCTGGAATCGCTCACGGGCCGGATCGTGCTGAACAGCTGGCTCAGGCGAGGTCGGCCGCGGAGCGAACAGCTGAAAGCAGCCGCTCGGTCACCTCGGCCTCCGAGGCAAGACCGTCGACGGTCACGAGGAGATCGCGTTCCGCGAACCAGTCGAGGACTGGACGTGTCTCCTGCTCGTAGAGCGAGAGCCGGCGGGCGATGCCCTCGTCGGTGTCGTCGTCGCGACCGCGCGCCTTCATTCGCTCCGTCACGGCCTCGACGGGAACGTCGAGGTCGACTGCGGCGTGCAATCCATTGTCGCCCAGCACCATCACCAGCGCTTCGGCCTGAGCGGCCGTCCGTGGATAGCCGTCGAGCACGAACCCCTTTTCGGCAACATCGTCCATCGCCAACCGCTCCCGCACGATGCCGTTGATGATGTCGTCGCCGACGAGATCACCGGCGTCCATCACGGCTTTGGCCTTCAAACCCAACTCGGTCCCGGCGGCCACGGCACCCCGAAGCATGTCCCCGGTGGAGATGTGGATCACGCCGAACGTCTCGACGAGGCGCAGGCACTGCGTGCCCTTGCCGGCGCCCTGACGGCCGAAGATCACGAGACGGATGGGGTTCGACATGAAAGAGGTTCCTCTCGGTGGAGCCGACAACGGTGACAGAGGGTGGCGTCGGACGCAAATGTGCAGGAGGCTCTTCCCACACAGCCGGCGCCCAGACCTACTTGAGGAATCCTTCGTAGTTTCGACTCATCAGCTGGCTGTCGATCTGCTTCATGGTCTCGAGTGACACGCCGACGCCGATCAGGATGGACACACCCGAGAACGCCGTGATGTTCGTGGAACCGGCGCCGCCGCCGACATATCGAGCGAGCGCAGCCGACGGAATGAGCGCCACGACGGCGAGGAACAAGGCACCGGGCAGGGTGATCCGGTTCAGGATCTTGGCCAGATGACGCTCGGTCTGGGGACCTGGCCTGATGCCGGGGATGAAGCCGCCGGACTTCCGCAGGTCGTCGGCGCGACGGATCGGGTCGAAGGCGATCGAGTTGTAGAAGTAGGCGAAGCCAACGATCAACATGCCGAAGATGAGGATGTAGCCGACGTTGTCCGGCCGGAACAGATTGCGGTCGATGAAGTCGCGGACGCTCTGGCCCCAGCCGTCGGCCGGCAACACACCGGTGAGCAGCGTCGGGAGCGACAGGAGCGAGGAGGCGAAGATGACCGGGATGACACCGGCCTGGTTGACCTTCAACGGGATGTAGGTGTTGTTCCCGCCGTACTGGCGACGGCCGACGACCCGCTTCGCGAAGTTCACCGGAATCCGACGTTGTCCCTGCTCGACGAACACGATGCCGGCGCACAAGCCGAGGAGGAGGACGATGGCGATGGCGACGCCGATCCAACCGCGGAGCGCCTGGACCTGGATACCGACCGACGGGAGGCTCGACACGACCGAGGCGAAGATCAGGATCGACATGCCGTTGCCGATGCCCTTCTGACTGATCAATTCGCCGATCCACATGAGCACAGCCGTACCCGTGGTCATACAGACCACGGCGAGAGCGATGTTGAAGCCGCCATCCGGGAACAGATCGATCGGCACGCCGAAGAAACCTTCGGGGTTGCGGTGAATCAGGAAGACGATGCCCGTGCTCTGGACCAACGCCAAGATGACGGCGATGTAGCGAGTCCACTGCGTGATCTTGCGCTGACCTGTCGCTCCCTCGGCCTGCCACTGCTCGAGTTTCGGGATCGCCACGGTGAGGATCTGGATGATGATGGACGACGTGATGTACGGCAGGATTCCGAGGGCAAAGAAGCTCAGCGACGCCAGCCCGCCTCCGCTCAGGAGGTTGAGGTAGCCGAAGATGCCACCCGAGGTGCTGTCGAAGTCGTCACGAAGTGCCTCGACGGCGTCGAGGTTGGTTCCCGGTGCCGGGATCTGCGCCCCGAGTCGGTAGACCACGATCATGGCGAGCGTGAACAGGATCTTGTTCCGCAGCTCTGTTGTTCGGAAGACGTTCCGCAGCGTTGACACGATGTTCCTCGATTGCGTGGCGGGTCTGGAGAAGGACGTGGACCCGATGAAGGGACCAATACTAAACAGGTGCCCCCCGGAGGGAGGGCACCTGCTCAGTGACGGTTACGTGTGCCGACGGCGGAGGCACGCTCCACCGACACGACACGGATCGGCGGAACGCCTCGAGGACGGCAGCCGAAACAGGCAGCACCCCGGGCGACAGCCGAAGAAAGCAGCACAGCGCTACCTATTCATGTGCTGGTTGCCGGAGGACGGCGGGCGCACCGAGAACGGCAGGTCGAGTTTCTCGATGGTGCCACCGGCAGCGGTGATGGCTGCCTCCGCTGATGCGGAGAAGGCGTGCGCCTTGACGGTGACAGCGGACGAGAGTTCGCCACGGCCGAGCACCTTGACGAGGTTGCCCTTGCCGATGAGGCTGCGATCGAACAGCGCCTCTGGCGTGATCTCGGTCGACCCGGTGGCCTCGACGAAATCGGAGATCACGTCGAGATTGATTGCCTGGTATTCGACCCGGAACGGGTTCTTGAATCCGCGCAGCTTCGGAAGACGCTGCTGCAGCGGCTGCTGGCCGCCTTCGAACCCGATGCGCACAGTGCTGCGAGCCTTCTGGCCCTTGGTACCACGGCCGGCGGTCTTGCCGCCCTTGCCACCGATTCCGCGGCCCTTGCGTTTCCCGACCTTGCGAGAACCTTCTGCCGGCTTCAGATCATGGATCTTCATCAGTCAGCCTCTCCTGCATCAACTTCGCTGACATCGACGAGGTGCGGGACACGAGAGAGCATTCCCTGGAGCACCGGACCGTCTTCGATGATGTTGGACTGTCCGATTCCACGCAGACCGAGTGCACGGAGCGTGCCCCGCTGCTTCGGCTTGATGCCGATGGCGGACTTCTTCTGGGTGATCTTCAGACTCGTCATCACTTGACCTCCACCGGATCGGCAGATGGTCCACGACGAGTCTCGTTGTAGGCATCGAGCAGGCCCTTGGGCACGAACTCGGATGCGTCCAGACCGCGCAGCTTGGCCACTTCGTCCGGCCGCTTGAGCTTGGCCAGTGCATCGATCGTTGCTCGAGCCACGTTGATCTGGTTGGCCGAGCCGAGGGACTTGCAGATGACGTCACGGACGCCGGCCTCTTCGAGGATGGCGCGAGCAGCACCACCGGCGATGACACCGGTACCACGAGCGGCCGGCTTGAGCATGACTCGACCGGCACCGTTGATCCCGATGATCGGGTGGGTGATGGTGCCGCCGGCCATGGCGACGTCGAACTGGAGCTTGCGGGCCTCTTCGGTCCCCTTCTGGATGGCCAGGGGGACTTCCTTGGCCTTGCCGTAACCGAGGCCGACGCGGCCGTTGCCGTCGCCGAGCACCACGAGGGCGGTGAAGGCAAAGCGTCGACCACCCTTCACGACCTTGGCGACACGGTTGATGGTGATGACTCGTGACTCACGACCGTCATCACGGTCGTTTCGTCGGTCATTGCGATTGTTGTCTGCCATGACGTCTCCTAGAAATCCAGGCCGGCTTCGCGAGCGGCGTCGGCCAGGGCGGCCACACGTCCGTGATAACGGTTGCCGCCACGGTCGAAGACCACGGCGCTGATGTCGGCAGCCTTCGCCCGTTCGGCGATGAGGGTTCCGACGTTGGTTGCACCGGCGATCGTGCCGCTGCCGTCGCGCATGTCCTTCTCGTATGACGAGGCGGAAGCAAGCGTGCAACCGGTGCTGTCGTCGATCACCTGCACGCTGATGTGTTTGTTGGACCGGAACACGGCCAAACGCGGACGCTCGGACGTGCCGACGACCTTCTTGCGCACACGGAACTGGCGACGAGTGCGAGCTGCGTGCTGAGGGTTGGTCTTCGAGGCCATTACTTACCAGCCTTTCCGGCCTTGCGGACGACCCGCTCGCCGGCGTAGCGGACACCCTTGCCCTTGTAGGGCTCGGGCTTGCGGAGGTCGCGGATCTCGGCCGCCACTTGGCCGACCATCTGCTTGTCGATCCCGATCACCGAGATCTTCGTGGGTTCCGGGACATCGAAGGTGATGCCGGCCGGTGCCTTCACGGTGACGGGGTGGCTGAAACCGAGGGACATGTCGAGTGCATCGTTGCCCTTGGCCGCAGCGCGGTAACCAACGCCGACGATCTCGAGGTTCTTGATGAAACCTTGGCTCACACCGATGACCATGTTGTTGACGAGCGACCGGTTGAGGCCGTGCAGCGCACGCTGCGCACGCTCGTCATTGGTGCGGCTGAGGGTGACGACACCGTCCTCCTGGGTCACCGAGATGCCCTCGGGCAGTTCGATGGAGAGTTCACCTTTGGGTCCCTTGGCACTGACGTGCTGACCGGAGATCGAGATCTCGACCTTGTCCGGGAGGGTGATGGGGGCTTTTCCGATTCGTGACATCTCGACCTACCAGACGTAGCAGAGCACTTCGCCACCGACACGACCCTTGCGGGCCTCGCGATCGGTGATGAGGCCCTTGTTGGTGGAGAGCACGGCAACGCCGAGCCCGCCCAACACTCGGGGAATCTGATCTGAACTCGTGTACACCCGAAGACCAGGCTTCGAGACACGCTTGATGCCGCTGATGACTCGCTCGCGTTCCGGCGAGTACTTCATGGCAATCGTGAGGGTCCGTCCGACACCGGACTCGTTGTCGGCAGCGGCGAACTCGTTGATGTAGCCCTCGGAATGGAGGACCTTGGCCAATGCTTCTTTGAGCTTGGACGACGGCATCGACACCTCATCGTGCATCGCGATGTTCGCGTTGCGGATGCGGGTGAGCATGTCGGCGATGGGATCAGTCATGGTCATGTGATCAGCCCCCTACCAGCTCGCCTTGGTGACACCGGGCAGTTCGCCGGCGTGCGCCATTTCCCGCAGACAGATTCGACACAGGCCGAATCGCTTGTAGACCGCCTTGGGCCGACCGCACACCTTGCATCGTGTGTACGCCCGAACCTTGAACTTCGGCGTCTTCTGCTGCTTTTCCTTCAGCGCCTTCTTTGCCATTACTGAGCCTGCCCATCGCGTCGGAACGGGAATCCGAAGGCATCGAGCAAGGCTCGGCCTTCTTCGTTGGTGGTTGCGGTCGTGACGATCGTGATGTCCATGCCTCGGGGCACGTCCACGGTGTCGTAGTCGATCTCGGGGAACATGAGCTGCTCGGTGAGACCAAAGGTGTAGTTGCCGCGTCCGTCGAACGACTTGGGGCTGAGCCCTCGGAAGTCACGGATGCGGGGGATGGCCAGCGTGACCAGCCGATCGAAGAACTCCCACATGCGATCGCCCCGGAGGGTGACCTTCGCACCGATGGCGTTGCCCTCGCGGAGCTTGAAGCTCGCGTGCGACTTCTTCGCCTTGGTGATCACCGGCTTCTGACCGGCGATGATCGCGAGGTCGGCCGTGGCGCTGTCGAGAGCCTTGGAGTTCTGGAGTGCCTCGCCGACACCCATGTTGATGACGATCTTGGTGAAACGAGGGACCATCATCACGTTGCGGAGTTCGAGCTGCTCTTTCAGAGCAGCCTGGATCTCGGTGTTGTACATCACCTTCATCCGCGGGCTGTTGGTCGTGGTTGCTGTCGCTTCACTCATCGTTGCGTCGCTTCGCTCATCGTTGATGTCGCTTCACTCATCGTGCGCGCTCCACATCGGGAATCTCGGCGCCCGTGCGCTTGCACACGCGGACCTTGGTGCCGTCGTCGTTGACCTTGTAGCCAACGCGGGTGGGTTTGCCGTCTTTGGGGCTGAGCACGGCGACATTGGAGACGTCGAGCTTCATTTCCTTGTCGATGATCCCGCCCGGCTCTTCGGCCGAGATCGGCTTCGTGTGGCGCTTGGCGATGTTGTAGCCCTCGACGGTGACCTTGCCCTCGGCGGGGAAGGCATTGGACACGACGCTTTCGCGTCCCTTGTCCTTGCCGGCGAGGATGAGCACCTTGTCACCCTTGCGAATCTTCATCAGAGCACCTCCGGAGCGAGGGAAACAATGCGCATGAACTTCTTGTCGCGCAGTTCACGTCCGACCGGGCCGAAGATACGGGTACCACGAGGCTGCTTCTGATCGTTGATCAGCACCGCAGCGTTCTCGTCGAAGCGGATGTAGCTTCCGTCCGGACGACGCTTTTCCTTCTTGGTACGGACGACGACGCACTTGACGACGTCGCCCTTCTTGACCTGGGCGCCGGGAATGGCGTCCTTGACGGTGGCGACGAAGACGTCGCCGATCGATGCGTAGCGGCGCTTGGAGCCGCCCAACACCTTGATGCAGAGCACTTCCTTGGCGCCGGAGTTGTCGGCGACTCGGAGTCGGGTTTCCTGCTGGATCATCGTGCACGCTCCATGATTTCGAGCAAGCGCCAGCGCTTCTTCTTCGACAGCGGGCGAGTCTCGGTGATGCGGACACGATCGCCGGGGTTCAGCGTGTTGTCTTCGTCGTGAACGTAGTAGCGCGTCGACGACTGGACTGTCTTGTTGTACTGCGGGTGACGTGATCGACGAGTGACCTCGACGACGGCGGTCTTGTCCATGGAACTCGAGCGGACGATGCCCTCGCGGACCTTGCGCTCGTTACGAGCGGGAGCTTCGGTTTCAGCCATCATGACTCCTCGGCGAGCTGGCGAGCCCGCTGTTCGGTTTTGATTCGCGCCACCTCGCGCTTGACCTGCCTGATGCGGGCCGGGTTCTCGAGCTGGCCGGTGGCGAGCTGGAATCGGAGATTGAACAACTCGCGCTTGCCCTCGGACAGGGCGCTCTCGAGCTCGACCTCGGACTGTTCGGTGTGTGCTTTGTCAGCCATCGAAGCCGTCCTCTCGGGTGATGACTCGCGCCTTGACCGGCAGCTTCTGAATCGCACGATTCATGGCCGCGTGGGCGATGACGGGATCGGGATAGGAGAGCTCGAAGATCACGCGACCGGGCTTGACGACAGCGACCCAGCGCTCCGGGTTGCCCTTGCCGGAACCCATGCGGGTCTCGGCCGGCTTCTCGGTGACGGGCTTGTCGGGGAACACGTTGATCCAGACCTTGCCACCACGCTTGATGTGGCGGGTCATGGCGATACGGGCAGCCTCGATCTGACGAGCGGTGATCCACCCCGGCTCGAGAACCTGGATGCCGTACTCGCCGAACGACACGGCAGTGGCGCCTGTGGCGGTGCCGGTTCGGCGACCGCGGTGCTGCTTGCGGTGCTTGACTTTCTTTGGCATCAACATCAGTCAGCGTCTCCGTCTCGGAACTTGTCGTCGCCGACCTTGTCCTTCAGCGATGCCTCGATGGCCTCTTCTTCAGCCAGCAGACGCTCGAACTCGGGATCGGCTTCTTTCACCAGCGGTGCCGGCTCGGCAGGAGCTGCGTCCTCGGCGACCGCAGCCGCAGGGGCCTTGGCCGGACGACGGCTCGACGAGACGACCGGCATGGCCGGCTCGGCGTTGGCGGCATCACCGGCAGCCAGAGCGGCTTCCTTGGAGGCCTTGTCGACCGATGCCTTGTAGGGGAGGATGTCTCCCTTGTAGAGGTGGACCTTCACGCCGATGATGCCGGCAGTGGTCTGGGCCTCACGCATGCCGTAATCGATGTCGGCCCGCAGCGTGTGCAGCGGCACACGACCCTCGCGGTACCACTCGGTTCGGCTCATCTCGGCGCCGCCGAGACGACCCGAGCTCTGGATGCGGATGCCCTTGGCCCCGGCCTTCATGGCGTTCTGGACGGCGCGCTTCATCGCCCGGCGGAATGCCATACGACCGACGAGCTGGTCGGCGACACCCTGAGCAATCAGGGCAGCATCGAGTTCGGGCTGCTTGATCTCGATGATGTTGAGCTTGACCCGCGGGTTGCTCGTGATCTTGGTGAGACCCTGCCGAAGGCGGTCGGCCTCGGAGCCCTTCCGGCCGATGACGATGCCGGGACGAGCGGTGTGCACGTCGATCTGGAGCTTGTCGCCGGTGCGCTCGACCTCGATACGAGAGATCGCTGCGTTGGGCAGCTGAGCCATGAGGTACTTGCGGATCTCGTGGTCCTCGAAGAGGAAATCACGGTATTCCTGGCGATCGGCAATCCAACGGGACTTCCAATCGGTGGTGATCCCGAGGCGGAAGCCGTACGGGTGGATCTTCTGGCCCATCAGGCGTCTCCTGCTTCGGCGGCGTCGTCTTCAGCTGCAACCTCGTCGGCGGCGGCTTCCTTCTTCTGCTGTGATTCGGGCTTGGAGAATCCCGCTGCCTCGGCAGCGTCGTCGTCCTTGAACCACACTTCGGCCTTGGTGCGGCCGTAGAAGGGGCTCTCCTCGTTGTGGTAGAGCTTCGAACCGTCGTTGCCCTTGACCGGGAAACCTTCCGGCATGACCGACGGATCGTCGTCGATCAGCGCGTGGCTTCCGGCGCCGTACGGCGAAACGTCGTCGGCGTTGACCTCACCGTCGTTGTCGGAATCGATGGTGGTCGACTCGACTTCGGTGAGCGGTGTCGTCGACAACCGAATCGGCTGCGGTGGACTCGACTGCTTCGGCGGCTGTGGTCTCTTCGACCTCGGCCTCGACGACCTCTTCGCCACGGCTCTTGGCCACACGGGTCCGACGATCGGTGCTGCCGCCGCTCGAGCGACCGGCAGCCTTGTCACGCATGCGATCCAGCACGTCTTCTTCCATGCGGCTCACGATGAGCGTGACATGGCAGGTCTGCTTGTGGATGCGACCGGCGCGGCCACGAGCACGGGGACGGAAACGCTTCAGCGTCGGGCCCTCGTCGGCGAAACACGCCGAAACGAAGAGCTCGTCTGCGCTCTGTTCGTCGTTGTGTTGCGCGTTGGCGACAGCCGAGCGCAGGACCTTCTGGATGTCCTTGGCGGCACCGCGCTCGGAGAAGTGAAGGATCTGGTTGGCGTCGGTGACGCTCTTGCCTCGGATGAGGTCGAGCACGACGCGGACCTTCGAGGCCGACATCCGCAAGTAACGGACCTGGGCCCGAGTTCCCGGACGCTCGTTGGTCTTGGCGCCGCTCATCGTCGACCCACCTTTTCCTGACCCGCGTGGTAGCGGAAGGTGCGGGGCGGCGAGAACTCGCCGAGCTTGTGACCGACCATCGATTCGGTGATGTAGACCGGCACGTGCTTGCGGCCATCGTGCACCGCAATCGTGTGCCCGACCATGTCGGGAATGATGGTGGAACGGCGAGACCAGGTCTTGATGACCCTCTTCTCGCCCTTGTCGTTCAGCGCGTCCACCTTCTTCAACAGGTGATCGTCGACGAACGGGCCCTTCTTCAGGCTGCGCGGCATCCCTTACCTCCGTCCGCCACGAGTCCGCCTACGGCGGATGATCTGGTCATCTGATTTCTTACCCCTCTTACGGGTTCGGCCTTCTGGCTGGCCCCACGGTGACACCGGATGGCGACCACCACTGGTCTTGCCCTCACCACCGCCGTGCGGATGGTCGACAGGGTTCATGGCCACACCACGAGTCTGGGGGCGTTTGCCCTTCCAGCGTGAGCGACCGGCCTTGCCGACCTTGATGAGTTCGTACTCGGAATTGCCGACTTCGCCGATGGTGGCGATGCAGTCGATCGACACCCGGCGCATCTCGGTACTGGGGAGACGCAGGGTGGCAGTGCTGCCCTCTTTGGCGACGAGCTGAACGCTGGTGCCGGCGGAGCGGGCCATGCGGGCACCGCCGCCCACCTTGAGCTCGACAGCGTGCAGGACAGTACCGACCGGGATGTAGCGCATCGGCATGGCGTTGCCCGGTCGAATGTCGGAGCTGGAACCGGACTGCAGGAGGTCGCCGACGCTCACACCCTTCGGAGCGAGGATGTAGCGCTTCTCGCCGTCGTGGTAGTGGAGCAGGGCGATCCGACAGTTGCGGTTCGGGTCGTATTCGATGGAAGCAACCGTCGCGGGAACGCCGTCCTTGTTACGACGGAAGTCGATCACGCGGTAGCGCTGCTTGTGGCCGCCACCGCGGTGACGAGCGGTCTTGCGACCGTAGTTGTTGCGTCCGCCGGTGCTGGACTGCTTGGCCAGCAACGACTTCTCGGGCGTCGTGGAGGTGATCTCCGCGAAGTCCGACGTGGTCTGGAAGCGACGACCGGGACTGGTGGGCTTGCGTTTACGAATGGCCATCAGTGCGTCCTCAGCTCGAGTAGAGCTCGATCTCACCCTCGGAGAGGGTGACGATCGCTCGCTTGGTGTCGGTTCGCTTGGTATAGGTGTTGTTCCGCCGGTTGCGGACTCGCTTGCCCTTGCGGACCAGCGTGTTGACCTTCGAGACCTTCACGCCGTCGAAGATGAATTCGATGGCGTCCTTGATCTCGGGCTTCGACGCCGTGTTGGCAACGACGAAGGTGTAGGTGTTGGTGTCTTCCACCGCGACGTAGGTCTTCTCTGAGACCACCGGCCGGATGATGATGTCGTGTGGGTCCTTCACGACTCGCTCCCGTCTGTGTCGTCGCTGGCTGTGCCAGTGTCGTCGCCGGCTGCGCCACTCGAGGGCAGCGCGGCTTCGGTGAACACGACGTAGTCGCTGTTGAGCACGTCGTAGGTGTTGAGCTGATCGGCCGGAGAGCAGATGACACCTCGGGGAGGTTGCGCAGGCTCTTCCAGGTGAGCTCGTCGTCGCGGTCGGTGACCACGAGGATCTTGCCGGACACACCGAGGTCGGTGAGGGCCGTCCTGGCAGCCTTGGTGCTGGGAGCATCGAAGCCCCAGTCGGAGACGACCATCACGTTGCCTTCGGCGGCACGGTCGGACAATGCCGATCGGAGGGCGAGGCGCTTCATCTTCTTGTTGGTGCGCTCGGAGTAGTCACGGGGCTTCGGGCCATGGGCCACGCCGCCGCCGACCCAGTGAGGGCCGCGGGTGGAACCCTGACGAGCACGACCCGTGCCCTTCTGCTTCCACGGCTTGGCGCCGCCACCACGGACCTCGGAGCGGGTCTTGGTGCTGTGGGTGCCGGCACGACGGGCGGCGAGCTGCGCGGTGACGACCTGGTGCATCACCGGGACGTTCGGTTCGATGCCGAAGATCTCGGCGTCGAGCTCGACGATGGCCTTCTTGACGCTCATCAGGAGCTCACCTTCTCGAACTTGACCGCGTTGCGAACGATCACGGTGCCGCCCTTGGCGCCGGGAACGGCACCCTTGACGAGGACGTAGTTGTTCTCGAGGTCGGACTTGACGATCTTGAGGTTCTGGGTGGTGACCCGATCGTTACCCATGTGGCCGGCCATCTTGATGCCCTTGAAGACTCGGGACGGAGTGGCGCACTGGCCGATCGAGCCGGGCATGCGGTGCACGAGGTGGGCACCGTGTGTGGCCCGCTGGCCCTTGAAGTTGTGACGCTTCATGACGCCAGCGAAACCCTTGCCCTTGCTGGTTCCGATGACATCGACCATGTCGCCGGCCTCGAAGGTGTCGGCGTTGATCTCTTGGCCGACCTCGTAGCCGGAGACATCAGCGAGGCGGAGCTCGACGAGCTCGTCGCCCGGAGTCACGCCGTACTTGGCGAAGTGGCCGGCCTCGGGCTTGTTCAGCTTGCGAGGATCGCGGTCACCAACGGTGACCTGGATCGCCGAGTAGCCGTCGGTCTCGGGTGTCTTGATCTGAACGACGCGGCAGGGTCCGACCTTGACGACGGTGACGGGGACGATCTTGTCGTCATCCCACACCTGTGTCATGCCGACCTTCTCGCCAACAATCGCTTTGTGCACAGCAGAACTGTGAGTCATGCCTTCTACTTCCGTCAGCGGGCCATCGAGATCGAGGGCCGTTCACGCAGAGGCTCCGTCTCTCTCGGCGCGTGTGCAGTGAGCAACATGCTGAGTGAGCGGAGCCGTATCGATTGTGCTGGGCGGTTTCAGGCGGGTGGCCCGACCTTTCCAGACGTCAGTTCCCCCAGGCACGAAAGCCTGTGAGTGGGACTCAGCAAGACTAACGGCACCGCCAGACACTTCCACCGGCTCACTCGAGGTGCCCGAGTGATCTTCTTCGAGATCGGACCATCCTCGGTGAGTCGCTGACCTCGTTCCCGACCAACGGTGTCCCCGACACCGACGGAGACAACCTCGCCGACCTGCTCTGGCAGAGTCGTCAACGCTCGCAAACGCGAACTGGCGCCGGCCGAGGCCGACGCCAGTCAGGAGGCGGAGTTGCGAGCCTCAGCGAGCAACTCCGGGAACGGGAGGCCCGCTAGGGCCGAGCGTTCACCTAGACCTGTTGGATCTTGATCTCGATGTCGACGCCGGCCGGCAGCTCGAGGCGCTGGAGGCTGTCGACGGTCTTCGGGTTGGGATCCATGATGTCGATGAGACGCTTGTGGATCCGCATCTCGAAGTGCTCGCGGCTGTCCTTGTCCTTGTGCGGTGACCGGATGACGCAGAAGCGGTGCTTCTCCGTCGGCAGCGGGATGGGACCGCGGAACACGGCGTTGGTACGAGCGACCGTTTCGACGATCTTCTTCGTCGACTGGTCGATGACCTCGTGGTCGTATGCCTTGAGGCGGATGCGGATCTTCTGCTTGGTTGCCATGTTCAGTCCCTACTTGATGACCTTGGTGACACGGCCAGCACCAACAGTACGGCCGCCCTCACGAATCGCGAACCGCAAATCCCTCATCCATCGCAATCGGATTGATCAACTCCACCGTCATCTCGGTGTTGTCACCCGGCATACACATCTCGGTACCAGCCGGCAACGACACCGTCCCCGTCACATCCGTGGTCCGGAAATAGAACTGCGGACGATAATTCCCGAAGAACGGCTTGTGACGACCACCCTCCTCCTTGGTCAACACATACACCTGCGCCTCGAAATCAGTATGCGGAGTGATCGAACCAGGCTTGGCCAACACCTGACCACGCTGCACCTGCTCCTTTTCGATACCACGCAACAACGCACCAATGTTGTCCCCGGCCTGACCCCGATCCAACAACTTCCGGAACATCTCAACACCAGTACACGTCGTCTTCTGCGTGTCCTTGATCCCAACAATCTCGAGCGCATCACCAGTGTTCACAACACCCTGCTCGACCTTGCCCGTCACCACCGTCCCACGACCCGTAATCGAAAACACATCCTCGATCGGCATCAAGAACGGCTTGTCCAAATCACGCTCCGGCATCGGGATGTACTCATCAACCGCCGCCATCAACTCCATGATCTTGTCACCAGCAGCCTCATCACCCTCCAACGCCTTCAACGCCGAAACATGCACCACCGGACAATCATCACCAGGGAACTCATACTCAGAAAGAAGCTCACGAGCCTCCAACTCCACCAGCTCCAACAACTCCTCATCATCAACCATGTCAGCCTTGTTCAACGCCACAACAATGGCAGGAACACCAACCTGACGAGCCAACAACACATGCTCACGCGTCTGCGGCATCGGACCATCAGCAGCCGACACCACCAAAATCGCGCCATCAACCTGCGCCGCACCCGTAATCATGTTCTTGATGTAATCCGCGTGACCAGGCATATCCACATGGGCGTAATGCCGCGCCTCAGTCTCATACTCAACATGGGCCACATTGATCGTGATCCCACGCTCACGCTCCTCAGGAGCCTTGTCAATATTCGCGAAATCCGTCGCCGTATTGCCAGCAACACGCTCAGACAACACCTTCGAAATCGCCGCCGTCAACGTCGTCTTCCCATGGTCGATATGACCCATCGTGCCAACATTCACGTGCGGCTTGTTCCGCTCGAACTTTTCCTTTGCCATTCTCTGCTTCTTTCAGTTTCCGGAACGAGTAGTTCGCGGGTGTCCGTTGTTGGGTTACTCGCCCCGGAGGCGTGTGACGATGTCTTCCTGCACGCTGTTCGGAGTCTGCTGGTAGCTGTGGAATTGCATGGTGTAGGTGGCTCGGCCCTGGGTCTTGGAGCGGAGGTCGGTCGAGTAACCGAACATCTCCGACAGCGGGACCTGAGCACTCACGACCTGGTTCTGGCCACGGGCCTCCATCTGACCGACCTTGCCTCGACGTGAGTTGAGGTCGCCGATCACATCACCCATGTAGTCCTCGGGGGTGACGACTTCGACGGCCATCACGGGTTCGAGGAGCGTGGGCTTGGCCCGCTTCGCCACCTGCTTGAACACCATGTTGCCGGCGATCTTGAACGCCATCTCCGAAGAGTCGACGTCGTGGAACTTGCCATCGAGGAGCGTGACCCGAACATCCACGGTGGGGAACCCGGCGAGCACGCCGGTGGTCATCGCGTCCTTGATGCCGGCGTCGACCGAAGGGATGTATTCCTTCGGGATGCGACCACCGGTGACCTTGTCGATGAACTCGTAACCACCGCCGGGGCCAGAGGGCTCCATGGAAATGGTGACTTCGGCGTACTGACCAGTACCACCGGTCTGCTTCTTGTGGGTGTAGGAGTCCTTCTCGACCGTGGAGGTGATGGTCTCGCGGTAGGCGACCTGCGGCTTGCCGACCGTGGCATCGACCTTGAACTCGCGCATCATGCGGTCGACGAGGACCTCGAGGTGCAGCTCGCCCATGCCGGCGATGATGGTCTGGCCGGTCTCTTCATCGGTCCGGACGCTGAACGTCGGATCCTCTTCGGCGAGGGACTGCAGCGCCTTGGCCATCTTGTCCTGGTCGACCTTGGTCTTCGGCTCGACGGCAACGTGGATCACGGGATCGGGGAACTCGAGCGACTCGAGAACGATCGGCGACTTGTCGTCGGTGAGGGTGTCGCCGGTGCGGACGTCCTTCATCCCGATGGCGGCAACGATGTCGCCGGTCATGGCGACGTCGCGGTCCTCCTGCTTGGCGGCATGCATCTCGAGGAGGCGGCCCATGCGTTCTTTGTTGCCGGTCCGGGTGTTGAGCAGTTGCCCGCCCTTTTCCACGCTTCCGGAGTAGACCCGGAAGTAGGTGAGCCTGCCGCCACCGGCGCCCGGGGACGACATGACCTTGAACGCGAGCGCAGAGAACGGCTCGCTGTCGGCGGGCTTGCGGGTCTCCTCGGCGCCGGTCTTGTAGTGGGTGCCGACCACTGCCGGGAGCTCCATGGGCGACGGGAGGTAGTCGATCACGGCGTCGAGCAGGGGCTGAACGCCCTTGTTCTTGAAGGCCGTGCCGCAGAGAATCGGGACGAGCTTGTTGTTGATGGTCGCGTCACGCAGCGCAGCCTTCAGTTCGGCCTCGGTGATGGCCTCGTCCTCGAGGTACTTCATCATCAGATCGTCGTCGGTCGAGGCGACGGCCTCGACCAGCAGAGCCCGGTACTCCTCGGCCTTCTCGGCGTACTCGGCCGGGATGTCGACAACGTCGTAGGTGGCTCCGAGGTCCGTCTCGTCGACGGTTGCCGACCAGACGAGGGCCTTCATCTTGACCAGATCGACGACTCCGAGGAAGTCGGCTTCGATACCGATGGGCAGCTGGATCACGGCAACGTCCTGGGTCAGACGCTCCTTGATGGTGTCGAGGCAGAAGTAGAAGTCGGCACCGGTGCGATCGAGCTTGTTGACGAAACACATGCGGGGCACGCCGTAGCGGTCGGCCTGACGCCACACCGTCTCGGTCTGGGGCTCCACGCCGGCGACACCGTCGAACACGGCAACGGCGCCGTCGAGCACGCGCAACGAACGCTCGACCTCGACTGTGAAGTCGACGTGGCCGGGAGTGTCGATGATGTTGATGCGGTGATCGTTCCAGAAACAGGTGGTGGCAGCAGAGGTGATCGTGATGCCACGCTCCTGCTCCTGCTCCATCCAGTCCATGGTCGCGCCGCCGTCGTGAACTTCACCGATCTTGTAGTTCTTGCCGGTGTAGTAGAGGATGCGCTCGGTCGTGGTGGTCTTGCCGGCATCGATGTGGGCCATGATGCCGATGTTTCGGTAACGCTCGAGAGGTGTTGGCCGGTCTGCCATGGTTTCCTACGTCTTCATTTCGAGGGTGTGATGGGGCGATCCACTACCAGCGGTAGTGAGCGAAGGCCTTGTTCGATTCGGCCATCTTGTGGAGATCCTCACGACGCTTCACCGAAGCGCCGATGCCGTTGCTGGCGTCGAGGATTTCGTTGGCGAGCCGCTCGGCCATGGTGCGTTCGCGGCGGTCACGGGAGTAACCGATGAGCCAGCGAACCGACAGCGTGGTGGCACGGCGGGGACGAACCTCGACCGGCACCTGATAGGTGGCGCCGCCGACTCGGCGACTGCGCACCTCGAGTTGAGGCTTGATGTTGTCGATGCCGCGCTTGAGGGCGGCGACGGGGTCGCCGCCGGTCTTCTCGGCGACGATCTCGAGTGCGCCGTACACGATGCGCTCGGCGGTGGTCTTCTTGCCGTCGAGGAGGACCTTGTTGACGATCTGGGTGACCAGGACCGAGCCGTGGACGGGGTCGGGAACGAGGTCGCGACGTGGTGCGGGGCCTTTACGTGGCATGTCAGCTGTCCTTCTTCACGCCGTAGCGGCTACGGGCCTGCTTGCGATCACGAACACCAGCGGTGTCGAGGGTGCCTCGCACGATCTTGTAGCGAACACCAGGGAGATCCTTCACACGACCACCGCGCACGAGCACGATGGAGTGTTCCTGGAGATTGTGTCCTTCACCGGGGATGTACGCCGTGACCTCGATACCAGACGTCAGACGCACACGAGCGACCTTGCGCAGAGCCGAGTTCGGCTTCTTCGGGGTGGCGGTGTAGACGCGGGTGCACACACCGCGACGCTGTGGGGAGCCGATCAGTGCCGGCGTCTTTCCCTTTTCGATTTTGATTGACGGCCCTTGCGGACCAGCTGCTGCATCGTGGGCACAGACGACCTCTTACATCGTGGGGTGTTGCGGAAACGTGTGGAACTCGAACCGATCCCGGATGGGCCTGACGCATGTGCCCCGAGACTGAGACGGCGACAAGAGTTCGTGTTCTGGCGCGACGAGCACGCCGAGACGCAAGGCTATGCCGCCCGGGGAGGGTTCCCACTCCCGCGGCCATCACGATCTCGGCTCCTGGATTCCGGTCCGCGGGCGACGAATCAGCGCTCGATGGTGAGCAGATAGCCGTCCTCGAGCGTCGGGGCGACGAGATCGGCCCCGACCGGGGGTGTTCCGAGGCACCGATGCCGCCCGTCGGCTTGTTGCCAACTCGCCCGCACCGGCTGGCTCGGCTGCGTTGTTTGGACCCATGCCCTACCATTCGCCTTGTCAGCCAGCGCCGACGGAGATCCGACGAACAACACGCGGCCACCGTTCATCACGATCACGGTGTCGGCATGAGTCGCTTCCTCGGTGAGGTGGGTGGACACGACGACCGTCGATCGTTGACGACGTTCGGACAGGATTTCCCTCAGCCGACGTCGCTCGTCCGGGTCGAGGCCTGCCGCCGGTTCGTCGAGGACGAGGAGCCGAGGTGCCGTGAGCAGCGCCTGTGCGACACCGATTCGCTGACGCATCCCTCCCGACAGGTCGTCGAGTGAGTCCCGGGCTCGATCCGCCAGCCCGACTCGTTCGAGCGCATCGAACACCATGGTCCGCCGTCGCCGTTCGTCACCCGCCTCCTTCATCACGGCGAGAAGATCCATGGTGTCGAACACCCGACTGGAACCAGAGAGTCCGTGGTGCTGCGGGAGATAGCCCGAGTCGGCGCCGGATCTCGATCCGGTCGGCTTCGAAGGTGGGATCCATACCGTCGAGCAGCAACGTGCCCTGATCGGGAGCCAACACGGTGGCCAGGCAGCGAAGCAGTGTGGACTTGCCTGCCCCGTTCGGACCCAGGACGACCGTCACCCCTCCCTCGAGCGACAGGTCGACCGACTCCAGGGCCCGCCGGTCGCCGAATGACACGCCGAGACCGAACGCGAGGACCTGCATCATGCGAGGAGCCGATCGAACGATTCGTGGCGCTTGACGATCACGACACCGGCGCCGGCAGCGACCGCGAGGGCGATCACTTGCGCTGCGGGCCGGAACACTGCGAGCGAGTCCGACGCCGCGACACGGGCGATCGTGGCAACGAGCAGCCAACCGACGCAGACCACAGCGACGGCCCTCCGCGGAGTGGTCACCGTCATGGCCCCGACGGTCAACGACGAGAGGGCGAGGCCGGGCAACAGCCAGACGAACGCCAACGAACCGGGAGCCGACGAGGCCAACACGGTCGATGCCAGGACACCAACGGCAACGGCGAGCACGGTTGTCGCCCGGATCATCAGCAGACGAAGACCGCGCATCGGAGTCGCCAGGCCGATCTCGTGCACGGGATCGACGGTGGGGCCGTAGGCCAGCGCCACACCGAGTACGGGAATCAACGGGGCGAGGGTCAGCATCGCGGCAAGGCTCGAGGGATCGGTGTCGGCGGAACCGAGGCCGATCAACACGACCGCGACGAGCGACGCCACCCACGACCGACGGAGCGCAGGAGTGGCGCCGACGAGACGGGCGGTCGCCGAGGAGAACCCGACGCGACGAAGTACTCGCTCCAGCCGACTCGGGATCGGTGCGTCGAGTTCGAAGGTGATGGCTCGCCAATTGGCCTCGATGCGGACCTGGTCGATCATGTCGACACCTCGCTCATGTCAACAGCTCCTTCATGTTGGACTTGGCTCGCTGCAACCGGGTCTTGACCGTTCCTTGCGGGATGCCGAGCACGGCGGCGGCTTCCCTCGTCGACAGTCCGTCGATGGCGGTGAGGACGAGGACTGCTCGCAGATCTGGGTGCAGTGCTCGCATGGCCGGATCGAGCGGGCCATGGGCGCCGTTGTCGAGCAGCCAGTCCTCGAACGACGAGACGCGCTCGGCGATGAGCGCAACATCCTCGGTCGGTGTCGGGGTGCGCTTCCGCAACTGGTCGATGAGGCGACGAATCGCGATGCCCCAGATCCAGGCGCCGACATCGCCGTCACCGCGGTATTTCTTGGCGGTCTTCCAGACAGCAACGAATGTGTCCTGAATCGCGATGTCCACGAGCTCGGGATCAGAGCACCGGGATTGAAGGCGTTGGGTCAACCAAGTGGCGTTGCGTCGGTAGAGCTGTTCGAGCGCGCTGCGGTCGCCCCGGGAGACGCGGGCCAGCAGTGCAGCGTCTTCTCCTCGCTCAACAGCCATCACTCCCCTGTCGGACGAAACCCCGCGATCGGTTCATTTCTTGGCAAGACTTTCGATCCCGCCCCGAGGCCTTCGTGGTCCTGCTCCGCTGCGGCGGCCTTCGGCCGACGTCCTCGCTCCGCCGGCCACTGCGACCTCGGAGCTCCTCGACAGACAGCCATAGAGCGCGTGACAGGGCGTTTCGTCCGCGGCCTCGTTCACCACAGGAGCCGTGAGGTGGGTGGGGCCGACGGAGCGAGGACCCGGCCGCAGGCCGCCGCAGCGCAGTGGCCCCGCCGACCTCACGGCGGCCTCGAGGTGAGAAGCGCTCACCACAGGCCGCTGCCTCGCGCCATGAGGAGCGGGGTGATCACAACCACAACGAAGGTCAGCGGGATACCGAGCCGGAGGTAGTCGGTGAAGTGATAGCGCCCGGGCCCGTAGACCATCGTGTTCGTCTGGTAGCCGATCGGAGTGAGGAACGATGCCGAGGCGGCAAGTGTCACGCCGAGGGCAAAGATCCGGGGATCGGAACCGGACTCGGCTGCCGCCCGGAGGGCGATGGGGATCATCAGGGAAACGGCGCCGGCGTTCGTGATCATCTCGGTCAGCACGATCGTTGCCAGGATCAGACCAAGCGCCAGCCCCCAGGTGCCGGCCCACGACGTGGCATCGAGCAACGTCGTCGCCAACCGTGATGCGAGGCCGGAAGAGTCCGCAGCACTTCCGACACCGATGGCAGCGGCAACGAGAATCACCACGTTGAGATCAACGCTGTCGCGTGCCTGCCGGGGAGTGAGCGCACCGACGACGACCGTCGCTGCGGCGCCGAGAATCGCCGCCTTCATCACCCCGACCACGCCGCCGATCGCCAAGACGGCGACCATGCCGAGGATCAGGAGCGAGCGCTTGGCGTTGACCGATGCCGTCGGCGGTGGTTCGGATCGACGCTGGATCAGGAGGAAGTCGCCTCGGTGTTTGTATCGCTCACGGAAGCCGGCATCGGCCACGAGCAACAACGAGTCGCCGACCTGCACCCGCTCGTCGCCGAGCCCACCGACGACTCCTTCACCAGACCGATGCAGAGCGACAACGGCCGCTTGGTAGGTACTACGGAAGCCGGACTGTTTCAGCGTCAGCCCAACCAGCGGCGAACCGGCCCCGACCACCGCCTCGAACCACGCGTGTTCACCGTCGTCGAGTTTGAGGATCTGATCGCCGGCGGCCAAGTCGAGTCCCGGCACCTTCTCGAGCTCGACTACATGGTCGACCTGGCCTGCGAACGTGAGGATGTCGCCGCCCCGGAGCTGGTGTTCTGGTGAGACGGGGGCGGTCAGTTCGCCTCGCCGCTCGACCGCCACGAGGAAGACGGCACCGAGTTGTCGCAAGCCGCCGGACGTGATCGTCGAACCTTCCAATGCGCCGCCGTCGACGACGGAGAGCGAGATCGTGAAGGGTCGCTCGACAGTGGAGTTGTCGACTCGCCCCCGCTCCGGCAGGAGGCGAGGGCCGAAGGCCACGACGATCAGCATCGAGACGGCGACGACAGGCAGGCCGAGCTTCGCCGGCTCGAGCAATCCGAGTGGCTCCAGACCGGAGGCCTCGACCAGGTCAGAGGCAACGAGGTTGGTGGAGGTGCCGATCAGGGTCAGCATGCCACCGAGAATGGCGGCGAACGAGAGCGGCATGAGGAACCGTGACGGCGGCGCACCGCGCCGCTCCGACCACCGGGTCACCGGCCCGATGAACATCGCAACGATCGGCGTGTTCGCCACGACAGCCGACAGCGCTGCTGCCACCAAGCCGAGTCTGGCCATCCCGACCGCCATCGAGCCCTCGCCGAGGACCCTTCGGCTCAGTGGACGCAACGCTCCCGATCGCTCGACGGCTCCGGCGACCACATAGAGGCCGGCGATCGTTGCCGGGGCCGGCGAGGCGAACCCGGACAGCGCCGCCGACTGATCGATGACGTCGGTGAGATACAGCGCCAAGAGCGCGCCGACGACACCGACGGGAGGTGACACCCGGCGCGTGACGAGCGCGGCAAACATCGCAGCCAGGACGAGGAGGAC
The DNA here is from genome assembly GCA_963781035.1 of uncultured Acidimicrobiia bacterium. GTDB lineage: Bacteria > Actinomycetota > Acidimicrobiia > Acidimicrobiales > SZUA-35 > SZUA-35. The sequence goes on along the minus strand of CAWAEN010000004.1, from coordinate 329,313 downwards.
GAGCCACTCGTTCGTCGTCATCGAATGAGCCCGCAACCAGACGGATGGACGCCGTCGAAGAGGGGATGAAGGGACACCACGCCCTTCTCGTCGGCCGCTGCCGCCCGAACCGTAGCCACCAGCGAAATCTAGCGGCCGCCCCGAACAGACGGGCTCTCAGCCGAAGTCGGGCGGACGCTTCTCCTTCACCGCGGCAACGCCTTCGTGCACGTCGGTCCCGGCGAACCCGAGCATCTCGAGAGCAACGGAGGCGTCGAACGTGGGGCCGGCGAGGCGAAGCCAGTTGTTGAGTGAGAGCTTCGTCCACTGGATCGCCGACTGGGAACCGGCGGCGAGTGTTCGAGCGACCTCCATCGCCCGCTCGAGAACGACGTCGTCGTCGACGGCCATCGAGACCAGACCGATCCGCTCGGCCTCCTCGCCCACCAGCGGTTCGCAGGTCAGCAAGTAGTACTTGGCCTTGGCCATGCCGCAGAGCAGCGGCCAGATGATGGCGGCGTGATCGCCGGCGGCGACCCCGAGCTTCGTGTGTCCGTCGATGAGCTTCGCCTTCTTGCCGACGATCGACACGTCGGCCATCAGCGCAGACGCAAGGCCGGCACCCACGGCCACCCGCTCGATGGCGGAGACGATGGGTTTGGAGCAGTTGATCATGTTGTAGACGAGATCTCGGGCTTCCCTGAACGTGGCAGCGCGGGCATCAGGATCGGCGATGATCTCCTCGATCATGGCCATGTCGCCGCCGGCGGAGTAGACGCCGTCGGCACCGTGGATGACCACGACGCGAGTTTCCGGGTCCCGATCGATCACCGGCCAGATGTCGGCCAGGTCGGCGTGTTTCTCGGCATCGACCGCATTGAGTTTGCCTGGGGTGTCGAGGACGATCCGGAGGATGCCCGGCTCGGGCCGATCGAGGCGGAGACTGGCAAAACGTTCGTAGCGTTCCATCGCCGGGACGGTAGTCCGGACCCCGCCTGGCGTCAGGCTGTGAGGACGCCGATCACGCTGATCCCATTGAACAGGGCATGGGCGACGATGGCCGGACCCAGGCGTCCGGTCGCCACAACGAGCAGTGCCAGAGCCAGGCCAACCGTACCGATGGCTGCGAACAGGACGGCCGTGCCGGCGAGACTCGGATTGGTGAAGTGCGGCAGCGTGAAGAGGATCGACGATCCGACGACGGCGGCGGTCGTGCCGAATCGCTTCTCGATCGCACGCAGACACAGCCCTCGGAAGAACAACTCCTCGACGATGGGTGCAACCACGACGGCGGCGATCGCGATGATCCAGATCGCCGACGTGTTCGCGGCATCATCGATGATCTGGGTGTTCGTGGAATCGGCGGCATCAGCACCGAGAAGCTCGCTGAGAAGCGTCGCGATCCCGCCGGCGACCAGCAGCATGGCCACGGCGACGCCGAGGCCGTAGACGACGTCGATCGGGCGTACCCGCAGCCCGAAGTCCTCGACCACACCGCCACCCTTCCAACGAGCGACGATCACCGGCCAGATACCCATCGCCAGCCCCTGCGCCAGCGTTGCCAGGCCGAGGAACACCACGGCATCGGTGGCGTCGAGATCGCCCTCGGCCAGTGGCCGAAGCGCGTCCAGGCCAACGACGAGGAGACCACCGATGGTTGCCACGACCACGATGCTGACGACGAAGGCGACGCCGAGGAGGATGTCGCCCATGCCCCACCACGGCTCGGCGTGGGGTCGCGCCGCAACCGACGGTGCGACGGCTTGGCCAGGACGCCAGCCCTCAGGGGCCGGCGGTGGTCCCGTGGGGATCGACCACTCGGGTGGGCTGGTGGGAAGTCCGGTCGGCGGAGGAATCGAAGGCATGGATCAGGGGGTTGCGCCGGCGAGGATGCCGGCCAACTCTTCCAATGATCGGTAGGAGTTGCCAGGAACGAAGAGATCGACGTGAGGAAGCGCTGCTGCCATACCGGCGGCGAGCGGTTCGTACCCCGGCGACGCCTTCAACGGATTGACCCAGATCACCTGATGGGCCACTCGGTGGAGACGCGCCATCTGTTCGCCGAGTTCGTCGGCGTCGCCACGTTCCCAGCCATCGGAGAGCACGACGACCACGCTGCCCCTCGCCATGCCGCGGATGCCCCACTCGTCGTTGAACTGCTTGAGACCCTCCCCGAGCCGAGTGCCGCCCGCCCAGTCCTGCACCTCCGGTGTGGCCCGTTTGAGGGCAGCGTCCGGATCGCGATTCGAGAGGTGGCGAGTGATACGTGTGAGCCGGGTCCCCATCGTGAACGCCTCGACCCGATTGCGGGAAGCGGTGGCGGCGTGGAGGAATCGGATCAACGCTCGCGCGTACGACTCCATCGAGCCGGAGACGTCGAGCAGCAGCACGAGGCGCCGGGGCCGCGTCGCGGAAGATGTGTGGGCCCAGCGATTCGCCTCGCCGTGGTGCCGCAGCGCGCGCTGGACGGTGCGCCGGAGGTCAGGCTTGTCACCCCGCCCCTTGGTCGGGACCTGGCGACGGCTGCGTCGCGTGTGGTTGGTGAACTTCAACCGCGACATGAGCTGGGTCAGTTCGGCCAGTTCTTGGTCTGTGCATTCGGAGAAGTCCTTCTCGGTGAGCACCTCGACTCGACTGAACCTCAGGGCCTGGATGTCGCCAGGAGGTTCGCCCTCGTCCTCGCCGTCGGGAGGTTCCTCGCTGTCCTCGTCGAGATCGACGGCGAGAGTGATCGGGCGGCGGCGTGCCCTCGACGCGGACGTTCTCCGGACGGCGTTGCTGCCAGTAGATGGCGAAGGCCGTGTCGTAGAGGGGGATGTCCTCTGGCCGGTGGATCATCGTGGCTCGACCAGCCCAGAAGACAGCATTGCGATCGGCCATCCCGAGGACACCGACGGCGTCGGCGAAGCTGATGGTCGCGCTGGTCGGCACCCGTACACCGAGCCCGCGCAGAACTCGTGCGAACCCGACGGCCATTCGCTCGGCGGGGTCGCCCGGCAGTTCGACAGCGGGCGGGAAGACGGTCATCCACCTCCGCGCAGCAGCGCGGCCTGCACCATCTCCTGGATGCCTTGCTGGGTGACACGTTGTTGATCTTCCCGATACTTGAGGACGGTGCCGAGTGTGGCTCGGACGGTCGCCTCGTCGAGCTCTGTGCGGCCGAGCGCGGCGAGGGACATGGCCCAGTCGATCGACTCGGCCACACCCGGGGGCTTGTAGAGCCCGAACTTTCGTACGGACTCGACCATCGCTGCCACCTGACGAGCCAATGGTTCGCCGACCCCGGGGGCACGAAGACGCACGATCGCCACCTCCCGTTCGAAGTCGGGATGCTCGACCCAGTGGTAGAGGCAGCGGCGCTTCAGCGCATCGTGAACGTCGCGAGTTCGGTTGGAGGTGAGAATGACGATCGGCGGGGTCTCGGCCCGAATCGTCCCGATTTCGGGGACGGTGATCGTGTAGTCGGACAATGCTTCGAGCAGGAACGCTTCGAACTCGTCGTCTGCCCGATCGACCTCGTCGATCAGCAGCACCGGCCGCGGGCCGTCGGTCGGCGACAGCGCTTCGAGCAGCGGCCGACGGATCAGGAAGCGCTCGTCGTACAGCTCGGCTTCGAGGTCGACCTCGGCGTGCACCGGCCCGGCCACTCGCCTCGGCGGTGCGGAGGTGCAGCAGCTGCCGCGAGTAGTCCCACTCGTAGACGGCCTGGGCAGCGTCGATGCCCTCGTAGCACTGGAGCCGAATGAACCGACCGCCGGTCCAGCGACTCAGGACCTTGGCGACCTCGGTCTTGCCGACGCCCGCCTCCCCCTCGAGGAAGAGCGGACGCTGCAGGGTCATGGCCAGGAAGATCGAGGTGGCGAGGCCGTCGTCTGACATGTAGTCGTGAGCGGCGAGCGCCGCCTTCACGTCGTCGACACTGGTCACCTGAACGTTCGAAGTCACCCGAGGAGACTACCCATCTCGTGCCAGCAGCGAGCCAGGAACGGCCGCGCGGAGCGGCACGGGTCGGTGTGGCCGGCGGAGCGAGGACCCGGCCGAAGGCCGCCGCAGCGCAGCGGCCACCCTGGCCGAACAACGCGGGTCGGCGTGGCCGGCGGAGCGAGGACCCGGCCGAAGGCCGCCGCAGCGCAGCGGCCACACCGACCCGTGGCCGTGGCGCAGGGGTCGTGGCGCCGAGAGATCAGAGGGCGTCGAGGGCCCGGCCGACGAGAACTCGGGCCAGGTGGGCTCGATACTCGGCATCACCGTTGAGATCCTCTGGCGGCGTCAGCCCCTCGGCTGCGACGGCAGCGGCATCGGCCGCCGATGCTCCACCGGCCAGCGCTGCCTCGACCGCTGCCGCCCGGAGCGGCGTGTGACCCATGTTGACCAGAGCCACCGAGGTCGACCCATTGCTGACTGCGGCCACACCGACGATCGCCCAGTCCTGGGCTCGGCGGTTGAATTTCTGATAGCTCCAGCCCGCATCGGGGATCTTCGGGACTCGAATCTCGGTGAGCATCTCATCGGCGGCAAGACCGGTCTCGAGGAACCCGGTGAAGAAGTCGGTGGCGGCGATCTCTCGCTCGCCGCTCGGCCCTCTCGCCACCAACGTCGCGTTCAGCGCCAGGATCGCCGCCGGCAGATCCGACGCCGGATCCCCGTGGGCCAACGATCCACCGATCGTGCCTCGATGGCGCACCGACGGATCACCGACCTGGGATGCGACATGGGCCAGGATCGGCGCCTGGGCGGCGAGCAGCGAACTGGTCTCCACTGCCATGTGCCGGGTGAGCGCCCCGATGGCGATGTGATCGCCACCGTCGTTGATGTAGCTGAGATCGCTGATCCGGCCGATGTCGATCACCACCCCAGGGGTGGCGAGTCGGAACTTCATCAGCGGGATCAGGCTGTGGCCGCCGGCCATGAGTTTTGCCTCGTCGCCATGTTCGGTGAGCGCAGCAATGGCCGCCTCGGCGTTCTCGGCCTCGACGTAGTCGAACGATGCCGGGATCATGACGCACCTCCCTCGTTCGACGCAGCGTTGATGGCCCGCCACACTCGCATGGGCGTGGCCGGCATGGCCATGTCCTTCACCCCGTGAGGTCTGAGGGCATCGCAGACGGCGTTGATCACCGCCGCCGCCGACCCGATCGTGCCGGCCTCACCAACACCCTTCACGCCGAGCGGATTGCTGGTGGAAGGCGTCGTGGTGTGACCGGTCTGGATCATCGGCATCTCGGTCGGTGATGGCACCAGGTAGTCGAGGAACGACGGGTTCTTGCAGTTGCCCTCGCCGTCGTACTCCGCCCCTTCGAAGAGAGCTTGAGCCACGCCCTGCACGATCCCGCCGTGGACTTGGCCCTCGACGATCATCGGATTGACCTGATTGCCGCAATCGTCGATGGAGATGTAGTCCAGCAACACGGTTTCGCCCGTGTCCTCGTCGATTTCGACCACCGCAACGTGCGTCCCGAACGGGAAGGCGAAGTTCGGCGGATCGAAGATCATCTGCTCGTTCAGGTTCGGTTCCATGCCGTCCGGCAGGTTGTGGGCCGTGAAGGCTCCGAACGCGATCTCCTGGATCGCCGTCGACTTGTCCGGGGAACCCTTGACCGAGAACGCACCGTTCTCGAACTCGAGATCGTCCGGGTTCGCCTCCAATTGGTGCGCCGCGATCAGCTTGGCCTTCTCGATGACCTTGTCGCACGCCATTGCGATGGCGACGCCGCCGACAGAGAGCGAGCGCGAGCCGTAGGTGTCGAGCCCGAGCGGGCTGATCGCCGTGTCGGAGTGCAGGACGGTGACGTCCTGGGCATCGACGCCCAGCTTGTCGGCGACGATCTGGGACCAGGACGTCTCGTGTCCCTGTCCGTGAGGGGTCGAGCCGGAGACCACCTCGACCTTGCCGGTCGGCAGCAACCGGACCGTGCCCGCCTCCCAGCCACCGGCGCCGTAGTTGAGCCCGGCGAGCGCCCGGCTCGGGGCGAGTCCGCAGATCTCGACATAGGTACACAACCCGATGCCGAGCTGCTTTCGCTCGCCGGCGTCGCGGCGGCGCTGCTGTTCGGTCCGAAGCTCGTCGTACTTCGCCATCGCCAGCGCGGCGTCGAGGTTCGGGGAGTAGTGACCCGAGTCGAAGACCAGCGTCGATGCCGTCTCGAGATTCTCGAACTTGTCGCCGCCGGCGAGGAAGTTGCGGCGGCGGATCTCGTCAGGCCCGACACCCACCTCGTAGGAGAGGAGGTCCATCATGCGTTCGATGGCGTAGCTCGCCTCCGGCCGCCCGGCACCGCGGTAGGCATCGGTCGGGGTCAGGTTCGTGAAGTAACCGTCGCAGGTGAACCCGAAGGCCGGCACGTGATAGACGCCGGTGTACAAGAAGCTGCCGAGCAACGGCACGCCCGGCGTGATCAGCATCATGTAGGCGCCCATGTCGGCATCGATATGCACCCTGATGCCGAGGATCTTGCCGTCGGCGTCAGCCGCCAGTTCCATGTGTTGATTCTGACCGCGACCCTGATGGGTGGAGAACGCAGCCTCGCTGCGGGTCTCGGTCCAGCGGACAGGACGCCCGAGCTTGTTGGCCAACGTGACCGCCAGGAGCTCGTCGGGATTGACGTTGAGCTTGGCCCCGAATCCGCCACCGACGGCGGGGGCGATGATGCGGAGCTTGGACTCCGAGATGCCTGTCGTGGCGGCGATCATCACCTTGAGAATGTGTGGCACCTGGGTCGAGCTGTAGAGCGTGATCTCACCGCCGGCCGGTGACGGAATGGCCAGCACCCCGCGAGGTTCCATGGCCGACGGGATCAACCGCTGCTGGACGAAGTCGGCCTCGATGACGTGGGCCGCGTTGCCGAACGCAGCGTCGACGGCGGCGGGGTCAGGCTCGAGCGCCCAGCTGTACGCCTTGTTGGTGCCGAGCTCCACGTGGGCGAGCTTCTCGCCGGCGACCGCCTCGTCGAGGCTCGACACTGCCGGCAGCGGCTCGTAGTCGACGACGACGTTCTCGGCCGCGTCGGCCGCCTGGTACCGGGAGTCGGCCAGAACGACGGCAACGATGTCGCCGACATGATGCGCCACCTCGGACGCTGTCGGATAGTGAGGCGGATTGAGCATGTCGTCGGTGACCGGCCACGCACAGGGCAGCGGTGCGGCCCACAGCCCCATGCCCTGGAGTTCGGTACCGGTGTAGACGGCATGGACACCGGGCATCGACGCCGCATCTGACGTGTCGACCCCGAGGATCTTGGCGTGCGCCATCGTCGAGCGGACCATGCCCATCCAGAGCTGACCGTGAACCTGGATGTCGTCGACGTACTTGCCCTCGCCGGTCAGGAGCCGGGGATCTTCCTTGCGCTTCATCGGCGTGCCCATCACGGCGGTCATGATGCAACTCCTGCTGCGGTCTGAACGGATTTGACGATGTTGTGGTAGCCGGTGCAACGGCAGAGATTGCCTTCGAGCCCTTCACGAATCTCGGTCTCGGTCGGGTTGGGGTTCTCCTTCAGCAACGAGGTGGCGGCCATGACCATCCCCGGAGTGCAGTAGCCACATTGCAGTCCGTGGCATTCCATGAACGCGGCCTGCATCGGGTGCAGTTCCCCGTCGGCGGACGCCATCCCTTCGATCGTGGTGATCTCGGCACCTCTGGCCTGCACGGCCAGCATCGTGCACGACTTCACCGACTCGCCGTCGATGTGGATCGTGCAGGCCCCGCACGACGACGTGTCACAGCCGACATTCGTGCCGGTCAGCGCCAGGTCCTCGCGCAAGAAATGCACGAGGAGAGTTCGAGGTTCGACGTCGGCGCTCCGCGCCGTACCGTTGACAGTTACATCGACCTTCACTGGTCCCCCTTGTGGTTGCGACTCCTGCTGCCCGACCGGCAACGCTCGCCCCCTCGGACACGAGCGGCGCCGATCACATGCTGAGCCAACTATTCCACACCGCCGACAGCCGTGCTCGTCGAAGCTCGGGACCTCAGAGATCAGCGAGCGACAGGCGGTGCGATGGTGAGTCCGTACGGAACGAGCGCGTCGATGGCGGCCTCGCCGTTCTCCGCATCGGTCGGAGCGGTGAAGACGACCAGCGTGCCATCCCACAGACCGAAGGTCTGCATGAACCGAATCGTGACACCCGCCTGATCGGCCGTGTATTCGAGGAACCCGAGCTCGGGATGGTTGGTACCGGGCACGACGCCGGACTCGATCAGCGTGAAGTTGTCGAAGGTCGCCCCGAGCTGTTCGATGCTCGCCTCGATGGCGAGGTCGAGAGGCGTGCCGCTCGGTATCGAGTTCGTCACGATGTTGATGTTCTCGGCAAACGCCGCCGTCTCGTTACCGGTGAACCATCCCTGGACGCCGTCCGGGAAGACGTCGGACGCGTCGACCCAACCGGGTCCGGTCAGCATCGAATAGAGACCGCCTCCATCGGTGAAGAGCACACCGTCGGCCGGGCCGCTGAACGGCGCCGCCTCCACCACGGTCGTGGTGGTCTCGGCCGCCGTGGTCGTAGTGGTCTCGGCCGCCGTGGTCGTGGTGGTCTCGGCCTCGTCGGTCGAGGTCGATGACTCTTCAGTCGTGTCGCCGACGTCCTTGCTCGCATCGTCGGCATCGCTGCCGCCGCATGCCGCGAGGAACATCGAGCCCGTCACGAGCGCTGCCATCAACCGTCGGGAAGAAATCTGCATGTCGAAGGATATGACGGCTGGGACTCGGAGTCGTGTCATGGCTCACCGCCGAGGAACCGCTTCGATGCCGGCAGCCGAAAACGCCGAACGGCGGATGGCCGAAGCCACCCGCCGTTCGGAGCACACGATTCTGAGTCCAGGACGCCTGAGTCCAGGACGATGCGGATCAGCCGATCGTCGGCTCCGCAGAGGCGTCGAGCTGGTTGCTGACCGAAGCCAGCCACTGCGCCGTCTCGACTTCCTCACCCTCGGAGCTGAAGAACTCCATCGGCTGGTAGTCCGGAGCGCTGGTCTGCAACTCGCGGTGGCGCATCAGCCCGGTGCCGGCCGGGATCAGCTTGCCGATGATGATGTTCTCCTTGAGGCCGATCATCGAGTCTGACTTGCCCTCGATGGCAGCTTCGGTGAGCACCCGGGTGGTCTCCTGGAACGATGCAGCGGAGAGCCAGGAATCGGTGGCCAGCGAGGCCTTGGTGATACCCATGATCTCCGGGCGACCCTCGGCGGGTCGTGCACCCTCTTGCACGAGACGCTTGTTGGCGTCGGCGAATCGCCACTGATCGACACGCTCGCCCGGCAAGAAGTCGGACTCGCCTGGCTCGTGGATGCCGACCCGGCGGGTCATCTGACGAACGATGAGCTCGATGTGCTTGTCGTGGATCGACACACCCTGATCGCGGTAGACCTTCTGGACTTCCTCGACCAGGTACTGCTGCGTCTCACGGATACCACGGATCTCGAGGAGTTCCTTCGGGTCGCGAGGACCATCGACGATCGGCTTCACCAGCCGTGATCTCCTGACCGTCGACGACTTCGAGACGAGCCGCCAGCGGCACGGTGTAGACGTCTTCGTCACCGTCGTCGGTGACGACCGTGATGACCTTGCCCTTGCCTTCGTCCTCGGCGACGCGAACGATGCCGGAGACTCGAGCGAGGGTGGCCTTGCCCTTGGGGCTGCGAGCTTCGAAGAGCTCGACCACACGGGGAAGACCGCCGGCGATGTCGGCGCCACCGGCCACACCACCGGTGTGGAAGGTACGCATCGTCAGCTGGGTGCCGGGCTCGCCGATCGACTGGGCAGCGATGACACCAACCGCCTCGCCGACTTCGATGGTGATGCCGGTCGCGAGCGACATGCCGTAGCTGGCCGCCGAGATGCCGACCGGGGAGTCATCGGTGAGCGGCGAGAGCACACGAACCGAGGTGTTCCCCGGGTCGTCTCGCAGCTGTTCCATGTATTCCTCGGTGACCATCGTTCCCTTGGGGATGACGGTGCCATCCTCGAGGGTCTGATCGTCGGCGAGCACCCGGCTGTAGAGACGGGTCTCGACGTAGGTGCGCACCATGCGGGCATCGGGATCGGTTGCGTCCGAAGCTGCGCCGGTGTGGCGGTTGTAGTACCCGTCCGGCTTGATGTCGTGGAGCATCAGACCACGAACCGGACGGCCGTCGGCGAACGGATCGCGATCGTTGATGATCACTTCCTGTGCGACGTCGACCAGACGACGGGTGAGATACCCGGAGTCAGCGGTACGCAGCGCGGTGTCGACAAGACCCTTACGAGCGCCCGGAGTCGCAATGAAGTACTCCAACATGGTCAAGCCTTCACGGAAGTTCGACTTGATCGGGCGAGGGATCATGTCGCCTCGTGGGTTGGCCACGAGGCCACGCATGCCCGCGATCTGGCGGACCTGCATCATGTTTCCTCGAGCACCGGAGCCGACCATCATGTCGATCGGGTTGAAGCGCTTCGACTTGAGGTTGACCTCCATGGCCGCCCGGACCTCATCGGTGGCCTGCGTCCAGATCTCGACCTCTTTCTGACGACGCTCGCCATCGGTGATGATGCCCTTGAGGTACTGGACCTCGATCTTGTCGGCCTCGAGTTCGTGGAGATCGAGGATCGCCTTCTTCTCGACGGGCGTCTGCACATCGTCGACCGACACGGTCAGACCCGACTTCATGGCGAAGTGGAACGACAGGTCCTTGATGCGGTCGAGGGTGGCCCCGACCTCGGCCTTCGGGTACCCCGTGGCGAGCTCATCGACGATGACGCCGATGTCGCGCTTCTTGATCACGTGGTTCACGAAGGGGAAACGATCAGGGAGCGCCTCGTTGAAGAAGACCCGACCCGCGGTGGTGCGGGCGTAGACAGCCGCCTTCCCGTTTGCCGGCTCGAGGAGCAGGTCGGGACGACGGAAGAAGATCGGCTGGTGCAACGTGATGTCGCCGGCCTCGTAGGCACGCTCGACCTCGTCCTCGCGACGGAAGGTGGGCACGTACGCGTCTGGATCGTCGTCGACGATCTCCGACAGGTAGAACGCGCCGATCACCATGTCCTGGGTCGGGGTGACGAGCGGACGGCCGTGGGCCGGGCTCAACACGTTGTTCGCGCTGAGCATCAGCACACGAGCCTCGGCCTGTGCCTCGGCGGACAGCGGCAGGTGTACCGCCATCTGGTCGCCGTCGAAGTCAGCGTTGAACGCGGTGCAGACCAGCGGATGGATCTGGATCGCCTTGCCCTCGACCAAGCACCGGCTCGAAGGCCTGGATGCCGAGACGGTGCAGCGTGGGTGCACGGTTGAGCATCACCGGGATGCTCTTGGATGACCTCTTCGAGGACTTCCCACACCTGCGGGCGGCGACGCTCGACCATGCGCTTGGCCGACTTGATGTTCTGCGCCAGTTCCTGGTCGACGAGCCGCTTCATGACGAACGGCTTGAACAGCTCGAGCGCCATGATCTTCGGCAGTCCGCACTGATGGAACTTGAGGGTCGGGCCGACGACGATGACCGAACGGCCGGAGTAGTCGACGCGCTTGCCGAGCAGGTTCTGACGGAACCGGCCCTGCTTTCCCTTGAGCATGTCGGAGAGCGACTTGAGCGGACGATTGCCCGGTCCGGTGACCGGACGACCGCGGCGACCATTGTCGAACAGTGCGTCGACGGCCTCCTGCAGCATGCGCTTCTCGTTGTTGACGATGATCTCCGGAGCGCCGAGATCGAGCAGCCGCTTGAGCCGGTTGTTCCGGTTGATCACTCGGCGGTAGAGGTCGTTGAGATCTGATGTCGCGAAGCGGCCACCGTCGAGCTGCACCATCGGGCGCAGTTCCGGCGGGATCACGGGAACGACATCGAGGATCATGGCCCGGGGGTCGTTGATCCGACGCCCGTTGTCGTCGCGACGGTTGAAGGCAGCGACGATCTTGAGACGCTTGATGGCCTTCTGCTTGCGCTGGGCGCTGAGCGGCTTCACGCCCTCTTCTGGATCGATCGCAGCGCGGAGCTTGATCTCTTCCTCGTCGAAGTCGATCCGCTCGACCAACTGGGCGATGGAGTCGGCCCCCATGCCGCCGTCGAAGTACTCGCCCCACCGGTCGGTCATTTCACGCCAGAGCATCTCGTCTTCGAGGATCTTGCGTGCGAAGAGATCCTTGAACTCGTCGAACGCCCGATCGAGGACGTCGAGTTCCATCTCGTACTGCTCACGAGTGGCAGCGAAGTCCTTGTCGGCGGAGCGCTGGCGAGCACGGAGCTCGGTGTCCTTCGCGCCGTCGGTCTCCATCTGGGCGATTTCCTTCTCGACCGCCTCGTGCTCTTCAGCAAGACGGAGTTCCATCTCCTTGGTGATGGCTTCGCGTTCGGCAACGACTTCGGCCTCGATGTTCGGGAGGTCCTCGTCGCGCTTCTCCTCGTCGACATGAGTGACCAGCGACGCTGCGAAGTAGATGACCTTCTCGAGCTGCTTGGCCTTCAGCTCCTCGCGAGGCTCGGTACCCATGAGGAGGTAGGCAAGCCACGAGCGGGTACCGCGGAGGTACCAGATGTGGACGCACGGAGCGGCGAGCTCGATGTGGCCCATGCGCTCGCGACGCACCTTCGAGCGGGTGACTTCGACGCCACAACGCTCACAGATGATGCCCTTGAACCGGACGCGCTTGTACTTGCCGCAGGCGCATTCCCAGTCCTTCTGGGGACCGAAGATCTTCTCGCAGAAGAGGCCGTCTTTCTCCGGCTTCAGCGTGCGGTAGTTGATGGTCTCCGGCTTCTTCACTTCGCCGTTGGACCACATACGAATCGAGTCGGCGGTGGCCAGACCGATCTTCAGCTGGTCGAAATCGTTGACGTCAAGCATGTACCGCTCCCCTAGCGACGGCCCGCAGCGCGGGCGGCGTCGTCTTCGTCTGTTCCACGCTCCGGACGGCTGAGGTCGATACCCAGCTCCTCGGCGGTGCGGAAGAGTTCGTCGTCGATCTCCCGCATCTCGATTTCCTGACCGTTCTCGGCGAGCACCTCGACGTTGAGGCAGAGCGCCTGCATCTCCTTGATGAGCACCTTGAAGGACTCGGGGATACCGGGTTCGGGAATGTTCTCGCCCTTGACGATGGCCTCGTAGACCTTGACCCGGCCGAGGACGTCGTCCGACTTGATGGTGAGCAGCTCCTGCAGGCAGTACGCCGCGCCGTAGGCCTCGAGGGCCCACACTTCCATCTCGCCGAAACGCTGACCACCGAACTGGGCCTTACCACCGAGCGGCTGCTGGGTGATCATGGAGTACGGGCCGGTGGAGCGGGCGTGGATCTTGTCGTCGACCATGTGGCTGAGCTTCAGCACGTACATGATCCCGACCATGATCGGATTGTCGAAGGTCTCGCCGGTGCGGCCGTCGATCAGGGTGACCTTGCCGTCGTCGCCGACCAGGCGGGTGCCGTCCTTGGCCTCAGGGTTGAGGTTGCGGAAGATCTCCTGGATCGTCGGCTTGTCGCCGGACAGTTCCTTCTCGTCCCACTTTGCACCGTCGAACACCGGGGTGCTCACGAGCGTGGATGGTGTGGTGAAGGGCCGAGTCTTGTACTCGGTGCCGCGAACCGGTGGTTCACCGGTGACGCCTTCGGTGATCTCGGTGTCCCAGCCCCAACGAGCTGCGTAGCCGAGGTGCGACTCGAGCACCTGACCCATGTTCATGCGGGACGGAACGCCGAGCGGGTTCAAGATGATGTCGACGGGGGTGCCGTCGGTCATGTGCGGCATGTCCTCGATGGGCAGGATGCGGGAGATGACTCCCTTGTTGCCGTGGCGACCGGCGAGCTTGTCGCCGACGCTGATCTTGCGCTTCTGGGCGACGTAGACACGGACCAGCTGGTTCACACCCGGGGGCAGCTCATGGCTGTCGTCCCGGTTGAAGACCTTCACGTCGATGACCTTGCCGACCTCGCCGTGTGGCACCTTCAACGAGGTGTCGCGGACTTCGCGGGCCTTCTCTCCGAAGATGGCCCGAAGCAGGCGCTCTTCCGGGGTCAGCTCGGTTTCACCCTTGGGCGTGACCTTGCCGACGAGCACGTCGCCAGGACCGACCTCGGCGCCGACGCGAATGATGCCGCGCTCGTCGAGGTCAGCGAGGATGTCCTCGCTGAGGTTCGGGATGTCACGAGTGATCTCTTCCGGCCCGAGCTTGGTGTCGCGAGCATCGATCTCGTGCTCCTTGATGTGGATCGACGTGAGCACGTCGTCCTTCACCAGGCGCTCGGAGAGGATGATCGCGTCCTCGAAGTTGTAGCCCTCCCACGGCATGAAGGCGACGACGAGATTCTTGCCGAGGGCGAGCTCGCCGTTGTCGGTGGAGGGACCGTCGGCGAGGAGATCGCCTGCCTTGAAGGTGTCGCCGGCAGACACACGGGGCTTCTGGTTGATGCAGGTGTCCTGGTTGGAGCGCTCGAACTTGAGCAGACGCAGGATCTTCTTGCCCTGCTTCTTGTACTCGACCGTGATCTGGTTGACCATCGACGTCGAGCACGACGCCGTCTTCGACAGCCACCAGCGTGTCAGCGGCGTCGTGACCGGCACGCTTCTCGATACCGGTGCCGATGTACGGCGCCTCGGCGGTGAGGAGCGGAACAGCCTGACGTTGCATGTTCGCCCCCATGAGGGCGCGGTTGGCGTCGTCGTGCTCGAGGAACGGAATCAGGCCGGTGCCGATCGAGACGATCTGCTTGGGCGAGACGTCCATCATCTGGACCTCTTCTGGCTTGGCCGAGATGATCTCGGTCGTGGCCCCGAAGAAGATGTCGCGTTCGAGCTGCAGCTTGAGATCTCGGAGCGAGGCGGCCTGCGGTGAACGGCGAGACAGCACACGGTCGTTGACGAAGCTTCCGTCTTCCAGGAGCGGCGCGTTCGCCTGGGCCACCACGTACTCCTCTTCCTCGTCAGCGGTGAGGAACTGGATCTCGTCGGTCGCCTTGCCGTCGATGACTCGGCGGTACGGAGTCTCGAGGAAGCCGAAGTCGTTGACTCTGGCGTAGCTCGAGAGGTAGCCGATGAGGCCGATGTTCGGTCCCTCGGGCGTCTCGATGGGGCACATACGTCCGTAGTGCGAGAAGTGGACGTCTCGGACTTCGAAGCCCGCACGCTCACGGCTCAGACCACCAGGGCCCAGCGCCGAAAGGCGACGGCGGTGGGTGAGACCGGACAACGGGTTGATCTGGTCCATGAACTGCGACAGCTGGGAGGTTCCGAAGAACTCCTTGATCGCAGCAACGACGGGCCTGATGTTGATGAGCGTCTGGGGCGTGATCGCCTCGACGTCCTGGGTGGTCATGCGCTCACGGACCACTCGCTCCATCCGGGACAGGCCGATTCGGACCTGGTTCTGGATGAGCTCGCCGACCGACCGCACGCGGCGGTTGGCGAAGTGATCCTGATCGTCGAGGCGGTAACCCGGCTCGGCGACCATGAGATGGAGGAGATAGCTGGCAGCAGCCAGGACCTCGGCCTCGGAGAGCACGGGCTGATCGATCTCGGGCTTTTCGAGCACGTCCTTGAGCATCGGGAAGATCTCGACGAGGCGATCGACCTCGGGGCCGAGCTTCCGGTTGAGCTTGTAGCGGCCGACGCGGGAGAGGTCGTAGCGACGGTTCTCGAAGAATGCGTTACGCAGGTAGCTGCGGGCCGCTTCGAGGGTCGGCGGCTCGCCCGGGCGAGCACGCTTGTAGATCTCGATGAGCGACTCTTCGCGGGTGGGAGCGATCTCGCGATCCTTCTCCCACTGGCCTTCGAGGAAGTCGAAGTGCTCGACGAAGGCGTCGAGGAAGCCGGGAACGGTCTCCTCGTCGAAGCCGATGGCCCGCAGGAGCGTGAAGAGCGAGAGGCGACGCTTGCGA
Source organism: uncultured Acidimicrobiia bacterium (assembly GCA_963781035.1). Lineage (GTDB taxonomy): Bacteria > Actinomycetota > Acidimicrobiia > Acidimicrobiales > SZUA-35 > SZUA-35. The sequence goes on along the minus strand of CAWAEN010000004.1, from coordinate 313,500 downwards.
GCCACACGCACGCCCGCGGTCGGGTCCTTGCCCGGCTTCTGCTCGACGTCGAACTCCATCCACTCACCGCGGTACGGGTGGACGGTGCCGGTGACCATCTGGTGCTTCGAGAGGTTACGCAGCCGGAACCGCTCACCAGGCTGGAAGATGACGCCGGGCGAACGGACGAGCTGCGACACCACGACACGCTCGGTGCCGTTGATGACGAAGGTGCCCTTGTCGGTCATCATGGGGAAGTCGCCCATGAAGACGGTTTGTTCTTTGATCTCGCCGGTGTTGGCGTTGAAGAAACGAGCGCGCACGAAGATCGGCGCGGCGTACGTCATGTCCTTTTCCTTGCACTCCTCGACGGAGAACTTCGGATAAGGCTTCAGATCCTCGTCGTGAGGATCGAATTCGAGATCGAGCTGCAGCGTCTCGGTGAAGTCCTTGATGGGACTGATATCACGGAACGCGTTGGCCAGACCTTCCTCGAGGAACCATTCGAATGATTCACGTTGAACGGCAATCAGATCAGGGAGCTCGAGAGCCTCCGAGAGTTTGCCGAATGAGTAACGGTCGCGAGCGAGAGTGCGAGCAGGCAAAGGACACCACCAGGGGTTGCACGACGAGCAGTCGGAAGCCGGCGCGCGTGAATCCTGTTGGCCACCTGGATCTCATGGTCTGACTCGATTGGCTGGTGAGGCCGCTCGGACAGATTTCTGGGGTCGAGAAAGCACAAAGGCGCGAGCACGGTTCGCTCAAGCATAGGGGCGCCGCGCGCAGCCCACAACTACCGCGGTCGTGATGGTAAAGAAGCCTCGGCCCGAGGTCAAGCATCCCTCTCCAGGTTGTCACGCGGGTGTCAAAACGCCGAGCTCCCCGCACCGGAGTGCGGGGAGCTCGGTAGATCGAGGTTCGAACCGCCGAAGGCGGCCAATTCCTACTTGAGTTCGACGGCTCCGCCGGCCTCTTCGATCTTGGCCTTGGCTGCCTCGGCGTCGTCCTTGGACGCACCCTCGATCACGTTGGCGGGGGCGCCTTCGACGAGCTCCTTGGCTTCCTTGAGTCCGAGGCTGGTGAGCTCACGGACGGCCTTGATCACCTGGATCTTCTTGTCGCCGGCTCCGGTGAGCACGACGTCGAAGCTGTCCTTTTCTTCCTCGGCACCGGCGTCGCCACCGGCGGGAGCGCCGGCTGCAGCAACGGCCACCGGAGCAGCGGCGGTCACACCGAACTTCTCTTCGAAGTCGGTGAGGAGCTCGGAGAGCTCGAGGACGGTCAGGTTGGCAATGCCTTCGAGGATTTCATCTTTGGTCATGGTCAGCTCTCTTCAGTCTCTGCTGCATCGGCAGCGGGCTCGTCGGCTGCGTCTGCAGCCAGTTCTTCGGCTGCATCGGCAGCGGGTTCTTCAGCTGCATCGGCAGCGGGTGCTTCAGCTGCATCGGCAGCGGCTGCTGCTTCGGCAGCGGGTGCTTCGGCTGGTGCCTCGTCGGCCGCAGGCGGGGCGCCTGGGGCGCCGCCTTGGTCGATGAGTGCCTTGAGGCCGTAGGCCATGTCGCGTGGCAGTGCTTGGAGCAGTCCGGCCATTTGCGTCATCGGGGCAGCGATCATGCCGGCCAGCTTGGCCAACAGGACTTCGCGTGGTTCGATGTCGGCGAGCTGCTTGAGCCCGTCGGCGTCGATGAACTGGCCTTCGAAAAGGCCACCCTTGACGATGAGGTTCGGATTGTCCTTGGCGAAGTCCTTGAGGGCCTTCGCCACGGTGACGACATCGCCGGCCTCGCCCTCAGGCGTGGACTCGGTGAACGTCAGTGCCGTCGGACCGACGAGCAGTTCGGAGAACTCCTCGTTGAGACCTTCGGCGGCGCGACGGACCAAGGTGTTCTTGTAGACCTTGTAGCTTCCGCCTGCGGGACGAAGACTGGTCCGCAGCTGCGAAAGCGCCTCGACGGTCAATCCCCGATACTCGGTGACCATCACCGCTTCAGCAGACTCGAGTCGATCCTTGACCTCTGCGACGATGGCGACCTTTTCCGGTCGTGGGTTGTCCATTGCACCTCCTCTCGTGTGTTCGTGTGATGGATGGGTTCTGCACGATCGACGCCAAGGTCGATCGGTTTCCCCACCACCTTCGAGTTCGAACACACAGCCCAGAGGCGGTGCGAGGAGCGAAGAGAGTGCAGAAGTCAATCACCTCATCCGGCGTTACGCCGCCCCCACAGCGAACTGCGGTGACGACACCCGAACATCTCTGGCGAGCTTCGATGTGTGCAGCGGGCAAGGCTAGCGAGCGGACGGCCGAAACCGCACTGCCTCGTGACGACCACCAGTTCGACACACCCTGTTCTGCGGAACGTGGGCCTCACTTCTGAGGCTCTGGCTCCGCAGAACGGGCTCAGTCGGAAGAACCGAGGCGGTTCGGGTCGATCTTGACGCCCGGGCCCATGGTCGTCGACGCATTGAGCTTGAGGATGTAGCGGCCCTTGGCCGATGCCGGCCTCGCCTTGAGGATCTCGTCGAGCAGCGTGTCGAAGTTGCGGACGAGATCGTCGACCTCGAAGCCCGCCTTGCCGATCGACACAGCGATGTTCGCGTAGCGGTCCGTCCGGTACTCGACCGTTCCACCCTTGAAGTCGCGGACGGCCTTGCCGACGTCCGGCGTGACCGTGCCGGTCTTCGGGTTCGGCATCAGACCTCGGGGGCCGAGCACTCGACCAAGCGTGCCCACCTTGGGCATGAGTTCTGGGGTGGAGATGGCGAGGTCGAAGTCGAGCATGCCGCCGTTGACCTCTTCGACCAGTTCTTCGCCACCGACCAAGTCGGCACCGGCCTCGGTTGCGGCGGCTGCAGCCTCACCGGTGGCGAACACGGCGACGCGGATGGTCTTGCCCGTTCCGGCCGGAAGGGCCACCGTGCCACGCACGATCTGATCGGCCTTGCGGGGATCGACACCGAGACGCAGGCTCACGTCGACCGACTCGTCGAACTTCGCGCTGGCGAGGCTCTTCACCAGTTCCATCGCTTCGCGGGGACTGTGGAGATGGTCCCGGTCGTAGCGCTTGGTTGCGTCGAGATACTTCTTGCCCTTTGCCATGTCTGGCTCCCTCGTTGGTACGGCCGGCGGTCGAGGTGAACACGCCGAGCCTCTGTATTGTCAGAACTGTTTGCTGTGCTGGACTTGAGAGCGTCAGCGAGCACTCCGTTGAGGACGAGCGCCAGCGAGGACGAACGTTCGTGAGCGTCAGCGAAGAACTTGCGAAACTCGGAGGGCGCCCAGGCGCCCGCAGAGTTTCAGCGTACTCGGACGCCCATCTGTCGAGCGGTGCCCTTGACCTGCTGCTTCGCAGCTTCGAGGTCGTAGGCGTTGAGATCGGGCATCTTGACTTCGGCGATCTCGGCGACCTGAGCTTCGGTGATCGAACCCGCACGATCGCGCTTCGGGTCAGAGGCGCCCTTGTCGATACCGGCCGCCTTCTTGATGAGCTGTGAGGTCGGAGGGGTCTTCGTGATGAAGCTGAACGAGCGGTCCTCGAAGATCGTGATGTCGACGGGGACGATGTTGCCCCGCTGCGACTCGGTCTTCGCGTTGTACTCCTTGCAGAAGTCCATGATCGCGACGCCGTACGGACCGAGTGCGGTACCGACGGGCGGGGCGGGTGATGCGGCGCCGGCCTGGATCTGGATCTTGACGACTGCCATTACTTGCTTCTTGGCCATGAGACATGCCTTCGATCGGGTGCGCGGACGAGGGTCCGCGTCAAGAGCGACTGGAGATGATAGCGGGGCGGTTCGCGAAGCGGTCCGGATCGACAAGCGTTGCTGACGCCGGCCCGACCCGTGCCGATCAGACCTTGCCGACCTGAGCGAACTCGAGCTCGACTGGGGTTTCCCGGCCGAAGATGTTGACGAGGACCTTCACCTTGAGTTGGTCCTCGTTGATCTCGACGATCTCGCCCTGGAAGTCGGCGAACGGACCTTCTTTGACTCGAACGGTCTCGCCCATGTCGAATTCGAGGCGGGCACGACCCTTGCGGCTTGTGTCCTCACCGTCTTCCTTCACAGCGAGGAAGTTCTCGACATCGCGTCGAGGCAACGGCGACGGCTTGTTGCCGGCACCGACGAATCCGGTGACACCAGGAGTGTTGCGAACGACGAACCACGAGTCGTCGTCGAGGCGCATCCGACACAACAGGTAGCCGGGGAACACCTTCTTCTGGACGACGACCTTCTTGCCGTTCTTGAACTCGACCACATCCTCCATCGGGATGACGACCTCGTAGATCCGCTCCTCCATGTTCATGGAAGAGGTGCGGGCGACGATGTTCGACCGCACCTTGTTCTCGTAGCCGGACTGGGTGTGGAGCACGTACCAGCGTCCGGGACGGTCATACGGCGAGATCGTGCGTGGCACCTCGGGCTCGGCGTCGACGGCCGGTTCTTCGGCGGCTGCTGGAGCCTCGTCGACGGCTACCTCATCGACGGCCGGCTCTTCGGCGGCTGCATCATCAACGGCTGCATCATCAACGATGGGCTCGTCAACGGTCGCCTCATCGGTGGACGCGACGTCGCCCGAATCTGGCGCCGCCTCAGCGGCTGGTTCGACGGATTCGTCGACGGTGTCGGTCGGGGTGTCGGTCATGCGAGCCTCAGTAGACGGAGAATGCCTTCGCCGAAGGCGTAGTCGAGCCCGGCGATGAACATGGTCAGGGTCACGAGCGTCACCATCACCACGATCGTGTAGTTGATGGTCTCCTGGCGGGTCGGCCAGTTGACGCGACGCAGTTCGGAACGTACCTCGCGAACGTACTGGATCGGGCTGGTGCGCTCGGGCGGCGCAGTCGAACGGGGCTCGCGGCGAGCACGAACGGCGTTGCCGTCCGCATCGATCTGTCCTTGTTTCTGAAGCATGCGCCGTTGTTCACGGTTCATCGCCATGGGAAAGCCTTGTCGTGTTCGAGGAACGTTCGTCTTGTGTGCGGTCCGACCATCCGAAGGTCGATCGGCGCCGCGTTGTGGCAGGGCACGAGGGACTCGAACCCCCAACCCCCGGTTTTGGAGACCGGTGCTCTACCAATTGAGCTAGTGCCCTTCGGACGGCCCGAGGCTAGCAGCAGGCAGGAGCGATGCCGTTGCGGAGCAGCCGCTGAGTCAGCTTGCGAGGCTCTTGCCGCTGGCGATGCGGCTGGCGAGGGCGATGGCCCCCGCGGCACCAGCCGTTGCTGCAGCCGCAGCGATGCCGCCGATGGCCGCTCGACGGCGGTCGGTTGTCGGTCGGCGGAACTTGACGATCTCGGCCGGAGGGCGGAGGAGGTCGAGCACATCACCGAGCAGCTCGGGTTGTACCACTACGACGTCGGTCCGCAGGGTCTTCATCGCCCGGAGAATCCGTCGGTACTGCGCTTGCTCGGCCTGGCAGCGCAGACACGCCGAGACGTGGGCCTCGGCCGGCGCGCTGAGCAGAGTCGGATCGTCGGCTGATGCTGCCAGCAGCGTGCCGACGTCGTCGCACCGCATCGGTTCAGACAGCATGAGCTTCGCCGTCATCCGGTAGTTCCGAACTCGCCTCGGCATCGAGCGGATACAGCCGTTCGCGCAGCCGCTTGCGGGCTCGATGCAATCGAACCTTGGCCGCCGACTCGGTGATGCCGAGCTCGGCGGCGATGCTCTCGTGGGGTAGATCGTAGATGTCACGCAACACCACCACGGCACGAAGCTTCGGCGGCAGGGACAGCAGCGCTTCGGTGAGTTGCGCACGAAGGTCGCCGATATCGGCGCGATGTACCGGGTCCGAGGCCGGGTTGAGGTCGATCACCACCGAGTCATCGGGCAGCTCATCGGTACGGTTGCGTCCGCGACGGCCGAGGAACGTGTTGGCGCAATTGGCCGTGATGCGGTGCATCCACGTACTGAACTGCGCGTCGCCACGGAACTTCTTCAGGCCCTTGTGCACTCGCAGGTAGGTTTCTTGCACCACGTCGGAAGCATCCTCTTCGTCGCCAGTGAGGCGGAACGCAAGGGTGTACGTGTCTTTGTACGTCAGCCGAACAAGCTCTTCGAAGGCGATGTGGCTGCCGTCTTTCGCCTGTTCGATGAGTTCATCGATCTCACGCGACACGATTGGTCCTCCGATATGACCTCGCACGGGCCCGGACGGTTACGCGCGATCTCATCGTGTCGACTCTAGTGGCAAACGCGAACGAGCCCGAGGCGTCAGCCCCGGGCTCGTCGGATCACAGACTCGATGGAGGCTGTGGATTACTTGATGACCTTGGTGACACGGCCAGCACCAACAGTACGGCCACCCTCACGAATCGCGAACCGCAAACCCTCATCCATCGCAATCGGATTGATCAACTCCACCGTCATCTCAGTGTTGTCACCCGGCATACACATCTCGGTACCAGCCGGCAACGACACCGTCCCCGTCACATCCGTGGTCCGGAAATAGAACTGCGGACGATAATTCCCGAAGAACGGCTTGTGACGACCACCCTCCTCCTTCGTCAACACATACACCTGCGCCTCGAAATCAGTATGCGGAGTGATCGAACCAGGCTTGGCCAACACCTGACCACGCTGCACCTGCTCCTTTTCGATACCACGCAACAACGCACCAATGTTGTCCCCGGCCTGACCCCGATCCAACAACTTCCGGAACATCTCAACACCAGTACACGTCGTCTTCTGCGTGTCCTTGATCCCAACAATCTCGAGCGCATCACCAGTGTTCACAACACCCTGCTCGACCTTGCCCGTCACCACCGTCCCACGACCCGTAATCGAAAACACATCCTCGATCGGCATCAAGAACGGCTTGTCCAAATCACGCTCCGGCATCGGGATGTACTCATCAACCGCCGCCATCAACTCCATGATCTTGTCACCAGCAGCCTCATCACCCTCCAACGCCTTCAACGCCGAAACATGCACCACCGGACAATCATCACCAGGGAACTCATACTCAGAAAGAAGCTCACGAGCCTCCAACTCAACCAAGCTCCAGCAACTCCTCATCATCAACCATGTCAGCCTTGTTCAACGCCACAACAATGGCAGGAACACCAACCTGACGAGCCAACAACACATGCTCACGCGTCTGCGGCATCGGACCATCAGCAGCCGACACCACCAAAATCGCGCCATCAACCTGCGCCGCACCCGTAATCATGTTCTTGATGTAATCCGCGTGACCAGGCATATCCACATGGGCGTAATGCCGAGCCTCAGTCTCATACTCAACGTGAGCCACATTGATCGTGATCCCACGCTCACGCTCCTCAGGAGCCTTGTCAATATTCGCGAAATCCGTCGCCGTATTGCCAGCAACACGCTCAGACAACACCTTCGAAATCGCCGCCGTCAACGTCGTCTTCCCATGGTCGATATGACCCATCGTGCCAACATTCACGTGCGGCTTGTTCCGCTCGAACTTTTCCTTTGCCACTACGGGCTCCTTTGATGCGATGGGGACGATCGCTGCGATCGACTCCGGGTTTCGACATGCGTCGACGTTTGACTGTTTGTGTTCTGGCTGTCTTGCGTGTGACTGCTTGTGTGGCTGGCCGGGCGAACACCCGCCCCGGTCAACCGATCTTTCCTCTGTGCGGGTCGTAGCGACGGTCGGACTCGAACCGACGACCTCTCGATTATGAGTCGAGCGCTCTCACCAACTGAGCTACGTCGCCATGCATGGCCGATCCCAGCCATCCGGTGTGGACTGCTGGGATCTGCGGCAGAGCCCCCTGACAGAATCGAACTGTCGACCTTTTCCTTACCATGGAAACGCTCTACCGACTGAGCTAAGGGGGCGCGGCTCCACAGGGAGCGCGCAAAGTCTGCCACGGCCGGCGAACGTCACCAACCACCGTTAGCAGATTCCGCTACCGGGGGCACATGGGTCCTCCGCGGGCCGGCGCTGAACCCCGCAGACAGCACCTTTACCCAGGCCTAGGCAAACGCCCCGGGCCGAATGGCTCAAGTTTTGACCGCCGATGTGCCGAAGACGACGGTGTGCGACTTCACCGAATCGAACTCCTGACCCAGACCTCAGCGGTCGACCTGCCCTTCCATCATCAGGCGACGGTCATCGCCGGGCTCGGGCGACTCGAGCGAGAAGCGCTCGCGTCGGAAGTGACCGCCGCCATCGGCAAGGGGCGGCCAGGCCTTTCGGCTGATGTGTCCACCCACACCGGCCGCCGCCTCGAACTTCGTCGACCGGTGACAGGTCGAGCGACGGTGACCGATGTCGACACCTTCGTCGATGTCACGAGCGAGTTCCTCGTCGACGGAGTCGTCAACCTCACGCGAGCGCTCGACATCAACGGCTCCTCCCGAGTCACGCTCGACGACCTCCGAGCCGGCGAGGCAGCGAACGATCGGGTGAGACGGTTGGCTGCCCTCGACCAAGACCAACTCTGGGGTCTGGCGATCGCATTGGCCGAACTCGAGGTCGACATCGCACGCCAGGTCGACGACGAGGTTGTCGGCGAACGGATCAGCGGTGTGGCAAGCGAGCAGATCGAGCAGGCTCGAGCCCAGGTCGACATCGCCAACGGGCAACTCGAGAACATGAGCGATCAGGCCATCGTGGCCGCATCGTCGCTGACGATGATCTCGTTCGTCGTCGCCTACATCACTCACCCGTTCATCGCCATCCCTTTCCTCGCCGCCGCGATCGCGATCGCATACCGATCGTGGTCGTTGCATCAGCAGCACCAGCGAGCACTCGCCACCGAAGAGGCCCTCCTGAATCAGTTCGGTCTCGAGAGCTACCTGGACTTCCAGTTGCGGAAGGTCGACGCCCTGACCAACGACTCCCAGAACCGTCGGCTCAGCCTGTCACTGGCCGAGAAGCGCCGCTTCGCCAACGAACAGTGGCGTCACTTCGTCGGGCCTGACGTGACGCTCGAATGGGCGGCCAGCCATCGTCCGACCATCACATTGGCGGCCAATCAGCGTTCGCGGTCGACCCTCGGCGGAGATGCCTCTGATTCCGAGGCGGCCTCGCTGGCACTCGCCGAGCGCATCCGCGTCTCGACGGCGTCGGCCGAGTCCACGCCGTTGATCGTCGACGACATCTTCCAGGGCCAGACCGACGCTGTGGCTGAGCGCATGCTGTGGCTGGTCGACCATCACTGCCAGCAACTCCAGTTCATCATCATGAGCAACGACCCACGCGTGCTTCGGTGGGGTGCAGAGCGAGCAGCCGCTCGGCACGCTGCCGTCGTACGCCTGGCCGCCGATGAGTCAGCGGAGACCATCGACATGGATGCAGCAACCGCACCGTCCGCCGAGGCAACCGCTGCCTTGGCAGACGAGGTGGTCGCCATCAACGTGGCCACCATCAACACCATCGAAGCCTGAGCGGGCCCCGAAGGCTGCGGGCGGCCGCCGCCGGCGATCGGCCTGGCTACGCTCGCCTCCGTGCTCATCCGTCCGGCCAAACCCAGCGACGCTGCCGCGATCATGGAGATGTACAACCGTGAGGTGTTGGAGACCACTCACACCTTCGATCTCCACCCTCGGACACTCGAGGAGCAGCGCAAGTACATCGAGGATCGATCGGGCGGGCTCGTGGTGCTGGTTGCCGAGGACGAGGGAGGCGACGTTGTCGGTTTCGGCAGCATCAGCTTCTACCGAGATCGCCCCGGCTATCGCACGTCGGTCGAGAACTCGGTGTATGTGCGGCCCGATCGCCATCGCAGCGGTGTCGGGTCTGCGCTGCTCGATGCGCTGATCGAAAACGCTCGCACACACGGTTTCCACGCCATGTTCGCCAGGATCGTCGATGCCCAGGACGCAAGCGTCGCCCTGCACCAGCGCCACGGGTTCGAGATGATCGGCATCGAGCGGGAGGCAGGACGCAAGTTCGGCAAGTTCCGCGACGTCGCCCTCATGCAACTCCTGCTCTGAGGCCCCAAACCTCGCAGCCACAAACCTCGGGTTTGAGCCCCACAGAAGCGGGGGTCATAGCCTCCGGTTCAGTCGCGGAAGTTCTGGTACTGCAGCGGCAGGTCGAGTTCAGCTTCCTTCAGAGCGGCGATCACGTCCTGCAATGCATCGCGCTTCTTGCCTGTGACCCGGACTTGATCGCCCTGGGTCGAACTCTGCACACCTTTGAGCTTGAGGTCCTTGATCGTGGTGTTGATCTTCTTGGCCATGTCGGAACTGATACCGGCCTTCAAGGTGATCTTCATCCGAGCTCGGCCACCGGCCGCGTCCTCGACATCGCCGAAGTCGAGGGTCTTGAGCGAGACCTTGCGCTTGACGAATTTCTCCTCGACGACCTGACGGAGGGCGAACATACGGTCCTGGCTCGCCGACTCGAGCGTGATGTTCATGTCCTTGTCATCGAGGTCGATCGTCGAGTTCGTGTTCTTGAAGTCGAACCGGTTCACGATCTCTCGTGTGGCTTGGTCGACCGCATTGCGGACTTCTTGCATATCGATTTCTGAGACAACGTCGAACGAGGGCATGGAGAAAATCTAGCGCCCCGGTAACATCTCACGCTCCCAGGGTCGGTGCCCGAGTGGTCAATGGGAGCGGACTGTAAATCCGCCGGCTTCGCCTACGAAGGTTCAAATCCTTCCCGGCCCACGTGGAACCTTCGGTCCTGGCGGGCCTCGGACACCCAGAGTTGCTCGCTGGCGCTCACAACTCCCAGGTTGTGAGCGCTGTCGCGTCCAGGGGCGGAAGCCTCCCGTTCGACCTGGGAAGACTGTGAGTCGCGAACCGGAGGCTATGACCCCCGTTTCTGTGGGGCTCAAACCCGAGGTTTGCAGAAGGGGCTACGAGGAGGTCGCGCCACTCTTGGCTGCGGAGTCTGGCCACGCGTTCTTCCGCCGGCGGGTGAGTCGAGAACATCTTCGCCATGCTCACCTTCCGATTCGCCAGCGGGTTCACGATGTAGTGGCTCGCCTGCGGTGGCGGCACGTCTGAAACGATCTGCATCGAGTACCCGTTCAGCTTCTCGAGCGCTCGCGCCAACGGCTCGCCGTCATTCATCAGGATCGCCGCTCGGCGGTCGGCCTCGAACTCACGGCTCCGGCTGATGGCACTCTGGATCAGCGCCGCTGCCATCGGCGCCAGGAACGCAAACGCCAAGGTGACGATCGGATTCCCGTTGTTCTGATCGCGACGATTGCCACCGAGCGCTCCACTCCAGATCGCCATGTTCGCCGCATAGCTGATCGTGGTCGCGATCGCCGCTGCCACCGAACCGGTGAGGATGTCGCGGTTCCGAACGTGAGCGAGCTCATGGGCCAACACACCACGGGTCTCATCCCAGCTCAACGTCCGCAGCAATCCTTCGGTGACACAGATCGCCGCATGCCGAGGACTGCGTCCGGTGGCGAAGGCGTTCGGCTGCTGCTCCGGCGACACATAGAGCTTGGGCATCGGCATGTCGGCGAGCTGCGTCAGCTCTCGCATCACTGAGTAGTACTGCGGCAGCTGAGCTTCGGAAACCTCGACCGCCTTCGCCGAGCGGATCGCCAGCTTGTCGCTGAAGAAGTAGCTGAAGCCGACCATGCCGATCGAGATGACGAACGCAATTGTCAGTCCACCTCGGCCGAAGAACGACCCGGCCAGCATGATCAGGCCCGCCATCAACGAGAGCAGGACCGCGGTCTTCATTCCGTTCTTCATGGTGAACAGAACGCTACGGCCGATTCGACGGTTCCCGAGGATGTCCGAGCGATCGAGCACGCCCTAGGTTCCTGGCATGCAGATCTTCGGCGTCGTCAACGCCTCACCGGATTCGCTGGCCGACTTCTCGATCGCCACGACCGGGCGCCGAGGCCAAGGCCTACGCCGAGAAGCTGTTGGCCGAAGGCGCTGACCACATCGACCTCGGCGGACAGGCATCGCACGGTGATGCGCTCGAGGTGACACCCGAGGCCGAGTGGGAGATCCTGGCCGAACCGTTGGCCGCCATCGTCGAGCTCGGTGTGAAGGTGAGTGTCGACACCTGGCAGGTCGAGACGGCACGACGGGCGTTCGACGCAGGAGCAAGCGTGCTCAACGCTGCCGACGCCCTGCAGGATCCGAAGATGCTGGAGTTCGCAGCCGAACGCGAGTGCGACGTGGTCCTCCCGTTCATGCTCGGACCAGACCCCCGCCACCTCGCGCACGTCGACGGCGACCCCGTCGAGGTCATGGTGTCGTGGTTCGATGCCCGCCTCCGGGAAATGGACCGCTTCGGCATCCGCGAACGCTGCTATCTCGACCCCGGCACCGGGTTCGCCCCGGCGCACTGGGACTGGTCGGAGCGCTACGAATACCAGAAGAGGATCTACCAGGGCCTCGACCGACTCCGCGTCTTCGATCTGCCGATCTACGTGCCCGTGCCGTGGAAGCAGACCGAGGACCGCATGGAGCTGATGGACATCGCCCTCGCCCACGATCCCGAGTTCGCCCGAGCCCACTATCCGGCACAGGTCCGCCGACACTACGAGGCCGCCACTCCGACCGTCGATGTGAACACAGCGTCACGAGATTCGTCTCCGAGAGGTGGATCTCGACGCATTCAGCTACCCTTTTCCGCTTCCGTTGCGCAACCGCCGAAATCGGCACGTCGAATCGTTCGACACTCGCGACATGGAGGAAACCCAATGAACATCCTGAAGAATCCCGTTGGCTCGCTTGCTGGCTGCCCTGCTTGCCTTCTCGCTCGTCGCCGCTGCCTGCGGGAGTGACGAGGCCGAGGAAACCGTCGACCTGACACCTGCCGAAGGCGGCGATGACAGCGGCCTGCCAGATCTCGACGGTCGCACCGTGACCGTCGGCGTCGAGAACGCCTACCTGCCGTTCAACTACGTCCCCGTCGGCGCCGACGAAGGCGAAGGCTGGGACTACGACGCCTGGAACGAGATCTGCCGCCTGCTGAACTGCACGGCCGAGTTCGTGGCCGCCGGTTGGCCAGACGTCATCGACCAGGTCGCCCAGGGCGAGCTCGACACCGCCGCCGACGGCATCTCGATCACGCCGACGAGCGCGAGGAGATCGTGGCCTTCTCCAACGCCGTACATGGTCGTCCAGCAGAAGTTCATCGTCGGCATCGACGACGATCGCTACGCAACCGCTGACGACATCGTGAACAGCGACGCCATCGTCGCCACCCAGGTCGGCACCTCCAACTTCGAGCTCGCCGAAAGCCTCCTCGGCGGTACTGACCGCATCCAGGCATTCGACCAGTTCGGCCTCGCCGTGCAGGCTCTCATCGCCGGAGATGTCGACGCCGTCATCATCGACGACGCAGCCGGCCTCGGCTACATCGGCGAGAACGCCGACTCGGTCAAGACCATCGACGACGGCCTCCAGAGCGACCCGCTCGGGTTCATCTACCCGCTCGACTCCGACCTCGTCGACCCGGTCAACCAGGCCCTCGAAGAGATGAAGTCGCAGCGGCTTCCTCGACAAGATCGGCGAAGAAGTTCTTCGGCGCCGGTTTCACCATCACCTACGACGACATCGAAGGCTGATGTCGACGGCGGGCAGCGACCCGTCTCCCTGAATTACAGTGCGCCGGGCCCTCGGGTCCGGCGCACTGCCGTTTTGCCAATCCAACCGAGGATCGCCGTTGACTGCGAACACCACTCCGCCCGTCACCGAAACAATCGCCGTGACGAAGTTCGACTTCCGCGAGAGCTTCCCGTGGTGGCTGGTCATCATGGTCGGGATCATCCTGGCGTTGGTGGTGCTCGTCCTCACTTCCGAGGCCTACCAGGAGGCATTCACCGAGATCATTCCCGGCCTGGAGGCCACGCTGGTCCTCACCGCCGGCAGCTTCGTGGTTTCGATCTTCCTCGGCCTCTTCATCGGGATCGCCCGGATGAGCAAGAACCCGTTCATCAACACCCCGGCGACCGTCTACATCGAGTTCATCCGCGGCGTGCCGATGATCGTCTTCATCTTCGCCATTGCGCTGGTATTGATTCCCGAATCGGTGAAGGGCATCAACTCGCTCACCGATCAACTCGGATTCCCGACCGATCTGAAGACCCGGTCGGTCCCCAACCTCTGGCGTGGCGCGATCGCACTCTGCCTCTTCTACGCCGCCTTCATCGCCGAAGTGTTCCGAGCCGGGATCCAATCGGTGGACGAAGGGTCAGATCGAAGCGGGCAAGGCACTCGGCCTCAACGGCCGCACGATCATGCGCAAGATCACGCTTCCTCAGGCCGTGCGCAACACCCTGCCGGCGCTCGGGAACGATCTGATCGCACTGTTCAAGGACACATCGCTCGTCTCGGTCATCGCCGCAGCCGAGCTCACCTACAACGCCCGCATCTACCAGGGAAGTTCGTTCCGCGTCCGCGAGACGTTCTTCATCCTGATGGTGATCTACGTGACCCTCACGCTGATACTCTCGCTCGCTCTTCGTTTCCTCGAAGGCCGCCTCGCAATCCCCGACCGCTGACGTATTCCCCCTCCGTTCTGCGGCACTGAGCCCTCAGAACTGAGGGCTCAGTGCCGCAGAACGGGGGAACGGGAACGAGAACTCGAGGTCTCACTGGCGGGTCGAGCCGTGGTAGCCGGAGGGGATGAAGATGCAGGGAATCCCGTTGGTCTCGAACATCTTCACGTTTCGGGGATCGTCCTCGATCGCCAGGACCGGGGCGTAGTTCCGGGCCTGCAACTGCTCGATGGCGTGCTGCTTCATGAGCGTGGACCGCCGATAGTCACCCGAGCTCCGCATGATCAGCAGATCCCACCGAACCTCGTGTTCGTGCAGCCACTTCAGCGTGATCCCGTCGATCCAATCCGATCGTGCCGTGACCAGCGCGATCACGTGGTCATCGGCGACGGTCTCCAACAGCCGGGCCTGTTCGAGGAGGAGGCCGTCACCACCGGCGGCGAGAAAGAAGCTGTCCCAGTCCTGCCAACGACCATTCAGATAGTGCTGGCGGTGCCGCGCATCAGCGAGAACGCCGTCGATGTCGACCACGAGGGTCGGCGCCGGCGGATCAGGGTCGGTTCGGCGCTCGCCGTTCGGCCAGTACCAGGTGGGTTCGTCCTCGACGAAGCGATAGCTCACTCAGGCGTCGACGGTCAGTCTTCGTCGCTGGAGGCGGCGCCCTCAGCGATGGCGGCGACAACGCCGGGGTCGGCCAACGTGGTCGTGTCGCCGAGCACACGGCCGTCGGCGACGTCGCGCAGAAGCCGGCGCATGATCTTGCCGGAACGGGTCTTGGGCAGGTCAGGCACGATCACGACCGTCTTCGGCCTGGCGATCTTGCCGAGTTTCACTCCGACGTGTTCGCGGATCTCGTCGCCGAGTTCCTGCGACGCCTCGTGGGTCCCCCGGAGGATGACGTAGCCGATGATGGCCTGGCCGGTGATCTCGTCGGTGCCGCCGACCACGGCCGCCTCGGCCACGGCGGGATGATCGACCAGAGCCGACTCCACCTCGGTGGTGCTGATGCGGTGACCGGAGACGTTCATGACGTCATCGACGCGGCCCAGCAGCCAGAGGTAGCCGTCTTCGTCGAGCTTGGCGCCGTCGCCGGCGAAGTACTTGCCGGGATAGGTCGACCAGTAGGTGTCCCGGTAGCGCTCGGGGTCGCCCCAGATGCCGCGCAGCATCGCCGGCCAGGGCCGCGTGATCGTGAGATAGCCACCGCCGACCTCGACGGTGTTGCCGCTGTCGTCGACCAGCTCGGCGAACACACCCGGGATCGGGTGGCAGGCCGAACCCGGCTTGGTGGTGGTGACGCCGGGCAGCGGGGTGATCATGTTGCCGCCGGTCTCGGTCTGCCACCAGGTGTCGACGATCGGGGTCTTCCCGCCACCGATGTGCTCGTGGTACCACATCCAGGCCTCGGGGTTGATCGGCTCGCCGACGGTGCCGAGGACGCGGAGACTGGACAGGTCCTTCCCGGCCGGCAGCTCGGCTCCCCACTTCATGAACGTGCGGATGGCGGTGGGTGCGGTGTAGAGCTGGGTGACGCCGTAGCGCTCGATGATGTCCCACAGCCGATCCTTCGACGGCGTGTCCGGTGTGCCTTCGTACATCACCGAGGTGCAACCGTTGGTGAGCGGGCCGTAGACGATGTAGCTGTGGCCGGTGACCCAGCCGATGTCGGCGGCGCACCAGTAGACGTCGGTGTCCGGCTTCAGATCGAACACGTACTTGTGGGTGAACGCCACCTGCGTGAGGTAGCCACCCGTCGTGTGCATGATGCCCTTCGGCTTCGCCGTGGTGCCCGAGGTGTAGAGGAGATACAGCAACTGCTCGGCGTCCATCGGCTCGGCCGGGCAGTCATCGGATGCGTCGACCATGAGGTCGTGCCACCAGTGGTCGCGCCCGTCGACCATGGCCGGTTCGGTGTCGCAGCGATTCGCCACCACCACGTGCTGGACCGACGGAGCGCCGATCTCGAGCGCGGCGTCGACGGTCGGCTTGAGCAGAGCTGGACTCCCCCGCCGGTACCCGGCGTCCGCGGTGATGATGACCTTCGCCTCGGCGTCGACACACCGGTCGACGATGGCGTCGGCCGAGAAACCGCCGAAGATCACCGAGTGGGCCGCCCCGATACGGGTGCAGGCCAACATCGCGATCGGGAGCTCGAGGATCATCGGCATGTAGATGGCGACCCGATCGCCCTTCTCGACACCGAGACTCTTCAACACGTTGGTGAACTTCTTCACCTCGGTGAGCAACTCGCCGTAGGTGAGGGTGATCGTGTCCCCCGGCTCGCCCTCCCAGTGGAAGGCCACCTTGTCCCCGATGCCGGCCTCGACATGCCGATCGAGGCAGTTGGCCGAGACGTTCAACTGCCCGTCGGCGAACCACTTGGCGTCCGGCAAGTTCCACTCGAGGACCTCGGTGAAGTCGCGATCCCACGTGAGGAGCTCACGGGCTTGGCGGGCCCAGAAGGCCTCGTAGTCCGCCTCGGCCTCGTCGTAGAGGGAGCGATCTCCGACGTTGGCCTGGGCAACGAACTCGGGTGACGGCGCAAAGGTGCGGTCTTCGTTCTCGAAGACGCCGATGGTGGAATCTGACACGGAACCAACTCCCAGGTGGAGGAACAAACGATGACGAGAAGTGCGGCGACCGGACGAGGGTCGAACCTAGTCAAGCCGCGTCGGCGGATGAGGTCCAGTGGCGACGCCGAGCAGCGACGCGGTGCCATCTCCCTCGTGGTGATGCAGGATGTGCAGCGCACCGAATCGCTCGAGGAGTTCACCCGGCCCGGCTCGATAGGCGCCCGGCTCGGCCCCGACCTCGCTGAGGACCGTGATGGCCAACATTCCACCGTCGGCGAGACGGCCAACGATCTGCTCGTCGAGCCCCGGGGCCGAGAACAGGTGGCATGTGATCAGATCGACAGGAGGGCCCGGCGGCAGGCCGTCATCGAGATCGCACGACACGAACCGAAGCCGGTGGGCGACGCCGTGCTCGTCGGCCAAGGCAGTCGCGAGTTCGACGGCGACCGGCGAGACGTCGACTCCCAGGACCTCGAGGCCACGCAGGCCCAACCACACTGCACCCTCTCCGGCGCCGCTGGCCACGTCCAGTGCCGTTCCCGTCGTTGGCAGCCGGTTCTCGAACGGCCGGAAACCAGCGGGGCAAGAAGGAGATCGCGGGTCGGCGACGGCGTGCTCACCCTCGAGGTAACGGGCATCCCAGCGCTCCCTGTCCTCGCTGCTCATCGCCCGACTGTGGCACGTCGCCGCACGATTGTCAGGGTGGGTGACGAGCGCCGGCACCGGTCGGACCGGCCGGGTCAAGAGCCGGCAGGACCGCCGGGGACCGGGAGCATCGCGGCAACCACGGCGGCCTTGGTCGACGCATAGCTCGGCGTGATGTGATGGTGATCGTTCCAGATGAGAGTCCCGCCCTCTTCGAACAGGCAGTCCGACGTGGGACACACCACATCAATCGGCTCGAAGATCGCCACGCCGCTTCGGCCGGCCAGCGCGTCCCGTTGGGACCCTGCGACGTTGGCGATCGAGGCCTCCAGTTCGTGGCGACGACCGGCGCAGTCGTCACGACTTCTGCCGAGCGATGCACAGAGGATGGGGTGCGCTCGGTGCTCGGGAGTGGGCTGCACGACCACGACGAAAATGTGTCTGGTCCGCAACCGGTCGACGAACGAGACCAGATCGGCCGTCCAAGCCTCGACACCGCGCTCGGCCGGGACGGACACACCCTCGGTGTCGAGCAACGAGGTCGTGTAGTTCGCCGAGTGGCTCACGACCACGACGTCCGGCGTCAAAACATCGATGGCGTCCCAGAGTCCGGCTCGCATCTGCTCGCACCACCACCGATCGAAAGACACCCCGCTACCGATGATCGGGCAGCTCCCACCCAACGCGGCGATGACCTCGCTGCCCTGATCGACGCCTGCCTGGGTGAACGCTGGGGACCAGTTCGCCATGTGCGAGTCTCCCAACAGCAGGATCCGGCCACCGTCGCCGTCAGCACGGCCGACTGAACACTCCTGCAGCAAGACGTCGACATCCATGGTCGAGCAGACAGCCGGCATCTCCGGGTAGGCGGTGCGTGCGGCGTCGAGTGCCATCAACTCCGGCTCCTCGAGGGTGGATCCCGCCACCGTGCCGGCGATCCACAGGAACACAGCGGACAGCAACACGGCAGAGCCGACCCCGGCAAAGGTGGCCCTTGGCGAGGCCACGAGTCGCTCACTGGTCCGCACCGGCTGCTCGACCCATCGATGGCTGGCCGCAGCGGGAACGAGGGCGACCAACGCCAGTCCAGTGGCAACCGGCCAGTCCAGCGTCAGATCGGTCCGGTGGAGCAAGGCCGACTCTCCGAGCACGATCACGGGCCAGTGCCACAGATACCAGGAGTAGGAGCGGTCACCGATCCACGTGGACGCCGCTGTCTGCAGCGGCCACGTCCAACCATCCGGACCCGCCGCGATCACGAACAGCGTGCCGACGACGGGAAGGAGCGCCTGGACGCCCGGGTACACCCCGGCGGGGTCGACAACCAGTACGGAGGCCGCGAGGAGCGCGAACCCGATCGCGGTGGGTGGCGTTCGGCGTGACCCTCCGCACCGCCGAGTCGGTCGTCGTGGCATGCAAGGCCAGCAATCCACCGGCCCCCAGCTCCCATACCCGGTGTGACTGAGCTGAAGTACGTGCCCGGAGTTCGCCCGCTGTGAACCGTCACCACCGAGAGCAACAACGACAACCCGACGACGATCCACAGCAGCCGAGCCACTGCGCTCCGTTTCCGCCGATGCGATGACATCACCGCCGCTGTCATGAGGAGCGGCAGGACGAGATAGGTCTGCTCCTCGATGGACAGCGACCAGAAGTGCAGGAACGGACTCTCCTCGGCACCCGTCGCGAAGTAGCTCTGCGATTCGCCGGCAAAGTGGAGGTTGGCCCAGTAGAACGTGGCGGCCCAGGCCTCGCGAAGCCGAGCCTCCCAGGAGAACGGTGAGAGGACCAGCATCGATGCCAGCAGCGTGACGGCGATCGTCACCGTCGCCGCGGGAAGGAGCCGCCGTGCTCGCGCCGTCCAGAATCGCACGAGGTCGATGCGCCCCGCCTGGTCGATCTCGTCGAGCAAACCGCGAACAATCAGGAATCCGGAGAGGGCGAAAAACACGTCCACGCCGACGAAACCGGCGTCGAAGCCGGGGACTGCTCCCGCCCCGCACGCGACGTCGAGTGCGGTTCCCGTCGTTGGCAGACGGCCCTCGAACACGTCGGAACCCGGCAGGGCAACGAGGTGCTTGCCGGTCAGCGACGGCTCGGTCAGCGACGGCGTGCTCACCGTCGAGGTAGCGGCGGTTCCATCGCTCGCGGTCGGCAGCGGTCATCGCAGCCCCGATCCGTTCACGGAAGCGCCCCGATCCGTTCACGGCAAGCGATAGTGCTGTCGGATGCCCGCGACCAGGAGATCGAGTCCGGCCTCGAACATGTCGTCGCCGCTGATCTCGTCGATCTGTGCGAAATAGTCCGACATCTCATCCGAGATCGTCCCGGCCGGCTGGGGCGCCAAGGCAGTTCCGATCTCATTCACCGCGTGGCCCATGGCGAACGACACGGCGAGGTGGAGTGCCATGTGCGCCTCTTCCATCGACAGGCCCACGCCGACAAAGCGCTCGTGGGCCCACTGCAGCACCCGAACCGAATTCTCCGATCTGACCGACCGGGACGCAAAGAGCTCTGGTGCCGCCTCGTGTTCGAGGAGAACGGACAGGAACGCACGAAGACCTCGCCGAATCGCTTCCTCCCAGTCGGCGGGGTCGATGCTGGTGGGGAGATCGATCTCGCCGTACAGGTGATCGACCACCGCGTCGAGAAGGTCATTCTTGTTCTCGATGTAGTGGTAGAGCGACATCGCCTCGACGCCGAGCTCGGCGCCGAGCTTGCGCATCGAGAGACCGACGAGCCCATTTGCGTCGATCAGTCCGAGGGCCACGGCGGCAATCCGCTTCCGGCTCAGCACGGGTCTCGACGTGTCCGACATCGTCGCAGACTACTCGGGCCGTGCCACAGGCGAGCTGCCGAACCACTCGAGGCACAGGAAACCGCCGAGCCCGGACGGATCGAGCAGGGCCTCGGCTTCCCGAACCCGACTTCGCATGCGCAGGGCGGCGAGATCACCGATCCCGGCATGCTCGCGCCAATAGGAACGTCCCTCCTCGACGAGTTCCTCGATGCCGTGGTCGCGGAGAAAGCCGGCCTGGGGCCGTTGACGGTCAGGGGTCGGGAGCTGGTCGACGGCGAGGTCGGTCGTGATGTCACGCTCCCCCGGGTCGGCAAACGGGTCAGTGCCTCGCTCGTGCCGTCGATACGTCCGCAACCACCCACCGCGCTCGGCGAGCTCGGCCGTGGTCGCCACTCCGTAGTCGAACGCCACGACCCGCAGCGGCGAACCGGCGAGCAGATCGTCGATCAGACGTGCAGCTCGATCAAGAACGGGGAACGGCTGGTCGAGCGGGACGTCGACAGGAACAGCGCCCCGAGGCTCCCACGCTGCTGACGGTCCGGAGTCGCCATCGGACACCGTCATCACGTGGTCGCCATGTGCGGTTCGCAGGCCGACGTCGAAGGGGACATTGTCCAGGAGCTCGTTGGCGATGATCACGGCGCCGGCGACATCGGGCACCTCACCTCCCGTCGCACGGTCGACACCGATCAAGGTCCATGCCTCGGCACACGCCGGCGACGCCAACTCGAGTGCCCGCAGCAGCCCGCCGGGTCCGCTACCGAGGTCGATCACCGGGAAACGAGACGGCCGACCTGCTTCCCTCCACCAACGGTCGATGGCTCGAGCCAGGACGGCTCCGAACAACGGCCCGGCTTCGGGACTGGTGATGAAATCGCCGCCTCGACCACCTGCCATGCCTCGGCCGGAGGAATAGAAGCCGACCTCGGTGTCGTAGAGACAGCGCTCCATGTAGTCGCTGAACAGCACGCAGGGGAACCTATCGGCCCCCTGCCGGATGGGCCGTTCGGCCGTATTCGCCCGGTCGCTTCTGCCCAGAGGTCAAGCCGGAGCAGATGGTGCCGTTCTTGAATCTGTGGGAACGAACCGATCAGGAACCCGGCGCGCGGCGGCAACGACCGCGACCGCACTCTTCTTGACGACGTTCGTCCTGCTGTCGGGTGTCGGAGCTCAAGGCGACCCGGCCGCCGACCCCATGTACGACGACACGTACGACGATCCGTACTACGACGACGCGTACTACGACGAGATCTGTGATCCAGCGTTCCACCCGGACTGGGAGTCCGACCCCTACTGCAACCCGGCTCTCTACGACGATCCGACGTTCACCGACGGCACATCGTCGCCAACGGTGTTGGCCTTCGCCACCGGTCGGAGCGCCTGGATACGTCACCGACCGAGGTGGCTGTCGACACCGACATCGACCTGGCCGACCTCGAGTTCGACGAAGCCGTTCGAGTCGGCGCCGTCCGCATGCTGCTCGCCATCGACGCTCTCGCCGAGCTCGGCGCCTTCGAACGATCCGAGCTGCCGGCCGAGGCCGCGATGGTGCGAGACATCCGGGACGCCATCCCTCCCGCCGGCCTGACAGACGACGGCTACATCGAGGAACTCCGACGCTTCAACGACGACTTCGGGCCGTTCCTCGTCCAACTGCTGGACTCTGGCGCCGTCGTGAGCGACGACCTCTGGATCGCCGCCGATGATCTCGGCATGGTGGCCCTCGCATTCGACGGGGTCGAAGCCGGCGCCACAGCCATTCTTCCCGTCCGGCCCGTGGATCGCCGGAGTCGGAGATCTCCTGGTTCGGGGCGGCGCTCCCGGGCCGCCGTCGATGCGCTCCGCCGACGCCGACGCCATTCGTCTGCTGCTGCAAGACCTCGCTGTCGGTGAGGTCACCCCGCCCACCACCGTTGCCCCGGCACCTGCCGTGCCAACGCCGGCGACCGACGCCATCTCGGACCCGGACCCCGCCGTCGTCGACTCGTCCGGGTCCTTCCCCTACCCCTGGGTCGCGCTGGCCACTCTCGCCGCGGTCGTCGGCGCCGGCGTCGCTGTCACCACGAGCCGGCGGTCAGACCAAGCCGACAACGACACAGCAGCGCCGAATCGGAACTCGGCCACCGATCCCGACTCCGCGGTCCCACTCCGAAAAGCGTGAGCAACCGGCTCGCCAAGAGGCGACGTCGGTGGCCGACCTTCTCGATGCAAGCCGACGCATGACATCCGCACTCGATGCAACCGCGATCGCATCCATTGCGTTGTCAGAGGCGCTGCGGCTCGTTGACGCCGAGGGCGGAATCATCGTTCGCCGCACCGACGACGGACCCGATCCGATCAGCTGCGAACCGCCCATGTTGTTCAACTACGACCACGTCGCCGATGGATGCCTCCCTCGCATCATGGAGACCGGCCGATCGATCACCTCGATCGCCCAGGACGAACCACTGTTGGTCGAGGTCCCGATGGCCATGGCTGCGGTGCCGATCGTCGCTGACGGGACCGTGACCGGGGCCATTCTCGTCGTCCGGGTATCGGCCAGGCCGTTCAGCCGCGACGAGCTCGATGCCCTCGAGATGCTCGCTCCCCTGGCCGGCTCGGCATTCGCGGCAGCCGACACCCACGAGTCGGCAACCGAGCTGCGCGATGTCGAACCTCTGACGGGTCTGCAGAACCGTCGACGCCTCGACCGTGATCTCGCCGCAATCTCGCCCGACGACCAGGTCGCGTACGTGATGGTCGACATCGACCATTTCAAGAACTTCAACGACGCCAATGGGCACGCCGCAGGCGACGACGCACTACGACGTGTCTCGGAGCTGTTGTCGGCATCGGTTCGCCCAATGGATCTCGTCTATCGGTACGGCGGCGAAGAGTTCTGTGTGCTCCTTCCCGGAGCGACTGCAGAGGCGGCCGTCGTCGTGGCCGAACGGGCGCGAGCCGCCGTCGAGAGCGCTCACATCCCAGGGATGGAGAACCAGCCAGAAGGCCGGGTCACGATCTCGATCGGCGTGAGCGATTCGGCGTGGGGAACACCAGCCGACCTGGTCGAGCGGGCTGACGCCGCGCTCTACGAGGCAAAGCGAAGCGGCCGCAACCGAGTGAACCTCCACCAGCCCTAGCGAGCCACGCGGAGTTGGGAGCGTCAGCGAGCAACTCCAGGAACGCCGCAGGCGTTCACGCTACGAAAGAGTGAAGTTGGTCATGTCCGAGATCTGGCCGAGAAGCACCGAACCGGACAACAGCGTGAAGATGACGGTCAGCGCAAGTGCAGCCTGGAGGGTCGGCGTCATCGGGATCGGCGATTCGTCGCCGTCCGGCACGGGCATGAACCACATCTGCTTGGCGATCGCAAGGTAGTAATACGCCGCGATCACCGAGTTCACCGCCGCCACGAGGGCCAGCGCAATACCCCACGAGTTGCCGCCGTCGGTGAGCACTCGGAAGATCTCGAACTTGGCCCACCAGCCTCCGACCGGCGGAATCCCAGCCAGGCTGAAGAGGAACGCCGACATCACCGCGGTGAGCCCTGGGGCGTAGGTGAACATGCCGCCGTAACTCGAGATCTCACCAGAGCGGGTCTTGCGGGCCACCGCGATCACGACGGCGAACGCACCGAGGTTCATCGCCGCGTAGATCACGAGGTAGGTGACGATCGCCGAGGTCGCCTGCTCCGGTCGATCGCCGAACACCGCGAGCGGAGCCAACATGTAGCCGGCCTGAGCGATGCCGGAGTAGGCCAGCATCCGGACGATGTTGGTCTGACGCAGGGCGATCAGATTGCCCACCGTCATGCTCAGCGCACTGAGAACCCAGATGAGCGGCTCGACGACGTCGGCCCGGCCGGGGAAGGCGTAGATCACGACGCTGATCAGCGCCACGAAACCGGCGGCCTTCGAGGCGACGGCGAGGAACGCGGTGAGCGGAGTCGGCGCTCCCTCGTAGGTGTCGGGTGCCCAGGTGTGGAACGGGACGGCCGAGACCTTGAACCCGAAACCGATGATCGTGAACACCACGGCGAGGGTGATGACCGGAACGCTGTCACCACCGGCAATGGCATCCCCGATGTCGGTGAGCTTCGTGCTGCCGGTCAGGCCGTAGAGCAGGGACATCCCGTAGAGCATGATTCCCGAGGCGAACACGCCCATCAGCATGTACTTGAGGCCGGCCTCGTTCGACTTGAGATCTCGCTTGCGCCACGCCGCCATGAGGTACGCGGGGATCGAGACGAGCTCGATCGCGACGAAGATCGAGATGAGATCGCGGGCCGAGGTCATCACCAACATGCCGACGATCGACGCCGAGATCAGTTGGTAGAACTCGCTGTCGTAGTAGTCGCCCTCGAGCATGTAGTTCGACGAGAGCAGAACGACCACGTAACCGGTGAGAAGGAACAACGCCTTCAGCACCAGGGAGTACTCGTCCACCACCCAGGCACCGTCGAACATGACCCGCGGCAGCTCGTCGCCGTCGTTCCACAGGGTGATGACAGGGATGAGCGCGATCAGGAACGTGAAGCTGGTGAGGGTCGGGATCAGTCGTCTGACCCGTTCGAGCCCGAGCAGGTCGACAACGGTGACGATCGCCCCGGTCAACAGCAACAGCAGTTCGGGCGCAACCGCATGCCAATCGATGGCGGGTCGGTCGAACGGAACGACCTCGACCTGAGCCAGGGAGGCGATGATGTGAGCCTGGATGGCAGCGAACATTGGTTACTTTCCGAGAGCGGCGACGACGTCGGAGACGGCCGTGAGGGGACCGTCCATGACGTTGAACATCAGCCCGGGTACGAAGCCGAAGAGAACGATCAGCACGAGCATCGGGGCCCACGCGACCCACTCGAAGCTGGTCATGTCGTGGATGTTGGGATCGTCGGCGAACTCTTCGGACGGTTCGCCGAAGGCAGTGCGCTGGAGGAGCCACAGCAGGTAGGCGGCAGCGAGGACGGTGCCGAGGGCGGCGACCACCATGTAGAACCGGAACAGATTCACGTTGAGCCCCGGGGCCGGGTTGTAGGCGGCGAGGATGGCCGGGAACTCACCCCAGAACCCGGCGAGACCGGGAAGACCGAGGGAGGCCATGGAGGCGAAGTCCGAGGATCCAGCCCATGCGTGGAGCCTGGATCAGCAGGCCACCGAGGCGTTTGATCTCGAGCGTGTGGTAGCGCTCCTTCACCGAACCGGCGATGAAGAACAACATGCCGGTGATGAGGCCGTGCGCCACCATGCCGAACACGGCAGCCTGGAGACCGAACGTGGTCAGCGTGGCGATGCCGAGCATCACGTACCCCATGTGGGCGACCGACGAGAAGGCGATCAATCGCTTCATGTCGGTCTGGGCCAGGCAGCCGAGGGCGCCGTAGATGATGCCGATGACGGCGAGCGCTCCGATGATCGGGGCCCACTCGACAGCTGCCTCGGGCAGGATCGGGATGGCGATACGGATGAAGCCGTAGGTGCCGAGCTTCAACAGCACGGCGGCCAGGATCACCGAGCCCTGCGTCGGCGCCTGGGTGTGCGCGTCCGGCAGCCAGGTGTGGAAGGGGAACATCGGGCACCTTGATGCCGAAGCCCGAGGAACATGCCACCGAAGATCAACCACTGGGCCCGAGACGAGATGTCGCGGCTGGCGACCTGTTCGGCCAACTGGGCCATGTCGAAGGTCGATGATCCGGTGAGCCAGTAGAGCGCGAGGAAGCTGACCAGCATCAGCGCAGAACCGAACAGCGTGAAGAGGAAGAACTTGATGGCGGCGTAGAGGCGATCGGGCCCGCCCCAGACACCGATCATGAAGTACATCGGGAGCAACACGACCTCGAAGAAGACGAAGAAGAGAACGAGGTCGCGGGCGACGAACGATCCGAGCATGCCGGTGTGGAGCACCATGGATCAGCATCAGGAACGCCTTCGGATTCCCGGGCTCCGGGATGTGATCCCAGCTGTAGATGATCACCAGCGGCACGACCAACAGCGTCAGCGCGATGAGCGGCAACGAGATGCCGTCGATGCGCGACGTGGTAGCGAACGTTGACGACGTCGATCCACGACTGGTTGATCGTGAGCTTCGGAGCCTGACCGGTGTCGTAATCGAAGTTGTCCGGAAGCGCCAGCAACACCCCCACCACGGCGGATAGCGAGGCTGAAGCCGAGGGCAAGGAGCTTGTGTGCCTCCTCCATGGCTGCCGGCACGAGCATCATGATGGCCACCCCGACAAGGGGGAGGAACACCATCAGGCTGAGCCCGTTTTCTTGGAGGAATGTCAGGTCTTCCACGGTTATCGCTTTCTCACACGGCGACGATGAACACGGCGGCCAACACGGCGGCTGCACCGAACATCAGGGTTGCGTACTGACGAATCTTGCCGGACTGGACGTGGCGGAGAATCCCGCCGGAGCTCAGTGCGGTGAGACCAGAGCCGTTGACGGTGCCGTCGATGGCGCCCTGGTCGATGAACCGGTACACGAAGCGGCCAGCCGATGACCGCTCCCTTCCCGGTGTAGTTGATGACGTTGTCGATGCACGTTCTGGTTGACCCAGTAGGCAGCATCGGGCCATCCAGCCCTTGGTGCTCTCGGCGACGACGCCTTCGTAGAAGTGGTCGAGGTAGTACTTCTCGACGAGCAGCGTGTGGAAGCCCCGGGCGTAGCGGTTGTTGTCGCGCAGACCGCCGGTGACCTCGGTGGCCGTGGATTCTTGGCGAAGAGCTTCGAGTAGTAGGCTATAGGTGACGAAGATGGCGAAGAGACCGATCAGCGATGCCACGATGGCCATGGCCACGCTCGGCTTCGCCGTGGCCGATCACGGGGAAGACATCGCCACCGCCCGGTTCGATCCAGTGCTCGAGCGTCAGCCCGATGCGATCGCCGATGACCGGGAAGCTCTTCGGGATGTTCAGGAACCCGACGACGACGGCCAGACCGGCAAGGACCTGGAGCGGGATCATCATGCGCGGGCCGGGGTCGTGCGGGTGGTCGTGGCCGCGGTACTCGCCGAAGAAGATGAGCATGATCGCCCGAGTCATGTAGGCCGCGGTGAGGCGCCGCACCGACGAGGCCCATGATCAGCGGAATCGTGTAGTCGCCGTTGCCGCCGGTTCCAGGCCAGACACCGCGCCAGCCAGATTTCGTCCTTCGACCAGAAGCCGGCCAGCGGGAAGATGCCCGATGAGCGCACCGCTGGCGATCATGAACGTCACGAACGTCTTGGGCATGAGCTTGCGGAGCCCGCCCATCTCGGCCTTCATGTCGAAGCTGTGATGGCACGCATGGCTGAGGGCACCGGCACCGAGGAAGAGGCACGCCTTGAAGACGGCGTGGGTGAAGAGGTGGAACATGCCGGCGGTCCAGGCGCCGACGCCGAGCGCCAGGACCATGTAGCCGAGCTGGCTGACCGTCGAGTAGGCCAGCACCTTCTTGATGTCGTTCTGCACGAAGGCGAGCAGGCCACCGCCGACCACGGTGATGCCGCCGATGATGGCCATGGCGTTGACCGTGCTGCCCAGGGATGGCGAGGCCTTCCCAGAACACCGGATAGAGGCGGCCGATCATGTAGACGCCGGCGACGACCATGGTGGCGGCGTGGATGAGCGCCGAGACCGGGGTCGGACCCGGCCATGGCGTCGGGCAGCCAGGTGTGGAGAACGAACTGGCCCGACTTGGACATGACGGCTGCCATCAGACACAGCGCGGCGACGGTGAGCGTGCCGTTGCCCGATGTCGCCGACGACAGCGGCGTGGTTGATGGTGCGGATGTCGAAGCTGTTGCCGGCAGCGAAGAAGAGAACGGTGACACCGATGAGCAGGCCGATGTCGCCGACGCGGTTGGTGAGGAACGCCTTCAGGGCGGCGTCGGAGTTGGGTTTCTCCTCCCACCAGTGGCCGATCAGGGCGAACGAACAGACGCCGACCAACTCCCAGCCCACGATCATCTGCAGCGTGCTGCGCGCTCAGCACGAAGAACAGCATCGAGGCGGTGAACAGTGACAGGAAGGCGAAGTAGTGGACGTAGCGTCGGTCGCCGCCGACGTAGTCGGTCGAGAAGATGTGCACCAGCATCGAGATGAAGGTGACGACAACGAGCAGCAGCACCGACTGGCCGTCGACCAGGGTGCCGATCGAGATCGGCTTCTCCGAGGCCCGGTCGTCACAGTCGGTGTTCTGTGCATCGGAGCTGTCGAACCAGCACCAGCTGTTGACGACGGCCTCGGGTCGTGGCCTCGACTTCTTCGCCTCGCTTCGGCGAACGCTGCCTCGTCGCACGCCCGCGAGATCGTCGGCACCGGCGAACTCGGTGATCACGACCGCTGCTTCCTCGCCGTGGTCGTCCTCGTCATGGCTGTTCGTGGCATTGACCCACGCGGCAGCGGTGAGAATCGAGAGCAGGAACGACGCGACGACGGCGGTCAACCCGATGAAGTGGACGTGCTTGCCCAGTCGCTTGCCGAAGAACAGGGTCAGCAAGAACGAGGCGGCCATGATCGCGGGGATCAGACCGGCCCAGTCGAAGAACCAGCTGCTGACCTCGAAGGTCGGCGCGGCCGCGGCGGCGAGAAGATGCATGGATCAGCCCTGGAGGAGGTTGGCTTCGGCCACGTCGATGCTCCGACGGTTCCGGTAGATGAGCAGGACGATGGCCAGGCCGACACCGACCTCGGCGGCAGCGACCGCGATCACGAACAGTGCGAACACCTGGCCGGGGATCGTGCCGTTGAAGGCGCCGAAGGCCACGAGGTTGATGTTGACGGCGTTGAGGATGAGCTCGATCGACATGAGGACGAGCACGCCGTTCTTGCGGGTGAGGACGCCGTACACACCGATGCAGAACAGCACGGCGGCGAAGAAGAAGGAACTGGTTCAGGAACACGTCGACTCCTAATCCCGCCTGGCCACGACGATGGCACCGATCAGCGCTGCGAGCAGCAGCAGCGAGATCGCTTCGAATGGGACGATGTAGGTACTGAAGATCGAGTCTGCGACTTCTTGGGTGCGCTGCACCCGACGATCGGCGGGCAGCTTCTGGGTACCCCACTGGTCGGCGACGGCGTAGGCCATCACCGCGAACAGCACGACCGCGACGAGTCCGCCGATCCACTTCTGATCGTAGTCGAGGTCGTCCTCGTGGCCGATCTGGGCCCGAGTGAGCATGACGCCGAACAGCAACAGGACCATGATGGCGCCGACGTAGACGAGCAACTGGGTGGCAGCGGCGAACTCGGCACCGAGGACGATGTAGATCGCAGCAACGCTGACCAGCACCACCAGCAGATAGAGCGCAGCGTGCACCACGTTGTTCGTGGTCACCATCCGCAGAGCGCTGACCACGGCGACGGCCGCGATCACGTAGAAGAAGACGTTGGCCACCCACTCCTCGGTGTCGGTCATCACCGAGGCCTCGGCCGCGAAGATGCCCAAGGATGCTCCGATCATCGAGGCACCTTCTTTGCCTTGACGTCGGCGCCCGCTTCGTAGGCCTCGAAGTCGGGCACCGTTTCCATCCACTGGCCGAGACGGCGTCTTGTCGTGGAGGAGATCGGCGATCTTCGGCTCGGAGTACTCGTACTCAGGACTCCAGAAGAACGCCTCGAACGGGCAGACCTCGACGCAGATCCCGCAGTACATGCAGAGGCTGTAGTCGATGTCGAACCGGTCGAGCTTGTTGACCGAGCGTGGTTTGCCGCCGGCTCGCCGGGGTGGGGCGAGCGTCTTGTGGCCCTCGATGTAGATGCACCAGTCGGGGCACTCGCGGGAGCACAGACATGCACGACGTGCAGTTCTCCTCGTGCAGGGCGATGACGCCGCGGCTCGGGGAGCGGGCTCTTCCTTCTCGTGCGGGTACTGCACGGTCTCGGCACCGTTGGACGACGGTCTTGACGACCTCTTTGAAGGTCAGACCGAGCCCCTTGACCACACCGGGTACGAGTGGCATCAGTCTCCCCTTCCGTCCGTCATGCGGCCGACAGTCTGGCCCAGCCAGCGGCGATCACACAGTTCGCGCCGACACCGGCCAGCTGAAGGCGGTGGTCGCTTCGGCCATCAGAGCCACACCTTCAGGACACCGGTGATGGCGATGTTGACGAGCGAGATCGGAATCAGCACCTTCCAGGCGAACTTCTGGAGCTGATCCTCACGGAATCGGGGGTAGGTGAAGCGCACCCAGTAGATGACGAAGGTCAGGACCAACATCTTCGTGACCATGACCAGTGGTCCGATCACGTTGAACCAGTTCGAGTCGCACTCGAGACCGAGGAGATCGGTGACGAACGGCGGGATGCTCCAGCCACCGAGGAAGAGGACCGAGGCGAGGAAGGCGAAGATGGCGGCAGTGGCGAACTCGCCGATGAAGAACATCAGGAAGCGCATGCCCGAGTACTCGGTCATGTAGCCCGAGACCAGTTCGGACTCGGCGATCGGCATGTCGAACGGCACCTGGGTGAGCTCGGCCTGCACCGCGATCATGAAGATCATGAACCCGACGAACTGGGTGAGGATGAACGGCAGTCCCGATGCCGCCCCAACCGAAGATCTCGCCGTTGATCTGGGCGTAGACGATCTGCTGGAGATTGAGCGTTCCGGCCTGGATGACGACGCCAACGACGGCGAGCACCATCGGCAGCTCGTAGGCGATGAGCTGACCGGCGGCTCGCAGGCCACCGAGCAGGGAATACTTCGACGCACTGGCCCAGCCGGCCATCAGGATGCCGATCACCGAGATCGAGCTAGACAGCAAGAGCGAAGAACACGCCGGTGTCGAGGTCGGTGAACACCGCGTTCGGGCCGAACGGGACGACAACCGCCAGCAGGAACGTGCTCATCAGCACGACGTACGGCGCCATGGCGAACACGTTGCGGTCGGCCTTGGCCGGGAAGATGTCTTCCTTCTGCAGGGACTTGCCGACCTCGGCCAGGAGCTGGAGCGAGCCGTACGGGCCCGGCTTCCATCGGGCCCAAGACGGCTCTGCATGAACGAGACCATCTTGAACAGGTAGAGATAGACCGTGGCGCCGGCGGGCAGCAGCACCACGACGAGCACGAAGACAGCTCTTGAGGATGGTCTCCATCCACCACGACGTCTCGATCGCGAAAGTAGTCATTATCGGTCGATGTCTCCGAGGATGAAGTAGAGGGAGGCCAGGATCGTGATCACGTCGGGGACGTAGGTGCCCTTGAGCAGCCAGGGGGCGATGCTCATGTTGTTGAAGCTGGCCGACCGGATCTTCACCCGGAACGGCTCGAGGCCGCCCTTGCGACACGACGTAGTAACCCATCTCGCCGAGCGGGTTCTCGGTGGCGACGTAGGCCTCGCCCTCTGGCACCTTGATGATGCGGGGAACCTTGGCCATGATCGGGCCAGACGGAATGGTGTCGAGCAAGCTGCTCGACGATCGAGACGCTCTCGCGAACCTCCTGGAGACGGACCCAGGAACGGGCGTACGCATCGCCGTCGGGGTGGGTCCAGACCTTCCAGTCGACCTTGTCCCAGGCCAGGCCGCAGGGAGAGTCACGACGGAGGTCCCAATCGACGCCCGAGCCGCGGATGTTGGCACCGCTCAGGCCGTAGCAGAGCCCGACGTCGGCCGGGATCACGCCGATGCCGCGAGTACGGGCCGCGAAGATCTCGTTGCCGAACAGCAGATCCTCGATCAGATCGCAGAAGTCGGTGATCTTGACTCAGGCTCTGCTTGGTCTCGGCGATCCAGCCGGCAGGGAGGTCGTCCTTGACGCCGCCGATGCGGTCGAAGTTCGGATGGAATCGACCACCGGTGGCGGACTCGATCTGGTTGAGCACGTGCTCACGGTCGCGGAACGCGTAGAACACGGGGGTGACGGCGCCGAGCTGGACGCCGAGATCGCCGAGGAACAGCGTGAGGTGGGCGATGCGAGCCGAGCTCGAACAGGATCGTGCGGATGTGCTGGGCCCGAGGCGGTGCCTCGATGTCCATGAGCTGCTCTGCAGGCGAGGATGAACGGCACCTCGTTGCAGAAGCTGCCGAGCCAGTCGATGCGGTTCACCAGTGTGGTGACCTGCGGGTAGGTGCGCACCTCGGTGAGTTTCTCGTAGCCACGGTGCATGTAGCCCATGATCGGCTCGGCGTCGACCACCTGCTCGCCGTCGAGCCGGGCGACGATGCGCAGCGTGCCGTGGGTCGCCGGGTGCTGAGGACCGATGTTGAGGGTCATGCCCTCGGCCTCGAGCTCGACGTTCACCCGGGCGTCGGCAGCCTGCGCGGCCATGTATGCCAGCTGTCGGCGATCGGACACAGCAGTCATGACGGAGACCTCCGCACGTCGGCGGAGTTCCGACGACGGACGAACTCTGTAAGAGAGCGAAGCGACACGCCGTCATGACATGTCCTCGGGGTTTTCGGTTGTCGGCATTGGTTCGACGTCGACGATGCCAGGCCACGGCTTCACCAAACGAGCCAAGCAGTGGGAAGTCCTTGCGCATCGGGTGACCCTCGAAGGCACCGGGAAGATACAGCGGGACGCAGGCCGGGATGGCCGGTGAACTGATGCCGAACATCTCCCAGGCCTCACGCTCGTGCCAGT
Organism: uncultured Acidimicrobiia bacterium; assembly: GCA_963781035.1. Taxonomy (GTDB): domain Bacteria; phylum Actinomycetota; class Acidimicrobiia; order Acidimicrobiales; family SZUA-35; genus SZUA-35. The sequence continues at coordinate 280,541 of CAWAEN010000004.1, read as the reverse complement.
CGGCCCCGGGATAGTGACCTCGGTCCAGGTCGGGCGACAGACATCATCGTCGAGGTCGGCCTTGACCGTGAGTCAGCCGATGTCGGTCGGTGAGGTTGTGGACCCGGCCGAACACCTGGAACCGGGTGTCGCCACCGGCATACCCGGTGGTCATCTCGGCCGGTTCGGCATCGTCCTCCGTCAGCCCAACGGGACGTCGACCGCGAGCATCGAGGCTGCGACCGAACGGCGACGGCAGCCAGTCGATGGCCGAGACGAAGTCGAAGTAGCGGAATCGCTGGCGATCGCGGAGGTACGCAGCCGTGTCGGCAAAGGCCTCGGCCTTCACTCGGATCCACAGATCGACGCCGGGGACCAGATGATGCTCGACCAACGAGTCGCCGAGCTCGGCCACCAGCGCCTCGAGCAGCGCCGTACGCGCCTCGTCGACGGTCTCTTCGACCTCGGTTTCAGCCACGTCGGTCATGCGCCGATCTCTCTGCTGTCGTAAGATCATCATGCGCCGATCTCTCTGCTGTCGAAGATCATCATGCGCCGATCTCTCTGCTGTCGAAGATCATCATGCGCCGATCTCTCTGCTGTCGAAGATCATCATGCGCCGATCTCCATGGGATCGCCCTTCCACTTCTCGACCATGTCCTCGTGCTGGATGATCTCCTGGAGCAGCACGATGCCTTCCAGAAGCGCCTCGGGGCGGGGTGGGCAGCCGGGGACGTAGACATCGACGGGAATGATCTGGTCGATGCCCTTGGTGACCGAGTAGCTGTCCCAGTAGGGGCCGCCGCAGTTCGCACACGATCCCATCGAGATCACGTACTTGGGTTCGGGCATCTGCTCGTACAGGCGACGGATCGCCGGTGCCATCTTGTCGGTGACCGTGCCGGACACGCAGACGAGATCGGCCTGGCGGGGGCTCGCAGGCAGCGGAATCACGCCGAGACGCATCACGTCGTAGCGGGGCGATCCGAACGCGGCGCCCATCTCGATGGCGCAGCACGCCAGGCCCCACTGGTACACCCAGAGGCTGTACTTGCGACTTGTGTTCAGCAGCGTGGTGAGTGCCTTGGGCATCTTGCCCGAGTCAACGAGACCCATACCTGGTTCCCCGAATCGATGGTGAGCGTGTGCTGGCCGGACCGCGAACGGTCAAACCCAACGAAGGACACCCTTGCGCCAGGCGTACGCCAGACCAAGAGCGAGAATGAAGATGAAGATCACCATCTCCACCAATCCGAAGAGGCCGTACGCCTCGAGGCGTGTCGCCCACGGAAAGATGAAGACGGCCTCGACGTCGAACATGACGAAGAGCAGAGCAAAGATGTAATAGCGGATCTGACTCTGGGACCATCCGGTACCCACAGGATCGACGCCACTCTCATAGTTCTCGATCTTGGCTTCGGTCGGACGATTCGGGCGTATGAAACTGGAGAGCCCTATGAACGTGCCGACGAGCAGCACGGCGATGCCGCCGAAGAGAGCGACGATGGCGTAGTCACGGAGGAAGTCCGACACGGGGAGCGATGCTAGCCCTCTGGAGGGGCATCGACCAAGATCTTCGGGGGTTTCTCGAATTCCGACGTCGCCCAGCACATCGGACCCCGGTCGTCAGCGGACGGGAGCAAGAGCGATCACGGCGAGCGGCGGCAGGTCGAGTACCAAGCGACTGCTCACGGCCGTGACTCCCGGTATCGGCGCTACTGAGCGTCGTCGCAACGAACGCTCCGCTCCCGCCGAACGTCCGGATCGTCGCTGTTCAACAGCACTTCCCACGACACCCGATTCGGGCACACCGACTCGGTAGCCGGACCGGGGCACCGGGGTGAGGTTCTGGATGCACAACACGGGCCGGTCATCGTCGAGACCGAGCCGCAGCCACACGAGCACCGAATTCGCGCCGTCATCGAGCACCACCCACTCGAAACCCGTCGGGATCGAGCTCGTTGCGGTGCAGTCGCCGGCTCGCTGCGGTAGACCTCGTTGAGCTTGGCCACCCAACGTTGGACGCCGATGTGGTTCGGCAACTCCAATTGCGCCCACGACAGCGGTTGTCGTGGTTCCACTCCGGCCCTTGACCGAACTCCTGGCCCATGAACAGCAGCTTCTTGCCCGGATTCAGCCACTGGTTGCCGAACAGCACACGAAGGTTGGCGAACTGTTGCCACTCGTCGCCCGGCATCTTGGCCAGGATCGAGCCCTTGCCGTGCACGACCTCGTCGTGACTCAGCGGCAGGACGTACTGCTCGGTGAACGCGTACACGCCACGGAACGTGATCTCGTCGTGGTGGAACCGACGGTGGATGGGATCGCGCTCGAGGTACTCGAGCGTGTCGTGCATCCAGCCCATGTCCCACTTGTAGTGGAAGCCGAGACCGCCTTCATCGGCCGGCCGAGTGACGCCGGGGAAAGCCGTGGACTCCTCGGCGATGGTGATGACGTCGGGATGCTCGGCGCCGATCGCGGTGTTGAGCTCGCGGAGGAAACGAATCGCCTCGAGGTTCTCCCGGCCGCCGTACTCGATTGGGCACCCACTCACCCTGACTCGCGGGAGTAGTCGCGGTAGAGCATCGAGGCAACGGCATCGACTCGGATCCCGTCGATGTGATAGCGCTCGATCCAGTGGAGCGCGCTGCTGATCAGGAAGCGACCGCACCTCGTGGCGCCCGTAGTTGAAGATGTAGCTCTTCCAGTCCGGGTGCCAGCCCTCCTTCGGATCGCCGTGTTCGTAGAGGTGGGTTCCGTCGAAGCTGCCGAGCGCGAAATCGTCTGCCGGGAAGTGGGACGGCACCCAATCGAGGATCACGCCGATCCCGCGCTCGTGGAGCTTGTCGACGAACCCCATGAAGTCGGCCGGGAGGCCATAACGCGCGGTGGGGGCGAAGTAGCCGGTGGTCTGGTAGCCCCAGGAGCCGTAGAAGGGGTGCTCCATGATGGGCAGCAACTCGACGTGGGTGAAGCCGCACGCGTCGAGATGATCGGCCAACGGTTCCGCCAACTCCGCCCAGGTCAGGCTGCGGTGGGCCTCGGCGTGACGCCAGGACCCGACGTGCATCTCGTAGATCGAGATCGGTCGATCGTGTCCCTGGTGGTCGGACCGAGCTGCGATCCAGTCGCTGTCGGACCAGTCGTAGGAGAGGTCGGTGACGACCGATGCTGTCGCCGGCGGGAGCTCGGCGGCGAACGCCACCGGGTCGGCCCGCTCCACGTCGTAGCCGGCCTTGGTCGAGATACGGAACTTGTATCGATCACCGACGGTGGCATCGATGGCCACACCGGCCCAGATGCCAGAGTCGCCTTGCGGAACGAGTCGGTAGGCGTCGTTGACTTCCCAATTCGAGAAGTCGCCGACGGCCCACACACGAGTTGCTTCGGGCGCCCAGACCGCGAAGCGCCGGCCCGGCTCGTCGGCGACGGTCAGGGGTTGTGCGCCGAGCACATCGAACAACCGACGATGGCCGCCTTCGTTGAACAGCCAACGGTCGCCCTCGGGGATCAGGTCGTGGAGATCGAGAGTCATGCCGAACCGTCCTCGGGCAGGCGGATGTCGAGGCCGTAGAGCTCGCGAGAACTGCTCGCGGTACTCGACGTCGTCGGCGATGGCCCCGAGTGCGACCCAGTCCTCGTCCGAGACGTTGTCGAGTGCCGTCGTGAGCGCATTGGCCCCCCAACCACAGGTCCAACGAAGTCTGGGCTCGTCTGTGGTGACGGCTTCGTAGATCGTCTCGGCGACCACCGAAGGGTGCCCGGGATCGGCGAGTCCCACCATGTAGAAATCGAGAAGGCGCTGGTAGTGGCGGTCGTAGGCACCACTCTCGTTCGGGGCATCGACGTTCTTGGCCATGATGGCCGTCTTGATGACACCGGGCTCGACGATCACCACCCTGATCCCGAACGGCGCCACCTCGTGGGCCAGCTCCTGACTCATCCCTTCGGCCGCCCACTTCGACGCAACGTACGGCGCCTGGGCGGCAGCAGCGAAACGGCCGATGACCGAGGTGACGTTGACGATCGACCCACTCCCCTGTTCCCGCATGTGCGGGAGGACGGCCTGGATGCAGCGGACCAGTCCGTGGAGATTGACATCCATGACTTCGGCGAACCGGTCGATCGTGCACTCCTCGACGGTGGCGTTCCCGCCGACCCCGGCGTTGTTGACGAGCACGTCGATCCGGCCGGCCTCGGCGTGGATCTGCGCCACGGCCGCGTTCACCGAGTCCGTGTCGGTGACGTCGCACACGACCGGATGAACGGTGACACCGGCGGCATCCGCCATCGCCGTGAGCTTGGCCCCCTTGTCGAGCGAGCGCATCGTGCCGTAGACGGTCCAGCCCTTGGCCGCGAGGTCGACGGCGGCGCTCCGGCCGATTCCCGAGTTGCTTCCGGTGACGATGGCGACGAGTGATTCAGGCATGGGCGCCGACCCTACTCTGCACGAGCGATCAGCTCATCCCGAACGGCGTTCAGTTCTCGGGGCGATCGTGGGCCATCCCACGACGCAACGTGTCGACCAGGTGCTCGAAACTCGAGTCACTCGGAGGATCGACCGAGAGGTGTTCGAGCGCGAGGAATCCGTGGATGGCGCTGTGAGTGCTGCGGGCTGCGAACTCGCACCGGTCCGGATCGAAACCCATCGCCCCGTAGACGAGGGCGAACGTGTCGATGATCGAGCGGGTGGCGGCGGCGAGGCGATCGTCGGCGACGACGGGCGGGCGCAGCGTGGAGGCGAACTGACCGGGATGGCTGGTCGCAAAACCGCGATAGGCCACGGCCATGGCCATCAGCGCGCGGTCGCCTTCGGTGCCGATCGCCGCAGTGCGCAGAGCCTGCACGAGCTCGTTGGTCGCGGCGACAGCCAGCTGATGGTGCAACCCATCGAGGCCGTCGCAGTGGTTGTAGAGCGCCGAGGTGGCGACCCCGAGGTCGGCCGCCACCGACGACAGGCTGACGGACGCAAGCCCGCGTTCGTCGGCGATCCGACTGGCCTGTTCGACCACGGCATCGGGAGACAATCGTTGACGAGCCATGAGAAGAAGCGTAGATCAAACTGAATCCATGTGTCCAGAGTTGACAACATGTCATTGTTTGTGAAAGACTTTCACTCACGAATCGAATCGCCAGACCCTCACAACAACCCGAAAGGAATCACCACCATGTTGATGCAGAACGATCCCTTCTTCGACGCCTTCTTCCGGAGCGCCGCTCGCACCGACAACCATCAGATGCCGCTGGACGCCTACCGTCGCGGCGACGACGTCTGGGTCCACATCGACCTCCCCGGCGTCGCTCGCGACAGCCTCGACATCAGCGTCGAACGCAACGTGCTGACGGTCGCGGCTGAACGCAATTGGCAGCGCGAGGAGAACGACCAGGCGTATCTGACCGAACGCTCTCGCGGCTCGTTCCGCCGCCAGGTCCACCTCGGCGAGTCACTCGACACCGAGGGCATCGAGGCCGACCTCGCCGATGGCGTGCTGACTCTGCGCATCCCCGTGTCGGAGAAGGCCCAGCCGAAGAGGATCGAGGTCGGCACACGGTCAGAACGCGATCGACGTCGAGTCGACCGCCGAGCTGACCCACGCTCCGATCCACCGTCCTCGCCCCTCGGGCGCCGACGCTCGTCGGCGCCCGAGCCGCGTCGCACCCGGAGGATGTCGACCCGGTTGTCGGATCGCTCGCCGGACCGGCGAGACTGACCTCGATGCGGATCGGTCCGATCGAACTGACGTCTCCCGTGGTGCTGGCCCCGATGGCCGGTGTCACCAACGCGCCGTTCCGCCGGCTGTGCCGCCGATTCGGCGGTGGGCTCTACGTGAGCGAGATGATCTCGGCTCGGGCCCTCGTCGAGGGCTCCGACAAGACCGAACGCCTCGCCAGCTTCGATGCGGACGAGTCACCCCGCTCGCTGCAGCTCGCCGGCGTCGACCCGTACTACGTCGGCGAGGCGGTCCGGCACCTGGTCGGTGACGGCAGGATCGATCACCTCGACCTCAACTTCGGATGCCCGGTACGCAAGGTGACCCGCAACGGCGGAGGAGGCGCACTCCCCTACAAGCGCAAGCTCTTCGCGGCCGTCGTCGAGGCTGCGGTGGCCGCTGCCTCCCCGGCCGGTGTCCCGGTGACGATCAAGTATCGCGTCGGCATCGACGACGACCACACGACCTACCTCGACACCGGCCGCATCGCCGCCGATCTCGGCGTGGCGGCGATCGCGCTCCACGGACGAACCGTGGCGCAGCTCTACTCCGGTACTGCCGATTGGTCGACGATTGCCTCACTGAAGGAAACGGTGCCCGAGATCCCGATTCTGGGCAACGGCGACATCTGGGCGGCCGATGACGCCGTACGCATGATCTCCGAGACAGGCTGTGATGGCGTGGTGATCGGCCGCGGGTGCCTCGGTCGTCCATGGCTGTTCGGCCAGCTCGAGGCTGCCCTGCGGGGGGACGCGATCCCCGACCACCCGACGACACACGAGGTCATCCCCGTGATGATCGAGCATGCCCGTCTGTTGGTGGAATGGATGGGGGACGAAGCCCGCGGCGCTCGTGAGTTCCGCAAGCACACCGCGTGGTACCTGAAGGGGTATCCGGTCGGTGGCGAGCTGCGGGGCAAGCTGGGCAACATCGATTCGCTCGATGACCTCCGCGAGCTGCTCGGCCGGATCGAGGATCATCCGCTTCCGCACCGAGAACTACCGGGTGGCAAGAGGCCACACACGTGGGCCGCAGAACGTCGCGCTGCCCGATGGCTGGCTGGACGACCCCTTCGACGACCGACTGGCCAACCCAGAAGGCGACTCCGCCGCCAGCGGCGGCTGACCCGCTCTCCAAACCTCGGGTTTGGCCCCACGATCGCGGGGTCATGGCCTCCGGTTGGAACGGGCTTGGGTTCGACCACCGCGCCTCGTGGCCCATCGATCTGGCCCGGGCCGAGAGCGAACCGGAGGCTATGACCCCCGATTCTGGGGGCTCAAACCCGAGGTTTGCGCGTCAGGGGCGGAGGAGGGCGAGGGTGGCGGCGGCGTCTGACAGGAAATCGTTGCCCACATTCGGCAACACGCCCCACAGCAGCGCCGCCGCGACCGACACCAACAACACCGTCAGCACCTCCGGCGGAACGTCGAGCTCCTCCCGACCATCGGCCGGTCCAGCCTCGTCGGCATCGTCGACCGCCGACGCAGCAGCGCCCAATGACGAGGCAGCCACGGAGGACTCGGCCGCCGCCCCGGCATCAGCTTCGTCAGAGGCCTCGTCGTCGCCGCTCATGAACATGGCCACCACGAGTCGCAGGTACAAGTAGGCCGCCACCGCAGCAGCCAACATGGCCACCCCGGCCAACCAGTAACTCTCGTCGCTCGCCGCAGCCGCGATCACCCGGAACTTGGCGAAGAAGCCGGACGTGAAGGGAATGCCGGCCTGGGCGAACAGCAGCACGGTGAAGAGCGCGGCCAGCAGCGGCTGACGTGACGCCAGACCGCGGTAGTCGCTCGATCTGGTGATTCCCGTCGCCTCGTCCGCCGACCACCGTGATCACGGCGAATGACCCGATGACGGTGAGGGAGTAGGTGAAGAGGTAGAACAACGATGGCCGAGCTACCGAGCAGGTCGATGCTGCCGTCGGCCAGGACTCCGTCCTGAGCCGCGCTGTGCAGACCCGACCAGCATGAAACCGGCGTGGGTGATCGACGAGTACGCCATCATCCGCTTGACGTTGGTCTGCACCACGGCGAAGAAGGCACCGATGACCAACGTGAGCATCGCCATCGCAGCGACGATCGGCAGCCACTCGTCGCTGATGGCGGAGAATCCGTACAGGAACACCCGCAGGAACCCGGCGAATGCCGCCACCTTCACCGCCGAGGCCATGAACGCAACGATCGGGGTCGGAGCACCCTGGTAGACGTCGGGTGTCCAGACGTGGAACGGAGCAGCCGACACCTTGAAGCCGAAACCGACCAGCATGAAGGCGATCCCGACCAGCAAGAGCGAGGCGTCCTCGATGGCGAGCAGGCCGTTCGGGGCAGGTAACGACCATGCCGCGGGCGATCCCGCCGAGGCGGGTCGAGCCGGTTGCGCCGTAGACGAGCGCGATGCCGTAGAGGAACACTGCGGAGGACAACGCGCCGAGGACGAAGTACTTGAATCCGGCCTCTTGGGACTCGGACCGCCGCAGATGCAGCGCAGCCAACACGTACACCGCGATCGAGAGGACCTCGAGACCGACGAACGAGACGATGAGGTCTTCTGCCGAAGCCAGCAACACACCACCGGAGGCGGACAGCAGGACGAGGGCGTACCACTCCGGTCCCTCGAGACCCTCACGACGGCGTGTAGTTGTCGAGCAGGAAGGCCACCAGCACGACGGCGATACACAGGATCACCGTGATGAAGAGCGTGAAGTTGTCGACGACGATCGCGTCGGCGAGCACGTAGAACTCGCGTCGACCGGTGAGGTCACCCTCGTCGTTGACCCGTTGCACGATCGTCGGGATGAAGACGGCCGCGGTGATGGCGGACGCTGCGGTGAAGGCCGCCGGGAAGCTTCCCTTGCGCGTGCTCGGGACCAGCGAGGTGATCGTGATGAGGATGACGCTGGCCATCGAGAGGATCGTGAAGGGCCAGATCAGCGACCATTCGATGTTGGGGTGTGACGCACTTGGGCGAGCATGTTCATTCCTCTGCCCCATCGTCGGAGTGATCGGTGTCGTCCGAGCTTTCGGCGTCCTCGGAATGCCCGGCTTCGGCCTCCCGCTCTTCGAGGGCCTCGGTCAGCTCATGGCTTCCCGCCGGCTCGCTCGGCGCTTCCGGTTCGACCTCGTCGAACTCCGGTCGACGTTGGCTTCGATGTGGGCGACCAGGCGGTCGACGGCGGGCTCGATCCGTTCGAGCATCGGCTTCGGGTAGACGCCCAAGAAGACGATCAGCGCCAGCAGCGGAGCGATCGACAGGAACTCCGAGAAGCGGAGGTCGCGGCATCGTGGCGTTCTCTCCGTCTGCCTGCCCGTGGAAGACACGCTGGTAGGCCCAGAGGAGGTAGAGGGCGGCCAGGATCACGCCGGTGACAGCGATGACGGTCCACCAGCGAGCGCTCTGGAAACGCGCCGAGCAGGATCAGGTACTCGCCGACGAAACCGTTGAGACCGGGCAGCCCGACGCTGGACAACATCACGAGGGTGAACACGCCGGCCATGAACGGTGCCGACTTCTGGAGGCCGCTCAAGGCGGCGATCTCACGGGTGTGGCGCCGCTCGTAGATCCAGCCGACCAGCATGAACAATGCGCCGGTGGACAGCCCGTGGTTGACCATCTGGATGATCGACACCGTTGAGGCTCTGCGTGTTCATGGCAAAGATGCCGAGGACGATGAAACCCATGTGGGCCACCGACGAGTAGGCCACGAGCCGCTTGAGATCCTTCTGCATCGTGGCGACGATCGCCCCGTAGACGATGCCGATCACGCCCAGCGTCAGGAAGATCCACGCCAAGTCGACCGCGGCCTGGGGGAACAGGTAGAGGCCGAAGCGGATGTAGCCGTAGGTCCCGAGCTTGAGCATGACGCCGGCGAGGATGATCGACCCGGCCGTTGGTGCCTCGGTGTGGGCATCAGGCAACCAGGTGTGGAGCGGGAACAGTGGCACCTTCACGGCGAACCCGAGCGCAAACGCCAGGAAGATCAACGTCTGCGCCGTGTTGCCGAGCGCTTGGGCCTCGGCCAGCTCGACCACATCGAACGTCAGCGGATTGCCGGTGTTCCGTGCCGTGAGGAAGGCGGTCGACACCAGACCGACCAGCATCAGCGCCGAGCCGGCCATCGTGTAGAGGAAGAACTTCAGCGAGGCGTAGATCCGGTTGCCGTGGCCCCACCCACCGATGAGGAAGTACATCGGGACGAGCACGATCTCGAAGAAGAGGAAGAACAACAGCAGGTCGAGAGCGACGAACACACCCATCGACCCCGCCATCAAGACCATGATCCACACGTAGTACTGCTTGGGATCGTGGTGGGGATCGGTGGCCAGGATGGCGATCGGGAAGAGCAGCCCGGCCAGCACGACGAGGAAGAGCGAGATGCCGTCGACGGCCAGGAACCACGAGAGGCCGAGGTCGCTGAGCCACGCTTGACGAGTGACGAACTGGAGACCGGCGTCGGCCTTGTCGAAGTCGGCGAGCACATACAACGACAGCGCGCCGGTGAGCGACGAACCGGCGAGGGCCACGATCTTGGCGTAGTCCGGACGGGACGCCGGGAGGAGCAGCAGCAGCACCGCAGTGATGAGCGGAACGATGATCAGCGATGGCAGGATCGGCCAGCTGACAGCCTCGCTCGCCGACTCGGACGCGAACCGGGCGAGTCCTTCGTTCATCGCCGACGTCAGCGGGGCAACGGTCAATGGAGCAACGGTCATAGCACCAGGCTCCTCAGCAGGGCAACGGCAAGAGCGCTGGTGCCGAGCACCAGGATCAACCCGTAGGAACGAACGAACCCGGACTGGAGTCCTCTGGCACGATTGGCCGTGGCCGAGATCAGGGCCGGAACACCATTGACGGCTCCGTCGACGAACGTCTCGTCGAACCAAGCGGCTCGATCGAAGCCCTCGGTGCCGGGACCACCGGCAACCGAGGCGATGGCCTTGTCGTAGGTGACGGCGAGCGCCAGTCCTGGCTTCTCGATCACCTCCGGTTCGATGCGGCCCTGCAGGTACACGGCGAACGCGGCAACGATGGCGACGAGTCCGACGGCGATGGCGACGGCAGCCAAGACCCACTTCATGCCGGTTGCCACCGTCAGCTCGTGTTCATTGGCGAACAGGGAGGGCTCGAGCCAGTGCTCGAGGAAGTGCAGGTCCTTGCTGAACGGCAGGTTGAGGCCACCGGCCACGATGGCGAGACCGGCAAGGACGACCAGCGGAGCCGTCATGGTCCACGGTGATTCGTGGGGGTGATACTCCTGCCGGGTTCGGTAGCTCTCTGGCAGGTCGGCCTCGAAATCGGAGACATCGGGAGCAGGGCTGAAGGCGGAGACGTACTCCGGGACAGCCGGCGCGTTGCGGCGAGCGGTGTCGAACTCCTCACGGCGCCGGGCAGCAGCAACCTGCGCCGCCTCGGCAGCGGCGAACGCTTCCTCGGCTTCCACGACCTTGCCCTCGGCCTTCGCCAACGCATCCTGCGACTTCGGCACGGCTTTGGTCGCCTTGTCGAATGCCTTGACCAACTTGTCGTGACCGTCCAGGTCCGGGGTCGACGCTTCGACCGCAGCGCCGGCCTCGGCCAGACCGGCCTCGGCCTTGGCGATCGCCTCGATCCGCTTGGGCAGGTCGGCCTTGGCCTTGTCGAGAGCATCCTGCACGCTCACGAGGTCGGCACGAGCGGCCTCGATCTCGGCAGTGGCGCCATCGATACGACCCTGGAACGCAGCCTCGATCTCGTCGCCGTGAGCGTCGAAGAACCGGATCCGTCCGAAGAAGGTGAGGATGACCTGGCGAGTCATGTAGAAGGCGGTGAGGAGAGCGGTGACGAGCCCGACGAACCACAGCAGCATGGGTTGACGTCGAAGGCGTAGAGCAGGATCTCGTCCTTGCTCCAGAACCCGGCGAACGGCGGAACACCGGCGATCGCCAGCCAGCCGATGATGAACGTGCCGGCAGTGATCGGCATGAGCTTGTAGAGCCCGCCCATCCGTCGCATGTCCTGCTCGTCGTGCATGCCGTGGATCACCGACCCGGACCCGAGGAACAGCAGCGCCTTGAAGAAGGCGTGGGTGATCATGTGGAAGATCGCCGGCACGTAGGCACCGACACCAATGGCCATGAACAGATAGCCGAGCTGGCTGATGGTGGAGTAGGCCAACACCTTCTTGATGTCGTTCTGGACCAGGGCGGCCAGCGCCGCCACGAGAGCGGTGATGGCGCCGACCCAGGCGATGAGATCGAGCGTCCACGGCTCGGCCGCAGCGAGCACCGGGTTCAGACGTGTGAGGAGGTAGACCCCGGAGGTCACCATCGTGGCGGCGTGGATGAGCGCCGAGACGGGCGTCGGGCCGGCCATGGCATCGGGCAGCCAGACGAAGAGCGGGATCTGCGCCGACTTGCCGGTTGCGGCCAGCAGCATCAGCAGCGTGATCCCTGTGGCCGTGCCGATGGCGAGGGCCGGGGCGGCGACGATGATGTCGGCGTAGTCGATCGACCCGACGGACTTGAAGACCAGGAAGGTGGCGAGCATGAAGCCGAAGTCGCCGATCCGGTTGGTGACGAACGCCTTCTTGCCGGCACTGGCGTTGGCTTCGCTGGTGAACCAGAACGAGATCAACAGGTAGGAACACGCACCGACACCTTCCCAACCGAGGAAGGTCAGGAGCAGGTTGTCGCCGAGCACCAGCAGGAGCATCGAGGCGGCGAAGAGATTCAGATAGAGGAAGAACTTCGAGAAGTTCGGATCGCCGTGCATGTACCCGACCGAATACAGGTGGATCATCGTGCCGACGCCGGTGATGAACAGACACATGGCGATCGAGAGCGGATCGACGAGGAATCCGACGTCGACGCTGAACGATCCTGCCGGCACCCAAGTGAAGATCTTCTGGATGAAGAATCGCTCCGGTTCCTCTTCGGCCAGCAGACCGAGGAAGACCACGACCGTCGCCAGGAAGCTTCCACCCATGGCCCCGGTTGCGAGCCAACCAGCGAGCCGGTTCGCCGAGACGGCGGCCGACCAACAGGATCAGCACGAAACCCAGGAGCGGCAGAGCAGGAATCAGCCAGGCGGCTTCGAGCATGTCAGCCCCTCATCTCGGCGAATTCATCGGCACTGGCATCGGGCTGACGGCGCATCAGTGCCACGACGATCGACAACCCGACGACCACCTCGGCGGCAGCGACGACGAGCACGAAGAAGACGGCGGTCTGGCCGGCGAGATCACCGAGCGCACCGGAGAAGGCGACGAAGCTGATGTTGACGGCGTTGAGCATCAGCTCGACACACATGAACATGACGAGTGGATTGCGCCTGGTCATGAGGCCGAACGCCCCGAGGGCGAACAGCACGGCGCTCAGCACCAGATACCACGTTGCGGTGACTTCCACGGCTACTCCTACCGAACCGAGGTTCCGGGGTCATCGACCACCAGATCCTCGCCACCTTGATTGCGGACCAACACGACAGACCCGACCGTGGCGATCGTCAGGAGGAGCGCCGTCGCTTCGAACGCCAGGATGTTACGAGTGAAGAGATCACGGGCCAACTGGACGACGTCCTGATCGTCGTTGATCGGCGTGACTGCACCCGGCTGGCCGGTGAGGGCGACGGCACCATCGTCGGCATCGCCGGAGAGGAAGAGCCCACCCAACGCCAGCAGGAGGAGGAGGCCGGCACCGGCGGCGGCCAGTGCTCGTTGCCCGACGATCGGCTCGGTACTGACATCCTCGGACTGGTCGACGCCGAGCAGCATGATCACGAACAGGAACAGCACCACGACGGCACCGGCGTACACCACGACCTGGACCAGCGCCAGGAAGTGTGCTTCCTGCAGAATGAACAGCAGGGCGACCCCGAAGAGGGTGGCAATCAGCGAGAGCGCGGCGTGGACCGGATTGCGAAAGCTGATCACGCCGAGCCCGCCACCGAGGACGACGGCGGCGGCGATCACGAAGACGACGACATCGACCATCAGTGGTGACCCCCATGACCGTCGTCGGCATCGTCGGCAACGGCCGCCGGTGCATCCTCGTCTGCATGGGCTTGGCCCTGTTCAGGGGCACGCACGCCGTAACCGAGCTCGCCTGACCACGCCACGGTGTTGGCGTAGGAGGCCTTGCCGGACGATGACGTCGCCCGCATCCAACCGGAGGTGTTCTGGTCTTCACCGGGCCGCCAGTCCTCCCACGGAAGGTGCTGGGGCATGCCGTCGTTGCCGACGAGGAGTTCGTCCTTGGTGTAGATGGCGTCATCGCGATTCGTGAACGAGAACTCGAACAGCTTCGATTCGGTGATGGCCTCGGTGGGGCAGGCTTCCACGCAGAGGTCGCAGTGGATGCAGCGCAGATAGTTGATCTCGTAGATGAAACCGAACCGCTCGCCGGGAGACTTCGGATCGTCCGGCGGGTTGTCGGCACCTCGCACGTAGATGCACTTCGCGGGGCAGACACCGGCGCACAACTCGCAGCCGATGCATTTCTCCATGCCGTCCTCGTAGCGGTTCAGGACGTGGCGGCCATGGGCCCGTTCCGGCTTGGGAGCCTTCTGGTCCTTCGCGCTGATCTCACCCTTGCGGTCCTGCTTCCCACCTCGGTACTCCTTGGTGGTGACGCCTTCTCCCCACTTCTTGAGCGTGACGGCGAAGCCTTCGAGGTAGCCCATCAGTGGTCTCCAGCGTTCGTCGCCCCGGGTTGGGGAGCGAGATCACCGGTGATGGCGACCTCGGTGAGCCCTGCGGCTTCGAGCCGTTCGTGACGCGAATTCTCGATTGCCCTGCGCAGGAGTGCGAATCCGATCAAGCCGATGATGCCGGCGGCCACGAGCACGACCACGAGATCACCGAGCGTGTCGTCGAAGATCCCGATGCCACCGTCTCTGGCCACCCGGATCCCGGCGAGGATCAGGAACCAGCCGAGGGAAAGGGGGATCAAGACCTTCCAGCCGAGGTCCATGAGTTGGTCGTAGCGAACCCGGGGCAACGTGGCCCGGATCCACACGAACATGAAGAGGAAGAAGAAGAGCTTGAACAGGAAGAGGGCGAGCCCGACGTACCAGGCGTTGGGGAAATCGACCAGCGGGAGGTCGAAGAAGGGGGATGGCCCACCGAAGAACAGCGTGACGATGATGGCACCCATCGTGAACGTGTTCATGAACTCGGCCAGGAAGAAGAGAGCGAAGCGAATCGATGAGTACTCGGTGTGGTAGCCGCCGACCAGCTCCTGCTCGGCCTCGACGAGGTCGAACGGGGGCTGATTGAGTTCGGCAGTGCCGGCGATCACGAACACGACCAAGGGCACGAACCCGGTGACGATGAAGTTCCAGGTGAAGATGCCGTCTGACTGAGACCACACGATGCCGTTGGTGGACAGGCTGCCGGAGACGAGGATCACTGCCGCCAACGACAGTCCCAGTGCCGCCTCGTAGGAGATGGCCTGAGCCGATGCCCGCACCGAACCGAGCAGCGGATACTTCGAGCCGGAGGACCACCCGGCCAGGAGAATGCCGTAGATCCCGAGCGAACTCATCGCCAGGAAGAACAAGATCCCGACGGGAACGTCGGCCACTTGCCAGAGGAATTCGCGACCGAACAGGGTGCTGGTTCCGGTGCCACCGTCGGAGAAATCACCGGCCAGCGGGACCACGGTGAAGGTGAGGAACGCCGGGATCAGCGACAGGTACGGCGCCAACTGGAACACGAACCGATCGGACCGGGTGGGGATGATGTCCTCTTTGAAGAACAGCTTCATGCCATCGGCGAGGGTCTGGAGCATGCCGAAGGGACCGGCCACATTCGGGCCGATGCGATTCTGCAACCGGCTGATCGCCTTGCGCAGGAACCACACCATGAACATGGTGGCGATGAGGCAGATGACGAACGACATGACGGCGAGCACGACCGCGAGAATCACATCACCGAAATCGACTCCATCGGCGAGGAAGGGATGTCCCATCACGCAACCGCCACACGGATCTCGGAGGCAACTGCCGACGCATCGATCATCTCACCGGCATCGACGCCGGCAAGCCGGAACGGAAGGCGGGCGGCGCCGCGGGGCAACCCGTCGACCCGGCGCGCCGGGAGGGTCGCCGAACCGTTGGCCCAATCGATGTTGACGTCGGCACCGTCGGCGATGCCGAGGGCATCGAAGTCGGCAGCGGCCAATTCGATCTCGGCCGGAGCGGGAAGTCCACGAAGCGACGTCGATTGCTGCACCAGCGTGCCGAGGTCCCAGAGCTTGCGATCCACCACCAGTCGGAGACCGTACCCGTCAGGGGCCGGTGCGACCACGGGATCACCGAAGTCCGGGGCGTCGTGGCCGCTGATGTCGAGCAAGGGACCGTCGCCCGACGTCGACAATCCGGCCCAGTCGACTCCGGCAAACGCCGGTATCGTCGCCGACAATGCCGCTCGGATCTCGTCGATGGTGACGACCTCGAGGTCGTGATCGAGAGCAGCCGCCACCTCGACGGCGATCATCCAGTCGCTGCGAGCCTGCCCAGGGGGCGTGATCTTGGCGTGGAGCGGTGAGAGCCGTCCCTCGAGATTGACGAACGAGCCATCGGCCTCGCCGGACAACGCGGCCGGCAAGATGACCGAGGCTCTCGATGACGACTCGGTGAGAAAACCGTCGACCGCGATGATCGTGTCGACCGCATCGAATGCCCGAGCGACGAGCGAACGATCCGGTACGTCGGCCATGGGATCAGCACCGAGCAAGACGAGCGTGTCGATGGATCCCTCGGCCGCGGCCCGCAGCATGCCGAGCGTGTCGAGTCCGTTGTCCGGGAGTGAGACCGGTGACGAAGGACCCGTGGATGTTGCCGCGTCGGAGTCCGCTGAGGACCTTGGCGTCCGGGGCAGCGGAGAGGAGCGCACCGAGGGCGTCCATCGTGACGTCGGCCGTCTCGGCGAGGTTGCCGCGACCGCAGACGATCGTGACCGGTCGGCCCGAACCGAGGAGCTCGGCAATCGAGCCGATGGCAGCGGCGGACACACCGCCGACGGGACCGACCGCGGTACCGGAGGCGATGGCGGCAGCCACGGCTCCGACCTGACCGGGTAGTGCGTGAGCACTGACCGCGGCGTGCGAGGACAGACTCGTGGCATGCGGCGTGAGCTCGACCAGGCTCGCTCCCGCCTGGGTGACGGCGTGCCGCAGCCGCAAGTACAGCGTCGGAAGCTCTTCCTTCGGATCGGCGCCGAGCAACACGACGATGCCACCAGGTGCGGCAGCATCAGCGATCGTGGCCCGCGGCAAACCGAGGAACATGGAGGCCGGGAGGCCGTCGCCGAGCTGAGCATCGACGTTCTCGACACCGAGACGGTCGAGCAGCGAGGCCCACGCGAACTGGCCCTCGACGGGCAATCTCGCACCGCCGATGACGCCGATCCTGGCCGGATCGATCGAGAGCGGCTCGACGACGGCGGCGACGGCGTCGCTCCAGCGACGCGTTTCGTGTGCGTCGCCGACCTTGATCATCGGCTCGGTGACGCGGTTCTCGGATTCGGACGCCTCGTAGGCGAACCGTTCCTTGTCGGACAGCCAGCTCCAGTTCACTGCATCGGAATCGACACCGAGGATCCGCACCAGCCGATCTCTCGATGACTGGAGCACGATGCGAGCGCCGGTGCTGTCGACGGTCGAGGTGCTCTCGGTCTCGTCGAGGTCCCACGGGCGAGCCTTGAATCGATACGGCTCGGCGGTGAGGGCACCGACGGGGCAGATCTGCACGGTGTTGCCACTGAAGTACGAGGAGAACGGGTGATCGGGGAACGTGTTGACCTGGGTCTGGGCACCACGATCCATGAAGTGGATCAACGGGTCGCCTGCCACCTCATCGGCGAAGCGGGTGCATCGGTCGCAGAGGATGCAGCGTTCACGATCCAGGTAGACCAGATCGCTGATCGGAATGGGCTTTTCGTAGTGGCGCTTCTCCTCGACGAACCGGCTCTCGCCCGGACCGTATGAGTAGGCGTTGTCCTGGAGGGGGCACTCGCCACCTTTGTCGCACACGGGACAGTCGAGAGGGTGGTTGATCAGCAGCAGTTCCAGCACTCCGTCCTGGGCGTCCTTGGACGCCTCGGACTCGGTGTTCACGACCATGTTCGGGGTGACAGTGAGCATGCAACTGGGCTGCAGGCCCGGGCCACGACCGGTGTCGACCTCGACGAGGCACATTCGGCACATGCCGACGGAGGTCATCCGCGGGTGGTAGCAGAACCTCGGGATGTGGACACCTTGGCGTTCACACGCCTCGATGAGCAGCTCGCCATCGTTTGCGTGGAGTTCGACGCCGTTGAGCGTGAACGGCACACCGGTGGTGGGTTCGGTTGCGGTCACGGCGAAACCTCTTGCGTCGAACGCGACGGTTCGCCCCCTGGGCGATACTCGTCGTTTGGCGACGAAGTCGCCGAGACCTTGGCTTCGAACTCGGCCCGGAATCGGCGGATGGCCGACGTGATCGGCGCCACCGATGACGGGCCGAGCGGGCAGATGGTGGTCTGCTTCGGAGGGAACGGCACAGCCTCGAGTCCCGCATCGCCGAAGCTGGCGACGGGATAGTTGCCGGGACTGATGTTGCGACCGATGTCGAGCAGGAGGTCGATGTCCTCGGGTCGGCCGAGGCCGTCGTCGATGCGCTGGAGCACCTTCTCCTCCCAGCTGGTGCCCTCACGGCAGGGCGTGCACTTGCCGCAGGATTCGCGAGCGTAGAAGCGGACGAGCCGGAGGGCTGCCTTCACCGCGTCGGTGGTCTCGTCCATCACCATGATCGCGCCCGATCCGAGCATGGATCCGGCCGGTCCGACCTCGGACGCCTCGATCCTGAGGTCGAGCTGATCCTCGAAGAACCATGGAGCCGATCCGCCACCGGGGACGAACGCCTTGAGCTGGTGATCGTTGGTGATGCCCTGACAGTAATTCTCGTCGTGGAACAGATCGCGGAATGTCGGGACACCTTGTTCGACCTCGTAGACGCCAGGTCGCTTGACGTGACCGCTGATGGCCAACATGCGGGTTCCGGGCGACTTCTCCGAACCGATCTTCTTGTACTCCTCGGCGCCGTGGACCATCAGCCATGGCAGGTTGGCGAGGGTCTCCACGTTGTTGACGATCGTCGGCTTCATGTAGAGGCCCTTGGCTGCCGGGAAGAACGGCGGCTTGAGACGAGGCATGCCGCGGTTGCCCTCGAGCGACTCGATCAGCGCAGTCTCCTCGCCGACGATGTAGGCACCGGCGCCCCAGTGCAGGACGACGTCGATCGACACGTCGGTCCCGAGGATGTTCTTGCCGACGAACCCGGCGGCATAGGCCTCGTTGAGCGCCTGTGCGATGTTCTCCTGAGCCTGAGCCATCTCGCCCCGGACATACAGGAAACACTGGTTCAGTCCGAGGGCGTAGCAGGTGATGATGCACCCTTCGATGAGCTGGTGCGGATCGCGCTCCATGAGGAGACGATCCTTGTAGGTGCCCGGCTCGGACTCGTCACCGTTGACGACGAGGTACCGCGGCCAGACCGGCGGCATGAAACCCCACTTGATACCGGCAGGGAAGCCGGCGCCGCCGCGTCCCAGCAGGACGGCGTCCTTCACCTCGGCTGCGACCTCGGCCGGGGTGCGCTGGAGCGCGTTCTTCAGCCCGTCGTAGCCGCCCGTGGCCAGCGCTCGCTCGAGTGTGTGGCTGTCCTCGTAGCGGAATCGGCTGGTCACGACCTTCGGGCCTGCGTTGTCGACGTAGCCCGGGCGCGTGAGCGATGTAGTCGTTGGTGGGAGCAGTGCTCACGAGACTTCCTCCGGGGCGGGCTGTCGGCTGGCGAACCAGGCCGGCGTGCCGGTGTCTTCAGGGGCGCCGATCCCGCCGAGACGGTCGGGGGTGATCGTCTGACGAACCCGGGCGAGGGTGCCGTGTTCGGGAATGTCGGTTCGCTTGCCGGAGCGAAGATCGTCGACGAGGACGTCGAAGTCGTTGTTGCCGAGTCGGTACTCGTAGCGGTAGTTCACCTGGAGGCAAGGCCCCTCGGTGCAGGCCGCGATGCACTCGACGTCTTCGAGGGTGAACAACCCGTCGTCCGTGGTGCCGCCGGGGCGGACACCGAGCTTCTGCTCGGCGTGATGCAGCAGCTCCTCTGCGCCGAGGAGCTGGCATGACAGGTTCGTGCAGATGTCGATCTTGTATTTCCCGACCGGATGGGTGACGAACATCTCGTAGAAGCTGCACGTTCCCATGACCTCGGCCGGTGTGACGCCGACCAGCTCGGCCAGGTGCTCCATGGCGTCTGCCGCGACGTAGCCGTCTTGTTCCTGTGCGAGGTGGAGCAGCGGAATCAGTGCGGACTTCTTGCCGCGGATATCGAGCGATGATGTCGTGCGCGATCGCTTCGTTCTCATGGGACAGTCGACTCACGGTTTACCTGTCTACTTCGCCGAGGATGGGATCGACACTGCTGATGACGGCCACCGCATCAGCGATGAGCGAGTCGGCCATCATGTGCGACATGGTCTGGAGGTTCACGAAACTCGGGCCTCGGATGTGCATGCGGTACGGCTTCGAGGATCCGTCTGACACGATGTAGCAACCGAGCTCGCCGCGGGGTGACTCGACGGCGACGTAGGTCTCGCCTTCCGGCACCTTGAAACCCTCGGTGAAGATCTTGAAGTGATGGATGAGCGCCTCCATCGATTCGTCGATCCTGGCCCGTGGTGGCGGGGTGACCTTGGTGTCCTGCACGCGGTAGTCGCCGCGCGGCATCTTGTCGACGATCTGGTGAACGATCTTGATCGACTCCCGGATCTCGTTGAGCCGGATGGCGTAACGGTCGAAGCAGTCGCCGTAGGAGCCGACGACCACGTCGAAATCGACCTGGTCGTAGGCCAGGTACGGCTCGTCGCGACGCAGATCCCACGGAACGCCCGCGCTTCGCAGGACCGGCCCGGTGGCAGAGAGGGCGATGGCCTCTTCGGCGGTCATGGTGCCGACCCCTTGCAGCCGATCTCGCCAGATCGGCTGACCGGTCATGAGGATGTCGTACTCCTCGAGACGGGGCGGCAGCATGTCCATCAGGGCCAGCACTTCGTCACGCCAGCCGTCCGGCAGGTCGGCCGCGACACCACCGGGCCGGATGTAGTTGTGGTTCATGCGGAGGCCGGTGACCATCTCGAAGAACCGAAGCACCTGCTCGCGCTCGCGCCAGCCGTAGATCATCATCGACACGGCGCCGAGGTCCATGCCGTTGGTGGCCATGAAGAGCAGGTGGGACGAGATCCGGTTCATCTCGCTCATGAGCATGCGGATCCAGGTCGCCCGCTCCGGGATCTCGACGCCGAGGAGGTCCTCGACGGCCAGGGAGAACACCAGCTCGTTGAAGAACGGAGCGGCGTAGTCCATACGGGTGACGTTGGTCGGACCCTGGAGGTAGGTCAGGCTCTCGGCCTGCTTCTCCATGCCGGTGTGGAGGTAACCCATGATGGGTTTCGATCGTCGAACCGTTTCGCCGTCGAGTTCCAGCATCAGGCGGAGGACACCGTGGGTCGAAGGGTGTGAGGGACCCATGTTGACGAGCATGGTCTGGTCGCCCTCCCCCACGATCGGCCGATCGGTGAGTTCGGCAGCCTCGACCTCTGACATGCGGAGGACAGCGTTGGACCGGGGGAGCTTGTCGAGTTGGGTGAGCAGGCCGTTCTCGTCGACGGTCAGCCCATGGCTATCGGCCGTGGTCGAAGAGGCTGCGGTCGCGGCGGTGAGGTCGGTGTCTGGGGTGGGGTCGGTGACGGTC
Source organism: uncultured Acidimicrobiia bacterium (assembly GCA_963781035.1). Classification (GTDB taxonomy): domain Bacteria; phylum Actinomycetota; class Acidimicrobiia; order Acidimicrobiales; family SZUA-35; genus SZUA-35. The sequence goes on along the minus strand of CAWAEN010000004.1, from coordinate 259,083 downwards.
ATGGAGGAGTCCTCAGCGTGAAGCCGGTGCGCCCTTGAACTGCACGGGGATGGCGCCGGTGGCGTAGTCCTTGCGGAGCGGATGGCCCTCCCAGTGTTCTGGCATCATGATGCGCGAGAGGTCGGGATGGCCCTCGAACACGATGCCGATGAGGTCGTACACCTCACGTTCGAGCGCATCGGACCCTGGATAGATCGAGTAGAGCGAGCCGATGGTGGGATCCGCTGCCGGCAGTTGGACTCGCGCCCGGATCCGTTCACGACGCTCGTGAGAGATGAAACCGGCGACGACCTCGAAACGCTCTGGCTGGACACCGACCGGCAGGCGTCGCTGTCCTCCGAAGGTGAGGTAGTCGACGGCGGTGACGTCGATACACATGTTGAATCCGTCCGCCAGCAGGGACGAGGCAACTTCGAGCCACTGCTCCCGATGGGGATGGATGACACGTTGCGCACGAGACCAGGTGACCGGGCACCCGTAGGCGGTTTCCGGTTCGGCGACGACTGGCGGTTCGACTGATTCGTCCGTGGTCGTCGCTCATGCCGATCGACCGACCGTGAGCAGGGTGGTCTCGCCCTGACCGTCACGCTGCTCGATGATGATCCCGGCTCCGCTGCCGGACACACCGCGCCTGCGCATGATCTCGCCGGTCTCGATCTGGTGGTGGAGAGTTTCGATGGCATGGAGGAGGGTCTCCGGGCCGGGCGGGCAGCCAGGTGCATACACGTCGACGGGCACGATCTGGTCGACGCCCTGAACGATCGCGTAGTTGTTGAACATGCCACCGCTCGATGCGCACACACCCATGGAGATGACCCACTTGGGCTCCATCATCTGGTCGTAGATCTGGCGCAGGACCGGCGCCATCTTCTGGCTGACCCGTCCGGCGACGATCATGACGTCGGCCTGGCGGGGTGATGCCCGAAAGACTTCCATGCCGAGGCGAGCCAGGTCGTAGTGGGATCCACCGGTGGCCATCATCTCGATGGCGCAACACGCCAAACCGAAGGTGGCGGGCCACGACGAACGTGAGCGGGACCATCGGACCAGATTCTCGAGTTGACCCGTGACGATGTTGTGGTCGAGCCCACCCAGACCGTCGTCCTGGATGTCGGTGATCAGACCCATCAGGAGCCTCCGGTGGGTTCGAGCGTTCGAATCGGATCGGGATGACCGTCAGACGCCCGCCCGGGTCCGGCGGTGAAGGTCTCGTCGAAGCGGCCGTCGAGACCGACCCGGCGGATCGTCGACGACGAGGTGCGGTGCGCACCCACCGCCTCCGGCTGGCGACGATTGATCTGGAGAGGGCCCCAGTCGAGAGCACCCTTGGAGACCAGGTAGAGGAACGACTCGAACACCAGCACCGAGAACAGCAGGATGGCGACGAGCCCGAAGAGACCGAGCTCGCGGTGCACCATGGCGTAGGGGTAGAGGAAGACGATCTCGATGTCGAACACGATGAAGAGCATCGCAACGAGGTAGAAGCGCACCGGGAACCGCTGCGGCGGTTCGCGGCCGGGAATGATGCCGCACTCGTACGGCGCGTACTTGGCCTCGGTCGCCCGGTTCGGAGCCAGCAGCTTCGACACGACGAGGCTGACGGCCGCGAAGAGGGCGGCGAGGACCAGTAGCGCCGCAATCGGTAGGTACTGGGCCATGAGACTTCCTTCCGATCGGTCAGGCGACCGCGGCCAGATGGGCGGTCATGCGACCGCAGCGCGAATGGACTCTTCTCGACGGTCGCGGATGTGCATCATCCATGAGACCACGGCGAACAGAATGCCATTGAAGATGGCAAAGAGTGCGGGAACGACGCGTTGTCCTCCGACAAGTGCTGGGATCGGCCCGCCACGGTCGCGCTCGAGCACCACGCTGATCGTGCTCTTGTCCGGATCGGCGGTGGCGACGGGGGGCGGTTCGCCCGGCAACGTCGGCTCGTCGACCACACCCTGGAACTGGATGACCACGAGCTCCTGGGGGTGCCAGAAGTGGATGAACGTGGTGTCGAACTTGTGGATCAGCCGGGCGGGAAGGTCGGTGAAGGATTCGACCCACGCCGACTTGTCGGGATCGTCGGCGACGATGTCCGGGTCGAGACGGGGCTTGCCGCCGATGTTGTAGGCGTCGTAGGTGAGCGGCACGAACTCGGCCGTACTGGCGAAGACGCCCTCCTCGATCAGGAACTCCTCGGCCGTTGCCGTGGCCTCGCCTCGCTGGGGATCCGAGGTGGCGAGATAACGCCAATCGGCGAGCAACTGCGGATTGTCTCGGGAGATCTCGACCGCTTCGGCCTGACGCAAGGTCGGGATCATCGGCTGTGACCGCCTCGCCGAGATCGAAACCCTCGATGGCGAGTCCGAGCTCTTGGACGCGCTCGTCCTCGGCGAACACGAGTCCGTCGGCATCGCGGGCAGGATTGTCGCCGTTGATCTCGACCAGCGCCCAGGACTCACCTTCGCCTCGCCAACCAATGGCGTAGATGGTCCAGACCACTCCCATGAGGAACAGCCAGCCGAACAACTGACCGGCGGTGATGAGGGCGCCGAGGCGGGAGCCGCTGTTGCTGGCGACGAGGAGGTACGAACCGCCGATGAGAACCACCACGCCGACCAGCACGCTGAGCAGGCCGCGGAAGAACGGATCGAAGCCGACGCCGTCGATGAAGGCAAGGGAAACAGCGTGGAGCATCAGAGGCCTCGCTCGTAGTCGACGACTGCCTGGATGTATTCCGGAGGCAGCAGGGCACCGAAGCCAGGCATCATGCCGGCAGAGCTCTGTCCGCCTCGACCGAAGCCGGTACCGGCGTCGGCGCCGTTGTAGATGAAGTTGTACTGGGCGTAGCTGGTGCGCTCAGGCATGTCGACGACCGTGCAATCGTCGCCGAGACGGCCGTCGCTCAGCGTGATCACGGTGCCGGTCAGGTCGGCCTCGGTGAGTTCCGGTGGAGCGATGAACTCGCCGTTGTCGTCGAGTTCGAACACGTGGTCGACGGCGAACGGGTAGGGCTCGCCACCGTCTGGCTCCCACAGATTCGAGACCGACTCGCACAGTCGGCGAGATCGCCGTCGTCGAGGATGCGGTAGAACTCGTCGGTGCCGTCTGGCTTCTGCTGACCGGTGATGGGGCTGCCGCGATCATCGAGACGGATCTCGGTGCCGTCCATGGCGAGGTAGTAGAAGCCCTCGTCGTCGGCCAGGCCACCTTCCGGAGCCCAGGAGCCGTCCGGCAACTTCCATGCGTCGTCAGGGAAATGCTGCTCGACGCCGCCGCACAAGTTCCAGCCGATACCTGACGGATTGCCACCGCCGCAGGCAGCCACGCCCTCGGAGAGTGGATCGCCTCCGGGGTGGGGCACGCTGGGCCCGAGGGACCAACCGGCGGTGTGACAACGAGCGCAGCTCAGCGAGCCGGCCTGGAAGCTCGAGTAGTAGCCGAGGTTGAACACGGCTTCACCGACGGACTCGAATTCGCCGTCGGCCAACGACCGTTCGACCTCATTGACGATTGCCTCGGCCTGCTTGTCGGCAGCTTCTTGGGCGGCCACGGGGTCGGCGGACTCGTTGATGGCGATCGGATCGAGCGACTGGACCTGGAACAGATCGATGTATTCCTGGACGTTCTGAACCTGCTGAGTGGTGAGCGGGCCACCGCCGGGGGTGCCCCATGCCGCCATCGGCGAACCGGGCCTGCCGTAGTTCAGGATGTAGGTGACTTCTTCCTCGGAGTAGCGGAGGAGCACGTTGTTGAGCGCGGGTGCGGTCCACGCCGCATTGGCGAGGAACTGCCCGTCTTGATCCTGCAGCACATAGGCGGCCACGCCACCGACACCACCGGCGGCGTGGCAGTTCACGCACTGGGCGGTCTCGATGTAGACGCCCTCGCCTCGTGACTCGAAGTTGAGCTGGTAGGCGTCGACCGCTCCGTCTTGCCGGCCGGGCTCGGCCAGCCAGTAGAACGGCAGCGCCAAGGCCAGGAGGCCGAGCGTGACGAGGGCAAACCCGAGCGACCAATCGAGCTTCTTGCCCTCGAGTTCTTCATCGTCGAGGTATGGCTTCTTGTTCGCGGCCAACTCGATCTCCGAGCCGAGCTCGGGGCGAGCCTGGAACGAGTTGCGAACGAACAGGAGAACGAAACCGGCCAGAACGACGACCGCGACGGTCAAGCCGATGGCGCGGAAGTCTGCGGCGAACACAACAGTGGAAGCAAGCACGGGGACGGAACTCATCAGTGACTCGATGCTCCGATGCAGTTGGGACCTTCAGCCTCTTGGCCGGTGGTGTTCGTGCCGATCGGCGGGCCCTGGATCACGGTGCCGGTGTCGACCTCGAGCTCGTTGGCCGCGTTGACGGCCATCGGGAAACGGTCCATTCCTCGAGGAGCAGGGCCGCCCTTCTTCTCGCCGACCCGGTTGTACTGCGAGCCATGGCAAGGGCACTCGAACCACTGCGACGTTCCACATTCGGGCACACGGCAACCAAGGTGGGGGCAGGTCTGGTAGAGGGCCACGACCCCGGCGCGCAGACCGCCTTCGACCTGGGGGAAGAAGCCGTAGCTGGTGACCGCCTTCTCGACCGCGTCTTGGGGGTACTCGGTGACCCACATACGACCCTCGGGGACGTAGAAGAACCCACCGCCGGCCTTGATGGACGCCTGGATGTCGGTGATGCGGCCGACGTTGATGACCGAACCGAAGCCGCTGGAGCCCTGCGGCCACAGGAAGGCAATGCACGCAGCACCGAAGCTGGTGAGACCGAGGCCGAAGATGGCGACGATGCCGCGGTTGAGGAACTGGCGACGGGCGACACCGATGGTCTCGGGGTCCGGCGGGACGTAGGCGACAGGGGCAGCGCTACCGGCAGCGACGAGAGCCCCGGAGCGTTCGGCCCGGGCCGCAGCCTCGACTGCCTTGCCGCTGGCGACGAGCGCGGGCTCCTCGGCCTCGGTGATCGTGGCGGCGCGGTCGCGCTTGACGGTCTCTCCGGACAGCTGCCCGATGGCAGCCGCAGAGTCGCGATTGCGGAAGGTGGCGGCAATCGCGAACAACGCGATGGCGGCAAGAACGGCGACGGCGATGATCAGAACCAGTCATGTGCGATACCTCTCTAGAGCTCGAAGAACAGGCCGTCGGCCCATGGGAAGACGAAGTTGAAACCAGGGCCTCGGAAGAACGAGCCGATCATGATGAGCACGGCCCAGAACATGAGGAACATGGTGAACAGCGAGACCGCGAACTTGCGATCCTCTGGTTTGTTCGACGGATTGCGGTCGATGTAGGGCGCCATCGTCAAGATGATGAGTCCGATGCCGGGAATGGTCACGCCGGCGACCATCGGGTGGAACATGGTGAGCAGTTCCTGGAGGCCGAGGAAGTACCACGGCGCCTTCGACGGGTTCGGCGTCTCGTTGACGTTGGCCAACTCGAGCAGCGGCGCATTCACGAAGATCGAGAAGAACGTGAGGAAGACGGTGACGGCGAGGGCGGCACCGAACTCGACCACGATCAGGTGCGGCCAGGTGTGGACCTTGTCGAGCGGCTTGGACTTGATGTCCTGGATCGATCCGGACTTGACCACCGTGAGCAGACGCTGGGTGTGTCCGGCAGGTCCGGTCATGGCCGGAACATCGGCGACCGCGGTTGCCGCTGCGACTGCGGTCCCGACGCCACCACCGGCAGGGAGCGACCGCAGCCTCGGAGCCCTTCTGCTTGCGCCGACTTCGAGCGCTGCAGCAGGTGAGCGGGGATCTTGCTGGCCGCCGGGTCGGTCGCGGCCGACTCGGCTGCGCGCCGGACGCAGCGGGAGCAGCAGCGTCCGCCGCGCCTTCGGCCTTCTTGCGAGCCTCCTCGGCCCGCTTGCGGAGATGTTCGGGGATTTCGGTCATTGCAGATCCTGTCCGGGGAGTCCTGTGAAGGAGGAGGGTCGGAAGACGAGGGGAGACGAGAAGGCGGAGATCGAGGTTGGCCTAGAGCGGCCCGGAGATGCCGCCGTCTTTCCGGACCCGCCAGAAGTGGATGGCCATGAAGATGACGGTGACGAAGGGAAGGAGCAGCACGTGCAGCACGTACCAACGCAACAACGTGTCGGTGCCGATGACCTTGCCGCCCAGCAACACGAAGCGAACCTGGTCACCGAACACGGGGGTGTAGCCCATCATGTTGGTACCCACGGTGACCGCCCACAAGGCGAGCTGATCCCACGGAAGCAGATAGCCGGTGAAGGACAGCAGCAGCGTCATCTGGAGGAGGATCGTGCCGATGACCCAGTTGAACTCACGCGGCGCCTTGTAGGCGCCGTGGTAGAAGACGCGGGCCATGTGGAGGAAGACCGAGAGCACCATCAGGTGGGCGCCCCATCGATGCATGTTGCGCACGAGCAACCCGAAGGTGACCGAGGTCTGCAGCGTGTAGATGTCCTGCCACGCAGCAGCTGCCGTCGGCCGGTAGAAGAACATCAAGAAGATGCCGGTGACGGTGAGGATGATGAAGAGGAAGAAGCTCAGCCCGCCGAGGCACAGGGTGTAGCTCACCTTGACCGCGTGACGCTTCACCTTCACGGGGTGCAGGTGATACAGCACCGAGTTCATGATCACGTATGACCGGTTCCTCGGGCTGTCGGTGTAGCCCTTGCGGAAGACCGAGCCTGGCCGGAAGATCGAGTTCCAGACCTGCGAGCTCTGCACCGAGTCGGTGGCAGTTGCCGCCGATGCCGCGGCACGCTCGGCGAGCGTGGGCTTGTCCTGAATCGACTTTGCCATGAGTTGAGAGTTCCTCGAGTTGCGGGGGTCGAGATCGACCGGAAATCGGTGTGACAGGGAGCCTAGGCGAGGCGCATGCCGTAGCCGTAGCCGTGGGAATCGGTTCGCTGGTGATGATCACCCGTTGGGTTGGCGGTGTCGGCCACCTTGCCGAGGATGATCACGCCAGTGGGACAGCGGTCGACGCAGAGTGCGCAGCGAGTACACACGTCGTCGTCGATGGTGAAGATGAACGCGTCGGAGGGATCGTCGCCGGGCTTGGCGATACCGAAACTCTCCGAGATGGCGTCGGTTGGCTGCATGTGGATGCATTTCCACGGGCAGATGTCGACGCAGCCTTCGCAGGCAATGCACTCGGACTGGTCGATGTGGATGAACTGCTTCGGCTTGACCGCCTTGGCCAGGTAGTCCGCATCGACCTCGACCAGGATGTAGTCGTCGCGGAACTCGGGAAGGGGTGGATTGGCGTCGGTGGTGACCATGGGTCGTCGTTCAGCCCCTCTTGATCAGAGGACGGCCGTACGTGGATGTCGGTAGCTCGGGCGCCTTTGCCTTGGCCCGTTCCTGCCACTGCACCCACATCACGATCATTCCGGTGAGGAACGCGATGTAGATGAGCGCAGCCACCGAGTCCGACAGCACTCGATAGGTGATCTCGAAGGGGAACCATCCACCTTGACTCTTGGCGGTGATGAGGCCCCAGGCATCCCAGATGCGATCGGCTCGGAAGCTCCACTCGTTCTCGGCGAGGGTCAACCACTGGTGGGGCACGATGCCGAAGACGAGGAAGAAGACGAAAAAGACGTACACCGACATCATGCTGGCCTCGCCCCAGGTCATGTGGTTCTCGGGGTCTCGTCGGGAAGACCACAACGCAAAGGCGCCGGCCATGAGCAAGGAGATGACGGTGGAAACGATGAGAGCGGTCACGCAGAACCTCGACAGTGGCGAGCAAACGAGCTTGTGAACAATTGCACAATCTAATCGGACGATCCTGCCTCTGTGCAAACCGTAGGCGCAGGTGGCGCAGACGGACCGTCGAGAAGCAGGGTCGACCGAACGATCGAACACCATAGGCTCACCTGGACAGCGAGCAGCCCGATGTTAGTGCGAAGAACCCATGGTCTGTCACGTTCGCCCGATTCGACGAGTTGTTCGACAAACTCGCTGAATGCGGCAGGTCGCGCCTACAGTTCGAGCTTCGTGTCTCTTTGTCCGCTCGTCATTTTCGATCTTGCCCACGCGTCACGCGCCGGCAGCTCCCACCCCCGAGGATCACGTGACTGAAATCCCCGAACATCTCCTGAAGCGCAGCCGGGCGGCCAAGGGCACGCCGGACCCCTCGGGAGACAGCGCTGGAAGCGCTGTCGAATCCGCTGCGCCGACCGCAGCAGCGCCGGCCTCCTCGGGGCCGCCGGCGATCGCCGCAGCAGCAAGCGCGATCCCGAAGGATCCCGAGCCGACACCCGAACCCGATCTGCCCCACTACATCGTCGCCGCCAACAAGCGGAGGAAGCTGCCGTTGTGGAGCTTCCTGCTCGTCGGCGCCCTGCCGCTCTGGGCGATCAGCTTCGCCGGGACGATGCAGCAGCCCGAAGTCGAAGACCCGCTGTTCGAAGAAGCGTCGCTCGTCTACGCCGAGACCGGCGGTTGCTCCGGTTGCCACGGCGCCGGTGGTGGCGGCGGTGTCGGCTACAAGTTCAGCGAAGGCGAGATCATCGCGACCTTCCCCGAGCCGATCGACCAGATCGCGCACATCGCTCGCGGCTCGAGCGCCATCAACGGGGAGCAGTACGGCGATCCGGAACGCGCCGGTGGGGCCCGCATCTCGGGCGCTCGCAACCAGGGAGCCATGCCGGCCATGCTCGGCGTGTTGTCGATGGAAGAGCTCGAACTGGTGGTCTTCCACGAACGAGCTGTCCTCGGCGGCGAGGACACCGAGTCCGAGGTCTACCTCGAGTGGATCGATCACCTCCGCGAAGCCGCCGAGAGCGGCGAAGGTTCACCGATCGGCGACGAGGAACTCGAGCTGATCCTCCAGTGTTCCGATCCGGTGTACACCCCAGGTGCGTCGGGCCCCGGTCCGGTCGACCTCGACGGTGACGGAGCAAACGACTGCCCCGGCCCCGATGGGCCTGTGACCGGAAGCGGCGAAGTCGCTGCCGGTTGATCCGCCTTTCGGCGATCGCCGCCGTCGACTCTGGTCCGAATGACCGATTGACCTGCCGCCACATCGACCCGAGACTCAACAAGACTGTTGGTCTGATCTCGTCGACGAAAGTACCCATGCCCGAATCTCGTGCCCGCTGGGTTCGCATCCGCTCCTCTCTTGTCGCCCTGCTCGTCTTCAGCTCGGCGATCGCGGCGGCAGGCGACGGCCGGCGCTGCCACCGCTCCCGTCGGTGAGACCTCCCCGCCGGGGCCGCCACCGACGAAAGCGTCGAGCGAGACCACACGGCCGACATCGGCGAGATGGTGCCGGGCGACCTCGTCATCGAGACCATCGATCCCGCGACCGACACGACATCGCGTACCTACCTGGCCGCCCTCCAGGAACTGCGCGACGAGCAGCAGGTTCGGCAGGCGCCTGGCTCGGCGATTCCTCGACACCGGTACCGCGGCCGCCGTCACCGGCGACATCACGGTCACCTACGTTCGTTCGACGCCGTCCGATGTACGGGCGGTGGTCGATGCCGCTGTCCGCGACTGGAATGCGACCCTTCGCACGACTTCGAGCGGTCCTGTCGTCGTCAGCTTCGACTGGGTGGACCTGTCCGACACCCTTCCCGGCACCCTCGGTTTCGCAGGACCGACCGGGTTCGTGCGTCGAGCCGACAATCTCTACTACCCCGTTGCGCTTGCCAACACCCTCGACCGTCGTGACTACTCCCCGAGCCGAGTGGAGATCGAAGTCACGATCTCCAGTGCGTTCTACGATCAGCCCGGGCGGCTGGTACGTCAATGCGTCGGACGAGAGCGTTCCATTCAACCGACTCGACCTCTACGCCACGATGCTCCATGAAGTCGGCCACGGCCTCGGGTTTCTCGGATCGGCCGAGCGGCGCGACGGCGTCAACCTCCTCCAGGTCCCGCCGGACAAGTTCGACACCCTCGTTCGATATCAGGGATCTCGACTGGTCGATCTCGCCGACAACGGCGCCTACCTCACGAGTGGGGAGCTGTTCATCGACATCGGCGGCGGCCAACTCCACGAGCTCTATGCACCGCGGAGCTTCTACAACGGCAGCAGCTACTCGCACTTCGACGAGGCCGAATACCGCAACGGTGATCCTGGCTCGCTGATGACACCTGCGCTCGGCGCCGGCGAGACCGAACGCGTCATCGATGCACCCACACTCGGGGTGCTGGTTCAGAGCGGCTGGCAGACCGACGTCCCGATGCTCACCCCGTCCATCACCGAAATCGGCGAGCGCTCCGGCGCCTTCGATGTGTCGTGGTCGGCCGATCTCGGCGAGAACGCCGTCCCTCCCCAGTCGTGGGCGATCCGTGTGGTGCGAACCAGCGATGGACAGCAGGCGGCTCGTGTCGTCACCAGCGGCTCGGCCCGGACCGCACGTGTTTCCGGTCTGACGAACAACGTCGACTACCGGGTCGAAGTGAGCCCGATCGGCTTCGCGGCCAGCCCGGGAACCGCAACGCAGACGCTTTCGCTCACGCCTCCCCCGGTGGCACCCACCCTCGTCAACGTCGTCGGGTCCGGCTTCGAGCGCGCCGTCGGGTGGCAGCTGGCCGACGACGGCGGCAGCCCCGTGATCCGCTACGACGTGCAGATGTCGAAGAACGGCGGTTCGTTCGTCTCGCTCGGAAGCACCACGGCCACTCAGATCGCCACTGGGCGGCTCACCAACGACGTCTTCCAGTTCCGGGTCCTGGCGGTGAATGCCAATGGCGGCAGCGCCTTCGGCTACTCCTTGCCCACCGGCTTCACCGACACCGTCGTGCGCCCGCTCCCCCTCGACGGCGAGATCGCACGGCTCTACCAGGCCTACTTCGACCGCATCCCCGACGGCACCGGAATGGCCTTCTATCTCGCTCAGAGATCGACGGGCCGGCCGCTCGCGTCGGTCTCCCAGGAGTTCCTGAATTCGCCTGAGTTCGCTGCGACCTACGGCTCGCTCGACAATCGAGCATTCATCGAACAGCTCTATCGCAACGTGCTCGGCCGCGAGGGCGACACGGGCGGCATCAACTTCTGGACGGACCAGCTGAACGGTGGCCGGTCGAGGTCCTTGGTCGTCATCGAATTCGCGCAGTCGTCTGAGTTCGTCAGACAGACAGACACCGCCGCGGTCCAGACGAGCAACCAAGGCGCGATCTACCGCCTCTACCTCGCCTACTTCCTGCGGCCGGCTGATGCCGGCGGCGCGGCATTCTGGACGCAGGAGGCAAACGGTGGGAGGTCGCTCGCCAGCATCTCGAACGCCTTCGCCCGCTCACCCGAGTTCAGCGACCGGTACGGCGACCTCATCGAACGCTGCGTTCATCGACCTCGTCTACGCCAACGTGCTCGGCCGCCTGCCCGACAGTGGCGGCCGCGCCTTCTGGCTCGACCGGATGAACAGCGGCGTCTCGAATGGTGACGTGATGCTGGCGTTCTCCGAGTCGCCGGAATTCGTCGTCCGCACCGGCTCGACCCGCTGATTCAAGCCAGCGACTGAGCCGCGACGCGCGGCCGCTTCGATCGTTCGATCGATGTCGGCGACGCTGTGGGCGAGGCTGGGGAATGCTGCCTCGTACGGCCCCGGAGCCAGGGCGACACCCTGGTCGAGCATGGCATGGAAGAACGGGGCGTAGCGCCCGTTGTCGGCCGCGGCCTTGGCGTCGTCGTAGTTCCGCACCGGCGCGTCGGCGAAGAAGATGCCGAGCAGCGGGCCGACGCGAGGGACCTGGACGTCCACTCCGGCTGATCCGATTGCCTCGACGAGACCGTCGGCCAGGTGAGTGGCCTTGGCCACGAGCTCGTCGTACCGATCGTCGGTCGAGCTGATCGAGCACGGCGAGTCCGGCCGCGGTTGCCAGCGGGTTCCCCGAGAGCGTGCCGCCCTGATAGACGGGGCCGAGCGGAGCCACGTGGGACATCACTTCTCGCGATCCGCCGAACGCTCCGACGGGGAGCCCACCACCGATGATCTTGCCGAACGCCCACACGTCTGGGGTGACGCCGGACCAGGCCGTCGCTCCCCCCCGGCCGAGACGGAAGCCGGTGATCACTTCATCGAACAGGAGCAGAGCGCCGACCCGATCGCATTCGTCTCGGCACGCCTGCAGGAATCCCGGTTCGGGTTCGACCACCCCCATGTTCGCGGCGACCGGTTCGATCGCCAGCACGGCGGTGTCCTCGTCGAGGGTGGGCACGACGTTGTACGGCCACACGACGGTGTCGGCGACCGAGGCCTCGGTGACACCGGCCGAGCCGACGAGCCCCTGGTTGGCGACCCCCGAGCCACCGGCGACCAGCAACGAGTCGACGTGACCGTGGTAGCACCCGGCGAACTTCACGACCTTCGAGCGGCCGGTGGCTCCCCGGGCGAGGCGAATCGCCGACATCGCCGCTTCGGTCCCCGACGAGGTCATGCGAATCATCTCGATACCGGGAACCCACTCGACGATGCGTTCCGCGAGCTCGATCTCGCGGACGCGTCGATGCTCCGTACGTGGTTCCCTTGGTGGCCGCCGCCTGAATGGCGGCGACGACCGTGGGGTCGGCGTGGCCGAGGATCGATGCCCCGTAGCTCTGGACGTAGTCGAGATACCGATTGCCTTCCGGGTCCCACACGTACGCGCCTTGCGCTCGGTCGACGAAGTACGGAGTCCCGCCGACGGAGAGGAACGCTCGGACCGGCGAGTTGACCCCACCGGGAAGCACACGCTTTGCCCGCTCGAAGAGTTCCTCGTTGGATCGGCCTGGCGAGGCGGGCGTGGCAGCAGCGTCGTTCACGGCACCAGTGTGCTCAGGTGCGAAGCATCTCGGCCACCTCGGCTGCGAGATAGGTGAGGATGATGTCGGCGCCGGCTCGTTTGATCGCGGTCAAGACCTCGATCGCCGCCGCATCGCCATCGATCCAACCATTCGCCGCGGCTGCCTTCAGCATCGCGTACTCGCCGCTCACGTGATACGCCGCCACCGGCACGTCGACGTCTGCCCTCACGGCAGCGATCAGATCGAGGTAGGTGTGGGCCGGTTTGACCATGACCATGTCGGCCCCTTCGGCGATGTCGAGCCGAACCTCCTCGAGCGCCTCCCTGCCGTTGCGAGGATCTTGTTGGTAGCCCTTGCGGTCGCCGCCGTCTGCGATCGTGACGTCGACGGCATCACGGAACGGCCCGTACATGGCGCTCGCGTACTTCGCGGCGTAGGCGAGGATCGAGACGTCCTCGAAGCCGGCTTCGTCGAGCGCAGACCGAATCGCCCCGACCTGACCGTCCATCATCCCGGAGGGTGCGACGACGTGGGCTCCCGCCGTGGCCTGGGCAACGGCGATCCTCCGGTAGTTGGCGACGGTTGCGTCGTTGTCGACCTCGCCGGCGGCATCGACGATGCCACAGTGGCCGTGACTCGTGTACTCGTCGACACAGAGATCGGCCATCAACACGATCTGGTCGCCCAGACGAGCGCGCAGACGGCGCAACGCCACTTGGACGATGCCATCGGCGGCCCAGGCTTGCGATCCTTCGTCGTCCTTGGTGGCCGGGACGCCGAACAGCATGATCGCGGGGATGCCGAGGGCGACCAGGCGGTCGACCTCGGCGTCGAGCGATGCCAGGGTGTGCTGCTGGACACCGGGAAGAGACGCGATGTCGACGGGGGCCTCGATGCCCTCGCGTACGAAGAGCGGGGCAACGAAGTCGTCGACCGAGAGGGTGGTCTGAGCGACGAGTCGGCGCAGTGCTCCGGTACGGCGAAGCCGACGGAGGCGGCGCTGGGGGAACGTCATGGAGCGAGCGTATGCAACGCAGCGGCGATCAGGCCATCGGTCGTTGGTTTGGTCGCGGTCGCAGCGACCTCCAGTCCCCGCGATCGGATCGCCGCTGCCGTGGGTTCGCCAATGGCGATGAGGGCGGGAAGCTCCGCCGGGTCGAGTCGATCGAGCAGACGCTCGATGACCGATGGCGCGGTGACGAGCACGAGGTCCGCGGCTCGGATGCGATCGAAGTCGGACGAGCTGGTCTCGGGAGCGAGCGTGCGGTAGGCGGTCACCACCTCGAAGTCGATCCCTCGGCGTTTCAGAGCGTTGGGGAGGTCGTCCGAGGCCAGCTCGGCGACGGCGACCACCACCCGCTCCCCCTCGATGACGGGAAGCGTGCGACCGAGGCCTTCACCCGTGGGTTCGGGCGACTCGAAGGTCACGTCGAGGCCCATCTCCACCGCGCGGCGCGCCGTGGCCGGCCCCACGACACCGAGCCGGCACGCGGCACCCCGGGCCGGCTGCCGCGACCGCATCGACGCCGTTGGCCGAGGTCACGGCGACCCAGCTGTTCTCACTGGCTGCGGCCAACGCCCGGCGGAGTGCTTCGCCCCCATCGAGCGGAGGTACGACCTCGATCAAGGGAACGTGCACCGCGATCGCGCCGGCACGACCGATGGCGTCGAGCAGCGGACCGCTCTGGCTCGTGGCCCGGCACACCACGACGTGGCGTCCGGCGAGCGTCATGCGACCAGACCCCGAAGCTGTCGAGCTGCCGCCCGACCGATCTCTTCGTCGGCCGATCCGTCGGGGACTTCGACCCCGGACACCACGACTCGTTCGAGTCGTTGCTCGTCGATCGATGTCAGCATCGCGGTGAGGGTGAGACGTCCATCGCCATCGAGCACGGCGTTGGCCCCGGCCGGGAGATCGCAGTCACCGCCGAGCTCGAGCAGGAAACCACGCTCGGCGGCGAGCATGCGGCGAGCATCGGAGTCCTCGATCGCCGACAGGAGGTCGATGAGCTCTTCCCCGTCGGCCCGACACTCGACCGCCAGCGCGCCCTGGCCCACTTGGGGGATCATCGCATCCGGCGACAGCACGTCGACGGTGTCGAGCTGCAGGCCGAGACGCTCGATGGCCACGTTGGCCATGACCAACGCATCGAACCCCGAGAGCTTCGACAGCCGAGTACCGATGTTGCCGCGCAGGCCGACGAACTGCAGATCGGGTCGTAGCCGGGCGAGCTGTACCCGTCGACGGTTGCTGCCGGTGGCCACCGTCGCTCCCTGCGGGAGGTCGGCCAGCCGGCCGCCGACCAGGGCGTCGCGGGTGTCGCCGCGAGCGGGGACCGCGCCGATCACGAGCTCGTCAGGCGTGCTCGCCTGGAGGTCCTTCGCCGAGTGCACGGCGATGTCGGCGGCGCCTGACAGGAGGACGCTCTGGACTTCCTTGCTGAACGCACCCTTCCCGCCGAGCGCCGAGATGGGGAGATCCAATCGGAGGTCGGCGAAGGTGTCCATCGTGACGAGCTCGGTCTCGACCGAGGGATCCTGCTGTGTGATCAGATCGGCAACGTGGTGGGCCTGCCACAACGCCAGCGGACTCGCGCGTGTGGCGATGCGGATCTTCACGAGAGGTCGAAGAGTTCCCGCACCGACTCGACGAGGCGGTCACCTCTGCGCGACCCACCCGCGTCCTTGAGAGTTGCCGACGGCGGGTGAAGCAACTTCTTGACCAGACCACGAGTGAGCGCATCGACCGCAGCTGCTTGCTCTCCGCTGAGACTGTCGAGACGCTTGTCGAACCGAGCGATCTCGTCTGAGCGCACCGAATCGGCCCAGCGGTGGAGGCTGCCGAGGAGTGGATCGACCTCGGCTGCACCGGCAGACCGTTGGAAGAGCGCCATCTGGTCTTCCATCACGGCGCGGGCGGCGGAGACCTCCTTCTGGCGTTCCTCGAGACCGCGGTTGGCGAACGCCTGCAAGTCGGACAGCACCATCAGGTCGACATCGTCGAACGCCATGACGCCGGGATCGACGTCGCGAGGCACGGCGAGGTCGAGGATCAGGAGGCGTCGGCCGCTGGCGTCGAGCGCGGCGCGGACCGTCGATGCGTCGAGCACCACACCGGGAGCGCCGGTGGCGCTGACCACGACGTCGGCCGCTGCGACTGCTGCTGCCAGGTCATCGAAGGGCACCACATCGGCCCCGATGGGGGCGGCGATCTCGGCGGCACGATCAGCGGTGCGATTGGTGACCGACACCAACGCCGACCCTGTCTTCGCCAGAGCACCGGCCACGCCGGCACCGACTTCGCCGGCGCCGATGAGCAACACTCGACGTCCGGCGAGGTCGCCGAGACGTTCGGTGACGAGGGCGACCGCGGCGTGTGAGATCGACGCGGTCCGCCGCCCGATGGCGGTCTCGGTCCGCACCCGCTTGCCGGCGGTCACGGCGTTCTCGAACAACGGATTCAGCAGTGGCCCGGCGGTTCCCTCGATGCGGGCCCGCTCCCATGCGGTCCGGATCTGACCGAGGATCTCGTGCTCGCCGAGGACAGCCGAGTCGAGTCCGGCAGACACCGAGAAGAGGTGATCGATCGCCTCGCCGTCGAAGTGCACATAGAGATGGTCGACGAACGTCGACGAGTCGACACCGACGATCAGGCTCAGCGCCTCCCTGACATCTCGGTAGGCGTCGTGGAATCGTTCGGCGTGGACATAGACCTCGGTGCGGTTGCACGTCGAGAGCAACACGACCTCATTCACCACGGGGCTCGACGCGATCTCGCTGAGAGCTTTCGGCACCACGTCAGCGGCAAGACTCATCTGCTCGAGCACGCCGATGGGGGCGGAGCGATGGTTCAGCCCGATGGCGATGACGGTCATGAGTCTCCTCGACGATGATTCGAGCGGGAACCTTCAGCCGCCGAACCACGACCAGTGTCGCAGTTCCGACAGCATCTGCACCACTCCGGTGCGAGTGGAACCCGTCACGCGACGACGCCGTTCTCGATCGCCGGCTCGGTTCGTCGGCGGGCAATCGGCACACCGACGCCTTTGCGGGCGCTGTTCACCCGTTGCTGATAGAAGCTGAGGATCTGGAGTTCGGTCGCCAGATCGACCCGCCGGACCTCGACATCCTCGGCGGTCTGCACCGATGTCGCAGTGAAGTTGAGCAGCGAGGTGACCCCTGCCGCAGCGAGGATGTCGGCCGCTGACTGCGCCCCTTCCGGTGGGGTCGCCAGCACGGCGACGGCGATCCGTTCGCGGGCAACCACGATCGCTGCGTCGTCGATGTGCTCGACGAGGATGCCACTGACCGAGGAACCGACAACGTCTGGATCGACGTCGAGCAGTGCTCGAACGGGGAACCCACGGTCGTCGAGACCGGCATAGTTGGCCAGGGCTCGACCGAGATTGCCGACGCCGACGATCACGACAGGCCAGTCCTGGTTGAGTCCGAGCGAGCCGCTGATCTCGAACACGAGGTATTTCGTGTCGTACCCCACACCTCGGGTTCCCGTGATCTCGAGCGACGCCAGATCTCGACGCAACGTGGCGGGATTGACACCGACGAGTTCGGCCAAGCGGTCGGACGAGATCGTGGATTCGCCGGCCTTCGCCGCATCGACGGCGCATTGGAGGTACTGCGGGAGTCGAGCCACGGTGGCTTCGGAGACTCGTCCGCTGGGAACCATTGTTCGAGGCTAGACAGCGGTTTTCACAAATGCACGAAGCAAGGTGGACATGCTCACGACCGGTGCGCCGAGACGGCTCGCTCAGCTCCCACCGGTGGCCGGTTCCGCGAACCCGGAGGGGATCGACGAGGTGAAGACGATCCGACGAGGCACCTTGTGCGGCTCGAGTCGTTCCGCGCAGAACTCGATCAACTCGCGCTCGAGGTTCGGCCGCTCGTCCACGGTCGGCGGCTTCGTTGCCGCGACATACGCGACCAGCCGTTCCCCCGTTGTCGCATCGGGTTCACCGACCACGGACACGGCGTCGACCATGACATGCGACACCAGCAGGCGTTCGACCTCGGACGCCGAGACCTCGAGCCCGGAGATCACGATCATGTCGCGGGTGCCGTCTGGGCGATCGGTGTGGGAGCGTCGGAGACCATCGACGGCGAGTTCCGCTGCCGGTACGTTGTCGACGAGGATCGTCGCCCCGTTTGCCAGACCGGTGTGGAGCACGTCGAGCCCGGACGGGTCATGCAGCGGCCCGATGCCGAGCACGACCGGTTCGCCGCCGGTCGACTCGGTCAGGCTCGGGGTCATGGCATCGATGGTCACCGCGACCTGACCGTGGGTCTGCGCCAATCGCAACGCACCGATCGACAGGACGGCGGGATGGTCGTCGGCGACGTCGGTGCCAGGAACCCATTCGTGGTCGAGTAGTGCCAGTCGATCTGCAGCGGAGGTGGAGACGAGCTTGATTCCAGCCAGGTTCGGGGTCGAATCGGCCCAAGAGGACGCACCGACTGCGTCAGCGATGACGGCGGCCGGGTGGTGGTCGTCGACGATCCGAGCGATCTCCTTCGGCGTGGTCAGGGGATCCAGTGGCATCGAGACCAAGCCGGCGGTGACGCACGCCAGATGGAACACCACGCTGAGGTCGGTGTTGTCGCCGATGAGCAACACGTGATCACCGACCCCGAGTCCGGCGGCGACCAGACCACCGCGGACGGCACCGACCATCTCACCGAGTGCTCCGTAGGAGACCTGCCCACCGTCATCGGTGATCAGTGCAACTCGCTCGTCCTCCATGACCGGGAATCGACGGGCGAGGTTGGTCATGAGAGATCGGGGGCGTCGAGTTCGATCATGATCATTCCGGACTCGGCATCGGGATCGCCGTCACCGCTCGGTGCCAACACGACGAACTGGAGCGCAGCGGCGCCGAGGATCGCGAGGAGCAGGACGGCGATGGTGAGGACGACAACGGGTCTCATGGGATCTCCGAAGGATCGATGACCGGGGGAACCGTGGTCGGTTTCTGCCCGAGGGTGACCGCCGTCGAACCAACAGCGGTTCCGCCGGCGGCCGGTCGGAGGGTGAGCGCATCACCTTCGTTGATCTCGAGCTCGAACGCAGCCGATCCTCGATCGACCGCGATCGACAGGAGACCGTAGGAATCCACGAGCAGCCCGACACTGCCGGTCGAGATGTCGGCGAAGGCCTGCACGCGCTGCGCCGTTCTGGTTGTTCGGCCCCCCTCGATGGAGACGTGCTCCGGCCAGGACACCAGGTCCTCGGGGTCGACATTGAGCTGGGCGTTCCCGAACCGGTCGACCCAGAGCACCTCGGCCTTGATCGAGCCGTCGTCCGATTGTTCGCTGACGGCCATCACACCGGGAAGCAGGCGCATCGGGTCGATCGCGGTGCCCAGGTCGAGCATCGGGACACCACGACAGAGGTGAGCGGCGGCCGGGGCGAAGACATCTCGACCGTCGAAGGTGGGGCCGGGCGCGGGAAGGTGGAATTCGGGATTGTCGAGCACGACGGCTCCGGTCGCCCCGCCGACGAGCGACACGGCCGGCGCGAACAGGCCGTTGTCAGGACCGACGAGGTAGCTCTGGCCGTCACCGACCTCGATCACGATCGCCTTCCGAGCCGTGGCGACTCCGGGATCCACAACGCCGAGGACCACCCCTGGGGCGAGATACTGCGCCGCCCGCGCCAGTGCGAGGCCGCCGGCGCGAACATCGTGCGGCTCGATGTCGTGTGTGATGTCGATGACGGTGACACCCGGGGTCATCGTGCGGATCACGGACTTGACCACGCCGACGAACTCATCGCTCGTGCCGTAGTCGGTGAGAAACGAGATCGTGTCGAATCGGAGGGCCGTCATGACGAGCCGAGTTCCCGTGATCGCTCGGTGGCAGCGGCAACAGCATCGATGAAGGCCGAGCGCACGGCGCGCTCCTCGAGCACCGCGAGGCCGGCAGCGGTGGTTCCAGCCGGGGTGGTGACCCCGATCCGCAGGTCGGTTGCGGTGGCATCACCCGAGGTGAGCATCGTGCCTGCACCGCGGATCGTTTGGTGGGCCAGGAGCTCTGCGACCGGCCGTGGTAGGCCTGCGGCCACTCCGGCGTCAGCCATCGCCTCGGCGACCATGAACACGTAGGCCGGCCCCGATCCGCTGAGACCGGTGACGGCATCGAGCTGTGCTTCTGTGACGGTGACCGCGACACCAACGGCCTCGAACAACGACACTGCCCAGGACAGGTCGGCGTCGGTGGCGGCCGTTCCCGGTGCGATGGCCGACGCGCCGAAACCGACGAGCGCAGGCGTGTTCGGCATGACCCGCAGGACGCGCGTGCCCGGAGGAAGCACCGACTCCATCGCGGTGATGGTGATGCCGGCCGCAATCGAGACGACCAGACCGGGATCGACCAGCGAGGACGCCACCTCGAGCACGTAGTGCGGCTTCACGGCGAGGACGGCAGGGACGCCTGCGAGCGGTGCGTCGAGGATCGTCACTCCTGGGAGGAGATCGACGAGCCGGGCCCGTTGATCAGCCGACACCTCGACGACCGCAGCCTTCGATGGCTCGATCCAGGACGCGTCGATCATCCCTCCGAGGAGAGCCTGACCCATCTTTCCTCCGCCGATCATCTGCAATTCGGTCACGGCGGCCAACCTACCCGCTCGTCCAGATGCAGTGCCGGTGGGAGGACCGAACCCCTGTGGACTTCCCCGACCCCACGAGCGCAGCCACCCCCACCGACGCGACGTACGATTAGAAGTATACAAACGTATTTACAACCCGTTCAAGAGAATTTGGAGGCGTAGCCGATGCGGAGTGCGGGCCGGAAGAACTGCTCGACCCAGGCGTAGAGCGAGCCGAGGACCCGGTCCAGTTCGTCCTCACGCATCACGAGTTCGTCGTCGAGAGCGCCTCGGAGGAAAACAGCACCCTCCTCGCCGATGGCGAACGCGGCGCCGAACAATCGCAGGTTTCGCTTCAGAAGATGGGCGTAGAACTCGCGCGTGGTTCTCCTCCGGCGCCGGCATCACGTAGGTCTCGTACTGGAGCGTGCGCTGCTGGAGGTGGAATCGGATCGTGAAGACGTCCTTCTCCTCACCGCGGACACGGACGAACCAGCGCCGCGTCCCCGGCTGGTCACGATCCACGGCTTCGAGGACCGGGTTCTCGGCCAACTGCTGGGCCAGCCACTCGTCGATGAATGCCTCGAGCTGGTCGAGGTCGGACTTCGATCGGGGTCGGGGCATCACGCGAGCTCGCTCATGAACTCAGCGAGTGCTGAGGTCGGAGCCGAGGGTGTCGATCTCGATCGTCGGCTCACCACACGGAGAAAGCGGACCCTGGGTCAGATCTTCGTAGAGGCGGCGCAGGCGAGCTGCCGAGGTCGACCAGGTGTAGTTGCGGGCCATCGCCGCAGCCGACACCGACAGGCGACGGGCGAGAACCGGATCAGCGAGGATCGCATCGACCCACGCCGCATAGTCCTTGGCATCTCGGGACTCGACCAGATAACCCGTGTGACCGTGCTCGACCAGTGTGAGGAGCCCGCCGACGGCCGAAGCCACCACAGGGACACCGCATGCAGCCGACTCGAGGGCGACGAGTCCGAACGATTCCGAGCGGCTCGGGATGAGGACGACGTCGGCGGCGCGGTAGTAGGTGGAAAGGAGGTGGTGAGGGATCGGCGGTTTGAACTCGACTCGATCTCGGACCCCGAGCTCGTCGATCAGCGCTTGGATTCGATCAACCTCTTCGTTGCCTTGGCTCCCGGACGCTCCGCCGACGATCCAGAGCCTTGCATCCTTGCGGTCGATGGCGGCGAGGGTCTCGACTGCGACGTCGACGCCCTTGAGCGGTTGGATTCGGCCGACGAACAAGAGCAGTGGGCGGTCGTCTGTGTTGACGGCCCATCGAGCGCCACCCTGATGACCCGGCGAGAAGAAGGCGTGGTCGACCCCGGGCGGAACGATCTCGATGCGTTCCTCGTCTGCGTTGTAGAACTGCACGAGCTGCTCGGCCTCGGGGATGCAGTTCGCCAGGACGGCATCTGCGCACGCCATGACGCCGGCTTCGGCCTCGGCCCGTCGCTCTGGCTCGGGATCGCCGCTCTCCGCCTTCACTCGGGCCAACGTGTGGAACGTGGTGACGAGCGGCAGGTCGACCATGCGCTTGAGGGCTTGGCCGGCGACACCGGACAGCCAGTAGTTGGCGTGGATGATGTCCGGACGGAACGAGGTGAAGTCCTCCGCCACCCAGGAAGCGAACGGGCCGACGAGGTCCTCGAGCTGCTCTTTCGAAACGTCGACCGGCCCGACCGGCACGTGGACGACCTCGAACCCGGGCTCGACCTCGACGACTTCGTCGAGATCGTCGGCCCAACGCCGGACGTACACACGACACTGCAGACCGGCCTGCGCCATGGCCGAGACGAACTCCCGCACGTAGACGTTCATCCCACCACCGTCACCGGTGCCGGGCTGCACCAAAGGCGAGGTGTGCAACGAGAGGACGGCGACTCGACGCACGAAGCGGTTCACCGCTGCCCTCCCGCGAGCCGGCCGACCATTTCAGTGGTCCTTGCCCGCGTCCGGCTCGGCACTGGCCGTGATGAAGCTTCGGTAGACCCCGATCAGCGCCTTCTTCTGTTCGGCGTTGAGCTCGGGAGCTCGCCGTATCGTTTCTTCGACGTCGCTGGAATGGATCACTGCGCTCTCGTCGAGAATGCCCGCTCGGACGTACAGCGTCTCGGACGAGATCTCGAGCGCCTTTGCGATCTGTTGGAGAATCTCGGCCGACGGCTTCCGCAGGCCCCGCTCGATCTGGCTCAGGTACGGATTGGAGACCCCCGCGAGTTCAGCGAGGCGGCGAACGGACAGTTCGGCGATGCGGCGCTGCTCACGGATGAAGACTCCGAGATCCAACGGATTGCTGTTCGCCGACTTCGCCATCGCTCAGCTCCCGAGCCCTTCGATCGATGCCTCGCCGTCGCGATAGCGACGTCCGATCTCGTTCTGTATGGCGTCGATCCTGTCGTGGAGCTGGCGCCGGAGGTCTGACAGCTCTTGCTCCATCCCCTCGACCCGCTTGAATACTTCGAGCAGCCGATCGTCATCGAGCTCACCGACGCCCGAGAGTTCCCGGGGGGAGATGACCGAATCGAGGCGGGTTCCGAGGGTGGCCGCCACCGGACCCGGTTCGTTGATCTCGATGGCTCGCCCGGACGGAGCGCTCGCTTCCGATGCCTCGGCCATGATGTCGGGGAGGTCGTAGAGCAGGTTGTTGAGCTGACCCGGGTCGGCGTCGCCGGCCCGGCGTTGGATCTCGTGGCCGATGATGTCGAGCCGACCCTGGGCAACGCGGCGAACCATCGACACGTCACCTTCGACGCGGCTTGCGTCGTACCGGAAGCTGCGAAGCTCCGCGATGGGTCGCGTGCCGATGTCGGCGAGGGCGTCGTCGGCGAGGAGGGTGGCGAGGGGGTCAGTCACTGACCAGAGGCTACCGGCACCAACGGTGCGGCAAGCCAGCCGAACGAAAGGGAGCGGTCAGACGCGCGGCATGAGCAACAACCAGAGCGGCGCTGCGAGGAGGTAGCTGTCGAGCCGGCGAAGAGCCGGTGCCCACACGGCGCCGCGAGGCAACACGGCGGAAGCAGCGATCTGGCCGAGCGGCGCGGCCACCGCTGTGAGCAATGCGAACAGGGGGAAGCTGTTCGTGTCGAACGGGGCCGGCAGCACGAGGTAGATGGCAGCGGCGGCGACGGCGAGAGCCACGATGCCGGCCACGGGGCCCTCGACCGCGTTCGCCGATCCGGTTCCGATCACGAAATCGCCGACCTCGTAGGCGGAGACCATGACCACGATGGCCACGAAGCCACCGAAGTCGAGTCGCTCGATGGCCACGATGGAACCGGCTGCGACGCCGGCGGGCAGCGCACATCGAATCATGAGTTCACCGCGGTGCAGCAGCGCCTCCGCGTGCGGGACGGGACGACCCCGGGGACCGAGAACCGGTTCGTTCGAGGGCAGCCCGGCGACGACGAGGAACACGCCGATCGCGGCGAGGATCACGCCGACGCCCACTCCGAGGGCGCCGAAGACGCCGGCGATGGCCACCAAGGCCGCGAATCCAGCCGCATGGGTCGGCTCGACGAGCGGCCGGTAGGACTGACCGACCTGCAATGCGGCGGCTGCAGCCACTCCGGCCACGACGAGCCCGAGCAACGGCGTTGCGATCCAACCAGCCCCGACGACGACAACGAACCAGAGCACGCCGAGTGAGATCTTGGGACCATCGGTGCGATAGGGAACGGCAAGGCGCTGCTGTTCCCATCGCTGCTGACGGGCGGTGTTCCGGCGACGGTTCGCCGCGTCGCGCTTGTCGCGCATCGCGTCGACAGCGCTCGGACGTTGGCCGGTGGTCATCCGCCCGACACGGGTGGCAGGACAGCCACCTCGTCGGCCGCCGCGACGGCGTCGGCCGGGTCGGCAGGGGTGCCGTTGAGCCAGACCTTGCTGCTGTCGACAACAGCGCCGAAGTCATCACCGAACTGGCCGCGAGCGACTGCGAGCACCTCACCGACGGTGGGGGCGTCGATCTCGATCGAGCGCGTACCAGCGGCCTCCCGGGCCTGGGCGAAGAGTCGCAGCGTTGCCACGACGGAAGTCTAGGTCGCCGCCACCCTCGTCCTGTCCTACCGCTCCCCTCTCCCTCCCGTTCTCCCCCCGTTCTGCGGCACCCAGCCCTCAGTTTTGAGGGTTGGGTGCCGCAGAACCGAAGGGTGGTCCGCTGGTGCTCGGCCAGGAAGTCGGTGACGACGCCAATCGCTTCGGTCAGGTGCAGCTCTGCCGTTCTCGCCGGTGTAGTAGTGCGTGGCGCCCTGCACCTGGTGCAGACGTTTCCGGTCATGACCGATCGCCTCGTAGATCCGATGGGTGTGACTCGGCGTGCAGGCGTCGTCTGCGGTGTTGCCGACGACCAGGGTGGGGATCGAGATCTTCGCCGCCGCAGCCTGGGCGTCCGCCCGAGCATGGTCCAGGCTCCACTGGCTCAGCCAACTTCGCAGCGTCGAGAACCTGGCCAACCCGACGGGCCCGTCGTTGACGATCCGCGGGTCGCCCAGGTAGCACCAGTCGGGCCGACGATCCGACGGGTCGATGGTTGGATCGAGCCACCGGGGATCGGCCATCGTTCCGTGGACCGTGAACGCGAACTCTTCGTTGTGGCGACCGGCGCTCCGAAGGTCAGCGAGGCGCTGCTGGACCTCGGCCGTGATCCTCCGATTCCTCGCCACCTGTGCCGCTCGGTAGTCGACCAGGAACTCGGCTGAGTACGGGGGCTGGTTCGGGTTGGACGGGTCGTAGAGGTTCAGGTCCGTGGTGCGCAGGTGCGGCGACGACTCGTCGGTGATCGACGGGTCCATCCACTCGGTGAGCGTGCCATGCCGACTGATGTGCGCGGCCATGACGAGCAGGACGTCCGCCGGCGGTAGCCCGGCTGCCGGCACCTCGTAGGGGTCGCCGGCCGCGGTGTCGACAATGCCGGTCCCGGACTCGGCCAACGACTGGTACCAAGCCGACAGCGAGCCGCCCCCGGACCAGCCGGCGAGCACGACCTTCTCGTAGCCGAGACGATCGCGGGCGTCGGCCACCGTGGCGCCGAGATCGGCGGCGACCTTCTCCATGATCAAGGCGAAGTCGGCACCCCGGTACCGCGAGTTGGCCCAGATCACGTGGTGACCGGCCCGCGCCATGCCACCGACGATCGGCAGGTACATGCCACCGCCGGTCGGGTGCATGAAGATCACGACCGTGTCGGACGGCTGGTCGACGGGACGAACCAAATGGCAGTCGAGCCCGATGACGTCGCCACCACCGCCGTAGGTGTCGCTGAAGGTCGACGTCTCACGCCGTCCCAGCACGTAGGCGATTCGCTCACATCCGGCCGGTGTTCCCGGATGGTTCACGGGTTCACCGGGCGACGCGGTCACGAGCCGACCTGATTCGGCGGATCGGGATAGCTCCCGTACGCCAGGATCACGTCGTCAGGAGTCTGCATGATCCTGGCGTAGTCGTCAGCGGGATAGGCGAGGTGCGGCTTGGCCTGATCGATCGGCGGCTGGGCAATCGTTCCGCCCTCCCCTTCGAAGCCGGCCGGATTCCGGTAGCGGTCGACGTCTGCCTCGGTCATGCCGTACAGCTCGAGAACTTCGGGGTCGATCCAGGCGTCGGCGTTGATGGCCTCGCTCGACGTGGCGACCTCGAGCACCAGGCCCTCGGGACCGGCGAAGTAGATCGAGAGGCACATTCCGTGATCGATGTGACCCATCACGTTGATACCCCGGGACCGAATTCGATCGCGCATGGCCAGGAGCTCGTCGAGCGAATCGACGTTGAACGCCATGTGTTGGGTCGTGCCGGGAGCAGAGGGCCCGGCACCGGTTCCTGCATGGGTGACCCCGAGCTGGGCGTCGACCTCGTGGTTCGCCGGCAGGTCGACGAACGACATCGAGCAGAAGTCGTTGAGACGGAGGAAACAGTGCTTGCCACCCGGCACGCCGTGCATCCAGAAGAGGCCGACCAGTTCGGCTCCGAGCACATCGGTGAAGAACTCGATCTGTGCCTTCATGTCTGCGGTACTGACCGCAAGATGGTGGAAACCATTGATCCGGGTGGTCATACATCGCATGTTCTCATGCCGCGCCTGCCCCTGTCAGGGCCGACGACCACTGGCTGTCACAGCGACTGGCTAGGGTCGATCCAGTGCCAGACGCCGCATCACCGACCGTTGCAGCTCTCGATTCGCTGCCGCCGACCACCCTTCTGTTGACCCGCCACGGGCAGTCCACGTGGAACGCCGACAAGCGGTGGCAGGGACAAGCCGACCCTCCCCTCTCCGACCTCGGCCGCGAGCAGGCATGGGAGGCGGCCCGTGCCGTCGGCACCGTCGACCTCGTCGCAACGTCGCCTCAGCAGCGGGCGTTGGAAACAGCGACGATCATCAGCGACATGATCGGCGTCGGCCCGCTGGTTGCACTCGACGGCCTTCGTGAACGATCGGCCGGCCCGTGGAGCGGGCTGACGAGGGACGACATCGAGGAGGCGTACCCGAATTGGCTCGCCGACGGCAGGCGACCGGATGGCTTCGAGAGCGACGAGGAGCTGCTGGAACGCGTGCTGCCGACGCTCCACGCCATCGCCGCGACCTGCCCTGGCGGATCGATCCTGGTGGTCTGTCACGGTGGCGTGATCAGAACCGTCGAGACCCATCTCGGCATCGACGAGGGCCGCGTGCCCGAACCTGTCCGGCCGAATCATCACCTTGCGCAACGGATCATGGCAACCGGGCGACCAGCTCCGCCTGGTCGACGCCGAGCGGTCGACCGGAGGGGACGGGCTGCGGGTATGAGCGACCAGCTGTCGTTCGATTCGGTGTCGACCGACGCCCAGGTCTCGGCCGACGGGCAGGTGTTGGCTGACGCGCAGGGCCCGGGATGCCGTCGCCGGCCATGTTCACCGTCGACGTGATCCGCAGCGCGAAGCGGAGGAAGAGCAGCCAGGCCCGGCTGCGCGGTGAGGTGCTCGAGGTTCGGATCCCGTCGTGGTTCTCCGGCGAGCAGGAGGCCGAGACCGTCGCCCATTTCGTCGATCGATTCGAACGGACTCGCACATCCGGGCAGGTCGATCTCCCCGAACGGGCTCGCCACTGGGCGACGACCCTCGGGCTGCCGGAGCCGGAACGCATCACGTGGGTCACGAACCAACGCGACCGCTGGGGTTCGTGCACGCCGTCGCAGGGGACGATTCGGTTGTCAGATCGCCTCGCAGCCTTCCCGCTCTGGGTCATCGACTACGTGGTCGTCCACGAACTCGCTCACCTGGTCGAGTCGAACCACAGTGACCGATTCTGGGCGATCGTCGGCCGGTACGAACTGACCGAGCGGGCCCGCGGCTATCTCCTCGCCAAGGGCCACGACGGCCACTGACGCCTGGCGGGGGCCGGTTCGGCCCAGATCGACTCAGGAACCGACCAGCTCGAGGTCGCCCCACCCCGATCCTCGCTGCAGGATCTCGTTGACCCGAGCCCAGCTCGCGTCGAGCGCAGGGTCAAGCCGGTCGGGAACACGGTCGGCGCGCAGGCCAGGTCCGGATGGATGGATCGTGAGCGTGTCGAGGTCGACGAAGACGGGCAACACCTCGAGCCGATCGACAGCAAAGGACCCGTCGTCCTGTTCGACGACGGTGGCCGTCACGATCAGTTCGTCCCGCCGGACGAGCTGGGTCTGGTTCGACAGCAGGTTGCCGACCCCGTACACGAGCCACTCACCATCGATGTGTTCGATCGGCTGCACGACGTGGGCGTGATGTCCGATGATCAGGTCGATGTCGTCCGATGCGAGCAGCTTCGGGCCGAGGTCGGCCTGCTGCCGATTCGGTTCGTGGCGATACTGGTCGCCCCAGTGGAGCGACAGCACGATGAAGTCTGCGCCGCCTGCCCTGGCCGCTGCGGCGTCGTCGAGGATTCGTTGTTCGTCGATGAGGTTGGCGGCCCACGGCTGGTCGTCCGGCAACGTGAAACCGTTGAACCAGTAGGCATATGCGAGGTGGGCGACACGAATGCCCTCGATGTCGTACCAGGTGCTGGATGCGGACTCTTCCGGCGTCCGGGCGGTGCCGGTGTGACGGAGACCGGCGGCCTCCAGCACCTCGATGGTCTCGAAGGTGGCAGCGGTTCCCCTGTCGAGTGAGTGATTGGACGCAGTGCTGCATCCGTCGAAGCCGACCGACGCGAGGTCGGTGGCGATCGCACCAGGGCCTCGGAAGACGGGAAAGCTCGACAGATTCTCGTTGGCACCGTCGAGGTTCACCTCGAGATGGCAGACACTCCAGTCCGCTGCTTCGATCCACGGTCTGACGGGCTCGAACATGGGAGCGAAGTCGTAGCCGTCCTCGTCGGCCGGATCAGCGGCCACCCGCCACACCCGCGAGTGCAGCAGGACGTCACCGGAGAAGCTGAGGGTCGCCAGCCGTGGAGCGGCCGTCGTCGCGGTGGTCGACACGACGGCAGTCGACACGTCGGTGGTCGACACGTCGGTGGTCAACGGAGACGAGGTCGTCGTCAGCGCCCGCAGCAGGTTCGTCTCCGCGAACGGTGCGACCGTCGTCGCCGATGGCGACATGGGCGACGGCGAGGTTCTCGGCGTCGGCGTCTCAGCTCTTGTGGCCAACACGAGGCTGACGGTGACGACGCCGATGAAGGCCGCCACCTTCCCCGCTCGTTCCCCTCGCATCGGCGAAATCTAGCTCACCGACGTCACGAGGCAGTTTCGGCTACCACGTCACGATCGAGCGCAGCCAGTGTTGCGTCGACCTGGTCGAGGTCGGCCGACAACCGATCGAGGTCGGCCATGGTCGGCAACACGTCTGGGGTCGCAACAGCGACAGGGGGCTCGGTCGGCGACGGCGAGAACTGATCGGGGTGCTCCACAGCGTTCGATCCTAGGGGCAACGGCTGGATCAGCTGCCTTCACCCTCGGCGGCTTCGTCCACCACCGGCGGTTCCGTCGATGGCGGCTGCGGTTCGGCCAGCAGGAGCGGCAGGCGGGCGAAGCCGACGGCCTGCACGCCGTCCAGCCCGGCGATGACCGATTCCGATTGATCGACGACGTCGACCAATCCGACCTGGCGACCGATCTCACCGGTACGGAGAAACACGACCCGCCGACCGTCGAAGGACAACGACTCGATCTGTTCGCCAGGGGCGCCGACCTGTTCGGAGAGCAGCGCCCGGCCCGAGGCCAGTTCGAGCACGGTCAACATCGTCGAGGCCGGGAGGCCGTCTTCCCGGTAGGTGATCTCGGTGTACGCGACGACGTCGCCGCCGGGGCTCAGCGCGACCGCGCCGAAGTACGGCCGGCGAGGCACCGGGCACTCGGGATCAGAGGGGCCGCCGAGATCCACCCGTTGGCCGGAGGTGTTGAAGAAGGCAAGCGTGCCGCACGCGTCGTCGCCGATCGCGACGGCCTGGATCCCGTTGCTCGACGAGAAGGCCACCACGCCCCGCCCCTCCTCGAATCGAGTGAACGGCTCGCGTTCGCCATCGACCAGCTTGACCCGATCGATGCCTCCGGGAACCGCGAGGAAGACCTGGACCGCCAGCGTGTCGTCGACGAAGCCGGCATCGAGTAGCGAGCCGTTGCTCTGGCTGACGAGAGTCGGTGCCCGTCCATCGGCGGGCAGCCATTGAACGGTGTCCCCTTCGAGCTGGGCCACCAGACCGCCGAGATAGTCGTCGACCACGCGCTCGACCTGCGCACCGGGGAATCGGTCGCCGAGATCGGTGATGAGGCCGCTCTCGATGGTGACCAACCTCGACCCGAGGCTGGCGAGCACGGGAGAGACATACCCCTCGGGTCGGGGCGGCGCGAACACCGCCGAGACGTCGGCCGAAACGACTTCTTGCTCCAAGCGGGTCTCGGGATCCTCGCTGGCCACGGTGGTCGAGGTGGCGCTCACTCCCTCGCCCAGATACGGCTCGCCGATCTCGGCACATGCGGACAGGAACAACGCGGCGGCCAGGGACGAGACAAA
Organism: uncultured Acidimicrobiia bacterium; assembly: GCA_963781035.1. Taxonomy (GTDB): domain Bacteria; phylum Actinomycetota; class Acidimicrobiia; order Acidimicrobiales; family SZUA-35; genus SZUA-35. The sequence continues at coordinate 228,820 of CAWAEN010000004.1, read as the reverse complement.
GGCGCGAGAGCGGGGGCCGGACACCCCGCCATGTAAGCACCTCGGCGAGGAAACGACGTGTCAGCTTCGAAGCGCGCCCAGCGGACGCCGTGGCTACCCTGCCGAGTGGGCCGCTAGCTCATCGGGTTAGAGCAGGGGACTTTTAATCCCAAGGTGCCGGGTTCGAGTCCCGGGCGGCCTACCACTTCGCCGGCTCCAGAAGAGCCATCGACGCCATGAATCGGGCCGAGCACGACTCTGACGGTCCAAATCACGCACGGCGAGGGTTCACGACTACCCTCCCCGTGACGCTTCGGCGTCCGCATCGCCACCACGTCCCGGAGTTTCTCAATGCCGAAGAAGGCAATCGACCTCGACACCCCGTTCCGCACCGGCGAGACCGTGATCATGGCCCGCCCGTATCGGAACATCCCTGATGGGGCCGAGGGCAAGGTCAAGCTGATCAACGGACTCGAGACCCTCGATGGCGTCAGCCCGTGGCTTCGCTATTGGGTTCGTTTCAAGGACTACGGCCTCGTTGGTCAGGTGAGCCACACCGACCTCGCCCGTCCCTACCAGTTCGGTGCGTGGCTGGACCGCGAAGAAGAGCGGGCGCGAGCCGAACTCGCTTCGAGCTCGTCCGATGCAGCTGCCACGGACGACGCCCCCGCCGCGGTCGGCGCCGGAGACGGCATCGCCAGCCAGATCCCGGCGCTGCTTCTCGAGCGCAGCAAGGCAGCCAAGGCTCGACTCCTCGGCGGTTGATCGTGCGAAATACGGCACTGCTCGCCGTCGTCGTCGTTCTGTCGGTGTCGTGCTCGTCGGCTCAGGCCGAGCTCGACAGAATGCAAGCGCTCCCCGTCGAAGTCGCAAACGACGAAAACACGGTCGAACCCACGCCGACGACCGAATCGGCGGCAACCACCCCGGATGAGGCCGGTGACCCGGCCGAGCCGGAGCCGACCACCAGCGAAGCTCCGGCTGAGCCCGACCCGGTCGCTTCCGGTGTCACCATCATCGAGCCCACCGTGCTGGAACGCTTTCCCCATGACGGTGCCGCCTTCACCCAAGGACTCGCCTTCGCTGACGGAGTCCTGATCGAGAGCACCGGCTTGCTCGGTGAATCGGCGAGACGCCGAGTCGCCCCGGCCACGGGCGAGGTCATCAGTTCCGCCCGCCTCGACTCCGACTTCTTCGGCGCCGGCATCACCGTGGTCGGCGACCAGCTGATCCAACTCACGTGGACGCAGGGCGTCGCGATCGTGAGCGACCTCACCACGATGCTCGAGCTCTCACGCTTCACCTACGACGGCGAAGGGTGGGGTCTCTGCCGGCTCGACGACGGCTCGCTCGTCACCAGCAATGGGTCCGGGTTCCTGACGTTGCGCGATGCCGCGACGTTCGAGGTGATCGGTGAGATCGAGGTCACGCTCGACGGGCAGCCGACGACCAATCTCAACGAACTCGAATGCGTCGGCGACTCGATCTACGCCAACGTCTGGTTGGAGAGCAACATTCTCGAGATCGACGCCTCGAGCGGGAAGGTCACTCGGGTGATCGACGCGTCGGCTCTGCTCCCCGGAGATCTCGGGCCGGACGATGTCCTCAACGGCATCGCCTACCGCGCTCGAGTCGAACACCTTCTTCCTCACTGGCAAACGGTGGACTGTCATGTACGAAGTCTCGTTCGGTTGACGTGACCGACCATGTGCGGTTCGGAGCGGGAAGCGTTCTCGCCGGCGCGCTGATCGTGCTCGCAGCCGCAGCGTGCTCGTCATCACCAGACGTCACGGCGAATGCGATCACGACGGACCCGGCCGATGCAGCAACGACGAGCATCGGAACGCCATCAACGACGGGCGAGTGATTCCACATCGGACGCAGAGCCGGCGATGTCGGTTTCCGAGCTTTCCGGGTCGCTCACGATAGACGTCATCGCCACACACCCTCATGACCCGAACGCATTCACTCAGGGCCTCGAACTCACCGACGACGGCCGGTTCGTCGAGAGCACGGGGCTCTACGGCGAATCCGACCGACGAATCGTCGACGTCGACACCGGTGCGGTGGAAGTGATCGTGCCTCTCGATCCCATCCTGTTCGGCGAAGGTATGACCATCGTCGGCGACGAGCTGGTCCAGATCACCTGGAAGGCCGGGACCTACATCCGCTCTGACCTCACCACGCTCACCGAGACGAGCCGCGGGACCTACGACGGCGAGGGATGGGGCCTCTGCCACGACGGCACCCAGCTGGTGATGAGCAACGGAACACCGACGCTGACCTTTCGCGACACGACAACCTTCGACGCCGAACGAACCGTCGATGTCACACTCGACGGCGAACCGATCGCGAATCTCAACGAGCTCGAATGTGTCGATGGCCGCGTGCTGGCCAACGTGTGGCTGAGTGATCTCATCCTCGTGATCGATCCCTCCACGGGAGTGGTGGTCGCAACCGCTGACGGTTCCGCGCTTCGGCCGGAGGGTGCGCCGATCGAGGACTCCTCGTTCGCGCTCAACGGCATCGCCCACGACTCGTCGACCGGCCACTGGTACCTGACAGGCAAGAGATGGCCCGTGCTCTACGAGGTCGTGCTCTCCTGATCGACGGGCTCTGCGTCCGGATCGGCCAAGACAGCCGGCAGGTGCTCGATCAGTCGATCGAAGATCAGCCCACCGGCTGGGGCCAGCAGATGATCGGCACCGTCGAGCAGTACCAGTTCGCCCGTGCCCGCCATCGCTCGAACCAGCTCGCTGGCCTGCATCGGCAAGATCTGATCGTTGGTGCCGTGGAAGAAGAGCAGGTTCCGGTCGCCCAGCACACCTGCGTTCTCGCACCCCGCTGATTGCGTGGCGAACGTGACCGCCCCGGGGACGCTGTCCCGTTCCAGGTGCATCGCGGCCCGTAGCGCCACCGCACCGCCGAACGAATGGCCGAGCGGAACGAAGCGCCGGGCGCCATGCCGAGCAGCGAGCTCCATCGCGCTGACAGTGTCGATCACACACATGTCGAGATCGTTCGGCGACCGATAGTCGACTCGCATCACCCCGATCCCGAGGTCGGGAAGGGCCCGGCCAAGACGCTGGTAGAGACCCTGATCAGGTCCGAGCAGGCCTCCCATCGCTCCACCGACACACACGATCACCGCGTCGAGGTTCTCCGCGCCGTGCCACAGAATCGTGAGCAGGCCCCGTGTCGTGTACAGCTCGAGGTGATCGAGGTTGTCGTCGACCGCCACGGTCTGCATCGCCATGACGCCGAGCGAATCGAGAGGCGACAGCCCTGTTGCTTCGTCCTCACTCATGAGGCAGACCTTAGGCTCATCGTCTGTGAAGGTCCTCGTGGTGCACGCCCACCCCGACCCGGAATCGTTCGGTGCCGCGGTTCGCGACGCGGCGATGCGCGGCCTCGACGCTGCGGGTCACGACGTCACGCTTCTCGATCTCGAAGCCGAGGACTACCAGCCTTGCCTCACCGGGGCCGAGCCCTCCGATCCCGTCGTCCAGCGCCACATCGACGCCGTCCGGAACGCCGAGGCGCTGGTGTTCACCTACCCGACGTTCTGGTCCGGCCTTCCCGCAGTGTCGAAAGGCTGGATCGACCGAACGCTGCTGGACGGCGGCTTCTCCGACCGTTCGAGCGGCACGCTTCGGAGTGAGCTCCGACATCTCCGGCATGTCGTGGGGATCACGACGTACGGGTCGCCGCGACCGTACCGATGGCTGGTCGGCGATGCGGGGCGGCGCACGCTCCGACACCTCCGATGGAGTGCGGGCCTTCGCTGCCGCTTCCACTGGCTGTCCCTCGACACACTCGACGGGCGAACCCAAACCGAGCGAGGCGCCTTCCTGATCGAGGTCGAGCAGGCCATGACCGACATCATCACGGGGAGGCGCTGAGATGCGGTCACTCGTGGTTGTCACCCACCCCAACCCCGAGGGGCTGGCACGACAGGCGCTGGTGCGAGTGGTGACCGGTCTCGAGCGCGCCGGGGACGAGGTTCGCATCATCGATCTCGATGCCGAGGGTTTCGACCCGAGGCTGACCGTCGACGAGAAACGACGACACCTCGATCCTCCCGAGAGCAAGCCATGGATCGCCGATCACGCCGAGGCGCTGCACTGGGCCGAGCGCCTGGTGCTGGTCTACCCGACGTGGTTCGGCGGATTCCCTGCCCGACTCGAGGGCTGGTTCGACCGCACGTGGATCACGGGCGTGGCGTACTCGCTCCCCGAAGGTGCCACCAGAATCCACGCCGGACTCACCAACATCCGTCGACTCGAGATCGTGACCACCCACGCCGACTCGCGTTGGTCGAATGTGCTCGGCGGACGCCCGGGGAGACTCATCGTGTTCCGGACACTGCGCCTTCTGTGCCACCCGTTGTGCCGTCGACGATTCCATCCGATCTACTCGGTGGAAACAGCGAGCGACGACGAGATCGAGACCTGGCTCGAGCACGCTCGAAGAGCGATTCGCCTGATCAGGCCGGCTGGTGTTGTTTGGCTTCGCGCTTCGCCTTCATCCGAGCGGCCACGCGACCGATCTTTCCGATGTACGCGATCGTGCGTTCCCGCGCCGCTTCGGCATCACCGTCGAGGCCCTCGAGCTCGTCGATCTTCCAGAATCCCATGACCACCGGCTCGAGGATCTGCTCGTAGTGATTGATGAGGTCGTAGATCCCCGCGTTCGCAATTGCCTTCGAGTGGGCAGCGAAATCGGGAATGCCGGTTCCCGGCATGGCGAAATCGGTGACCTGACGCTCCAGCGCCATCATCATCTCCGAGGGGTTGCGCTCGAACCCGGCTTGTGCGATGTCGCGGTAGAAGAGGAAGTGGTGGTTCTCGTCGATCGCGACCCGTCGCATGATGTCGTAGCCGACTCGATCCTGCTCCTCGATGAGCTTGCCGGTGTTGCGATGCGAGATCCGGGTGGCAAGTTCCTGGAGCGTGACGTAGCACATGCCATCGGCGGCGCTCGCCGGTTCGGGAACCTCGCCCTTGCTCATCTGCACCATTCGGCCGCGTTCGAGCGCGACCGGGTCGATGGCCCGGGTGACCGTCAGGTAGTCGCGGATCGCGACAGCGTGACGACCTTCCTCGGCGGTCCATCGACGAACCCACTCGCCCCACGCTCCGTCCTTGCCGAACATGCGCTCGATGTCACGGAAGTAGTACGGCAGGTTGTCCTCGGTGAGAAGGTTCACGAACAGGGCGCTGCGCACCTCGGGACTGAGGTTGCTCTCGGATGGGTCCCACTCGTAGTCGGGTTCGAAGTCTCGGCCCCGACTCCACGGCACGACGGCGTGGGGGTGCCACTCCTTCACAGCAGCGAGGTGCCGTTCGAGGAGTTCCTCGGCAACCGATTCGAGCTCGCCCAGGAAGTCGACGTCTGCATCAATGACCATGGGCCGGCAAGCCTACCGACCGGTAGGTAGGCCCCGCTCGTCGCGAGCGAAAAAGGGGCGGCACCAGCAGCGCTTGCCGACCGCTACACAAGTTGCGGAGCCAATCATGCGATAGTGGGTCAGTGCCGGCCAAGGAAGACGATGCAACGGTGACGTTCCCCGCCACTTCGACCTTTGCCCGGCTCGGGCGTGTCACGGCGTCCGGGCTCACCCTGCGCCTCGGGCTCGACATCGCGAGGGTGGAGAAGCTGCGTACAGCCATCGACATCGCGGTCGCTGCGATGGAGGGGAAGGGCGACATCACGCTTCATTCCCACTGGCACGACGACCTCATCGAGTTCACGATCAGCAACCCGGACGCGGTGGCGGACAACGCCGGCGGTGCACTCACCGTGCAACTCGCCGAACTCGTCGATCACGCCGTTGTCGAGGCGACCGAGATCAGGCTCGGCCTGCACTGACGTAGTCAGGACGAGTCGAGACCCCCAGTCGTCGTTGGTGAGCCGGCGGGGGCTCATGCTCCCGAGCTCCCGAAGCCGGCGGCACCACGATCGTCCGGGCCGTCCGGCAGCGTGTCGGCCAAGGCGAGGGCAAACGCCGGCACCTCGATGACCATCAACTGTGCGATTCGTTGTTCACGCTGGATCGTGACCGGGGCCTCGCCGTGGTTCACGAGGATCACGCCGATCTCCCCCCGGTACCCGGAGTCGATCAGGCCGGGGGCATTCAACACTGCGACACCATCGTGGAGTGCCAGACCGGATCGGGACAGCACGAGCCCGGCGCATCCTTGCGGAATCGCAACCGCGAACCCGGTTGGGATGAGCTGACGGGCGCCCGGCATCAGCACCGTGTCGATCGACGATGCGAGATCCGCCGCCGCATCACCGGCCCGCATCTGCCTCGGCGCCGGCAGCTCGGCGTCGAGGCGAAGCAGCGGAACCGGGCGGGGATCAGTCGGCATGGCGCCGCAGGTTAGCTCGCGGCCGACGGCGACCAGCCAGAGGCCACACAGCTAGGCTCGCCCCGTGCTCGCCTGGATGGATCTCGAAATGACCGGCCTCGACCCGAAACAACACGTGATCGTCGAGATCGCCACGCTGATCACCGACGACGATCTCACGATCGTGGCCGCCGGTCCCGAGCTCGTCGTGCATGCCACCGAGGAGCAACTCGCCTTGATGGACCAGGTCGTCGTCGACATGCACACCAAGTCCGGCCTCCTCGATCAGATCCGCGCCTCGACGGTCACCCTCGAAGAGGCCGGGGCACAGACGCTGGCGTTCCTCGCCGAACACATCGAACCGGGCGTGGTCCCGCTGTGTGGCAACAGCATCGGAATGGATCGACGGTTCCTCGCCGAGTACCTGCCCGAGATCGAGGGGTTGCTGCACTACCGATCGATCGACGTCTCGACCATCAAGGAACTGGCGCGACGCTGGTTCCCCGAAGCCCTCCAGAGTGCGCCCCGCAAAGAGGTCTCCCACCGTGCCCTCGACGACATCAAGGAGAGCATCAAGGAACTCGAGCACTACCGAGCGACCGTGTTCACCGCCTCGGCCAACGGCTCGAGCAGCCCAGACGCTGCCGGCTGACCATCGACTTCCCACCACAATCGACGGCGGTCCGCTGAGTCCGGGCCCCACGCGATCGTGACCTCGTCACCCGGTTCGATGCCGGCGCCGTACTCGATGACGCATCGCAGGGGGCGAGACACCGGGTGTGCACTCAGGTGCTCCTCGATCACCGCCCAGTACGCAGCGTTGTTCATGTGACCGAACGTGTCGAAGTCGACCGCTCGAAGCGGCCACGGACGACGCCGAATCGAGGTCGGATCGAAACCAGCGGACTGGACGGCATCAGGGCGTCGCAGCTCGTGCCGTGCGCTGACGGTGCGGTCACCCGCCGCTTCGGCGTAGTGCCGCAGGAAGTCGTCCGAGAGGGGACGTGGTCGCCCGCTCTCGGTGTCGATGTGCACCCACAAGGTGGCGACGTCGTAGCTCGCTCCGGCCGAACCGCGCACGACCAGACGTCGCTCTGCCCATCGCTTTCCCAATCGGCCGCAGAATGTTCGGACGACGAGATCCTCTCCGAAGACGCCCGCGTGATGGACGTCGACCGTCGTCCTTCGCACGACGAAAGCGAGGTCGTCGACCAGTCCGGCATCAGTCGTGTCGTCGTTCGAAACGTCCTGGGTGTAGCGAGTCAGTGCGTCGAATCGCAGACGCCCGGATGGGTCCACATCGCCGAGACGAACCGAGCGTCGGCCGGTGAAGACGCGGCCGGAATCAGGCAGGTCGACCATCTCGAACGCTGGCTGAGCGTCAGCGGAATCAGCAGTCGACTGGGGAGTCACTGGCACCGTGCGCACGGTAGTCGCCGTTAATTCGGTTGACATCTGCCACGAGATCGCACTTCCCTATCAGGAACCGCAGCCGGTGCGGCCGATCTCTGCGAGGTCTGCCCCATCCTGCGCTGCACGATCCGTACCGCCAACCGAAGGACACGTCCGATGATCAACTCGACGCACGACACGAAGGTCGCCATGGCGCCCTCCTGTTCGCGCATCGAGCGTGATCAGGACCTGGCATACGCCGTGCGCGCCAATGGCATTTTCGGTGCTGCCACCGGTGGTTTCTGGACGCTCGATCCGCACACCACCAAGCCGCACCACTCCCTGCGAGAGCGAAGAACCTGACTGGTCAGGATCTGTCCTCGAAGCCGCTGGGAGCAACTGCTCCCAGCGGCTTTTCCGCTTTTCGGGCCGGCGACCCTCATCCGCCAGACAACACCAACCGACAGCGCACCCACCGACGTACTCACCAACCCGTACAGCACGAGCGAGAAAAAGCCAATGACCATGTTGCACATCGACCCGCAGCCACCGAGTACCACCGCCAGCGTCGACACGCCGGTTGCGTTCGGTATGGCCGATCCGACCACGGCGAACGACGACTGGCAGGCACTGCGCCGTCTGCGCTTCGGTGGAGCAACGCCGGCGATCTCTTCTTCTCCGAGGAGTTGGGCGAGATCGCTGCCGCCAAGCGGATCTGCGCTGAATGCCCCGTGATCGCACCCTGCCTCGAGGCCGCCATCCGGCGGGCCGAGCCGTGGGGCGTCTGGGGTGGCCAGCTCTTCTACAACGGTCGGATCCTGGCGAACAAGCGTCGCCGGGGCCGTCCGCCCAAGAACCCTCGCCCCGAGGATCAGCTGCCGGAGATCCCGATCCCCGTGCATCTGCAGCGAATGATTGCCTGAGGGACGATGAGCACCTCGCGGAGCGACCGTCATCCCGGCCGGATGAGCAACGACGAGGTCGACCTCATCCCGCCGTCGCCGGTCGCTGTCGCGTCGGAATGCCGGTCCGGGAATGGCGAACGGGACCCAGGGTTTGCGACACAGATCGCGGCGAAGCGCTGAACCTGTCGTGAACAACGGCACCAGACACCGCTTCGGCGGCCACGAGCACGATGATGGACACCCATGACTGACCTCCCGACATGAACGACAAGGCACCCAGGCCCACCGCCGGGCTGCCGCGCTGGCTGCCGATTACCCTGGGTTTCGTCGCTGTCGTGGCGCTGCTCGGTTTCATCGCCGTCACGTCCGGATCGAGCGACGATGCCGAGTGCACTCGGCGAGTTCACCTTCCAGACCACCGACGGCGGCACCCTGACCATCGCCGACTTCGAAGGCACCCCGATGGTCGTCAACTACTTCGCCGCTTGGTGTGCGCCGTGCCGGGCCGAACTGCCCGACTTCGAGTCGGTCTCACCAGGAGACCACGGACGACGTCATGTTCCTCGGGGTGAGCCGGGACAACGTCACCGATTCGTGGCGCTCGCTGATCACCGAGACTCCGGCATCACCTACACAACCGTGTTCGAGGGCAACATCCAGGGCTCGTTCGCCCATCTCGAAGCGACATCGATGCCCACTACCGTCTTCATCGGCGCTGACGGCACCGTCGAACGTGTGTGGTCCGGCGCGCTCGACCGACGACAAACTCCGCGAACTCATCGCCGAGCACCTGACCTGACCACCCGCTCCGGTCTGTCGACCCGGCCAACTCTCTGGAGATCCACTGTGGGAGAACTGTTCGAAGCCAGATCCTTTGCCCTCGGCATGGTCGCTCTGATCAATCCGTGTGGTTTCGCGCTCCTGCCCGCCTACCTGGGCTTCTTCCTCGGTCTCGACGACGACGACGCACGGCGACAGCAGGATCACGGCACTCAACCGGGCCCAGATCGTCGGACTCTCCCTCTCCCTCGGATTCCTTGCCGTGTTCGGCATCCTCGGCCTCGCCTTTGCCGGCGTCATCGGGGAGATCTCGGCCATCCTGCGCTACATCACGCTGGGCATGGGTGTGCTGCTCGTCGTGCTCGGCATCGCCATGCTGCGGGGTTTCCAGCCGCTCCTCAAGCTGCCGAAGCTCGAGAAGGGCACAGGAAGTCGGTCCATCGGCCTCGATGTTCGTGTTCGGCGTCTCGTACGCAATCGCATCGCTTGTCCTGCACGATCGGCATCTTCATCAGCGCCATCCCCGCCGACGGGTCGAGCTTCGCCGACCGGTTCGGCGCCTTCCTCTCGTACGGGCTCGGTATGGGATTGTTGGCCACGGTCCTCACGCTCGCCGTCGCCTTCGGCAAGAAGGGCATCGTCACCGGGATGCGTTCGATCCTCCCGCGAATCAATCTCATCTCCGCCGTGATCCTGGTCGTCGTCGGCGCCTACGTCACGGCGTACGCGGTGTGGCAGATCCAAGTGTTCGACGATCCCACCAGCATCACTCCGTGGCTCGACTCGATCGTCACGACGGTCGAGGGTTGGCAGAACAGCCTCTCCGAGACAGTCGGCGACGCAGCACCGACCCTCGGGGTGATCTTCCTGGTCGTCAACGTCGGCCTCGCCGCCGCCGGCGCGCTCGTCCGGTCCAACCGTCCCTCGACGCCGACGAAAGAACCGTCGATCACCGGGTCTGCCCGGTGAGGTTTCGGTACTGACGATCTGGCAAGCTCGTTCGGTGCAAGAGGTCGACCGCGAACCCATCTCGTTCGCCGCAGCTGTTGGCGATCCCAGACGTCGACGAGCAACTCTCGATGCGCTCCCGCTTCGGCTTCTGCGCATTTCACGGCGGAAACCTCGAACGTCGTACCGATGTCGTCGCTCGAGAAGCGGCCGAGCGATCGGGAGCGTCCTACTACGGCGTGGTGCAGCCCAAGGGGACGAGACACCACATCCCATCGAAGAACGTGTCTCCCACCGAATCCGACCGACTGGCCGAGTTCATCGAGCACTGCGACGTGGTCGTCGCCATTCACGGCTACGGGTTGCGAGGCCGCTGGATCGACCTGCTCTTCGGTGGAGGCAATCGGGTGCTGGCGTCCCACATGGCACACCACGTGCATCGGAGTGCGCCGTCCTACCGCTGCATCGACGAACTCGACGACATCCCGCAGCGACTGCGAGGCGTGCATCCCGACAATCCGGCGAACCTCCCCCGGTCCGGTGGGGTGCAGATCGAGTTGCCACCCCGCATTCGAGGTTTGACGCCGATGGCGCTGTACTGGCCCGGCCATGATCACCGCACTCAGACCTTTCCTCACCTCGAGTGGTTGATCGAAGGGCTGGCCGAGGGCGCCATCGCCTGGACCGACCAGCGCGCCGCTGCCCGCTGATGTCCCAAACCCGAGGTTTGGGGCCCCCTTTCCCGGGGGTCACAGCCCCGGGTTGACCCAGGCCGGCCGCCGATCGGGTCGGAGAGCGGGGCTCGCAGTAGGTTGCGTCGGTGGACTATCGCATCTTCACCGAACCGCAGCAGGGCGCCTCGTATGACACCCTCCTGGCCGTCGCCCGAGCCGCCGAGCAACATGGCTTCGACGGCTTCTTTCGGTCAGACCACTACGTCAAGATGGGCGACGTGAGCGGGCTCCCGGGACCGACCCATGCATGGGTCACGCTTGCCGGATTGGCCCGTGACACCGAACGGATCCGACTTGGCACGTTGGTGAGCCCGATCACCTTCTACGACCCCGGAACGCTGGCCATCATGGTCGCCCAGGTCGACGAGATGAGCGGAGGCCGGGTCGAGCTCGGTATCGGAGGCGGCTGGTTCGAGGCAGAGCACTCCGCCTACGGCTTGCCGTTTCCCGACCTCGGAGAACGCATGAGCCGACTCGAGGAAGGGCTCGAGCAGATGACCGGTCTGTGGACCACTGCAGAGGGGAACACCTTCGATCACGAGGGCCAGTTCCATCAGTTCGTCGACTCGCCGGCGCTACCGAAGCCGCGGCAGCGGCCGTACCCGCCGATCGTGATGGGCGGTGCCGGCAAGAAACGCACTCCGGCGATGGTCGCCAGGTATGCGTCCGACTTCAACCTCCCATTCATCCCCTTCGAGAAAGCGCCACAGATTCTCGACAACGTGCGTCGAGCGTGCGAGGCCATCGACCGGGACCCGGCGACGCTCACGATGTCGGCGGCGCTGGTGGCCTGTGCTGGTGCCAACGAGGCCGATGTCGAGCGCCGAGCCGCTGCGCTCGGCCGTGATCCGTCCGAGTTGCGCGAGAACGGCCTCGCCGGCACGCCGGAGGAGTTGGCCGACAAGGTCGGCCGTTACGGGGAAATCGGCGTGACGAGGCTCTACACCCAGATTCTCGACCTGAGCGATCTGGACCACGTCGCCCACCTCGGCGCAACCCTCCCTCACTGAGGCAAGTCCGAACTCGAGGCTATGACCCCCGCTTTTGTGGGGCTCAAACCCGAGGTTTGCGGCCCCCATTATCGGGGGTCATAGCCTCGGGTTCTTCATGGTGAGCGACGAAAGCGGGTCCAGCCGCTCTCGTTGCGGGCGTAGACGATTCGATCGTGCAGGCGGCTGGGGCGACCCTGCCAGAACTCCAGCTCGGACGGGGTGACTCGATACCCGCCCCAGTGCGGCGGTCGCGGCACGTCGGTTGGGAATCGCTCGACCGTTTCACGCTCTCTGGCCGCGAGCGTCTCCCGACCCTCGATGATCGTGCTCTGCTCGGACACCCATGCCCCGAGTTGGGACGAGCGCGGCCGGACGGCGAAGTACTCATCCGACTCGGCGTCGGTGAGACGATCGGCCCGGCCGCGCACTGTGATCTGCCGATGAAGGTCGAGCCACGGGAAGGTCAGTGCAACCCGCGGCTCTGCCTGGATCTCGATTCCCTTGCGACTCAGGTAGTTCGTGTAGAACTCGAAGCCGCCATCGGAGAGACCCTTGAGCAGCACATGCCGTACCGACGGCGCGCCCAGCCTCGTCGACGGTTGCCAGTGCCATGGCGTTGGGTTCGGCGAGGCCAGAAGCAACCGCCTCGTCGAGCCAGGAGCCGAACAGCTCGAGCGGATCGGAGGGACAGTCTGACTCGTCCAGTCCGTTGGTTTCGTACTCGTGACGCATTCGGGCGAGATCCACGACCCCAAGTCAAGCCGATCTGCCCCGCTAACGTGACGCCGTGGCATCGACTGCTCCCTCCGCCGACGCCGTCGTCGCCCTGGCCGATGTCACCGTCGACCGAGGCAGCACCACTGCGCTGGTCGACGCGAACCTCGTGGTCCACCCCGGCGAGGTCGTCGGCATTCTCGGTCCGAATGGCGCCGGCAAGACCACGATGCTCGAGACCATCCAGGGCTACCTCAGGCCGACCACGGGAACCATCGAGGTGTTCGGGACCGACCCCGCAGTGAAGACGCACGAAATCGCCAGCCGGTGGGGCGTGATGCCGCAGTCGTCCGGTCTCCCGATGGGTCTCACGGTTGCCGAATCAATTCGTCTGTTCCGGGACCTCCACGGATCCAGTGCGTCGGTCGAAGACGTCATGACCATGACCGGCCTCACGTCGCTGGCGAAGCGTCGTTGGCGTTCGCTCAGTGGCGGCGAACAGCAGCGCCTCAGCTTGGCTGTCGCTCTGTGCGGGGGAACCGACCTTCTGATGCTCGACGAGCCGACGGCAGCGGTCGACGTCGAGGGCCGCGACCGGATCCTCGATCTCATCGCCGGCCTCCGGGATGCCGGCTCGACCGTGCTGATCACCACCCATCGTTTCGACGACGTCGACCGCCTCGCCTCGAGGGTGGTGATGCTCGACCGCGGCCGAATCGTCGCCGACGCCCCCATCGAGGAACTCACCAGCGACCGAGAACACGTCCGATTCGACACAAAACCAGGCATCGACGTGAGCGGGCTGACTGACGTCCTCGGCCCGACCGTCGAAGTCGCCGCAGGCACCTACGTCATCGACACAGCAGCCGGAGCGGCAAGCGTCGCGACGCTCGCGAGCTGGCTGGCCGAACGTGGCATCGAGGCCACCTCGATCGAATCCGGCCGCGCCTCGCTCGAACAGCGATATCGAGATCTCACCGGCGGTGAAGCCGTGAGTGCACGACTTCTGGCACTGCTCCGAGTCGATCTTCGCGCCGCCATCCGTGACAACGAGCAGCTGCTCTTGACGATCGGTATCCCAGCGGCGTTGCTCATCTTCTTCAGCACGGTTGATGTCCTCCCCACCGGCGAGGGCGATCCAGTTCAGTTCCTCGCGCCGAGTGTGCTGGCGCTCGCTGTCCTCTCCATGGCATTCGTGCGGCTGGCCATCAGCTTGGGATTCGACCGCGGCTTCGGCGCCATCCGCCGTTTCGCTGCGACCCCCTTGCGAGTCTCGGAGTTCTGGTTGGCCAAGCTGGCGGCAACCATCGTTCTCACGGCGGCTCAGTGTTTCGTTCTCGGTGGAATCGCCATGCTGCTCGGATGGTCGCCGTCGATCCACGGCAGTTTCCCGGTGGCGCTCCTCCTCGGTCTGATCACCTTCGTGGGATTGGCCTTCGTCGTCGCCGGGCTGACAGACGGGCTCAAGTCCCTGGCAATCGCGAACGGTCTGTACATCGTGCTGCTGCTCGTCAGCGGCATCGTGTTCGAGCTGGGCGAGCTCCCGTCATGGATGCAAACGATCGTCAAGTGGCTTCCATCGACGGCGCTGGCCGAACTCTTCCGTACGGGACTCAGCGGAAACGCCGGTCCATCGTGGGCGTGGATCACGATCGCTGCGTGGTCACTGATCGCTCCGGTCGTCGCCGTGCGCGTCTTCCGCTATTCCTGAGCGCCACCGCCCGACACGGACTGGTTCCCGTGAACCGGAGGCTATGACCCCCGGAAATGGGGGCCCCAAACCTCGGGTTTGGAGCATCAGGTCAGGGTTCGGTGGGGGCGGGCGCCTTGTCGAACGCTTCGCGCACAGACTCGAACGTCAATGTCGGCTCTGTATCGATGACAGGGTCGACGGCGGAATCGATCTGATCGTCGGCGGGGCGATGGCGATCGACCCGCTCCTGCCGATCCCGATCCTCCTCGCTTCTCGCCCACCTGAAGAAGATCCCGATGATGATCGCCCACAGGACGAAACCCCCGACGAGCTTCATCACCACGCCGGCCGCCTGCTGGTCAGCCAGGACGTCGATCCCGAACAACCGCTCCGCCGTGTCGTAGTGGCGATAGACCACACCCTCGGCGAAAATCAGCCAGCCGCCGGGCACCGTGGGCACGATCGACATCGCGAACAAGTAGACGCACTGGGCCAACGGCGACAAGCGCCACTCGGTGATCGGGCCGATCACCGGCTGCCACATCAGGATACCCGAGCTGAAGATGAGCAGATGGAACCCGAAGTGGAACGGCCCGCTGTCGGCCGACCACTGCACGGCCGCCGACCAATGCAGCAGCAGCGTCAACGCGTTGAAGATGACACCGGCCACGATCGGCTTCGACAGCTTCTTGAACCAACGCCAGACCCGCCCGTCGGGATCGATCACCAACTCGAGCAGCCAGCGAGGTGTTGCCAGAACGAAGGCGGCAGGCAGCAGCATCGACAGCAGGAGATGCTGGAACATGTGCACGAAGTACAGGTAGTCCTCGGCGACGTCGTGAATCGGCCAGTCGGACGCCAACCAGATCCCGGCCACACCGACGAAGAACCAGGTCTTCTGTCCACGCGTGATCGGCGGATACCCGGCGGCGACCGCCTTGGGTTGCACGACCCTGCTGGCGAACCAGCCGAGCGCCAGTGCCGACGCAACCAGGAACCAGACCTCGGGGTGAGCCTGCCACGGCACCGACACGGTGGTGCTGGGCTCGGCGGCAACCATCGACAGTACGGCCACGGCGCTCACTGCGACACCTAGGAGCGAGTCGTGAAGGTGAAGAGGGCGACGGCGTAGACCGAGATGGCGATGACGATGCCGAAGGCGAACACGAAGGTGAACATGTTGCCGTTGCGTATCGAGAGGTCGTACTTGAGGTGCATGAAGATCCCGGCAACCAGGACGAACTTGACGATCATCATGACGACCAGCGGAAGCACCAGGGCTGCGCCCTCGAGTCCGGTGTACGACCATGCGATCTCCACCGCAGTGAAGACGGCCAGGATCGCGAACACGACCCAGTAGGCCTTCTCGGTCGGGTGATCGCCGTGGTCGTCGTGGACCTCGTGACCGACTTCGTCATGAGCGATGGTGGTGTCAGACATGAAAACCCTCAGGGGATGAGATAGACGATCGTGAAGATCAGGACCCACACGACGTCGACGAAGTGCCAGTACAGCCCGACCAGTTCGACCGTTTCCGAACGATCGGACTTGAGCTTGCCCTGGAACGACAAGATCAGCAGCGACACCAGCATCAAGATGCCGCCGGTGACGTGCACACCGTGGAAGCCGGTGAGGGTGTAGAACGCTGAGCCGAACAGGCTGCCGCCGAAGGTGAGGCCCTCACGGAAGAAGGCCGTGAACTCGTAGATCTGACCACCGATGAAGGTGGAGCCGAGCAGCGCGGTCGTGGCGAGCCAGACGCGCTGGTTCTTGTAGTCGCCCTCTTCGGTGGCCTTGTGGGCCAGGACCATGCAGAGCGAGCTCATGAGCAGCACGAACGAGCTGAACGAGGTGAACGGAATGTCGAAGATCGGATCGACCGCGGCCTCGAGCCGCATCTCGTTGAAGATGGTCGGCAGATTGTCGAACGTCGCCCGTACCCCCTCGTCGGCCAGCGCCTGGCGCTCGCCGTCAGGGAGCAACGACTCGATGACGTTCGGATTGCCGGCGGTGAGTTCGGCGATGAACCGAGCCTTGGACAGCAAGTAGGTGCTGATGAGGGCGCCGAACAGCAGACACTCCGAACCCAGGAAGAGCCACATCGCCAACTTCATGTTGGAGAGGCCGAGGGTGGTCGGTGGGTGGTCGTCGTGACCGTGATCGTCGGCAGGGGCTCCGTCGACAGGGGTGGCGAGATCGGTCATGCGGATGCTCCTGCGAGCTCGTCGTGGGACGGACCGTGGTGGTCCTCGATGTCGAGGTCATCTGCCGGTTCGAGCGCCCAACCGAAGAGACCGGCCACCATCAGGATCAATCCGGGGATGGTCAGCCAGAGCGAGAAGATCACGCCGTAACCGATGATCGGGATCGAGGCGGCCAACACCAGCGGCCAGTAGGAAGGCGCCGGCAAGTGGACGCCCTCGCCGTTGCCGGGCTGTGCCAGTTCGTCACCGGTGGCGACCCGACGGATCGAGCCGTCCTCGGACTCGGCGTACTTGCGATGCCAGAAGTCGTCGAGCGACGTGATCTCAGGGCTGTGGTCGAAGTTGTGCTCCGGAGCCGGTGACTGGATCGACCACTCGATGGTTCTGGCATCCCACGGATCGGCGCCGGGGTTCGGGCGACCAGCGGCGACCCAGGCTCGGTAGGAGATGAGCGCGTTCACGAGCACCCACAGCGTGCCGACGGCCAGGATGAAGGATCCGATCGTGGCGACCATGTTCCACAGGTTGAAACCCATGGCGTCGTCGTAGGTGTGCATCCGTCTGGGCATGCCCTGGAGGCCGAGGATGTGCATCGGACCGAACGTCAGGTTGAAACCGATGACCATGGACCAGAAGTTGAACTTGCCGTGGGCCTCGTTGAGCTTGTAGCCGAACGCCTTCGGCCACCAGAAGTACATGCCGGACACGAAGCCGAACAGGGCCCCACCGAACAGCACGTAGTGGAAGTGGGCAACGATGTAGTACGTGTCGGTCTGCTGGGTGTCCCACGGGGCGACGGCGTGCGAGACACCGGAGAGGCCGCCGATGGTGAACTGGGTGACCAGGCCGACCGCGAAGAGCATCGCGGTGTTGAGGGTGATCTTCGCCCCCCACATCGTGGCCAGCCAGTTGAGGACCTTCACGCCGGTCGGCACGGCGATGAACATCGTGGCGAAGGAGAAGGCGGCGACCGACAGCGGGCCCAGCCCGGACACGAACATGTGGTGCGCCCACACACCAAAGCCCATGAAGCCGATGGCGATGCCGGAGAAGACCATGAACGGGTAGCCGAAGATCGGCTTGCGGGAGAACGTGGGAATCACCTCGGACACGATGCCGAAGGCCGGCAGGATCATCAGGTACACCTCGGGGTGCCCGAAGATCCAGAAGAGGTGCTGCCACAGCAAGGGGTCGGCGCCGAGATCGACGGCGAAGAAGCTCGCACCGAAGTTGCGGTCCATGAGCAGCAGGATCTGGGCGACGGTGAGGACGGGGATGGCGAACAGCAGGAGGAACTGGGTGACGAGGGTCATCCACACGAAGATCGGCATCCGCATGAGCGTCATGCCAGGGGCCCGCATGTTGAGAACGGTCGTGATCAGGTTGACCGCACCGGACAGCGACCCGATGCCGGCGATGAGCAAGCCGACGTTCCAGAAGTCGATGCCGTTCGACGGCGAGTAGGCAACCCCGTTGTTGGGTGCGTAGTTGAACCAACCGCCGTCGGCCCCTCCACCGAGGAACCAGCTGGTGTTCAGCAGCAGACCACCGAAGAGGAACACCCAGAAGCTGAAGGCGTTGATGCGGGGGAAGGCGACGTCTCGGGCCCCGACCTGCAGCGGCAGGAGATAGTTGGCGAACGCGGCGCCGATCGGCATCACGACCAGGAAGATCATCACCGTGCCGTGCATCGTGAAGATCTGGTTGTAGGCGTCGGCCGACAGGAAGCTGCTGTTGGGCGTGGCCAGCTGGATGCGGATGAGCAGGGCCGCCAGACCGCCGATGAGCAGGAAGAACATGGCGGCACCGCCGTACATGATGCCGATCTTCTTGTGGTCGACGGTGGTCAACCAGTTCTTGAGGCCCGTGTACTGGCGGGGTCGGGAGAACACGCCCAGTGGGTTCTCGACGGCTGGAGCCTCTCCGGATGGAAGTGCAAATGGTTCGTTCTCGATGATTGCCATGTCAGCTCCTGCTCAATCGAGCGTCGCCAAGTAGGCGACCAGTGCTTCGAGATCTTGTTCGGTCAACTGGGGGAAGGCCGGCATTCCGAGCAGATTGTCGGGATCCATTGCCTTCTGCGCCGGGGCATTGCTGATCCACCGCTTGAGTTGCGCCTCGTTGAGGCGCAGCGCCTCGGAGAGCTCGAGGTAGGTCGCACCCTCACCATCCAAGATCTCGAGCAGATCGTCGTCATCGGCATCGACCTCGGCGTACTGGCTGTAGATGGCGCCGGCGAACACCGAGCGGGTGGCGAAGTGGGTGAGGTCGGGGGCGGCCCGAGCCAACAGCGCCGCTTCGAAGTCACGGCCGTAGTCGTAGGCAGTTCCGTCGGCGTCAGCCGGGTCTTCCCGCACGACGTGGCATGACGTGCACACGGCTTGGAAGAGCGCCCGACCCTCTGCGGCCAAGTACTGCTCTTCCTGTTCGAAGAATGCTTCGAGGGCCTCGCCTTCGAAGTCCTCGGCCCGGGGAAGACGTTCGCCCTCGGCCAGTGCGGGCCGCGTTTCGGGGATGTCTGCCGGTTGGAGCTGATTCTCGACCCAGGCATCGAATTCGGCCGCCGGCAGGGCAACAGCGCTCATCCGCATACGGGCATGGGACAGACCGCAGTATTCGGTGCACCAGCCGTTGAACTCACCAGGTTCGTCCGCTTCGATCGACCAGGTGTGAATGCGGCCAGGCACGGCATCGCGCTTGCCGTTGAGGCGAGGCAGCCAGAAGGAATGGATGACGTCGCGGGAGGTGATCGTGAGATCGACTTGTTCGCCTGCGGGAATGACCAGTTGGTTGGCAACGACCAGATCGTCGTCGTCGAGTGCGATCTCGAGCGGCCATTCCTGATCGATCTCGTCGATGACGCCGTCACCGTTGGCATCTTCGAAGAAGCCGTCGCAGTCGGTGTCGTAGCGGTACTCCCACCACCACTGCTGGCCGACGACCATCACATCGAGCTCGCCAGACCGGGTGCCATCGGCATTGAGGCGGCACTCGCTCTGCGCCGCAGGGGCGTCGTTCTTCTGCTCCAGGTCGAAGGTGACGAGGATGGTGGGAACGGCGACGATTGCGAGGATCACGGCTGGTGCGGCGGTCCATCCCCACTCGAGCTTGGCGTTGCCGTGGACCTGCTCCGGGAGGTCGTCGTGATCGAAGTCTTCCGGCTTCACCCGGTTCTTCCATGCCAGGACACATCCGCCGATCGACACCAGGATGAAGATGACGATCATGGGGGGCCAGATCCAATAGCTGAAGTTCTCGATCTGCTCGGCCTTCGGCCCTTTCGCCCCGTAGGTGTTGAGCGGCTTGTCCTCCGCACAGGCGGCGGCGATGAGGGTGAGTCCCAGGAGCAGCGGGCCCGAGCGAACGATGGATCGTATTCTGGTCATGTGATTCTCAAGCCTGGCGGAGTTGGCGTCTGTTCGCAAAGTTGAACCGGACGTGTCATTCATCACAGCGGGCGCCATCAGCCTTCTTCTCCGGAATGATCTTCGTGCTCGTGGAAGTCGCGCTCGCCGACAGCGGCGCCGACGATGCCGCCGGCCAGGATGGCGAGCGCACCGAGCGCAACGATGCCATTGACGGCGCTGCGCTTGAGGTTCACCTTCGACATCAACACCGCGGCTCCGAAGACGAAGACCGTGAAGAGCGTGCCGGCGATCGTCGCTCCGGTCTTGGATGCAGCAAGGAACACCCGGCTGACACCGACCGCCACGGCGGCGATGCCGAGCATCGAGAGCATCGGAAGCTCCAAGGGACCCAGCACACGGCTGCGGACGACTCGGTTGACCTCGGGATCTCCGGTGGCGCGATCGGCCCAGGCCTGGACTCCCCACATCAGCGCCGTGACGACGAGGACGGCGATGCCGAGGATGTAGAAGACGGGGCTGAGGGCAAGACCGATGATGAGCGCTGCGACGCCGAACCCGGCGATCGGGCTCCAGTAGGACGGGTCGGCCGGCTGCTGGACGGCCGGCACCGTTGGCACGCCGGCCCGAGCTGCCATGACCTCGGCATCACCGTCACGCACGAGGACGCTGAGAAAGCCGAGCAGACCGAGGGAGACGGCAGCGAAGACCAGCACCGAGTAGCCGAGGTGATCGCCGACACCACCCTTGTAGCCAGCGCTGACGACCCCGACCGGACCACCGCCGGTGACGAGGCCATAGGCGACGGCGCCGATCAGCGCCCCAGCCATCAGAGCGAGAAAGAACTTGGAACCCCAGGTGAACATGACGACCTACTTGGTGATGTAGATGGTGAACCACACCACCATGTACAGGAAGACGGTGACGTACCAGAACATGGCGGCCGAATAGACGCCTTCGCGATCCTTGGCGCTGTACTCACCGCCGAGGGCTCGGAGAGTCATGACCGCAACGAACCCCATGGCCGCGCCCAGAATGGCGAGGTGGGTGCCGATCACGCCGTAGATCAGCGGACCTCGAAGGTCGTCGGCGATCCCGAGTTCCATGATCGTGAGGAGATAGCCGGTCTGGGCGATGACCGAGAACCCCATGAGGAGTACCAGGCCGAGCGCAACGTAGGCCATCGCACGATCGCCACGCCCGAGCGACGAGATCGCCCAGATCATGATGAAGACCGAGAACACCATCGTGATGGCCATCATGTTCGGCTGCGTGAGTGGGATCGTGACGCCGCTCGGTAGCCACACCTCTCCGGACGCCGAGTACGCCGGCCCGAGTTCGGGTGTAGATGCCGATCAGGCCGGCCATGAGCATGATGACGGCGGCGGAAGCGAACCCGGTTCCGAGCAGCAACAGGCGAGGACGGGCGGGCGCAGCTGGTGCGACTGCGGCAGGAATCGTGTCACGGACGCTGACATCGACACCGCTGACCGGTGTGACTGCGGTGCTCATCAGGCAACCTCTCCGTCGCTCGAGGCGTCGCCATCTCGCTCGGCGAGCGCCATGTCGAGCAGGGGTAGCGCCGAGGTCACCACCGGTGCCTCGGCGAAGTTGTTGGCGATCGGGGGCGATGTCGTAGCCCATTCGAGCGTGGCACCCGTCCACGGCTCGGCGGCGGTACCGACTCTGCCTGCGATCACGCCCAGCACGTTCAACAGGAGCAGTGCGACGCCGCCGGCCACGAGGGCGACGCCGATGGTGCTGATCACGTTCATGAGCTCCACCGTGCTGTCACCTGACGAGTCGACTGCTGGAAGCCCGGGCTGGTCGAGGAATCCGGCCACGATGTTGCCGGTGCCCCAGGCCAAGGTTCCTGCCGCGACGGCCAGCACCTCGAGGAAGCCGAGTCGGTCGTCGAGGGTGCGGCCCCAGATCTTGTGACCCCAGTGGTGAACCGCCGAGATGAGTCCGAGGATCACAGCTCCGATCACGAAGCCACGCACACCCCAGTGGAACGAGGTGCCGAACAGATCCATCGAGAAGTCGATCTCCTCGTCCCCGATGTCCTCGACGAAGCCGAGGGCGGGATCGACCACACCGAGCACCGCCGCAGCGGCACCGGCAAGCAGGAGCGCCCCACCGAGCATGGATCCAGCCAGCGGGGTGTTGATCCGTGGCTTGCCCTTGGCCATGGATTCCCCGGTCATGGCCAGGATCAGCAGGATCGGCAGCACACACGCCAGCGTGGCAACGACCAGCACGCCATTGTCGAACTCCAAGGGGCGGCCTCGCCAGGCGAAGCTGAGCATGTCAGCGCCATACGCCAGGAAACCGAAGAGGCCGATCACGGCGAGCAAGGTCTTGTGGAATCGGGCCGGGCGACCGGTGTGGACGCCGATGATGTCGACCGCCATGGCGAGCACGGGAACGGCCACGAAGTAGAGGGCCGGAACGAGATTGATCGAGTCGGCGACGCCGACGAGGGCCGTGCGACCTGCCTTGTCCGGGAAGAAGCCGTAGCGGACGTCGAGGTAGGCGATGACCAGCTCGGACAGCAGGATCGGAAGGGCGAGGATGGCGCCGGTGGCGAAGACCAGGAAACCCCAGCTGCTGGCCGGGACGTCTTCGAGCGCCATTCCGGTGGCTCGAGCACCGAGCACGGTGGTGGCGACACAGATGAGCGCCCAGAGGAGGGCGGCGATCACGACGCCGAGAGCGAGGGTCCAGAGCACGACGTAGTCGACCCGGCCGCCGGCCGGACCGCCGTTCATGATGTAGGCGAGGACGAGGACGATCACTCCGAGGAGCCAGGTCCAGAAGGCCGCCGCTGCACCGCGGGGGAAGGCAAGGCTCGACGAGCCGACCTGGAGCGGCACGATGTACGTGGCGATGCCGACCAAGAGCGGCACGACGCCGGCGAAGAGCAGGAGATCGCGGCCCAGCGACCAGAACTGGGTGAGCTGATTGCCGTCGTCGGCAACGGCGAATCCGGAGAGATCAGCGATCTCGGCCGTTGACAACAGCTCCATCACGAGCCCGGCGATGAGGAACAGGATGCCGCTCCCGATCCAGAGGCGGCCGATGGTCTTGTGGTCTCCGGTTCCGAGAACAGCGTCGACGGTGGGCATTGTGGCCGTCTCGACGACGGCAGCCGACTCGGCTTCGGTGTCGGGACGTGTTTCGGTCAGAGCCATGAAAGCGGGGACCTCATCGGCGATTGGTGGATCTTGCGGTGAATCGGGGCAGTGAAGCACAGCGCGGTGATGCGAGCGTGGAGCGGTGACGACGTCGGCACGCAGGGTGCCAACAGGCACACAGCGCCGCCGTACTGTAACCGCCTTCGTCGCCACAATGAAATGTTCACACGCCCCAGCCGACGAGCTGATCGATGGCGACCGCACCGAAGAGAACGGTGAGGTGCGTGATCGAGAACGTGAAATACTTGATTGCCCGCTTCTCGAGAAGCTCGACATCGGGTTCGAGCACCATCTGGAGCGCCCGTCCGGAGAACATTGCTCCGATGCCGATCGCAGCGGCGAGGTAGATCCAGCCCATGTCGGCGGCCGCCCACAACCAGAGGCTCACGGCCCAGACGGCGAGCGAATAGCCGAAGATCTGGCGGGCGGTCGAGCGCTGACCGTCGATGACCGGCATCATCGGCACGCTCGCTGCCGCATAGTCGTCCGAGTAGCGGATGGCGAGCGCCCAGAAGTGGGGTGGCGTCCACAAGAAGACGATCAGGAACAGGATCACGGCCGGCAGTTCGACGGTATTCGTGATCGACGACCACCCGATGAGGGCCGGCATGGCGCCGGCAGCACCACCGATCACGATGTTCTGCTTCGAGGTGCGCTTGAGCCAGAGCGTGTAGACGAAGACGTAGAAGAGACAGGCGGCGACGGCGAGCA
Source organism: uncultured Acidimicrobiia bacterium (assembly GCA_963781035.1). Taxonomy (GTDB): domain Bacteria; phylum Actinomycetota; class Acidimicrobiia; order Acidimicrobiales; family SZUA-35; genus SZUA-35. The sequence goes on along the minus strand of CAWAEN010000004.1, from coordinate 204,853 downwards.
AGGCCGACAGCAGGTTGACGAAGGCCCAGAGCCAGACGAACGCGACGATCTCGAGGCCGACGGCGAACACGAGTGCCTCGGTCGGCTGGATCTCGCCGGTCACCAGCGGACGGTTCTTGGTCCGTTCCATCTCGCCGTCGATGTCGCGATCGACATACATGTTGATGGCGTTGGCGCCGCCGGCTGCGAACGTGCCACCGAGCACGGTGGCAACGATGAGCCACAGCGACGGCATGCCTCGCTCGGCCACGATCATCGTCGGCACGGTCGACGACCAGGAGCAGCTCGATGATGCGCGGCTTGGTGAGCGCGATGAACGAGCTGGTACGCGATCGAGCGCTCAGAGCGGTGACAGCCACAACGGCGAGGGTAGCCACGAGAGGTCCCCGGCCGGAAGTCTCAGGGGAAGTCTGCGCAGATTTCCGATTCCCGGGTGCCCACCTCGCCGCTCTGTGACATAGCTTTTGACCCATGGGTTCGACGAGCGAGACTTCGGCCGGCGGCGTCTCACCGGCCTCCTATCGCAAGGTCGTTGTCGCCGCGGGCGTCCTGCTCACGCTGATCGTGTTCACCGGGGCGTTGGTCCGGCTCACCGAATCCGGCCTCGGCTGCGAGGACTGGCCCACGTGCAGCGAGGAGAAGATCGCTCCCGAATGGGGGTTCCATCCCTGGATCGAGTTCGGCAATCGACTCCTGTCCGGCGTGGTCGGGGTCGGGGTCGGCGTCGCCGTGCTGACCGCCTACCGGCGCAGGCCGCGACGATCGGATCTCGTCCGTTGGGCCTGGTATCTGGTCGCCGGCGTCGCAGGCCAGATCGTGCTCGGCGGGGTCACGGTCCGCCTCGACCTGCACCCGTTGCTGGTGAGTGCGCACTTCTTGCTCTCGATGGTCCTGTTGTGGAACGCGATGGTGTTGCTGGCGAAAGCTCGTGGTGACGCCGGTCCGCCGACTCCGACCGTGCCGAATGGCATCGTCCGACACAGTCGAGCCATCGTCGGTGCATCCGTCGTACTGCTCGTGGCCGGAACCGTGGTGACCGGTACCGGGCCCAACAGCGGCGACTTCCGTGCCGATCGTCTCAACCTCTCGCTGACTGACGTGTCCAGGGTGCATTCCCTGGCCGCATGGGTCACGCTTGGTCTCCTGGTCTGGCTGGCGGTCCGAATGCAGCGGGCCGGAATTGCTCCCCTTGCCCTGCGGGCACCGATCGCGGTTGCCGTCGTCCAGGGTGGTCTCGGCTACCTGCAGTACAGCCTCGGTGTCCCACCGGTGCTGGTGATGCTGCACGTCATCGGTGCCGTGGTGTTCTTCCTTCTGATCCTGCACATGCATCTCGGTTGGTTCGAACGAGCGGCCGAGATCCCGAATCGGGCTCGAGCAGAGGATCTCGTCCATGGCTGACCCGATCCTGCCAGAGGGTGAGGTCGAAGCCGAAGGCGACGTTCTCGTCGCAACTGATCTGCCGTGGCAGGTGATCGTGTGGAACGACCCGATCAACACGACCTTCTACGTCACGTTCGTGTTCCGGAAGCTGTTCGGCTACACGAAGCAGAAGGCGGAACGCCTCATGCTCGACGTCCACGAAAAGGGCCGTGCCGTCGTGTCATCCGGCGACCGAACCGAGGCAGAATCCGACGTCCACCGTCTCCATCACCACGGCCTGTGGGCGACCATGGAGCAACAGACGCCATGATCTTCCGCAACCGAGCGGTCAAGCGGCGGAGCGACGGCACCTTCGTCCAGTCGTTCCATCGCAGCATTCCCGCGCTGCTCGTCGACCTCGGGGGACAGCTCGAAGAGGTCATCGACTCCGACGATCCCGATCTCAGACGACTCTTCCCCACGGCTTATCCGGACGACCCCGAGAAGGATGCCGGCTACCAGATCCTGGCACGGTCCGAGCTGAGCGACGCCCGCCGCGTCGCCGTCGCCACCGTGCGGCGAACCCACGACAACGAGGTGCTCACCGAGGACGAGCTCACGGACTGGATGGCACTCACGAACGACCTCCGCCTCGTGATCGGGACCAAGCTCGATGTGGCCGAAGACGACTCGTACGCCGACGTCGACCCGGACGATCCTCGACTCCCGATCCTCGAGATCTACCACGTGCTCGGATCGGTCCTCCACGAGATCGTGGAGGCATTGAGCGACGCTCTTCCCGAACCAACCGACGACTGACTGATCAGAGGGGAAAGACGAAGGCACCAACGGTGGCGGGACCGGTGTGGACCGCGATCGATGGACCGACCCGGTAGTCGACGACATCGACGACGCTCGGCTCGGCCACGAGCCGCTCGCGGAAGGCCGTCGTGACGTCATCGACCTGCGGCCCCGCTCGGCCGACCGCCACTGTCACGGGTTCGCTCGTCGCAACGAGCGCGCCGACCATCAGATCGAGTGCCTCGGTCGTCGTCTTGGCGTTGCCGATGACGTCCAGACCGGCCGGGCCGGAGGTGAACACCATCACTTCATCCCCGGTCTCGAGATCGACCTGACCGAAGCGTCCGGAGCGACGGGCCAACTCCAGACCGTCGATCACGAAGACAGACGACGTGTGTGCCGCACGATCGAGTGCGGCGGCACCCGCTTGGTCCAGGTCGACACCGCTGGCGACGGCATCGGCGGCAGCCCACAGCGCACAAGAGATCCCGAACGACGCCGTTCCCGAGTCGACGACCGAGACCGTGATGTCCGAGTGGTGCGCCATGACCGTTCGTGCCGCGACCTCAGCGCTGTTCACCGCTCCGGAGTAGGCCGATCCGACGAGGATTGCGAGAATCGCATCGGCCCCATCGGCGATCGCCTCCTCGAAGGCAGCGACGAAGGCCGCGGCGCTGGGCTGAGCGGTCGCGACCTCGGGCGCCCCACGCCCAGACCGTTCGGCGGCGCGCAGCAACTCGTAGAAGCCATCGGCGGTGATGTCGACACCTTCGCGGTGATCGGTCCCGTCGATGGACACGGTCACCGGGACGACGCGGGCCGAGAAGCGAGCGGCCAGTGCCGGCGAGAGCTGCGAGGACGAGTCCGTCACCAAGGCGATCGTCATGGCGCACGCCGATCTGCGTCGAGGAATCGTCCTCGGATGACGAGGGACGAGGCGAGTGCCCCGAGAGGAAGCGACATCGACGGCGTCGGACCCCAGGCATTCGGCAGCTGTCGCCGCCACCACACTGCCGAGCCGGCGACCCAGGCCACCGACGAGACGGTCGTCGCTGCGAAGGCCCGCTGCTTCCAGCCGGGGAGTGCTGCTGTCGCCACTGCGACGGCGAGGTCGAGCGGGAAGTAGGCGGGAAAGGTGGCCAGCACCTGACCAACGCTGGTCGCCACGCCCTTGCCGCCGCGGAACTCGCTCCACACGGGGTGACAGTGTCCGATGACAGCCGCCGTCGCCGCGGCGTCGGCGCCGACGGAACCGGCGAGCCGCAGTCCGAGCCGTCCGGCGGCGGCACCCTTTCCGATGTCTGCGACCAACGTCACGAAGCCGGCCGTCGGCCCGATGGTCGACGCAACATTGGCGGCACCTGGGTTGCCAGAGCCAGAGCGGCGAGGATCGGACCCACCCATCGACCGACTGACCAGGTCGGCACTGGGAAAAGACCCGAGGAGATATCCGAGCGCCGCCGCAGCCCCCGTCCTGACGAGCCCAGACCTGACGATCACGAGGCGGACTGTAGCCCTCGACCGGCGGCGACCTGGATCGCCCCACTCCCCCGTTGGACGAAGCGATCAGCAGTGCTAGATTGGCGCAGCCTCGTTTCGGGGTGGAGCATCCTCGGGTGTTTCTGGCCCCCATCGTTCAGCGGCCTAGGACACTGCCCTTTCACGGCAGGAACACGGGTTCGAATCCCGTTGGGGGTACGTCGATATCGGCGGGTTGGATTCTTGAAGCAAAAGGATCCACCTGCCCCTATAGTCACCGGTCTCTCGCCACGAGTTCGCTCGTGGAGAGTGGCAAGGTCCCGTAGTGCAGTCTGGAGTGCACGCCGCCCTGTCAAGGCGGAGGTCGCGAGTTCAAATCTCGTCGGGACCGCGGAAACTTCAGCCCCCTGGGGGGCTTCAGTTTCTTGGAGAAATTCGCTGCGCGAATTTCTCCGAGGAAACGGTCAGAGGCTTGCTCCGTGCAGGTTCCTCTCGTTCAGCCCAGGTGGAGAAATTCGCCTTGCGAATTTCTCCGGTTTGAGGAGGGCCCCCAGGGGCCCGAGTCAATACATGGTCGGGTAGCTCAGTTGGCAGAGCGACCGCCTGAAAAGCGGTAGGTCACCGGATCGACGCCGGTCCCGACCACCGAGCAACACTGGGTCGGCACCGCTTGGTGCCGACCCGGTGTCGGTTTTCGGGCAGTGTCGGTTTTCGGGCAGTGTCGGTTTTCGGGCAGCCTCAGCAGCCGCCGGCCCCGAACGAGATCCGGATGACGCTTGCCTCCCACACCCCTCCGTCCCGAGCATTTCGGCTGAGGAAGACGATCGCACCGGAGTCCGTGCCGGGAGCCACGAACGTCAGCTCACCCGTGAACGGGGCCATCTCGGATCCGCCACCGATGACCGACGTCGTGGCCAACGCATCCTCGGAGCCGTCCGCTCGAAGCTGGACCTCGACGTTGCCCTCGAACGCAAGGGCTTCGCCGGCCACGGTCAAGGGAGACGACACCTCACAGAAGGCATCGGGCTCCTCCACGAGGATGTTCGAAGCGACAGCGCCCAGCACCCACCACTGATCGTCACTCCCCAGTTGTCTGACGAGCACGGTCGTCACCGGTCCTTCGATCGTTGGTTGGACCTCCACCTCGCCGGACCTGCTGTCTCCTTGCAGGAACTCGCCAACGACCGGCTCCACGAAACCCAGGTAGTCAGTGGCGAAACCGACGGCCGCCTCGAGCGGGTCGTTGTAGCGAACGTCGGAGTCGAACCACGGCCACACTGCCGTCGCGTAGTCTTCGAGGGATCGTCGAGGTCGAATCCGGCTCGGTGCTCGTAGACGCCTCGGTCGTCGTCGTGAGGGCGGTCGTCGTCGGCTCATCGCTCGACGTGGTGGCCGAGTCCGTCGTCGTGGTGGTCGAGTCCTCCGATGTCGTCGAGACCGATGACACCGTGGTCTCGACCGTCTCGACGACCTCCCCGTCATCGAGGAACAACAGGACGAGGACACCGGCAAGAATCGCGATCAACAGGACGCCTGCTGCACCGAGAAACCATTGGGGCACCCCATCCCGCGGAGGCCTCTGGTTCGGGTCGACGGGTGGTGTCGAAGAAGGAATCTGGTCAGCCATGGGAGGATCCTTCGTAGGAGTGATCTATCGCCCGAAGCATGGGCTCACGCCTGGACCATCCCAAGGGACGAAGGTCACCACGTGGCCGGAATCCGTTCACTCGAAGTCCATTGAACGTTCTCTCGGTCAGTGCGTGCCGAGTGATAGACATGACCGAATGACCGACTTCGCCGGCACTGCACCGGAGAACGTCTCGGCATTGACGAGGAGAGGCTCCACATGACCGTTCGAATCGGAATCAACGGGTTCGGGCGCATCGGCCGCCTGGTCGTGCGCGGCCTACGCGACCGCCCGAATCTGCAGTTGGTGCATGTGAACGAACACGCGGGCGATGCCACCACCGCCGCACACCTGCTGGACTTCGACACGGTGCACGGGCGCTACCCCGGGTCGGTCGGCACCGATGGCGCCACGCTCAGGATCGACGGCCACGAGGTCGGCTTCTCGTCGCACGACACCCCAGGGGCCGTGCCGTGGGACGAGGCGGGCGTCGATGTCGTGCTGGAGTGCAGCGGCGCCTTCAGGACAACCGAAACGCTGGCGCCCTACTTCGGACGGGCGATTCGCAAGGTGATCGTTGCCGCTCCGGTCAAGAGCGACGGGGTTCTGAACATCGTGATGGGCTGCAACGACCAGCTCTACGACCCCGCGACCGATCACATCGTGACCGCGGCGTCGTGCACGACGAACTGCCTGGCCCCGGTCGTCAAAGTGCTTCACGAGCAGATCGGCATCGAACGCGGGGCGATCACGACGATCCACGACGTCACCAACACGCAGGTGGTCGTCGACGCTCCCCACAAGGATCTGCGCCGAGCCCGCTCGGCCTTGAACTCCTTGATTCCGACGAGCACCGGTTCGGCCACGGCGATCACGATGATCTACCCGGAGCTCGCCGGGAAACTCAACGGACTGGCGGTTCGGGTGCCGCTGCTCAACGCATCGCTGACCGACGCCGTCTTCACGATGCAGCGCGACGTCACCGCCGACGAGGTCAACGGGCTTCTCCGAGAAGCATCCCAGGGCGAGCTGGCCGGAATCCTCGGGTTCGAGGACCGTCCGCTCGTGTCGGCCGACTACACGAACGACACCCGGTCCGGCATCGTGGATGGACCGTCCACGTTCGTGGTCGATGGCCGAATGGTCAAGATCCTGATCTGGTACGACAACGAATACGGATACGCCTTCCGCATGGCCGACCTCACCGAACGCGTGGCTTCGACCCTCCCGGCGCGATGAAGGTCCGGAACTACGCACTCGTCACCGGCGGGTACTGGGCGTTCACCCTCACCGACGGCGCGTTGCGCATGCTGGTGCTCCTGTATTTCCACGAGCTCGGCTACTCGCCGGTGTCGATTGCATTCCTGTTCCTCCTGTACGAGTTCATGGGGATCGTCACCAACCTCGTCGGCGGGTGGGTCGGCGCTCGGTCCGGTCTCAATCGGACACTGCTCACGGGGCTCGGCCTCCAGGTGGTCGCACTGGCGGCACTGACGTTCCACGACCCGGGATGGAAGGAAGGGGTCTCGGTCGGATTCGTCATGGGAGCCCAAGCGTTGTCCGGGGTGGCGAAGGATCTCACGAAGATGAGCTCGAAGAGCGCCGTGAAGTTCGTGGCCGGCGACGCCGACGGTGCCCTCTTTCGCATGGTCGCCGTCCTCACCGGATCGAAGAACGCGCTCAAGGGTGTCGGTTTCTTCGTCGGAGCCGCGCTCTTGTCGTGGATCGGATACGACGCCGCACTGTGGTCCATGGCCGGCCTCATTGCTGCCGCGCTGATACTGGTGGCGGTGCTGCTCGACGAGGACATCGGGAGAGCAGCGAAGAAGACCCCGCTGCGATCGATCCTGTCCAAGTCGACGGCCGTCAACCGACTTGCGGCAGCCCGCTTCTTCCTCTTCGGTTCGCGCGACATCTGGTTCGTCGTGGCCCTGCCGGTGTTTCTCGACGACGTCCTCGGATGGTCGTTCGAGGGGATCGGCGGGTTCCTGGCGTTGTGGGTCATCGGCTACGGCATCGTGCAATCGGCGGCTCCCCGGTTCCTCCGCCCGGCCCTCGATGGCGGGACGGCCGAGATCGTCGCCGCCAGACGTTGGGCGTTGACATTGGCTGCGGTGTCGGCGCTGATCGCGGTGACGGTGAGCCTCGACATCCAGACCACCATCGCTGTCGTCGGCGGGCTGATCGTCTTCGGCATCGTGTTCGCGCTCAACTCTTCGCTCCACTCCTACCTCATCCTCGCCTACGCCGAAGGCGACGATGTCTCGCTCGACGTGGGCTTCTACTACTCCGCCAACGCCACCGGCCGACTCGTCGGCACCCTGCTCTCGGGCGTCCTGGCACTCTGGGGTGGACTCGAGGCAGCCCTGTGGGGGTCCGCCGCCTTCCTGGCCGTCACCTGGTTGCTGACCCTGCGTCTACCCCCGATCACATCGGCGGCTCGGGTTGGTCCGGCAACCAACGCGACGACCTGAGCGTTGCCTCAGCCGACGTCGCGGCGATCCATGGCCATCGTGGCGAACGCCATCAAGACGAGCGCGACCACGAGCAGGACGAGGGTCGGAGTCAGCGCGAATTCCGCCGCCGGGACTGCCGGAACGTGCTGAAACGGCGAGACGTTGCGGGCCCACTGTGGCAGATCCAGCATCTCACCCAGGAACGACACGACCGTGCAGACCGCAACTGCCAGCCAGGAGAGGGTCGCCCACCCAGGTCGGAACCCGATCAGGGCCACCGCGATGCCGGACAGCACGAGCAGCGCCGGGACCATGTTGGCCGCCGCTCCCGACATCGAGAGGATCTCGCCGAGGTCACCGACCTGGAGCCCGTAGCCCAACCCCACCGCCATTCCCGCTGCCACCATGATGAGCAGGGTCCCGAGGACCGAAACCGCCAGGTGGCTCCAGAGCCACCGTCGTCTGGCCACCGGAGTCGCCAACACGGCCTCGGCCCGCCCGCCCGTCTCCTCACCCCGGAGCCGCAGCACGCTCGACACGGTGAAACCAGACGTGATCAGGCCGAGGATCACCACGGAGGTCGCAAGGAAGATCTCGGCCGGTGAGCCACCACCGGCTTGGGCGAACATCTCGGCAATGGCCTCGTTCTCGAGGAACTTGTCGGCCTCGTCAGCAACGATGCCGTAGAAGAACCCCATCATCGCCAAGGCGAGCGTCCAGCTGATGACCGCGGTGCGCTGGAGTCGCGCCGCCAACCCGAGCGGCGTCGACAACAGTCGCCCGGCCGAGCTCGGGCCGGCCCGTTGCGTGAGAACACCAGACCCGTAGTCGCGCCTGGCGGCCACCATGAGTGCGGCAGCCAACAGGACGACTGCGCCCAGGATCAACGCCGCCAACACCCACCACCGTTCGTCGGCGAAGGCCCGAATCGACTGGGCCCAGCCGAGCGGCGACAGCCACACGACCCCTGCTGTCCCCAGATCGCCGACCGCACGCAAAACGAACGCCACACCAAGAGCGATACCGCTTCCTCCCAGCGCTGCCCTGGCCGTTCCGGCCACCTGAGCAGCAAGTGCTGCCGTTCCCGTTGCCACGAGGCCGACACCGAAACATGCGGTGCCGTAGGCAAGCGTGCCACGCGACCCGAGGCCGAAGGCGATGAGGCTGGAGATCAGACCGACACAGACAACGGCGTTGATGGCCGTGATCCAGAGCACGGCTGCCGCCAGGATCGAGTGGCGGCCCACCGCCGTCGATCGGACGAGTTCTGTTCGGTTCGTCTCCTCTTCAGCACGCGTGTGGCGAACGGTGAGGAAGATGCACATGAGCGCCACGGACACAAAGGAGTAGAGGAGGACCTCGTTCATCATCACCGCACCGAGAGTTGGCGCATCGAGTCCATAGCCGGGCCCGGCGACGACCTTCATCGCGCTCTCCGTGCCGGCGAGGTCGGCGTACTCCTGCAAGCCGGCCGGCGAGTCGTACAAGCCGATGATGCTCGCAGCAGAAACCGCAACCAGCCCGACGATGCCGACGATCCACAGCGGTGCGCGCAACCGATCGCGCCGAGCCATGAATACCAGCAACTGGCCGACCCCGACGAACGGGTGACCGACGGTCGTGCGCACGGCCACCGGAGTCACGAGGTCGCCCCGTTGTCGCCGGTTGGCGTGGCTCCGTACTCGCGGAGGAAGAGCTCCTCCAACGTGGGCGGCTGGCTCACGAGCGAACGAACTCCGAACTCGGCAACGTGTTTCATCGCCGTCCCGAGAGCAGCATTGTCGACTTCGAAGTGCACCTGATTGTCGACACTGCGAACGGCATGCACACCGGGCTGGTCGTCGAGGCCGACGATGGGACGATCCGTCGCCACAGTGATGGCAGTACGGGTCGTGGTCCGGAGGTCGTCGAGGGTGCCGCTCTGCACGGCACGACCGTTCCGGATGATCGTCACCCGATCGCACAGCTTCTCGACCTCGGCCAGGATGTGGCTGGACAGCAGAACCGTCCGCCCGGTCGCGGCCAACGATTGCACGTACTCCTGGAAGATCGTTTCCATCAGCGGGTCGAGGCCGGCCGTGGGTTCGTCGAGCAGCAGGAGTTCAGCCTCTGACGACAACGCAACGATCAGCGCCACCTTCTGGCGATTGCCCTTGGAATAGGTGCCGGCCTTCTTGGTCGGGTCCAGCTCGAAACGCTCGATCAGGTCCTGGCGACGTCCGAGGTCGCTGTCACCGCGAAGGCGAGCGAAGTAGTCGATGATCTCCCCACCGGTCAGGTTCGGCCAGAGGCTGACATCGCCCGGCACGTAGGCCAGCCGGTGGTGGAGCGCCACAGCATCGGACCAGGGATCCCCGCCCAACAACCTGGCCTCGCCGCTGTCCTGGCGGAGCAGACCGAGCAGGGTGCGAATCGTCACCGACTTCCCGGATCCGTTCGGACCGAGGTAGCCGTGCACTTCGCCGACAGCAACGGTGAGGTCCAGCTCGTCCAGGGCTCGCGTCGGCCCGAACGTCTTCACCACCTTCCGCAGCTCGATGGCCTCGGACATCTCGAACTCCTTCCGCATGAGCGACCGAACGCGAATTCGATCGGATGCACCAGCGAAACTAGGCAACGACGAGGTGGACCGTTAGGGGCGCAGGGCCCGACTTCCGCGAGGTCCCCACTTGGTGTCGCACCATCGGGAGTTTGACGTGTTGGTCGAGCACCTCACGGTGCAGGACTGACCCAGATCAGAGTTCGCAGGTTCCGTCCGAACAGTCGCGTCCGGCCGTCGCCTTACGAATGTGACGAAGCCCGATGCCAACACCGACCGCGTAGATCGCACCGAAGACGAGACCGACCCCGAGCGTGTTCCTGCTGATCAGCGCGCCGAACGCACTGCCACCGAAGATGGTGGCCAGAACCGCCATCGACAGCGGCAGGTGGCACGGACAGAAGATGAACGACCAGATCAGCCATCGTCTACCCCGCCGTTCGATGGCGTCCGGATCGGGCGCAGCGTCCGCGAGACCAGCTGGTCTGAGAGAGCAGCACCGGATCTCGTTCGGGGGATCGTGTCAGCACATCTTCCTCATCGGCATCGAGTTGTCCGCACTTTACAAAATCGCCTCGCCCCGATACCCCGCAGCATCGGGATGGGCCGCGACCTCCGTCGCAACGTCAGCCACGAAGGTCGCGATCTGGCGGTCGATCGACCCCAACAAGTCGGTGGCATCGCCGACCATTGCCGTGAGCTCGGCGGCGGATCCCGGGAATCGGGCGTCCTCGCCCAACTTGGCGAGCAGCAACGAACCGTCTGCCTTGCCCTCGCGCATCGCGAGGGCGGTGGAAACAGCATGCTCCTTGATGATCTCATGGGCCGTCTCGCGGCCGGCACCCGCTCGCACGGCGTGCATCAACAGCTTGGTGGTCGCCAGGAAGGGCAGATAACGCCGGAGTTCGGCATCCACCACGGCAGGAAACACGCCGAACTCGTTCAGGACAGCGAACGTCGTCTCGAAGATGCCGTCGATGGTGAAGAACGCATCGGGCAGGACGACGCGACGGACGACCGAACAGGAGACGTCGCCCTCGTTCCACTGCTCGCCGGAGAGCCCGGCAGCCATCGTCAGGTGACCCTTCAGGATCACGCTGAGCCCCGAGATCCGTTCGCACGACCGCGTATTCATCTTGTGCGGCATCGCTGACGAACCGACCTGTCCGGGCTGGAACCCCTCGGTGGCCAGATCGTGTCCGGCCATGAGCCGCACCAGCAACGCAAGATTGGCCGGCGCGGCGGCCAGCTGGACCAGGGTCGAGACAACGGCGTAGTCGAGCGAGCGGGGGTAGACCTGTCCGACCGAGCCGAGCACATTCGGGACACCGAGCTCGGCGGCGAGGCCCAGCTCGAGGGCCTGGGCCGCCTCGACCGAGCCGAGCAGATCGATCTGGTCCTGCTGGGATCCCACCGGGCCTTTGATCCCACGAAGCGCGAACCGGTCTCGCTCGGAGCGCAGGGCGGCAAGCGCCAACGCGAGTTCCTCGCCGATCTGGGCGAATCGTTTGCCGAGCGTGGTCGGTTGAGCGGCCACATTGTGGGTGCGGGCCACCATCACCGTGTCGGCGTGGGTGACGGCCTGAGCCGCCAGCTGCTCGAGCAGAGCGACGCAGCGGTGCTCGAGCAGCTCCATGGCCCGCCAGGTGAGGAGCTGCTCGACGTTCTCCGTGACGTCTCTCGAAGTGAGACCTTTGTGGAGGTGTTCATGGCCTGCCAACGCACAGAACTCATCGAGCCGGGCCTTCACGTCGTGACGGGTGATCGCCTCCCGCTCGCGGATCGAATCGAGGTCGATCGTGTCGATGACGGCTCGATAGTCCTCCACGACAGCGGGGTCGACATCGAGCCCGAGCCGGATCTGGGCCTCGAGCACCGCGATCCAGAACCGGCGCTCGGTGCGGATTCGGTGCACGGGGTCGAAGATCTCCGCCATCTGCGAGCCGGCGTATCGATCAGCCAGGACATTCGGGATGGTCATGACGACTCCTCAGAGATGGGACGGGCTGCCCAAACGCTCAAGACCACCCCCGAACTGGTCGATTGGAGGCGGAGACGAGATGGACGGATTGCGTTGAACGGTCGCTGCGAAAAAAATGCGCTCGACAGAGCCGAGGATATCTGCGAGCTGTGCGGAGACCAGTTCTGCGCGTCGTGCCTCCTCTACCCTCGAGGCCATCGCAACGCACCGACGTGCAAGGGGTGTGCGCTGGCCAACAGCGGTCTGCGCGGGAAAAGTGGCAACAAGCACGCGATCAGCAAGCGCGAATACAAGAAGCGCAAGAAGGCACTGCTCGAACAACTCGAGGACGTGGTCATCGAAGCTCCGGCGTTGAAGTACTTCGACCTCGACGAAACCCCGACCGTTGACCGGACGACGGAATTGGATCGCCCGCCCGAAGTGATCGAGGAGCCCGAGACGATCGACATCCTCGGCCGGCTCGACGACGCTGCACCGCAGGCCGAACCAACTCCCGAGCCTCGATCCGCTGAACCCGCACCTCCCCCACCCACCCCGTCCCCAGCCCCGTCCCCAGCCCCGCCACCGCCTCCGCCGGCCTCGGAGCCGGCCCAAGCGTTCACCGGAATCTCTCCGGTCGACACATCCGTGAACCCGCTCGCGATCGACACACCGTCTCGCCAGGCGGCTCCGCAGCCTGCTCCCACTCCAGCCTCGGCCCCAACCTCGGAGGCGAGTGCCACCGCGGCCGAACTCCTTGCTCGACTCAAGGCCGACAAACCGATCCAGTCGCAGTTCACCGCAGCTCGCTCGCTCGAGGTCGACCCCTTCGCCCCCTCTGCATCGCACGCACCGGCCGCGCCGCAGGCAGTCCGACCACCGAATCCCGGTCCGGCGGCAGCCGTTGCGAATGCACACCACACGCCGACCGAACCATCCCAGGGGATCTCCCCGACCAACGATCCGTTCGCTGCGGCGGCGCACACCAGCGCAGCGCCAGCGAACCCCACACCTGCGCCATCGAGAATCGAGCCCTGGACCCCTCCGGCGCCACCGCCACGCGGCACCAATCTCGACGTACTGGACGCCAACGAGCCCGGCAGGATCGAAAGCCCGGCCGCTCCGACACCTGTCCCACCGGCACCCGTTCCGGCTCCAGCCCCCCCACCTGCAACGCCGGCACCCGAACCGACCCCGCCGACACCGGCACCATCCGCCCCGGCACCCTCCGCCCCGGCACCCGTACCCGCAGCGCTGCAACCGGTGGCTCGGGCCGCGGCAGAGGTCGAGGCAAACCCCACCCCGGGCCGCGCCCCAGCCGACACCGACGGCTCAGGGAAGTGGATACCACCGAGCCTGCGGGGCATGGCATCGGCAGAAGAACGGGCAGCCGACCCTCTTCCGAAGCGCCGCTGATACGACGCCGGCGGTCAATCGACCGTTGAGAAATGCAGGAACTGGTCGCGCCCTGGACCGGTCGATGCGAGTGTGACCGGCACGCCGACTCGAGTTTCGAGCTCGCGGAGGTAGGTCGCCGCGTTGGGGTGGAGGTCGCCCGGTTCACGAGCAGCGGTCAGATCGGTCCTCCATCCCGGGAACTCTTCATAGATGGGAACCGCTCGATGAAGATCGGACTGGTGGTACGGCAATTGCTCGACTCGGCGACCGTCGATGTCGTAGGCAACACACATCTTCACCGTCTCGAAGGTGTCGAGCACGTCGAGCTTCGTGATGGCCAGCTCCGTCAGACCGTTGATCCGGGCTGCGTGACGCATCATCACGGCATCGAACCACCCGGTGCGCCGTTTGCGACCCGTGTTCGTGCCGTACTCGCGTCCGATGTCGACCATCCGGTCGCCGTCGTCATCGAACAACTCCGTGGGGAACGGACCGGCGCCGACTCTGGTGATGTAGGCCTTCGCGATTCCGACGACGCGAGTGATCTCCTTCGGACCGATGCCGGCGCCCGCGCACACACCACCGGCGATCGGATTGCTGGACGTCACGAACGGATAGGTGCCGTGATCGAGATCGAGGAACGTCGCCTGAGCACCTTCGAACAGGACGTGCTGATCGGCTTCCAACGCTTCGTGGATGAGGTTGACCGAGTCGGCGATGTGTGGTGCCAGGCCCTCGAGACAGTTGCCCAGCACGTTGTCGGCCAGCTGATCGGGATCGACTGGCAGACGATTGAAGACCTTGGTGAGAACCTTGTTGGTGTGCGCCAACGTGGCATGGAGCTTCTGGCGGAAGATCGCCTCGTCGAGCAGGTCCTGCACTCGGATGCCCACGCGCATCGCCTTGTCTGCGTAGGCCGGACCGATGCCGCGCTTCGTCGTGCCGAGTTTCGCTTTGCCCAGATGGCGCTCGTGCAGCGCATCGAGCTCTTGGTGATACGGCAGGATCAGGTGGGCGTTGCCGGAGACCTTCAGCCGCGAGCAGTCGATACCTCGACGGGTGAGCTGGTCCTTCTCCTTCAGCAGGACGAAGGGATCGACCACGACGCCGTTGCCGATCACCGGCGTGATGTGGTCGTAGAACACACCGCTCGGGATCAGCTGGATCTTGAACGTCTCCTCACCGATGACGATGGTGTGGCCGGCGTTGTGGCCGCCCTGGTACCGGACGACCATCGACATCTCTTTCGAGAGGAGGTCGGTGAACTTTCCCTTCCCCTCGTCGCCCCACTGCGTTCCGACCACGATTGTTGCTGGCACGGGGCGGAACTGTATTGGTGGCCTGACTTCATTCCCCTTTCTCGGCATCGCGGCGCGTCCGGGCTGCTGGGGCGACCAGTCGACGTCAGGTCATCGGGGAGGTGTCGAACGGCGTCGACATGGCTTCGCTCTCGGCGATGTCAGGGTCGAGCATGGTGTCCGGTCCCTCGGGCTCAGGCTCGCGGAGGATCAGCAGGGCAAGGGCAGCGATGACTGCGACAGCGGCAACGACGAGGGCCGCCAGTTCCGACACGGCACCGATCAGGAACGACGCACCCGCGGCTCCGATCATCAGCGACAAGTTGAGCGTGGATGCCGCCGTGCTTCGATTGGCCGCTCGAACGTGACGGTGGAGCGCGATGGCCAGCAGCGGCAGTAGGGCTCCGAGGGCGAAGTTCACGGTGATGTAGGTGAAGATCTTGAAGTACCACTGGCCGAAGGCGGCCGGCGTCAACAGCATGGCCATGGCGATCAGCAACACGCCGGCCGCCCGCTGGACCGAACCGAAGCCGGCCTCGAATCGCCCGGTGAGAAGAGACGAGACGGCCGAGATGCCCCACGAGCCGGCGACGAGGGGGCCGAAGAACAGCAGCGCTCGATCGGTGCCGACCCCGTCGGCCAGACCGATGGGCGTCAGGAGTTCGGTGCTGGCAACCGCTCCACCGACCGACAACATGGCGACACAGGTCCACCGGGGAACGGGACTGTCGAGCGCATTCGTCAGACCGGCGATCGTGGTGCGGAAGACACCACCGATCGGCACGGCTTCCGGCGGGCGATTCTCGATCATGGTCCGCCACGTCACGATCAGGTCGACCAGGAGCATGCCGGCCCCGAGCAGGAAGATGGGGGCGAAGACGAGTCGGTCGGGCACCGCTCCCGAATACAGCTGGGGCAAGAACGCCGCAGTGAGCGAGCCCGCAGCCGTGCCGATGTTGTGAGCTGCCTCGGCCCTCGACAGACCATGCAGCACCGCGGGGTCCTTGGCGTCACCGATCTCGTCGACGAACCAGGCGTCGGCGGACCCGGAGAACAGCGCACGACCGATGCCGAGCAACGCCGCCGCATAGATGATGTCGACCAGGCCATCTGCCCCGGACAACGTCGCGTAGGCCCCCACCATGATCCACGATGCCAACAGCTTCGTCTTGCGCCGACCCCACACGTCAGCGATCGCCCCAGAAGGCACTTCGACGACAGCAATGAGGATGGAGTAGACCGCCATGATCACGCCGATCTTGGCGACCGTGAAGTCGAGGACATCCATGTGCAGGATGCGGACCGTTCCCGCGCACCCGAAGGCAAACGAGGTCACGAAACGCATCGTCGCGAGCACTCGCGTCAATTCTGTCGCCCGCGTCTTCTGGCGGGGAGGCACCGTGAGCAAGGGAACACCGTAGTGCAAGCGGAGTCCTCAGCGACTGAGCTTCGAGCCTTCTACGGCACCCGCCCGGTGACGTAGGACGCAACTACGTCATCGGAATACGTCATCTGACGGATCCGCTCCAGCGGCCGGGCGATCAGTGTGGTGAGGGCAAGGGGAACACGCCCCTACAGCGAGTCGGACCACCAAGGAGATGCTCATGTACGGCACGAGCTGGAGCTGAGCAAGGGCAACACGCCGCCACCGCCAACCGGAAGGAGAACCTCATGCAAGGTGGAGTCTGGAGCTGAGCAAGCAAGATCGCACATACCAACAACGCCTTCGACCTCCACGCCCGTCTGTGGAGGTCGAAGTCGTTTTGGGCACATCCCCTCACCTGGAGGACCCCCGCATGAACCACACTGTCGATGTGGAGGACACAGGTTCGGACTCCCCGAGTCACGTCGATGACATGCGCCCCGTTGTGGTCGGACGCGCCGACGAACTCGCGCGGTTGACCGAACTGGCCGATCGATCGGTCGAGGAAGGGGCTCGCATCGTGTTCGTCTCCGGCGAGGCGGGTATCGGCAAGAGCACCCTGATCAAGCGGTTCTCCGACGACCTGGCCGATGCCCGCTGGGCGGTCCACACCGGACACTGCATCGAGTACGCGGACCGCACCCTGCCCTTCGGCCCCATCGTCACGATCATTCGGTCGCTGCTCACCAGTTTGGCCGAGGATGCCGACGACGTGATCGGACGACACCGAGCCGACGTTGCTGCGTTGCTGCCAGAACTCGAACCGAGCGGGGTCGACAGTGCGTCACTCACCGGCGACGTCGACCGTCTGATCGACGCGATCTCCACCGTCCTCATCCGGGCTGCCGAGCATCGACCCATGGTGCTCATCATCGAGGACATCCACTGGGCCGACGCCGCAACCCGCGATCTGATCTCGTCCGTGGTCCACTCCCTCGGCACCAGCCGCATCCTCATGATCGTCTCCGAGCGAACCGGCGCGGTGGCACGGGGCCGAGCATTCCACACGTGGTTGGCCGAACTGCGGCGTTTCCCCAACGTCGAGACCATCGGGCTCGAAGGCCTGACCCGATCCGCGTTGGCAGAGCAGGCGGCAGCGATCCTCGGCCACGAGGTCGACGACGCCGCGCTGTCCGAGCTCGAGGCCCGGACCGCCGGCAATGCCTACTTCGCCCACGAGCTCCTCCATGCGAGGCGAGCGGGAACGACGGAGCTTCCCCGGTCGCTGGCCGACTTCCTGCTCAGCCGGACCCAACGGCTCACTGGCGATGAGCAACGCGTGTTGCAGGCCATGGCCGTGGCCGGTCGACCCGTGAGCCATCGCACACTCAGCGAGGTCCTGCCGGACCTCGACATGGGATCGCTGACCCGGCAGCTGTATGACGCCTCGTTCATCGTCATCGACGGTTCCGATCTGGCGTTCGGCCATGCCCTCATGCGCGAAGCCATCCTGCGCAACATGCTTCCCTTCGAGACCGAGGACCTCCACCGCAAGCTCGCCGAGCACATCGCCGCCACGATCGGGAGGACGTCGTCGCCGGCCGATCTCGCCACACTCGCCCTTCACTGGAAGGGAGCGAATGACCAGACCCGCACCATCGCCGCCGCGGTACATGCCGCCGCGGCTGCCGCCGGAGTCGCTGCCTTCGACTCCGCCGCCGACCTCGCACGTCTCGCCATCGACCTGTGGGCGCGAGTCGACGATCCGGAGGACGCAACCGGGACCACCCGCGATCGGTTGACCGTCGCTGCGTCAGATTGGCTCGTCGGCTCGAATCGATCGCGGGAAGCTGCCGAACTGCTGCAGGACGCGATCTCGACGATCGGCCACACGCTGTCCGACGGGCGCCGAGCGCTCCTGCTGGCCAAACTGGCCCCGATCCAGTTCGACATGGGCAGACCGACCGAGGCCAAGGACCTCATGGCCGCCGCCGTGACGCTCGTCGGAGACGAGGTGTCCGCAGAAGCGGCCGAGGTCCACCATCGGTCGTCCAAGCTCTCGGTCGTCGTCGGCCAGATCCATCCCGCCATCGAGGCCGCCGAACGGGCGATTTCGATCGCCGAGCGATGCGGTCCTGATGTGGTCTTGGTCGAAGCCCTCACGACCAAAGCCCTCGGTCTGGGGGTGACCGACAGCCTCCAGCGCGGGGTGGAGCTGGTCCAGGAGGCTCGTCGGCGGGCCGTTGCCCAGAACATGACATCGCAGGTGGCGAGCACCTTCCGCACCGAGATGATGATCCTCAACTATCGGGTGGGGCGGACACCCGAGTCCCTCACCGTCCTGAGGGACGGTCTCACGTACGCAGAGCAGCATTGCGGACCGAGTCTGCGGCTGGACATCCAGCTCGATCTCGCGCTCGGGCTCGTGGAGTCCGGCCGCCTCGTGGAGGCTGCACCCGTCATCACACAGTTGCTGAAGACCCCGTTCGAGAGCCTGCGCGGCCTCGTCATCCTCCAGAGCGCAGGCCTCCACGGGCTGCTCGCCGGCGACCTCGATGGCGCCGCCGAGCATCTCGCCGCCGCCAATGCCCTTTCTCGTGATTTCCGTTCGGCGCAGGAGACGGGATTCCAGCACCGCCTCGAGGCAGAACTGGCTCGTCGGCAGGGACGTTTCGACGACGCCGAGGCTCTCATCGATCGTGCGCTCGAACTGCAGTTGGCAAGCGACAACATCACGTTCACACGCGAGTCGATCCTCGAGAAGTGCCGGCTGGCGCGAGCAGTTGCAGCGGAGGACATCGATCGGGCATCGCGCATGCGAACCGATGTCGGGCAGCTCGTGGCGCACCTGGCGTCTCAGGATCCGGCGTCGGCCGCATTGACCGAACTCATGCGGCTCGAGCTTCGAACCATCGACAACACAGCCACGTCGGTCCAAGCGCGCGCCGTCATCGACGTGCTCGAGTCGTACGGATTCGGCGCGGACATCCTCCAGGCAACGCTGACCCGCGCTCAGCTCCTCGCCGACGAGCACCTCGCGGCCGGCACCCCGAAATCGAGTGGGCGTATGGTCGACACGCTCGTCGAGCTCCGCGAACTCGGGACGTCATCTGGCATGCTCTGGCTCTGTGAGGGGGCCGATCGGATCACCGAGCAGTTGGGGATGGCGATCGATCTCACCGAGGAGGTCGAGGCATCCGAGGCATCGTCGGAACCTGCTCATGGCCTGACAGCCCGAGAAGTCGAGGTTCTGGCGCTCCTGGCCGAGGGCATGACCAACAAGGAGATCGGCGCCGAGCTCTACGTCAGCCACCGGACGATCAGTACACATGTCTCCAATCTCCTGGCCAAGCTCCACCTCAAGAACCGTTCCGAGGCGGCCGCTGCCTATCACCGACTGGGGTTCGCTCCCGCCGACCGGTAGCCGGCGTCGTATCGCCAGGGTCCTATCGCCAGGGTCGCATCGCTAGGGTCATCGTGTGAGCGTCGGCCGATCCCAGCTCGTCCGGTTGACTGCAGGCAAAGCGGTGGCGAACACGGCGCTCCGCTGGATCCCGTTCTTCCTCCCGACGCTCACGGTGGCCTTCGCCGCCAGCACCGAGCAGCTGACAGCGATCCTCGGCTTCGGCGAGATGGCGGGTCTGTGCACCTTGTTGGTCGGTCGAACCCTCGACGGCGGGCGAGAGCGGTGGATCATGTCCGGTTCGCTGGTTCTGGTCGGATGCTCGGCCGGTCTCGCGTTGGTCGGTTCGTTGTCGGCGTTCGCCGTTTCGTTCGTGATGTTGATCATCGGGGTCTCGCTCTACACCGTCGGCGGCCACACCTACCTCAGCAGAAGGGTGCCCTTCGATCGCAGAGCACGGGCCATCGGGAGCTTCGAGACGTCCTGGGCGCTGGCATTGCTCATCGGCGCCCCTCTGGCTGCGCTGCTCATCACCGGTTTCGGGTGGCGGGGGCCGTTCGTGGCCGTCGCCGTCGCTGCCCTCGGTATGGCGGTCGTGGTCGCCACCACCACCGATGCCGTCGATCCGACCGCCGATGCACTCGGCTCGCACCCGCGTCGCCCGCTCACGGCGCAGGCCTGGCGACTGATCTTCGCCTCCGCCGCGACCGCGATGGCGGGGCTCACCACCATCGTCATCGCCGGGACCTGGCTCGACGAACGGCTCGGCGTCTCCACCGGTGGGATCGGTCTCGTCGCCATGGCATTCGGCGCGACCGAGCTCGCTTCATCAGTGTCGTCGGCCACCTTCGCTGATCGCGTCGGGAAGGTGACCAGCGCTCGAGCTGCGCTGCTCCTCGTACTCGTCGGTGCCGCCGTGATGACCCAAGCTGACGCTTCCCTCGCGATCGGCCTGGTCGGGCTCCTGTGCTTCTTCCTTGGTTTCGAGTACGCCATCGTCACGTCGTTCTCGATCGTGAGCGAGGCCATGCCCGAGGCTCGCGGCCGAGCACTCGCCACGAGCAGTGCCATCGGTACCGTCGCCAGAGGTACCGGAACCGTGGCCAGCGGAGCGCTGTATGCCCGTTACGGGATCAGCGGTCCGGTCGCAGTGACCGCCACCGCCGCAGCGGTGGCAATGGTTCTGTTGTCGCTCGACCATCGCCTGCTCGACCAGCACGCCCTCGATCCGAGCTCGGTCTCCTGAAGAAACCTCGCGACTTCCTCGCACGTCACTCGTCAGTACCTCCACAGGCGATCAAGAGATGGTGGGCAGACCAGTGGCGAGCAAGAGGCGGAAGCGTCCGGTGGAGTTCCGGGTGCTCGACAGCATGAGCGTGACGGCGGTCTGGACGACCGCCTCACTCCTCAGCGGAGGCAGCATGGCGGCGGCCGTGCTGACCGGAACCGGACTGGGGGTCGCTTCGGGTAGCGCTCTCGGCCTCGCCCTTCGCAGTACGCAACGACCGGTCATCAAGACGGCGACAGCGGAACGGGTGGCGGTCACGACCGCGGCGATCGCGGCGTCAGGAGGGCTGCTGGCAGCGGTTGGCCTGCTGACTCTGAGCTGGCTCTGGTTCGCCATCGCTGCCGGGCTCACCTGGGTCACGATGTCGATCTCGACCGCGGTCGAACCGATCTCTGCCCCGAGTGGTCTGCTCATCCCGTCGAATCTCACCTGGTTCGCACCGAATCGGACGAACCGCGCAGCCGAGTTCGGAAAGCGAGTGTTCGACATCGTCGCAGCTTCGTTGATCCTCGCGGCGGTCACCCCGATGTTCATCCTGGTTGCGATCGCGATTCGCTTCTCGGACGGCGGCCCGGTGTTCTTCCGACAGAGCCGGGTCGGGCGCAATGGCGTCGATTTCGGCATGCTCAAGTTCCGATCCATGGTCGTCGACGCTGAGGCCCGCCAGGCCGAGTTGCTCGATCTGAGTGAGCGAACCGGTCCGCTCTTCAAGATCACGAACGACCCGCGGACCACCCGAGTCGGTCGCATCATCCGCGAGCTGTCGATCGACGAGCTTCCCCAGCTCATCAACATCATCCGCGGCGACATGAGCCTGGTCGGTCCGCGACCCGCACTTCCGCACGAGGCAGCAGACTTCGACGGGGCGCTCCGACGTCGGTCGATGGTGCAACCGGGACTCACAGGTCTGTGGCAGGCAGAAGCTCGATCAGACGCCGACTTCGCCCGATTCCGCGACCTCGATCTTCGCTACCTGGCGACGGCGTCGCCCCGCCTGGACCTGGCGATCCTGGCTGCCACTGCCACCGACGTGATGGTGTCGACCCTCGGAGCGCCGCTTCGCCGCCTCGGCGTCGATCTGTCACCGACCGACGGCATCGACTTGCGAACCGTTGTCGATCTGACCGGATCGGCTGCTCCGGCCACGGTGGCCGAGCTCGCCTGACCCGGGTAGTCAGCTCAGGTCAGCTCAGTTCAACTCGGCATCGAGGGCGTCGAGCCAGGCGTTCACCCGTTTGCCATTGACGCCGAGATCGGACTGACCGAGTCTCGACCGGGAGAAGACGACCAGGGTCGACGCGAGCTGCCCGTCGTCTGACCTTCCGGCGGCGACGAACCGAACGCTGATGTAGTCGGGAAAACCGAACACCGCGCTGCGCTGCACGTACGTGACGATCCCCTCCATCACTCGGTTGCTTCCTTCGCCGGGGAGGCGATCGTCGGCCAGCACTTCGACCCGAGGCTGGTTCTGGATCATGCGATCCCACGCCGCCGAGAGCGTCGCAGGGTCGACCGAGTAGACGGGCACGTCACGATCGAAGAGCGCTGCCGGCCCGTCTCCGGCCCGATACGAGTTGGGCGTCGAGGGTTTCGGTGCCGTGACCGGGTCGACGTGCCACTGCTCGATGTCGTGGCCGAGCATGCGAACGCCGACGACCGATCCGACGAATGCGACCAACACGACACCGAGCAGCACGTACAACATGCGCCTCACTCTGCCACTTGAGCGGGGGCCAACACGTCGATGGTGATCTCCTCGCCGAGGAGCCCGACACCGATCGTGGAGCCTTCGGGCGCGTCACCTTCGAGAATGGCGCTTGCCACTCGGTCGACGACCTCGCGTTGGATCACACGCTTGAGCGGGCGGGCACCGTAGGCCGGGTCGTATCCCAGCTTGGCGAGGTGGATTCTCGCCGCATCCGAGACATCGAGCTCGAGCCGCTGGGCGCTCAGACGCTTGGCGACGTGATCCAGCTGGATTCCGACGATCTGGGAGAGATCGGCCTCGGTCAGCTCGCTGAATCGCACGATGTCATCGACCCGGTTGATGAACTCCGGCCGGAAGAAGTCCTTCGGGTCGCCCGGAAGGTTGGAGGTCATGATCAACACGACATTGCTGAAGTCGACGGTTCGACCTTGGCCGTCGGTGAGACGGCCGTCGTCGAGCAACTGGAGGAGCACGTTGAAGACGTCCGGGTGGGCCTTCTCGATCTCGTCGAGGAGCACGACGGCGTAGGGCCGGCGACGTATCAGCTCGGTCAGCTGACCGCCCTGGTCGTAACCGACGTAGCCCGGAGGTGCCCCGATCAATCGGCTCACGGAATGCTTCTCCATGTACTCGCTCATGTCGATCCGGGTCATCGCCCGCTCGTCGTCGAACAAGAAGTCGGCGAGGGTCCGAGCGAGTTCCGTCTTGCCGACACCGGTCGGCCCGAGGAACAGGAAGCTGCCGATCGGTCGGTCGGGATCGGCGAGTCCGGCGCGGCTGCGACGGATGGCGGCACTCACAGCGGCGACTGCCGCGTCCTGCCCGATGACTCGCTTGTGCAGCTCAGCTTCGAGGCGCAGCAACTTGCGACTCTCGGCTTCGATGAGTCGGCTGACGGGCACACCGGTCCAACGGCTGACCACCTCCGCGATGTCCTCTTCGTCGACCTCCTCCTTCAACATCTTCTTCTCGGACTGGAGCTCGGCCAGAGCCGCGGTGGCCTCCTCGATCTGGCGTTCGAGCCCGGGGAGACGGCCGAAACGAATCTCCGCCGCCTTCTCGAGATCGGCTTCACGTTCGAGCTCCCGACGCTCGTTCTCGTAGAGCTCCTTGAGCAGCTGGATCTTGTGGATCGCGTCCTTCTCGTTCTGCCAGTGGGCCTTCATGGCTTGGCTCTGCTCGTTGAGGTCGGCGAGCTCGGTCGCGATCTCCCCGGCTCGTTCGACCGAGTGAGCGTCGGTCTCCTTGCCCAGGGCCACCTGCTCCATCTCGAGCTGACGAATACGGCGCTCGACGACGTCGATCTCGGTGGGAAGAGAGTCGATCTCGATGCGGAGCTTCGATGCCGCCTCGTCAACCAGGTCGATCGCCTTGTCGGGAAGGAATCGACCAGTGAGGTAGCGGTCGGACAACGTTGCTGCGGCGATCAACGCCGCGTCCTGGATACGAACGCCGTGGTGGACCTCGTACCGCTCCTTCAGGCCTCGCAGGATCGCGATCGAGTCCTCGACCGACGGTTCGCCGACGAACACCTGCTGGAATCGACGCTCGAGCGCGGCGTCCTTCTCGATGTACTTGCGGAACTCATCGAGGGTCGTTGCACCAACCATGCGCAACTCCCCGCGGGCCAGCATCGGCTTCAACATGTTGCTGGCGTCCATGGCCGACTCGCCGCCGGCACCGGCCCCGACGACCGTGTGCATCTCGTCGATGAAGGTGATCACCTCTCCCTCGGCGTCGGTGATCTCCTTGAGGACGGCCTTCAGCCGCTCCTCGAACTCACCTCGGAACTTGGCACCGGCGAGCATGGCCGAGATGTCGAGCGCGATGACTCGACGGTTGCGGAGCGACTCGGGAACGTCACCCTCGACCACCCGCTGAGCGAGTCCCTCCACGATGGCGGTCTTGCCGACGCCGGGTTCACCGATGAGCACCGGGTTGTTCTTGGTTCGGCGGCTGAGGACTTGGATCACGCGACGGATCTCCTCGTCGCGCCCGATGACCGGATCGAGCTTGCCGGCCCGGGCGGCCTCGGTGAGGTCCCGGCCGTACTTCTCCAGAGCCTGGAACTGGTCCTCGGGATTCTGGGAGGTGATGCGATGTGAACCGCGTACGTCCTGCAGCGCAGAGAGCAGGTCTTCGCGTTCGAGGTCGATGCGCCGAGCAGTGGGCCCGGCCGGGTCTGGATTGGCGAGGGCGAGCAGGAGGTGTTCGGTGCTCAAGTAGTCGTCGCCGAGGTCGGCTCGCACCGAGTCGGCATCAGCCATCACCCGGTTCGTGGTCTTGGCCAACCTGGCTTCTGACCCGTAGGCCTTCGGCAGTTCACCGAGGGCAGCCTCGGTTTCGTTGCGGAGAGCCGAAGGCTGTTTGCCGAGTTTGTTCAGGATGGGAAGGACGACACCCTCGGCTTGGCTGAGCAGCGCCAGCAGAAGGTGGTCCGGTGTGACTTCGGGGTGGGATTCGGTCTTGGCTCGGTCGATGGCGGCAGCCACCGCTTCCTGGGTCTTGATCGTCCAACGGTTTGGGTCGAGGGCCATGGGAGTCTCCTTTCGAGACGTTCAGAGTGAGTGGTTGACCGTCCCCCGAATGTCAGGAGCGGCGAGGTCGGCGGTAGACGGTGACGGCCTGTGACATCGGGACCAGGTCTCGACGGGTTTCTCGTCGGATCTGCTCGATGGTGTCGTGCTGTTGTTGTTCCAGTTCCTTGATGGTGTTCCTCGTCTTGGCGAGTTCTCGCTCGAGGGCGAGGACCTTCTTCACGCCGGCGAGGTTGAGCCCCTCATCGGTGAGTTCTTGGACTCGGAGGAGACGAGCGATGTCGGCGTCGGAGTAGCGGCGGCTGCCGCCTCCGGTTCGAGCCGGGGCGACAAGCCCCTTGCGCTCGTAGATACGGAGCGTTTGCGGGTGGACGCCGGCCAGTTCGGCTGCGACCGAGATCACGTAGACCGCACGGTTGATGTCGTGTTCGCTCATGCGCCGCTCCTCTGTTCAGCCGGTCGTCCGGGATCCTGGAGTACGTCGGCGAGCGCCTCGATGGCGGTACGTTCGGCCGCGGTCAGGTGGGAGGGGACGTCGACGACGACGGTGACGAGCAGGTCGCCGGCCTTTGTTCCGGACGTGACACCGCGTCCCTTGACACGGAAGGTCTTGCCGGACGGTGTCCCGGGTGGGACCTTCAGCGTGACCGACGTTCCCTCGAGCGTGGGTACACCCACGTTCGCCCCGAGTGCGGCCTCGGGGAAGGAAACCGGCACGTCGACCGTCAGGTGGTTGCCCTTGCGCCCGAACAACTCGTGGGCAGCGACGTCGATGACCACGAACAAGTCGCCGTGAGGACCGCCGTTGCGGCCGGGGCCACCACGACCCTTCAGGCGGATCTTCTGCCCGTCCTTGACACCAGCCGGCACCCGGACCTTGACCTGACGCGGTCGGCGTTCCATGCCGCTTCCGTGGCAGGTCCCGCAGGGATCGGTGACGACCCGACCACGACCTCCACATTGGGGACATGGTTGGCTGAAGGAGAAGAGACCCTGATTGTCGTCGAGGACACCTCGACCACCGCAGCGTGAGCAGGCCGAGGGCTGCGTGCCGGGCCGCGAGCCCGAGCCCTTGCAGGTGGAGCAAGCCGCATCGGAGGTCAGGTGAACCGACGTGGTGACGCCGGCGACAGCATCGTCGAAGCTCAGATGCAGCCGAGTCTCGAGGTCGTCTCCCTTGACCGGTGCAGCAGCACCGCTCGCTCGACTACCACCGCCGCCGCCTCGTCCGAAGACGCCACCCAGCAGATCGCCGAGATCGACGCCGTCGAAGTTGAATCCGCCGCCACCGCCGCGACCGGATCCACCGCCGGCTCCTCGGAAGCCGCCGCCCATCGGACCGAGCCGGCGAATGTCGTCGTACTCCTTGCGTTTGGTCTCGTCGCCGACGACGTCGTAGGCGGCCGAGATCTCCTTGAAACGATCCTCCGCCTTGGCGTCACCGGGGTTGGCGTCGGGGTGATACTGCCGGGCCAGCTTCCGGTACGCCTTCGTGATCTCTTTCTCACTGGCGTCCTTGGCGACTCCGAGGACCTTGTAGAAGTCCTGCTCGAGCCAGTCATGCTGCGACATCATTCACCCCCTTCGTGGGTCGTGGTGGTTGCGTGGTCTGTGTGTTTCCGTGCTGGTTCTCGGTGACGGTTGCTCGATGATGGTGGCTCGAGTTCTCAGCCGATGGTCTTGACCATTGCCGGCCTCAGCACTCGACCGTTCCACCCGTAGCCGACGCGGAACACCTCGGCCACGGTCGGCACGGCGAACTCGGATGAGTCCTCGTGCATGACCGCTTCGTGGAGTTCGGGATCGAACGGATCGCCCGCCGGTTCGAGTCGCACGAGGCCCTGTCTGGAGAGGTTGTCGACGATCGCCTTGAGGATCGGCTCGACGTCGACGGCACCGTTGGCGACAGCGCCGTCGCATGCATCGATGACAGGAAGCAACTCGTTGACGATCTTGTCGTTGGCTCGCTCCCGAGCATCGGCTTCACGTTTCGACACCGCCTTCCGGTAGTTCTCGAACTCGGCCTGGAGCCGCCGGAGCGAATCGAGGTACTCGTCGCGTTCGATGCTGACCCGCTCGAGGTCTGCCACGAGATCTTCGACCGAGATGGTCGTCGGATCGACGGCGTCGATCGGCTCGGCGGCAGGATCCGATGTCGGGGGAGGTTCGGCGCCACCCCCGAACCCGGGGTCATCGACCCCCGGCTCGGCTTCGACGCCGTCTGGCGTGGGTGTGTCTGACATCAGGCGTCGCCGTCCTCGTCGTCCTCGACGATCTCGGCGTCGACGACTTCGTCATCGTCTGGAGCGTCGGCGGCTGCTCCGCCTTCTGACTCGGCAGCGGCGGCCTCGTACATCTTGGCGCCGACCGTCTGCATGACACCCATGACCTTGTCGGTGGCGTCCTTGATCTCGTCGAGATTCTCACCGGCGATGGCGGTCTTCAGCTCGGCGAGGGGTTCCTCCATCGAGCTCTTGTCGTCATCGCTGAGGCTCTCCTCGTTGTCCCGCAGCAACTTCTCGGCCTGGTAGACGAGGCTGTCGGCGTTGTTGCGGATCTCGGCTTCCTCACGACGCTTTGCGTCTTCGTCGGCGTGAGCCTCGGCGTCCTTCACCATCTGGTCGATGTCGTCCTTGGAGAGGCTCGACTGGCCGGTGATGGTGATCGACTGCTCCTTGTTGGTCGCCCGATCCTTTGCGCTGACGTGAACGATGCCGTTGGCGTCGATGTCGAAGGTGACCTCGATCTGAGGCACGCCACGAGGCGCAGGAGGAAGATCGACGAGCTGGAACTTGCCGAGGGTCTTGTTGTACGAGGCCATCTCGCGTTCGCCCTGGAGCACGTGGATCTCGACTGAGGGCTGGCTGTCCTCGGCCGTGGTGAAGGTCTCGGTCCGGCGAGTCGGGATGGTGGTGTTGCGCTCGATGAGCTTGTGCATCACCGAACCCTTGGTCTCGATACCGAGGCTGAGCGGCGTGACGTCGAGCAGGAGCACGTCCTTGACGTCGCCCTTGAGCACACCGGCCTGAACGGCAGCGCCGACCGCGACCACTTCGTCTGGGTTGACGGTCTTGTTGGCTTCCCTGCCGGTCATGGACTCGACCAGTTCGACGACCGCCGGCATACGGGTGGAGCCGCCGACCATCACGACGTGATCGATGTCGGCCTGCTTGAGGCCGGCGTCCTTGATCGCGGCCTCGAAAGGCTTCTTGACCCGGTCGAGGAGGTCGGACGTGAGCTCCTGGAACTTGGAACGAGAGAGGGTCTCTTCGAGGTGGAGGGGCCCTTCGGCCGTGGCGGTGATGAACGGCAGGTTGATCGAGGTGCTCTGGGTCTGCGACAGCTCGATCTTGGCCTTCTCGGCAGCTTCCTTGAGCCGCTGGGCGGCCATCTTGTCGGCTCCGAGGTCGACGCCGTGGGCGTTCTTGAACTGGGAGATCATCCAGTCGATGACCGCCTGGTCCCAGTCGTCGCCACCGAGCTCGGTGTCGCCAGAAGTGCTCTTGACCTCGAACACACCGTCGCCGATCTCGAGGACCGAGACGTCGAAGGTGCCGCCGCCGAGGTCGAACACGAGAATGGTCTGATCCTCGTGCTCACGCTCGAGGCCGTAGGCGAGCGCCGCCGCGGTGGGCTCGTTGATGATACGAAGCACCTCGAGCCCGGCGACCGTGCCGGCTTCCTTCGTGGCGGTGCGCTGGGCATCGTCGAAGTAGGCGGGAACGGTGATGACAGCCTGGGTGACCGTGTCCCCCAGGTAAGCCTCGGCGTCGCGCTTCAACTTCATGAGCGTGCGGGCGCTGATCTCCTGGGCGGTGTACTTCTTGCCGTCGATGTCGACGTTCCAGTTCGTGCCCATGTGGCGCTTGACCGAGCGAATGGTGCGGTCGGGGTTGGTGATCGCCTGGCGCTTGGCGACTTCGCCGACCAGGACTTCGCCGTCGTCCTTGCTGAAGGCGACAACGGATGGAGTGGTGCGCTGGCCCTCGGCGTTGGCGATCACGACGGGCTCGCCTGCCTCGAGAACAGCGACGACAGAGTTGGTGGTACCGAGATCGATGCCTACAGCTTTGGCCATGGAAGGGTTCCTCTTTCAGGTGTTTCTTGGGTGGTGGGAGATCGATTCGTTGCAGAGTATCGGCAACGTTCTGAACATGATAAAGAGTTGAGTGCCCCATTATCAACTTTCCTGACTGTGCCTCTCGCCACACTGTCCACTCATCGTCCGATCGGCGCCGCGATTGGGTCGGAGCTTCACATTCACAACTTCGCCCACAACTTCGCCGAGGGAGCTGCGAGACTGCCAAGACCATGACCGACTATCTCCGCCGGATCTTGAACGCCCGCGTCTACGACGTCGCCAGGGAGACGCCTCTCGAACGGGCAGGCGAACTCTCGTTGCGTCTCGGCAACACGCTCATGATCAAGCGAGAGGACCTCCAGGAGGTCTTCTCGTTCAAGATCCGCGGCGCCTACAACAAGATGGTCAACCTCTCCGAGGAGGAACGCAGCCGCGGGGTGATCGCCTCATCCGCCGGGAACCATGCCCAGGGCGTCGCTCTGGCTGCGAACACGCTTGGTTGTGACGCGGTCATCGTCATGCCGACCTCCGCACCATCGATGAAAGTCGACGCCGTCCTGGCTCGCGGAGCCGAAGTCGTGTTGTTCGGCGAGTCCTACAGCGATGCGTACGCCCATGCCCAGACGCTCATGATCGAGCGCGGCCTCACGTTCGTGCACCCGTTCGACGACCCTGACGTCATCGCCGGCCAGGGGACGGTCGGTATGGAAATCCTGCGGCAGCACTCCAGACCCATCCACGCGATCTTCGTCGCAGTCGGCGGTGGCGGTCTGATCGGAGGTGTCGCCGCCTACGTGAAGCAGGTACGGCCCGAGATCAAGGTCATCGGCGTACAACACGCCGAGTCGACAGCGATGAAGCAGTCACTCGAGGCAGGAGAACCGGTCGAAATCTCCGACGTCGGCCTCTTCTCGGACGGAACAGCCGTACGCCGGGTCGGTGACGAGACGTTCCGGCTCGTCGAGCAGTACGTCGACGACATGCTGGTCGTCGACACCGATGAGACATGCGCTGCCATCA
Source organism: uncultured Acidimicrobiia bacterium (assembly GCA_963781035.1). Classification (GTDB taxonomy): domain Bacteria; phylum Actinomycetota; class Acidimicrobiia; order Acidimicrobiales; family SZUA-35; genus SZUA-35. The sequence goes on along the minus strand of CAWAEN010000004.1, from coordinate 174,533 downwards.
AGGACGTGTTCGTCGACACGCGAGCGCTGCTCGAACCCGCAGGAGCGCTCGCCATCGCCGGCGCCAAGCTGTACGCCGCAGCGACTGGGATCGAGAACGAGACCCTCGTCGCCATCGCCTGCGGAGCGAACATCAACTTCGACCGACTCCGCTTCGTCGCCGAACGTGCAGAGGTCGGTGAGCACCGGGAGGCCGTGTTCGCAGTCACGATTCCCGAGAAGCCCGGAACATTCCGGCGATTCTGCGAGCTCATCGGCGACCGAGATCTCACCGAGTTCAACTACCGGATCGGTGAAGGGTCGGACGCCCACGTGTTCGTCGGCATCCGAACCAGGACGGACGAAGAGCGGGCCCACCTCGCAGACCTGTTCAGTGGCGCAGACTTCCCGGCAACGGATCTCACGAAGAACGAACTGGCCAAGGCCCACGTCCGCCACCTCGTGGGCGGCACGTCACCGCTCGCTGCAGGTGAGCTCCTGTATCGCTTCGAGTTCCCCGAGCGGCCCGGCGCACTGATGCGGTTCCTCGCCGCGATGCGTCCGGAGTGGAACATCTCGTTGTTCCACTATCGATCCCACGGCGCCGACACCGCTCGAGTGCTGGTCGGCATCCAGATCCCGTCCGGAGACGATGCCGCACTGGCCGAGTTCATCACCACGCTCGGATACCCGGCGTGGAACGAGACAACCAACGACGCGTACCAGATCTTCCTCGCCGATGGGGCCCACCGGCAACCGGCACACGGGCATCACGAACACGGTGAACACGCGCCCTCACCCGAACTCTGAGCCTCCATTCCACACACGATGGGCGCCGGCCAGACCGCTCGGCCCTGGCCCCCCATTGGTCGATCCTGGTAGGTTTCTGCGGCCCCGATCAGCCTCGGGGAAGGCGGGAGTTCCCGCCGTCTCGAAGGGGAGAACCAGATGGAACAGTTGTGGCGTCGTATCGGCCAAGCGCTGGCCTCGAACACGAAAGCAGTTCTGGCGGTCTGTGTCGTCATCACCGCCATCACCGCATTCGGTCTGACCAATCTCGAGTTCGCCACCGGACAGGACAGCTACCTCGATTCCGAATCCGACATCGCTCTGGACAACGAGCGCTACCAGGATCTGTTCGGCGGAGAGAACATGGTGGTGCTGTTCACCGTCGACGAGGGCTCGACGGTCGTCGACCTGTTCACTCCGTCGAATCTGGCGGCCTTCGAGGAGATCGACGCCGAACTGCAGGCCAACGAGGCGCTCGATGCCGTCATCACACCCGTGAGCGCGATGAAGTGGACCGAGAATCTCGTGCTGTCGGGAACCGCCACCCAGATCCTCGGCGGAGCAGTAGCCCGCGAACCCGATCCTGAAGCGGCGGCCATTCGAGTCGCAGACGGAGGGATCACCGTGCAGCGGTTGACCGCAGCCGGAGAACCCACATTCGAGAATCCGGAATGGGTCCGGTTCCTCCTCTTCGACAACTCCGGCTTCGAGGTGACCGAGAGTGGCGAGTTGGTGGTGCCACCGGATTCGGAGCTCGAGATCCGCAAGGCGCTGCAATCCTTCTTCCCCGATCCCACTCACGCGCTCCTGGCGGCAACCGTCGTCGGCAACGCATCTCTCGACGAACTCGCCCTCGGTTCGGAGGCCATTCAGGATGCTGTCGGAAGCAGGAGCTTCGAGAACGCAACGGTGATCATCACCGGTACCCCGACATTCCTCACTGACATCAACGACTACCTCCAGGGCGGCATGCTGACCCTCGGGGCGATCGCCCTCGGCGTGATGCTGATCGTGCTCGCGGTTGCGTTCCCCGTTCGTTGGAGGCTGCTCCCACTGGCTTCGGTGGTCGCCGGTGTGATCTGGGGTTTCGGGATCTTCGGCTATCTCGGAATCGGGCTGTCGCTCGTGACCATTTCCGGACTCCCCATTCTCATTGGCATCGGGATCGACTTCGCCATCCAGGTCCATGCAAGGGTGGAGGAAGAGTGCGGCGTCAGGCCCGATACATCACCATTTGCCGAGACCCTGGCTCGTATCGGGCCGCCGCTGGTGATGGCGCTCGTGGCCGCAGTCATCGCTTTCATGGTCATGCAGATCTCTCGAGTCCCGATGATTCGGGACTTCGGCGTGTTGTTGTCGATCGGCATCGTTTCGCTGCTGGCGGCCGGCATCGCCATCCCCGTGAGCGTGCTCGCCGATCGCGAACGCACGTCGCCCTCGACCGGTGCAGCCGAAGGCGGCGTCGTCGGGCGAGCCGTGGTCGGGCTCGGTTCGCTGCCGCGAGCTGCAATCCCTGCGCTCGTCGCGCTCGCGGTTGCACTGCCGATCGTCGGGTTGATCCTCGAAGGAGGGTCGGAGATCGAGAGCGATCCCATCAACTGGGCCGATCAGGGCTCGGACTCGGTCATCAATGCCAGACAACTCGAGGACGAGGTCGGGTTCGCGACCACGATGGGCGTCTTCATCGAGACCGACGGCGCGGCTGAGAACGGGATCTTCACCGATGAGATGGCGGCCTTCGTCCATGACGCAGCGCGTGCCAACCTCGAGGCCGAGCCGACGCTCGTGCAGGCTTCCAGCCTGGTGACCACGGTTTCGTACCTTCTCGAGATCCCGGGGACGACACCGCTTCCGCCAACAGGTGCCGATCTCCTCGCCGCCTATCAGGTTGCCCCGCCCGCCGTGCAGCGACTCCTCGTCGGTCCCGAGGGGAACACCGCACAGATTCTCTTCCGCGTCGGCCCGTCTTCGCTCGACGATCGGGCCGGTCTCATCGACAGGCTCGAGGCCAACCTCGCAGACCCGGGCGATGGTGCTGCCCGACCGGCGGATTCCTCGGTCACCGTTGCCGGCCTGGCCCGTGTCGGCGTCGGCCTGTTGAACAACCTCGAGGCCAATCGATCGGCATTGACGGTCGTTGCCCTCGTCCTTGTCGCTGCATGGGTGCTGGCGAGATCGCTGAACGTGGCGCAGACGGCGCTCACGATGGTGCCGATCCTTCTGGCTGTCGGCACCTCGGCCACCGTGGTCGCCGTGCTCGGCATCACCCTCAGCCCGCTCACCACCGTGGGCGGTCCACTGGTGATCGCCACGTGTGCCGAGTTCTCCGTCCTCTTGATCGCTCGCTACAAGGACGAACGCCGTCGCGGGCTCGATGCGGTGGAGGCCTCGGCGATGGCGTCGCGGCGAACCGGCCGCGCCTTCACGGCATCGGCGCTCACCACGATCGGTGGTTTCGGGGTCCTGGTCTTCGCTGCGTTGCCCCTCCTGCAGGACTTCGGCGCGATCGTCACGCTCAACATCGCCATCGCACTCCTCAGTGCGCTGATCGTCGTGCCACCACTCGTGGTGTGGGCCGATCAGAAGGGTTTCTTCGTGGCCGACACACCGATCGGGGCCCGACCGGTGATGGGACCGTCCACGGCGCTGGCCGGCGTCACGTTCCTCGCCCTCGTGATCGTTGGTGGGATCATCATTGCCGACGCGGGCGAGGAGCCGGAGGAGATCAGCCTGACGGCGGTCACCGTGCCGGCAGGCTCGCCGGCCACGATCCCACCGCCTACCACGACGCCACCGACCACCGAACCGGCTGTTGGTGACACGTTGCCTCCTGGTCCGGCGGAGCGACCGGCCGGCCTGGTGGCCGGCGCGATCTACGATGCGTTCACCGGTGCGGGCGTGGATCCCGGTGTGGCTCGCTGTGCGGCCGATGAGTTGGTGACGAAGACACCAGAGGCCGATCTCCTGGCTCTGGGGATCGCCAGCACTCCTCGTTCCGACGAGGCGAACGCGTTGATCGTCGAGGCCGCCCTGGCCTGCGGCGTGTCCCAGGAGGTGCTTGCCGCCCTGGCCGGAACCCCGCCGCCCACAGACGATGAGACCCCTGCGACGACGCTGCCTCCTGGTCCGGCGGAGCGACCGGCCGGCCTGGTGGCCGGCGCGATCTACGATGCGTTCACCGGTGCGGGCGTGGATCCCGGTGTGGCTCGCTGTGCGGCCGATGAGTTGGTGACGAAGACACCAGAGGCCGATCTCCTGGCTCTGGGGATCGCCAGCACTCCTCGTTCCGACGAGGCGAACGCGTTGATCGTCGAGGCCGCCCTGGCCTGCGGCGTGTCCCAGGAGGTGCTTGCCGCCCTGGCCGGCTGAGCCCGAGGGTCAGGACTTGTGAATGTGAAGCTCCGACCCCAATCGGCGTTGGCGGCGGAAGTCGCGGGCGAGATACAAGCCGACCACGACACACACCAACATGCCGAATGCCGTCGCCGCATAGGCCGCGAATCGCCCCTGGCCGCCGTAGAGCGAGCCGACCACGATCGCGGTGACGCCTGCGGTCAGGGCTTGCGCGGCACCGATCAGGCCCTGCGCGCCGGCCTGGCGATCCTCGGGCACGGCGAGCGCGATCGCCACGCCGGTGGCCGCGATCGTCAGCCCATCGGTGATTGCGTGGAACATGGCGAACCCGAAGATCCAGTTGCCGCTCGGTAGCAGCCCGTAGGAGAACATGAAGAACGCACCAGCCACGAGCCCGGCCGCACCCATCACGAACGGCCCGATTCGTTCGGCCAGGATCCCGCTGGTCGGGCCGAGAAGCACGAGCGGCAGCGCAAACAGCGTGATTCCCAGATTGGCGATCAGGTCGGGGGTCCCCAGGTCCTCGTGCACGACATCCCACAGCGCGTCGAACCCGCCGATCATCATGAACACTCCGGCCCCGACCACGACCGCAGCCGCCACAGTCTTGTCGGCGAGCAGATCCAAGGCCACACGCTGTCGAACAGGGGCCGCGTCGTCCCTGATGCGGACCTGGGTCAGCGCCGGCGTCAAGAGGAGGGTCACAGCAGCGATCGCGATGAAGGGCGCGGCCAGCCCGATCGTTGGCACCAGGATCGCCGAGATGGCCGGGCCGAGGGCGAAACCGAACACGTCTGCCGAGAGGAGTAAGCCGAGATTGCGGCCGACGTTGCGGGGGTCGGCCAGGATGACGATCCGTCGGATGGCAGGAGAGGCAGAACCGATGCCGATTCCCGAGATGAAGCGACCGATCAGAATGGCGGTGACACTTCCGCCGATACCCATCAGGATCAGCCCGACGACGTTGATCAACACGCCGAAAGCCACCACCTGGCGGGCACGTCCCCGATCCCCGATCGGGGCGATGAAGATCTGGGCCAAGAAGCCGGCGAAGAAGCCGAGCCCGATGATGACCCCGACCGTGCTGTCACTCGTGCCGTATTCCTCGCGGAAGTCGCCGACGACGGTGAACAGGACGCCGTAGCCGGAAGTCAGGCACGCCGACAAGACGCCGAACACCACGATGGTCCAGCCCCGGCTGCTCACCTCCTTGGTCATCACCTCATCCACCGATTGACGCTAGCCCCGGAATCATGAGTCGAGAATTCGACATGGACCTGACGATCGGCCCACCGTCTGCGAGTCTCGAACGCAGAACGGACGAGCCGAGGCTCGTCCGTTCCGATCATGTCTTCAGTTGCCGAACAGCCTTGCTCCGAGGAGCCGGTCGATCAGACGGCGTCAGCACCGACCTCGCCGGTACGGATGCGGACGAGGGACTCGACCGGGGTGACCCAGATCTTGCCGTCGCCGATCTTCCCGGTCTGGGCTGCTCCGGCGATCGCCTCGGTCGCCTTCGCTGCGTCCGGCCCGTCGACAACGATCTCGACCTTGACCTTCGGTACGAAGTCGACCTTGTACTCGGCGCCCCGGTAGGTCTCGGTGTGTCCGCCCTGACGGCCGAATCCCTTGACCTCCGTGACGGTCATGCCCTGAATACCGATACCGGCCAGAGCTTCCTTCACTTCATCGAGCGTGTGCGGCTTGATGATGGCTGTGATGAGTTGCATGGATTCTTTCCCCCTGCTCAGACCGAGACGGTGACGTCGGCAGCGTAGCCGGGTGCACCGTGTTCGTGGACGTCCAGACCTTCACGCTCTTCGAGCTCGCTGACACGCAAGCCCATGGTCGCTTTGAGGACCGAGAAGAGGATGCCCGTGGTCACGAGGACCCAGGCGGCAACAATGAGAACGCCGAGCAACTGCACGACGAGCTGGTTGATGCCACCGCCGTAGAAGAGGCCGGAAGCCGAGTATTCGGTTCCGTCCTCCAGCGGGAATGCAGCATCGACGAAGGCATCGCCGTTCACGGCGAACAGGCCGACGGCGAGGGTTCCCCACACACCGCAGATGCCGTGCACGCTGATGGCGCCGACCGGGTCGTCGATGCCGCGGCGATCGACGAAGATCACCGAGGCCACCACGAGCAGACCGCCGAGGAAGCCGACGATGACCGAACCGAACGGGGTGATGGTTCCCGTACCTGCGGTGATCGAGACCAGACCGGCGAGCACGCCGTTGCCGGCCATGCCGACGTCCGGCTTCTTCGTGTACAGCGTGATGGCGGCGGTGGAGCCGAAGGCGCCGGCGCACGCAGCCAGGAACGTGGTGACGAAGATGCCGGGGACGAACTGATCAGCTGCCAGCTCCGAACCGCCGTTGAAGCCGAACCAGCCGATCATGAGAATGAACACACCGGTGATCGCCAGCGGCATCGAGTGTCCGGGAATGGCCCGTGGGTTGCCGTCCTTGTCGTACTTGCCGATGCGTGGTCCGAGGAAGAGGGCACCCATCAGAGCGGCCCAGCCACCAGCGGAGTGCACGATCGTCGAGCCGGCGAAGTCACCGAACTTGGCGTTGCCGATCTGCAGGTCGGAGATGATGCCCTCACCGCTCCAGAACATGTGGACGACGACCGGGTAGATGAAGGCCGTCATCACGATGCTGAAGATGAAGTAGGTCCAGAACTTGGTCCGTTCGGCCATGGCTCCGGAGGCGATGGTTGCCGCCGCACCGGCGAACGCCACCTGGAAGATGTAGTTCGTCTCCAGTGAGAGCCCGCCGGCGTAGTCGTCACCCCCCTTGAGGAAGAACAGGTCGGTGCCGATGAGGCTGCCGCTGTCCGATCCGTAGGCGAAGCCGTAGCCGACCACGTAGAACGCGATGCCGGCAACGGCCATGTCCATCATGTTCTTCATCATGATGTTGCCGGCGTTCTTGCTCCGGGTGAGGCCGGTCTCGACCAGGGCGAAGCCGGCCTGCATGAACAGGACCAACGCCGCAGCGATGACGATCCAGGTGTTGTCGAGGATGTCTTGTGTCGTCCACTCGTAGCCCTCCTGTGCACCGGCGGGGCCGGCGAAGAAGGCGAGGAGCAGTACGGAGACTGCTCCCGCTGTGAGCCATTTGTGTTTCATCGATTCTCCTGTCTCGACGCGGGCAGGTGCCCGACTTGGTTTCGAACCTACGGATCCCGTATTTCGGGTTTGTTCACGGTCTGTTACTTACAAGCGACGCTCACCTGACGGATTTCTTACATCTGACACGTCGCCGTCCGCCCCGGCATTTGCGCCGGAGCGGGGTTTGACGTCCAGGACGTAGCCCCGCGATCGGACGGTCCTGATGGACAGTCCGAGGGGTTCGATCCGGCGTCGCAGCCGCAGCATGTGGACATCGAGCGCATTCCGAGTCGCCGTCTCACCAGGCCAACCCGCCCTGGCCAGCGTCTCCCTCGACACCACCGCCGACGGCCGTTCGATCAGCGCCGTTGCCAACCGTTGCTCGATGGGGGGCAATGCCACCCACTGGTCACCCGCGTGGAGCAGCCCGTCGTCGTCGATCTCAGGAAACATCTCGTCACCCGCACCACTGCGGAGGGTCAACGCATCCAGGCGAGCCCGAAGGTCGCGATCGTCGGACGGCAGGCGGATCCAATCCTCCAGCGGATCCCCGGACACGGGCGCTGGTGCCGCGGCATCGACCAACAGAAGACGGGGTCGGTTGGCGGCGCGCAACTCCCGCCGCTTCCCTTCGTCTTCTGGCCAACGAACCAGTGCCACGTCCATGAACGAGGAACGTACCCAGCCAACATTTCGCGACTGTTTCGTGAACATGAACCGAGGCGCGCCGGGAACCGAACCACCGGATGGAACGTTTCCGGCATGGCAACCGGCGCTCGGCCCATCGATGGGCCAACATGGGGGCGTTCGACAGACAGAAGACGAAACAGGGAGGGCCTGATGGGTTTGATGAAGAAGCTCCGCGGCGAGCTCGTCGACATCATCGAGTGGATCGACGACTCGAGATCGACGCTGGCATGGCGGTATCCCCGCTACCAGAACGAGATCAAGAACGGTGCTGAACTCATCGTTCGAGAGGGCCAGAAGGCGGTGTTCGTCTATCGGGGTTCGTTGGCCGACCAGTTCGACCCCGGCCACTACACCCTCGACTCGGAGAACCTCCCGATCCTGTCCACCCTCCAGGGCTGGAAATTCGGATTCGATTCGCCGTTCCGCAGCGAGGTCTACTTCATCAACACCCGACCGGTCACCGATCTGCGTTGGGGCACTCCACAGCCGATCACGGTGCGCGATCCCGATTTCAAGATGGTGCAGGTGCGGGCCAACGGGCTCTGCGTGGTGAAGGTCGAGGACCCGGCGATCTTCCTCCGCGAAGTCATCGGCGCCGATTCGATGGTGGAGCTCGACGAGATCACCGAGCTGCTGCGACCGCGTCATCATCACTGCGTTCTCCGACATGGTCATGGAGTCCGGGCTCGGGGCCATCGACCTCCAGGGCCAACAACGCTCCCTTTCGGAGAAGCTACGCGACTACGTCGAGGAACGAGTCGACGACGAGTACGGCCTGTCGATCCCGAGCATGGAGATGAAGATCTCTCTCCCGGACGAGATCACCGAGGCCATGACGCGAGGCGTTGCCAAGGGCGTCGAGACCTCCGGCTACATCGACAATGTCAGCGACGTCGCCAAACTCCAGCAGGTGGCTGCAGCCGACGCCATGACCGCGGCGGCCAGCAACCCGGGCGGCGGCGGGGTCATGGGCGACATGATGGGCATGGGCATGGGACTCGCCATGGCCAACCAGATGGCGCAGTCGATGACCGGCTCGCTCGGCGGCCCAACGGCGGCACCGGCCGCACCGCCGCCGCTCCCGTCGTACCACGTCGTCCTCAACGGCCAACAGGCCGGACCGTTCACGATGGAGCAGATGCGAGCCGGCCTGGCCAACGGCGAGATGAAGGCGACCGACCTCGCGTGGACCAGCGGCATGGATGCCTGGACACCGGCCAACGAAGTCCCGGCCCTCGCCGATCTGTTCGCGGCACCGCCGCCGGTCCCCGAGCAGGACGCGCCTCCACCCGTCCCGCCCACCAACTAGGAGCCGTCGATGGAGGGATCGATCGAACCGCCGCAGCACCCGGGCGACGAACCGCCACCACTCGCGGCGCCACGCCCTCCGGCGAGGCCGGAGCGATCAGCGCCGGCATCGGGGCCACCACCCGTGCCCGGACCTCCCCGGACACCGGGGCCACCACCCGTTTCGGGGCCGCCCCCGGTGCCCGGTCCGCCCCCGGTGCCCGGTCCGGCACACGAGCCGATGCCGGCATTCGCCGACACGGCCGAACCGCGTTCGTACAACGACCAGCAAGGGGTCGACGTTCGGCCGTGTCCGAACTGTGGCGGCAACTTCGTGTTCGACATCTCAGCCCAGATGCTGGTCTGCCCCCACTGCGGGACTCGAGAGGAAATCGTCCACGAGGCCGGAGCCATCGTCGAGGAGAACCCGCTCGACAACGCCTCGATCCAGGCCCTGGCCGGACGAGGCATGAGCCACATCGAGGGCGAGAAGGAAATCGTCTGCCAGAACTGCGGAGGCCACACCACGTTCGTCGGCAGCACGACGGCCACTCGCTGTCCATACTGCGCCACCCCGATCCAACGGGCCGACATCCACGACGCTCCGGACCGACTCGAGGTCGACGGCGTGCTCCCCTTCATCCTCGATGAGAAGAAAGCGGCCGAGCTCCTCGAGAAGTGGGTCGACAAACGATGGTTCGCCCCCACCGAGTTCAAGAAGTACTCCACCAGCGGCCAGTTCTCGAGCGTCTACGCCGCCTACTTCACCTATGACGCACAGGCCGACACGAACTACATCGGCAAGCGGGGAACCACCCACACCCGCACCGTCGGTTCGGGGAACAACCGGCGAACGGTGACCGAAACCCGCTGGCGGCCGTGTCCGGCTACGTCCAGAACTCGTTCGACGACATGACGATCCTCGCCAACACCGGCTTCGAGCAGCGGTACGTCAACGAGCTGGAGCCCTGGCCCACCGGGCAACTGCAGCCCTACCAACCGGACTACATCTCTGGGCATCTGTGCCGGACCTACGACAACGACGTCACCAAGTGTTTCGACACGGCCAAGATGCGGATGGCGAGTGAGATCGATGCCACCATCCGCCGCGACATCGGCGGAGACAAACAGATCATCGACCACAAGACCACGAGGCTGTCGGCGGTGACGTACAAACACGTTCTGTTGCCCATCTGGCTGCTCACCGTGCTCTACAACGGCCAGCCGTGGCAGGTGTTCATGAACGGTGTGACCGGCGAGGTGCACGGACAGCGACCATGGAGCAAGGTCAAGATCGGATTGGCCGTCGCCGCGGTGCTGTTCCTGATCATGGTGATCGTCATCCTGCGATCGGTGCTGGGCGCATGACCGGCATCCTCATTGCGCTGGCGCTCGTCGTCGTGGCTGCGGCCGCTGCTGGAGGCGCGGCGTTGATGCTCGGTGCTCAGCGGGTGAAACAGAATGCCCGTAGGAGCCAGGAGATCGCCCCAGGCCAACGAAGCGAGGCGCCGTTGGGCTGGGCCGGGGCCCACACCCCGGAGGCGAAGCTGCATCGCCGACTCGGAGAGGCGATGTCCGGCCTGCGCAACGCGACCAACGACGATTCGCTGGTCTCGGCCAACGTCATCGTCGTCGAACGAGAGGCACTGAAGATCGAGCAGCAACTCATCGCGGCATCGCACCTGGCCGAGCGGTTGAAGGGTCCGGCGATCGCCGAGCTGTCCCAGGCCGTCGACCAGATCGAGAACGTGTCGGCTCAGCTCATCCAACGCTCGGCCGAGCTGTCCGCCGGTGATGTTCGAGACCGACTCGACGACCTCTCTCAGCGCCTCGCTCTCCTCGACGAGGCTCGGGCCGAGCTCGACGAGGGCCCCACCCCGGGAACAACCGGAAGCGGAGCATGAGATCAGCTGGGGCATGTCCCAGCTGAGGTACTAGCTTGTGGGGCGCTATGGACGCTCCCGCATCAGAAGAACTCACCGCCACCACCGAAGGTGCTGGCCGGGTCAAAGCCAATCACTTGTGGATCGCCGCCGGCGGGCTGATCGCCGGGGTGACGCTGCTGTCCGGCGTTGCCGCGACGGTCTTCCAGTTCCACGACGACTCCGAGGTGCAGCGGGAGGTCTTCGAGAACATCCCGGCGTCGTTCAAGCTGGCCTTCTACACGATCATCCCGCTGTTGATCCTCTGGGGCTCGGTCCAGCTCAGCTACCGGGTCAGGAACTGGGAGCGGGGCGCACCGGACGATCGTTCCACCACACCCAAGAACTTCAAGAAGCGCATGGCCGACTTCCGGTCCGGCGTCTACATGCAGACCCTCATCCGTGAACCGGGTGCCGGGATCATGCACTCCCTCATCTATTTCAACTTCTTGATCCTGCTCGGTGTCACCACCGTGCTCGAGATCAACCACCAGGTGCCAGAGGACCTCAAGTTCCTCAACGGCGACGTGTACCGCGGCTACGCCCTGATCGGCGACCTCGCCGGCGCCGGTTTCGTCGCCGGCATGCTCCTGGCCATCGCTCGCCGCTACGGCCCGAGGAGCTGGCGCCCGTACCGCATCGCGATCAAGTCGAAGCCGGAACATGCGGTCATCAACGGTGTCCTGCTGTCCATCGGTGTCACCGGGTTCGGCGCCGAGGCATTCCGCATCGCCGAGCAGGGATTCCCCGAATTCGAGCGGTGGAGCGTCATCGGCTGGCCGCTGGCCGAGATGGTCGACGGGCTCGGCAATCTCGCCGGCTGGCACCAGGGCTGGTGGATCGCCCACGTCCTCAGCTTCTGCGCCTTCCTGATCATCATCCCCGGCACGATGCTGCGGCACATGTTCACCTCTCCACTGAACATGTACCTGTCTGACCGGGATCGCCCGAAGGGGGCGATGAAGGCCATGCCAGACCTCGTCGCCGGCGAGTCAGCGCTCGAGTCGTTCGGCGCCAACACCGTCGACAGCTTCACGTGGAAGCAGCTGATGGACACCGATGCCTGCACGATGTGCGGACGCTGCACGTCGGTCTGCCCTGCCCACGCCACCGGCAAGCCGCTCGATCCCCGCGAGATCGTGCTGAAGGTCGGCGAGGTCATGAGCCGCACCGGTTCACCTGCCGTGTCGCCTCCGCTCGGCGTGATCAACGAGATCAAGGTCGAGTCGGACTCGGTCTTCGAACGGATCACCTCCGAAGAGGTCTGGGCCTGCACGAGCTGCAAGGCGTGCGACGAGATCTGCCCGGTGAACATCGAGATCCTCGACAAGATCCTCGACATGCGTCGCCACCTCACCCTCATGGATGCCGAGTTCCCGTCCGAGCTCGGGACGGCGTTCCGAGCCATGGAACAGCAGAACAACCCGTGGGCGATGAGCCAGAGCACACGCGCCGACTGGGCCAAGGATCTCGACGTCGACATCATCGACCCGACCGAGATGCTCACTCACGAATACCTCTACTGGGTCGGCTGTGCCGGGTCGTTCGACGACAAGAACCAGAAGGTCACCCAGGCGATGGCCAACCTGCTCGATCGAGCGGGCATCGACTTCGCCATCCTCGGACCGTCCGAATTGTGCACCGGCGATTCTGCTCGCCGTGGCGGCAACGAGTACGTGTTCCAGATGCTGGCTCAGCAGAACATCGCCACGCTCGACGGCATCGGTGTCAAGAAGATCATCACCCAGTGCCCGCACTGCTTCAACACCCTCCAGAACGAGTACCCGCAGCTGGGTGGCAACTACGAGGTGGTCCACCACAGCCAGTTCCTCGAGTGGTTGATCAGCGAGGGCAAGCTCGACGTCTCCGAGGCCACCCTCGAGGAGCGCGTGGTCTACCACGACAGCTGCTACCTCGGTCGGCACAACGACGTCTACCTGGCACCCCGCAACGTGATCGGTTCGCTGAAGGGCATCCAGATCGTGGAGGCGGGCCGCAACGGCACCAAGGGGATGTGCTGCGGCGCCGGTGGTGCCCGGATGTGGATGGAGGAGACCATCGGCACGAAGGTCAACGACGAACGCTCCCTCGAACTCATCGAGACAGGAGCGTCCCGCGTGGCCACGGCCTGCCCGTTCTGTTACGTGATGATGGACGACGGCGTGAAGGGTCACGGCAAGGAAGAGTCAGAGGTCAAGGTCGCTGACATCGCCATGCACGTGCTCGACGCCATCGAGAACGGTGAAGCGAAACATGTCGCCGACGACGGCACCCGCAAATCGTCGATCGAGAGCGGCGAGCGTCTGCACACCATCTCGGGCGACTGACACCCCCCCCGTTCTGCGGCACTCAGGCCTCACTTCTGGGGGTTCAGTTCCGCAGAACGTCGGGGAGGGAGCACTCGACACCCACGGGGGACCGGACCATGCAACCGATCGTGAACATTCTCGTCGCCTGGCCGAAAAGCATGACTGGGGTCGCGAGTACCTACATCGCTGAGCTCGACGGGACATCGCTCTGGCTCGGGTACCTGGGGAAGGGCGGGGCATACACGAACCTCGAGGTAGAACGCCCTCAACGTGATCGCTCCCGACCTGAACCTCGCCGGCCGAGCCGCCGCGGCCAAGATCGGCAAGGCGATCGGCGGGAAGGTGATCGACACGTTCCGAGCCGAGATCGACGCAAATCTCGCGCTTTACAACCAAGCCGGTCGGGGCATGCTCGACGGGCACAAGAAGACGCGCACCATCCCTCTCGCCTCGATCTCGAACGTCGAACTCACCACGAAGACCGGCATGAACACTCCCCCGGTGCTTCGCGGCCTCCCCGGTCCTCATCTCAGCTGCAAGCTGGACGGCAAGACGCACATCTTCTTCGCCATTCCGTCGAGCGCCCATGACATGACGACATTGGCTCGACAACTGGGCGGGTGACGCTCAACGAGTCACGCCGGACGCGACGCTCGCTACCTGGCCGGCGGATAGTGCCGAAGCGTGGTGTGTCGGCCCAAGTCCGGCGAGCCGGCGCCGCTCAACACATCGATCCAGGCATCTGGCCGGTCATCGGTGCGAATGATCTCCCAGGGAGCAGCCCTGTCGTCGACCATCGATGCGATGGCCTGGGATGCCTCGGCATAGGACGAGTACTCGCCGAGAGGTTCGGATTCTTCGACGCGGAGGTGGTAGTGATGCGACACATGAAGAGGATCGGCACCTCCCCGCTGAGTAGTAGTCGTAGTAGTCGCAAACTCGTTCGAGCCGGGTCTCGCTGAGCCCAGCGTCCCGACTTGCTCAGGCCGAGCGCGATAGAGACGACGCGGTGCTCCGGCGCCGCCGATGCGGGACTCGACCCACTTCAGGGCCATGACCCCGGCCAATGATCCGACGACGGTGAGCCCGACGATCCACACGATCGGGTCGAGGTCCGACGGGAGGCCGAGATCGACCAGATGTCTGGCGAACAATCGGTCGACGGCTTCGGCTCCACTGTTGAACAGCGCCACCGCCGTCCGAAACACACTGCCGGCTGACCGATTTCTGTCAGCTCCCGGCCGCGGTCCGCTCGAAGATCCGCATCTCGGAGAGGCATCGGGATGCGACGTCGAAATAGCGGCGCGGCCGGCGATGCTGCGAACACAACACGACGTCGACCCGGCAGTACCGCTCGTGGAACGGTTGAGCCTGCAATTCGACGCGAAGCGGGGTCGACGGGTACGGCATCTGCAGCCAGCCGGGCACGGTCCGAGGCCACTCCGCGTCGGCGATCGCCTCGGCCTCGAGCTCGAGCGCACCCCAACGGCGACCGACGACACCATCGAGAAGCGTGTCGGGATCACACACCAGGAGGCGAACGAGGCGACTGTTCTGGCGCGGCCAACCGTCGGTCCCGAGCCCCCAGCCGAGACCGGTCTGGCCGGTGCTCATCGGACGACTGGTGGGAATGGCCGACGTGACCGAGCGGGATGCCGAGCTGACCGAACGAGAGGCCGTCGCCAGCGTGCCGATCGGTTCAGGAAGGACAGGTGTCGGCTGACGGGACTCGTCGATCAGCTCCGGGCCGTCCCCACCTGCACTGATCAGACCACCGCCGGGCAGATCACCGCCGGGCAGATCACCGCCGACCAGATCATCGAACCAGCGGAGCGCGTCAGCGCCCGCTGCAAGCGTGAGGTCGTCCTCGATCTCGACGAGTTCGTGGCGTCGCCACATGCCCACGATTCAAACACAGTCGAGCGCCGGCCGGGGAGCGGCGTCCGGGTCAGCGGTCGAAGTTCTCCCAGTAGCGACTCGGGCGCGGGCCCTTCTGACCCTGATACTTCGAGCCGAGTTTGCCGGTGCCGTACGGCTGGTCTGCCTCGGTGGTCATACGGATGAAACTGATCTGGCCGATCTTCATCCCCGGATACAGCGTGATCGGAAGGCTGGCGACGTTGGAGAATTCGAGCGTGAGCTGTCCGTCCCACCCTGCATCGACGAAACCGGCCGTCGTGTGAATGAGGAGGCCGAGCCGGCCAAGGCTGCTCTTGCCCTCGATACGGCCGACGAGGTCGGCGGGGATCGCCACCCGCTCGGCGGTGGAGCCCAGCACGAACTCTCCGGGATGGAGGATGAACGGATCCTCGTCGGACGCCTCGACCAGCTCGGTGAGCTCCTCGAGGTTCTGCTTGACGTCGATGTGGCTGAGCGTGTGATTGCGGAAGACCCGGAAGTACTTGTCGAGCCGGAGATCAACCGACGACGGCTGCACAGCGCCGTCCTCGAAGGGTTCGATGATGATGCGCCCGGCGGCGACTTCTTCGCGGATGGTGCGGTCAGACAGAATCACACGAGGGAGGCTAGCGGCGCCGATCGCTCCGGTGCCCAGGTGCGCATCCATGCCGACAGATCCTCGTGTAGCGACTCTCCGACTGCCGAGAACGCCGGCGGTTCCGGAACGAAGTCACTCAGCGGTCGAAGCTGCAGGAACCATGAATGATGGTTCCGATCGAGGATGTGGAACGTGCCGTCGGCGATCAGCTCCCACGTGAACTCCATCGGGGACCCTGTGAAACGCTCGGCCCCGCCCCAGGTGGTGAAGCGGAGAATCGCTCCGTCATGGTGAAGGACACCACGGAGATCCCCGACTCCATCGACGCGGAACTCGGCATTGCCCGCCGCTGCCCAGCGGGTGTTGGACGGCAGCGCCCCGAGCGCAGACGAGAAGAACGGATGGGGCTGCGGGATGCCCCGCCGTCTGTTGCGGGCTCGGTTGCTGAAGATCGACACCATGGAGTGATGAACGGCCCAACCGGCGTCGAACACAAGAGAGCAAGTCCACCCACGAGCGCGTGCAGGCCAGCAGGGCACGTCAACCGGCGGGTTGCGCCCACTCGACGTCGACGCGGTCGCCGTCGACCGTGAAGGTGGCAACGGGCTCCCTTCGCACGAACACCTCGCCGTCGACCCTCAGCGTCGTCACGCGAGTAACGGTCATCGATACCAGACCGATGCCGGGTTCGTAGTTCTGACCCGTCGCGGCTCGTCGAGTAGCGCGTGAGCCCTCCCGGAACCCTGTCGACGAGCGCCGGCGTCCGGCTCGAAGCGAGGAGGAACTGTTCGATGTTTGCGACGACGGTGTCGCGACGCGGATCGACTGCAAGCAGCGGATCCTCGTGTCGTTCGAGATCCGCGAAGCTCGACACCGAGGCCGTGTCATCCAGGCGGTCACGGTTCATGGCTCCGTAGCCGGCAGCCACCGGCTTCGTCGGTCCGAGATGGAGGAAACCGAAGGCGAACGGCGACTCATGCGGTGTGAAGTCATTCGCGACGAGGATCCGAGCGTTGCCCTCGACGTCGACCGCATCGAACTCGTACGCGTAGGTGACTGGTCCGTCGAACCAGAACAGGCTCGGCGGAGTGAACACCGCACCGCCGAAGAAGACGAACAACATCGTCGCCACCACCGGAATCGGTCGGAACGCCGGCGCCGACCAATCGCGGCCACGACTGCCGACGAGCAGCGACGCGAGGCCGAGCTCGACGATCGCCCACTCGAGGAAGGAGAAGCCGAAGCTGGCGAACACGAAGGCGTGAAAGACGACGAAGCTGCCCGAGCGCGAGCAGCAGCGAACGACGGCGGATCAGCAGGACGATGGAGCCGACCTCGACGAGCAGGGTCCCGAGCAGCAGCGGCCAACGGAACGTTGCGAAGAAGCGTGGACAGCGCCGAGGCGAGCTCACCGTCGCTGCGACCGAGCCAACCCTGGTGGTAGCCGTTGAGCGGGAAATTCGACAGGTCATCGACGGCGACCCAACCTGCCTCGAGCTTCAGCCGACCGGACACGAAGAACTCGATCGCCGTCGCCGCACTGAGCAGTGAGACGACCATGCTCGTGCACCGATGGCCGAGCATGGCCGCCACGACCGCCGTGGCGGCAACGGCCGCGAGCGCGTTCAGCGGAAGGCCATCCGGTGTGACACCGAGGGCGAATCCGAATCCGGAACTCAGCGGCGTCTGCAGAACGCGGAGCTGCACGACGAAGGGGACGATCCCGATCGGCCGCCACATGGCGAGCACTCCCATCAGCGCCAAGCCGATCCGATCCGCCGTCCACCACTGTCCGTAGACCCAGTCGAAGTCAGCGGTCACGAAGCGCCAGACGATGGCCGCCAGCATGGCACCGGTGAAGATCCTCAGAGCAGCGCCGCGGTCCAGATCGTCCCACCGCAGGAGAAGCGACCCTCGGCCGAGTCCTGAACCGCACCAGCGCCACGACGCCCATGGCGAACAGCGGGACGTTGGAGCGAATTGCAGCAAGAAGAAGCCAATCGTCCGCCAGTTGGCCCTGCTCGAGATCGGCGACGAACCGGGCACCCATCGTGATACAGGCAAGCACGATGAAGCCGACCAAGGTCTGCCAGCCGACGGCGTCGGTCAGCGCCTCCGACCACGAATGGGCCGGAGTCGCCGGCGCGACCGAGTCCGAACGAGACACACGTTGGCGATTGCGCATCGTGTGCTCCCCATCGCTCGCTACGAACCCGACGAGTGTCGACCTACATCCACGATCGGGCGCAATGGGTCGTTTCACAGCGGACCATGGGCAGATCGCCGTCTCGACCAACGACGATGCGGCGCCAAGAAGGGACTTTGGGCCGTAGGCGACGCGTTTCGAGCGGCCGATGCTCATGCATATCGATCCAAGGGAGATGCAGATGACCACGCAGCCGAAACGGCTCGTCATACTCGGAGCCGGCACAGGTGGAACACTGGCTGCGAACCGGCTCCGCAAGAAGTTCAAGGCGGCAGAACTCACCATCGACATCGTCGACGAGAACAACGACCACGTCTATCAGCCCGGCCTCCTCTTCGTCCCCTTCGGACTGGCCAAGCCGGACGAGATCGTCCGCCCCCGTGATCACCAGTTGCACGACGGCATCAACTACCACCTGAACCCTGTGACCAGGGTCGACGTCGACGCCAACCAGGTCGAACTCGCTGACGGTGCCGTCCTCGTCTACGACGTGCTTCTCGTCGCGACCGGAACCACGTTGCTTCCAGAGGAAACCGAAGGACTGCTCGGCGACGCCTGGATGGACTCGGTCTTCACCTTCTACGACATGGAAGGCGCCACGGCGCTACACGAGAAGCTCGAGACCTTCACCGAGGGCCGACTCGTCGTCAACGTGATCGACATGCCGATCAAGTGCCCGGTCGCCCCGCTCGAATTCGTCTTCCTGGCCGATTGGTACTTCACCGAGAAGGGCGTGCGCGATGCGATCACCATCGTGTACGCGACGCCGCTCGACGGAGCCTTCACCAAGCCGACCGCCTCCAATGCGCTCGGATCTCTGCTCGAGGACAAGAACATCGAGATCGTGACCGAGTTCAACACGGGCGAGGTCGACAACGAGAACAAGGCCCTCATCAGCTACGACGGCACCGAGGTGCCGTTCGACCTGGCTGTGATCGTGCCGCTTCACGGCGGCGCTCCGTACGTAGCCGAGTCCGGCGACCTCGGTGACGAGCTCGGCTTCGTGCCGACCGACAACGCCACCATGCAGTCGCTGGTTCGCCCGAACATCTTCGTGCTCGGCGACGCAGCCGACGTTCCAACGTCGAAGGCCGGGTCGGTCACCCACTTCGAAGGTGAAGTGCTCGTCGAGAACATCGAATCCTTCCTCGCCGGCAAGCCCCTCGAAGCCAGCTACGACGGACACGCCAACTGCTTCATCGAGACCGGATTCTCGAAGGCGCTGCTCATCGACTTCAACTACGAGACCGAGCCGCTGCACGGGCACTACCCGAGCCGCTTCGGCCTCCCGCTCCTGAAGGAATCCCGCATCAACCACTTGGGCAAGCTCATGTTCCAGTCCTTCTACTGGCACGGTCTGCTCCCCGGCCGCGACATCCCCGGCATCGGGCATGACATGCCCGATCACGGCAAGGAAACCGTCGACGCCTCGTGACATCCGAGCCAACCAGGCTCAACCGAGAATCAACCCAGAGTCAACAGAAACAATGAAAGAGAGAACGACATGACCATCGCAACACTCGCCGGTGTCGATGTGGAACTGAACGACGAAGGCTTCTTCGTCGACCCGGAACAGTGGACGACCGACATGGTCCCCCAGCTCGCAGAAGAGTGGGGCGTACCTGGCCCCCTCACCGACCAGCACTGGCTGGTGCTGAACTACATGCGCCAGGAGTTCTTCGAGAAGGGGACGGGTCCGACCGTTCGCAAGCTCGGAAAGTCATCCGGCGTCAGCGTGAAGGAGCTCTACCAGCTCTTCCCGAAGGGCCCGGCCAAGTTGGCGGCTCGTGTCGCCGGCATCCCGAAACCCAAGGGCTGCATCTAAGCGCTCAGCCCGTCCTCATCACTCCAACAAGATCCAACAAGAAAGGTGGCCGTCATGACCACACTCGCACAGCAGTTCGACAACGAGTCGGCAACCTCCGACGCGCCCGAGCCGATCACCAAGGTCTCGATCGTGATCTCCAAAGCCTCGCTCGAGGAGATCTATCCGGGTTTGATCATGGCGAACGGCGCCCGAGCTGAAGGCATGGAAGCGAACCTCTTCTTCACCTTCTTCGGCCTCGACGCGGTCCACAAGAAGCGTCAGGACCACATCAAGGTCTCGACGGTGGGCAACCCCGGCCTGCACATCCCGACCTGGGCCGGTGGCCTGCCGGGCGTGTCGGCCCTGATGACCAAGTACATGGAGCACCAGATCGAGGCTCTCGACATCCCGTCGATCCCCGAGTTCATCGAGATGATCTCCGACACCGGAGCCGGCATCTACGCTTGCCTGGCGTCGGTCGACCTCTTCAAGCTGGAGCAGGACGACTTCGTCAAGGAGGTCGACGACATCATCACGATCGGCGACTTCTACGAGATGGCGGCCGGCGGCCAGATCATCTTCACCTAGCGTTTCGACATGACGGCGCTTGCACGACACCCGCATCGGCGAAGCTAGGATGTCGCCTTCTGCGGGTGTAGTTCAATGGTAGAACATCAGCTTCCCAAGCTGAATACCGGGGTTCGATTCCCCGTACCCGCTCCATACGAAACCCCAGGTCAGAGTGCCCAAACGGGACTTTCACACTGGACGCAGCCGGCCTCCGTGCCGAGCAGCGTGCCTAGAACATCGGACAACAAGGGGCACACATAGATCAGGTGCCGGCGGACACGACGTTCACCACGACGGCCGAGGCGAGCGCGTGATCGATATCGGGGTGCCACCGGGCAGGTTCTCGAGATCGAAATCGGCGAGAACAGCACCGTCCAGTTCGGCACCGACATCCCGTCGCCGAGCTTGCGATTCGAATTCGACCTCACGATTCCTGCGACCTGACAATCCAGCCGCGGCCGGCCACCGACCTCATAGGTGAGGTTGGTGCGCTGTTCGTGATGGCAGACATCCGGACGGGTCAGGTAAGCCAGATTGGTCACCAACTCGAATGCGTCCACGGCTTCTACGGCGCATGACGATCCGAACGACACGTACGCCGTGTGGCGGTCCTTGGCTCCGGCCCGGGCCGCTGCGCTGCATCACGGGACGGACGCGATCAGCAACCAGCCCAGTCGTCGACCCTGTCTGGCGGGCATCGTGGCTCGAGTTGATGCGTAGGGTGCCGACGACTGCGTCGGCCTCGCTGAAGTGGTCGACCACGATCGCGGCGAGTGTGAAGAGTGGATTGCCCGCAGCCGGGGCAACGACGATGACACGGTTCGCCGCGGCTGGACCCGGCTCGAAGCCAAAGAGTTCGTCGCGGGCGCCGCGCTGACCGACGAGGGTCGCGCGTTCCGCATTCAACTCGAGCAACGCACCAACGAACTCACCGCACCGGCATGGCAAGCTGTCGGCGAAACCACCACCCTCGCCTATTGCGATGCCATCGACGCCCACCACGACTCGTTCCTGGCCCGCATTGACGAGACCGCCGGCCCCCGATGGATGCCAGCGCTCCACCAGCGCTAGCCGAGTTCTGAGAGAGCCGTCGACTGGTCTCGGTTGCCGCACCATGTCGGAGCTGGAAGCCTGACGGACGTGATCACTCAAACGCTCGAGATCTCCGCTGACGATTTCGCCGCCGGCACTGGCTGGGACATCAAACCCGAAGGTGCCTGTAAAGGCGAAGTGTGCGTTCCGCTTCCCGATGGCTACTCGGCAGCGCACGCAGCAGATCGACTTGGCATGGCAATCGTCAGCGACGACGCCGCAGGGCTCTCGGCCTTGGGCCCTGAGTCGCTCAGCGGACGGGCTCTCGTAACCGCCCAAGCCCCCGAAGTTGTGCTTCCGGATCTTGATGGCAACGACTTCCATCTCTCCTCGCTGCGAGGCAAGAAAGTGGTCGTTGTTGCCTGGGCGCCCTATTGAGGCTGCCGCTACGACCTGCCAGGTTGGCAGGCCCTACGCGAAGAACTCGCACCGCTCGGCGTCGAGATCGTCACGGTCTCGCTTGAACTGAGCGACCCAGAGGCATCACGTCCGTTCATCGAGGCGGCAAACCCGACCCACCCCTCGTTGCTCGACCCCAAACACCAGCTCGACGCACTCTTTGGTGTCGTCAACATCCCGAACGTCTTCTGGATCGACGAAGCCGGCGTGATTGTGCGTCCGCCCGAGCCAGGCTGGCCACCCGGCGATGACTACCCAGAATGGCTCACCGGGTTCATGGAGGAGCGCAACGCCGCCGTCGAGAAGAAGGCTGCCGAGATCGAGCAAGACGACCCCGAACTGGCAGCACGCATGCGCGGCGGCCAAGACCGCGACTCCTATCCCGACGCAATTCGAGATTGGGCCCACAACGGTGCGGATAGCTCGTTCGTGATGACACCAGACCAGGTTCTCGAGGCCTCCGCCCCGCGCGGGGTCGACAAGAGCGAAGGTGCCGCACACTTCGAACTCGCCAACCACCTTTGGACCGCGGGCGACCGCGACAGCGCCATCAGCCACTTCAACGAAGCCCACCGGCTCCAGCCCGACAACTGGACCTACAAGCGCCAAGCGTGGTCACTCGTCGGCAACGAAGCTGCGGGCGGCGGCGAGATGGGCCGATTCAACCAGGGCCCGCTTCCCGGTGCCGAGGCCGATTGGCCATTCGCAGGAACCTTCACCTCCGAAACAGCCAACACGCCCGCCGGTGACTATTACCCGAAGACGATGTAGCCGTCACTCGTCGTGGCGTGAGTGTCATGACCGCGTCGCGATTCCCGTCGCCGATCCCCGATTGCCGCCACTCGCCGAAACAACCTCTGGCCAGGCAAAACCCTGCTCAAAGGCCTGCGACGGTCGGCTCACCCAGCAGATTTCCAAGCTGTCGCCGGGATACTTCCCCTTCCAACTTCGACTTATACGTATTACACTTAAGCCGATGGAGATCCACCCGTCGGCGTCCCGCCATGGCCTCACCGACGACGACATCCAACACGCATGGGACTACGCCCTTGCCTTCTATGACATCGACACCAACCACGAACCAACCAAGAGCCTCTGCATCGGTCCCGACACCGCCGGGAATCTGCTCGAACTCCTCTTCCTGCAACTCCCGGACGACGAACTGATCATCCACGCCATGCCGCTACGACCAGTGTTCCGGACCTACCTCACCGGAGAAGACTCATGAACCGAACCACCGAGAACGGCAAGACCCTCACAGACGAAGAGATCACCGCAATCGCCGACGACTTCGAAACCGCCGACTTCACGCCCGAAGACGTCGCCAAGATCAAGAAGACCCGACGCCGCTCACCCCGCATCGGGGACACCAAGGCCGAAGTCCTCACGTTCCGCGCTCCCGGCGCGTACAAGGACCGCATCAAAGAACGAGCCGACGCCGACGACAAGTCCGAGAGCCAGGTCATCCGAGACGCCCTCGACGCCTACCTCTGATCCACTCAAACGACACATCGGGTACGTGTGGATCGGAGACAAGCCCGGGAAACGGGTCTCGGTGGTGGCCAGCTCGGCGGAGGTCAGCAGTCAAGCAAGTCGAGACCGAGCACGGCCAGGGTCACGTCATCTCGATGAGGAAACATCGGGGAACAGGGGTCGCTAGCGGGGTCCGGCGGGCAGGTCGCCACTCGCCAGGAACGGTCTTCACCTGCGAAAATGCTGGTCAGCAGCCTGCACCGCGACGCACGCCGAGCAGCTTGCGAGCGTGGCTCGCAATGATGGCCTTTCGTTCCAACACCATGGGCTGAACGTACTGGACGTCAGCCGGGTTCTGGCTATCGAATCCCGTCGTTGTCACACAGCTGCTCGACGATCGCCCGTATCGTTTTCACGAGCCTCTCCCCGGAGTCGCGTCGGACGCCGACGGCCTGGTCGACCGTCATGACTGTCTCGTCGAACGCCCGCAGTTGTCCTCCTGCGACAAATCGCGCCCTCAACCCCACGACCACATCGGCTCGACCGTCACGTCCTGCTGCCTCGCTGTCGTCGATCGTGTCACAGAGCAGCAGCTCAGCCGATGTGAGGTTTCGCTCCATCCAGTGGGTGTACGCGCCACCAGCAAGGGTGGCGACCCGAACTCCTGCGACGTCGACATCGGCATTCACTCTGAATGCACTTGCGGCAGGAGCTGCGAAGCAGACGTCGAGGTGAATCCACGGTCGAGTGAAGAGGACGTGTTCGGCTCTGGCCGGGTCGTCGGCGATCAGGCAGATGTCCCATTCATCGCGAGTCGCGGCCTCGACAATCGCTGCGGGGTTGTCGTACTCAACCCATTTGGGTGAGCGCCGCAGCTCTGCGGCAACCCTGGTCGCAAAGTCGATCGCCGGCCCGGAGGGCGATCCGTCGTCGGCTCGCCCCGTGACGAGTTGAGTATTGGCCAGGTTGATGGCAACGCGGAGGTCAGTCATCGAAGGCGGCGCGTCTCGCCCGGCTCGAAATCAGCGGACATAGCTCGCGCCGTTCATGTCGATCGTCGTCCCGGTTGCGTGCTTCGCGAGGCCCGTCGCCAGGAAAGCGATCACGTTGGCGATGTCCTGCGGCTGTGCGACTTCACCGAGGCCCGTCTGATCGGCAGCGGCCTGGATGCCGATGGTCTCTGCGAACACCTTGTTCAGCGAAGTGTCGACGTAACCAGGCGCAATCGCGAAGGCCGTGACGCCCTGCCGCCCGTTCTGCCGCGCGATCGTTCGAGTCATGGCAACCACTCCTGCCTTGGCTGCGGCGTAGTGCCAGTAGTCGGGGTCTTCCCCACGGAAGGCGGCTCGGGACGCGAGGTTGATGATGATTCCCCCGGACTCTTGGTTCGCATACGTGTCGACAGCGGCGCGGCAGAGGATCGCCGGAGCTTTCAGGTTCACGGCGTGGGAGAGGTCCCACACCTTGACCCAGTCACCGAGTGGTGCATCGAGTGGAGCTGGTGGGTAGATGCCCGCGTTGTTGACCAGCACATCGATGCGGCCGTGAACCGCCAATGCGTCCGTCCAGAGACCCGATGTTCCATCGGCGCTCGAGAGGTCCGCTATGAGGGCTGTCGCCTTTGGGCCGAGCTCGGACGCGATCGGTTCCACTGCGGCTGCGGACACGTCGTGCACGATGACGTTTGCCCCCTGATCGACAACGGTCCGGGCAATCGCACTTCCGATGCCGCCTGCAGCGCCGGTGACGAGAACGATTCGAGATTGGAGGTTGGACATTCGGACCCTCTCCCAGGTTCAACTTCTGGAGACTAGAGCTTCGCCGGTCTTGCCGTCATGGAGCCTCGACGAGCGATCTGCGGCAGTCAGCCCTCAGAAATGACGGTTGAGTTCCGCAGAACGGGTGGAACGGGGCTCGATCGTCAGGTCTGGCCGTTGGGTTCGTAGGGGTACGCCTCGCGGTAGTAGTCGGTGAGCGTGAGGTTCGCCGCCGCCGCCTCGTCGATGATGACGGTGACATGCGGATGGAGTTGCAGCGCTGAAGCCGGCACCATCGCGGTGAGCGGGCCTTCGATGGCCAGCGCAATCGGCGCCGCCTTGGACGCGCCGGTTGCGATCAGCACGAGATGCCGGGCTTCGAGAATGGTGCCGATGCCCTGTGTGAGTACGTGGCGCGGTACCGCCTCGATGTCGTCGTTGAAGAACCGTGCGTTGTCGGCCCGCGTTCGGCCGGTGAGTGTCTTCACCCTGGTGCGTGAACCGAGCGACGATGTCGGTTCGTTGAAGCCGACGTGACCGTCGCCGCCGATCCCGAGGAGCTGGAGATCAAGGCCGCCGGCCTGCGCGATCTGTCGTTCATAGGCTCCGGCAGCGCCTGCGAGATCGTGGCTGCTTCCGTCCGGGCCGAAGAGAGCTTCGCGGGGAAGGTCGATGTGATTCGTGAACTCGCGTTCGATGGTTGCCCGGTATGCCTGCGGATGTTCGGGTGGAAATCCGACGTACTCGTCGAGAAGAAACGCACGAGCAGTGGCAAAGCTGACGGTTCCTCGCCGATACCGATCGATCAGCTCCATGTACGTTGGCAGGGGCGAGCTGCCCGTGGCCAGGCCGAGCACTGGACGCGGCACCGATACCAGGAGCCGCTCGATCGCGTCCGCCGCGATGACCGCCGCCTTTCCTTCTGAAGAGGCGATGACAACTTCCAAGGTTCTCTGCACCGTCCCTGAGATAGGTGGCTTCGACGCGGATATCCGGCCCAATGCCAGACTCTCACGAACCCGTCCGCCGCGCCGGGAGTCTGAAGTTCCGACAGGCCCAGTCACCTTCGAGGTGAACGTGCAGGCTCGGTGTGCCGGGCACTTCCTGTGTTCCGTCGACTCGACTCACGGTCCGACCTCGAATAGACAGGGCGCAACATGATGAACATCGACGACACGGTTGAGCCGGGGACCCCGGGCACCTCGTTCCGCTCCGGCCTTCGCTTCGGACCCCAGGTGGCATCGCGTGTGCCAGCAGGGTGGGTCGATGAGCCCTACACCCGTTTCGAGGTACGTCCGAAGAGTCCGACCATCGGAGCAGAGATCATCGGTGTCGACCTCACAGCTCTCGATGACCAGACCTTCGCTGACCTCCATCGCGCGTTGCTCGAGTTCAAGGTTCTCTTCGTGGCCGATTCGAGCCTCGATCCCGACTCCCATGCCGCACTCGGCGCCAGGTGGGGCGAACTCGAGTACCACCCGTTCCTCACCAACCGGGATGACCATCCCACCGTCGTGCGTTTCGAGAAGGGCGCTTCGTTCACGGGCTACGAGAATGTCTGGCACAGCGACGTCAGTTGGCGGGCGGTGCCGTCGCTCGGTTCCCTCCTCCGAGCCGTTGAAGTCCCGCCGACCGGCGGCGACACCTTGTGGGCTGACATGGGCGCGGCCTACGACTGCCTCCCTGACGAGGTGAAGGAACGGATCGACGGCCTCGACGCCGTGCACGACTGGGTCGACACGTTCGGCGCGCTCATGCCGGACGAAGAGCGGGAGGTGCTCCGAGCCGACTTCCCGCCGTCCGTGCATCCGATCGTGCGCACCCACCCCGAGACCGGCCGCAAGACGCTGTATGTCAACGCCATCTTCACCCTGGAGATCGTGGGTATCGACCCGGTCGAGGGCGACCGACTCCTCGAATATCTGTGTCGCCAGGCCGACTTCCCGGAATATCAATGCCGTTGGACCTGGACGCCAGGCGACCTGGCGATCTGGGACAACCGAGCGACGCAGCACTACGCGACGTCTGACTACTCGCCGCACCGTCGAGTGATGGAGCGCATCACCGTCATCGGCGACCGACCCTACTGATCACGGTCTTGCCGGAAACCGGCGGACCCGAGATGAGGGTCGGATTCCGCCGCACGGCGATCTACGTCTCACCCGATCGCCGAGACACTCGCAGGACGGCGAGGGCCAGGAGGACGAGGCTGAGGACGACCAGCAGCAGCCAGAGTGGGTTGAATGATCCCGCAGGGTCGTCGGCATCGGCCACCGTCATCGAGACTGTGCTGCTGAGGTCCGAGCTCGCCTGCGGCCCATCCTGATCAGCCGATACCACCGGGCCGGCGAGTTGTTCGCCGCCGACATCGACCCTGCTCACGAGGTTCGTTCCCGGCTCCGCCAGTACGCGGAGATCGAACTCCACGACAAACGAGCTGCTGGCCGCGATCGATGCGTTTGTCGTACATGTCACGAGCCCCCCGAGGGAGTCGCACCTAGTTCCGTGCGAGCCTGTGCTCGCGACGAACGCAAGGCCGGCCGGCAATTCGCCGGTGATGGTGATCGTCCCATTCGTCGACGCTTGCCCGATGTTGGTCACGGTGATGGTGTTCGTGGTGACTCCACCGGTGATCATCGAGTCAGCGAATTGCTGTTCGATCCTCAGCAGCATGGCCGGCAAACTGGAGGCAGGGCCGACGGTGTTGGCACCGGTCGACGCTCGCGGGGCCGTCGTTGGGGCGGCCTCCGTCGGCGTCGGCGCAGCTGTTGTTGATGTCGTCGTGGTGGGCGCGCTCGTGGTCGTGGTGCTGGGTGCGATGGTGCTCGTGGTGGGTGGTGCACTGGTGGTCGTGGTCGTGGTCGTCGGCACGCGGGTGGTTGTGGTGGGAGCGGTGGTTGTCGCCGGCACGCTCGTGGTCGGGGCCGTCGTCGCGGTGGTGGGTTCGGTGGTCGAGGCCGTTGTCGCCGGCACGCTCGTGGTCGTGGTCGTGGTCGCCGGCACGCTCGTGGTCGAGGCCGTCGTCGTGGTCGCCGGCACGCTCGTGGTCGAGGCCGTCGTCGTGGTCGCCGGCACGCTCGTGGTCGTGGTCGTCGTTGGAGCCGTCGTCGTTGTCGTCACGAGCGCCCCGGAAGGTACGACGATCGTCTGGCCTGCTAGCACGTCGACCGTCGGCGTTGCCCCGCTGTCCAGACGCAACATCAGCGAGCCGGGGAGGAGTTCGATCCCACTCGTGAACGAGGTCCAGGCTGATCCCCGGTACGAGGCGACCCTCTCGCCATCGCCCTGGACGAGCCGGCCCGTGGTGAACGTGAACACCGGATCAGTCCCCGTGTCCTGAACGATCTCCTCAGACAAATTCTCGTGCGTCGCCCTCACCCGCAACCTCGACGACCCCAAGAACTCACGACTCACCGAACCATCAGCCCCCGTCACCCCGAACTCAGCCCACCTCGAACCCGCATACACAACGGGAACCCCCACAACCGGCGTCCCATCCGAAAGCTCGAACCGCACCGTCACCGGACTCGTCACAAACGTGAACACCGGATCAGTCCCCGTGTCCTGAACGATCTCCTCAGACAAATTCTCGTGCGTCGCCCTCACCCGCAACCTCGACGACCCCAAGAACTCACGACTCACCGAACCATCAGCCCCCGTCACCCCGAACTCAGCCCACCTCGAACCCGCATACACAACGGGAACCCCCACAACCGGCGTCCCATCCGAAAGCTCGAACCGCACCGTCACCGGACTCGTCACAAACGTGAACACCGGATCAGTCCCCGTGTCCTGAACGATCTCCTCAGACAAATTCTCGTGCGTCGCCCTCACCCGCAACCTCGACGACCCCAAGAACTCACGACTCACCGAACCATCAGCCCCCGTCACCCCGAACTCAGCCCACCTCGAACCCGCATACACAACGGGAACCCCCACAACCGGCGTCCCATCCGAAAGCTCGAACCGCACCGTCACCGGACTCGTCACAAACGTGAACACCGGATCAGTCCCCGTGTCCTGAACGATCTCCTCAGACAAATTCTCGTGCGTCGCCCTCACCCGCAACCTCGACGACCCCAAGAACTCACGACTCACCGAACCATCAGCCCCCGTCACCCCGAACTCAGCCCACCTCGACCCCGCATACACAACGGGAACCCCCACAACCGGCGTCCCATCCGAAAGCTCGAACCGCACCGTCACCGGACTCGTCACAAACGTGAACACCGGATCGACCGTCGCGTCGTGAGTGGTCTCAGCTGTCAGGTTGTCACTGGTGATCCGCAACCGGATCGAGCCCTCGGGGACGTTGCCGCTGATACAGCCATCCGCCGCAGTGGAGCCGAACGAGGTCCAACTGCCGGCTGAGTAGGTCACCTCGGCGCCGGCGACCGGATCGCCGGATGAAGTGGCCAGGCAGACCGCAAGCGGGGTGTTGACCGCGGCCGCGGCGGAAGGACCGAACGTGCCGGTCACTCCACAGACCAGCGCGGCAGCAACCGTCAGCTTCTTCAGCCAGGGCCGACCGGCTTCGGTGGAAAGACTGTCGATGAGGACGCCGGCATTCTCCGGGAGCGGCACGTCGCCCCGCTCCAGGAGGTGATGAGTCAACATGCAGTAGGTGATGAGCTGGCGCCGAGTCGCCGGCTCGAGATCGACGTACTTCAGCCCCAGTCGCACCGTGGCGCCGGGATGATCCGTCGTCGAAGCGACGACGGCCCGCAACTGCGCGACGCGGGTCGAGCCGGCGCCATCGGGTAGCTGGAGTTCGAGCTCGACGAACTCACCGATGGGCACCTTGGTGTCGGCGAGCACGCCGATGCCGCGCGTCGTGAGATCGAGCGTCTGCACCTCCCTGCCACCGAGGTGGGCGACGTGGTCCACAGCGAGGCGATACTGACCTCGTCGCTGCGTGCGGCGAGCGACGAGTTGGAGCACGTCGACCATGGGAATCAGGGTGACGAACGCAATGGCCAACACGAGGGGGCCGTTCGCCTCGAAGCGGGGCAACAGATCGGGCGCAACGAGCGTGCCACCTCGTGCCAGAAGAGCGAGGTCGAGAGCGATCACGGCGAGACTGAGCGCACGCATGTGGCCCAGGGCGGCCATGCCGGTCGTGCGCCCCGCTTTGTCTCGTACGGCGTCTCGTCCCACAAAGACGCTGCCCAGGGCGGCGAGATCGGCCCCGAACGTCCGCCAGGTCTGACGGGTCCAGTCCCCCCAGGACATCGTTCCCCGTGCCAGAGCCCGCCTCGTCAGAGCCGAGAGCAACGCCACCGGCAGCCAGGTCACTGCGAGTTCAGCCGGCGAGGCGTCGAGCGGCAGACGACCGGAGACGAGTGTGACGAGCAGCACGCTCAAAAGCGTCAGATATTGGATCGGTGCGAGCGCGGGGATCAGCAACGACGCGTGTCGGAGGCGCACGCGAAGCGGAACGCGGGAGCGGTCGAAGAGTCCGGAAGGTCCACTCAACACACCGAGCCGCTCGATCGAACGACATCGACGCCCGTTCAGGTAGTCACGGAGCGTGTCCGGGGCCGAGGATCGGACAAGCGGCGTCGATTCGAACCGAGTGGTCATGCCGGCGCTGTCGAAACAAACGACGGCCCGCTGGAGCGAGCCGGCTCGGTTCACCTCGAGACCGCGGAGGTGCTCGAGTGCCGACCGGCGGACGAGGGAACCCGACCCCCACCACGGCGCCCGTCCGCGGGCGCCCCTCCCCGGGCCGATGACGTGGGAATTGAGCGACTCGCCACTGCCGCCGGACCGCAGATGAGTCATCGAATCGTGGTTCATCAGGTCCTGGGCAACCTGCACCACCGCCACGTCGTGGTCGACCACCCGACGCGCCCCGACCTCGATGAGTTGCGGCAGCGGGACATCACCGGCGTCGAGCCAGAGCAGCCAACCGGTCTCGGCGTTGGCGGCGCCTTCGATGAATCGCCCCAGTAGGTGCTGCTGGTTGCTGCTGACGTGTCGAACTCCGAAGTCGACGAGCAGCTCGTTCAGATCGGACCGCTCGGGGTCGGCAACCACGATGACCTCGCCGGCGCCGGCGAGTGGCTCGCATGCCACCAACGTGCGTTCGAGTTGTTCCGCGTCCTGATCGGCGACGATCACGACGACGGTGACGTCGTCCATTGGGCCGACCGGCAACCCACCGCCGGCGAGGGGCGGCAGAGCGGGCTGCCATGCGTCGTGCACGAACTGGGCCAATCGCAGGAAGCCGAAAACCTCGGCCAGAACCAGCGCCAGAGAGACGATGAGCGGGGCTTCGCTGATCGTCGACGTCACGCGCCAGATCAGATAGGCCGCGCCGGCGAGAAGCGCAGTAGTGGCGACGCGATGGGCTGAACGAGGATCGGCGGTGATCTGAGGTTGGGGATCGGTCCTCACGATGGCACTCCGGTTCGGGCGTCCCGACACGAACAGACCCACAG
This sequence comes from uncultured Acidimicrobiia bacterium, assembly GCA_963781035.1. Classification (GTDB taxonomy): domain Bacteria; phylum Actinomycetota; class Acidimicrobiia; order Acidimicrobiales; family SZUA-35; genus SZUA-35. The sequence goes on along the minus strand of CAWAEN010000004.1, from coordinate 142,842 downwards.
AACAGTTTCGGCCGCCGCCCGTCGAACTATGACCGTCCGGCGCGGTACGGCGGATGGCGGGTTGCGGTCGGCGAGAAACCGGTCTGCTCGCCGTCTGCCGCCGGCTGAATCGAGGTCGATCGTTCGAAGTACGGCCGGCCCACGCATGCGATACCTTCGCTCCATGTTGGCCGTCGCCCGTCACAACATCCAGGTCCTCGGTCCAGAGGGCGGACAACCAATGGTGTTCGCCCACGGATTCGGATGTGACCAACAGATGTGGCGCCACGTCGCACCTGCGTTCGCCGAAGACTTTCGCGTCATCACGTTCGACCACGTGGGGTGCGGCGGCTCCGATGTGTCGGCGTACGACCCCGAGGCGTACAGCTCGCTCGATCGGTACGCGGCCGACGTCGTCGAGATCATCACGGAGCTCGATCTGACCGACGTCGTGTTCGTCGGCCATTCGGTCAGCGCCATGATCGGTGTTCTCGCCAGCCTCATGGCGCCCGATCGGTTCGCAGCACTCGTGCTGGTCGGTCCCTCACCGCGCTACATCAACGACGACGAGTACGTGGGCGGTTTCGGCGAAGGGGACATCGCCGAACTCCTCGACTCGTTGGACAGCAACTACCTCGGGCTGGTCTCGGGCGACCGCCCCGATGATCATGGGCAACCCCGATCGCCCCGAGCTCGGTGACGAACTCACCGAGAGTTTCTGTCGTCTCGATCCCGCTCATCGCCCGACAATTCGCCCGCGTCACGTTCCTCTCCGACAACCGCGCCGATCTGGCACGTGTCGAGGTCCCCACGCTCATCGTGCAGTGCGCATACGACGCCATCGCCCCACCGGTGGTGGGGGCCTACGTCAACGAGAGGATCAGCGGTAGCCAACTCCGGGTTCTCGACGTTGCCGGCCATTGTCCGAATCTGTCTGCACCGGCGGAGACAACCGAGGCGATCCGGGCTTTCGTCTCCGAACTCGCTCCGCGGTGAACACCGAGGGACCGGACCGCCACGATCACGCACGGCAAGGGACCGACCCGATCCGTTTCGATCTGACCCGCGTCGTCGACCGCGGTCCCGTCGGTTTCGTCGTCACGAACAAGGCCGGCGTCATCGAATGGATCAACACGACACTCCTGGAGTGGTCCGGCTACGAGGGTTCACAGCTCATCGGTCATCGCACGTTCCAGGATCTGCTCTCACCCGGCGGACGCATCTACTACGACACACACGTCCGGCCGCTGGTGCACATGCAGCACGTCGCGAACGAGATCGCGCTCGAGTTGGTCTGCGCCGATCAGCGTCGGCTCCCGGTGTTGATCAATGCGACCCTCCAGATCGACGAGGAAACCGGCGAGGAGTCGATCGAGACCTTCGTCTTCGACGCCACTCGACGCCGGGAGTACGAAACCGAGCTGCTCCGAGAGCGGCAGCTGGCCGAACGCTCCGAAGCCCGGCTACAGGTCATGTACGACATCGTGTCCGGCTTGGCCGAGGCGGAAACCGTCGACGACATCGTCGGTCTCGTGACCGACCGAGCCGGCCGTTCGATGCACTCGGCGAAGTGCGCCATCTGGCTGCTCGAACCCGGCGACCATGCAGCTGCACGCGTCGGCCCGATCCCGGAGAACGAAACGCAGCATCCTGTCGAAGTCGAGTTCCCGGAGGGCGGCCTCGCACTCGATCAGCTCGCATCCGGACAGGTCGTCGTCGTGACCGACCGCCATGCCTCCCAGAGCACCTACCCGTTGGTCTGCCATTGGATGGCGGACAGCGGGCTGTGTTCGGCCGCCATCGCCCCCCTGATCATCGATGGTCGGTTGCACGGCGCCGTCAGCTACGGCTACGAAAACCCTCACACGTTCGACGATCACGAACTTCGGGCGGCACTCGCGCTGGCTTCGCAGACCGAACAAGGCCTGGGGCGGGCCCGGATTCTGGAGGCTGAGCGCCGCAACAAACGGCACCTCGAGAGCCTGCTCGAGTTCACCACGTTGCTGTCAGCCGCGCTCACGCTCACCGAGGTCATCGATGCCATCATCGACCGCGGGCAAGAGTTGCTCGGCGCGGTCGGAACCCGAGTTGCCCTGCTCGACGATTCCGGCACCTTCGTGAGATTCGTCCGAAACGGAGGGCCCGGTGGCCAAGTCGCGTTCGATCTGGCGCTCGACAGCCATTCGATCGGCTGCGAGGCCATCAGAACGAACCAGCCCGTGGTCGTCGAATCGCGCGACGGAGTTGGCCGAGTCGTTTCCGGAGAGCCCCATGCTCGACCACCCGAGTTTCGGACGAGTCCTGTCGATTCCGTTGCGGCGAGGCGACGAGGTGCTCGGCGCGTGGATTCTCGCCGGCAGGGAAGCCGATCCGTCCGAAGCCATCGACGTCACGATGTTCGAGCTGTTCGCGGAGCAGGCAGGCCAGGCGACCCAACGGGCGGCGCTGCACGAGGCTGAGGCACTCGCCAGAACCCAGGCCCACATCCGCAACCTCGTCTCGGCGGCACTCAACGGTGCCATCACCACGTCGGATGTCGGACGGGCCATCACCGTCCAAGGCAGGGCGGCCTTCGATGCAGTCGCGCTGGCCGTCTTCCTCGTCGATCCAGATCATCCGAACACGCTGCGGCTCGAGACCCACAGCGGCCTCACCGAGGCCGTCGTCGCCGGTGCCGGCACGATGCCCATCGATCACCGCCTCTCCGGCCTCTTGAGGGGGGCCTCACCGGTCCTTCTGGTTGGAACATCTGAGTTCGACGAGCTGATCGACGACGCCGTCGGCACCGATCGACGGGGAGCTGCCGCTCTGCTTCCGCTCGGCGTCTCCGGACACCCGCTCGGACTCATCGTCATGAGTTTCGAACGGCCCGATGCGCTCTCGTCGACCACACGGGTTGCCCTGTCCGGCATGGCGGCCGAGGCCAACGTCGCGCTGGTGCGGTCCAGGCTGTACGACATCGACCATGGCGTCGCCACCACCCTTCAACGGAGTCTGCTGCCGAGCGTCGGACCCGTGGGGGACCACTGGACGGTCACCACATCGCACGAACCGTGGAGCGAACTGCTCGAGGTGGGCGGCGATCTGTTCGACGTCACCCCGTTCGACGACGGTCGCCTCGTGCTGATCGTTGGCGATGTGGTCGGCCACGGCCTCGAGGCCGCAGCCGCGATGGGATTGCTGCGAAGCGCAGCCAAGATGCTCGCATTGGTCACGGACAGTCCTGCGAAGGTGATCGAAGGTCTCCACGCATTCGCAAAGGTCACGCCAGGGGTCTTGTATGCATCGGTCTGTTGCGTCGAGGTGCAGCCTGACGGCACGGGTCGCCACGCCAGCGCCGGGCATCCGTTCCCTGTCCTGCGTCACCGGGACGGCCATACCGAGGTGCTCGACGGCGGACGCTCACCACTGCTCGGGGTGGGAGGTGCCGCACCACCCGACGCGAGGTTCCACGTGGACGTCGGATCTTCGGTCGTGGTGTACACCGACGGTCTGATCGAGCGGAGGGACGAGGACCTGAACGCGGGGGTCGATCGGCTGAGGCAACACCTCAGTGGCATGGGAGGGGCGGCCGGTGAAGTCAGCGCCGAGGACGTCGTCGGCGTCATGTTCGACAATCAACAACCTGAAGACGACGTCGTGGTGGTCTGCATCACGAGACGTGCGACGAAGCTTCCCGGCTGACCTCGACGGTTCGAGCCGATCGTGCCGCGATGCGTCGTCCCAGTGGGTCTGCAGCTCGTGCGAGGAGTGGGCCGCACACCGCGAGAATGAGGACGTACGCGGCGGCCAGCGGGCCGAGGTCGGCCTCGATGCCTTCCGCGACGGCGATGCCGGCAATGACGATCGAGAACTCGCCGCGAGCGACCAGCGTCGCCCCGGCTCGGATCCGGCCGGGAGTGCTGATCCCGGCCTCCTTCGCGCTCCACCACCCGGTCGCCATCTTCGTGACAGCGGTGACGACAGCAAGGGCCAAGGCGAGCGCAAAGGCGGGAGGCAATTCCGAGGGGTCGATCTGGAGGCCGAAGAAGGCAAAGAACATCGCGGCGAAGAGGTCTTTCAGCGGCAGCAGAACAGTCCGGGCCGCATGTTCGGCCGGGCCGTTGAGAGCGATACCGACGAGAAAGGCACCGACGGCGGCAGATGCCTGAAGGTGCTCGGCAATTCCGGCGACGAACAGTGCAATACCGAGCAGGGTGAGAAGGAGATTCTCATCGGAGCGATGGAACACGACGGCGCTGATCCGGTTGCCGAATCTGATGGCGAGAAAGAGGGCCGTCAGGACAGCGGCGATGGCGATGGAGATCTCGATGCCGATCTCGAGCGCATTGCCTCCGATCAGGAGGCCGGCCATGAGCGGCAGGTACAGCGCCATCACCAGGTCTTCGGTCACGAGAATGGCCAAGACGATCGGCGTCTCACGGTTGCCTGTGTTCCCGAGATCGGTGAGGACGTTGGCGATGATGCCTGACGACGAGATGTACGTGATTCCCCCGAGGAGCAACGCTGCCCGGTAATCCCAGCCGAGGACGACACCGAGGATCAGGCCCGGGCTGAAGTTGAGGACGAGGTCGACAGCTCCTGCCGGCGCGTGCTCGCGAAGAGCAGATGTGAGCTCGCCGCCGGTGTACTCGAGGCCGAGCAGGAGAAGGAGGAGGATGACGCCGATCTGGGCGCCGCTCTCGATGAACTCCCGCGCCGTGACCAGCTCGACGATGCCACCCTCGCCGACCGCGAGGCCGGCGACGAGGTAGAGCGGGATCGAAGGAATCCCGACCCGAGCCGCGAGCCTGCCGAGCACAGCGAGCGCAATGAGAATCGCGCCGAGCTCCACGAGCAACGTCGCAGCCCCTGGGGATGCGGCGAGGATCACGGCGTAGTTCTACTCAGCAGCTTGGCCGCGGCGTCAATGCCGTCAACGGTTCCGACGACAACAGCCGTGTCGCCGACAAGAACGGCTTGCTCCGGACCCGGTGCCGGGATCTGAACCTCGCCACGTACGAGAGCGACGACGGACACTCCCGTACGGGTGCGCAGCTCCGTGTCGCCGATCGTCTTCCCGGCGTACGGGCTGTGGGGCGAGATGGGCAACCAGTCGATGGCCAGACCATCGATCTCCTGGCGAAGGTCATCGAGCCGCTGCGTGACCGTCGTGCCGCCGAGCAGATCGGCGAGAGCTCGCGCTTCGTCGGCGCTCATCATGACCGATTGACTGACCCGATCGGGATCGTTCGGATCGTAGATGAGGACCTCTCGGCGATCACCATGATGGGAGATGACTCCGACTCGATCGCCGCTCTGGCATTGGAAGTCGTGAAGCGTTCCGAGGCCAGGAAGCTTCGTCTCGTTGATGTGGGTCATGCTGTCAGGCTGCCACGAAATCGACCCGGCGTTGCGTCTGCTCGTTCAGTTTGCCGCCCGTTTCCAGCGAGCAACTTCCGGCACGATCACGACAGGGACGGTTGTTCGGTGGAGGACCTTGTAGGACACCGACCCGAGAAGGGCTGCCGCGATGCCACCCTGGCCTCGTGCGCCGACGACGAGCAGGTCTGCGGTGGAGGCTCGATCGCCGAGCACAACGGCCGGCTTCCCGTACTCGAACACTCGGTGCACTCGGGAATCACCAGGTTCGTCGGCTTCGACGTCGTCGATCGATTGGTCGAAGGACTCCCGGGCACGCGACGGGAGGTGCTCGGCATCCGTCTCGACTGCGGGGGTTGATGGCTCCCCGACTCCAACGGCCTCGACCGTCGTGTCGGGTGCAGCGAAACGCAAGGCCCATCTCAGTGCTGCCCTTGCGTTCGGCGACCCGTCGACGCCGACAACGATGCGTCCGATCTCCTTGGTGATCGGTGACTGCCGTGGGACCACGACCACGGGAACGGTCGAGTGCGCCGCGCACTGGTGGCTCGTCGACCCGAGGAGAAGTCGTCGGAATCCCCCGAGCCCTCTGGTTCCGACGATCAAGAGGTCAGCATCGTCGGCGAGCTCGAGCAGCCTCTCCGCGGGGCTCCCGTATTCGGTGACGAACTCGGCGCCGGGATGAGTCGTCTCGATGACGTCACGCATGCTCGCGAGGATCGCTTCTGCGCGTCCTCGAAGATGCTCGAGCGGTGCGTGGCTGGGGTCGCCGATACGAGCCTGCCAGACATTGACGACTCGGACGGTGGCACGGTGCCGACCTGCGTGTACGACCGCCCAATTCAGAGCGAGCTCAGCGAGCTCGGAGCCATCGACGCCGACAATCCACCGATGTCCTCCGCCGACCGCGGGAGGAGGCACCTCGTTCGTGGCCATGACCGGTCAAGCTACGTCAGCTGAGAGATCGGGAGGTTTGACTGCGATCAGGGAGCAGCCGACGGCATCGATGATGCGTTCTGCGGTGTTTCCGATGATCATCGCCGCCGCCCCGGTTCTGCCCGCAGTGCCGATGACCACGAGATTGATCCGCTTCTTCACCACGAGCCGGGGAACGGCGTCCTCTGGCGCGCCTTTCAGCAGATGCAGTTCGACGGGCGCCGCCCCTTTGAGTACTGCGCTGACGAGGTCGGTGAGTGCTTCGTCGCGTCTGCTTCGCTCGGCGTCGAGCATGGCATCGACCTCGGCGGCCGGAGTACGCAGGAATGCGGAGTTGCGCAGCGTTCCTTCCCCGTACAGCTCCCAGGCGTGGACGACGTGGAGTTCACCGCCGCTCATCTGCATCATGGATGACGCCAACTCGAGGATGGTCTTGTTGAGTTCGAACTCCGACGGATCAGGGTTCACGCACGCGAGCACTCGCTGGGTGCGGGCCCGCGTCGGCCGGATGACCCACACCGGGCATGGGCACTCGCGCAACAGCCGACGGATCGCTGTCTGGTCGTGGCGGTCCTCGTCGCTCGTCACGACGACGAGATCGTGGTTCTCGGCAAGCACCCGCTCGACGATCGTCTTCGTCGCGTCGCCGACCACGACATCGAGCGCGTCAGGTTGTCCTTTGGCGAGACGACGAAGGACACGCTCCAACCGAACTCGTTCGGCGGCCACGACATCATCGAGGACTCCTGAGCGTTGGAACAGCCGCTCCAGGCGGGTCGGCTCGGGCACTGCGGCAATGAGCGTCACGCGTGCCCCGTTGCCTTCGACGAGTTCGGTGACCCGTCGAACAGCAGCGACGTTGTTGCGCTCGGCCAGCGGGCTGAAGAGGATGTTCTTGAAGCGACGCACGTAGGTCTACTTTCGACTGGTCTGATGGGCGGCGAAGACTGGCGCGAGGTTTCATGGGGATACGACCACTAGTCGGACGCCGTGGGAATCACGGCGAGCGGGCATGGGGTCTTGTCGAGGAGGTCGGTCGAGACCGATCCGAGAAGGGCGGCGCCGATCTTCGATCGCCCTCTGGCGCCGACGACGAGGAGATCGGCGTGACGGGCCGTGCTCAACAAGGCGTCCACGGGCTGCGTGTCGCCGGCCCAGTGGTGCACAACCGTCACCGAGCCGAGGTCGTCGAGACACTCGTCGGTCGCACTGCGAAATCGTTCTTCGGCTTCGGCTTCGGCTTCGGCTGCGTGAAGTCGACTTCGAATCGAGTGTTCAACTGCCCCGACGACGGTCACGTCAGCGTCTGGTGACGCGAAGCCGATCGCCCACCTCAGCGCTGCCTTCGCGTTCGCCGAGCCGTCCATTCCGACCACGACCCGTCCGATCCGAGGCTTGATACTGAACTCGAAGGGAACAACGACGAGCGGGCACTGGGCATGGGAGGCGCAGTAGCGGCTCACCGATCCCCCGGCCAGTCTCTCGACACCGGCGAACCCCCGGCTGCCGACCACGACGAGGTCGGCGTCGGCGGACTTGTCCACCAGAACGGAACCGGGCTCGCCGGCCACGATGGAGTACTCATCGATGACTTCGACATCTCGATACTCCCGTTTCAGGCGGGCGATGTCGGCCTCGGCGCTTCTGCGTTCCCCCTCATAGCGAGCCGGGAAACTCTGGGGGGTGCGGCGGTTGACGTCGAAATCCCAGGTACGGGCGACCTCGACGATCGCCGACCGTTGCCCGGCATGGGTCACGGCCCAGTCCAGAGCCAACTGCGACGGTCCGGAGCCGTCGACGCCAACGATCCATGACGATCTCGGGCGGAGGTTCGTCATGTGAAACCCATCTCGGCACAAACGGCTACGGGCATGCCATCAATCTAGAAAAGCGAGCGCACATCACCAAGAGACCAAGGTCCCAGACGGCGCGAGCAGGACCTTCTCCCCTTCCTCCGCGACCAGATTTCGATCGATCATTCTCCATCAATCGTCCGTTTGATCGACGCCACCCGGCGTCACGAGAGGAAGCGAAGAATTCGATGAAACCCAACCGTCGACCAGGGCCGGACTCAGGAGCGCAAGACGACTCTGGGGCGGCGCACGGGCAGGTTCTCGGTGCCGGATTCTCCGCCTCGCTCGTCGTCGGCGTCATCTTGACCATCGTGGTCATCGTGCTGGCAATGCAGAACACCGAAGACGTACACCTCGAGTTCCTCGCCTGGGATGCCAACGCTCCCCTTGTTGCGATCCTGCTCGCTGCCGTGCTCGTCGGTGTCGTCTTCGACGAGATCGTCGGGCTGCTCTGGCGGCATAGCCGTCGGCACCAGATCACGATGAAGGAAGAACTCGCCCAGCACCGCGCCGCGTTGCGCAAGGACAGCACCACGACCGAGCCCGACGAGTCGCCGGCGAAGCAGGTGACGACATGAAACGTCTTGTCGTCGGCGCTGACGGGTCTGCCGGTGCAGCCAATGCCATGCGGTGGACTGCCCACCTCGCCGCCGCCCACGGTGCCGAGATCGTGGTCATGACCGGATTCACACCGACCGAGTCAGAGCTCCCTCCCGAGCGGGTCGAGGTCCTACTCGAGGAACAACGGGCACTCGTCGGCTCGTGGAGCGAGGCGGCCCGGCTGGGCGACGTGCCGGTCAAGGCTGTCGTCGAAGAGGGCGACCCCCGACTGGGGATTCTCAGCGTTGCCCGAGCGGGAGGCAGCTGACCTCGTCGTCGTCGGCCGCATCGGAGGATCTGCGGGACCCGGTCTGCTCCACGTCGGAAGCATGGCCGAGTGGTTGGCTCATCACACCGACCGTCCGATCGCCGTTGTCGGCGGCGCGGTGAACCTCGGGATCAGGAGTCTGATTGTCGGCGTCGACGGCTCGCCGGGCTCCCGAGCAGCGCTGCGGTGGGTCAGCGGACTCTCTGCGGTGTCAGACGTTCGGATCGTTGTCGCTGCCGTTGAGCAGCCGTACCTCGAGTGGACGCCGTCGGACAGCCCGAAGAACTGGCGGCGCGAGCTGGAGCATCGGATTCGGACCAAGTTCGCAGCTGATCTCACCTCGGCCGGGATCGAGTTCCAGGCGCTTGCCCTGCGAGGCTCCAACGCTGCCGATGCGCTGCTGCAGGCGGCCAAGGACGAACGAGCCGATGTCGTGGTGGTCGGTGCTCGTGGCCTCGGCGGTTTCGCCGATCTCCGAATCGGTGGTGTGGCGGTCAAGACCCTGCACCGCGCCGATCGACCGGTCGTGATCGTTCCCGACCGGTGACCGCAGACCAGACGTCGAACCGACCGAGAGCCCACGTGGCGACGTCCCCGTCGCGCTCCTCGGGGGCCCTCACCGGACTGACGAGCGAACAGGCATCGGCGCGTCTCGCCGACCACGGCCGGAACGCGCTGCCCGAGGCGGCGCCGACCCGGTGGTGGTCGCGCGCTTTGCGACAGCTGCGCAGCTCGATCATCTACATCTTGTTGTTCGCGTTGGTCTTCGATTTCGCGGTGTGGGTGCTCGAGGGCGGTCATGCCTGGCCATTCGAGTCGCTGGCCATTGCCACGATCCTGGTGTTCAACACCGCCATGGGGGTGTGGCAGGAGTACCGGGCAGAAGACGCACTCAAGCGCCTCAGGGAGTTGGCTGCGCCCCGGGTCTGGGTGATGCGCGATCGCCACTTGATCGAGGTCGACGCAATTGAGATCGTGCCCGGCGATCTGATCCGGGTCGAGGCCGGCGATCGAATTCCGGCCGATGGCGTCGTGGCGAGCGAGCAGGCTCTCCAGATCGACGAGTCGGTCCTGACCGGCGAATCGGTGCCCGTCGAGCGGGCGGTCGGCGACGAGGCACTCTCGGGGACGCTGGCGGTGCGTGGGCTGGCATGGGTCGAGGTGACACGCACCGGCGCGGGCTCTGCGATGGGACGAATCGCGACCATGCTGGCAGGGGTCGAGACCGAGCAGACGCCGCTCGAGCGGCGCATGGAACACTTCGGCCATCGCATCGCCCGTTGGATCGCGGCACTCGCCGTCGTCCTGACCGTCGCCGGTGTCGGGGTCGAAGGCATCGGTCACTTCGACGAGGCGCTGCTGTTCGCCGTCGCCGTCGCCGTCGCCGCCGTGCCGGAGGGGCTCCCAGCGGTGCTCACACTGACGCTGGCCCTGGGGACCGAACGGATGAGCGTCCGCAAAGCTGTGGTGCGCAAGCTGTCTGCGGTCGAGGCGCTCGGGTCGGTGACGGTGATCGCAACCGACAAGACCGGGACGTTGACCGAGAACACGATGACGGTCCATCATCTCGATTCTCCCGATCCGGCCAGAGCGTTGAAGGCCATGGTCCTCGCGGCTGATGCAGAACCAGACGGTGGAGTCGGTGACCCGCTCGAGCTCGGCCTCTACGCCTTCGCCGAGGAGCAGGGCGTCGACCCGATCGCGCTCCGGATGGATCACGGACGCGAGTCCGTTCGCCCGTTCGATTCGTCATGGCGCTTCATGCGCGTCAGCGTGATCGAGGACGGACACGCCGTGTCATACCTCAAGGGGGCCGCAGAGGTGCTCCTGGAACGAAGCACCCTCGACCAGTCCCAGCGCCGACACTGGGCCGACCGAATCGAAGCCGCAGCGGCTGACGGCTACCGGATTCTCGGCTTCGCGTGGTCCCCTGACAATGCCGAGGAGAATCTCACGTGGCTCGGCGCAGCCTGGTTGTGGGATCCGCCACGACCCGAAGTCCCCGGGGCGGTAGCCGCCGCCCAGGAAGCCGGCATCCGAGTCTTGATGATCACGGGTGATCACCCATCCACGGCCAAGGCGATCGCGGCGAAGCTCGCCATTCCCGCCGAGCGGGTGCTGACCGGCGACGACCTCGACCGCCTCACCATCGACGAACTCCGAGCGGCCGTGGCCGACGTGAGCGTGTTCGCCCGGGTCAGCCCTGAGCACAAACTCGCCCTGGTCGAAGCCCTCAAGGCCCGGGGCGAGATCGTGGCGATGACGGGTGACGGGGTCAACGACGCCCCGGCGCTCAAACGCTCCGACGTCGGTGTCGCCATGGGCCAACGAGGAAGCGACGTCAGCCGAGAGGTCGCCGACCTCGTCCTGCTCGACGACAACTTCGCCACCATCGGCGCCGCCATCGAAGAGGGCCGCGGGATCTACGACAACATCCAGAAGTTCCTGCGGTTCCTGTTCTCCACGAACGTCGCGCTCGTCATTCTCGTGACAGTCGGCGTGGTCGGTGCCGCGGTCGGTGACCTGCGCGACAGCGCCGGAGGTCTGCTCGTTCCCCTCACTGCCGCGCAACTCCTGTGGATCAACGTCATCGCCGACGGGCCACCTGCGCTCGCCCTCGGTCTCGACCGCAACCCCGGCGTCATGAAACGCCGACCCCGATCGCCCTCCGCTCCCCTGCTCACCCGAGCCGGCCTTCGATTCGTTCTGATCAGCGGCATCCTCAAAGCCGGCCTCGGCCTCACCATCTTCTTCGTACTCCCGACGTTGGACTACAGCGGCGACCAGACCCGGACCGCCGTCTTCCTCTACGAATCCCTCGCCCAGCTCGCCTTCGTCTACCCGGCACGTCTCATCACCGCCCGACCACACCCGAACCGGCTGCTGAACGGCATCGTCGCAGCAACGGTTCTCCTCCAGATCGCCACGGTCAGCGTTCCCGGCCTGCGCACCGTTCTCGGGCTGACGACGCTCGATTTCCAAGCGCTCACCTTCGTCGGTTCGGCCCTCTTCCTGTCCGTCGTCGGTGCATTCGTCCTGGCACGAGCCACCACCGAATCAGCCTGAACGAAGCCCGATCGCTCGACGGAGGCCGGCCGTAAGAGGCGCACACTGAAGGAAAGTGCGGACCGAGCGCGAACGGGTTGCGGCGCGACTCGGCCGCAAGGAGATCCGGATGTTGGGGATCCGAACTCCTCACGGCCGAGAAGGATGTGGGGGCCTGTCGACTGCCGGCAGTTCCCCGAGGAACCAGTTCGGCCTGAGTGTGGAGTGGCCGCATTTCAGCTGCGCGTCACTTGTGTCGCGGCTCTCGCCGTGACGATTTCAGGCCGAGACGGTGCGGGCCGAAACCGTGAGGACGGTGCGACGACCGAGGTCGTGGGTCTCCACCGCGGCAGCGGTGAATCCGAACGGCGGCAGCATCGAGGCGAACGCCTCGGCTTGCTGAGGTGTCCAGCCATGCGAGGCGAGACCAGAGGCACCCTCGGGAGTCTTCTTCTCCAAGGCGATGAAGCGCCCGCCGGGTTCGAGGACCCTCGCGACCTCGACGAGACCGGGCTCGAGGTCTGGCCAATGATGGACCGATGCCAGGGACCAGCAGACCGAGACCGACCCATCGGGAAGCGGGATGTCTTCGCAGCCGGCGTTCACCCAGTCGATCGCCCCAGCAGGTGGGCGCACCCTCGTGACCAGCTTGGCCAGGTTCAGCATCGGCTGGCCCGGATCGATGGCCGTGACCCGGGCACCGGTACGAGCGGCGTGCCGAGCTGCCGTTCCCGGACCACATCCGATGTCGAGCACATGATCGCTCGCCGACACGCCAGCCATCTTCGTGACGACGCGGGCGTCGCCACCGCGACCGGCGACCATCGTGAGTGCCGCCAGGTAGCCGAACGGGCCGGAGAACTTGCCGTTGTCGTCAGCGTGGTGGTTCGGGGGAAGATCGCTCACCGGGCGGAGCCTCCAGGTCTCACGCCTCGGACAGCGACTTCAACTTGGCCAGACCCTTGTCGAAGTCCTTGCCGATCATCTTGTCCATGAGGCCGAAGATGCTCATGACTCGCGTCATGAGATTGTGTGTGGCGTTCATCGTCCACGTGACCTCGGTGCCGTCGCCGGCCTCGGCCAGTTTGAAGTCGAGCGTGTTCTCCGACTTGAACGGCTTCAGGAACGCGAGGTCGGCCCCGACGTGCGACGGCGCGTCGATCGCCGTCATCTTCATCGAGCCGGAGCCGGCCTTCCGGTTGCCGCTCCAGCTGTAGCCGCTGCCGACCTGGCCGGCCGCTCCTGTGTAGGTCTTCTCCATGTCGGGATCGAGCTCCTCCCACGGCGACCACTCCGGCCACCTCTCGAAATTGGCGATTCGATCGAACACGGCCTGGCGCGGTGCGTTGATCGTTGCCTTGCGTTCGACGACGTAGGTGCTTGCCACGGTTCCCCCGATTCGAGCCGCGCTGTTGCACGATCTCTGGTGGGAAGAGTAGTCGCCGGCGGCCGCCGCATCGAGAGGCAGATCGGGCGCTGTCACACCCCCTGAGTAGTGTTTTCTCCATGGCAATCCTGACGGATTTCGAGCGACAGATGGCGGGTTTCGATCCCGCCGTTGCCATGCCGGAAGACGTCGGCAAACTGGTCCGCACGCTGCATGCCAGCCGTCGCCGGCTCGTCGCGTACGAAGATCTCCTGACCGAGGCGGCCGAGCGTCATGCAGCAGCGGGCACCGCCCCACCGGCCGAAGAAACGCTCACCGGCGACGGCGACACGTCGAAGACCACGGCCCGGAACGCGCAGCGTCGCCGCCGCGCCGCCGGCCAGCTCGGCAACCTCGGCCGGTCGCTCCGCAGCGGCAACGCCAAGTCGGAGAACGTCGACGCCATTGCACGAGCGCTGGCCAAACTGACCGATCCCGCGCATCGGGCCGCGTTCGTCTCATTCGATTCCAAGCTGACCTCGCTGGCCGAGACCCTCTCGCCGTCGGAGTTCGCCCAACGGCTGGACGGTTTCGTCCGCCGAGCAATGGCCGACAACGGTCTGTCGCTGTTCGAGAAGCAGCGGCAGCAGTCCCGGCTCTCGGTCTGGAAGGACAAGGACGGGATGACCCGTCTGAACGGCACGCTCGACCCAGAGTGGGGTGGTGCAATCGCCAAATCGTTGGATACCGAGATGCGTTCGCTCGTGCAGGCCCGCAAGCGGCTCCAGCGGGAAGGCACGGGGGGAACCGAGCCGATCCAGTTCGACGATCGGCTTCGAGCCGAAGCGCTGGCCGAACTCCTGGCACGATCGAGCCGACCCGGCTCGACCCTCGTGTTGCCTCAGGTCAGCATCATCATCAACCACGATCAGACGATGTCGGAGTTCGCTGACGGAACCCACGTGTGCCCCGAGACTGCGGCCCGCTTGTGCTGCGACGCCGTGATCCGCGACATCGTTCTGGACCGGACCGGTCTGCCGCTTGCTGTCGGCAGACGACACCGCACCGCAACCGATGCCCAGCGCCTCGCTCTGCGTGCCGTCTATCGCACCTGTGCGTGGCCGTCCTGCGATCGACCGTTCGATCATTGCCAGATCCACCACGTGGTGCCGTGGGAGCACGGCGGACCGACCGACCTCGACAATCTGTTGCCGCTGTGTTCCCACCACCACCACCTCGCTCACGAAGGCCGGTGGCGCCTCAAACTCGAGGTCGACCGCACCCTGTGGATCTGGCGGCCTGACGGCCACCACCACGCCACCGCTCCCCCACCCGGTCTTCCCGCTCCACCTCCTGAAGCGCCGACAGCAAGATGCGCATGTCCGCACCACGCCGAAAACCCACCGACAACTGAAGATGCGATCGGCCCCACGGGGGCCGATCGGCGCGCCCGGATCCGTGGAGGCGAACTCCGCCACTTCGACGCCGGCGCCTGTGTCAGCTACGAAGTGCGGGTGAGCGCTCCCGAGCACGACCACGACCATTCGCTTGACGAGGTCAACACAACGACCAAACCCGTGCGGGAGGAGCGGCGACCACCCCGCGACGGCGCCGACGAGGTCGCACCCGGCGTGCTGCGCATCCAGCTGCCGATCTCACTTCCCGGCCTCGGCCACGTGAACTGCTACGTGATCGAGGACCGTCGCGGCATCACTCTGGTCGACCCCGGCCTTCCCGGTCTCCCGACATGGCGAGCACTGAAGAAGCGGCTTGCGGCCGCCGGCTTTCCCATCGACCGGGTCCACACGGTGGTCATCACCCACTCCCATCCAGACCACTTCGGCCAGGCGGCGACGCTGCGTCGCAAGTTCGGTGCCGAGATCATCACCCACCGAAGCTTTCGGACCTTCCTCGATCCGCAGGCCGAGGCCGACGATGAAGAGGTCGAGACCACGACATCGCTGGACCAAGCGAAAGCAAACGTCCACGGCAACCCGCGCGTCGGCCGCGACACCGTTCGACAGCGAAACCCCTGGGGCGGACAACGCCACCAGCTCCCTTTCGTTCGACGTCTCCGATACCGGGCCATGCGCGGGCGGCGGGCCGGTTCATGTCGACCCCGCAGCCGACCAGACGGGTCGATGAGGCCGATGTCGTCATGATCGGCGACCGGGAGTGGGTGTCGGTCCACACGCCCGGCCACACACCGGATCATCTCTGCCTTCTCGACCCGGACAACGGCCTGCTCATCAGTGGGGACCACGTCCTTCCGACGATCACGCCGCACATCTCGGGCATGGGCGCAACCGTGGATCCGCTGGCCGACTTCTTCGCCAGCCTCGACCGCATGCGGTCCTTCGACGCGGTCCGAACCGTCCTTCCGGCCCACGGGCTCCAGTTCGATGATCTCGCCGGTCGAGCGCAGGCCATCCGCCGCCACCACGAGGAGCGCCTCGAGATCCTCCAGGCAGCATCGGACGAGATCGGCAACGGCACGGTCAACGACTACATGAAGGCTCTGTTCAAGGAGCGGTCGTGGGGTTCGATGGCCGAGAGCGAGACCTACGCCCACTTGGAGCACCTGCGGCTGTGCGGTTCGGCGACCGTCTCGATCGACGACCGCCAGCTGCGCTACGAATTGCGGTGAGCCAGTCCGAATCTTTCGGCCGCCGACCCTCTCATCGAACAGAAAACCGATCTCATGCAGCTCCCGTTCCACCAGCTCGACGTCTTCGCCTCGGACGGATTCTCCGGCAACCCGTTGGCGGTGGTGCACGACGCCGACGGCCTCACCACCGAACAGATGCTCCAGGTCACCGACTGGCTGAACCTGTCGGAGACGACCTTCCTGGTGCAACCGACCGACGAGCGGGCCGACTACCACGTGCGGATCTTCTGTCCGGGTCGGGAGCTCCCCTTCGCCGGGCATCCGACCCTCGGCACCTGCCGGGCGTGGCTGGCAGCCGGCGGGACACCGAAGGACCCAGATCGGATCGTTCAGCAGTGCGGGGCCGGGCTGGTGCCGATTCGTCCGGACGGGGACCGGCTCGCGTTCGCGGCCCCGGAGCAGATCCGGTCCGGCCCGGTCGACCCTGCCGATCTCGAGGAGAGGCTCGGTCAGCTCGGGTTGGTCACCACTGACATCGTCGACGCGGCCTGGATCGACAACGGCCCCGGCTGGATGGGGTTGTTGTTCTCGTCGGCCGAGGCTGTGCTCGACGTCACCCTGCCTGCCGGATCGATACCCGGTTTCGACGTCGGACTCATCGGACCCCATCCGCCGGGATCGGATCGTGCACTCGAGGTGCGCGGCCTGTTCGCCGACAGCACGGGGGCCGTACGGGAAGATCCCGTGACCGGCAGCCTCAACGCCTCGGCGGCACAGTGGCTGATCGAGACCGGCCGTATCGACGCCCCCTACACGGCACGTCAGGGCACAGCGATCGGTCGTCGGGGCGACATCTTCGTCGAGCAATCGGCCGGCGAGATCTGGATCGGTGGCCGGGCCACGATCGTGATCAGCGGCACGATCGAGATCTGAAGCACGCCCCTCCTCAGGCCCGTGTGGGGATCACCACGATCTTGGCTCGAGTGTGTCCGGTCCCGATCTCGGCCAGGCCGTGGGCGACACCTTCGAGTCCGATGACGCGGTCGACTTCTGGCACGAGTCGGCCGTCGGCCAGGAGCTCGCCGAGGAACGTGAGGTCTTCGTGGTTCGGTGATGCGGTGAACTGATGGAAGGACGGTTCAGCTCGAAGGAACCGCAGCGCGACCGCGGCGATGTGCACCATGGGATCGATCCACGGATTCTTCTTCGGCCCACTGATGAGGACGAAGCGGGCGTCAGGCTTCAGGACGCTCAGAACCTCCTTCGCCGAACGATTGCCGGGACCGTCGAGCATCACATCGAACCGGGCGCCCCCGGACACGAAGTCCTCGGTGACGTAGTCGATCACGTGATCGGCGCCGAGCGAGCGGACCATGTCGACATTGCGGGTGCTGCACACCGCCGTGACCTCTGCTCCGAGGGCCTTTGCGATCTGCACGGCGAAGGTGCCGACACCGCCGGCGGCTCCGTTGATCAGCACGTGGTCACCCGGTTGCACGGCACCGTGGGTCCGCAGTGCCTGGAGGGCGGTGAGACCGGCAACAGCGGTTGCACCGGCCGCCTCGAACGAAACGCCGGACGGCTTGCGGACCAGGCCTTTCGGTTTCGTCGCGAGGTACTCACCGAAGCCGCCTCCCCCGCATTCGCCGAAGACCTCATCGCCCACCTCGAGGTCGGTGACCTCAGACCCGACAGCCCTGACCGTCCCGGCCACATCGGCTCCGTCGATCAGCCGCTTCGGACGACGGAGGCCCGCCATCAAACGAAGGAAGTACGGCGTGCCCGTGCGAAAGTGCCAGTCGAGCGCGTTCAGCGAGGACGCCTCCACCTGGAGCACCACCTGATCAGTTTCCGGCGTCGGTGTGGCGACCTGCTCGATCGCAAGGGTCTCGGGCCCTCCGTAGCGCCGACCGACAACCGCACGCATCGTGGGCGGGATCGACGTGGTGGTCCCGAGAGAAGAAGTGGCGGACGTGTTTGGCATGAGGCATGCTCCCTGTGTGCGTACGTTGTACGTTGTAGAACGTACAACGTACGTCGTCAACTGATTTCTTCGAATCGAGCCGATCCGTCCACCAGGAGCACCGTTCATGAGCGCAGAAACAAGACTCGCATGAGCGCACGACCACCGCTGAACCGATCGTCGATCGTGGCCCAGGCCATGGCGATCGCCGACGAGGAGGGGGTCGCCAAGCTCACGATGCGCTCACTCGCCGGACGGCTCGGCTACGAGGTCATGTCGCTCTACAACCACGTCGCCAAGAAGGACGAGTTGCTTGGCCTCATGGTCGACGCGGTTGCGGCCGAGATCGATCCACCCTCACCGGAGCTCGAGCCGTTGGCCGCGATTCGATCGATTGCCGAGTCGACCCACGACGCACTCCTCCGTCACCCGTGGGCTGCTGATCTCTGGCTCCGTCACGTGCCAAGCGTCAACCGGGTGAGCCAGATGGAGCATCTTCTTCGCCTGCTCGCCGAGAGCGGTCTGTCCACCGACGTCGCCCACGTCGGGTTCCACGCCGTGAACAACCACGTGCTCGGGCACGCCATGCAACAGATCGGGATGACGATCGGCATGGCCGGCATGGAGGGTGACCCCACCACATTCATGGCCGCATTGTCAGCCGAGACCCATCCTCACATGATCAACCACGTCCAGCAGCATCTCGATGGTCACGAAGGCAGCAGCTTCGACGTCGTGCTCGACCTGATCCTCGACGGCCTGGTCCGCCTGGACGGGAGCTGAACCCGTCGAGCATCGAGGTCCGCGTGTCGACAGCGCAGTCGAGCCGAGTCGAGCACCGAGGTCAGCGTGTCGACGGAGCGAGGACTCGGCGAAGCCGCCGCAGCGCAGTCGAGCCGAGTCGAGCACCGAGGTCAGCGTGTCGACGGAGCGAGGACTCGGCGAAGCCGCCGCAGCGCAGTCGAGCACGCAGACCTCGGTGCGGGGATCGGCCCGTCGCACATCGGCCAGTCCTGTCAGGGGCGCTGGGCGATGAGCTCGATCTCGATGGCCGACCCGAGCGGCAGCGACGCAACACCGATCGTCGTTCGAGAAGGAAATGGCTCGGAGAAACGTGCCCCGTACGCGGTGTTCATCGCCTCGAAGTCGTCCATGTCGGTCAGATAGACGTTTACTTTCACGACATCGTCAGGGGTCAGCCCAGCGGCCTCGAGGACCGCGAAGAGATTGTCGAAACACTGATCGGTCTGAGCGCCGACTCCTCCCGTGGCGAGCTCCCCGGTGGCAGGGTCGATGGGCGTCTGTCCGGAACAGAACACGAGCGTCCCCGTGTCGACCCCGTGGCTGTAGGGGCCGACGGCGGTTGCGGTCCGGCTGGTCACCGGTCGTCTCACGAAGCTTCGCTCCGGTGGTTGGCCGTTGCTGCCACGATGCCGGCGACGATCGCCTCTGCGACGGCGCGTCCAGGACAGGCGTGTGGACCGGCGCCGAACTCGTTGGACCGCGCCTCCATGCTGAGCACCACCGTGCTGCCCGCCTCGATCGCCGTGCTGCCAACCGTGGTCGGCTCGGCCGCCTGCCGCACCGTCTCGACCAACGCCGATCGGCGTTGCTCGCCACTGTCTGCTGCAGTGCCGACCGCGGCGAGCAGGGCGGCGGTTGCATCGTGGTTCTGATAGAGCAAGGAGATGGCGGCGACCGGCCCGTCCGGATGATCGGCGAACCGCTGCATCAGTCGCTCGGCTGCGCGATCGCTTGCTTCCGATGCGGCCTCCTGGCGGCCGATCACTGCCACCACCGCAACAACATCGGAACGGACGATCTCCCACTCGGATTCGGGAACGCCAAGAGCAGCAGCCATGCAGTGGGTGGGCACCACGAACCCGAGGTCGGGCCGCTCGTCGCCGGCCTGCGCACCGAGACCCAGCGCGCTGAGAGCCCGCGCGCCGAGAAACCGTTCGCTGAGCGCACGAGCCGTGGTCTCGATCGCTCCGGGATCGAGTCGGTCGAAGGCAGCGATGACCTGGTCTCGCCTCGGGCCGTGTTCGTCGCCGTGGCTGAATCGGGCCATGGCATTGCGGAGCTGCGCGGTGGCGCCATCACCGAGGTTGGCCGGAGCGGGTGGCGGCACGAGTGCATCGGTGCGCAGCGCGACCCCGACCTCGTCCGGATCAGTGAAGTGGATGACCGACATCGGACAAGTCTTTCAGGCGACGTGGCGCCTGACCACCGGGTCCCTCACGAACTGGTCCGTCACGAACTGAGCAACCTCGCAGGCGCATCCGTGACTGCACTCGGCGTGCGAGGCTCCGATCGAGTCATCAACACCGGGGGTTTGGTTCCCGGTCGACGTCGACGCTGCGTGCGCCGTTCGGCCGAGACCGGGAACCACCGCCCTTCGAACACCGTGCCGCCGACGCCGATCCGCGCCAGGTCCCGGGGGTCGACGTCGAACGGATCGTCGGCCAGGACGGTGAAGTTCGCGGTCTTGCCGACCTCGATCGATCCGAGTTCGTGTTCGCGACGCCAGGAATGAGCGGCCCCGATCGTCACCGCTTCGAGCGCGGCCTGCACAGAGATCCGCTGCTCGGGTGCTGCCACTCTCCCCGATGCGGTCAGCCGGTTGACGGCGAAGGACATCATGGCCAGCGGATCGCTCGGCCCCATTGGAAGGTCAGAGTGGAACGACAGCGGAACACCGCGCTCGACGACCGATGCAGCACGAACCATGACATCGGCCCGCTCGGGACCCAGGCCGATCTCGGCGTACTTGTCGGCAAATCCGACGGGGTAGTACGGGTTGGCCGAGACCACCGCGCCGAGGCGGGCGATCCGGTCGACCTGTGCCTCGGTCGAGTTGGCGAAGTGCACGATCACCGTGCGGTGATCGATGCGAGGCCGGCGTTGCATGGCGTCGCCGATGATGTCGAGCAGGACCTCGAGTCCGAGGTCTCCGTTCACGTGGATGTGAACCTGCCAACCGGCATCCCAGTAGGCATCGAAGTAGCGGCGAAGGTCGGCCGGCTCCATGATCCACTCGCCGTGGTGATCGGGGTCGACGACGCCGTTGGCATCGAGATACCCATCCTGCATCTGCATCATCTGCGAGATGATGGCCCCATCGGCGAACAGCTTGACCTGGCCGTCGACCACCCGGACCTTGCCCTCGGGCGCCCGTGCCACCTGTTCGGTCGCATCGGCGATGACTTCTGACGGATCGATTCCGCGCACGGACTGCGTCCGACCGTCGACGAGGAATGTCGACTCGAACGGCACACCGTCGGCGCCGAGGATCTCCTGGTAGAGCTCCCACGGTTCGATGCTCCAGGCGATGCCCGGCTCGTTGATGGCGGTGACGCCGTGCATGTGGAGGTAGTCGACGAGTTGAGTCAGCCCGGTGCGGAAGCGTTCCTCGGTCAGGAACAGCGGCATCAGATAGCGGGACAACAAGACCATCCAGCCGTTCTCCCAGAAGTGCCCGCGCTCGAGGTCGACCATCTCGCTGGCGGCACCGTGGCCGGACATGTTCTCGGCAGTGACCCCGATCGTGTCGATCGCGGCCGAGTTCAGGAACCACTCGTGGCACGAGCGGTGCCAGATCGCCGTGGGTCGGTCGCCGGTGATCGCGTCGAGCCGGAGGCGACTCAATTCCCCGTGCCACAGCCGGTGGTAGCCCCACGAGAACAACCACTCCCCCGCATCGAGTCGCTCGTGGGAAGCCAGGAGTCGCTCGTCGTACTCCGCCGCAGACGAGGCGGAGGGAAAGGTTCGCGTCGGCAGGACCCATGCCTCCGGCGCGATCACTTCGGACGTGAGCGTGCTGGCTCCGAGCAGTGGATGCAGGTGCTGGTCGATCAGACCCGGGACGATGGTGGACTCGGCGAACTGATCGTCGATCCTCGCCCCTTCGAACCCGGCTACCAGCGAGTCGAGCGCTCCCACGCCGACGATGCGCCCAGCGCGTACGGCGACGGCTTCGGCCCGAGGTCGGGTGGCGTCCATCGTGATGACCGAACGAGCCCGAAAGATGACGACGCCGTCAGCGGAGTCAGAAGGAGCGGGCATCGAGGAGGGCATCGGGCGAACCTACGCGTCGGATCCCATTCCTTCAATCGGGGTTCGATGAATCGATCAGCGACGATTCGCCCGCCGAGCAGCCTTGGTGCCAGCATCTCGTCCACGACAGCAACGAGGAGCACGCATGACCGGAGACGCAGCGATGCGAGAGTTCGGGGCCGGAATATCGGTTCCCGAGTTCGATGACCCCGCCTTCCATCCACTCGGCAAACCACTGTCCGAGGCGCGGGTCGCCATCGTCACCTCGGCGGCACTTCATCGCCCGTCAGACGACATGTTCATCCGAGGGCGACACCTCGTACCGACGAATGGACCGCTCGGACCGCGATCTCGTCCTCGGCCACTGGAGCCCGAACTTCGACCGCAGCGGCTTCGCGCTCGACCTCAACGTCGTCTACCCGATCGACCGGCTCGAGGAGTTGGAGGAACAGGGCGTGATCGGCTCCGTCGCCCCGCACCACTACTCCTTTGCCGGGAACCAACCGGACTTGCTGACCACGGTCCGCCTCGACAGCGGCCCGGCCTGCGCCGCCAGCCTGATCGCCGACGACGTCGACGTGGTGCTGCTCACTCCCGTTTGACCTCTCTGCACGCGTACCGTGAGTACGCTCGCCCACGTCTTCGAAGCCGCCGGTCTGTCGACCATCGTCCTGTCATCCACCGAGGACGTTTCCCGGCGCATGGCTCCACCCCGAACGCTCCACTGCGAGTTCCCACTGGGACGCCCGCTCGGCAAACCGGGCGATCCCGGAGTTCCAGCACGACGTGATCCGCAGGGGGTTCGCGCTCCTCGATGCCGCCGGTCCGGTGTTCGAGGTCCATCCGGTGACGATCGAGGCAGACGAGACGCCGCTCTCGTGTTCGATTCCCGCCCGATTCGATCCGAACCTGCCACCGGCAGTCGACGAGGCACTGGGCTTGCGTGCCGCCTACGACCGGTCGCTGGCCAGAAGGGGCGTCACCTCTGTCGGCCGCGTCCTCGACGCCGACGGCGTCCCGGCCGCGCTCGATGTTCTTCACCAGTGGGCCGAGGGCGCGTCGTGGACCGAGGTCGAACTGCCGGGCAAGAACACCGTCGCCGTCGCCCACGACATCCGCACCTACTACGAGGAGGCGGCTCTCGAACTCGTCACCGGGCCACCCCCGGAAGGGCGAGCAGCCGAGGCGTGGTTCTTCGAATCGACCGAGGCCGGCAAGACGATGCTCGCGGCCCGCACCACGATGAAACAGCAGGAAGCGCCGTTCCCCTTCTGGTTCTACATGGCGCCAGGGCACCGCTGAGGTCATGACCGCACTCCGTACTGCCCTCTGCAACGACCTCGGAGCCCAAGTACCGATCTTCGGATTCACCCATTCGCTCGACGCGGCGATCGCCATCAGCCGCAGTGGCGGGATCGGCATCTGGGGTGCCACCAGGAGCACTCCGGAGGAGATCGAAGTCGGCCTCACGCGAATGGACGCCGAACTCGGCGACCTTCCCTACGGCATCGATCTGGTGATCCCGCCCGGCATGCCCGAACGCGACAACCGAGACGAGATCGAGGCAGCGATCCCAGACGGCCACCGCCAGTTCGTCGACGAACTCCGGACCCGTTTCGGCATCCCGAACGACGGCCGGCCGGGAATGCGGTCCCGATTCGTACGCAGCGAGGACGTGGCGCGAGCCCAGGTCGACGTCGCCATGGATTCCCGTCTCCCGATCCTGGCCCTCGGTATCGGCAGCCCGGAATGGGTGATCGGCCCGGCCAAGGAGCGGGGCATGAAGATGATCAGCCTCGTCGGCCAACCCCGTCATGCCGAGAAAGCGTTGCGGGCGGGAGCCGACATCCTGGTGGCGCAGGGTTACGACGCCGGCGCCCACACCGGCACCGTCGGTACCTTCTCGCTGGTCCCTCGCATCGTCGACGTTGCCGGTGACGTTCCCGTCGTCGCCGCCGGTGGGGTGGCCACCGGCCGCCACATCGCCGCCTCGCTGGCCATGGGAGCCCAGGGCGTGTGGCTCGGCACCGCCTGGCTCTTGTGCGAGGAGGAACACACCCACCCCCAGATCGCAGCGAAGTTGATGGCGGCCGAGAGCGCCGACACGGTGATCTCGCGGGCCGACAGCGGCAAGACCCTTCGCCAGGTCCGGACCGCGTGGTCGGATGCATGGGCGGCAGACGACGCACCTGCGCCGTTGAAGATGCCGTACCAGGACATCCTCGTCGGCGACGTCCTCGGCCAGATCGAACGTCACGAGATCGAACCGCTGATGCACTCCCCTGCCGGGCAGAGCATCGCCTATTTCGATCGGCTCACCACCGTGGCCGAGGTCATGGCCGATCTCGTCGACGAGGCCACCGCCACCCTCGATCAACTCGCCGGTCGATGACCGCGTCCCCGTCGAGCGGTTTGTTCGAGGGGGTCCGGGTGCTCGAGCTGGGCCAGTACGTCGCTGCGCCGTACGCCGCCGAATTGTTCGCCCACGGCGGAGCAGATGTCGTGAAGGTCGAGCCGGTCACCGGCGACGCCACCCGCTACAACTCGCCCCTCGGCCCGCACGAGGGGCGCCAGTACATCATCAAGGCTCGGGGCAAGCGAGGCATCCCGCTCGACCTCGGAACCGAGGCCGGACGGGCCGTCGCCCGTGATCTGGCGCTGGCCAGCGACGTGGTGATCACCAACCTGCGACCGGGTGTTGCCGAGCGACTCGGCCTCGATTTCGACTCGCTCCATCGCCACCACCCATCGCTCGTCTTCGGCCAGATCACCGGCTTCGGCGACCACGGGCCCTTGGCCGGCCGCCCCAGCGTCGACATGATCGCGCAGTCCTGGAGCGGCCTGAACGTGTCGGTCGGCGCCGGGCACGAAGACATACCCCGCCATCACGAGGCGTTCCTCTGCGACTACACCGCCGGTGTGCTCCTGGCCTTCGGGGTTGCAGCGGCACTGCGTTCGGTGGCGCTCGGCAAACCCGGACAACGGGTGTCGACCTCGCTCGCCCATGCCGCCCTCGTCCTCCAACACCGCCACGCCAACGCCTTCGAAGGGGTCGACGCGTGGAAGAGCGACGTGCCCGGGTGGGTCGAGCAGTTCGGCCTGAACGGTGCGCTCGAACGGCGTCGAGAACACGACCTCGACCAACCATTCTTCTTCATGTCCTATGAGACGCTCGACGGCGTGATCGGCGTCGGCGCAGTGGGGACGATGGCGTCGACCATGTGCGAGGAGTTCGGAGTCGACGATCCCCGAAGCCTTCCCGAGTGGAGTGATCGACCGCAGCGAGTGGCCCTGTTCGCCCGGACCAAAGAGGAATTGCGCGCGGTGTTCGCCGGTCTCCCGAGCGACGCCATCGTCGAGCGACTCGTCGGCCACGGGATTCCGGCCTCGCGTTTCCACCTGCTCGAGGAAGTCCTGTTCGATCCGGATGCCGAAGCGGGCGGGCTGCTCCATCGGTGGACCCACCCGACCCTCGGCGAGGTGCGAATGCCGTCTGCCCCGCTCGAGTTCTCGGGCGCCGACTATGCAGCTCGCGACAGCACACCCGCTCTCGGCGCGCACACCGACGACGTTCTGCGAGACCTCGGCTACGACGCCGCCACCATCGATCGTCTGGTCGCCGACGGGATCGTCCGCCGCCGGCCGGACTGATCGGAACAGCCGAGGACCACGCCCGTCCGATAGCTTTCGGCCGATGAGTCAGACGATCACGGTGCTCGACGGCGGTATGGGCCGCGAACTCCTGCGCATCGGCGCCCCCTTTCGCCAGCCGGAGTGGTCGGCCCTGGCACTGATGGAGGCATCCGGATCGTGTCCTCGAAGCGCATCGCAACTTCGTCGCCGCCGGTGCCGAGATCATCACGGTCAACAGCTACGCCGTCGTCCCGTACCACATCGGCGACGAACGGTTCGCCGAGCGGGGCCACGAGCTCGTCGAGTTGGCCGCCCGCCTCGCCCGTCGAGGCTGCCGACGAGGCGGATCGGCCGGTTCGCGTCGCCGGATCGGTGGCACCCCTGTTCGGTTCGTACGAACCAGAGAAGTTCGACGCCGCCCTCGCTCCCGACCTCTACCGGCCGATCGTCGAGGCGCAGGCGCCGTTCGTCGATCTGTGGCTGATCGAGACCGTGAGTTCGGTGGCCGAAGGGATCGCTGCTGTCGACGCCATCGAACGCCACGGGCGTGACGGCCGGCCGATCTGGCTCGCCTTCTGCCTTCCGGATCGCACCGACGACACCGAATCGAAGCTGCGCTCGGGCGAGTCGATCGCGGCGCTGGTCGATGCGTTCACCGCCGACGATGGCCGACCCGGGTCGACGCGTTCCTGATCAACTGCTCGACCCCGGAGTCCATCGAGGCCGCGCTGCCGGTGCTCCGACGGGTGCGTTCCCGCCGATCTCCCGATCGGCGCATACGCCAACACCTTCTCGCCGAAGGGAATGGCGCTGCCCGCGAACGCAGGGATCTCGGATCAACGAGCCGAACTCACTCCGGACGTCTACGCCGACACCGCCGATGGCTGGATCGACCAGGGAGCCACGATCATCGGAGGATGCTGCGGCATCTTTCCCGACCACATCGTCGAGCTCGCCGCCCGGCACGGTGCTCCCCCGGCAACCGCAGGGCTCATCGCCTGAGCCAGGGGGCCAGAACTGCCGTCAGGCGGGGCATCAAGAGCCACGTCAGCGCCGCGATGCCGAGCACGTTGGACGCAAACAGGCCGAGTGGCCAGGGCACGTCGGCGAAGAACTGGATCTGGATCAGCGACAGCACGAACGTGGTGGGATAGAGCGCGATCAGCACCGCCACTGCCTGCTTCCACTCCTTCGGGGCCCGTTCCTTCTCGGCGACGAACCAGCCGCCGAAACCGCCGATGACGTTGAGGGTTCGCTCGCCCTCGAGGAACGGCTCGACCAAAGCCAACACCTCGCGCCGGCTGTCTGACTCGAGCCAATGATCGAGGTCGGCCCGGCTGGCGAACGTGAACGAGATGACGTAGTCGTCCTGCACGCCGGCCACCGGGGGTGCGTGCTCGAACGACAGGAACCCCGGGAACCGACCCATGGCTCCGGCGATCCGAGCCTCGGCCTTCTGGAAACCTTCGAGGTTCTCTGGCCGGATGCGCTGCGACATCACTGCCGTCACGACATCGGAGTTCGAAGTGGGCCGGGCCACCCGCTGCTCACGGGTCGCGCCATGGGTGAACTCGGCACCATCGCTCATCAGCGCCGCTCGTTCATCTGACGCCAAGCCACCGCTCGAGGTCGTCCTGGGATTGGAATCGATAGACGGTCACCCATTCGCCGGGGTGCGCATCGGAGGGCGGCTGGAGTTCGGAGCCGACGTGGCCGGGGAAGGTTGCCGCGACCGCTCGGATCTCCTCGGCCCACTGCTCGAACGCCGACTCGTGTCCCGCTCGCGCCCGTCGCGAGACGATGACGGTTGGCGCAGCTGACGACGTATCGCTCACCGGAGGGACCGTAGCAACGTCACGTCGGTCGAGCGGTGGGGCCGGACGAAGCCAGACCGCCACTTCGGGAACCTCGAACCATCCAAGCCGGCGACGGCTCCGAACCGGGGTCATGGACGGGTATCGACGGTCGACGGACGATGAGGCGACACCATGGGAGACATGAATCCCATGGGACGCCTGAGGTCCGTCGGTACCCGGTCCTCCCCACGCGATGAGTCCACCATTCTCACCGAGGCTCTGCAGCGGGCCGGCCGTGGCGATCAGTCGGCATTCGGCGAGCTCTACGACGCCACCAGCGGCCTCGTCCACGGCATCGTCCTGAAGGTCGTACGAGACCCGTCACAGGCCGAGGAGATCACCCAGGAGGTGTTCGTCGAGATCTGGCGACTCGCCCCCCGCTACGAAGAGAACCGCGGCTCGGTCAAGTCCTGGATCGCCACGATCGCCCACCGACGGGCCGTCGATCGTGTCCGTTCCGAGCAGTCGCATCGAGACCGAAACGACGTCGTCGGCCGTCAGGTCGATCGTGAACACGACTCGGTCTCCGAAGTCGTGCTCGACCGATTGGACCGCACGCGGGTGATCGCAGCCCTCGACCTGCTGACGAACGACCAACGAGCCGCCGTGGAACTCGCCTACTACGGCGGCCACACCTATCGAGAAGTCGCCGTGCTGCTCGGGGTTGCCGAAGGCACCATCAAGGGGCGAATACGCGACGGCCTGATCAAGATCCGAGACCACCTGGGGGTGAACCAATGACCGAAGACCTGCACCACCTCGCCGCTGCCTACGCGCTCGACGCGCTCGACGACTCCGAACGGCGGGCGTTCGAAGCCCACTATCCGAGCTGTGCCATCTGTTCTGCAGAGGTGAGCGACTACCGCGAAACGGCGGCTCATCTGGCCGAGGTCAGTGTCGCCCCTCCACCGGCGGACCTGAAGGCTCGCCTCATGGCCGAGATCGCCACGACTCGACAGATCGCGCCGATCGTGCCCGACCGTGTGGTCGACCTCGCCGAACGCAAACGCCGCAATCAGCCTCGCCAGCGCATCCTGGCGATGGTGGCTGCCGCCATCGTCGCTGTCATCGGGTTCGTCGGTGGCTTGCAGCTCGCAGGGTCGGACAGCGATCCCGATGCGATCCTGGCCGCGGCGGATGCCGAGACCCTGCGGCTCGAAGGCGACGCCGGGACCGCTCGGGTCGTGTGGTCACCGAGTGAGGATCGAGCGGTCCTGATCGCCAGCAACCTGGGTCACCCAGGTGTCGGCCGGGGATACGAGCTCTGGCTGATCGATGCCGACGGACCCAATCCGACCGGCCTGTTCACACCGGACGATGACGGCAACGTGCGGATCGAGTTCGATCTCGAGGGGCGGACACCTGCCGCCTGGGGGATCACCATCGAACCGGACACCGGATCGGACCAGCCGACCGGTGAGATCCTCCTGGTGGCGGAGACCGTCTGACCGATCGCTGGTCTTGCGCCGACGAGGCGTCACCCGGATTCGATCCGTCCATGACGCCGTCGGCTCCGAACCAGCGGCATGACCGCCACCGACGCTGACCAGACGCTCCCGAACCCGCTCACTCCCGAACCCGGTCCTTCCGCCGCCCGCAGACGCGCCGGGACGACCCCGTCACGAACGGCGGCGGCACTGGCCGGTGTCGTGAGCGCTGGGCTCGGGCTCGGTGTCGCCCAGATCGTTGCCGGGTTCAGCCGCACCCTGCGCTCCCCCGTGATCGCCGTCGGCGACCGCGTGGTCGACCTCGTTCCGGCCGCGGTGAAGGACATCGCCATCTCGCTGTTCGGCACCAACGACAAGATCGCCTTGCTCGCCGGCATCGCCGCCACGCTCGTTGTCTACGCCGCGATCGTCGGCGTCGTCGCCCTCCGCAAACGGTTGGCCATCGGCCTCGTCGGCGTCGGGCTCTTCGCTGTCGTCGGCGCCCTTGCCGCCCTGAATGATCGGGCCGGCGCGCCATGGTGGGCGGCGCTCCCCACGCTGATCGGCGCCGGGGTCGTCGGCGCCTCGCTCGTCGCATTCGATCGGGCCGCTCGACCGGTGCCGGCGGTGCGAGGCATGGAGCATCCCTCGTCTCGACGGCGATTCTTCGCCACCGCCGGTGTCATCACAGCCGGAGCAGGCGTCGCGGCGCTCGTCGGCCGCTCACTGGACAGTCGCTTCAGCGCCAGCGGCTCCCGGGCCGCACTCGACCTCCCCGCTCCCACCAACGTGCTGTCGCCGATTCCGGCCGCGGCCCAGGCCCAGAACGCGGCGCCCTTCATCACGCCGAACGCCGACTTCTACCGCATCGACACGGCACTCGTCGTGCCCCAGGTGCCGGCCGAGACATGGTCGATGAGGGTGACCGGCATGGTCGACCGCGAGCTCACCATCACCTACGCCGACCTGCTCGAACGCGACCTCATCGAGCGGGACATCACCCTCACCTGCGTCTCCAACACCATCGGCGGCGAGCTGATCGGCACCGCTCGCTGGCTCGGCGCCCGCCTCGACGACCTCCTGGCCGAGGCCGGCATCGATCCAGAGGCCACCCAGATCGTCGGTCGATCGGTCGATGGCTACACCTGCGGATTCCCCGTTGCCGCCCTCGACGGCCGAGACGCACTGATCGCCGTCGGCATGAACGGCGAGCCGCTTCCCGCTCGAGCACGGCTTCCCCGCACGCCTGATCGTGCCCGGGCTCTACGGCTACGTCTCGGCCACCAAGTGGCTGAGCGAGATCGAGCTGACCACCTTCGACGCCTTCGACCACTACTGGGTGCCGCGGGGTTACGCCGTGGAGGCCCCCATCAAACTCCAGAGCCGGATCGACGCTCCGCGGGGTCTCGATCGGATCCCGGCCGGACCGTTCGTCATCGGCGGCGTGGCGTGGGCACAGACCATCGGCATCGATGGCGTCGAGCTCTCCATCGACGAGGGGCCGTGGCATGAGTGCCGAGCTCGCCGACGAGGTCAACGACGTCACCTGGCGGCAGTGGTCCTTCCCGTGGGACGCCACGCCAGGACGCCACTCGATCACGGTTCGGGCAAAAGATCGGAAAAGGTTCCATCCAGACCGCCGACCGCTCCGAACCACTGCCAGACGGAGCTTCCGGGCACCACACCGTTGTGGTCCTCGTCGAGGACGCCTGACCTGAACTCCCAGGCGGGCTCGGAGCTTCTGCCAGTACCCACCCTCAATCCTGAAGGACAATCAACATGAACACGATCACCACCACCGAACAACCCACGAGTCGCACCAGCCGCCGCTTCGTGGCCGCCATGGCTGCAGCCGGCCTCTTGCTCGCTGCTTGCTCGAGCGACGACGCTGCGGTCGAGGACCCCACGACGACCGAAGCCGCCATGGACGAAGTCACAGAGGGCGACGCCATGGGCGACATGCTCGGCGCCTTCGGTCCGGCCTGTGGAGCGGTCCCCGCCGATGGTGAGGGTTCGTTCGCCGGCATGGCAGACGACACCGCAGCCACCGCAGCATCCAACAACCCGCTGCTCTCCACCCTCGTCACCGCCGTGGTCGAAGCCGACCTCGTCGACACCCTCAACAGCGACGGTCCGTTCACGATCTTCGCCCCGACCAACGATGCGTTCGCCGCCATTCCCGAGGACATCCTCGCCGCGGTGCTCGCCGACAAGGACCTCCTGACCAGCGTGCTGACCTATCACGTCGTCGCCGGCGACAATGATGCCGACGCTCTCAGTGGCGGCACATTCGACACCGTCGAAGGCGGTCAGATCATCCTCGGCACCGACGGCACCATGGTCAACGAGGCCAACGTGATCTGCTCGAACGTTCCGGTCGCCAACGGCACCGTGCACATCGTCGACTCGGTGCTGCTTCCGCAGGTCGCACTCGACGCCATCGCCGCCATCACCGGCGATGCCATGGCCGAGGGCGACATCATGCCGACCGGCGTGGCCTGCTCCGCAGTCCCGACCGAAGGTGAAGGTTCGTTCGCCGGCATGGCCGACGACACCGCCGCCACCGCAGCATCCAACAACCCGCTGCTCTCCACCCTCGTCACCGCCGTGGTCGAAGCCGACCTCGTCGACACCCTCAACAGCGACGGTCCCGTTCACGATCTTCGCTCCGGTGAACGATGCCTTCGCCGCCCTCCCCGAGGATCAGTTGGCAGCAGTGCTCGCCGACAAGGATCTGCTCACCAGCATCCTGACCTTCCACGTGATCGCCGGCGACAGCTTCAGCGCCGCTGAACTGATCGAGGCAGGAACGGCAACGACGGTCAACGGTGGCGAACTCACCTTCTCCGCCGACGGCGATGCGCTGTCGGTCAACGGAGCAGCCAGCACGTTGTGCATGGACGTGCCGACCGCCAACGCCACGGTCCACATCATCGATTCGGTGCTTCTCCCCAGCAGCTGAGCCGACAGGTCACAACGACCTGCGCTCGTCGCTCAGTTCTCCCCTTCTGATCGACGAGCGGCATCAACCCGGTGGCCGGGCCCGTCCAGGGCTCGGCCATCGGCGCGTCTCACGACAGGCAGTCGGTCAGTTGAACGACGTGTCACGCCGAGGCGGTGGACGTACGGAGGTCGATGACAGCGTCATCGTCTCGTCCTTTTGGGACCGTCACACGTCCGTTCGCATCAAGACCACTTGGACCCGACACGTCCTTGGGTGAAGGCCGACCGGTCGGCACGGAGATCGACGGCCGCTTCTCGGCCGTGTCCTCGAGCGAGGCCACGACGCCGGGGCGATCGTCCTTCGCTGCGTAGAGATCCACGTACTCCTGGCCCGAGAGCTCACTGATCCGGAACATCACCGCATCGGTGAAGGTGCGGTGGATCCGCGGGTCGGCCGGATCACCGAAGTCCTCGATGTGCATCGGTGCGCCGAAGCGAACCGTGCACGGCAGGCCCGGTTTCATCGTGAACTGGTCTGGAGGCTGGATCGCCAGCGTGCCCTCGTGACCGACGGGGATGATCGGAGCGTTGCAGCGCAACGAGAGCCGAGATGCGCCCGTGCGGCCCTTGTGCAGAAAGCCACTTCGGGAGCGAGTGCCCTCCGGATAGATCATGAACAAGAACCCGTTGTCGAGCACCCTGGCTGCAGTGTCGAGCGCAGCCTGCGCGGCATCACCGCCGGACCGGTCGACGGGGATCATGCCGAGCGCCGGGAACAGGTGCTTGGTCTTCCAATCGTGCATGTATTCGCCCTTGCCGATGGCCCACACCCGGCGAGGCAACGCGGAGGGAACGAAGACCGAGTCGCAGAACGACAGATGGTTGGGAGCGATGATGGCCGGTCCGTCGAGAGGGATGTTTTCGAGCCCCTCCACGTTGACGTCCCACAGGCGGTTCACCAGTTTGCGAATCGCTCCGAATCCGTACTTGCTCGCACGATCGGCTCCCGGGAGCTGAGGGGCTTCTTCGAAGTGGAAGTCACGCCCGCTCATGAGCGGAGCTCCCGTCGGATCAGCTTGCCGGTGGCGGCAACCGGGAGCTCGTCGACGAAGCGATACGAGGTCGGGCACTTGTAGCGGCTGAGTTGCGTTCTGGCATAGGCGTCGAGTTCCTCTGCGTCCACATCGCCGAGCACGTGGGCGACGACCGTCTCCCCGGTGTCGAGGTGTTCCTCGCCGACGACAACCGCACCACGGACGCCGGGATGCTGCATCAGCACACCCTCGACTTCGGACGGGTAGACGTTGAATCCGGAGACGATGACCAGATCCTTGATCCGGTCGACGAGGTAGAGGTAGCCGTCCTCGTCGAACACGCCGACGTCGCCGGTCCAGAACCAGCCATCATCGGTGAGCACGGCCGAGGTCAGTTCGGGTGAATCGAGGTAACCCTTGAACACGCCGGGGCTGCGCACCACGACCTCGCCGGTGTCGCCGGTGTCGACCGGGGTGCCGTCCTGCTCGACCAGCACCACCTCGGCACCCTCGATGACCTTGCCGACAGAAGTCGGGCGCACCGGAATCCCTCGGCTCCAGGTGACGATCGGTGAGGTCTCGGTGAGCCCGTACCCTTCGGCCACCTCGAGTCCGAGATTGTCGCGGACGGCTTCGAAGACGGCCAGCGGCAGTGCGGCGGCACCTGATGAGCAGTAGCGGATGCTGGCCACCGTTTCGGGGGTGGCCCATTCGACCTCAGCCCAGCGGGCCCACATCGGCGGAGCGCCCGCCAAGGTGGTGATGCCGTGCCGTTGCACCAGCTCGAGCGAGGCGGCCGCATCGAAACGACGTTGCAGCACGACGGTGCCGCCGATGCGGAGCATCGCCAGCAGCACGAGGTTGAGGCCGAAGATGTGCGAGAAGGGCAGGACACCGAGCGAGACGTCGTCGGGCTGGAGGCCGAGCGGTCCTCGGTTCATGATGGCTTCGTGAGCCCACTTGAGGTTGCCGTGGCTGAGCATGGCCACCTTGGCATCGCTGGCGACACCGCTGGTGAGCATCAGGAACGCGATGTCGTCCGGGTCGCAGTCGACGACGGGGGGAGCCTCACCGGCATCGACATCGGCAGCAAGGTCGATGATCTCGACACCGAGGTCGATGTTGCCCTCGGCGAGCCACGCCCCGGCCTCACCCAGCACCATCAGCTTCGGCGTGACACTGGCCAGCTTGCGTTCGAGCTCGGGCAGCGGACTGGTGGGACGGACGGGGATGATCTGCGCACCCAGGCCGAGGCCGGCGAGCATCGTGACGGCGAAATCGACCTCGTTACCGGCGACGATGGCGAGACGATCGTTGCGACCGAGTCCGGCAACGTGGAGCCGGGCCCGCACGGAGTCGACCCGCTGACGGAGTTCGGCGTAGCTGATTTCGAGGTCACCGTCGATGAGCGCGATGCGCTCGCCGTCGTGGCCATTGATGATGGAGGCAAGATTCACAGGAGTTCCTGGCGTGGTTCCGTCGCCCGGTCAGGGCGGCGTCGATCAGACACCGATCATGACACAGGTCACATCAGGCAGCGAGTGCAGCCACGCTCGGCACGGATGCCAGTGCGTCGGAGATGAGGTCCATGTAGTCGGCGGTGCCGTCTGACGCCGTCCACTGACGGGTGGCGATCCTCACCGCCGACATCGTGGCACCGGCGATGATCTCGGGCCGCGGGTCGACCAGCGGATCGACGCCGAGGCGGAGCGCCGTTGCCGCAATGATCTCGCGCTCCCAGCCGAGTTGGACCGTGGCCCGGCTGTAGGCCGAGACCGACGGGTACGACGCTGCGAGCCTCGCCTGGAGCAAACGACGCTCTCGATGCGTCTCGAAGTTCTCGGCGAGCGAGGTGACGGCTTCGTGCACGACGGTCAGGACCGGCTCGTCTGCTGGGCGGGAGGCGAGTGCGTCGCGGAGGGTGAACAGCACCTCGTCCATGTCGCCGTAGAGCACCGCTTCCTTGCTCGAGAAGTGACGGAACAGGGTGCGTTGCGACACGTCTGCCCGTTCGGCGATGTCGACCGTGGTGGTCTCGTCGAAGCCACGAGATGCGAACAGTTCGGCGCCGGCTCCGACCAGCGCGGCGTGGGTCCGGGACTTCTTCCTGGAGCGGCGGCTGGGTGCCGGACGGGGATCGACGTGGGGAAGTGCGGGACCGGCGGTCATGGCGGAGATCGTAGAACAGAACCGCCAAAATGTCAGCCATTGACGAATGTCAGCGACTGTCATAGTCTGGGCACATGTCGTCCGCTGCCATCTTCGATCTCGACCGAACCCTGATCAAGGGTTCGTCATCCACCATTGTCAGCCGCCATCTGGCCGAAGCCGGCATCTCCACCGGTGCCGACATCCCCTTCGCCGACACGTTGGCGGAGATCTACGAACGTTTCGGCGAGAACTGGCTCATGATGCAGCCGGCCAGATTCGCCGGCCGCGCTGCTTCCGGCTGGAAGTGTGACACCGTCGAAGAGGCCTGTCGTGCTGCAGCCGCGGAAGTCGCCGAGAACCTGCAACCGTTCGCCAAGCAGGTCATCGAGGAGCACCGAGCTGCTGGCCGCACGCTGGTGCTCGCCACCACCTCGCCGGAACCGTTCGTTCGCCCGATCATGGAAGCCCTCGACTTCGACGACGTCGTCTGCACCCGGTGGAAGAGCCATCTTGGCAGCTTCACCGGCGAGCTCGACGGAGAGTTCCTGTGGGGTCGGGCAAAGGCCGACGGTGTCGTCGCCTGGGCCGAGGCCAACGGGGTCGACCTCGCCGACAGCTACGCCTACAGCGACAGCTACTTCGACACACCGCTGCTCGATGTCGGTCGGCCATCCGGTTGCCGTCAACCCCGATCTCCAGCTCGCCGCCACCGCCGTCGTCAAGGGCTGGCCGATTCGCCACCTCGACAAGTCAGAGGGCGTGGCCAAGATCGCCGGACGAGAGCTTCAGGACTGGTCACGGCCATTCATTCGGCCGGAGATCGTCGCCCCGTACGCCCGTATCGAGATCGACGGCATCGAGAACATCCCAGCCGAAGGCCCCGCGCTCCTGGTGTTCAACCATCGCTCCTATTTCGATCCGACGGTGATGGGCCTCATCTCGGCCAAGGCCGGGCGGGCCATCCGGGGCCTCGGCAAGAAGGAAGTCTTCGACGCGCCGATCATCGGTCGCCTGGCCAGGGCCATGGGCGGCATTCGTGTCGAGCGGGCCTCCGGATCGGACGAGCCGCTCGAGCAAGCAGCCGACGCGTTGCGCGGCGGCGAGGTCGTGATGATGGCTCCGCAGGGCACCATCCCCCGCGGACCGGCATTCTTCGATCCAGAGCTGAAGGGACGTTGGGGGGCCGCTCGCCTGGCGGCGATGACCGGCGTTCCCGTGATTCCGATCGGCCTGTGGGGCACCGAGAACGTGTGGCCCCGCAGCGCCCGGCTGCCCAAGCTGACCCTCACCGACCGCCCGCTCGTGACCGCCACGATCGGCGAGGCGGTTCACCGTCGACGGCGACGACCCCGATGTCGACACCGCCACGATCATGACCGCCATCAGCGCATTGCTCCCGCCAGAGTCGCAGGAGCCCCACACGCCAACGACCGAGGAGCTGGCGAGAACCTTCCCGCCCGGCTACACCGGCGATCCGAGAGCCGAAGCCGATCGCCGCCCCGGCACCGACACCTGAGCAAGAGCCATTCTGATGCCAAGAGAACGCGACATTCGAATTCGCCGACCGCATGTCGGAGCACGAGGCGCTCATGTGGAACATCGAGAAGGATCCCTGGCTCAACCCGAGTGGCGCAGCGCTGACCCTGCTCGACGTCCCCGTCGATCCGCAGCGATTCCGCCGTCAGGTGCGCTACGGCATCACCAAGATCCCCCGCCTCTACCAGCGCGTGGTTCCCGGCCTCGGCCGGATCTCGACCCCGGCATGGGCGCCCGACGCCGAGTTCGACCTCGACTTCCACATCCGCGAGATGGAACTCCCGGCGCCGGGGACGGAGCGAGAACTGTTCGACCTCGCGGCGAAGCTCTACGCCGAGCCATTCGATCGCACCCGCCCGCTCTGGCGATTCGTGCTGATCTCGGGTCTCGAGGGCGGCAGGGGCGCGATCTGGTCGATCTTCCACCACGCCATCAGCGACGGCATCGGGCAGATCCGTATGGCCGAGCTCTACCAGCAGGCGAGTCGTGACGAACCGGATCACCCAGAGGTCGATCTCGAAGGCCTCGTCGCCGACGCGGTCGCGAACCACGCGGCGAACGAGTCCGGCGGCGACCTCGCCACCAGCATCGTCGACACCGCCACCCGCAGCCTCAGCCACCTGGCCCGGCGCCAGATCGGCATCGGTCGGCGTGCGCTCGGCGAGGTCGTGTTGTGGCCGGCCGATCCGCATCGGGCGACCGAGAAGGTGACCAACATCGTCGACGTCACCCGCTCGACCGTCGCCCAGCTCAGCGGGAAATCGAACGAGGATCCAGGCGGGTCTCCGCTCTGGAAGCAGCGGTCGCGGCACCGCCATCTCGAGGCCGTACGCGTACCCCTCGATCAGCTGAAGACTGCGGCCAAGAGCCAAGGCGCCACGATCAACGACGCGTTCATGGCCGGACTCACCGACGGGGCCGTGCGCTACCACGCACGAACGCGACGTCGTGGTGGAGCACCTGAACACGAGCTTCGTCGTGTCGACCCGGTCGGACAACAAGATCGGCGGCAACTCCTTCACGCCGGTACTCGTGCAGGTCAGCGGGACTCCGACCACACCTCAGGATCGGATCCGATCCATTCA
Organism: uncultured Acidimicrobiia bacterium; assembly: GCA_963781035.1. Taxonomy (GTDB): domain Bacteria; phylum Actinomycetota; class Acidimicrobiia; order Acidimicrobiales; family SZUA-35; genus SZUA-35. The sequence goes on along the minus strand of CAWAEN010000004.1, from coordinate 105,142 downwards.
CCACGCCACCGAAGCCGCACGGGAGAAGGCCAGCCGGGGAGGCAGCATCAGCGCATTGTCCGGCCTCGCCAACCTGATGCCGACCTCGGTCGTCACCAAGACGGCACGCAACCAGGCCGCCCGCATCGACTTCGCCACGTCGAATCTCCGCGGCGCACCGTTCGAGCTTGTACTGCGCAGGCGTCCAAGGTCGATGCCACGGTCTGCATGGGACCCGTCGCCGGCACCGCCGCCAACGTCACCGCGCTGTCCTACAACGGAATGCTCGATCTCGGACTCTTCATCGATCCGGTCGCCATCGAGGACCCGGCGGGTTATCGAGCGTGTGTCGAGGAGGCCTTCGCCGACATCCTGGCGCTGGCACCCAGGCCGAAGAAGGCAGCGAAGAAGACGCCTTCGAAGTCGAAGGTGACCAAGGCGAAGAAGAAGCCGGCCAAGAAGAAGCCGGCGAAGGCCAAGAAGAAGCCGGCCAAGAAGGCAGCGAAGAAGAAGCCGGCGAAGAAGGCGGCGGGAAGCTCCATCAGCGCATGACGAACCTCCGGCGGACGGTCGGCACGGCAAAGCGGCTCGGGCTGCTCGATCCAGCCACGGTGGCAGCGGCCGGTGCCGCCGCGTTCTACTGGGGGCCGAGTTCTGCTGCTGCCTACGCGGCAGCGGCAGCCCGGTCACCTCGCAGGACTGCACTGATCGACGATCACGGTCAGCTGACCTACCTGCAGCTCGAGTGGCGCTGCAGCCGAGTAGCGGCCGGACTCCGACACCGAGGTGTTGCTGCCGGTGAGGTCGTCGGGCTGCTCTGCCGAAACCATCGAGGTTTCGTCGAGGCCAACATCGCGCTCGGCAAAGCTGGGCGCACGGGTCGCCTACCTCAATCCCGGGTTGCCGCCGTCCCAGCTCAACGAGGTCATCGAGCGGGAGGCCCTGTCGATCGTGATCGCCGATGCCGACCTCGCCGACCGAGTCGAGCAGGCGTCTGTTGTCGTTGCCGCTCCCGAGGACAACGCCGACTGGTCGTTCCCCGAACTGGCGAAGTGGCGCCCCCTGCTCCGTCTCCCCCATCCCACCAGCAGCGATGACCCCATCGTCCTCACGTCCGGCACCACCGGAGCACCGAAGGGGACTCGCCGCACGGCCCGTCGGGGAGCAGCAACCGCTGCCTTCGGCGTGCTCGACGCCATCCCGTACCAGCGCGGCGACGTCGTCGTACTCCCGGCCCCGCTCTTCCACGCCTGGGGACTCAGCCAGCTCCTGACGGCAGCAAGCCTCGGTGGGACTGTCGTGCTCCGTCGGCGCTTCGACCCAGAGACGGTCGCCGCAGACGTCGAGGCCCACGGCGCAACCGTCCTCGCTGTTGTGCCGGTGATGCTCCACCGGCTGCTCAACGTCGACTCCTCCTTCGACCTGTCGACCCTGCGGATCGTCGCTTCCAGCGGGTCGGCCCTGCCGGGGGATCTCGCCGCACGCTGGATCACCCGCTTCGGCCCGAACCTCTACAACCTCTATGGCAGCACCGAGGTGGGACAGGTCACCATTGCCACTCCCGTCGATCTCGGCGTCGACCCGACAACGGCGGGCCAACCCGTTCGTGGTGTCGAGATCCGAATCGTCGACGACGCCGGTCACGACGTGTTCGAAGGCGACGTCGGCCGGATCATGGTCAAGAGCGAGATGCACTTCGACGGCTACACCGACGGCGGCAACAAGGACATGCTCGACGGTTTCATGTCGATCGGCGACCAGGGCCGTCTCGACAGCGCCGGCCGGCTCTTCGTCCTCGGCCGAGCCGACGACATGATCATCTCGGGTGGCGAGAACTTGTACCCGGCCACCATCGAGCGGGCACTGACGCAGCCACCCGAGCGTGGCCGAAGCGATCGTGGTCGGCGTACCGGATGACGATCTGGGCCAGCGGGTGCGAGCGATCGTCACCGTCACCGGATCGGCCACCGATCGGGAAATCGTGGCCAGCATCAGGAGCTCACTCGGCGAGCTTCTCGCCCCGCACGAAATGCCGCGCGACATCATCATCGTCGACGAGGTGCCTCGCAACGCGACCGGCAAGGTCCTGCGCCGCACCCTCACCGGTCCCGCCGACTCGATTCCGCACCGACGCCCGACGCGACGCTGAGGACCTCCTCGGCCACACTGTCCCGATGCGCGTCTTCCGTATGAAGCTTCTGATCGTTGCCACTGCTGCAGCCCTCGTCGGCGGTGCCTGTGCGTCGGACGGTGAGTCCTCCGATGCCACGGTCGAGGCAACGACAACGACCTCGTCCGAGGCGACCGACGATCCCGATTCCACTGTCGGTCAGACCACCACCGAACCCACGACCGAACCCACGACGGCGGAGACGGTCGCAGCCGAAGACTGTGCGGCGAAGGCACCGGGGCGTCACCTCCTCGTCGATCGAGGCCGGCGGAGCCACCCACGCCCTTCGAGTCTTCGTTCCGTCCAGCTACGACGGGAGCCCGGTGCCTCTGGTCATGAACTGGCACGGCCTCGGCTCGGACGGGCCGCAGCAGGCGCAGTTCTCCGACTACGAGTCGCTGGCCGAAGCCGAAGGTTTCATCGTTGCCCACCCGACCGGCGTGCCAGGGCTGGCCGGCACCCAGAACTCCTGGGAACTCGAGCAGTTCGACGATCCGACAAGAGACGACGTCGCCATGGCCGAGACGATGATCGATCAACTCATCGCCGACTACTGCGTCGATCAGACGCGGGTCTACTCCACCGGAATGTCGAACGGCGGGTTCTTCACGTCCAGGCTCGTGTGCGACCTGTCTGACCGCATCGCCGCTGCGGTGTCGGTGGCCGGCGTGACCCACCCGGACGGATGTACACCGGATCGGGCCGTGCCGTTCATGGCCTTCCACGGAACCGCCGACGGTGTGGTCCCCTTCGACGGCGGGAGCTCGGTGCTGGTGGAGGACGGCGCCTTGCCGGCGGCAGCCGAGTTCTTCTCGCAAGTCATGCCGGACGAGTTCGCCGAGTTCGCCGATTCGAGCGGGTGCGACCCCGAACCCGAGTCCGAGGAAGTCTCGCCGACCGTGACCCGCTACGAATGGTCCGGCTGCGACGACGGCGCAGAGCTGGTCTTCTTCGAGATCGCCGGCGGCGGCCATACCTGGCCCGGTTCTCCCCTCGGCCCCTTCCTCACCGACGTCCTCGGTGTGACGACCAACGATGTCGACGCGACGGCCGACGGCTGGGCATTCATGGAGCAGTTCCAGCTGCCGTGACCACCGGGCCGAGCACCGTGGATCGACATCTGAACGACATGTGAATGTGAAGCTCCGACCCCAATAGGGGTACCGTGATCGGGTGACTCCTCGGCCCCCAGCGAAGATCTACACGGCGCTCGAGACTCGTTCGGCGCTCGAATACCGCGAACTGGAACGCCAGCAAACGCCTCCTCGACAAACTGCCGAAGGGAGATGGCCACCCGGTCCTGGTACTCCCCGGATTCACCGCGGCCGACGGCTCGACGCTCCAGCTCCGGGCACTCCTGCGGCGCCTCGGCTACCGCACCTACGGATGGAAACTCGGGAACAACCTCGGGCCGACACCGCAGATCGTCCGTGGCCTCGAGAAGCGTCTTCGGGAGATCAACGAGAAGGAAGGCCAGCCGGTCAGCATCGTCGGCTGGAGCCTCGGCGGCATCTACGCCCGGGATCTCTCCCGCCGCCACCCCGAGTACGTGCGCCAGGTCATCACGCTCGGCAGCCCGATTCGGATGAACCCCGGCGATCCGAGCGCAGCGCGCCGACTGTGGGACACGCTGGAACCCCTGCACGATCGCGAGGCCAACGGCCGAATGGCCGAACCGGAGGACACACCGCTCCCCGTTCCGTCAACCGCCGTCTACACCCGCTCGGACGGCGTCGTCCACTGGCGGCTGTGCCTCGAGGAAAAGGGGCCGATGAGCGAGAGCGTCGAGGTGTTCGGAAGCCACTGCGGCCTCGGGTTCAACCCGTCGGTCGCCATCGTCGTGGCCGACCGCCTGGCAACCGAACCCGACAACTGGAAGCGGTTCCGGGCTCCTGTGTGGGCCATGGCTGCGTTCCCTCGCCCGACCCATTGGAAACCGTACAAGGCCCAACAGAAGGCCGATGCCAAGAAGGCTCGGAGCAAGAAGGCTCAGCCCGCCGCCAAAGCCGGCTGAGCGACCCGGACGCCGAGCGAATCGGACTCAGGCGTTGTCGCCCGATTCGGGAACAACCTCTTTCAGCAGGCCATCGCTCACGTCGTAGACGAACCCGCGAACCTCGTCCTTGTGCAGGATGAACGGCGTCATCCTGATGCGCTCCATCGACTGGCGGACGTCGGCGTATGGGTCGGTGAAGGCCTCGAGCGACCACCAGGGTTTCACACCCGTCTCTGCTTCGAGAGCGTCCCGGAACGCCGCCTCGTCGAGGTTGTGGAGTCCGCAGTCGGTGTGGTGGACGAGAATGATCTCCCTCGTGCCGAGGTATCGCTGCGAGAGGCAGAGTGACCGGATCACGTCGTCGGTGACCACACCGCCGGCGTTGCGGATGATGTGCGCTTCACCGTTCGCCAGCCCCAGGACTTGGAACGCATCGATGCGGGAATCCATACACGACACCAGTGCCAACTGGCGTGTCGGGCGGACCGCCAGTGCATGATCGTCGAATCCGGTGGCGTACTTCCGGTTTCTCTCGATCAGGTCGTCGGCATTGGGTTGAAACGTCATCGGTGTCTCCGGTTCGTGGTTGCCGACATCGTCGTCAGCTCAACGCCGTTCTGCAACCTGACGTTCGGTCGGTCCCCATCTTTCCGACTCGCTGGTGCGCCGAGACGCCGGCGTCCGTCGGAACTAGGGTCGGCGGGCGGTCACCAAGGACCGCTCGGACGAACACTCGGAGGCCGCTCATGACGAACCGCACCAAGATCCTGCTCGACGAATCCGAGATGCCGACGCATTGGTACAACATCGTGCCAGACCTCCCATCGGCCCCGCCCCCGGCGTTGCACCCGGGCACGCTTCAGCCCGCAGGGCCCGAGGACTTCGCGCCGCTCTTCCCCATGGCGTTGATCATGCAGGAGGTCTCGCAGGAGAGCTACATCGAGATCCCCGAGGAGGTCCAGGAGATCTATCGGCTGTGGAGGCCGTCGCCGATGTTCCGGGCCCATCGCCTGGAGAAGGCGCTCGATACTCCGGCCAAGATCTTCTACAAGTACGAGGGCGTATCGCCGGCCGGCTCCCACAAGCCGAACACTGCTGTCCCGCAGGTCTATTACAACAAGCAAGAGGGCGTTCGGAAGCTCACGACCGAGACGGGAGCCGGGCAGTGGGGCACCGCCCTTGCGTTTGCCTGCGCGCTCTTCGGGCTGGAGTGCGAGGTCTGGCAGGTGGCGGCCAGCTATCGCCAGAAGCCGTATCGCAAGGCAATGATCGAAGTCTTCGGTGGTGTGATCCATCTCGAGCCCGTCCGATCTGACCGAAGCCGGTCGCGCCATCCTCGCCGCCGATCCCGACTCGCCCGGTTCCCTGGGCATCGCCATCTCCGAGGCGGTTGAGGTGGCGGCACCCGACCCGGAGATCCGCTACGCGCTCGGCTCGGTCCTCAACCACGTGCTGATGCACCAGACGATCATCGGCGAGGAGGCGCTCAAGCAGCTGGCCGTGGTCGATGCCACGCCGGACGTGATCATCGGCTGCACCGGCGGTGGCTCGAACTTCGCCGGACTCGCCTTTCCGTTCATGCGGGAGAAGATGGCGGGCAAGATCAACCCGATCATCCGAGCCGTCGAGCCGGCAGCCTGTCCCAGCCTCACACGCGGCACGTACGCCTACGACTTCGGCGACACCGCCGGCATGACGCCGCTGATGAAGATGCACACACTGGGTCGCGACTTCATACCCGACCCGATCCACGCCGGCGGCCTTCGCTATCACGGCATGTCTCCGCTCATCAGCCACATCTACGAGTTGGGCATGATGGAGGCGATCTCGATCGGTCAGACCGAGTGTTTCGAGGCCGGCGTGCAATTCGCACGGACCGAGGGGATCGTCCCCGCTCCCGAGCCGACACATGCGTTGGCCGCCACGGTGCGAGAAGCGCTCGCCTGCAAGGAATCCGGTGAGGAGAAGGTGATCCTCACCGCATTGTGCGGGCACGGGCATCTCGACATGGCTGCCTACGACCACTACTTCTCGGGAGACATGGTTGATCATGACTATCCGGAGGGACAGGTGGCCGATGCCCTCTCGCGGCTGCCGACCGTGGTGTGAATCTCGACGAGTGACGTTTGGCATTCTGGGCGCCTCAGCCGGTCCGATAAATTCGTCGGGTGCATCGATCGACTCTTGGCGCCGCGTTCCTCGCTCTTGCTCTCCTTATCGCTGCGTGTGGCGGCGACGACACGAGCGGATCTGACACGACGGCGAGGGCCGATGCGATGTCGGACGACGACATGGCGAGGACGGCGACATGTCGGACGGCATGGCGGGCGGCGCCATGAACATGGGCGACCCGACCGCGACCAGAGCCGACGAGGTGGCCGGTGCCGAACTCGCACTCGGCCCGTTCACACTGCTCGACACCCGCCCCCAGGGCTTCGACGACACCACGGGCACGGCATGGATCGCCCGCCACGACGGCGGCACCACGGTGACCATCGAACTGAGCGGACTCCTTTCCGACAGCGAGTACATCTCGCATGTCCACAACGGACCGTGCGCCGAGAACGGTGGCGACCACTACCAGTTCGAGGTCGGGGGGTCCGAGCTCCCGCCGAACGAGATCCACCTGGCCTTCACCTCCGATGCCGAAGGCGTTGGCTTCATGACGGCCGAAAACGATCAGATCGCCGGGCCGGAAGCCGTGGCCCTCGTGGTGCACCCCCAGGAGTTGATCGACAACAAGGTCGCCTGCGTCGACTTCGAATCAGCATCCGACTCCGCCGGCTGAGCACCGGTCAACGGGTTCTTCGAACGAGATCGGTGCGCTGACGTCGATCATTCCGACCCAGAGGTTGAGTCGCCGCCGGGCAACCGGTATTCAATGGGTTCATGATCATTCCTGAATCTCACGCCGACCTCCTCGACGCCGTTGCCTTCTGGCACGTCGCAACCATCGGCCCGGACGGCAACGTGCAGAGCTCGCCGGTCTGGGCCGGCTGGGACGGCGAGCACTTCGTCTTCAGCCTCACCAAGGGCCGCCAGAAGTACCGCAACCTCCAGGCCAACCCGGCCATCGCGGTGTCGGCGACCGACCCGGCCAATCCCTACCGCTATCTGGAGATCCGCGGTCGGGTGGTGCGGTTCGACGACGACTCGTCGAACGCGTTCATCGATTCGATGGCGAAGAAGTACATGGATGCCGACGCCTATCCGTTCCACCAGGAAGGCGACCAGCGCGTGATCGTCGTCGTCGAGCCGACCCACTCGACTCAGATGGGCTGAGCCCCAGCCGTTCTGCGGCACCACACCCTCAGAAGTGAGGGTTCAGTTCCGCAGAACAGGGGGTGTGGCCGGCGGGGAGATCGTCGGTTGGACGGCGAAGGCAATCAGCAGGGCGACAACGAGCGCCAGCGCAGACCCGGCGAAGGTCTCGGCCAGAGCGGTGGTGGTGATGTCCACCGCCGCGTCGGCCAGCGCTGTCTCGTAGCCGGGCTCGCCCAGTGCCGGCAGCTCGAGCCCATCTCGCAGCACCGAGTAGCGGTGAAGGCCCCAGGCGGTGAGTCCGGCGAGGCCGACGCTGAAGCCGATCAGACGGAACACGATCACCAGACCCGCCGCGCCGCCGCGGTCGTCCTCCGCCGCCGCGTCGACGACCGCAGCGCTCGTCGGGGCGAGGACGAGTCCGATCCCGGCACCGACGACCGCCAGCTCGAGCGCCATCAACAGATGCGAGGTGTCGGCGTCCCACGTGAATCCCATGATCGAGAACCCGACGATGGCCAGCGCCACTCCGGCCGCGATCGGTGCCCGATTGCCGACCAGAGCGGCAACGACTCCCCCGACATACGACGTCACTGCCATCGTCGCCGTCAGCGCAGTGAGCAGCGCACCCGCGAGCAGTGCGACGGAACCGATGCCGGAGTCGCTCTCGACGATGTTGACGAACAGGGGCACGTTCACCAGCGCGATCACCAAACCGACTCCGACCAGACCGTTGACCGCCATCGCCGCCAGCGGCGTCCTGCCACCGAGGACGGTCGGGCTCACGATCGGGTCGATCCGTCCCCCGGCGAGCACACGACGCTCGACCACCAGGAACGCACCGAACGCGACCGCAGCAACCGGGTAGAGCCACGGGCCGGTCCACCAGGTCGACGATCCGCCGGTGAGTTCTTCGAGGCCGGACACCGATTGGATCTTGGCTTGGCCGAGCAGAGCGACGTTCAGGGCGACGAGTCCGACGGTGAGCAGACCGATGCCCCACCAGTCGATTCGTCGAGTGGCTCGCCTGGTCGGATCCAGCACCCGCCAACCGAGGACGATGCCGCCGATTGCCAGGGGAACGTTGAGGTAGAACTGCCACTCCCAGGTGAGGAAACGGACCAGCACCGCGCCGTAGAGCGGGCCCCACACCCAACCCATGGTCTCGATCGCGCCCAGCAAGCCGAGAGCACGAGTCCGTTGGGCGCCGGTGTGCAGATCACCGGCCACGGCCAGGGCGATCGGCACCAGCGCCCCGCCGCCGATCGCGCTCGACGACCCGGCCGACCAGCAGGACGGCGAACGAATCGGTGCTCGGCACGATCACCGACCCGATGGCGAACAACACGAGGGAGCCGACGAAGACGGCACGGCGGCCGATGACATCGCTCAACTTCCCGGCCAACGGCATGGCTGTCAGGTAGGCGATCAGATAAGCGTTGACGATCCAGGCAGTGGCGTCGAGATCGTCGGGAAGGATCAGGCCGAGGTCGTCGATGATCGGGCGCAGCATCGTGGCGACGACCATCAGGTCGTCTGCCGCGACAAAGACCCCGAAGGCAACGACCCAGAGCTGGATCGAGCCGAGGCGCTCGGGAGCGCCGCCCTGCGCCGACGAGCGGAGACCCGGCACCCGCATGTCAGCCGAGTTCGGGTTCGTTGACCGTGACCGGCGTTCCGTAGTCGGTGAGCAGCAGGCGCCAACTGGTTCCGCCCTCATCCGCCCCGACGTCGAACGCCACCTCCATGAGGTGGCCCGTGGCCTGATCGATCCACAGATCGACACGGTCGACATCGTCGACCAGTCCGCTGGTGAGCGTCGACACGCGAGCCGGTTCGACATCGGCGGTGATGTGGAGGCGGCCGTCGGCGTCCGGCTCGGGCGACTCGAGCACGGCGTTGGTGAGCCCATCGGCGATCAGAGCCGAGAGCCCGACCTCGGCGTCGAAGATCGTGGCCGGGTCGAAGGTGAGCGACTCGGGTGCCGGCTCCCATGCGCCGGTCAACGGATTGGTGATCCACACGTCGCCGTCGATGGCCACGGCGCCGACCTCGGTCGCAAGCCCGAGGGCCACGACGGAGACGACGGCGTCGGCCGAGCCCGGTGCTGCGTAGCGCCCCTCGGCCCGCTGGAACTGGATCAGACCGCCGTCGTCGATGAAGACGTCCGCCCCCTCGAGCTCGATCGTGAACAGCAAGGTGTCGACGTCGGCCATGGCGGCTGCCGCCATCGATCGCACGCTGTCGACGTCGAGCGGAGTGTCCCCGTCATCGCCCCCTGAGCTCGATGAACACCCTGCGGCGAACGCGAGCACGAAGAGACCGAGGAGGAGCGGCCGAAGTCGGATCATGTCGAGCGATGGTAGGCGGGGATCAATCCCTGGCGTTCATCAGGTCGCCTTGCCTCCAGACCGTGGAGAGTTTTCTCGTCCTCGGTGTCCCTCTCGGGACAAGTCGTTCGTCGTGTAGTCAAATCAGGAGAGACCTGGTTCGACCCGAAAGGCCCCACCATGAAGTACGCACTTCTCCTCTACAGCGATCCCGCCGTTTCCCCCGACTACGGCACCCCCGAGATGGATGCCGAGATGCAGGAATGGTTCCAGTTCACCAATGAGCTGCAGGAGTCTGGTCATCACCTCGGCGGCGAGGCGCTCACACCCACCGAAACGGCAACGACCGTGCGAGTCCGCGACGGCAAGACCATCACCGCTGACGGCCCCTTCGCCGAGACCAAGGAGACCCTGGGCGGTTTCTATCTGCTGGAGGCGGCCAACCTCGACGAGGCCGTTGCGTGGGCCGAGAAGATCCCGCTGGTCCCGTACGGTTCGGTCGAGGTTCGACCGGTCATGGAATTCTCGTAGCCGCTCGATGTCGCTTCGCCCGTCTCCGGTCGACCACGCATTCCGGACCGAGTGGTCCCCACTCGTCGCCGTCGCTGGTGCGGGAGACAGGCAGCCTGCAACTGGCCGAGGACGCGGTGTCCGAGGCATTCGTGGAGGCGTCGGTCCGATGGCGGACCGACGGTCCTCCGCGAGTGCCCGGTGCGTGGTTGCTCACCACGGCTCGACGAAAGGCGATCGACCAGATGCGCCGGCACAAACGCTTCGAGGACCGAATTCCACAACTCGTCGCCGAGGTCGAGCTGCGGCCCGAGCCGGTCATCGAACCGTTCGGCGACGACCAGCTCGCTCTCATTGCCGGCTGCGCCCATCCGTCACTGAGCGCCGAGGCACAGGTGGCGCTGACCCTGCGCTACGTCTGCGGCCTCACCACCGAACAGATCGCGCACTCCTTCCTCGTCCCGCCCGAGACGATGAAGAAACGTCTCACCCGGGCCAAGCAGAAGATCGCGGCTGCCGGTGTCCCGTTCGTCGTGCCGGAGCCGGATCGCCTGCCCGAACGCCTGGCGACGATCTGCGGCGTGGTCTATGCCGTCTTCAACGAGGGCTACGCCAGCTCGGTCGGCACAGAACTGGTTCGGGGTTCACTCTGCGACGAGGCGATCTGGCTGTCCGAGCTCTTGTGCGAACTCGCACCCGACGATGCCGAGGTCCACGGTCTGGCCGGTCTGATCCTGCTCAGCGATTCCCGTCGCTGGGCGAGGGCGGACGACGACGGTCTTCCGGTCCTGCTCGAGGACCAAGACCGATCGAAGTGGGACGGCGGCAAGATCGAACGGGGCATGCAGCACCTGCGTCAGAGCGCAGCGCTCGGTCCGGTCGGCCCGTATCGGTTGATGGGGTCGATCGCCGGACTTCATGCCCGATCAACGTCGGCCGATGACACACCGTGGGCGAGGATCGCCGCCCTCTACGGCGCACTGATCACCCTCCACGATTCACCGGTTCTGAGACTGAATCAGGCGGTGGCATTGGCATGGAGCGAAGGCCCGGAGACCGGCCTGGCGCTCATCGATGCCCTGGGCGACCAGCTCGACGACTACTCGTACCTGCACTCCTCGCGAGCGGCATTGCTGGCCAAGCTCGGCCGCACCGACGAGGCAACGACGGCTTATGACCGGGCGATCGGCCTGTCGAGCAACGAAGCAGAGATTCGGTGGATGACACAGCGGCGCACCGGCCTCGATCGGCAGCGCTGACGAGTGTCAGCCGGCCACCTTGGCTCGAGCCTTCCCTTTGGCCTTCACGTTCCCTTTGGACTTCGTCTTCCCCTTCTTCTTGGCCTTGGCCTTCGCCTTGGACTTGGAGGGGGCCTTGGCCTTCGCCTTCCCCTTGGCGCTCGGCACCCGCGGTGCCGACTCGGCGTCGGCAGCAACTGGTTCGACCGAGCCTCGGCGCCCGGCCGGCGGCTCTTGGGGCACCGCCCACTCTGCGCCGGTGGCGTCGAAGAGGTTCTTGACCTCGTCGATGTGGAGATCGACCAGATCCCACAGATCGGGAACGAGGTCTCGATCAGCGACGAGGCCGAAGTCGAGCCGATCCTCGTAACTGTGCACGGTGATGTTCAGGCCCATGCCATCGGCGATCGTCGACACCGGGATGTAGTGATCGAGCTTCGCACCGGCGAAGTAGAGGGGGTGGCGTGGCCCGGGGACATTCGAGATCACGACATTGGCCGGCAGCATCACTCGATCGGCGAGCCGCGACACCAACCGAACGGCCGCGGTCGCAACAAACGGCGACGTGAAGTCGGTCGCCTCACCGAGCGCGTCGGCCGGAACGAGGTCGAGCTGGTGCTTGGCATTGACCATTGCCTCCCGGCAGCGGGCAACTCGTTCCACCGGGTCGTCACAGTCGGTGGGGAGCTCGGCGAAGATCGACGAGACGCGGTTCGTCCAAGGGTCGACCTCGTCCCCGGTTCGGATCGACACGGGGACCATCGCTCGGAGCGGTGCGTCGGGAAGCGCGTCGTGGCGGAGCAGGTACTCCCGCAACGCTCCGGCGCAGATGGCCATCACGACATCGTTGACGGTCCCGCCGGTCGCGTCCTTCAGCCGCTTGATGTTGGAAAGTGACTCCGAACGCATGGCGAAGCGCCGGTGCGGGCCGATGCTCTTGTTCCACGGTGTGTGGGGAGCCTGGATCGTCGGCATGGAGATCCGACCCAACTGGGCGTCGACCGCCTCCGCCTGCTCCGATCGGCCGACCGCATTGGCCAGAACCTGCCTCGAGCGGCCGGCGACGCCGCTCAGGCTGGTGAGCCCTGCCTGATCTGCGAAGTTGCGGACGAGCCGGAGCTGGAGTCTTGCCGCCTTGACCGGGTTCATGGCCAGGTGAGCCGCCGTCTTCTTCAGCAGCTCGGTATCGGTCGGGATCTCCTCGCCCTCCCACTCGATGGCTTCGTATGGCCAGGGCGCCTTGGGGTCAGGCTGATTGAACATCTGCATCATCATCACGCCCGCCGCACCATCGAGGGTCGCGTGATGGGTCTTGGTCAGGAGGGCCCAGCGTCCGTCTCCGAGCCCCTCGATGACATAGACCTCCCACAGCGGATGGCGGCGATCCATCGGCCGCCCGATGATGCGGGCGACCTGCTCGGCCAGCTGGTCGGCAGCCCCCGGAGGGGCGAGGCCGATCTCGCGAACGTGGTAGTCGAGATCGAAGTGCGGATCGTCGATCCAATACGGGTGGTCGAGCCCGAACGGGACGTCGACCACGCGTCGACGGAAGGGCTCGATGTGACCGACGAGGGATCCGAATCGTTCGTGAACGACTCGATAGGGGTCGAAATCGGGCGAGGGGCGTTCGTAGATACTCAGTCCATTCACGTGTCCGTACGTGTTCGGTGTCTCCATGTAGAGGAACATGGCATCGAGACCACTGAGTTGTTTCATGAGCGCCTCCCGCAGGCTGTCCAGGACGGTTGTTGACCGGCACATCCTTGTCGACGGAGACGGAGTCTGCATGGCGACCGCCCCCGTCGTCGTTCTACCAGTACTCCTCGTAGTGGACGTTGCCCGGTGAGGTGCGCTGGTCGATGGTGAAACCTCGCTCGAGCAGGATCTCGACTGCGCCCTTGGTCTCCGGGAAATGGACCTCGTCGTCGTCGCCCTTCTCGGGCAGACCGATCATCGACGGATTGCCGCACAGGTACACGTGGGTGTTCGCCGGATCGAGCTCGACCCCGAACGCCTCGGCGAACCCGTCGTTGGCGAGCACGTCCTGGATGTAGCGCTTGGGGACGTCGTCCTCCCGGGTCGGCAGCGGCAGGTAGTGATAGTTCGGGTAGCGCCGTTCGAGCTCACGATGTTGCTCGAGATAGCCGAGATCGGCCCAGCGACGGACCGACACGGCGGCCACGATCGGTCCGGAGTGGCCCTTGCGCAGCAGCTCGACCAGCATCGCGTTGTGCGGTGCCTCGCCGGTGCCGGTCGACAGGAACACCACGGTCATCGACGGGTCGGTGACCGCCGACAGCGTGTAGCGACCGGCCACCTTCGGACCGAGGTAGATCCGGTCCCCGGGTCGCTTGACGGCGAGGCGAGGGGTGAGCCCGGGAACGTTCTCCGGCGTCGGTTTCACCAACACGATGTAGAACTCGAGCTCGTCGTTGCTCGGCTCGTCGGTGAGATATCCGGACGTCTCGAGCATCCTCGACGAGATCGAGTACGACCGCCGGATGAGCTTCTCCCACTTGTCCTCGATGCCGGGGTCGGTGGCGTCGTCGATCCGATGCTCCCAGTGCCCGAGTCCGAGCGTGGCGTACTGACCGGGTAGGAACGAGGTGTCGCCGTCGTCGGGTTTCACCCGCAACGTCCAGAGGTCGGAGTGCGTCGGCTCGAAGTGGGTGATCGTCGCGTTGTAGTAGAGCGCCCGCAGTTCTTCCTGGGCTCCCTCGTGACGGCGGCGCAGGCGGTGGGCATCGGGCACCGCGGCATCGAGCTCGGGGAAACAGGCAGCGGCGATGTCGACGCCGATGCGCCAACCGGGTGACGTCGGCACCGTCTCGGTTCCCGTTGGCTCACCCAGGAAGAAGACCTTCCCGGAGGCTGCAGCGTCGTCGGCGAGACCGACTGCGGCGGCGCTCTCGGTCTGGCGCGGGGAAGCGAAGACGACCTGATCGAACTGGAGATCAGGAGTGCGGCGATCGTCGAAGAACGCCATCGGATAGCCCTCGACATCGCCGATGGCGTCTGGCGAATGGCGATAGAGCACCGTGGCCCGACGCTCGCGTTCGAGCCGGCGCAGCACGTTGTCGCCGCCGGGCGAGAGTCGAGCCGGATCGAGGCCCTTGGCTGCCAGCACGACCCGGCCACCGGCGTCGACAGCCGCCGCCATGAGCTCGATGGCGTTGTCGGTGGTGCCGACGACGAGCACGTCGTCTCCCTCGTTGATGGACGAGATGTCGTCGACGGCGATGCGATGCTCGATGGAGACCTCGATGTCGGGCGACCATCCCTCGAGCGGCGGTCGCTGGGCGACGACGCAGGCACGGGTGAGGTAGGCGAGTCGATTGGTGGTGACGACCAGAACGTCCTCCTCGCCGCCACGCCGCAGGAGTTCGATCGATTCGACCGATTCGCCGAGTCCGACATCGAGCTGGTTCTCGGCCACCAGGCTGGGGAACACCACCGAGCTGCTCGGCTCGATGATTCGCACCAGACCGAGACCGGATCGGAGCGACGAGATGGCCACCGACAGCCCGCCGGCCGACCCACCGATCACCACCAGGTCGTAGGCGACATTCATCGAGGGTTTCGGTTCGTCGCTCATCGCTGCGTTCTCATCGGCATTCATCGCTGCGTCCATCTCGTCGGCATTCGTCACCGGACTTCCCGGCTTCGTGACGTCACGGAAGGTAGTGAACCATCAGCTGACGGTCGAACGCGCTGCGCGACGTCAGGTGGTCTGACGGATGCGATCCAGTGCCTCGATCAACGCCGGCGCTTCAGCCGGATCGACGCCGACGATCGACAGCATGATGCGAAGTTGGTCGGCCGGCGTCGACCGGCGAGCAACGCCGTGTCTGGCCAAACCCGTGCGCATCCACTGCACGACCGAACCCAGGACGGCATCGGTGAGGGCCATCAGGTCGTGCTCGGCGAATCGGCCGCTGCCGATGCCATCGGCCACAGCACCGCTCACGAGGGTGCGAACTCGGTCGCGAAACACCGGAACGGTGGCGAGGAGCGCGACAAACGCCGACGCCGACGCGGGGTCGTCGTCGACGAGGCTCAGGAGCTGGGAAGCCCCCAGCAGGACACGCATCGCCGGGTCGTGCTCGATGACGTTGAGCGTGTCGCGCCCGATTTCCACCCCCGTGCTGAGCTCGCCGGTGATCGCCTCGACGAGATCGTCGATGGAGAGAAAGTGGTTGTAGAAGGTGCCGCTGGAGACGTGGGCCTGGCGGGCGATCTCGCCAACGGTGGCGCCATCCGGTCCCTTGTCGGCGAGGACGATCATGCCGGCTGCGATCAGGGAGCGACGGGTCCTGGCCCGTTTGCGGGGATACCCGTCGGTCTGGGGTGTTGCGTCCTGGGGTGGTACGTGCGAAGTCACAGGGATCATTATTGACGAAGTTGTACAAAATTGCATATAATGTTCAGAATTGCTCGGCAGCACGTCACTGACGCCGTTCCAGCACGCCAGCCCAGACCCCACGCCAGCCCAGAGGACACGCCATGGTTGCCACGAGCAACGCCCGCACCACGACCGCCGTCGACGAAGAACTCGAGATCGTCGATGCAACCATCGAGGCCGTCACCTCGGCCATCCCCGTCGGCCTCACGCCACTCCAGATGGGAGCCGCGGCCGGTCGGATCGCCCGAGCCGCCGCTCGCCAGCCGCTCACCACCCTGCGACGCTCGGCTGCCCTGGGCGCCGACTACGTGAAGGTGGCGGCGGGAACGAGCGACATCGCTCCCGACCGCAAGGATCGGCGCTTCGGCGACGAGGCCTTCGAGAAGCATCCCCTCTACAAGCGTCTCGCCCAGGCCCACTTGGCCGGGGAACGGGCCGTCGAATCCTTCATCAACGAACTCGACCTCGACGACAAGAGCCGTCTGCGCGCCGAGTTCGTCGCCAACCTGGTCACCAGTACCGCGGCACCGACCAACACCCTGGCCGGCAACCCGGCTGCACTACGCGAGCTCCGGGCCACGAAGGGACGGAGCCTCGTCGACGGCGTCCGCCATGCACTGCACGACGCCCGCCACAACGGCGGTCTCCCGTCGATGGTCGACACCCGCCCGTTCGTCCCCGGTGAGACCGTCGCCGCGACGCCAGGGGCGGTGGTGTTCTCCAATCCGGTCCTGGAGCTGATCCAGTACACGCCGACGACCAAGAAGGTCGGCGAGCGGCCGATCTTCATCATCCCGCCGCAGATCAACAAGTACTACATCCTCGACCTGGCGCCCCAGCGCAGCCTGATCGAGCATCTCGTTGCCAACGGTCAGCAGGTGTTCACGATCAGTTTCCGCAATCCCACCGCCGAGCACAGGGACTGGGGCCTCGACACCTACGTGGCGGCGATCCTCGATGCGGCCGACGCAGCAATCGAGATCAGCGGCTCCCCTGACCTGAACCTCCTCGGCGTGTGCGCCGGCGGCATCACGATGGCGGCGATGCTCGGCCATCTCGCCGCCGACGGCGACACCCGATTCCACTCCGCGACGTTCCTCGTCACCATTCTCGACTGGGAAGTTCCGTCGACCCTGGGCACCTTCATCTCGCGTCCCGTCGTGAACGCCGGCCGGAGGCGGAGTCAGTCCAAGGGCGTACTCGACGGCGGCGACCTCGGCCGGGTGTTCGCCTGGCTCCGGCCGAACGACCTGATCTGGAACTACTGGGTCAACAACTACCTGATGGGCAAGAACCCGGCCGCTTTCGACGTGCTCAGTTGGAACGTCGACTCGACCAATCTGCCGGCTGCGCTGCACAGCGATTTCCTGGAGATCGCCGTCGGCAACACGCTCGCCCACCCCGGCGAGACGCCGTGTATGGACACACCGGTCGACCTCTCGGAGGTCACCATCGATGCCTACGTGGTCGGAGCGGTGACCGATCACATCACGCCGTGGCGTGGCTGCTATCCAACGGTCAACCTCCTCGGTGGGAACACCGAGTTCGTCCTGTCGTCGCAGGGCCACATCCAGGCACTGGTCAACCCCTCCGGCAATCCCAAGGGCACGTATCACACCAACGACGCGGCAGCCGCCGGCAGCGCCGAGCTGACCGCAGACGAATGGCTCGATGGTGCCGAGCAGCACCAGGGCAGCTGGTGGGACCACTGGATCGGGTGGCTCGGGGAGCGCAGCGGCGCCAAGGTCGCGGCGCCAAAGACGCTCGGCAGTGCGCAATTCCCGGCCGGCGAAGCCGCCCCCGGCTCCTACATCCACGACTGATCGCGTGCATCTCGACCGAGCTCACACGCTGCCTGATTCCCTGCCGGCAGCGCTGAATGCTGTACTGACACGATGAACGAGCACGGCATGCGATCGACCTACGTGTCGATCGGCAACCAACGCCTGCGGGTGATGGTCGAGAACCCAGGTGCCGGTCGGCCGCTGCTGTTGATCAATGGGATCGGGGCAACCGGCGACTTGTTCGAACCGCTCCGAGTGTTCCTCGGCGATCGCGAGACGATCGCCTTCGATGCACCGGGCGTGGGCGGGAGTCCTGCGCCGATCTACCCGCCGACGATGCGAGGCATCGCCAGACTCGTGGCCGGACTGATCCACGAACTCGGCCACGACCAGGTCGATGTCCTCGGCTTGTCATGGGGAGGCGCGCTGGCCCAGGAGCTGGCTCGGCGGCACCCAGACCGGGTGAGGCGGCTCATCCTGTCGGCCACGATGCCAGGCTGGACCTCCCTTCCCGGACGCCCCGCCGCCATGTCGATCCTCATGTCACCCGCCCGCTACTACTCGACCGACTATCTGCGTCGCGTCGCCCCGACGCTGTACGGCGGCATCATCCGGGACCATCCCCGGCTGCTGGCCGAACACGCCAAACTGCGGGAAGCGAGGCCGCCCACAACGGTGGGCTACATCTGGCAGCTCAGCGCCCTTCGACGGTGGACGAGCCTTCCGTGGCTGCACCGCCTGCGTCAGCGGACCTTGGTGCTGGCCGGCGACGACGACCCCATCATCCCGCTGCCCAACTCCCGCATCATCGCCCATCGAATCCCAGGCGGACGACTTCACGTCGTGGAGGGCGGCGGTCACCTCTTCCTCTTCACCCGGGCCGAGGAGATGGCCGGCGTCATCACCGATTTCCTCGCCACCGGCGCCGACGAAGCACGGCGCCATCTCGAGGTCCCGCGAGCTCGTTGAGTCAGCTGGCCGTTCCCGGGCTCCCACACCCTGGCCGTTCCCGGGCTCCCACACCCTGGCCGTTCCCGGCCAGGGACTCGTCCGGTCCTTGACCTAGACGTCACTCTCCGACAGGCGCATGCTCACCTCATCGACCGATGTTCGGCCGATCGAGGCACGCGCCTCACCACGAGAAAGCACACGTCATGGCCTCATCGATCATGAGCATCGGACACCTGCAGCGACGCCGACCGTCGCTGGATGCCGTGTCCACCGTAGAAGGCGCCATCGCAGCAGTGCTGGTGGTCACCTTGACCATCTCCGCTGCGCTCGTCTTCTTCGCCGGCCGCACTTCCGATGACGCCGGACAAGTCACGGTGCTGGCACCGGCTCCTGTCGTCGACCAGGCACCGGTGGCGTCCGCCGAGGGCGCATCGTTCGTCGAATCGGGCGACGCTGCCGGAGCAGTCGAGACGAGCAGCGATGCGTCTGCGGTCGAGGCGAATATCGCCGATGGAGCTGCCGCGATCGAAGCGTTCAAGCTGGAACGAGGCGACGTCGAAGGCCTCTACATCACACTCGGCCACGAACCGGTCAACCTGCGGAGCGAGCCCGGCGTGTCGGCGAGCATCGTCGGCCAGATCGAACCCGGCGACGGCGCAATGGCGTTCTCAGCGGGACGACTCGAGGCCGTCGGCAGCGACGTGTGGATGGAAGTCGAATACCTCGGAACGACGGGCTGGGTCAGAGCCGACCTCCTGCAGCCGACTGACGCCCACTGAGTTCAGTCGACCAGCTCGCCGAACAGCGGGCAGTCATCGTTGTCACAAGCGAAGCCGGATTCGAACGCATCGGCCGCCAGCGTCGTGACACCGCACGCGGAACAGATGGGTGCCCGTTCGACGTCGATGGCGTCGTCGTCGCCCATCGATTCCGTGGCCACTCAGGCGGCCGCGATGTCGCGAAGGAGGGCCAGGGTTCGCTCGTTGCGAGGTGAGGTCAAGGCTTCCAGCGCCGTGATACCGGCCAAGGTGTCGTCCACCACACCATCGGCGTCGACGACGAGCTCGACGCCTGCCGCAGTCAACCTCGCCAACGACTTGCGGGCGTCGCGTCCGTCCTTGATCGTTTCGACGACACCCATCTTCTCCATGGGTTTCAGTGCTCGGGTGACCCCGGACGGGGTGAGTCCGACCATCCTGGCCAGATCGACCCGGGTCGAGGCGGAGCCTGGTTGGTTTCGGAGCGCGGCCAACATCTGATACTCGCTGAGCGAAATGCCCTTGATGTTCGACAACGACGTGTCGAGATGCCGGGTCAGCCGGGAGGCAGCGGCCAGGAGGTCGTGTACGGCATCGGTCCGGTTCATTCGTGCATGATGCATGATGACTCACGTATCTGTCAAGGAACCGTGAGCGAGATGAGCGAGTTGGGAAATCGGTGATCGCGAGGCGGTGTCGTCGGCCGTGATGTGCGAGGCTGACCACCTCGCCGCAGAGCAGCGGCATGCGCTCGCCAGCGCACCGGACGTCATGGAGTCACGCATGGAGCACGCACGCCAGTTCTACATCAACGGGGAATGGGTCGACCCTGTTTCGACCGCCACGATCGACGTGGTCAATCCCGCCACCGAAGAAGTGTTCGAGACGATCGCAGCCGGCAGTCACGAAGACGTCGACGCCGCAGTCGCCGCAGCCAAGGCTGCGTTCCCCTCGTTCTCCCAGACCACCAAGGAAGAGCGCATCGCGCTGCTCGAAAAGATCATCGAGGTCTACAAGACGCGCATCGGTGACATCGCGAGCGCCGTCACCTCGGAGATGGGTGCTCCGAGCGGGCTGGCGAACGCGGCCCAGGCCCCTTCCGGGCTCGGCCACTTCATGTCGACGCTCAAGGCCCTCCAGGGATTCGAGTTCGAGGAGGTGCTCGGGCACGACGACGGTGGTGAGCGAGCCGATCGGCGTGTGTGCCTTCATCACGCCATGGAACTGGCCGCTCAATCAGATCGCAGCCAAGGTGGCTCCGGCCATCGCCGCCGGCTGCACGATGGTGCTGAAGCCGTCCGAGATCGCGCCGCTGAACGCCATGGTGTTCGCCGAGGTGCTGCACGAGGCCGGCGTTCCCGCCGGTGTGTTCAACCTCGTCAACGGCAACGGCCTCGACGTTGGTGTTCCGCTCACGTCGCATCCGGACGTCGACATGGTGTCGTTCACCGGCTCCACCCGGGCGGGTATCGATGTGGCCACGAACGCGGCACCGACGGTCAAGCGGGTCGCCCAGGAGCTCGGCGGCAAGTCGGCCAACATCATCCTCGACGATGTCGACGTGCCTGCCACCGTTGGTCGCGACATGTTCGGCATGTGTATGAACACCGGCCAGTCCTGCAACGCAGGCAGCCGGATGCTGGTGCCGAATGCGATGATGGACGAAGCCATGGCGGTCGCCAAGGCCACAGCCGAGTCGATCCCGGTCGGCGATCCGACCGCTGACGGCATTGCGGTCGGTCCCGTTGTTTCCGAGGCACAGTTCGCTGAAGATCCAGGCGCTGATCCAGAAGGGCATCGAGGAGGGTGCCACGCTGGTCACCGGCGGTGTCGGGCGCCCCGAGGGTCTCGAGACCGGCTACTACGTGAAGCCGACCGTGTTCGCGCAACGTCACCAACGACATGACGATCGCCCGCGAGGAGATCTTCGGCCCGGTGCATCACGATCCTCGGCTACGACAGACGAGGACGAAGCGGTCGAGATCGCCAACGACACGCCGTACGGCCTGTCCGGTTACGTCTCGTCGAGTGATCCGGAGCGGGCGCGGGCCGTAGCTCGCAAGCTGCGTACCGGGATGGTGCACCTGAACGGAGCGCCGCTCGACAACAAGGCGCCGTTCGGCGGCTACAAGCAGTCCGGCAACGGACGCGAGTTCGGCGCCCACGGCTTGAAGGAGTTCTTGGAGGTCAAGTCGATCTTCGGCGACAACCCCAAGTCCTGACAAGACAGCCCAGACGCAGCAGCACTGACGCAACAGCCCTGACGCAACAAACCCGAGGTTTGAGCCCCACAAAAGCGGGGGCCCGAACCTCGGGTTCGTCGTTCGGTACGACGGGGTCAGCCGGCTTCGGCTTCGGCGTCAGCCTCGTCCACGTCCACGGACCCGGGATCGACATCCACCGAGCCGGGATCGACGTCCACATCGGGAGCGTCGACATCTGCATCGACGGCCGGTGCTTCGTCGGGCTGTCGCCTCGGATGAGGAGGTCCATGACCGATCTGGACGGCGGCAAACATCCAACGGCCAGAACACGAGGGCCAGCTTCTCGCTTGTCGTTCATCGTCGAGGTTTTCGGCCAGGCGCGACCACTACCGTCGTCGAAGTGACGGCGCCGGCTCGTTCGCTTCCCCAGATCATTCGTGGTCACGGCTACACCCCTGAATGGTGGCGCCCTGACACGATCGCGGGCCTCACAGTGGCGGCCATGCTCGTACCTCAGGCCATGGCCTACGCCGAGCTCGGTGGGCTGCCGCCGGCTGCTGGGTTCCGGGCTGCACTCGTGGCCCTCCCTGTCTACGCACTGCTCGGAACGAGCCGACATCTCGGCGTTGGTCCCGAGCCTGGCACCGCCGTCTTGGCCGCGCTCACCGTGATGCCGCTGGCCGCCGGGGATCCCGACCGCTATCTCGCGTTGATGGCGGCCATGGCCGGCATCGTCGGACTCTTCTCGCTCCTGGCCGGAGCGCTGCGGCTCGGGTTCATCGCGGAGCTCCTGTCGAAACCCGTTCTCATCGGCTACATCACCGGCGTGGGCCTGACGCTGCTGTCGAGCCAACTCGCCTCCCTCTTCGGGGCCGACGTGACCGCCGGTGACTTCTTCCCCCGTTTCTGGCAACTCCTCACGAGACTCGGCTCGATCGACGCAACGACGACGGCGGTCGGCATCGGGACCCTGCTCGTGATCCTCGGTCTCAGACGTACACGTCCGACTGCGCCCGGCGCCCTGATCGGCCTCGGTCTGGCCACGATCGCAGTGTCGGTGTTCGATCTCGGAACGGGAACCGTCGGCGAGATCGATGCCGCGCTGCCATCGTTTGCGCTTCCAGACGTCGGGGCGAGCGACCTGGTCTCGTTGCTCGGCCCGTCCGCCGGGCTGCTGTTGATCGCCTACACCGACAACATCCTGACCGCTCGGTCGATCGCAACGAAACAGGGCTACGGCATCGATCCGAACCGCGAGCTCGTGGCGCTCGGTGCGGTGAACGCCGTCGGTGCCCTGGGCGGCGGGTTCCCGATGTCGTCGAGCGCATCGCGGTCGATCGTGCCGGCGACGCTCGGCAGTCGAACCCAGATGTCGTCGCTCGTGTCATTCGTTGCGGTGATCGCAGTGCTGGTGGCGGGCAGGTCCCTTCTGGCCGAGATCCCTCGGGCTGCGTTGGCGGCAGTCGTGGTCGCTGCTGCATTCGCCGTCATCGACATCGCCGGGTTCGCGTCGTTGTGGAAGGTCAGCCGAACCGAGGCCGCCCTTGCCGCCGTGACCTGCTTGGCCATCCTCACGGTCGACCTGCTGTTCGGCGTGTTGGTGGCACTCGTCCTGTCAGGCCTGGTCATGCTCCAACGGGTGGCCAGGCCGCACGACGCGATCCTCGGCCAGGGCGGCGAAGGGCTCGACGGCTGGATCGACGTGAGGGATCAGCGTGCCCACATTCAGCACGGCCTGCTGGTGTACCGATTCGACGCTCCGCTCTTCTTTGCCAATGCGGACGAGTACGCGAAGCGTCTGATCGCAGCGTTCGAGCAGAACCCAGGCGAGGAGACCCACGTGATCCTCGATTTCGAAGGCATCGGCTCGCTCGATTCGACCGCAGCCGAACGGCTCGAGCAGCTGCACGAACAGCTCAGCCAGGACCAACTGACGATCGCTGTGGCCCGTGCCAACGACGACGTCATCGGCGTGATGGAGCGTTCGGGGTTGATCGACGCGATCGGCCGCGAACACATCCACCCCACCATCAACGCCGCGGTCGCCGATTTCCGTCGCCGGTCCAGCTGATCAGGCTCCCGGCAGCCACATGGGAGCCACGTCGGTCGCCGGATCAGCGGTCAGTTCGCCATTGGTCTGGTGGGCTACGGTCCGACCATGAGCCCGAGCCAGATCGTCAGTCAGTTCATCACCGCTGTCGAGCGTCAGGACGTCGACGGGGCGTGCGCCCTGCTCGCCGATGACGTGCGCTACGAGAACATGCCGATCGACCCCATCGTGGGACGAGATGCAGTGGCGGCGACGCTCCGTATGTTCCTCGAGCCGGCGAGCGAGGTCGATTGGCCGGTGCTGCGCGAAGTCGTCGACGGATCGTGTGTGATGAACGAGCGCCTCGATCGGTTCAAGATCGGCGATGGCTGGCTCGAGTTGCCGGTCGCCGGTGTCTTCGAGGTCACCGACGGTCTGATCACGCTCTGGCGCGACTACTTCGACATGGGCACCTACCAGACGCAGATGGCTGCCCTCACCACCAGCGACGGCTGACGCGACAAACCCGAGGCTGGAACCCCCGATTCTGTGGGGCCCAAACCTCGGGTTTGGTTCGCGACGGTGTCAGTTGGAGCTGTCGGTGGTGGGCTGATCGGATGCGTCGTCGACCATTTCGGCCGCATCGACGTCATCGACGTCATCGACGACCGTGATGTCATCGCCCGCAAGCTTCTCGATCTGACCCTCGACGGTGGTGGTGACCTTCTCGAGCTTGTCGGCGTACTTCCCGCCGGTGCGCTTGTCGATCTGGCTCGTCACCTTGCTCAAACCGTCCGTCAGCTTCTGGGGGTTCTTCGAGACGATGCCCTTGAGCTGATTCAGCAGTTTCATGAAATGCTCCTGTGCTCACTTGGTGAGCGTTTCGCGTTCGCAGCAGACCGCTGCGATCGGGCGATCCTAGTTGCACAAAGAGCGGCGGCGCCGCCACTTCGCGTTACGTGAACGTGAAGCCTTGACTCTCGAGATACCCGCGCATGTGGGGACGACTCTCCTTGCCGAGAAGCGACGACATGTCCTCGCTCCACACCCGGTCGACCTTGCCGCCGGTGCGCACGTGGTAGTACTCGCGCATCTCCTCGTCGTAGGCGGCGATCCCGTCGCGGTCGTCGGTCTCGTCGTACGTCTCTTCCTTGAGCGTGACCGAGAGCGGCAGCCGCGGTTTGAGTTGTGGGTCCTGGGCCGGCCAGCCGAGACAGAGTCCGAACAGCGGGACGACCTGATCGGGAAGCTCGAGGAGTTCGGTCACCCTGGCCGGGTCGTTTCTGATGCCACCGATGTAGCAGATTCCGAGACCGAGGGATTCGGCCGCGACCACTGCGTTCTGGGCGGCCAGTGCACAGTCGACCGTGGCGATCACGAAGTGCTCGGTCACACCGGCATGGAAGTCACCGCCTGCCATCTCGCATGCAACCGCCGACCGATGGAGGTCGGCACACCACACGAAGAAGGCTCCCGCTGTCTCGACGTAGGTCTGTCCGCCGGCCACGGTGGCGATTGCCGAGCGGGTCTCGGGATTCCGTACCCGAATCACGGTGGTGCCCTGGAGGTTCGACGACGTCGCCGCCGAGAGCCCGGCCGAGATGATGTCGTTCACCATCTCGTCGGTGACCGGTTCGTCGGTGAACTTGCGAATCGAACGATGGCGCTTGAGCAGAGAAATGGCATCCATTCGCCGAGGCTAGGGGCTCACTGTCACACCCCGACGACGAAGATGTGACGACCACCTCGGAGGTCCGCTCCCCGACAGTCGCCTTGCCACAGCCATTCCAGGGAGCCCAGAATGACCACCAACGAGAAGGACCGGCTCGATCTCCGCCAAGGACTCGAGCGGGTACTGTCCGACCCTCGTCTCGCCGCCATCGCGATGGAAGCCATGCCACCGATCGACTATTCCCAGCTCGCAACGAAGAGCGATCTCGCCGCTTTCGGGCTGTCGGTCGACGGCCGGTTCGCGGCGATCGACGGCAAGCTCGATGCGCTCGACGGGAAGATCGATCGGGTTCACGGCGCACTCGACCTCGCGATCTCCTCGCAGCTCAGGATGATGTTCTTGATGCAGCTCGGCACGATCGCCGCCGTCACCGGCATCATCCAAGCAAGTCTCTGACCGAGCTCAGGCCCGCGGTGCTCAGGCTCGCAGTGCCGCTGCCACCTCACCGGCAGCCTCGATCGACTCGGCATCGCTGCCGGCCACCACCTTCAGATTGAACATCGAGCAGCCGGCGTCTCGATAGGGACGGAGTGCGGCGGCCACGTCCGCCGGGGTGCCGTACGGCGTGTACTTCTCGAACGCAGCGAACGGCACCTTGTAGAACGCCTCCATGGCATCAGCAACTCGACTCCGCGCCTCCCCCGCCGTGTCGCCGACGCCGACCCATGGTTGGTAGCCGTGGGTCCAGCCCACCGAGGATCGACCGAGCTCGGCCGCCTCCGCATCGATGATGGCGACTCGCTTCGGCGAAGCGACGGGGTGAGCACCAGGCAGCGATCCACCCGTCGCCGAACCTGGCGGTCCTGCTCAGGGCCGCGTTCGAGCGGCCGCCGATGAGGATCGGTGGCGGCGGGTCGACCACCGGGCGGATGACCGCTTCGTCGATGTCGAAGAACTCACTGTGATGGCTGACGCTCTCCCCCGCCATCAAGCGGCGGATGATGTCGAGGCAGGCGTCGGTTCGTCGACCGCGGGTGGCCGGGTCGATGCCGCAGATCTCGATCTCGTGCCGATCGTCTCCGCCGACCCCGACTCCGATCGTGAAACGACCGGGAGCGATCGTCGACATCGTGGCGATCTGCCTGGCCACGGGAAGCGGATGGCGAAGCGCCAGCAGGTACACGCTGATCATCACTCGCATCGTCGGATGGAGTTGGGAGAGCGCAGCGATCTCACAGAAGCCGTCGGTGCCGTGGCCGTTCCGGAACGACACGTGGTCGGCCATGTAGAGCTGGTCGATTCCCGCGCCGGCGAGCCGTTCGAGCGTGGCGTGCTTCTCGTCGAGCGTGGATCCCCACAGGTCGACAGGGGTGGCGAAACCGATCGTGAGTTCTGCAGCCGGAGCCATGGGCGGACAGTAGGCGACAGTGCCAGACTCGGCCCATGGCCGATGACCCGAAGCTGAAGGACTACTTCGATGTCGAGCTCGTTCGCGAGATCGGCATGCGGATAGTCCGAGTCGAGCCGTCGTTCGACGTCGAGCGGTTCGTGGCCGCCGCAGTCGGCGACGATTGGGAGCCGCTGAGCCTCACCGAAAGAAGCCGCCGCATCGCCGATGCGCTGTGGGAGACCTTGGGGGTGGGAGTTGTCGAGGCGCTCGATGTGGTCACCCGCGTCCTGCCGGAGGAGCTGGACGACCCCGAGGGTGTGTTGAACAACGGCTTCTGGATGTGGCCATTCAGCGATCTCATTGCCACGTACGCGGTCGACCACCCCGGTCCCGCCCTCGATTGTGCCGAGGCACTCACCAAGAGGTTCACCGCCGAGTTCGCCATCCGACCCTTCCTCGCCCGCTATCCGGAGACGATGGACCGGGTCGAGCAGTGGGTCGACCACCCGAACGAGCACGTCCGGCGACTGGCCAGCGAGGGCACCCGCTCACGTCTGCCGTGGGCCGCCCGGTTGGATCTCCCGATCGATCGGGTCCTCGGCGTGCTTGTCCGGCGCTGCGGCGCGACGAGTCGCTGTACGTTCGCCGATCGGTGGCGAACCACCTGAACGATCTGGCCAAGGCCGACAGCGACCGCATCGTCTCCCTACTCGAGGAATGGCACGCCGAGGACGTGCCCGGAGACGACCTGGATCGTCCGCCACGCCATGCGCAACCACCTCAAGAACGGCGACGAGCGGGTGATGGCGCTCTTCGGCTACGAACCGGCCGAGGTCGACGTGGTCGATCTGAAGGTGATCCCGACGGTCCTTGCCATCGGCGAGTCGACCTCGATCGAGTTCGACCTCACCGAACGCGCCGGCCGAAATCAGAAGCTGATGATCGATCTCGTGGTTGGCTACGTGAAGTCGAACGGCCAGGTGAATCCAAAGGTCTTCAAGTTCAAGGACGTCGAGCTGTCCGCCGAGACATCGGAGTCCTATCGGCGGAAGCTCGACATGGTGGTTCGGAGCACCCGCAAGCTCTACCCGGGTATCCATTCGGTGACGGTTCGCGTGAACGGTGCCGACCTCGCAACGACCACGTTCGAGCTGACCGACTGACCCTGTTCAGCGGCCGCCGGCGTGTGCGGCCGACGGTACGTCGACCGTGGTGCGTTTGATCGAGCCGAGCGCTTCCGCTCCAGCCACGTCTGGGTGGGAGTCCGGCGCGCAGAAGGCGTACAACGTGCGGCCGTCGTCGCCGCCGAGACAGCATGCGAAACAGCTGGTGCCCGTGTCGAGCGAGTCGGTGATCTCCCCGCCCTCCTTGACCCGAACGACCGACCCGCTGATGGCATCAGCGAACCAGATGGCACCGTCGGCATCGAGATCACAGCCGTCCGGAGCAGTACCGGGCATCGAGGCCCAGACGCGCTCGTTGCTCAGCGTGGCGTCTGCGGCGATGTCGAAGGCTCGGTACTGAGCTCCGAAGGTCTCGCCGACGATGAGTGTCGTGCCGTCTGGGGTGATCACCATGCCATTGGGAAAGCGCAGCCCGCCTGCGGCCACCTCGGTCGAACCATCCGGTCGAACGAGGGCGAGATCAGCAGGAACGATCGTGTCGAAACCGTCCCGGTGGAGATCCCAACCGAAGTTGCCGACGTAGGCGTTGCCCGAGGTATCGACGATCATGTCGTTGCAGTGAGCGGTCGCGATCGAGCCGAGGTCGGCGTGTTCGCTGAGCTCGCCGACACCGTCGGCCCCGGTGACCCAGCGCATCACCTTCCGGTCGATCATCGAGACGATCAGCAGCGATCCATCCGGCATCCAACCAAGGCCGGAGGGCTGGCCGGGAAACTCGACCATCGTCTCTCTGCTGCCGTCGTCGGCGACTGCGTACACCCGGCGTTGGAAGAAGTCGGAATACCAGAGGCGCCCCTCGTGCCATCGGGGAGCTTCGCCGAAGTTGACGTCGTCGATGAAGGGTTCGAATGCTGTCATGTTGCTCCTCTGGTGCTGACGATCGATGGTCTGGCCAGGGTGCCGCCGATGCGGTCCCACAGTGGCAGGAAGAAGCCGAGATTGGCCGCCGGGTCTTCGTGGTGGGCTTGATGGAACCTGGACCAACCACCGGCACGATCGAGCCAGGCGGCCTTGTTGTCGAGCGGCCGGTGGGCGAGGGTCCCGGCGAAGACGTTCAGCGTGCCGAAGGCAGCGATCGCCGGGACCGAGACCGGCACCAAGAGCAGGGCCGCCGTCATGAGCAGTCCGAACCCCGCGGCCTCGATCGGATGCATCACGAAGAGCGAGAGCGGACTCATCGTCGTTTCGGCGTGGTGGCGAGCATGCACGAAACGGTAGACGCCGGGGTGATGACCGGCCCGGTGGATCCAATAGAGAGGGGGCGAAGCAGCGAGGGCCCACCTCGATGCTGCGGTCGGGCGCAATGGGGATGCCATTGCGTCTTGGCACACATCCCTCGGCGCCAGCGTGCTCGGTCAGGGCAGACGCTGGATCACCCTCCTCGATCCGGCCGGCCTCCCATACTGTCTGACCGAGCGGGACCGGCTCACCGGGTCGCTCTCCTGACGTCCTGTCCGAACATGGGTCCGATCCTCCCGCCAGGCGCGCAGATCGGACCCGAGAACGCCCCGGTAGGGCCGCAACGCCGACGAAAGACCCTGGTCCCACCCACCGGCCACGTGGAAGGCTGGCGGCATATCGAGGGAGAGGAATCCCATGAGCTATCCAGCTGTCATCACCGTCGAGACACCACCCGAGATGGACAACTGGCGGGCCATTGGTCAGTGGATTCTGGCCATTCCGCATCTGATCATCGTCAGTGCGCTCGAGTCCGCGTCTGGTGCTCTCGCCGTCGTGTCGTGGTTCATGATCCTGTTCACGGGATCGTTGCCGGAAGGTCTGGCCAACCTCCAGATCATGATCCTGCGCTACAGCACACGGGTGCAGCTCTACGCAGGGTTTCTCCACGATCAGTATCCACCGTTCGATTTCGCCCTGTCGCCGTACGAGCCTGGCGGAACCCCGGTCGGGATCGAGATCGTGCCCGAGCTCGAGGACCGCGACCGGCTGACGGTCGGATTGCGGATCCTGTGGGCGATCCCCGCGCTCCTCTACGTGATGGTGATCGGCCTCGTAGGAGCGGTCTGCTGGTTCATCGCCATCTTCGCTGTGCTGTTCACCGGTAGCTGGCCCGAGGGCCTGAGGGCATGGGTCATGAAGCTGACTCGGGTGTCGCTGCGTTTCCAGGCCTACGCCTTGTTGCTCACCGATCAGTACCCGCCGTACGAGTCGAACTGAGCAGGAATTGCCCAGATCTGTACCACTCGTACTATCAAGTAATCTGTAGTACGCTTGTGACATGAGCGGAGTTGTCTCGTTCGATGATCTTCCCCCGGCACCCCCGATGCTCGATCATGTCGCGATCGAGCAGGCCAGGCTGGTGCGGCTTGCTCGGGATCATCTGGCGGCCAACGAAGCATCGGTCGACTACGAAGGTCTCGCTCGAGGTCGCGACAGCACGGTGCTGGCTGCCCGTCAGTGGGTGAAGCGGCAGCGGGCCAAGGACCGGCTCTTCGTCGTCGAGTACGGGGGCCGCACGCTGATCCCGTCGTTCCAGCTCGACGTGGTGTTCGATGTCGATGACCGCGTCGGGCGTGTTGTCGCCGAGCTCACGGCGGCCGGAATGAGCGGCTGGGCGATGTGGCAGTGGTTCACTGCGATCAACCCCTGGATCGAGGCCCGCCCGGTCGACCGGATCGGCACGCCGGAGATCGAGCGAGCGGTGGCCGGACTGCTCGACAGCTGATGTCGGTCCCGGCCACTCCACCGTGCGGTCGGACAGATTGTCCCATCGTGCGACCGGAAGCGATCGATCGACGGTCGCTGAAGGTGCACACGCTCGAGGAGGGGACCGAGCAGTATCGGGCGTCGCATCTGCGGTACGGGGCGACCGTGTTCACGCCCCCCGGGAACGGCAACGGCCGGTTTTCCCCTCTGGATGGCCGCGGCCACGCCTACGTGGCCGCCCAACGGTCGGCAGCCATCCTCGAGTCGGTGCTACACGAGGCATCGGGCCCCAACCCCCGCATCTACGCCGTGACCCTCGCCGGCGTCGGTCTGCACCGCCTCCGGTTCGTCGAGTCGGCTCGCCTGATCGACCTGCGTGATCCTGCGCTGGCCGAGCTCGGCCTGGATCGTTCGCAGCTCACCGGCGCCGGGGCGCTCCACTATCCGTGCACTCGTGCGGTGGCAGAGCGGATCGCCGGATCGAAGGGCACCGTCGGGCTGGTGTGGACGTCACGGCAAGGAGCGTTGCACGCCGAACGCAATCCTGACGGTCTTGCATCCGAGGTGTTGCGCCATGAGAGCCTCGACGTCGCCGTCGTCTACTCACCCGACCACGCCGGTGTCGTCGAGGTCGTTGACACCGCCTCGCTGGCCGTCGATGGCGTACCGACGAGGTTTGTCGTGGAGCTGGCGAACCTGCTTCGCATCGCCATCCTGTAATGCGATCGTGGCTTTCAGGTCAGGTTCGAGCGAATCGGGAGACGAACGCCCAAACTTCTTCGGAGGCATCGATCAGGGTCGTGGGAGGACCGATCTGGCTCTGCCAGATGCGGCCGACCTCGGTACCGGGCCACCCGTGCCCGGATCCAGCAAGACGAAGGTGTTCCACAGAAGCGCCCGTGGGGCAGTCCCAGACGAGACGTTCGACCGACTGGCCTTCGTTGTCGCCTGTTCCGACCAGGGTCTGCTGCACGACCGGGCCGGAGTCGCACCCGTTGATCGTCGCCCACGTCTCGATTCCCGGCAGCACCGGCTCCGCGACGTGGGTGCGGCTGGTGCCCGGGAACGGCGGGCCCTCACCGCCGTCGTAGAGCGCACGAGGATCATCAACCGAGTGGATGTGCAACAAGGCGACGCTGTGCGACGGGCTCGGGTCCGTCACCGACAGGGCCCCACCGACCGCAGCGATTGCGGTCACGAGGTCGGCGGCCTCTTCCGCGAACCGGTAGGCCATCATGGCGCCGTTGGAATGGCCGGTCATGTACACGCGACCCCGGTCGATTGCTGTTCGAGTGGCCAGATCCTCGATCACAGCGCGCAGGAACCCGACATCGTCCACGTCGTTGTCCAGCGCATACCCGCAGCAGTTGAAGCCGCTGTTCCACGTGTGCAGGCGATTCGGGAGCACGCCCGTGCCTTCGGGATACACCACGAGGAACCCCTCCCGGTCGGCGACCGGGTCCATCCCGTTCTGCTCCTGGAATCCCGCTCCGGTTCCGCCCCCGCCGTGAAGAGCGACCACCACCGCAGAGGGAACCTGGACCCCGACCGGCACATGGACGATGTAGCTGCGCTCGCGCCCGCCCTGTTCGAGCGTGAACTCGTGGTCGCCCGAGTCCAACATCAGATCCGGTTCGGCCGCCGGCGCCTGGCCGGCTGTCGACTCTGCGGTAGTCGGAGCGCTCGGCGCGCCGTCGTCGGACGGCTCGGAACAGGCCGATGCGATCAACCAGAGGGCGGCGAGTCCGGCACGACCGGCACCCATCCGCACCCTGGGGCTGTTCCGAAGCATGTGCATGCCCGTTCTGTCGAGATCAGGACGGCGACCGGTTCGCCGTCATTCGGCCTCAGCAGCCGAGAGCTTTTGCGAGGCCTTCGGGGTCGGCGACGCTGACCCAGAGGGCCGAGTGTTTGCGGAAGCCGATGACCCTCGGGATCGGTTCGACGAACTCGATGCACAGACCCTCGAGATGGTTGGTGCCGAAGGTGAGTCCATCGTCGGCGAAGCTCAGCCGCAGTCCGACCGCCGTGTACCAGCGGTGCGGCCCCGTGACCGAGGTGTGGTCGATGTTGTTCCGCGGAGTGTCGACCTTGACCCATCCGAAGGTGGCGACGAGCCGACCGTCCTCGGTGAGCGTCACACCGTCGTCTTTGCCGACGCCGAGCGGAAACAGCAACGGCTTCCAGCGCCCATCGATCTCATAGGGAAAGAACTGATCACCCGCGGTAGCCATGGACCAGAGGATCGCCCCATCCGAGGAGGTTTGCACCCCGTTTCGCCGACTTTCGAGCGCGGATGAGGCAGCGGGATCAGACGCGGTTGTGGTCGTCGAGGAGGTCGTTGCGGTAGCTGTGGGTGC
Source organism: uncultured Acidimicrobiia bacterium (assembly GCA_963781035.1). Taxonomy (GTDB): domain Bacteria; phylum Actinomycetota; class Acidimicrobiia; order Acidimicrobiales; family SZUA-35; genus SZUA-35. The sequence continues at coordinate 72,257 of CAWAEN010000004.1, read as the reverse complement.
CGTCGAAGCGCGACAGCAGGTACGGACCGGAGATCATCTTCTCGTGGCGCAGGGGCTCGTCACGACACGTCGGCAGGGTGTCGATCTCGAGATGGAACGGCGGGGTGACGAAGAGCGGGGTCGAGTACCGATCGGTCGACGGCGGATTGACGACCCGATGGGGATTCGACACCCAGCGGTCGTTGGTCCAGATCGCCATCAGATCGCCGAGGTTGACCACCAGGTGGCCGTCCGGCACCACGACGTCGACCCACTCACCCGATCGCATTCGCACCTGGAGCCCCCCGTTGCCGTCGTCGCCGAGCACGGTGAGCGTGCCGTAGTCGGTGTGGGCGCCGCAGCCGAGTTGGCCCGGCTCCGGAGTCAGCCGTTCCATCGGCGGATAGTGGATGAGCCGGAGGTGATACATGGTCTCGCCCGGCATGTCCTCGAAGGTGTTCGGGGGAAGATCCAACGCCATGGCGAGCGCCCGCTGGACCCTCAGCGACGTCTCCACCACGGCCTCGCGGTAGTCGTCCCACGCCTCACGGAACCCGGGCAGCTCCGGGAACTGGTTCGGCCCGTGGAGCGGCGTGCCGGCACGCACTTCCGGGTGGTCCGGGCCGTGTTCGGTCCCCGTGTCGAGCGTCTCCTTCATGTCGCCGGCCAGCACGTCCCCGATCGTTTCCTCACCGGCGATCGCCCCTTCGAGCGTCTCGGCCGCGAACCCGACGTAACCCCGGTGGTAGTCGCTCTTGCCGATGCCGATCTGCTCCTTCTCCTCGAGCGGCAGAGCGAAGAACGACTGCATCGCGGCGAAGAACCGCTCCTTCACCTCGGGAGCGACACCGTGGCCCCGGACGAGGAGGAAACCGGTCTCCCGCAGGGCGTCGTCGACGGTGCGGGCGATGGTCGCGGCCTCGGGGTTCGGAAGCGCGGTGCCGGTGGCGAAGGGGGTCGAGGTCGATGGCCGGGAGCGACATGGATTCCTTTCTACCGCTGAACGTCAGGCTGAGGGAACTGCGATGTTCCCACCGCGGGCGACGTGGTAGAGGCTGCCGCCGACTCGCAGCACGGTCGACACGTCCCCCCGATTCTCGATCGTGACGCCGGCTCGTGTGGCGCTGACCGACAGCCAGGCTCCGCGGAACTGCACCTGGAAGCCGAGCTCGGTCCAGCCGGGGGCGAGGGTCGGGTCGAGGTGGAGTTCACCGTCGATCACCTGCATGCCGCCGAAGCCGAGGACGGTGGCGATCCACGTGCCGGCCATGCTCGTGGTGTGGCAGCCATCGTCAGTGTCGGCGTTGATGTCGTCGAGGTCGAGCCTCGCGGTTCGCAGGAGCATCTCGTGCGCCTTGTCGAGCATGCCGAGCCTCACCGCGAGCACGGCGTGGACCGAAGGCGACAGCGACGATTCGTGCACGGTGCGGGGTTCGTAGAAGTCGAAGTTCCGGCGGATCGTGTCGAGGTCGTAGCGATCCTCGAACACCCACAGACCCTGCAACACGTCGGCCTGCTTGATGAAACACGAACGCAGAATCCGATCCCACGACCAGTGTTTGTTGATCGGCCGCTCGGCCGGATCGAGATCGTCGACGGTGAGCAGCTCCTTGTCGAGATAGTTGCCCTGCTGGAGGAAGACGTTGCGCTCGGTGTCCTCGGGGAAATGGAGGCCGTCGGCGATCTCGGTCCACCGGGCCCGCTCGGCTGCTTCGTCGAGACCGACCCGGTCGAGCACCTCGGCGACCGCTGCCTCATCGAGGCCGCGAGCGATGTCGATGGCCTCCCCTGCGTAGCGAAGCGTCCACTGCGCCATCAGGTTCGTGTACCAGTTGTTGTCGACGTTGTTCTCGTACTCGTTCGGGCCGGTGACCCCGAGCATCACGTACTGCTGTTTCGGCTCGGAGAACGAGACTCGCTGCGACCAGAACCGGGCGATCCCGATCAGCACCTCGAGACCTCCTTCGAGCAGGTAGGCCTCGTCACCCGTGTACCGCAGGTAGTTGAAGATGGCGAAGGCGATCGCACCGTTGCGGTGGATCTCCTCGAAGGTGATCTCCCACTCGTTGTGGCATTCCTCGCCGTTGATCGTCACCATCGGATAGAGCGCGGCACCATCGGTGAAGCCGAGCTTGCCGGCGTTCTCGATGGCACGGTCGAGCTGACGATGGCGATACCGCAGCAGGTTCTTGGCGACCTCGGGCTCGCTGGTGGCGAGGTAGAAGGGCAGGCAGAACGCTTCGGTGTCCCAGTAGGTGACACCGCCGTATTTCTCGCCGGTGAACCCTTTCGGCCCGATGTTGAGGTCCGGGTCGTCGCCGGTGAACGTGGCGTTCAGTTGGAAGATGTTGAAGCGGATGCCTTGCTGGGCTGCGGCGTCTCCACCGATGACCACGTCGCCCAGATCCCACTTGTGATCCCACGCCGCTCGATGCTCGGTTTGGACCGCGTCGAAGCCGTCGGCGATGGCCGCGTCGAGTACCGAGGAGCAGCTGGCGACGATCTCGTCGGCCGGCATCTCACGAGAGGTGGCGTTGGCCCCGAACTTGACGATCTCGATGGTCTCGCCGATCGAGGCGTCGAGGTCGAACGTGGAGGCGGCGAAGCGGGTGCGGGTCTCGGCGCCGGTGGCCAGGTCGATCAGCTCACCGTTGCGGCGGACCTCGAAGTCCATGGCGGTGGCGCATTCGAACGCAGTCTTCTTCGTGCGAGACACCACGACGGCGCGGGCTGCCGTCGACCGATTGGGCGACCTCGTCCCAGAAGCCCTCGTCGTAGTTCGAGTCCTCGTTCATCACGTCGCCGTCGACCTGGACCGAGACGTTGAGGTGGACATCGGAGAAGACCGGCGTGATTCGGTAACGGATGGCACCGAGATGGCTGCGCACCATGCTGATCAGGCGAGTGGTCTCGACTTCGACCATGACCCCGTTCGGCAACGTGGCCCGGAAGGTGCGGGTGAGCTCGCCGGCGCGCATGTCGAGGGTCCGGCGGAACGAGTGGATCTCGGCGATGGCGAGGTCGAGCGACGTGCCGTCGACGGTGATGTGGATGGGGGTCCAGTCGGCGGCGTTGAGGACCTTGGCGAAGTAGTCTGGGTAGCCGTTCTTCCACCAACCGACGCGGGTCGGATCGGGGTAGTAGACGCCGGCCAGATAGTTGCCTCGGAGCGAGTCGCCTGAGTAGGCCTCTTCATGGTTGCCACGACCGCCCATGTGGCCGTTGCCCAGACTGAACAGGCTCTCGAACACCCGATTGTGGACGGGGTCGAACCCGTCCTGCACGATGTTCCATTCGTCGATGTCCACCAGCTGCTTCATCGGGACTCACGCTAGAGCCCCACACCGCCGGCCACAGCCAATCCGCGGTGACCGGCGGAGTGGTTCACTCGCCGGCTCAGGCATCCATCTCGGCGCGGGCCTTGGCCTCGAGCGCGAGTCCGGGCTTCGGACACCCACCGGAGAGCTCGGCGATCAGCGCTGCCGCTCGGAGGGTGGTGCGATCGTGCAGATACGGCCCGACGATCTGGACGCCGATCGGGAGCCCGTCGTCGCCGAGCCCTGCAGGGACCACGGTGGCTGGTAGGAAGCCGGCCCCGGCCGGTCCGGTCCATCCGAACAGATCGAGGTACGGCCGCTCGGCGCCGTCGATCTCCACCGTCCGTTCCCACTGGGGAAACGAGTGATCGTGGGGAATCGCACCACGTGGCTGCACGGGCATCAGGATGATGTCGTGGTGTGCGAAGAACTCGCGCCAGCGTTCACGCAGTTGCAGCCGCCGTTCATTGTGCGCCAGCCACTCTCGATGACGCATCGCCGTCGAGCGTTTACCGCGAGCTGCATCATCGTCACCGGCAACTGCGGCCAGAGCGTCGAGCTCGCTCGGTTTGGCGCCGCCCGCCAGCGCGGCGAACAACAGGTTGCGGAAGATCGTGTCGGCCCGTTCGAGTGTGAAGGCGGGCCGGGCCTCGGTGTCGACGCGCCCGCCGGCATCACCGATCTCGGCGACGAGGTCACCGAGCACCCGACGGGTCGATGCATCGACCGGGCAGTACTCGTCGTCGAGCCATGCCGCGATACGAAGCTCGGAGAGCGATTCGGCGCGCGCCGATGGCAGTTCGATCGTCCACGCCGGGTCGCTCCACCGATCGGGTCCGACGAGCACGTCGAGCCCGAGTTCGAGGTCGCGCACCGATCGAGCCATGGGCCCTGCGACCGCGAGGTCGGCCTGGCTGAGCGTGCCGGGCATGCCGGGAATCTGACCGTGGGCCGGCACGATGCCGTAGCTCGGCTTGTGGCCGGAGACACCTGAGTAGTGAGCCGGCACCCGGATCGACCCGCCGATGTCCGACCCCAGCTCGAGGGCGGTGAAACCCATGGCGAGCGCGGCGGCCGAACCGCCCGAGGACCCGCCCGGGGTACGCGCCACGTCGTGCGGATTGTTGGTCGTTCCGTACACCTCGTTGAAGCTCTGGATGTCGCCGGCGAAGATCGGCAGGTTCGTCTTGGCGAACGGGATCGCACCCGCCGCCCGGAGTCGAGCAACTGGCGCTGCGTCCTCGGTCGGGACGAAGTCGGCGAGTTCTGGCGCCCCCGACGTCGTGATACATCCTTCGGTCTGGAACGAATCCTTGATCGTCATCGGTACGCCATGGAGCGGGCCGACCTCGTGGCCTGCTGCGACGGCGTCGTCGGCTGCTCGGGCCGCGGACCGGGCGCGGTCGAGATCCCACTGCACGATCGCGTTGATGGGCTCATCGAGTCGTTCGATGCGGTCGACCTGGTGTTCGAGCGCCTCACTCGCAGACACCTCTCGGTCGCGAATCGCGGCAGCGAGATCGGTCGCCGACCACCAGTGCAGGTCCGTCATGTCGCCGCCGTCATTCGATCGGTCAGATGCAACGCTGGCTCATCCATGGTTCGCTCCCGTTCTCGCCACTGTTCTAGTGGACCAGGTGATGACCACGAGCATCTGATCCAGACTCACCGGGTCAGGCTCAGCCGAGCGCAGCGGCGATTCGCTGAGCTACCGGGTGGGACGAGCCGTAGCTGACCAGGCGGATGTCGAGACCCGCGCCCAACAGGCGGACCGCTCGCACGATGGCGTCCTCGATCCACTCGACACGGTTGCCGAACACTCCACCGCCCAACAACGTCAGGAACACGGTCGGGATTCGCCGTGACGGCGGCGTTGCCGTGAGCGACTCGGAGCGTCGCTTCGTAGCTGGCGTCGAGCACGAGCCGTGCAAACGGCTCCCACTCGGCGGCCGACGGGGTGCCGTATGCGACAGGGAGCGCTGATCCGTAGACCTGCGTCACTCGATGACCGGCGGCGTTCCTGGTGACCTCGACGTCGGTGTGCACACCGATACGCAGCAGCCCGGCAAGGTGATCGCGCTCCTCTCCTGATGCAGCCTCGAGCTCGGCCGTGATCTGTCGGAGTCCGCTGCTGGAGGCGAGGCAATAGCCGTTCTGCATGACCCATCGCTCGCCGCTCGTGTTGCCGAGGGCGTCGCCGAGATCGGCCAGGCAATCGATCTGCCGGGTGGTGGTTTGTCCGACACCACCGCCGACGGGGTGGAACCAATTGCGGTAGATCGTGCCGCCACCGCAGGCCACGGCGCAGGCCGGACCCTGGGTGCGGTCGTGTTCGTAGCCGTCGACCCCGGCCTCGGGCGTCACCCGTGGTGACGGCATCTCGAGGAGGTTGAACTGCGAGGCGACCTGGAACGTGGCGCCGGCGTTGGCCGGATCGGCGTGGAGGTCGGCCACGTCGGCCACCACTTCACTGATCGTTCCCTGACCGGTTGCGCCGGTGGCCGCACGAAGGTCGCCCAGCGATGGTGTCGTGAGGGTCCCGACTCCGACCGAACGGCCATTGACCAGCGAGATCAGTTGATCACCGTCGAGGCGGAGCTGGGAGCGCACCGAATCGCCATCACCCTCGTCGAACCCCGTCAGCGTGCGAAACCACATGCGTCCAGTCTTGCCGAATGGTACCGACGGCAACGATGCCGGTCAGCCCGGGACGGCGACCGTGTTGCTCTCGGCGATGACTGCCCCGTCGCCATCGAGGGCGATCACCCGGTAGCTGGCGGCGCCGTCGAGCCGCTCGACGGTGATCGCCCTCGCGGCCGGGTCACGCAGCACGGCGAGCGTCCGCAACCGGTCGCCGCTCGTGACCGTCACCCGCCAGCCGGCGAGCGTGTCGGGGCCGGCGTACGTCCAGGTCAGTCGCACCCGGCCGTCTCGTTCCGCCCACTCGAGCACGACAACCAGGTCGGCGGTCGTGGTCGAGGGCTGGTCGGCGGAGGTCGGTGGCGAGGTGGTCTGGGGCGTGGTGACCGCGGTCGTGGTGGAGCGACGCGTGGTGCTCGTCGTCGTGCGGCGCGTCGACGAGGTGGTCGCCCGGGTGCTGGGGGGCGCCGTCGTCGAATCGCGATCGGATGGGCGGGTCGTGGTCGTTGGCGCCACCGTCGAGCTCGGCCCCGTGACCTCGGAATCGGTTGCGTCCGGCTGGGTTCGGATCTCGAGTTGGCCGTCGTTGATGACCGCCTGGGTACCGGCCTCGAGCACCACGCCGGCGATCACGGCGGAGCCGTCGGCGCCGACGGTGATCTGAGTCCCGTCCGGCAGCTCGAGCCCGGCTGCTCCGTTCACGATCTCGCCATCGGGCAGCACGACCTCGGTCTCGGTGGCCGCAGCCATGACAACGACGAGGTCGTCGGTTCGAGTGCGAGTGAAGGCGAAGACACCACCGGCCACCACGAGCAGAGCGGCGAGGGCGAGGACGGCCGGTTGCCAGAACGGGCGCTTCGTTTCGGAAGTGCTGTGGTGCATCGCTCGGAGGTCGCTGTCGAGTCGGTTGGCGAAGGCGCCGTCGACGGAAGGCTGCTCGTCGTTGCCCCACTGTTCGAGTCGGCGCTGGACCTCGTCTGGTTTGCTCATCGGTCACCCTCCAATCGTTCGAGTTCGCGGCGTAGTGCTTTCAGTGCTCTGGACAACACGACGGCGAGGGCGGGTTTGGCCAGCCCCATCGCCTGGGCGGCTTCGGCCGGGTCGAGGTCGGCGAGGTAGCGGAGGGAGAGCACCCGCTGGTAACGATCCGGGAGTTCGTCGAAGGCGGCCCGCAGTTGGCCCATGTCCTCCAGCGGCAGATCGTCGAACGTCTCACCGGTGTGGAGTTTCGACATGGCCAGCTGCCCCCGGTCGGTCGATGGCCGGCCCTCCCGCCGGTAGTGGGCGATCGTCTGGTTGGCCGCGATCCGCATCAGCCACGGGGCGAAACCGCCGCTCCGCCACTTGAATCGGTGGAGGTTCTTCAGTGCCGCCTCGAAGGTGGCCGAGCAGATGTCCTCGGCCGCTTCTGGGCTGCCGGTCCGCCGTCGTGCGTAGGCGTGGACCTGCGGGAAGGAACCGCCGGTAGAGATCGGAGAACGCGTCGGCGTCCACCCTCGCCCGCTCGACCAGATCTCGCTCGCTGAGGAGATCGTCGTCACGGCTGCTCACAGAGCAGATGGTTGCCGGGCCGGCAAGGGCAAGGGTGGACACTCGCAAACGATCGCTCTGGGCTCAGCGATAGGAGATGGACCCGAAACGGATGGGCCGGGCCGGGCTGGAGTCGATCTCGCGGTCGATGGTCGGGCCGCCGGGGCTGCTGTCGAAACGGAGCACGAACGGTCGTGATTGCCCGACGATCTCCCCGTCGGCGTCGACCGCGAGGACGGCGTAGCGGACCAGCATCGTGTTGCGGGGAAGGCGATCGGCGACCGAGGTCTGGTCGAGGCCGCCGCGGTGCACGAGCTCACGCTCGCCACGATTCACGATGCGCCAGAGTTGGTAGCCGACCGCGTTGCCGCTGGTCGATGCCCGCCAGTGGCAGCGGGCGGCAAAGGCCTCGTCAGCGGCTGCGCACTCCAGCTTCAGGACTTCGATGTCGGTATCGGGTGCCCGGACGCCGGCGGTGACCGGGCCACCCTGGCCGATCGTCTTGCCGTGGGCGTCCAACGACGAGGACGGAGTAGGTGTAGGAGATGTCGAGACGGATGTTGCTGTCGACCGCCGTCGTCACGCTGAGGTCACGGGTCGAGAAGACCGTGGTCCTGGTGTCGCCGTTGCTGCGAATCAGGGTGTAGCCGGCCGCTGCGTCTCTGGTCGTGGGTGACCACTCGCAGGCAACGGCGGCCCGGCCGGCGTCTGACATCCGGCCGTGGCAGGCCAGGCGCAGCGCCTCGATCGGCCGCACGTCGGTCGGGCGGACATCGTCGGGCGGACATCAGTGGGTCGCACGTCGCTCGGAGCGGCGTCGATCGGGCGCGTCGGCGCCGCCTCGATCGGCGCAGCATCGATCGGAGCAGTGTCCGTCGGCGCAGTGACGGTCGGTCGGACCGGTCGAGTGTCGGTGCCCGGGTCCCGTTGGGCACCGGCCGGCACCACCAGTCCGGCGCAGATGGTCAGGCCGAGCCCGACCGAGAGAAGGAGTCGTCGCATGAGGTTCGCTTTCGGTGTGTCGAGCCAACCCGCCGTCGGCTCGTTCCCCGGTTACAACGCGGACCTCGTCACCCGATTGCACACGCTCCGAGAAATTCTTCGGCCCGAGCGGAGCCGCCACCCATCGACCGGCGGTCCGCCAGGGCGAGCCGGCGTCACACCGAAACGGACTCCAGATACTCCAGGGTGTCCTCATACGCACGTTCGATGTTCTGCGAGATCGACCGGCTGTGGTTGTAGCGCAGCTTCGACGGGTCGTTGAACTTCATGTTTGCGTCGAGGCCTGTCGGCAGCACGTGGATGTCGACCCCGCCGGGCAGGTTCTCGATGTCGCGATGGAACCGATGACGACGGGAGATCTCGAAGGCGACGAAAGCGACGTCCCACGCAGTGCGAGGCACCCGGAGGGGGGCATCGATGTTGCCGACGTGGAGGACGTAGATGGTGGTGGCACCGAGTTCGAGTGCCCGCGAGATCGGGATGGAGTTGACGACACCGCCGTCGATGAAGTGTTTTCCGTCGACCTCGACCGGGGGCAGCAGTCCGGGAACTGCGCACGAGCTGAGGAGTGCGTCGATGAGGACGCCGGATTGGAACCACCACTCGGCCGATGTCTCCACGCAGGCGGCCGAACACTGGAACGGCACCACGAGCTCCTCGAACGTGGCGAACGGAAGCCATTCGAGGATGAGGTCGCGCATCGAGTCGTTGTTGTGGAGGTGCGTGCGGTGTCTGGCGATGTTCACCAGCCGACTGAAGGCGCCCTCCCGCAACACGCCGGACTCGGCCAGCTCGTCCCACATGCCGATGAGGTGCTCGGACATCGCTCCCATCGGGCCGGAAGCGACGATCGCACCGTTGATGGAACCGATCGAGGTCCCGACGACCATGTCCGGTGCGATTTCGGCTTCCGCCAGCGCCTTGATCATTCCGACCTCGGCGGCACCGCGTAGTCCTCCCCCACCGAGCACGAAGGCAACCGTTCCCGACGCGTCAGACGAGAGGGTTTCGGACATGGTGCGAGGCTAGCCACAGGCCCGCTCGTTGGTGATCACGTATGGTCTGGTCTCCGAACGAGCAATCCGCCGAACGACCGTCAGGGGGCCGGGTGAAGAGGACCGCCGCAGCGTGGTTGCCGCCCCGCTGGGCGCGCGTCGTCTTCGTCACTCCGGTGGTATTCGTCGGCGCCGGCCTCATCACCCTGCTGTCGCCGATCCTGCATGTGCTGCTCGCGGTTGCCGACCTCGTCGATCGTCGTCGCTGGCGTTTCTCTCGTCTCGGAGGCCTCGGCATTGCCTTGTGCGTGACCGAGTTCTTCGGTCTGTTGGCCGTGTTCGTTCTCTGGATCGCGTTCGGTTTCGGCCTGCGGGTCCGGTCGCCTCGCTCGCAGCGAATCCACAACCGCATGTTCGGTCACTGGCTCGAGCTCGTCACCCGGGCGATGCGGTTCTACCTGGGTTTCGAGTTCACCCTGCCCGTCACCGAACGCATCGATGGTCCGATCCTGACCTTCGCTCGCCACGCAGGGCCCGGCGATGCGTTCTTGCTCGCCCGGACTGTGATCTGCGACTACAAGCGGCAGCTCCGCATGCTCGGTGCCAGCAAACTCCTGTGGGATCCGTTCCTGAGCCACATGATGCTGCGGCTGCCCCATCACTTCGTCGGGCAACGAGGAAGCGACAGTGCGTCCGAGCTGGAAGCGATCGCTCAGATGTGCGCAACGATGGACAGCGACAGCGTGGCGATCATCTTTCCCGAGGGTGGGAACTGGACGCCTCGCCGTCGGTCTGAGTCGATCGAGTCACTGACCAACAGCGGACGCCAGGAGCGCGCCGAGCGCGCCACCGGGCTGATCAACGTGCTCCCACCTCGGATCGCCGGTGCGCTGGCCGCGGTTCGAGCCTGCGACGATGCGACCGTGGTGTTCGTGGCGCACGCCGGCCTGGGCGACCTCCACTCGTTGGGGGCGATCTGGCGCAACGTGCCACTGCGTCGAAACGTGCAAGCCGCGTACTGGTCGGTGCCGAGCGCCGAGATCCCCACCGATCGGACCGAGTTCGGCGACTGGCTGTTCGACCACTGGGCTGCGATCGACACCTGGATCACCGAGACCCGCCCATCGGTGTTCGAGGCACCGGCATGACGATCGGGTGAATGGACGTTCGCCTCTAGCGGGGTCCACGCAACTGCGTTTCCATCATGGGGCGATCGGCGCGTCCATGCGACGAACGCTCAGCCGAGGAGCCCAGATCGTGGACTGCACCGCTACACCGACCGAGCCGGATCGCCTTCGGCCCGCGCCGAGCGCGCCGACGAGTGCGTCGACGAGTGAGGTCGACGACGCGGTCGTGACGATCGACGAAACCAGCGAACTCCGGTGGTTCTTCGACGGCCCGCTCCCGACGGAGATCCTGACCTGGTTCACTCCGGCCGACACGATGGGTCTCACCCAGCACCGAATGGACAGCTACCGCGTCGACGACCAAGTCGACGTCGGGGTGAAACGCCGCTTCGGGTCGACACTGGAACTCAAGAGTCGCCAAGAACGGCCCGCGTCGTTCGCCATCCCAAACGGAGCCCTCGGCCAGTTGGAGCGGTGGACGCGGTGGAGCCCTGCGGATGGGTACGTCGACATCGACGAGAACGCAAGGTGGGTCGATGTCGAGAAGGCCATCTTCAAACGACGCTTCGATGCAGACGGACAGGAGTTGCCGATTTCTGAGACGACACGCGTGTCGGTCGGCCAGGGATGCGACGCCGAGATCGTTGCGGTCTCGCTCGACGGTCGATCAGCCTGGAGTGTGGCGTTCAGTGCGTTCGGGCCGCTCCATGCCCATCGGGACCTCCTCCGGACCGCCGCTGACGTCTTGCTCGGCGATTGGTCCGGTGGATGGACGGAACGACTCACGACTGGTCTCTCGTGTGGCTACCCGGAGTGGCTCATACGGGCGAGGCAGGGCGACACGGGTCAGTCCTCGCAATCTCCTACTCGGTAGCGAGGAACACCCGGTCGCCTTGCTCATCAGCGGTGATGAGCAGCCCATTGCCGAGGTCGGCGGCGGCGACTTCGGCACACAGCAATCCGGTGACGCTGCCCCCGATGAAGGCTTCGGTGTTGGAGTCGAACGCCTGATCCCAGAAACCGCAACGCAAGAGGGTCTCGGCAATCGTCGCCGTCGTCGGTGAGAAGAACTCGACATCCAGATTGAAGATCGGAGCGAGAGGCTCCTTGCCTGCCGCGACGAGTGTCAACTCGATCGGAACGCCGACCAGGATGTTCCCCTCGATCGGATCGGCCGCGAACCCTTGCGACACCGCGGGCGAGGTGACGTCCTGGGCAGGACCCACAACCGTCAGTGACCAGACCGAGCCCCCGGCGTCGCCAAGTGCTTCCGCGGTCAGCTCGATCGTTTGCCCGACAGGAATGGGATTGTCTCGGGTGGCCACGCCCACCGCCGGTTCGGGCTCGACCGGGGCTGCTTCTGCGTCCTCCGAATCTCCTTCACCGGTGTCCACAACGGCCTCGATCTCGGTCCCGTCGGCGTCTGCTGCGACGTCCTCGGATGTCACCGGGTCGGAGTCGGCGACGTCGTCGTCGCCCGATCCGCCACCGGTGGCCGCGATCGCAATCACCAAGGCGATGAACCCGTAGACGGGCCAAAGGATCTTCCGCTTCCAGATCGGCTTCTTCACGTTGGTCTCAGCCAACGGCTGCATGGCCGGGGCCGGGGCCGGCACGGGGCAGGCGGTGGCGGGGGTGCCGCCGCCGGCTGCCGGAGTTGATCCGTCCATGTCGCCCCGTCCCAGAACTGCTCGAGTCCGGGATTCGTCGAGCTCGGGTACCAGCCTGCGGGGGTTGTCACGGTCATACCGGTCACGTCGGCGCAGCACCCCTTGATGTGAGGCTGCGCCGACCTCGGTGACCGATCGCGCAATCTCGTCATCATCTGCTCATCACATTGGCCACCGATGATGTTGATATGACGGCGGTCACAGCGGGAACGAAACACACGATCATCACAGCGGAAGGGCCGAATCCGGTCCTGGAATCGGCGGTTGATGTCGAAGTGGCGGCGGCGTGGATCCTGCGTCGGGTCGGGTTCGGCGCCACGGTCACCGACCTCGAACACGCGGCCGAGATCGGCATCGACGCCTTCCTCGACGAGCTCTTCGAACCGGACGGCCACGGCATCCCCGACGATGGTGATCCATGGGCCGGGGTCGACGTGCCGCTGATCCTCGAGGCGCCGCGGGACGTGGCGCCGTCGATCGCGGCCTGGCTCGATCGCTTTCGTTTCGCGTCACGGCCGACGATGGAGTGGCTGGCCTGGTTCTGGCACGGCCATCTCGTTTCGTCTTTCGCCAAGGTGCGATCACCGCTGCGCATGGTCAATCAGATTCGGCTCTTCCGGGAGCTCGGGGCCGGCCCGGTTCAGCCGCTTCTGCGGGCGATCACGATCGATCCGGCGATGTTGCGCTACCTGGACGGCGGCACCAGCACCGGCAGCAGCCCGAACGAGAACTACGGGCGGGAACTGCTCGAGCTCTTCGCCCTCGGGGTGGGAAACTACGACGAGGACGATGTGTTGGCGGCGGCCCGTGCGCTCACCGGCTGGAGCATTCGCCGCAGTGTCGATCAGGCGACGTTCGTGCCCAGACGCCACGATGACAGCCCGCAGTCGTTCCTCGGCCGGGACGACGTCCACGATGTCGACTCGGTGATCGCAGCGGTCGTCGATGACCCAGCCTGCTCGCGGTTCATCGCCGGGGCATTGGCCGAGGTCGTCCTCGGTCCTGGCCTGGCGTCGAGCGTTTCGGCGGCAGAGGCCGACCAGTTCGCGGCGGATGATCTGGCGGTTGCGCCGCTGCTTCGCAGATTGGTGGAACGCGGTGTTGCCGGCGAGTGCGAACCGTTGGTGCTCGCCCCGGTTCCGTGGCTGGTCGGTGCCATGCGCACGACCGAGTCGACGATCAATCGCCGCGAGCTGGCCGACGTGTTGCGATCGGCGGGGCAGGTGCCGATGGTGCCGCCGAATGTTGCCGGCTGGCCGACGGGTGATGCTTGGCTCACCTCGTCGGCGACGGTGGCGCGGCTCGAGACCTCGCGGGTGCTGGCCGACGCCGCCTGGCAAGGAAGCGCTCCGATGGTGGCGGCATCGGCCCGCGACCTCGACGGGCTGGCCCGGGCACTGGGCAGGCCGGAGGGGTTCAGTCCGACCACGGCCGATGCGCTGCTCGCTGCCGATGTGACCGGACGGTCGCTGCTGGCCCTGGCCCTGTCGAGCCCCGAGATGGTGATCGCATGAGTGGCCCGAAGCGGTTGATCGTGACGAGGCGCCGGTTCATCACCATCGGTGGGGCGAGTGCGATGTGGCTGGCCACCGGATGCCGGGGCCAGGAGCTCTCGGCCCCGGCGTCGACGCTGCCGGCCCCGACCACGACCGTGCCGACCACCGAGCGGCCGACCACCGAGCTGCCGTCTCCCGGCGATTGGGTGGGCGTGAGCGATCGGGTTCTGGTGCTCGTCCAGCTTCTCGGAGGCAACGACCCGCTCAACACCGTGGTCCCGTTCGATGGCCGGTATCGCGATGCGCGGCCGTCGGTCGCGATCGACGAGAGCGAGGTGCTGGCGTTGGCCGGCCGGACCGACCTCGGTCTGCATCCGTCGCTGGCTCCGCTGCTTCCACGGTGGGACGACGGTTCGATGGCGCTGGTTGCCGGGGTGGGGTTCGACGACCAGACCCGCTCCCATTTCGAGAGCCGTGACGTCTGGTGGCGGGGCACGAGTGATGCCTCGGCCGACGGTTGGCTGGCACGTTGGATGGAGGCTGCGGCGATCGATCAGCCGGATGAGCCGCTCGAAGCGATTGCCCTGGGTGCCGGACCGCGGGCACTGTCCGGGTCAGACGCGGCGGCGGTCAAGGACCCCTCCGACTTCAGACTCGAACCGCCGCCGGGAATGAGCGTCGCCGATTTCGAGACGTTCCTGCTGGCCGTGTCCCAGGGAGCGATGGATGAAGGGGCACTGCTCCAGGCGGCCAGAGGGGCGCTGCCGTTGGCGCTGTCGACGCAGAAGATCATCGACGACGTCGGCGACTCCGCCGCTGGTGATGCCTACGCCGATCAGAACGCAGCGGCGCTCGAGCTGCAGTTGCAGGTGGCCGCCGATTTGATCACGACCCGTCCTGGTCTGCGGGTGGTCACCGTCGGGATCGAGGGTTTCGACACCCATGCCGATCAGCTGAACACTCACGCCAACCTGCTCGATCAGGTGGCCCGTTCGTTGGCCGGGTTCTGGGAGTCGCTCGGTCCGGCGGATCGGGATCGTTGCCTGGTGATGACGACGACGGAGTTCGGTCGACGGGTGGCAGAGAACGGCTCGGGCGGCACCGACCACGGGCGGGCCGGCACCCAGCTGCTGCTCGGCGGCGGTGTCAACGGCGGCCAGGTGGCCGGCGGCTACGAGTTCGGTTCGCTCGAGGATGGCGATCTGCCGATCGCCGTCAACGCCATCGACCTGTACGCCGATGCGCTGCGCTGGCTGGGTGGCCCCGTCGACGAGGTGCTGGCGACCGAGCCGCCATCGACCGGCCTCGTTTCGTTCTGACATCGGGCGGTCCGATCGGGTCGGGCGATGATCGACGTCACAACCTCGGATCTGCTGGCTCCTCTTGCCGAAACATTGTCGACCAGCTGACTCGGGCTTGCCGGTGAACGTGCTTCGTGGAAGTCCCCACCAAAAAGGAGACTCCATGTCCACATCCCCTCTTCCGTCGGCGCGCCGAGGCACCCGGCTCGTTCGCTTCCTCACCCTTCCCGTGCTGGCCACGGGACTGACCAGCGCCTGCCTGGCCGATGCCGGCGACGACACGGCGGCCGACAGCACCGGGGCCGCGCTGACACTGCCGGACCTGCTCGACTATCGATCGCTCGACGGCTCGGGGAACAACCTCGACAACCCGGCGCTGGGCCAGGCCGGCTCGATCTACACCCGGATCGCCGAAGCGAACTACGCCGATGGAATCGGCGAGCTCACCGACCGCCCGGCGGAGCGCTACCTGAGCAATCGGGTGTTCAACGACTCCAACCAGAACATCTTCTCGGAGAACGGGGTGACCCACTGGGCGTTCGTATGGGGCCAGTTCATCGACCACACGATCGGCAATCGGGAGACGACCGACGATGAGAGCCTGCTCATCGAGTTCGATGCCGACGATCCACTCGAAGCGTTCACCAACGACCTCGGCGGCATCAGCACGACGCGGTCGGCCGCCGCCGACGGGACGGGTGTCGACTCACCCCGGGAGCAGGTCAACCAGCTGAGCTCCTACATCGATGCGTGGGCGGTCTACGGCGGCAGCGCCGAGCGGTTGGACTGGCTGCGGGAGGGCGTGGTCGACGGTGATCCCACCAACAACTCGGCCACGCTCCTGACCGTCGACGGCTACCTGCCAACGGTCACGGCCCGGCCCGATGCCGAGGCACCGACGACCGATCTCATGGGGCGGCTGTTCGGTGATCCGACCGCAGCCGTTGTCGCCGGTGATGTGCGGGTGAATGAGAACATCGGGCTGACTGCGGTGCAGACCCTGTTCGTTCGGGAGCACAACCGGATCGTCGACGCCCTCCCGGACACTCTCGACGAGGAGACCAAGTTCCAGGTGGCCCGTCGGGTCGTGTCGGCGCTCCAGCAGTGGATCACCTACACCGAGTTCCTGCCTGCGGTGGGTGTCGAGCTGGACGACTACAGCGGCTATGACTCGACCGTCGACCCGACGATCTCCAACGAGTTCGCCACCGTTGGCTACCGGGCCCACTCCCAGATCCACGGTGAGTTCGAGGCCGAGATCCCGCTCGACTCGATCGACGAGGCCGGTCTGGCTTCGCTGGAGGCGCACGGTGTGACCGTCACGATCGATTCCGAAGAGGGCATCGCCGAGGTCGCCATTCCTCTCGCCGTGGCGTTCGGCAACCCGGGGCTGCTGACCGAGGTCGGACTCGGCAACCTGCTCGTCGGCTTGTCGTCTGAAGCGGCCTATGCCAACGACGAACAGATCGACAATCAGCTGCGGAGCGTGCTGTTCCAACTGCCGGGGCCGGACACCGAGAATCCGCTCGACTGCCTCGACGGTCCGGAGATCGCCACTTGCTTCTCCGGTGTGAACGATCTCGGGTCGCTCGATGTGGTGCGCTCCTACGACCACGGGATGCCGTCCTACAACGACCTTCGGGAAGCGTTCGGGCTCGACCCGGTCGAGACGTTTGCCGAGCTGACGGGTGAAGCGTCCGATGTGTTCCCCGACGGCCTCGACATCGACGACCCAGCGATCCTCGACTTCGTGCTGCTGACCGATCGCGACGGCAACGTGCTGGAACCCGGTTCCGATGCGGCAACGACCGAGACCGTTGTTGCCGAACGGGCGTCGACGCTGGCCGCCCGCCTGCGCGCCGTGTTCGGTGATGTCGACGACGTCGATGCGTTCACGGGGATGGTTTCCGAGCCTCACGTCGATGGCACCGAGTTCGGGGAACTCCAGTTGGCGATGTGGACGGCTCAGTTCTCCGCACTACGAGATGGCGATCGCTACTTCTTCGAGAACGATCCCGTGCTCGAGTTCATCGACGAGACCTACGGCATCGACTTCAGGCGAACGCTGGCCGAGGTGATCGCCGCCAACAGCGACGCCGAGTTGGCCGACCTCCCGGCGAACGTCTTCCTGCTCTGACCGCCGGTTCTTGTCAAAGCCTTGCCACTGGCCTGCCGAGCCGTTGCCGACCGGGCCGCAGAGTGGTCCTCAACACCAACCACCAACCTCTCCCAGGAGAGAAAGCGAGATGAGCGAATGAAGAACAAGAAGGTCCTCACCCTGGCAATGATCGCCGGACTCACCGTTGGCGGCCTCTCCGTCGCATCGGTTGCATCGGCCCAGAGCTACGGCGGTGACCAGGACGCCTCGGCGTCCGACACCACCGACAGCAACGTCGAGGCCGACACCACCGACCCGGGCAGCATCGTCCTCGTGCAGGACGAGGCCGACGGCGAAACGCCGGACGCCGAAGCCACCCCCGGCGAGCGGAACGGCCGTCGAGGCCACCGAGGCGGCTGCAACCTCGATGATGCGGCCGAGGCCATCGGTATCGACGAGGCCGACCTCAGAGCCGCCGTCGAGAGTGGCGACACGATCGCCGATGTGGCCGAGGCCAACGGGGTCGATGTCGACACCGTGATCGACTCGATGGTCGAGGCCAAGGCAGAGCACATCGCCGAGAAGGTCGATGAGGGACGCATCACTCAGGAAGAGGCCGACGAGAAGCTGGCCGACCTCGAAGCCAAGATCACCGATCGGGTGAATGGCGTGGAGGAAGCTGCTGGAGCCTGATCCCCGATCGAGGCCTGCGCTCTACCCGCCAACCTCTCCCCCACGTCGAGCGCAGGACTTCCCGCTCCGGACCACCACTGGTGGTCCGGAGCTCGGTCGTTTCTACGACACACTGACTCACTCGACACCTCCCCGGAGCAACTCGTGACTTCTCCAGAACGAACCCACCGTCTGCTCGTCGCCGAAGACGATGCCGAGATCCGGCTGGCCCTCGACCGCATCCTCACGTACGAGGGTTACGAGGTCATCACCGTGAACGACGGGGCGGCCGCGCTCGAGGCGGTTCGTGAACACGAGCCCGACACGATCCTGCTCGATGTGATGATGCCGTTCGTCGACGGGCTCGGTGTGTGTCGGCGACTGCGGGAGCGGGGCGATCGCACCCCGGTGCTGATGCTGACGGCCCGCCACGACCTGAGCGACCGAGTGGCCGGGCTGGACGCCGGCGCCGACGACTATGTGACCAAGCCGTTCGAAGTCGAGGAGCTGCTGGCCCGGGTTCGGGCGTTGCTCCGTCGGGTCGACGACGAAGTCGGGGACGTCCTGCAGGCCGGACCGTTCACCCTCGACGTGCCGCGCCACCGGGTGACGGGGCCGAGCGGCGAGGTCGAGCTGACCCGAACCGAGTTCTCCATTCTCGAGCTGCTGATGCGCAACGCCGGGATCGTGCTCGAACGATCGGTGATGTACGACCGGATCTGGGGCTACGACTTCGGAGATTCATCCCGATCGCTCGATGTCCATGTGGGCTATCTGCGGCGCAAGCTCGAGGCCGACGGGACCGAGCGCATGATCGAAACGGTCCGAGGCGTCGGGTTCGTGTTGCGGGCTGGGGGCTGAGATGGGGTTGGGCGCGAGGTTGGCGGTCGTGTTCGCCGGGGTGGCGGCGGCAACTGCGTTGTTGGTCGGTGGTGCGTCGTATGTCGCGACCGACCGGCAGGTGACAGCCGAGGTCGACGACTTCTTGAAGGAGCGGGCCAACGAGATCACCGGCGGCCAGCGAGATCAGCCGTCAGGTCGACGAGACGGCGACTCCGGCGCAGCAGGTCGGTGTCGGTGAGCGCCGATTCCGAGGTCCAGATCCTCGATCGCGACGGCGAAGTGGTCTCCAACACCGGACTGTTGTTGCCGGTGAGCGATGCCGACGAGCAAGTCGCCGACCGGGATGACCGCTCCGTTCTGCGAACGGTTTCGATCGAGCGGCACGGACTACCGCGTGATCACCGCCCACCTCGACGGTGGTGGTGCGGTGCAGGTGGCTCGCTCGCTCGACGAGTCCACCGGCCTGCTCGATGTGCTGCAGACCCGCCTGTTGGTGGTGGCCGGCGCGTTGGCGCTGCTCGCCGCCGGCGTCGGGTGGATCGTTGCCCAGCGAACGACCAGGCCGCTCCGAGCCTTGTCCGCCGCGGTCGACGAGGTGGCCGAGACCGGGGACTTCTCGGTGCCGGTGCCCGCCTCCGGAACCGACGAGGTGGGGCGGCTGGCCCGCGGTTTCAACCGCATGCTCGGCGCGCTGCAGACGTCGCGGGAACAGCAGCGGCGGCTGGTGCAGGACGCAGCCCACGAGTTGCGGACCCCGCTGACCAGCGTCACGGCCAACGTCGATTGGCTGCTGCGAGCCCCCGAGTTGGATTCGGAGACCCGCAGCGAGACACTCGACCGGTGTTCGCCGCGAGCTGCGAGAGCTGAACGACGTGATCGCCGAGATCATCGAGCTGGCGACCGATTCCTACGACCTGCCCGATCTGGTGGCGACAGATCTGGTCCTCGTGGTCGAGCGTGCGGTCGAACGGTTCCAGCGTCGCTCCGCTCGTGAAGTCAGCGTGCGGGCGACGCCGATCACGGTGCTGGGTGACGGCGACTCGTTGGCTCGTGCGGTCGCCAACCTGTTGAGCAATGCCGACAAGTACAGCCCGGCCGGCGCACCGATCGCGGTGGAGGTCGGGCCGGCCGGCGTGTCGGTGGACGATGCCGGACCTGGCATTCCCGCCGAGGAGCGGGAGCTGGTGTTCGAGCGCTTCTACCGGCGTGACGAGGATCGCTCGAAACCCGGATCGGGACTCGGTCTGTCGATCGTGGCCGGCATCGTCGAGCAGCACGGCGGGACGGTCGCCGTCGGCGACTCCCCTCTCGGCGGCGCTCGGTTCAGCTTCCGACTTCCGACCTGACCCCCGAGGCCTCGGCCTGGGCGGCGGCACCGACGGCGATCACACAGGCCAGGGAGGTGAGCGCCCCGAGGGTGGCGAACATGATGGCCGGGTCGTCGATGACCTCGGCTGGGTGGAGGGTTCGGATGAAGGGGACGTTGAATCCGGCGACGGCGAGCCCGGAGGCAGCCACGGTCGGGAGGACCGCTCGAGTCCGGCGGGCCGACCAGCGTTCGATGGTCCACAACAGCAGTGCGCCTTGAGCGAGGAGGTAGAAGGCCGACGGGTTGACGGCTCCGGCGGCAACGAAGTGCAGGTTGAGGGCGATCCCGAAACCAAGGCCGACCGGGCGAGCTCGGCCGCTCAGCAGGCTGGCGGCGATGACGACCTGGAGGATGAGGACGGTGAGGGCGACCAGCCAGGCGTTGGGGGCGACGATCACGTCGACGAAGGGGGCGTACCAACCGAGGGTGCCGTTGCTGTGTTCGGCCAGGAACTCGGTGAGATGATCTCCGGACCACCAGGACGGGTCGATGACCTTCGAGGTTGCAGCCCGGAGCCATCCGAGTCCGATGAAGACTTCGGTGACGGCGGCCCAAGCCGGTTGGCCGGCGAAGCGGGTAGTGAAGAGACTCGTGAGCCGGTCGCTGGGGGCGGTCTGGTTCGTTTGATCGTGGATGGTGCTGGTCATGGCACTCACGATTGCTCGACGCCGCAAGGCAACCGGCAGCGAATCGGCAAGGTCCCGGCAAGGGTGCCGCTCACCACGATGGCGCGCCATCCCGCTGGACATCACCAGGGAAGTCGCGCCCATCGCAAACGGCGGAACGCTGCTGAAGGCCACGATCCGGGGTGGTCCCGAGGGCGTTGGCCGGATCTTCGACCCGCTCATGCAGCGCATGGTCGCACGCAACGTCGGCAAGGACTACGAGCGGTTGAAAGAGCTGCTCGAGGCCGAGGCGACGGACTGATCGAACGCGGGCTGTCTGATTACACCCGTCGCGGCGGGATCGATTTCGGCACAACGACTCGGGAACGGTAGGTTCGGTGGTCCAACTGGGAGGTCCGATGCGGCGGATGGCGGCGGTCATGATTGCGGTGCTCGCGTTGGCGACCACAGCACCGAGCAGTGTTGGTGCAGCAGTGCCTGGCAAGGACTTCACCGAGACTGGGTGTGAAAACCACAGCGACAGCGTCGCCCGCCTCTACACCGCCGGGCTCGGACGCGAGCCGGAGCGTGGCGGCTTCGAGTTCTGGTTGACCGAGTACACAGCGGGTCGTTGGAGCCTCCCGAAGATGGCGACGTTCTTTGCCCAGAGCCCTGAGTTCAACAGGTCCTACGGCGCGCTCACGCAGGACGGATTCATCCGCCAGCTCTACCGCAATGTCCTGGGTCGCGAGGGTGAGCAGGGTGGTGTCACGTTCTGGAACGAGCAGATGTCGCTCGGCATGGACCGCGGCACCGTGTTGCTCCGCTTCGCTGAGTCACCAGAGAACATCATGAACTCGGGCACCGTGCAGCCATTTCTGGGCCCGTTCAACGCCGGATTGAGCACCTCGTGGACGTGCAACGGTTGGGCGTCGACGCCAGTCCCGACGGGAAGAACTCCTGGCGACGCACTTCCAATCGGAACCCGGTTCGAAGTCGCGGAGCGGTACAGCGATGCGAGGTTCGACGGCCAGATCCTCGGCCTCGTCGAGGGCCAACGCCGTGAGGGCAACAACGAGCAGGGCCGTTGCTTCTTCGTGGTGGGAACCTTCACGCCGACACAGCTCGACTCTGGCAACACCTCTCGGTCTTTCGACACGCCCGACGTCTCGCTCATTGCCGGCGGGCAGCGAATCAACCGGACCGCAGCCGATTGCGTCTGGGATGATTTGAAGGCCGCCGGTTGGCGCTGGAGCCTCTACATGAGCACCACGATCGGCACCGGGTATCCCTTCTTCGAGGAGATCTTCCTCCCGAGCGACGGACCCCAAGTTCCGGACGCAATCGCCGTTGGCAACCCTGCGACAGCCGACGCCCTCTACTTCGCCGCCAACATCACCCTCGGAACCCCGACCGCACCTCAGCCCGCTTCGGGCCCGAACACCTTCCTCAGCTCGAGGCCGGGACTCGGTGCCGGTTTCGAGATCAGGGAGCCGTATGACGGAGTGACGTGGCAGGGTCGCTTCACCTCGGTTGTCGCCGGCACACCAAGTCGCAACAACGGCGGGTCGTGTGTCTTCATCCTCGGCGAACTCACACCAACGGTGATCGATGAGGGTGTCGTCACAAGCGGGTTCGACACTCCTTCGATCCACCTTCTGAACCGAGGTCGCGTCATCGATCCCGCTGGCGGACAATGCGATCGCTCGGCGATCGAGGCTGCGGGCTGGGATTGGATCCTGTACGCCGAGGTCACGGTCGGAACCCCCTACTCGTTCTTCGTCGAGATCCACATCGAGGACGGGAACACGCTGAACCCTCAGGCCGTCGTTGTCGGGAGCCCTTCAGCCGACAGCGCCCTGTTCTTCAACGCCACGACGATCTCGACCTCGGTCCCGATCGCCAACTGAGCTCGCCCCATCGGCCTCAGGCTGCCGAGCTCGCCGCTGCGCGGCGAACTGAAGAGCGACCTCGCCAACAACCTGCGAGTCATGCTCGCCGCTCAACTCACCACGATGATGATGCTCGGGGCTTGGGTCGCCGCCATCTCCTGAGAGATCGGCAGCGTTCGGCATGTTCGACAGCTCGGCTTCGTCAGGTCAGTTCGGATATTTCGAACAGGTGACCGTCCGGGTCGCGGAAGAACGCACGGGTCTCGCCTTCGCGAACGTGCGGCGGGGCCAGGAAATCGGCACCCCGGCCCGACAGCAGCTCGTAGAGCCCGTGACAATCGGCGACGCGGAAGATGATCTGCGCCGCCGCTCGATCCGGGTCCGATGGAACGTCGAGCGTGACAGTCGGCTTGCCCTCATCGGGACCCCCGCCGGTGACCAGCAGGATCCAGTTTCCCAGCAGGTCGAGCACCACGGACGTCCCGCCGTACTCCCCCGTCACCTCGGCGTCCAACACCCGGACATACCAGTCCCGGCTGGCCGCAGCGTCAGAGACGACGAGCAAGTGGGTCAGTGCACTGGCCTCGAATCGGTCCATGGTCGACCCTAGACCGTCGTCAGGGGCGACTGGACGCCGGTGAGCATCTCGAACGCCTCGGCCCGCTCCCGCCAGGTACGGGTCATTCGTGGTGAATCGACAGTGACGTTTTGCTGGATCACGAAGGCGGCGTGTTCGGTGCCCCGATCGTTCCAGCCGTCGTCTGCGCCGTCCCAGGAGGCGAGGTCCCACTGCTCGACGTAGGCGGCTTTGGTGTCATCGTTCAGGTTGGCATCGACCCAGGCGTGTGCGAGTTCGTGCGGGAGGACGTAGGGCAGGTCGGAGCAGATTTCGATGATCGGGGCCGGTTCGAGGTAGCGGATGAGCCCGTCGTGGCCGTTGCAGGCGGTGGTGGAGTCGTGGAACTCGATCGTCACGGTCGGCAGCTCGAGCCCGGCTTCGGCGAATCGTGCGATCACGTCCTGGGCTGCAGCGGAGCGGGCCGGGTCGTTGTCGAGACCAACCAGCCGTGGCCCGACCCACGTCGGTTCCGGCGACACCGCAGACACCGCCACGGTGGTGGCCGGCTCGGTGGTGGCCGGCTCGGTGCCGGCCGATTCGAGGGGGGAGGCGAGAGCCGAGAGGACGAGAGCGAGGATGATGCGAAGGGCCATGCCCGCAACATCCGCCTGGGCGTACGCAGCGGGATCGGTGCACGATCACAGTGCGTTCGCAGTGGCTCGTGGATGACGCGGACCAAGGTCATTCACCAGCAGAGAACCCACTCGTGGAGCTAAGTTCGGCCTTGCGAACGATTTGCGAACGGGCGGTCTCAATGTTTGAGCCCATGGAGAGGGAACCAATCCACCCGCTGGAAATCCGGCTCCTCGGCGCGATCGAGATCACTGCGTCACCTGAAGCTGCCGCGGCAGAGGATGTGGCCATCGGCGGGCGCATCCAGCGCCGCATCCTGGCCGCCCTCCTCGCCGCCCGGCCCGACGTCGTCTCGATCGATCGTCTCGTCGACATCACCTGGGCTACGGAGCCGCCGGCTCGAGCCGAGCACAACATCCGCACCTACATCTCTCGACTCCGATCGGTGCTCGGGCACCGGAGCCGACGCTCGAACAGGTCGGCGACGGCTACCGGATCACGCTCGCCGATGCCGGCTGCGACCTCGATCGTTTCGACGAATTGGTCGACGCAGCCGAACGACTGCGGGCTGGCGGATCGAGCAACGATGCGCTCGAGGCTGCCAGCCGAGCGGAGGCGCTGTGGCGAGGGCCAACCCTTCGGCGAGTTCGCATTCGAGCCTTGGGCGCGAGCCGAGGTGGCCCGCCTCGAAGAGCGCCACCACCACGCTTGCGAGATCCACGCCGAGCTGCTTTTGTCTGTCGGCCGGTCCGCCGATGCGGTGACTCGTCTGCAGGCC
The DNA here is from genome assembly GCA_963781035.1 of uncultured Acidimicrobiia bacterium. Lineage (GTDB taxonomy): Bacteria > Actinomycetota > Acidimicrobiia > Acidimicrobiales > SZUA-35 > SZUA-35. The sequence continues at coordinate 47,751 of CAWAEN010000004.1, read as the reverse complement.
CTCGTCGCCGAACACCCGCTCCGTGAACATCCACGTGCGCTGTTGATGCGGTCGCTCTATGCCGACCGGCCGAACGACCGAGGCGCTGCGGGAGTTCCACGACTTCCGCACCCAGCTCCGAGACGACGTCGGGCTCGATCCGTCACCCGAGCTCGTCGAACTCGATCAGGCGATCGCCCGTGGCGAGTTCGATCGACCAGTCGGCGACGGTGAAGGTCGGTGGCTATGAGCTGCACGAGCGGATCGGTGCTGGTGCGTTCGCCGTAGTGCATCGGGCGACGCAGACGGCACTGGGCCGTGAGGTCGCCATCAAGATCATTCGGGCCGAGTTGGCCACCCAGCCGACGTTCGTCCGTGAGTTCGAACGCGAAGCGCGGGTGGTGGCTCGGCTGGAACACGACGCAATCGTGCCGTTGCACGATTTCTGGCGCGACCCGGATCAGGCCTACCTCGTCATGCGGTACCTGCCCGGTGGGTCCTTGGCGGATCGTCTGGAAGCCGGTCCGCTGCAACTCGACGACGTCGATGCGCTGGTCGAGCGCATCGGATCTGCCCTGGCTGCTGCACACGAGGCGGGCGTGATCCATCGCGACGTGAAACCGGCCAACATCTTGTTCGACGCCGAGGGGCGGGCCGTGCTCGGCGACTTCGGCATCGCCATCGACCAGAGCGCTTCCGGCTCACGGCCCCGACTCCCGAGCAAGTGACTCGTCGGCTCGGTTTGCCGCACCCGAACAACTACGGGGTGAGCAGCCGGGACCGTCGGCCGACGTGTACTCGTTGGCGTTGGTCGCGTGGTCGGCGCTCGCCGGCCGGGTGCCGTTCGCCTCGTCGTCGAGCGATGCGGTCGTCGAGCAGAAGGTGGCCGGCGCTGCGAGGCTGGAACCCATCGGTTCGCTTCGACCGGACCTGTCCGAGGCGTTGGCGAAGTCATTGACGCCGCCACCAATCCGGATCCGACCGACGACCAACCTCGATCACACAACTCCTCGATCGCACTCCGGGACACGTTCGCCGGGCCGACACCCGACTGGTCAACGCTCAGCCCAGCAACGCCGGCCCGGCGTCGGTGCGGGAGCCGGGCGTCAATCCGTATCAGGGTCTGCGATCGTTCGACGAAGCGACGGCCCGCCACTTCCACGGGCGCAAGGGCCTGGTCGATGAACTGGTCGACCCAGCTGTCGCAGCCGAACCAACGGCTGCTGACCGTCGTCGGAGCATCGGGTTCCGGCAAGTCGTCGGTCGTGCGAGCCGGGCTGCTCCCCGCCCTTCGAGCCGGAGCAGTGCCGGGATCCGACGAGTGGTTCGTCACCTCGATGACGCCGGGAGCCCACCCGTTCGAATCTCTGGAGACGGCGGCGCTACGAGTGGCCGTGAACCCGCCAGGCGAACTGCTGTCGCAGCTGACGAGCGGCGAACGCGGGCTGATCCGATCGGTCGAGCGGCTGCTGCCCGAGCGCGACGGCTGCCTCCTGCTGATCATCGACCAGTTCGAGGAACTGTTCACCAACACCGAGCCCGCTACGGCCAGCCGGTTCCTCGACGCGCTGGCGACTGCCCTCTCCGAGCCGGACGGTCGATTGCGGGTGGTGGCGACGCTGCGGGGCGACTTCTACGACCGCCCGCTCCGCCATCAGCGGTTCGCTCCGTTGCTCAAAGGTTCGACCGTGGCCGTCACACCGTTGTCGCCAGAAGAACTCGAGGCGGTGATCGTCGAACCTGCCCGATCGGTCGGCGTCGACTTCGAACCCGGACTCGTCGCCAGGATCATGGCCGACACCGCCGACCAGCCCGGCAGCTTGGCGCTGCTCGAATACGCGTTGACCCTCGCCTTCGATCGCAGCGATGGGCGGACGATCACCGCCGCCGACTACGCCGCGATCGGCGGCCTCGAAGGCGCCCTCGTCGGGCAAAGCCGAGGAGCTCCACGACCAGTTCGATCCCGACGCCCGAGGCGCGTTGCGCCGTGTCATGGAATCGTTGGTGGCCCTCGGAGAAGGAACCGAGGACACCCGCCGGCGAGCCAGACGATCCGAGCTCGGCACGACACCCGAAGTGTCCGAGGTGATCGAAGCCTTCAGCAAGGCGAGGTTGTTCACCCTCGACCACGATCCGGCCACCCGGGAGCCGACGGTCGAGGTGGCCCACGAGACCCTGATCCGGTCGTGGCCGAGACTCCGGGAATGGCTCGACGATGACCGCGACGACCTCCGCCTGGCCAGACACCTGTTGGCGGCAGCTCGGGATTGGGATGCAGCCGGGCGACCGGACGGTGAGCTGTATCGAGGGGGCCGGCTCGAAGCAGCGTCTGACTGGCGAGCTCGATCGAAGAGCGAGGTCGCGCCGGGGTTGGATGCGTTCCTCGAGGCATCGACCGCCAGGGCCGATGCCGAGCGGCGGGCAGAGGCCGAACGCCTGGAGTTCGAGTGGCAAGTCGAATCGACGGTTGCGTCGGCTGCTCTCCGGAGTGGCCGTGTTGCTCGCGCTCGCGCTCGTTGCCGGTGGCGTGGCATTCCAGCAACGGCAAACGGCACGAGAGACCGCATACGACGCCGAGACCAGTCGCCTGGTGGCCACGGCGCAAGCCCTGGCCGACACCAACCCACGCGCTGCACTCTTGCTGGCGGTTGCCGCCCATCAACGCGAACAAACCCCCGAAACCCTTGGTGCCCTGCAGGTGGCCCTGACTCGCTCCGGACCAGGGTTGGCGATGCTCGGAGAGGGCACGCATTACGTCGATGTGGTGTGGCTGGACAACGGGCTGATCGTCGGTGCCCGAGCCGACGGCATCGATCTGTTCGAACCCGACTCGGGTGAACTCCTCGACAGCGTGGCCATGGCTTCGGAGACAACGGAGCACTCGACCGGCATCGCTTGCCTCCATGCCGGACGGGGCCGTGGCTGTCGCCCACGACGGAGGAGCGTGACGGTCTTCGGCGCGGTCGGCAGATCGAGGAGCACCGACGCCTCCCGCCTCCGCGTCCCCGGTTGTAGCGATCGCTGTCGGGCCTCAGCTGCAGACGGTCGCTGTCGCACTCGACGGCTGTCCTCCGACGCACGACCGACGGGACTATTCGGTTGTCCGTCAAGACTTCGACTCGCCGGCAAACCTGGCCGATCAAGCCAGAGCCGGTGGCCGGCAACGAGGTGATCCCGTTCGATCTTTCATGAGATATCCCAGTCTCGATCGTTCCTTTCGCCCTTCCGGAGGGTGTACCTCGTCTCGTTGGAGCGCGAACTGCACCGCCTTGATTGGGCACGGGCCTGAGGGGAGCACACCCTCGTCGTCTTCGAGGTCCCGAGGCCCGGCTGGATCGGCTATGGCCCTCCCCGCGCCGGCACCCACCGATCTGGCGGTAGTCGACGACCGATCGTTGTGGATGGGTCCCGCACTCAGTTCTCGACTTCGCATCGACAGATCGATTGGGATGAGCCTGGCCCGACAGGTCGCTACGACCGACGCTCGGCGTTCGGCGACGGTCGAGGATGCACTGGCAGCATTCACGGACAGTCAGACCACCGACGTCCGGATCCTGAAATCGGACGGACTCGTAAACGATTTCGATCTTGCGAGTCACGACGAAACGCTCTCGTCTGTTCTCCCCGTCATCGGCATCAGGCGAGCAACGGCATCGCCAGCGGCGGAGGTTCTCGCGTTCGTCGCTGGCGACCGAATACGGGCCTGACGTCGCTGCTCGGTGGGGGTCCCATCGCCACGGTGCTCGATCGTTGCGATGACCTCGACCCGTGTCGATCTCTGAGGAGGGAGACCTGGTGGCGCTGGGGCCATCCGGTTTCCCTGCGCCCTACGACGTTCGCCGACGAGATGCCGCTGGCGAATTCGTCCCGATCTCACTTCAGGAGAGCGAGGGGATCTTCGTCGGCTTCGATCCGGGAAGTGCGCAGCTCAGGACGTTCGTCGCCCGGCGCCCGAATCCAGTTCTACGAGATCGGCGAGACCGTGAAGCCCGCTTCGGTATGGGATCCCGCTCCGGGAGGGCAAGTGGGGCACGAGAGCCCGGACGACCGATGGCTCGCCGTCGGCAGCACCGAAGCTGGGGTGGGGGAGTGGGGCGCCGCACAACCCTCGTTCGTTCTACCCGAACCCGATTCAGATGGTGAAGCGCGTCTCTCCGGTCTTCGATTCGACCCCTCGGGCGAGCGGCTCCTGGCTGCATGGGCGGACGGGCCGAGCAACGTTCTTCGACACCGCCAGCTGGGAGACGATTCGACAACCAGGTTCTCGAGCGAGGCGACTGTCGCCATCGGCTATCTGGAGCCTCGATGGATCCCTCGCTGCGCACGGCAGTCGCCCGATCGGCGCCGTCACGGTGCGCGACGGTACGACGTTCGAGCCGCATCCGGACCATGGTCGGCAGCCTCGGTGTCGGCAACACATGGAGCAACGGAGCGCTGCTCTTCTCACACGACAACCGGTTGCTGCTCACCAATCTCGCCGGACCTGGCCGGCTGTGGGATGTCGAGACGGGTGCACAGATCGGTGATCCGTTCCCGAACCTCAAGGGCGTGAATCCCGGATCGAACGTCGGCGAGAACGGACTCCAGCTGATCACCGGTACGGAGCGTGGAGCGCTGATCTGGAACCTCGACACCGACTCGTGGCCCGAGATCGCCTGCCGGGCGGCCGGCTCGAACCTGACCGAAGACGAGTGGGCTCAGTGGGGTCCGACGCGACGAGCCCTATCGGCGTCGTGTGCTCCGTAGCCGTCGCCGTCTTCAGACGAGCTCCGCGCTCGACTCTCGAGCCATCCGCCGAGCTCACTCGTCAGCTCGCTGACCGTTCCGCCTCACGGTCCTGATGGGCAAGACCGGTGTCGCTGCTCGCCGTGATCGCCTGTTCGCCTCACGGCTGAACCGACCATCAGTCGCGGATCGGCGCGGTAGCCGGCGAACTGGGCCGACTCGCTCAACCGGTGTGACCGTCTGTCACACGCCATCGCTACGGTCGCTTCATCGGAGCTGGTGCTCCCGCCACTTGCCAGGACTCGAAGGAGCACCGATCATGAGCACCAACGAAAAGGATCGACTCGATCTCCGTCAGGAACTCGAGAAGGTCTTCAGCAACAAGCGCTTCGCCGACATCGCCATGGAAGCCATGCCACCCATCGATTACGCACAACTCGCCACCAAACGAGACCTCGAAGCTCTGCGGTCCGAACTCCTCGGCGACCACGGACAGCTCCGAGGCGAGTTCGCTGGACTCCGAGGCGAGTTCGCCGAACTTCGGGGTGAGGTTCGATCTGACATCGCCGGGCTTCGTACCGAGATGGTCACCAACATGCGGCTCATGTTCGCCGGCCAACTCGGAGCGACGATGATGCTCGGTGCGTGGGTCACTGCCATCACCTGACGAGCTCGTCGGCGCACAGGACCCCAGCGGGTCCGGACGCACGGCCGATGCCACGGTCCAGCTCCCACTGCTCCAAGATGGCGGAGAGTTTGGCCTCGATCTCGACACGACGCTCCTCGTCTTCGGTGATTTCGAGTTCTGCGTGGAGCGGAGCCTCGCTGCGCCAGGAGGGCCTCGGCGGCTTCCTCATTCGGCAGTAGTGTCCGGCCTGGATGCTTATTCGAGTCCTAGGCACGATCGTGCCGCAAGACGACACCGGTGTGGTGAAGTCGCTCACATCGCCGCGCCACCGACTCGTCCTCGCCATTCTGGCTGCCAACCGGGGCCGGTCGTCCCCACCGCTCGGCTCCTCGACCTGATCTGGCCCGAGGGTCCTCCGAGCTCGGCCGAGACGTCATTGCAGGTGACCATCTCGCAGCTTCGCAAGCTCATGGAGCCGGACAGGGCGCCGAGAGCGAAGAGCCGACATCTGCTGACCAAGGGCGGCGGGTACAGCCTCGACATCTCGGAGGACGAGCTCGATCTCGACGTCCTTCGCCGCACGATCGACGTCGCGCTCGATGACCCGTCCGACAGCAGCCTGGATGCGCTGGAGGCGAAATGGACTCCGCCGATTCTCGCTGAGTTCGAGGGTGCGTCATGGGCAAGACCGATCGTCACACTCCTCGAGGACCGGCGCCTGGCCGTCATCGCCCGACACGCGGTGGCCGCCATCGAACGAGGCGAAGCGGATCTCGTTGCGACGTCGTTGCAGCTCGAGCTGGCTCGCCGGCCATTCGAGGAACGCTTGGCCGGCCTCCTCATGCTGGCCCTGGCCCGCCAGGGACGACAGGCCGAGGCGCTGGCAGTGTACGAGGCCATCCGCAAGCGCCTCCGAGGCGAGCTGGGTCTGGAGCCGACGGTCCGGCTGCGGACGCTGGAGCGATCGATCCTCGAGCACGATCCGACGCTCTTCCGGGCGCCCGTCGGCGCAACGAACCCCAGGATGGCGGCCAGCGATGGTCCAGAGCTGATCGGCCGGCCTCGGAGATCGATCAGCTTCGAGAACTCGTTGCCACGCAGCAACTCGTGACCGTCGTAGGAGCAGCAGGGGCCGGGAAGACGACACTGGCCCGGGCCGTGGTCCAGCGGGCCGACCGGCGACGCACGTTCTTCATCGATCTGACGACCGTGGCCGACGACGCACGAGTGGCGCGTGCCGTCGCTGACGCCATCGGGCTCTTGGAGGAGCCCGGCACCCCCACGCTGATGGCGCTGGCCTCGGCGCTCCGACTGGAACCGACCCTGCTCGTGCTCGACAACTGCGAAGAACTCGTCGAAGGAGTCAACGAGGTCGTCCGGGCTGTGCTCGACTCGCCGATGGTCTCGGTATTGGCGACGAGTCGTCGACTCCTGGGTCTGTCGATCGAACGCAGCTTCCGGCTTGCGCCGCTGGAGCTACCGGCACCGGATGCGACGGCCGAAGAGGTCCTCGCCGCGCCGGCCTGTCGGTTGTTGATCGACCGCTCCGGTTCGGCATTCGACTCGGCGGACGCCGCACCGATCGCCGAGATCTGCCGGTTGCTCGACGGGCTTCCCCTCGCCCTCGAACTCGGCGCCTACCGACTGCGGTCGGCGGGTCCCGTCGGACTGTTGCGCGACCTCGTCGTGGAGCGCGACCTCGACGGCCCTGTGGATCTGGCACCCCAACAACGATCGCTGGACGCCGCGCTCGATCGGAGCGTTCGGGCGCTCTCACCCGCTTCCCGCGACGCCCTGCTCGCGCTCGGCGTTTTCGCCGGTCCGGTTCCGATTGGGGCGATGCAACGAATCCTGTCCGACGATCACAACGCCGAGGCAGTGGCTCGTGCCGTCTCCGACCTCGTCGATCGTTCGCTCGCCACGACAGGGATCTCGAACTGCAACGGGAGGCCGGAGACTGTCTTCGGTCTCCTCGAAACGGTCCGGTCCCACGCCCGCCGTGTGACAAGACGAGCGGGCGACTCCGATGAATGGCGCGACCGCCACGTCGCCACGGTCGCCCATGCCGCAGCCGCCAGTCGGGGTCCCCGGCCTGACGCCACCCTCACCATCGCCGACCTCGCCGACGAGATCGGGCGGGCACTCGACCATCTGGAGAACACGGCGTCCGACGGACCGACCCACCATCAGCTCGTCACCAACATCGGTTCCTACTGGTACCGAGCCGGGAGGCTTCGCGAGGCTCAGGCCCGAATGCAGACCGCCATCGATCTGTATCCCGACGTGGATCCGTTCTGGCGAGGTGTGACGTTGGCCGCCGCCGGTCTGATGTCGTTCAGCAGCGGAGAGTTTCGACAGCTCGACGTGATCCTGGAGGAAGCGATCGGCGTGCTCCGTTCAATCGGCATGCCCGGCCTGGAGTTGCTCGAAGCTGCTCAACTGGTGGCTCGAGGTGACCTCGACGGCGTGGAGGAACGGGTCACGTCCGCCCTGGAGTCGAATTCGGTCGGCGGGATGCAACGAGCGATCGCCCTTGACGTTGCTGCCTACTCGGGATGGTTCGGCGGCGAGTATCAGGTCGCGATCGAACGATTCCTCCAACAGGAACGAGCCGCGGCGGCCGCCGGTGATCTTTTCCTGCAGGGCAGAGCAATCCGAGGTCGGGGCCTGATGCTCGCGTACCAGGGATCGCCCGAGTCTGGGGCACTCCTGTGTCAACAATCGATCGACTTGATCGACGACTGGGAGAACGACCGCAGCGCTGCCCAAGCCATGGCTATTCGCTCCGCAATCCATCTGGCGACCGGGCGCAGCGATGCGGCTCGTCAGGACGCACTGGGCGCGATGCGGCGAGCGAGTACCCGATTCGACGGCAACCCGATGATGGTGGCCGCGCCGGTGATGGCATCGGTCGAGGCCGGCGAGGGTCGCTGGGAGAACGTTGCAAGGATCACGGGATGGTTGCGCGGCGTGTGCGCAGCAACAGGGATGTACCTCCCGGCGGAGTCGGAACGAATCGCATCGGCTGCCGAAGCCACGGCCTCGACGGTGCTCGATCCCGACCGGTGGGCCGCGCTTCGGTCCGACGGCGCGATCAATGGCTTGGCGGGGCTCGTCGAGGTGCTCTCGGTGTCTCGTTAGTGAACCGTTAGTCGTCTTCGTCAGGCTGCTCCCACCGCAACGATGGAGGGAAAGAGCAGTGGCTGACAGAACGACACCAACGATTGCCGCCGAGCGCGACGGCGGGAGCGGCGAACGGCCCGCAAGCCGACCCGGCTTGTCCGAGACACCGACCGTCCGGACAGCGGAACCGGTCGCCGAAGCCGAAATCCGGGAGTTCCCATTCGAGGTCGACGAGGGCAGTGGCGAACCACCGGCCGAGCCGATCCCGATCGTCGAGGACGAGGCCGCGGAGATCCCTCGGCGCGACGAACAGCGCGTCGAGGACGATGCGCCGGGTGACCAGCCGGACGCAGTGGTCGACTTGACCGACGAGCGACCGGTCCAAGCCGAAACACCGGCAGAGGTCGGGCCCTTGGAGGGAGGGGCCCGACCTCCGGAGCAGGATGACGAGCCATCGGCCGCCGCACCGGCACCGGACGTTCCGACCGCTGATGCCGCTCCGAGGCCGCAGGCCCCCGAACCGAGCCCGCGAGAGGAAGCGGCCGACGTCGATCCGATTGCCCTCGATGACGAAGTGCTGACCGCCGACACCAGACGGGGCGACGCTGCGAATGCCGAGGCAGACACTGACACGATGGACATCACGGATGCCGTGGTGCAGGAGGAGGTCGAGGTCGACCTCGCGCCGGAGCGGCCCGACGGCTTCAACGACGACCCCGGAGTCGGCGGGGGTATGGCCACAGAGCACCATCAGGACCTCCTCCCGACCGACGAGGAACCGCAGCCGTCCGATGATGAGGACGAGGGCCCGGGCGGAGGTCCCAGCACCGCCGCCGACATCTCACCCGGCATCGATCTCGGGATGGCCCACGGCTCGGACGATGAGTCCACCGATGATCCGTTCGACATCGCCCCGGACCTCGACGGGCGGACCGAGACCGGCAACCTGAGCGAACACGAACAGGGGATACTCGACGATCTCGGCGACGACCCGTTCGAGAACCCGCTGGACGATCCGGTAGCCACTGGCGAGGAGGTACCGGGCGAGTACGACCTGAGCGGCAACGAGACGGGCGACGGCCCCAGCGAGGGCATGACAAATGCCAACCCCGTCAAAGGATACAAGTGGGACCCGATTGATGGCTATGTGAAGCTCAAGGAGGGAGAGGTAGACCCGGACCGCACGACCATGGGCGAGGAACGAGTCGAGGCCGCGGCGCGGAGAGGCGGCGAAGGAAGAGCAGGATGCCGAGGAGGACTACTACGGGGACGGAGGCTGGTTGGACTGGGTCGCCAGCTGGTTCAAGGATGAGCCTGCAACGGAAACCGAGACCGAGGACTACGACCCCGACAGCGCTCCGGCCCCGACCAGTCCGACCATGGATCCCGAGATCGCCGACACGCATTTCGGGATCGGTGCCGAGGCGGAGCGCACCGGGGAGGTTCAGTACGCCGACATGCCCGAGAACGGTGACGACGAGACGACCGAGTACGACGGGGTCGACTACGGCGAGGACTACACCGAACCGCAGTTCGACATCGCGGATGCCGAGGAGATGATCTACATCGATCCGATGGACCAGCCCGATGTGGACCCGGTAGAACACGATGCCGCTTCTGAGGGCGAACTCGACGACGCCTTCATGGAGTAGTCCGGGAGTCAGCGGCGGAGAGCGGGGTGTGCTGGTACAGAACTGGTCATGACTGTGAACTACGGCTCGACCACGATCCAGCCGCGGCGTTGCAGCTCGGCGGCCAGTGTCGCGTCGGGGATCTCTCGGACCGCACGCTCGGCTGCGGTCAGCTTGGCCACGGGCGTGGCAGCCGGAGCAGGCTGGTCGCCTGGCCCGAAGAGCTCCTCGTTGAGTTGGTCGATGAAGGCCGTCGCCTCGTCGGCGGTGAACTTGCCGCCGGCCTGACGCTGCGTGAACCCCATCGGGCCTCGGGCGTCGCGAAAGTCGGTGTGCCCCGCCTGGTTCAACAGCTCGAGGAGCTCGTTGACCTGTCGACCTGTGGCCGGGTGACCAGACTGCTGTCCGAATGCCATGTCAGACATTCTCATCGCACGGTGTGACAAGAACAACGACCCTGCTCATTACCGACCTTGCTCACGACCGATCTTGCGCAACACCACCTGGCTCTGGGAGCGTGATCGCATGCCGTATGCATCGGGACGCATCTTCCACGACGCCGACAGCCACATCATGGAACCCCGTGACTGGTTGCAGGAACACGCCACCGCCGAGTGGCGAGATCGGATGCCGCTACTCGGCACTTCAGCGATCGGAGCGCCCGAGGGTGCACCCCCGGTCGACTGGCGCGCTGCCACCTGCCCGCTGCACATGGACCCCGACTACCGGGCCGACGAGTCGCAACTGATGTTGCGCAAGAACTACGACGCGGTCGGTTCCTTCGAGCGCGATCATCGTTCGCAAGCGCTGGACCAGCTCGGGTTTGCCAGCCAGTTCGTCTACAACACGTGGGCGAGTGGAGTGCTGCAGGCCGCCGAGCACGGCCTGGATCATGACTTCACCTACGCGATGGCCGACGCCCACAACCGGGGCATGCTCGACTTCTGCTCGGTCGACGAGCGGTTGTTGAGCGTCTGTTACGTACCGCTGGCCGACCCGGCCCGGGCCCTGGCCACGGCTCGACAGGCGATCGCCGACGGTGCGAACGCGTTGCTGATTGCGTCGGCGTGTCCACGAACCCATTCACCGAGCCACGTCGATCTGGATCCCGTCTGGGCATCAGCGGCCGAGGCGGGGGTGCCGATCGTGATGCACGTCGGTGGCGGCGGCCAGCTCCTGTCGCCGAGCTACTTCGTCAACGGCTTGCCCGAGGTGCCGGACTTCCACGGTGGCGCCGAGAACTTCCGGTCGATCGATTACATGGCGATTCCCACCAACCCGATGCAGACGACGGCGACGATGATCTTCGACGGCGTGTTCGACCGTCACGAGAACCTCCGGCTCGGCATCATCGAGCAGGGAGCCAGCTGGCTGCCGGGCTGGATGCGCTACATGGACTCCGCCTACCGGGCGTTCTTCAAGAACGAGGAGCGGCTGCAATCGCTGTCGGCGACACCGAGCGAGATCGTTCGTCGGCAAGTCCGGGTCACGCCGTATCCCCACGAGGACACGGGCTGGATCGTCAAGAACTCGGGGCCCGAGATCTGTTTGTTCTCCTCCGACTATCCCCACGTCGAGGGCGGCCGGAATCCGCTGAAGCGTTTCGGCGAGTCGCTGGAGGGCTGCACAGACGAAGAGCTCGAGCGCTTCTACTCGCTCAACATGGTCGACCTGATGGGTGCTTCGATGCCGGCCGGCCTCCCGGCCTGAGCCGGTTCTCTGCCTCGTCCGTGTTCAGGCGAGCGGTACGTCGACGCGGACCACGCCCGCTCGGTCGTGGGCGATCTCGACCGGGCATGTGGTGCCGGAGGGGGCTCGAACGATCCACTCGGCGACGGCGCGATCTTCGGTGCCATCCGAGCTGCGGGCGAACGAGCGAACCGCGTTCTGCTTCAGCGCCCGACCGGCGAGTTGGCCGAGGTCGACGCGTTCACTGCCCGTGACCAGTGATGCTCCTTCTGGCAGCGTGATCGTGCCGACGAGCGGTTGCACGTAGCCGCTGTCGAGGCCTCGTTGGGTGACGGCGGTCTTCATCCAGCCGGCGTTCTCGACCACGACCCGAACCCGCCACGTGTCATCGCCGACCGACTCGACGAGCGTGTCGCGGTGCCGAAGCATCGGCGAGGAGAGCGCAATACGCACCGCCAGGGCCGAATGAGGGCGGATCTCGTCAGCAAGCAGCGCAGGCGGCGGGTTCCTGAAGACCAGCTCGCTGTGCCAGCCACCGAGTTCGACCCGACCGAGTTGGGGATGGTCGTACTCGTACCAATCGACGTAGCCGGCGGGCACGTTGTCGTCGACCCAGGCAAGGAGTTGGAGTTCGTCGTCGAGGCTGTGCGTTCGGTACCACTCGAGCGGATCGGCGTCGTCGAGTCCGGCGGCGCCCAGGACGTTCCAGAACTCCGTCGTCCATCCGTAGACGCCGAGATGGTCGAAGGCCCAGTCGGTGCCGACACCGTGGATGACGCTCTTCGGGTGGTAGCGGAAATCGTGATAGCCCGAGATGGTCGGGTAGCCGGTGAGGTCGGTCGCCATCTGACCGAGGACGTCGTAGGTCCAGAGGTCGTCGGCCGCCATCGACTCGTCCGGCTGATCGCTGTAGGCACGGATGTGGACACCGGCGAAGGTGTGATAGGCGAAGTAGGCGCAGATGTTCTTGCGTTCGGTGATGGCGGCGAGCAGGGCGCCGATCTCGGGTTCGCTGCCGGGGAACTCGCCGGCATCCCAGGGCCCCTCGACCTTGCGCTCCCAGTTGTAGGGGAACTGGCGGTTCGGGTCGATGCCTTCGAGGAGCGGGGCGGACGGCACGAGCACGCCGTCGTAGTTCTGGATCATCCCCTCACCCAGGAGTCGGTAGTACGGGCCGTCGCCTCCTCGTCCGGCTCGCGAGCGATCAGCAGCCGGGGGTCGTTGGGGTACGGCTTCCATGCACCGTTCGAATCCTCGACGCGCATCTGCAGGATTCGACCGTCCTTGTCGATGTCCTCGGCCACGAGGCCGTCGAGCTGTTCGGTTCGCGGCCATGCGTGCACGCTGCCCCGCACCGGCCTCGGGACCTCGGCAACGGCCAGCTCAGCCCCGTCCGGGTTGACTCGCGGGACGAGGTAGAAGGTGCGGGTGTCGAGTGCTCGGGTGATGTCGGCATCGGTGCCGAAGCCGCTGGTGAGCTGGTCGACGAGATGGACGATCGCCATCGTTGCGGTGACTTCGGTGGCGTGGATGTTGCCGTCGATCCAGATCGCCGGCTTCTCCGACGCTTCGCCAACGGCGTGGTTCGTGATCGTCAACAGCCAGAGGTCGCGGCCTTCGTACGACGAACCGATCGAGCTGAGGCGGACGAGGTCGGGGTGGTCGGATGCGAAGCTCTCCAACCAGCCGGTGAGCTCGTCGAAGTCCGGATATCGGTCGTAATGAATCGTTGGCACGTCGCCAAAGGTAACGATCGGCACCGTGTCAGGCCAGACGGAATGCTAGGTCCAGGTGAGGCGGTAGGACAGGTCGTGGCCGGCCTCGGCGGAGTACTCCTGGATCGACTTCTTCGCCAGCTTCATCGTGATCGACGCGGGCAACAGCCCGATGATGCGACCGACCAGGGTGCGCTCTTCGTCGATCGGCGCCACCTTGTCGGTCGGGAAGGAGACGGTGACCGCCGCCTCGCGTTTGCCGGCGCGGTCGAGCAGGTCAGAGAGGCGGTGGAACATCTGCATGAGCGGATCGGCCCGTTGGGATGACCAGTTGGCCGACGGCATGAAGTCGACGAAGTGCATCAGGTGGAAGTTGAGGTTGATCCACAAGTTCTCGGCGTCGATCGTGAGCGGCTCGTTGTCGATCACACGATGGAGGTGCAGCGCTTCGAGCTGGTCGAGCCGGTGCAGGTTGGCTTCGAGTTCGTCGAGGAAGTCGCCGTTGTAGAAGAGCCGGAGCACGGAAGGGAAGCTCTCGACGTGCAGTGCTTCGAAGTCGGTGAGTAGCGCTTTCAGCTTCGGGATCTTCGCTGCGTCCATGGCGAAGGTGTTGGTGGCCGTGCCGAGGATCGAGTGCAGCAGGGCCACGTTGGGCGAGTGCTCGGGATAGTGGCGGGCCGCGTAGTCGTGGCAGAAGACGAGGTGCTCCAGGAACGTGCCGTCGGCGTGTTCCATGCTGAAGTCGCACTCCTCGACCATGAAGTCGATGAGGCGCTGGTCGATCTTGGGGATCGGCTGCGCCGCTTCGAGCTCGGCGTAGGCGGCTTCGACCTCGGCGGCGGGGGCGTCGTTCCAGACGGGTTCCTTGGCCAGCTTCTCGGTCATGAACATCTTCGGCACGCCTTCGAGCGCACCGAAGATGGTGCGCTTCATGTCGAAGTCGACCAAGCGCTCGACCCGGACCTTGCCTGCGTGATCAAAGGCACCGCCGCCGGTGATTGCCGCCTTGCGCTGAAGGTTCAGCGTGGCCTTCAACTCCGAACTCTCGGTTGTTGCGTTCGTGCTCATGGTGTCCCCTCGGCTTCGGTGTTCGGTCAGAGACTAGATCGGTGCAACAGCGATTGCGTTTGTCAGTGGGATGCCGGCTGGACGCAGCAATGGCCACGGCTCTACGACGGCGCCGCAGTCTGTGTCCCCCGACACCGCGACATCGCATCCACCCGATCTCGTGGCACGATACCGGCCGTCATACAAATGAAACATTTGACCCATCGTCCTCGGAGGCCGACTTCTCATGTATTCCCGGTTCGCTTCGCTGACCGAAGCACTGATGCTGCTCCCCGTTGCGGTCGCTGCATCGTGGTGCGCCCGCACGACGATCCGCACCCTCACGCGACGGGCCGTTCGCCGTGCCCAACGCACCGGAGGGTCGTGGCGGGTTCGCCTCGATCGTCGCGGCGACAACGGCCAAGCCGACGTACGTCGGCGGCAACGCGCTGATGCGGTGGCGGGGATGTTGGGCCACATCATCACGCTGATGATCTTCGCGGTGGCCACGTTGGTGGCGCTCAAGCGCCTTGGTGTCGACCCGGTGTTTGCCATCTCGAGTGCAGGCTTCATCGGCCTGGCGATCGCGTTGAGCGGTCAGGATCTCGTGAAAGACCTCCTGGCCGGAAGCCGGGCGCTCCTCGAGGACCGGTACGCAATCGGCGACGAGGTCGTGCTGCGAGTCTCCGGCAGCGAGGAGAAGGGCACCGTCGACCTGATAGGAGCCGCGTCGGTTCGGCTTCGCACGCTCGACGGCGCCACCTGGCACGCGGGGCATCATGCGATCGAGTCGGTGACCAACCTGTCACAGGTGCCCGTCGTCAGCGACATCACCATGTCGATCGAGGAGTGGGCGTCCGCCAACGAGAGTGGCGCGGTCGACCGCCTGACCGGGTCATCCAACGACGTCGGTCTGACCGGTCTGGTGTTCTTGCGCGACATCGAGGCCCACCGTTCCCTCAACGAGGCCACTGCCGACACCGTCACGGTCAGCGTCAAGGCAAATCGCCAGCTGAGCTCTCCCGAAACCGACCTCGTCCGAGCACGCCTTGTCGATCACCCACCCGCAAGCCGACCCGGGTGAATCGACCGGTTCAGGAGCGAACGACGATCCCCGGCGTGCCAGGCTCGCTGACGTGGCTGACGTGCTCCACCCGATCGGGGACGACGTGCTCGATCCCTTCGAGCAGTTGATCGAGCGGTGGCCACCAGCGGCCTGCCGGCAGGGAACCCAAGTGGTCACCGATCGAACGGTCGGGTTCGAGGGCCACCACCCGGGTCAGGGCAGCACCGGCCAAGACCCCGAGGTACCAATGGCGCATGGTCGGCGTCAGGTCATCTGGCGCATCCAGCAGGTAGTAGTCGGGTAGCGCCACCGAGCCGGCACGCCACCTGGCCAACACCGACTCACGAGCCACCTCGATCGAACCGTGCGGGGCCGAGCCATCGAAGAACTCGGTCCAGGCCTCTGCCACCTCGGCCAGCGGATCGGCATCGTGCACGAAGTACGTGCGACCCGTCCGCTTCGCCGCCGACCATGCCGCCGCCGATCGATCGAGCACCGGCAGCTCGGGATCAGGACGACCAATCGCAACGTTCGGCGCCACGGACCGCTCGACCAACTGCTCATCGGCCGTCACGACAGCAACAACGGTGGTGTTCACACGAAGCACGTCGCACAGTCTTGCCGAGCCAACCGCTGCTGAGCAGGCAGGGAACACGAACGAGGGACACAGGATCGTGCCGGTTCGAACCGGCGCTGCTACATCTCGAAAGGAGAACTGGTCGTGACCGACAGCGCCGACGGGCTTGATCTCGGAATCAACATCGTGTCGAGCCAGCGGGGTCGCGAGGACTGCTGGGGCTGATCAGCGACCCTCGCTTGCGTCGACGACGTACTCCGCGATGGCAAGGCTCGACGTCGCTGCCGGTGATGGCGCGTTGCGCACACTGACGATGCCGTCCTCCTCGTCGATCCGAAAGTCGTCGACGAGTGAGCCGTCGCGGTCGACGGCCTGGGCACGCACGCCGACCGTCCCTCGGACCACATCGTCGGCTCCGATCTCGGGAACGTACCGGCTGGCACCCTTCATGTACGCACGGGTGGACAACGAGCCGTAGACCTCCTTCGCGCCCGTTCGCCAGTGCTGCGATGCCATGCGCCAGAACCCTGGCCAGGTCACGATGTCGCGCACGTCCCTGTCCTCGCGCACTCATGCGTCCGTACCCCTCCCGGTCCAGGGCGAGCACGGCGTTCGGTCCGACGTCGACCACGCCGCTGACCCGTCTGGTGAAGTGCACCCCGAGGAAGGGATAACGGGGGTCGGGCACGGGGTAGATCAGGCCGCGCACCAGGTCACGCTTCTCGGGTTTGATGTCCATGTACTCGCCGCGGAAGGGCACGATTCGAGCCCCTGTGCGTTCTGCCCCGCGCCGGGAGACGCGGTCAGCTTGGAGGCCGGCACAGATCACGAGTTTCGCAACCTGGAACGTGCCGCTCAGCGGTCGTGACGGTGATCCCGCTGCCCGTTCGGTCGATCCCGCTGACCGGCGAGGAGAGATGGATCCGGCCGCCGGCCGCCTCGATGTCGTTGGCGTACGCCTGGGCGACGGCTCCGTAGTCCGTGATCGCCGTTGCCGGTGAGTGCAGCGCGGCGATTCCAGCGGCGTGCGGTTCGATCTCTCGAATCTCTGCACCGTCCACCCGCCGGAGGTTCGGCACGCCGTTCTCGGTCGCTGATCGTTCCAGGGCATCGAGTCGGTCCAGCTCGGAATCATCGAGCGCCACAACCAGCTTCCCGCACTCGACGTAGTCGACGTCGTGTTCCCCGCAGAAGTCTCGGAGAAGTTCGCGGCCCCGTGTGCAGAGTTCGGCTTTCAGGCTCCCGGGTTTGTAGTAGATGCCCGCATGGACGACGCCGGAGTTGTGTCCCGTCTGGTGCGTTGCCAGCTCCGCTTCCTTCTCGAAGACGAGGACCTCGCGCCCCGGATGTCGGCGAGTGAATTCGCGGGCGATCGCGAGTCCGACGATTCCTCCACCGACGACTCCATACGGAAGCTCGTTCACCGGGACGAAAACTACTCGTCCCCGGAAGCTGGGTCGAAGTCGTACTCGGTCATGTCGCGCAGGCTTGCAGTGTCACCGGGGTCGGGCAGGTCGTAGTCGTCCGGCAGATCGGGTTCCTCTGACTTCCAGCCGGGGACTCGGTCACGCCCCGCCTCGAGGATGGCTCCGACGGTTTTGGGGAGCGTTGGGCGCTCTTGGCGATCGGCGGCTTCGAACTCCAGCAGCCGCTGTTCTGCGAACCATTCGGCCAGCGCGGTGAGCTCACTTTCGGCCCGACCGAGTGCTCGGCTCTGGAATGGGGCCAGGACATCGATGGCCTTCGGTTCGAGCAGGTGTGCTTGGGCCCGAAGGAACTGATCGAGGAACGCCTGGTCTTGATCGAGGTGCTCCCGCATCGCCGCTTGCGCTTGACGGACGGCGGCCTCGAGATGCTCGGGTTCATCGTTGGCGATCCGCCGGACGCGGAGCTGCTGCCACTGCGAGAAGTTGTGTTCGGCAACGAGGAGGAGGGCCAGGGTCTCGGACAGCAGCTCGTCGGCCAGCAGCTGATCTGCCGCCTTGGCCCGCTGCCGCGGCCTCCAACTCGATTCGGCTTCTTCGAGCTGGGTCCGGAGATGGGCTCGGAGCTTCTCGAGGTCGCGGGTGATGGCGGGGCCGAGCGCGGCGACGGAGCTCCAGTCGGCCGCGGTCAGCGCATCGCCGGCATCGAGGTGGCCGACCAACCCGTCGAGCGTGCGCCGGTCGCCGAGCACACTGCCGAGCCGCTCGGAACGGAGCATGGCGATGACATGGTCGACTTTGTCCTCGACCCGCTCGACCGCGACCTCGACGTTCTTGATTGCCGTGCGCAAGGCCAGGCCGATGGCCGCTGACTGGAAAGCGAGTGCTCGCTCGGGACCGGAGTTCACGACTTCCCAGTCGAGATTGCCGGCAATGCCGCGTCCGTCGTGGACCATCGATCGGAACGAACCGCCGCCGGCGGGAATGGCTCCGTGCTGTTCCAGGAGCAGACGACTGGACGGGGTGTGGCGGATGTACTGGCTCGAGGTGGCACCGTCGGCGAAGCCGGTGGCGAACACGGCCAAGGCCTCGGTCGGCACCACCGGCGAGGCGACGATCGCCGTCCCGCCGATCCGTTGGAGCCGATCGACGATCTCGGCCACCGCCGCGGTCGGGCCGGTCAGCAGCAGCCCGTTGCCGTCGTCCCCGCAGTAGACGAGCTCGCCGTCCTCGGCAGAAGCAGCGACCGGCTCGTCCTCCTCGGCTCCACGCCGGAACCATCCGGTCATACGACGACCCGCGCCCGACCGACGGTGCGGCGAGGGGTGGACGACTGGCGCATCGCTCAATGGTGCCACCATCCCAGCCGGCTTGGTCACCAGCCTCGCTGTCTTCTGTCGGTCTCGCCTAGCTTGCTTGCCATGAGTGAGCAGGCCGGCCATGACTTCCCGCTGAAGGACCTGCTCGGGTTCACCGTCGAGGGGGCGGATGGTGTCGGTCGAGCGTCGCTCGTGATCGAACACCGACACCTGAATCCGAACGGGGTCGTCCACGGTTCGGTGCCGTTCGCCATGATCGACACGGCGATGGGAGCGGCGGCGATGAGCGTGCTGGACGAGGGCCTCTTGTGCGCCACGATCGACATCCACACCCGCTACCTGTCGGCCCGCGCCGAGGGCACGATCGAGGTGGAGGCCGTGGTCCGTCGGGCCGGTCGACGCATCATCCACATCGACGCCGTGGCCCGTGTCGGCGACAAGGAGATCGTCACTGCCGTCGGCAGCTTCGCCGTTCTCGGTGGGATGTAGCCCGGTCAGCTCGGCTTGCGGGCGGTGACGGCGAGCACGGGGCGGCCGACGACGGTGTCGAGTGAGGTGTCGACCTCGGTGAGTCCGACCGCTCGCAGCAGATCTGCCATGGCCGAGGCCTCGACCATCGTGAATCCGTGATGCGCGGGGCCGTGGTCATCGCCGAACTGCTCGTGTTCGGGGTGGGTCGGGTCCGTGAAGTCTTCGTCGACCAGCACCACCCGCCCGCCGGGGGTGAGGACCCGGGCGATCTCGGTGACACCGCGCTCGACGTCGACCCAGTGGTGCATCGTGTTCACCGCCCACACCGCATCGATCGTGCTGTCACCGGCCGGGATCTGTTCGGCCGCGCCGTCGGCGATGTCGATCGAGCTGCGGTGGCGGCTGATCGCCCGACGGAGCTGGAACGCTCGTCGCAGGAACGGCGTCGGTTCCACGGCCAGGACGTGGGCGCCGGCTGCTGCAGCCGGGAACGCGCCGGCACCGATCCCGGCACCGACGTCGACCGTTCGCTCACCCGATCGGGGCGCCACCAGGGCGACCACAGCGTCGTTGATCTCGGACCGCCACAATTGGGGAAGCCATCGCAGATAGCGGACGGCCCCGGCGAGACCCCGGTCGTTGTGATGGCCGTGCCCGTCATGTCCGTGCTCGTTGGAGGTCGGTCCGTCTGTCATCTGCACAGTGTGGCGATCAATTGGACCGGAGCGCTCGGACTGCGTGGATGATGAAGACGACTTCGAAGGCGAAACCGACGAGTGCCATCGGGGCGATCACGCCGCCGTTCTCCATGAACAGTTTGTGTGGGCCCATTCCCACCATCGATGCCAGGCAGAAGGCGATCCCGAGCTTGTAGCCGGCCGGATGGCGATCTTGGATCATCGGCAGGGCGCCGAGTCCGAGCAGCGCGGTTGCAGCGATGCCGGGGACCACTGCTGATGGCGGGCTCGGGTCGGCGCCGGTGAACCCGGCGAGGACCTGGACCAAGTTGGCGACGATCAGGGCGTAGAGGCAGCCGATCATGACCGACTGTTTCGCCGGGGCGCTGACTCGGTTGGCCGGTTGCTGGTAGCCGTGTTCGGTCTGGATGGTGGCGGTCATTGGGGTCTCCTCTGTTCGTGCGGTTCACGGTGAGCCGCTGGAGACAGCCTGTTCGAGTTCTTGCGCTGTGCCGAGTCGGACAAACGTCGCCCGTCGTGTCATCCGAAGGTCGTTTCGATTGCGTTCGCGTCGCCGACGCTGCCGGCTCAGTCGACGCGGTGCACTGCAGCGTGGAAACCGTCGAGGAGGTGGTCGGAGAACACTCGAGCGATGAGCTCGCCTCGGGTGCTGAACCCCGTCTTGGTGAAGATCGCTTTCACATGGTCCCGGACCGTGTGCGACGAGATGCTGAGTTCGGCGGCGATGTCCTTGGTCGCCAGCCCTCGGGCGAGGAGGATCACGATGTCGATCTCGCGTTCGGTCAACCCGTAGGCCTCGAGCAGGATCGGGGTGAGATCGGCGGCCCGGGCCGGCTCGATCATCACCGCGACCGAGCCATCGGGTCCCTCCATGGGGATCGCCGTCATGCGTCGCCACACGCCGGAGGTGCCGTGGAGGCGGGTCGCGAGGTGTGTCGACGATCGACTGGCCCTGGCCCGGGTGACCACGTTTCGCACGATGGCGGGAAGCCCGGTTTCGTCGACGCCGACGGTGCGGAGGTCGTCGAGCATGCGGCCGGCCTCGATCGTGAGGTTCTGCGATCTTGTTGTCGCCGTCGACGACCAACATGGCTGCGGCGCCTTTGGCTTCCATGTCCAAGGCGACCACGCTGGCCCGAAGAGCCTTGGCGATGATCGGCACGAGGTTGCGTGACGTGACGACACTCCTCGTCGGTGAACGGACCGTCGTCGGCTGATCGAAGCAGGCTGACAACTCCCCAGCAGGTGGTCCCGACGTACGAAGGCGGCGCGGAGTTCGTCGGCGACGCCGAGGCCGGCGTAGAGGTTGTTGTAGATCGGTGCCCGGCCCAGGTCGCCGTCGGTTGCGTCGTACAGCGTGGCCACCGTTGTCGTTGCTGCGGGCCAGGTCGGTGAACTTGTTGTAGCCGGGGGCGAGCAGCTCGTCGTCCCAGAACGGCGCACACGCATCGGCCGAGAATCCCTCGACCAGACCGCCGGTCGGCAGCAACGTCACCGGGTCGACGGTCATCAACGCGCTCCAGGAGAAGTCGCACACGTCGTGCAGCGCCGCTTGTGCCGCCTCGAGGGTCGCAGTCAGGTCGGGCTGCTCGTCATCGAGCGCCCGGATCCGGTCGCGGGCACGAGTGAAGTCACCAATTGCCATGGCCTGACGTTAGGTGGCGGCGTTCGGCTGGTCGATCCCCCGATGAGGGGGTGTCGACCCCCTCAGCCGGCAGCAACAACACCCGTCGCAAGGGATTCACCGGCCGGTCGACCGTCTTTACCGTTCGTCTTCAACCCGAAGACGCAGCACCACGCAGAAGGAGATTGATGATGACCACGACCGAGATCACCACCGAGGCGGGGGCGGCGACCACCAGGCCGACACTCACCGGAATCCAGCACGTCGGTTTGACGGTGCGTGATGTGGAAGCGAGCGCCGAGTGGTACGGGCGGGTGCTGGGACTGGAGCGCCAATTCGAAGAAGCCCATCACCACAGCGATGAAGGCGGCTTCGCCGTCGTGATGGGCACGCCGGACATGTCGATGAACGTCGGCCTCGACCATCACCCGGCCCGTGACGACGACGGATTCGATCCGACCCGCACCGGTCTGGACCACCTCTGCTTCCAGGTCGCCGACGTCGGCGCCCTCGGCGCGTGGGCGATCCATCTCGATGGCCACGGCGTCACGCATCTCCGGCGTGTACCCGATGCAGGGCACGCCGATCTCGCTCCTGACCTTCTACGACCCGGACGGCATCCAGCTCGAGCTGATCGCCTTCGGTGCCTGACCGGACGAGGCCGGACATGTCACTGACTCCAGCCCAGATGGACGAGCTCATGGACCGCCATTTCGCCTTCGAGATGGCCGACGACGTCGACGGCGTGCTCGCCACGCTCGTCACCAGACGTCGTGCACGACATCGTCGGTGCCCCGACGGCCCCACGATCGGCCACGACGAGACCCGACCGACCTACGAACAGGTCTTCGCCGATCTCGCCGGGGAACGAGTCGAGACCCTGCACCGCTACTACGGCCACAACTGTCTGACCGACGAGAGCCTCTGGATCGGTCGGGCCGTCGGCTCCGCTCGGCGTCCCCGGCATGAACCGGCCACTCCGGTTCCGGATCCTGCACGTCATGGAGTTCGACGACGACGGCCTGATCACCCGCGAGAACGTCTGGCTCGACCATCCCGCCATCACCGCCCAGCTCGCCGACGACGGCAGCTGAGACAGAACACCAACCACCAAACGAAAGGCACATCATGACGGAGACAACGGCGACAGCGACGACCGGGGCGGCAACCGCACCCGAAGACGGGCGCTGGTTCCTCGACACCTGGATGCGGATCATCAATGACGGCGGTACGACCGACGGCAAGCTGGCCACGATCGAGTGGCGGGGCGGCCAGGGATTCTCGCCGCCGCTCCACGTGCATCACGACGAGGACACGGCGATGTACGTCATCGAGGGCCGGCTCACGGTGCTGCTCGACGGCGAGGAGAAGACGTGCGGTCCTGGCGAGATGGCGTGGCTGCCCCGCGACGTTCCTCACTCGTTCCGGATCGACAGCGACGAGGCGCACTACCTCGAGGTGATCACACCGGCCGGGTTCGAGGACTTCCACCTCGAGGGCAGCCGGGCTGTCACCTCCGGTGGCTATCTGCCGACGCCGCAGCCGGTGGACGGGCCGGCGCTCACGGCCCACGCCGCCCAGCACAACTGCGACATCATCGGACCGCCCATGGCGTGACGACCGGAGGGAGGGCGAGCCGGGGCGAAGACCCCGGCTCGCTCGATGCTTCAAAGAGTGAGCGTCTGCGGGAGAATGCGGAGGACGCCGGTTTGCGGCGTCCAATCGAGGGGAACGTAGAACTCATGCAGAACATCGGAACGATTGCTCGAACAGTTGCCGGCCTGTGGATCCTGAACGTCTGGTTCAACCGGTTCAACAAGGACACCGGATATCGCGGCGGTGACGCAACGAACATGAAGGAGGAGTTCGCCGAGTACGGGATGTCGGAGAACACCATGTACGCCGTCGGGGCGACGAAGGTGAGCCTGGCGAGCATGATGCTGGCCGGTCACTGGTTCCCGAAGCTCGTGCGGCCCGCATCCGCCGGTCTTGCCATGTTCATGCTTGGTGCCATCGGCATGCACGTGAAGGTCAAGGACCCGATCAAGCGGGCCATGCCGGCGATCACCGTCTTCTCCCTTTCTGCCATCTCGGCGATCCTGCACCGCGACGACTGAGCAAGGTTCACCCGAGCCTCAGCGCAGGAGGAACAGCACCAACAGAACGGTGTTGATCACGCAGAGCGAGGCTGCCGGAATCATCAGTCGCAACGCATCACCGATGCTGAGCCGGACGAGCAGCCCGAGGAACATCATCAGGGCCAGACCACCGGCGGCGGTCGCTCCCAGGGGTGCGAACCCCAGACCGATGAGCACACCGGCCGCGCCGAGTACCTGCATCGTTCCGGCGAACGTTCGCAGGCCCGGCATGCCGTAGCGCCGGTATTCCGCTCGCAGTCGTTCCTTCGTGAGGGTCTCGAACCCGTAAAAGAAGAATGAGGCGCTGGAAACGAGCGAACACACGACCAGCAACATCTGCGCCGGACTCTACGACACCGGCGGCGGACGCCTCGTATCGGGGGCTCCGAGCCTCACAAAGGCGTCAGATTGGTCGACACTTTCGCGATGCCGCCGCTGGACGCCGACGACCCCGGGTTGGCTTCTGCGATCAGAAACGAACGCTCGCGCTTCTTCTTCGCCAACCGCTGGGGGGCGCCCATCGGAACGATCGCCACCGTCTCCTTCTACACCGCGGTCGTCACCGCGGCCGATCGGTCACCACAGGGTCTCATGTGGTGGGTGGTCGCCATGTTCGTCGTGCTGGTGATGCAGATCGCAGCCGTGGTCGTCCCGAGGTTGGCCAACGCACTCAACGATGAGGGCCTGCCGAAGTCCGCTCCATGGTTCCAGGTCCTGGCCGGGGCCGGCTACGGCGCATTGCTGTGGCTCGACCTCTCACTCACGAGCGACTCGGATTTCCGGTGGATCACCCTCGGAATGATCTTCGCGGTCAGCGCCGGAGCGATGTCGGGGATCTCCGGTGTCAACTCGCTCGGCAAGGTGTTCATCATTCCGATGTGCCTTGGTGCTGCGTCGGCCCTGATCGTCGCCGGGCAACCGCTCTTGGCTCTCGCGGTCGTCACCTTCGCTGCCATCACCGTCCAGAGCCTGAAGCGGAACGACCGGCTCTGGACCGAGCTGATCGAGCTCCGAATTCGTTCCGGTCGCATCGCCGAGGACAACCTGTGGGCTGCCACCCACGACCCTCTCACCAGGCTGCTGAACCGTGCCGGCGTCATGCAACAGCTGACCCACCGAGCACGTTCGCTCGGTGAGCCCATCACCCTGATGTTCATCGACCTCGACCACTTCAAGGAGATCAACGACCGGTTCGGGCACGCCGGAGGCGACCTGGCTCTGGGCGAGACCGCAGAACGGCTCCGGTCCTCTCTCCGAGCGGTGGATGTGATCGGGCGGCTCGGCGGAGACGAGTTCGTCGTCCTGCTCGACGGAACATACGACAGGCCCACCTCGACTCGGCTGGCGAACCGCATCATCGATGACCTCGAGCGGCCCATGGCATCGACGAACAACGACGAGATCTACCTCTCGGCCAGCGTCGGCATCGCCACACTCCCGCCGTCGATGGCGACCCCGGAGCGCCTGCTCCTCAATGCCGATCATGCGATGTACCGGGCGAAGAAGACGGGGCGCCGGCAGGTCGTCCACTTCGACGACGAGCTCAGAAACGAGCTCCACGAGCGCAGCGGCCTCGAGACACACCTGCGTCGAGCGGTCCGAGCGGAGTCGTTCGAGGCACACGCCCAGCCCATCTTCGCGATCCCGAGCGGGAGCATCCGCGCTGTCGAGCTGCTGGCGAGATGGCGGCTCCCGAGTGGGGCGATGGTTCCCCCCAGTGTGTTCATCCCGCTGGCCGAGGAGATCGGCCTCATCAGCGATCTCACCCGCCACATGCTTCGGACCGCCGGCAGGATGCTTGCCGTCTGGTCGGACGACCCGCTCCTGCGGGAAAGCAGCGTCACGGTCAACGTCTCCTCGGTCGAGTTCGCCAGGGGACGGTTGGTGCAGTCGGTTGCCGACACCATCGCCGAGTTCGGCATCCAGCCGGGCCAGCTCTTCCTCGAGCTCACCGAGTCCCATGAGCTGATCGGCGACGAGAGCGATCTCGACCAGTTCCACGCCCTCCATGCGCTCGGTGTGCGATTCGCCATCGACGATTTCGGGACCGGGTATTCATCCCTCGATCAACTCTTGAACCTGCCGATCGACGCAGTGAAACTCGATCTGAGTCTCATCGCCAAGCTCGGCTCGGACCCGCGCCAGAGCGCATTGGTGCGAAGCATCCGCGACCTTGCCACGGTCGTCGGCAACAGCGTGGTCATGGAAGGTGTCGAAACCGCTGTGCAGTTGGCAGAACTGGAGACCATGGGAGCAACCCTGGCGCAGGGCTACTACCTGTGTCGCCCGGTACCGGTCGATGAGTTGGCCGACCATGTCGCCGCTCTCGCCGCTGACTTCGCCGTGCTCGAACTGGACCGCTGACCCAGTACGGCGACTCAGCCGAGGAGGGACACGACGGCCGCGGCCGTGATGGTCACGGGAGCAACCACCCGCAGCGTCCAGCGCAGGGCGACGAGGGGGACGCCCCGCAGGCCGAGCTCGTCGCGCAGCAGCCGGTCGGACAGGACCCATCCGGTGAACACGGCGATGGCCAATCCGCCGGCGGGCAGCATGAGCTGCGACGTGGCGTCGTCGAGGAGGTCGTAGATGGTCGCGTTCTCATAGCGCTCCATCCAGCTGAACGGGTGAACGTCACTCCAGACGTTGAACGACGCCACGGTTGCCATGCCGGCGACGAAGCAGGAGGTGGCGGCCACGCCGACTGACTTGTGTCGCGACCAGCCGAGGCGGCGGTCGAGCACGGCCACCACCGCCTCGAGCATGGAAATGGCCGAGCCGAGTGCGGCCATGGCGAGCAGGGCGAAGAACGCCACTGCGACCGAACGGCCCGCCGGCATGACCCCGAACGCCACCGGCAGCGTCTCGAACACGAGACCAGGTCCGCTGGCAGCGTCCAGGTTGTTGGCGAAGACCACCGGGAAGACCGCGAGCCCGGCCACGAACGAGATCACGGTGTCGGCCGCGACCGACGCGATGGCCACCGTCTTGAGGTCGACGCCGGGTGGGCTGTACGCCGCGTAGGTGAGGAGGATGCCCAGCCCCACCCCGATCGAGAAGAAGCCCAGCCCCAGGGCGTCGAGCACTCCACGACCGGTCAGGTCGTCGAAATCGGGGACGAAGAGGAAACGAAGGGTCGCCGAGGCGGCGCCGTTGCGCATTGAGTAGATGGCGATGGCGGTGAGCAGCAGAGCCATGAGGGGCATGAGGATCTTCATGGCCGACTCGATGCCGTTCTGCACACCACGAACCACGACAGCGGCGACGAGTCCGAGGAACAAAGCCTGGAAGAGCATCATCCGCCCGGGCGAGGCCAGGAGATCATCGAAGCCGCCGCTCGCCTCGCCGGCGCCCCCGGGCAGGCCGTCGACCAGCGTGTCGTACGCGTAGGTCAGGGTCCATCCGCCGACCACTGCGTAGAAGCTGAGGATGAGGAACGCGGTGACCGCCCCCAAGAGTCCGAACACACGCCACCGAGTCGAGGCCGACTCTTCGCCGGCAACGATTTCCATGCTGGTGGCAGCGTCGGCCTGCCCCCGATGGCCGATGGCGAACTCGGCGAGCATGAGTGGCACGACCACCAACACGAGGCCGAGCATGTACACCAGCACGAATGCGCCACCGCCGTTGGCCCCCACCTCGTACGGGAACTTCCAGATGCTGCCGACCCCGACCGCGGATCCGATGGTGGCGAGAATGAACCCCGAGCGACTGGTCCAACCCTCAGCGGATGCAGGAGCGTCAGCGTCGGGCACCCGGGTCACCATAGTCACGCGGGGATGATCCGGATCCGTCCGAAGGGCCCGATCCGGCGCCGGTGTCCGTCAACCCGACCCGGTACTGGGGCGCCTGAGCAGCCGCCAGCGATCGACCGCCAGAGCGACCGACGTCCCCACCACCGACAGGATGATCATGCCGACAGCCAGCTCGGCGTATTCCGACTCGGACAGCTCCGACGGCGGCGTGAAACTTCCGAGCCACGCGTAGTAGAGCACCTGCGCGATGGGGACGACCGCCACGAAGGCCACCGCGTAGCGAACGAAGAACTCTGTCACCGCCTCCGACCCGACACGCCGCCATCGAAGCACGACGGCGGCCGCCATCCAGGCCATGACCGCCGGCCCGATGAACCACTTCTCGCCTTCGATGATGCCGACGCTCCGCTCGAGGCCGTGCGCAGTACCCAGGAACAGGGCCAGCGAGGAATGGGCGGTCCGGCCCCGTCGATCGAAGATCACGATCCACCCGAGGACGAAGATCAGCGAGACGAACTGGATGTAGTGCGACACCCCCTCGTCGATGAAGTAGACGAGCTCGTAGATCGGACCATCGGTCACACCCTCGCTCAGCCGCGAGAACACCTCGACCGTGTCGGCGACATGAACGCCGATGCCATAGAAGAGGACAGCGATCGCTGCCTCTGCCACCAGATGTCGGCGACGGTGAAGCTGCAGTGCTCGGGCCTCGGTCGGCACGTCGCCGAACACGTCGGAGCTGATCTGGTGGAGGGCGAACCACATGACCGGGCCGTAGAAGACCAGCTCCACCCAGAGATAGCCCGCAATACCCCGGAACCAGGTGTCGCAGACCGGATCGGAATCGAATACGAGCCGTGGCACGTGGCAGAGCACGACCGTGTAGAGCCGGGCGAACACCACAACGAACAGCCACAGCATCACGTTGGTGCGAACCCGTGTCAGGCTTTGTTCGGCGCTCATGGCGGCCCCGCCGGGGCGGCGCTCACCATCGGAAGCGGGCCCAGACCGGGAGGTGGTCGGACAGGTCGTGCCATGTCGCTCGAGGACCGACACCGGCATCGATGATCTGCATGCTGCGACCGACGATCAGGTCGATGACGACTCCCGAGTCCGTGGTGATCCGTTCGCTCGGCGCGAGTGCGACGTGGGCATCGTGGAAACCATCGGCGAGCAGTGCGCCCACGGTCGGGTCACTCTCGGCCGATCCCGTGTATCGAACGACGTTCATGTCGCCACCGATGACCACTCCTGAGCTCACCCCCGCGGCGTCGGCCAGCAGTTCCCTGGCCTGGGCCTCACGAATCGTGTCGCGATCGGCCGGCCGGCCGGACTCGAAGTGCACCGCGTAGACGCGGAGGGTCCGGTCACCGATCCG
The DNA here is from genome assembly GCA_963781035.1 of uncultured Acidimicrobiia bacterium. Taxonomy (GTDB): domain Bacteria; phylum Actinomycetota; class Acidimicrobiia; order Acidimicrobiales; family SZUA-35; genus SZUA-35. The sequence goes on along the minus strand of CAWAEN010000004.1, from coordinate 18,764 downwards.
CACGTCGGCCGCCACGGCGACACGCCCGCCGTGGCGGGGTTGACCGAGCCGAAGCATGCGCTGCGTCGCGCTGTTCCAGCTGCGGGTTTCCCGGTGGCGGATCACCCGGACGTTGCCGAGCGGGTAACGCGAAATGATTGCGTTGCCGTGTTCGCAGCGATGACGGATGGCGCCGCCCGGTCCCCACACCCGCGGCAACTCGACGAACTCGACGCCGTAGACGTAACACATGCCCAGCCGCTCTGCGTAGGCCCGAGCAACGTTGCGTCCATCGCTGCGCGTGCATCCGCGGTCGGCTTCGCTGAGCAGGAGGATGTCGGGTGAGGGCATGCCAGAGGCGCCGGCGAGACGCTTCCAGCTGGTCATCCAGACGTAGCCCTCGCTCGACGTTGTAGGCGCACACGACGACCTCGTCTCCCGGCGGCGCCGGCGTCGAGATGAAGTTCGCTCCTTCGATCCGGCAGTCCGGGCGCAGCGGGTCGGTGGTTTCGACGCAGAGGCGATCGAGACGCTGATCGGTGGACGGCGCCGGCCAGGGGAATTCTTGCCACTCAGTCACGATTGGTCTTGGCTCGGTTTCTCGGTCACGGTGCCGACGAGGAACTCGATGTGACCGGCGAACTCGCCTTCCTCCTCGTACCGCGTTCCGGTGTCATCGAAGACCGTCCGTGCGATGACGACCTTGTCGACTCCGAGCGTCACGATCTGATTGGAGCCTGGCTCGATGGTTGTGGGCGGGGTCGTTTCGAACCACGCGCCTCCTTCGAGCCGGATGAACACCGCAGTCTGGGGTTCCTCGCCGGCGCCAGCCGACTGGTCTTCATAGGCGGCCCACACGGTCTCGTCGGGAATGGTCATCACCAGTTCGCCTTCGGCATTCCAGAAGTGGGTCGCGCCGTCGGTGTAGGTCGCCCAGTTCTGATCTCCGGGGGTGGGCTGCTCGAGTTCTTCCCAGGTGAGGGTCAGGCGCGTCTCGCCGGTCGAGTCGACGATCTCCACCGCGAACTGTTCACCGAAACGAGCGGTGAGTTCGTCGACCGTGATCTCCAGTACCTGAGGCTCATATCCGTCCGTGAACAACGGCGGTGACGACGGTGCCCATCGGGCCGGCACCCATCAGCTCGAGCCAGGCATCACTGCCGTCGCTCTGGGGCCCGATCGAGAGCTCGTCGTGCCAGATGAGCCCGTCGCTGGAGGAACACCGCCGATCGACCCCTGCTCGCCGCTGGACAACGCCATCACACCATCCGACGTCGGCACGAGCTGATGGAGGTAGTCCGCACCCCGGCTCACGGCCTGCTCCCACGTCACCCCGTCGTCGGATACGAAGGCGATCCGGTTGCCCAAGTACTCGTAGTGTTCTTGCACCGTGGCGACGAAGTGGTCGTCCACCGCCACCAACGACTCGAGGTGGCTGTCCGGTGACAAGGCCAACGTCTGTTGTCGCCAGATGGGCGGATCAGCGGTGAGGTCGTCGCTGAAGAGCACGACAACCTCGGCGTCGTGAGGCTCATGGGGCTCGTAGGAGGCTTCCCACCACTCGTTGGTGAGTCGATCCCATTCGTCCCAATCAAAGGCCAGCGCCAGTTCGCCTGTGGCTCGATCGAAGAAGCGTGGGCCCGGCCCTCGGTAGAGCTCGTCGAGTGGTCCGGCGATCACTCGGCCGGTATCGAGATCGGTGATCGCATAGGTGCCGAGCTCGTACCCGTCGACAAGACCCTCGACCGTGACTCGATAGCCGTCCCATTCGATCGAGCCGATGTCGTCGCCGGGAGGGGTGGGGAAGTAGATCGGCAGTGGTGAAGAAGCCGGGTAGAGGTCGTCCCACACCTCCCACGGCACCGTTGTGAGGATGTCACCGGTGTCGTTGTCGAACAGGAGTTGGCCTTCTTCGCTCCACCGGTAGATGTCGCTGATCGACCCTTCGGCGACCGTGCGTTGCGTGGCATCCTCGGTGACCACGTAGGTGCCGTCGAAGTCGTCGATCACGATGCGGAACCCACCGACCGACAACACCATCGGGTCGTTTCGATAGAACGGTTGGACGTTGCCGGCCATCACGACACCGGCCGGTGTCGACGCCACGGCGGACAAGTAGAGAGACTGCGACTCGTCGCCGGACCAACCAACCTCGGTCTCCACCCATCCCGAGCCGTCGTCGATCCAGATCATCGGAAGAGCACGCCCTGATTCATCCGTTCTGCTTCCCATGGCGAGGAGGTGGTCATCGACCACCACGATTCTGTCCATCCAGCCGTCGATGGATTTCGTATCGGCGAGATCCCAGCTGAGGCCATCGGATGAGCGCCACTGCCTGACGGTCTGGGTGCCCGGTGCGAATGCGGATTCACCCGCAGTCCAACTCGAGCCGACGGCAACGAACTCCTCGCCGAGCGTGGTCAATCCCAGCAACCAGCCGTCGGTTTCGGGAGCCTCGAGGTCGACCGATGTCCACTCCATTCGCAGGAGCGGCAGGACCGAAGACGTCTGAACTTCTGTACTCCCGAAGGCCGGCTCGACCAACGTAGGTGGGCTGGTGGCTGGGGTGGAGGGCTCGGTGGTTGCCGGGAGTGACGTGGTCTCCGCACCGTCGTCGTCGTTGACGCAGCCGGTCAGGATGCCCAACCCCAGCGCGACCAAGAGAACCATGGGAAAAAGCCAGGTTCTGAAGGCAGTGGCCATGTCTGCATGGTCGTCTACGGGCAGCAATCAGTCAGAGGACAAGGTCCTACGGAGGCGGCTTGCCTTCATGCCGCATGTCACGCATGGAACAACGTCGAAGCGCATCCAAATTGCGCTGACAGACGAAGTAGTGATCGACGCCCTACACATCGGAGGAAACCGACATGACCAACCTTCCCCAAGACGTACGACTGAAGCTCCCGTTCATCATTGCCGGGTTCGCCTCGTTCCTCTTCTCGGTCTACCTGTACTTCGTCCAGGACGAGCAGATGGCCGGGATCTTCGTTGGCCTCTGGGTGCCGTCGATCCACTCGCTCGGCACGCTCCTGCTCGGCTCCGTCGACACGCCTGCGCCGATTGCTCAGACCGAGAAGGTCTCGTCATGAGCCAGACAGCGATCTTCATCGTAGGAATGATCGTCTTCGCCATCACGGTCTACGGCGCCGTCATGGCCGGAGGAATCGCCCTGACCCGGGCCGAGATCGCGCAGAACCCGGAGCGTGAAGACGGGTTCGACAAAGACGACCTGAAGAAGCCCTTTGCCTTCAGGGGCAAGTACTGAGCAATCCACGGGGTTTCAGATCTCGTAGTGGACAGCCTCGAACGGGCCGCCGTCGCCGAGTTGCGTGAGCGCAGCGTCGGCCGAGATGGGTCGACCGGGCGCCGGGTTTCCGGCCGTTCCCAGGGTCAGCTCCCGCTCGCCGGCGATGAGGCGGCCGAGCGTGTCCACGGAATCGAATCGGATCGTCGGCGGCCAGCCAGGACAACTCTCGGCTTCACCGGCGGCCACGAGCTCATCCATACGGGACAACAGAGCGGCGGAATGCGGAAGCCCGTGCACGGGCACCTCGAGCCGACGGTCGGTCGACTGATCCTGAATGAAGAGTTCGTAGATCGTCATGGCTGCCTCAGACTCTGTCCTCGGTGGCTGGAGCGTCGGCGTTCGGTTCGAGCTCGCAGGCTCATTCGCTCCATGGTGCCACGACCCTCTCATCGGCGGCAGCCCGATCAGATCAACCCAAGCCACGTTCGGGTTCGAGCCCGACGATCAGTCGGCTGCGTCATGATCTAGACCTGTGCCCGAACACCCAACCGGCGGCATGCACAACGAACTCGTCCCAGAGACCATGGCCGCGCTCCCGGCGAGCTAACGGTCCTGTCGGCGGGTCGCTCGATCCCGTGCCGGGACCAAGGTCCCTTTGTCCGATTTTCACAGTCGACTCACAGGTTCGCGCACCAGGCTCGAATCACAGCAGGCCTCCGGTCGCTTCGACAGGCCGAGCTGCTGCGTGCCACTGAAGGGACCTCTCGCATGACCTACTCCCGGAAATCCCCAACTCCATCAACGACCGACAACGCTTCGCCGGTCACACCGACTCGACCACGTCCCGCGCGGCGTTGGCTCGTCGCCGTCGCGGTCATGGCGCTGGTGGCGAGCGTGTGCGGGTCCGATGACACCGACACCGCAGCCGACGCAACCGAGGTCGAAACGACGCAGTCCAGCGCGGACACCGGCTCCGACACCGACACCGACACCGGGGCAGCGTCCACGTCTGTGGTTGTCGCCACCGGACAGACGGCTTGTTACGACGTCGACGGTGAGGAGATGACCTGTGCCGGCCGACGGTGAAGACTTGTACGGCCAGGACGCCGACTACTTGGCCGGGTCGGCGATGTCGTTCGAGGACAACGGTGACGGAACCGTCACCGACCCCAACACCGGATTGACCTGGCAGCAGGTTCCGTCCTCGGATGGCTTCACCTGGCAGGAGGCCGTCGACTACGCCGACGAGCTCGAGCTCGCCGGCTACGACGATTGGCGACTGCCATCGGCCAAGGAGCTGTTCACGATCAGCGACTTCGGTCTCAGCTGGCCCTATCTCGACACCGACGTACTTCACCCTGGCCAGCGGCGAGGTCACCAAGGACGAGCAGTACTGGACCAGCAACTACTACGTCGGCACCACGACCGAGGGCGGTTCGGAAGCTGCGTTCGGCGTCAACCACGTCACCGGCCACATCAAGGCCTACCCAGCCGTGGCCCGCGGCCCCGCCGGCGGCAACTACGTGCGGGTGGTCCGAGGCGACGAGTACGGCATCAACGACCTCGTCGACAACGGCGACGGCACGATCACCGACAGCGCCACCGGCCTCATGTGGGCGCAAGACGATGACGGTGTCGAACTCGACTGGCAAGACGCGTTGGCCTACGCGGAGGACTCCGAGCTGGCCGGTTTCACCGACTGGCGGCTGCCGAACGTGAAGGAGCTGCAGAGCATCGTCGACTACTCCCGATCCCCCTCGGCCACCGACGCCTCCGCGGTCGGACCGGCCATCGACGAGCTGTTCTCCGCCACCGAGATCACCAACGAAGCCGGCGACAGCGACTACGGCTACTACTGGTCCAGCACCTCGGCACAGTTCAGCAGGCGGCGAGCCCTACTACTACGCCTGGTACGTCGCGTTCGGCCGAGCCGTCGACGGCAGCGGCGAGGACTCCCACGGTGCCGGCGCGGTCCGTTTCGACACCAAGACCGAGGACGGACCCGACGGCGAAGGCGGCGAGCGCTACTACAACTTCATCCGCCTCGTCCGAGACGCCGGATAGCGCCGGAGATCCCGAGCGCCTGCCGCCACAAGTCCCGCGACGGCACCGGGGATCGGTTTCTGACCGGCGGGCCCGCCGAGATCGCGACCAGATCAGCCCGGCTCGTTGTCGGCTTCGAACTCGGCGAGGAAGGCTTCTGCTCGAGCAGCAGACACAACGGCGGAAACATCGGGGCGTTTGATGCCTCGACGGTTCAGCCGCTCTGCGAACTGCTCGAGAAGATGGCGACGGGACTCGTCGGTGGTGCCGATCGGAGCGCTCACTTCAGCCATGCCAATTCCTTCAACGGACCGAAGCGGTCGATCGACATCGACCAGGCGAGCCACCTTCTTGCGCATCCGGGTGTCGATCTGGCGAATGTTCGCCGCTTGCAGTCCGACCATGTCGGCAACCGTATGCGATGGGCTCGGATCCCCGAGTGCGAGCTGCACTCGGTACTCGAGATGGACGCCGGCGTCGCGGGCGGAGCCGACCTCCTCGGCGGCTTCGATCAGCAGGGCGACCGTCGGGTTCACGATCGGCCAGGGATCGAAGCTCGACGACGGCCGGATCGAGCGACGGCGCCTCGCCCTCGGCCAGTGCCGGCTCGAACTCGACCGTGCGATGGCCGATCTCGGCCGCCACGAGCGAGCGAATCGGCTTGTCGGCCCACACCCAGGGCAACGAAGCCGAAGGGTCGTATGCGGTTCCGTGGTCGAGGAACCAGAGCGCAACGTCGATCACGAGGCCTTCGACCCGGCCGGGCTCGGTGATCACCTCCGAGCGGCCCATCGAGCGGAGGTGGCGACGGATCACTCGGGCGAGGTCCTCACCGAACTCGGTGGACAGGGCCCACACCATGGCGAGCTCACCCTCGATCAATCGACGCATCACCTCCTCGAGCATCTTGCGGCGAGTCGCTTCCATGTCACGACCTCCTGGTTCCTGGGCCGCCCGGACAATCGGGCGGCGAGACAAGAACCAGCATGACCACGGGGTGTGACAGTGCTCGCTGAGGGTGGTTGCAGGGGCAGTTGTGAGCTGGCAACTCGGCGCTCAGCCGAGGGATTCCCGAACCCGTTGCTCCTCGGCAAAGGCGGCGTGCCAGTCGGCCTTGGCTTGGTCGACACTCACCAACTTGAACATGTCCGCCACCGCGGCCTCCAACGATCGGCCGAGCCGCTGGGCTCGGTCGGTCTCCGGCAGACGGCTCGGGAGGATCTCGGCGATGCGGCGGTAGTACCAGAGCGACCCCACCCGGCCGGTCGTGAACCTCTTCCAGAACGCATCACCGTGTTCGGTGACATCCGCCACGATCGATCGAGCGTTCGAGAGCTTGTCGGCAGCCGACACCATGGCCGTGTCTTCTGTGGCGAGGTGCAGGTGATCGAGGTATTGGATCTTGCGATCCCACCAAGGCGGCTTGCCAGCCGGGTCCTCGACGAGGCTGTCAGAACAGTCCAGGACGATCTGCTTCACCCGTTCGCCGAAGGCGGCGCCGATTTCGTCGGCCTTCCTTTCGCCGCCGCCGTCTTCGACGACATCGTGGAGAAGCGTTGCGATGGCGACCTCCTCGTCGGCGCCGTGGCGGAGGGCGATGGAACACGCGTCGAGGAGGTGCAGCAGGTAGGGCAGGTCGGTCTCCTTGAGCGCCTGACCGTTGTGCACTTCGCGGGCCATGTCGAACGCTGCCGTCATGCGGTCGGAGAGTTGCGGAGCCTCGTCAGTCATGGGACCAGCTTGTCATGTCGACCGAACCTGTGAACTCCCGTGCCCGTCATCGTGAGCCTGACGGGTCGGTTCGGTCGAAGAGTTCGTCCTTCAGGAGCCGTCGTTCACTGCGGGCGGTCGTGCGGTGATCGATGATTGCGTCACTCGCCTTGGACAGTGCGTCGTGGATGCCCGCATCACTGGCAGCGAAGTTGCGAACGTTGCCGCCCCGCATCTGCATGCCCTGGCCTGTGGCGAAGCTGTCTTGGTTGGCGCCGAGGAACAGCACGGCCCAGCCGGCTTCCTGCCGCGCCTCGAGGAGGGCGGCGATCTTGGGGCCGTCGAAGTCGGTGCTGGCGTTCTCGAGACCGTCGGTGATGATCACGAGCACCTGGTCTTCATCAGGATCAGCTTTGACCCGTGCGTCGCAGCGTTCGACGGCCAGGCCGATCGCATCGAACAGCGGCGTTGCGCCGCGAGGCTCGTAGTCGGACGGGGTGAGATCGACCATCTCTGCCACGGGGATGGCATCGGTGACGATCCGGAAGGGTTCCTGGCTGTCGAAGTCGGCAAGGGTCACCCGAAGCACGCCAGGCAGGACTCGCTGCTTGGCGAGGAAGCCGTTCAGTGCGTCGATCGTCGCGAACGCGATGGGCGTCATGCTGCCCGATCGGTCGAGCACGATTTGTGCGTGCACGACGTCGTTGGTGGCGCTGTCGTTCTCTGTCTTCTTGTTCTCGTTCATGGCCGGGCTCCTCGCCGTTGGTTGCTTCTCACCCTCCTTGTAGAGCGCAGCCGTGACAGCAACGCCGGCTGAGGTCAGTCGATGCCGAGCCGTTCGATGAAGGGCGTCGGATCGAAGACGATCGGTGCCTTGCGAGCGTGATACTTCAAGGAGATCGAGATGGGCGGGAGCTCGAGGTCGATCGGATAGCGGTCCCGGTGATCGACGAGGACCCAACCGACGTAGTCAGGTGGGTCGCGCAAGAGCTGCCTGAAGATCCGATCAGCCCGAGCCTTGCTCACACCGTTCGATCGAAAGTGCAAAGCGGCACCGACGGCCACTGCGTGGGAGAGCGGGATCTGGTCGTCGACCGGCCGAAGTCCGTGAGAGATCAAGGCGTTGATCCAGACGTTGAGCCCGCGTGTCGAGCAGTCGGCTGCTTCCTTGATGGCTTCGATACTCACTGGGCGCTGCCAAGGCCACATGCTCTGTTCGATCCTCTCTCCGTGGTCGCCGTGGGAGAACCGTTCTCCCTCACCTGCGCTGTGGGCAGTTGCTGTGACAACTGGGTGAACGGCAGCCGCAGCTACGACAGGCTGACGAGGTCGACCGCGGCGCCGTCGTGGTCGGACAGTCGTCGTCCCTCGGACATGTTGGGCCAGCCCCATGTTGCTGCAGCCTGCAGGTGGGAGCTGATGGCGACGTGGTCGATGCCGGGACGTGAACACCCGTCGAGCTGGCCTTGCGTCACGATGTCGAACGTTCGGAAGGCCTCGGCCATGGCCTCGGCTGCCTCCCGGTTTCCGTACTTGATGCGAGGGACCTGTTGGTTGAAGTCGCCGGCGACGACCGTCGGCACGTCGGAGGCGGCGAGCAGCTCCGCCAGTCGCTCGAGGAAGCGGATGTGCAGCTCCCACGGCCTGCGCTTGACGTCGATGGGGTACTGGACTTCGGCCATGTGCCAGGGAATGCAGACTCCGAGCACTCGTAGTGGCCCGATCGGCGTGTCGGTGGTCGCCGAGATGAACCGGGTCTGGTCCAGTCCATCGATGCCGACGCGATCGACGTCGCGCCAGGGTTGCGACGACCAGATCATGACCTCGCGCTCATCCTCGGCGAACCAGTCGCCGGTCGGCGGCTCGCACCACAGGCCATGGCCCGTGCCGACCGGGGAACGAGGTGCGGACCTCGGTGAGCGCCATGACGTCGGGCTGGTGACCGAAGAGGCGATCGACACCCAGCGCGCCGAGCTCCGAGTCGGGCCGCTTGCGCTCGAGATTCCACGTGAGCACGCGTGCGGTGTCATCGGTTCGGCTCGGCATCGGTGGATCGGATCAGGATCCTGGCGTCGCGTCAAGCAGGCGGTGTCAGGCGGAACCCCTGTCACGGCACTCGACTACCTTCGAAGCATGAGCGTGGGCGAACCGGATCATCCGACGGAATGGATGCAGTGGCGTTTCGGTGATCCCCACGCCTCGGCTGGAGTCGAAGGCAGTGTCCACCGAGCTCGATACGACTTCGCACGCTTCGCGGCCCCAGGACTGGCCGAAGCTGCTCTTCCCCATCGCCTGGTCGCCGCCCATCGACCCAACACTCAGGTGTCGTTGCGGACCGTCCTCTTCGCCACCGAGGATGAGCTCGTCGTGGTCGTCGGGGGGCACGAGCCGGCAAAGCACATCGAACTCGCCCTCGCCTACTCCTTGGAGCATGTCGGAGAGCGAGATCTCGTGATCGTGGTTCCCGAGAAGACTCACTGGTCGTTTCTCGTCAGGCTCCCGTGGATCGAACAACACTGTCGGGTCTTCACCCACAACAAATCGGTTGTCACCGAACACCCGATCCCGACGCGATCCGAGGTCCTCGACTGGCTCCGATCGAGCGAGATGGCATCCGGCCATTACGAGCTCTCCGCAGAACATCAGGGCTGGCTCGACGAAGTCATCCCTTGGGCCGACGGTCATCCGCACCTCATCTCGAGCCACCGGTCCGGGATATCTCGGCTGGCAAGCCGACGGTCGGCTCGTGCTGAAGATTTCCCGAGCCAGGGGCAACAGGGTTCGTGTCGAAGCCGGAGTCCGGCCGGGTTCGAAGTCGCCGAAACGGAGCGGCATCAAGGTCGAGCTCGGTGGTCCGCTCAAGACCCCCGAACCGATCCGCGCTGCGGTGCGTCAGGCAATCAGCAACCGTCTTGCCGGCAGCGATGATTCACACGTCGAACACCGCTTCCAGGCTCGCATGTTGTCGATACCACCGACACATCGTCTCGGTCTCGAGGTCCTCGTCCCTGAATACCCGGCGGAACGGGCGGGGCCTTCGCGACAGGCCGCCGGATCGATCGACTTCCTCGGGGTCGACGGTGACAGCAGGCTTCACATCGTCGAGACGAAGGTCGGCGGCTCCGAGCCCACCGTTCTGCTCCAGGCACTCGACTACTGGATCTGGGCCGAGGCCAACCGGGAGCGGCTCGCCGAGGAGCTGGGCGCGGACCGCACGCTCCAAACGGGCCTGGCGGTCGTGATCCTCCCCGCCGGCGAAGGAGCGATGCTGCAGCGCAAGAATCGCCACATCGCCGATCATCTGGCTCGATCGGTACCACTCCGCGTCTACCGTGCCGAGCTGGGTCTCGGAAACGACGTGCGTTTCCGCGTGCTCGATCGCCGAACGACCAATGCCCAAGCTCGTTTCGTCGATCGCATGCGGGCCCACACTCGATCGGCAGCGCAGCTCACACCACCCACCGACGCACAAGACATCGGCCCCCTCGCAGGCCTGCTCTCGAACGCGGCCGGCGCAGCAGAACAGGTCGCCGCCGCGGGCGACCTGCACGCCTTCGTCGGCGCAGCCCACAGCTCCCAGCGGTTCGCCCTCAACCTGTTCGGCCCGCTCGACGAAGACGGTGTCCGAGCCCTTCTCACACCGCTGTTCGGCTCGATGCGGACGGTGCAACTGCCTGCCTTCGAGTGGAGCGACCCCAACGATCATCTCCGAGAAGCCACCACCACGCGTCCGTTCAAGACTCAGGTCGACGTCTTCCTCCGCGGCACCACCCTCGATCGACGATCCGTCGGAGTGCTCGTCGAGGTCAAACTCACCGAGACCGGTTTCGGCGGTTGTTCCCACGCCGAAGCCGCGCCTCCCGAGAGCCGGCAGATCTGCTCCCAGAACGGGCCGTTCGGCAACGACAGCGACCGGTGCTGGCAGCTTCGCAACCGCGAGAACGGTGAACGCCGCAGGTACGACGAGGTCCTGCACATCTCGACGTCGACAGCGGCCAGTGCCGACAGCGAGGTGTCTTCCGGCTGTTGGTTCCGGCACCGAAATCAGCCGATGCGCCTCGCCGCCCTTGCCGCCGCCCTGGAGGAGGCAGGCGAGCTCGATGAATGCCTCGTCGCTCTGACCGCCCCCGCCGGTCACCAGTCCATGCACCGCCGCTGGCGCGAGACGGCAGCGATGATCGATCTCGACAGATTCACGACGATGACCCCGGAGCGGGTGATCGCCGTGCTCGGCGTCGACGATCAGAGCGAACTCATACGTCGCTACTCACTCGGCCCGCCGGCCCCGGCCGGCCTCCCAATGGAGCGTCGGTTCAGCGGGGGCGGCTGACTGGTGGCGGCTCGCTCTCCCAGCCTTCGCCGAGCTCGTACTCCTCGGCTGGTCGGCCACCGCCGCTCTGACTCTGGCGCCGGCGGCCGGTGCCCTTGACCCAGGTGCTTTCGTCCTTGGCCCTGAGGGCGCGACGGAAGTTGGCCGCATCGAGGTGCTCGCCCCATACCGCCTCGTAGATCTGCTGGAGCTCGGAGAGGGTGAATGCCGGCCCGACGAAGGCGCTCACCAGGTTCGTGTGTTCGAGGTCGGTCCGGGCCCGCTCGACGGCATCGAGCACGAGGGTGCGGTGGTCGAACGCCAGCGCCGGTGACTCGGACTGGATCGAGGAGACGGGCCACCACTCGGCTTCGGCCGCGTCGGTGCCTGCGGATGTCGCAGCGGCCACGGGCACGACGGCCGTGTATGCGACGGTGACCACGTTCATGCGGGGATCGCGGCCGGGGTCACCGTAGGTACCCAGCTGTTTCAGGTGAGCCGGAGCGGCGACGCCGGTTTCCTCCTCGAGCTCGCGGGCGGCGGCCTGATCGAGTGTCTCGTGAGGGGTCTTGAACCCGCCCGGTAGCGCCCACGCTCCGAGGAAGGGCTCGCCCGCACGCTTGATGAGGAGGACCTGGAGGGTCCCATCGGTGACGGTCAGCAGCACGATGTCGACGGTCACGGCGAAGGTCGGGTAACGCGGACGGGTCGTACTCGTTCGACACATCGGGGCCGGGTCGGTCGGTGGGCACGGATCCACTGTACCTGTTCTTGTCAATTTGACAAATACAGTCTTGCCCCTTATTGTCATATTGACCTTAACCGAAGGATTCATCATGACCGCACTCGACGATCTCCAGTCCGCCATCGGACACGACGCCATCCTCAGCCTCAGCGCTCGAGGCCTCCTCCCCCTCCGACACAGCGACGCCGCAGGCGTCCTCCCCGACGACCGGGCCGTCGGCATGCTCGTCGGCATCGCCGTCGGCAACGCCCTGGGACGGGCCGACGTCCCGACCGCCCCAAGCCGCGCCGGAGACGACCACTCCGATTCTGACTGGATGGACCGGGCCCAAGACCGGCGCCGGCACCGCCTCGAGGGTCCGGCACGGCGCACCCTCGCCGAAGCCCAGCTCGCCCTCCAGTCCGCCCGCGCCTGGTCCACTGCGGGGTGGGAGGCGCCGATTCTTCTCAGCGACGCAATCGTCCGACGGGCCTCCCGTCTGCGAACCCCGGGGCGAGCCGTGCTCGCCACAGTCCAGAACCGGCGCAATGGGACACCCTGGTTCGAGGCCGGCGTCGCCTCCTACGGCAACGGCGCCGCGACCCGAGCGTTCGCTCCGGCCATCGCGTTCGCCAACGACCCCGAGGCACGCACGCTCGCCGCAGCCGTCGATGCCGCGGTCACCCACGCCACTCCCCTGGCCACCGCAGGTGCCGCGTTCCTCGCCGATACCGCCGTGATGCTCGCCACACGCCCATCCACGGCGACCGTCGCCTCCGTGATCCGCGAAGCAGTCGCTCACACCGACGGTCTGATCCGAGACCACCTCGAGGCCGGGCTGGCCGCACCCCTCGACCACGATGCGCTCGAGCGCCTCGGCCTCCATCCTTCGCTGCCGTCCACCCTTTCGGTCTTGTGCTGCGTCCTCACCCACATCGACGACCCCGTGATGGCATTGGCCGCGCTGGCCACCGTTGACGGTGACAGCGACACCATCGCCGCGATCGGTGGCGGCATCCTCGGCGCCGCCCACGGCACCGGGTGGATCCCCGAGCACTGGAGCCATGCCGAACGCTCCGGCCGTCTCGCCCGCTCCGCTCGAGACCTACGAGCCACCGCAACCGAATCGGCGGCCCGACCGGACAACGGGTCGGATGATTCCGGGACCAAGGGGGAACCGCACCTGTGGTTCCTGCTCGATCGGTCCAGCTCGATGTATTCGATCCGCGACGACGTCGAGGGAGGCTTCGACGCCTTCTTCGCCGATCAGCGCACCTCCGGCGCCGACCTCACGTGCACCGTGGTCCAGTTCGACGACCAGGACCTCCACGACGTCCTGGTCGACCGACGGCCGCTCGCGAGAGGTCCCGACCATGGCAGGCCGGTTCGAACCCCGGGGCATGACCCCGCTCTACGACGCCATCGACCGCCTCCTCGACGTTGCCGAGAGCTCCGGGGCACACGACGCCGACCAACTCGTCGTCATCTTCACCGATGGCCACGAGAACGCATCCAAGACTGACGGTCGCACGATCAACCGCCGTATCGGCCGGCTACGCGATCGCGGCTGGACGTTCGTGTTCCTCGGCGCCAACCAGGATGCATTCGATGTCGCCCACGGGCTCGGCATGGCCCGCACGGCCGGCCGCAACGTCGCCGCCGACGCCGACGGGGTCCGACAGATGTACAGCGAACTCTCACACGCCACCGCCAACTGGCGGGCGAAGCCTCGCAGCGAGCGACTCGGCGACCGCGACGCCTATTGGGACGAACTCGCCCACTCCCGGCGACGGTGACCGCTGACCAACAGACCAGCCATACCCATCACACCCCGAAGGCGGCTCGCGTCCTACTCCACTGAGAAGTCGAGCTTGCGGACGAAAGGGTCGAGTGCCTGATGAAAGCGTTCCATCGCCTCGACCATCAGCCAAAGAATCCGGGGAGCTCTCCAGCTTTGTGGTGACCGACCGATGTACAGATTGAGAGGTTGCCTTGCGAAAACTGCGGAAGAACCCAGAAGTCCTGCCCGTTTATGTTGCGCGTTTGGCTACAGGCGATCTCGTCGCCTTTGGTGACACGTCGGCCCTCGAGCTGCTCGGCAATGTGACTGAACTGATTCCGAAACCCTTCGTGAGGGCAGTCCAAGCGGCCCTCGCAGCGTCAGGCCCCCTGATCGCGATCACAGAGCGCAACCGGCGCTGTGCTCCACCTCACCGAAGAGTCAAGGCGGATGCTCGCCAACTACGACCCGATCGAGACCGGTGGGGCCATTCTCGGCGTGCTGAGGGATGCCGACGGGAAGATCGTCCACCAGCTCAAGTTCCTCAAGCCGGGCGCCGCAGTCGCCACCAGTCTGCCAAGTCTGATGAGCGGCGTCGCCGTTCAACAGCAGATGGCCGGGATCGAGAAGAAGCTCGATCAGATCCAAGCCGGGGTCGACTATCTCGCTGTCATCGAGGACCTCAAGATCCGAGCGGAAGTTGCTGCCGCTCTCGACATCCTCTCGACCACCTACGACGACGTCGCCCGACACGCCGAGATGACCGACGATCAATGGATGCGCATCGCCAACGTCGAGCTGTGGGTGAAGACTCTGCACGAACGGACACTCCTCCACCTTCAACGCCTGGAAGCCGCTCTGATTGACATCGATGCCCCGATGCGAGAGTGGGTGACGCGACTCGAAGCGGCGCTCCGACACGAACGTGCCGATGCGTGGCTCGGTCTTCATGTACAGGCCGATCGTGCCCTGACGCAATGGGAGTCGCTCACTCTGCTTCGCCAAATCGACAACCACCCCGAGAGAGCCGAACCGCTGGTCGAGACCATGACGGCAAACATCGAAGATCGGCACGAAGCCATGCTGGGCTTGGTCGACCGTATTGCCCACTACCTGAGGGCCAGTGGCGGGCGGTATTCCCTGCTCGAACGGATCCGGTTCCTCACCCTGAAGCGGCACAAGAAACTGCTCGAGGATCTCGGTTCGATCCTCGGAACGTATCGCGACGCCGCCGGCGAGCTCGGTCTCGAGCTTCCTCCGGCCGAGGACCCATCGCTGCCCACGGGGGACGACACCACCGGGTTGGCCCAGGTGATCGCAGCCTTGAACGGTCCGGTGTGGCGTCATCACCGATGCAGGTAAGTTCGCCGTCAACGCCGCCGCCCAGCTGCCGCGCCACTTGAGCAACACGGCCGCAGACGATGAGGCCGAACCCGACCTGCCCTAGTCGCCGGATCCGTCCCTAGGACCGGTCGACAGGCGCTTCCGGCGGGGCTTTCATCGAGCCCAATCGATGATCCGGCAGGCCCGGGCTCACCAGCCCCGCTTCTCCATGAAGTCGTCCATCACCATGTGGAGCTCGGTGAGGCACATGCCGGCCGGCAGCTCGACCTGGTGCGTGCGCTGTTCCGCTTCCAGATGGCGAACGAGCGAGCGCACCCAGTCGAGAGGCCACTCGGTCGACTCGAACCCTTTGAACTCGGTCATGAGCTCTACCAGTTCGCCGAACGTCGAATCGCTCGCCGTCCCCACCCGACTGTCGACGTCATCGGTCACGGCCGTGTCTGAATCCGGCACCCACTCAGGCTGCTCGCCCCGCAAGGGGAAGCGATAGCAGCCGCCAGACTCGGCCTTGCGAATCCGTCCGATCGCTGCCACGAGCTCCTCATGAGGAGTCTCGAGTTCCATGAACGCCTCCAACACCTTCGCGTCCTCACGCCGCCCGTCGAGACGCAAGAACTGTGGGGCGTAGATGGCAAACGCCTGAGGACGGCGAGCACGAAGCAGATCAAAGGCTGCGAGGGGGTCCATACCTCGGTCGAAGAGGATCGCCAGGGCCAGCGACGGCCCGCGGTTCACGCCCATGTGACAGTGAACGAACACCGAACCGCCACGGTCAGCGACGACTTGACCGATCGCCACGCCCGTCTCCCACCATTCGGGGTCGAGCTCGCCGCCGTGATCGCCGGTCGGCAGGTGGTGGTAGCGGATGCCAGGGCAGACGTCGGCGACGAGGTCTTCGTCGCTGTACTCACCCCGGCAATCGATGATGTCGGTGACACCCTGACGTTCGAGCCAGCGAGCTTGGGCTGCAGCTTCGATGGGGTCATGGAGCAGGTCTCCGCCGACGGCGAGGTCCGGTGTGATCCAGTCCATGTCGGCCACGAGGAACGAGGAGAGGTCGGACGGGGAAGTGGTGGAGTAGCTCATGCTGAGCACCTTTCGGTTTGAGGAAGGAGCGACTTGCCCTTCTCCTCCTCCACGAATGAGCGGACTGGATCCTTACCAAGTTTCTTCAGATGCCGATCCTCGATGCATGAACGCAAGCGAGCTCGACGCTCAACAATTGATGGAGCTGCAAGGTCTCGCGGCCAAGGCCGCCCGAAAGGCCGGCGCCGGCGAGGACGCAGCCGACGTCGCCCAAGAGACGATCGCCAAGCTCGACGACCGAGAGTTCAATGACCTTGGCCACGTCGAAGCCTGGGTGCAGAGGGTGGCCCAGAACGCCGCACACGATCTGAGGGACCGAGCCAAGAAGATCGTGGGTCCGTACGACGACAACCTCGGACTCACGCCGCAATCGTTCACCTCAGACTTCGTTTCCAAGCAGAAGATCACAGACCTCGTGGCCGGCCTTCCTTCGAAGTATCAAGACGTCATCGAACTGACCTACTACGAAGGCCTCTCAGCAAGCGAGGTCGGCGAACGACTCGGCTATGCGACCGCCACCGTCCACAAGATGCTCACCGAGGGCCGGAACATGATGCGACCGAACATCACAGCTCCCCCCGGCTACGGGGAATCGAGCGGCACCTCGCCGACCGGGGACACTCTCGATCAACCGTTGGGGGCCGAGCGATGAGCCGATCGCCGTTGTTCTCCACATACCGCCAGGGCGAGAATCCAGTCACGGCGTCGATGCTCGCTGTGTTCGAACGGCTCGACATCCTCGTCGTCGAACGACTGCTGGCTGCGGCTTCAGGCGAAGCCTCGCGGCGCTCGTGTTCGTTCAACAACCAGTCAGCCGTCGGGCAGGGATCGATTCCCGACGCCATCATCTCGGCCAGCTTCCAGATCTGCTGTTCGAACTGAAGACCGAGCCCGGCACGGTCCGCGTCGACCAACTCATCGGCCACCTCGAGCAACTCAACCACTCGCATGCCCACGAACTGCTCTTCGTCGTCACCCCCGACCCTGAACAACCAGCCGAGGTAGCCCAGGTGGACGACCCGCGGGTCGTCTGGTTCAACTTCGCCGCGCTCGACGACGCCATCCACGAGCTCCTCCAAGATCCCGACGAGCTCGTTGGTGAGCGCTCGGAGTTCCTCCTGCGTGAGCTGCGGAGTCTGTTCGAAGAAGACGGCCTGTTGTCGTGGGACGACACTGTGGTCGTCGCCGCCGCGCTCGGCCTACGACGACTACCTCGAGTACTCAGCCTACATCTGCCAGCCCGGTCGATCGTTCAAGCCCGGGTTGAGCCACATGGGCTTCTATCGCTTCGGTCAGATCGAGCCGCTCGTTCCACAGATCAGAACCCGAGTCGACAACGTCGTGATGGGTGAAGAAGTCGACGAGCGCGTCGCGCCGTTGGTCGAGCGACTTCTCGCCGACAACGCTCGACCTGAAGGGCAGAGCTACCAGATCTTCATCCTGAGCCCGCCCGACGACAAGCGACCGTGCGGCTTGCGCAATCGATAGCGAACACGAAACGCGCAGCATCGGGCCGCAAGTGGGCGTGGGACACTCGGCCAGCGCTACGTCTCACTCAAGGCTCTCACCTCGGGAGTCACCACCTCCGAGCTCGACGCGATCTAGCCAAGACCATCATCGCTCGCCATCACGAGACACATGGCTGGCCTGGCGTTGCAGGCACGGTGATGCCGCACAGGTCGAGCTTCTTTCGCCGGACCGATTCCGGCCGATGGAGAACTGACAACAGCGTTGGGTCACGGCCGCTGTCACAGCCGGGATCTACAACGGGTGTAGAAGGAGGGTTGAGCATGCAGATTCTCGACGGTCAGCCGATCTACAGCGCCAGTGATCTCACATCGTTCCTCGAGTGCCGCCACAAGGTCGGTGTCGACATGGCAGCCGCCCACCGGACGCCGGTCCGGGCGGGAACGCGGTCGGCGAAGGCTGCCACCGCAGACGAAGTCGACATCGTCCAGCGTCACGGTCTGGCTCACGAGAAGCGCTACCTCGAACGGCTGAAGGCTGAGGGCCGAGATGTTGCCGAGCTCCCCGAACTCAGCGGGCGGCGAGACCGGGCGGCAATTGAAGCAGCGGCTGCTTCGACCATCGATCTCATGCGGGCCGGCCGCGAAGTGATCTTCCAGGCGGTGCTGTTCGACGGGACCTGGCTCGGCTACGCCGACTTCCTCATCCGGGTCGACCAACCGTCCGGGCTCGGCGACCACAGTTACGAAGCCCACGACACGAAGCTGGCCCGATCGACCAAGGTCAGCGCCCTCATTCAGCTCACCGAATACAGCGCACACCTCGAACGCATCCAAGGCCTCGCGCCGGTCGACATGCACGTCGTGCTGGGAGATGAGTCGGTCGAATCCGTGCCGGTCGCAAACGCCGCCGCCTACCACCGGCGGCTGCGACAACGCTTCCTCGAAGCGGTGCAGCAGGATCTCACCCTCGTCTACCCCGTGCCTGTCACTCACTGTCAGGTCTGCAACTACGCCGAGGCATGTCAGCAAAGACGGATCGACGACGATCATCTCTCGCTCCTGCCCGGAGCGCG
>CAWAEN010000003.1:0-245780 GCA_963781035.1 uncultured Acidimicrobiia bacterium | reverse complement strand
AGCCTCATAGACGTAGCGCCGATGTCGATCGAAAGCTCGTCTCGACTCCCGTCCTAGTGTGCCCCCGACCGTGATATCGACAGGGAACGGAAGCGGCTCACGACCGAGCTGCCGATGTGCAAGCTCAAGCTGGTGACGAGCAAGGCAGTAGGGCACCCAGTGCATGAGATGCTCCACCTTTTTCGACGACATCGCGGCGGAACCGAGAATGCAATCGCACCCTGATCGCAGCAGCTCGGTCCATCGTGTCTCCCGCTCGTTGCTCCACTCCGCGGAACGGTGTTGTCCGTCGTCGGGCTGACACGTCGGTCGGCATCGAATTCGGCCAGTAGCGCGGCGAGCCGACCGATGGGCCGACTGGAATCGGCTACCAGCTCAGCCAGTCCGGTTCGTACTCGTTCCAGCCGGGCCCGGTTCTGATCTCGACGAACGTCAGCCGTAGACGAGCGTCCCCCACCCCTATACAGGTAGCGTTCCAGATGCGGGCTACCGTTCTGGCCCTTCCGATTGTCGGCAACAGTGTCGTAATGGACGAGCTGCCCTACATAGGTGATACAGGTGGTAACCACCCCATTGGGGAACGCTTCGTCCGTAGGGAATCGGCACCCTGAGATCTCGAAGGATGTCGCCAATGAGAAGGAGCGTGTCGTCGTCGTCGGCCACCAGTCTGCGATCCTCTGGAGAGATCAGGTCGAGACCCATCAGGAGCCGGCGGGCATAATCGTGTCCGCGCCTCGCGAAACGAATTTCTAGGTCGTCTGGATCAAGGAGCTCAACACCGTCCGCCTTGACGGCGCCCCAGACGATGGCGAGAAGTTCTAGCGTGACGTAGAAACCCTTTCCTTGTCCATACAGGCTCCCCCCGTAGACCTCCTTCACGATGGACTCGGCTGCCTTTGGACCTTTCAGCGCATCAGTCGCCGATCCTCTCGATGTGATTGCCGTCGATCCAGAGTCGTCGCACATCGCCCGATGTACGAACGACGATCTCGTTGGACTCCGCCGCCTCAGCGGCTAGCGCCCCGAGCCGCCGCAGGAACCTTCGGACTTCGGCTGCGAAGAACTCTCGTGATTGAAGCCCGTGTGCAGCTCGCATCAGAAATTCAAACTCGTGCAGCCAGAGCTCGATCGAGTGAAGCCGATCGGCACCTGGTCGGGAGAAATCAAGGACCAATCGACGCAATCGATCCAGTCAACATCGTCTCGGATATTTGGATGACCGTCCTGAAGGCGATCGGTCACGCGTCGACTCGGACGAGAACCGGATCCCTGAAAGCGAACGATCTCGTCGGCCACGATGACTGCTCCGCTTCCAGTTCCGCCTGGCGACGCGGGGCCGAGAATCGACGCACCACCGCTCATCTGTGACGAAAAGGCTGGATCGACCAGGAGAAGATGCTCGGTACCCGATCGTTTCACGCCTTGGACCGCTTCGAGTCCCCTCAGAACTTGGTTCCGGGCGTCTTTGGCCATCGTCGTGGTCGGGTCAGCGATCACCGAGTCAAATGCGTCGAGATGCCATAGTCCGAGTCGTCTGATCGCTGGAGGAACTCAACGATCCTCGGCGAGCGTGGCGTCAGCAAGAAAGAAGGTACGTCGCCGCATGAATCGCCAGGTGCGTCGATGCGCGTCCGCCTCAGCTTGTCTCTCACCTTGGGTCCGAGGCGCAGACCCGTCGTCGGGGGTGCTGGCGGGAGGCGGAAACCGGCCTATGTGCTCGGGTTCTTGAGGATCGAGTTCGTCGTCGACCACCCTCAGCGCTCGACGGGCTGGATCGAGCGCGGTCAGTACCGGTGAAGATATCGAGCGATTCCTTGAAGGTGGTTGGGACTCGATCGCCGAACACGACTTGATGGAAGGTGAACTCGTACTGCCAGTCATCGTGACCTCCGGCCGCTTGCACCCGAGCGTGGACATCTTCGCACCGAAGGCCACCCGTAATCATATGAGACGTCGCGATCGCAGCTCCCGGATCGTAATGACATGGCCGGTTCGCTCGGCAATACGAAGGAGAAGTTCGAAGGCGTTTCGCCTGCTGACCCCGCTGTGATCAGATTCGGCCAACTCCTCACGATTCGAATAGATAGGGCAGTGAGGCCGAGCGTCGCAGCCGACGCAATCGTTCCACTTGGCCTGATCTGGCAACCAAGCGGTGAGAAGTTGCTGCACAATGTTCGGGGCTCTCTGGATCGGTGCTCGCAACACTCTGGTGGTTGAGATCAATAATCCTGACCGATCCGTCGGGTGACTGGGTGACTCCTCGGAGAATGCTGTCGTCGAGCACTCGTTCAAGGGGTTGCAGGTCATCCGCTTGAATACACGATCGTAGACGACCCTCGTTTGCACAGACGACGGTGATGCGCCCGTCGGCGATGTGTGCCTCGGCGATGAGCGCTGCGCCAGTCGCCATGTCAGACTCGCTCAGATCCTTGATGATGCGCAGCGCTCGGCCATCGGAGAGCGAGACAAGGTCGACGTGCCCGTAGCCATCACGATTGAGATCGGGCGCAACGGCAACGATGTCCTGCGCTCTGAGTGCGGCAAGAAGCTGACCGCACAGGTGTGTCTTGCCGTGCCGGCATCGCCCGTGAGAACGATCAGCCTGACGTTCGGGTCGGCGACGGTCTCCTGCAAAGTTCGAAAGGCCTTAGTTTGCAGTCTGAGATCGAGGTCCGAGCTCTCGAAGTAGATCTCAGCGAAGTCCGCATCGAAAGGCTGGCATGAGTTCAAGAGCGCCACGTGGCGGTTGACCTTCATGCCTGCCACTACTTGGCGCACCCAACCGTCAGATGGAAGGTGGCTAGGCCTCCTCGATCGAAATACGTCTCCAATCCCATACCGTCAATCATCGGATTCGAAGTAACCAACTTGAGGCGAGCGATACGGCATGGTGACACACGTGTCAACGGACCTAGCCAACGCCTCGTCGCTCCAGGCAGCCCAGGCGCCAATATCCGTTCGTGCCGAGTACACATGACGGTCGTCCACCTGGTGGCAAACCGAAGCTTCATCGGTCCTGCTCTTCGGTCGGGCCAAGGCCGACGGCCGGTACCAAGAGAGACGAGTCTCGGAGAGGCTATGGACCCGTCGAATCAACAGTCTGACTAGAAGACACCAACAAGGAAACGAATGACACAACGCTGGATGTGGGAGACGACCGGGCCGGGCGTGAGCGGATCATCTGGCGATCTCGGGAAGATGTTCAAGAACGAGAGCGTCAAACAACAAGGTGCCTTCTCGGTGGGAGCGCCTCCGGCCGCTGCAACCCTTCTCGCTCGGGAGGTCATCCAGAACTCATGGGACGCTGCGAGGGAGTTGCAGCGCGAGCTCGACCAAGAGGGACAAGCGAATCCAGATTTCGAGATCACCTTCAAGTTCCGAAGCTCGAGCGGTGCCGCGAAACAGACCATCACCGATCGCCTAGGACTGGGCGAGTTGGCAAATCGAGCAGACCAGCTCAACCGCTCCGCTCTGGGCTTGCGAGCCAAGGACTGCCTCAGCGATCTCTCCTCCTCGGGGCAGCATCCCGCTGCTCGAGATCAGCGAGAGCGGAACCACCGGCATGTTCGGGCCATTCACCGGGCCGGCGTCGAAGATGTACCTCGCCCTCGTGAGCCTTGGGATTCACGAACAAGGACGATGGTGCTGGTGGCTCGTACGGCTACGGGAAGGCTGGGTTGATTCGCGGTTCGGCGACGAGAACTGTCGTGGCCTACTCGTGCTTCCGGGAGCGCGCTGACGACCCTGGCGTGACGCGTCGACTGCTCGGGATGACCTACTGGGGGCCGCACCAGCTCGAAGGAGCTCAGCATTCAGGGTTTGCGAGATTCGGAAACGACGGTGACGTACGACGGAAACACGATCGTCGTCCCGTTCGAGAACGATGCGGCCGATGACATCGCCCAGACGCTGGGGCTCGAACTGCGTGACGCTGCGAATCCCGAAGAACTCGGAACGACGTTCGTTCTACTCGACCCGACGATCGAGCCCGAAGGCCTCCGCGTGGCGATCGAGCGGAACTGGTGGCCGGCCATCGAGCAACGAATGTTCGACGCTGTCATCGTCGATGAAAACGGCGTAGAGAACTACCCTCGCCCCCGGACGCGACGAACTGCTCGCCACGTTCATTCGTGCGTTCGAAGTCGCCACAGTGCCGCAGACAACCGAGTCGCCACGGAGAAGCAGGCCAAGTTCCAGACGTTCAAGGCTCCGGACAGCGGCGGCGAGTACGACCTCGGCGTGCTCGGCCTGAAGGGTGATCCAGACGGCTGGTCCTACCCGGCTGAGGCCGAAGACGACGAATCCGTGCAGCACCGCAGCCTGGTCGCTTTGGTCAGAGGGCCGAGAATGGTCGTCGAGTATCTGGAAGCTGGACGAGCCCGTCCATTCGTCCGGGGCGTGTTCGTTGCTGCCAACGGCCCGGTCGATGATCTCTTGAGGCAGACCGAGCCCAAGGCCCACGACAGCTGGGAGACAACCGCGAGCCCGGACGGTGCCAACCCAGATGCTGCCGTCGTCGCATCGGTCGTGACGAAGCGGATCAAGAGCCAGGTGAACAACTTCAGAGGGTCGCTCAAACCACCGGTCCCGGATCGACGGGCGATCCGGTTGCCTGAACTCGAGAAGCTGTTCCAGTCTCTGTTCGAGAGTGATGGGTCCAACACCAAGCCGCCGCCCCACGGGGACCCGCGAGAGGTCACCATCGCATTCCCCGAACAAGAACTCGAGGCTGTCAGCAACACCGAAATCCGTGTGCGGGGCAAGGTTGCGTTTGCACTGTCCAGCCACGTAGCAGACACCGACTCCGCACTCGCTCGGGTAGGAGTCATCTACAAATTCCTGGAAGACGACCGAGCTGGCCGAACGACCATCCCACTCGATTTCAGCACAGTCCCGCCCGGATTCTCGAAGGAGGAGGGATCCGACACCATGTTCATCGGTGAACTCAGCCACGAGCCGGCCGTGTTCGAGTTCGCATCGCCTCCCTATGCGGCCGATTGGTCAGGACGCCTGATCGCCACGGGCGACCTCATCGTCGACGAGAAGGTAGAAGCGGATGAGTAGTGAGCAACGCGACATTCGCCCCTTTGGATCTGCCGCAACCTTCGACCACGCCCTCAGCCAGCTACGCGTCCAAATGAACGGCTCCATCATGGAACCAAGAGGACGCCTGTCCATGCCGGCCATCAGCTTCTTGACTGAACCCATGACCCTCCGCCTCGGTCTCGATCAGCCGTCGGCCAATGAGACCGTCGTCGCTCTCACGATGGCCACCGCCGAAACCCATCTGGAACAGAGCGACCTCGAGATGCTCGTCGTTGCCTCGACCAAGCGATTGAAGGCTGCCGAGATCGTCCGCCGCATTGCGCTCGACGAGCTGACAGCGGCGCCAATCGAAATCGCTCGAGGGTCCGATCGACCAGTTGCACTGCAAGCACCCTTCGGCGGGTGCCAGTTGGACATCTACATCGCTCTGCGCGAGCAACTCGAACCAGCGCCTCTTCGACCTTGGCGGCGAGGGACCTGGTTGGCTCGCACCAGCTTCACCGTCGTCACGGACTTTGGCGACATCGGGTTCACTCCATATCCGCTCGACGACGAGGAGCGAGCTCGGCTGCGCCTGCCTGCGGGCACCGTCCGCTACGCCGACCTGGACAATCCGCTCGACCCAGAAGCTGGGCAGGAATCACTGCGTCTCTACGTCGACACCGACCTCCTTGCCTCGCTCACCAACGCTCCGTTCTCTTCGAGCGCCAAACTGATCCAGCGACAACTCTTCATCGACGTGATCGCCGCCGTGGTGATGCACGAGGAAGTCCGCTGCCGGCACCTCCGGAACACCCTTCCACGACATCGAAGGCTCGATGCTGGCCCGGCTAGTGAGCCGCGTGTCTGGCGTGACGGACGACGAGGCAGCAAGCAGCCCCGAGCGTCGCTCCATCCGCGATCACGTTCTGGAGCTGGCGTTCTCGGAGCCCGCCCGGTTCATGGCGCATGTGGAGAATTCAATTGACGACTTGAAGAAGTCGTTCGTCGATTCGATCGTGGCGAGAACTGATGCGCTACCCAACGCTTCCCGCTGCGGACGCTCACCGCCTTGGCCAGGAGTTCCTGAACAAGAGGGGCGCCGAACGCCTGGAGAACGAGATCGTTTGGGCCGGGTCTGGACCAGAAGTCGAGCTCACGCCGATTTCCGAGTTGGCCGCCACGATGCTCGAACGACTCGAGGTGTTCACGGCTTCGGAAAAGGCCAACGCCAAGGACACGTTCGAGGGTCGAGCGAGTGCGGCCCTTCACGATGGGCTCCACCAACTCCCGATCTTGGCGCTGGACGACCCCGGCTTCTGGCGATTCTTGGCGTTCCAGTACTTCTGGCCATTGGTCGTTTGGCGAGAACGGCCAACGTTCGACGCAGGCGACCCGGCTAAGTACGGCAAGTATCTCGACGGAAGAAACGTCACGGAGTGCGTTCTCACCCGGATGTACCTTCGCGGGCAGCTCGCGAGCACGGCAGGCGACTACGAGCTCGCCAGTCTCGTTCCTGATGCCACAGATTTCTGGCGAAGTCACATCACCCGTGTCAGAACGGGAACGGCGCCAGCGCTGGCGGCCGCGTTCATCAGGGAACAAGCCAGGGAGCGCATGGCGACGGACGAACTGAGAGACTACCCGCGCCGCCTCAACCGCCTTGCCACCAACCTCGTCCTGCCGGCCATCGATCAAGACGACGCCGAGTCGATCATCGGGAAGCTCAGTGTCGTCATCGCACTGAGTCGCGCCCTGAGCACCTAGCGTTTGGACATGCAGCCGACGCAGATCGACTCGGACCAGTTGGTCGACGTCCAGTTCAAGCGCACCGAAACAGGTCTCGAGCGGGCCCTCTCGCTGCCGAGTCGGAACCTTCGTTCTACCGTTGCCACCGAGCCCTCAGGCGATGACCTGGGTGACTGGTGGGGGTCCTACCTCCGTGGTCAGCGACCCACCAGCTTGACACGCGCGGACTCGACCCGTTCGCACCGTCGAGCTGTTCTGCGGCTCGGGCGGCCTGGCTCTTGGATTCAAGCAAGCCTGCGCGGAGCTCGGTCTGGAAACACTGTCGGCTGGGGCCATCGACCAAGACGCTGACGCCGTCACGATCTACGAGCAGAATCATCACCCGGAGCACTCAGATGCCGCCTCGGTATCGACGATCGTCGACTACCGGGTCAAGGGAGCCCGCGAAGATGCTCGGTTCCGCTATCAGCCAGAGATGCTCGGGCGGGGTTGGCAGCAGATCGTCGGTGAGGTCGACGTGGTCCTCGCCGGTCCGCCGTGCCAAGGCCACTCCAACCTGAACAATCACACTCGCCGTACTGATCTGCGGAACGACCTCTACCTCACCGTCCCAGCGGTTGCGATCGCTCTCGACGCCCCAGTCGTGATCATCGAAAACGTCCCGGCCGTGGTCCACGACCGCACCGGCGTGGTGGCCTCGACGGTGACCCTATTCGAGGAGGCCGGCTACACGGTCGAGCAGGGGGTGCTGAAGGCTGATCAGATGGGTTGGGCTCAGCGCCGTAGTCGCTTCTTCCTCATCGCCCGCCGCGACGCAGCACCCGTGCCCTTGGATGCCGTGGCCGCAGGCTTGAGCGATGACGCTCGATCCGTGATGTGGGCGATCGGTGACGTGCAGGACACCGAACACGATGAGCACATGTATCGCACGCCATCCTCAATGACGACAACGTCCGCCGGATCGATTGGCTGTTCGACAACGACACACACGACCTCGCCCTCTCCGAGCGGCCTGAGTGCCACCGGGACGGCACCACCTACCCATCGGTCTACGGACGACTCCACCACGATCAACCGGCGCCCACGATCACCACTGGCTTCATGACGCCAGGACGGGGACGCTACATCCACCCGACCAGACGACGAGTGCTCACTCCGCTCGAGGCCGCGCGAATCCAGGGCTTTCCCGACAGCTACAAGTTTCATCTACCGCAAGGCCTGATACCGAGCTCTGCCCAGCTCTCGAAATGGATCGGCGATGCGGTTCCCATGCCGCTCGGCTACGGAGCAGCAATCAGCGCGCTCGGCATGGGCTGGTGACCGACCCGGCAGTCCGGACCGATCACCTGTTGTGAACTGCCCGCACGATAGCGTCGGCAACATCGGAGACGCTCTCGTGCTCCCACGCACGGATCACCGACCACCCACCTGACTCGAGGCGCTCGGTGGTCCTGCCGTCCCTGGCCCGGTTCGATTCGATCTTGTCGATCCACCACTGACGATTGTTCTTCGGCACAGTCGAGTGTTCCGGGCAACCGTGCCAGAAGCACCCGTCGACGAAGACGGCTACCCGGCGCTTCGGAAACGCAATGTCGATTCTCGATCTGAAACCTTGCAGCGGCGGTCGCCAATCAACCCGATAGCGCATCCCTCGCCGATGGAGCTCCCGTCGAAGCGCGATTTCGGGTGCTGTGTCGCGCTGCTTCTGTGCCTGGAAGCGCCGTTTGATCTCGTCGTTCTTTGGAGCTGGGTTCGCGATGGGTGTGATTCTGCCCGAAGCCCGAGACTGGCACAGGGCTCGAGTAGGTTTCGATGCATGCAGAATCGAGTCGTGGGGTTGTTCGCAGGTGTTGGCGGAATCGAACTCGGTCTCGCGGCATCAGGGTTCAAGACGGAGCTGATGTGCGAGATCGATCCAGGCGCCTCAGCAATCCTGCGAGCGCACTTTCCTGATGTCGAGCTCGCAAGCGACGTCGAAGAGCTCGCGTCGTTGCCAGCTTGCGACGTCCTGACCGCCGGCTTCCCGTGCCAAGACCTGAGTCAGGCAGGTCGCATGGCCGGGATCGCTGGATCGAGGTCGGGTCTCGTTTCGAAGATCTTCGATCTTCTGGACAAGCGCACAGCCAACCCGACTTGGCTGCTGCTCGAGAACGTGCCCTTCATGCTTCGGCTCGACAAGGGGAAGGCGATGAACGTCTTGACCGATCTGCTCGAGGCTCGCGGTTATCGATGGGCCTACCGCGTGGTCGACGCCCGATCCTTCGGCCTTCCCCAACGCCGTCGCCGAGTTGTTGGTCCTACGCCTCGAAGACCGAGGATCCTCGACCCATCCTGTTCGGCCAGGACACCGACTGGACCGAGCCCGAGCTCGATGCCCAAGCCTGCGGCTTCTACTGGACTGAAGGCAACACGGGGTTGGGTTTCGTCGTCGATGCGATCCCCACCCTGAAGGCTGGCTCTTCGGTGGGGGTGCCATCACCTCCCCGCCATTTGGTATCCCGACACCGGCGCGATCATGACGCCGAGCATCCACGATGCCGAGCGCCTCCAGGGCTTCGAACCCGACTGGACACTGCCGGCAGTCGAGGCAGGAGTTCGGAAGGGATTCCGCTGGAAGTACGTGGGAAATGCGGTGCCCGTTCCTCACCGAGATCGGTTGGCCAGAGACTGACGAGCGACGACCGGCCGTTCGATCAGATCAGCGTGAAACTTGAGCCGGCTCGACCTGGCCATCTGCTGCCTGGGGCGATCGATCAAGTCGATTCACGGTCAACGCCTCGATGTAGCCGTCCAGGCCCTTGTGCCGTCTCTGTCCGACTTCGTCCAACACCCACAGCCGCTCTCGATTCGCGCCGCTTCCGGCTTCTTCACGAGGCTCACCGCCAGCAGGCTCCGACAACCAGCCGCGTTCGACGACGCGCTTCGAAGCATCGTCGAAGGAGGCTCTGCACCACCCTCTGGTGATGACGGCAAGGCGCGACTCGCTGCTACACGCTCTCGATCGATCAAGCGCCCGCACCTGCTGGCCACGCACCAGGTAATTCCTCACTGCGCTTGGTGCTTTCTGCCCTGGTGCCCCAATACCGCAAAGGCCAGACTCGTTCAATGATGAACGAGAGGATTGCCGTTTGGGCATCTCTCGCCGCGGCCCGAGGTGTGGGCTCCAGAAACGCTGCGCCAGGCTCGCCATCACACTGCACGACCGAGGCATCGATGCGACCGAGCTCCATCGGGCCAGCGCACGGGAACTGCGGGCGCTCGGCCTGACCGAGAAACAGGCCGTCGCAGCTGAGGCGTCGCTGATCGACGGCCACCTCGCTGGATTCGAGCCAGTCGAACCTGCTCGTTCCCGGCGACCCCAACTACCCCGCTCACCGCCTTTCCGATTCGCCCGTTCTCCCTGTCCTACTCCGAGTCAAGGGCCAACTCTCGGTGCTCGACAATCCCGCCGTCGGCTTCTCCGGATCACGAAATGCTTCGCCCGCCGTTCTGCAGTTGGTTCAATCACTGGCTTCCGCCCTGGCAAGCAACGGGATCACGATCGTCTCGGGCAACGCCAAGGGAGTCGACGCGTGCGCCCATCAGTCAGCTGCGGACGCTGGGGCGGCCACGGTGGCCGTGCTCGCCGAGGGCTTGGACTCGTTCGCTCCGTCCTGGGCGATGAACGACGACGGCGGCTGGCTGGCGGTCAGCCAGTTCGCTGACGGCTCTGCGTGGCAGTCGCACCACGCGATGTCCAGGAACGAAACCATCGCGGCCCTGAGCGACGTGGTTGTCGTCGCTGCCGCCGGCGACTCCGGCGGGTCACTGGCGATGGGCCGGCTCTGCCTCAAGACGGGCCACCACGTAGCCGTGCCTGAGATCGACGACGCAGAAGCGCCGGGCAATCGATTGCTTCTCGAGGAGGGCGCTATCGCCCTCCCGTTCGACGACGTCGAGGCGGCGGCCTCGATCGTCCGGGAGCTCATGAACAACAAACCGGCTTTGCACAGACGGCCGACACAGCAGGAAGCGCTTTTCGAATAGCCGACCTTGGCGGGTCAGGGAGGTAGTGAAGTGAGCACGAACCAATGGACAGACGGAATGGTCTGCCCGAGTGCGAGATCTCGTTCTGCGCAGATCACAGGCCTGGAAACACGCTCGAACCGGTCGATTGCAGGCTCGACTCGTTCGGGACTCTGGGCTTGATGATGCTGACACGAATCCTCCACTCCGTGGGTGTTGGGTACTTGACGACTACACAGCACCGGGGCTCGGACGGACCGAGTTGGGGAAGCGAATTGCTGCAGCCAAGGGCTACGGCGGGCAAGATCCAGATCCGCAGGCCGGACGATCAGTCGGCCGAGTTCTCGGCAAGTTCCTGGGCTCGCTGACGCATCCCACGGTGCGTTCGACACCGTTGCACACCGTGCTCGATTTCGATGGAGTTGTCCCCATTCCATCGCCCCGCCAGCAGCACGGCTCAGGTGATCCGATGAGGGAGCTTCCGTCCATCATCGCGGAGGAAATAGCACACGCAACCGGCGCTTCCTTCTTGCTTCGGGGGCACTCACCTCTGTCGCGGCGACGCCCGCGGGTGACAAGCGTTGACGTCTCCAGGAGGCCAGCGCTTCTCGAGGGCGTGTTCTCCACCGACCTCACATTCGACAAGGGGACGAGGCTGCTCCTCGTCGACGACGTCGTCCAGTCACAGGCGACGCTTGGCGAAGCCGCCAGAGTCCTCCTCGAAGCAGGGGCCGCTCACGTCACTGCCGTCGCCGCCGCACACGCTGTTTGGGGCGCCAACACCGACTGGGCGAGCTCGTCGGCCGCCTGAGGCGCATCCGGAGGCAAGGGCGGCCCGGCTCAGATCAGGAGGTTCATCTCGCAAGGCGGGCTGGTGGGCACCTGACTGATCGGCGACGGTCAACCACGCTGCTGAGGTACTCGTCGGTGGCCACGGCTCGAGTCTCTCAGTAACTCAGCGTCGCAACGGTGTTGCCTGCCGGGTCGAGCAGGAACGCTGTGTCTCCGCTGTTGTTCCAGATCGCCGAACCCGACTCACACCAGAACAGTTCGGTCTCGGAGTCGGCGCCGCATCCGGAGAAGATTCTCACCTGGCCCGCTTCCTCCAGCGGAAGCCGTCCGGGAACGAGTAGCGATGCGACGAGGACTCGTCCTTCAACACCCAACCGCTCATGTCGAGCGGGTCGGAACCGTCGTTGGCGATGACGACCCACTCGCCAATCAGGTTCTGGCTGTCGTCGCCGGGGGCGTCGTACACGATGTCCACGATGCGAACGCCGGCGCCCGCAACCGGCGTTCCGCAGGCATCGGGTGCCCAGAGACCGACCCCGGCTTCCTGAGCCAGCGCCTGTGCTGCTTCGAGACGCTCGGCCAGCATTGTGTCCGGCTCGTAGCGCCGAGCAATGGCGAACCCGCCGAGCACCAGTTGTTCGTTGACCAGGACGTCACCCACCGAGACGTAGCGGAGGAGGCGGTCGAACTGATCCCGGTCGGACGAGTCCGAACTCGAGACGGATCATCTCACCCTCGAGCAGCGCGGCCAGAGCCGCCGTCGCTTCGTCCGCGAAGCACTCGTTGCTCTCAGCCGAATTGATACCGATCAGCCTGCACGCGATCGACGTACCCGTCGATCCGGACATCGATCGTGTCACCGTCGAGGACTGCCACCAGCTCGACATCCGCCGCCGAAGGGCCGGTCGTCGGTTGGCTGCTGGTGATCGACGTCGTTTGGGGCGAAGCGGAGTCACGGGCCGCCTGATCCGAGCTGCATCCGGTGAGGAGCAGCAACACTGCGAGCCGAAAACACCGGGATGCGGCGGTCACCGGTCGAAGACCGTTGGCTCGCTCACGACGGTGGGCGCTTTCCGTGCTCTTCGTGCCATCGTTCCTGCTCCTCACGAATGCCGGCTGCGTACCTCTCCGCTCCGGACCCAGAGACCTGCCGGCTTTCCACCCACCCGCAGTCGAGACATCTCGACGAGACGAACGCCTTGCCCATCGGCTCCCGCCCAGCACCGTCTGGAAAGCGCGCTCGCCGCACTTCGGGCACGTCCCGAGCTTCGGGTCGTTGCGGTCCCACGATGCCCGTCGAGCTGCGGACGGAGCCTCGGTCGTTGCTGCATTGGCTGCGTCGTTCCGCTCGTCGTCGGCCGGCCGCCCGAGGTCGAGTCCCGAGAGGCTCGGTCGAAAGCCATGAACGTGTGGCGATCGTCCGGGTCGTCGGTGACGTCGAGCACGGCGAAATGGACATGGTCGAACGCCCGACCCCAACCGCCGGCGACGAGGGCTCGACGGAAGGTCTCGGCCACCATCGTCGAATCGTTGCCGTACGCACCGCACCCCCACGCCCCCAACACGAGCCGGCGATGCCCCATCGCTTGAAACAGCGGAACAGCAGATCGATCCGACGCTCGAAGGTGGCCGGCACCAGTCCCTTGGCGTCGTCGGCGACCCGGGAAAAGCTCGGCGCCGGCGCCGTCACGAACGACACCGCGAACGGCTCCTCGAGCAGATCCCACCCCGGCGAGCGGAACACCGGCACCCCCGGCGAGTGGATCATCGTGTCAGTCCACAGACCGACCACGTCCTGGGCAGCTCGGTTCGCCTCGTGGTAGGCGAGCTCCTGCGATGCCAGGCACGGGTAGAGCGCCGACTCTCGACACAACGACTCCTCCTGGGCTCTCGAACCGCTGCGGTAACCACCGCCGACCGCACGGGCCGACGCGAAGTTGAGGCAGCCGACGTTGCCGTCGTCGATCCGCAGCGCACCGATCAGCGTGGTCTCATTGGCCACGGTCACGAGCCCTCGACCCCGCTTCTGCGTGGGAGCGGGGAGCGCCGCCAGTTCCTCCGGTGTGAAGGTCGTCGTGCCCTCCACGGCGGCGGCCACCCGGGTCGACAGGTCGACGAACCGGCCGCTCGAGGTCGTGTACCCACCGGCGCGGATGATGTCGCCGTTCTCGGCGGCGATCGCGGCCCCTTCGGCCTTCGTGGTGAACCCGGGGAAGGAGGTCGACAGTGGAGCCTGGTCGTACGCCTCCAGGACCGAGATGCCCGCGGATCTCGCCCGACCCTCGACCCAGTCGATCAGATCGTGGATGTCGTCACGACGATCGACGAGCTCGTCCGCCGCAGGACCCAGGGCACGGATGAAGTTCAACACGGGAACCGGTTCCCGCCGGCACCCGGTCAGCATGATGGTGCGCGCCTCATCCTCGGTGATCCCCACGGCCAACAACTCCGACACGATCGTGTCCAGGTCATCAGACGAGTCCGCCCCATCGTCGGAGTCGAGATGCCCTCTGAGCGCCTCAACCAAGGGGAACGGAACGTGGCGGAGGGCCCCGAGTTCCACCGCGTCGGGAACGACCGTCCCTTCGGCCCTCAGGAAGTCGACCAGCTCATCGTCACCGACGTCGGCCGGCACGACGTGGCCGGTAGGAGTGAGTCGGAAGTAGTCGGACTGTTCGACCGCTTCCTGGAGCGAGCCACTGCAGAAGGCTCCGAACTCTTCCTGACTGTCGTGCCACTCAAACCAGTCGTCGCCGATTCGGCTCAGCCCCCACAACCGGGTGTACATCTCGCCTCCCGTCCAACCACTGGCGACGGTCTCGGCGAACGGATGCTCGTTGATGTGGTAGATCCCCTCGGGCATCGGGCCCCAATCCTGAGCTCTCCACACCCAGTCATCCGTGATGACCGTGTCGATGCCACCACCCTCCATCGCCTTCCCGAGCGAAGACCACTCCTCGACGCTCTGCGGGCCGTCCTCGAGGATTCGGATCTCGCCGTACTCCTCCGGATCGAACTCCTCGTCCTCGTCTGGGAGGAAGACCCACTCCGCCTCGGTTCGGTTCTTGCTCGGCTCGGCCATGTCGCTCCTCCATCTCGATGATCGCAGTCGCTGAGCATCCCGCCTCGGATGCGTGCTCGTCCTTTCGGTATGACACCGCTGTGACAGGAGACTCCGACGTTCCACCGCAACCTCCCGACACAGAGCACGAGCGGGCAGAAATGCCTTCTTCGTCGATGGTCGTGCGCCGCTATTCTGAGCCGGACTTCATCCAGAGAATCCGAGGGACCTGGCCCGATGACGATTCGCCAACCGGTCGAGCACTTGCGTGTTCGACAGCGGTGGTAACGCCAGGCGATGAGGAGACATGATGCGCAACACACCGGCTTCGAAATCGACCGACGTCGCTGCCGCGGTCGGAACCAGATTGCAGGACTGGGCGACCCAGCGAAGAGCAAGCGATCACCGCAAGGCACTGGAACGGTTGGGAATCGTCGACGGCGTCAGCTTCGGCGTGAAACTCGCTGTAGGTCTCGGGCCCGAGACACGGTTCGAGCTCGAATGGTGGCACCGATTGGTACGACGAATGCGAGCTGATGGTTCGACCAGCGTCGTGCTCAGCCTCAGCCAGATCGAATGGCTTCTCGACCAAGTCCCCGTCGACGAGCCTGCACCAGGGGCCGATGTCACGGCTGGGCCCCGATCGACGACATGACGACTGTCAACCAATCCACAAGCAGCAGCAGCAAGGAGCCGATCGACTTCCTGTGGGTCATCGCCGACGGGAGGGGTCTTGCCGAAGAGCGCCGACCCCTGCTCTTCGTTTTGCCAGAAGACGTTGCTACCTACTGGCGGCCTCGACGCAAGGTGTTGGAGTGCTCCACGTGGGGCGAGGTTCGGGCCCTCGACACTGAGGTCCACGCCGAGTTACTCGGCATGGCCGGCCACGGCTCCTTCGACGAATTCACCGCCAACTTCGACATCGTCGGCGAGGCACCAGGGTTGAAACCTTCTCCCGTCGACGAGGCTGAGCAGCTGCTCATCAGTCTCGAGGACTTGCCAGATGATGAGGAGAGCTTCGCCCCGTACGACGACGTGTCGGCGATCGCTGACCACGACTGGCCGCCCGCCGTCTACCGCCTGCTGGCCACATCAGTGCCAGAAGAGATCATCCGGGCATTCGGGGTGAGATGGATGACGACGATCAACGGCGACTTCGCTTCGTTCGAGGCCGACATGAAGGACAGCGTGTTGAAGGCACTGAGCCGACGCCGGTCACGAAACGGTTGAAGCTCCCTGGCTCGCCGAACTGGTTGACTTCTGATCTGTCGACCGGACCGCCAGGAATCTCGGGGAAACCAAAGCAGGAGTTCATCCTCACCTGAAGACCGGTCAGCCGTCCGAAGGCCACCGTCGCTCACGTTCGACCTGTCCGGACTCACACGACAGGACTCGAAGCTTGTCTCCCTCGATTTCGAAGATCGCCTTCTGCCGGAACCGGCGGCCGACCTCGATGGCGTCTCCTCGTTGCAGACCGGTGACGGCGAACGACCGCTCGGACCACGACCCCTGTCGCGACCTGCAGTCGACCTCCTCGATGCTCGCCACCAGCGGTTCGAGGTGCGATCGGAGACGTTCGTTTCGCTTCGTTGTTGTCTCGTTCGGCGAGCAGGCGACCGTTGGGATTGTGGGCGGTGATAACGTGCGCGACGTCGGCTCGGGTCGATGTATGTGAACGGCGGGGATCCGCCGGGACGATCTCGGTGGCAGCGTACGATTCCCAGACGAACGGGCTCTTCTCGACCAGCAACCACGCTCGTTCGGCAAGATCTTGGACTTCGGAGATGATGGCCAAGACCTGGCGATAGTCCTCGTGGGCTCCGACGACACTTCGTCCGTGGGCGAGGGGGTTGCGAAGCTCCTCCACCCGCTTTCTTGCCGTGTCGCACTTCTTCATCGAGGGCAGCCCCAAGTCGGCTCCGAGATCAGGCAGCTCTCCGACCAGATGGAATCGGTCGATGAGGTCGAGGCACTCGAGTTCGGTGATCTCGGCATTCGCCTTTTGCGCTTCTGCAAACCTCCTGATGAGCTCCTTCTTCCGGCCGGGGTTCGAGAAGCTCGAGCCAGGAACCGTGCGAGTAGGTCGGGATCAATTCCGTAGACCGATCTCCAGGGAGATCACGAGCCCGAGGACAGCCATCGACACCGGTGGTAGCTGGAGATCTGCGCGTGTCACGATGCCTCCGATGCCGCCACCATCGAGCACGTAGAAGTAGTCCCGGTCGGCGAAGCGAGGCAGGAGATCGGCAAGGCCGGTAGATCCGGCAACGACCTCGTCGATCTGAATCGCTCGGGCCGCAGAGGCGACCTCACCACTTGCACCTTTCAGATCCTCCAAGAGTACGCAGCACGAAATCGGTGACTCGGCGAGCGGTGCCTGGTCGAGGTCGAGGCTCCGCAGTTCGGTTCGTGCTCGCTCGATGTCGTCCTCGGGTTGCAGACGAGACAAGTCACTCGTCGTGATGTGTCGCACGGTCACGCCCGACTGCAGCATCTGGCGAACCGCAAGGTCCTCAGCGTGCATCAGTCCGTCCCATTCGTCGAACCGCCGTGCGCATCCAGTGTTCGCACACTCAGAGCACGACCGAGGGTGCGACCTCGGCCCTGATCAGCCGCAGCTGCAGGTGGTCCATGTAGTTCTCGTCCGGGCACGTCACTTCCCGGATGGAAGATCCGTCGGCGAGACGCCGGAGCGCCTCGGCGGCACGCTTCACATACATGTCATCGCTCTCATCCTCGTCGTAGCCACGGGGAAGCCACTCCTCGGAGAACAGGACTGCGGCCTCCGCAGCGGTCAGACCGAGGAGTTCGTAGGTCTTCACGAAGGACTCCGGGATGGGCTGCTTCGCCTCGATGACGGCCCAGCCCGCAATGCAGGCAGAGGTGCCGCATCCAACCTGCTCGGCGAGTGAATCGGTCGTGTCACCGTGCAGCAGGTAGCAGTGAGCCTCGTCCATGGCCCAGACACGTTGGTCGTAGTTCTCGGGGTGATGCTCGATCCGGTCTGCCACCTTCAGCAGTAGATCGGTGTTCCGAATGGTGGCCATCAGCAGTCCTTCTCACAGCAGTTCGCCCACATGTTGGTTCGAACCGTTGGGGTGCGCTTGTGGAACGTAGCTCACGGTCTGCCTCATCGCAGAGGGCCAACCGACCCAAGACCCCGGGCGTGAAGCCACCGCACGGAAGGGCCGCTGTCACACGCAACGACTACGTTCGATCTATCGGAGTTTGCACTCCCGGCTGTTGCCTGACGATCGGAAGTGCAAGACAATGTCCATTGACGAAAGCGACCGGCTCGGTCTCCGTCAAGAACTCGAGCGGGTCTTCAACAACCCACGTCACGTCGACACCCTCATGAGATCGCTCCCCACAACTGACCACGCTCAACTCGCCACCAAGGCTGACATCGACCTCCTGGGCCGCGAGCTGCGGGCGGACATCAAGACCGAGACGGCCGAGCTCACTCGGCAACTCGCCGTCCAATTCCGGCTCACTGTCCTGATGCAAATGGGAGTGCTGCTCGCCGTCATCAGCCTGATGGCCTCACGCGGCTGAGGCCTGACTCTCGATCAGCTCACTCGCACTCGCGCGCAGCTATCGTCGGCGCCCCGCAGTGCCGGCGACGGAGAGGGACCCAGGTGTTCGTAGCGCTCAAGGAAATCCGCCGATCGCTCGGTCGATTCACGCTCTTGACCTTCGCCGTGGCGTTGCTGGTTCTGCTGCTCCTCTTCTTCCAGGCCGTGGCCGGAACCCTGACTCGGGGACTGACCGGCGGGCTGGAGTCGACCTCGGCCGATGTCCTCGTCTACGACCAACAGGCCCGCCGCAATCCGGCCACCAGCATCCTGTCGCTGACGGTCGAGGCAGAGGTCGCCGCGGCCGCCGACGTCGTGGCGACATCGCCGATCGGGCTGAGCGTGTTCACCGGAACGACCAACGGCGTCGAGATCGACGTGCAACTGGTGGGCGGCGACCCGTCCGGTCCGTCGGTGCCCGCCGACATCGCCGACGGCCGACTTCCGGCTGCTCCAGGCGAAGCGTTGTTCAGCGGCTCGTCGTTCGACGACCCGATCGAGATCGGCCAGCAGGTCACCGTCGAGGGTGTGGTGTTCACCATCGTCGGCAACGCCGATGACGCGGCCTTCAACGTGCTCCCCACGCTGTATGTCCCGTTCGAGGACTACGTGGCGGCGGCACAGGCCAGAGCGGGAGCGCCGATCGATGTGGCGCCGTCGCTGATCGGCGTCGAGATCGCCGACGGGGCCGACCCGGCCGCCGTCGCCCAGGCACTGACCGAGTCGATCGACGGGATCGAAGCGTTGGACCGATCGACCGCCGTCGAGAACCTCCCCGGCGTCGGCCAGATCACGCAGTCGTTCCGGATCCTCTACCTGCTGCTCTACATCGTCGTCGCCATCGTCACCGGCGTCTTCTTCCTCATCCTCACCGTGCAGAAGGAGGACGCCCTCGTCCTCCTCCGGGCAGTCGGCGCCAGCAGCCGCGACGTGATCAGTTCGGTCCTCATCCAAGTCCTCGTGGTGGTGGGCCTCGGTGCCGTCATCGGTTCGGCGGTCACCGCCGGCCTCCTGGCCCTGACCCGAGACGTCTTCGGCGCCGCCCTCAGCCCGAGCACAACGGCCACACCGTCGGCGTGATCGTGGTGCTCGGCCTCCTGGCATCGGTCGGCGCGGTCCGGCGAGTGCTGGCCATCGACCCGGTCGAAGCGACAACGAGCGGAGGCATCTGACCAATGGGTATCGCCCTCAAGGAACTGTTTCGCCGACCCAGCCGCTTCGTCTCCGTCGGCGGCGCGCTCACCATGCTCGTCGTCCTCCTGATCGTCCTCGGAGGTTTCCTCGACGGCCTGGAACTGAACAGCACCGGTCCCTACCGGGCCCACGAAGGCCGACTGCTCGTCTTCTCCGATGGGAGCGAGCTGCTCATCCAGCGATCGAACGTCGACACGGAGCAAGCCGAGCAGCTGGCCGCCGCCGACGGCGTCGCTGCGGTCGGAGCGCTCAACCAGATCGCCTCGACGGCGAGCGACCGCAACGGCGAGATCGTCGACATCGTGCTGTTCGGCTACGACCTGCCCGACCGACGTGATCCCCTCTCCCCCGGCCGATGGCGGCGCCGTGATCGACCAAGCCCTGGCCGATCAATACGACGTCGCCGTCGGGGACACGCTCCTGCTCGGCGCCTCATCGGAGCCGGTCGTCGTGTCTGCCATCGTCGACGATCTCAGCCAGGGCTCACCGACGGTGTGGCTCTCGACCGAGCGTTGGCGCGAGATCGTCGGGTCCGGAAACCCCGCCGCCCTGCCACCGGAGGGCACCAACCAAGCCCTGGTCGTCGAAGCGAGCGCCGGCACCGACCTCGCGGTGCTCGCACCCCAACTGGCAACGATCGACGGGATCGCCGTGGCCACCTCGGAAGAGGCGATCCTGGCACTGCCCGTGGTCCAACAGCAGTCGTCGACCTTCGAAGGCATCATCGGCGTCACGTTCGTCGTCACCCTGATGGTGGTGGCCTTGTTCTTCACCCTGATCACGCTCGAACGGGTCGACCTCTACGCCGTGCTCAAAGCGCTGGGGGCCAGAACCGGCGACCTGGTGGCCGGCATCTCGGCCCAGGCCGTCGGCGTGAGCCTGGTCGCCCTGGTGCTCGGCCTCGGCCTGAGCGTGGCCTTCGTCGGCTTCCTGCCCGCCGACCTCCCGGTCCGGTTGGAGCCGGCCCGCCTGCTCCAGACCGCGGTCGGCGTGTTGGCTGAGCGCACTCCTCGGCAGCCTCTTCACCCTGCGCCGAGTTCTCCGCATCGACCCCGCCGAAGCGATCGGCTGACCCATGGACACGAACATGCCCGCACTCGAACTGGACAACGTCCGCAAGGTCTACGGAACCGACGACCAGCAGGTCGTCGCCCTCGACGACGTCAGCCTCACCGTCGGCAGCGACGAGATGATGATCCTCGTCGGCCCGTCCGGTTCCGGCAAGACCACGCTGCTCACCGTCGCCGGTGCGCTCCTCCGCCCGACCTCGGGCAGTCGTGCGCGTCGGCGGAGTCGACATCACCGACCTCGACGACAAGGAACTGGCCGGGTTCCGGCGAGACGAGGTCGGCTTCGTCTTCCAGTCGGTCAACCTGATCCCGTTCCTCACCGCCAAGGAGAACCTGCTCGTCGTCCGCCAGTTCGGCGGTTCCCGCGTCGACGGCGCGGCCAAGAAGCGGGCCGACCAGCTGCTCGACGAGCTCGGCCTCGGTGGACGGGGCGGCAGCCTGCCGTCCCAGCTGTCGGGCGGTCAGAAGCAGCGGGTGGCCATCGGCCGGGCGCTGATGAACGACCCCTCGCTGGTGCTGGTCGACGAACCGACCTCAGCGCTCGACTCCGAGCTGGGCAAGCAGGTGATGGACCTGCTCCGACGAGAGATCAAGGGCCGTGGCGTGGCAGCCATCATCGTCACCCACGACGACCGGGTCCTGGAGTACGGCGACCGCACCGTGCCGCATCGTCGACGGTGCCCTGCAAACGGCCGACGCCGGCACGGCCGGCGGCTGAGCGCTGTCACACGGCGTTTCTACGATCAGGTCATCTCGGAGCAGGTGCTCCCTCTTGCCAGACCAGCCGGAAGCACCGATCATGACCATCAACGAAAAGGACCGCCTCGACCTCCGCCAGGAGTTCGAGCGACTGTTCAACAACCCACGGATCGCCGAAATAGCGATGGAAGCCATGCCACCGATCGACTACACCCAACTCGCCACCAAGCGTGACCTCGACGCCTTGGGCGCAGAGCTGCGGGGCGAAATGTCGGGCCTGAGCGGCGAACTCCGAGGCGAGATGGCTGAGCTGCGCGGCAGTTTCGCAAAGCTCGAAGCCAAGGTTGATGCCGGCTTCGCCAACGTCGAAGGTCGCTTCGCCAAGGTCGACGGTCGCTTCGCCAACGTCGAAGGCGGCTTCGCCAAGGTCGACGGTCGCTTCGCCCAGGTCGACGGTCGCTTCGCCAACATCGAAGGCGGCTTCGCAATGGTCGACGGTCGCTTCGCCCAGGTCGACGGTCGCTTCGCCAACATCGAAGGTGCGATCGCCGAGCTTCGTGGTGACCTCAAGACCGACATCGCCAACAATCTCCGCATGATGTTCGCCGCCCAGCTCACCACAATGGTGATGCTCGGCGCCTGGGTCACCGCTGTCACCTGACCCACCAATCTGTTCGGTGCTGCCGCCGGGCACGTACGCGCTCGGCCCACTCACACTCCTGGCTGACCGAGTCGTTCGCCAACTACTGTCATCACGCATGAGGCAGGGAGCGGACCACCACCCGATCGCACGAGTCGTCGTTCGAGCGTTTGCGTTGATCCGCCGAGAGGTCGCTCTGACCAGAAGCGCAGTGGTTGAGTTTCCCGACAGTCTCGCTGGACGTAATGGTGAGATGGCGCAGGTGATGGCCAAGAGCACCGGCGTGATGCTCCTTAGCCAGTTCACAACGACGGTGTTGCTGATGATCTGGATCGCTGAGGTTCTCTGACCGTCCCTTGGCGGCCGGACGGTAGGCCGTCTACGCCGTCGCTCACCAGCCGTGTCGCGATGGCCGCCTCGACGGCAGGAATTCGACATCGGCGGGGCACCCTAGGGTGAGCGTCATGCCCCTCGTTCAGATGGTCGGTCTCCCGTGACCGATCTCGATGTCGCCATCATCGGAGGCGGCCTCAGCGGCTTGGCGGTCGCCGATCACTGCGCTCGTTCTGGTCTGTCATTCCGGGTGTTCGAGGCTCGCCCTCGACTCGGCGGCCGAATCCTCTCCGTCGACGGTTCCGGGAGGACCGGCCGACCTCGGCCCGACATGGTTCTGGCCCGGCGAACGTCGCATCGCCGCACTGGTCGAACGGCTCGGCCTCGCGATCCACGATCAATGGGCGACCGGCGACGGCCTCGTCGCCCTCGAGGGAAAGGTCCAGCGCGTCAACGGATTCAACATTCCTCCCGCCTACCGGTTCAGTGGTGGCGCGCAGACGTTGATCGACGGCCTCGCCGGCCAACTGGCGGCCGACACGGTGGTGCTGAACTGCGAAGTCGCCAGAGTCGAGCCAGGCGAAGGCGGCGTCACCGTTCACATCCCGACCGGGCCAGTCCGTGCGCGCGCCGCCGTGCTTGCCCTCCCTCCGTCTCTGGCGATGAGCCGCGGCATCGTGGCACCGGCTGACCTCGAACCCGCCGTCGCTGACGTTGCCGCCGCGATTCCCGTGTGGATGGGTGCAACGACCAAAGCGGTCGCCGTCTACCGCGAACCGTTCTGGCGGACCGCCGGGTTGTCCGGCACGATCAACGCGCTCGACGGCCCATTTCGTGAGATCCACGACATGAGCGGCCCCGACGGTGCTCCGGCCGCACTCTTCGGCTTCGGTCAATCAACGCCGGGCGGGCCCACAGTCACGGCAACCGCCTTCGTCGAACAGCTGACCAACCTGTTCGGCGCGGTCGCCGGGTCGCCGCTCGAGGCGACGGCGGTCGACTGGTCGACCGAACACTTCACGACACCGAGCGGCCAACCTCCGAGCATGCGGTACGAACTCTTCGGGTCGCCGCTGCTGCAACGCCCCTCGTGGGACGGACGGCTGTTCTGGACGTCGACCGAGACCGCGAGCGTCGCGCCGGGCCACCTCGAAGGTGCGCTTGCCGCCGCCGAGCGAACCGTCGAGGCACTCGAGACGCAACGCCGTCACCTGACCTGACCCCGCGTTCCGGGGCAAACAAGGTTGCCGATATTGCTTGTAACTCGAACATATGTTCGTTATACTGATCAGATGGAGGACCGAGACGGGCGGCTGACGAGCGGAGATAAGGACGACAGCGAGCTCGACGCTGCCCTCCGCGCCACTGAGCTCGAACTCCGTGCCCTGCACGCCAGAAGGGCCAGAATCCTCGCTGCCACCACGGCCCGCGGCTCCCATCGGGCCGGCGGCCACCGCACGATCCCGGCCTACATCCGCTCCACCTGCAATTCGGGCACCGCTTCGGCTCGCCGAGATCACACACTGGCCAAGCTCGTCCACGACCACCCGGGAGTTGCCGACGCGCTCGAGGCAGGGCACATCTCGATCGACCACGCCCACGAGATCGCCCGCATCCACACCAACCCACGGATCAACCAGATCCTCGAAGCCATCCTCGACTCGCTCCTCACGATGGCCGAACACCTCACCCTCGGCGAGTTCCGCATCCACGTCGGCACGCTCATCGGCCTCGCCGACCAAGACGGCGCCTTCCGCGAGCAGCAACGCAGCGTCACCAATCGTCGGGCATGGGTCGACGACATGAGCGGCGCCCTGCACCTCACCGCTTCCGGAGGCGACCCCCTCACCGCGGCCCAGGTCGTCGCCGTCTTCGAATCGTTCATCCACGCCGAACTGCAAGCCGATCTCGAAGCTCGCCGGGCCGAGTACGGCGACAACGCCGACGGCCACCCGCTCCCCCGCACCCAGAGCCAACGCAACTACGACGCCCTCGTCCACGTCTTCGCTTCCGCCGCCGGGTCACCCGACGCCAGCAAGCTGCCCGGACCCGACCGTCAACATCGTGATCGACGACGCAACGCTGCACGAGGCGCTCACCCACGCCGGCCTCATCCTCCCCTCCGGCAACCAGATCGCCCTCGATGAACACGGCGACCTCGCCGATCCCAACGCCTGCCTGGCCGACCTCACCGCACGGCTGGTCGAGGATCCCGAGATGATCTCCGAGCGCATCTGCAACCTCACCACCGGCGCACCGATCCACCCCACCGTCGCCCTCCGAGCACTGCTGACCGGCCACGTCCGCCGAGTCGTTGTCGACTCACGCAACGTCGTCACCGAACTCGGCACCCGCAGCCGAGTGTTCACCGGCGCAGCCCGAGAAGCAGCGCTCCTTCTGTCGACCTTCTGCACCCACTCCGGCTGCACGATCCGGTCTCGCCACTCCCAAATCGATCACATGCTCGAATGGGCCGACGGCGGCACCACCAGCCAGTGGAACGCCCAACCCCGCTGCGGTCCCCACAACCGGTTCAAGAGTCGAGAACGTTGGCGATCCAAACGAGACGAACGCGGCCGCACCTACGACGTGCGACCCGACAACACGATCGTGCTTCCCGTCGGCGAACGACCACCCGACCTCACCCACGACGAACTCGACGAGCTGACCCGAGCACGACTGCTCTGTCTGCCACGTCGCGCTGCTCGCTGACCCAGCGGTCACTAGTCTCCGCTGCATGAGTCGATTGAGCCCGCGGCAACCGAAACAACTCGACGAGCGGGGCGCAGCGCTCCGCGACGCCATCATCGGACCACGGGGCGACAGCCTGCTGAACGACGAGGGCGGTTTGCACGGCCCGTTCAACGCATGGCTGCACGCACCGATGATCGGAAAGAACCTCTCTCGACTGGGCACGTCATTGCGGTTCGAGATGCATCTCGACCGCCGGCTCATCGAGCTGGCCATCCTCACCGTCGGCGCCCGGTGGCAGTCCGAGTTCGAGTGGTATGCCCACGTCCCCATGGCCCTCGAGGCCGGTGTCGCTCAGTCGACCATCGACGCCATCGGCGCCGGCGAACCGCCCCACCTGATATTCGACGACGAGCAGGCCGTCTACGCCGTCGCTCACCAGCTGTGTCGCGATGGTCGCCTCGACGAGGCCACCTACGCCACCGCAGCCGGACTGCTCGGCGAGACGCAGATGGTCGAGCTCGTCTCGCTGTGCGGCTACTACACGCTGATCTCGTTCACGCTCAACGCGTTC
Organism: uncultured Acidimicrobiia bacterium; assembly: GCA_963781035.1. GTDB lineage: Bacteria > Actinomycetota > Acidimicrobiia > Acidimicrobiales > SZUA-35 > SZUA-35. Next base: position 220,372 of record CAWAEN010000003.1, on the reverse strand, counting down.
GACGTTCCGCTGCCCACCGGCGCAGAGGAGAAGTGGCCGAAGCAGGCGTGAGCGGTACGCCGGGAGTCGACGCACTGGTGTCGTCTGCGTTGGGTGTGGAAGTTCGGGCCGGCACGAACGTCGGCGGTGGCGACTTCGCCTCGTCGCACCGGCTCGAGCTCGCCGATGGCCGGACCGTGTTCGCCAAGACCCACACCAACCCGCCGCCGAACTTCTTCTCGACCGAAGCCGCCGGCCTCGAGTGGCTCCGCAGCTCGAACACCGTTGCCGTTCCCGAGGTGCTGCACGTGAGCGACTCGCCCCCGCTGCTCGTGTTGGAGTGGGTCGATGAGGGCAGATCAACGGACGAGGCGGCGTTCGGTCGAGCGCTCGCCGCGCTTGCACTCGGCAGAGTTCGAGACGTTCGGCCGGCCCGATGGTCGAACCACCGGCAGCCTGGCGCTGCCCAACGACCCGAGTGATTCGTGGGCCGAGTTCCTGGCCGAGCGCCGCCTGCTCCCCCTGGCGCAGATCTGCGACCGATCGCGGCAGTCTCCCGCCAGACACCATCGGCCGCATCGAGACGCTGGCGGCCCGACTCGACGACGCTCGTGCCGCCACCCGAGCCGCCGAGCTTGCTGCACGGCGACCTCTGGGCCGGCAACCGCATGGTCGACACAGCCGGCCAGAGTTGGCTCATCGACCCTGCGTGTTTCGGCGGCCACCGCGAGTTCGACCTGGCCATGATGCGACTGTTCGGCGGCTACGGCGACGCGGTCTTCGACGCGTACCACGAAGCGTTCCCACTGGACGACGGTTGGCGGGAGCGCATTGCCCTCCATCAACTGCCGCCGCTCATCGTCCACGCCATCAAGTTCGGCGGCGGCTACGCAGCAGCCGTCGACCACGCCCTCAGCCAGTACTGACGGCCGAACAGTCTCAGGGCGTTTCCACCATCAGGTCATTCGTCGATGATGTCGCTGACCACGTCGTCGAACACTAGGGACGCTCCGGCATCGAGCGCCTGATCGATGCCGGCATCAGGGTGAGAGATGCGTAGCCGCTCGATGACGTCTGCGACTTCAGCCGCAAGGCGCCCGAGTGCCGGGTCGGAGCGCACCATGCCGATATGACGGAGAGCGGCGAGGCTGCCCGTGAGTTCGTACTCGGCTTCTGCGTGGGCGAGTACTGCAAAAAGCGCGTTGGTGTGAGAACCGATTCCGATGGCGACGGTCAGGCATTCCTTTGCCAGTGTCTCCGCAACACCGGGTTGGCCTCGCCTCATCTGGAGTTGTGCGAGGTTGCCGAGGGCTTGGGCTTCGTAGGCGCGAAAGCCAAGGCGTCTCGTGAGCACCAGAGCTTCTTCGTACTCTCTCTGGGCACTGGCGTACTGATCTTCGTTGCCCGTCAGATCAGCCAGATAGTGCCAAGCGACGCCGATGTTCAGATGGCCGACCGCCACCTCCTTGAGATCCCCGGACTCGACTGCCAGTTCGAGGACGCGTCGACCATGCGCCAGTGCTTCGTCATGATTGCCGACTCTGCTTGCGAGAATCTCGCTGACCTTGTGGGCTTCGATCAGGGTCTCAGCATTCCCATCCTGTTCCGCTCGCTGCAGATTGGCGGCTGCGCTCCGTCGCGCCCCGTCGAGGTCCCCCGCATTGAGATCGCTCCATGCACTGCAGGCGAGCATGCGTGTGAGGCTGGTCCCGCCCAGTCGTTCGGCGATCGGAAGCCCTTGCTCGACGAGTGATCGGCCGCGTTCGTGAGCGCCCTGCGTCTCAGAAAGGAAGAATGCCTCGTGAATCGCTGCGACGAGGACGGCGTCATTGTCCTCGGCTTCAGCCTGCTGTATCGCCCGGTTCGCTTCTTCTTCCGAGGTCCTGAGATCTCCCAGCAGGCGGCATGCCTTGGCCAGAATGAGGTGGCCGCTCACGCTCGAGGATGCGGGGCCGCCGGCGCCAAATCCGGCATCGGCCAATCGCCGGGCCGAGGACGCGTCGCCGGACTGGAGCGCCCGCTCCGCCGCTTCGAACAGGAGTTCTGCCGCCTGGTCCATCTGCTCGGCGAGAAGGAGGTGACCGGCGATCTCCTCGAGGTATTCGTCGCGGCGCTCGGCGACGACGAGAGCGAGCCATTCTGCGGCTCGTTCGTGGAGGGCCTTTCGCTCGCTGAGGAGCACGGTCTCGTAGGCCACGTCGTGGAGGAGGGCGTGCTTGAACGTGAACTCCGCCGACTGGGGAAACGATGACGGTCGTTGCTGGAAGACCATCTCACTGGTGAGGGCGGCTTCCAGGTCTGCGGGTTCGGGCCCGAGCGCCTCGACGGCAGAATCCCAGAATGTGCGTCCCAGAATCGAGGCCCGCTGCAACGACCGTCGCCCCGTCTCGGAGAGCACATCGAAGCGTGCTTGCAGGACACCGGTCAGGGTCTTCGGGATGGTGGCGTCGTCGAGGAGATCGACCCGGACGGTCCATTGTCCGTTCTCGCCATCGGCGGCGATGCAGCCGTCGTCCATCAGCTTCTTGATGAGCTCCTCGATGTAGAACGGGTTGCCATCAGCGCGCTCGACGACAAGGTCAACCAGTGCATCGGGCACGTGATCGACCCGTTTCAGGATCTCGGCCACCAGCGCTCTCGCCGACGGCTCGTCGAGCAAAGCCAGCGAGATTGCCGTCCACGCCGGCCCGAGAACATCGAGGACCGACCCGGACCCGGATCGTTCTGGGCGTGTCGCCGCCACGGTGAGGAGTCGATCTTCGGAGAACTGGGACACGAAGTCACGCAGCAGTTCCAACGATTCGTTGTCGGCCCAATGCAGGTCCTCGAACAGCATCACCACTGGCGACTCGGCCATCAGCGATCGGAAGAACGCCCAGAGGTGCGCTCGACCGACGGACGCCAGGTTCTCACCCGAGACAATCCCCGTCCCGGTCGGGTTGTCCGACAGTTCGAAACCAAGCCACAGGCCCAGAATCAGGGCTTCTCGATCGTCGAGTATGGCTGAGGTCTCGGCCCGCAGTTTCTCGAGCACCGTTGCCGGCGAATCGCCCTCCTTCACCCCGGCCCGAAACGCCAGGAGATCCCGCCACAACCCGAGCCGGGTCTCCGACCTGGACCGGATCGCGCGGGCCTTGAAGTAGAAGACGCCGAGATCGTGCAGCTCCAGCCAGTTGTCGAATTCGTACAGCAGTCGGGACTTGCCGACACCGGCATCGCCGACGACAACAACGGACTGGCAGCGACCGGTCGAGACCACACCTTCGAACGCGCCACACAAGATTGCGAACTCCGCTTCGCGGCCGATGGTCGACGTCTCGACCCCTTCGACCCCGCGGCTGCGCAGGCGGAAGGCTCGAGCCTTCGCCGCCTTGACGACGTAGGCACGGAGCGGTTCGGTCTTGCCCTTGACGGTCAGTGGCTCCATGACCTCGACATCGAACACGCCCCGCATCTGGCTGTACGTGTCATGCGAAATGACGACACTGTTGCGAGGTGCCGCATGCTCGAGCCGGCTCGCGGTGTTGACTGCGTCGCCCATGACCGTGAACTCCTGGGTCGATCCCACCGGTCCAACCAGGACCGGGCCGGTGTTGACCCCGATCCGCATCGCCAAGTCCCGACCAGACGAGACCCGAAAGTCCGCTATCTCGGATTGCAGGGCCAGTGCCGCTTGCACCGCTCGTTCGGCGTCGTCCTCCACTGTTGCCTCGGCGCCCCACACCGCCATCAGGGCATCGCCGATGTGTTTGTCGACCCGCCCGCCGCTCTCGACGACGACCCGATCGAGCTCAGCCCACAACTCGTTCATCAACTCCGCCACGATCTCGGGGTCCAGCGACTCCGACATGGCCGTGAAACCGGACACGTCGGCGAACAGCACCGTCACCTGCCGGCGGCGCTGCGCCCGCCCCGCCATTCCATCGAGCTGTGAGCGAAGAGCGCTGATCGCCGCGTCGACGACCTCGTCAGGAACGACGCCTCGCAACTGCTCCTGGGCGTTGATGGCCGTGAGAAGCTGCTCTCGATCCATTTCAGACCCCCTCACGTCGGCAACCACAGTGCCACACGATGCGTGCTCGGCGCCTGGGTCACCGCCGTCACCTGATTCGTCAGGGCGCTAGCCCTTCACGACATCGGACATGTCCTCGCCATCTGCAACTCGCAGGACCTCGTAGCGGATGAAGTAGACGCCGCTGAGCGGGCTGGAAGCGCAGTAGGTGCCAGGCTCACAGTTGGACATGAGCTGATACTCGACCATCGTGTCGCCGACGTTCGGCAGGGCGGACGACAGTTCATCTTCGCTGAGGCTGACCACGAGCGACCCGAGGAGGTCATCTTCACAGTCAGGCTCCGGGCCGATGCCACCGTCGAAGCACGAGGGCAACATGAAGCCCATGTCGGCTTCCCAGAGCGTGATGTGGAAGTCGATCGGGCCTGGGGCTCCTTCACCGATGCAGCCCCAGGTGTCACCGCTGCGGCCATCGAGATAACCAGTGGTGTTGATCGGGTAGATGCAGTCTTGTCCGCGCTTGAAGCTGCGGGTGTCGCCGGTGTCGACGTCTTCGAAGACCTTGGTGCCGGCCAGCGTCGGGCCGCTGGCCCATACGCCGTAGACCTCGTCCGATCCGGCCCAGTCGAAACCGCTTTCGTTGAATGCGTGGAACTGGCGGGCCCGGACGACGTACCTCGGTTGACCACCGCTGACAGGAGTTTCGAGATCGAAGCGGCCGCCTCCTGGCCGTGCGGCCAGAGGTGCCGGGGCGGCGGTGGCTGGCTCGCTCACTGCACTCACTGCGGCAGCCTCGCCGATGTCGCGCTGAGCAACGGCAGGTGAGGCGATCGCGAGTGTGGCGAAAGCAGCGGCTGCGACCGTCGCGCCGAACTTCTGGGCACGTGGCTTCTGGGCTCGGAAGGACATGGTGATCTCCATCGGGTTGGTGTGGTGCCACCCTCCTGGCAACCGATGGAATCGACCTCGGGGTCATCCCCTGTTCGTCTACAGCCCAGTCAGGAATCTCACGCGGTACGGCTGAGCTGGCTCAACGCTCGAACCGCGACCGAGGCGTGGGCCAGGTCGTATTCGCCGGAGGCCTGGATGTCGGCGAAGGTCCGGCGGCAACGGCCGGCCGCCACCTTGTTGGCACCCAACCAGCGAACGACGAGCGAGTCGGCCGGCGTGGCCGCAGCCTCGTCGGCGTTGGTCGACCGCAGGACCGACTCGGTCACCGATGCGTGCTCCCGGAAGAACTCGTCGCGCAAGGCGCTCCTGGCCATCGTCTGCCAATGATCATCCCTCGGCAGGGCGATGATCCGTTCACGAAGCCAGGAAAGATCGAGCTGTTCGTCGACGGCGGCGTGGAGTGTCGCCACATCGGGGAGAGCGATCTTGGTGCGGTCGGCGACGTTCGAGAGGTCGAGGAACCCGAACGCCGGCCCGAGCGCTGCGATGCGCGTGGCCAGGTCACGGGGAACTCCGCCATCGACATAACGCTTGACCTCCTGTTCGACGTCATCGGGAATCTCGGCTTCGATCGTCTCGACGTGGAGCACTCGGACGGCATCGCGATAACGCCCGACGACCCGTTCGATGTCGAGCGGCTGGGGCTCGTTGCGCAGCAGCCAGCGACTGGCTCGCTCGGCCAGGCGGCGGATCGCGAGGTGCAGATCGGTCTGGATCGCGGCAGGAACCTTGTTGTCGAGCGCTCGACCAGCATGGAGAAGAGGATCGAGATCGAAGATGCGCCACGCCGCCGTGTGGGCCCTCGCAATGTCCGCCGCCGTTGCCGAGGTCTCCTCGATCAGCCGGTGGATCATGGTCGTCCCACCGCGGTTGACGACGTCGTTGGCGACGATCGTGGCGATCAGTTCGGTCCGGAGGGGGTGTTGAGCGACGATGTCGGCGAACTCCTCTCGAATCCTGGGAGGGAAGTATTCGAGCAAGCGCTGGGCGAACACCGGATCCTGCGCGAGGTCGCTGTCGACCAGTTGTTCGGTGACCAGGTTCTTGGTGTGGGCCAGAACCACGGCCAACTCTGGGGTGGTGAGGCCGCGGCCTTTCGTGCGCCGGGTCTGGAGTCGCGAGTCGGAAGGCAACGCTTCGACGACCCGTTCGAGCCCGGCTTCGTTCTCCAGCCACGTCACGAGCCGCTGGTGCACCTGGATCATGCCCGCCGCCTGGGCCTTGGCCGCAGCCAGCGTTTCGTTCTGGGCGTAGTTGTTCTCGAGGACGAGCTCGCAGACATCGTCGGCCATCGACTCGAGCACTTGGTTTCGCTGTTTGCGTGTGAGGTCCCCAGCCCGCTCGGCCAGGGAGAGAAGGATCTTCAGGTTGACCTCGTGATCGGAACAGTCCACGCCGGCCGAGTTGTCGATGGCGTCGTTGTTGATCAGCCCGCCGCGCACGGAGAACTCGACTCGTCCGAGTTGGCTCACGCCAAGATTGCCGCCTTCGCCGATCACCTTGCAGCGGAGATCGTTCGCGTCGACCCGGACACTGTCGTTGGAGCGATCGCCGATCTCGGTGTCGGTCTGCGAGGAAGCCTTCACATACGTGCCGATGCCGCCGTTCCAGATCAGATCCACCGGCGCCAGCAGCACGGCGGCAATCAACTCGTCCGGTGTGAGATGCAGGATCTTGGGATCGAGGCCGAGCACTTCGACCATCTGGGGAGTCGTGGCAATCGACTTCGCGTCGCGGGCGAACACGCCGCCACCGTCGGAGATCAGCGACGCGTCGTAGTCTTCCCACGAGGACCGCGGCAGGTCGTACAAACGCTTTCGTTCGACGAATGACACTGCAGCGTCTGGGTTTGGATCGACGAAGACGTGTCGATGATCGAACGCGGCGACGAGGCGGGTCTTGTCGCTGCGCAACATGCCGTTGCCGAACACGTCGCCGGACATGTCACCGATGCCGACCGCGGTGAATTCGGTGGCCGACACGTCGACCCCCAGTTCGCGGAAGTGGCGTTCGACCGACACCCATGCGCCGCGTGCCGTGATCGCAAGCGCCTTGTGGTCATAACCGACCGAACCACCGGACGCGAATGCGTCTCCCAGCCAGAAGTCTCGGTCTTCGGCGATCTCATTGGCCGTGTCCGAGAACGTGGCCGTTCCCTTGTCGGCGGCGACAACCAGATACGGGTCGTCACCATCGTGGCGAACCACATTCGGCGGGCCGACGACCTCACCGCCCACGTTGTTGTCGGTGACGTCGAGCAACGCTCCGACGAAGATCTTGTAGCAGTCGACCACTTCGGCCATGACATCCTCACGCGTCCCGCCCAGCGGGAGCTCGCCGAGCCACGAAGCCGCCCTTCGCTCCGACAGGAACGATCACCGAGTTCTTCGCCGTTTGCGCCTTCATGAGACCGAGGATCTCGGTGCGGAAGTCCTCCATCCGATCCGACCAGCGGAGACCTCCCCGTGCGACCCGGCCCGACCGGAGGTGAACACCTTCGGTACGCGGGCTGTAGACCCAGATCTCGGCTGCCGGCAGCGGCTTCGGCACGCCAGGGATCTCGCTGGGGTCGAGCTTGAAGGCCAAGGCCGGGCGATGCGCGCCGTCGACACCTTGCTGCCAATAATTCGTACGGCACGTACCGCTGATGACGGCGGCGAAGAGACGCAGGATTCGATCGGCGTCGAGACTGACCACCGAATCGATGGCTGCGAACAGGTCGGCGAGGATCACCGGCTCCTCGTCGGTCCCCTGACGCTCAGGGTCGAATCGGGCCCGGAACAAATCGATGAGGAGCCGGGCGACGTTCGGGCTCTGGTTGAGCGTGTCCATCACGTACGCCGGGCTGAATCTGGAACCGATCTGGATCAGGTACCGGGAGTAGGCCCGCAGGACGGTGACGTCGCGCCACGAGAGTCCGGCGGTGACGACGAGCCGGGCCAGCCGGTCGCTCTCGGCTTCGCCTCGCCACACAGCGAGCACGGCCTCACTGAATCGGACTCGCGCGTCGTGGTCGAGTTCGGTGCTGAGCCGGAGTCCGATGTCATAGATGAAGCGGTCGGTGCCGACCTCGGTTCGGTCGTTGCCACCGTCGCGCCGCACCTCGTAGGGACGCTCATCGGTGACGACCGCGCCCAGATCGTGCAGGACCGGAATGAACTGCGTCAGTGTGATCGGAGCGCCCGAGCGATACAGCTTGCATCGAAGTTCGTCGCGACGAGCCTCGAGTGGGCGGTGGAGAGCGACGTCGAGGCTGTCGTCATCGAGGTCCTTCGAGCCGCTCGATGTCATACACGGCCGACTCCGCCAACACGTTCGAGATGTAACTCGCCTCGAAGGCATGTGCCGTATCGGGACAGCAGCTCCAGACCCCGATCCTCGCCGTTGGTCTCGATCAGCGAGTCACGCAGGAAGTCGTCCCAGGTACGCGTGACCTGAGCGAGTCGAGCCTGGACCGCGGCGGGATCCGGGAGCTCGGACGCGGGTGTTGGGTCGGTGTAGATCACCAGATGCAGGCGGGCGAGCGGGGCATCGGAGATCTCGGTCGAGAATCGACACGACGTTCCCTTGTAGACCTCCATCAACGTGTCCTGGATCCTCAGCCGAACGTCGGTCGAGTGGCGATCACGAGGAACAAAGACCATGCAGGACAGGAACCGGCCGAACGTGTCGCGACGGAGCAGAAGGCTGACCTGGCGGCGATCTCGGAGGTCGAGGATGTCGAGCGCCATCTCGGCGAGAACGTCGGCCTCGGTCTGGAACAGTTCGTCACGGGGGTAGAGCTGCAGCGTGTTGAGCAGACGACTGTGGTCGTGGCTCGACCGCTGGAAGTTGGTCAGCTCGATGACCGCTCCGACCTTGGCCCGAACGACCGGAATGTCCTCGACCCGGCCGGTGTAGACGGTGGAGGTGAACAGGCCGATGAAGCGACGTTCACCGGTGACCGTGCCGTCTGGTTCGATGCGCTTGATGCCCACATAATCGAGCGGCACCGAACGATGGACGGTCGAGTAGGTGTTGGCCTTCGTGAGGTTGAGCACGTTGGGCCGACGAGCCCGTTCGGCCGTCTCCGGAGGAAGAAGGCCGAGGTCCCGGGAGCTGGCCTCGGTCTGGCGAAGTGTTCCGAGTCCGGTCGCAGGGATCGAGCGAATCGTCGGGTGGACCGGATCGTCGATGAAGTCGTACTCGCGGTAACCAACGAACGTGAAGCTGCCGGCCTCCATCCAGCGCAGCAGCGCTGCCGTCTCCAGCGGATCGGTCCCGACCGTTGCCTCGAAGCGGGCCGAACCCTCCGCTTCCTCTCTCGCCCATCCGTCGAGTTCGTCGGCGAGCTCGAGCGCCTTGGCTCGCATCGCCATCCAGTCCTCGACGGCGGCTCGGACGTCTTCGAGCACCTCATGGACCGCGGCGTTCAGATCGGCCTGTTGGCCCTCCCCCGAAACCCGGTCGATCTCGATGTGGAGCAGCGACTCGACCGTGGCCCCGTTCTGCGGAGGCGATATCGCCTGCAGGTCCCCCTCCGGTGACCGGTCGACATCGAACATCGGGTGCACCAGCACGTGGACCTGAAGACCTCGGGTCAGCAGGAGAGCCAGGACCGAGTCGACGATGAACGGCATGTCGGCGCCGACGATGTCGATCACCGTGTGACTGCTCGTCCAGCCATCCTCGTCGCTGTTGGGGTTGTAGACCCGCACCAACGTCTCGGTCGGTGGCCTCCGCTCGGCCAGCTGGATGTGGCGAACCGCCGCACCGTAGAGATCGATCGGGTCCTTCTCTGACAGGTCCTGTGGTGCGACTCGAGCGAAGTAGTGCCGGAACAACGGCTCGCTGACGACTCGTTCCCCTGCGTGAACGCGGCGCTCCGCCAGATCGACCAGTGCGTCGAGAAGCGCGTCCTTCACCTGCTCCGCGGTATCGGTCATACGAACGAAGTTAGTGCGTTTGCGACGAGCGGGCGGGCGCCGTCACCAGAGTCAGTCCCGGGTCGGGAATTGATCGTCGATCATCTCGGCGGCGTTGTCCCAGACCTGAGGGCGAACGGGCGGCGCCTCGACCTGCTCGGGCTCACGGTGCAATGAGCACGCTCGGACAACTCCGGACAGCGTGCGGCGGAATCGGCTGTTCTGCATCTCCATCACCTACCTCCGACGCTCGACAACGCAATTGGTCGCGAATCGGCCGGCAGTTTTGTGCTTCGATGCATCCATGCCAACGCTCACCCCCGTCGACACCGGCTTCGCATGACCATCCGAATCGGGCAACTCTCCGACACCCACTTCGTCGAGCCTGGCGTGTCGCCCGAGGGTGGCTTCGGCTACGACATCGGTGCCGCCTTCGACGCCGTACGGGAACACATCGAGTCCGGCCCCGAACTCGACTTCGTCGTGATCACCGGCGACATCGCCGACCACGGTCGTCCCGCCGAGTATCGGGTGGCGCTCGAAGCGTTCGAGCAGCTGGCCGGCCCCGTGCTCGTGACCCCCGGCAACCACGACCAGGACGCCGCGTTCTGGGTCGGCATGGGAGCCACCAAGGTCAGCACGCCCCGCGTCGTCCACCGCGACAACTGGGCCTTCGTGTTCCTCGACTCCAACCTCGGGTTGATGCTCGACGACGGCAACGGTCACCGGATCGACCCCGACTACCACGAGCGACTCTGGGGGAACGGCCTGCTCGGCCCGGCCCAGAGCCAGTGGTTGCGCCAACTGTGTGACTACACCCACGCCGACCACGTCTTCATCTGGGTCCACCACCCGCCCGGCCTCGGCAACGGCGCTGTCCCCGCCTCGAGCGCCTACCTCGAGGAGTGGAGCGCGCTCCTCGCCGGCCTCCCGATCATCAGGGGACTCGGCGCCGGGCACACCCACATGCCGCTCAGCGGCGAGCTCGAAGGCCGGCCCGTCCACGTCAGCCCAGCGCTCAAGAACAACTTCGACCTCGACGCGGCAACACTGCTCCCACCCGGCTGGCGCAGCTACGCCTTCGAGCCGGACGGCACCGTCACCACCGAGATCCATCTGATCGACGACGACCGCTGGCCCCGGCACCCGCTCCCCCGCTCGGTGGTGGCGCTGCTCCGCGGCGAGATCACCCACGACCAATTCGACGAGATCGTCGCCAGACGAGCAGCACGGAGCTGACCCATGACCCGAGGCGCAGCAGCCGCGGCAGGCGACCTCGACCCGATCGACTTGTCCGCCGTCACACGACGGGCCGAGCTGACTGGGTTCTCGGGCGTCGTCAGACTCGCACGCGCCGGTGAGCCAGTGCTCGAGTTCGCAATGGGGCTGGCCGATCGTCGTAACCACGTCCCCGTCGAGATCGAGACGCGTTTCGGCAGTGCGAGTGCAACCAAGGGGCTGACGGCGCTGACCATCGTCTCACTGATCGAAACAGGCGAGCTCTCGATGGACACCACGATCCGCTCCGTGGTCGGGGATGCGCTCCCGCTGGTCGACGCCGCTGTCACGATCGAGCACTTGCTCGGGCACACCTCCGGCGTCGGCGACTACCTCGACGAGGAAGCTCTGGGCGACATCGATGACTACGTGCTCCCCGTCCCGCCGCACACGCTCACCCGGCCGAGTGACTACTTCGACATCCTCAATGCGCACCCTCAGGTCAGCAGCCCCGGGGAGCGCTTCGCCTACAACAACAGTGGTTATGTGATGCTCTCGATCGTCGTCGAGATGGTCGCCGGGTCGTACCACGACGCGGTCCAAGAGCGAGTCCTCGGGCCGGCGAGGATGCACCGGGCCGGGTTCTTCCGCAGCGACGACCTGCCAGGGGCGACGGCGCTCGGATATCTGCAGGACGGCCGGACCAACGTGTTTCACCTCCCGGTCATCGGCGTCGGCGACGGCGGTGTCTACCTCGACCTCGACGGCGTCACTGCGTTCTGGACTGCGCTCTTTCACGGCGACATCGTCTCTTCCGATCACGTCGCCGAGATGACCACAGCCCATCACCCGGTCGCCGACGATCGGTCCTACGGGCTCGGCTTCTGGCTCTCGCCCGATGCCCGGACCGTGGCACTCGTCGGCATGGACGCAGGCGTCTCGTTCCGGACGGCGTTCAACAAGGACTCGCGCTCGCACTACACCGTGATGTCGAACACGTCGGCGGGAATGTGGCCGCTCGCTGAAGAATTGGAGCCACTGATCGCACTCGACTGATCGCAGTCAGCCCAGTTCCTTCAGGGCGTCCTCGACACCCTTGTGGAACGTGGGGTAGGCGTAGATCATCGACCGCAGCGTCGAGACCGGCACCTTGGCGTGGACGGCGAGGGCGAGGAGACCGAGCACCTCGCCACCGACGGGACCCATCGAGGTCGCCCCGACCAGCAGGTCGCGATCGGTGTCGACCACCAGCTTGACGAACCCTTCGTTGCCGACTGCGTGCAGCCAGCCTCGAGCCGTGTGGGCGACCGGCTTGAACCCGATCGCCACGTTGAACCCGATCTCGCGCGCCTGCTCCTCGGTGAGACCGACCGCGCCGACCTCGGGGTCGGTGAAGGTCACCGCCGGCAGTGCATCGAGGTTGAGCGGCTCGACCGCTACGCCCTGGATGTCCTTGGCCGCGATCTCGCCCTGGCGAGTGGCGAGGTGGGTGAAGAGGCCGTCGCCGGCGATGTCGCCGACCGCCCAGAGCCCCTCGGTCACTCGCTGGTGGCCGTCGACCACGAGATACGGCGCGCTGTCGTCGAGACCGAGCGTTGCGATCCCGAGCTCCTTCAGGAACGTGCGGCGACCGGTGGCGACGAGCAACTTGTCCCCGGTGATCTCGGTCCCGTCCGGCATCGAGACAGTGAAGGTGTCGTCGGCGAAACTGACCCCGCTGGCGAACTGGCCGGTGTGGACCGCGATGCCCTCGGCCTCGAAGACCTCGCGCAGCGTGTCGCCGGCTTCTGGCTCGTTGCGGGCCAGCAGCCGATCCATGCCCTCGATGACCGACACCTTGACACCGAAGCGGGACATCACCTGCGCCAGCTCGGTGCCGATCGCTCCCCCGCCGAGCACGATCAACGACGTCCGGCAGTTCCTTGGCCTCGACGATGTCGTGGTTGGTCCAGAACGGCGTGTCGGCCAGGCCCGGAATCGGCGGAACCGCCGCGAGGGTGCCGGTCGCCACGACGATGCCCTTGGACGCCTGTAGGTGGTGCCGTCGACCTCGACCGTGCCCGGAGCCGTGATCGTGGCGTAACCCCGGACGAAGTGACCGCCCTTGCCGACGAAGCGATCAACGGCGACCGTGTCGTCCCAGTTGTCGGTTGCCTGGTCACGGATGCGCTGGGCGACCGGGCCCCAATCGGGCGTGGCCGTCGACGATGCCGGCCAGCTCGTTGACCCGCCGGCTCTCGGCCAGCGAGATCCGCTGCTCGAATCATCATCTTGCTGGGACTCACCCCACTCCACGGAGCTCGGGCGCTGCTCGGCCGGCGCCCCAACGTGATCTCGCCTCGGCGGACTGCAGCGTCTCCTCCGCTCGACCGTGGCCTTCGAGCGGATCGAAGACGCCTCGATCCCGCTGATCGTGATGGCCACCGACGCACTCACCGGAGCCGAGGTGATCCTCGACTCGGGTCCGGCTGTTCCGGCACTGCTGGCCAGTGCCGCGCTGCCCGGCGTGTACCCGCCCGTCGAGGTGGGAGGGCAGCTCCTGATCGATGGTGGCGTCGCCAACAACACCCCCATCACCACTGCGATCGAAGCCGGCGCCAGCGAGGTGTGGGTGCTGTCGACCGGCTACTCGTGCGGGCTGGTGAAGGTGCCGACCAATCCTCTCGCGCTGGCTCTGCACGGCGTTGCTCTGCTGGTGCAACAGCGGCTCCTCCTCGAGGCCCGAACCCGGACCTACCTCGTGCCCGTCCACTTCATTCCGCCACCGTGCCCGATCTCGATCACGCCGGCCAGTCGTTACCCGCTTGGTCTCCCAGAGATCCGCTGCTCGAATCATCATCTTGCTGGGAACACAGCCCCAGTAGGGGCACTCGCCGCCGACGAGCTTCCATCGACCGGTGCCATCGCGGCACGCTGCAATGGCTCGGCGACGACTGCCCTTCGCCGGCCCCTCACGATGACATCGCTCGACGCTCACTGGTTGTCATACGGCTCAGCCTGAGCTCATGCCACGAACCCGTGAGCGCTGGTATTCCGGGTGGCGTCAGACGAATCAGGTGAAGGGGAACCGTTCGGCGAGGTCGGGGGCGAACGTGAAACCGGTGCCGGGACGGTCGGGGATCACGAGACGTCCGTCGACCAGCTCCATCGCCTCGTTGAAGAGGGGGGCGAACCAGTCCATGTGTTCGACCGACACACAGTTGGCCGTCGAGCCGGCGATGGCAAGGCTGTGTTCGGTGAAGATGTGAGTCGACACCGGCAGATCATGAGCCGCAGCCAGCGCCGCCACCTTGCGGAACTCGGTGTAGCCGCCGATGCGTTGGAGGTCCGGCATCAAGACGTCGGCGGCGCGAGCCTCGATCAGGGCCTTGCATCCCGTAGCGCGTGTATTCGGTCTCACCGGAGGCGATGGGAACGTCGAGCGCGGCCCGCACCTCGCCCGATCCGGTCAGATCGTGGGTCGCCACCGGCTCCTCGAACCAGGTGAGATCGAACTCCTCGAGCCGGCGACCCAGACGAATGGCCTCCTTGGCCCTGAACTTCTGATTGGCGTCGACCATCAGGCCGACATCGGGACCGATGGCGTCCCGCACCGCACGGACCCGCTCGACATCATCGTCGGTGCGCTCACTTCCCACCCGAAGCTTCATGGCTCGGAAGCCCTGTTCGACGAATGCCGCTGCCTCGGTCCGGAGTTCGTCGATCGAAGAGGACAACCACAGACCCGAGCTGGCATAGGTGTCGACCGTGTCGCGGCACGCCCCGAACATCTTGGGCAACGGCAGCCCGACCGATCGCCCGGCCGCATCCCAGCAGGCAACGTCGAGCGCGGACAACGCCGAGATCGTGATGCCCTTGTGGCCGGTCGGGTTGAGCTCGGCCCAGATGTCGTGCCAGATGCCTTCGGTGTCGTGGGGATCGCGCCCGATCACGAAATGGGCCAGACCGCGGACGGTCTCGTCGAACGCACGCAGGCGGTCGCCGTTGATGGTGAAGAGATACGACTGGCCGAGCACACCATCGTCGGTCTCGAGCTCGACCAACACGCAGCCGACCGATCGGATGGCGTGGATCGCGGTGCCGATCGGTTTGGCCAGGGGCAGATCGACCAGGGTCGTGTCGAGCCGGTGACTGCGAGCCTTCACTGTCGATAGGACGGGTCGTCCTGATCGAGCAGTCGCAGCAGCGCCGGCCATTCGTACTTGCCGAGGGGGAAGTGGTCGTACTGCCGCTTCGACAGCTCCCAGATGTCGGTCGGGCCGGGGTCGACCTCGAGTCCGCTGCCATGGGCCCGCAGCAGCGTGCGGCAACCGCGGATCAGGTAGTGCATCACCATGAAAGCCTCACCCGCCGTCTCTCCGACGGTGAGGAACCCGTGGTTGCGCATGATGAGCGCCCGGTTGCCCTCCATGTTCTTGGCCAGGCGTTCGCGCTCCTCCAACGTGAGCGAGAGACCCTCCCAATCGTGGTAGCCGATCTCGCCGTAGAGCATCGATGTGTCCTGCACGAGATGCTCGAACCCGTTGGCGAGGGCCGTGACGGCAAGGGCATCCGGCACGTGGGCGTGGAACACCACCTTCCACTTGGGGAAGTCGTTGTGGATGGCCGAGTGGATCACGAACCCGGCGGTGTTGACGTCGGCCGGGCCCTCGAGCACGGTGCCGGCACTGTCGACCTTGATCAGGTTCGACGCCGTGACCTCGTTGTAGAGGAGCCCGAACTTGTTGAGGAAGAAGTCGTGGTCGGAGCCGGGCACCCGCATCGTGATGTGGTTCCAGACGAGGTCGTCGTAACCGAAATGGGCGGCCAGTCGATACATGGCGGCGAGGTCGACGCGGGCCTGCCACTCGTCTCCGGTGAAACTCGAACTGTTGGCGGCCGAGAAGTCCTCGGCCGTTACTTCCCGGGGGCTGGGATCGGTGGTGGTCATGTCGGATCTCCGTTGGCTCGGTGAAGGACGAGGTCGTTTCGGTTCTCGATCGAGCGCATCGCCATCAGGTGAGGCGCCCCGAAACCGAACTCGGCCTCGGCTGCCTCATAGAACTGTGACACAGACGCGGTGAATGCGAGGTCGGCGCCGACATCGGCCGCCAGCCCCATGGCCAGGCGGAGGTCTTTCGAGGCGAGACCGAGATCGAACGTGTCGTCGTAGCCGCCGTTGAGCAGCTCGGGGCCGTAGCGATCGGCGACGTAGCTGCGGCCAGTGCTGTTGCGGACGATGTCGAGCATGGCGGCCGGATCGACCCCGCCCTTCACCCCGAGGACGAGCGCCTCGGTGAGACACACCGAGTTGAGGTAGCAGAGCATGACCTGGGCGATCTTGGCGACGTAGCCGGCTCCGTGAGGACCGATCAGATCGATCCGTTCCCCGATCGCGCTGAGCACTGGGCGGCACCGTTCGTGGACCGCAGGATCACCGCCGACCAGCACGGTGAGCGTGCCGGCCTCGGCCCCTTCTGCTCCCCCGGTCACCGGTGCGTCGAGGATGTCGACGCCGTGGGTGGCTGCGAGGGCGGCGATGTGACGGGCACAGTCGAGGTCGTTGGTCGAGAGGTCGATCCAGACCGAGCCCGGTGTCATCACCGGGAGGATGGCCTCGCCGACGGCTCGCACCTGGGCCGGGCCGGGCAAGCGAGGTGAAGACCACGTCGGCATCGATCGCGGCGGCCTGCGGCATCGTCGGCCGCAGCCGCACCAGCATCGACCAGCGCCGCCACCTTGGCCGGGTCGAGATCGGTGACCACCGTGTCGAACCCGGCCGCCACCACGTTCCGGGCCATCGGTCCTCCCATGTTCCCCAACCCGATGAACGCCACCCGTTGGACCGACGACGCCATCGGCGGCCTCAGGGGCATCAGTCGACCAGGCCGTCGACGAGGACTCGAGCCCGAGCGTGATGCAGATCCGTGGCTCGGCCGTAGATCGTGGCCGAATGGAACGGTCGGTTCATCCGGTACGGATCGAACACGTAGGACGGCAGGCCGATGTAGCGGGTCGACGATCCCTCGACCTCGGTGACCCGGTGGAGCGAATAGCGGCCGGCGAAGATCTGGAAGTCGCCGGGTACGAGGTCGAGGCTGCGGACACCGTCGCGTCCACCGGCGAGCACGTAGGCGACGTGTTCGAAGTTCTCGGTGTCCGGTCGGCGGATGTTCGGCACGTACTCGAAGATGCCCCCGGACTCGGCCTTCTGGGCGAGGATGCTGACCGTGAACTCGTTGCCGTCGAAGTGCCAGGGCAGGCCCTGACCGGGGCTGGTGACTCCGTAGGGATTACGACCCAGCGGATCGGCCCAGCGATACAGGGGGCGGTCGAGCTCGAGGCACTCCCAGACGAAGTGGAGAAGAATGTCCGAGTCGTACAGCTGGCGCAGTGGCGAGTCGCACGGGAGAAGGTCGGCGTTGATGAAACCGCTCTCCCTGCGCTGGAACGTCCGGCGGGGATGTCCGAGAGGCAGCGTCACATCGTCGTCGGTGAAGTACGGGTTGTGGTCCTGCTGCGACCAGAAGACGTTGCCGTGCAGCGACCTTGCGTCGGCCGCCATGCGTTCGACCGCCTCCGGGCGAATGAAGCTCGAGATGCGGCAGCAACCGTGCTCGCTCATCTGCCGGCGTGTGTCGGCAACGAGCTCGGCTCGCGTCGGATTCGAGCGGTCATGGATCGGGTGACGATCCAGATCGACGAACTCGTCGAGATCGATCTCGGCAGCTGCGAAGGCGGTTGGCATGGTGTGCTCCCTGTGGGAAACGACGAGTTTCTCGGTGAGTCAAGCAACAGACTGGACGTTTGTCCAGTATCGGGCAACACTCGACCCGTGCCGCCGGACGAACCACAGCTCTCGGACACCCAGGAACAGATCCTCGATGCCGCGATGTCGTGCATCAGTCGGGACGGAATCGACGGGGCCAGCATGCGAAGCGTCGCCCGCGAAGCCGATGTGTCGCTCGGCCTGCTGAGCTATCACTTCGAGGACAAACGATCACTCATCGTCGCCGCGTTCCAACTGGCGACCGACCGGCTGCTGGAGACCACACTCGAATCGATCGACGACACCATTGACCCAGAGGAACGGGTTCGGGCGTTCGTGCGAGGGGCGTTCCACGGCGGGTTCCTCGAGCCGGACTACCTCGCCCTTCGCACTGCCCTGTGGGCGATCTCTCGCACCGATGCCGAGATCGCCGCCGTCGAGGCCGGTCTCTACAAGCGGTACGCCAGGGAGATGGCACGGCTCATCCGCGCCGCGCGACCAGATCTCACCGCAACGCAGGCCCGGCACCGGACCACCGATGTGATCGTCACCCAGAACGGTCTCTGGTTGAACTGGGCCCGGTACCGGAGCCGGACCGACCTTCGCCGCGGCCTCGATCGGTGCGACTCGATCGCACTCGAGTAGCTCGCGCTCTTGTGCCGATACCGGCCTACTGCTGCTGGCCCCGCTCCTGGATGGCCCGGCGGCGGGCCTCGATCTTCTCGGGGCTGAACTGGGCGCGACGCCACGCGGTCCCGTCGGCGGCTTCGGTGGCCCAAGCGTCGGGATCAGTGGTGATGCGGTCGTAGGTGGCTCGGATCTGGCGGACACCGGCTTGCTCATCTCCGGCCCGGTCGCCGGCCCGATCGCCGCCGCAGATGTCGAGCGCGATCCGGCGGGTGAAGGGCATGAGCTCGTGGTGAGGAACGACGTGGTTGACGAGGCCGAAGGCCAACGCCTCGTCGGCGTCCATGAAGTTGCCGGTGTAGCTCATCTCGCGGGCCCGACGGACGCCGATGGCCTGGGGCAACAACACCGTCAGCCCCCAACCCGGCATCACGCCGACCCGGCTGTGGGTGTCACCGAACTTGGCGTGCTCGCTCGCGATCAGGAAGTCGCAGTTCAATGCCAGCTCGAAGCCGCCGGTGATGGCCACCCCGTTGATGGCGCCGATCAGGGGTTTGGTCAGCGGTGGGAACGGCCCTCGCTGCGAGCGGTCGGGACCGCTCGACCCGGCCAGATTGGTACCAGACGCCCCGAGCTCCTTGAGGTCGAGACCGGCGCAGAAAGCGGGGTCGGTGCCGGTGAGGATGATGACGTCGACATCGTCGCTGGCCTCGGCTTCGGCCAGACGTTCGGGAAGCAGGCGCAGCACGTCGGACGACAGCGCGTTGCGGGCGTCCGGCCGGTTCAGGGTGACGGTGGCGATGCGATCGAGCACCTCGAACAGGACGGGGCCTCCATCGGCAATCAACTGATGACGTCGGCGATGAAGCCGGTGACGTCGGCCAGCACCTCGGTCTGGTTGGTCTCGTTGAAGATCTCGTGCCGGGCGCCCGGATAGTCGATCGCCCGGAAGTTCGAACCCTTGACCACCTCGACCCCACCCCGGCTCCCGTCGATGGGCACGAGCTGATCGTCGGCCCCGTGGACCCAGAGCAGGGGCAGGTCGCCGATCGATCCGGCCTGATCGACCTGCGCGCTCGCCTTCGACATTGCCTCGAGCATCGGCCTCTTGAACGGGCCGTGCCACACCAGCGGATCGGCGGCGTAGGCGGCACCGACGGCGTCGTCACGGGAGAGGATGGACGGGTCGAGGGGAATGTCGGGGATCTCGTCGAGAGCGAGCAGTTGGTCGATGAGCTCCATCCGCCCGATGGCGGGCCCCGAGAGCACGAGCGCCGCCAATCGATCACCGTGGGTCTGAGCGTAACGAGACGCGATGAGGCCACCCATCGAATGCCCGATCATCACGACCGGCAGGCCCGGGTGCTGCTCGACGGCGGTGTCGACGACCTGGTCGACGTCAGCCACCACGTCGTCGAAGTCGGTCACGATCGCTTGTTCACCATCACTGCGGCCGTGGCCCATGTGATCCATGCCGTAGACGACGGCGCCTGCGGCGACGAGGGCATCGGCCACATGGTCGTAGCGCCCGATGTGCTCGCCGTAGCCGTGTACGAGCACGGCGACATGGCTGGGCGCATCGGCGCCGACCCACGACTGGGCGTGGATCGAACCCTGCGAACCTCCGAAGGTCCATTCGTTCTTGTCGGTCTTGGTCATGATGGGATCTCCAATGAGTAGACGGCGGCAGCGGTGCCGGCGAAGAGGTCGGCCTGCTCGGCCGAAGAGTACTGCTCAGCCATGATCCGGCACGCCTCCCAGTACACGGCGTAGTCGACCGACAGGCTGTCGACCGGAAAGTTCGATTCGAACATGCAACGGTCGGGGCCGAAGGTCTGGATCAAGTGGTGATACCACCGACTCCTGAGCAGCCACGAGGGTCGCTGCGTCCGGACGACTCGCCGGGTCGAGCCAACCGAAACCATTGTCCGGCATGGCCAGCCCACCCACCTTGGCGACCGTGTTGGGAAGGGCGGCGATGTCGATGATGTCGTGTTTCCAGCCGGGATAGATCTGATCGAGCGGTTCGGCAACGCCGAGCGGGGTGCCGAAGTGGTCGAGCACCATGGTCGTTCCGGGGCAGGATCGGGCCAGGTCGAGGAAGGCCCGATTCTGTGTGTGGTAGTGCCACGAGTCGTAGGTCAAACCTCGCTCACCGAGGTGGGCGACACCCCGGCGAAAGTCGGCGTGCAGAGACTTGTCCGGTGCCGCACGACCGGGGATCATCAGCTCGACGCCGGGCGGAGCGCTGGCCAGGGCATCACGAATCCCACGGAAACGTCCCCGGCCCGCAGCGACCTGCGCATCGAGGAGCTCGTCGAGCTGGTCGAGCGGAAGCGACAGGTCAGCCGAGCCGACGATGCCGATGATGGGTGGGCCGTCGGCGGCGTCACTGGCGTCGGCCACGGCTGCGACGAACTCGATCTCGCCGACCGGCTTCAGATGATCGGGCCCGTCTGGCCGATATCCGACGCCGCACTCCATGAAGATCGTCGCCACGATCTCGAGCCCGGCCGACACCGACGCCGTGTCGGCGTGGAGCTGCTCGAGCAGGTAGTCGTCACCACCGACGTGGGCTCCGGGCCACAGGTGGTGGTGGGCATCGATGATCTTCGCCATGGGAGGAGTTGAGTCCGTTCGGGCCGCGCACGCAAACGCCCGGCCAACGGGGCTCAGCGGCGGCTGGTGATGTCGGCCACGCCCATGGCGCCGATGGCGGCCGCGCCCCGTTCGAGACGGTCGGCCGGCATACGGGCTCCGGTGCCGTCGGCCAACCGGGTCATCATCTCGAAGTTCGCCGCCACCGCAGCGGCATCGACCATGAACGCGGCGTCGGTTTCGGCCACGAGCGCCTCTCGGGCAGCGACGAGCTCGTCATCGTCGCGTTCATCACCGCGTCGGGCGCAGGCCGTGGCGAAGCGCAGCAGGGCGTCGCCGTGATCGAGCGGAACACTCGCTGACCCTGGGTCAGCGAGACCCGTCAGATCGACATCGAGACCGGCGTCGTTGCTGCTCCAACTGAGCATGCTGGCGTGAGCGGTCGTTCAATAGAAACACTCACGCAGCTGGGCGACACGGGCGGCGATCAGTTCGGTCTGAGGCCGAGTGAGGCCGCCGGGGCGACGTGACCAGTCGGCGTGGATCATCTCGTCCTCCGGCATGTACTGCGCCGACGCCATTCGCCACGTGTTCTCGAACTCCGCCGGAACTGCGGAGTAGGCCTGCACGACGGCGGCGACCTCGTCTGCCGGCGCTGCGACCGGAACCCAGTTCAGCTCGGCGGGGACGACAGAATCCGGGGCGGTTCGGCTCGGCTCACCGGCCACTGCCGGCGGGAACGGTGGAATGGGTACTCCGGTGTTGCGGCAGAAATGGCCGACCGCAGCGACCGTCGAGACGATGGCACACACCTCGATGTACCGCAGCTCGCCGATGTCGGTGCTGATGGCGGCATACACGTCGGCGGTCATGGTCCCCGCATGGCGGGCCACTCGGTAGGCGAGGTCGTGGGCGCCGGCCGGCGCCTGGAGATCGTCGGCGATGCGCATCGAGGCGGAGAACGACACCCAGGGCGGCAGCGGTTCGTCGTCGCTGATCGCAAGCAGCACCGTGTGGGCGAGCTCGACACGCTCCGCTCCGGTGAACCATGTGCCGGGCGACGCGATGTGGTCCCACGCCAGGCGATGCGCCTCGGCAAGGTCGTCTCGGATCACCGGTGTCGACATCGTCCGATCATGACACAGCGAGGTCGGGGGCAGGACCGGGACCCCACCATGCTGACCCGAGTGTCACACCCCCTGAGGAAGATGGTGGACATGAGCCTTTGCCACGATTGCAACCAAGACATGAAGACCGCCGACGGCTGCACCGTCGACCAACTCACGCTGAACGGGGTCACCTACACCCGGGCACCGTTCGGCCGTGAGCCGGGTTGGCCGACCAGCGATGCGCGCTGTGGAGACTGCGGCGCCACGAGCGGCAACCACCACCATCTCGGCTGCGACCTCGCCCGCTGCCCCGCCTGTAGCTGGCAGATGATCTCCTGCGGCTGCCAGTTCGACGAGTACGAACAGCACTGGCTCCACGAGAACCAGCTGACGCTCCAGTTCTGAAGCACTTCTGAAGCAGTTCTGAAGGGCCGGGCTACGTCTCGGTGATGGAAGCGATCGGGTCGGCGCCCGTCAACTCCACCGACAGGTCCCAGAGCCGTTGACCGGTGGCGAGGTCGGCCGCATGTTCCAACACCGACATCTCCTTCGGCGGGCCATAGGCCTGTCCGGGGAAGCTGGGACCGAAGTAGCTTCCGCCCCGCACTCCGGGTTCGACCGCGGCCCGTAGTTGCGGCAACGCGCCGACCGACGCCGGTTGCGTCACGAGCTTCGAGGCGAACTGGGCTCCGAACTTCAGCGGGCCGGGCAGGTCGAAGCTCTCGAACAGGTTCGTCCCCGCCAGACCCGGATGAGCGGCGACCGAGATCGTCGGCGAACCCACCGCACGAAGTCGGCGATCCAGCTCGACGGCGAACACCTGGTTGGCCAGCTTGGTGGCGCCGTAGACCGCGAAGGCGTCGTAGTCGTCGAGCGTGGTCGGGTCGTGGTCGATCAGCGAACCCGAGCGGGCGGCGAGACTCGACACCGAGACCACGCGGCTGCCGGCGGTGTCGTGGAGCAGCGGCATCAGCCCGGCGGTCAGCGCGAAATGGCCGAAGTGATTACACGCCATCTGGTACTCGATGCCGTCACCGGTGAGCTGCGGAGGGGTCCCCATGACCCCGGCGTTGTTGATGAGGAGATCGAGATGCTCGTATGACTCGAAGATCCGCTCGACGAACGCATCAACGGAGGACAACGACGAGAGATCGACCACCTCGATCTCGATCTCGGGTTCGTAGCCGTCGTTCTCGAGATCGTCGAGCAGCTTCGCCTGCGCCCCCTTGGCCTTGCTCAGATTGCGGCACGCCATGATGACCCGAGCGCCGGCGGCGGCGAGGGCCTTGGTCGTTTCGTAACCGAGCCCACTGTTGGCGCCAGTGACCACAGCAGTTCGGCCCGACTGATCGGGTATGTCCTTGCGAGTCCAAGCCATGAGTGCACACTAGGACATCAGCCGCAGGCGGCGGCCCGCTCCCACCTGGGACCCCGCATGGCACCTGCACTAGGTTCGCCCGAGCCGCCCGCTTCCGGTCGGACCAAGCGAGAGGGGACCCTCGTGACCTACCCAGGAACACATGCCGTCGAGCGGCCCGACCACCCCGCCGTGGTGATGGCGGGCTCCGGTGAACTGCAGACCTATCGCGAACTCGATGAGCGCAGCAACCGCCTGGCCCATCTGTTCCGCGACGCGGGGCTCCAGCGGGGCGACCACGTCGCACTCTTCATGGAGAATCAGATCCACTACCTCGAGGTGGTCTGGGCTGCGCTGCGATCGGGCCTCTACCTCACGGCGATCAACAGCTACCTCACCACACCCGAGGTGGCCTACATCATCGACGACTGCGAGGCCAGACTCGTCGTGACGTCCGCTGCGCTGGCCGGCGTCGCCGACGGAATCGACACCGCCGGCACACCTCGGGTCGAGCGCTGGCTGATGGTCGGTGCCGATGCGAGCTCCGGAGAGGGCCCGCCCTGGGAGGACTACGAGGCGACGACCGCAGGGTTCCCGTCGACGGCCATCGCCGACGAGTCGCCCGGCACCTCGATGCTCTACTCGTCCGGAACGACGGGTCGGCCCAAGGGCATCAAGCGGCCGTTGCCGGAGCACGGCATCGACGAGATGGACCCGCGCACGGCACTGAACATGCAGATGCTGTTCGGCTATCGCCAGGACATGACCTACCTGTCGCCGGCCCCCATGTACCACGCCGCTCCCCTGGCGTTCGTCACGCCGGTCCAGCGTCTGGGCGGCACCGTCGTGATCATGGAGAAGTTCGATCCGGTCGAGGCGCTGCGAGCCATCGAGACGTACAGCGTCACCCACAGCCAATGGGTGCCCACCATGTTCATTCGCATGCTCAAGCTCGACGAAGCCGTACGGAACTCGTTCGACCTGTCCAGTCTCGAAGTCGCCATCCATGCCGCCGCGCCGTGTCCGGTCGCCGGTGAAGCGACAGATGATCGAGTGGTGGGGGCCCGTCCTCCTCGAGTACTACGCCGGCACCGAAGGCAACGGTTCGACCTTCATCACCAGCGAGCAGTGGCTGCTGAAGCCGGGTTCGGTCGGCGCGGCGCCGCCCGGCACGCTCCACATCTGCGACCCCGAAGGCAACGAGCTGCCGGCGGGCGAGGAAGGTGGCGTGTACTTCAGCGGCGGCGCCGAGTTCGAGTACCACAACGCGCCGGAGAAGACGGCGGACGCAACCCTCCCCGGAGGTCGGACGACGCTCGGCGACATCGGCTACATGGACGAGGACGGGTTCCTGTTCCTCACCGATCGCAAGGCCCACATGATCATCAGCGGCGGCGTCAACATCTATCCCCGAGAGATCGAGGACCTGCTGATCGCCCATCCTTCCGTCGCCGACGTTGCCGTCTTCGGCGTGCCGGACCCTGACATGGGCGAGCAAGTCAAGGCGGTGGTGCAACCCGCTGCCGGCATCGCCATCGACGGCGAGGCCGGCGACGCGCTGGCGGCCGAACTCCAGCGCTACACCCGCGAGTCGCTCGCCCACTACAAGTGCCCGAAGTCGATCGACTTCGAGGCCGAGCTCCCCCGCCTCCCGACCGGCAAGCTCTACAAGCGCATCCTGCGGGACCGGTACTGGGGCAAGACCGACTCCACGATCGTCTGAACGGCCGGCACTGTTCGGCCGCCTCGTTTCAGAGACTGTCGGCGAAGGCCTTGATGTCGCGCTGCGTCGCTCGGTAGACGTCTGGCATGGCGTCGAGGAACAAACAGTCCCCGGCGTGACACGTTCCGTTCACCGTCCGGCTGACCGCGCTCACTCCTCCATCGAGCAAGGTCCGGTAGTAGGCCAGCCCCTCGTCGCGCAGCGGATCGAGCTGATTGACCGAGATCACATGGGGCGGCAAACCCGTCACATCGGCTGCCGTTGCATGGATCGGCCACGCCAACGGGTTGGTCGCATTCACCCCGTCCGGGTCGTAGGCCTTGGCCAACGCACCCATGTTCTCCACGTCGAGGAAGTAGCCGTCGTTCTCGAACAGCGACGTCAACTCGGCGGGGGGATCGGCATAGGCGCCCGAGACGTACGGGCACTGGGCATAGACACCGCCGATCTCGTCGATCCAACCGTCTTGCTTCGCCTTGAGCGCTGTGGCCACCGACAGGTTTCCGCCCCCGGACTCTCCGGAAATGACGATGGTCGACACGCCGAGCGCTGATCTGTTCTCGACGACCCAGCGGGCACCGCTGGCGCAGTCGTTCGAGACCGGCGGGAAACGGATGGTTCCCGAGTTCTCCGGCACCGTTGCGGAACTCCACACCCACGACGACGAGCCCGGTGGCAGCCAATTCATCACGCCAACGGACATACCCGACGTCGGCGGCCTTCAGAATCACCATGCCGCCCCCGTGGGTGTGGACGATGCACGGCAACGGCTCACCATCGGCCGAGTGATCGGCAGGCATGTGGATGTAGAGGTTGATCTCGTTGCCGTCGACACCCGTGATCACCTCGGTGCGAGACGTGACTCCCTCGACGGGAGCCATCCCCGCACTCAACACCATCCCGAGAGCACCGAAGCCCGCCTCGGCCTCGAGGCAGTACTCATAGATCTCCTCCATCGACGACGCACTGGTGACGGGGCTGGCCGGCGCTCGTTCAGCCATTCCGAGCGGCTCCATCGCCGCCACCATCCGAGGATCGGCCCGTGGGTCGTCGCCGATCGCAAGGTCTGGGTTTCCGAGTCGTCCGGGAAGTGTTGGTGTGGCCATGGAATGGTCTACCTCGGCAAACGGCTCGCCGCCAGAGCGCCGACCAGCGACACGACAGCGGACAACACGAACACGAGCGTGAACGAACCCGAGACGTCGGCGATCGCGCCGCCGATCTGGGGCGACACCATCTGGGTCACGCCGAAGGCGAGCGTGGCCGCGCTGAAGGCGGGACCGTACGTCGCCGGGGTGGTGTGGTCGACCACGTGAGCGACCACGAGCGACGGCATGCCGGAGAACATCGCACCGATGCCGAACGCAGCGAGCGCGACCCAAGGCTGGCTGCCGCTCAGGAACAGCAGCGTGCAGGCGGCGAACGCAGCGAACGCTCCCGTGATGGTCAGTCGGCGGCCGATCCGGTCGGAGAGTGGGCCGAGCACGAGTCCACCGAGCACCGATGCCGCGCCGACGATCGAGAACATTGCGGCCGCCTGGTCACCGGTGAAGCCGGCGTCGTCCTCGAGCCGGGCGACGAGGAAGGCGATCACGAGGATGTAGGCGAACCCGAACGAGGCATACGCAATCGTCAACGGCACCCAACCGTCCACCGAGCGGAGCGCGCCGATTCCGCCGAACCCGCCCTTCGAGCCTGGCCGGTCGCCAGAGGATCGCAGGAAGAAGAACGCGCAGATCAGCACGACGATGGCGACGAAGAACTCGATCCGATAGGCCTGCTGCCAGACCTCGGTCGAGTCGCCGGCTTCCGATCGCCGATTGAGGAACCGAGTGAGCTGGCCGGCGAAGAGAATGCCGGTGCCGATACCGGAGCCGATGAATCCGACGGCCAAACCGGTGCGGGCCGGCGGCAACGCTCGCGCCGCGATGGCGGGCGCCGGAATCCAGATGATGGCGCCGCCGAAACCCATGGCGAACAGCGCCGCGCCCAACACCGGACCGGACGGAGCAATCGATGCCACGCCGAGCGCCGACGTCGAAATCACCAGTCCGATGCGCATGAGGTTCACCAGCGTCGCCTTCGTCGCCGCCCACGACACGGCGAGCGTTCCCACGAGGTACGCCGTGACGTTGAGCGTGCCGAAGAACCCGGCCAGTGTGTTCGACCCTCCGAGCAGATCATCGCGAGCGCCGGGAAGTACCAGGCCCCACGTGAACCGCCCGAACGACTGGGCCACCGCGGCCGACGCCATCACCAGCACGATGGCCAGCCACACCCGTTCAGGCCCCGAGACTCGGTCGGGGCGAGGCTGTCACTCGAAGCGCCCCAAGAAGTCGACCACTCGGTCGGTCCAACCGGCGACATCGGTGGCCGTGGACGCAACCGACACGGTCGAGCCGGCGATGAGGTCACCCAGTCGTTCAGCTGTGCTCACGGGGTGTCCGGTATCGCCGGACCAGGCAAGGATCAGGGTCGGGCAGGCGATGTCGCGAACGGCCTCCACGGGCGGGAAATCGGCGATCGCAGCACCACGGAACACGCCGGCGAGGCGCACGGGATCAGCCGATCGCATGGCATCGGCCCGACGCTGCTTCCACCGGGGCGTCGTCGAGGAACGGGTCAGGCGGGGGCAGTGCCGCGCCGGCTTCGATCAACGACTCGACACCGACTGGTCTCGACCACGTCCGCCATCTGGCGATACAGCTCGGTCTGTCCGGCTCGGCTCTCCCAGGCCGTCGGCGGGATGACGATCACCAGACCGGCGACCCGATCGGGAGCCATGACCGCGAAGTGCAACGCCGTCGCCGCACCCATCGATGCCCCGCCGGCCACCGCTCGCTCGATACCGAGCTCATCCCACAATCCGATCTGGTCGAGTGCCAGTCGATCCCAGCTGTAGTCAGCGGAGTTCGGGGTGAAACCGGACTCGCCGTGACCCCGCGCGTCGTAGCGGACGACGTCGGCCGTCGACCGGACTCGCGACCAATCGACGAGTGGGAGTTCATCCTCGCCCTGTCGACTGCTGGTCAGCCCGTGGCCCCAAACCAGCGTTGGACCGGCGCCGTCCCGATCGAACGCCAGGATGACACCGCGGATGGTGGTGGTCCCGATCATCTCGGCAGTCTGACACCATGAGCGCAGACAACGGAATCTGGACCTCGGCCACCACGGCTGACCAGACCCGACTGCGGCGCTCGAGCTCACCGGACACCGGGCGATCGAGCGAGCCGTCATCGAACGCTTACGCAGTTGACCGTTGTTTACATGCGTTGAACGAGTTTGGCGATGGTAGATTCGCCCTTTCTGCACCGAAGCCGGACGGCCTACGGTGATCCCGCTCGACGAGCGAACCTTCACGACCTCATGACCAGCACCCCTTCCAACGTTTCCCGACCCACTTCGGCCAGAGGCCTGGATGCGACCGTGCTCGAGACTGCGACCGTGTTCAGGACCCGGGCCGGTGGCCGACGCCGCTGGACGGTGCTGATGCTGGTGGCGGCCTCGGTTCTCGGTGCAACGGCGTGCAGCGAGGACTCCGCCGCTCCGACACCGACCGTCGAGCTGGCGCCCACGTCGAACCCCATCACCACCGAGGCGTCCACCACGACCACCGCCCCGCCGAGCACCGAGGCCCCCACCACGACCGAGGACCCACGCATCGCCGAGATCGAAGCCGCGGTTGCTGCCGCGAGAGATCTCCAGGTATTGGTGTTGACCGATCCGAGCATTCCCGTGGAACGATTGGAGGAAGTCGTCACCGGCCGAGCCCTCGAATCGATGACCACGAACACTCGGATGATTCGGGCTGAAGGCCGAACCGTCCGTGGGTCGTTCGACCGCGCCCCACTCGAGACAAGAGTCCTCGACGAGAATCACGCGACACATCTCGAGTGCGGGCTCGATGCTCTCGCCTCCTATTCGCTCGACCGGCGAGGTGCTGGTGCCGGCGGATGAAGTCAGCTATCTCAGGCGATACGACCTCGAGCTTGTCGAGGGCCGTCTTGGCGAGTGGAACTCGTCAGCTTCGAAGGTTCGGAGAAGACCCCGTGCGAGCTCTAGTCCTCGTAGCTCGCGTCGGTCGTCGCATCCCTCTTGGCGACGAGCCCAGCCGGCGCCGGAACCGGCGACACCAACTTCGAAGCCGACGTCAACGCGACGCCGACGGCGACCGGGGTGCGGTTCGGGATCGAGGCGTGGTCGGGTGGCGGCACGGTGGCGGTGGGAACCAATCCCCTCAGCGGCTGCACGATCCTCGGCAGCCTGAGCGGCGCCGGGGTGGTCGACTACGCCGGCGGTAAGGGGATCCTGCTCGGCCTCACCGACCCGGAGATCGGCGCCAGCGAATCCTCCTACGTGTTCATCAGTTGCCCGACCCGCATCTTCAATGGCTTCTTCTGGGCCGTCTGGGAGGAGGGCGATCCGCCGCCGCCCGCCGTCATCGATGCACTCGCCGCCGCCGCCAGGGCCGCGATCCAGGTCCCCGACGTGTCACCCCAGACCGCCCCGGACGGTCTGGCCACTCCATTCCTCACACAGCTTCCCGTCTGGCTGTGGATCCCTCCGGCCAGCTGGATTCCGGTCTCCGGGACGGCGGCGCTGCCCGAGATCGGGTTGGCGGTCACCGCAACCGTCACGCCGATCGAGACGGAATGGCGCACCGGGGCCGAGGTCAACGACGTCGTCACCTGCGCCGCCGGCACGCCGTGGTTGCCCGGGCTCGAGGAATCGGCCACGGACTGCAGCGCCACCTACACCGAGACCACTCCACCGGGAACCAGCACCGACCTGAGCGTCACCACCAGCTACTCGATCGCGTTCACCTGCACGCCTGGCCTGTGCGACCCGGCCGGAATCAACCTTCCGGGTCTGGCCATCACCGTGACCCGTCCGGTGACCGTGACCGAAGCACGAGGCGTTCTCGTCAGCTGAGCGGCGGGCTCGTGACTGGGCCACGTGACTGGGCGTCAGGACTTGGCGTCAGGACTTGGCGTCGAGCTCGACCTTCAGCTCGCTCGCCTTGCGCTTGTTCCGTCGCCGCGAGCCGATCAACCACAGCAGCGCGATCCCGATGAGGACGCCGACGATGGCTCCGATCAGGCTGCCGCCCCGGAACCCGGGCCCGTCGACATCGAGGATGCGCTCGCCGGCATGAGCTGCATTGCCGCTTCCGATCACGATGCCAAGCGTCAGGAGGTTCGGTGCCGCGGCAACGATCGCGACAACCACGAACCCGGCGGCTCGTTTCCAGCTCTTCTTGAAACGCCAACCGGTCGCGAGGATGAACAGCGGCAGCAGAGTGAAGACGAGACCGACCGAAAAGCCGAGCATGTTGCCGAAGATCAAGCGGCCGTCGATCACGTTGCTGACCCGCTGCGCCCACCAGCGAGGCATCACGGCTGCGCCGATCAAGTAGGAGATCACGAGCGCCGCCGCACCGATCACGAAGAACAGGACTCGGCGGCCCAGATTCGAGCCGCCGTCCGAGCCGTCGAATGCTCGTGGTGCAGCGCCGTCGCCCGAGGCAGGGTTGGGATCGTTCATCAGCAAAGTGTGCCTCACAACGACTCCGTACACTCGGCGCATGGCGTTGCACCTCGACCCTCACCCTTCGTTCACCGGCCGCCCGGGGCCCCTCCTCATCGTGGTGGCCGACGGTGTCGGTATCGCCCCCGAAGGCCCGAGCAACGCCGTCACCGTCGCCGACACACCCACGCTCGACGCGCTCAACGCCAGCGCGCTGGCCACCGAGATCGCGGCCCACGGACCCGCCGTCGGCCTGCCATCGGACGACGACATGGGCAACAGCGAGGTCGGGCACAACGCGCTCGGGGCAGGCCGCATCTTCGCTCAGGGCGCAAAGCTCGTGAACGCGGCCATCGAGAACGGAAGCATCTTCGAGTCCGAAGTGTGGCGCAAGGCGATCGAGCACGGACGCGACGGCACCCTGCACTTCCTCGGTCTGCACTCCGACGGCAACGTCCACGCCCACATCAACCACCTGTACGCCATGCTCAGGCGGGCCGCGGACGAGGGCGTCACCAGCGTCGCCGTCCACATCCTCCACGACGGGCGTGACGTCGCCGCCCGCTCGGCCCTCGACTACATCGAACAAACCGAAGCAGTCCTGGCCGAACTGAACGACGCCGACCCCGAACGTGACTACCGGATCGCGTCCGGCGGCGGCCGCATGACCATCACCATGGATCGATACGAAGCCGACTGGTCGATGGTCGAGCGCGGCTATCACTGCCACACCCACGGCGTCGGCCAGCCGTTCGAGTCAGCGGCCGAGGCGGTCGAGACCATGTACGCCGATGCAGACGAGCAGGGGCTCAGCACCGGAGACCAGTACCTCGGCGAGTTCGTCGTGGTCGATGACGAAGGGACACCGGTCGGGGTCATGGATGACGGCGATGCCGTGATCCTGTTCAACTTCCGTGGCGACCGAGCGATCGAGATCTCGCGGGCCTACGAAGAGGCAGACTTCGACGTGTTCGACCGCGACGATCGCGACGATGACACGACGACACCGACGACAGCGCAGTGCGGCCCCACCCCGAGGTCTACTTCGCCGGCATGCTCCAGTACGACGGCGATGCGCTCATCCCCAAGAACTACCTGGTCGACCCGCCCGTCATCGAACGCACGATGGGCCAGTACCTGTGCGCCGAGGGTGTCCGCAGCTTCGCCATCAGCGAGACGCAGAAGTTCGGGCACGTCACCTACTTCTGGAACGGCAATCGGTCCGGCTACATCGACGACACGCTCGAGACCTACATCGAGATCCCCTCCGACAACGTCGAGTTCAACACGACACCGGCGATGAAGCTGCCCGAGATCACCGACGGAGACGATCGCCCTGTTGCGCAGCGGCGAGTACCGCTTCGGCCGCCTCAACTTCCCCAACGGCGACATGGTCGGCCACACCGGCGACCTCGGTGCGACCGTCGAGGCCATGGAAGTCCTCGACGGCTGTGTGCAACAACTCATCGACGTGATCGACGAGCTCGACGGGGTCCTGATCTACACCGCAGACCACGGCAACGCCGACATCATGTACACCGAGTCGAACGGGGTCCGTTCGCCGAAGACTTCCCACACCCTCAGCCCGGTCCCGTTCGCGATCCACGACCCGAATTACGACGGCGAATACCACATGGCCCCACCCCCCGGCGCCGGCCTGGCCAACGTCGCGGCGACCGTCTTCGAGCTGCTCGGGTTCACTCCCCCGGCCGACTACGAACCGAGCCTGATCTCCTTCGACGATCCCAACGCCTGAGATTCCCGGGCCTGACCGTTCCGAGCGACATCGGTCACAGGATCCGACCCCGGTCACTCGGTCTTCGTAGCGTGCTGCCCCATGGACACCCCTGTGACGGAGCGCGAACGCTCGACCGAAGCCGACGAACTGCTGCCGCGACCACACCACGAATCGCTCCCCGATCACGGCGATCGCCGTCCGCTCGACCCACCATTGGCCGGTCACGCTCGGGGTGTGGTTGGTCGTCGTCGGCGTCGGGCTGACCGCCTACTTCGGCGGCCTCGCCCGCGAGGGGTTTCCCCCCGTCAACCTGCCCATCGCCATCGTCGACGGCACCTACTTCGTCGACGACCCGACCACCGTCGACACCGACGTCACGCAGCCGCTCGGCGAGGCGTTCGGCGCCATCGAAGGGGTCGCCGAGGTCCAGAGCTTCGCCGTCACCAACACCTTCGCCGTGGTCGTCGAATTCGAGGACTCCTTCAGCTCGCCAGAGGGGGCGGCGCTGCTCGAAGCCGCCCTCACCGACATCGACCTCCCGCCGGAGGCCGACATCTCGGTCCGCTCCCTGGACGCCACCAAGTTCCTCGAGGTCTACGACGTGCTCGTTGCCGTGGCCGGCCCTGACGGGGCGACGGCGGCCGAACTCGAAGCCGAAGCGGCCAAGCTGCGTGACTTCCTCGCCACCGACGATGCCGTCGCACAGGCAGACGTCCGCGACCTCCTGACCGAAGGCGTCGACCCGACCACCGGTGAGACCGTCGTCAGACAGACCCGGTTCACCCGCGTCGTTCTCGAGAACTCCGGCGTCTACGCCGAAGCCGTCGCCGTCGGACTCATCCGCAACACCGACACCGATCTCGACATCCTCGCCTTCAGTGATGTCGTGCAGGACCGGATCGCGGCCAGCGCGGAAGAATCAGTCCTGAGCGATGGCTACACGGCCGAGGTCACCGCCGACTTCGCGACCGACATCCGGTCCCAGATCGGAGGCCTCACCCGCAACCTCCTCACCGGCCTCGTTGCCGTGGCGCTCGTCAGTCTGCTGCTCATCGGCTGGAGGGCGGCGGCGATCACGGCCACTTTCATGGGCACCGTGATGCTGGCCGCGCTGGCCGGGCTGTGGTTCCTCGGCTACTCGCTGAACACCATCACCCTGTTCGGCCTGATCCTGACCCTCGGTCTCCTGGTCGACGATGCCATCGTGATCTCGGAATCGATCGACGCCAATCGCGACGAGGCCGAGGACGACCTGGGCGTCGTTCGCACGGCCATCAACCGAGTCGGCACCGCTTCGCTCGCCGGCACGCTCACCACCGTGCTGGTGTTCGGTCCGATGCTGTTCGTCGGCGGCGTCCTCGGCCAGTTCATCCGAGCCATTCCCACCACCGTCATCATCACCCTGCTGGTGTCGTTCGTCTTCTCGGTGGTCTTCATTCCCGCCATCGCCCACCCCTTCCTCCTCAAGGCAAAGCCGGGATCGAACCCGTCGGTTCGGGCGCTTCGCGTCGTCGCCGACGGCGCCGGCCGCTTGGCCGAGTACCCGTCGAGCAACGGCGTGAAGGGCTGGCTCGTCGGCGGCGGACTCGTCGCCTTCGCCGTCGGCGTCGTCATGACCGGTTTCCTCGTGATCGCGGGGACGCTGGGCTTCAACATCTTCCCTCCTGGCAAGGACGCCAACGTCCTGGCCGTCAGTGCCGATTTCGACTTCGGCACGACGATCGAGGAGGCCCAGGAGCTGAGCCGAGACATCGATGCCACCGTCGTCGAAGTGCTCGGCGACGACCTCGTTCGATCGCAGTACATCCGGGCCAACGAGCGCACGCTGCTCACCTTCATCGACCTGACCCCATTCGGTGATCGCGACACGACCGCCCCACAGTTCGTGGAACAGCTCGAAGCGGCGCTCGCCGACTTCGACGGTGCCCGCCTCACGATCGGACCCCTCGAGAACGGCCCGCCGGTCGACGAGTTCCCGTTCGCGGCCCAGATCACCACCACGGACGACAACCTCGCCGCAGCCGAGACTCTCGCCGATGATCTTCGCTCTGCCCTCGACGGCGTCCGCCTCGACAAGGGCAGCGGCGACCCCACCGACATCACCGAGGCCATCGTCTCCACCCGAGGCCAGGTGTATCGGGTCGACGGACTGCGTCAGATCGAGGTGCGGGCGGCGTACAGCACCGACGACCTCACCAACAATCTCGACGCCACCGAGGCCCTGGTCAACGACCTGTTCTCGGCAGACGAACTCGCCGCCCGTGGCCTCGCCGAGGACGCCATCGGATTCGACTTCGGCCAGGAGTCCGACAATCAGGAGGATTTCGCCGGCCTGATGATCGCTCTCGTCGCGGCGCTGATCCTCGTGCTGCTGCTCCTCGTCCTCCAGTTCCGGTCGATCGTGCAGCCGCTGCTGATCATCCTCGCCATTCCGTTCAGCCTCTTCGGTGTGTTCGCCGCTCTGAGCCTCACGGACAACCCCCTCAGCTTCTTCGTGTTCGTCGGGCTCATCGCGCTCGATCGGCGTGGTCGTCAACAACACGATTCTGTTGATCGACGCCGCCAACCAGGCCCGCCGGTCCGGTCTCCGCCCTGGCGAAGCCATCGGACAGGCCGTCACCAGACGCTTCCGGCCACTCGTCGCCACGACGCTCACCACCGTGGTCGGGCTGTTGCCGCTCGCGTTGAGCGACCCCTTCTGGGAGGCGCTCAGCTTCACCCTGATCGGTGGCCTGCTCAGCTCCACGGTCCTGGTGCTGCTGGCGTTCCCCGTCATCTACCTCTTCGTCGAATGGCTGAGGACCATCGTTCGCAACCGGGCTCGCCGCATCCTCGGCTGGCCCCCGATCGCCTGATCCCGGCCACCCCTGACAGACTCGGGCGATCACTCGACTGACCTTCGACTACATCTCCCACAGCTTCGACGACGTTCCAGCCCTGCGCGGCCTCCACCTCGACATCGGCTCCGGAGAGTGTGTGGCGCTGGTCGGGGTCTCCGGATGCGGCAAGAGCACGGCACTGCGCATCGCCTCCGGTCTGCTGTACCCCGACCACGGCCGGGTTCTCTGCGACGGGATCGACATCACCGGGATGCCGCCTCGAGAACGACAGTTCGGCATGGTCACACAGCAGAACGCACTGACGCCGATGCGCAACGCCGGCGATCACATCGCTCTGCCGCTCCGTTTCCGAGGTGAGACGGTCGAGGACATCGATCGGCGGGTACACGCCGAGGCTCATCGGTTCTCGATCGAACACCTGCTCACGCGGCGTCGGCGCCACCTGTCCGGCGGAGAGGTCCAGGCCGTCCAGTTGGCTCGGGCCCTCGTCGCTCGACCGCGAGTGCTCCTGCTCGACGAGCCACTCGCACGCATCGACCTCGACCTGCGGCTCAAACTTCGGGCCGACATCGCCAAGGTTCGCGCCGACTTCGGACTGACGACACTGCTGGTCACCGCCGACCAGGAGGACGCACTCGTACTGGCCGACCGGGTCGCCGTGATCGACCAGGGCCGGCTGCAGCAGATCGGACCGCCACTCGAGATCTACGATCGACCGGTCAACATCACGGTCGCACAGTTCCTCGGTGAGCCGGCCATGAACATCTTCGAGGCCCCGGTCACCGTCGTCGCCGGCGTGCGCAGCTACCACGTCGGGAGTGCCACGTTCCCGGCCCACCCTGCGGCGGCCGAACGATTCGTCGGCGGTCGAGCCCTCGTCGGCATCCGTCCCGAGTCGGTCCGTCTCGGCGTGCCGGGCACGTCCGGCCAGTCGCGTCGCAGCCCGCTCCTCGGCGAGGTCGTCCGAACCGAGCTGCGCGGATCCTCGACCGTCGTCCACGTACAGATCGAACGGACGCCTCCCACCGCCGGGCGGCAACCACCACTGTGCGCCGTGGTCGCAGGCGTCGGCCCGCGGGTTGGCGACACCGTCGAACTGCACCATCGATCCGTCGCGTTTCCACTTGTTCGACCGCTACACCGAGGCCGCCCTCCACCATCCCGTCTGATCGTTCACATCGGGCCGGCGTCGGCCGATGAAGCAGACAGAGCCTTCGAACAGAGCCTTCGAACCCCAGACCTCGAGCACGCCTCCATGACCGACCGCCCGATCATCACTCCGACGACGTCGCCAAGGGCCTCGTCGACGATCAACACCGCCGACACCATTCGGCGCGGTGGGCTGCGTCGACTCCGGGCGGGCCTTCCGCTCGATGTCGGGACCGATCCGGAACCTCAGCGCCACAGCCCCCGATCCCTCTCCCACTTCGCCGGCGACGTCGACCGGGCGCTCGAAGCGGCGACCGTCAAGAAGCGCACGGCGCTCCTGGTGAGAGCCAACCATCGGCCCATCCCGACCGGCATCCAGCATCGCGGCATCGGCCGATGGCAGATCCACAGCGAGGTGGTGGAGCGGTTGTATGCGCTGCACCCAGATCTCGTGGCCATCGCGCTCAGCGATCATCAGATCCTGGTGTTCGTGCCGGACCTCCGTCGGCGCGACGACGGCGAGCAGCTCCTGGCGAAGATCGGCGAGGCACTCTCGACCGACGTGGTCGTCGACGGGCTGCCCCACGTACTCGAACCTCGCGTCGGCGGCGCCCTGTTCGACTCCGAGAATGCGACGGCCGAGCGTCTCCTGGATGCGGCCGAGATCGCACTGGCCGAGGCCGATATCACCCATCGCCACGTGCTCTTCCATCCCCATCAACGGGTTCGCTCCGACCATCAGGTCGAGCTCACCGATGCGTTGCGCGAGGCCATCGTCGAGCACACCTTGAGCGTGGCGCTCCAGCCGGCCATCGATCTCCGGACCGGGGCGATCGTCGCCATCGAAGCTTTCGCCCGCTGGCAGCTACCGGATCGAGGCCCGATCCCGACGACCGAGCTGATCCAAGCGGC
This sequence comes from uncultured Acidimicrobiia bacterium, assembly GCA_963781035.1. Classification (GTDB taxonomy): domain Bacteria; phylum Actinomycetota; class Acidimicrobiia; order Acidimicrobiales; family SZUA-35; genus SZUA-35. The sequence continues at coordinate 182,981 of CAWAEN010000003.1, read as the reverse complement.
AGCATCGGTCGGCGTCCTGAATCGGGTCGGCGAGCAGATCCTGCAGAAGTCCCTGTTCCACGTTTCCGACTGGGTCGACGAAGGTCTGCTCGGCGACGTCACCCTCTGGCTCAACATGACGGCCACCGACATGCTGGATCACCACCTGGTCCGCACGATCCTCGACGGAACACAGCTGAACGAACGAGTGAAGGTCGGCATCGAGCTGAGCCCGAGCTCCTCCCCGGATGCACAAGCCGTGATCAGCACCTTGCGGGCCCTCAGTGCTCGTAATGCACGAGCCGCCATCGGCGACCTCGGTGTCGGTTTCGCCTCGTTCGCCGAAGCCAACCACCTTCCCTTCGACTCGGTGAAGCTCGACCGCTCACTCATGACTCGTATCGCGACCGATGACAACGCCGCCGCCGTCGTCAGGCATCTGGTCGGGATCGCGACCGCCCTCGGCCTCGAACCGACGGCGCAGGGCATCGAACAGCCAGAACAGCTGGCGCTGGTTCGCGCGATGGGGTGCCCCATCGCCCAGGGATACGTCTTCACCAAGCCGCTGGCCCCCGACGACTTCGAGGAGTTCGTTCGGCAATGGGACCCCGCGTCGGTGACCGTCAGCCCTTGACGTCAGCCCATGACCGTCAGCCCATGACTGTCATGGAAGAGTCGGTATCGATCTCTCGAAGCCGAGAGAACGTCGCCATGTCGATCGGGAGATCGGTGAAACGGCCGGTGACCCGCAACGGGTCATGATCATGGTCGTGACCGCCCTCGACGGCGACGATGAGCTCAGCCATGCAGTGCGCCGCACTGGCCGCGTTCTTGAACTGATTGCCGCTCGTGCCGATCGCCACATAGAACCCGTCGAGGCTGGTGCGGTCATAGATCGGAACCCAGTCGTCTGAGACGTCGTAACACGACACGACACCACGCTTGGTGTGGGGAACGCCGAGGTCACGCACCCGGCGAGAGGTTCGCAGCACCAACAACTGATGCTCGTCGTCGTCGAGTGTGTCACCAACGGCGTCTGGGTCGTCGACCCACGTGAGGTCATCGCACTCGGGCTCGGTGCTGCCGATCAACACGTTGTTCCCCCGCTCGGGACGGAAGTAGACACCGACGTCGAGGTCGCCGATCATCACGCCATCGGCCTCGTAGTCGACCCCCTTCGGTGCAGGGACGACGAACACCTCACGCCGCATCGGGCGGGTCGAGATGTTCATGTCGTCGAGCACACCGGCCATGGTGTTGATCACGGGCGAGTGAGGACCGGCCACGTTCACCACGATCGGTGCCTGGAGCTCGGTTCCGTCAGCGAGGCGGACGCCGCTGACCCGGCCGTCGGCCTGGAGCACGGCGGTGACCTCACGGTTGAAGAGGAAGGTGGCGCCCTTCGCCTTCGCCGCATCCGCCAGGTTCTGGGCCGCCAAGAGCGGATCCGAGACGTAGCCACCGAGAGGCATGACCAAGACCTCGTCGATCTTCGCTGTTGGCTCGCCCCAGAACGGGGCATCGACGTCGTCGAGGCGGGCGGGCGGACCGAATCGGTGAAGGTCGATCGACGGGTACCGCGCCTCGGCCTCCTCGGCCGACACCACTTCGTGTTCGATGCCGAGCTTCGCCATGAGGGACACGACCAGGTCGAAATGAGCACTGTCTTCGAGCTTCGGCATGAGCTTGTCGTGGTGAACGAGCTCGATGAGCGGACCGGCCTCCCCGAGTTCCCCGAGTTCGAGGTACTCCCCCCACCGCTCCCAATACTGCAAACCCTCATAGGCCAGCGCCATGCCGGCCTCGGTCGAATAGTTCAGTCGAATGACCGGCGCTCGAGGCGCTGGTCGAGCCGTACCCGGCCGCCGGCAGTTTGTCGACGCTGACGGTCCGCAGGCCACGCCGAGCCAACTCGAATGCGACGCCACTTCCGATGACACCGGCTCCGATGATGATGGCGTCGAAGCTCTGTTCGTTCATCGCGTCCTCCCGTCGGTCATCGTGCGTCAGTGGCCGAGATAGGCCGACCGCAAGGCCTCGTTCGCGAGGAGCGCTTCTGCGGTGTCGTCGAGGACGACCTGGCCGGTCTGCAGCACCTAGCCACGGTCGGCGATCGAGAGCGCCATGTTGGCGTTCTGCTCGACCATGAAGACGCGACGCCCTCGGCGTTGATCTGCTGGATGATCTCGAAGTTGGTCTGGACCAGGACCGGGGCCAGACCCATCGAGGGCTCGTCCATCAGCAGCACCTTGGGGCGCGCCATCAGCGCCCGGCCCATCGCCACCATCTGCTGCTCGCCGCCCGAGAGCGTGCCGGCCTTCTGGCTCGAGGCGCTCCTTGACCCTGGGGAACATCGAGTAGATCCGCTCGAGTCCTCGGCGATGCCGTCCTTGTCGTCGCGGAGGTAGGCGCCGATCTCGAGATTCTCCTTCACCGTCATCCGCTTGAACAGCCGTCGGTTCTCCGGGACCATCGTGACGCCGTGCTCGACCCGGTACGCGGTCGGTTTGTCGTTGACGACCTCGCCGTCGAGGACGACCTTGCCGGTCGTGGGCGTGACCATGCCGAGGATCGTCTTCAGCGTCGTCGTCTTGCCGGATGCGTTGCCGCCGAGCAGGCAGACCATCTCGCCCGCATAGATCGCGATGTTGACGTCCTTGAGGATGTGAACCGCGCCGTAGTGGGTGTTGACGTCCCGGAACTCGAGAACCGGCGTGCCGCTTGTCGAGCTCGATGTCGATCCGTTCTCGCCGAGGCGCTGGTCGTGCCACTCATGGTGCCTCCTCGACGGGCGCCCGAGGTAGGCCTCGATGACTTCCGGGTTGGTCGACACTTCCTCGTAGTGCCCTCGGCGATCTTGCTCCCGTGGTCGAGCACGACCACACGATCGGAGACGTCGCGGACGACTTTCATGTCGTGTTCGATGATGACGATCGTGAAGCCCCACTCGCTGCGCAGTTGCCGATGAGCTGCGGTCAGCTCGCCGGTCTCCTTCGGGTTCATGCCGGCGGTCGGCTCGTCGAGCAGCATCAGGCCGGGCTCGGTGGCCATGGCCCGAGCGATCTCGAGCCGGCGGCGGTTGGCGTACGAGAGCACGAACGCCGGCTGGTCGAGGCGATAGCCGACGAGCCGGGTGCCGAAGAAACCGAGCACCTCCTTGGCCCGTGTTCTCGGATCGCCTGCTCCTCCTTCCGTGAAGGCCTTGGTCTGGAAGAGCGGCCCGAACATGCCCTGCTTGGTGCGGCAGTGCTGGGCGACCATCACGTTCTCGAGGACGGTCAGGTTGGGGAACAGCCGGACGTTCTGGAAGGTGCGGGCGATGCCCGAGTTTGGTGATCTCGTTGGGGTCGAGCCCGACGATCGATTCGCCCTCGAAGCACGATGCTCGCCGGACGATCGGGGGTGACCATGCCGGTGATCACGTTGAAGAACGTGGTCTTGCCGGCGCCGTTCGGGCCGATGACCGAGACGATCTCGCCTTCGTCGACGTGGAAGTCGAGCTCCTTCGAGTGCGTGGAGACCGCCGAACGTCACGCTGAGTTTCGATGCTCGAGAATCGCTCGGTCATGCTGGAGCCACCTCCGGTCGTCGCGTCGGGTGCGATCGCCGTCATCGTCATCGGGGTCGCGTCTCGTCTGCCCTTGAGCCACGCGTCCTGCAGGAACTCCTCCTGGTGGAGCTCGCGGGTGCGCCGCACGTTCGGGATCAGACCTTCGGGCCGCTGCAGCATCATGCACGACCAGCAGGGCGCCGTAGATCAGGAGCTTGTACTCGCTGGAACTCCGCGAGCAGCCCGGCTGGCGTGGGCCCGCCGAGCATGCCGATCAGCACGAAGGCGCCGACGATGACACCCGGGATGTTGCCCATGCCGCCGACGATCACCACGACGAGGATGATGATCGAGACGAGGATGTGGAAGCTGTCGGGGAACACCGACGCCGACCTTGGCCGCGAAGATGGCATCCGCCGAACGACGCGAGCACGGCACCGACGACGAAGGCCAGCAGCTTGGCGTTGACCGTGTTGATGCCCATCGCCTCGGCCACGCGTCTCGTCCTCGCGCATGGCCATCCAGGCCCGTCCGAGCCGCGACTTCGTTCGAGGCGCCACGAGACGTAGATGGCGAATGACGCAGAAGACCAGCACGAGGTAGAAGATCGACTGCGGGTCGGTGCCCTTGATGTCGACCGGGCCGAAGTCGGCCGCCGGGATCGTGGGTGATGCCCTGGGCGCCGCCGAAGACCGGCTGCGAGCCAGTCGGACAGGAACAGGAGGCGGACGATCTCGCCGAAGCCGAGGGTCACGATGGCGAGGTAGTCGCCGCGCATGCGGATGCACCGGCGTGCCGATCGACCAGGCCGACGAGCGCCGCATGGCGATGATCACGACGGGAGAGCGCCACCAGAACCCGGGAGCTCGGGCGTGACCAGCCGGGAGAGTCGGGCGAGGTGAGCACGGCGGTGCGTGTAGGCGCCGACGGCGAAGAACGCCACGTAGCCGAGGTCGAGCAGGCCGGCGAGCCCGACCACGATGTTCAGACCGAGGGCCAGCAGCAGGAAGATGCCGACGTTGGCCAGCAGCTCCTGCGTGATCTTGCCGGCGAACCACGGAACACCACCAGCGCAGCAAGCGCAACGATGAACAGCGTCATGTTGGTCTGGGTTCGATCTTGCCTTCGAGCGCATCGACCCGGGCCCGGACGTCTTGCACCCGGCCGCTTGCCGCGCCACCGCGAGCACCGGCAGTGACGGCAGCGAGCACGATCGCCGAGACGGCGAGTGAGGCCACCGCGCGAGGCGTAGATGAAGTCGGTCGAGCGAATCGAGCCCGATCGTTCGCCGAAGAAGTCGTCGACGATCGGCTGGAACACGGCAAATCAGCAACCACCGTCGAGATCACGATCATACGCCGACGACGGCGAATTCGCCGTTGGCATCTGATGAAACGCAGCGCCAACGCTGCACCAAGCACCAGCCCGATGCACCAACCAGGCGAACATCACCGAAGGTGTTGCCCTGGTCGAAGCCGAGCTGATGCGAGGAGCTGGGGGCTCCAATTCACGAGCGGGTCACGCAGATCGAAGTTGTCGATCAGGATCACGAGAAGCGACAGACCGGCGCCGGTGATGAGTCCGGCGATGGCGCCCTCCAGGATGTCGTGCACACCCTTGGCCGACGCCACCATGCCCTCGAGAACGTCTCGTCGGCCACGACGTAGCCGATGAGGATCGGGACCCAAAGATCGACGAGATACCCGAGACTGAGGCGGCCCTCGATGATCGCGCGCGGGTCGAGCCCGACGAGCATGCCCGACAGGGCGATGAAGATCATGCCGATCGCGCCGTACAGCCCGTAGGTGACTGCCTCGCGTAGATCGAGGCTCGCGAGCGGCCGTAGCAGGTGGCGCAGTCGCGTCTGGAACAGCTGCGGCGGTCATGCCCGGTCCTCCCCGGAGAGCCTCTCACCGAACAGCCCGGTCGGTTTGATCAGCAACACGAGAATCAACGCCGAGGAAGGCGACGGCGTCACGTAGCTGTGAGGCACCCGGCACGCCGAGCGGCTCGAGAATCATGAGTGGCCCGACCGCTTCGACGGTTCCGATCGACAGACCACCGGCCATGGCCCCACCGAGGTTGCCGATACCACCGACAACGGCGGCGGTGAACGCCTTGATGCCGGGCAGGAAGCCGGTCGTGGCGACGACGCTGCGGAAGAGCAGGCCCCAGAGGATCCCGGCGACACCGGCCATGGCACCACCGACAGCGAACGTCGTGACGATGGTGCGGTTGACGTTGATACCCATCAGCGCGGCGATCTCCTTGTCCTCGGCCACAGCCCGCATGGCCTTGCCGGTCTTGGTCCGCTCGACGAAATACCAGAGGCCCGCCATCGAAATGGCAGCGACGACGAGGACGAGCATCTTCGTGCCCTCGATCTCGAAGGTCAGGAACCGGCGCTTCTGCGACAGCCACTCCGGCAACTGCGGATAGCTCTTGGCACCCGGACCGAAGAGCACGATCACGGCGTTCTGGATGAAGAACGAGACGCCGATCGAGGTGATCAACGGGATGAGACGAGGCGAATCACGGAGTGGTCGGTAGGCGACCCGCTCCATGATCACCGCCGTGGCAGTGGAGACGATGACCGACAACCATCACGACGAGGAAGAGCGAGAGGACGAAGTTGGCCTCCCAGGCTCCCGCTTCGAACAGCTTGTTGGAAGTGATGAATCCCGAGAAGGCTCCGAGCATGAACACCTCGCCGTGGGCGAAGTTGATGAACCCGAGCACGCCGTAGACCATCGAGTAGCCCAGGGCGATCAGTCCGTACATGGCCCCCTGCGAAATACCGGTGACGAACAGGCCCTTCGAGCTGGGCGGCGGTCAGACCAGTGGCATCCGGGTTCGCCCATTGGGCGAAGGGATTCTCCGAATCGATCTGCTGGGCGATGAAGGCCAGGAGACCGACGGCGATCAAACCGAGCAGGCTGACCCGGATGAGGGTGAGGAACCGGTCGACGTTGGTCTTGCCTCGTCCTGTCTTCTTTCGGACAGCAGTGGTCATGCATTTCTCCTGCGAGCGTATGGCGATCTGCCACACGGGCGGGTCAGATCATTGCAGATACAGAACGGCCCTGCCCAGTGAAGGGCAGGGCCGTCAGTGCATTTCACACAATCACACACACGATCAGCACATCGGCGAGGCGATCTGCTGGTTCGTGGAACCGTCGATCAAGGAGCGAACTCGAAGACGACGTTGGCCTTGGAGGCCTCGATGTCGTCGGTCGAGAGGTGCTCGATGATGGTGATCTTCTGCGCACCACAGTCGCCGAAGTCGTCGCAGCTGATGGTGCCGATGATGCCCGAGTAACCCGAGAGGCCATCGATGTACGCACGGACGCCCGCACGATCGATCACGAGGCTGCCGTCACCGTCAACGGTGCTGGATGCCTTGATGGCGTCGAGCAAGATGGCGGTGGCGTCGTAGCTGTGACCCCAGAACGCAGCCGAAGGGGCTTCGCCGTAGGCCTCGTTGTACGTATCGAGCACTTCGGTAGCCGTCTTGCCGGTGGATTCGTTGACGTTGTCACCGAAACGGGTGTCCGGACCGGAGAAGTACATGCCCACGGACTGCTCGAGCGCCAAGAAGCCGTCGACGAGGGATCCGTCTGCTGAGAGCAGGACCGTGTCTTCGAGACCGGAAACTCCGCCGACCTGGTCAGCAACGAAATCGCTTTCGGGCTGGAAGATCGGGAAGAAGAGGGCCTGCGGGCTCGCACCGGCGACCTCGGTCAGGACCGGAACCATGTCGGTGTCGCCCTTGGCCACACCGGTGAAGCCGGTGACCTCGCCGCCGAGGGCGGTGAAGGCATCAGCAAACGCCTGGGCAAGGCCCTGGGTGTAGGGATCGCCGTCGTGGATGGCGGCTGCGGTGGTGAGACCGAGCTGGTTGAACACGAAGTCGGCCATGGCCGCACCCTGGAACAGATCGTTGTGAGCGGTGCGGTAGTAGCCGACGTTGTAGTTGTCACCGGCAGTGCCCTGCAGGTCGGAGGTGAGCGCAGGCGAGGTGTTCGCCGGCGAGATCATGACCATGCCGGCGGCGCTGATCAACGGAGCGGCAGCAGTGGCTGCGCCCGAGCAGGAGGTACCGATGACGCCGACAACTTGCTCGTCAGCGACGATGGTCTGGGCTGCAGCCTGGCCACCGTCGTTGGAGCAGAGATCGTCGAGACCGGTTCCCAGGCTGACATCGAAGCCCTCGATTTGGCCGTAGTCGGCAATGGCGAGCTCGGTGGCCCGCTCGTTGGGTACGCCGAGGAAGGCGACATCGCCGGTGATCGCTTGGAGCGATCGAATCTGGATGGCGTCGCCGGCAGGAACAACAACGGTGCCGAGGGCACCCTCTTCCATGGGTTCTTCTTCTTCCATGGCTTCGGTGGTGTCGGACCCTTCGTCCTCTTCCTCCATCGCCTCGGTGGTGTCGGTTCCCTCGTCGGTGCCGGCATCGGTTTCAGCATCGTCGCTACCGCAGGCAGCGGCGACGAGCATGAAAGCGAACAGCAGCGCGAGGAGCGTCCGCAGTCTCTTCGAAATCAACATTCACATTCCCCTTTTGTCAGGCCGCAGGAGCGGCCGGAGCGCACCCAGAGGTATCCCGGGAGCAGCGCGAGAGGTTAGCGGACCTTCATCCGGCTTGGAGTCGCGTGGGTGATCTTGTTCACATCGCTGTCGCGCGTCCGAAACATCCGTGTGCGCCCCAGATGGTGGTCCGCCTGTGTCCGAGAGGAGCGAAGATGCCAGTGTTGGGTACGGACGCATCCAATCGCGTTGCCTCCAGCGAAGGTCCAGTCATGTCGCCTCCCGAGCTCGGCGGGGTCAGTCCTCTCGATCATGCACACGACCAAAACGACGCCGACGGCCGGCCGGCGCGCTCGGAAACCCAAGCCGAACTCATCGCACCGGGTCGTTCACCTGTCGGACTGATCATTTCGGCGTTGGCCGTTCTCTGGCTCGGGTACGTCATCATCACCGGTGGCTCCGAGGTCGGCGATGTCGGCGACGACGGCGATGTCGGCGAGGCCGGCGGGACCCCATCCACCACCGAGCCGACGTCGCCCGATCCGACCATCGACGCTATGCCCTTCGAACCTCGGATCGAAGGCGCGCTCCGTGACGGTTCTCCCTTCGAGGTCTTCGAACCATCGCCGGGCGTGCTCTGCGCCGTCTTTCCTGACGACGCCATCATCCCGATCCATGCCGTACCCATGGCGGACGCAGCTGGAGTCGAAGCACCGGAGTTCTGCCATCTCGAACTGGTGACCGCGTCTGGGGCAGCCGTGATCGATGATCGGCTCGTGTTCGGTTATCTGGCACCCGGCGCCACCGGGGCCGTCCTCAGGTATCGCGTCGGGCCGCTCTACAACAGCGGGATCCGGGTCGAGCAGAACGCTCGATTCTTCGCCATACCGCTCGGGGTCGACGAGCCATACCGGCTGCAACATCGATCAGCCGACTTCGACCTCGTCGACGAGGTTCCGCTCGTGGCAGTCGCCGGAGGGCCGTCGCAATCGAGTCGTGACGCTGAACGGGATGGTGTCCCCTCCGACATCGCCGCCTTGCCGTTCAATCGACGGGTACGAACCGTGGAGGACTGGACTCATCTTCCAGAAGGCCCCTACGCATGGTCACGCACGCTCGAACTCAACGGAATCGCGGGCTGGGCCGAGGTGTTGTTGCTCGACGAGACCGGGACATCGATCGTTCGTTCGACCCCGCTTCCGACGGTCCGCCTGAACGCGAGGCTCGTGCTCGGCGACTCGATCTATCTCCTCGGTCAGCAGGTGACGACGCTCGACGAGGTCGCCGTCGATCTCGGCGAACTCCAGTTCCCGATCGTGGTTGCGGTCATCGACCGGGCCACCGGAGCTACCACGGTGCGCGTGTTCGAACAGGAATCGACGAGCGACGAGGCCGTCATCGCGCCGGCTCTGGTCTCGCCGGACTGGCTCCTCGGGCCGCCGCTCCCGCTCCTCCAGCCCGACGCGTTCGGCATCAGGGGCGACACCGTCGAGCTGATGCCCGTCGGCCCCGGGCCGGCGATCTCGCTCGATCGGGTGACGCTGCTCCCGGTGACGGCGCTCCCGGGCCTGCACCTGACGACTCAACGACGACTCAGCTGACGGATGCCGCTGCCTTCTCGGCTGCGGCAGCCAGATCGGACTGAGCCTCCAGGAAGCGCTCGGCGTCGATGGCGGCCATACATCCCGACCCAGCCGAGGTGATCGCCTGGCGGTAGTAATCGTCCTGCACATCGCCGCTCGCGAACACACCCTCGACGTTCGTGAGCGTGGTGCCCGGCCGGCAGATGAGGTAGCCGTTGTCCTTCATGTCGAGCTGGCCCTTGAAGAGATCGGTGTTGGGTCGGTGCCCGATGGCCACGAACAACCCGCTCACCGTCATCGCTGACTCCTCGCCGGTGACGGTGTTGACCAACGAGATCTTCTCGAGGGTCTGATCGCCGTGGGCTTCGGTGACCGTGTGGTTCCAGAGGAACTCGATCTTCGGGTTGGCGAACGCACGATCCTGCATGATCTGCGAGGCCCGCAGTTCGTCGCGACGGTGGATGATGGTGACCTTCGAGGCGAACTTGGTGAGGAAGGTGGCTTCCTCCAGCGCCGAATCGCCACCACCGACCACGGCGATCTCCTGATCGCGGAAGAAGAAACCGTCACAGGTGGCGCAGGTGCTGACGCCATGGCCGATGAGTCTGGTCTCACCGGGAACGTTCAGCATGAGGGACTGCGCTCCGGTGGACACGACGACCGAGTCGGCGGTGTAGGTCGGCTCGGGCGCATCGGGGTCGCCCACCCACAACTTGAACGGGCGTTCACCGAACTCGACCTTCGACACCTTGGCGGTGATGATCTCGGAGCCGAAACGGGCCGCCTGGGCTCGCATGTTCATCATCAGTTCCGGGCCCATGATCCCGTCGGGGAAACCGGGGAAGTTCTCGACGTCGGTGGTGAGCATCAGCTGACCGCCCGGTTGATCGCTCGTGGAGCTCGGTTCGCCTTCGATCACCAGCGGGTGAAGGCTTGCTCGTGCCGCGTACACCGCCGCCGTCAGACCGGCCGGGCCGGACCCGATGATGATGACTTCGCGATGGGTGCTTTCAGACATGTTCACTCCGGACTCACAGTGGCGGCGACCGTTCATCGGCCCCGCTCGAAGGTACCAACAGTCGAACCCCGGTCACGCCGTCGGTGTTCCCACGCGTCCCTCGAGGGCCGGCGTGAGCCGACAGCGGCTCAGCGACCACGCTTCGGGGCCGACTTCTTGTTCTTCGGGCGAGGTTTGCCCGACCGCTTGCTCTTCGCCTCTCTTGCTCGCCGGTCCGCCCTTGTCCCGCTGCCTTGCCCGCTGGTCGCCGGCTTCGGCTTCGGGCTGCGTGGCTCCGAGGGTGCACGGCGTCGTTCGCTGTCGCCTTCGGCGGCCAGATCCGGATCGGGTCCGTCGCCGTCCGGACGAGCTGCTGACCGCACTCGCCCGACTGATCCCGTTCGCTTGGGATCGCTGCGGGCCGGCCCCGGCCGAACTCGAACGCCACTCGGCGTCGTCACCTGTGATTCGGGGCGACGGCTTCGGCTTCGGCTTCGAGCTTGCCGGGCGACGGCTTCTGACCGAACCGTCTCGCTTCGAACGCAGCTCGATCTTGACGTGGTCGGCCCGGTTGCTCACCGCCGGCGCCGGCTTCGAGCTCGTGGTCTGGCAGGCCGACGTCGCGCATCATCTTCTTGACCGCCCGTTCCTGATCGCGATTGACGAACGACACGACCACGCCCTGCTCACCGGCGCGGGCGGTGCGCCCGGAACGATGGACGTAGTCCTTGTGTTCAGCGGGTGGGTCGAAATGGATGACGCACTGCACCCCGTCGACGTGGATCCCGCTGGCCGCGACATCGGTGGCGACCAGCGCCTGCACCTTGCCGCTGGTGAAGGCATAGAGCGCCGAGTCCCGCTGACTCTGCGAGCGTCCACCATGGATCCATCCGGCCCGGATCCCGGCTTCCTTGAGCTGGCGAGCCACTCGATCGACGCCGTGGCGGGTCCGACAGAACACCACCGTCGGACCGATGTCGTCGATGAGGTCGGCAGCCACCGCCAGCTTCTGCTGCGCCGACGTCGTGAAGAAACGATGTGTCACCACCGAGAGGTCGGGCTCGACCTCGCCGACCTGATGGGTGACCGGATCGGTCTGGTAGTCGTCGATCAGCACCTGCACGTCGTGGTCGAGTGTCGCGGAGAACATCATGGTCTGGCGTTTGCGTGCGGTGAGGTCGAGGATCTCGCGCACCTGCGGAAGGAACCCCATGTCGGCCATGCGATCCGCTTCGTCGACGACGACGTGATCGACATCGGCGAGCTGCAACTCACCCTGCTCGAGCAGATCGATCAGCCGCCCCGGGCAGGCCACCAGCAGATCAGCACCGTTGCGCAAGCCGTTGATCTGATCACGGAATCCCACGCCGCCGTAGATCGACAGGATGTGCCGCTTGCGGACCTGGGCCAGCGGCGCCAACTCCCGGCGAATCTGTTCGGCGAGCTCACGGGTCGGCGAGAGGATCAGCCCTCGTGGCCGGCGAGGTGCCGCCGACTCGATGCCGACGATCATCGGAATCCCGAATGCGAGGGTCTTGCCCGACCCGGTCGGCGCTCGCCCGAGGACGTCACGGCCGGCCAGGGCGTCTGGGATGGTGGCGATCTGGATGTCGAACGGATCGGTGATGCCGTTGCGTTCGAGTCGTTCGATCAGATCTGCGGGCACGCCGAGATCGGCGAAGCTGGAGGTCATGTGATTCCTTGGTGTCGGCCCAGGCCCCCGAAATGGGCACGAGCAATGAGAACAGGCTATGTCCGAACGATCACGGACCGAACGCTCACGCTTTGCCGTGGAGCCGCATCGGCGGCACCTTCGTCGGAGGGTTGCGCCGGGGCGGCAACGACGTCAACAACGTGGCCGTCTCGGCCGCGATCGCGGCGACGGCTGCTTCGAACACCTCACTCGTCGTGTCCGTCGGGTGGCGGATACCGCTGACCTTCCGCACGTATTGACGAGCGGAGGCCTCGATCTCCTCCGGCGTCGCCGGCGGTTCGAGACCTCGCAGGATGGTGATGTTTCGGCACATGACCGGAGTCTCCCACGGCACTCACCCTCGCGGCAGGCGCAACCCTCAGTCGACGGCAGGCGGATGATCCAACCAGACCCATCCGTTTCGATGCATCTCGAGTCGGTTTCGCCCACCGTGACCCGAACCGTCATAGGCCTCGTCACCGGCCCAGGCCAACGTCAGCGGATCCTTGCTGATCGGACGAGTGTGGAAGCTCCGTGGCGAACGGGCCGCTGCCCATTCGATCGCCGACGTCGTCGTGTCGTGCCTCCCGAGCTCGGTCAGGGTGATCCAGGTCGGCGGCACGATCTCGATGTCGCCGCTGGCGTGGCGATCGAGGGCGTCGGCCGGCGTGCTCCACGCGTGTTCGGTGATCTCGCCGTCATCGATCACGACGAGTCCCTCCGGCGCCCGCACGGCAAAGAACCACGTGGAGAATCGGCGGATCGGGCCTTTCTGGTTCATCGCCGCCGCTGCCGGTGGCTGCCAATGCGACCACGGCACCATGTCGTCGGCCGGCACTTCGAGACCGGCCTCCTCCACCGTCTCCCGAGCCGCTGCCCGCCTGGCCGAACCCATCTCGTCTGCCGGATCCATTTCGTGGTCGTCGACGCGGCCGCCGGGAAAGACCCACATGCCGCCGAACGCGATCTTCGAGTTGCGTCTGACGGTCAGCACTTCGAGGCCGGCCTCGGCATCCCGGAGCAAGAGGACGGTTGCCGCGGCAACGAGGGGGATCTCGTTCGTGTCGGTCATGTCGGAACCCTATGCGCATACCGTGCGGTTCGTGAACGATGACGATGCCGCTCCGGAGGACGAAGCGCCAGACGACACTTCGGCTGGATCGGGGGCGATCACTGCCGTGATCGGGGTTGCGATCGGTCTCGCGATCGCGGCCGGCGTGGTGTGGTTCACCGCTCGTGACAACGAGGCCACGGACAACGATGCAACACCACCGTCGACGATTGCGGTCGGAACAGAGGAGTCCGCCGACACTTCCGAGACGACGGCTGCCGCGTTCAACCCCGTTGATCTCGTCGTCGCCTACGGACGGAGCCGGACCGAGGATCACGCGCTCGAAGGCGAGATCGTCCGACCGGGCCAGGAGCCACTCCGAGTCCGGCGCGCGCTGATGGGTGATCGGGCCCTCGACGAGGTGGGATCCAGCGCCGGGGTCACAGAAGCGGGCGAGACTCGCCAGTGCGAGTTCATCGACGACCAGTGGTTGTGCACCCCTCCACTCCCCGCCGTCGAAAGCGAACAGGACGTGCAGGGCTTCGCCACGCTGCTCCTCACCGAATCGCCGCCGTATTCGATCTTCGCCGTCAGCTCGGCGCCGCCGCCGGAATTGAGCTCGATCACCGAGTTCGGGCCGGTGACCTGTTGGAGCATCGTGTCGGAAGGGCGACGTGACCGCAGCCGATACGGCGCCGAGACGACGTTGTGCTTCCACGACGAGCTGGGCGCGCTGATCGGCCGGCTCACCGAAACCAGTGCCGGAGACGATCGGTTCATCACGACGGAGCTGAGCGCCGACGTCGACATCAGCGACGTGGAGCCGTCCCGCTGAGCGGACTCCAGTGAGGCGAGCGGGAGCCATTCACCTCCGACAACCGAAGTCGTAGGAGGTGATGCGTGTGGAGGAAGTGCGACCCCCGCTCATGCCCCATTGGAACCGGTGTGGGCGATGACCACCGGTGTACCTCTAGTATCGGTCGGCAGCCGTCCCGACTTGAGCGGCCGACCTGCCCTTTCTTCTGCCCGAGGACGCTGGCCACACGATGTTTCCCGTCGACGATCTCCTCCCACTGTTGACGCTCGCCCTCGGGGCCGCGCTCGCCTTGGGTACGGGCCTCGCCCTCGCCCGGCCACGAACCGACGTCTCGGACGACGAGCTGGCACGGCCACCGCTGGGCCGCAGCCTCGTCCAGATCGGCATCGGCACGGTCGCATCGCTCTGGGCCCTGGCAACGCTGCTCTCCTGAAGAAATGCTGCTTTCCCGAGGTACTGCTGAGGAGATTCACCTCTCAAGACTGAGCACCGTTCCGCCGATCATCTTTGTGGAGAGGGCATCCTCGAGGAGTTGATCCATGAGCACCACGCTGAGCACCACCACCGAGATTCGTCGCTCGACCCGCACCGACCGCGAGTTGACCGGCGACACGACGTCGGCCCGACCCGACGCTCCCGGCGAGCTGAACGAGCTGCTGGCCAAGCGACCGCCTTCTGAACTCACTCGTCTCGTCTTCTGCGTCCTGCTCGGCATCGCTGCCAGCCTCGCCCTCGTCGGTGTCGTCGATCAGGCGTCCACCACGTCCCCCGATGCGCCGGCACCGGTGGTCATCGTCGAGTTCGACTGATCAGCACCGATCAGAACTCGCCAGGTCAGAATTCGCCCGGTGCCGCCCCAGGCGGCGGCGTCCGTCGACTCATGTTCTCGTAGCGAGTGAAGTGGCCGAGGAACGCCAGCTTCACCGTGGCCGTCGGGCCGTTGCGGTGCTTGGCGACGATCACCTCGGCGATCCCCTTCGCCTCGGACTCGGGGTTGTAGATCTCGTCGCGATACAGGAACATCACGACGTCGGCGTCCTGCTCCAACGCCCCGGACTCTCGAAGATCGGAGAGCATCGGTCGTTTGTCCTGCCGCTGCTCCAAGCCACGGTTGAGCTGGGCGAGCGCCACCACCGGACATTCGAGCTCGCGAGCAAGGATCTTGAGGTTTCGAGAGATCTCCGCCACCTCGACCTGACGTGACTCGGCATTACTGCGGCCGGTCATGAGCTGGATGTAGTCGACGACCACCATCGCCAGGTCGCCGGTGCGGCTCTTGAGACGGCGCGACTTCGCTCGAATCTCCATGACGGTGGTGTGCGGATTGTCGTCGATGTAGATCGGCGCCTCGGCCAGGCGCCCGACCGAATGGGTGATGCGGTTCCAGTCGCTCTCCTCGAGACGCCCCGTCTTCATGCGGCTGGCGTCGACCCTCGCATCGGCAGACAGGATGCGCTGAGAGAGTTCGAGCTGGCTCATCTCGAGTGAGAAGATCAGCACCGGACGATTCGACTGCATCGCTGCGTTCGAGGCCATGCCGAGCGCAAACGCTGTCTTGCCCATCGCCGGTCGAGCGCCGATGACGTAGAACGCATTCGGCTGCAGCCCGGCGGTGAGATCGTCGAGATCGGTGTAACCGGTGAGCGTTCCCGTGATGGTGTCGCCCTGTTCGTAGAGCAACTCGAGGCGATCGAGGTTGGCGGAGAGCAGGTCCTTGATCTCGGCGGTCGTGTTGGCGACCCGGCGTTGGGCGACGTCGAACATGCGGGCCTCCGCATCGTCAACCGCCTTCACGACGTCCTCCGGCTTTCCGTAGGCCATCTCGGCGATCTCGTTGCTGACCGAGATCAAGCGGCGGAGCAGCGCGTGCTCCTCCACGATGCGGGCGTAGTGCGCCGCGTTGCCGATCGCCGGCGTCTCGGCCTGCAGGTCGATGAGAACACTCGGTCCGCCGATGGCGTCGAGGAGGTTGGCCCGTGACAGCTCCTCGCCGACCGTGATGGCATCGACCGGCTCGCCGGCGCCGTACAGGCTCATCACTGCGTCGAAGACGTGGCCGTGGGCCGGGCGGTAGAAGTGCTCGACCTCGAGGACCTCGACCACGTCGGCGATGGCCTCGCGGCTCAGCAGCATGGCGCCGAGGACGGCTTCTTCCGCCCGGAGGTTGTGGGGCGGTATCCGGGCGATGCGCTGGGGGATCGAACCCGACGAGCGTGGCGGGTTGAAGCCGCCGCTGTTGTGCTCTCCGGGGAAGGCCGAGGTCATGACAGGATGCGGAGCATCGTCGGCGGGCGGAGCATCGTCGGCGGGTCGCGGAACCGGGACGCTCTCCGGTGCCTCACCCGGTTCGTCTGCTGGAAGCTCGTCGCTCACGGGTAGCTCGCCTTCGATGTGGTCTGGACCGGGCACAGTCAACCAGTGTGACTGCTGTGGCCTGTGGACGACTAGAGCCGACATCCTGTGGATGTCGGCCCCGAGTCTGTGGACGACGCCACCGAAGATGTGGACAGCGCACCGTGCGCCGCCCGAACGTCACCGCCCGAATCAGGCGGCGGTCACCTCGACGGTGACAGGGAACTGCACTTCGTCGTGGGGCTGCACGGTGACCGAGTGCGCTCCCACCGTCTTGATACCTTCGCCGAGATCGACCATCTTGCGATCGAGTTCGACGTTGGTCTGCTCCTTGATTGCGTCGACGACGTCGTGGACGCTCACCGAACCGAAGAGCTTGCCTTCACCGCTGGCCCGAGCCGAGATGACGATGGTGGCAGTGACCAGGGAGGTGGCCAGTGCCTCCGCCGCTTCGCGGTCGGCGGCGTTGCGCTGCTGCCATGCCTTGCGCATGGCAACTGCTTGGGCCTCGGCTCCCGTGGTGGCCTTCTGGGCCACCCCGGTGGGGATCAGGAAGTTGCGGGCGTACCCGTCGGAAACATCGACGATGTCGCCTCGGTTACCCAGCTTGGCAACGGCCTTGTGAAGAACGACTTTCATCAGTCCTCGCCTCCTGCGGTTGCATCGACGGTTTCCTCGACCTGATTCACTGCTTCGGCCGGTGCCGCGTCGACGGTCTCGTTCTCGTCGCGACGGGGACCGCGATCTCCACGATCGCCGCGATCACCACGATCACCGCGATCACCGCGATCGGGTCGATCACCACGGCCACGACGCTGGGTCGTGACCTGGCTGGCGTACGGCAGGAGTCCCATCTCTCGGGCGTTCTTGATGGCCCGAGCGATCTCGCGCTGCTGCTGGCTGTCGTTGCCAGACACGCGGCGGCCGCGGATCTTGGCCCGATCGGACATGAACCGGCGAAGCAGGTCGACGTCCTTGTAGTCGATGTAGTCGATGCTGTCGCTGTTGAGCGGACTGATCTTCTTCTTGGTGCGACGACCGTTGTCCTTCGGCTTGTCGCGTCGAGTGTTGCTGCGTGCTTTTGCCACTAGAAGGGCTCCTCTTCAGGTGAGTAGGCGGGCGGTTGCTGCTGCCC
Organism: uncultured Acidimicrobiia bacterium; assembly: GCA_963781035.1. Taxonomy (GTDB): domain Bacteria; phylum Actinomycetota; class Acidimicrobiia; order Acidimicrobiales; family SZUA-35; genus SZUA-35. The sequence continues at coordinate 165,294 of CAWAEN010000003.1, read as the reverse complement.
GCCGCCGGAGGCGCCGAATGACCGGCCCGCCTGCGGATTGTTCTGATTGCTCTGATTGCTCTTGCTCCGCCGCCGCCGATCCTCCGCTGTCGCTGCGCTCGTTGCGCTGCGCCGTGGCGGTTGCCCACTTGAGGCTGATGGCCACGTCGTCGGCCACGATTTCGACCTTGGACCGCTTGTCGCCGGCGTCGGTTTCCCAACTGCGCTGATCGAGACGCCCCGCGACCGTGACCCGGGTACCCCGGCCGACCGATTCGGCGACGTTCTCGGCCAACTGGCCCCAACAGGTGACGTCGATCCACGAGGTGGATTCATCCCACTCGTTGGTCTGGCGATTCATCCACCGACGACTGACGGCGACGCCGAAATTGGCGACCGCTTGGCCAGATGGTGTGAATCGGAGTTCGGGTTCACGTCCGGCGTTGCCGGTGATCGTGACGTTGTTGTCTTGTGCCATGAGAATCCCCCTGGTCAGGCAGTGGCAGCCGCAAGCCCACGCTTGTGAGCTTCCTTCAGCGGCAGCCGCATGAACTTGTGACGGACCACATTGTCGGCGAGGCGAAGGGTGCGGTCGACTTCTTCGAGAATGGTGGGAGCCAGAAGCTCGACGACGACGTAGAAACCATCGGTCTTGTGATTGATCTCGTAGGCGAAGCGACGAAGGCCCCACTTGTCGACCTTCTCGATGGTTGCCCCGGCTTCGGTTGCCTGCTCGGTGAGCCGGTTGACCGCTTGCTGGACGTCTGACTCGTCGGTGTCAGACGTGAAGATGAGCATGAGTTCATACGCACGCATGGGCGTGAGGTACCTCCCTGTGGATCCGGAATGTTCTCCGGAGCTCCCGACGGTCGGAAGCAGGGTCTGCCCTGGACGAACCAGGTATGACCCGGCAAGGCTACCGGCGAGATGTTGTGTGCAGACCATCTTCCTCCGGCGCTCGGTGTTGTCCACCATCATGCACTCACGGGGTCGCCACATAACGCGGTGCTGCCGACCGTTTCCGGTCGGCAGTACCGATTGAGTCTCGCGTCTACGTACTCTGGGCTGTAGCCGGGTCAGCCGGCGAACTCGTACGCCGCGGCCGCATCCGAGGTGATGTCGGGAGCGAGCGCCCGCAAGGCGAACGGCTTCTCGAGATCGACCGCGAAGATCGTCGTGAACCGTGGTGGGTCCCGATCTTCCGGGGCTCCGCACGCGTACGCCGGACCAAGGTCTCCGAAGTTCAACTCGTCCAGGCCGTTCATGGCCGTGATGATGCCATCCCGACTGAGGTCGCCGTTGGCCACGGCAACTTCGAGCACCTGGTGGGTGGCCCATGCCTGGATGTAGCCGAAGGTGAAGTAGTAGCTCGGCGCCTGGTCCGGCTTGTACTTGGCGACCCGCTCCACCATCGCTGTCATGTCGGCGGAGTTCGGATCGCCCCACTCCTGGCCTGAGGCGGCGACCCACACAAAGGCCTGGAGGTAGTCGGCCAGTGGCGTTGCCGCCAAGGCGTCGATCCATGACGGGGACTGTGCGATCCAGCGCGGCGTGAACGCCGGACTGAGCGGCCGTTCCGAGCAGTGCCGCCGAATTCGGTCGGCAGTGCGGTTGCCCACACCATGTCGCACTCGGCGTTGACGAGCTCGGTGATCTGGGCCGTGAACGGCGGTGTCGCCGGCGCCGTAGCGAGTGGCTGTCGCGATCTCGAAGCCCAATTCCGGTTGCCGCGAACTCCAGGCCCTGGAGCCCGGCCTCACCGTAGAGGTCGTTCTGGATGACGGCGCAGATCGTGTCGTCGACCGAACCGCCACCGTCACCGAGGTAGTACGACATCGCGTTGATCACGTCGATCTGGTACGGGCTCGATCACCGGCAGGAGGTTCTGTTCACGCACCCAGAAGGCGTCCTGGCTGGCCGGCGAGGCAACGATGTTGTCTTCCGCCAACAACGCCAGCGCGGCCGAGATCGACGGCGTTCCCATGATCTGGGAGAACATCACGACGTCGTCCTTGATCTTGCCGTACTTCTGGACCGTTGATGCCGTGTCGTAGAGATGGTCCTCCAACAGGATCTCCACCGGGTACTGCCCGGCAACACCGCCGAGTTCGGCGTTGAGGTAGTCGAAGTAGACCTGCTGGCCTGCTGCGAGTTGCGTGCCGATCACGGCCGCAGGACCGCTCAGCGCCGACAGCACGCCGACGTTGATCGTCGTGCCGTCGAAGCCGGGGCCGGCGGCGAGTTCCGCAGCGGCGCCCTCGGTCGTTTCGGTCGTCGCCGCCGTCGTCGGCTCTCTTCGCTGTCGTTTCGGCGCTGTCGTCTGCCGGCTGCAGTGGTTGCGGTGTCATCTCCGCCGCTGTCGGCAGTGTCATCGCTCCCTCCGCACGACGCCGCGATGAGCGCCAGGGCGAAGAGAAGGGCGGCGAACCGCCGAAAGGCCTTCGTGGATGGCTTGTCATGTCGTTTTCCTTTGCTCCCTTTTGGATGTCGTTGTCGCTGTCGCTCGTCGAGCGCAGCGTCAATACGAGAACGGCCACGCTGCGAAGTAGATGCGTATTCGCATCCACAGAGCGGCCAGACCCCGTGGTTCGAGCACGAGGAAGACGAATGATCAGCACGCCGAACAGCGCCTGGTTGAGGGCGAAGACCGTGATGCCGGACTCGCCGGCCTCGGTGGCAACGCCGGGGATACTCGTCGCTCCACTCCTCGATGAGGAACGGTACGGACGTGATGAACAGCGCTCCGAGGATCGGGGCCGTAGACGGTGGCGACGCCGCCGATCGACGATCATGGCCACGAACTCGATCGAGAAGAAGAGCCCGAACTCCTCGGGATTCACGAACCGTTGGAACGATCCGTAGAGGGCACCGGCGAGACCGGCGAGCGAGCTCGACACCACGAACGACATCACCTTGGTTCTGGCCAGCCGAACACCGATCACCTCGGCGGCAGCGTCGCGGTCACGTACCGCTTGGAACGCCCGGCCGAGCCGAGTGCGCATCAGGTTCTTGACCAGCAGCGCGACGAAGCGCAACCACGGCCCAGATCAAGTAGAAGTAGCCGCCCTCACGGGACCGAGGTCCGACCGGCGATGTCGAGCGCGGCGAAGTCGATCGGTCCGAGCGACACCGGGGCGGCCACGGTCGAGCCGTTGAGGCCACCGGTGACACTGTCCCAGTTCTCGAAGATGTGCTGACCGATGAAGACCAAGCCGAGCGTGATGATCGCCAGATAGCTGCCCCGCAAGCCGAAGGGCGAACGGACCGATGACCAATCCGACGAGGGCGCCGACGGCGGCAGACGCCACCAGCCACACCGGCAGGGGCAGCTCGAGCTCGCCCCCGACGTAGGCCGCGGTGTAGGCACCGGCGCCGAGGAAGAAGCCGTGGCCGAGCGAGATCTGGCCGGTGTAGCCGGTGAGCACGTTGAGACCGATCGCACCGATCGCCGCGATCCCGGCGTAGTCGACGATCGACAGCTGGAAGTCAGACAACACGAACGGTGCCAGGAGGTAGACGGCGAGGCCGAACACGACCGCCGCTTTGCGCCAACCCGATCTCCACAGCGCGACGTTGTCGAGATGGTCGAGCTGCATACCCGAGTTCGCCGAAGTCGCGGCGTCGAATGAGAGCTGTCACAGCCGTTCCACCTCCTTGGTGCCGAAGAGTCCGTAGGGACGGACCATCAAGATCAAGATCATCACCACGTACGGCGTGACCGACTGGAAGTCCTGGCCGAGCCACCCGGCGTACCTCGGCTGATACCCGGCCGTGAGGATCTGGGTCAAGCCGATGATGAAGCCACCGAGGACCGCGCCGAGCGGCGAGTCGAGACCGCCGAGGATCATGGCCGGGAAGGCGGCCAGGGCAATCAGGCCGATCGACGGACGGAGCGCCGCCGGGCCGGAGGCGAGCGTGATGCCGGCGACCGCAGCCACCGCTCCCGAGATCGCCCAAGCGGTGCCGACGACCCGGCGCACCGAGATGCCTCGGGCCATCGCCGCTTCTTCGTCGATGGCCACCGCCCGCATCGCCAGACCGGTTCCGCTGTAGCGGAAGAACAGGAAGAAGAGGACGACCACCACGAAGGCCAGTGCCGATCGCCCACAAGTCGACCACCGCCATGACGATGTCGCCGACGACCGACGGTGTCGATGCCCCACGGATCACCGAGGTTCTGGGCATCCTGGCCCCAGATCATCGTGATGACCTGGTCGATCACGAACAGCAAACCGATCGTGATCATGATGACCGAGAACACCGGCTGGCCGGACATACGTCGGAGCAGCAAGCGCTCGACGATCAGGCCGACGGCCGCCGTCGCCACGATGCCGATGATCGCTGCCACCAGAAACGGCAGGCCCCAGGTCTGGTGGGCGTTGAAGGTGAGGTAGGCACCGAGCGCCACGATCGAACCCTGGGCGAAGTTGATGACACCGGTCGCTCGGTGGATGACGACGAAACCGAGCGCCACGAGCGCGTAGCGGGAACCGAGCGCCAGTCCGGCGAAGCAGAGTTGAAGGAAGTCGCTCACCGGTACATCTCCTCGATGAGATCGCTGAACTCGGTGGCGATCGAGCGCCGCTTCACCTTCTGGGTGGCGGTCAGCTCGCCACCCTCGTGGTCGAGCTCCCTGGCCAGCAGCCGGAAGAACTTGATCTGTTCGACCCGAGCGAGGTCGCGGTTGGCGTGTTCGACGACTTCACCGATCAGCTGGACCACTTCGGGCTTCGCCGACAGGTCGGCGTAGGTGGTGTACGGCAGGCCCCGACGGGTGGCCCAGTCGCCGACCGTGTCGAGTTCGATGCCGACGAGCGCCACCAGATACTTCTGCTTGTCGCCGATCACGATTGCTTCGCGGACATACGGCGACACCTTCAGCTGATTCTCGATCTCGCTGGGCGAGATGTTCTTCCCGCCGGCAGTGATGATGAGGTCCTTCACCCGGTCGGTGATCGTGAGGAAACCGGCGGCATCGAGCTCGCCGACGTCACCGGTTCGCAGCCATCCATCGGCGTCGATCGCTTCGGCCGTCGCCCCCGGGTCTTTCAGGTAGCCGGTGAAGTTGCAGGCCGACCGGGTGAGGATCTCGCCGGTCTCGTCGATCCGGATCTCGACACCGGGCAACGCCTTGCCGACCTTGCCGAGACGGACATCGTCGGCCGGCGTGTAGGTGGCGACCGCCGTGTTCTCGGTCTGGCCGTAGCCCTCGCGGACTTGTACACCGATCGCCCAGAAGAACTCGAGGAGCTGCGGCGCGATCGGCGCTGCACCCGAGAGGGCGACGCGAACTCGACGGAGGCCGAGCTTGTCGCGCAGCGACCGGAAGACCGTCAACCACAGGATCCACATCGTGAAGCGGCTGAGCACGCTCGATCGGCCGTCCATCTGGTCACGAGCATGGACCCGACCACGACGGACTGCCATCTGGTAGAGACTCCGCTTGATGCCGGACGCGTCGTTCATGCGGATCTCGACCGTCGCCGCCATCTTCTCCCACACCCGGGGCACACCGAGGAAGATGGTCGGCTGCACGTCGCGCAGGTCCTTGGCGAAGAACTGGCCACCACGACCGAAGTTGACGACGTAGCCGACCCGCAGGGCGTTGATGGCCGAACTCAGACGTTCGGCGATGTGGCAGAGGGGCAGGTACGACAGCACTTCGTCGCGATTGCTCGACTCGAATGCCTCGTTGAAGATGTTGGCGGCGGCGACGAGGTTGCGATGGCTGAGCATCGCTCCCTTCGGCGGACCCGTCGTCCCGGACGTGTAGACGATCAGCGCCGTGCCGTCCGGGTCGAGTACCTCGACACCGTCGAGCCATCGCGACTCGAGGCCGGTACCCAAGGCCTCGAGCTCCGCGAAGGTCATGATCTGCGGATCGTCGAGATGCTGCATGGTCGTGCGGGAATCGATCACGATGATGTGCCGCAGCAGGGGGAGACGCTCACGAACCTCGAGCACCTTGTCGAGCTGTTCCTCGTCCTCTGCGATCAGCACCGACGCCTCGCTGTGGGACAGGAGGTACTCCACTTCCAAGGCGGGCGAGGTCGGGTAGATCCCGACCGGGACAGCACCGATCCCCTGGCCGCCGATGTCGGCGAACAACCACTCTGGTCGGTTCTCGCTGTGGATCGCGACCCGGTCGCCGACACCAACACCGAGTTCGGCGAGTGCCATACCGATACGGGCTGCCCTGGTGCCGTACTCACTCCACGTGTGGGCTGACCCACACACCGAGTTCGTGATGGCGGAGGGCGACGTCGTCGCCCATGTCAGCGGCTCTCGCCGCCAACATGGCGGGGAGCGACGCCGGCTCGGCCGACACCGTCCTGGGTGCGGCAACGGCTGCGCTCATGTTTGCGCCTTTCCGAGATAGACCTCGTGGACCTGTGGGTGGGCCTGGATCTCGCCCGGCGTCCCGATGGCGACCACCGAGCCGAAGTTGAGGACCATCACACGATCGGCGAGGTCCATGACCAGATCCATTTGGTGCTCGACGAGGATCATCGTGATGCCGAGCTCCCGCCGGAGCTGCAGGATGTGACGGGCGGTGTCCTCGGTCTCCTCTTGGTTCATCCCGGCGACCGGCTCGTCGAGCAGCAGGACTCGTGGCTCCATGGCCACGGCCCGTCCCAACTCGATGCGTTTCTGCACGCCGTACGGGAGCGCCCCGACCGGCATCGATCCGAAGTCGGCGAGGTCGAGGAGATCGGCGATCTCGGCGCAGTGCTTTCGCTGCAGCCGCTCCTCGTTGCGGGCCTTGCCCCACCAGATCGGCCCAGAGATGGGACCGGCCTTCAGGAGATGATGGCGGCCCAGCATCAGATTGTCGATGACGGACAGGTTCGTGAAGAGCGCCAGGTTCTGGAACGTCCGGGCGATCCCGAGCTCAGCGGTGTCGGCCGGTTTGAGGTCGAGGAGGTTCACACCGGCGAGCTCAGCCGTGCCGGTCTGCGGCTTGTAGACCGCGTTCAGACAGTTGAAGATCGAGGTCTTGCCGGCACCGTTCGGGCCGATCACGGCAAACAGTTCGCCCTCGTTCACCTGGTAGGTGACATCGGTGAGCGCTCGTACGCCACCGAACGAGAGCGAGATGTTGCGTACGTCGAGGAGCACGTCGGTGGATGAGGCAGCGGTGGATGATGCAGTTGCGGTGGTCATCAGGAGCTCCAACTCCGGTGGGGTCGGTAGCTCTTCACTTGATCGAGGCGCGTCCGGCCGCCCTCGCCCATGCCCAGGTAGTACTCCTGGATGTCCTTGTCGTCACGGAGTTCAGCTGCCGGACCGGCCTTGGCGACCTTGCCGTTCTCCAAGATGTAGGCGTGATCGGCGATCGACAGCGCCATCTGTGCGTTCTGTTCGATCAACAACACGGCCGTGCCCTGGCGGTTGATGTCGGCGATGACATCGCGGATCTGGTCGATGATGCGGGGAGCAAGACCGAGCGACGGTTCGTCCATCAAAAGGATCTTGGGCTTCGACATCAACGCTTGGCCGATGGCCAGCATCTGCTGCTCGCCACCGGACAAGTACCCGGCCGAACCGTCCCAACGATCCTTGAGCACCGGGAACAGGCCGAGCACGTGTTCGTACGATTCCTCGAGCTCTGCCCGTCCCGGGCGATGCACAAGAGCACCGGCCCTGAGATTCTCCTGCACCGTGAGGTCGGGGAAGATCCGGCGTCCCTCCATCACCTGGGCCAGACCGTGACCGACGACGCTCGCAGTCGAGCGGGTGGTGATGTCCTCGCCGCCGAGCATGATCGAACCCTTGGTCACCCGACCCCGGTGGGTACCGAGCAATCCGCTGATGGCTCGCAAGACGGTGGTCTTGCCCGCACCGTTGGCGCCGAGGAGGGCAACGATCGCTCCGGCCGGAACATCGAGACTCACGCCACGAACAGCAAGGATCACATCGCTGTAGACGACCTCGAGGTTCTGAATCGACAGAACGCCATCGCTTTTCGCCAACAAGGCTCAACCCTCACGTGTTCGTTGCCCGCTCCGAACGAGAGGGCAACCACGGCAACATTGAGCGCAGACGGGTCGGTGCGTAAGAGACCTTGGTCCCGAGCTCACGACGACGTGTGATCTGGTGACCTCGCGACGCTGCACACAACCGACGGCGCGATCGACAACAATGTCGCCCGAGGTACTCGACAGAAGGGGCGATGCTGTGAACTACAACCTGCAGCTCCTCCTGCTCACCGCCGGGGTGGGCGTGGTCGCCGGCGCCACCGCGATCTACGCCGGGCAGTCACCAACGCGATCTGGCACCGCCGCGACCCTCGTGGCCGGCATGGTGGCCAGCATCGCTGCCACCGTCCTGCTGGTCGCCAAGAACGGCGCCGACTTCTTCGGGCTGGTTCACCTCTTCTACCTGATCGTGGTGATCAGCATCCCGCTGGCCGGAGTCGGACTCGCCATCAACTGGAAGCACCAGCAGTTCCTGGGTCGGGTGATGGCCATCGTCGCGCTGCTCGCTGCGCCGCTCGGGTTCTACGCCACCCACATCGAACCGTTCTGGTTGCGCATCGACGAGGTCTCGTTACCAAGCACGCCGACCGCGGCCGGGCTCCGGATCGGTGTGCTGGCCGACCTCCAGGCCACCGAGATCGGCGACTACGAACGCGACACCATCGACGAGCTGATCGCAGCGCGACCAGACCTCGTGCTGATCCCCGGCGATTTCTGGCAGATGTCGGACTCCGACTTCCAGGTGCAGGCCCCCGCCTTCGCCGCCGAGCTCGCTCGCATCAGTGCTGCCATCCCGAACGTCTTCGTGGTGAAGGGGAACACCGACTCGGTGGCCGGACTCAGACAACTGGCCGAGGGAACCAGCGTGATCGTGCTCGACAACGAGGTCGTCGACGTCGAGATCGCGGGCCGGCGGCTACGCATCGGCGGCGTCACCCTCGACGGGGGCGAAGCGTCGGCCCAGGCCGCAGTGGCCGATCTGATCGCACCGACCAACTCCGAGATCTTCCGGATCCTGCTGGGCCACAAGCCGGACGAGATCGAGCGGCTGCCCGGTGACGACTCGGTCAACCTGCTGGTCACCGGCCACACCCACGGCGGCCAACTCCGACTGCCGGGGCTACCGCCGCCGCTCATCTCCTCGTCGGTTCCCCGATCGGTCGGCGGCGGCGGACTCCACCGTCTCGACGATCACTGGATCTACGTCTCGACCGGCGTCGGCCGCGAGCGCGGCCGCGCCCCCCAGGTCCGGCTCGGAGTGCGCCCGTCGATCGGCATCATCACCGTCGTCGACGCGCTCGTCCCGATTCCCAACGCCGACGAGTGAGCAGCCATCCCCGCGATCGCGATTGGGGTCGGAGCTTCACATTCACAGGTTGATCGATCGGACGCTGACCGCTGGTCAGCTCTGCGTCACGACCCGCGGCCCCTCCGACGGTTGGACCAGCACGTGTCCCTGTCCCGAGAACGCGAGCTGGAACGTCTCGCCGCTGCCGCCCCTGGCGAGCGAACGGAGTCCGCCGGTGGTGTCGGTCTTCACGTTCATCTGCACGCCGCTCGTCCACATGACCACCGCGTTCGGATCACCGAACGTCGGCGCCTGTGCCACGTCGAGCATCACGGGGTCGCCGTCGGTGTGGATGGCGACGTAGCCGCTGCCCGGTCAGGGTCATGTTGAACAGTCCGCCGGCCATCATTCCCGCCATACCGCTCGACACCCGATTGATGTCCCACTGAGATCGAGGACGAGAACGCCAACACGTTCCTTCCGTTGACGCTGACCGAGTCGTTCTCCGAGATACATCACCTGGATCTGGTGGGCCTCGTCGGCGAGAAAGACCTCGCCCTGCCCTTCGATGTGCATGAGCCGCGTACCTTCACCGGTCGCCGCCTTCTTCAGCATCTTGCCGAGACCACCTGAACCCTTGTTCTCGAAGGTGACATCGCCCTGGTAGGCCACCATCGACCCGGCGGCCGCCTCGACCGGACCGTGGTTGAGCGACACTCGCAGCAGCTTGGCGTTCTGGAGCTGGAACTGCTGGTCGCCGGCAGCGATCTCGGAGTACTGGGTGAGATTCGAGTGCAGGGTCATGGGATTCTCCTCGGAGTGGGGTCGGCCACGCTCGTCAGCTTGGCCCGCATCGATGGTGCCACAACGACGGCGTGTCAGGAGTGAGCCGTGAACCGGAGGCTATGACCCCCGGAAATGTGGGGCCCAAACCCGAGGTTTGGAGCATCAGTCGTCGTCGTCGGCGGTCTGGGGCGGTGGTGGGTTCGGTGGTCGGGGCCGCCGTCGTCGGGGCCGCGGTCGTCGACGTGGTCGTCGAGGGCCCCGTCGTCGTCGAACCGGCCGCGGTTGTCGTGGTCGTCTCCCCCTCGGCCGTTGTCGGCGGAGCACACGGCTCGGTCGACGGTGGGGCCAACGTCACGATCGAGGTCGTGCCGTCGCCCTCGACGATCGACGTCTCACTCGCCGACGCGGCGCAGGCACTCCGGCAAGCGTCGTCGTCGACAGGTCGGTGTTCATCTGGATGCCGTCGAAGCTCGAGGGCGGCGGGAACGACCCGCAGCCGGCCACCAGCTCCGGATCGCCGATCGCCAGAGCTCTGGCCATGAACGTCGACCACATCTCCGCCGGGAAGTCCCCACCGTGCACCTCTGACAGACCCCGGTAATTCTGCATCGGGGCCACGGGCTCCCCCGGGCCGCCGGCATACCCCATCCAGACCGCAGCGGTCATGTCACACGTGTAGCCGACGAACCACGCATCCTTGGCGTCCTGCGTCGTGCCTGTCTTCCCGGCGACGGCGATGCCGGGCAACGCCGCCGCGCGCCCGGTGCCACCGTCGACGACACCCTGCATGGCGAACGTGACCTGGTTGGCGATGTTGGGCTCCAACACCGCCTCGCCGGCCCGACCCTCCGATGCCTGACACACCCCATCGACGGGGTACCAACACACGATCGCCCCGTCGGCGTCCTCGATGCGCTCGATGAGGATCGGTGGGTACTTGTTGCCCTGGTTGGCGAGCGTGCTGTACGCAGCCGCCATGTCGAGGACGGACACCTCGCCTGACCCGAGCACCAACGCGTTCACTGCGGGCAACTCGGCCGAAATACCGAGACGATTCGCCATCTCCACCACCGAGCGGGGGCCGACCTGCACCATCAGCTGGGCGTACACCACGTTCGACGAAACCTCGGAGGCCATCGATCAGATCGCGGTAACCCTCGGAGCTGCCACCACCCCGCACCGTCCAGGTCGCTCCGTCGTTTGCCTCCGGAATCTCGACCACCGACGGAGCAGAGAAATACGAGCGAGCCGAGATCCCCTGCTCGATGGCCTCGGCCAGGGCGAACGGCTTGAAGGACGAGCCAGGCTGACGACCGGAACCACCACCGTCCCGACCGAGCGCCAGATTCACCTGGGACTCGGCGAAGTCGCGACCACCGACCATCGCCCGGACGAATCCCCGCTCGTCGACGGCAACGATCGACGCGTCAGGTCCCCCGTCGCTCTCGAAATTCTGATCGGCAATGGTGCTGAAGGCGGCAGCCTGCAACCGCGGATCGAGCGTGGTGTAGATCCGATACCCACCGGTGTAGATGCCGCCGTTCGGAAGCGTCTCGATGGCGTCGACCTGCTGACGCACGGCCTCGACCACGTAGGCCGTGCCCGGTGCGCCCCGGATCTCACCGAGACCCTCACGAATCGGACTGCCGACCACTCCGGAGAAGTCCTCCGCATTGGCGGCATCCGCCTCGGCCTGAGTGATCATCTCTTCTTTCACCATCAGGGCCAGAGTCGTTGCCCGACGACGTGTGGCCTCGTCCGGGGCCGACTGCGGATCGGCCGTCGACGGCGCACGGATCAGACCGGCAAGGAGCGACGAATCGGCCAGCGTGAGCTCGTTCAGATCCTTGTCGAAGTACGCCTGCGCCGCCGCCTCGATGCCGTAGGCCCCGCGGCCGAAGTAGATGATGTTCAGGTAGCGGGTGAGGATCTCTTCCTTGTCGAGCTCCCGCTCGAGCTTGATCGCCAACGTCGCCTCTTTGAGCTTTCGGGTGATCGACCGCTCCGACGTGAGCTGCTCGATCTTGATGAGCTGCTGCGTGATGGTCGACCCGCCCTGCTGCACACCCTCGTTGCGGATGTCACGAAACGCGGCGCGGGCGATGCCGAGCGGATCAACCCCCTCGTGATTGAAGAAGTCGCCGTCCTCGGTGGCCACGACCGCGTCGATCAGTACCTGGGGTATCTCGTCGAAGCCGACGATCACGCGGTCTTCGCCCGCTGCGAACTGCGCGGTTGCGTTGTCCGCATTGCAGCCTGCCGGCACGTCCGCCGTGCACAAGTACGACGTCTGCGCCAACGACTCGAGGTCAGCCAGCGGCTTGAGCTCCTCCTGACTGAGCACGAACACACCGCCGATGATCGTGCCGAAGCCGAGCAATGCGAGCATGAACAACACACGACGGAAACGCCAGAACGGATTCCGAAGCCGATTCTTCGCGACGCCCGGACCGGTCAGGAACGAGAACGGGGACGAGGACGAGGGGCGGGTTGAAGACATGGGGGAACACCTCGCCGACCGATCCGCCGCATCATGCGGACGAACCCGGGCGGACCAAGATCGAAGAGAGCAGGCTAGGGCGAAACTTCGCTCAGCTCGCCGCGACCTCCGAGCCCCTCACCTCGAACGACTCCCGCATGTGGTTCCACCAGCACTGGCGACACACCTCGATGAGATAGATGGTCGACGGCTTGCCTCGGCGTCGCAGCTTGTCGAGCTCGGCCCGATCGGCGACGCAGCGCCCTCCCTTGGGCAGACCGGCCCCGAACGCAAACGTGACCGCCACCAGATCGTCGCCGTCACAGATGGGGCAGTCCTCTGCGATCGCGACCGAGTGGTTGTGAGCGACACGACGCAACTCCGGCTGAGCGTCACACACCTCGTGTTGGGTTCGGGTACCTCGCTCGAACGCGTCGACGACGCGTTGCTTCGCCAGGCGATAGCTGACCGTGGCGGTGGCGTTCGGTGACCAGCGGGGCATCGATCCAGCGTAGTCAGCCTCCGGCGCTCAGGAGGTCTCGGGCGCCCACAGCCGCAGCTCGGCCCGTGCCTCATCGGCCGTCAACGGCCCCCGATCGAGGCGACATTGCTCGAGGTGGGACACCGCTTCACCGACGGCCGGCCCGGCCGAGATGCCCAGCAACTGCATGATCTCGGCACCGTCGAGCGGAATCGAACGGTCATCGAGGTCCTCACGATCGCGGAGGTCGGCGACCGCCGCCCGGAAGGCGGCGATCGCCGGGGGGCCGAACCCGGCCAGCGGCAACAGTTCGGCCACGTCATCGATCGCATCATCGCCGTTGAAGGCGGCGAGCGAGCGCAGAAGCGGATCGAGCCGACGGCCGGCATCCGGGCGGTCGACCCGCAAATCGGCGATCGATTCCCATGCATCCACGACTTGACGCACACCGGACAGCACCCGCTCGGTCGAGCGCCGATCGAGGTTCGAATAGCGCAACGCCTTCAGGAACGTATGAGCGCCATCGCGGTCCATGGTGAAGAGCAGGCCGGCCCGACGAGCCCTCGCCGTCGAGGTCGCGGCAATACGTTCGATGGACGGCCCGGCCGCGGCCAGCCCCAGTTGCTCCAACAGACCAGTCCCGAGCAGGAACGACAGACCGGCCAACGGGTCGTCGAGCTCCAACAGCTTCTCGAGTTCGTCGTGGATGCGTTCGCCCGAGACGATCCCCAGACGATCACGAAGTTCGCGGGCCGCATCGACGAGCTCGGGGGCCGGCCCCAGACCGAACCGGGGAATGAACCGGGCCGCCCGCAGCATCCGCAGCGGATCATCGGTGAAGGAGATCGATGGGTCGAGCGGCGTACGCAAGTCGACGGGCCTCGAGGTCGTCGCGGCCACCGTAGGGATCCCAGAGACGTCCCGTGGTCACCTCGATGGCCATGGCGTTGATCGTGAAATCACGACGGGACAGATCGACGCCGAGATCGTCTCCGAAGCTCACGACCGGCTTGCGAGACGTCTCGTCGTATGACTCGGCCCGATGGGTCGTGATCTCGAACGCGTGGTCGCCGATCATGGCCCCGATCGTTCCGAACCGTTCGCCCTGGGTCCACATCGCCTCTGCCGATGGACCGACGGCGGCCTTGATCGCCTTCGGTCGGGCATCGGTGGTGAGATCGACGTCGGAGAAGTCGACCCCGGTCACACCGTCCGCGGCCAGGATCAGATCGCGGACGATGCCGCCGACGAAGAAGAGCCGATGGCCATCGGCCGACAACCGCTCGGCGGTCGGCGCGATCAACGTCCGCAACGCCTCGAACTGCTCCGCCAGCTCACTCGGATGGCCGGCGGCTCAGTGATCACCCGGGCCGCCATCGAAATGCAGACGACGGATGGCCTCGATCGATCCGGCGCCCGGCCCACCCGTGGACGGTGTCTCCGGTCGGAACCACTCACCGACCAGACGGGCCGTGACAGCGCCGCTGCAATCTGACAACGCCTGGAGGTCATAACCGCCTTCGAGGAAGAGCAGCCGTCTCCCGGCAGGAACGATGGTGAGCAATTCGGCCGTCATGTCCGAATAGTCAGCAGACGTCAACGACAGCTCGGTCAGCGGGTCGGCTCGGTGACCGTCGAAGCCGGCCGACACCAACAACCAGGTCGGGGCGAACCGAGCCAACGCCGGCTGGACGATCTCGTCGAACGCCAAACGGTAGGCGTCGCCCGTCGCCATCGACGGCATCGGGATGTTCACGTTGTAACCACGCCCCGAGCCCGCTCCGACCTCGTCGGGGGCACCCGTGTACGGATACCACGGGTACTGATGCAGGCTGACGAACAGGACGGATGGGTCGTCGTAGAAGACGTCCTGCGTGCCGTTTCCGTGATGAGCGTCGATGTCGACGATGGCGACGCGCTCGCCCCGATCGGCCAGGAATCGGGCGGCGACTGCCACGTTGTTGATCAAGCAGAACCCCATCTGACGCGACGGGAGGGCGTGGTGACCTGGCGGTCGAACCACAGACCAGCCAACGTCGGCTTCGCCACGATCCAGCGCGGCAATCAGATCGAGACCGGCGCCGGCCGCCTTGAACGCCGCGGCTGCCGAGTCGGGCGACACGTGGGTGTCCGGATCGATGGCAAACGGGCCCCGCTCACAGCGGAGCACCAGGTCGTCGAGGACCTGTGCCGGGTGGACCCGCTCCAACGCAGCACGAGGGGCATCGGTGGCTTCGATCCAGGACAGCGCCTCGTCGAGACCGGCGGCCTTGATCCCATGGCGCACCGCCGTGAGACGATCAGCACGCTCGGGATGTCCATCTCCGGGGTCGTGGAGCCAACAGAGATCGTGAGTGGCGACGAGGACCGACATGGAACCACCGTACTGCTGCGACAACGTACAGCGAAGCGCCAACGGGCGTAGTCTCTGTGCCTGGTGGACCATGCACCTCCAACACCGACCGGACGAGGCCTTCGTCGACGCTTCTCCGGCACGACCGGTCTGCGCGTCGTGCCCTGGCAGGGCGATCGGCTCGTGGCCCTCGTCGGTCCGGCGCGCCACGGCCGCGGACCACGCACCGCGGATGTCCTCTCGTGTATCGAACAGCTCGACGCTTGGGGGGTCCAGCGAGCCGTCACCCCGGCGCTTCCCGCGCTCGACAGCCAACCGTTCATCGACGCCGGTTTTCGCCTGCTCGAACGCCTCCACCTTCTCTCCAAACCTCTGTACAACGAACCAGAACCCTCGGGGCGACGAATCAAGACCGGGCGATCGTGGCATCGTCGTGCGGTGCTCGACATCGACCGCCGCGCCTTCGACGACTTCTGGCGATTCGACGAGACGTCGCTACGCGAAGCCAGGACGGCAACACCGAGCAGCCGGTTCTCGGTCGTCATCGAGCACGGTCGGGTCGCTGGGTACGCCGTCACCGGCCGGGCCGGGTCGCGGGGCTACCTGCAGCGCCTCGCGGTCGATCCCCAATGCGCCGGCAAAGGCATCGGAACCGATCTCGTCCGCGACTCGTTCAACTGGGCATACCACCGAGGTGTGCAACGCATGATGGTCAACACCCAGGAGCGGAACCAGCGTGCGCTCGCGCTCTACCAGCACCTCGGGTTCCAACCCGAGCCAGACGGACTCGTCGTGCTCGAACGGCTGCTGCCGTGATCCATCGTCTTCTCCATGCGCTGGCGGCGTTCGTGACACTGGTGGCGCTCATTTCCGGCAGCAGCGCCCCGTCAGGGGCGGCTCGCCAGACCGGTGACGTCCTCGGCCTGGTCGCCCAGACCGCGTTCGTTCCATCGGAGGGAACGTTCCAAGCCACGCTCTCCTGGACGGGCCCCTTCGACCCCGAGGTCACCATCGGCGGGCTCTTGTACGCGCCTATTGGCGACGAGTCCGAGATCACCGAGCCGCCGGGTCTCGCGTTCAGTGGAATCGCCTCGGTCCCGATCGCCTCACTCCCCCGCTCCACCGAGGGCCACGTCGTGTTCGAGCTCGGGATCCGCAGCGTCGAGGACGGCGACAGCGACCGACTTCGTCTTCGCGAAGCCGGGGTCTACCCATTGCAGCTCGATGTCCGATCGGCCGAGGGCACCACGCTCGCCACCCTGCGCACCAATCTCATCCGCCTACCGTCCGAGGCCGCCGAGATCGAAGTACTGCCGATCAGCACGGTGATCGCCATCAGTTCGGCCGAGGGGCTCACCGTCACGCCGGCTGTCGAACTCCTGACCAGCCACCCGGACTCCCCGGTCGCCGTCGTCCTCGGCGACGGCGTCCTCACCCAGCTCGAGAGCGAACCACAGGTCGCGCTCAACCTACGCGAGGCGCTCGCCGGGCGCCCCGTCATCGTTCGCTCCTCTCCCAGACTCGACGTATCGGCCCTCGCTGCGATCGGCCGACCGGATCTCTACATCGAAGCCCGAAACGCGACCCTCACCCGGGTCGAGAATCTCGGCCTGGTGCCGGCCACCGACGTTGCTGTCCTGGACCCGACACTCACCGTCGGCGGCATCGACCTCCTCGCCGACCTCGGCATCGACGTCATCATCGACACGAGCACCAACCAGCGACCGACCGGCATTCTCGAGGGGACTTCGACGACGCTACGCGTCGTCCAAGTCGACGGCACACTCTCGGCCGCGATGCGGGGCACATCCCGCCCGGTCGAGCGGGTTCACCGCCTGCTGGCGGCTCTCACGCTTCGCAGTTCCACCGACCGCTCACCGATCTTCATCGGTGGTGATGCCTTCCGTGACGTTCCGGTCACCTCGATCCAGATGTTCCTCGGCGCACTCGAACAGCCCGGCACGTTGGGAACTGCTGGGCTGGTCGAGGCGGCCAACGCCTCGCCGCTGCTCCCGATCCGTCCGCTCGAACAACCGAGCCAGAACCTCGTCGCGATCAGCGGCACCATCGACGCGGCGACCAATTCGATCGAGACCTATCGTTCGTTCTACGTCAACGGAGGGCTGCCGCCGATCGTGTACGAGCAAGCTCTGATCGACGCCCTGGCTGTCGGCCGCAACCCGGACGATCGCTCCCGCGCCCTGCAACAGCTGGTGACCAACATCGACGAGCGGTTCGCCGACGTCGCCCTTCCCGAGGGTCAATCGGTCACGCTGGCCGCTCAGCGGGCCGAGATTCCCATCACGGTCGAGAATCGATCCGATGGTGATCGTACGGTCCTGCTCTCGTTCGAGAGCGACAAGATCGACGTGCTGCAGGATGAGAGCATCGTCGTGTTGCCTCCCGGGGTGTCGACTGTGGACATCGAGCTCGAGGCCCGATCGCTCGGGCGTTCACCCCTGCTCATCCGCGTCCTCACCCCGGCCGGTGATGTCGAACTGGCGCGCACGAGCTTCGGCGTTCGCTCCACGGCCATCCCCGGTCTCGGGCTTCTGCTCTCTGCTGCCGCGCTCGTCTTCCTGATGTCGTGGTGGGTCGTGTCCATCACGAAGACGAGGGCACGACGCGTACATCCGTCCAACGGCACTGCTGCCACCGCTGCGGGCAACGCCGAGCCAGTGGCCGACGTCGCCCACACGGAGCTGACCTCGTGAGCGGCGACCGTCCGAGCCGGGCTCAGTATCCGCTCGACGCCGACAGTGCCACCGGTGGTGCGGTGTTCACGCCGACGCTCGGTGCCCGTATCGCCGATCGCTACGAGTTGGTCTCCCTGATCGCCATCGGCGGGATGGCGCAGGTGTGGCGAGCCACGGACTCCGTGTTGGGGCGCTCTGTGGCCGCGAAGGTCCTCCATCCCCACCTCGCGACCGATCGCGGGTTCCTCGTTCGCTTCCGCCGAGAAGCGGTCGCCGCAGCCCGTCTCTCGCATCCCGGCATCGTGTCGATCTACGACACGGTCAGTCAGCCGGGCCTCGAGGTCATCGTCATGGAGCTCATCGACGGTCAGACGCTTCGGTCCGCGCTCGACAGCCGAGGCTCGCTCCCACCCGAGGAGGCCATCGATCTGGCGATCCAGATCGCTGATGCCCTTTCCCACGCCCATGCGGGCGGCATCGTCCATCGCGACGTGAAACCGTCGAACATCCTTCTCTGCCGAGATGGACGGATCATGGTGACCGACTTCGGCATCGCCAAGGCCGGCGAGGACACAGACCTGACCGTCACCGGCACCCTTCTGGGGACTGCGAAGTACCTGTCGCCGGAACAGGTGCGCGGCGACGTGTCCGATCCCCGCTCCGATGTGTACTCACTCGGCATCGTGCTCTTCGAGATTCTCACGGGACGCGCCCCGTTCCGAGCCGACACCGACGCCGCCACCGCACTCGCTCGCCTCCAGAAGCCACCACCGCGCATACGCCAGATCAACCCCGAGCTCCCTCAGGAACTCGACGACATCGTCGCTGCGATGATGGCCCGAGAACCGGACGACCGGCCGGCCCGGGCCGCCGACGTTCGTGTCGCACTCTCCGGCCTCCGGCTGCAAGTCGAGCCCTCCGACCACGTCGACGCCACCCTGCTCGTCGCCGATCCGGTCTACATCCCGCCAGACCTCGAGGACGAAGCCGAGGACATCGAAGCCGAGCTCGACGAGTTCATCGCCTCAGAACGATCCTGGATCCTGCCGGCACTCGCCCTCGTCCTCGTCGCTGCAGCCTTGGTCGTCGCCGGCGCCCTGTTCTCACGCACACCCCTCGTCGACCGCGTTCTCGACCGCGAGCCCTCCGCGGCCGACGCGGCGCCCGAGACCGGATCCGACGACACCATCGACCTGACACCGATCGACGTCGTCGTCGAGCCGACCACGGTCAGCGCCACGGCGATCGATCCCGCAGGCGACGGCACCGAACGCGACGACACGGCGGCCTTCGCCATCGACGGCGACAAGGACACGTTCTGGCGCACCGAGCTGTATCGGTCCCCCAACTTCGGCAATCTCAAGCCGGGAGTCGGCCTCGTCGTCGACCTCGGCGGGCCGGCGCGAGTGAGCGAGGTCACGCTCGACTCCGAGAGCAAGGGTTGGAGTGTCGAACTGTTCCTGGGCGACGACTTCTCCGGAAGTCGCGACACCTGGGGCGATCCGGTCGCGGCAGGAACCGATCTGCGGAACAAGGTCGACTTCGACGTCGACGACATCGTCGGTCGCCTGCTGCTGGTGTGGATCACCAATCCCGGCACGAGCGACGACGGCGACGATGACGACGACGAGCCCGATCACCGATTCGAGCTCACCGAGGTCGAGGTCGCCTGATGCGAGTGCCACGACTGGGCTCGGGCGCTGACCTACGCTGACCCGATCGAAATCTCCGACGAAGATCTCGTGACCCGAGCCCAGTCCGGGGACCGGGGAGCCATGGATCAATTGCTGTCGCGCCACTACGAGCGCCTCTACGCGTTGTGTCGGCGGATGGCCAGGAATGACGCCGACGCAGCCGATGCGTGCCAGGAAGCGCTGATGGCGATCGTGAGAGGCATCGACAAGTTCCAGGGCAACAGCACCTTCCGCACATGGAGCTATCGCGTCGCCAGCAACGCCTGCCTCGACGAGCTGCGGCGCCGCCAGCGCCGCCCCCTTGCGTTGATCGATGAACCCGAGCGAGCCGCAGACAGCCCCGACCTCGGCCAGCAGGTGGCCGACCGACTCACGATCGAAGACGCACTCCCCCGGATCGCCGAGGACTTCAGGGCGCCAGTGGTCCTGCGTGATGTCCTGGGCATGGACTACGCCGAGATCGCCGACACGCTCGGAATCGCCCCGGGCACGGTTCGTTCACGAATCTCGCGCGGCCGCAAACAACTGGCGGAACTTCTCGGGAACCAGCAGGGGTTGCCGGAACGTCCTAACAACCAGACGACGCACCACACCGAACCCCGATGACCGAACTTCCACCCCTTTCACCGCTTCCCGAGCCGCAGGGCGACGATGCCGAACTCCTTGCTTCGCTGTACCTCGATGGCGAGGCGACCGCCGAGCAACGAGCCGTCGTCGAGGCCGATCCGCTGATCATGGCCACGGTCGAGGTATTTCGCTCGATGGCAATCGACATGGCCGCTGTCACGCCTCCCCCCGGTTTGGCCCTCGGCCAGATCTCGGCGGCCCTCAGCGCCTTCGACACCAACCCCGCCTTCGACACCGACGCGCCCTCCCCCACCGTCACATCTCTGTCGGATCGCCGTCGGCGGAGCGTTGGCCTTCCCTCGTGGCTCGGTGCCGCCGCGGTGGCCGCTCTCGTCGTCGGTGGCATCGGCTTTGCCGCCACCCGAGACAGCAGCGACGACGCAGCCACCGACACTGCCGCGCCGTCGCTGTCGGCCAGCGCCACCAACGCAGAAGCCGAGGACGATGCAGTGAGCGACGACGCCGCTCTTTCCACCGAGATGGTGGAGGAAGAGATGGCGGAGGACATGGCCGACGGCGGGAGCGACACCCAGGCTGACGGCGACGTTTCCGCCGATTTCGAAGAGCCGGCGGCCGAAGAGGCCGGGCAGGCCCCCGCCGATCGGGCAGCAGAAGCGGCGGCAGCAGCCGCGTTCTACGAGGAGAACGGGCCCTTCGCCTTGGCCGATCTGCAGGCCGACACCGCAGCCGGGTTCCTCGAGCAGCTCGTCGGGGCGCCGCTGCTCCCGATCGAGGAGTCCCCGTGCGCCGCGAGTCCGGTCGTGGACCGATCTCGCCGAGGTGGACAGCTTCATCCCCGTCGTCTTCGAGGACGCGCTGTCCTCCCTGATCGTCCAGGCCGGCGCACCGGAAACCGCCCTGATCATCGGCCCGACCTGCGAGATCGAACTCACCTGATCGAACCCATTGCCCAGTTCGACGCTTGGTCGGGCCAGAAAGACGACTAGAGTGCGCGTCGATGTCTGAGATCGATACTGCGTCGGAAGATTGGTCAGCCCGGGCGACCAGCACCATCGTCGGCTACGTCGACACGGTCCGTGGTGCCACAACCGGAAAGGCCATGGTCGCCTCACGGCTTGCCGTCTACGGTTTGGCCGCAGCGCTGGTCGCCATGGTGATGGTGGTCATCCTCCTGATCGTCCTCGTCCGGTTCCTGGTCGTCGTCACCGGCTATTGGGACGTGGTCGGTGAGGGTGGCGTGTGGCTCGCCTACTGGATACTCGGCGCTCTCTTCCTGTTCGCCGGCTGGATTCTCTGGCGGATGCGAGGCCGATGAACGGATCGTTCCCTCGGGAATAGCTCCTCCATCGCCGACGTTCCATCGCTGGGAGATCTCAGATCTCGTCCCAGTCGAAGTCATCACCTTCTATTCAACGAAATCCTTCGGGGGTACACCATGTCCGACGCCGTCACCAACTTGACCGAAGCCACCTTCGATGAAGTCGTCAACAGTGCAACTGCACCCGTGGTCGTCGACTTCTGGGCCGAATGGTGCGGTCCCTGCAAGATGATCGCGCCGATCCTCGATGAGATCGCCACCGAACAAGGTGACAGTGTCAAGATCACGAAGCTGAACGTCGACGAGAACCCATCGATCGCTCAGCGCTATGGGGTCATGAGCATCCCGACCCTCCTCGTCTTCCGCGACGGCGAAGTCGACAAGCGCATCGTCGGTGCCAAGGGCAAGATGCAATTGCTCGAGGAAATCGGTCTCTGATCATCGCCCGGTTCCTCCACGAACCGGAACAACGCTCCAATCGATCGGGCGAGGTCTTCGGACCTCGCCCGACTCGCGTCCAAGCCTGGACACTCGACCTCAGGGGCAGATGATAGGAGTATCAGAGAAATGGGCTCTACTCTTGATTCAGAGTTCACACTACCCACAGCCTTTTCCACAGCCTGTGGGGAACGCTGGGGGGATTCCGGACGTCACTCGCCCGTGATAGCCCGGAAGATCCGGTTGAGATCATCCAGGTCTGCGTACTCCACGGTCAACTTCCCTTTGCCCGTCCCGGAGGACACCCGGACTCGAGTGGCGAGGCGGTTGCCCAGAATTTCTTCGAGTTCGAGCAGGGCAGCCGGGCGGGTCTCCCCCACCGGCCGAGCCGGAGCCTTGGCCTCGGGCGCGGGTGCAGCAAGTTGGCGAACACGTTCTTCGACCTGACGCACGTTCAGTCCTTCGGCCACCACCTGCTCAGCCAACTGCTCCTGCAACGCACGTTCGGGACACGCCAGAAGCGCACGAGCATGGCCGGCGGCCAGCTCGCCCGATGCCACCAGGCGCTGGACCGAACCCGGCAAGCTGGAACAGCCGGAGCGTGTTGGCCACGGCGGAGCGGCTCTTGCCGACTCGCTGTGCCACCTGCTCCTGCGTCATCGCAAACTCGTCGATCAGCTGCTGGAAGGCCGAGGCTTCCTCCAGCGCGTTCAGATCCTCGCGATGCAGGTTCTCGACCAGTGCCTGTTCGAGCGCATGGCGATCGTCGCTGTCGCGCACGATGGCGGGCACCGTCGGCAGACCGGCACGGCGAGCCGCGCGCCATCGCCGCTCGCCCGCAATCAGCTCGTATCGGTCCGGCCCCGTCTGACGAACCAAGACCGGCTGAAGCACACCGAGCTCACGGATCGAGTCGGTCAACGACACCAGTGACTCTTCTTCGAAGCGCGAGCGTGGCTGATACTCACTTGGTTGAATGGCGGAGATGGGCAGCTCCGTCATCATGCCGACCGATCCCGACTCGGCATCGGTCGGAATCAGCGAACTCAGGCCCTTTCCCAAACCACTACGACGGTTCACCGGCAACCTCCTTGGCGAGATCGCGATAGGCAATGGCGCCTCGCGATGTTCGGATCGAAAACCGTGATCGGTTGTCCGAACGATGGGGCCTCGGACAGGCGAACCGTCCGAGGAATGATGGTCCGACACACCTTGGAACCGAAGTGTTCCCGTACCTCACTGGCAACCTGGGCTGCGAGATTGGTCCGGGCGTCGTACATCACCAACACGATGTGAGACAGATGGAGCGATGCATTCAGATTTCGCTGCACCAGGTCGACATTCCGTAGGAGCTGACCCAGACCCTCGAGTGCGTAGTACTCACATTGCACCGGAACGAGCACTTCGTCTGCTGCAGCAAAGGCGTTCACCGTCAGCAGGCCGAGCGATGGGGGACAGTCGATGAGCACGAAGTCGTAGTCGTCGGACACCGCTGCGATGGCGTTCTTCAGCCGCATCTCTCGGCTGAAGGCGGGTACGAGTTCGATCTCCGCCCCGGCCAGATTCAGGTTCGCCGGAGCGAGGAAGAGGTTCTTGACCGCCGCCGCCTCGGTGGCATCATCAATGGGTACGTCGTGCAGGAGCACGTCGTACATCGAGTACTCGAGACCCCGCGGATTGATACCGAGACCCGTGCTGGCGTTGCCCTGCGGATCCAGGTCGACGATGAGCACTCGGTGCCCCAACTCCGCAGCGGCAGCACCGAGATTCACGGTCGTCGTGGTCTTCCCGACACCACCCTTCTGGTTGGCGATCGCAATCACCCGGCAGGTGGGGCGAGGTGCGGGTGGTGGGTTTGACGGTTCGAACGAGGTCATCGAACCTCCTGATTCAGATGCAAGTGGTGAGTTCATCGGCGGCACAGCCGTGAGATCGGGGGATCAATGTTTCACGTGAAACAATCCGCCGTGCTGAGAACCTAGCCGCTGTTCACGTCGAGCGAGCAGACCTGAGCCGCAAAGTTCTCCGAATCGACGCGAATCGGCCTCGGCCCTCGTCCTGTCCCCGCCGATCTCCACCGTTCCGCCAGGGGCCGGAACCCCAAATGTTTCACGTGAAACATCGCGTCGAAGGACTCTGCCCCCGGTGACGATTGCCCCGCCGATCATCGAGCGAAGCCAGCTCGTCCGACCGAGGGAGCCTCTCCATCCACCGCCTCCACAGATCCGGAATCGTCCCCACCGTGACCATCGCAGCTGCGGGAGACGCATGGCATCGGCCGCCAGCATCGACGAGTTGACTCGCCGATGTTTCACGTGAAACATCGGTTCTCTCCGCTCCCCTTCGGCACAAACCGCCGGCCGCCATGCGCCTCCCACGCTCTCCTGCGGGATCCGTCCTTTACCCGAGTCATCCCTCTCCAGCCGCGCCTTCTCTCTCCCCGAGCGCTGTGGCCGCGTCTTCTCACCCTACGAGCGCCCGTGCCTGCGTCATTTCGACGGCGGCGCCGCAGTTCGTCGAAGTCGTCCGGACTCCACCCGTGATGATCGAAGTTCGTCGTACCCGACGAGGCTGGCGCCCGTCGGCGTCCGGCCTTCAGGCAAACCAGGGGAGACGAGCGTCGACGGCCAGCTGTCTCGTTCTGCCTCGTGTGGACCGATCTGTCGGCGATGTTTCACGTGAAACATCGCCGAGGTTATGAGCGGACCTTGAGGGGCTTGTTCTGCATCCGCTTGGCCGATCGTGGCGTCGTCATCGGTGTCGCACCGATTCGGGCGAAGACCGCCACACCGTGTTCAGAGGACTGGTGCTCCAGGCCGATCGACGCCAGCACGTCGTTGTCCCAGGATCGGTATGCAGGTGGTTCGCTGATCAGCAGGCGTCCATCGTCGGCAACGAATCCGGCCGAGCACTCGATGGTGACTGCGGGGGGTCCGAAACCTCGGCACACCACGACGTCGAAGCTCCCACGGAGTTCGGCTCGGTGCGCTGCGTCCTCCGCCCGTGCCGTCACCACCGAAACCCTTTCCTGCAGTTCGAGCTCGGTCGTGGCCCACACCAGGAACGCAGTTCGTTTGGTTGCCGCGTCGAGGAGGACGCCAGACAGCTCCGGCCGGTCGGCGAGGAGCGGGAGGCCGGGGAGTCCGCCTCCCGAACCCAGGTCCACCAGCGTCCTGGCCGACGAAGGGATCAGGTGTCCGAAGGTCCGGGCGTGATCCAAGTGAACGCGCAACGGGCCCGGACCGAGGAATCCCACGGTCCGAGCCCGTTCGAGAACGGCCAGCAGTTGGTCGTCAGTCGTCAGTGTCGGCTGCTTCTGCATCATCGGCGCCATCGGCGGCATCGGCGACGTCGGTGTGGACATCGGGGACAACGACGACGTAGCGGCGTGGATCGGTACCGGCCGAGCGAGTCGAGACACCCGATTCGTCGTTCAACGTGTCGTGGACGACCTTGCGATCGGCGGACGACATGGCCTCGAGGTGCACATCGACGCCCTCGGCCCGAGCCTTCTCGGCGGCCTGGTGAGCGAATCCCGCCAGGGCAACCCGGCGAGCCTCCCGATAGCCACCGACATCGACCTTGATGCGGATCGACGACGGCGCCGTGCGTTGGGCCGTCACTCGTGTCAGCTCCTGGATGGCATCGAGCGTGCGGGCCTTCGGTCCGAGTAGGAGGCCGTGCTTGCCTTCGATCGTGGCGACGATCTGCTCGTCGCTGTCATCGATGACGACCGGCGTGTCAAGGTCGAAGGCGGCAACGAGTCCGGTGAGGAACTCGTCGACACAGGTACGGACTTCATCCATCGATGACTCTTTTCGCTCGGACTTCTCGGTTCGTTGCGGTCGATCGCGCCGCTGGCCGCGACCGCCCGAAGCGTTGCCGCTCGACGTCTGGCGCCTGGGCTTGGCCGGCGCGGCAGCTGCGTCTTGGCCATCGGTGGTGTCGGCGCTGGTCTCAGCCGCTGGCCCGGACGCCGCAGCCTTGGTTGCGGGATTCGGTCGGTCGGTCTTTGGCTTGCGGCGTTTCCGTGGACGGTCCTCCTTGGCGCGAGGTGACTTCGGTTCGACCCGAGCTCGCACCCGAGCTTCGCCGCGGGTCCGGCCGAAGAGACCCTGACGGGGCTCTTCGAGGACTTCGAATTCGGCATCGGCTTCGTCGACCCCGAGCTTGTCGAGCGCCAGATCTTTCGCTTCCTCGATGCTCTTGGCAGTGGTTTCAACCCATTCCACGTGACTTACCTCTTCCGCTTCGGCTTGGAGGGACGGCCTTGCGTCCCCTTGGGAGTGACCCGACTCGATGTCGTGGTCGATGTTTTTCGTTGTGCGGCCTGTTTCTTGGCCCGCAGTTTCTTCCATTCGGCATTACGGTCAGCCCGGCTGGATGATTCGTTGTCCGAATCGTTGGCCGTCGCCGATGCCTTCTTGCTGGACGATCCCTTTTTCGCCGCTGATGAGGAGGTGCCCGACTGCCCTTTGTTCCCGCTCTTGGCGTGCTTCTTCTTGTCGGCTGGTTCGTCGTCCCGCTCGGGAATCACGATCGTGTGTTTCCCCGCTTCGGTCTCGCGACCGTAGATCTGATGGGTGATGTACGCCTGTTGCCCGATGCGGAACGTGTTCGACGTCGCCCAGTACAGGACGAGCCCTGCCGGGAACAGGAAGGACCAGAAACCTGAGAGCAGCGGCAGGAACCGCAAGAGCATCTGCTGCTGCGCATTCATCGATGGCGCACCCTCGGTCCGGCGGGCCGATATCTGCCGTTGCTGGTAGTAGCTGGTACCGACAACGATGAGGATCAAGATGACGTAGGGAATTCCGCGTGGAATGCTCTCGGACAGGACGTCACGAGCTTCAGCCGCGAGGTCGAACGGGCCGAATCCCATCTTCGTGTTGCCCGCCAGGTTGTGGTACATCTCGGTGTCCTCACCGATGAACCGGGGACTGATCTCGTTGCCGGCAGCGACCGACGAGACCGCTGCGCTCCCGCACGAGGTTCGCTGCCTCGAAGAACGGCTGATCGGAGATGCGACGGCTCAGCCCTCGCAAGACCTGGAACAACACGAGGAACACGGGCAACTGCGCCAACATGGGAAGGCAGCCACCGACGGGGTTGATCCCGTGCTCCTGATAGAGCTTCATCATCTCTTGATTCAGCGTCTCGCGATCATCTTTGTATTTCTTCTGGAGACGCTTCAGTTCCGGTTGGACCTGCGTCATCTTGATGGTGCTGCGCGTGGCCTTGAGCGTCAGCGGCATCAGGAGAACCATCACCACCAAGGTGAGCAGGATGATCGCGACGCCATAGCTGCCACCGACGAGCGGGCAGCTCATAGAGGGCGGCGAGTGCTTGGGCAACGGCTTGCAGGAACGGATCGAACATGAGCTACTTCTCCGGGACGGGGTCGAAGCCAAAGGAACCAAATGGATGACATCGGCCGAGTCGGCGGATGGCAAGCCACGTGCCGCGACCGGCGCCGTACGTGGAGATGGCCTCTTCTGCATACTGAGAACACGTGGGGATGTACCGACAACGGGGGGTTCGAGCCGGAGCGGTGGCTCGGTACCAGCCGATCAAGGTCAACAGCACTCGTTTCATGGCGCCACCGCCGGCGATCTTGACGTTGTCAAGTTCGGTGATGCGCCCGAGGCAGGATCGGACGTCGGCGACCAGGCGGTCGTAGGAACAGTCGAGCACACGGCGGGAGCCGCTGATCAACATTGCTCCAGGCTGCTGATCGCCACCTGCCGCTTCGAAGGCACGACGAAGCCGTCGCTTGGCCCGGTTGCGCTCGACGGCGTTTCCGAAACGGCGCGAGAATGCGAACGCGAGCGCGGTCGACGTCGCCGGTTGCATGTCAGGATCGTCGACGCGCAGATGACGGAGGCTCACCGCACCATGGCGGACTCGGTCGCCGCGTGATGCCAACGCTGCAAACGTTGCTCGGCGGGTGACCGGGGAGGTCACGCACTCAGCTTGTGACGGCCCCTGAGACGACGGGAGCGCAGAACGGCACGACCACCGCGAGTCGCCTTGCGGGCTCGGAACCCGTGCTTCATGGCTCGTTTGCGGGTGTTCGGTTGGAAGGTGCGCTTCATCGGTGTCTCCTGGCTCGCAGCGGTGATGGCTGTCGAGAGTGGGAGCCGACTCGTGGGCCGGCTCCGTGGTGGTTTGTCACGGGATCGACCCTGCGAACTGAACGAATCAGCAAGCGGCGATCGGGGTGACATGATGGCGTGCCCGGGTGCACATGCGGTGCATGGGCACCACACACTGACCGGACACACCGGCGTCGCCAGCACGGTAGAGCCGTTTGCGGGAGGGTCCAACCTTTTCCACAAGTTGAGTGGTAAGGGCAGGGACCCCGGTGTAGCGTCGGCCACCCTGGATGGGCGGATCCACCCAAGAAACCCCTGGAATTCTGTGGACAAGTCTGTGGGATCTGGGGAAACCCCGCTGATCGAGAGGGTACGGGCGAAACCGAACACATGACCATGTCAGCTACCAACGCCAACGAACTCTGGAACCAAGCAGCTGCCGCGGTTCGCAAGGAGATCAACGTCGGCACCTGGCAGAGCACGTTCTCGAATGTCGAGGCGGCCGGTCTCCACGCCGACGTCCTCACCCTTCGGGTCCCGAACGCCATTGTTCGAGAGAAGCTCGACGGTCGGTATCGAAGCCTGCTCGAAGAGGCCGTGACCGAGGCAGCAGGACACTCGGTTGCGATCGATTTCGAGCAGTCGACCCCGACCCTCTTCGATGTCGATCAACTCTCGACCCCGACCACCTCCGGGGTCGACGATCCGCTGACGTATTCGACCGACGGCACAGCCTCGGGCGGCGACGATCTGACCGTGGTCTTCCCCCGAGGTCCGGAGACACCGACCCCTCCGTATGACCCCGTGCGTCGCTACGACTTCGAGAGCTTCGTCATCGGTGCCTCGAACCGTTTCGCCCACGCCGCCGCTCTTTCGGTGGCCGAGCGACCGGGTGGGAGCTACAACCCACTGTTCATCTACGGCGACGCCGGGCTCGGCAAGACACATCTGCTGCGAGCGATCGAGGCGTATGTCAACAGCGTCTATCCCCGCTTGACGGTCCGCTACGTCTCGACCGAGTCGTTCCTCAACGAGTTCGTCGATTCGATCAAGAACAGCCAAGGGGCCGATTTCAAGCGGCACTACCGCAATGTCGACGTTCTCCTGGTCGACGACATCCAGTTCATCGCCGGCAAGGACGGACTCCAGGAGGAGTTCTTCCACACGTTCAACGAGTTGTACGGGGCCGATCGCCAGATCGTCCTGTCGTCGGATCGCCCGCCCGACGCCATTCCGACCCTTGAGGAACGGCTCCGCAGCAGATTCGTCATGGGACTGCTCACCGACATCCAGCCGCCCGACATCGAGACGCGCATGGCGATTCTGCGCAAGAAGGCCGAGCGAGACGGCTACTTCCTCCCGAACGAGGTCAGCGAGTTCATCGCCGACAACATCACGAGCAACATTCGTGAACTCGAGGGTGCGCTCAACAAGGTCACCGCCTTTGCCAACCTCAACCAGCATCCGATGACACGGGAGCTGGCGGAACGCACCCTTCGTGACTTCATCGACGATCGTCAGCCCCGTCCGATCACGGTCGAGATGATCCTCGACGTCACGTCGGACAAGTTCCATTTCTCGCTCGAGGAGCTCAAGGGCAAGTCCCGCCGCCGACCACTCGTGCTCGCCAGGCAGATGGCCATGTTCGTCAGTCGGGAGCTCACGGAGCTGAGTTATCCCGCGATTGCCCGTGAGTTCGGGGGCAGAGACCACACCACGGTCATGCATGCCTGCGACAAGATCTCGGCGCTGATGGCCGAACGTTCGCAGATCTACGACGATGTCACCGTGCTCGAGAAGGTCGTTCGCAACAAGGCCAAGAATGCCTGACCAGCGCGTCGCCGTTCGTTTCCCGTCGCTCCCGACCGCCATCCCGGCAGCCGACACCGTTCTGGACAACACTGCTCTGGTAAACACCGTTCTGGACAACACTGCTCTGGACAACACTGTGGATCAACGGGGGATGATGCGTGGACGGTGCACGTGCTGTCCCCACCGTTCCTCGAGTGAACCACGCGCTCTGTGGACAGTGCCCGACATCCCGTGGACAACGATCTGCGCTCCGACCAGGCAGAACGGGACACTGTCCACAATCCACAGGCCCTACTACTACCACTACCGTTTCAATCCAAAGAAGCCAGTATTAACCACAACCTCAAACCTCGGCCGGAACCTCCGGCCCCACCCATCCAGCAGATGAGCCAGACGAACAGGGAGAACCAACGGTGAAGTTCCGTTGTGAGCGAGATGTATTGGTCGATGCCCTCGGCATTGCCGGACGAGCGGTCAGCGGCCGCGGGGGACTTCCGGGACTGTCCGGCGTCCGCGCCGACCTCGAGGGCGACCAACTGCGCCTGACGGGAAGCGACCTCGATCTGACCATCACGGTGTCAGTGACGGTGTCCGGTGAGAGCGACGGGGTGGCCGTCATCCCGGCTCGGCTTGCCTCCGACATCGTTCGAGCCCTCGAGCCCGGCGCAGTCAGCGTCAGCGCCGAGGCGGACGAGTTGCGCATTGCCGCCGGTCGTTCGGATTTCAGCATCCGTCTCATCGCCGGCGACGACTTCCCGCAGATCTCGATGCTCAGCACCGATCCGGTCTCGCTGAACGCGAGCGTGCTGGCCGAAGCACTCCACCAGGTCGTTCGGGCCGCGAGCTCTGACGATTCACGTCCGATCCTCACCGGTGTCCTGCTGGCCGCCCACGAGGGCGGACTTCGGCTGGTGGCCACCGACTCGTATCGTCTCGCCCTTCGCGATGTCGCCGGTGTCTCGGTTCTGGCCGAGGGTCAGAATGTGTTGATCCCGTCGAAGGCGCTCAACGAGTTGAACCGCGTGCTCGGCCACGGCGATGAGGTGCAGCTGCGTCTCGGTGAGCGCGAAGCCTCCTTCGAGGTCGGACCGGTCACGCTGATCACTCGGCTCATCGAAGGTGCGTTCCCGAACTACGGCGGACTGATCCCCGATGCACACCCGAACGTCTTGACGCTCGATCGCGACAGCCTCCTCGATGCCCTGCGAAGGGTGAAGCTGCTCGCCCGGGAAGCCACGCCGGTTCGTCTCGAGTTGTCAGACGCCGGTGTCGAGCTCGTGGCCGTCACCCAAGATGTCGGTACCGCGCGTGAGCAGATCGAAGGCGACTATGTCGGTTCGCCGCTCACGGTGGCGTTCAACGCCCAGTACTTGATCGAGGGCGTGGAGGTCGCGGTGTCCGATCGCATCACGCTGTCCACGATCGACGAGCTGAAGCCGGCGTTGGTGCGCATCGAGGGCAACGAGGACTTCCTGTATCTGCTCATGCCCGTCCGCGTCTCCTGATGGCGGGAGGGTTGCACCCACCTCGTGCTCATCCGCAGACTCGAACTCGTCGACTTTCGTAGCTACGAACGCCTGGAACTGTCGCTCGTCGACGGTCTCACGGCCATCATCGGTCCGAACGGGATCGGAAAGACGAATGTGGTCGAGGCGCTGGCCCTGCTGGCCACACTGAAGTCGTTCCGGGGCGCGCCGACCGAGAGCCTGGTTCGCAGGGGAGCAGCAACGGCGATCGTTCGCGCCGTCGGTGAACGCGACGGACGCGATGTCTCGATCGATCTGGAGCTGGGGAAGGGCCGCACCCGCGCACAGGTCAACCAGCAACGCCTGCAGCGGGGACGTGATCTGCTCGGCGCGCTCCGAGTCACGGTGTTCGCGCCGGACGATCTGGCGTTGGTGAAGGAGGGCCCCGCCCTGCGACGGGATTTCCTCGATGACCTCATCGTGTCGCTCGACCCGTCGGCTGACCGGGTGTCTGCGCGACGTCGACAAGATCGTGAAGCAACGGAATGCACTGCTTCGCCAGACGAACGGTCGTCTGGACGAAGCGGCGGCCGGAACGCTCGACGTGTGGGACATGAAGCTCGCTGCTGCCGGCGAACATCTGACGGTTCGTCGTGAGAACACCCTGGCGCTGTTGATGCCCGGGGTGGCCTCCGCCTACGACGAATTGGCGGGGGAGCCAAGCGCCGTGACGGCGTTCTACGAGCGTTCGTGGACGACGACGTCGTTGGCCGAAGGCGTGGCCGAGGCTCGGGACCATGACGTGCGACGCGGGATCACGTCGGTCGGGCCTCATCGCGATGACGTGTCGCTCGTGGTCAACGGGTTCGACAGTCGGGTGCAAGCGTCGCAGGGGGAGCAGCGCACGATGGCCTTGGCCTTGCGAATGGCGGGCCATCGCCTGGTGACAGATCAGCTGGGCGAACCGCCGCTGCTACTGCTCGACGATGTCCTCAGTGAACTGGATCCCGACCGGGGTCGAGTGCTGTTGTCGACCCTGCCGCCCGGCCAGACCATCATCACCAGCGCGTCTGATCTCCCTCCGGGTACGGTTCCTGATCAGACCCTGCGACCAAGTGGCTCGGGGTTTGTCGCATCCGACAGGAGGTGAGCTGTGCGCAGGACCAATCGTGAGCAACGTTGGTCATCACCGCAGCCGCTCGCGATCGGAGAGACGCTCGACAGCTATCTCGACTACCTCGGCGCTCCGCCGATCCGCACGCTGTCGTCGCTCCAGGAGCGATGGACCGAGATCGTCGGCCCGGCGTTGGCCGAGCCGACGCGGCCGATCGAGCTGGTCGACGGTGTCCTCGTGATCGGTTGCGACGACGCGACATGGGCGTCGCAGGTCGGGTGGATGGAAGCGCAGATCACGGCGCGCTTCAAGGCCCTGTTCCCCGAGACGGAAATCCGCAGAATCAAGGCACGAATCGGCCGCTAGGCGTCACCCGTCAGCACCCACTCCGCTGCTAGAATCGACCAGCACGATTGTGACGGGACGTATGGACACCGACAGCTCTTCAAGCACCTCAGACGCATCGTCGTCCACCTCGGCTTCGGCCGCGGTGGACGGCAGCTACGGAGCGGATCAGATTCAAGTTCTCGAGGGCCTCGAGGCGGTACGCAAGCGGCCTGGTATGTACATCGGGTCGACCGGTCCGACCGGTCTGCATCACCTGGTCTGGGAGGTCGTCGACAACTCCGTCGACGAGGCCATGGCAGGGCACTGCTCGCTGATCGAGGTCACGGTCCGTGACGACGGTGCGGTCGCAGGTCCGCGACGACGGCCGTGGCATCCCGGTCGACAAGCACTCGAAGTACGAGGACATGACCGCGGCCGAAGTGGTGCTCACCGTGCTCCACGCCGGCGGCAAGTTCGGCGACGGTGGCTACAAGGTGTCCGGCGGCCTTCACGGCGTCGGTATCTCGGTCGTCAACGCCCTGTCGAAACGGGTCGAGGTCGAGATCGACCGCAACGGCAATCGCTACGCGATGTCGTTCAAGGACGGTGGCGCGCCGGACAAGAAACTCGAGATCATCGGCGACGCGCCCGCTGGGCGAGGACGGCAGCGCCTCGTACCGGCACCACGGTTCGTTTCTGGCCGGATCCCGATGATCTTCAAGGAAGGCATCGAATTCCGCACCCAGACGCTGCTCGAGCGCTTCCAGATGATGGCGTTCCTCAACGCCGGCCTCGAGATCAAGGTCTTCGACGAACTCGACGCCGACTTCGAGCCGGTCACCCACCGCTACGACGGTGGTATCCGCGATTTCGTTCGCCATCTGAATCGCTCGCAAGGAAGCGCTGTTCGACGAAGTCGGTTGGTTCGAGGAGAAGGACGAGACCGAAGAGGTCGAGATCGCCTTCTCGTGGAACACGGGCTATCAGACCGACGGCATCCACAGCTTCGCCAACGGCATCAGCACGCTCGAGGGCGGCATGCACGAGCAGGGGTTCCGCAGCGCGCTGACCCGCACCGTCAACACGCTACGCCCGCGATCGTGAGTTTCTGCGGGAGAAAGAGGAGAACCTCCAGGGCGAAGACATCCGCGAGGGCCTCACGGCGATCATCTCGGTTCGGATCCAGGACCCGCAGTTCGAGGGTCAGACCAAGTCGAAGCTCGGCAACGTCTCGGTTCGTTCGCTGGTCGAGAAGGCCACCAACGAGCATCTTCGAGAATGGTTCGAAGAGCATCCGCGAGAAGCAAAGGTGATGGTGAACAAGGCGATCATGGCGGCCAAGGCCCGCATCGCCGCCACCACGGCTCGCCAGACCATCCGCCGCAAGTCGGCGCTCGACGGTGCCGGGCTCCCCGGCAAACTGGCCGACTGTCGCAGCAAGGATCCGTGCTCTGTCAGAGCTCTACATCGTCGAGGGCAACTCGGCCGGTGGTTCGGCCAAGGAAGCCCGGGATTCGAACACGATGGCGATCCTGCCGATCCGCGGCAAGATCCTCAACGTCGAACGGGCCCGGCCCGACCGCATGCTCAAGAACACCGAGGTCGTCTCGCTGATCCAGGCCATCGGCGCCGGGCTCGGTGAACCGGACGAGGAGACGCGGCGAGGGTTTCGACGTGTCGAAGGCCCGATACCACAAGGTGATCCTGCTGGCCGACGCCGATGTCGACGGCAGCCACATCCGTACCCTGCTGCTCACCTTCTTCTTCCGCCAGATGCGTCCGATGGTCGAGGCCGGCTACGTCTACATCGCGCAGCCGCCGCTGTTCTCGACCGAGGTCGGCAAGTCGAAGATCTATCTCAAGGACATGGCGGCTCGCGACGCCTATCTGGTCGATCACCCCAACGCCGAGTTCGCTCGTCTGAAGGGTCTGGGCGAGATGGACGCCAACGAGCTGTGGGAAACCACGATGGATCCCGAGACCCGAACCCTGTTGCAGGTCACGGTCGAGCAAGCCGCAATCGCCGACGAGGTCTTCGCCGTGTTGATGGGCGACGACGTCGAGAGCCGCAAGAACTTCATCCAGACGAACGCCGACGACGTTCGTTTCCTGGACATCTAGGGAGCATGCATGACTGATCTTCCGCCTTCTGGCGCGGGCAGTGGCGACGGCGAGCCACCCGTCGACCAGATACCGAGCCAGCCCGGCGGCTACGACAACATCGAGCCGATCGAGATCCAGACCGAGATGGAGCAGTCCTTCCTCGAGTATGCGATGTCGGTCATCATCAGCCGGGCACTGCCCGATGCGCGCGACGGTCTGAAGCCGGTCCATCGACGGATTCTCTGGAGCATGTTCGACGCCGGGCATCGTCCCGATCGATCCACGTGAAGTGCGCCACGGTGGTCGGTGACGTCATCGGCAAGTACCACCCACACGGTGACCAGGCGATCTACGACTCGCTCGTTCGTATGGGCCAGAGCTTCTCGCTTCGGCACCCGCTGATCGATCCCCACGGCAACTTCGGTTCGCCCGATGATCCGCCGGCCGCCTACCGCTACACCGAGTGCCGCCTCACCCCGCTGGCGATGCGGCTGCTGTCCGACATCGACGAGGACACCGTCGACTTCCGTGACAACTTCGACGCCAAGCACCAGGAACCCGTCGTGCTCCCGGCCCGTTTCCCGAACCTGCTGGTCAACGGCAGCCAGGGCATCGCGGTCGGCATGGCCACCAACATCCCGCCGCACAACCTCGGCGAGGTGTGCGACGCCGTCGTCCACCTGATCGACAACCCCGAGGCGACACCCGACGATCTGATGGAGTTCGTCAAGGGTCCCGACTTCCCGACCGGAGCCCAGATCCTGGGTCGAGTCGGAATCCGCGATGCCTATCGAACCGGCCGCGGGTCGATCCGCATGCGGGCCGTCGCCGAGATCGTCGAGGGCAAGACCAACGATTCGATCGTGGTCACCGAGGTGCCGTATCAGGTGTCGGTCGAGCAGATCGCCCGCAAGACCGCCGAGCTGGTCGAGCGTGGTGATCTCGCCGGGATCCGCGAGATCCGCAACGAGTCGGCCAAGGGCAAACTCCAGCTCGTCTTCGAGCTGAAGCGCGATGCCACGGCGCTCGTCGTGCTTGAACAACCTCTTCAAGTACACCCCGA
Organism: uncultured Acidimicrobiia bacterium; assembly: GCA_963781035.1. Taxonomy (GTDB): domain Bacteria; phylum Actinomycetota; class Acidimicrobiia; order Acidimicrobiales; family SZUA-35; genus SZUA-35. The sequence continues at coordinate 129,235 of CAWAEN010000003.1, read as the reverse complement.
TGCAGACCACCTTCAGCGTGAACATGGTGGCCCTGGTCGATGAGGTGCCGATCACGCTGAACCTGCGCGAGGCGCTCGTCGCCTACGTCGAGCATCAGCGTGATGTCATCACTCGCCGTTCCACCGAACGCCTCCGGGTGGCGAATCGCCGCGCCCACATCCTCGAGGGCCTCATTCGAGCCCGCGACGTAATCGACGAGATCATCGCCACGATCCGTGCCAGCGAGGATCGAGCGGCAGCTCGCACCGCCCTCGATGGCCGCGCCGTTCGAGTTCTCGCGCCGATCAAACCGAGGCGATCCTCGACATGACCCTCGGCCGCCTCACGCGGCTGGCCACGGTGCAACTCGAAGACGAGCTGGCCGACCAAGCGGGCCGAAATCACCGAACTCGAGTCGATTCTGGCCGATCCGGTCAAGCGGGACACCGTCATCAAGGACGAACTCGGTGAGATTCGCGACCGAGTTCGCCTCTGACCGACGTACCTCGCTCGAACTCGACATGGGCGAACTCGACATCGAGGACCTGATCGACGACGAGGACCTCGTGGTCACGCTGTCGTCGTCCGGTTACATCAAGTCGGTCTCGGCTGAGGAGTTCCGGGCTCAGGCCCGCGGCGGTCGCGGCGTCACCGGCGCCAAGCTGAAGGACGACGACGACGACCTCGTTGCTCACCTGCTGCACACGACGGCCCACGCCTACCTCTTGTTCTTCACGACCAAGGGCAAGGTCTATCGGATCAAGGCGCACTCGATTCCGGTGTCGAGCCGTACCTCGCGGGGTATGGCGTTGGTCAACCTGCTGCAGCTGGAGTCCGAGGAGAAGGTCCAAGCGATCATCGACACTCGCGACTACGAGACCAACCAGTACCTCTTCTTCGCCACCCGGCAAGGTCGGGTCAAGAAGACGCTGATGAGTGCCTACGACAGTTCGTTGAAGGCCGGATTGCGGGCCATCAACCTCAACGACGGTGACGAGTTGGTGTCCGTCGTGGCCACCAACGGGGTCAACGACATCTTCATGGTGAGTCGTTTCGGGCAGGCGTTGCGCTTCTCGCAAGACCATGTCCGGGCGATGGGCCGCACTGCCGCCGGTGTTCGTGGCATGAAGTTCCGGGCCGGTGACGAGCTGGTCAGCATGGACCTGTTCCGGCCGGAAACCGAACTGCTGGTGGTGACGTCGGAGGGTTACGGCAAGCGGACCGATCCTGATCTGTTCACTCGGAAGGGTCGAGCCGGTCTGGGCGTGCGATGCGTGAAGGTCAACGAGAAGAAGGGTCAGGTGGTGGGCGCCATGTTCGTCACGCCGCTCGACGAGATCTTCTTGATCTCCACCGACGGCGTCGTCATCCGGACTCGGGTGAGCGCCATCTCCCAACAGGGTCGCGATGCGACCGGTGTCACGGTGATGAGCTTGAACGCCAACAGTCAGGTGGCGGCAGTCGCTCGAATGCTCGCCGTCGAAGAACCGGCAGCGGAGCGATTCCACCGACACCGACGACCGACACCGACACCGACGAGGCATGTCCTCAGCAGACTGATCGACCGGTTCACACCACCGTCGACTCTTCCCACACAGCTTCCCCCAACCGCTCGAGACAGTGGAGGAAGCGCGATGGTTGGTCGGCAAGACGACGATGTCGGTGTGGATCGGGAGCAGGGTCAGCGGGGAGCGGCGCTGCCGTTGGTGGCGTTGGTCCTTGCCTGTTTGCTCGTCATGACGGGGATCGTGATCGGCGTGAGTGTGCGAGCCGTCGATCGAGCACAGGCTCAGTCTGCGGCGGATGCGGCGGCGCTCGCCGCCGTCGCCGAGGGCCGGGCCGGGGCGGAACGCTTGGCGACCGCAAACGGGGGAGTGCTGATCGAGTTCGATGCCGGCGACAACGAGGTGCGGGTGGTGGTCGAGGTCGACGGCCGCCGAGCCGAAGCTCGAGCCGAACGCATATTGGCCGGTTCGAGGCCTCCCTGAGTGGGCGAAGTCGACGGCTGAGCAGAGGAAGCTCCCGTCATCGCTTACACTGCTCACATGACCGTCGACGAATCATCGTCACAGGATGCGACCCTCATTGACGACGATCTCGTCGCTGCGCTTGGGTTCGAACCCGTGACCACAATCGAAACCACCAACGGTCACGTCGCCGATGACGGCGACGAAGCGTCCGATGACACCGACCTCGACCTGCGCGACGACACCGACCCCATCGGCGTCGATGAGGTGAGCGATGAGGTCGCGGCTGATGAGGTCGTCGAGGTCGAGGATCTCGATGTGGCCGAGGTCGAGCCCGAGGATCTCGATGTCGTCGAGGTCGAGGATCTCGATGTGGCCGAGCCCGAGGATCTCGATGTCGTCGAGGTCGAGGATTTCGATGTGCCCGAGCCCGATGTGGCCGAGGTCGAGCCCGATGTGGTTGCGGTTGACGAGGTCGCCCTGGACGCACCGGATGCTGACGTCGGCGATACCGACTCAGACGCGTTCGCTTCGGCCGGCGGGTCGTTCTTCGATCTCGACGCGGAGGAAGACGAAACCTTCGATCTCAACGAGATCATGGATCTCGACGGTGTCACCGACGAGGCCGACACAGAGACCGAGACAGAGACCGACACAGAGACCGACACAGAGACCGAGATTGACACTGACGCCGAGGACTCTGAACCCATCGACCTGATCGACCTCGAGGCAGCAGACCTCGATGATGCCGAGGTGTTCGATGAGGCGATGGATTTGGCCGATCCTGACTCGGTGTTCGCCGAGCACGGGACGGCGGATGTCACCATCCACCCCGTCACCGAGAGCGTTTCCCTGCTGGACCCTTCGGTTGGCGACCACACGATGGTCGAGGAATCGATCGCCGTCGGTGCGGCCGGAACGGCTGCGGCCAACGCCGAATCCAGCGCACCGAGACGGCAGCGACGGATTCGGGCCCGGAAGAGCCGTCGAGTGATTCGACACATCGATCCGTGGTCGGTCCTGACGTTCTCGGTTCTGTTCCACATGGTCGTGTTCGCTGCGCTCCTGCTCTCGAGTGTGCTGGTGTGGAATGCCGCCATCGCCTCGGGCATGGTCGAGAACATCGAGTCCTTCATCCAGGAGTTGGGCGACTACGAGACCTTCGAGATCAATGCCGACGTCATGTTCCGAGCCGCTGTCGTCATTGCGGGCATGCTCACACTCGCCTCATCGGTGATGGTCGTGCTGCTCACGGTGGTCTTCAATCTGATCTCCGACCTGGTCGGCGGCATCCGCGTCACCGTCATCGAGGAGGAGACGGTTCGGGTGCCGATCGACAAGAAGCGCTCGAAGGTCTCGATCGAGTAGTGGGCCTTGCGCCCAGCCGCTAGTTTTACCGGGCCCGGGGCTATAGCTCAGTCGGTTAGAGCGCACCCCTGATAAGGGTGAGGTCACAAGTTCGATTCTTGTTAGCCCCACGTGCAACAGACAGGCGAGTCCTTCGGGGCTCGTCTGTCCGGCTTTTGTCACCCGTTGTATTTGTTACCCTTCGCGCATGTTCACGCTCGTTCGCCGCGTCGTCGCTGCATTGTCGATGACCGGTCTTGTCGCCGCCCTCTTCCGGATCCGGGGTACCGGCGGTGTGGCCCCGAAGACCGAAGGCTGGCGCGAGGTGAGCAGCACGGACCTCCGGTGACCAGCCGGACGTTCAGCATCGTGGGCGCCGGCGCCTCGGGATTGCAGTGCGTTCGGGCCCTACTGGCTCAGGACGGCCCGAGGATCGAGGTGTGGGTTTCCGATGAACGCCCGGCGGCTCGAGCTGCCGTGGGCGAAGAGCTGGGCCGGCGGGTCGTTGTGTCCGACCGACCAGTGCTCGACGCCGATGTGGTGGTCCTGGCGACACCGGTCGGGACCCACGCACCGTTGGCGTCGGCGGCCATCGCCCGAGGTTCGAGCGTCGTGTCGATGAGTGACGGCATCGGGGACATCCGCGATCTGATCTCCCTCGACCGAGCTGCCGAAGACGCCGGGGTCTCTCTGGTGGTCGGCGCCGGGTTCGCGCCCGGTCTGACCTGCCTCTTGGCCCGCCACGCCGGCGACCACTTCGATGAGGTTGCCGAAATCGCCGTGGCCAAGGCGGGGACTGGCGGTCCTGCGTGTGCCCGCCAACATCACCGGGCCATGAAGGAGACGGCGTGGGACTGGTTTGATGGTCGGTGGTTGCGAGCGCCGCGGTGGAAGCGGACGGGATCTGGTCTGGTTTCCGCCCCCGATGGGGGCGTGCGACTCCTACAAGGCGGCACTGCCGTCGCCGCTGCTGCTGCAGCGGCAGTTCCCAGCCGCCAATCGGATCGTGGCCCGGGTCACGGCCACACGCCGGGATCGGCTCACTTCGCGCCTGCCGATGTTGCGCCCTCCGCACGAAGACGGCGGCCCAGGCGCTGTCCGAGTGGAGGTCCGAGGACTCGTGGCCGGGCGGTTCGAGACGTTGGTGTATGCGGTCGGCTGCCGATCCTTCTCGAGGGGCCGGCATCGTCTGTGCCGGTACGGCGAGGGCGATTGCGTCGGGAACGTTTCGGATCGGAGCCTTCGGTCTGTCCGAACTGGAGGACCCCGTGCCGCTCCTGCGGGCGCTGATCGCTTCCGGGCTGCGCGTGATGACGTTCGACGGGACCCAGCAGCGGCGAGCGTGAGCTGTCATGGCCCGATCAGCTCAGGCAAGCCCATCATTTTGACGGCTTCTCGCTGCATTCGCATGGATCGTTCGACTCATTCGACTGGTCCGTGAGACCCAAACGCCCACCGCTCGTCGAACTTTTACCTCAAGCTTTCACGCAGAGTGGTCGTAAGTGTACGTAGGGCAAGAAACTCGAGATTTTCGCTCAAGTTCTGGTCGATTTCTGTCGTAAACCCTCCTGCAAGCACGGATGGCATGCCATCCGCCGTTGGAGGAACCAGAGAGGCGATGAGCACTATGGGTGAACGAATCTTGGAGAAGAACACCGTTGAAGTGAACGAGCGGATCGAGGCGCATCTGCCGCTCGTGAAGCACGTTGTCTTCCAGGTTGCGGTGCACTTCCCCCGCCACGTCGACCGAGAGGAACTGGCTCGGGCCGGCGCCCTCGGCCTCGTCGAGGCCTCTCGACGCTACGACGAGGCTCGTGGCGTGCCCTTCGATCGGTTCGCTGCACAGCGCATTCGTGGCGCCATCCTCGACTCGGTGCGGGCCGCAGACTGGGCTCCTCGCTCGGTTCGTCTGCTCGCCCGCCGCCTCGAAGCCACCGAACAACAGCTGGCGAGTGAACTCGGGCGAGTTCCCAGCCTGGCTGAGATGGCCACCGAACTGGGTGTTGGTCTCGACGAGCTGGCGAAGCTGCAGGACCGCTTGTTCCGCTCCGTCGTGCTTGCTCTCGATCACGAGACGAGCGACGAGGGCGACGAAGACCTCACGCTGGTCGACGTCCTCTCGGACCGCAATGCCGTCGAGCCGTCCGAAGAGCTCGAGACCCGCGAGCTGCACAACTATCTCCGCGATGCCGTGCACCTGCTGCCCGAACGTCAGCGTCTCGTGATCGTCGGCTACTTCCTCGATGGGCGCACCTCGCAGGACCTGGCCAGCCTTCTCGACGTCACCGAGAGCCGCATCAGCCAGCTCCGGTCCGAGGCTCTGAAGAATCTGAAGCTGGGCATCGAAGCCCAGTACGAGAACGATGACGACGAAGAGCCGGCCGGACGTGTCGCCAAGAGGCGGGCCGCCTATGCGGACTCCGTCGGTGACGCCTCGCCGTGGAAGGACCGTCTCGGTCGCTGGGATGCCGACTACGACATCCCGAGCGAACCGCTGCTTCCCGTCGCCACCGCCTGAGCGATCGAGCACTCAGCCTCGATCAGAACTTCGCTGCTGCCTGCCAGCGGTCGAGGAGGGTGGCGTCACCGAACAGCTGCAAGCGGCTGGGCGGGATGCGGCTCCACAGCATCAACAGAAGATCGGAAACAGGTCCACGAGCGGCAACGTCGCCTTTCTCGTGGGCCTGTCGCCATTCCAGGCCGCCGTCGGTGAAGGTCACGGTCCATTCGCCACCATCGATGTCGGTGGCATGGAGATGCATCGAGGAACCGTCGGCATCGAGCTCGGCGAAGAGCAGCCGGTGGGGGGCGAAGACATCGAGGACCTCTTCCACGCCGTCGGCGGCGAGGCGGGCATCGATGGGTTCAGGGCTCTCGATCGCCGCATAGGCGTCCCAGCGGTGCATCGACGATTCGTTGGCCAGTCGGCGCAGCCACCACAGCGCCGGTTGCGGGCCGGTCCAGGTGGGGCGGACCGCGTCGGGATCGACCGTGTCGAGCCGGCGGATCAGGATCGAGCGACCTTCGTTGAACCAGTCCAGGACATCGGTTCCGGCCGGCGGTTCCGGCACCGCAGCCCGGTTGGGAGGGGAGTCCGGGTCGGCGTCGAGCGACAGCGCCACGTAGCGGCAGATCCAGCCCGTATGGCCGATGACGCTGTGCACCGTCCAGCCATCGATGTGGGGGAGGGGTGCGCCGAGATGTTCGGGCTGCATGCCACCGAGTCGCGCCAGCTCGACGCTCGTCAGGTGTCGGTAGTCGGCGGCGGTGAGCTGATTGCCCGCAGGTGGTGTGGATCCCTCATCGTGCATATCGGGCGAGGTTAGCCCGGGACGGTGATCGACCTTGGTCCGCGATCATCCGATGATCGAGAGCCACGGATCGAGAACCAGCTTGCCGACGAAGGCCTTGGCCACGAAATGGGCCTGCGCATCGGCGATCTCGGTGAGCGGGAAGACGCGGTCCACGAGCGGATCGACGCCACCGGCATTGGCAATGACGGCCAAGTCGGCGAAATCGGACGGCGTGTGCATGGTGGATCCGATGAGGGTCCGCTGCCGGAGGTAGAGCCGGCGAAGATCGAGTGGGACCACCGGGCCGGCGATGGCGCCGGCGGTCACCAGTCGCCCACCGTTCCGTAGTCGATCGAGAAGATCGCCGAATTCGACGCCGCCGACGACATCGACCACTGCGTCGACCTCGTCGATCTCGCTGATCTCGTCGGCACCGCGCACGGAGACCTCGGCCACGCCGGTTCGTCGTATCGCGGTCGACCTTGCCCGGGCTGGTACGAGCGATCACGTGGCAGTTGCGGTGGAGGAGGAGTTGAATGGCAGCCGACCCGACCCCGCCGGAGGAACCGGTCACGAGCACCCGTTCGCCTTCACTGCACGCCGCCCGGTTGAGCATCCCGAGTGCGGTGCCATACGCGGTGGGAAGGCAGGCGACCTGCGCATCCGTCAGCGGTGACTCGGTGACGTCGTGGAGTTGCGATGCCGCGCATCGATGGAACTGGGCGAAACCTCCGTCGACCTCACTCCCGGCGATGATCGAGGGGAGGTCGTTGCGGTATTCGACCGTGGGGTCGACGACGACACGTCGCCCGACCCAGGTGGGGTCGACATCGTTCGCCACGGCCTCGACTCGGCCGGCGATGTCCATGCCCTGGACACGGGGGAAGTCGAGGGGCTCGCCGCGCCAACCGGCGATGGCGTCTGGGTCGTCGGCCGTCCCGTACGATCCCTGGCGGCTCCAGATGTCGGTGTTGTTGATGGCCGCGGCGGTGACTCGGACGAGTGCGTCTCCGGCCCCGAGTGTGGGGACCGGCCAATCGTGGTGAACGGCGAGCGCCTCCGGGCCGCCGTGGGCAGTGGTGACCGCGGCTGTCATGGTCGAGGGTACGGGGGCGGTTGGTGTTCGATCCGGACTCACGGCGTTCTCTCCGATGGCGCAGCAAGCTGGCTGCGGAGCCGGTGTTGTTCGCTGACCCAGACATCGAGTGCCAGCCACTGCTGACGCAGCCACTGGATGCGAGCTGCGTCGAGATCGGGCAGGTCGGCGATGTGGAAGTGCCAGGCCCGGGTGAGAATCGGCTGTCTGGCCGGGAGGTGATCGCGCAAGCCCTTGAACTCGGCGACTCCCTCGAGACCGACGTGGCCGAAGATGACGACGTCCTTGGCCCGCGCGAGGAGTGCGAGGGCGCCACCTGGCTTGGGAGGCAGGAGATACTCGAGCTTGTTGGTGAGGGCGACGAGCTCGGCGTCGCCCCGACGTTCCAGTGATGCGAGCACGCGGCGCTTCGAGGCCGGAGTGGCGTAGGTTCCTTCCGGGAAGAGGACGATGCCGGCGTCGTCCTCCGCGTTCTCGATGAGGGCGATGATCGCTGCCACTTCGCGGTCGGTGTTGCCGTCGCGGTCGACGAAGTGATTGCCGAGCCGGTGTCCGTAGATGTCGATCGACGGGAGCCGACGCAACTCGCGCTTGAGGACGTAATGCACGGGTCGGTGGAGATGGCTCGGGAAGAGGAGGGCCGGCAGGACGGCGTCGATCATGCTGGCGTGGCGGCTCAGCACGACGATCTTGCCCTCGGGGAACGCGTCGTGAGCCGGCCACTGCACGCTCACGTCGAGGAGGCGGCCTGCCCATCGCAGAAGCGACCCGACCCAGCGGCCCTGCACGCGGCGGTGATGGCCGATGTCCATGGAACGGCCGGCTCGACCGCGGATCCAGAGCCATCCGGCGTACACGGTGACCACCCACTCGTGGGTGACGAAGACGATGGCGAACAGCCACAGACGTATGGTCGGGAGCGCACGGCGCCCGCCGAACAGATCGAGAACCGACCCGACGATCAGCGCGACCGGGGCGAGGGCCACGAGCAGTGGAAGGGCAAGGACCGCCAGCGGGATCGAGATCAGACGCCGTCCGAGAGCTCGCATCAGTCGAGCCCGCCCTCGTCACTCTGACTCGAGTCGTCGTCTGATGGGTCCTGGTCGTCACCACCTGACGGGTGGCCACTGGTCGTGTCGTCGACGGTGCGCTGCCAGACGGTTCGTTGGGGGAACGGGATCTCGATGCCGAGCCGGTCGAATTCGCGTCTTGATGCGACCCCGCAGTTCGCGGGCGATGGCCCACTGCTCTGTCGGTTCGGTCTTCACCACGAGCCGCAGAGTGACGCCGTCCGCCCCGAAGCTCTCGACGCCCCAGAACTCTGGTTCGGCGATGATCGTGAGGTCGGGGAGGTCGGCGCGCCAGACCTCGTTGGCCACCCGGAGCAGAGCCGCAGCGGCAACATCGATATCGGTGTCGTAGGCGACATCGATGTCGATCACGGCTCGGGCCCAGAGCTGGCTGAGGTTGCCGACTCGCTGGATTTCGCCATTCGGCACGTACCAGACGGTGCCGTTGACATCACGCAGCTGCGTGACCCGCAACGAGAGCCGCTCGACGACACCGGTGGCGTGCCCGGTGTCGACCACATCACCGACGCCGTACTCGTCTTCCATGATGATGAAGATTCCGGCCAGGAAGTCCTTCACCATCTGTTGTGCGCCGAAGCCGAACGCGATGCCGACGACACCGGCGCCGGCCACGATCGGGGCGAGGTTGATCCCGATCTCGGCGAGGATCATGAGCGACGCGACGAAGATGATGAGGCCGCTGATGATCGAGGAGAGCAGTTGACCGAGTGTCCCCGATCGTTGGCGGCCTCGTTCTTGACGCAGTGCGAGCTCGATGCGCTGTTCTTCGGTGAGGCTTGGGTCGGCGTTGTCGGCCAACTCCTGGTCGGCGGCGGCCTGGCGGTTGATGACCGAATCGATGATGCGGGGGCTGTGTTTGCGGACGAGGCGACGCAGCACCCAGGCGACGGCAATGACCAGGAGGATCCGCAGCCCCGTGCTGCTCAACGCGTTGCTGATCGACGCGAGTGTTGCGCTGCCGGTCTGCTCGTAGACGAACCGACAGACCGTTGACGGGGTGTTCGAACAGGCCTCGTAGAGCTGGGTGGTTTCCTCGGGTTGCCAAAACGGCAACAGACCGAGCGCAGGCTCGGTCTGTGCGACGATGCTCGGGCTGATGATCGTCATCCGGCCCGAGGGATCAACGCTCTTCTTTGAAGATGACGTGCTTGCGAACGACGGGATCGTACTTCATGAGTTCGATCCGCTCGCGAGTGTTCGTCTTGTTCTTGCGGGTGGTGTACATGAAGCCGGTGCCGGCGCTGGAACGCAGCTTGATGATGGGTCGCTTCTCGCCTGCCTTGGCCATCAGACCTTGCCTCCACCACGTCGAATGTCGGCAACGATGGTCTCGATGCCCTTCTTGTTGATCGTCTTGATGCCCTTGGCACTGACGTTCAGGGTGACCCAGCGGTTCTCACTGGGCAGCCAGAAACGCTGGCGCTGGATGTTCGGGTTCCAGCGACGCTTGGTGACGCGATGCGAGTGCGACACGCTGTTGCCGAAGCTGGGACGGCGGCCGGTGACTTGGCAAACCATGGACATGGCAGACCTTCTTGGTGGAGCGAAAACACAGAACAGAGGTGACGATCGACGCACGCGCCAACCGAGCACGCAAGACTACCGGATGGCACCCAGGTCCCCACTTGCCGTTCCCTGCGCTCGCTGACGGCGCGACTCGCCGCGCTCAGAACCCCCAGAGTTCGTTGGTCAGCTGTTGACGGTGCGACGAAGGTGCTCCAGTTCCTCGGCCGATCCGAGGGCGATGATCACCGAGTGCTCGGAGAGGGCGGTGTCCGGCGCAGGGTTGGTGTGGTACCGGCCGCTGATGTTGCGGATGGCAATGATCAGCGATCGACGCCCGTCTTCGCGCCGCATGTCCTTCAGCGATCGTCCGATCATCGATGAGCCCGGGTGCACGACGATCTCCTCGACGGAGACGTCGTGCTGGTCGTCGGAGAGGACCTCGTCGAGGAACTCGGCGACGTGGGGACGGAGTGCGAGCGCCGCCATACGAGAGCCCCCGATCTCGTGAGGATTGATGACTCGGTTGGCGCCGGCCTGGGCGAACTTCGCTTCGTTCTTCTTGTCAGAGGTTCTGGCCACGATGAAGAGATCGGGCCGAAGGGCGCGTGCGGACAGACAGACGAACAGGTTGTCGGCGTCGTGGTCGAGCGCGATGACCAACGTCTTGGCGTGCTCGATGCCGGCGGATCGGAGCACGTCGTCATCGGTGGCTTCGGCCACGACGATCGGATGCGGCGACTCGTCGTGGACCGGATCGCGGTCGATCACCACCACCTGGCCGCCGGCACGCTCGACGTATTCGGCGACGGCGTGGCCGACCTGGCCCCATCCGGCGATGATCGTGTGGCCTCGGAGTTCATTGATGGCTTTCAAGATGCGTCGTCTCCGCAGTTCTTCATTGAAACTTCCTTCGATGATGTTGTCGGCCATGGCGCCGATCGTGTAGAGCACCGACCCGACGCCGACCACGACCAGGGAAAGAGTGAAGCCGCGATAGGCGGTCGTGTCCGCCGGATCGGAGCCGATCTCGGAATACCCGACGGTCGTGATGCTGATGACGGTCTGGTAGAGGGCGTCGAACCAAGGGAGGCCGAGGACGATGTAGCCGACCCAGCCGTAGACGACGACAAGGGCCACGGCGAGCCATCGCGGCACGGAACCGTCGCCACGGCTCGACCGAGTCCTCGCGCTTCCACATCGGTCGCTGTTGCAATGGCATTGGCATCAGTCTCCCACGAACGGTCCGGCGAGCGTGCCAATGCCACGCGATCGGTGTCAGCGGAAGATGTCGTTGATGGCCGGCTCCTCGATGGCGGTTGCCGTGAATGAGAACGTGCCGTGGTTCATCATCTCGGTGGCCGCTGCTTCGATCGCGGCGTAGAGCGCACGGGGAATCGCTCCGCCGGTACTCACCCTTCTGACCCCGACATCAGCCAGAGCGGCAACGGACAGCTCGCCGCCCCCGGAGCCGATACCGACGCTGACCGGTCCATCGACGGCGTCGACCAGCCGCTGAATGGTCGCGAGGTCGGAGGGGCCTGGGACGAAGATGCAGTCGGCACCTGCAGCGAGGTAGCGGTTCGATCGTTCGACTGCGTCGTCGAACGGGTTGTCGACATCACCGAAGTAGGACTCCGCTCTGGCCGTGAGGGTGAATTCGAGGTGGAAGCTGTCGGCGACCTGGCGAGCGGCGGCGATGTTGTCCGCTGCCTGCTCGATCGGGACGAGGCCAGGGCCGAGCGTGGGGGACTGGTCTTCGATGCTGCCCCCGACGAGTCCCCGGTTGATGGCGGCGCGAATCGTGTCGGAGACCTCGTCAGAAGAAGTTCCGTAGCCGTTCTCGAGATCGCCGCTGACCGGAAGATCCACCGCGTCGACGACCTGTTGGTAGGCATCGAGCATGGTGTCGCGGCCGATGGCGTACACGTAGTCGGGTCTGGCGTGGCTCCAATTGACACCGCCGCTGGTGGTTCCGATCGCGGCGAATCCCGCACGTTCGAACATGTGGGCGGAGCCGGCGTCCCAGGCGCATGGCATCACGAATGTGCCGGTGTCGTGGAGGCGGCGGAACCGTTGCGCCTTGGCTCGTTGCTGATCGTCGACGTTCATCGGTGATGAGTCTCGCGCGCCCACGGCGTCTGAGCATGAGGAACGGTCGTGGGCAGGTTCGCCGACGCCTGCGACGGCTGTTTGGGTCGAACGACTCACTTGAGTTTTACGGTTTGATGTCGTTATGTTGTCAACCGCTTGACGAGGCTGGAGCGGAGGGCGCCCTTCAGCCGACAACCAAGTGTTCGTGAATGGCTTCCGGTCCCCGATGGATCAGGCCGAAACAACCAAGTAAAGGTGCGGCCCCCGTGCAGTTCACAGCTTGTTCTACGTCTCCGTTTCGCTTGGTCGGCCGGCTCGTCGCCGCGCTGGCCGTCGTCGCCGCCATGCTCGTGATCCCGCCCGCAGTGGCCCCCGTTGCTGCTGCCGAGATTCGGGACATCACCCTTCCCGTTCCAGCGGAGGCCGTGGGAACTCGAGCCGAGGGCGGTGTGTACTGGAGTGACACCTACGGCGCATGTCGTTCAGGTTGCAGCCGGAGCCACGAGGGCGTCGACATGCTTGGCCCGAAGCTCACGCCGCTGATCGCCGCCAACGACGGGTACATCTCCTGGATGCGGGTCGACAGCGGGAGCGGCAACAACCTGGTCATCACCGATGACGAGGGCTGGGAATACCACTACATCCACATCAACAACGACTCGCCCGGTACCGATGATGGTGCCAACCCGATCGAGTACGCCTTCTCCGCCCGCATCGCCGATGCCTGGGTGTCCGGCCAGTGGCGCAATCTCCGCGTCACCGCCGGCGAGGTCGTTGCCTTCATGGGCGACTCCGGCAATGCCGAGGGATGCTGCAGCCATCTGCACTTCGAGATCGTGAATCCGAGCGGCGCCAACATCAATCCGACACCGAGTGTCGATGCAGCGCTCGCCTACGCCCAGGACAACCCGCAGGGACTCACGGTCGATCCGGCCCTGCTCGGCCCGTACGACACCCTCGGCGGGTTCGAACAGGACCTCTACACCACACTGGTGGGTCGCAACGCGAGTCGGGCCGAGGTCCTGTCGCTGCGGGCCAGCCTCGAGGCCGAAGGGTTCGCTGCCACGATTGCGCCCTTCGTCAACGTCGACTCCCGGAGCGCCGACATCGACCGGCTCTACGTCGCCTATTTCAATCGGATGCCCGACCTCGGCGGCTACATCTACTGGCACAACCAACTGAACAACGGGTGGGACCTCCAACGGGCGTCTCGTTTCTTCGCCGAGTCGCGCGAGTATCAGACGACGTACGGCAACGCCACGCTCGAGGAGTTCCTCGACATCATCTACGCCGAGGTGCTGGGCCGGGCGCCTGATGCCGGCGGCGAGGCCTATTGGCGGGATCGCCTCGAGAACGATCCGACGATCGACCGGGCCAACATCGTCGCCTTCTTCACCGACAGCGTCGAGCTGCGGGGGATGACCGCCGAGCGCAGCGAGATCGTCGCTTTGACGGCCCTCTTCGCCGAGCGGATGCCGTCTGACGCCGAGATCGATTCGTGGCTTTCACTACGGGCCTCGACGTCGCTCGAGGACGCCATTGGCCAACGGTTCGACCCCAACAGCTGAGCCAGGCATCCTGGGGTCATGTCGGAGAGCGCAACGCCGAAGGACAACAACCGCACACCGTCGCCGATCGATCGAGCGTTCCTCACCGGTCAGCCGGACACGGGCACACTGATCCTGGTACGCCACGGTCAACAGGAATGGCCCGACCCGGCCACGTCGGTATCGGCCGATTGGGTCGACCCGCCGCTGTCGGCCAAGGGCCGGGCGCAGGCCGACTGCGTCGGGCGGTGGCTGGCCGACAAGCCGATCGCTGCGGTCTACAGCTCGCAGCTGGTCAGGGCGAACGACACCGGACAGGCCATTGCCGTCCATCACGGTGTCGAGGTGTCGGTGATCGAGGGGTTGGCCGAGATCCAGATGTACCGAGACCTGCCGCAGGATCAGCGAGCGGTGGACTCCCTCGGTGAACCCGCCCTCCGGGGGGTGTGGGAGCGGTTCGTGCAGACGCGGAAGTGGGACGCCTACCCGTTCACCGAGAGGTCGTCTGACTTCCGTCGGCGCGTCGGCTGGGCCGTCGAGTCAGCCGTTGTCGCTCACCCGGGGGAGACGGTGGTGGTGGCGTGTCACGGTGGCGTGATCAATGCGTACCTGGCCGAGTTGCTCGGTCTCGAGGTCGACATGTTCTTCCGGCCGTACCACGCGTCTGTCCACCGGATTCTGTTCGGACAGGGCCGGCGGGTGATCGAGACCCTCAACGAGGAGAGCTACCTCGCCGCCGAGGACCTGCTCTCGCACTGAGAGCAGGTCCTCGGGGCTCAGGTGTCGAACTCAGCTGCAGTAGCCGGGGTCGGGGAACCCGACTCCGCAGGAGTTGCCCGAGACCCGGATGTTGGTGCCCTCGGTCGTCACCTCCAGGTCCCGCGGACCCACCGGCGAGCTGTTGCCGTTCGCTGAGTTGTTCGTGACCCTGGCGTTGTTGGTGATGCTGAAGCTGCCGTCCTCGTTGGGGAAGTCGGTGATGACCACACCGCCGGCGGTCAGTGACTCCTCGGTGACGACGTTGCGGTCTGCGGTGTTGCCCTTGACCGTGACATGGTTGACGCCGGCGACGATGATGCCGGTTCCGCCGACGACGAAGCCGGGGCCGAACGGACATGTCGTGTTGTTCCCGTTCGTGACGTTGTTCGAGATCCGTGCGATGTCGCCGGAGAAGTCCTCTGCTCGAACGCCGTAGCCGCCGTCCATCCCGTCGACGACACCGATGCCGATGCAGTTGCCGGATGCGGAGTTGCGGTGGACGACCACCCGAGTCACATCGTTGATGGCGATGCCGTTGAACGCCGCTCCGCTGGTCGTGTTGCGTTGCACCCGCACGGTGCTGGATGCGTTGATCGCGATGCCTGAGCACTCTGCGCCGGTCACGGTGTTTCGGTTCACTCGAACGTCGTTGCCGAAGATCACGAAGATGCCGTCACAGCCTGGTGATACGACGGTGTTCCCTTCGACTTCGACGTCGTCGGTGAATGCGATGTTGACGGCGTCATAGGTGGGATTGTGGAGTGTGAATCCGCTGATGCTCACGCCGTGGATCCGTGTGGTCGGCGGCGTGGCAAAGGTCGTCCCGGCGGGGACCACGCACACGAGGGCGGCGACGCCGGGTGCGGGTTGACACACCTCGGGTGCGGGCGCAGGCTCGGCGGGCATGGTGAGCGTCGCATTCCGTCCCTGGAGTGTGATGCCGTCGGTGGAGATCGTCACGTTCTCGACGTGATCCCCCTTCACGATGATCCTCGTTCCGGGATCGGCGGCGTCGATGGCGGCCTGGATCGACTCGCCTTCATTGACGAACACAGTGCCGGACGATGCCGAGGCGGGGTTTGCTCCGACGGCCAACACCGCGGTGAGCAGAGAAATGACAGCGGCAATCCTCGTGGACAGCCGTACGGATGGTCGAGTCTTCATGATTCCTCCTGGTAGCGGGGTTGCTACGCCGACTCTGCTCGTCCCGAATCTCATGCCGCGTTACACCCCGGTGTCACCCGATCGCGTCGGTGGACACGTCAGGCCCGGACGGGCGGACTTCGCCGACCCCTGCTACGGCACCCGAAAACGGATTGAGCCCCTCCCGGAGGAGGGGCTCAATCGGTAGTGCTCCAGCGCGCCCGTAGGGACTCGAACCCCAAACCTTCTGATCCGTAATCAGATGCTCTATCCAATTGAGCTACGGGCGCTTGAGCGAGTGAGTGTAGAGGCTGAACGCGTCACCGCGCCTCAAAAATCTTCCGTCTGTGTCAGGTGGCCAGGCGCTCGGCGATGTCGTCGGCGATGGCCTGCGGCGTGCGGTTCTGGGTCTCCACCTGCTCGAAGCGCCCGTAGGCCGTCGGCTCGTTCGGCGAGCAGTGCTTCGATTCGGGCCGGCGGGATCGTCGCCGTCGAGCAACGGTCGATGGGTGGTGCCGTCGCCGAGCACCCGTTCGAGGATGACCGACGTCGGAGCAGTCAAACAGAAGGTCCTCCCCGTCGCGGTGAGCGCTGCCGCGTTGGCCTCGTCGAGCATCAGGCGGCCACCGGTGGCGATGACGAGGCTGTGGCGGCCGGCCAGCTCGACCGCCACCGCGGATTCGATGGCGCGGAAGGCGGCCTCACCCTGCTCGGCGAAGATCAGCGGGATCGGACCGTGGTCGGCTTCGATCAAATGATCGGTGTCGACGAACTCGAACCCGAGGCGCTCGGCGAGGAGTCGGCCGACCGTCGTCTTGCCCGTGCCCATGAAGCCGGTCAGCACGACATTGTCTCGATCGGAATTGTCTCGATCGGGGGAGATCACGGCCGTAGCGTAGATCGCTACCGCTCGATGGTCGTGAGTCAGCCGGTCGCGGCCGTTCAGGTACGCTGCCGATGTGCGATCGCGGGATGCCTCCGAACCCGCTGAACGGCGAGAACAGGCGAAGTACCGAGACAGAGGCGGATCGATCCTCTTCGTCTTGGTCGTCGCCACACTGCCGGCCCTCCACTCGCATCAGGAGAGCTGGGCCGATCGTGCCCTTCTGTCGATACTGGCTCTCGGGTGCGTAGCGCTTGGTGCCGTCGGCCATCGCCGTGGCCTCCGCTTCTTCTTCGAGCGTGATTCGATGGTGGCCCTCACGATGATGATCGTGGGCGTTCTTTTCCTCGTGCTCATCGCGTGGAACGTGATCTTCCTCGAAGTCAGTTTGGTGGACGGCTACCAGGGCGACATCTTTCGCGGGGTCTATCGCAATTTCCGCAGCCCGATCTACGGCGGCCCGGAGACACCACACGCTTCTGATGTCGTCCTTCTGGCCCTGCCGCTGAGTGTGTTCGGGGCTGCGGTCGCCACGGCATGGCGCCGAGACTGTCTGTCGATGCTCGGCTTCGGCCTCTTGGTGTGCACCTTGCAGTTGGTCATGATCGGCGCGTTTGCGCTCACGCAGTCGAGCGAGCGTCTCGCCGGCGTTGAACGGGACTACGAGTCGTTTGCGCTGATCGACGATCTGGAGCAGTTCGAGTCGCTGGCAGACGTCTTCCCGACCTGGAACGCCACGATGCCGACGATGCATTTGCGGAACCGTCACTATCCGCCTGGGAATCTGTTCGTCATGAAGGTCGAGAAGGAACTCGGGTGGGATGGATTGTTCCGTGCGATCGTCGTGGCCCTGACCTTGGCGACAACGGTTCTGATGGCGCCGTTGGCTCGAGCGCTCGACCTGGGCCGCCGCGGCCAACAGATGGCCATGATGCTGCTCGCCACCTCGACCGGCCCGCTGGTCTTTCCCACCAGCTTCACCGCCCCCATGACGATGTTCTTCGCTGCCGGGATCTATGCCGCACTCCTCCGATCACTGCGACGCTCGTCGCGTTCGAATGCCGTCATCGCAGGTCTGCTGTTGGCCGTGTGTGCGCTGTTCTCCTTCGTGTTCGTGACGATCGGGCTGGTGGTCGGTTGCGTCCTGGTGGTGGGTGTCGTGGCCGGTCGCTTCCCGTTCGTGACCGCACTCCGAACCGCAGTTCTCATCGTGGTGACGATGATCGGCGCCCTGGCCATGGTTCGTCTCCTGCTGGGCTTCGACATCGTCGACTGCCTGTCGGTTGCCCGCTCGAACGCATCCGACCTGATGGGCGCGAGCTCGTTCGACTCGATGCCGCGGTATCTGCTCCGCTCGTCCGGCAACATCCTCGCGTATCTGATCTACTCCGGAGTCGTGGTCAGCGCACTTGCCGCCGCCGCAATACGTCAGGCCAACGCACCTCTCGTTCGAAGTGTCGGTATCGCCACTCTCGGCGCGTTGGTCGTTGCTGGGTTCGCCGGCCAGTTCTGGCTCGAAACAGAGCGGATCTGGATCTTCTTCACACCGTTGATGGCGGTACTCGCAGCTGCAGCGTTGCACGGTTCGAAACCCGGCGACGATCCCGAACTGCCAATCGTGGCAGGAAATGCCCTTTCCGCAAGCAGCCAGGAGTTGTACCACCTTCATTACGTATGAGAGGACGGGTCGTCGTCGTCCGTCCGCCGCAGCGGGTGTAGATCGCCACTGGTCGAGCGGTGGCTGTCTAGTCTCGGTGGATGACGAACGTCGACGGCCATCGGATTCTCGTGTTGAACGGACCGAACCTGAACTTGCTCGGCATTCGCGAGCCCGAGGTCTACGGACCCACCTCGCTCGACGACATCGTCGCCGGTCTTGTCGCACGAGCGGAAGCGGTCGGGGCGTCGGTGTATCACGTGCAGTCGAACAGCGAGGGAGCGCTGGTCGATGCGCTCCACCAGGCCCGTACGCATGCAGACGGTGTGGTGTTCAACCCCGGTGCGTACACCCACACGAGCGTCGCGCTCCGCGACGCCATCAGCGCCATTGGACTCCCCGTGATCGAAACCCACCTGTCGAACGTGCACGCTCGCGAGGAGTTCCGCCGCACGTCGCTGCTGAGTGCCGTGTGCCTCGGTGTGATCGGAGGCTTCGGCCCCCACTCCTACACCCTCGCTCTCGATGCACTGATCGAACACCTGACGGAGCTCTGAGGATCGGTATCGAAATGCAGTGTTCACGGGTTCGGGCCTGACAGCTCTCGACCCGGCCGGTAGCGTCGATCGGCATGAAGATCGGAGCATTTCTCTTTGGTGGGGTCGAGATGGACGATGCGGGGGCGGGGCTTCCGGATCCCACCGATCGCCGATACTCGAGTGCCGAATGCTGGCGGGCGTCCGAACAGATGCTCGAGATGGGCGTGCTCTCCGATCAGCTCGGCTACGACAGCTACTGGCTGACCGAACACCACTTCCAGCACGAGGGTTACGAGGTCGTGCCCAACGGCCTCATGTTCGGTGCGATCCTCGCTGAACGAACGAAGAACATCCGCATCGGCACGATGTTCAACATCGTCGGCCAGTGGCATCCGCTCCGGCTGGCCGAGGACTTCGCCACACTCCACAACATCTCCGGCGGTCGGGCCATTCTCGGCGTTGGGCGAGGCACCGTCCCCCGAGAAGCTCGTGCTCTCGGCACCGACATCGGAAGTTTCGACAATCCCGATCAGGTTGCGGCCGACACGCTGAACCGCAAGCAGTTCGACGAGGCCATGCAGGTCGTCGAACTCGCCCTCGACAACGAGACGTTCCGATTCAAGGGTGACCTGTTCGAGTTCCCTCCGCCCGGGATCCCGGATCGCGGTGGGTTCGTCGAGGAGTTGACGCTCGTGCCGCGCCCGCTGCACCCGTTCGAGACGTGGCAGGCGATCACCTCGCCGCCAACGCTCGAAACCGTTCCTCGCAAGGGTTGGGGCGGTGTGTTCTGGCTGAAGCACTACTCCTTCGCCAAGCAGTTCTGGGATCGCTACGCCGAGCTCCACGACGAGACGTTCGGCGGCAGCCTCGCGCCGGGTGCGAAACGGGCCCTCGTCGTGACTCCCTGGATCGCCGACACGAAAGAACAGGCGATGGCCGAGGTACGCGACGGCCACGACGAGTTCTGGAAGTTCCTCGGTCCGTACGGATGGAGCCGTGGCTACATGGGGCCCGATGGCAAACCGTCGCCGGCCGGCCTCATCCCGACCCTCGAGGAGTCGATGGCGAACAAGACCTGGCTCGTCGGCACGGCCGACGATGTGATCGAAGGCATCGAGTTCTACAAGGAGCAGCTCGGTGGGCTCGACAACCTGATCATCTTCCCGAACATGCCGGGCGACCGGTACACCCGGACGGCCGAGCAGCTGACACGATTCGCCGAAGACGTCATGCCGAAGGTCCAGTGACCGCACCTCGATCCGACCTCGAAGTACAGCTCGAGGCGGCGGGCTATTTCCTGCTCGCCGCTCCGGCCGAACCGCACGCCCACCTCGACAAGGCGCTCACCGCCGATCTCGTCGCCAATCCGGCCGGTGATCTCATGGGGGCGATCAACGGATGGATCGCCCACCGGGCAACCCTCGACAAGGCCGACTTCGTGACCAGGGCCGAACGGGCCGCCCGGATGTATCTCGCCAACGGAGTCACCGCGATCCGCACCCATGTCGACCTCGACGTCGACATCGGTACGACGGCGGTCGAAGCCCTCATCGAAGTTCGGGACCGCATGAGCGGCCTCGTCGACATCCAGATCGTCGGACTCGCCGGCCGCCCCACCGGCGGACCGTCCGGCGCCGACAACCGGGCTGTCTTGCGCGATGCCATCGGTCTCGGCCTCGATGTGGTTGGAGGCTGCCCCCACATCGAGGAGGATCCAGTCGCATGCACGCATGACCTGCTGGCGATCGCGGCCGAGTTCGGCCTTCCGATCGACCTCCACACCGACGAGACGCTCGATCCCTCCCATCTCGAGCTCGAACTGCTGGCCGACGCCGTGCTGTCGTCGGGTTTCGGGCACGGGGTGACGGCCTCACATTGTGTGAGCCTCTCCATGCAGACCGAGGATGTCCAGCGGCGGGTAGCCGAGAAGGTGGCGGCGGCGGGAGTGAATGTCGTTGCGCTGCCGCAGACGAACCTCTTCCTCCAGGCCCGGGGCATGGCGGTCGCCCCGCCCCGCGGCCTCACTGCCCTTGCCGCTCTCGACGCTGCCGGTGCAAACGTGTGCGCAGGTGCCGACAACCTCCAGGATCTGTTCTGCACCGTCGGCCGAGCGGACCCGTTCGAGACCGCATCACTGATGGTGATGGCAGGGCACGACACGCCGGCGATGGCCTACGAGCGGGTCTCGACGATGGCCCGCCAGGCCATCGGCATGCCGGCCGACGGCGATGTGCTCGCACTTCGGGCTTCGTCACTACGCGAGGCGGTGGCGTCGGCGCCGTCCGATCGCATCGTGATCCGCAACGGCACGGTCGTCGCAGGCACGCTCGCCGACTGAGTGCGGTCGGGAGTCGATCGACCCTGCTTCGCGAGCGACAAGTCGGACGTCCCTGGCTAGAGTCCGCGACCGGGCCCCGATGAAACCTTGTGTTCACATTTCTACAACAACCCATCCACGGTGCGGGCGTAGATTGTGGGGATCGTGCAGGAGTTGATCGATTTGACCGAACCGAAGCGAACAGGATCTCCAGCTCTGGTGTTCGACGGGGTTGGCAAGACGTTTCCTGATGGCACCGAAGCGCTTCGGGATGTCTCGTTCGATGTTCGGCCTGGCGAGTTCGTCACCGTCGTCGGCCCGTCGGGATGCGGCAAGAGCACGTTGCTCCGTCTTGCTTCCGGCCTCGACCAGGAAACGACCGGCACGTGCTCCGTCGATCGCAGCAACATCGGCTACGTGTTCCAAGACGCCACGTTGCTTCCGTGGCGCACCGTCATGGGCAATGTCGAGTTGATCGCCGAGCTACACGGTGACGGTGCCTCTGATCGGCGGGAGCGAGCACAAGAAGCCATCGACAAGGTCGGGCTCTCGGGGTTCGAGTCCCACTATCCCCGCCAGCTGTCGGGAGGCATGCGCATGCGTGTGTCGCTTGCCCGGTCACTCGTGATGTCGCCGCCCGTGTTCCTCTTCGATGAGCCCTTCGGTGCGCTCGACGAGATCACTCGCGAAACAATGAACGAGGAGGCCCTCCGCCTCTTTCAGCAGGAGGGCTTCGCCGGGCTGTTCATCACCCACTCCATCACCGAGGCGGTGTTCATGAGCACGCGGGTGCTGGTCATGTCGGGGCGCCCGGGCCGCATCGTCGACAGCCACGACGTCCCCTTCCCCTATCCGCGGGACGCGGATCTTCGGTTCGACCCCGAGTTCGTCCGGATCAGCGCCGAGTTGAGTCACGCCCTCCGAGGAGCTCACACATGACCGACCTCGAGACCAGAACCTCCTCCGCCGTCGACACCCCGGCGGTCAGTCCTTCTGTTGGGTCGACACGCCGGCGTGAGTCGTTGGCCAAGCGAATCGGCCCGCCATTCGTGGTCTTCCTCGGATTCGTGGGCATCTGGTATGCGTACACGCACTTCGGGCTCGACGACATCGGACGCAAGACGGTGTTGCCGTATCCGCACGAAGTCGTCACCAGCTTCTGGGACGGCAAGATCGGCGATCAGCCGTGGCAACTTCTCACCGCTTTGTGGGTGACGTTCGAGGTGGCGTTCGTCGGGCTGGTCATCTCGATGGCCATCGGTGTCACCTTTGCCGTTCTGATGAGTCAGGCCAAGTGGGTCGAGACCTCGTTCTACCCATACGCCGTGTTCCTCCAGACGGTGCCCGTGCTCGCACTCGTTCCCTTGATCGGCCTGCTGATCGGATTCGGGTTCTGGTCGCGGGTCTTGGTGTGCGTGATCATCAGTCTCTTCCCGATCATCACCAACACCCTCTTCGGATTGAAGTCGGCCGAGGTCGGTCTGCACGAACTCTTCGCTCTTCACAACACCAGTCGGTGGACCAAGCTCGTCAAGCTCCAGCTGCCGGCAGCCCTTCCTGCCATGTTCACCGGCTTCCAGATCTCGGCCGGACTCTCGGTCATCGGTGCGATCGTCGGCGGTTTGTTCTTCCAGCGAGGCCCGCGAGACCTCGGCAATCGAATCCTGCTCTACAGCAGTCGCTTGTCGCCGGGCGAACTGGTGGCAGCCATCATGCTGTCGGCACTGCTCGGCATCGTGTTTTTCCAGTTCTTCGGTTGGCTCGGGCAACGGCTCACACGGCACTGGCATCAGCCGGTGCAATGAGGGGCCCGATGAGCCGATCGAAGTGCACCGAAGTGAATGGTGCGCAGGCAATACATCCAACCGTTCGTACCTGCGGACGTACTACAGGGGAGATGCAATGACCGGCACGGAACACAACCCACGGTGGCTTCGGCTGCTTGCACTGCTCATGGCATTCGGCCTCGTTGCAGCCGCATGTGGCAGCGATGACGCAGCGGAGGAGGACTCCTCCGACACGAGCGAAGAGAGCGCTGACCTCACCAGCGACGACACCAGCGACGACACCAGCGACGACACCAGCGACGACACCGGCGAAGACACCGACGAGGAGAGCGGTGACGACGGCGAGGCGATGGCAGAAGGCAACCTCGCCGACTGCCCGAATCCGATCGTCATCCAGACCGATTGGTTCCCCGAGCCCGAGCACGGCGCGGTCTACAACCTGACCGGCGGCGAGGGTTCGGTCGACCCGGAGTCCGGGCGCTTCAGTGGCCCGCTGGCAGCCGACCCGAGCATCACGGTCGAGGTTCGGGCCGGCGGTCCGTTCCTCGGTAGCCAGACCACCATCGCGGTGATGGCCACCGACACCGACATCCTGCTCGGCTACGTCAACACCGACGAGGCGATCAACAACTACGAGGACTTCCCGACCACGGCCGTCTTCGCTCCGCTCGACATCAACCCACAGATCGTGATGTTCGACCCCGAGACCTACCCGATCTCGAGTTGGGATGAGGTCAAGGACACCGGCGCCGTGATCGCCCACTTCGGTGGTGCGACCTACACCGAGTTTCTCTCCGGTGCCGGCCTGGTCGATCCCGATCAGCTCGACGGTTCCTACGATGGTGCCCCCACGCGGTTCATCGCTGAGGGCGGTGCGCTGATGCAACAGGGATTCGCCACCCAGGAGCCGTACAACTACGAGAACGTCTTCACCGAGTGGGGCAAGCCGATCGATTTCCTGCTGATCCACGACGCAGGCTTCGAGATCTATCAGGGCCCGCTGGCGATCCTGGATTCCAATCTCGATGACGCTGCCCGCTCCTGCCTGACCGCACTCGTGCCGCTCCTGCAGCAGTCGGCCGTTGATTTCCAGAACGACCCGACAGCGACCAACGCTGCCATCCTCCAGGCGGTCATCGACATCGACAGCTTCTGGCAGCTCAGCGAAGAGAGCGTGGCGAGCGCCGCCAGCGAGATGGGCCGCTTGAACTTCGTCGGCAACGGTCCGAACGGCACGCTCGGTGACTTCGACCTCGACCGGGTGGCCGAAGTGATCGAGGTGACCCAGGAGCAGGTCCCCTCGATCAACGTCCCGGACGGAATCACCGCCGAGGATCTGGTGACCAACGAATTCATCGACGAGTCGATCGGACTGTGATCGACTGATTCGTCGAGTATGAACTTGGGTGGGTCATCCCGGCGGAGGGGTGGCCCACCCAAGCGTTTCGAGGGTTTGACGAGTTCGAGGATTGATGTGGACGTGCGATGAAGATCCTCGTGGTCGACGCCTTCCACCGCGAGCAACGAGGCAAACAGCTGGTCGACCACGGTGTTGCCGTCTTGGAGCGCCGGGGCCACGACGTCGACCGTCTCGATCTGTTGGCCAGCGGCTTCCCTCGGTTCATGACCGAGGAGGAGCGTCGGCGCTACCACGACGACGACAACGTGTGCTGCCCCCACGTCGAGGCTTCGGTGTCGCTGGTCCAGTCGGCCGAGGCGGTGCTGTTCGGCTACCCGACCACGATGTTCACGATCCCCGCTCACCTGAAGGGTTGGCTCGAACGGACCATGGTCCCGGGTGTCGGGTTCGTGCTGAACGACAAGAACAAGGTGCGCCCGGGTCTCACGCAGGTGCGCCGGGTCGGGGCCATCACGACAACGCCACACGACCGCCGGAAGATGCGGTCCGTCGGCGACAACGGCCGGCTCACGCTCATGCGCTCGTTCCGGACCAACTGCGCATCACGTTGCCGACGAAGCTTTCTCTCGATCCATGACTCCGACGTCGAGTTCGCGTCCGGCCGAGTCGAACAGACCTTCCGTCGCTGGTGACGGGAGGGTGGATGGGGGTCAGCGGGTGAAGGCGCGGAGGTCGGCGGGGACCTGGGCCACGAAGTCGGCCCGGCTGACATCGTCGTCGGCGTCGATGCCGTAGTACGCCAGCCACTTCCAGCGGCACCCGGGTGCACACAGCGATCGCACCGACGTCGCGAAGAGACGGCGACCGGGTTCGCCCGTCACCCGATTCAGATAGGCGCGGTGAACCATGCGTGGTGACCGCAGCCAGCCGTCGAACCGACGACAACGGCGACGGGTCGGAGGGCGCACCGTCGATCCACGGGCCGAGGCGACGCTCGATCCAGTCGAGGAGCAGCGCAGGCGGTCCTCCCCACCAGGTTGGGTAGACGAACACCAGCGTCTCGACGACGCACAGATCGGCGGCCGTCGGATCGTCGCCATCGTAGAGCGAGGCCGAGATCGGTGACGAGGATGCGAGGGCGGCGTCGGCGCCGGAGAGTCCGTCGATGGCAGCCGCGACGAGGGCGCGATTGAGGCTGTCAGGCACGGGGTGAGCGTGCACGATCATCGCGGTCATGCCCGCTGCCTCAATCCCGGAATCGGAAGTCGGCGATCTCCGCGAATGCAGCGCTCAGCCGGTCGACAGCCGCCTCGAACGACTGCCGGCCTCGCTCAGGCGTGGCACCGGTCGGATCGCCGATGTGGCCATCAGGGCCGAAGTCGCCGGCCAGCCAACCGAAACTCACCGTCCCGCCGAACTTCACGTGTTCGTTGGCCGCGAGATGTTCGGGAACGTTTCGGGTCGCGAGATCCATCCGCACCAGGTCGGGTCTGAGGTGGAGCATGAGGGAGGTCTCGCCGACGCCGCCGTGGATACCGAAACCAAGCTCCTCCTCGGTTGACGGCCCGCCCTGATCCGGAGGGACGTTCGGGTGGAGGAGGAAGGTCTCCAGGCCGTGGTGGAGTCGGAGTTCGCGACACGCGACGTTGACCAGCGACGAGTTGCCACCATGACCGTTGAGGAACGCCAGCTTGCGGGCCGGGGTCGCCGCCATCGACCGTCCGATGTCGTCGAGCACACGCAACAGGGTCTCGGGCCCGAGCCAGAAGGTGCCGGGTGTGCCGGCGTGCTCGTTCGACTTCGTGAAGGCCAAGGGCTCGAGCAGCCACAGGTCGAGTTCGTCACCGACTCGGTCGACCACCGCCTCGGCGCACGCCCTGGCGATCTCGAGATCGGTGAC
The DNA here is from genome assembly GCA_963781035.1 of uncultured Acidimicrobiia bacterium. GTDB lineage: Bacteria > Actinomycetota > Acidimicrobiia > Acidimicrobiales > SZUA-35 > SZUA-35. Next base: position 102,972 of record CAWAEN010000003.1, on the reverse strand, counting down.
GAACGGCAAATGGGGTCCATGCTGTTCGACAGCGCCGAGCGGCAACACGAGGATCGACGTCTCGCTCAGGTGGTCGAGGAGGTCCGAGGCGCGGAGTTCGCTGAGACGGCGGGAGGACATGGCCGAAACGGTAGCCGTGGGCCCTCCCTCCCGTGGTGGTCGTCGCCCACAACTGCGAGACTGGCCCCATGCACGATTACGACGCCATCGTCGTCGGTGGTGGACACAACGGCCTCGTCTGTGCCGCCTATCTGGCCAAGGGCGGACTGCGGACGCTCGTGCTCGAAGCCAGGGAGCAGGTCGGTGGGTGCGCGGGCACCGAATCGGCATGTGGCGTTCGCGTCAACGTCTGCAACTGCGATCACACGATGGTCCGCAGCATCCCGCTGATCGACGAACTCGGGCTCGCCGACTTCGGATTGCGCTACATCGATCTCGACCCCGGCATGGTGGCCCGCGGCTGGGACGCGGCCGGGCCGATCCCCATTCGACACAGTGTGGAAGCCACGCTCGAGTCGTTGGCGATCACCCATCCGGAGGAGGTCGTCAACTACCGGCGATACGCCGAAGTTGCGGTGCCGGCCGCCGAGCTGATCATGCGGCTGGCCGCAGAACCTCCCGCAGCAGCGAATCTGATTCGTCGTTCACTCGGCCGGCGGTCGACACCTGCTGCACTCACGGTGATGCGTTGGTCTCGTCGCTCGGTCGGCGACGTGCTTCGGAGCTTCTTCGACTCGGAGGATCTCCTCGGGCCGGCGATGGCTGCCGGCCCGGCGGTGTGGGGCCTGTCTCCCGAGACCCCTGGAACGGGACTCGGGGCCTTGGCCTGGGCCTTCAAACACGTTGGCACCACGGGTCGGCCGGTCGGCGGCAGCGGCGCCCTCACCGACACCGTTGCCGCTGCGTTCGAGGCGGCTGGCGGCGAGATTCGCGTCGGTGCTCGAGTGCAGTCGATCCTGTGTGAGGGAGAGCATGTGCGCGGCGTCGCCGTGGCCGGTGCCACTGATGCCGACACGATCGTGATCGAGGCGCCCACGGTCGTGGTGGCGTGCGACCCGCGGGAGGCGATCGTCCACCATCTCGACAACCCGCCGACGTCGGCGTCGGGGTTTGTGGCCAAGTGGAGGGATCGGGCTCCTCAGGCCGGATACGAGTCGAAGATCGATGCCCGCATCAGCGGTCTGCCGAACTGGAAACACTTCGACGCCGACCGCTTCGCCACCACAGGTTTCGACGACCCGTTGTCGCCGAGCACGATCGTGGCCCCGCCGCTGGCCGACATCGACCGGGGTTTCCGTCTCATGCAATCGGGTGAGGTCCTCGCTCGACCGATCCTGTTCCTGAATGTCCCATCGATCAACGATCGGTCGGTTGTGCCGTCAGGCGACGTCGACGAGCACGTCCTCAGCCTCGAAGTGCTGTTCACGCCCTATCACCTCGCCGGTGGCTGGGAGCAGAGCACGGAACCCGAGCGATGGCTCGACGTGGCTGCTGAGCTCTTCGAACCGGGTTTCCGAGACTCGATCAGGGAGTGGCGGGCGGTGACACCGCTTCACTACGAACGCGACTTCCATCTGCCCCAGGGCCACGCGACGTCATTTGCCGGCGGACCGCTCGCCGCGTCTGCTCGGACGAGATCGCGAGCTCGACTCGCTACGTGACACCGATCGAAGGCATGTACCTGACCGGTGCTGCCACCTTCCCCGGTGCCGGGGTCTGGGGCGCCTCCGGGCGCAACTGCGCTGCGGTGATCATCGACAACGAGCTGGGCCGCCGGACGCGGCGCCGTGTCATCGCCGATCGCTAGTCGAGGTGTTGGCCGCAGAACGGCCAGGGTGACGAGCCGCGTTGTTGGTGGAGCAGGGCCGCTCGCAGGTCTTGTTCGTCCGGCGTTGCCTCAGATGGATCGCCGGCGCCGCCGACGGACTTCCATGTCGCGAGGTCGAACTGATAGGCACCTCGGTACTTGCCGGAGTCGTTCGTGACGCTGTAGTCGTCGCTGGCCTCGCAGGCTCGGAGCGCGGCCCACTGTTCCGGGGTCGGCTCCGGTCGCTGGGTCGGTGCTGACGCGAACGTACGGTCGCCCCAGAGGGGCAGTGCAGCCACGGCGCCCGGCGCGCCGATGCCACCGTGCTGGTTCTCGATGTCGGTTCGAGCTGCGTCCGCCAGCGCAGCAAGATCGATGGATGCCGATGCGGACGTGCCCGGAGCGCTCGGTGTCGGTGCTGCGAGCACGGCGGTCTCGTTCAGCGTGGCAGTGAACGCTCGCACGTGGTGCGACTGCGTGCCGGTCGCCATCGGGAGGGTTTCGGCGCCGGCCGCGTCGCTGATCGACGGGTTCGGCCACGCAGCCAGAGCGGCCAGGCCGACGCCGGCGGCCAGCCACGGAACGAGCAGGGAAGGCGGCCTGGAGTTGGTGGTCGGCGGCGGTGTGATGCGGTCGCCTGTGCTCACTGAGGGAGCCAAGTGCAGCGTGGGGCGAGTCACCGCCCCGAATGTACGGTCCGTGTGCCGATGAGCCAACTGCGGGTCGTTGCTGCGGTCAGCGATATTCAGCCGAGGTGCGATGCAGGTGACCGGTCGGACGCAATGCGGTCTGCGACTCGGTGGAGCAAGTCGCTCAGGGCGAACGGTTTGCCGACGACGTCGTCGTTGGGCCCGGTGACCTCGAGGTCGTGGTGCTCGGGCGATCCGGTGATGAAGATCACGGGCAGCTCTGGGCTGCGATCGCGCAGGACACGGGCGCACTGCACACCGTTGCGGCCGGGAAGGTCGACATCGAGGATGGCCAGCGCTGGGGGGTCGGAGTCGACGATGAGGTCGAGCAGCCCTGAGCCATCGCCGGTGAAGGCGACGCGGTACCCGGCACCCTCGAGACCGATCACGATTGCGTCACGAAGCGGCGCGTTGTCGTCGGCGACGAGAATCAGCTCCCTGTGTCCTCGAGATGGTGACGGCTCGGTCAAGTCGATCGGGGTACTGCTCTGCGGACGGATCCCTGGTAGACGGCAGGTGACCGTCGTGCCCCGGCCGAGATCGGACTCGACCTCGATCGTGCCGTGGTGGGCTCCGATGATTCCGTGTGTGACCGCGAGACCGAGCCCAGTGCCCTGACCAACCGGTTTGGTGGTGAAGAACGGCTCGAACACTCGGGCCAGATGCTCCTCTGACATGCCGGTACCGCCGTCGATCACACGGAGTGAGGCCTGTGGTGTCGTTCCGGCAGTGAGGTCCACCTCGACCCGGAGAGGCCCGCCGTCCGGCATCGCGTCGCTGGCGTTGATGATCAGATTGGTCAAGGCCTGCCGGAGCTGGACCGGGTCACCGAGAACCCAGACCTCTCTGGCTCCGAGATCGATCTCGATCGTCACTGCATGGGAGATGAGCTTCTCGAGCAGGCCGACGGTCTCGGTCACGAGCGCTCGAAGGTCGGTCGGCACTTTTGCCTTGTTGGCCTGGCGGGCGAAAGTGAGGAGTTGTGCCGTCACCGATTCGGCCTGTTCGATCGCCAGCTTCGTGCGATCGAAATGGGCACGGTTGTCGGTGTCGCTTTGTCCCGCACCAGCCAACTCGAGCGACAGTCTGACGACGGCGAGGGCATTGTTGATGTCGTGGGCGACTCCGCTGGCCAAGGTGCCGATGGCGTCGAGTCGTTGGGCCTGAGCGAGTGTGGCCTGGAGCTGATTTCGATCGTTCTCGGCCGCCTTCAATGCCGTGATGTCGGTGGTACGACCGACATAGCCGGTGAGACGGTTCTCGTCGTCGAGCATCGGGACCATTCGGCTCAGGGCCCACCGCTCCGACCCGTCTACGTGCATGAACCGAAGCTCGGTGTCGAATGCTTCGCCCAACTCGATTGACCTGCGGTATTCGAGGCGGGTCGCTGCCCGGTCGTTGGGGTGGACCGCCTCGAGCCAGCCCTCACCTTGCCAGCTTCCGGCCGGTCGACCGGTCAAGTGGTGCCAGCCGGCTTCGTTCGCCAGGATGGTCCGACCGTCGGCATCGGTCTGGAAGACGACATCGTGCGTCGACTCCTGCAAGAGGCTGAGCAGTTGGGATGTGCGTTCGAATGAATCGAGTCGTTCCCGATGTTCGGTGATGTCCCTGGTCGTACCGACGATCTTGACGATCTGGCCTGAGGAATCGCGCACCGCTTCTCCCCGAGCGTGCACCCAGCGCACCTGGCCGGCGTCCAAGGAGACCAGCCGATGCTCGGATTCATAGGTGCCGCCGTGCCGAGCGACATGTTCGTACTGGGCCGCAACGACTGAGCGTGAGGCCTCGTCGATGGACGGCAGGACTTCGTCCATCTCGTACTTTCGTCCCGACACCCCGAGCATCTTGGCGAACTCGGGTGAGAGGGTGGTGACGCCGGTTGCGACGTCGATCTCCCACGTGCCCAGCTGGCCGTCACGTTGAGTGCGGATGAGCCTGGCTTCCGCCTGGACCAGCTCGGCTTCGATGGCTTGTCGTTGGTCCGCGCTGAACACGTAACCGTAGAGCAACGTCGCGTGGCCGTCGTCGTCGTAGAGGAAACGAATACGCCCGATCAGCCAGTGCACGCTGCCGTCCGGCCAGACGACGCGATGGGTATCGGCGAACTCGGTGTGCTGTTTGATCGCCTGTCGTGCGGAGTCGGCCATGCGCTTCACCTCGGACGGGTGAAGTCGTTCACGCAGTTGTTCGATGGATGTGGGTGGCTCCGACGAGCTGAAGCCGAACAGCTCGGCGAGCCCGTCTGACGCCTCGACGCGCCCGGTTCGAAGATCGATGATGCACGTGGCTCCTCCGGTGGTCTCGACGGCGAGGTCCAGGAGCTCCTTGGTCAGATCAGGGCCGGCATCGTCTGGCTTGCTGCGACTGTGCTCATCGCCATCGGGACCGTCCGATCGGTCGGCTTCTCCCTGAGCGCCCCGATGTGCCATGAGTGGGAGCGTAGTTCCCCGATCCTCGGGAGTTGCCGACTGCCTGGGCGAGCGCAGCGGGTGCGGCAAAACGACGAAACCCGAACCCCGAAGGGTTCGGGCTTCGGGGATGTCAGGGACATCCACCTGGCGGAGAGGGTGGGATTTGAACCCACGGTGGGCGTGAACCCACACCTCCTTAGCAGGGAGGCACAATCGACCGTACTCTGTCACCTCTCCGAGGTGTGCGAGAGTGTAGCGAGGAAAGCCGTCAGGGCCTGATTGCCGTCGGGGCCTCATTGCCGGCAGCGACGAGGTCAGGCAGCGACGAGGCCACGGATGTCGATCGCGGGATCCTCGCCGCTCTCGAGCGGCAGGACGAGGTCGAACCGTTCGATCGACACGATGTCCGCAGTGCGGTACGACGCCACCCGGGTGCTCCACGAGTCGATGATCTGGCGGCTCGAGCCGGTGGAGAAGAACGTGGTGAGCGGGCCCTCGAACTGGTAGGTGTCGGCCTCGCTGATGGTGATGGTCTCGCCCTTGCTGAGCTGGATTGCGAACTGCGCCATGGAAATGATCTCCGATCTCGGTGGGAACCTGAAGACCATCTTCGCGATGCCATGTGACAGTGGCCCTCTCGCCGGGCTGGGCCACTGTGACCGATGACCCGGCCGTTCGGCTCACCTGGCTCATAGGGTCGCCTTCGGCGTCCGATGAGTTGAGTGCAACGAAGCGACTTCAGGCTGCCCCTCGTTCGCACCCTCTGAAGGATCCATGAGCATCAGCCCCATCGCAGCGCCAACGCGCGCCGAAACGTTCCGCGCCGAATGGTTGTCGAACCCGCGCACCGATCTCCTGTCCGGCCTCGTCGTGGCCCTGGCACTGATCCCGGAAGCGATCTCGTTCTCGATCATCGCCGGCGTCGACCCGAAGGTCGGCCTCTACGCGTCCTTCTCGATCGCCATCATCATCTCGATCGCCGGTGGCCGTTCCGGCATGATCTCGGCCGCCACCGGCGCCATGGCGTTGGTCCTGGTTCCTCTCGTCGAGGAGTACGGCGTCGCCTATCTCTTCGCCGCCACGATCCTGGCCGGCCTCTTCCAGATCGGCCTCGGCTACCTCGGCATCGGCGAGCTGATGCGATTCGTCCCCCGCACCGTGATGGTTGGCTTCGTGAACGCTCTGGCCATCTTGATCTTCATGGCGCAGATCCCCCACATCGTGCTTTCCGACAGCGAGAACGGGTCGAGCCAGCTTCCTCTGAACCTCGCCTTCATCGGCATCGGTCTCGCCCTGATCTACGGGCTGCCACGGCTCACGACCTCCATCCCGTCACCCCTGGTGGCCATCGTCGCCCTGGCCGGCGCTGCGATGTTCTGGAATCTCGACCTGCCGACCGTCGGTGACATGGGCGAGTTGCCGTCCGCGCTGCCCTTCCTCAGCCTGCCGGAGGTCCCGATGACCTTCGAGATGCTCGGCATCATTCTTCCCTTCTCCATCACGCTGGCGTTCGTCGGCCTGCTCGAGTCGCTCCTCACCGCACAGCTCCTCGATGACCTCACCGACGACCCGTCAGACAAGAACCGTGAGTCCCGGGGTCAGGGCATCGCCAACGTCGCCACCGGCTTCCTGGGCGGCATGGCCGGCTGCGCCATGATCGGCCAGTCCATGATCAACTACCGCTCGGGCGGTCGCACCCGCCTCTCGACGCTGGCCTCCGGACTGTTCCTCCTGATCCTCATCCTCGTGCTCGGCGACCTCGTGGCGCAGATCCCGATGGCGGCACTGGTCGCCGTGATGATCATGGTTGCGATCAGCACGTTCAGCTGGAACAGCATCAAGCTGGACACGCTCCAACACACCCCGCGGCCCGAGATCGCGATCATGATCGTGACCGTCGCTGTCGTGGTGCTCACCCACAACCTGGCGTACGGCGTCGGCGCCGGCGTCGTTCTCGCCGCTGTTTCGTTCGCTCGACACATCTCCGAGGTCGTGAAGGTCACCAGCGTGACCGACCCCGACAACGTCGAGCGGCTCTACGCCGTCAGCGGTGAACTCTTCTTCGCTTCGACCAACGATCTGGTGCGTTCGTTCGACTATCACAACGTGAAGGTCAAACGAGTCGAGATCGATCTCTCCGAAGCTCGAATCTGGGATACCTCAGCCGTGGCCGCGCTCGATCAGGTCGTGGCCAAGTTCGCCGATCTCGACATCGACGCCCATCTCGTCGGTCTCAACCGGCATGCGCTCGACCTCCACGCCAGGAACACGGGCAAGGTCAACTCCGGCCACTGAGCCGACGCCCGTTGATCGGGCGTCAGCGGTGCCACACTGGTCGCCGTGGCCACGAAACTGATCTTCATCCACGGTCGGAACCAGCAGGGCCGCGACCCGGTCGAGCTCAAACGACAATGGTTCGATGCCGTCGTCGAGGGGTTCACTCGAGTCGGGCTCGACGCGCCGATCACGTTGGATGACACGATCTTTCCGTATTTCGGCGATGCCCTTCACGAGCTGACTCGTGAGGACTCCCTCGACGAAGCCGACGCGATGATGGGCGACGAGGCCGGCGCCGGCGCCGGCGGAGATGCGGACGACACGGCGCATTTCGGCCGAGAGGTGCTGGGCGAGGTCCTCGACGCTTCCGGCGTGTCACCCGAGGCGATCGATGCCGAGATCGACCACGACGTCGTCGACGAGGAGGCCATCGAGGTGGCGAAGGGCGGCGGAGCGCTCACCTGGGAGTGGGTGCACACCGGCCTGACGATCCTCGATCGATTCGTCCCTGGAGCCAGCGGGGCAAGCGTTGCGTACGCGACCAGCGATGTGGCCCAGTACTTGAAGGACGATGCGATCCGGGCCGAGATCGACGGTGTTGTCGCCGATGCCTTCCACCAGTGCAGCCCGGACGACAGGATCGTCGTCATCGCTCACTCGCTGGGCTCGGTCATCGCCTACAACCTCCTCGCCCACGGTGGTCTCGAGCACGACTACGACATTGCTGCGTTCGTCAGCATCGGTTCCCCGCTCGGTGTCACTGCCATCCGCAAGGCGGTCAGCCCGATGCTGCATCCGCCGACGATCGGTCACTGGCTGAACGCCTACGACACGCGCGATGTGGTTGCCCTGTACCCGCTCGATCACCGCCACTTCCCGATCTCGCCGGCGATCCTCAACCACGGCACGGTCGACAACACCACATCCAACCATCACAAGATCGAGGGGTACCTCGATGACCCGACGGTTGCCCTCACGATCCATCGTGCCCTCACATCAGGAGACCTGCCGGCCGTGCTGCGCCGTCGTCGACGGGTGCCCGGCGAGCCGCGCACGATCGCTCATCTGACGACGCCGGCACTCGTGGTCGAGTCGGCCGTCTTCGAGGCGAACTGCGCAGCGATGGATTCGGTACGGCCGGCGCTGTCGTTGCGGCCGCACGTGAAGGCGTTCAAGTCGACGGCATTGGCCAAACGGCTCGCCGCCGATCGGCACACCGCGTTCTGCGCCGCGACACCCACGAGAAATCGAGGGTCTGGTGGCCGCCGGGATCACCTCCGACCTGTTGCTGGCGAACGAGACGCTCGACACCGCCCGTCTCGGTGCCCTGTCCGATCGAGGCCCGGATCACGGTGGCCGTCGACAGCGACGCAACTCTCGACGCAGCCATTCTCGGCGGTGTTCGTTCGGTGCTCATCGACGTCAACGTCGGACTACCCCGGTGTGGATGCGCCCCCGGAGACGCCGGCCGACTGGCCGAACGGGCCAGGAGAGTCGGCCTCGAGGTGCGAGGAGTGATGGGATACGAGGGCCATCTGATGATGGTCGAGAACCGGCAGGAACGCATCGAGAAGGTCGAGGCGTCGATGGCGTTGCTGCTCCAGGCCGCTGACGTCGTCGGAGGCGACATCGTGTCCGGTGGCGGGACCGGCACGTTCGACACCAACACGTGGTGCACCGAGATCCAGGCCGGCAGCTACTGCTTGATGGACACTCAGTACGACGGTCTCGACCTCCCGTTCTCGATCGCGCTCGAGATCCTGGCGACGGTGATCTCGGTCCACCCCAAGGGGTGGGTGATCGCCGACGCCGGGTTGAAGGCTCAGGGCATGGACCACGGCAACCCATCGTGGGCTCACGGTCAGGTCATGTACTGCTCCGATGAGCACGTCACGCTCATTCCCGATGAGCCTGCGGTGTGGAAGGTCGGCGATCAGGTCAGGCTCCAGCCGGCACACGTCGACCCGACCGTCGCCCGCCACACGGACATGTGGCTGGTCGATGGCGAGTCGATCGTCGATCGTTGGCCGGTCGATCTCCGACACTGGTGATCGCTTGCCGTTGAGTTCGTGCCGGCCGGCGGCTATTCGTTGCTGGTCTGCAGTGAGACGATCAGGGACTGCGTGTCGCTGCCGTCACCCGTGCTGCTCACCTGGACCGAGAGCTCGTCGCGGGTCATGACGGCGAAAGACGACGTGGTTCCGTCGCTCTCGAACGACGACGTGCTCTCCGTGGTGAACCCGGTGCTCTTCAGCTGTTCGACGTAGCCCTCGTGGGCCCGTTCGGCGTCCGGCACCTCGGTAGCGATCGACAGCATCTGATCACCGTTGTCCGAGATCACGGTCGCGGAGATGACCGAGCCGGGCGGCGTCGGGATGTCATCTGGCCATTCGTCGGGGACCTCCTGGCCGGTGGACATCTCGAAGGTGTTGCCGTCTTCATCGGTGCCGGACATGGTCGACGCCTGACCGTTCTCGTCGATGTCGAGGCTGAACTCCTCGCCGTTTTCACCTTCGATCGTGAAGGTGCCGTCGTCGCTGTCGAAGTCGATCTCGACGTCCCCGCCCGATTCGCTCTCGACGGCTTGTTCGAGCGCTTCTTCGGCGAGCTTGCCGCATCCGGCAAGGCTCAATGCCAACAACGTTCCTGCTGCGGCTGCGCCGATGTGGCGTGCGGTGATGTTCATGATCTACCCCTCCAGGTATTCGATGGTCCCACCTCCATCGGCAGGTTTGATCGGGTCTCGACTCGAACGTGCCCCCCGATGATGTGCTACTCGAGCGTGTGACCTGAGCACCTACAAGTCAAGGCGCGATCCGGGTGTGATTCTGTGAGCAAACCCACACTCTGTCGTCGGGGATTGCTCTTGGGCGACCGCGATTGCCGTTCAGTCGAGAAGAGCGTGGAGCCACTCGACCGTGGCATCGATCGCGGTTGTGCGGCGCTCCGCATGCCACGTCACCCAGTACGACTTATCCGAGGTCACCTCGGGCCCGACGATCCGGAGCACACCACTCTCGATGAGCTCATCGGTCAAACCGGCCCAGGCCAGAGCGACGCCGTTGCCGCTGACCGCCTGCTGGAGCACGGCCGGGTAGTTGTTGAATTCGACCCGACGTCGGCCGGGTGTCAATGACAGGTCGAAGGCGGCCAGCCAATCAGACCAGGACATCCATGCCCGATCGGCGGCGTCCATGTGGAGCAGGGGAGCAGCCAGGACATCCTCGGGTTCGCTGTTCTCGTCGAGGCCGAATGCGTCGGCCAGCGATGGCGCGGCGACTGGTGAGACCCGCTCGGCAAACAGTTCGACGCTGTCGAACGGCGCCCACGGACCCGACCCCACCCGAACCGCGACGTCGAACGAACCACCATCGAGTTCGGACTCCCGGTCGTAGAGCCACAGCCGCAGATCTCGGTCACCGAGTGCGCGCTGGAGGCCGTCGAGTTGGGGAACCACGAGCTGTTGAGCAAAACCGGGAGGCATGGCCACGATGACCGTGTGAGCACTGTGGAGCAGCTCGGCAATGGCCCGCTCGATGGCGTCGAACCCGACGTCGACGCTGTCGGCCAGATGACGCCCGGCGTCCGTGAGATCGATCCGGTTGGACTGCCGATGGAACAGCTCGACACCGAGCGACCTCTCCAGTGCTTGAATCTGTCTGGTGACGGCGGGCTGGGCCAGGCCGAGCTCGCGTCCGGCGGCCGAGAAGCTGCTCAGTCGAGCGGCGGCCTCGAAACAGGCGAGTCGCTGGAGGCGGTCGACCTTCGCAATCAGTTCTCTCACGTCGCCTCCGCTGCTGTTGCCATGCTCTGACAGTATGGCACTCTGCCGGTATGAGGTCTGTACAACTCGTTCCCCGACGGTGATGCTCTCGGGCATGAACGGAGCTGTCGAAACTCGCGAGACGAACAACGCGACGATCTCTCGCGCCGAACCCGTCATGGCTGAGGCGATGGCGGCCGGTCTGAGCGTGGCCGAGGTGAGCGGCCGACGTGAGGGCCGACGTGAAGGTGACCGTTTCGAACGGGGGGCGGCTCCGGGTACAGACCTCGAGCATCGACGTGGAGCTGCATCCACAGTGGCTGCGCGAACGGTCGACGGTCGACGGTGAGGTCGACGCGGTGAACGGCCAGCGGTTGTCGGAGCCGACTGATGTCGCTGCCGACCTGGCAGTCGTGGCGTGCGCGGTCGAGGGCAGCGGTGGCACGGCAGGGCTGTCCGTGACGTTCAGTGACGGTCACCGCATGGCACTTCCGCTCGAACGAATCGAACGCGAGGCCGGCGTGGTCTCCGAGGTCGGATGTCCAGGTGAGGCACCACCACGTGCGGTGCCCTGGGTGGCCCAGTCGACCACGACGCCGGTGATCGACTTCCGCCGCCTGTCGACGGCGGGGCCGGACGCGATCGAGGCAAAACGGGAGGCCCTCACGGCCTTCTTCGAACTGGGTTTCTTCGTGCTGTCGAACACGCCGGCCGAGCCGGGAGCGTTGCACGGGATCACCTCGCACTTCGGGCGCATCTCGCCGACCAACTTCGGCCCGCTGTTCGATGTGCGAACCGAGGCAATCGCCGTCGACCTCGCCTACACGCCGGTGGCGTTGTCGGCCCACACCGACCAGCCATACCGGGCGCCAGTCCCGGGAATCCAATTCCTCCACACGATCGTCGAACGGCGCACCGGGCGGTGCGTCGACGATGGTCGACGGGCTGGCGGCGGTCGACGCACTGGCTGCGGCCGATCCCGAAGCTCACGAGCTGCTCTGCTCGCTGCCCATCGAGTTTCGCTACGACATCGGTTCGGACGTGAAGGTCGGCAACGCACCGCTCATCGAGCGCAGGATCCGACGGGTCGCTGCGCCAATTCCGCTTCTCGCCTCGGCTCGACTTCGCCCCGCTGGTCGATGCCGACACCCTGGACGGTCTACTACCGCGGTCGCCGATGGCTGGCGGAGGCGCTCAACGACCCCGCACGCCGGATCGAGTACCGCATGTCAGCCGGTGAGGTGCTGGTGGTCGACAATCATCGGGTGCTCCACGGCCGGACCTCGTTCGACCCCACGCGAGGCCACCGCCACTTGCAGGGCTGCTACATCGACCATGATGGCCCCGTGACCGAATGGATCCTGAACGGTCGAGCCGAGCGAACCCAAGCAAACGGAAGAGGGCAATGACCGCAACCCATGACACGAGCGAGGTGGTGTCCTTCACCGAGATGCAGCACGGGACCGCCGACGACTACGCGCTGCTCGATCGGCTCGAGCGGCTGCATGCTGCCGGCCTCGCCGATCGCCTGCTCGAGACGATCGCGCGGCCTCGACGGCATCGCTCGACGGCTATCGGATCACCCGTTTGCGAGCATTCGTTGCAGACCGCCACGCGGGCTCGGCGGGACCGGTGCCGACATCGACTGGGTCGTCGCTGCGCTGCTCCACGACATCGGCGACGAGCTGGCGCCGTACAACCACGCGGAGTTCGCAGCGAGCGATCCTGCGGCCGTACGTCCGCGAGGAAGTGACGTGGGTGATCGAACAGCACGGGGTGTTCCAGAGCTACTACTTCGCCCACCACCTCGGTCGGTGACCGCAATCGGTCGCGATGAGTTCGCCGACCACCCCTGGTACGCAACTCTGTGTCGACTTCTGTGCCGGTGGGATCAGAACTCGTTCGACCCGGACGGACCCGATCGACCCGCTCGAGTCGTTCGCCGACGACGTGCGTGCGGTCTTCGCCCGGCCGCCGTGGGATCCAGCGGTCGACGGCAGCCGGTCCCGACGTCGCTTGTTCCATGAGCGAGCGCTCTTGATCTCGGGTCGACCGCGGTCGGTTTCATCGGCCTCGGCAATGTCGGCGGCAAGCTCGCCGGCTCGCTGCTGCGCAACGGGGTCGAATCTCGTCGGTCCGTGATCTCGACGATTCGCTGGTCGACGACTTCGTCGCCCGAGGAGCGCATCGCGCGGCGACAGCCCACGTGAGCTTGCCGAACGGTGCGATGTGATCATCACCTGCCTTCCGTCGCCCGCGGCGTCGGCCGCGGTGATGGAGGCCGACGACGGCGTGCTCGCCGGAATGGTCGACCGGGAACGATCTGGCTCGAGATGTCGACCACCGACTCGAACGAGATCGCCCGACTCGGCAGCGCTCGTCTCCGCGGCCGGGGGAGCGGCCGTCGACTGCCCGGTGTCCGGCGGTTGTCACCGGGCGGCGACGGGCAACATCTCGATCTTCGCCGGGTACCGACCGAGCCACGTTCGAACGGGTCCTGCCACTGCTCACCGATCCTCGGTCGACGCGTGCTCCACACCGGCGACCTCGGATCGGCGTCGATCCTGAAGGTGGCGACGAACTACCTCGCGACCGCCAATCTGATCGCCGTCACCGAAGCGCTCACCACCATGGCCGCGGCCGGCGTCGACCTCGCCACCACCTACGAGGCGTTCCGCATCTCGAGCGGCAACTCGTTCGTCCACGAGACCGAGGGCCAGGTCATCCTCAACGGTGGTCGCGACATCAGCTTCACGATGGACCTCGTGCTCAAGGACATCGGGCTGTTCCAGGCCATCGCCGAGTCGGCCGGTGTGCCGCTCGAGATGAACCCGCTGATGATCGACATCTTCCGCGACGCGGCCGCAGCGCTACGGCGATCGGGAGTGGTCGCCCGAACGTGATCCGACGCCTGGAGGACGCGACCGGGCTCTCGGTGACGGCTCCCGGCTTCCCGGCCGAGCTTGTCGACGACGAACCGGAGGAACGCGGCGCCGAGGTCATCGTCCCCCGCTGAGTGCTCGTGACTCCGCCACACGGTGTTCGTCGACCGGACGAAGCCGCCGCGGCACTCAGCGGGGTAGCGACTCGATCATTTCGGCTCGGCTCGCCGAACGGCCAGCGCTCGAATGGTGTCGGCCTGTGAGCCGGTTGCGTCCGGACCGTAGGGGAGAGTCAGTGTCCCGGAGGATCCGTCCGACGTTCGGATGGCCATCACCATCGACTCGTCATCCGGGTTGCTCATACCTTCGAACCGGATCGTTCGTTCCACCGTCACCTCGTCTGCGGTCCAGCTCTGGTCTCCGGCGACGATGCTTCCTGTCTCGTCGATGGCCATCTGTGCTTCGTATCCGTCTCGTTCGAGAGCCGCGATGGCATCGACGACGGTGTCCATGTGTTCCATGTCTGTTCCTCTCCTCGTGTTCGGGTCGGTAACGAAGTCGGGGTACCCGATCGACCGTCCGGCAAACCGGCTCAAGTCGGTGGAGGCGCCGCCGATGCAATAACGATGTCGACTCGGCGGGAATCGCGGTTCTTCATCGACTCCTGGGCGACCGCAGGTGACGAACGTGCGTTGATCGTTGGAGACCACCAAGTGAGCTATGCCGAACTCGATCGGTTGATCGATGCTCGGTGTTCGGATCTCGGTGATGCCCGGCGGCTCGTCCTCATCGAATCCGAGAACCAGCTGGACCCGTTGGTGACCTACCTCGCAGCGCTGCGAGGACGTCACGTCGTGATGATGGTGCCTCCGGGACCGACGATCGACGACATCATCGCCTCCTATCGCCCCGACACGACCCTGCGCCCGTCCGGCACGGGCTGGACGCTCGATCACCTACACGACGAGCCGATCGACGATCTTCATCCCGAACTCGCCGTGTTGTTGTCGACGTCTGGCTCGACCGGTGTGTCGAAGTTCGTTCGACTCAGCCGCTCCAACCTGCAATCGAACGCCGAAGCGATCGCCGACTACCTGTCGATCGACCCGACCGATTGCGCACTGCTGCCGCTCCCGCTCCACTACTGCTACGGATTGTCGGTGCTGCACTCGCACCTGCTGCGCGGCGCTTCGGTCGTGGTGACCGATCGTTCGGTCGTGGACCCGTGCTTCTGGACGCTGGTCGCCGATCACGACGTGACCACGTTCCCCGCGGTTCCCTTCACCTTCGATCTGCTCGATCGGATCGACTTCGCGGCCAAGGACGTCCCATCGCTGCGCTACATCACGCAGGCAGGCGGCAAGCTCGCGGCAGAGGCCGTCGAGCGATACGCCAGACTCGGTGAGGAGAAGGGTTTCGAACTCGTCGTCATGTACGGGGCAACGGAGGCCACCGCCCGCATGGCCTACCTCCCGCCGCACATGGCGGTCGAATATCCGCGAGCCATCGGCCGGCCGATCCCCGGCGGTGAGTTCGAGTTGGCCGATGACGGCGAGCTGCTCTACAGCGGACCGAACGTGATGATGGGTTACGCCACGAGTCGGGCCGAGCTGTCGGCCGGCTTCGACATCGACGTGTTGCACACCGGCGACCTCGCCATCCGAAACGACGCCGGTCTCTTCGAGATCACCGGACGGAAGAGCCGTTTCCTGAAGCTCTTCGGGCTCCGCGTCAGCCTCGACGCGGTCGAAGGTTTCCTCGCTCACGGAGTTGATGGTTCCGTTGCCGCCACAGGCGACGATGACCAGCTGGTCGTCGCCGTGGAAGGAGATCGTGACACCGACGCCGTATGTGACGAGGTCGTGGAACGATTCGGTCTTGCTCGCGCCGCGGTCACCGTCATCGCTCTGCCGGAGCTGCCCAGATTGGCGAACGGCAAGACCGACTACATGTCGATCCGCAATCTGGTGGAAGGCGCGCTGGCCGACGACGACTGCGGACGACTCACTGACGGGCCCCCGGTCACGTTCCGTGGCATCGGTTCTGGCCCACGCCGTCGGGCGCTCCGATGTCGGCGACGACGAGACGTTCGTCTCGCTCGGGGGCGACTCGCTCTCGTACGTCGAGGTCTCCATCGAACTCGAGGATCTTCTGGGGCATGTTCCGCCGGCGTGGCATCTGATGACGGTTGCGGACCTGGAGGCGGCCCGGACCGAACGGGGCCGGTTGCGGGAAGTCGAGACCGGGGTCGCCATCCGGGCGCTGGCGATCCTCGCGATCATGGCGCAGCACTTCGAGCTCCTGAATGTGCTCGGCGGCGCTCATGTCCTGCTCGCCGCCGCAGGCTTCAACTTCTCTCGATTCACCCTCGGAACGATCTCGCGCTGGGACAGCGCCCGTCCGATCATGCCGATCCTGGCTCGGATCATGATTCCCACGACGGTGTGGGTCTTGCTGGTCTCGTTGTTGAAGGGGTCGTTGGACTGGTCGGTCGTCACCTACGTTTCCCACCTCGACCCTGAGTCTTCGGGCGGTTACTGGTTCATCGAGGTCCTGGTCCAGATCCTCGTGGTCGCCGGCCTCGTCTTCTCGATTTCGAGAGTTCGTGCCGTCCAACGTGTGTCTCCGTACCTGTTCGCCGTCGGTGCGATGACGCTGGCGCTCTTCATGCGGTACGGGATCGAGGCGATCTGGTCGACCGACGACCTCGGATTCAAGGTCCTTCACATGTCGCTGTGGCTGTTCACCATCGGTTGGGTGGCCGAGCAATCTCGGATGTGGTGGCAGCGTCTGGCTCTCACGCTGATCACCCTCCTGACGGTGCCGGGATTCTTCGACTCGACGAGTCGGACCTTGGTGATCCTCGCCGGTGTCGTGGCGCTCATCTGGCTGCCCACCGTCCTCGTGCCGGCACCGCTGCATCGTGTGCTCGGGGCGATCGGGGGTGCCTCGCTCTACCTCTACCTGGTGCACTTCCAGGTCAACACGGCGCTCGGCGTCGAGAAGCCGGTCCTCAAGATGCTCGTCGCCCTGGCCTTCGGCATCGTGGGCGCCGCGGTCTGGTCGCGGATCTTCCAGGCGGTCGCTCGTCGTAGGATCGACGATCGTGAGTCAATTCCATCTCGTTGAGTTCAACGTCGGCCGCTTGCATCACCCGATCGATGCACCCGAGAGCGCCGAGTTCGCGGCAGCGCTCGAGCCGATCAACCTGCTGGCCGAGGTGTCGCCCGGTTTCGTCTGGCGTCTGACCGACGACAGCGGGATGGGAAGTACCTACATCGAGGTGTCCGACAATCCGCGGGACGCGGTGAATCTCTCGGTGTGGGAGAGCCACGAGGCGCTCCATCACTACGTCTACAAGAGCGGGCACGTCGCGTATCTCCGACGGCGCCGCGAATGGTTCGAGAAGCCGCCGGAGATCGAGACCGTGTGCTGGTGGATCGAAGCGGGGACGACACCCACCCTCGACGAGGCGTGGGCCAAGCTGGAGCAGCTCCGTCTGGACGGACCCTCCGACGAGGCCTTCACGTTCGCCGATCCCCGAACCGCGCCGGACGCCCGTCCGGATTGAATCAGGCCCCGGATGGGCCGGCGCTCACTTCGACCTCGAACTCGAGCAGCGTGGCCCCCATGCTGACCGGGCGTTGGGGGGCTTCTGCTTCGTCGCCGGCCGGCTGTGCGTGGCTGTTGCGGGCGCCATCGCCGTCACGCCATCCCTCGTAGGAGGTCTGGTCGGCCCAGCGGGTGTAGACGAACCAGCGCGTTTCGGCATCGCCGGTGGGGCGGAGCAGTTCGAACCCTTCGAAGCCGGGAACGTCGGCCAAGCTCTCCATTCGAGCGGTGAATCGCTTCACGATCTCGTCGCCGGCCTGCGGTGGAATTTCGAGTGCGTTGATCTTCACGACAGTCATGTGTGTGTTCTACCGTCGACTCTGGCCGTTGCCAGATCTGCGTTCGGCGCACTGGCTAGTGTTCGACCGGTCCAGAGAACGGGGAGTTCACGTGATTCGTGCTGATGCGTTCGGTGTGGTGGTGAAGGACATGGCAGCGGCGATCGCCTTCTACCAGCGGCTCGGTCTCGAGTTCGACGAGGGAGCGGCCGCTGAGACCCATGCCGAGAGCACGCTTCCCGGGGGAATCCGGCTCATGTTCGACACCGTGGAACTGATGCGCCAGATTTCCGACTACCACCCGGCAACCGGCGGGCACCGCATGGGCATTGCCTTCCTGTGCGACAGCCCGGCCGAGGTCGATGCGACGCATGCCTCGTTGGTTGCCGAAGGACACCGCAGCGTGGTCGAACCGTGGGATGCGTTCTGGGGACAGCGCTACGCAACCGTGCTCGACCCCGATGACAACCCGGTCGACCTGTTCGCCCCGCTCGCCATCTGACGCAGCACACCAGCGGGTTCAGGTGAGTACGGCAGGCAACGCTCTGAACTGGTCGACGTCGTGTCCGTAGAGCAGCCGACAACCCTCGTCATCGCGCAGCCGTTTCAACTCGAGCATCGACGTGCGCTGTCGGTCGGTGTCGTAGCCGAACGTCGGCACCCGCATCTCGTCCAACATCCGATCGAAGTAGATGCAGTCACCGGTGAGTACCACGGGGCCGGTGTCGAGCTCGACTCGCAATGACTGGTGCCCGATCGTGTGCCCCGGTGTCGGGACACACACCACGGTGCCGTCGCCGAACACGTCGTGTAGGCCGGTGATCGTCTGAACGTCGTGGCCGAGCACGTAGTCGTCCGGCATGTAAGCCCCCTTCTCGATCAGGCGTGGGTCGTTGCCCGCGGTCCACTCGTCGGCCTGCACCACGATGCGGGCATTCGGTATCTCGGCCGTGCCGCCGACATGGTCGAAATGGAGATGGCTGAAGATGATGTGGGTGATGTCGGAGGGCCGGATGCCGATGCCGGTGAGTCTGGCTGCGAGCTCTTCGCCCGGTGGGAAGTCTGGTTCGAAGAAACGGGCGGCGCGACCGATGCGGTCGGTGCCGTGCTGTAGATCCGGATGGAGACCGGTGTCGAACAACACCAGGCCGTCTGGATGCTCGACGAGCCAGCTCGGGATGGGGAGCGTCGCCGTCGCGTCTTCGCCGGTGATGATCGAGAGGCTGGCCGTCAGGCGACCGATCTCCAACGGGATGAGCTTCATGAGCACACCTTTCGACTGGTCTCGGGTCGGCTGTCGCTGTCCGGGCTCGGCGGCGCCGTGCCACGTCGTCTTACCACGGCTTTGCCCACAGCGGTGAAGAGGGTCTGCGTGTACGGTCCTTCGCGTGTTGCGAGCATTCGAGAAGTTGCGTCCCGTTCACGTTCTCGGCTTCGTGCTGCTCTTTTGGTCGGCGCAGCGTGCTCCGGGCAGGGCGGCGATGCGATCGAGGCCGGAGGTTCCGCAGAGGGCCCGGGCACGACGGCCGACATCGCGTTGACCACCGAACCGGCCACGACCGAACCGGTCACAACCCCGTCGACGGTGGCCGAGCCGATCGTCGAAGACATCGCGACCCGCGTCGACCTCGCCCCGGCCGCCGGCGAGCCGGTCTCGTTCGCTGATCACATCCAGCCGATCCTGGAACGCTCCTGCGTCTCGTGTCACGGTCCGGAGCAGGCCGGATCTGATCACGTGGTTCTCGCCACTGCCGCTGACGCGGTCGAGAATGCCGATGCGATGTCGCGCTACACCTCGGCCCGGTTGATGCCGCCGTGGCCTGCGTCGCCGCTCTCGGTCCCATTCAAGGGTGACGTCACGCTCTCCGCCGGCGAGATCGCTGCCATTGCCAGTTGGGAAGCCGATGGCTCCGTGCTCGACGTCGCTCAGACCACGCCACTGGTGTCGGACTCACCACCCTCGTATCTCGACGATCCCGAGATCGTCATGACGGCCTCGGGGGGCGCCTATTCCGGCGACTACGGCGCTGTCGACGACTATCGCTGCCTGATCTACGAACCGGGCAACGCCGAGTCCGAATGGATCGTCGGCTCCCACTTCGTACCGGACGTGACCGAGGTGGTCCACCACGGCATCATCACGTTGGCGTCGAAAGAGCTGCGCGATCAGGCGGCTTGGCTCGACGACTTGGCTGCCGGACCGGGTTGGACCTGCTACGGCGGGACCGGGCTCCAGACCAACGAAGGTGGGCGTCTCGTCAGGCTGGGCGGCTGGGCCCCCGGTGGCCCGCCGGCGCGAATGCCGGACGGCTACGCCATCGCTCTCGAGCCCGGCGATTTCGTCATCGTGCAGATCCACTACCACTACGACGGTGCTGCGCCGGCCGACCTCTCGCGCTACCAGCTGGATCTCGCGAGCGACGAGGAGATCGCCGCCGTCGGTGGTGAGTACGCCCAGCTCACGGGCTCCCTCTATCTCGGCCCGGCCGAAATCCCCTGTTACGCCGGCGACACGAATCCACTCTGTGACCGCACGGCCGCAGTCCAGCGCGTCCGGGATCTCTACGGCGACTTCATCGGTGGACTCCCCAACTACTTCCTGTGGAACTGTGGTGCGTCGATCGACGACTTCGCCGACATGACCGACGGCGCGGCCTGGTCGACCTGCGACCTCCCGGTCGACAATCCCGGGCTGATCACATCGGTGACCGGTCACATGCACGAGCTGGGTGCCAGCATTCGGCTGACCTTGAACCCGGGTGAACCGGACGAGCGGGTTCTGCTCGACATTCCCGAATGGGACTTCGAGTGGCAGCTCGGCTACCGCCCCGTCGAGGACATCGTCATCGATCGTGGCGACACGATCCGTGTCGAGTGCTCGTGGAACCGTGAGAACGCACCGTACGAGGCAGTTGGCTACATCGTCTGGTCAGATGGCACCGGCGACGAGATGTGTTACTCGTCGATCGTCACCGCACCCCTCTCCTGATGTCGCTGTCGGCCCGCGTGGCGAGCGCACTCCCGGACCCCGTGCTGCGACGGGCCATCCATCGGTTCTGGAAATATCAGGAGCCCGAACTTCGGCGGCTCGACGACTATCTCCCGACTCGACCGCGTTGCAGTCGATGTCGGCACCTGGTGGGGACCGTGGACGGCCGCGTTTGCGAAACGCTGCCCCGAAGTGCATGCGATCGAGCCGCAACCGCAGCTGGCTGAGCGTCTTCGTTCGTGGGTTCCCCCGCACGTCACGGTGCACGAGACGGCGATCGGCGACTCCGTGGGGCGCGCACTGTTGGGGCGTCCAGACGCGTCGCCGGGCAATGATGGGCTGGCCTCGCTTCGCAATGGGGCCTCGGCCCCTGACTCGGTCGAGGTCGCCGTCACGACGATCGACGCGCTCGATTTGCGCAACGTCGGTCTCATGAAGATCGATGTCGAGGGATTCGAGTTGCCCGCTCTGAGAGGGGCGGCGGCGACCATCGAACGTGATCGGCCCAGGCTGATGATCGAGATCGAGCAGCGCCATCTCGATGTCCCGATCGACGAGGTCTTCGCTTGGTTGACCGACCACGACTACCGAGGCCATTTCCTGCGCAACGGTTGGCAGCCGCTCGAGCGGTTCGATGTCGAGCGCGATCAGCTCGCCTCCATCGATCACCCCCGCAGCGCCGAGTACCTCAATGCGTTCCTCTTCACGCCGGCCGAGGAGTCGTGGTCAGCTCCGACCTGATGGATCGATCGGCAGACCCCCGATCTGCGGTCGGTGTGGCGGCGTGGCTCGTCGCGATCGCGGCGGGCGGTGCTGCTGCGGTCCGCACGTTCGGGTCCGGACTGCTCCTGAACTGGGACCAGGTCGTCGGCCCCACGATCCCGGTGCCGCCCGGCTTCTTCGGCCTCGGTCCGGAGTTGCCCCGACGAGTCCCTTTCTACGGCCCACTCGCACTGGCCAGTGAGGTGATCGGCGGCCCGAACGTCGGTCGCCGTGTTGATCTGGTCGACCGTGGCGATCGCGTGCTTGGGTGTGGTCCGGCTGATCGGCAGAGGTCCCATCGGGATCCTGCTCGGAGTCGTATACGGCCTCTCACCGTTCCTGTTGAGTCGCCTGGCTGTCGGTCATCTTCCTTTGGCCGTTGCCACCGCCTTGCTGCCCCATGCGATGGTCGATCTCGGCGATCGACGTCGACGCCTGCGGTGGGCGATCGTCTTCGGTTTCACGGGGTCGAGCGGAACTGTTCTCGGGGTGGTGCCACTGGTGGTGGCGACGTTGCGCCGCGAACGCTCAGGTGAACGTCTGCGTTCGCTGGCCGTGCTGGTAGCTGCGCAGGCGGTGTGGGTCGTGCCCGGGTTGGTCGTGCTGGCCGGCGGCAGTGGGTTGCCGTCTGCGGCGTCGGCGCTGTTCCAGGCCAGAGTCGACGGAGTTCTGGGCCCGGCTCGGGCTGTCGCCGGCGGTGGGCTGTTCCTCGTCGATGAAGACGTGGCGACCCGGGCCTCTGTGCCGGCGGCGGTGCTCGGCCTGTCACTGCTCCTCGGACTCACCGGGCTCGTCGGCAGGGAACGGTCTGCGGGCCGAACGGCCGACGTTCCTGCTCCAGTGGCATCGATCCGTCCGGATCTGATCTGGTCGGCGCTGGTCGGACTCGGGTTGTTCGTCGTCCCGACGGTGCCCGGCGTCCGCTCCATCTGGGAGGAGGCGCTGGTCGGTCCGCTGGTGATCGTGCGGGAGACTCACAAGTTCTGGCCGCTGTTCGGGCTCGTGCTCTTGACCGGGCTCGGCTCCGTGCTCGGTCGACGCGGATCGCTGGGGGTTGCCGCCGGTGCCGGGTTGGCTGCGCTGTCAGTGGCCGTTGGGTGGTCCGGTCTGTGGGGGGCCGAGGGACGGTTGACACCGCTCGCCGAACCCGCCCCGCTCGGTGCGATCCGAGCCGACCTGGCCGATGGCGAACACGTTGTCCTGGCCCTTCCCTGGGAGCGGTATGGGCCGTCGTCGCTGGCCGGCGGTCGAACTACGCTCGAGCCGTCACCGTGGCTTCTCGATGGCCGGATCCTGGCATCGGGTCGCGCTTTTGCATCGGTCGACTCCGACGAACGAACGACACTCGACGACGAGAAGCTTGCCGGGATCGACGCCATGGTCCGGGCCGGGTCTCCCGTGGCAGACGCGTTGCGAGATCTCGGGATCGACCGGGTCGTGGTGATGGGGAGCCCGGACGCTCCGTTCTATCGACGGTTGGCCAGGGAGCCCGGTGTTCGCCAGCTCGTCGGCCCTTCGGAGTCGACAGCGGCGGCGGATGTCGATGCGACGGTCCTTCTCTTCGCCATCGACGGTGTTCCGGTCTCGACTCCCGCCTCGAACGATGTCGGGGCGCTCGCAGTGCTGGCGACGCAGTTGCTCGCCCTGTTCGCCGCCCTGAGATTGTGCCGTTCGGCAGGAAGATCCCGGCCGGTGACCCCGAGTGGTTGAATCTCCCCTTGCGTGGTTGTTACCGAGCGGTTAACTTCACGCAACCAATCCGGTGGAGGGACCCCTCGGATGAGGGGACTAACGCAAGGCGTGTGGACTCAATGAAGCGTTTTCTCCTGGCAGCACTGCTGCCCCTCTTTTCGTGCTCGCTGCGGCGGTGCCGGTATCGGCCCAGGGCGGGTACGGCGAAGACCCACCCGAGGTCACGATCATCGGCACGGGTGTCGCCAACGCCGATGGCAAGTTCCTTGCCCGCTACACCGCGCCGGCCACGATCGACGAGACCTACCTGGTCTACGTCGTCGGCACCGACAAAGACGGCCTGCCCTTCGAGTTCGTGCTGGCCCAGGTCACTCCGGCATTCGCCGGCCTCACCTGGTCGCTGAACGGATTCGACATGCAACCCGGCTCGGAGTTCACCCTCGAGGCTCGTCACGAGCGGGGAACGAACGTGGCCTCTCAGGTCCTCGGTCTGCAGACCTTGCCGGTCACCGGTACTGACTCACGTGGGATCGTCGGCATCGGCCTGGTCCTGGCCGTGATCGGTGGAGCTCTGCTCTACGGCTCCCGGCTCGATCGTTCCGAGACCGTCGTCGCGTGACCGACACGGCGGCGCTCGTCTCCGTCGTCCTTCCCACCAGAAACGAAGCTGACAACATCGTCGAGGTGCTGGAGCGACTCGATGCTCTCGGCTGCTGCGACGAGATCGTCGTTGTCGACGACGGTGACGACGAGACGATCGAGCGAGCGTCTGCCGTCGGTCGCCGGCTCCGTTGCCGCGTCGTCCCCATTCGCCGCACCGGGACCGAACGTCTCGGTGGGTTGGGCACGGCGATCACCGACGGTCTGGCTGCCTCCAGCGGTCGGATCGTGGTCGTCATGGATGCCGACCTCCAACATCCGCCCGAGGTCGTGCCGGCTCTGATCGAGCGCCTCGGCGGCGCTGATCTGGCGATCGCCTCGAGGTTCAACTGGGAGAGCGTCATCGGCGGATTGTCGCCGATTCGTCGTGTCGTTTCCCGGATTGCCGGTGGCCTCGCCTTTCGCATGTTCGGAGAGCGACTGGCGGCGATCAGCGATCCGATGAGCGGCTTCTTCGCCTTCCACCGGTCCGTCGTCGACTCGTCGATCCTCCGGCCATTCGGCTACAAGATCCTGCTCGAGATCCTGGGCACCCACCCCCACCTCGTCGTGGCCGAGGTGCCGTTCGAGTTCGCCGAGCGGGGCGGCGGTGAATCGAAGGCGGGTGCACGCGAGGCGGTTCGTTATGGCCGCCATCTCCTCGATCTCCGCCGACGGGTCAGAGCCGGATCGATTGCCGAACGCCCCGAACCGGTGGTGGTGTCGTGAGGATCCTCTTCAACGCCTCCCGGGAACTGGCCAACGAGCACGCCGGCGGGTCCGAGGTCTACATGGACACCGTCATGCGAGGGCTGGCGGTACGCGGTCACGAGGTGACGCTGTCGGCCGGTGGCCCGGTGGCACCCCGGGAGTACGCCGTGCGCGATGCCGGATCGACCCTCGGTCAGTTCGTCAAGTACCCGTTCTGGTATCTCCGCCATCGTCGGCAATTCGACCTGGTCGTCGACGTCGCAAACGGGCTCACCTTCTACACCCCGGTCTTCCGTCGGGGATCCAGCCTGTGTGTGGTGCACCACGTGCACACCGAGATGTGGGCGGAGTGGTTCTCGCCGTTGGTCGCCGCCACCGGGCGCTTCCTCGAACGCCGGATGATGCCGCTGCTCTACCGAAACACACCGTTCGTCGCTGTCTCCGAGTCGACCCGGACCGCGCTCCACGGCATCGGGGTGGATCACCGGCGTGTCAGCATCGCCTACAACGCCACGGTCGTTCCCGATGAGCCGGTGGCGGCGACGTCGACTGCTCCGCTGTTCGTCGCTGTCGGTCGCCTCGTGCCGCACAAACAGCTCCACCTGCTCCTCGAGCGGTGGCCCGAGGTTCGGGCTGCCACCGGTGGTGAGCTGGTCATCATCGGTGAAGGACCCGAGCGCCAGCGGTTGGAGCCTCTGCTCACCGAGGGCGCCCGCCTGGCCGGTCGGGTGTCGGAAGAGGAACGGGACCACCTGCTCGCTTCGGCGACCGTCCTCCTGCATCCCTCCTATGTCGAGGGGTGGGGTCTGGTCGTGATGGAGGCGGCAGCCCAGGGCACGCCGTCGATCGGATTCGATGTTCCCGGGGTGCGAGATTCCGTGGTCGACAACGACACGGGTTGGATCTGTCACGACCTCGATCAACTGGTCAAGCAGTGGATCTCGGTCGGCCGAGATCCGGAGCTGGCGGCGCGATTCGGTACCGCGGCGAGGGAGCGGGCCCGCACGTTCGGCGAATATGCACTGGTGGAGTCGTTCGAACGGGCGGCGATCGAGGCGGTCGGTGCCAAGACGGTGTCGAGTCGCCGTTGGAGGCGACTGACGGCGGGTCTGTCCTCGTGACGGGTCTGTCCTCGTGAGCAAGGCTGCGCTCGACCTGCAACCTGTCGCCGCTCCCGAGCCGCCGTCGGCACTCGAAATCCTGCGTCGGTTCCGAAACGAGAAGACCGACCCTGCACCGTTCTACGTGGGCCTCGCCGACCGGACCATCGCCAGCTTTCCCCACCGACTCGATGGTGCTCGCATCCTCGATCTCGGTTGTGGACCGGGGTGGTATTCGGTCGCGCTCGAGCGAGCTGGTGCGATGGTCGTTGGCCTCGACCTCGGTGGCGACGATGTTGCCGATGCCCTGACCCGTGATGTCGCAGCGCTGGTCGGCGATGCGCAGAAGATGCCGTATCCGGACGGCTCGTTCGACGGTGTCTTCTGCTCGAACCTGATCGAGCACGTTCCCGATCCGTCCGCCGTACTCGACGAGATCGCACGAGTGTTGCGGCCCGGAGGCTGGGCCTGGATCAGTTGGACGCCGTGGTTCTCGCCGTGGGGCGGCCACGAGATCGTGCCCCTGCATCTCCTCGGCCCTCGTCTGGGTCCTCGCCTGTGGACTCGTTGGTTCGGCGAGCCCCGCAAGAACGTCCCGTACGACGGCCTCTGGCCCTCGTACGTGGGTCGGATGCTGGCGTTGACCAAGCAGCACCCGGACCTTCACTTCGACGGGGCGCACCCTCGGTACTACCCGTTCCTCCGACCGATCATGCGGGTTCCGGGGTTACGCGAGTTTGCGTCGTGGAACTGTGTCATCGAGGCGACGCGCCGCTGACGGTTTCGGCTCGACGGAGTGCCTCGATGCCGGCCATGAAGAGCATCCCGAGCACGATTTGCATGGCCTGGTCGGCCCGTGCCGGATCGACGATGGTCGCCGTGTCATCGAGAAGGGGTGACACCCGGTAGGCAGTGATCGTCACCAGCAGCAGGGCGATCGAAGCGAAGGTGGCGCGAGGTGCCCAGCGGTGGAGGCACCAGGCGGTGACCGCGCCGGCGATGGCGATCGGTCCGGCGAACATCCATGCGGCGGCAATGCCGGCGGCTGGTGCGACCAAGGCGAGACTGCGGCGTCGACCGGTTGCAGTCGCAACCGATTCGGGCTGCACCACCGATCGCCAGGGAACCGCGATGGCGGCTGTGGTGAGGGCGAGTCCGATGATCGTGACCCACCACGATCGAGTGACCGCGTTGTCGGTCGGATGTTCTGTCCGACCGATGGGACCTGCTGAGTCGATGATGACACCGGTCAGACCGTCGGCCGCGAATCGTGGGCCGTCGGCCGGGTCGTCGCTCGAAGTCGCCTCGAGCAACCACTCTGGGTCGAACGAGCTCGGCAGGACCACGATGTCGCCGACTCCCGGCTCTCCATCGGCGAGTGGAATCCTCGTCACCGGGGTGAGGTCCAGCGAGCCGACGGTGAGGCGAGCGTCGGTGACGGCGTCGCCGGGAGGCGGGGTCACCTCGATGCGATGGACGCCAGGTGCGAGCTCGATCGGGTCACCGCCGGCGCAGGGTTCGGCGATGGCGGTGCCGTCACCGATGGGACGGATCAGCATCCTGACCGATTCGCCGTCGATCGTGACGATCGGCAGGCAACGAACAACTGCGGAGTCGGTCTGCATCGACAGTTCGATCTGGTGCGGAAGGTCGAGCCAGGTCGTGACCTCGGTGATCATCGGTTGTCCACTCGGGTGCTCTGGTCCGAGCAGGAAGAGAGCCGGGACCTGGTCGGCGTTCGGGAGAGCTGACGCGTACTCGGCGATGCCGTCGCCGATGTGGGTGATGGGGCGGAGCGGTCCGGCGTGCACGGTGTGGATGATCACGTCGACCACGCCGACGGCCGCGAGGCCAGGCAGCGTCGGTCCGATCTCGATCGTGAGGTCGGTGAACGTTGCCGATCCGGTCTCGACCCGGTCGTCGGTACGGACGGCATCGATTGCCCGGCTGTCTGCGGTGATTCGTAGGTCGTCGATGCGCTGCTCGCCATCATCGAGCACGATCACGATGCGGTCGACGGCTGTTGGCTCATCGAAGCTGAGCGAGAGCTGCTGGGCGTCGTCCTGGACCAGACGAGGTAAGCGCCACGAGGTCGTCTGATCACCGTCGAAGGCTCGAAGCGGTTGATGCTCGAGGCCGAGCAGCCAGCGGTCGACCGAACTCGCGACCGAAGCCCCCTCGAGATCGACGGTCGTCAAGGCCGACAAGCCGTCGACTCCGAGCCAGTCGTTGGCGTCGGCTGGATCGACGGCCGGTGCGAATCGATAGCCGTAGTACTCGATTCGTCTGTCGATCGATCGTGTCGTGCCGGTGACCACCACGAGGGCGACATCATCGGACAGAGCGTCGTCGGCGGTACTCGTTTCCGCATCGATGGACGGAAGGAACCGGACGACGTGACCGCCTCCGAGCAGACCCTGTTCTGCCACGCTGACGAGCGCCGCTCCTGTGCCGTCGACGACGATCGTGCGTGGTGTGCCTTCCGCCGGCAACACGAGGATTTCGGGCGGCGCCGCGGAGTCGATCCGGTAGATCTCGATCGGTGGCAGTGACAACTCCACCGGCTCGGGCGACAGGGGGTTCACCACGAACCTGCCTGGCGTACCGTGACGGCCGACGAGGGTGAGGTCCGGATCGTTTCGCACGGCATCGAGCTCGGTCGGCCGAGGGAGGCCCTGGAGTTCCCAGGCGAGGTCGTTGCGGATGACGAGGTGCGTGATGCCGAGTCGCTCGGCGATGGGGGCCAGGGTCCCCGGCTGATAGTCGAATGTCGTGATGGCGCGATCCAGTGCGTCGATCACATCGGCTGCGATCGGCGTGCTCAGCGGCAGGGTGGAGGCTGCGATCGGCGACGGGACGAACACGTCGATCAGGTCGTCGCCGATCGTTCCCCACCGGTAGCCGTTGTTGGTCGAGCCGGGGATCACCAAGACCCGCCCGCCGGCCTCGGCCGCCAGCTGCGCCGAGGCATCGTTCCAGTAGTCGGGAATGATGCCGACGCTGAGGTCTGAGTCGTACAGCGGCGTGATCCAGAACGGCGCTGCCACCGTGGCCAGAACGGTCACTCCGAGGGTTCCGGCGGCGATCGTCGAGACCCGCCTCCACCGTGCCGGGGCTCGCTTGATCCGTGCGGCGATGTCGTTGGCGCCCCACGCGGCGAGGAGCGCGGTGCCCATGGCCACGATCACGCCGGCTTTGTGCGAGCTCCGAAACGCAAACACTGCGTCGTTGGCGGCGAAGAGTTCGGTCAGCACTCGACCCCAGGGCGTTGGATCGGAGGTGGGGTACGGCCCCACCATCAGCACGACCCCGATGAGCACCCAGGACAGCGCCAACAACCGGACGCGTGATGGCCTCCGGCCCAGGGCGGCAAGGCCGAGCACGAGCGGGGCGATCGTGGCCAGGACGACCCACGCGTTGGAGGTGAAGATGCTGAGATGGGTGCGGAAGGTGGTCTGGATCAGACCGAAGTAGAGGAGCCAGAATCCTGCGCCCCGGATCGATTCGCCGAATGACGAGGCCAGAGCAACCGCATCGATCGATTCGGTCTCGGCCAGGCGGTGGGCGAGTGCTTCCGAACCGCTCGACGTCTTCGTCAGCATCGTGGCACTGACGAGAACAGCGAGGAGGAGTCCGGCAGTTGCGAAGCCGAGGAGCCGGCGCCGAGCGGCCGGTCGGTGGACCAACAGGGAGACACCGATGATGCCGGCCGGAACACAGGCGAGCAGGAAGCCGGGCGGGTCGGCGTTGCCGACGAGGAACACGATGACGGCAACCAGACCTGCCCATCGCAGGGGCCGTCCCTTCGCGGCTCTGACCACCGCCAGAGCGAGCCAGGGTGCGGCGGCATAGCTGGTGTAGAGCGGAACCGGCAGCAGGTACAGCGAGCTCGCCGGGCCGAACGCGAACACGAGCGCGGCCAGCGGCGCAGCGAACGGTCGCCGATCGTCGAGGCTGTGTGCCAACAACAGCATCCCGATTGCAGCGAGAGCGAGGAGCGATCCGTGGATCAGACGCTGCAACAGCCAGGGCGGGACACCGATCTGATCGAGGCCGGTCGAGGCGAACGTCAGGAACGGCCAGAACTCCTCAGCCGGCCGGCCGAGACCTCGCGTTGCATCCCACCCGATGAACATCCGATCGAGCCGGGCCGTGGGGTTGAACGTCATCTCGAATCGGCTGTCCCCCACGTATCGATTCGGCAGGCTCAGCAACGGAGACATGAAGGCGAGGCAGGCGAGGAGCAGACCTTGGATGCGAGGGGTCGCGAGCACCTGCCGTAGCGTCGAAAGCCGTCTCGGGGTGTCGGGAGATCGGGAGGTCGTCTGGACTGCGGTGATGGTCCGTGGCTCGGCGGCCCGCGGTGTGGTGGTGCGGGTGGTGATCACCCATCGGTCGACGACGCGAGAAGCAGGAGCTTCGACGAGGCGGTGGAGGCCGTCCGACAAGATCAGGGTTCCGATGAGGGCGACCGGAGCGATGAGCCCGAGTGGCACGTCCGGAAGGTGCTCGACGAGCTCGTCGGTCACCACTGGGTGGATCAGGTAGATGCCGTAGGAGATGGCACCGAGCCACTGCAGCGTTCGCGAGGCGAAGAATCGGCGTGCCCGTCCGAGGTCGGCACCGGGCAGGACAACGGCGGCCACGAGGAAGAGGCTCATGAAACCCTGGAGGAGGAACTGGGCATGGGTCTGGAATCGGGTCGGTGTGACGAAACCGCCAGGAAGACCGAGCTGGGTCACCGACCAGTAGGAGAGGAGGCCGAGGCTCGAGAGGTAGAGGGGATGGGTGGCCAGCTGTCTGACCTCGAGCGTCGGGGAGCGCTCGGACCAGTACGCGCCCAGTACGGCAAGGACCAGTCCGGCAGAGAACCAGTCGAGGTAGGCCGGCATCCAGAGGACGCGGCCATCGCCCGGCGAACCGAGGGCCCAGATGCGGAACACGATCGAGGTCCCGGCGAGCAGACCGATGCCGAGGAACTGGATCTGGGTCCGTTCGATCAAGCGACGACCTCGCCCGGCCCGGCGGAGCGGGGCTGCGATGAACGGCAGCGCGACGGAGAACCACAGCTCGATGCACAGCGACCACGCCACGAACGGCGGCAGGAACACCAGCGTTCCGCGGAAGTTCTGGATCAGCAGGTAGGAGGTGAGGTATTCGCCGAGACCGAGCGGCCGGTCCGGTTCGGTCACGAGGAAATGAAGGGTCAGCACCACCCAGTAGAGGGGCAGGATGCGGGCCAGTCTCCTGACGATGAAGCGCCAGGTGGCCACTGGCGCGGCGTCGAGCAACGCCCACTCGGCGAACGGCCGGTACACGAGGAAACCCGAGAGGACGAAGAAGAGAGACACGGCGGCGTTGCCGAGTGGCACCGTGAGCCGCCCGACCAGGCCACCCGGCGCGTCGATGGAGGCGAGGTGGAACGCAAACACCGCGAGGGCGGCGACGGCGCGGTAGCCGGCGAGCTCAGGAATCCAGCCGGCGCGTCGTGGTGTACTTCCGGTCATGTCAGAGAACCGGCGATCACTCGTCGGTGATGGGAGCGTCGACGGCGAAGAACTCGTCGAAGGTCGCGACCGCTCCCGAACTGGCGAAGAAGCCTGCCGCGGTAGCTGTCTGGAAGGTCGGGTCGACAACGGAACCGACCGGCTGACCGTTCACGAACACTCGGATCTCGGGACCCTGAGCGAGGACGGCCAGCCGGGTGCCGGCGGCCGTGCCGGTGAGTCCGGTTGCCAGGCTCTGGGTGATCTCGCCGTCGACGGTGACGACGAGGTTCCAGGTCGCGAAGTCGGGTGCGGCCACGAGCGACCAGTGGTTGTTCAGGTCCACGAACCGGAACAGGAGGCCAGATCCAGAGGGGACTTCACCGACGACGAGGCCCAGGGAGACGTCGGCCCAGCCGGTGTCGATCACGGCCAGCGATGGCTGGTCGCTTCCGTCAGACACGACCTGACCCTCGATGATCATCAGCTCGGGTCCGAGCACGTTCCATGCCGGCTCCACGGATTCATCGTCGCCGAGCACGCCGTCCGGTCGTTCGAAGTCATCGAGGATCCGCTCTGCGGTCACGGGGATGGCTGCGATCACCGCGTCGCTCCGTTCCTCTCCGGCTCGGGTCGACGCGTACCAGCCGAATGCGATGAGCGCAGCGGCGCCGAGCAGTCCGATGGCCATGAGTCGGGAACCGATGCGGCTGGCCTCATCACGGCTGGCATCGTCGTCGGCCGTCTGCTGGTCGGTTCTCTCAGCCATGGGAGTACCCCGCCCGTCCCAGCGAACGGCGCCGATCGACCAGGATGAGGGCGACCACAGCCCCGACGGCATGGGCGAAGACCCAGCCCCATGTGGCACCCCACACGGGTGTGGAGGTGGACTTCCAGACGGTGACGGTGAGGGCGATGACGGCAACGAGCCAGGTGACAGCGACGGTGAGGCGGTGGTCGTCGGCGATGCGGGTTTCGGTGAGTGCGATGCTCGTCAGCCCGAAGCAGAGCACGGCGACGAACAACCACGGCAGGATGGAGGCGAGCTCCTCGTAGTTCGGCCCGAGTTGTCGGAGGATGACGGCGCCGAATGCCTGACTCATGACCCACCCGACCACACCGACTCCGATGTTGGCGAACAGCGTCAAGCGGATGCGCTGCGCCCGTCCGTCGCCGAAGAGGCTCGTCTCCGACAGGAGGACCTGCGAGAGCGTGTGGGGAACGAGCGTGGCCATGACGCCGATGCCCCAGACCAGATAGAAGGCGGCATTGAGCGAGCTGCTGACGTGGCGAGCGACGATGAGCGGAACGGCGTGATAGGGCAGATGGGTGGCGAGGGCGCTGAGATGTTGCGACGCCAGGAACGTTCGGTGCCCGGAGGAGAGCCGGCCGCGCCAGGCAATGTCACCGGAGCGGGAGAGGATGCCGACCGCGACGGCGCCGGACGCTGCGATCGGGGCCGACGCAGCGAGGACGAGCCAGGTCGCTCGGTCCTCGAGGGGAGAGACGAACAGCAGAGGAAGGCGGATGAAGGCGGGAATCGCCGACCGCAGGAAGAGCGCCTGCCACCGGCGAAGCGACATGAGCCTTGCGTCGACCCCGAGCGTCAGTGCAGAACCAACCGCCAGAACCGCCACCAACACTCCGACGAGCGGCCCGGACACTCCGGACAGGGACGACCATTGGCGTCCGGCGACGATCGGCGAGAGTGCGCCGAGCAGGAGGGCGGCACCCGCGACCAGGCGCAGCGTGGCGCCGGTGATCGTCGGCGCGCTGCTGTCGCCGCCGGTGCGGTTCAGGAGGATCGGCGCACCGAGAGCCGTCGTGGCGACGACCAGTTGGATGACCGTGAACCAGGCGGCCGCTCGGCCGACGTCTGCGGTGTTCGTCGAAGTCCCGGCTGCGAGGACCCAGAAGAGGAAACCGCTGAGGGCCGTGCTGGCCACCGCACCGAGCGCCCAGACCGAGCCCCGGCCGAGATCGCCGATGTCGCCCGAGGTGGGCGTGGGTCGATCGCCGGTGGGTACGGGGTTCTCCGCCGACACCGGCTGGCTGATTGCGTCTTCCCCCCCGGCGATGCCTCGCATCCGGCTGCCGACGCTACTGGGTGGTAACCGAAAGGGTCCAGGGCTGTTTCACCCTCGATGTGGCTCTGCTCCGGCGTACCGGCTCAAGGCCTGCCGGATCGGCGTCGATGAATCGAGTGGATGACGGTGCGTTGTGCACTGCCAAGGATGGGTTCTCGATGAAGGCACGATGCCTCACCACGATGGTCTGCGCTGCCGCGTTCTTTGCCGGCGGCTGTGCAACGACGACGGTTGCAGCGACCGCGCCTCCGATCGACGACACGATCAACACCGAGGCGGTGTTCCCCGATGACGGCCTGAGCCATGTGATCGTCACCCCGATCGTCGGGCTCCCCGCCGGGACCTCGGAGCGTGATGGTGCCGCACCTGCAAGCGTGGCGACCGGGGAGGTCCTCCGAGCCGATGAGCCCTTGGACCCCGCTGATTTCCTGACCCCGGAGATGGTGGCCGATGTACCACCCGGTGTACCGCTGGGAGTTCGCGACGGTGAGATCGGTTACGTCGCCGAGGACGGTCAGTTCGTTCCCTTGACGGCGCCGGCGCCGACGCCGACGCCGACGACCGAGCCGGCCCCTGAGCCGGAGCCGATCATCCAGGCCGACGTCGCCATGTCATACGGCAATCCGTACATCGATCAGCTGGCCGCCGACCCAGCGGTGGCGGGCATCACCGTGATCGGTGACGGGACCTTCGGTGTCAGCGTGAGCGACTTGTCGGTGATCGATCCACGGATCTTCGCCATCGTGGACGATGTTCCCTTCGGCGTCACCGCCGACCAGTACGAAGGTTTTCAGTGGGCCCTCGAGAATGACGGCACCAACTTGTCGACCGTCACCGCCATCGAGCAGGTGGAAGACGCCGACCTCGATGTCGCGTCCACGCTCGAACGAGCCGACGGGAGCGGAATCGTCGTCGCCGTCATCGACTCTGGTGTCGACTTCGCTCATGGCGACCTCACCAACTCGGCATGGTCGAACTTGGGTGAGGTGTGCGGCAACGAGATCGATGACGACGGCAACGGCTACGTCGATGATTGCAGTGGCTGGGATTTCGCCAACAACGATCCGTCACCGTTCAACGAGGGCGCCGACTCCCATGGGACTCACGTCAGCGGCATCATCACGGCCAACCGGGATGGTCGCGGCGTGGCCGGAGTCGCCCCTGACGTTCGGGTGATGGATCTGAATGTGGCCAAGCGGACCACGAGCGGCGACTCGATCACGGGGGCGGCGGTGACCGCCGCCATCCGGTATGCGGTTGACAACGGAGCCGACATCATCAACCTGTCGCTCGGATCACAGCCGGGGACGTCGGCCGCCTCGGTGGCGCCCATGGGTGCTGCCATCGACTACGCCGCGTCGAAGGGCATCGTCGTGGTGGTCGCCGCCGGAAATCACGGAGTCGACCTGGCGTCACTTCCCGTGTACCCGGCCAGTTTCAACCGGCCGAACATGATTGTCGTCGGAGCGTCGAGCCCGTCTGACACTCGGGCATCGTTCTCCAACTACGGGGCCGGCATCGTCGACGTCTACGCCCCCGGTGAGTTGATCCTGTCGACGGTTCCCGGCGACGACTTCCGATTCATGTCGGGAACGAGCCAGGCGTCGCCGGCAGTCGCAGCAACGGTGGCGCTGGTGATGCAGACCGCTCCGGAGGCCACGCTCACCGAGGTGATCGACGCCGTCGTGTCCAGCGTCGATCGCAGTGACGCGCTGTCGACGTCTGCTGCTTCTGGTCGGGTCAACACGGCATCGGCCATCGGGGCCGAGGGTCTGGCGCCGATCCCGACCGAATTGGAGGTGCGGGTCAGCGGCATCAGCCGACCGTCGAACGCCGTCACCGCCACGGTCGAGATCGTGACGCCGCCTGTGGTGTTCGATGAGGAGTACCGCTGGGAGCTGTCGCTGGTCCACACCAACGACAACGGTGCCTACGCCATCGTCGATCACCCGTTCGTGGTCGACGGCGAGGTCGTGACCACCAGTGCGACCGGCGCAGTCGAGCTCGCCGATGCGGATGCGACGTCGGTCGCCGTCGGCACGACGCTGCCCGCTGGGCGCTACAGCTTCATCATCGAGGCCGTTCCGCTCGCCACCTCCGAGTTCAGACTCGGCGATGCCTTCGTGACCACGTTCGAGATCCCGGGCGATCCGGAGACGCCGGTCGACACGACACCGCCGACGACCGTCCCCTTGCCGACGCCGTCCGTTGACGAAGTGGTCGAGGGCTCGGACACGACGCGGCCCACGATCGGGTCCGATGGCACCGCCTCGACCGATGGCACCGGCTCCTCGGACGGCACGACCTCGTCGGGTGGCAGCGGTTCCTCCGATGGCACGGGTTCCTCTGATGGCACCGCCTCGTCGGGTGGCAAGAGTGACTCCGGAGGATCGACCTCGTCCCCGACAACCGTTCGACCCAACGAAGCACCGACCTCGACCGATGCGGCCACTGCCCCGACTTCCGGCGGCGGCGATGACGCTTCGTCCTCTCCGGTTGCCGACAGCGGGTCGGCTGGATCGTCGGACCCAACGCCGGCGGCCGGGGCGACGTCGCCATCGGAGACCGGGCCGGTCCCCTCCAACACGATTCCGCAGACGCCGGCACCGGTCCCGGACGGCCTCGGCTCGGGGACAGCGCAGAAGGGTGAGTGGGAGGCGACGTCAGTGAGCCCGCAGGCGGGGTATGTGACGGCGGCGAACACCGTGGTGATCTCGGGAACGTTCCCGTCGGACACCTATGTCTGGTTCGGTGATCAGCCGGGCCAGGTGGTGCACCAGAACCGCACTCAGATCACGGTGCGCACGCCGCTGCGGGCCGCCCCCGGCGTGGTCGACATCACTCTCCAGAAGTCACCGACCGGAGTTGTGTTGAGGATTCCCGATGCCTATGCATTCGTCGCCCTGGATGGCGCCGTACCCGACGCCGAGGGCGGACCGAATCCGGGAACCACCGATTCGGGAGCGCCGGCAACCGATGGCGGTTCGGGTGACAGTGGTTCTGCTGACAGCGGCGGAGCGAGTGGGACCGACGGTGCCGCCGAGAGCGATCCCGATGCCGGGGCCGACGCGAGCGAGACCTCCGATCGGCGGGCTCGGATGACGGTGGGTGACGCGGTCGATCTCCCCAATGGGCTTCGTGGCGGGTCGGTGATCCCGAACCCGGCGTCGGGAACCACGGTGTGCTCGACCGATCCGTGCGTCTCGATTCGCCGGTGACGGTGCCCGTCAGCCGACCTCGTACACGTAGCTGAGGGTGGCCCCTTTGTAGGTGGCCGTGGCCAGCCAACAACCAGGTGCTTCCGGTTCGATGCCGTTGATCATGAAGTCGCCGTCCTGGACGGTGTAGGCGTTGGTTCCCGGCCCACCGAACACGATCGTCGGCTCGTCCGAGCCGAGGCGTCGGTACGTGATGTGCAGTTGGGGTTGTTCTTCCTCGGCCCCGCCCGGGAAGTTGGCGCTCCACCACACGCCCTTGCGGGGCGCATGTTCGCCCCGGTCGATCACCGTCCAGAGGTCCTTGGTTCCGTACCACGCGTACTCCTCGGCGCTCGGGGTCGCCGGCCACGGCTCGGGCGGCTCGAAGCCGGCCTCGGGGGCGACAGTGACGGGGCAAGTGGGAGTTCCCGCATCGGCGACGTCGACCGATGTGGTGCCGGTGGGACCGAGTTGGAGGGCGGCGACGCCGGCGACGACGACAGCTGCGGCGGCAACGAGTAGCCACCAGGGTCGCTCACCGCTGCGGTCCGACCCGATCTCTTCCGCGGTTGCTGCCCCGGTTCTCCGCGGCCAGGTGTCCGGCGGTGTCAGTGACTCCAGCAGACGGAATCGGGCGGTGAGGTCGGGGTCGAGGGCGTCGTTGTCGTCGGCGGGGTGGCGGTCGAGGAACGGGTCATCTGCCATCGGGGGTCTCCATCAGGCGGCGGAGTTGGGTGAGTGATCGGTGCAGTTGGACTCGCACCGAGCCCGGGGTCGAATCGATCAGTTCGGCGATTTCGGTCGGTTTGAAGTTGCCGGCGTAGCGAAGCACGACGATCGCTCGCTGTTGGTCGCTGAGCTCGCCGAGTTGGGAGAGGAAGTCGACGATGGGGGACTCGTAGAGCAGGAGGGTCGTGCCGTCGTCGACAGGGATGCGTCTCGTGCGCTGGTCGGCCAGGAGGCCGGCGGCGATCTTGAAGGCGCTTCGCCAGATCCAGGCATCGACGTCTCTGATCTCGGCGCCGCGGCGGAGGGCTTGGTTGAAGGTGTCGGCTTCGGCATCGCTGGCGACATCGGGATCGCCGCAGTAGGCGAGCAGGGCTCGCCACAACCTGGGGTGCAGGCGTCGATACGCCTCCTCGACGCGGTCTTCGGTCATGGCCTTCACGAATCTACAGGAGGCTCGAGGACCGGTTTCGTTAGCACACAGGCCCCGGTTGGATCATGGCCAAGTGCTCGGGGTCTCCTAGGACGGTGCCTCGAACTCGAGCGGCACGTCAGCTGCGACGGCCTCCCACGCCGAGTGATCGTGCGATGGGTCCTCGATCTCGAACGTTGCGCCCGGAACCCGTTCGGTCCACCCCTCGGCGAACACCTCAGCCTCCTGCAGTGTCTCGAACGACGTACAGCTCACGACCGAACCGTCTTCGTAGACGGTCACCTCGTAGACGGGATCCGGATCGGGATTGCCGGAGAAGACCGACATGTCGTTCCTCCTTCTGGTCGGACGTGGCCGAATGGCCGACGATGACCAGCGTCGCAGTGGTCGAGGATGCGGCGCAGGGTCGAAGGTCCACGGTCTCGAGCTCGATGACGAGACCAGGGACATCGGTCCCTAGTGGACGAGGGTCTGCTGGCGAACAATCGCGAGGCGACCGACCTCGAATGGGATGCGGCCGGCACAGGAACGCAACGGAACGAACGGGAGGCCCTGAATGGTTCCAGTGGAGATTCTCGGCATGCAGGTCGATCGCGAGTCGGGTGCGTCCGTGGTGTTGCTCGGAGAGTCCAACGAGGTCACGCGGGTGCTCCCGATCTTCATCGGTCCGGCCGAGGCGACCGCCATCGCCATCGGGCTGACAGATGTCACGCCGCCCCGACCGGGAACGCACGATCTGCTGCTCGACGTGATGGCGGCAGGTGGCAGCGAGTTGTTGGCGGTCGAGGTCGTGGCGCTCGAACACGGGACGTTCCTCGCCGAACTCGAGGTCGAGACGCCCAGCGGAGTGCAGCGAATCGACGCGAGACCGAGTGACGCCATCGCACTGGCCGTGCGGCTCGGTGTGCCGATCATGGCCGCCGTCGACGTGCTCGACGAGGCGGCGGTCGTCGTCGAACACGAGGACGCCGCTCTTTCCGAGGAAGAGATCGAGCGCGCCATCGTCGAGTTCCAGGACTTTCTCGAATCGGCCGAGCCGGCCGACTTCGCAGGTCCACCCGACACGGAGAAGCCCGACACAGACGAACCCGACCACGATCAGGAGTGACCCATGGCCAGCTACACATCGTTGATGTTCCGGGACGAAGCCCGAGCCAAGCTGCTCGCCGGAGCCGAAGCCCTCGCGGATGCCGTACGCCCGACGCTCGGGCCCGAATCGCGTTCGGTGTTGATCGACAAGAAGTTCGGCAATCCGATCGTCTGCGACGACGGGGTGACGATCGCCAAACAGCTCACGCTCAAGGACAGGGAGGAGAACCTCGGGGTCGAGATGCTGCGCAAGGCCGCCGTCGCCACCAATGACGAGGTCGGTGATGGGACGACGACCTCGACGCTCCTCGCCCACGCCGTGTTCAAGGAAGGACTTCGCAACGTGGTCGCCGGTTCGAGTGCTCTCGCGATTCGGCGTGGCCTCGCCGCGGCCACCGACGCCGTCGTCGCCGAGTTGATCCACATGTCCCGGCCGGTCAAGGGCACGAGCGACACTGCCGATGTCGCCACAGTCTCGGCCCACAACGATCCTGCGGTCGGGGCGATGGTGGCCAAGGCCGTCGACGAGGTCGGCGCCGACGGCATCATCGAGGTCGAACAGGCCCGGGGCATGGAGACCGAGCTCGATGTGGTCGAGGGCTTCCAAATCGACAAGGGGTATCTCTCGGCGTACTTCGCAACCGACTCCCAGACGATGGAGGCAGAGCTCGAGGATCCGTTCATCCTCATCTTCGAGAAGAAGATCGCCACGATCGGCAGCATCGTGCCATTGCTCGAGCAGGTCATGCAGAGCGGACGAGGTCTCGTGATCGTGGCCGAGAACGTCGAAGGAGAGGCGTTGGCCACGCTGGTGCTGAACAAGATGCGGGGCTCGTTGAAGGTGGTTGCCCTGAAAGCACCAGGGTTCGGAGACCGTCGCAAGGAGATGCTGAAGGATCTCGCCATCCTCACCGGCGGACGGCTGATCTCGGAGGAGACCGGTGATCAGCTGGAGAACGTCACGCTCGGCGACCTGGGGTCGGCGGCGAAGGTCGTGGTGAGCCGGGATGATGCGACGGTGATCGGCGGGAGTGGCGGCCAGGAAGCGGTCGATGGCCGCATCGCAGAGCTGCGGCGCCAGATCGACGAAACCACTTCCGACTGGGACCGGGAGAAGCTGGAGGAACGACTGGCCAAGCTCACGGGGAAGGTCGCCGTCATCCGGGTCGGTGCGCCGTCCGAGGCCGAGGTCGAACGGCTGAAAGAGGCGTACGACGACGCCATCAATTCGACGAAGGCCGCGGTCGAGGAGGGCATCGTGCCCGGAGGAGGCGCGGCGTTGATCCGATGCATTCCTTCGCTCGATGCGTTGGCCCGCGAGTTCGAGGGCGATGAACGCATCGGGGTCCTCGTCCTGCGGTCGGCACTCCAAGTCCCGGCTCGACAACTGGCCGTGAACGTCGGATGCGACCCGGGGGTCGTGGTCGATCGCCTCGAGAAGGGTTCGGGGTTCTTCGGTTTCGACGCGAGGACCCGCGACTACGGCGAGATGGACGAGCTCGGCATCATCGACCCGACGAAGGTCGTGCGGACGGCGCTGCAGCATGCGGTGTCCGTGGCCGGGGTCCTGCTCCTGGCGGAGGCCACGATGACCGAGGTGGAGGAGCCCGAGTCGCTTCCTCAGATGCCGCCGGAGATGTACTGAGGGAATCAGATCACGGGACGGCCGCCACGACTCGCCGCCACATGATCAGTTCCTGGGCCGCCACATGATCAGTTCCTGGTCAATGAGGCCGCCACGTGCTCGACTGCCTTGCGGACGTCGACGACGACCTTCTCGATGTCGGTTCGCAGATCGATGACGGTCTCCTTGGCGTCGCCGACGACGTTCTGGAGGTCGGCGATGACGATGTCGCGAGCGTGTTCCAGGCGGTCACCCAGGTCTTCGAGTTCGTCGCGGGTCTCCATCGAGGCCAGACCGCGCTGGAGCCGGAGGCGATCGATCCTGGTGCGCCATGTTCGGACCTGTCGGTCGACTGCCTCTTCGTAGTGGTCCGGCTCGGTGGCCCGGGCGGAGAGCAGGTCGGCTTCCAGGGCGTCGGCGGCGGACGCGAGGTCCTCGACGGCGGTCGACGCCCCGATCCGCACCTCGGTCCAGCGGCGGATCTCGTCCGCCAGCTCGCGGCATCGGGCTGTGAGTTCGGTGGCTCGCTCGGCGAGTTCGGAGCTGCTCCATTCGTCATTGTTCTGCAGTTCGTCCTGCAGTCGGGACAGGCGCCGTTCGGCCAGGCGGACACGAGACAGCAACTGATCATGGGCGTGGTGTCGAGAGGTCGTTGTCATGTCTCGATCGTCGGTCCCGACCGATCGGCCCGCCAGGGGACAAGGTCCCCGGTCGGCTGTTTCAGGGATCCAGCGACCATCGGATCATTGCCCGACTGGCTAGGATCGGCGACGGAGAGATGGCAGAGCGGACGATTGCGTCGGTCTTGAAAACCGTTGTACCAGCGATGGTACCGGGGGTTCGAATCCCCCTCTCTCCGCCACAAAACCCCACCGTTCTGCGGCATCTGAGCCTCAATTCTGAGGGCTGATTGCCGCAGTTCGCTGGGTACCGGGTCTTGACACGGTTTGGAAGCGGCGGGCGATCTGTGTGTGTTCGGTCAGTCGGGCGTCGAGCTGGTCTGACACGAGATGTCCGTCCTCCACCACGGGGATGCCGTCGACGATGGTGCACCACGCTGCGGTCGGACCGCAGCGCAACCAACCTTCGATCGGGTCGTCGAGCACGCCGGCGAACGTCGGTCCGTCGAGTTTCCAGATGGCGATGTCGGCTACGGAACCGACCGAGAGCTCACCGATCTCGCCAGCACGGCCCAGGCACCGTGCACCGCCGCGGGTCGCGAACTCGAGGGCGAGGCGAGCAGTCATCGCCTCGGCTCCTGCGGTCAGCTTCCCTTGGAGCATTGCCAAGCGAGTCTCCTGCCAGATCGAACCCGAATCAGCGGACGACGAACCGTCGCAGCCGATCCCCACTGGGCAGCCGGCGTCGTGGAGCGCCACCGTCGGTGCGATCCCGGAGGACAGGATCATGTTCGAGCTGGGGCAGTGAGCGACGCCGACACCGGCAGCTCCGAGCCGGGCGACTTCGG
This sequence comes from uncultured Acidimicrobiia bacterium, assembly GCA_963781035.1. GTDB lineage: Bacteria > Actinomycetota > Acidimicrobiia > Acidimicrobiales > SZUA-35 > SZUA-35. The sequence goes on along the minus strand of CAWAEN010000003.1, from coordinate 61,250 downwards.
CGGGGTCCGGCCGAACGACATGGGCTCCCCAGGTGCGGTCGGTCAACCAGCCGACGTCTTCGTAGAGGTCGACCGGGCGCATGCCGAACGTGGCCAGCGCGAACGCGTCGTCCTCGGCGTTCTCCGCCAGGTGGGTGTGGAGGCGCACATCGAGCCGCTCCGCCAGCTCGGCCGTGCGCCGCATCAGCTCGGGAGTGACGGTGAACGGACTACACGGAGCGAGCCCGACCTGCACCATCGACCCGTGGGTCGGGTCGTGCCAGCGCAACACGTGGCGTTCGGACTCGGCGAGGATGTCGTCCTCGTCGCGCACCGCATCGTCTGGCGGGAGCCCGCCGTCCTTCACTGACAGACTCATCGAACCGTAGGTCGGGTGATAGCGCATCCCGAGGTCACTGCGCGGCAGCGATCTCTGCCGACAGCAAATCACCCGCCCGAGGCGGGTGGAGGTAATGATGATTGCTGGACGTGGTGCAGCCGGACAGGGCGAGCTCAGCCAGGCCGACCCAGGTCGCCGAGAACTGTGATTCCTGGTCGATGTTGGCCGTCCACGTCGGGTAGAGCGATTGCAGCCAACCGAAGAGCGAGCGGCCGGTCATGGGCTCCCATGCCCGAGTGAGATTCTGGAAGAGATGGTGGTGGGTGTTGATGAGGCCGGGGGTCACCAGACAGTCAGCCGCCGAGATGCGACGGGCCGATTCCGGAGGAGTGTCGCCCGCGTCGCCGATGCCCCTGATGAGCCCGTCGGTGACGGCGATCCATCCGCCGGGAATCTCGCGGCGGTCGATGTCGACCGTGGCGATCATCCGGGCGTGTTCGACGACCAGGTCGGCGGGCTTGCTCTCGAGGCGCATCGCTGGAGACCCTAGTTCGGGGTCCCGGCGCCCCTCGGCCACCGAAAAGCTCGGAACCCGAGGCTGTGACCCCCGTTTCTGGGGGTCACAAACCTCGGGTTTGGGGCATCACTATCGGGTGCCTCGGTCTGGGTGAGGGTCTCAGTAGAAACGGCGGCCGCCGAGGGCGTTGCCGGTGGCGCCGAGCACGGCGAGCACCACGCCGACAACGGCGAGGATGGCGCCAAGGGTGTAGAGGATGCCAATACCGGTGAGGGCACCGACGATGACGAGCAGAACTCCGGTGATGATCATGCCGGTCGTCCTGCCCCGGATCGGCAAGCTCAAACCATCGATCTCGGGGATTTGCGTCCAAGGCCGAAGAGTCGGGACCGGCGAGCCGCCTCGGTGCATGCGGCCAGGGCGTCGACCTTTGTCAGCGGCGAAGCGGTTGTAGGTCGGGGTGATCAGGATCTCGTTCAGCGTGACATGGGGCGGTTGGTGGGCGACGAACAGGATCAGGTCGCCGACGTCGTCTGACTGCAAGATGCGGGCCTTGTCTTCGTCGCTGACTGGCACCGGCCGAGCGTCGAGGATCGGCGTGGCGACCTCGCCGGGGCAGATCGCCGTAGCTCGGATGCCGTTGTTGCGTTCCTCGACCAGCAGGCTTGCGGTCATCGCGTTCATGGCGTGTTTGGCCGATGTGTAGGCCGGGCCGGTGAGCGCACTGACACCCTTGGCTGCCATCGAGGAAACATTGATGATCAGGCCATCGCCGCGTTCACGCATCCCGGGCACGAGCGCGTGGCAGCAATAGAACGCGCCGCTGAGATCGATGTTGATGACGTCGTCCCAGGCGTCGGTCGTGACGACCGGCCAGTTGCGATCGTTCACATTGATACCAGCGCTCAGCACCGCGATGTCGACTCGGCCGTGCGCTGCGATGATGCGGTCGACGACGGCAGCGACCGCATGTTTGTCCGATACATCGAGCGGCTCCGCCGAAGCTGACCCGCCGGCACTGCTGATGCGTTCGACCAACGACGCCAGCGGTTCGGCCCGCCGGCCAGACACCACCACGGTGCATCCGGCGTCGGCCAACTTCAGGGCAGCTGATTCGCCAATGCCGGTTCCCGCACCCGTGATCCACGCCACTTGTCCAGAGAGATCTCGCATGACTCGACGCTAGTGCGCCCCACGTCGGGGGTTCAGCGAGAGGTCGCCCAGGTCGGCACGCTGTCGCCGTCGAACACCAGCGCCACACGATCGCCGAGCGTGAAATCAGCTCGAAGCGTGCGGACGGTGGCCAGCGTTCCGTCGTCGAGTTTCACGTCGTAGCGCACGTCGTGGCCGTAGTACTCGACGTCGATCACCGTCCCGGCATCACCGGCGCGGAGCCCGAGCTGCTCGGGGCGGACGATTGCAGTCGCCGGTCCCGACACCAACATCTGGCCGTCTGCCGCGTGTGGCAGGAAGACGGCCGAACGGACTCGTGATGACGCCATCGGACACCACACCATCGACGCGCACGCCGTCGCCGACGAACGCCGCAACCCAGGGAGACGCCGGTGACTCGTAGAGCTCGGACGGGGAGCCGACCTGCTCGATCGCACCATCGGCCATCACCGCGATCTGCTCGCCCATGGCGAACGCCTCTTCCTGATCGTGGGTGACCACGATCGTGGTGATGCCGAGCGTGGCCAGCAGCCGCTTCACCTCACGACGGATCTGCGTGCGCATCCCGGCGTCGAGGGCCGAGAACGGCTCGTCGAGCAACAACACCGAGGGGGCGGGCGCCAACGCCCTGGCCACCGCGATGCGTTGCCGCTGCCCGCCCGACAGGGTGCCGGGCATCCGATCGGCGAAGTCGGTCATGCCGACGAGGCCCAGCATCTCGGCGACGCGCCGAGCCGGTTGATCGTGGTCGCGAAGGCCGAAGCGCACGTTCTGCTCGACCGTCAGGTGGGGGAACAGTCCGCCGTCCTGGAAGACCATGCCGACTCGTCGGTGCTCGGGAGCCACGAATGTGCCGTCGCCGCAGACGACCTGGTCGCCGATCATGATCGAACCGGTCGTCGGTCGTTGCAGGCCGGCGATGGCACGCAGCAGCGTGGTCTTGCCGCAGCCGCTCGGTCCCAGGAGGGCCAGCACTCGGCCGGCCTCGACGTCGAGTGAGGCGTCGCGAACGGCCTGGAGGTCGCCCAACTCGACCGAGAGCCCACGAATCGACACCGGCTCGGCCGCAAACGCCGGAGGGGTCGCCGCCGGCCCCGAGGTCGGCGCGGCGGGGGAGGTGGGTCTGGCCGACACGGCGTCAAGGCTATCGAGTGTCAAGGCTGCCGAACATGGGTCATCGTGGGCGGATCACATCGGATCGGCGGAGCACCAATACCCAGGTGAGCGCAGCCGACAAGGCGATCAGGATCATGCCGCCCACGCCGACCTCGGCGAAGAACCCGTCCTCGTAGGAGCCCCACACCTCGGTGGCCAGGGTTCGGAACCCGGTCGGGGCCAGCAGGAGGGTCGCCGGTAGTTCCTTCACCGTCGACAGCAGCACCAGGCCCCCGCCCGACACCAGGCTCGGTCGCATCAGCGGCGCGTCGATTCGTACGGCCCGGCGGATCGGCGATCGTTCGAGCAGCCGGCTCGACTCTCGGAGCGTCGCCGGTACGGCACGAACCGAGTCTTCGGCCGCCCCCAGCGCCTGGGAGCCGAAATGGATCACGTAGGCCGCGATCAGCAGCGGCAGCGACTGGTAGAGCGCGACCGACCACTGGCGCGTTCAGCGTCCAGAACACCAATGACAGGGCGATCACCAGGCCGGGCACGGCGAACCCACCGACCACTGCGATCGACGCCGCCTCGCTCGAGCGGGAGCGGTACCGAACGAGGAGGGTGGCCAGCGGGAGCACGACGGCGACAGCCACGAACGCAGTGACGATGCCGACCCCGGCGGTGTTGATCGCCGCCTCGAGCAGACCGTCGAAGCCGACTCGCCCGTCTGACAAACCACGCCAGGCCCACGTCGACAAGCTTGCGACCGGCACGAACAGGCCGAACGTGCAGCAGAACACGATGGCGGCAAGCGCTGGACCGTGCCAGCGGCCGAGATCGACCGGCTCGATCGCATGCACGCGAACGGGTTCGTCAGGTCGCCGCCGGCGTCCGACGTGACCGTTCCCCGAGGACGACGAGCAGCGCGAGCAGCACCAGGATGAGCGACGCCGTGAACGACGTGGCTCGGTCGGTCAACCGAGACGCGAAGATCACGCGGGTCAACGTGTCGTAGCCGAGCAGCTGCACCGCTCCGAACTCGCTCACCGTGTAGAGGAAGACGAGCAGACCGCCGGATGTGATGGCGCCCCTCAGCTGGGGCAGCGTCACCTCCCGGAAGGTCTCGAACGCGGATCGGCCCAGCACCCGTGCCGTCTCCTCCAGCGCAGGCGACAGCGCCAGGAGCCGGGCGGCGACGGGAAGGAACACGTACGGATAGGTGAACAGGGACAGGACGAACCACGACGGCCAGAACCCTCGGAAGCGGGGTGATTCGACCCCGATGATGTCGAGCAGGCCGTGCAGCACACCGCCTTGTGTGAGGGCGGCGAGGAACGCGGCGGCACCGACGAAGCTCGGGAGAACCAGTGGGAGAACGACCGCCACCCGCCACACCGAGCGTCCACGCACATTCGTGCGGACCAGCAGCCAGGCGAGCAGCGTGCCGACGAGTCGCCGCGGTCGTCGACACCGTCGAGGCCAGCAGGATCGTGCGTCCCAAGGGACCCATCGCCGCCCGCACGGTCGTCGCTGAGCTCGCCACCGAGTTGCAGCGTCCGCAGCGCCACGAACAGCGCCGGGAGTGCGAACACCACACCGACGACCATCGAGTGGATCAGCATCCAACGGCGCGCCCCGAGGGCCGGCACCGCGATCATGGCGCACTCCGGCATGTCAGCCTTCGAGGCCGGCGGCGGTGATGAGACCCCGTGTGCCGTCGAGTCCGTTCGCCAGAGTGCTCCGAGGTCGATCCCGCCCACTGCGGTGAACTCGGCGGGTGGAAGATCACCGGACGGACCCACGCCGCTGGCGAGGGGATACTCGAACGTCTCGTCTGCGAAGTAGCGCTGCGCTTCTTCCTGCAGCAGCCACTCGATCAGGTCTGCCGCTTCGTCCGGCGCGTCGGTGTCGCTCGAGAATGGCGGCGCCGGTGACGATGAGGATGCTGCCGACGTCGTCGGTGGCGAACTGGTGGTTGAGTCCGGGGTGGTTGGGGTCTTCGGCGATGGCCCGGTAGTTGTAGTAGTGGTTGACCAGTCCGGCGTCGATTTCGCCCCGTGCGACGGCGGCGACGATGGCCCCGTTGTTGGCGTAGCTCTGCACGTCGTTGGCGACCAGGCCCTCGAGCCATTCGCTCGTCCCCTCGTCACCGATCTGGCCTCGCATCGTGGTGACGAAGTCCTGGAACGATCCGTTCGCCGGTGCGATGCCGATTCGTCCAGACCACGCCGGGTCGGTCAGGTCGTACACGCTCGAGGGCAGATCGGCGGCATCGACCAGGTCCTTGTTGTAGACCAGCACGCGTTGCCGACCGCTGAATCCGACCCATCGACCTTCGTCGTCGCGAACCGAAGGCGAGACGAGGTCGAGCACGTTGTCGGGAAGCACGGCGAGGCGACCGGCCTCGTCGAGGAAGTCGACCGCGCCGGGGCTCTGGGACAAGAAGACATCAGCCGGGGTCTGATCCCCCTCTTCCTGGATCAGCAGGGCCAGGTTGGCCGAATCGTCGTAGCGGACCTCGACCTGGATCCCGGTCTCCTCGACGAAATCGTCGATGATCGGCTGGATCAGGTTCTCGGTCCGCCCGGAGTACACGGTGACGGTCGCTTCGTCGCTGCTGCACGACGCAGCGATCAGAGCAGCGGCGACAACCAGGGGAATGAGCAGGTTTCGGGAGCGCATGTCGGAAGAGTATCGCCTGCTGATCAAGAAACGTAAGGCTTCCTTATCATTCAGGCCAACCGGCCGACACAGCCCTCAGTAGATCGAAGCTGCTGAGCAAGCCGACGGTTCCCCGCCTGTTCTCGACGATCAGATGGTGGACCGAGTTCGAGAGCATCTCGTCGGCAGCTTCGCCGATCGTTGCCTCTGGCGAGATCCGACAGACCGGAGCGCTCATGGCGGCGCCGACGAGCTCGTTGCCGGGCCAGTCGTCTGACAGGTCGGCGGTCGTGAGGATGCCAACGACCACATCGCCCTCGGTGACGGGAAGGGCATGGATGCCGAGCGACAGGACGAGATCACGAGCATTGTCGATCGAGTCCTCGGCCCGAATGGTGATCAGGTCGTCGGTCATCAAGTCGGCGACGATGCGAGCGGGACTGCTGTGATTCGTCATGGGGACCACTCCACTCTGTCGCAGCCCTACTGCAAAGGGTCTGAGGTCCCGATTCGCATCCCCGATCGGCGGTGCACCCGATGTGGGTATTCCCCGATTCGTTCGATCCGAAGCGCATTCACGATGGATGTATGGCGATCCAGATGACCGAGACGATGAACGCATCCGCAACCGCCGTTCGGGTGACCCGCAAGGGCTGGCACGACGATCCCCGAGGCGACCACAAACTTCGGTACCACGACGGCGACACCTGGACCGAACACACCACTCACTTCGGGCCGGTCCCCTGCCACGGCTGCCGGTGAACGCTTGTCCGAGCCGGCCCGACCCGCACGGGTTCGGTAGGCTCTGGAGATGGCCGAGTACACGTCACCCGAGCACCACCCGGCATTCGAGGAGTACTGCGAGACCATCTTCGAGTTGAACGAGGATGGCCAACGGGTGATCCAGGCCCGGATCGCCGAGCGGCTCGAGGTGTCCCGGCCCGCCGTATCCGAGATGGTGCGAAGGCTCGTGGACGACGGCCTGGTCACGGTCACCAAGAACGAAATCAGCCTCACCGTCGCAGGTCGCGAGCTCGCCACGACGATGGTGCGCCGTCACCGCTTGGCCGAACGCTTCCTCACCGACATGCTCGGCCTCTCGTGGGCCGAAGCGCACCACGAAGCAGGCAAGTGGGAACACGTGATCAGCCCTGCCGTCGAGCTGGCGATCGTCGCGAACACTCGACGATCCGACCACCTGTCCGCACGGGAATCCCATTCCCGGATCCGGCTACGTCGAACGCGAGCTGGTGGCGCTGTCGTCTCTGGGGCCGGGGGTCACCGCAGTCATCACGCGGATCCCCGAGGAGCTCGAGTTCACCCCCGGCCTGCTCGAGTACCTCGAGGCCAACTCGATCATCCCCGGCGCCGAGGCCACGATCATCGCCATGTCGCCAGACGGCACCACGACCATCGAGGTCGGCGGTTCGATCGTCGGAGTCAGTGCATTCACCGCCGAACGGATGCTCGTGGCAGCACTCGACTCGGCTCGACTCTGACCATCGCCCGGACCGCCGCTCGTTGAAGAGCAGCGTGCCCGCCTAGATGCGGGTGTTCTGGGCCGATCCGGTCTTCTTGGTGCCGTCGTAGTTCATGATCAGGCAGAGAACTTCGCGATCGTTGAGCTGTTCCCAGCTCTCGGCCGAGGGCGACAGCGAGCTGATCTCGTAGACCGAGGTCTGGTAGTCCTTGCCGACGAAGCCGGCAAAGGCGTTGTAGCAGGTTTCTCCCGCGATCTCGCCGGTCGCATCGTCGCCCGGATACGAGTCGCTCGTGTCCGGGATGTTGAACGTGTAGTACACCTCGACGTCGTGCGGCGACGTGCAGGGCACGCCGTCCATCGACTCGATCAAGCCGGTCGTGGCACCGTTGAGGCAGTCGCCGAGCTGGATGCGAAATGCTCCCACCTCGCCGGCCTCCACGATGTTGCCGGAGTCGTCACGTGTGGTTTCGTCCTGGCCTCCGAGGCCGGTGTAGCCGAGGCCCACCAGTCCGAGTCCAGCAACTGCCCCACCAACTAATCTTCCAATTCCCATGCCTAGAGCTTTCGGCGCCCATTCGAAGTCGCTTGAGGAAAAGGGTCGGGCGCGACAGCTCAGGGGTACGGCCAGCCGTTCTCACGGCAGCCGGCCAACGATTTCGTCTGCTGCTGCATGACGGGGGCCAGGCGCCCAGAACCGGGGCACGACTGGTGCCCACGACCGAGGTAGTGACCCATTTCGTGATTGATCAGATAGGCCCGATACTCCGACAGCGGTGCCGACCAGAACGTGGTGGCACTCGCCCAGCGGTTGCTGTTGAGGTTGAGCGATCGGCCGCTCCGACACGACAAGGTGCCGCCGGTCCTCAGCGGTCGACAGCGGGCATCCACCGTTGCCGGAGTGGCGATGCGAACTCGGACATCGGCAACGTCTGGATCGACGAGGCGGAAGCGGATCGTGCCGGGGGCCGTCCAGCCGCGATGGTCGCCGAGGATGGCAACGATCTCGGTCGCAGCGTCGACCTGGGACCAACCGAGCACCGGCTCGATCTCGACCGAGAAGGTGATGATCGGCCCAGCGGAGCCAACCGGACGGGTGAGTGGCGGGCCATCCGGCGCTTCGGCCTCGCCGGGGAACTGGTGGGTGGCGACGAACTCGGAACTGTCGGCGAAGTGGCGGATGACGTTGAGACGCGGGAGACGACCCGAGGTGAGCGCCTCGACCCAGAACTCGAAGCCCTGGCGATCGGGCGACCGATCCAGCACGTTTTCGTACAACGCGGTGATGAAGGCCTCGATGCCGGCGTCGCCGTAGCGAGCGATGAACTCGGGGGAGTGGGTCATGTGGTCGGCGATGGTGGCGATCGCGTCGCCGTCGTTGTAGCGACCGATCCAATACCTGGCTCCGCCGAGATCGGGTTCGCGATCGAAGATGGCGTAGTAGAGCCGGAGCACGTCGGCGTGTGGTTGACGGAAGTCGTCGGCGAGCGTGATCTCGTCGATCGGTGACGCCCCTGATGCATGGCCAGGCGAGGCGAGAAGAACGCTTCCGATCAGAGACAGCATCAACGCTACGCCCAGACCGCTGATACGACGCACCGTGCGGCTGTTCACTCAGGCGCCCCAGCGTTCCCGATGTGCGTAGGCGTCGACAGCGACGCGAGGGCTGGCGATCTGCGGTGGAGGCTTCTCGCCGGGCTGTGGCCAACCGAGCGTGACGATCATCGACGGGTCGACGTCATCCGGGATGCCGAGCACCGATCGGGCGACCTCGGGCCGATGGATCGTGACCGGACAGCTGCCGAGGCCCTCGGCAAAGGCGGCGACCATCAGATTCTGGGAATGCCGACCGACGTCGAACATTGCCCGCGGTCCGGCATCAGCGGACACCGTGACCACGACCACCACCGGCGCACCGCCGATCCAGGACGCGAAGTCGCCGCTGTCCTGGAGCGCAACCTTCTTCGCGGTGTCGGTGACCACCACCATGCGGATCGGCTGCACGTTCTTCGCCGAACCGGCCATACGGGCCGTGTCCATCAGTTGCGTGATCAACTCAGCCGAGACTGCCTCGTCGGTGTAGGTCCGCGTGTCGCGTTTGTTGCGTAGGGCCGAGGTTGCGTCGATCGGAGTGGTCGTCATCGACCGAGTATGGCATCAGACCTTCGGATGACCCGGTTGTCGACCTTTGCCTGATCACGATGGCATCTTCGTCGTTCAGGATCGTTGCATGATCAACAACTCGACGATGTCGCGATCGGCTCTCCTCGGTGCCGGCCTCGCAGTGGGAGAACGGCGTTCCGTCGACGGTCACGTCGACGGGTTCGGGTCCGGTCTGAGCCAGACTGACTGATCGTGGCTGCTTCGTTCTTCGCCGATCTCGGTCCCGGCTCCTCCCGTCGAGCGGTGACAGCTGCCGACGTCGCCCTCGGTGGCGGGCTGACGGTCGTCGCCGTTCTGTCCGGGCTGTACATCGACGCCAGCCGTCCGGACACCCTGCAACCGACGCAATGGTGGCACTGGGCGCTCATGGTGCTGCCACCGGTCCTCGTGGTCGTCCGACGCGTCGATCCGATCGTGGTTCCCATCATCGGTGCCCTGGCCCAGGGTGTCGTCTGGGTCATCGGTCTCCCCGACGTCCTGCTGCCGATGTTGGTGATCCTGTACTCGGCAGCCGCTGATGGTGGGCAACGAGGGGCGCGCCTGGCGGTCGCCGTCACGGCGATGCTCACGCTCCTCACCTCGGTCGGAGTTGCCGCCACGGACGAGGTGACGCCGTACCTCGTTCCGCTCGTGGCCCTCACCTGCATCACGGCCATCGTGCTGGGCGTCAATGCTGCACGGTCGCGCATGCTCGCGGTCGAATTGGCCACCACCATCGCCGAGACGCGGCTACGCAACGAGCACGAGCAGGCAGCAGAGCTGGCCGACGAGCGATCGCGGATCGCTCGTGACCTTCACGACATCATCGGCCACACACTCTCGGTCATCGCCGTGCGGGCCGAAGCGGCACATCGCGTGGCCGATCAGAAGCCGGAGGCGGCCGGCGAAGCGGTGGCCGCGATCGCCCTGTCGGCTCGAGCTGCACTCACCGACATTCGCCGCGTCCTGATCGGTCTCCGTACCTCCTCCGATCTGGAGCTCGCCCCTCCGCCCGATCTCGCCGCCACCCGTCAGTTGGTCCTCCGGCTGGCCGGGGCCGGTGTCGACGCCCAGGTCGACAGCGCACCGTGCGAGAGCTGTCTGCCCTCGGCGCTGGTGGCCGGCAGTGCCTTTCGCATCGTGCAGGAAGCCCTCACCAACGCCATGCGGCATGGCCCGCCGGACGTGAGGATTCGGGTGGTTCTCGACTGTCAACCGACCCATCTCGACGTCGTCGTGACCAGCACGCTGGCCCCCGCGGCTCCGGACGCCGGCGATCGCCGAGGTCTCGGCCTGGCCGGTATGGCCGAGCGGGTCGACGTGTTGGGCGGAACCCTGTCGGCCAGGCGCGAGGGTGCGAACTTCGTGGTGCGAGCAACGCTGCCCGTGGACGAACCCGAGACACCGGCCATGGCGGAGCACTCGGACACGCGCCGACCTGGCGGCGAGGTGGCACGATGACGCCCGAAGGCGGTACCCGAGCCGTCCATGCCGGCGAGATCCGCGTCGCCATCGCCGACGACCTCGACATGATCCGCACCGGCTTCGAGCTGATCGTCGACAACGAGAGCGACATGTCCGTGGTGGCATCGGTGGGCGACGGTGCCGCCATCATCGAGGCATGCCGGACCCGTCGTGTCGACGTGGTGCTGATGGACATACGTATGCCGGAGATGGATGGTCTGACCGCAACCGAGCTGATCATGAGCCAGCCGGACCCGCCCCGGATCATCATCCTCACGACGTTCGGCCTCGACGAATACGTCTCGGCTGCCATCCTGGCCGGTGCATCCGGGTTCCTGCTCAAGGACGCATCGGCCGACGCTCTCATCGGGGCAATTCGTGCCGTCGTGGCCGGTGATGTCGCCATCGCTCCTTCGCTGATCAAGGCGGTCGTGGAACAGGCCCGCGCCTCGGGCCGGTCACAGCCACAGGGAACATCGGTGCCCGGGATCGATGAACTCACCGATCGGGAACGCGAAGTCCTCGAGCACCTGGCCGCTGGTCGGTCGAATGCGGAGATCGCGGCTGCCCTGTACCTCAGCGAGGCAACGGTCAAGACCCACCTCAGCCGCACTCTCGCCAAGCTCGGAGTCCGCGATCGCGTCCAAGCGGTGATCGCCGCGTTCGCAGCCGGCATCGCTCGACCGGACGTCCCGCCCGAATCCAACTAGCGTCGCCCGGCATGGCCATCGAGGTGACTCCATCGGGACAGGCATGCGGAGCAACGGTTCGTGGCGTCGATCTCACCGAACCGCTCGATCAGGCGACCGTGGCCGAAATCCGAACCGCGTGGCTCGAGCACCACGTGTTGTCGTTCCCTGATCAACCAATGGATGACGACGACCTCGAGCGGTTCACCCTGAGCTTCGGTGGCTTCGGGGACGACCCGTTCATCGCGCCGATCGATGGTCGGGACCACGTCATCGCCGTCGAACGCGTGGCCGACGAAACGGCGCCACTGTTCGCCGAGAACTGGCACAGCGACTGGAGTTTCCAGGAGCGGCCCCCTGCCGGAACGTGCCTCCGTTCGGTGATCGTTCCCCCCGAGGGCGGCGACACCTGGTTCGCCGACCAGCACTCGGCGCTCGACGCCATGCCGGCATCGCTACGAGAACGGCTCGAGGGGGCGCAGGCGATCCACTCCGCTCGAGGCGGCTACGCCCCTGATGGTGCCTACGGGGACGACGACCGAGCACACGGCCGCAGCATGGCGATCCGGCCTTCGGCTGCGGCGATGGCCACACAACTCCATCCGATCATTCGAGCCCACCCGGAGACGGGGCAACTCGGTGTCTTCAGCTGCCTCGGCTACATCATCGGGATCGAGGGCATGGACGATGCCGAGGCACGCCCGCTCCTGGGTGAGCTCTACGGACACCAGACAGCTGACGACTTCGTGTACCGGCACCGGTGGGAACCGAACATGCTCGTCATGTGGGACAACCGTTCGGTCCTTCACCGGGCCACCGGCGGTTACGACGGCCATCACCGCCTGCTGCACCGCACGACGATCGCCGCCGCCTGATCAGCCAAGCGACACCACGGTGTACCCGTCGATCACCTCCAGCAGCGGCGATGTGGGCAGGGCGGGAACCGCCAGACCGTGCACCTCGCTCCGGACCTCGGCGATCCAGGTGCTGTGCTGGTACTCATGATTGATCAGTGAGGTGAGGAGACCCACACCGACCAGGGCCAGCTGATGGGGCGCGGCCACGTTCCCGGCGGCGATGTCGCCGATGCGGAACCGCACCCGATCGGCGACAGCGGATCGATAGGCCGCGAGCCGCTCGAGGTCGGGAAGATCGCCGCGATCGGTCGGCGGTGTGGCCGAATCCATCAGCTGGTCGAGCCCGGGGTCCGGACTCGGCTCGGCCGCAGTCAGGTTGCGCACCATGAAATGAGCGACCGCCGGTTGGTGACCGAGATGCCATCCGATGGCGCTCGACTGTTCGTCTGCTCGCCAGTGCACCTGCTCGATGCTGAGGTCGGTCCACAGGTCGTCGGTGTGGCCGAGCGCTCTGTCGTACTCGACGAGGAGTTGTCGTAGCTGGCCGCTGGGTGGTGCTGATGCGGTGGGCATGCGTCGGATCGTAGGTCCAGGTGACCTTCGGCCCTTCACCAAACGACCCGTCATGGACAACAGTCGCAATGGATCTCGGATGTGGCTCGCACAAAGGCTTCCGGCGAGGGACACTGTCCGACATCCACCGCTGGATCTCCAAGGAGTGCTGATCATGCCGCTACACCGCCACGATGCCAAGATGGATCGACTCAAGGCCATTCCGCTGTTCGCCAAGGCTGACGAAAAGGCACTCGAGCATCTTGCATCGGCTGCCGACGAGGTGACCGTGGCTGCGGGAACGGTTCTGATCAAGGAGGGCCACCGGCATCACGAGGGATACGTGATCATCAGCGGCTCGGTTCGAGTCCACGTCGGCGACCAGCACGTCGCCGATATCCCGGCTGGTGAGCTCGTCGGCGAACTCGCCCTGTTCGGCGCCACGGCCCTGGCCAGTGCGAGCGTGTCGGCGGCAACCGAAACCGCGGTCCTCGTGATTCCCTACAACCGTTTCGACCAGATCCTGGACGACAATCCGTCGCTGACCAAGGCCATGGCCAAGCAGCTGGCAAACCGTTTGCAGAAGATGGACCACCTGTACGAGGAGCGTTGACGTGACCGCGGCCGCAGCCGAAACCCGAGTCAATGCCCCCGTGGTGGTCGGAATCGACGGTTCCGAGCACTCCCGCACAGCGCTCTCGTGGGCCGTCGCAAACACTCCGGGCCCGGTTCGTCTCGTCGTTGCCTGGAGCACCCCTTGGTGGGGGGTGTCCGCACCGCTGGGAGGCTCACCGCCGCCACCACCCGACGCCTACTTCGAGGAAGCGGCGAAGAAGTTCATCGAGGACGCCAAGCCCACGATCAAGGGCATCGACACGGTGCCGTCGGAGATTCGACGAGGGCATGCAGGGCAGAACCTGGTGGAGAGTGCCGTCGATGGATCGCTTCTCGTCGTCGGCTCCCGGGGGCGGGGTGCCATCGCCAGTGCCGTGCTGGGCTCCATCAGTGCGTACTGCGCCTCGCACAGCACGGTCCCTGTCGTCATCGTCCCCTCCAGTGCAGACCCGGCAGCCCAGGCATCCAAGATCGCAGTCGGGATCGACGGTTCGGCAAACAGCGAGGCCGCGTTGACGTGGGCGATCGAGCACACCGATCCCAGTGCCGTCATCACTGCCATCAGTGCGTGGGCACCCCCGATGTCCTACGACGGGGCGATCCTGTCCGAGATCGATGGGCTCGACGATCGGTATCGGTCCATGCTCGAGACAACCGTCGACAACGTGCGAGCCACGCACTCTGCGTCACAGGGTCGAACCATCGAGACCAAGGTGGTGATGGGCGACTCCCGAGCGGTGCTTCGTCACGCAGACGCCGATCTGGTCGTCGTTGGAGCTCGCGGCCACCGCGGCTTCGAATACCTCCTGATGGGATCGACCGCGTCCTCGCTCGTTCATGATCCGCTCGTGCCGACCGTGATCGTGCCTGTCGCCGACGATCCGTCCGACTGAGGGCGTTTCGTCCGATCGAGAGCGTTCGAACCGGCCCGCTCGGTCAGTGACCGCTGCTCCCGATCACCAGAACAGGACACGCTGCCTCGGCGATGACGCCGGCTGCAGTGCGACTCATCGACCCGCGTGCCGTTGACCGATCGCCGCGCGACGCAAGGGCGACGAGCGAAGCGCCCCGATCGGTGGCGGTAGCCACGATGGCGCTGACGGGGTCGTTGGACTCGATCACGAGGGTGTCGGCAAGGACCGCCAGCCTCGAGGCAACGGCATCCAGATAGGCAGCCGCCGCGACCTGATCGGTGCGATCGGGTTCCGGACGAAGGGGAGCATCGACGATCCGCACCAGCAGTAGCGCTCGCCCGAGGGCGTCACCGAAACGCGCCGCGCCGGCCAGGGAGAGCTCGGCCGCCTCAGATCCGTCGAGGGCAACGACCACGGGCCCATCGGCGAGATCTGCACCCGCAGCCGGACCGATGGCGACAGCCGCTCCCGGGAACGCGTCGATGGTGTGTTCGGCGATGGAATGCCTACTCCGCCAACGATCGGCGTGTTCGCTCTCGATCACGAGCAGCCCGTCGGCGGGGAGGTCGCGACAGATGGCAGCGGCAAGAGTCTCCTCCGGCGTCATGCCGTCTGTGGGCTCGACCGCCTCGATGGCGCCGTCGACGTGTACGGAGGAAACCCCCACATCGAAGGCCTTGGCGAGGGTCGAACCCAACGCGTTTCCCTTCGCTGCGGAGGCTCCGACAGCCACGATCACCGCTGACGGTGTTGGATCGCTGGGTCCAGTCATCGTGTTCCTTTCGGGTGTCGAACGAGACAAGTATGGGTGCAACGTCGGGGAACTCGGCGTTGTCGTGGAACAATGTCTCGTCATGGCGCAAGGCGAGAGCGAAAGCAACTCCATCAGTGTGTTTCTCCTCGACGATCACGAGATCGTTCGCAAGGGTGTCGGCGACCTCGTCAACGCCGAACCCGACATGCACGTCGTCGGCGAGGCCGGTGGCTTCGCCGAGGCGCTCGACGTCGTGGCGAAGGTGTCCCCTGACGTCGCCGTGCTCGATGTACGTCTCGGTGATGGCAACGGCATCGAGGTCTGTCGACAGATCCGGTCCGATCATCCATCGGTCGCCTGCCTGATTCTCACCTCGTTCGCCGATGATCAAGCCATGATCGATGCGGCAATGGCCGGAGCTGCCGGCTATGTCCTCAAACAGATCCGGGGCAATGACCTGGTCGATTCCATCCGGAAGGTCGCCGGTGGCGCCCAACTCCTCGATGGCGCTGCCGTTCGCCTTGGGATGCAGCGGCTCAAGGACAGCGACGAGGGACGCCTCACCGAACTGACACCGCAGGAAATGCGTATCTTCGATCTCATCGGCGAGGGCTTCTCCAACCGTCAGATCGCCGACCGGCTGTTCCTGGCCGAAAAGACCGTCAAGAACTACGTGTCAGCCCTGTTCTCCAAACTCGGCATGACCCGCCGGACAGAGGCGGCGGCCCTTGCCGCCCGTGTCGATGAGCGGCACCGACGCCGATTCGACTGAGTTCGGGTCAGTCGCTGGGTTCGAACATGGCGTCCGACAACTGCACGTCCTGACGAATTCGGGCCGGCACCCAAACTCGTGACGTGATACTCACGCGCAGGCGGGGCAGCCGAATCCATCCGGCTATCCCGAACAGGAGCAGGGAGACGCCGGCCATCGCGCCCATCGCAGCCAGCAGGATCCACCATCCGTTGGGATTGCCGGCTCCCGGTACGTCGGCGAAGTTCATGCCGAACAAGCCTGCGATCAGGGACAGCGGGAGGACGACTGCGGCATACACGGTCAAGACCTTTGTGACTTCGGTTGCTTCGCGAGCCTCGGCGCCCCGGTAGGCGCCGAGGGTCTCGGAGAGAGCCGAGCGAACTCCTTCGAGCTCCTGGACCGACCGGTTGGCGATGTCGAAGACGTCGGAGAAGCGTCGACGGCCGCCATCGGTCACCAGGTGAGACTGGGTTCGTCTGAGGCGATCGAAGACATCGCGCTGGGGCCGGAGAACATGACGGAGCTCACCCACATAACGACGGACGACGGTGAGCTCCTCGAGGAAGTCCGGGTGGGCGTCGAGGCCCATGTCTGTCAGTTCGTCGACACGGTCATCGAGCTCGTCCATCACGGTGAGAAAACGACGCAGAACGACGTCGGACATCCGGGCCAAGATCTCGCTCGGACCACCGGCGGTCAGTTCCGGGCGGCGCTGGATCTGTCGAGCGAACTCGTCGAGCGCAGGTGAATGGTGTCGGCGCACGGTGACGATCTCACGGCGGGTCAGGAAGCAGTCGATCTCCAGCGTGGGTTGGTCGTTGTCGGCGATGCCGTGCAGAACGACGAGCAGGTGGTCGTCGAAGTCGTCGAGCTTTGGCAGATCGACTTCGTTGAAGGCATCGCTCATCGCCATCGAGTCGAGGTCGACGGCGGCGAGGGCTGCTTCGAAGGCTTCGTCGTCGCTGGTCGCATCGAGCTCGACGTCGATCCAACACCACTGTTCCGGCTGGAGGTCGGGGGAGTCGTCTGCGGCGATGGCCGCTTGGCCCTCGATACCGACGAACGAACGAATCTTCACTTCAGCAACGTACTGCGGTCCGAGCCTCGCTTCGACCGGACACCGACTCAGAGGCAACCGGAGCGAGGCGTGCGAGCTTTCCTGCCTCGTGATCGAGCAGCGCCTGTCGGATGCGGCCGAGGACCATCGCCATGGAGCCGGCGTAGAGAACGGTGCCGAGACCGATCGGTCCGCCGATGGCGATGCCGAGGCCGAGAACGCCGAAGTCGAGCGAGTACCGCGTTGTCGTCGGGTTGATCCCGCGATCGGAACCGGCGGCCATGAGGAGCTCGAACGGCCCTCCGGTCACTCCGGCGTGGACGACGAAGTTGATCCCACTGGCCATCGCCACGATTCCGACACCGAGGAATGCGATCCGGGCGACGAGCGATTCCGGGGTGGCGAGCAGGCCGGTCATGGCGTCGATGGCGATGCCGTTGCCGATGACGTAGGCGACGCTCCACGGCCCCGGACGGTGGCCGAGGATCGATGCCACCAGGAACAGCACAGCGGAGATCGCCCAACCGGCCTGGCCGAGCGTGATGCCGGTGGCCTCGCCGACCCCGGCCGAGAACACGTCGTACGGAGCCAACCCCAGGTGCGACTCGACGAGCAACGCAACGGCGAATCCGATCATCGAACAACCGATCACCAGCGACCCGACGATCGCCCCGGCTGTCGACGCAGGCGCTGTGGTGGCTCGGAGCGCCGGCATGACGCTGTGGCGGCTGAAGCCGGCGAAGTTCTCCCAGCGGAAGGTGCGGAAGGGGAGGAGGAAGCGCGTTCGTTCGAGGTCGCGTCTGGAAGAGCCGTTCATGGAAGAGAGTCTCGGTGGATCAGCTTCACTCCTGAAGCAGATCTGCCCGCTTGACCCCAATTGCCCCAGGGATGGCCGGAAGCGGACATCTGGCTAACGTCAACGCAATGGTGCAGGCAAAGTTGCGATGGTCGTGTATCGGGTGCTCGGCGCCGTACAGCGAGTCCGTCATGGCGCGCCTGGCCGCTCGGGGAAGGTTGGCCGACGACCCGGGCGACGGATCCGCGGGTCGACCGCTCGTGGTGATTCTCTGCGACAGCCCCGAACGATGGGAACAGCTCGAAGCCTTCGCCTCCGAGCCCGGCACCATCGTCGTGGCCGTGCTCGCCCAGCTCGACATCGACGGATACACCCGATCGTTGTCATTGGGGGCCAACGGCGTGGTGTACGTCGACACATCGAGCACCATCACCGCCGACGTCATCGTTGCCGCCTCGCGGGGCGAAGTCCTGCTCCCGAGCCAGGCGGCGCAGGCTATTGCCCGTCTGGCTCATCGTGAGCGGCCATCGACCGAGCTCGACTCGGTGGATCTCGTTCTGCTGCGGGCACTGTCGGACGGGACGACCGTCTCCGAGATCGCCGGCCGCCTGCACTACAGCGAGCGCACCGTGCGCCGGTACCTCCAGAATCTGTACCTTCGTCTCGGCGTGCGGAATCGGGCCGAGGCCATCGCCGTCGGCGGCAAGTCAGGTCTGCTCGACGATTGATTCGTTCGGCTCAGGAACACGCTCGGGACCGGAGGTGTTGCACCCGGTTCAGAGAAACGCGAAGGACAAATCCACCTGTGGTGGAGTACCTTTGTCTCAGTGGGTGGGGGGTCGAGATCGATCGGTGCGGCATCGAGCGCCGGCCCCTTCCTCCGAAACAACGAGGTGTGGGTTCTCCCATGGCAATGACGATCAATGAAGCCGAGGACAAAGATCGAGGTCTGACGTCGTTCTGGCGGCGCCGGTCGACCCGTGTGCTCGATCTGGTCACGAACGTCGTGGCGCTCGGTGCGCTGTGGATGCTCTATACCGCGGTCCGCGGTGTCACTGCCGAGGAGTACTCGGTTGCCGTCGGCAACGCTCGGGAGGTTCTGAGCTTCCAGCGGTCACTCGGTCTCCCCAGCGAGTTGCTGTTCCAACGCGACCTGCTCGACCAGACCGGCGTCGTCAGGATGGCGAACGTCTACTACCTCGTCGCCCACTTTCCCGTCACGCTCGCCTTCCTCGCTTTTGCCTGGACGTTCCGCCGACAACAGTTCGGCCGCATCCGCAACACGCTCATCGCCGTCACCGGGATCGGCATGTTGATTCACCTCGTCTATCCGCTTGCTCCGCCCCGGATGCTCGATTCACCACTGTTCGGATTCGTCGACACCGGCGCGCTACTCGGACCGAATCCGTACGACCTCGGCGTTGCCGAAGCAGCGAACCAACTGGCAGCGATGCCGTCGCTCCATGTCGGATGGGCATTGCTCGTGGCCATCGGTGTGATCTGGATGTTCGACTCGCGCTGGCGCTACCTCATCGCCATCCACCCGGCGATCACCACGATCGTGGTCGTGCTCACGGCCAACCACTACTGGATCGATGCCTTCATTGCCGCAGCACTCGTCACCGTGGCCTGGGCGGCGCAGAGCATGCGCCTGCAGCGGACCCTCAGCTGGGTCTAGTCGTCTTCTGACCCGAGTGATCGATCGAGACCGAACGAACCGAGCTCTCGTTCGAGCGCCTCGAGTGTCGGTGTGGTCGCGAGCCCCGGCCCGAAGCGCCGCATCGCGGTGAAGCCACCGATCTGCCAGAGATTGCGGTAGTCGATCGCGGTGTGCAGAAGAGGCACGAGTCGGTCGGTGAACGGATCGGCCAGTGGAACCCCGAGAACCTCGGCCACACCCCGCCCACCCCCGAGATCGACAACCCAGCCGAGATCGGTGAGTCCGAACGGTTCGGGATCCGCTCCGGCGAGGAAGCGGCGCACGTTTCGGCCGACGCCCCTTCCTGCCTGAGCGGCGATCTGAGCCGACATGGGTCGGAGTGCGCCGCGACGGTCGGTGTGAGCGGCGATGTCACCAGCGGCGAAGACTCGACCACAGCCCGCCAACCGACCGGCAGCATCGATCACGAGGCGGCCGTCTCTCGTCTCACCGAAGTTGCTGCCCTGCGCCTCGAAGCCGCCGGCAAACACGACGGTGCCGGCCAACGAGCGCGGTTCGGCGCCGCCGAACGTGGCTTCGAGCAGCACGCCGTCGCCCGTGATCTCGGCGACGCGGCTGTCCAGGCGCACCGCCACGCTCCGTTGGTCGAGGATCGTCGCCGTCCGGTGGCCCAACGCAGGGGGGAAGCCCCCCAACAATCGGCCGGTTGCCTCGATGATCGTCACTCGAAGCTCGGGCCGGTGGTGGGCGGCAGCCCCCGCAAGTTGGCATCCGGTGGCGCCGCCGCCGACGACGATCAGATGATCGGTGGATTCGAGTTGGTCGCCGATCTCGAAGGCATCCGCAGGGGACCGAAGGGTCAGGGCGTGATCGAAGCCTCGGATGGCGGGGCGCATGGCCTCGGCACCAGATGCGACGATCACGGCATCGGCGTCGATGCTGCGACCGTCGGCCAGCTCGACCCTCACCGTGTCCTCGGCCTCGTGCACGCCGACGACCGCCGCCCGCTCGATCCCAGCGGTCGGAAGCAGGTCGGAGAGCGCAGCTGCGGCGTCCGAGCGGGGCTGGGTCCCCCCGGCGACAGCAGCCAATCGGGTGAGAAATGGGTGGTGACCGCTCGGCTCGGCAATGGTGACCGTGATGGCCGGGGACGCGAGCGCTGACGCCGCGTGCACTCCGGCCGTGCCGCCACCGACGATCAGGACGTGAGGACCGCGACGACGGCGCTGTCGCTCGGCGGCAGACGGTTGTCGACGAGGTGTGGTTGTCCTGGACATCGTTGGCGGGCTACTCGAGGTGGCCGGCAACCTGCCTGAGACCCCAACCCAGGGACAGGAGAACGGTTCCGGCGAGAACGATGAACCAGGTCGCCGATCCGGTGACCGGAAGCGTCGCCCCAGCTTGCTCGACGGTCGTGGCCGTTGTCGGTGCCGCAGTCGTGGGGGTGGCCGACGTTGGTGTCGTTGGGGCGACCGTGCTCGGCGTCTGCACGATCGGTCCGGCCGGATTGGTGTCGACGGTCGTCGGCTCCGTCGTCGACTCGGTGACAGCGGTGGCCTCGGGAACCGTGGTTTCGGAACCGTGGTCTCGGGAACCGTGGTTTCCGGAACCGTGGTCTCGGGAGTCGTGGTCTCGCTCGTCGGTGCCACCGTGTAGCAGACGGTGAAGTCCCCGGCGTTCACACTGTCGGGGGTGTTGTCGGCGGGCAGGTCGTTTCGATGGTGGGCCCGAACACCGGTGACGGCCACAGGCAGCTCCACCTGGCCGAGTGAGCCGATCCACTCGGCCTCTTCGAGACCGTCCGGAACGTCACCCGTGGGCGCCGAGGTGGCCACGACGTTGCCTGCGCTGTCCAGGAACTCGATCTCGTATCGCTCCGAGGTCTGCACTCCGGTGGTCGAACGGCCGACGTAGCCGTCCCATGCACGGGCCCGAGGGATGTCGACCGTGCCGGCGGGCAGCTCGATCGGGATCGTCCGGGTATAGGCGTCCTTGAGCTTCAACAGCCGTGTGCCGCCCATGTCGACGGTCTGGCAGACGGCGTCGGCCTCTCCGGCGCTCTGGGCCATCGCCGGGACTGGGCCGGCCAGGATGGCGGTAGCGACGGCTCCGAATACAAGTGCCGCTCGCCGGGCCGAGCGGGGGTGGGCCACGTGGTCGGCTACGGGTGAGAGGCGGGAAGTGATGGACATCATTTGTGTCATTTCTGGTCGGTGGACCGATGATCGTTCTGGCGGGAGTATTGGTCGGCGAGGCCCGGAAACGGTGGCCAGTCGCCATGCCGAAAACGGTCAGATCCTGTCCGACTCCGGCCACGTGCAGGGGGAACGCTACTCTCTCGCATGGCTTTCGATTCGCTCAGCGCGCTGTTCCTGAACTGTTCGATCAAATATGACGCCTCGCAGTCGCACACCATGAAGCTCGTCAACCGTGCCGCAGGGATCATGCGGGAGGAGGGGGTCGACGTCGAGATCCTGCACGCACTCGACCACGACATCGCCTTCGGGATGGAAAAGGATCTCGGGCCGCAAGGTCGAGCCGATGACTGGCCGGCGATCCAGGAGAAGATCATGGCCGCCGACATCTTCGTGATGGGAACGCCGATATGGCTCGGAGTGAAGTCGAGTGTTGCCACGCTCGCCGTGGAGCGTATGTACGCCTACAGCGGTGACCGGAACGACCGCGGTCAGTACCTCTACTACGGCAAGACCGCGGGCTGCATCGTGACCGGCAACGAGGACGGAGTGAAAGCGTGCTCGATGGAAATTCTCTACGCCATGTCCCACATCGGCTACACGATTCCTCCGCAGGCCGATTGCGGGTGGATCGGTGAGGCCGGGCCCGGTCCCAGCTACGGCGACGTGATCGAGGGCTCGGATGTGCCGGCCGGATACGACAACGACTTCACGAATCGGAACACGACATTCATGGCCTGGAACCTGATGCACACTGCGAAGCTGCTCCGCGACGCCGGTGGCTTTCCGGCCAAGGGAAATCAGCCGGCGGACTGGGAGAATGTCACCAACGCCGCTGATCAGAACCCGGAATATCGCTGAGGTCGACCTCGTGGTGGTCAGCCCCCGTTGAGGCGGAGCACGACGGTCGTGCCCCCGCTGGTTCCCTGTTGGATGAACAGATCCCCGTCGGCGAGGCCGGCCCGGCGGCGAGCGACGGCCAATCCCATGCCGACGCCCGGGCTTTCGTCACCCAGTCGTTCGAGGGGGCGGAACGCCCGCTCACGATTCACCGAGCTGATGCCGGGCCCGTTGTCGGTGACCCGGATGAGGACGTGGCCGTCTTCGTGAACGGACGAGACGTCGATCGACGGCGTCCGCTTCCCGGTGTGGATCAGCGCGTTGTCGATCACGAGCCGCAGGATCTCGAGGATCGAGTCCGGCTGGCATCGGACGAGACCGTCCAACGCCCACGACAAGGTCTCTGGCGTCGCGCCAAGCCCCACGTAGTGGTCGCGAAGTTCCTCTTCGACCAGACCGAGGTCGACCGTGCGCACCGACCCCACTTCGTGGGCGTCGAGTCTGAGGTAGGTCAGCAGCGAGGTGGTGAGGTGATCGGCGTGAGCCAAGACGTCCTCGATCCGGTTGTGCCACTGGGATGTCTTGCCTGCCAACGCTGATCGATCGTTGTAGAGCCGGGCACTTCGGATCGGTTCGCGCAGGTGGTGGGCGAGGAGCGTCATCAGCGTGTCGACGGTCTCGTTGTCCGGACCGTGATGGTCGACCGCACAGATCGATGCGGCCCGATCCATCGCCTGCTCGAGGCTGCCCGGGCTCATCGTCTCGGACAGGACGTGTTGGTGGGCACCGGCCTCGTAGGCAGCGCCGACCTCGACCAGGTCGTTCACGATCGCCACGATGCCGAGGCCGGGAAGCGATCGATGGAGCCGTTGGACGGCGGCCGTACCCGGGTCGTCTGCGACGACCGCCAGCGCCATCCGCCGCTCGTTGAGGACCTCGTGTCCTTCGTCGACGTCGGTGACGGCGATCGTCAGCGAGTCGGCATCACGGACATCGTGGTCGAGCATCCGCACGGTTGCGGCCGCACGATCGTGGTCGGAACAGACCAGGAGGACTGGTCGGTACACGTCAGATCTCGGCGAGATCCAAGATGCCGCTCCAGAGCTCGACCAGGTCTTCGAACCGGTGCGGCTTCTCGTGGTAGCGGAACGCGCCATTGCTGTTTGCCGTCCGAATGTCGACGGGATCGGCCGAAGTCGTCAGTACGACGACGGGGATGGAGGACAGGTCGGGGTCCTCGGCGAGCTTGTCCATCAGCAGATGTCCGTCCACCTGCGGCATACGCAGGTCGACCACCAGCAGCGCAGGAAGCGGCGATCCGGACTCGAGGCGGTTGAGGAGTGTGGTCCACACCTCGATGGCCGATCCGGCGACGCGTAGGTCGTGTTCTCGACCGGAGGCTTCGACGGCCTCGACCGCGAGGAGCTGGTCGTCGGTCGAATCGTCGACGTACAGCACCTCGGGCGTGCGAACGTTTGTGGAGAGTCGCATGGTCTGATCCCTTCGTTTGGTTGCCGCCGGCCGACAGAACCGGTTCAATCTCAATGTCGGTGCATGTGGTAGTTATATGAGGGCTCTGGGCGACATCTCCGGGGTCGGCCGTTCGCATCCGAGAGGAAAAGCGTGGATCTCGAACTCGAGCTGGATCTCGATGATCTGGCGATCCCGGCGACACTTCGCGTTGTCGACTCGTGGGGAACCCTCGCCGGAGACATCCGAGGCAATCGGGCCTACCTCGAGCTCGGCCTCGACGAACCGCGGCACGACGAGCTCGACCGCCAGGTGGTCGCAAGCGGCTCCGCGACGACATCCGCGACGGCATCCACCGCGACGGCATCCACCGCTCGAGTCGGGGGCCGCATCTGGTCGTTGCGGAAGACGCCGGTCGTCCGCGAGGGTGTGGTGGTCGGTGTTCTGACGCTCTTCGGTTCCGATGTCGACGATGCTGTCCTCCAGCCGGTCGACTTCCGCCGGCTCGCCGAGTCGACGCTCGAGTCGATCACGCTGCTGGAGATCGTCGGTGGTCAGGGGAGCATCGTCAGCCAGAACAAGGCCAGTCATGATGTCGATCGCTTGATCGACTCCGGGCCCGTGGATCGTGCGGAGCTCGTTCGGGCCCAACTGCTGCAGTTGGCCGTCAGGGCGGTCGAGACGGGCTCGCCCGAGGTCAGCGAGTTGGCCATCACCGATCGGCAGTTCACGGTACGAAGCGAAGCCATCGGCGAGGCCGGAGGGGACTCGACGCTCGTGGCCCAGACCGTCCTCGACGTCAGTGACCGATCGCGTTCGCGGTGGCTCGAGCAGCTGGTGAACGTCGCAGCAATGCCGAGTGTGGTGGCGGCGGCGCAGTTGGCGTTCGGCATCGCCGATGAGACCTACGAGTTCGATCGTTCGGCTCTGTTGCGCTTCGACGGACAGATGGTCGACGTCTTCGCCACGAGTGGGCCGGTCGAGGTCGATCGCAGGCTTCATGTGAGCCAGCAGTTCGTCGAGCTCATGAGCGAGCCCGGGGTCACGGCGATCAGTGGTTCCGGTGGTATCGATGATCGGCTGATCTCCAGACTGGGAGTCGGCGAAGGGGTGGCGATCTCGATCCAGATCGAGGATGCCCCCTGGGGGATGCTGGTGTTGGGGGCTGCTCCCGGTCACGGCCGTCCCGTCACTGACCTCGGGCGGTCCATGCTCGAGGTGCTCGGTGCCACTCTCAGCATGCTGATCGAGCGGGACAGCGCCCGACAGCGTCTGCAGGAATCGAACCGCCGGTTGGAGGAGTATGCGCACGCCGCAGCCCACGATCTTCGGTCGCCACTGCGCCGGATTCGCAGCTTCGCCCAGATCCTCCAGGCGAGGCTCGGGGTCGACGAACTGGATCGTGAACAGCTGAGTGACTTTGCCGAACGCATCGCTCGTGGTGCGGCCCGGCTCGACACGTTGCTCGAGTCGATGCTCATGCATGCGAACATCAGTGCGCTCGCCGAGGAGTCGACCGAGTACACCGACCTCCAGACGTTGGCCGAGGAGATCTGCCAGGGGATCGTGGAGCTCAGCCACGAACCGAAGCCGTGCTTCACCGTGGTCGACCTTCCCGAAGTTCGGCTGCCCCGGGATGCGGCCGAACGGGTTCTGCGGAATCTGATCGACAACTCGCTCAAGTACGCAGCGAAGGACCGCAGCGCGGAGGTGGAGCTCCGCGGAGAGGCGTTCGCCGGAGGCGTGCGGGTGCGGGTGCACGACAACGGGATCGGTATCGAGCCACAGTTCGCCGACAAGGTGTTCCAGCTGTTCAATCAGCTCAGCGACGACACGTCCGGATCGGGGGTTGGTCTCGCGGTGGTCGAGCGCCTGTTGTCGACCAGGGGAGCGAAGATCTGGGTCGAATCCGAGGTCGGAAGCGGCGCCACCTTCGTCATCGAGTTCCCGTCAGACGTTCTGCGGGCGAGCGCAGCAGGTTTGCCTGTCTGAGCAGCGTCCGCTCGGTTCTGTCGTTGCTCGGAACTGTCCTCGGTCAGGCCTGGGCGCCGAGAAGGCGACCGAGACTCTGCCGGAAGGTCGCGAAGTCGGAATCTTTCACGATGTAGTCGATGCCTCGTGATGCCACTCGTTCCCGATCCTCGGCTCGAGTCGATGATGTGAGCACCACGAGCTCGGTCGTGAACTCGGCTTCGGAATCCAAGGCGTCGAGAACGTCGAACCCGGTGAGGCCGGGCATGGCCAGATCGAGGAGCACGAGGTCGAAGGTCTCCGACCGGAGCAGGTCGAGCGCCGTCGAGCCTCGATCGACGTGGTGGACGGAGGCGGCGGGAACGAACTCGTTCACCACCATCTCGGCCAGGAGCGCGTCGCCATCGGAGTCGTCGATGATGAGCACGCGGTCCAGCGTGCGCGCGGCGCCTCGTTCGTCGATCATGGCCATCGTCTCCTTGCCCACGCAAGACTCGGGCGTCGCCGCCGGCCGCAGATCGGCCGATGTCGACGTGCTACCAGTGCCCTGTCGGCCTGGCCGAACGAAGATCAAGCAATGGCGGCAGGAACGTTGTCAGACCCCCTGGCGGTACGAACGGGCAAGACGTTCGAAGCCCTCATCGAGGTCGACCTCCGGTGACCACCCGAGTGCAGCACGAGTCTCTCGCTGGTCGAACCAGTGCGCCGTGGACAGCTGTTCGGCGAGGAAGCGGGTCATCGGTGGGTCGTCCGTTCGGTCGAGTCGGTCCCAGACGGCCTCGACGACGGATCCGACCCCGGTGGCAATGGTCGACGGTACGTGCCGCGTCCGGCTCGGGACGCCGGCGGCTCGGAGGATGCGTTCGATCACTTCGGCCACGGTGCGGGGTTGCCCGTTCGACACCACCAGCGCCCGGCCCGCAGCGTTGTCGATGTGGTCGAGTGCGGCGATCAACGCGTCAGCGGCGTTGTCGACCCAGGTCGTGTCGATCAGAGCCAGCCCGGATCCGATCAATGCGAGGCGTCCGGACCGGGCACGGTCGACGACTCGTTGCACGAGTTGCGTGTCACCCGGACCCCACACCAGGTGGGGCCGCACGGCGACCACCGCCAAATCGCCGTGGTTGGCCTCGAGGGCGATCTGCTCTGCGATGGCCTTCGACTTGGCGTAGTGACCCCGGACCCGTAGAGGATCGGCCAGGCCGGCCGTCGCGCCGACGAGGGGATCCCCGGCGTGGGCGACCGAGGGGGTCGACACGTGGACGAACCGCCGAACCCCGTGAAGACGAGCCGCGTCGAGCAGGTGACGGGTGCCGCTCACATTGGCTGACTCGAAGGCGCTCCAAGGCCCGGTGATTCCGACGCGGGCCGCCAGGTGGATGATGCCCTCGACGTCGGTTGCCCCCAGGCGGGCGGTTTCGGCATCGGCGAGATCGCCCAGGACTTCCTCGACGTCGTTGCGCCCGGCGGAGCGGCGCTGGAGCACGACGACACGGTCGCCCCTGGCGACCAGTCGATCGACGATGTGCCGACCGATCATGCTGGAAGCGCCTGTCACCAGCACCCTCACAACGATCCGACCCTTTGACCGGTCACTGTCGCTGCGGCCCACTCGGCGACCGCGGTGCGGTTGATCTTCGAGTTGTGGCGACGGTCGACGGGAAGCCGTTCGGTGACGAGGACCGCAGCCAGGTCGATGCCGGGACCGACGGCCGCCCGAGCTCGATCGATCAGCTCGATCGGGGCGACCGCAGCACCCTTCGCTCCTTCCGAGTCAGTCTGTTCGATCACTGCCACCACGACCTGGGTCCCGATCGGCCCGACCCCGACGACAGCGGCTGCGGCGATGTCGTCGATCGTTTCCAGTTGGTGCTCGGTCCGCACTGGAGCGATCGGCCCGGCGGCAGTGACGATCACGTGGCCGATCCTGCCGCCCACCCACAGCCGCCCGTCGTCGTCGAAGCTGCCCACATCCCCGGTGCGATGCCAACCAACGGGCTGCGATGCCCGGTGCTCGGTGAACCAGAGCCGGTCGTAGCCATCTCGTGCGTGTGGGGCCCGCACGAGGATCTCGCCCAAGTGGCCGGCGTCGTCTGTGACGTTGCCGGTCGGTCGGCCCAGATCGTCGAGCGGATCGATTCGTACCTCGACCGAGGGCAGTGGACGGCCGACACAGACGCCGTCGCCGTGACAGACGCCATCGCCGCCGGTGGCCTCGGCGTCGAGGATCGCGTCGAGCGAGATGTCAGCCACCGGGAGCACTTCGGTCATGCCGTACGGGGTGTGGGCGGACGCCTGCGGGAACAGCGATCGGGCGTCGCTGAGCACACCGGAGCGAACCGGGGCTCCCGCCGACAACAACAGGCGCACGGAGTCGAAGCGGCCACGTTCGACCGGCGACAAGCCACCGGCGGTGGCGACGGTGTTGACCAGCGCCGCCGGCGACGCGAACACGAGCGTCGCATCGATCGCACCCACCGCAGCCGAAAGCGCAGAGGCGGTGAGCGTGGACGGAGCTGTGACGTCCATGTCGGGAACCACCGAGGAGATGCCCATCGTCGGCCCGTACAACGCGAATGGTGCGAAGGCTGCCACGAGGCGGTCATCCGGGGTGATCTCGTATCGCTGCATCAACGCATCCCGCTGAGCCTCGAGTTGACCGTGGCGGTAGCGCACGCCCTTCGACGGGCCGGTCGCTCCCGAGGTGAACACGACTGCGGCGGGGGCATCGAATCGTGGCCGGTCCGGGAGTTCCGTGGCGGCCACGCGACCGGCCTCGATGAGGGAGTCGACATCGGTGCTGCAGCCCGTCACAGCCGCCATGGCAGACGAGAGTGGGGTCAGCGAGATCGGCGTGCCGGGCCAGCGCAGCGCCCGAGCGGCGACCAATGCCTTGTCGATGCCGATGAGGCGGGACGGGGCCGCTCCGACGAGCGCTCGCTGCATCCCCCTCGGACCGAGGCCGGAGTCGACCAGCACCACGATGACGCCGAGCCGCCAACAGGCGTAGATCACGATCGAGAGATCGATGCCGGGCGGGATCATCAGCGCAATGCGATCGCCGGGTCCGATGCCGTGCGTGGCCATCCCGGCGGCCAACTGTTCCACCGTCGTCGAGAGCTCGCCGAAGGTGATCGATCGACGTTCGGGGGCCATCTCGACGACGGCCTCGTCTGCGGGGTCGGCGTGGGTGAAATCGGCCAGGCCGCGTCGAGTGTGCGGTGCCGGGGGATCGGCGGCCCGGTCGTCGACGCGATCGAACATCGCTTCGAGCCAGGCGGCGATGGCTCCTGCGACGTCGGCGTCCTCGGAGACGAAGTGGGCCGCTCCGGGGAACCGGTGGACGTCGGCATGGGGCAACCGACGCTCGAGATCGTGGAGGTACAGGTCGCCGAATACCTTGTCCCTCGGACCCCAGAGGAGAAGTACGGGGATGTCGGCGAGGGCGGCAAGACCATCGGCGATGCCGTCGAGGTCGGCGGCACTCTCATGGCCCGGGTCGAGGGGAATGTCGTTGACGAAGTCAGCGATGGCCTCACGCCGGTTGCGATCGAGGTATGGCGCCAGGAAACCGTGCCGCACGGCAGCCGGGAGGCGCGGCCACGACATCTCGTAGGCACCGCGTATGAAGGTGAGGGTGTCG
Organism: uncultured Acidimicrobiia bacterium; assembly: GCA_963781035.1. Classification (GTDB taxonomy): domain Bacteria; phylum Actinomycetota; class Acidimicrobiia; order Acidimicrobiales; family SZUA-35; genus SZUA-35. Next base: position 31,629 of record CAWAEN010000003.1, on the reverse strand, counting down.
ACGGTGGCGGCCCGCAGCACGGGTCGCGACCGAATCAGCCGGATCACCCCCGGAGCCGGAGACCCTGCCGGTTGATGCACCGCGGTGTTGGTGAGGACGACGCCTGCCAACCGTGCCGATCCTGATCCGTCGAGGTGGTCCAGCGCCCAACCGAGCGAGATCGGGCCGCCCCAGTCGTGGGCGACCGTCACGACCGGGCCGGAGAGCCCGAGCTCGGTGGTCAGTTCTCGCAGATCGCGGACTCTGGTGGCGAGCGTTCGCTTCCGGCCGGATCGTTCCGAAAAACCCATGTCGAGCTGATCCACCGCCACGACTCGGACATCGGTCGGAAGGGTCGCGATCACCCGTCGCCACAGGAAGGACCACGACGGATTGCCGTGGACGCAGAGCACGGTCAGCCGCGGTTCGGCGCCATCGGTCCGGTCCGACCAGCTGTCGAGAAGATGCCAGGTGCGCCCGACGCCATCAGTGGCGGGAACGTGGATCAGGCGCGACCATTCCGGGTCGAGACCTTCGATGCCGGGCGGCGGGAGCTCGGCGGGAGCGGTGTGCCTCCGCCTCACCAGGCCAGTTCGACCAGTGACGCATTCAGCCCGGAGCCGACCCCGACGCAGAGAACCCGATCGCCGGCGCTGAGCGTGTCGGCTTCCTTGGCGAGTGTGAACGGCACCGAAGCAGGGCCGATGTTGCCGTAGGTGGGGAACGTCATCGGCACCCGCTCGGGATCGATACCGAGGATGTCCACCATGGCTCCGGCGTGGACCCGCGAGATCTGGTGGAAGATGTAGCGATCCATGTCGCCCCAGTTGTCCTTGTCGGCGGCATCCCATGCCACCTTGCCGAGCTCGGTGCCGGCGTCGAGCAGTGCCTTGGTGTCGGTCCGCATGTTGTCGAGCGAGCCGACACACAGATCGTGATGCATCGACGCCGCTCGGAACTCACCTCGAAGCACCCGGTGGCTTCCCGGATTCTCCGAATGTCGGCCGATCACGGCTGCCGTCGATCCGGACCCGAGGGTGAGGCTGGCGAAGTTCGTGAAGAGATCGTCGAGGTGGAGTCCTCGTCGAGGAGTCGGTCGATCGTGTTCTGCTGGATCTCGCGGGTGCCTTCGCCGTCGACGATGAGGGCGTAGTCGATCTGGCCGGCCTCGATGAAGGTGCCGGCCATGTGGATGCCGTTGATGAACCCGAGGCAGGCGTTCGAGATGTCGTAGTTGATGCACTGCGAGTCGAGCCCGAGTCGATCGTGCACGGTCACGGCGCTCGATGGCTCGAGCCGATCGCGACAGACGCTGGTGTTGGTGACGAACCCGATGCGGGAGCGATCGATGCCGGACTCGACGATCGCCTTCTCGCCGGCCAGGGCCGATGCCTCGATGAAACCGATGTCTTCCGGCCACTGTCGACGTTCGATGATCCCGGCCAGATTCTGGAGGAGACCGGGCTCGGTGCCGACCCGTTCGTAGAAGGGGCGAGCTGTCGCATCGATCTCGTCCGAGGTGACGACCACGGGGGCGTCGCAGGCGACGATGGAAACGACGGCGACGTCGTCGAAGCTGTAGCTGAAGTTTCCGGACACGGCACCCTCTCGGCAGGTTGAGCTGCGAGTCTCGCACGAGCTGCGCCAAAAGGCTCGCCTGGGCCGATCTTGAATTTCGTGATCGACCGAGCGAGGTCAGCTGAAGACGATCGTCTTGTGGCCGTTCACGAGGACCCGATGCTCGAGATGGGCTCGTACTGCCCTGGCCAGCACGACTGTTTCGAGGTCGCGACCCTTCGACGTCAGCCGCCGCACGTCGTCGCGGTGGTTCACTCGCTCGGTGTCCTGCTCGATGATCGGCCCTTCGTCGAGGTCGGCGGTGGCGTAGTGGGCGGTGGCCCCGATCAGCTTGACCCCGCGGTCGTGGGCCTGTCTGTAGGGGTTGGCACCGACGAACGCAGGGAGGAACGAGTGGTGGATGTTGATGATCCGCATCGGGTGTGCGGCGATGAATCGGTCGCTCAGGATCTGCATGTAGCGGGCCATCACCACCAACTCGACATCGTGCTCGGCCAGCACGGAAAGCACTTCTTCCTCCTGTTGCGGTTTCGTGTCCCTCGTCACCGGGAGGTGAACGAAGGGCACGCCCATGTGTGCGCAGATGCCCTCGTGATCCGGATGATTCGAGATCACCACGCGGAGATCGGCCATCAGTTCGCCGGTTCGCCAGCGGGTGAGGAGGTCGTAGAGGCAGTGGGGCTGCTTCGATGCCATCAGAGCGGTGGGGGTGGGCCGTGCTGCGTCGCGGACGTCGACCGTCATGTCGAACTGCTCGGCGACCGGCCCGAAGGCAGCCGCGAGGTCACCGGTCGTCCCCGCCATCTCGATGTCGTCGAACTCGATGCGCTGGAAGAAGACGTCAGACCCGCTCGGCGCGGTGTCGACGTGCTGTTCGGCGTGCAGGATGTTTCCGCCGTGGTCGGCGATCCACTGGGTGGTCGCCGACACGATGCCGTTCCGGTCCGGGCACGAGAGAAGAAACACGACGGTCATGGCTCGTGCCTATCGGAGCGGGTCCTGCATTTCCACGTCTGCTCAGGCGGCGTCGTCGGCGAGGCCCCGGAACTGGGAGCGGTGGAGGTGGGCGTAGAGACCGCCGAGCGTCGAGCAGTTCCTCGTGGGTGCCCCGTTCGGTGATCTGTCCGTCCTGGAGCACCAGGATGAGATCGGCGTCGCGAACGGTCGACAGCCGGTGGGCGATCACGAAGCTGGTTCGCCCCGACATCAGGGTCAGCAACGCATCCTGGATGGCCCGTTCTGTGCGGGTGTCGACCGAGCTCGTCGCTTCGTCGAGGACGAGGAGACGCGGATCGGCCAGGGCGGCCCTGGCGATCGCCAGCAGCTGGCGCTGTCCGAGCGACAGGTTGGTGGCACCTTCGGAAACGACCGTGTCGTAGCCATTGGGGAGGGCTCGGATGAAACGGTCGGCGTTCGCCAACCGGGCAGCCGCCTCGACCTCGTCGTCGCCGGCGTCGAGCTTGCCGAAGCGAATGTTCTCCCTGACCGTGTCGCTGAACAGGAACGTGTGTTGGAGAACGATGCCCAATTGTTCACGCAACGAGTCCTGGGTGACCGAAGAGATGTCGACGCCGTCGATGGTGACCGAGCCCCGGTCGATGTCGTAGAAGCGGTTCAGCACGCTGATGATCGTCGACTTGCCTGCCCCCGTTGGGCCGACCAGCCCGATCATCTGTCCGGGCTCGGCGACGAAGCTCACATCGCGCAGGATCGGTTCGCCGTCGACATACGAGAAGTCGACGTGGTCGAACACGACCCGACCGATGACCGGAGGGAGGAGCGTGGCATCGACGTGATCCTCCAACAGGGGTTCCTCGTCGAGGAGCTCGAACACCCGCGTGGCGCCGGCCAGGGCGCCGAAGACCGAGGTGACCGTGTTGGCGATACGGCCGAGCGGCTGGCCGACGCGGCTGGCGTAGGTCACGAAGGACGCGATGAGGCCGATCGTCACGCCGTTGCCGTCACCGGACACCGCAAGCCAGGCACCCACCCCGACGACCGCAACGGAGCTGAGGTTGCCGAGTCCGAACATGATCGGCATCAACATGACCGTGAGCGTCTGGGCCTTGATCCCGGTGGCCTTGGTTTCTGCGTTCGCTGCGGCGAACTCGTCGCGGGCCTCGGCCTGACGGTCGAGCGAGACCACGACGCGTTGGCCGCTGAGTCGCTCCTGGGCGACCGCGTTGAGGCCGCCGATGCTGCGCTGGAACTTCCCGAACGCGGGACGCGACACCTGGCCGATGCGTTTGACCAACGTCAACACGATCGGGACCGGCAGCAGCGCCGCCAGCGTGAGGCGCCAGTCGAGGACGAACATGATGGTCAGGAGCGTGACGATCTGCAACAGCGACGTGACCACGTTCAGGAGGTTCTGGCTGAGCATCTGATCGACGGCGTCGACGTCGTTGGTGACTCGGCTCATGAGGTCGCCGGTGCGGTGGCTGTCGAAGAACCGCATCGAGAGGGTCTGGAGTTTCGCGAACAGCTGGCGGCGGAGTTTCGCCATCACCTGCTGGGCAACGGCGGCAACCGTGCGACCGGCGATGAGGCCGCTCAACCAGGCACCGACGTAGGCGAGGACGAGCAGCAGGACGATGCGCCGGAGTCCGTCGCGATCGCCCTCGGCGATGTAGTCGTCGATCGCCACCCCCTGGAGCCACGGCCCGGCGAGCTGCAGCAACGACGCGACCAACACGAGGATGCCGCTGGTGACGAGGCGGGGTCGGTGGGGGCGCAGGTAGCCGAGGAGCCGGGCGAACGATTCGTCGGTCTTCTCCGTCCGCTCGACGGGTTGCCCCATCGCTCCCGGGTGGCCGGACGGAGCGCCGCGGGTGGCGGTCATCGTCGCCCTCTCACGAGACGGGTTCCCCGAGCTGCGATGCGAAGATCTCCTGGTAGATCGTGCTCGAGGCAAGCAGTTCGTCGTGGGTGCCATGGGCACCGACGGCCCCGGCATCGAGCACCACGATCTCGTCGGCGCCGAGAGCGGTGCTGATGCGTTGGGCCACGATCACCACGGTGCGGTCTGCATAGGCGGCGAGCGCATCCTGGATTCGTGCTTCGGTCTCGAGATCGACGGCGCTCGTGGAGTCGTCCAGGATCAGGATCGCCGGATCGGTCACGAGTGTCCTCGCGATCGACAATCGTTGACGTTGTCCACCGGACAGATTCGCTCCGCCCTGCTCGATCATTGCCTCGTAGCCTCCGCTCATCTGGGTGATGAACTCGTGGGCCTGGGCGGCAGTCGCCGCCGCGATCACCTCGTCGTCGGTGGCGTCAGGTCGGCCGTAGCGGAGGTTCTCGATCACGGTGCCGCTGAACAGCTGCGGTGATTGGAGCGCGATGCCGACCTTCCGACGCAGCGATCGCTTGTCCAGACGGCGAACGTCGACGCCGCCGACGCGCACGACTCCCGACGTGGCGTCGTAGAAGCGGGCGATCAGATGGACGAGCGTGCTCTTGCCAGAACCCGTCGCTCCGAGGATGGCCACCGTGGTGCCTTGGCGGATGTGGAGGTCGACACCGTCGAGAGCGCAGTCGTCTGTGGTGTTGTCGGTGTGGTAGCTGAAGCGGACGTTCTCGAACGTGATGTCGCCGGGCGACCCCACCGTGTCGAGGCTGATGCCGCCGTCGGCGTCCGGCACATCGGGGGACTGGGCAAGCACCTCCTCGATCCTGGCCATCGAGGCGCTGGCTGCTGACAGCAGTGGCTGCACGAACGCGAAGATCATCAGGGGCATGGCCACCATGGCGAGGTAGCTGATGAACGCAACGAGGTCACCCTCGCTGAGGCCGCCCTGGATCACGTTGTTGCCGCCGAGCCAGATCACCGCGGCGATGCCGAGACTCGAGAGGGCGATCAGCGTCGGCATGAGCGATGCGACCAGCTGGTTCACTTGCGTCGCCTGGTCGGCCAGGTCGTCGGCGACGGCATCGAAGCGGTCGATCTGGTGCCGTTGACGGACGAAGGCCTTCACGACCTCGCTGCCCGTGATGTTCTCGGACAGCACGCCGTTCATCCGATCGACGCGGCCTTGGACAGCGTCGTAGAGCACGCTCGATCGGCGAACCACGTACCAGACGATCACGGCGATGACCGGCACCATGACGGCGACGATCACGGTGAGACCGGCATCGAGGGCGACGATCGCCACCAGCGAACCGATGAACATGATCGGGGCCTGAGCGATGAACGAGAGACCCATGGTGAGCACGGTCTGGACCTTGGTCATGTCGCTCGTGAGGCGGGTCAGCAGGTCGCCCGAGGGCAGCCGGTCGAGGTTCCCGAACGAAAGCGACTGGACGTGGTCGTAGAGATCGCGGCGCAGGTCGGTGATCGTGCCGAAGGCCAACCGGACGGCCACGGCCGTGGTCAGCGCCGATACCACCATGCCGCTGATGATCAACACGACCATCAGGAGGACGACCCGGCGTACGACACCGGAGTCGCCGGCGGCGATGCCGTCGTCGATGACCCGTGCCGTCTGGAGCGGAATGCTCAGGTTGATGAGCACCGACACGAGCGTGCCCGTCAGCGCAAGAGCGGCCAGCCCCCGGTAGGGCCGTAGCCACGGCCAGATGTGTCGGATCGCGCCCACCGAGTGAGAGTATCTTCGCATTCCGCCTACTGAGTTCGGAGCCCCTCGTGCCGCAGATCCCCTCGCCGACGCCACCCTTCGAGGGCGAGATCGCCCGCCTGATCGATGATGCGGTGGCAGCTCCTCTCCGGCCGACCTCGAGCCCGACGCCGACCAACGTCGTGCTGATCATGCTCGACGACGTCGGATTCGGTACGTGCAGCACGTTCGGCGGGCCGGTCCCGACACCCACCGTCGATCGTGTGGCCGAGCGGGGTCTTCGGTTCAACCAGTTCCACACCACGGCTCTGTGTTCGCCAACGAGAGCGGCGCTGCTGACCGGCCGGAACCACCACCGGGTCCACATGGGCGGCATCACCGAGATCGCCAACAGCTTCCCCGGGTACGACTCGGCCATTCCGAGAGAAGCAGCCACCGTCGCCGAGATCCTTCGCCAGAACGGCTACTCGACCGGCTGCTTCGGGAAGTGGCATCTCACCCCGTCGTGGGAGCAGAGTCCGGCCGGGCCGTTCGACCGCTGGCCGACGGGTATGGGCTTCGATCGGTACTACGGCCCCCTCGGGGCCGAGGCCTCCCACTGGGAGCCTGCGGTCTACGACCAGACGACCCCGGTCGAGCCATACGTCGGGCGCGACGACTACCACCTCACCGAGGACCTGGCCGACAAGGCCATCGAATGGATCCAACGGCAGAAGGCGGCGGCGCCTCACCGCCCGTTCTTCTGCTACTTCTCGCCGGCGGCCGTGCACACGCCGCATCACGTGTGGCCGGAGTGGATCGAGCGATTCAAGGGTCAGTTCGACGAGGGCTGGGATGTGCTGCGCGAGCGAGATCTACCAGCGCCAACTCGACCTGGGCGTGATTCCTCCCGGTACCGCGCTGACCCCGCGGCCAGAGGCCGTTCCCAGCTGGGATGACTACCCCGATCGGTACAAGCCGGTGGCCAGCCGGCTCATGGAGGTGTTCGCCGCGTTCATGGCCCACACCGATGCCCAGGTGGGCCGGGTCCTCGACGCAGTCGACGAACTCGGAGTCGGCGACGACACACTCGTGATCTACCTCACCGGCGACAACGGTGCATCGGCCGAGGGCACGGTGCACGGCGCCTGGAGTGCTCCCTCGTTCCAGAACGGTGTCCACGAGGATCCCGAGTGGTTGCTCGAACACATGGACGACTTCGGTTCACCTCGTTGCGAGAACCATTTCAACGTCGGCTGGGCGTGGGCCCTCGATGCACCGTTCCAGTGGATGAAGCAGGTCGCCTCCCACTTCGGCGGCACTCGGAATGCACTGGCCGTCTCGTGGCCGAAGGGGATCGCCGATGCCGGCGGCCTGCGAGATCAGTTCCATCACGTGATCGATCTGGCACCGACCATCCTGGCTGCGACGGGGATCGATCCGCCGGACGCGGTCAACGGGATCGATCAGATGCCCATCGACGGGACGCCGATGAACTACACCTTCACCGATCCGGCGGCGCCGAGCACTCGCACGACCCAGTACTTCGAACTGCTCGGCAATCGTGCGATCTACCACGACGGATGGATCGCCAGCTGCTTCCACGGTCGGGTGCCGTGGATTCGAATGGCACCGTTCGAGTTCGACGGTGAACAGGAGAAGTGGGAGCTCTACGACATCTCGACGGACTTCTCGCAGAGCGAGGACTTGGCCGAGATGGAACCGGAGCGCTTGGCCGAGTTACGTCGTCGATTCGACGAGGTTGCGTCCGAAGCAGGTGTCTATCCGCTGCGCGACGCAGGATCACGACGCAGCGGCGATCGAGCCGTCCCGTCGGTGCTCGGCGACGTCACGAAGATGACCTACACCCGTGCCCACACCCGTATGCCCGAGAGCTCGGTCATCAACCTCAAGAACGCGTCGTCAGAGACCGCGGCGGTGATCGACGTCCCGGACGGAGGAGCTCAGGGGGTCATTGCCTGCCAGGGAGGGAACATGGCCGGTTGGTCGCTCTACCTGACCGAGGACGGGCCGCCCCACGTACCTCTACAACTGCTTCGGTCACGAGCTCACCTCCGTCACCGGACCAGAGCCGCTGGGTCCGGGCCGACACACGATTCGGCTGCTCTACCTCCACGACGGGGGTTTCGGCACCGGGGGCGAGATGCATCTGTTCGTCGACGATGTCGAGGTCGATCGAGCTCGGCTCGAACGCACGGTGCCCGTCGTGTTCTCGATGAGCGGCGAGACCTTCGATGTCGGCATCGACACCGGAGCGCCGGTCGGTCCATACCACGACGGCTTTCCGTGCACTGCGGGTATCGAGACGGTCACGCTCGAGCGTCTGAGCTCTCCTGACGCCGAGACTCGCAAGGCCATGGTCGACGGAGAGTTCCGGGCCGGGATGAGCACGCAGTAGGACGGGCTCGACTGGCACAGCCTGGGCTGCTCAGGACAGCAGAGCAGCGATCTCTCCTGCTTCGGTCGTCGCCTCTTCGATCATGGTGACGACGGTGTCGCTCGGCAGACCGAGGACCGCCGAGGTGGTCTCGATGACGAGCGTGTCCCCGTCGAGATCGGCCTCCCGAATGGGCGAGACCAGGTGAGCGGGAACGAGGTGTTCGTTGGAGCCCTGTGGTGATCGTCCATGAACTCGACGAAGTCATCGGAGAATCCCCAGGTGCCACCCATCCAGCCGGCCACTTCGCCGTGATGCCAACCGAAGCTGCTGATCTCGAGATTGGTCAGATCCTCGGTGGTGTGGTGCCAGTAGTCGAGCACGTCGCTGTAGCGCTCGGTCTGCATCAGGAGAACGGGGACTGCCATGTCCTGGAGCAGTGCAGCAGTGAAGTTCTCCGACCGGCGCGTGGGGTCGACGTGCCCGGCGATGCGACTGGCGAGCGAAGCCCGTTTGGCCGCGGTCGCCCAGAACCGTCTGTGGTCGTGCACGGGGTTCGTGGGTGCCGGAATCGCCGCTCCGGCGCCAACCGAGATCAACAGTGCTTCGAGTTGGTTACGGCCGAGCATCACGGCCGCCTGGTGGACGCTCGACACCTTCGAACGGGGCGCCACCGCCGCCGAGTTGACGAGACGCAGCATGCGAGCCGACGTCCCGGGATCGACCTCGATGACTTCGGCCACGCGCATCATGTCGGTGGTCGGGTCGGCGAGGAGATCGAGCGCCCGCATCACCAGCAGAGGGAAGCTGGGTGGCTCGTATCCCTCGAGTGCCTGACTGAAGTCGAAACCCTTCGGCTTGTTTCGGTTTCTCGCGAGGAGTCGTAGAACCATCAGTCTGCTCTCCTGCCCATTCTCGTTGCGAAGATGCTCAGCACACCGCCGAGCATCATGTAGCCGATGGCGACTTCGAGCATCACGAGGACCTGGGCCGCAGCGGACGTCGGCAACGCGTCGCCGTAGCCGAGCGTCGTGATCGTCACGACGGAGAAGTAGAGCGGTGAGAGCGCTGTCTGATTCGGTCCGTAGTCGATGTCCACGATCGTGAACAGCACGGCGAACAACAGCGCGACCATGATCGTCATCGCCGCCCAACGGGCGATGCTCTGGCCACAATTCGACGTCGCCTTCCAGACTGCGTACAGGACGGCGTGTCGTCGGTCCCGGTTGCGGAACTCCCAGAGGTAGTTCTGGTCCATGATCTCGCGGCGCACCATGTATGCGCCGGAGAAGTCGATGTCCAGGACGGAGACCCCGATCCAGTCTGCGTGATCGAAGTCGGTCAGACCTCGCAACGTCGCGCCGCTGCACGTCGCATCGACGAAGCGGGCTCGGGTGAGCACCGATCCGCTCAGGTCTGCATCCGTGATCGTCGAGCGTGACAGGTCGGCGTCGGTGAGATCGGATTCGAGCATGCGAGCGCCGTGGAGATTGGCCGCCCGGACATCGGCGTGGCGGAGAACGGCCGACGACAGGCTGGAGCTCGACAGGTCGGCGCCGAAGAGCACGGCGCCGGTGAGGTCGGCTTGGCCGAAGATCGCTCGTGACGCACTGCACTCGGTGAGATCGGCTCCGGACAGGTCGGCACCGATGAGCTGAGCGCCGTCGAGTGTGCAGCCTCGAAGCGAACACGACTGCAGATTCGACCCGTTGAGCCGCGCGCCGGCGAGGTCGGCTCCGGTGAAGTCCCGACCACGGAGATCCTGACCACTGAGGTCGACTCCTCGGAGATCGCGCTCGGACGAGGGGGCGACGACGTTCATTCGTCGCCGAGGGTGACCCGGTTCCGGCCGTTGGACTTCGACAGGTACAGCCGACGATCCGATCGGGCCAGCAGCGATGCCGCGGTGTCATCGGCCACTTCGCCGAACAAGGCGCCGCCGAGGCTGGCGGTCACTGGCACCAGGTGCCCGTCTGGAAGCGTGACCTCGATGCTCTCGATTGCCGTGCGCAGCCGTTCAGCGACGATGTCGATCTCGTATTCGTTGGCCTGAGTCAGGATCACGACGAACTCTTCGCCCCCGTAGCGTGCTGGGAGGTCGTCGCCTCTGGTTTGCCGGTCGAGGACCTTGCCGATCGTTCGCAGGACGTCGTCGCCGACGGCATGGCCGTGTGTGTCGTTCACGTCCTTGAAGTGGTCGAGGTCGATCATGAGCAGCCCCACGGTGTGGCTGTCTGACGGTAGAAGGAGATTGGCTTCGATTCGACGTCGTAGTGCCCGGTCGAACGTGCCTCGATTGGCCAGGCCGGTCAACGAATCGGTGTCGGCCTCCAGTTGGAGCTCGTCGTTCCGCCGCGACAGGGCCTCGAGCTTCCTGGTGCTCTCGACGATGACCGTGTTGGCCTCGAGCGTGAGCTGCTGCATGCCTCGAGTTGCCTCGAGGAGGAGGTCGGCGTATGCCTGCACCTGAGGGAACTGGAACTGGAGCAGCTGGGCCGTCTCGGACACGAGCGGCTCGGCCTCGATCAACCACTGGTTGGTCTGGTCCAGGCTGAACCCCAGCTCGTCTGCGGCTCGGTCGGAGAGCGTCTTCAGGTCAGCAGACGAGTCGCTCCCGCACAGGACGTTCTCGGCGAGCAGCGCAAGCTGGAGGCTCCGCTGCAGTGGTGTGTGGTTCGGCGTCGGACTCTCGGTTCGGGTGGCGATCGCAGTGCAGATGACATCGGGAAGGCGCCACGCTTGGATGAGGTTCGTGGTGATCTCGTCCGTGGTGAAACCGAGGAGCTCGCGTTCGGACTCCGCGCTCGGCCAGCCGGACCCGTCTTGGAACAACTCCTGCGCTGCGTCCGGGCACTTCGTGGCGAGCACGACCGGACCGAGGCCGGTCAACATGCCGGCGAGGAATGCCTCGTCCTCCTGCGATCGGGTGAGTCTGCCGGCGAATCGCCGTGCGAGGCTGCCGTTCACCACCATGCGGCGTCGAATCTCCGAGGTGTTGAAGGTTGCGGAGTCGTCCGGGATCAGCATGCGGAGCGACGTCGACAGCGCCAGCAGACGCACCGAACGCAATCCGAGCGTGGTGAGCGCTCGTTCGACGGTCGTGATCTCGCTGAGTGGTGAATAGAGCGCCGAGTTGGACATTCGTACGATCTGGACGGCGAGAGCAACGTCGAGCTCGATCAGCTTCGCCAGCGCCTGAATGGTGACTTCTGGTTCTTCGGATTTGCGAACGACCTCGAGGACGCTTGCCGGTGGTGATGGCAGCGAGTCGATGTCGACGAGCAGCTCCTGCAACGTTGGTGTGGCGTGCTGGCTCACTGGTGACACAACGATCACCCCTTCCTTCCTCGAATCGGACACTCCGGGAGCATCGGAGGCGTGGAAAGCGGTATGAGTCGCGGGTTCAGCGCCCGGTCGGCCGTTCGGTGCCGGTCGTGGGGGACCAGTCGAGGAGCGGGTCGATCGGCCAGCGCGGGCCGTCGGCGTTCGGATGCTCGAAGACGGTGACGTCGAGTGTCGTGAGACCGGGGCTGTCGGCGGTGATGATGACAGTCGCCAGGTCTCGGAAACCGGCCCGGAAATGCTGGCTGCTCTTCACCCCGACGATGGATCGTTGTCGCACGTCGATGTCGTGGATGCGAAACACCTCATCGTCGAAGGTCTGGCTGCGTCCGGAGGTGACGATCACGTCCACGTTGCCGATCGCCAGTCGTGCACTGGGGCCGAGGTCGGCTCTCACCCCGGCGAGCATGGGGTTGGTGTGGACGAAACGACCATCGCTGATCGTAATGACGCGAGCACTGGCCGCGATCGGCTCGCCGTGGAGCAGGCCGTGGCGGCCGCCGATGCGAACGTCGATCGTGGCGCCGACTCCTGCCTCGTGAGCCGCTACCGCCGTCGGCGGATCGAAGACGAAACCGAAACACGAACCTTCGATGTCGGCTTCGATCATGGCTCGCAGCAGATGCGTCCCGTCGCCGGGGGTGCCCCCGCCCGGGTTGTCCGCTGTGTCGTTGATCACGACCGGCCCCCCGTTGGTCTGGAGATGGCGTACGGCCAGATCGATGGTGACGGTCGGCGGGATCGACTCGTTCAGGAAGTCGTGGCGCGTTTTCCAGACCGTTGCCGCGAGCTCGGCGGCAACGGTTCGAGCGAGCTGCCGCATCGTCATCGGTGGTCACCACGATCGAGGCGCCGGTCGAGGGAACATCGGTGTAGGGGAATCCGTGGAAGAAGGTGGCGTCGAGCACGCCGTCTCGCTGCTCCGCTTCCAGACAGAGATCGCGGATGTGCGCGGCCGGAGCTTCGTCCGTGGTCGACGTGGGAAGCAGGATGGGCAACCGCTCGACGTGCGTGGTCGGTTTCCAGCTCCCGTCGACAAGGGCGGGGATGGCGTCGATGGCCTCGACTCCACGCTCGAAACAGTCGACGTGGGGATACTCCTGGACGCCCAGCATCAGGTCGATGTGTGTTGCCATCTCCGCCGTGATGTTTCCGTGCAGATCCAGTGGCACGACCAAGGGGACGTGCTCGCCGACCACCGACTTCACGGCCGCAGCGAGGTCCCCCTCGAGATCGTCGATGCCGTGGACCACGCCTGCCCCGTGCATCGACAGGGCAACGGCGTCGACGGGGAGCGCTGCCCTGAGGCCTTCGAGCAGGTCACTCTTCAGCGAGTCGTAGGCAGCGGCCTCGATGTAGCCCGATGGTCCAGCCATGGCCCAGAAGGTCGGCACGAGCTCGTGGCCGGCCGCCTCGCCTGCGGCAATGAAGCCGCCGACGAACGTTCGAGTCCCCCGAATCCGGAGGACGGCATCGCCGTGCAGGCGGCTGAAATCGTCGATGCCCGTGGTCCCGGTCGACTCGGTGGCGTAGGTGTTGGTCTCGTGCTCGATGCCCCCGATGGCGATACGCATCCCGGAGACGCTAACGGTAGAGACCGGACCGGAATGTGTCTTTCGCCTGAGTCGGCTCGATGTCCCCTACTCGCTGGTCTCGAGGGTCGAACCCTCGAATGCACGATCGACCGAGAGGGCCAACTCGATCTGGTCGAGGGCCTCGGTGATGTCGTCGGCCGTTCGCAGATTGCCGTTGGAGAACTTCGGCAGGAGGGTCACGACGACATCCTTCACCACGGGACGTTCTGCGGCGTTGTGGCAATCCAGCAACCAATCGACGCAGTCGGCAACCGGCACGTACGCGTTGCCGTTGATCTCGGCACGAGCCGCAGCGATGGTTGCGATGATCTTCGTGGTTTCAGTGGAGGTCATATGGAGTCCTTCGATCGGATGCCCGAGCCTGGATGCGGAGATCTGGGTTCTACCGGTGGGTCGAACACGTGCAGTTCAACACCTTGACGTTCGGTTTGTCTTCCGAGTTCCCGCGTTTCATGGATGTGACGTTTGACGTCATCGACTCGAAACAATTCGTTCGGCCCACGTCAGAAGCGACACTGAGCCCATGATCGATCAGATTCTTCATGTTGCCGCGCTGACCGACTGGGAGCAGCGGAAGGGCGATCACTACGAACCGGCCGGTCTCGAACGGGACGGATTCGTCCATTTGTGCACGCGGGATCAGCTCGCCGGTGTCGTCGACCGCTACTACCAGGGGCGTCAGGATCTGATGCTGGTCACCGTGCGGACGGACCGTCTGGATGCGCCGCTGGTGTGGGAGGACACCACGGGCTCGGGTGAGCGATTCCCCCACCTCTACGGCCCGCTGGCGCTGGCCGCAGTCGTTGCCGTTGCGCCATTCGGGGCACCGCTGACCAAGTAGGGTCCTCCGATGCCCGAGCCGTTGCGCCGTAAGCGACCTTTCTGGCACCGCCACCTCGAGCCTGAGGAGCGGCGTCGGGTCATGAACGATCTGGCGCTCATCAAACGCACACACTGGTACTGGCGATTCGGTGTGATGTTGTCCCTCTCGGTGGTGGTCGCCGTGATGGGGTTGCTGGCTGGATCGGCTGCGGTGGTGATCGGGGCGATGTTGCTTGCGCCTCTCATGACACCGGTGCTCGGGGTCGCTGCCGCGCTGGCGATGGGGTTGCCGAAGAAGGCATCCGTGTCGATCGCTCGGGTCGTGGTGGCCACGGTCGGCTGCATCGGACTCTCCTATCTGGCGTCGAAGCTGGCCCTGACGGGTTCTGACACCTTCTCCGCCGAGATCGTTTCGCGGACCGCGACCCGACATTCGCGACCTCGTGGTTGCTCTGGCAGCGGGTGCCGCCGGTTCCTATGCGACCGTGCGATCCGACACGTCCAGCTCGTTGCCCGGTGTTGCCGTCGCCGTGGCTCTCGTACCCCCGCTGGCCACCGTCGGCATCACGCTCGAGGCCGGCAACATGGTGTTCGCGCAGGGGTGCACTGCTCCTCTATCTCACGAACCTCGTCGCCATCGTCTTCGCCAGCATCGTCGTCTTCCTCATCACCGGATTCGTGCCACCCCGGCGGCTGGCGTCGACGGTGCCGCGGATCGTCGGAGCGATCGTTCGTCGCCGTCGGGGCGGTTGCGCTGATTTCGATTCCGTTGCTCCGGGCCAGTCTCGGCGCCGCCGATGCATCACGGCGTGAGCGCGACGCCAGGGCGGCGGTGAGCGATTGGCTCGGCGACCTCCCGCTCGACATCGTCTCGCTCGACCTGGACCGCAATCCGGTCGTCGTCGAGCTCAGCGGCCCGGCCCAACCGCCGCCCGAGGAGTTGCTCGAGGAGCGACTGGCCGTTGTGCTCGGCCAGGACACGCAGGTGGCCGTCTTCGTCGACGAGACGAAGCAGGCGACCACCACGACGACGATACCGGCCTCGGACGAGGAGCTTCGCACCGCTCGAACCCTCGCCGTGGTCGAGGCATGGCTGGACGAGAACGACCGGGGCAACAACTACCAGCTGAACGTGTTCGACCTCGCGGGCTCCGACCTGATCCTCACCGTGTCGGGTGTGGGCAACCGGCCGCCGATTCTCGACCTGATCGACCGTCTCGAGGCCGCCGGCCCGGACGACATCATCACGCCGACCGTGCAGTGGAGTCAGCTGGAGGAGGTGCCGCTCGGCGAAGAAGCGCCGGCCCCGCTCGAGGTCACCCGCTCGCAGCTGAGGGTGCTGGTCGACGCCTGGGCCCGCCCCAACTCCCTCGTGCTCACGAGCCTGACCTTCGATGGGGTCACGCTCGCGATCGATGTCGAGGGTGCAGAGCCGGCACCCATCGAACCGTTGCTCGAGGCGATCGCCGAGTCCGACCTGGATGGCGCCGGTCAAATCCGCGCCGAGATCTACTTCACGCAGCGGATCCGCTTGGCAACGACCACGACAACGGTGGCTCCGGCCGACGAGTCCGGCGCCGAGTCGACCACGACGACGACCGAGCCCTGATCGACCCGAGTTTCGGTCAGTTCGCCTCGCTCGTGGTGACCGTGTAGGCGACGACCTCGAACTGCGGCGTCGCTTTCGTCGACGCATCGATCGGCTCACCGCAGGCGGGGACCGGGATGGCCTCGACCGGGCGCATCGTGACGGTGTGCACCGTGTCGGTGTGCACCGAACTCGTGTGCGTGGCCCGATGATGGTGGACGGTGGCAGTCACCAGGCCGTCACCGCCGATCTCGGTGTGCACTGTTCGCTCGTCGTCGAGGAAGTCCCAACCCTGATCGAAGAAGACGAGGCTCTCGGCGATCTGCGCCGGGCGGCCGTCGATACCGAGATTGCCGCGGAAGAGGCCGTCGAGTGCGTGTGGGGCGAACGAGCGGTCGATGATGGCCGAGGTCAGATCGGCGGTGAGGAAGCCCCAGGTGGTCCCGGTCGGAAAGTGCACACCCGTCGGTGCGAAGCGGTGGCCACCGGTGTGGCTGGTTCGCCACAACCGCACGTTCGGCGGCACCATCGATTCGAGCTCGAGGTGCAGGAGCGTGCCGAACTGCCCGCAGCAACGGTCCCGGGTGCCGTGGGTGCAGATCAGGAGGTCCTGGTGGTCGGCGTCAACGGCGACGGGCTCGATGATCGCCTCCGGGCCGCGTCGTGCGATGTCCCCGACCTGAGCCGCGAGGTCGGAGCGCTCGACCACGGTCTCGGTGGCCACGAACCCGCGGAACGGTTCGCTCCGTTCCCAGCAGACGACACGGTGATGCTCGCTCGTGGCGTCATCGCCGGCCCGGACACCGAGGATCTTGACGTCGGCGACCAGGCCGAGGTCGATCCCGGCCAAGAGCTCGTGTTGGTCGATCTTCTTCGGCCAGGGCAGCGGCAGCTCGACGAGCACGACACGCCTCGCAAACCCTGCGCTGCCTGCCGGTGACTCCCCGAGCTCGGCGGCTTGCACGATGCAGCGGAGGTCGTCTCGGCCGTCGTCACGGGTCGACCTGGTCCCTCAGGGACTGGAGCCACTGGGTGGCCGACTGCCATGCGTCGTTGTTGTCGGAGCGAAGCTGGCCGGCTTCGGCGCCGGCCGCCGGGTAGCTACCGAGGAACTTCACGTCGGCATGCTTCGCCCGCACGTTCAGGAGGCAGTTGGCGACGACGTCGTCGGTGATGTGGCCGTTGAAGTCCACGATGAAGCAGTACTGGCCGAGTTGGGTCTTCGCCGGACGAGAAGTGAGCTTCGTGAGGTTGATGTTGCGGGCCGAGAACTCGTTGAGGATGGAGACGAGCGAGCCAGGTCGGTCGGCGCGCTGCACGATCACGACCGTCGTCTTGTCGTGTCCCGAAGGAGCGGGGATTCCTGACCTCGCAACAACCAGGAACCTCGTCTGGTTCCCGGACATGTCGGCAATGTCCGGTGCCAGGACGTCGAGGCCGTAGATCTCGGCGGAGAGCGCAGGCCCGAGTGCACCGACGCCTTCATGCCGGCTGGCGTACTGGGCGGCCTCCGCGGTCGAGTTGGCCGGCACGATCTCGACCTCGGGCAGCTTCTGGCGCAGGAACGTCCGACACTGGGCGTTGGCGACAGGATGCGAGGTGATCGTGTGGAGGTCGTCGAGCGACGTTCCTGGCCGCGCCATCAGGTTCATCGTGATGTCGAGGAGGACCTCGCGTTGGATCAGCAGATCGGTGTCGAACGCGAGCGTGTCGAGCGACGCATTGACCGTTCCTTCGATGGCGTTCTCGATGGCGACGAGACCCATGTCGACCGATCCGTTCTGGGTCTCGGTGAGGATGTCGACGAAGGTCCGCATCGGGACCAGCTCGGCGTCTGCGACGAGATCGGCCTGGGATCGGAGGGCCTCCTCGGTGTAGGTCCCGCGCGGACCGAGGTAGGCGATGCGTCGTGGTTTGGGCACCCCACAGAGGTTAGTGCAGCCGACTGCGGCCACTACGGTGCGTTCATGGACGATCGCATCTACTTCCGCCAGCTGCTGTCCGGCAGAGATTTCGCCACCGCCGACCCGATCGCGCAGCAGATGGTCAACTTCTGCTACCTCATCGGCGATCGATCGACCGGCGAGGCCGTCGTGATCGATCCGGCCTACGACACCGACACCTTGGTCGACGTGCTCGAGGCCGACGGCATGACACTCACGGGAGCGCTCGCCACGCACTATCACGCCGATCATGTCGGCGGCTCCATGATGGGCTTCGAGATCAACGGCATCGCCCAGCTCCTCGAGCGGGTCGACGTGCCGATTCACGTGCAGGCGGTGGAAGCCGAGTTCGTGCAGAAGGTCACCGGAGTCGAGGCGGGGTCGCTTGTCTCACACACGTCCGGCGACATCGTGACGGTCGGCGGCGTCGACATCGAGCTGATCCACACCCCCGGACACACACCGGGGAGCCAGTGCTTCCTGGTCGACGATCGGCTGGTCGCGGGCGACACGCTCTTCCTCGATTCCTGCGGCCGAACCGACCTGCCCGGCGGCGACCCGGCCGAGCTCTACCGCTCGCTGCACGACCGGCTCGACAAGGTCCCGGATTCGGCAGTGCTCTATCCAGGCCACCGGTACTCCCACGAGTCCCATCAATCCATGGGTGACACCCGCCGCCAGAACGTGGTGTTCAAGCCATCGTCGCTCGAGCAGTGGATGATGATGTTCGGTCACTGATTGCCATTCGGATTCCTCCTCCAGCTCCTCAGTTCCTCGGCCGACGTGCCGAATGCTCTGGAGACAGGAGGCGACCGGAGTGACCGATTCAATCGCTGAGGAATCAGTGACAACTGAGGCAGAAATCACCGTTGCATCGGGCGATGCGACGGTCGAGGACCTTCGTCGACAGCTCGACGATGCCGCACCACGGCTGGAGGCGTTCGCGCATCTGGAAGCGCTTGCGGAATCGCGAGGCGAGACCCCGGAAGCCATCGCCCTGCAGGCGTCGATCGACGTTCTCATCGCCGATGAAGCCGAGCGCAGGGCAGCGCTGGCGAAGCTCGAAGCCGAGCTGGCAGATCTCGAAACAGACAGACGACAACACGTGGAGGAACGTGACATGTTGATGAAGCAGAAGGACGAGCTACGCGATGAGATCGTGATCGTGCTCGACGAACACACCTCGATCGTCGATCAGATGGCCGAGATGATCGACGAGCTCGAGTCCATCCGGGCCGATGCCGTTCGCCTCCTGGGCGAGAAGGCAACCCTCGAGATGAAGGTCGAGGCGCTGCGAAACGAGGTCAGTGCGCTTGGTGGTGAGCTGACTCGCCGAGTCGAGTTCGAGACCGTCATCGGCAGCGACGACGAGGAAGCCTCCGCCTTCGACAAGTTCTTCGAGGCCGAGATCGTCGAAGACAAGGCCCGAGCCTGGATGCTCGAGTAGTAGTCCAGCGGGTCACGCTGACCCACGATGACGATGAAGTGTCCGTCCGAGGTGCTTCACTGTCCCCGTGATGAGGCGTGTCGTGATGGTCGTGGTCGCGGGAGTGGTCCCGCTCTTCACGGTGCTTCTGCTGCTCGTCACCGCGGCGTCTGCCGAGAATCCGGTCGATGTCCTGCCGGACCTGACCGACGACGGCGTGTACGTCGCGTCTTCGCGCGTCGGCGATGCCGATCCGAGCGCTGTCATCCCCGTCATCCAGCGGGCGCAGGCCGAGGGTCTGACCATGAGCATTCTGTGGCCGTCCGAGCCACAACCCACCACGTCAGCCTTTGCCCGCCGGGTCCAAGAAGCCGGCGAGTCTGACGTCGTGTTGGTGTTCGGCCCTGAGGGCGATTTCGGCAGCTTCGTCGCCGAGGACTACGAGGACGGATCCATCAGAGCGGTGAATGCTGCGCGGGCAGCCGTGTCGCCTGCAGCGAAGGCTGACGCCTTCCTCACCGGGCTCCTCGAAGAGCCGGTGCGTGAGCGCCCGGCCATCATCAACTCATTGGTGCGATGGATTGCGATCCTGCTTGGTGCGCTCGTTGCCGCCGCGGTTGGCGAGCAGATGATTCGGCAGTACAAGCGGAGTCGGAAACGTCAGGCCTTCGAGGCCGCCCAGCAAGAGGCTGACACCCCGCTCTGATCCCCGCACTCAGTCGGCCGATGACAGATCGGCGTGTTGGCGGATCCAGGTGTGCATCGCGATGCCGGCGGCGACGCCGGCATTGATCGATCGAGTGGAACCGAACTGGGCGATCGAGCGGCAGTCGTCGACGGCTGCCGCCATCTCGGTCGAGAGCCCCGGCCCTTCCTGTCCGAAGACCAGCACACAGCGAAGCGGCAGCGGATCGGACTCGAGCCGGCCGGAGCCCGGCGTGTTGTCGATGCCGATTCGGGTGAGGCCGTCGTCCTCGGTGAAGGAGACGAAATCGGCGATCGTCGGGTGGTGGCGAACGTGTTGGTAGCGATCGGTCACCATGGCCCCTCGCCGATTCCAGCGCTTCTTGCCGACGATGTGGACCTCGGCCGCCAGGAACGCGTTGGCCGTGCGGACCACGGTCCCGATGTTGAGGTCGTGCTGCCAGTTCTCGATCGCCACGTGGAAGGCATGTCGCTTGGGATCGAGATCGGCGACGATCGCCTCGACCGTCCAGTAGCGGTAGCGGTCGAGGACGTTCCGGCGATCACCCTCGGACAGGAGCTCGGGATCGAGCCTCGGGTCGTCCGGCCACGGCTTCGGATGTGGACCGACACCGACGGGTTCGAACGGTTTCCGGTCGTGTCCGGGATGCTCGGTTGCGCTCACGCGACGAAGTCGGCGACGGTTCCGCCGGTGATCTCGACCAGCCGCTCGGTGGGGATCTCGAGCACGTGGTGAGGGGTCCCGGCCGCGACCCACACGTCGTCGAAGTCGAGGAGATGCGGGTCGATCCAGCACCGAATCGGCTGGAGGTGGCCGAGTGGCGACACGCCGCCGATGGCGAACCCTGTGGTGGTGCGGACATCGGTGGGTTTGGCTCTCCCGCACTCGGCGGCGCCGGCGAGGTTCGCCAGCTTGGCGCCATCGACCGTGTTCGATCCACTGGTGAGGGCCAGGACGAGTTGACCGTCTGCGTCGAAGATCATCGACTTCGCGATCTGGTCGACAGCGCATCCGACCGCAGCGGCGGCATCGGCTGCGGTTCGTGCGCTGTCAGCGAGCTCGACGATGGGTGTGCTGAGACCGGCGGCGTCTGCCGCCGCTCGCACGCGTTCGATGCTGCCGGCGCTCTGTCCTGCTGAGGCGTCAGCGGTCGTCATCGATGCGTCGCCGTCATTCAGTGCCGACCGCCGGAATACCGAGATCGTCGTAGGTGAAGAGTGGAAGGAACATGATGTTGGCGGCGGCAAATCGTTCTGCCGGTTCGTCGCTACGGGACACCAGCGTCGTGGCCATCACGATCTGCCCGCCCTCGGCGACGATTCGCTCCGCCGCGACGAGGCTCGACCCGCCGGTCGTGATGACGTCATCGACCAACAGCACCCGCTTGCCGTCGAGCTCGGCGCCCTCGACGAAACGATCGGTGCCTCGGCCCTTCGGTTCCTTGCGGACCACGAACCAGTCGGCATCGTCGACGATGGCGATGCCGTGGGCGAACTGGTCGGCGCCGAGCGTGAGACCACCAACGGCGTCGTATTCGATACCGGCGCCGGCGGCCAGATCGGCCATGCAACGACAAGCCAGGGCGAGGTCGCGCCCAGCGGCGAGAGCTGCCTTTGCATCGAGGAAGTACCGGCTTCGGGCACCGGACGAGAGTTCGACCGGTTCGTCGAGACGAATGAGACCGCGAGTCACGATGAGGTCGAGCAGCTCGGTTCGTCGTTCGTCGGCAGTGGCTGGTCATACGAAGGTCCGTTCTGGGCGTCAGCGGGTGGCCATCGGCTCGTAGGCATTGATGCGAGCGAGGACCGCATTGGCCAGGTGGAGGTAGTCGGATGCCAGGCCAGGGGCCGCAGTCGAGTAGCGGCGCGGGCCGTCCCCAGCCCGGCTGGCAGCGATTCGTTGGCTCAGCGGGACGCGCTCGGCCTCGAGGAACTGCTCCTCGTATTCGTGGGCCAGTAGGCCGGCCTGACGCATGTCGAACGCGCTGCGCTCGGAGCGTCGGATGGGCCCGGGCAGAATCGGCGCGACACCGTCGAGGTCGGTCTCGAGCAGCTGGCGGACGTGCTCGAGGATCGCGGTCGCGTTGCGGGCGAAGTCGAAGAGCACGACGCCGAGCAATTCGAGGTCTGGGTTCAACGAGCGTCGGATCGGGGCGAACCGTCGAGCGATCATCTGGAGTCCGTCGAGCGACGCGGCGTCGGCCCGGACGGGTACGACGAGCCACTTGCTTGCGATCAGCGCGGCATCGACGACGGGACCACCTGCGGGTGGACAGTCGATCAGTACGAGGTCGTAGTGGTCGGCCAGGGGATCCAGCAGTCGCGTGATGATGCCAGGTGACTGTTCGAGATGAGCGAGGACGCCGGTGAACTCTGTTCCGCCGGGCACGACGTCGAGACCGTTGCGAACCCGGTTGATCACCTTGAGAGGAGAACCCGCACGAACTCCAGCCGAAATCGATCGTCCGCGATCGTTGTCCGGGTGATCGGCGTAGCCGAGGTCCGTGGCGAGGTTGCCCTGCGGATCGAGGTCGACGGCCAGGACCTCCCAGCCGGCAACGGCAGCGATGCCGGCGATGTTGGCGACGATCGACGTCTTGCCAACGCCGCCCTTGGCGTTTCCCACCGCGACGATGCCCGAGTGCATCGGCTGAGCGTAACTCCTGTAGCCCGAGACCCAGGGGACGGATGCGATGGGAGTGCCGGGATCTCAGGATTCGGTCGGGCGCGAGCGGTACCAGGCCCAGACGGCGATTCCGGTGAACAACACGAACCACGGCACGGGTGACGAGGCGAAGCCGACGAATGCATCCACCGCAGGTTCGACCGACGGGATCATGCGCCCGATCTGGGCGGCGCCGGTGAGGACCACTCCGACGACTCCGACGCCGGTCGAGGTCAGAAGTGCCGATTGCAGAACGACCCGTCGATGGGCCCCGAACCCGGTTCTGCCGGTGGTGGTCTGCTGCAGGAGAACGACAGCCGAGGCGCCGACAGCGAAGGACAGGAAGAACCGGGGCCCCCATCCGAGCGTCCACCAATTGGTGCCTTCGAGATCGGGGCGAAGTCGAAGGAGGAAGTTTCGGGCGACCGTCGTGACGTTCGACAGGGATCCGTATCCGACGCTCGAGATCGTGCCGGCGACGATCTGGATGGCGAAGGCAACCGCGAATCCGACGATGAAGACGAGCCCGACACCGAACCAGTTCGGGTTGTGGTCGTACGTCGAGGCCATCGCCGTGACCTGGATCGTCTCGTTTCCTGCCCCCCATTCGAAGAACAGCAGCACCAACACGACGATCAGAGCGACACCGCGGAACAAGTCGGCGGACCGTGCGTCAGCAGCGATCGCTCGACGAAGTGTGAGGCGTTCGGCGACCGTCTCTTCGTTCATGGACGCACGGCAACTTTCGGATTGTTCGAGTTCACGAGAAGGTAGACGCCCGAGATCACGAGCGTTCCACCGAGCAGCTCTGCTGCCCCGAGCGTCTCGTTGCGTATCAGCCACCCGAAGAACGACGCCGAACACCGGGATCAGGTACGCGGTCGATGCGGCCTGGGTCGGGGTGGCGAGCTTCACGACGGTTGCGAGCAGGGCGAAGGTCACGGCGTTGGCCGGAATGGCTGCATACAGCAGCGGGACGAAGAGCCCGGCGGACCAATCCGTCTCGGCGGTGCCCTCGACCAGCAGGGCGAAGGGCACCAGCACCGTGGCCGACATGATCAGTTGGACCCCGACCAGCATGATCGGGCTCACCCGGCTGAAGTCCTTCCACTTCATGAAGACCGTGCCGAACGCCCACGCCACGGCCGACAGGACCAGGGAGAGGATGCCGATGGTCTCGGTGCCTCCACCGAGCGATGGCGACGCGAGCACGAGCGTGCCGCCGAATCCCACCGCCATACCGATGATGCCTTTCTGCGAAACGGTGACCCCGAGCAACACGAGCGCCAGCAGTGCGGTGAAGAGCGGCATCGTGCTCGAGATGAGCGAGGCAACTCCGGCCGGCACGCGGTTCACACCGAAGACGAGGAGGGCGCTCGACACCGTGGTGATGCTGAACGACACGACGAAGATCCGGGCGAGGTCGTCGATCCGCCGAGGAAGCCGTTCTCCTCGCAGCAGTGCGAGGGCGATGAGAAATGATCCGCCGATGACAGTCCGCATGCTGGCGAGGAGGAATGGGGTGGTGTGATCCAGCGCGAACTTCAGCGCGCTGAAGTTGCCTCCGATGAGCATCGCGACGAGGCCGATGGTGGCAAGAACGAGTCGTGGGCTCATGGGGATGCCAAGTGTGGCATCAGGCGATACAGGTGTCCGATCCCGTCCCCGCGACCATGGTTGAGGTCGTTGGCAGTCGGCGCCCGAACCTCAACTCACTCGTCGGCGTGGTCGTCGTCTTCGGCGTGGTCGTCGTCTTCGGCGTGAGCGTCATCGCCGCTGCTGTCGTATGAGGCCGCAGTCGAGGCGGCGACGGCACCCAGGACGAGCGCGGCCACGACGAAACCGATCAAACCCGCATACCAGGGTCGGGGGCTTTCGGGTTGTTCGGGCGCGGGCTGGGCCATGATGGAACTCCTGGAGAGCGTTCGTGAATGCGTCGCCGAGTGTTGGGCCACGGTCGTCGCGTGTGCTCAGAGATCATAGGGGCCAGCGCATTGTGAAGCCCGTGCCGGTCATCGGGGGCCGGGATCGGGTTGGAGCGGTGGTTGGCCCGTCAAGAGTTGGAACCGGCCGGGGAGGTCGGCTGGGTCGGGGTTGCCGATGGAGTGGAGAGAAAGCGGGGTGTCGATGAGTCCCCAGGCCATGGTTTCGGCAGCGTGCTCGAGTGCTCGGTCGGCCCAGGCGGTGTCGGGGTCGGCCCAGGTGTCGAGGCCGACGAGCTCGGTGAAGTCGTCTCTGGTCGGGGCGGTGACGTTCTGCGCGATCCAGGCGTGTGAGAGTTCGTGGAGCAGGATGTGTTGTGGATCCAGATGGAAATCGGAGCACTCGTCGCCGGCACAGGCTTCTTGTTCGTGGAAGCACAGATACACGTCGGCAGTGCCCGCTTTCAGCACGGTTCGGCCCCGCGCGTCAGTGCAGAATTCGCTGTATTGGGTGAGGGTGACGGTGGCGACGACGGGGAGGGGCAGGCCGGCTTCGGCAAAGCGGCGGATGCCCCATTCGATGAGTGTGTCGAGGCATCGGGTGCTGTTGTGGGTTTCGATGGCGACACCGTCGATGGTGATGATGCCGCTCTGGGTGTCGAGGTCCTCGATGGGGCAGTAGGGCTCGTCGAAGTGGAGGTTCTGTCCGATCCACCAGCCGCCTGGGAGGTCGTCGGTGATCAGGCAGCGACGTGCGTTGTCGACCTGCCAATAGCGTTCCTCGGTCGTGACCTGTCCGTCGACGACGGTGAGGACGATGGCGGTGCGCCCGGGGCACAGGTCCCCGTCGTCGCCGTCGACGACGAACACCAACCCGTCGAGCCTGGAGTAGGCGAACGACAGCGGATAGATCTCGGGAATGCCGTCTCCGGTGATGGCGATGGTCCATTGGGCGCTGGTTTCTCCCACGAAATTCGCGATGTCGGCGCTCCCTTCCAGATGGATGCCGGCGATGGTGTCGATCAGTTCGGCATCGGCCCCGTACAGATTGCCTCGTTGCCCGTTCGTCCACGTCTCGATCCAGGCCGCAGCGATGGCATCGGCCTGGTCGGCGAGCTCGAACCGGTGAGGTTGGCGTTCGCGCCAGTTCGTGACGGTCCACGCCGAGACCATGCGTTCGGCGCCGTTGATGCCGATCGGATCCGAAATGTTGGCGAGCTGCGCCGGGCGCTCGGTGAGAGAACCTTCGTCCAGCCCTGAAGGGCCCCAGTCGAGCAGGTTGAGCGTGATTGCGCCGTCGGTGCTCACGAAGATCGACTCGGTCTTGGTCGATGCGTGCCCGCCCGGGGGTAACAACCTCTGCATGAACGCGTAGGCATTTGCGCCGTAGAGGACCGAGGCCCACGGGGTCATCGGTCGGTAGTCGAACTCGACGTTCGGGTCCCAGAAGTACTCCCACGCCGAACCGCCGACTTCGCTGAGCAGCGGGTCCATGGCGTCATGCCAGATCTGGGCCTCTTCGGCCCACGCATACTCCTGAATCGTCGAGGTCGTCGACCCCGTGTCGCCCGTCTGGACGACCGGGTCGTCGGCGGCGCAGGCCGCGGCCAGCACGAAGATCGACATGGCAACGATCAGTGCCTGACGTGGTGTCCACTTCATGCTTGAACCATGCGCCTCGACCGCCGACTCGGACAGGGCACTTCGTACCCAGCGCCACCGATTGGTTGGCGCTCCATGAGGGTCGCGACGACCTGGTCCGTTTCACCGAAAGAAGAGGCGCGAGTAGCTTCGGTCGATGGCCGACACCGCAACCGGGCAGCTCGAGGGAAAGACCGCCGTCATCACCGGCGGGAGCAACGGCATCGGACAGGGCCTGCGCTCGATCGCTTCGCCCGAGAGGGCGCCAACGTCCTGATCGCCGACCTCCAACGGGCGCCCGGGCTGGCAGCCGCCGAAGCCATTGTCGAGGCAGGCGGTTCCGCCCGTTTCGTCGAGCTCGAGGCGGCGAGCCAGGAGAGCAATGAGGCCATGGCGGCCGCCGCCGTCGAACACTTCGGCTCGATCGACGTCGTGGTGACCGCCGCCGGCGTGAGCAGCGCCGACTACCGGTCCGGCGACCTCGAAGGGAACCTCAAGAGAATGGCTCAGGCCGCCGAGCGGGCCGAGGTCAACCCCGCGGCGGCGCTCACCGATCTCGACCTCGACGACTGGCGACGGGTCCTCGACGTCAACCTCACCGGCACGCTGCTCGCGATCCAGGCGACGGCGTCCGTGATGCTTGCGCAGGAGAAGCCGGGCGCCATCGTGACGATCGCTTCGATCGCGGCCCGTGACCCCCTCTGGGGTTCGCCGAGCTATGCGGTGTCGAAGGCCGGTGTCTGGATGCTCACCAAGAGTGCGGCTCGCACGCTCGCTCCGCTCGGCATCCGGGTCAACTCGATCGGCCCCGGTTTCATCGACACCAACATGACCGCGGCGTTCAACGAGGTCGACGAGATGCGAGATGTGATTCTCGGCAACACACCGATGGGCCGCAGGGGTACGCCGGACGAGATCGCCAACGTCGCACTGTTCCTCGCAAGTGAGCAGTCGAGCTTCGTGACCGGCGAGCTCATCCATCCGGACGGGGGCTGGTTCACCGGGTGACTGGCCTGTGAACGCAGCGAACGGCGTGTCTTTGGGGCGGGAGTTGTGAGCGCCGGCGAGCAATCTCCGTTAGTGAGCGCAGCGAACGGCGTCTCTTTGGGGCGGGAGTTGTGAGCGCCGGCGAGCAATCTCCGTTAGTGAGCGCAGCGAACGGCGTCTCTTTGGGGCGGGAGTTGTGAGCGCCGGCGAGCAATCTCCGTTAGTGAGCGCAGCGAACGGCGTGAACGGCGTTCTGTTGGCATCGGTGATGACCACCATCTCCGCCGTGTATCCGGCGTTCCTGGCCGGTGCCCTCGGACCCGAGCTGCGTTCGGCGTTGTCGATCTCCGAGGGCTACTTCGGGTTCGTGATCGGTGCCTTCTTCGTCGGTTCGACGGTGGGGTCGGTCGGGTTCGGAAGGCTGGGTGAGCGGCTGGGAGCCCGCCGGATGATCACGGTCAGCCTGCTCACGACGGCCATGACCACGGCCTACGTCGCGGCGTTCGTCCGCAGTGGCGGAGCATTGGTGTTGGCACTGGGTGTCGCTGGGTTGGCCAACTCCGGGAGTCAGACGGCGGCGAACAAGCTGCTGAGTCAGTCGATCGATCCCCGGCGGCTGGGGTTTGCCATGGCTGTGAAGCAATCCGGTATGCCCGGAGCCACGTTGCTCGGCGGGCTCGCCGTTCCGGCGATCGCGCTGACGGTGGGCTGGCAGTGGGCGTACGCCGCGGCATCGGCGCTTGCCGTCGTCGCCTTGGTCGTCGTGCTGACCTTCGCTCCGAACGACGGGCCCTCGACACAACTCGCCAAAACTCCCGAGTCTCGGGAGCTGGTCAGCGACCGTCGGACGCTGCAGATGGCGGCCGTGGCTGCGTTCTTCGCCGCCACGGCGGCCGGAACGCTCGGGAGCTGGCTGACCAGCTCGGCCGCAGATGCCGGCTGGTCGACCGGGGCAGCTGGTGTCCTGCTGAGCGTCGGGTCCGTGAGCGGCATCGTCTCCCGTCTGATCCTGGGTTGGCGAGCTGATCGGAGCGCCCGAGCGCCCATGTTGACCGCCTCGAGATTCCTCCTGATCGGAGCGTGTGGCGTGTTGATCCTGGCCCCACGGCAGGCCTGGCCCCATGCGATCGGGGCTGTGGTTGCGTTCGGCGCCGGCTGGTCGTGGCCCGCGCTGTTCAACTTCTCGGTCGTGCGGACCAATCTCGGTGCGGCGGCCCGGGCGACCGGGGTCACCCAGACCGGGGTGTACATCGGCGTGGTCACCGGTCCCATCGCCATGGGCCAGTTGGTGGAGCGATCCGGCTACACGCTGGGCTGGGCAATGGTCGCCGTGAGCATGGCCATCGGCGCATCGATCATGTTCCGGATCGCCGATCAGTTCTGATCGCGCGCGGCGCTCACCAATCGGTGGCCACGTAGTCCTTGAGGAACTGGCCCCAGATGTGAATGCCGGTGTTCGCCCCGTCGATGATCGGGTCGACGATTCGCGCCGCACCGTCGACGATGTCGAGCGGCGGATGGAATCGGTGTTCATCGGTCTTCTGCTTGGCGATGGCGACGGGGTCTTCGTCGCTGACCCAGCCGGTGTCGACGCTGTTCATGTGGATGCCGGACGCGAAGTAGTCGGTGGCCGACGTCCTCGTCATCATGTTGAGGGCGGCCTTGGCCATGTTGGTGTGGGGATGGCGCGTGGTCTTGAACCGGCGGTAGAACTGGCCTTCGACCGCCGACACGTTCACGACGTGTTTGCCCTTGCCTGGTGTGCGTTCCATCAACGGCTTGAGCCTGGCGTTGATGACGAACGGTGCGACCGCGTTCACCAGCTGCGTCTCCAGCAGTTCGACCGATGACACCTCGTGCAGCATGAGGCGCCACGAGTTCCGATCGCGGAGGTCGACCTGCTGCAGATCCTGGTCGAGCTGACCCTCGGGGAACAGGGATGGCAGGGGAGCCGCTTCTTCTGGCAGAAGTGGTGTCTGGGACAGCTCGGCGGAGCGGGTGAGGCCGGGGTGTTCGGTGGCCGCGTCGATCGAGGCGATGGCCGCCGGCCGATGACTCGGTTCCCGTTCTCAGGTGTTCATAGCTGCCGACGAGCTCGCCGACGGCGGGTGGGAGATCGGTGAGCGCGGCCCGCTCGACCTCCATCATGTGTCGGTAGAAATCGGGTGGTCGACGCACGGTCTGGCATGCGTTGTTGACGATGTGGTCGAGGCGATCCCGCGTGTCGAGGATGTGATGGCAGAACGCCTCGACGCTCGGTGTGTGGCGAAGGTCGAGCCCGAAGACCTCGAGGCGGTGACCCCACTCGTCGAAGTCGGTCTCGGCCGCGTAGCGGGCAGCCGCGTCGCGCGGGAACCGGGTGGCCACGATCAGCGAGGCGCCGCTGCGCAGCAGCTTGATGCCGGCCTGGTAGCCGATCTTGACTCGACCACCCGTGAGCAGAGCGACGGTTCCGTGCAGGTCGGCCAGCTCGCTCCGCTTGCGGTAGTTGAGGTCGGCGCAGGTGAGGCAGAGCTGGTCGTAGAAGTGGTGGACGGAGCGGTACTTCTCCTTGCACACGTAGCAGTGCTGCAACTCGATCGTTTCGCGGAACGGCGGTGCGTCCGGTGTGTCGTCGACGGTGGTCTGGACGAAGTCGTCCGGGGGAAACGTGTTCGGTGTGGTGAAGACCGGCTTGTCGCGCAGGGATCGGATGCCGGTCTCGTCGAGCAGCGCCTCGTCGCGGGCGAGTTTGTCGGCGCGCTGCTTGTTGCGACGCGATTTCACTCGAAGGCGGCGCTCGTCTGGGTCGGGGCAGAAGACGTCACCTGCGGCGTTGAACAGCGCAGCCCGTTCCTCTGGTGTCAGCGTCCCCAGCAGGTCCTTGGACCCGGCGATCTGGCGTAGGTCGGTCAGTCGTGGCCAGGAGGGCAGCACGGAGTGCGTCTGGGTCGTCCACGGGAAGGTCGCTCACCGCCCGAATCTACGACTGGGGTCGGAGCTTCACATTCACAGGTTCGGATCGGGCAAGAATTTCTCGATCTCGCGGGAACCCGGATCGCGTGGCATTCGTCTGAGGGTGCATGAAAACATCTCCGCTGCATCTGTTCCTTCTGCTCCTCGTTTCTGCCGGTTCGCTGGTGCTCGCCGCATGCGGTGGGAGTGACGGAAGTGCCGATCCGGGGACGACCGCTTCCGGCCGACGAACCGCCCATCGAGAGTGAGCCGCTGCCGGGTGACAGTGTCGTGATGATCTGGACCGAAACCGGCGGTTGCGCCATGGCAGGACCCAACTGCGCCCGGTACGAGGTGCTGGCCGACGGCTCGGTGACGACATATCGCGACGGCGAACCCGATCCGGTGGCCACCGGCACCGTCGATCCCGCGATCGTGTCCGGATGGGTCGACATCGTCGAGGGGACGGACACGGCGGCGCTGGTCGACCGGCTGGGCCCGGGGGAGATGACCGCAGCGTTCGACGGGGTCGACTATCAGCTCGACGCACCGTTCGTCGGCTTCACGCTCTCGAGCGTCGACAAGGAGTTCGATGAGAGCGAGCCGTTCTTCGCAGCCGCCTGGGAACTGGCGAGAGCCGCGGCCGAGGCCGCACCCCTCGAGGTCGAGTTCCGCTGAGCCCGCCCGACGGGGGTCGGAGCGGGAGTTGTGAAAGTGAAGCTCCGACCCCAATCGTGGGGTCAGGGTTGTTGTCGGAGCCAGGTGACGACGGCGGTGTGATCGTTGTTGCGGGCCTCGTCGAGTGCAGTGGTGTCCGCCGGCGTGATGGCGTGGACATCGGCTCCCCTCGCGAGCAAGGTCCGTGCGATCCCGAGGTGTCCCGCTCGGCAGGCGAACTGGAAGGCGCGATCGAGTACCACCTGCGCCGGCGGCAGCGGGTCCCAGTTCGGGAGGGCGTGCCCCTCGACGTCGACAACGCCGTCGGAGAAGTAGGAATCGATGTCGTCGGCGTGACCCAGCGCCGCCGCACCGGCTAGATAGTTGGTGGCTCCATGGTCCAGCAGGAGCCGGGCGACGTCGTACTTCTCGAAGATGATCGCCTCCTCGAACGGGGTGCAGCCGCCGAAGATGCCGCCCAGACGCGTCCACCTCGGCGCCCGCCGAGAGCAGAGCGGCGGCGGCGGCGACATCGTCGGAGCTGGCGGCCCAATGCAGCGGTGTCTCGGCTACCGGCGGTGAACCGAAGTCCGCCCCGCAGTTCGGCTCGGCGCCGAACGACACCAGCAGGGCGATCGACTCCGCCACGTTCGGCCAGTGACCCGGCCAGTCGGTTGCGTGGTGGAGGAGGGTCCTCGGGTTGCGTTTCGTCGTTGCCTTCGCCAATGCAGGATCGACCTCGAGGAGGTGGCGCAGACCCTCGACGTCGCCCCTGCGAATCGCCGCTGCCGCCTTCTTCACCGTCATCGTCGCGACGCTAGCCCAGGCCATGGTCGGACGAACCAAGGCCCGGCACCACTGGGTGGCCCGGGCCTTCGCCGTTCTTCTGCG
>CAWAEN010000002.1:0-104547 GCA_963781035.1 uncultured Acidimicrobiia bacterium | reverse complement strand
CGGTACGAGGACCTCTACGCCGATCGAGCGGCGGCACTTGCTCGAATCTTCACGTTCGCCTCGCTGCCGCAGTCGCACTACGATTTCGACCTGGCCTTGCGGACTCCGGTACGGGGGTCCTCGGTCAATCGTGGCGCTGGGGAAGCTGTGAACTGGGAGCCAGTCGAAATCGATGAGACGTTCCAACCCCTCGAACGATGGTCGAGCTGGTCGAAGGGTCGGCAGGGGGAGTTCGCTGCTATCGCCGAACCCGAGCTTCGGTGGGCCGGCTACACCGTTGACAGGGCCGGCGTCGTCGCGAGGGCTCGTGGGCTGGCACGGCGAGCCGAAGGATCGGGCGTTGAGTTCGTCGTGTCCAGGGCCCCACGCCTCACGGACTGGTTGCGATCTTTGAAGCGGGCTCCTTCGCAGGGAATGTGATCGTCCGGCCACTCGATCGCTCCTCCCTTCCTCGACGCCGCTGACCTTCCGGGACTGGATGCCATTGCCGAGAGGGCTGAGAACAGCGCTGACAACTGCGGGTCTAGGATCCAAGAGATGCACTGGATGTTGTTCGTGAACCCCCAGGCTCGGCTGCGTTTGGCCGTCGCTGCAGGGTGCGGAATTGTTCTGGCGCTGGTTCTCGTTTTGGCGTGGACCGGTGACGACGACCGATCATCTGCTCAGCCTGGAAGTGGCTCGACGGTTGCGACTGACCGGGTTGCGACGACTCCTGCGCCTCAAACCGTCACCTCGGTGCTTCCGACGCCAACCGAAACGGTTCCGACGTTCCCGGCCAACTGGCGCTTTGTCGCTACTGATGGCCGCGTCGACGGCCAGGGTTCGTACGCCGATCCGTACGCCACCCTCGAACGAGCCTTCCAAGATTTGGCTCCGGGTGTCGAGGTCGTCCTGCGGGAGGGAGTGCACGCATCCGGCCCCGACATCACGGTGTCCGGAACTATCGACGACTGGGTCGTGATTCGGAGTTTCGAAGACGAGAAAGCCACCATTGTCGCAGACAATGGCAATGGAATTCGGACCCAGGACGCAGCATTCGTTCGAATCGAGGGACTCGTCTTCCGCTCCGCTCCGGGTTCGACGATCGGCGCCGGAATCAGAGCCGACGCTGGCTCACACCACATCGAGATCGTCGGCAACGACGTCTTCGGATTCCCGGGCGCCGGCATCGGTTCGAATCGCTCGAACGGAATATCGGTGCTCGACAACGTGGTCTCCGGCAACTCGAATCTCAATCCGCTTCAGACGAGTGGAATCTCGCTCTTTCGCCTCGACGGTTCGATCGAGATCGAGTCCGGTGGCGAGTACGACAACGTGATCGCAGGAAATCTGGTGTACGGCAACGAGAACCTTGTGAGCACCGATGAAGGCAAGATCACCGATGGAAACTGCATCATCATCGATCGTTCGTTGTCGTGGGATCGTCCCGGCAAGAACCCGAACAGGAGTTCGACGCTGATCGCCAACAACATCTGCTCCATGAATGGTGGTCGCGGTATTCACGTCTTCGTAGCTGACACAGTGACTGTGGTGAACAACACGATCGTGGAGAATCTCGCCACCGAAGAACTCCGCGAAAACGGCGCCGAACTCTCGGCAGTCGATTCAGACGACGTCGTTTTCGCCAACAATTTGGTCATAGCACGGGCCGGTTTGAGCGGCACGAGCACCAGCCGGTCATCGAATGTCCGCTTCGTCTCGAACGCCTTCGGCGCCGATACCACCCAAATCGACTGGGGCGACTCGGAGGTTCTTGTGGGCCAATTCGATTTGGTGGCCGATGCGTCGGATCCCTCGTCCTTCGGGCCGGGGCCTCGGTCGCTTGTGGTGGGAGCAGCGGCGGCGGAATTCAGTCCAGAGCTTGACTTCTTTGGTTTGCCAAGGGACAGTTCGCCCGACATCGGAGCTGTGGAGGTCCGCTAGCCGTGTTGATCTCGTGCAATCGTGAGCGGCCGTTCGTGTTCGTTGCGAACACGAAGGCTGCGTCGAACACGATCGAGCTGTCAGCGTTCGGGAGGGCAGCCGACATTCGAATCGATCGGCAAGACATGGGAAAGCACCTCACCGCCAGCGAGATCGAAGACCGTTTCGATTTCGTTTTCCGAAGCGATGGAACCGCAATCCGTGCTGTGGTTCGGTGTCGTCCGCGACCCTGTCGAATGGGTCGTGAGTTGGTACAACTTTCGTTCCCGCCCTGCCCTGGCAGACAGCAATCACAAGCGGCACAGCGTCTACACGGGGTCGATGACCTTTGCTGAATTCTGGCTCCAGTACCGCGATGATCTGGTGCTCCGACCACAGTCGCAGCGCTTTCTGAGGAAGGACGGGCAGCTCATCGACGTGATCATTCCGTTGGACCAGCTCACCGAAGGTCTCGCAGAGGTTCAGCGAGTGCTCGGGCTCGGTGGGCGCCTCGGCCGCAGGCGGAATGTCTCGCCAACCCGACAGGCTCCTTCGGAGGTCCCGAGCAGCATCGCCTCCGAGATACGCGAACACTTCGACGTCGACTACCGCCTGCTCGACTCGTGTCTCGATCGGAACGAGCGGTCCCTCGAAGAGTACGTCCAGCGGACCCGCTCGCTGTCAACTCCTCGAACGGAGTCCCTCGCGGCCAAGGTTCGAGCCCTCTCCAGTCGCTTCCGATAGCGAGGCACTCGACCGAGCCGATCGGCTGCGAGCGATTCGATCGGTTGCGGCGTATCCCACGGCAGCCACGAAGAGGGTCCAGTCGACACCGCGACGGGCCAAACCGGTCTCGGTCATCGAGAAGAGGACCGTCAGCGTGAGCATTCCGAGCGGGAACATTCCCCCCCGAGGGGTGCGGCGCAGGAAGTGTGTGCTCCGCCCGATCGCCCGAACGACGAGGGCAAGGAAGATGCCGGTTCCGACGATTCCCAGCTCCAGCGTGTACTCGAGCAGTGCGTTGTGTGAGCTCGGCGGCAGCCAGGGAGCGGAAACCCAGATCTCGTGATTCGGGCTGAACCAACCACCCCAATAGGCGTTCCATCCCCAGCCGAGCATCGGTCGGTGGAGAATCTCTTCGCCGAGGAGCGCCCAGAGCTCGGTTCGTCCGGAGAGCGTGATGTCACGGTCGAAGAAGTCGGTGATTCGCCCGAGCTGCGCAGAAGCGGCCAGCAACCCGACCATGGCGCCGCCGGCCTCGGCGAGGATCACTGCGCCGAAGAGGCTGTGCCGGGCTCGGAACGTGCGAAAGACGAGCAACATGGCGAGAAGGAGGGTTGCTGCGATGAGCGACGTCTTCGACTGAGAGCCAACTACGGCCCCGAAACTCGCGACTGCCAGCAGAATGTTGATGTAGCGGCCGCGCCGGTTCGCACCGGCGGCGAGAACGAAGATCAGCAGATGCAGCGTCATCATTCGACCGAAGGGGTTTCGGTTGTTGAGCACGCCGGTCCAACCACCGTCCGGGGCGACTCCCAGTCTCGGAATCGCCACGACCCAGGCCAGATTGAGCAGGAGGGTGACCGAGAACACGGTCGACACGAGCCGCAGCATCGACCGAACGTCGTATCGGGTCGCGAGGTAGTAGCCGACGAAGGCAGCAAGCAGGAGCGAGATCGAGCGTCTCAACGTCGTGGAGGGATCGGCCGACCAGACCGTGGAGGCGAGGGCCAGAAGCATGAACGCAGGAAGCAGCGGTTCCGACCGGACCATCGTGACGAGCCGACGCCATCGACCCACCATGAACGGAATGAGCGAGGCGGACAGCACGAAGAAGGTGGCGGTCAGAATCGGTCCGCCCGTTGCGGTCACCGCCTCTTCGCGGGTGCTGGGCAGGGAGAACCATGATGTCGGCAACGAGACCGTCAGAAAGCCGAGCACCGCCATCGCGAACGATCGCTCGAGACGGCGAGGCGGGGCTCCTCGTGGCGCGGTCGCTGTGGACTCGTCGGTTGGCCGTGCCTCGATCGGCTCGAGGGCCGTCGTCATTTGGTCGTCGTCGTGTATGCGTACTTGTCGCCTCGGCCGAGGCTTCCGTTGCGTTGGCTGACACGGTTGAGCACCGTGCCGAGGATCTCTGCTCCGGCCCGGTTGAGATCGGCTCGGACGCGCTCGAGGTCGTGTACCTCGGTCTTGCCCGTGTTGACCACGAGTAGGACGCCGTCGCAGTGAGCAGCGGCAATCGCCGCATCGGCGGTACTCAGGACAGGGGGGGTGTCGATGAGCACGAAGTCCACTGTCCGCGGAAGCTCATCGAGTATCAAACCGAAGCGTTCGCTGCCGAGCAGTTCGCCCGGGTTCGCCGGAGGTGGGCCGGCCGCGACCAACCAGAGATTCTCCACCGACGGTGCTGGTGAGAGCTCGAGGCCCTCTGCGTTGGTCAAGATGTCGCTCAGGCCCTGAGTCGCGGTGACGCCCAATATCGCCTCGACCGTCGGACGGCGCAGGTCGGCTGACACGATGGCCACCTTCTTTCCACCGTTGGCAAGCGCAACGCCGAGGTTGGCCGTGACGACCGACTTGCCCTCACCGGGGTAGGCCGAGGTGATGAGTATCTTGCGGGCCTCGGAACTGTTTCCCAGGAACTGAATGCTGGTGCGAAGCCGGCGGAACGACTCTCGGACGATCGAGAGCCGAGGCGTGTGCTCAGCCGAACTCATGATGAGAGCCGCTTGTCCCTTTCGGCGGCGAATCCCGAACTTCGGAATGAGGCCGAGGACACCAGCTCCCACGGCAAATGTCACCGCATCCTCGTCGCGGGCCGTGGAATCCAAACGCTCGAGCAGGAACGTGGAAACCAACCCCACGATGAGCCCGAGGAAGGTGCCGACACCCACGAGAACGTTCTTCGAGAGTCCCCCCGGTGAGTTCGGGGCCTCAGCGATGCGAAGGATCGTGGCGGCGTCTTCCCCCACGGCAGCCTGGGCTTCGAGATCGCCGATCTCCCCATCGATGGTTCGTTCCTGTCTCCGATTTTCCAGAATCGTGGTGCGAAGGGTGGTCCTCGCCTCGTCAAAGGAGACGAGGCTGGCCGACTGGGCCGGGTCGAGCGAAGCAACGGCTCGCTGCTCGAGGATCGACGCGACCTCGGCCTCGTCGGCGGCGATCTCCCTTTGGAGCGCGAGGAGCTCTTCCTGAAGGGATTCGATTCGAGTCGCGTAGAACAGGGCCGCATTCTGAGTCCGAGCGTCGACGTAGACCTCGGCGAATCCGTTCACGACGTCGGCCGCTTCCTGAGGATCTGCGGATTCGTAGGAGATTCGCATCACGTCACTGTCGGGTACGAACTGGACTTCCAGCTTTCGAAGCAACTCGTCCGGGCCCGGTCCGTCGACCATCCGCTCGGAAACTGCGTTGGCGATGTCGAATGAGGCAAACAGTTCGCGTTCCTTCTCGAGATTTGGTTCGATGAGGCGACCGTCGATCGTGCTGCCCACGGGCGATGGTCCCAGGACGACCCGAGCTGAGGCCGAGTAGACGGGAATCCGCTGGTTTGCGAAGAACAGGCCGAGCACGAGCCCCGCGATCGTCACGGCCAGAATCAGCCATCGATAGCGCCCGACGGCCCGGAGGTAGTCCTCGAGTGTCGCGGACTGATCGAGGTCTGCGTTGGCTGAGTACATGTGTTGAAGCGAGCTTTCTCGTTGGGCGCGAAGAGCCGCCCCTCTCCAACCCGATGAGGAGCCTACAGCAGCCGGCACAGAATCTCCTGCAACCGGTGCCCGAGTTTGTCGTCAAGGTCGCTTCGTCCGGAGCCAGGCCCGCCCGAATTGGAGGAGGAACTGACTGTTGGTGACGAGATATCGGCGCCAAAGTCGCCCTGGCTCCTGGCCAAGCCGGTACGCCCACTGAAGCCCGACCTTCTGCATCCATGCGGGAGGCGGATCCAGCGCACCAGCGCCGTAGTCGAACGCGGCGCCGACGGCGAGCATTGCTGCGTTGATCTTCCCGCGATGATCGGCGACCCAGCGTTCCTGGCGAGGGCAACCGCGGCCAACCAGAACAACACCGGCGCCGGAATCGTTGATGGTCGCGATATCGGCAGCGTCCTCGTCCGCTGTTGCGTCTCGGAATCGGTCGGCCTGCACACCGGCAATGATCGAGGCTGGAAATCTGCGGCGGATCTCGGCGACGAAGCGGTCGCAGATCTCCTGTGTCGACCCAAAGAGGAAAACTCCGACGCTGCGTTCCGACGCCGCTTCGAGAACGTGCCAGGTGAGATCGGGGCCGTAGACGCGGTCGGTCAAGGCGGTGTCATGGAGTGCATTCATCGCCCACCGCACGGGTTGTCCGTCAGGAGTCGTGAGATCGATCGAGTTGACCTGGGACCGGAACTCATCGTCGGCGACCGCTTCCATCAATCCATGGACCGCCAGGGCGCTCACGGCGAATGAACGGCGAGAAACGGCGGCTTCCATGATCAGAGCCGTGGCGTCGTTGTAGTCGGTCACGGATATCCCGACACCGAAGAGGTCGACCTTGGGCAGGAGTCGGTCACGCTGCTCCCAACGGGGCACGCCCTCTCGTGGATGTCGTGAGGATGCCCTCGATCGAATACGTGAGGTCCCAATCTGGGTAGTGCGTCTTGAAACTTGCGGATGTCGGAGATCCACCAGATGTGGTCGCCGATCCGATTGTCGTCGGCGTAGCCTGGTCAGAGGCTGTCTTCGCCGACTCGCTCGCAGGCATCAATGGCTTCGAGCATCGAGCAGTTCGCATACCGCCCACCGCCGATGTTGTAGACCTCGCCGACGCGCGGGCTTGCGCGAAATGCTCGAACGCGGCGACGAGATCGTGCGCGTGGAGGTTGTCGCGCACCTGCTTGCCGTCGTAGCCGAAGACCGTGTACGGCTGTCCGGTCACCGTGCACTTCATCAGATAGGCCAGGAAGCCGTGCAGTTCGGCTCCGGAGTGGCCCGGACCGGTCAGGCAACCGCCGCGGAAGACCGCCGTGTTCATGCCGAAATACCGTCCGTACTCCTGCACCAGGATGTCGGCCGCGACCTTCGATGCGCCGAACAGGCTGTGCGTCGTCGCATCGATCGTCATCGCTTCCGGGATGCCGATGTTCGTCCACTCGTGGTGGGTCGGATCAGATTCCCACCGCTTGTCCGCTCGACGAGCGGGAGCCGGTTGGGTGTGTCGCCGTAGACCTTGTTGGTGGAGGTGAAGACGAACGTCGGCCTCAGGGCAGTGCTCCGGGTGGCCTCGAGCAGGTTGAGGGTCCCGACGGCGTTGACGTCGAAGTCGGTGAACGGTTCCTTGGCTGCCCAGTCGTGGGAGGGCTGCGCCGCGGTGTGGACGATCAGGTCGACGTCGGTCCGCGTACTCGGCGAGTGAGCCGCCACGATCGGCTGCTCGAGTCGCGGAATGTCGAGTCGCCCTCGTGGAGAAAGTTGTCGGCTGAGAGGTCCTGGAGCTCGCTGAACGGAGCCACGCGGTCGAGGCCGTCATCCCCGAAGAAGTACGCACGCATGTCGTTGTCGACGCCGACCTCGCGGCGACCAGCGAAATGGCGAACACATTGTGCCCCGATCAACCCACCGGAGCCGGTGACAATCACGGTTTTCATGGAGACTCCTGGTGGGTCGAGGAACGACGATCCGACTGCGCGGCTCGTCATGTCGAGCAGTCGATGAGGACGGCATTCGTCGCTTTCAGGATTCGGTATGAGAAGAAGAACGTCGTGATACCCGTCGTTGACCGAACGGGCGGCTCGTGTGTTGGGGGAGCTTGTGGGCATCGTCACCCTTTCGGAGCCAGATGTGGGTCGGGTAGCCAGAGAAGTATGCATCCTGTTCGGCGGATCGACGACTAGCGCACAGACGCCCAGATGACGGGTCGTTCGGTTCCGCTCCGACCTCGTGCTTCGGCCGGATCACCTACCGCCGCCAGGTGATGTTGCGGTTCAGGTAGAAGTTGCCGGTCGTCGCCAAGACGATGCCGACGATCTGGATGCCGATCGACGCCGTGGGGAGATCGGCCGGTTCGTAGCCGGCGAACGCCGCGACTCCGGCCTGCACCATGAGACCGTGCAGCGCAATGATCTGGAACGGGACAGAAGCCGGTCAGCGCCCGTGTCCCGCGCCGCGTTCGGGCGCGAACGTGAACGAGTTGTTGAAGAGAGTAGTTCGAGAACACGCTGACCTGGAACGCATGCAAGCGCCGCCCACCCGAAGCCGGCTGCGGTCAGTACCAGTAGCAACACGAACCGCACGGCGACACCGAGCAAGCCGACCAGGGCGTAGGCAGTGAACGTCGCCGAGACGACGCGGCCGATGAACAGGTCGATCAGGGCGACGAGGTAGGCGCCGACGACGCTCGACGTGAGGTTCGATTCGCCGGCGACGCGCTCGCGGAACCGTAGCCGACCTCGGTGACGCGCGGCTTCGGACCCCTGCGACGAACTCGAGCAGGATCTTGAAACCCCGAGGATTGACCTCGATCGGCGACCTCCACGTATCGCTCTCGGCTGACGGCGAAGAAGCCGCTCATCGGATCCGACACGGGACGCCGAGAAGCCGTCGGGCGAGCTGGGCGCCACCCCAGGACACGAAGCGTCGGAACCTCGACCATTCGCCGTAGCTCCCACCCTCGGCCTCGCGGGAACCCGACCGACACGTCGGCCTCGCCGTCGAGCACCGGTGTGATCACGTCGATCAGGGCGTTCTCGTCGTGTTGGAGATCCGAGTCCATGACGGCCAAGCACGCGACCGCGAGCCACCTCCATGCCTGCCATCACCGCCGAGCTCAGGCCGCGGTCGGTCAGACGCCGGATCGATTGGATCCGCGGCGAGTCGGCGGCGTAGCGATCGGCGATCTCCCACGTGCCGTCCGGAGAGTTGTCGTCGACGACGATGATCTCGTAGTCGATATCGGCCAGGATCACGACCAGGCGCTCCAGGAGAACGGGCAGATTCTCTGCTTCGTTGTAGGTCGGCAGGATCACCGACACCGAACGAGTGCTCGCTGATCGTCGGTCGTAGCGAGCCGTCGTGGCTTCCACCGGTGGATGTCGGTTCCAGCTCGCTCGGGGTCGCCGGTCGCCGGGAGGGTCGATGGTGGCGGTGGCGGAAGTGGTCGATTCGACACACACCCCCATCGGCAGATCGGCTC
The DNA here is from genome assembly GCA_963781035.1 of uncultured Acidimicrobiia bacterium. Lineage (GTDB taxonomy): Bacteria > Actinomycetota > Acidimicrobiia > Acidimicrobiales > SZUA-35 > SZUA-35. Next base: position 95,469 of record CAWAEN010000002.1, on the reverse strand, counting down.
GGGAGGTGAGTTGTCTTTCACTCGCCCGCCGAGCATCGGTCGGTGGGTGCGTCGTCCTCTAGCGTTGCCGGGGTGGCGACCGAGGCGCAGGCTGACGAGCCCGACACGAACCTTCAACCGACGCGTCGACGAGAAGGTGGTACTCCGACGCCTCGATCGCTGCTTCCGGGTCGCCCGTTGGTTGTTGGTGACTCTCCGCAGCCTGTGGATCGTCGTCGCCGGCTACTTGGTGTACGACGCGCAGAGCACGCCCGCAACGCTGAGGCCTCGTTGCGTCGGGTGGCCGATGTTGCTCGGGGAGACCTCGATTCGGTCGATTTCGCCACTGTCCAGACCGACCTCGCGTTCGGGAGCACCGAGCTGTCGTCGGCTCGACGATCCATCATGTCGCCTGTTGTCCGCGTCCTCGGACCGTTGCCAGTCGTCGGACGCCAACTCGCCTCGGCAAGAGCCTTGATCGTCACCTCGGATGACCTGGCTACTTCGCTCACGCCGCTCGTGGCATCCGCTCGGAAAGCGCAGGACGACCCCAACGCACTCGATCGCGTCCCGCTTCCTCGAAGACACCAGCCGTGACCTCGCGGAACTGCAAGAGGTGATCGCCACCGCCGATCTCGGCCCACCCGAGAATCTGGTCGGCCCGCTGGCCGACGCCCGGCCGAGCTGGCCCAACGGCTCGGGGACGTTGCCGTGGATGCCGCCGAGTACGAAGTGATCACCGGCGGTCTGGCCAGCTTCTTCGGCGACTCGACGTACCTCGTGCTCGGAGCGAACAACGCCGAGATGCAGATCGGCGGGGGCATGCATTTGTCGGTCGGACGAGTCGTGGTGATCGATGGCGACTTCGAATTGCCGGGCCTGGAACCATCGGCCAGCATCTTCCCCGTCGCTGTCACGCCGTGGTCGACGAAGATGTCGAGGATCGATGGGGTCTCCTGCAGCTGTCCAACGACTTCCGGAAGTTGAACTACTCGGCGCGCTTCGACGATTTCGGGGGACCGCAAGCACTCGACATGTGGGAAGCCGACACCGGCGAACGGCTCGACGGTGTCTTGTCGATCGATCCCTTCGTCCTCGACGCCATGCTCGGTGTGTCGGTGACGTCGAGGTGGAGGGCGAGACCTACGGCGGAGGCGGGACGCTGCGATATCTGCTCCAGCGAGCAGTACGAAGTGTTCGACGACGAGGACGACGATGCCGGCGACTCATCGAGGAACGCCGAGATCGTCTGTCGGTCATCGCCAACGCCGCGGTCGACAAGTTGGCAACGGCCTCGTGGGATCCGATCGAGCTCATCGAGGCACTGCGTCCCTTGGCTCGTGGTCGCCACCTGGTGGCGTACGGCGATCGGCCGAGGAGCAAGCGACGTGGACCGCGTTCGGCGTCGATGGTTCGATTCCGTTCAACGGAACAGGTGTTTCGCTCATCAACGACGGGGGATCCAAGCTCGATCCGTTCCTCTCCCGTCGACGTCGTCGCCACCTGTCGAGTGGACGGTCGAGACGACGACATCGTCACGTACGACGATCGATGTTGCGAACCGCGCTCCTTCGGAAGGTCTTCCCCGATACACGGTCGGACCGTGGCGATCGGTCGGCCTGCCCGCGGCAGGCACGTACTACGGACGGATCGCGGTCTACGTCCCTGCGTTTGCGACCGAGGCCGGGTTCGTCGGGCCGGTTGGCCTGGGGGCAAGCGGCGCTGACGGCGAGCTGCTCTTGAATGCGACGAGACCGTTTTCCATCGAGCCCGGGGCCTCCCGGACGTTCCGGTTCCGGTTCCGGCTTCCGAGCAGCGCTTCAACGCTTCGTTTGATCCCCTCCGCCCGGTTCCCGGCCACCTCGTGGCTCTGGGGCGGGACGCAGCTCGGCGACGCGGTGGCGATCGATCTCGAGTAGCAATGCAGGTGCGCAGAGTGGTCATCAAAGCAGTATCAGGCGCTGAGAGTGGTCGTTGGCGAAATGAGGCCAATGGCCCATCAAGTTCGTGACCTTTACCCTTCCGAAGGCTCCGAACGCGACTATCTTGACGCTCATCACTTCTTTCTCGGGACGGTCATGCATGATCAAGCGTTCAGCACTCACTTTCATGTTCTCCGTCGCTCTGGTGTTCGGTGTGGGTGCTGCCGCGGGTGCGCCAAGACGGACACGTGCGGAAATTCGCCGCATCGCCGCTGTGACGACACCTGCATCATTCCGGACGTCTTGCCGTCGGCTCCGGAGACTGCAGCACCGCCCCAACTCCTGCCGGCCCTGCGGCGCTGCCCCCCAAGCAGACCCTGCCCGTCACCGGTTCCGAGACTGCGGCTCTGGCCCTTGGCGGCCTCGTCCTCGTCGCTGCCGGTGGTGCGCTCGTGTGGCGCTCGAACAAGGCTGCTGCCTGAATCTGATCACCGCTCACTGAGCGGCACCCATGGCTCCGCAAGGTGCCAACCAACTGGATCGATCGAACGGCCCCGAGCTTCGGCTCGGGGTCGTTCTACCTACAGCCCTTCGTCGTAGAAGCCGAATAGTCTTCCATGGTGACTCAGCGTCGAATCCTCTTCGTCTGCACGGCAAACATCTGCCGCAGTCCGGCCGCGGAGTACCTGGCGCGTCACTTCGTGACCGAACAGGACTACTGTTCCGGTCTGCCGGTTTCCTGTATGACGGTCGCCGATCACCGCAGAAGATGGCATGGCCGTCGAGCAGCTTCGGCGTGACCGATTCCCACAAACACTCGAGTCACATCATCGACGACGACACCATGCAGGCCGCCGAACTGATCCTCACGATGGAATCGCAACACCTGCGTGATCTGACGGTGAAGGATCGATCGGTGTTCGAGAAGACCATTCCGTTCAAGGAAGCGGTCGCACGTCTCGATCGGCCGATGTCGCTGGACGAATTCCTGACCTCGATCGGCGGCCGCGATGCGTCGAGCTACTTCGACCATCGTTGGGATGTCGAAGATCCGTACAAGCGGAGCACGAAGAAGTACCAGCGAAGCGTCGGAGGAGATCAAGGATCTCGTCACCGGCTTCTTCACCAATCTGAAGCCCTGAACGGGGCGATCCTGCGCCTGCTCAGCCTGCGTAGTAGCGGTACACGACCGCGGCGACACACGATGGCTTCTCGGCTCCTTCGACCTCGAACGTCGCTTCGAACGTGACCTGCGCCCCGCCGGCGATCTCGGTGACCTCGATCACCTTGCCGCCCAGGCGGAGCTTCGACCCGACCGGAACCGGTGACGGGAAGCGCACCTTCTCGCACCCGTAGTTGACACCCATGACGAAGCCGGTGGCCGTGAGGACCTGCGGCATCAGCGTCGAGGGGTGAGCGACAGCGTGAGGTAGCCGTGAGCGATCGGCCCACCGAACGGCGATTCCGCCTTTGCCCGCTCGACGTCGACGTGGATCCACTGATGGTCGCCGGTCGCCTCGGCGAAGGTGTTCACCATCTCCTGGGAGATCGTGATCCAGTCGCTGTACCCGAGGTGTTCGCCAACGACGCTCTGGAGTCCTGCAATGCCTTCGACTGTGGTTGCCATGGTGAGCAGACGCTAGCGGTCGTAGCCCGACCGTCGACAGTCGGCGGCTCGGCTACTCGTTGCGCTTGCGGAGGCGCTTCGAGTGGTCCTCGAGACGCTTGCGTTGCGCTTTCGTGAGGCTGTCGAGGCCCTCGTTGGCCACCTGGTCGAGCAGACGCGTCGATCTCCATGTCGGCCAGATCGCTCTGGACGGGATCGGGGGCGACCGAGCGGAGGTTCGACTTCTTGCGAGCCTTGCTGGGCTTCGACGGTCGGGATGCTCTCGGGACGTCTGCGCCGAGGCCGGCCGGGAGCGGCAGCCGGGGAATCCAATCGGATCCCTCGGCGAACCCCATGCCCCGCAGGAGAACAAGGGCCAGCCCGATGATGACGAGCAGCATGATGATGGCGTAGTCGTCGCGATCGGCCAGCGACTGCAGGAGGTCGATGGCCACGATGCCGGCGGCGATTCCCCAGGCCGGGATGCCCGGCCAGAAACGAGCCTCGGGCCAGCTGAGGGCGAAACCGACCAGCACACAGAGTTCGATGTAGCGGAGGCCGCCCGCCCCACCTCCGATCGAGGTCACGAACTGGATGACGGTCATGATGATGCCGGCGCCGATGGTGAGGGCCGCCAGGAAGATCGTGTAGGGACGTCGACCCATGCGGGCTTCCAGCTGCGAGCCCAGCATGAAGAAGATGGCGTAGAGGATGACCGTCCACAGGACTCGAGCACCGGGCTCGATGAAGAACGGCCACGTGAAGATCCGCCAGATCTCCCCGTCCTGAACCCCCGCTGTCAACCAGAAGTTGACCGAGATCGACCGGGTCGGTCCCTCGATCAGCCAGATGAACAGGGAGAAGATCCCGAATCCGACAACCGCGACGGTGGTGGACACGTCGATGTTGCCGACCTTGAACCAGGGGTCCGCAGAGCGGCCGAACGAGCCAGAGCCAAAGGAGCGCATACGACCTTGATCCTACTTGGTGCTGTGGCCTGCGCCGGTGGTGGGTGCTCAGGACCTCGGAGTGCGACGCAGGGTCACCGGCTTCGCCTCGTGGTTGGCTCGCAGCTGCCCGCACGCAGCGTCGATGTCGGTGCCTCGGTTGGCCCGGATGGTGACATTGACCCCACTTGCTTCGAGCTGGTCAGCGAACGCTCGAATTCGCGATGGGGGAGTGCCGACGGTCGGCCAGCCCGGTGTCGGGTTCAGCGGGATCAAGTTCACATGGGCCCGAGCAGCGTTGGCGACGGCGGCGAGCTCACGGGCATCGGAATCGCGATCGTTGGTTTGGTCGATCATCGCCCACTCGAAGGAGACCCGCCGGCCGGTGTTCTCGCGATAGCGCTGGCTGGCGTCGATGATCTCGCTGATGGGATGTCGCTTGTTGATCGGTACCAGCTCGGTGCGGAGCTCGTCGTTGGCCGCGTGCAGTGACACCGCGAGCCCGACCTGCAAACCCTCGTCTGCGAACCGTCGCATCTGCGGGACCAGTCCGACGGTCGACACCGTGATCTTGCGAGCCCCGATGCCGAGGTCGTCGATGATGCGGCGCGTGGCAGCCATGACCCGGTCGTAGTTGGCGAATGGTTCTCCCATGCCCATGAACACGACGTTCGACAGTCGCCGTGGGATCGCTTCGTTCCTGGCCACGATGACCTGTTCGAGGATCTCACCGACGCTGAGGTGGCGCTCGAACCCCGCCTGACCGGTGGCGCAGAATCCGCATGCCATCGCGCAGCCGGCCTGACTCGAGATGCACACGGTCGATCGACCGGGATAGTGCATCAGCACCGACTCGACCCGAGCGCCGCCGGGAAGCTCCCACAGGCGTTTCACCGTGAGGCCGTCCTTGGTCTCCTGGCGGGCTGCCGGCGTCAGTGCAGGGGTCAGCGATTCAGCGAAACGGGCCCGCAGTTCCTTGGGCAAGGTCGTGATCTCGCTGGGGGCGAGACCGTGATCGTGCATTCCCTTCCAGACCTGATCGATCCGATAGTTGGGCTGGTCGTCGAGCAGCTCTCCGAGCGCGTCGCGATCGAGATCCCAGGGCGACCCCGCGGTCGACGGCGCTCACTGCGACGATCCGCCGGTGTGGGTCGACCATGCCTTGTCGGTGCGGACGATGCTGAAGCCGAGCTTCTCGTAGGTCCGGATCGCTGGGACGTTGTCCGCCTCGACGTAGAGCATTCCGGTTCCGAGCCCCTGTCCGTGCAGCCACTCGAGACCGGAGGCCGTCATCGCTGCTCCGAGACCACGTCCGTGAACGCTGGGGTGCAGGCCGATGGCGTAGATCTCGCCGAGGCCTCGATCGTGGTGGATCTTGGTCCAACAGAATCCGGCCGGTGTGCCCTCGTCTTCGAAGATCCGGATGCCATCTGCGCTGACCCCGGGTTCGGCCAGCTTGTGAGCGAACGCATCCGGGTCGAGGTCACCTTGGTCGGGATGACCGGCGAACGCGGCGTTGTTGAGCTGTCGGAGCATCTCGTCGTCCACGCCGGGCACGAAGGCTCGCGTGGGGAGACCGTCGATCACCGGCGGCAGCGGGCAGCGCATCTGGTGCAGTGCCCGGACCTGAACGAGGCCGTGGTCTTCGGCGACCTCGTCGTGCCAGGACATCGCCGGCTTGCCCCAGATCTCGAGCTCGCGGCCTTTCGCGAGGTCCTGATCCTGAACTCGCCGAAGCATGGCGTCGAGCACGGCGGTCTGGTTCCGACTGTGATGGTCGGCCACCAACGCTTCGAGGTACAGCGTGTCGTCGACGGCGAGACCGCCGAGGTAGCCGATCGGGTGACCGCCACCATTGGCGACGACCCCGGCGAACCGCTCGGGTGCGTCGTGCAGTGACTCCACCCAACGGCGGTTGAAACGATCGTCGCTGAGGTCGAGGGGCAACGCGTGATGGAGGAGGTGGCGCGCTGCGTCGACCGTCAACGGGTCGGTTGCCGTCACGTCGATGATCTCGATCACCGGGCGAGTCTACGGTGAGCGGCTCGGGGCTAGTCTCGCCGGTGATGGCACGACCACGTACCGCCAAGGGCCGAGCTCGCCGGACGCACGAACTGTTGGCGGGGGAGTATCCGGGCGCCGAATGCGAGCTCGATCACGACTCACCGTTCCAACTCCTGATCGCAACGATCCTGTCGGCTCAGGCGACCGACGTCGGTGTCAACAAGGCGACGCCGGGCCTCTTCGCCCGGTTCCCGGATCCAGAGTCGCTGGCCGATGCCGACATCGGCGAGGTCGAGCAGCTGATCGGCACGCTGGGCCTGTTCCGGAACAAGGCCAAGAGCGTCACCCGTTGTGCGCAGCAACTCATCGAGCACCACGATGGCGAGGTCCCGACCAGCTACAAGGACCTCACGGCGCTGGCCGGCGTGGGCCGCAAGACGGCGAATGTCGTACGAAGTGTGGCGCTCGGACTGCCGGGCCTGCCCGTCGACACCCACGTGCTCCGGCTGAGTCACCTTCTCCAGCTCACCTCCGAGACCGACCCGGTCAAAGTCGAGATGGAGCTGAACCCGATGGTGCCGGCAGCAGAGCGCGGCGAGTTCTCGCTTCGAATGATTCTGCACGGGCGTCGGGTGTGTATCGCCCGTCGTCCTCGGTGTGAGGATTGTGTGCTCGCATCGTTCTGCCCGTCGAGCACAGTTCCGGGCTGAATCGCGCTGTTTGTTGAAGCATGTCCAAGGTATTTGTCGCTCGGACAGCGGGCATTCCTGATTGTTTGGGATGGGTCCCCCAACGGTCCGCGCGGCGGTTGTAGTTTGTGATCTAACCAGGTTCCCGCCACCTGGTTAACGCGACGTGGGGATCCGCCGCCCCTGTCGCTCCGTCGGCGCCCCTTCGGGGGCGCCGACGTGATTTTGGGCCCGGGGGTCAGAGGCGGCGCAAGGCCTTCTGCAATCGGCGCGATGCCATGTGGAGTTGTCGCTCGACCTCACGGAGCTCGCTCGCAATCTCGTCATCCTCTGCGGTGTCGGCCGCGAGCTCGCGGAGCCGTTTCACGAGATCCTCGAGTGTGAGCGAGACCGAACCGAGTGCACTGCTGTCGAGGGGCATGGAGGCTCCAATGGGGGGCGATGGACGCTGCGCTGCCCGGGGAAATCGCCCGGACGGCGGCTCGACCGGCACGGTACCGTTTGAGCGATGTGGCTCACTGAGACGAAGCGAAGGGGAATGCGATGCTGAATCGGCTCGACTTGCGTGGCCAGGGCACGAACCTCGCCCATCTCCTTCCCCGGCCGGAGATCGCCGGAGAAGGTCCCGTCGCCACGGTGCGCGAGATCCTGGGGCGGGTCAGGGCCGAGGGCGACGCCGTGCTGCTCGAGCTCACCGAGACCTTCGACGGTGTTCGCCTCGACTCGATCCGTGTTCCCGACGCCGACCTCGACGCCGCCGTCGAGTCGCTCGATCCCGCGTTGCGGGCAGCCATGGATGTGGCCATCGCCAACGTCGAGTCGTTCCACCAGCATCAGCGTCGTGCCCCCGAACTCATCGAGCGGCCTGGAATGCGCATCAAGGCCTACCAGCGACCCGTCGATCGGGCCGGTATGTACGTGCCAGGCGGCAGGGCCGAGTACCCGAGCACCGTGATCATGACGGTGGTTCCCGCTCGCGTCGCCGGAGTCGAGGACGTCATCGTGTGCGTGCCCCCGTCGACCGAGTTCGGCGGCGTCGCACCGTCCGTGCTCGCCGCCGCTCGGCTCTCCGGAGCCTCGGAGGTCTATGCCGTCGGAGGAGCTCAGGCGATCGGGGCAATGGCATACGGCACGGAATCGATCGCCCCGGTCGACGTGATTGCCGGACCGGGCAACGTGTATGTCGCCATCGCAAAGCAGCAGGTCTCGGGCGACGTGGGTGTTGCCGCTGCGTTCGCCGGACCATCCGAGGTCGTCGTCGTGGCCGACCACACCGCCGAGCCGGCGTACGCCGCAATCGACGTCATGGTGCAAGCCGAGCACGGCCCCGATGGGTTGGCCTGGTTGGTCACGTGGGACGAGGACGTTGCTGATGCCGTGTGTGATGCCGGCGACAAGCTGCTGGCGGAAGCGCCGCGGGCAGACGACATCAGGGCAACGCTTGCCGCTGGTGGCTACGTGGCGCTGGTCGACGATCGAGTGGCGGCGTTGGCCGTGATCGACGCCATCGCCCCGGAACACCTCGAGCTCCAGATCGAGGACGCCGAGCAACTGGCAGCTTCTGTTCGCAACGCGGGCGCCATCTTCTGCGGCAACTTCTCGCCGGCCTCGGTCGGGGACTACGTCGCCGGACCCAGCCACGTGTTGCCGACGTACGGCTCGGCCCGGTTCTCCAGCGCGCTCACGGTTGGCGACTTCTGCAAGGATCACCACGTCGTCACGATCGATGCCGAGGGCATCGACGAGCTCGGCCCTCACGTGATCGCCCTCGCCGATCGTGAGGGCCTTGCTGCCCACTCCGAATCGGTGCGTCTGCGACTCGACCGTTCATGAGTAGGCCGCCCATCCGCGACGATCTCGCTGCGCTCGAGGGTTACCACTCGCCCCAAGTCGATGTCGACGTTCGTCTGAACACCAACGAAGCGCCCGGTCCGCCGCCGGCCGGCTTCAGCGCGGCGGTCGCCGCTGCCGCCCACGACGTCGCCTGGCATCGATACCCGGATCGGTCGGCGCTGGCGCTGCGCACTGCCATTGGAGGCCTCCACGGTCTCGGCCCCGAGCAGGTCTTCTGCGCCAACGGTTCGAACGAGGTCCTCCAGACGGTCCTGCTCACCTTCGCCGGGCCGGGACGAACCGTGCTCACGTTCGAGCCGACCTACGCCCTCCACGGACACATCGCTCGCCTGACCGGGGCCACCACGATCGCCGCCGATCGGGATGACGCATTCCTGGTCGACGCTGCGTATGCCGCCGATCAGGTGCTCGAGCACCGGCCGGCAGTGACCTTTCTCTGCTCTCCGAACAACCCGACCGGAATCGTCGAACCGACCGAGACGATCCTGGCGGTCCTCGATGCCGTGTCGGATGTCGGCGGATTGCTCGTGCTCGACGAGGCGTACGGGCAGTTCTCGCCGTTTGCCGGCGAATCGCTGCTCGGCGACGACACGCCGCTCGTGGTGTCGCGCACCTACTCGAAGACGTGGGCGATGGCCGCGGCCCGTCTTGGCTACCTGCTCGCCCCGGCATGGCTGGTCGATGATCTCGAGAAGGTCGTCCTGCCGTATCACCTCGACGCGATGAAACAGGCAGCCGGCGTGGCTGCGCTCGGTTTCCTCGACGAGATGGAGCAGCGCGTGGCCGAGATCGTGGAGGAACGCGGCCGCATCGAGGTCGCACTCACCGAGATGGGGGCCACGGTGTGGCCCTCGGGCGCCAACTTCATTCTCTTTCGTCCCCCCGGCGGTGATGGCGACGACGTGTGGCAGAAGCTCGTCGACGCGCTCGGTGCTGGTTCGCAACACGGCGAGCTGGGATCATCTCGACGGTTGCCTCCGCGTCACCGTCGGCACGCCGGACGACAACACCCGTTTCCTGACCGCACTTCGCGAGGCACTCACATGACCACCAACACTCCCCGTCGATCGAGCAAGCGGCGCCAGACCGGCGAGACCTCGATCGAGATCTCGATCGACCTCGACGGCACCGGTCAGGTGTCGGTCGACACCGGACTCCCGTTCTTCGATCACATGCTCGATCAGATCGGGCGGCACGGCGGGTTCGACCTGACCGTGAAGGCGTCTGGCGATCTCGAGGTCGACTCGCATCACACGGTCGAGGACACGTCGATTCTGCTCGGCGAGTGTTTCAAGGAAGCGGTCGGCGACAAGGCCGGCGTCCGACGGTTCGCCAGCGGGCTGTACCCACTCGACGAAGCACTGATCGAGGTGGCACTCGACCTCTCCGGCCGACCCTTCTTCGTGTGGGACGTCGACATGCCGGAGTCGCTGCCGCTGGGCGATCCGCCGTTCGATCCTCAGCTGGCCGAGCACATCTTCCAGAGCTTCGCCACCGCGGCCGGGATCACGCTGCACATGACCATGAAGGCCGGACGGAACACGCACCATGTGATCGAGGCCTCGTTCAAGGGCCTGGCCCGGTGCTTGCGTGATGCCGTCTCCATCCAGGGTGGTGGCGTACCGTCGACCAAGGGTTCGCTCGCCGTCTCGGCCGACGATGCATCGGCCGAGAGCCGGTGAGTTCCCCCGGTCCGCTCATCGCTGTCCTCGACTACGGCATCGGCAATCTGCACTCCGCGCACCAGAGCCTGTGCCACGTCGGAGCCGATGCTCGTCTCACCGCCGACCATGGACTCATCGCCGATGCTGCAGCCGTTGTGCTGCCCGGTGTCGGCGCCTTCGGGGCCTGCATGCGGGCACTCCACGACGCAAAGCTGGCCGAGGTCGCCATCGAAGCCGCTGCCGATCCGCGACCGTTCATCGGGATCTGTGTCGGTATGCAGATGATGTACGAGCGGTCGGTCGAGAGCCCAGGCGTCGATGGGCTCGGGATCCTTCCGGGCACAGTCGACTGGCTCCCTGCCACCACGATTCGGCCCCAGATGCAGTGGAACCGCATCGACGTCACGCCCGAGGTCGGTGCGAGCGATCCGCTGCTCGACGGTCTCGACGGCTCGTGGATGTACTTCGTGCACAGCTTCGTCGGTCCGCCTGCGCCTGAGGTGTCGGCCACCTGCGAATACGGCGGACCGCAGACGGCGGCCGTGCGAACCGGAACCACCTGGGCCACGCAGTTCCATCCCGAGAAGTCGGCGAGGGCGGGCCTGGCCCTCCTCGGCAACTTCGTCTGCCCTGGCATCGGACGCATCATGATCCTCTACCCGGCAATCGATCTTCGTGGCGGCAACGCCGTCCGTCTGTACCAGGGGGACTACGGCCGGGAGACGGTCTATGGGACCGATCCTGCAGCACAGGCGCGCGCATTCGTCGATGAGGGTGCCGAGTGGCTCCATGTCGTCGACCTCGACGCTGCGAAGTCGGGCGATCCGGTCAATCGATCCGTCATTGCCGAGATCTGTGCTGCGGTGAACGTTCCGGTCCAGGTCGGCGGGGGCGTGCGCTCGCTCGATGCGGCGAAGTCGCTCTTCGATCTGGGGGTGGCCAGAGTCGTGATCGGTTCGGCGGCCGTGGAGAAGCCGGAACTCGTCAGCCAGGTGGCGGCCGAGTATGCCGTCGCCGTCGGCCTCGACGCCCGCGGTGACGAGGTGGCCACCCACGGTTGGACAGCACGAAGTGGCCGCACGGTCAAGGACTTGGCCGCCGAATTCGCCGACGCCGGTGTCGAGGCGCTGGTCGTCACCGAGATCTCGGTCGACGGAACACTGGCCGGCCCCGATGTCGAGGGGCTGTCAGCGCTGTTGTCCGCAACCGAAATACCCGTGATCGCTTCCGGCGGCATCGGTACGGTGGCGCACATGACGACGCTCGCAGCCATCTCGGTCGACGGTCGACGCTTCGCCGGCGCCATCACCGGCCGGGCCCTGTACGAGGGCGTGTTCACGGTTCGCGAGGCGCTGGACGCACTCGCTGCGCTCGATGAGGGAGATCGCACGTGACCGCAGCACCGGAAATCGTCATTCGCGTCATTCCCTGCCTCGACGTCGATCAGGGCCGAGTGGTGAAGGGTGTCAACTTCGTCGGCATCCGCGACGCCGGCGATCCCGTCGAGCTGGCGGCCCGCTACGACGAGCAAGGTGCCGACGAGCTGGTCTTCCTCGACATCACCGCGTCACACGAGCGACGAGACACCACGGTCGAGATGGCCCGCGCCGTTGCCGAGCAGGTGTTCATTCCGTTCACGATCGGCGGCGGCATCCGCACCGTCGACGACGCGAGAACACTGCTTCGGGCCGGGGCCGACAAGGTGTCGGTCAACTCGGCCGCGGTTGCCAGGCCGGAGCTGGTGGCCGAGATCGCTGCCGAGTTCGGATCACAGTGTTGTGTCGTGGCGATCGATGCGAAGCGATCGGACCACACGGCCAGCGGTTTCGAGATCTTCGTGAAGGGCGGCCGCGAGGCCACGGGGATCGACGCCATCGAGTGGGTCGAACGGGTCGTCGAACTGGGGGCCGGCGAGATCATGGTCAACTCGATCGACCGTGACGGCACCCGCGACGGCTTCGATCTCGAGATGACCAGAGCGGTCGCCGATGCGGTCGGTGTACCGATCATCGCCTCTGGCGGAGTCGGCGGCGTCGACGATTTCGCCCCCGGCGCGATCGAGGGTGGGGCGACTGCCGTTCTCGCCGCCAGCATCTTCCACTTCGGTGAGGCGACGGTCGCCGATGCCAAGCGGGCGCTGATGGCCGCCGGCGTCGCCGTTCGTCCGCCGGATTGACCGGCGATCGTGAACTCGGCCGTCGGCATTGTCGCTGTCCGCGGCAAGGGGTCTATCGTCCGCGTTTCCGTCTGAGTAGGAGACCAACGTGGCGAACGACTGGTTCGAGACCGTAGCCGTAGCCCAGAAGCGGGCAAAGAAGCGCCTGCCTCGTTCGGTGTACGGAGCGTTGGTCGCCGGTTCCGAGGCCGGGCTGTCGATGAACGACAATCTCTCTGCCTTCGACGAGCTCGGGCTGCGCCCCGTGACCGCCGGGCAGTCGGCGACGAGGGACATGTCGACGACGATCATGGGTCAGCCGGCGTCGATGCCGGTCGCGATCTCACCGACCGGGGTGCAGGCCGTCCACCCAGACGGCGAGGTCGCGGTGGCACGGGCGTCGGCGGCACGTGGGATCCCGATCGGGCTCAGTTCGTTCGGCAGCAAACCCATCGAGGAGGTCATCCAAGCCAACCACAGTCTGTTCTTCCAGATCTACTGGGCCGGTGATCGCGACTCGATGTCGGCCAGGATGCAGAGGGCGAAGGATGCGGGGGCCACCGGCTTGATCCTGACGCTCGACTGGTCGTTCTCTCACGGGCGTGACTGGGGGAGTCCGGCGATCCCCGAGCGAATCGACCTCAAGACGGCCCTCATCCACGCCCCGGACGTGGCGACTCGGCCGGCTTGGCTGCTCGATTGGGTCAAGTCGGGAGCGTTGCCCGGCCTCGGTGTCCCGAACTTCGGCGCGCTGGGCGAACCGGCGCCCGGGTTCTTCGAGGCATACGGAGCCTGGATGGGAACACCACCGCCGAGCTGGGACGATGTTGCGTCGCTCCGCGAGGAGTGGGGCGGCGAGTTCATGGTGAAGGGCATCGGTCGGGCCGACGAGGCTCGCCGGGCCGTCGACGCCGGTGCCTCGGCGATCTCGGTGTCGAATCACGGCGGCAACAACATCGACGGTTCGCCGGCCCCGATCCGGGTGTTGCCCGAGATCCGTGACGCCGTGGGTGGACAGGTGCAGATCCTGATGGACGGTGGGATCCGCCGGGGGAGCGACGTGGCCAAGGCGCTTGCTCTCGGGGCAGACGCGGTGATGATCGGGCGGGCCTACCTGTGGGGTCTGGCGGCCAACGGCCAGGCCGGGGTGGAGAACGTGTTGGACGTGCTGCGAAGCGGTTTGGACTCGACGCTGCTCGGTCTCGGCAAGTCGTCGATCAGCGAGCTCTCGCCGGACGACGTTCTGATCCCAGACGGCTTCTCCCCACCCCGCCATTTGACCGCCGCTGCAAACCTCGGGTTCGCGCCCCACAGAATCGGGGGCAATAGCCTCCGGTTCGACCGAACTAGGGTCGGCGCATGTGGGCCATGCGAGCTGCACGACTGTTCGACGGATACGGATTCGTCGATCACCCCTTCGTCGTCGTCGATCACGACGGCAACGTCGCCTCGGTGGGCGAAACGCCGCCGACGGGCATCGACGTGCACGGATCTCGGCGACGCAACCCTGCTGCCCGGCCTGGTCGACTGCCACCAGCACCTCGTATTCAACATGCAGGGCACGCTCGAGGAACAAGTCCGACGCGCCACCGATGCCGAGCTCACCGATCGGGCGATGGCCAACGCCAGACGCGCGTTGGTGGGTGGTGTCACGACACTCCGTGACCTGGGGGACCGCAACTACGTGACGCTCGGCCTTCGGGGCCATCCCGAATTGCCGACGATCATGGCTTCCGGCCCGCCGATCACGCCACCGGGTGGCCACTGCTGGTATCTCGGAGGCGAGGTCGAGGGACGGGACGGACTGCGGGCCGCGCGTCCGCGAAAGGGTCGAGCGAGGCTGCGACGTCGTGAAGATCATGGTGACCGGTGGTGCGATGACTCCGACCTTCCCACTGTGGAAGTCGCAGTTCTCGATCGACGATGTGAGGCTCGTCGTGGACGAAGCACACCACCACGGTCTCCCCGTCGCTGCGCATTGCCACGGCGTCGACGGCATTTCGGCCGCGGTCGACGTCGGTGTCGATTCGATCGAGCACTGCACGTTCTTCACCGAAGCGATGGAGAGTGCTCCGACAGCCGAACTCCTCGACCGTCTTGCAGCGTCCGCCACTGCGCTGTCCGCAACGTGGGGGAACAACCGTGACCGAAGGATGCCGGCGCCGTGGGACGCAGCCGTCGCGGTGATCGACGAAGCACTTGGTCGTGTGCATGCCGGCGGAGGAACCGTGGTGGTCGGGACCGACGCAGGGATCCACGACTTCAAGCCGCATGACGTCCTGCCCTATGCGTTTCCAACGCTCATCAGGGTCGGGATGACGACCGTGCAGGCGTTGCGAGCGATCACCAGCACCGCGGCCGACGTGTGTCGGAGGCCGGAGCGTGGCCGGCTGGCGCCCGGGCTCCCGGCAGACATGATCGCCATCGACGGCGATCCGGCGGCGGACCCGGCAGCGCTGGCGAGGGTCTCACGCGTGTGGAAGCACGGTCGACCCATCCGCTGAGAGGCCGGGGCGATTTGTCCTGGATCATCAGGCGACGACGAGGGCCACCACCGCTTCGACCAAGGCATCGAGTGTTCCGGTGAAGAAGTGATCGGCATCGGGGATCTCGGCGACTGTCGTTGCCGTCCACGTTGCCGTCATGACTCGGGCATCCGCCGGTGATCGGTAGGCATCCTGCTCGCCGACGAGCAGATGCGAATGCCGACCGTCAGAAGCGGCGATCATCTCCCCGGGTTCGATCACCCGCAGCGGGGGAGCGATGGCGATCCAGCCGTCGAGGGCAGGGTGCGGTGTTGCGAGGGCGACATCAGCTCCGAACGACCAGCCGATCAGACGAACGGGCGCCTCGGGTCGCCTGGCTTCGGCGAAATCAATCGCAGCCATGACGTCATAGCGCTCCCGATTCCCGTGATCGTGGCGTCCGTCCGACCCCTGTACGCCGCGGAAGTTGAACCTGAGAGCCGGAACGCCGAGAGCGGGTAGATCGTGGAACAGACGGTCGATGATCGATGCGTGCATGTTCCCGCCGTGGAGCGGGTGTGGATGGCAGAGAACGGCCGTCGGCCGATGTGCCCCGTCGCCAGTCGGGGCCGAGGCAACGCCGGCTGATCCGGTGGCGTCGGACCATTCCGCCCGGAGTCGTAGTCCGTCTGCAGTGGTGAGAGCGAGGCGCTCGTGTCGGGCAGCATCGTCGGCGGACATGTTCCGGCACGGTACCGTTCGCCGAGTGCCACAGGAAAATGCAGGTTCCGCTTCGGGTAACGCCGATCGTGCGGCCAAGGGGAAGCTGCCGATCAAGATGCTGAACGATCGCATCCTGGTCGAGCTCGAAGGGGCAGACGGTGATCGCAGGTCGAGCGGCGGCATCCTGATTCCTGCGACGGCGCAGGTCGGAAAGCGGCTGACATGGGCTCTTGTGGTGGCGGTCGGACCGAACGTTCGCTCGATGGAACTCAACGATCGAGTGCTCTTCAACCCCGAGGATCGCTACGAGGTCGAGGTCGGCGGCAGCGACTACATCATCTTGCGCGAGCGCGACATCCACGCGGTTGCTGCCAAGCGCCTCGACGATTCCCCCACCGGCCTCTACCTCTAGCTCACGTCTCGCTCGCCTTCCCCTCAAACCCGAGGTTTGGAGCCCCCAGAAGCGGGGGTGATCGCCTCGGTTTGCTCGGAGTCCACGACTCCCGCCGCGCTGAATCGACGGGCCGTGACAACGGCCGCTGAGGAGAAGGACATGCAAGTGCACGCGAAAGTGGCCGAGATTGCCACCCGTCACCACGGAGTCGTCAGCCGACGGCTCCTACGTGAGGCGGGTCTGTCAGGCAACACGATTGATCGATGGCTCCGAGCGGGGTCGGTGGAGGTGGTCGTGCCTGGCATCTATCGCCTGTTCAGCGGCGATGACGAACTCCAGCGTGTGACCGTCGCTGTTCTGGCTCTACGCCACAGCGCAGCCGATCTCGAGACCGCCGCCTGGTTGCACGGTCTTCGGGTCGAGCACTCGGACTTCCGCGGCTCGTCGTGCCGCACGGCCGGACGAACCGTTCCGGACTGGCTCTCCGCCAGTCGCGTCTCCGTCTCCCCGCCAGTCGCAGCATCTGCCGGAGGTCGATCTCTGCGAAGCACGAGGCGTCCGGTCATTGACGTTGGCCAGAACGGTCTGTGAACTGACGCCGATGCTTTCGAGCCCGGCAGCCGAGCGCCTCGTGACGCGGGCGCTGAGCAGCAACGGATTGTCGGAGAGTGAGCTGATCGCGTGCGACATGTCGATGGCACGTCGTGGTCGACCGGGTGTGCGGGTTCGCCGGGAGCGGCTTGCCCCATTGCTCACCGGCTCGGCCGTCGAGCTGAGTGTGCTCGAGCGGGAGTTCCTCCGCCGCTACTCAGTCTGCGGTCTGCCGCCGCTGGTTTCTCAGTACCGGCCGCCTTGGTCGGATGGGGTGACGGGTGTCGTCGACTTCGCTCTGGTCGAGCATCGCCTCATCCTCGAACTCGATGGTCGTGCGTGGCACGACAGCGTCGATGCCCGGGTCGAGGATGCCAGGCGGGATCGGCGAGCGGAACGGCATGGCTGGCGAGTCCTCCGGTTCGGATGGGACGAGGTGGTGCACCGATGGGGTGAGGTGGCGGACTACCTGAGGTTCGTCGTCGGCACCGTCGAGCCGCTCCATCCGGCGTGACTGGAACCAACCCGAGGCTATGACCCCCGATTCTGTGGGGCTCAAACCCGAGGTTTGCGGCGGGGTGGGGTTGGTAGGGTGCGGCGGTGAAGTGGAGTGGAGTGTGATGTGATCGACGTGACAGCCGAGCAGTTGGCGGCCATCCGCTACGACGAGGACGGACTCGTCCCCGCCATCATCCAGGACGACGACACCGGCGACGTGCTCATGTTCGCCTTCATGAACGCCGACTCGCTCGCCGCGTCCCTCGAGCAGGGCCGCACCGTCTTCTGGAGTCGGTCTCGCCAGGAGCTCTGGCGAAAGGGCGACACCTCCGGCAACCATCAGAACATCCGCTCAGCCGCCTACGACTGCGACGGCGACGCACTGCTGTTTCGAGTCGAACAGGTCGGCGAGGGTGCCTGTCACACCGGCGAGCGGTCGTGCTTCCACTTTCCGTTCGGCCACGACTCCGGCCGATTCGTCGAGACCGAGGCATGACCGCTCCGACCTCGCCCGCGACGGGTGGAGATGCCGGGCCAGACGGCACCACGTCCATCGAGGACTTCAGGGCGCACGCCGCCGGCCACCGAGCGGTGCCCGTCACCCGCGAGCTCCTCGCCGATCTCACCACTCCAGTGTCGATCTTTCTCCGGACTGTGTCGGACGACGCGGGGTTCCTCCTCGAATCGGTGGAGAACGGCGAGCGGTGGAGCCGATTCAGCTTCGTTGGCCGCCGCCCGCACGCCACGATCGTTGCTCGAGACGGCGCCATCGAGATCCGCGGTGAGCTGCCCGACACCGATCTCCCGCTCGACCAGGGCATTCTCACCCTCGTCGAGACCTTGATCGAGCGCTACCGCGCCCCTCGTTTGCCGAACCTTCCCCCGCTCATCTCCGGACTCGTCGGCTATTTCGCCTACGACGTGGTACGTGAGGTCGAACGGCTCCCTGACGTTCCCGAGGCCGAGCACGACCTGCCGGACGCCATCTTCGATGTGATCGGCGACATGGCCGTCTTCGACCACTGGCGCCAGCGAGTGACACTGGTTGCGGTCGCACTGTTGCCCGTCGACGCCACGCCGGAACAGATCGATCATGCCTACCTCGATGCCGTCGATCGTCTCGATGACCTCGCCGCCGCCGGCGCTCGCCCCATCAACGAACCCATGCTCGACCCTCCCTCGGACGATCCCGTGCTCCCCGAGGTCACTTCCTCCATGGGCAGTGGCGACTACCAACGCGCGGTCGAAGTGGCAAAGGAGTTCATCCGCGCCGGCGACATCTTCCAGGTCGTGCTGTCGCAGCGGTTCAGCTTCGACCTCGACGCCGACCCCGTCGACGTCTACCGCGTTCTCCGCCAGATCAACCCCAGCCCGTACATGTACCTCCTGCGTCAGCCCGAGGTCACCATCGTCGGATGCTCGCCCGAACCCCTCGTGCAGGTGCGCGACGGTCGTGTGATCTCCCGGCCCATCGCCGGCACCAGGCGCCGTGGCCGGACCGATGAAGAGGACCGCCGCATGGCGGCCGAGTTGGCCGAGGACCCGAAGGAACAGGCCGAGCACGTGATGCTGGTCGATCTCGCTCGCAACGACGTCGGGCGAGTGGTCTCCTACGGCAGCCTCGAGGTCGAGGAGATGATGACGCTCGAGAACTACAGCCACGTCATGCACCTCACGAGCCAGGTCGCCGGGAACCTCCGGCCAGAGCTCGGCGTCATCGACGTCCTGCGGGCGACCATCCCTGCAGGAACCGTGTCCGGCGCGCCGAAGGTCCGAGCCATGGAGATCATCGACGAGCTCGAGCCGGTGAAACGTGGGCCGTACGCCGGTGTCGTCGGCTATCTCGACTTCTCCGGCAATCTCGACACCGCCATCACCATCCGGACGATGATCTGTCTTCCCGATGGCTCGGCAAGCGTGCAGGCCGGAGCCGGTGTCGTCGCCGACAGCGATCCTCAATTGGAGGACCTGGAGTGCGCCAACAAGGCGAGGGCGCTGCTCTCGGCGGTCGACCCGGCGCGAAGGATGACCGCCGAACGCAATCGCTGATGCTCAGGAGCCAGATGTCGTGGTCGGCTGATTCGTTTCGGTTGGCTGCGTCGTCGAGGTGGACGGCGGAACGGTCGGCGGCGTGAGGTAGTCGAAGCTCCACCGATCCCGGACCGACTGCCAGACCAGATCGGCCACCCACTCGCTCGCCGATCTGGTGATGTGCACACCGTCGCTTGCTCTGGCCTTCCGGGTCGCTGCTCCGCCCGGCTCGTCGATGAACTGGTCGTACCCTCCGCCCGGTCCGGTGAACAGATCGACGATGTCGACGACATCGACCCAGGGTCTCGCCGCGGCTTCGGCTTCGCAGGGCTGCGTTGATGTCGCCGGCGATCGCCTGTCGCGACTCATCCCGCATCGGTGGCAGATTGATCCACAACATCTGGACGCCGTCGTAGGCAGCGATGTCCATCATCGTGGCGACCCGCTGCTGGTATGCGGCTCGCCAATCGTCGGTTCCGATGACCCCCCGCCGGCCGTCGACCATCACGTCCTGGTCGTCGTTGCCGCCGACCATGAACACCACGACCTGGGGCCGGTCGCCGCGTTGCATGATCTCGCTGAGACGCGCCGGCCAGTCGAAGTAGTCCGGTCTGGCAAGACCGGTACTGATGGCGAAGTCCATCTCGATCTCGGTCAGGTCCGGATCGGCGACCTTGTAGAGCAGTTGGGAGCCGATGTACTCACCCAACGAGTCGCCACCGACCCAGATGCGAAGCGGATCGTTGACCGACACCTCGCCGAGGATCGGCGGGGCGGTGGTCGTGGTCGTCGGTGCGGCGGTGGTCGTGGTCGTTGGCGCCGGCCGAACGGCGACCGATGTGTCCGGTGTCAGCGCTTGTTCGTCGATCGTCGAATCCGGAGACTGCGTCGGCGTGGTCTCGGCCACTGTCGAGACCGGGGTGAGGTCGCCGAGGACGATCTCGACGGGTTCGTCGTCGTTTCGACCGAGGGCAGCGTCGATCGCTCGGGCCGGCCGATCGAGCTGGAGGGCGCCGGCGATGGCATCGACTCTCCCTGCAGCGACGATCCACCGATCTCGGCGAGAACCGAACTCCTGTCGCTCGGCCATGGACACCAGTCGTCCCGAGCTGAGGAGTCCGGTCACGACCAGGCACACCACCAGGCCGCCGAACACCCTCCCGACGCCGGACGCGCCGCCGCGATCGGTCCGGAAGATGCTCTGCTTACGAGCGGGTCGGATGATCTTGGGGAGCGCGTCGAGCATGGAACGAGAAAGGTGCGTTTCGGGTGAGTGGTTGGGGGGACGGTGGACAGGGAGACGAGAACGGCGAGGCACGGGGGCGCGCACCTCAGAACTGGAAGTAGATGAAGGGGGCGACACCTTCGGGACCGAGGGAGACAACCAGAGCGATCCAGACGCCGAGTAGAGCACCCTGGAGCAAGGGATCGGTGTCGCCCACGCGATCGCGGACCGTAGCGACGATGTCGGTCGGAATCAGTTGGGCGGCCAGTGATACCAGAATCACGACAACGGCCACCCATTCGACGCCGGAGCCGAGCGGAGCCGTGATCAAACCAGCGAGGAAGTCGGTGGCCAGCTCGAAGCTCTCGGCCCGGAAGAGCACCCACGCGAAACACACGATGTGGAAGGTGAGAAGCCATCGAACGACGGCACCGAGCCCGGACATCCGGGTGTTCGCTGACACGCCGACGCCTCGCTCCACCGACAAGGCCAGCCCGTGCAGCCCACCCCAGGCGACGAAGGTCCACGCGGCACCGTGCCAGAGCCCGCCGAGGATCATCGTCAGCATGAGGTTGCGATAGGTCATGAGCGAACCGGCTCGATTGCCTCCGAGCGGGATGTAGAGGTAGTCGCGGAGCCAGTTCGACAAGGTCATGTGCCACCGGCGCCAGAAGTCCTGGATGGACAGCGATCGGTAGGGATTGTCGAAGTTCACCGGGAACCGAAAACCCAGGAGCAGAGCAATCCCGATGGCGATGTCGGTGTAGCCGGAGAAGTCGGCGTAGATCTGGATCGCGTATCCGTACATTCCTTGGAGGAGTTCGAGCTTGGTTGCCTCGGTCGGAGCGGCGAACGCCAGGTCGACGACGTTCTCGGCGAGGTAGGTGGCGATCACCACCTTCTTGAAGAGTCCGCGACCGATCATCCACGCTGCATCGGCTGAGTCCACTTCGTCGTTCAGGCGATGGCGCTGGAGCTGGGGTAGGAACTCCTTCGCTCGGACGATGGGGCCGGCGACGAGTTGGGGGAAGAACGAGAGGAACACGGCGACATCGAGGAGCCCGACCGGTCGGACGTCGCGGCGGTGGACATCGATGACGTAGCTCAACGCCTGGAACGTGTAGAAGGAGATGCCGACCGGCAGGATCACCTCGAGGAAGGGCACCGGTTGGTCGCCTCCGAAGGCGGAAACCAGCGAGGCCACGAAAAATCCCCAGTACTTGAAGAACCCGAGCAGAACCAGGTTCATGAGCACAGCGAAGCGCACCCGCCGGAGACGGCGTCGACCGACCACACGGTCGACTCGGCGGGCCGCCCACCAGTTGAAGACGATCGAGCCGGCGATCAAGCCGAGGAAGCGGGGATCCCACCATCCGTAGAACACCGCCGATGCGATCGTCATCGCCACTTTCCACGCCGTCGGCCGGGCGCGCAACAAGACGTGCACGCCGTAGACGATGGAGAAGAAGAGCGCGAAGGTGAAGGTGGGGAAGAGCACGTGTGGTGACCTTCGGACGGCGGCCCGCCGACGCCCGATTCCAGTGACGGAACATCCTGTCTCGATTCGTTCTCGGTCCCACCCGATGAGGAGGCATACTCAGAAAATGTTGACGTCAACGCCCGTGTCGTTCGAAGAGTCGGAGAAGGCGTTGCGCGAGGCAGCCATGGCCGCCCCCGCTCGACGTGATGTTCTCGTGATCGACGGTCCGGAGGCAGCGGGCTATCTCCAGGGCCAGATCAGCCAGGATGCCGAGGGTCTCGGTGAAGGAACGTCGTCCTGGACACTGCTGCTCGAGCCCAACGGAAGGGTCACCGCCTGGGGGCGCCTGAGTCGAGTCGGGCCGGAAACCTTCTGGTTCGACACCGACGACGGGGCGGGATCGGCCACGCTCGAACGGCTCGAGCGTTTCAAGCTCAGGACCAAGGCGACGTTCGTCCTTCACGAGCAGGTGCCGACGGTGGTCGTTCGGGGCCCGGAGACGCCGCCGGCAGCGGCCCTTCTCGCGACGGTCGACGACATGCCGGCGGCTGCGTCGGCGGGATCAGATCTCGAACGAGTGGTCGCGATCCAACTCGACTGGCCATCGTCGGTGGGGGTCGACCTGCTGGGTCTCGACCTCGAGGCCCCAGGGGTTGCCGATGCGCTCGTGGCCGCAGGAGTGGTGCTCGGCGATGCGGCCATCGTCGATCTCGAACGGGTCGAGGCCGGCCGTCCGGCCATGGGTCACGAGTTCGGTGAGAAGACCATTCCGGCCGAGACGGGCGTCGTACAGCGGTCGGTCGACTTCACGAAGGGTTGCTACGTCGGACAGGAATTGGTGGCTCGTATCGACTCTCGAGGGAACAACACGCCCCGCTCGGTCCATCCTGCCAGACTGGCGGTCGGCCACGTGCCTCAGGTGGGAGACGAGTTGCTCCTGGATGGTGAACCGGTCGGTGTGATCACGAGCATTGCGGTCGCAACCGACCACGTTGCCGTGCTGGCGTCGATCAAGCGAGGCGTCGAGGCGCCGGTCCAGCTGACCGTGGACATCGACGGCGCACCGGTGACGGCGTCGGTCCAACCACCGCACTGGACCTGACGGCGTCAGGTCAGGGCTGTCACGCCGGGGGAGGCGGGGCGGTCGGGAGGGCGGGGAATCGCACGACCATCGATGTTCCGCCGCCGCCACGAGGCGCGGCGTGGACGGTCCCGCCCATCGCCAACGTCAGTTCGCGCACGATGGCGAGACCGAGACCGCTCGAGCTCTCGCTTCGTTCGGGGACGAGCTTCGTGACGTACAAGCGCTCGAACACGTGGGGGAGGTCCGCCGAATCGATGCCGGGGCCGTCATCGGCGACGGTGACGGCGACGAACCCGTCGCTCGCTGCGACGGTGATGTCGACCGAGCTCTCGGCGAAGGCGAGTGCGTTCTCGATGAGGTTGGCAACGATCTGTCCGAGCCGATCGGGATCGGCATGGACCATCGCCGTGTCGTCGGCTGCGGCCGAGATGACGACGCCGCGTTCCCGGGCCTGCGGTTCGGCCCCGGTGGCGGCCGCTCGGATCACGGTTGCAGCGTCGATGGGCCGCATCGCGAACCGGAACTGACGAGCCTCGAGCTTGCCGAGATCGAGGAGATCGCTGACGAGGCGTCCGAGGCGGTTCGCATGGTGGGTGATCACGGCACCGGCCTTCTGGGCATCGACCGCGGTGCCGTCCTCCAAGGCCTCGCCGAACCCTCTGATCGCCGTGAGCGGAGTTCGGAGGTCGTGGGACACCGACAGCAGAAACTGCTGCTCGGCTGCGCGGCCCCGCTCCAACTCGGCTGCCATGTTGTTGATCCCGGCGCCCAGATCGGCGATCTCGTCGGTACCGACGACGGGAACCCGGACGCCGAGATCGCCGCCGGCGATGGAAGCGGCGGCTGCAGTCGCCTGACGAATCGGGCGGACGAACCGCCGGGCCAACAGCGAGGCGACCAGCGCAGCCCCGAGTAGGACGATGGCGCCGCTCAGCACGAACCACAGGCGGGCCCTGGCCCCGATGGTCGCCACCTGGCTCTGGACGATGACGATGCCGCTGGCTCCTGAGAACTGCGATGGGAGCTCGACGTCGACGGTGCGGATGCCTCGCACGCGGTCGCCGACCCGGGTGTAGACCGCCTCGCCCGAGCCGGCCGTGGAGACAGAGGCGGCATCGAGGGCTGGACCGATGTCGTTGTTGTTGCGATCCCGACGAAGGGAACGAAGGCCTCCGTTCGGTCCGAGGATGCCGAGATCGATCGTCACGCCGTCGAATGCGTCGCCCAATCTGGCGACGACCGGGCCGATGTCGTTCGCCCGGCCGCTGCGCTCCACGAGTTCCACGACGGCGTCGAGTTGGACGGCGACTCGATCCCGGGCCTCACGTTCGGCCCCGATGCGGGCGAGCGTCAGGACACCGGCGCCGACGAGGACGATGGCAGCAAGAGCAGTGGCGAGCAACGCCAGCGTGAGGCGGCGTTGCATCAGGCGAGCCGATATCCGGCACCGCGGACGGTGGCCAGGGGAAGGTCGTCCCCGAGCTTGCGGCGGAGTTGACGAACATGGACATCCACGGTGCGGATGTCGCCGATCCAGCCTTCGCCCCATGCGCCGTCGAGCAGTTGCTGACGGCTCAGCACGGCTCCCTGGTTGGTGCACAAGTGAGCCAGGAGGCGGAACTCCTGCGTGGCGAGCGAAACGGGCTGGCCGGCGACCGTCGCCTCATGTCGTTCGAGGTCGATGCTGACCGTCCCGAACTCGACAACGGTCGTCTCGGTCTCGCGCCGTCCCCGGCGGAGAATCGCCTTCACCCTGGCGACGACCTCGCGGGGTGAGAAGGGCTTCGTGACGTAGTCGTCTGCCCCGAGTTCGAGACCGAGAATCCGGTCGACCTCGTCATCACGTGCTGTGAGGAACAGCACCGGGACATCGCTCGTCGTCCGTAGCTCTCGGCAGACGTCCAGGCCGGACATGCCCGGCAGCCCGATGTCGAGAATGACGAGATCTGGTTGTCTGGCTCGAATGGTCTCGAGACCGCGCTCCCCGTCCTGGCACCAATGCACCGTCCAGCCCTCGCGCTCGAAGTAGAGCGTGAGGAGATCGGCGATGTCCGGCTCGTCCTCGACGACAACCACGCGAAGTCTGGCCCTCCGGCCGCCGTTCGTCGGATCCTGTTCCATCATCGCTCGTCACTCATCGCACGCCGACCGTAGTTGCTCTGTGTGAGGGGAATGTGATGTGTCCGGCGGTGTCCTGTATGTTCCCGCCATGTCGAAGATCAGCATCATTGCCACCCTCACTGCAGCCGAAGGAAAGTCCGAAGAGCTCGTGGCCGGGCTCGAAGCGGTCGTTGCCGCGGCAGCGGAGGAACCGGGCCTCGAGATCTACAGCCTGCACCGCGACCCCAACGATGCGAACACGCTCTACTTCTTCGAGTTGTATGCCGACGACGAGGCGTTCGCCGTGCACGGCAAAGGTGAGAAGATGAAGGCGGCGATGGGCGCGCTCGGCGGCCTTCTCGGGGGTCGACCCGATGTGAAGATCCTGGCGCCGGTTGTCGCCAAGGGGCTCGATATCTGAGTAGTCGGGCGGGGGCGACCCCGATCCGATTGATGCAGCGCCGATAGCCTTCGTTCGGTGGCCACCTATCTCGATGCGATCCTCGACGTGCACCGCTCGCGGGCCGCGGCCGACCGTCGCCCTCTCGATCGTCTGATCGAGCAGGCGAGGTCGTCGGAGGCGACGCGAGGGTTCAGCGCCGCGATCCGGGATGCGGATGGACTGGCCGTGATCAGTGAGATCAAGCGCCGATCGCCGTCCAAAGGTGCGCTCAACATCGGTCTCGACCCTGCCGAGTGGGCTGCGGCCTACGCGGCCGGAGGGGCAACGTGTCTGTCGGTCCTGACCGACGAGCCGCACTTCGGTGGATCGGCTGAGGACCTTGCTCGCAGCCCGTTCGGCGGTCGGCTCTGCCGGTGATCCGCAAGGACTTCACGGTGGCAGCCTCAGATGTGGTCGATGCGAGGTTGATGGGCGCCGATTGTGTGCTTTTGATCGTGGCGGCTCTCGACGACGTGGAATTGCGCCGACTTCCACGAGCTTGCCATCGAACTGGGGCTCGACGCCCTGGTCGAAACGCACGACGAGGCGGAGGTCGAGCGAGCGCTGGCAATCGGGGCCACGCTCATCGGTGTGAATCAGCGTGATCTCGTCACGTTCGAGGTCGACACGGCGCGTGCCGTGAGGGTCGGAGCGGCGATTCCGTCGTCCGTGGTTCGCGTGGCCGAGTCCGGCGTCGAAGGGCCGGAAGACGCTGCGCTGTTGCGTGAGGCAGGCTACGACGCGGTTCTGGTCGGGTGAGGCGCTGGTCCGCTCCGGGGATCCCGTCCGCCGCGGTCGCAGCACTTCGGGCTGCGTGATCGCGACCGTGGAAGCGGAAATCGGCTCCGAACCTGCCCGGTCGACAGTACGGTTCCGGCCCGTGTTCGTGAAGATCTGCGGGATCACCACTCCCGACGACGCTCTCCTGGCTGCCGGTCTCGGTGCCGATGCCGTCGGCCTGAACTTCGTGCCCGCCTCCGTGCGGAGATCACGACACGGGTCGCCACGGACATCGTGCGTCGCCTCCCGCCCGAGGTGCTCACCGTCGGCGTGTTCCGCAACGAACGACGTGAGCGGGTGGTGAAGATCGCCGAACGAGGTCGGCCTGCGGGTCGTCCAACTCCACGGCGACGAGACGCCGGACGACGTGGCGTGGATCGGAGAGCGAATCCCGAACGTCATCCGGGCTCTCCCGGCGGCCGCCCTCGGTCGATACGACCTGGACGCCTGTGGCCCGGTACGACTGTTGGTGGACGCCCCCGAGCCGGGAAGTGGTGTGGCGTTCGACTGGGAACGGCTCGCTGCAGATCCCCCTGACCGTCCATATCTGCTCGCAGGCGGTCTGAATCCGGACAACGTCGTCGATGCGATCGAGCTCCTGCGCCCGTGGGGGGTCGATCTGGCCAGTGGCGTCGAGTCCCGCCCTGGCGTCAAAGACCCGGTGAAACTGCAGCGGTTCATCGCTGCCGCGCGATCCGTGGCACCCTCGGCGATCCACCACGAGTCGATCGTCGGCTCACCGTTCGATTGGGAGGATCCAACTCCATGGCCCTGACCGATTCCCGCCCCGATTCACTGATGGGCGATCCCGACTCGACCGGCCGCTTCGGCCAATTCGGTGGCCGCTTCGTTCCCGAGACGCTGGTGCCGGCTTGTGCCGAGCTCGAGTCCGCGTTCCGCGAGGCCTGGGCCGACCCTGCGTTCGTCGAGGAGTTCCACACCCTGCTCGTCGAGTACGGCGGCCGACCATCCTCGCTGACCGAGTGCCACAACCTCTCAGCCGAGCTCGGTTTCCGGGTGCTGCTCAAGCGAGAGGATCTGAACCACACCGGATCCCACAAGATCAACAACGTGCTCGGTCAGGCGCTGCTGGCCAAGCGGATGGGCAAGAATCGCCTCGTCGCCGAAACCGGGGCCGGTCAGCACGGTGTTGCGACAGCGACGGCCGCCGCGCTCATGGGTATGGAATGTATCGTCTACATGGGTGAGGTCGACATCAAGCGCCAGGCCCTCAACGTGCTTCGGATGAACCTTCTCGGCGCCGAGGTGCGAACGGCGCTGTCGGGCAGCCGGACGCTCAAAGACGCCGTGAACGAGGCGATGCGGTACTGGGTCGCCACCGTCGAGGACACCTACTACCTCCTCGGTTCGGTGATGGGCCCTCATCCGTACCCGTGGATGGTGCGCGAGTTCCACCGGGTGATCGGTTCAGAGGCACGCGAGCAGTGCCAGGCACTGCTCGGTGGTGATCCCCGATGTGGTCGTTGCCTGTGTTGGTGGTGGTTCGAACGCAGCCGGCATCTTCTCGGGGTTCGTCGACACCGACGCAGAGCTGATCGGCGCAGAGCCCAGCGGGGGAGCGGCGACCGGTCGTGCCGTACCCGGTGTCGTCCACGGTTCGCTCAGCTACCTGATGCAGGACGAGTTCGGCCAGGTCCAGGAAGCGCATTCGGTGTCGGCCGGCCTCGACTATCCGGGCGTCGGCCCCGAGCATGCCCACCTGGCCGAGATCGGTCGGGCCCGCTACGAGTCGGTGACCGACACCGAGGTGATCGAGGCGTTCCAGCTGCTGGCGAGGACGGAGGGCATCATTCCGGCGCTCGAGCCGGCACACGGTTTGGCGTGGATGGTGAAGGCCAAGGACGAGCTTGCGGGAAAGACCGTGCTGCTCAACCTGTCCGGTCGCGGCGACAAGGACGTTGCCCAGGTGCAGGCGATCCTCGACGGCGATCCAGAAGCATTGGAGACCATGCGCTCATGAACGGCTACACGGGCACGCTCGAGGAACACCTCAGGGCCAAACGGGCAGAGGGCCGCAAGCTCCTGCTGCCGTATGTCACCGGCGGCTACCCCCTGGCCGAGTGGCCTCGCCTGATCGAGGGTTTCGCTCAAGCCGGGGCCGACGCAATGGAGATCGGAATTCCCTTCTCCGACCCCGTGATGGACGGCCCGACCATCCAGGAGGCCTCCGCGATCGCGCTGGAGTCCGGCATCACGCCGCCGACGGTGCTTCGACGAAGTGGCCAAGACCGATCCAGGGGTCCCGCTGATCGGCATGACCTACTACAACATCGCGTTCCACATGGGTCACGAGCGGTTCGCCGCCTCGAACTGAAGCGAGCGGGCATGGCGGCAGCGATTCTGCCCGATCTTCCGCTCGAGGAAGTCGGGCCGTGGGCCGACGTTGCCGACGAGCAGGGCGTCGAGACCGTGCTGCTGGCAGCGCCGACGGCGCCGGACGAACGACTGCCCCGCATCGTCGAACGCTCCCGTGGCTTCGTCTACGGCGTCGGGCTCGTCGGCATCACGGGTGAGCGGGCTGCGCTGGCGTCGAGCGCCAAGGAGATCGCTCGGAGGCTCAAGGACATCACCGACCTGCCGGTGATCATCGGCATCGGCGTCTCGACGCCGGAGCAGGCAGCCGAGGTGGCAGAAATCGCCGACGGTGTCGTTGTTGCTTCGGCGATCATCCGCCGGATGCTCGATGGTGGGTCGACTGACCAGGCGATCGAGTTCGTCGCTGCGCTGCGAGCCGGTCTCGACAGCGTCTGACATACGAACGGGGAAGCTCCTGACGGCGGGAAGGATCAGCCCGCGCTGATCGGTTCGTGAGGCATGCCGACTCGCCACCCTCGTCGCCTTCACGCCGTCGTCGCTGCCTGCATGCGCTGACCGATTCCGATCGCTCGACGGTGGCATCCCGGGGCGGCCACGAGTCACCGAACCGGCACCGGTCGAGTCGTCCACGCCTCGACCTTCCGCCGTTCGACTACAGCGCGATCGACTACGACTCCGAGCCTTCGGCTTCGGCGTTGCGAGGCGACCGAACCGATCCCAGCTTTCCGCCGGCCGTCATCGATCCGGATGACATCGTCTCCGGGGGGCCTGCCCCCGGATGGGATCCCACCGATCGATGCTCCGGTCTTCCTGCCGATCGACCAGATCGACTTCCTCGGCGACGACGAGGGCGTGGTCGTCGTGGAGATCAACGGGGAGGCGAAGGCCTACCCCGTCCAGATCCTGATCTGGCACGAGATCGTCAACGACGAGGTGGGCGGTGTGCCGGTGACGGTGACCTACTGTCCGCTGTGCAACTCGGCGCTGGCGTTCGAGCGGCAGTTCGGCGATCGGTTGCTCGACTTCGGCACGTCCGGCGAGCTGTACCAGTCGGCGTTGGTCATGTACGACCGACAGACCGAGTCTCTGTGGGCTCACTTCACCGGCCAAGGCCTGGTGGGGCACTACGCCGGTGCTCGAGCTCGTACTGATTCCGGCCCAGACGCTCGGGTATCGCTCGTTCGTCGAGGCGTTCCCGGATGGGACGGTGTTGACGCGGGAAACGGGTGTCAGTCGACGGTACGGCGAGAACCCCTACGTCGGCTACGACGATGCATCGACCGATCCGATCGGTGGTTTCATCTCGCAGCCGATCGACGATCAGTTCGGGCCGAAGGATCGTGTCGTCGGTGTCATCGATGGCGCACAGACCTTCGGGATCCTGCTGGAACGCCTGACTGAAGTCGGTGTGGTCGCCATCGCATGCCGAGGGCCGTTCGCTGGTCGTGTTCCACGAACCGGGGTTGCGGTCGTCGCTGGAAGCCGGATCGGTAGCCGATGGGCGCGATGTGGGGCAGACCGGCGCGTTTGTCGCAACGGGACCGGAGGGTATTGCGTTGACGTTCGCGGCCGGGGATGACGGCTTCCGGGATGTCGAGACGGGTTCGACCTGGACGGTGACGGGTCCGTGCGATCGCCGGTCCGCTGGCCGGGGAGCGGTTGGAACCCGTCGCTCACGTCGACACGTTCTGGTTCTCCTGGTCGACGTATCAGCCTGACCACGTGCTCATCGAGCCATGACCGGCGTCGACGTCGACAGCTAGGTCGTGGGGGTGGCGTTGCGGTTGACCGCGCTCGACGATCGCCCGCAGGGATGCCGACACGATGTCGGTGTGGATCCCGACCCCCCACAGTTCCTCGTCGTCGATCTTCATCTCCATGTACGAGACCGCCCGTGCGTCGGCGCCGGCTCCGATGGCGTGCTCGTGATAGTCGAGCACACGCAGATCGAGACCGAGACCATGGCGCAAGGCGTTCGTGAAAGGCGTCGACGGTGCCATTGCCCTCGCCGTCGAGCGTCATGCTCCACACCATCGCTGCGGATCACGACGCTCAGCGTCGTGCGGTCCGGCCGCCTGCATTCTGTGACGTGTTGAACGAGACCAGCTCGTACGGCTTGGTGATCGCCAGGTAGTGATCCTGGAACTCGCTCCAGATCTCGTCACCGGTGATCTCCTTGCCGGTCGTGTCGGTGATCGATTGCACCGTGCGGGTGAACTCGATCTGCAGTCGACGCGGCAGATCGAGCTCCTGCTCGGTCTTGAGCAGGTAGGCAACGCCGCCCTTGCCGGACTGGGAGTTGACCCGAATCACGTCTTCGTAGCGTACGGCCGACATCCTTCGGATCGATGGGCAGGTACGGCACCTCCCACAGGGTCTGGCCGGTCTCGGCCATCGCGTCGAAGCCCTTCTTGATGGCGTCCTGGTGCGAGCCGGAGAACGCCGTGTAGACGAGGTCGCCGACGTAGGGATGGCGAGGATGGACCGGCAGCTGGTTGCAGTGCTCGGCGATGCGTCGAGCGTCGTTGATGTCGCTGAAGTCGAGGCCGGGGTCGACGCCCTGGCTGTACAGGTTGAGCGCCAGCGTGACGACGTCGACGTTGCCGGTCCGCTCGCCGTTGCCGAAGAGCGTGCCCTCGACCCGGTCGGCGCCGGCCATCACGCCGAACTCGGCAGCGGCGACACCGGTGCCCCGGTCGTTGTGGGGGTGCAGCGAGAGGACGATCGAATCCCGGC
This sequence comes from uncultured Acidimicrobiia bacterium, assembly GCA_963781035.1. Taxonomy (GTDB): domain Bacteria; phylum Actinomycetota; class Acidimicrobiia; order Acidimicrobiales; family SZUA-35; genus SZUA-35. The sequence continues at coordinate 63,763 of CAWAEN010000002.1, read as the reverse complement.
GGTCGAGATTGGTGTGCATCCACTCGATCATGTCGCCGTAGATGTTGGCCGTGCTCATCTCGACCGTGGCCGGGAGATTGAGGATGATCGGATTGTCCGGCGTCGGCTCGAAGACGTCCATCACGGCTTCGCAGATCTGCTTGGCGAACGGCAGCTCGGTGCCGGTGAAGCTCTCGGGCGAGTACTCGTAGCGAATGCGCGTGTCGCCCATGTGGGCCTCGTTGCGCCTTGCAGTCCTCGGCGCCCTTCGACGGCGATGTCGATGATGCCGGCCTCGTCGAGTCCGAACACGACCCGTCGCTGCACGGTCGAGGTCGAGTTGTAGAGGTGGACGATGGCGTTCTTGGCGCCCTTGATGCTCTCGTAGGTCCGATCGATCAGCTCGGTTCGAGCCTGGGTGAGGACCTGGATCGTGACGTTGTCGGGAATGGCGTCGTCCTCGATGATGCTGCGAACGAAGTCGAAGTCGGTGTCGGACGCCGACGGGAATCCGACCTCGATCTCGGAGAATCCGAGCTGCGACGAGCGCATCGAACATCATCCGCTTGCGCTCGGGGTCCATCGGTTCGATGAGCGCCTGGTTGCCGTCGCGAAGGTCGACCGAGCACCAGAGGGGTGCCTCGGTGATGGTTTTCGATCGGCCACGTTCGGTCGATGTCGATCGATCGGGAACGGGGCGTACTTCTGGATCGGCATGACGCCGGGAGCGTTGTTGGTCGAAACGACATTCTTCATTGCGGGCCTGTTCATGTTGGCTTCCTGTGCTTTCTGCCGGCCGGATCGCTCGCTGAGCGAGGTTCTGACAGCCGCTGGTTCTCGGCTCTGACTGGAGTCCCGACGCGCCGGATCAGGCGGCCGGGGTCAGAAGTCGAAGGTCGAGGAGGAGAAACACTCCAGAATCGTAACACGATCAATGACGACTGCGGGCGGACCGTTTCCGGCCCTGTTGGTGATCAGCACGGCCGGCTGCTCGAACCGTCGGGCGGACAACCGGGGTCAGGCGGAGCCGTCGAGGTCGCCGGTGACGAGCCGGTCGGAGAACGCTCGGAGACTCGCCATGACCTTGGGATCGACCGGTGCGGCCCGGCTTGGCCAGTGTCGCTTGATGCGTCGGTACGTCTCGGATTCGAGATCGCAGTCGGCGCATGACTCGAGGTGGCCGGCGACATCGCGGGCCGTGCTCGGATCGACTTCGCCGTCGAGATAGCTCTGGAGCACGTTCCATCACCTCGGCGCAGGTCGGGCCGCCTCGAAGTGCGACTCAAGAGCCGGTTGATGATCATGAGTCGCTCCTCGTGCGAATCGAGGCCGTCGCTCGGTGATCTCATCGCGAATTCGCTTGCGGGCTCGATGGAGCCGGCTCATCACCGTGCCGACCGGGACATCGGAGGACTTCGGCCGCCTCGGCATAGGCCAGGCCGTTCAGATCGACCAGTTCGACGACGTTGCGGAAGTTGTCGGGGAGACGGTCGTAGGCCTCCTGGACGACAGCATCGAAGATGGGCTCGACGACATCGTCCTCCGGGTGTCGTGGTGTCGGCGAACCGCATGGATCGCTCGAAGGTGAATTCGGGATCGTCGAGCAGATCCGGTGTCTTCTTGCGAGCCCGGTTGATGTTGGCGTTGCGCATGATGGTGAGCAACCACGCCCGCGGATACCGACCGTCGAAACGGTCGATGGCCCGGAAGGCTCGGAGGAGCGTTTCCTGCACGAGATCCTCGGCATCGCTCGACGACCGGGTCAACGAACGGGCTGTCCGATACAAGATCTCGAGCTGCGGAACGACCTGCTCGTCGAACTTGGCCTGTGCACCGGTTGCGTTCCCGGGCGGGCTCATGAACACAACCATGGAGCAGGCGAACCAGGAGGACCAGCGAAGCATTCCCCTATCCTCGCATGAGATGAGAGACGGAACGGATCGAGGCTCGAATTCGTCTGAAGGCGACGGTTCTGTGCCAACGAACGCAGCACCTCCCCGGCAACGGCGGCGCCCACAGCCGAGAACCCGTTCGGGTCTCGCTGTTCGATGCGGTGGGTGGGAAGCACCTTCTTCGGACATGTCGTTGATCACTTCTACGACGCTGTCGACGACGTGATCCGGTGCTGAAGCCGCTCTATCCCGAAGACCTGACCGATGCGAGCCGGCACACTGCGCTGTTCCTCGTTCAGTACTGGGGCGGGCCGGCGACCTACAGCGAGGAGCGTGGTCATCCCCGACTCCGAATGCGGCACCTTCCCGTTTGCCATCGGGCCGGCCGAACGTGATGCGTGGCTGGCGTTGATGATGGCGGCGCATCGACGCAACGCTCGCCGATGCACCGGCAGACTCGCTCCTGGGTCACCCGACCGAAGGCCCGATGATCATCGGCGTCGGCTCGCTCGATGTTCGCCGACTACTTCGAGCAAGCGAGCTCGGCCATGATCAACCAATCGTGACCCGGCGAGGGTCGTGATGTGTCATTTGGCGTCGCCGCGAATGTCCTCTTTCAAGAGGGTCCACAGGGACACGAACCTGACGAAATCCTTGACTTTGTCATTTGACACTGCTCTGCTGAAGCGGGTACTCCCGAGTCGCGGGAGTTACAGAGTAGGAGTGGTCATGAACAAGACCGAACTGGTCGATGCAGCCGCTGAACGAGCGGGCGTGTCGAAAAAGGATGCCGGGCGCGGTCATTGACGCCATGTTCGTCGAAATCTCACGAGCTGTTGCCAAGGGCGGCGACAAGGTCGTCATCCCCGGGATGCTCTCGTTCGAGCAGGTCCATCGGAAGGCCCGCAAGGGCTTCAACCCCCAGACCAACGAGCCGCTGGAGATCCCGGCCTCGAACGCTGTGAAGATCACGGCCGGGGCAAAGCTCAAGGCGTACGCCAAGGGCACGCAGACTCCTCCCAGCTGATTTCGGCTGTAGCAAACGAACACGTGGACACCGACCGGGGCCACCCCGGTCGGTGTTTCGCGTTCCCACCCGGCGATTTGGCAGACTGCCAGAATGACAGAGCTGCCCCGGCCCATCGATCTGCTGCCCCACCGACCGCCGTTTCTCCTCGTCGACGAACTCGTCGAGTTGGTGCCGGGAGAACGAGTTGCCGGGACATGGCATCTCACCGGCGATGAGTACTTCTGGCCGGGCCACTTTCCCGGCCTTCCAACGCTTCCCGGTGTGTTGATGGTCGAGGCGCTCGCTCAGGTCGGCGCCTGCGCGGCGCTGGCCGACCCTGCCCACGCCGGGAAGATCCCGTTCTTCGGAGGGGTCGACAAGGTGAAGTTCCGGCGCCAGGTCGTGCCGGGGGAGACCCTGCTGCTCTCGGTCGAGTTCTCGAGGCTCTCGGCTCGAGGGGGCAGGGGAGTCGGCCGGGCCACCGTCAACGGCGAGGTCGCGTGTTCGGCCGAGTTGATGGTCGTACTGGCGCCGGCTCCGACGCCGAACTGACGCCCAGGACCGGACCGAAAGGCGTCAGCCGGCCGGAGCGATGACCAGCGAGCCGTTGTGACCGCCGAAACCGAAACTGTTCGACATCGTGGGTGCGGGCTCCCAGTCGCGGGCCACGGTCATCACGATGTCAACCGGCGGTAGCTCGGGGTCGATGATCTCCAGGCCCAATGTGGGTGGAATGGAGCGTTTCTGCATCGACAGCACGACAGCCACTGCTTCGATGGCCCCGGCAGCACCGAACGAGTGGCCGGTGACGCCCTTGATCGAGTTCATGGCGGGACCCGGGTCGGTGCCGAACACGCTTGCGACGGCGGCTGCCTCGGCGGCGTCGTTCAGCGATGTCGATGTGCCGTGGGCGTTGACGTATGTGATGTCGCCGGGGGCAAGGCCCGAGTCCTCGAGTGCCAGGCGGATGCATTGGATGGCTCCCACGCCGCCCGGTGAGGGAGCCGTGATGTGGTGAGCGTCAGCCGTGCTGGCCGAACCCATGAACTCGGCGAGGATGTCGGCCCCTCGGCTCACCGCGTGTTCCCACTCCTCCATCACGAGAACGGCGGCACCTTCGGCGATCACGAAACCGTCACGCCGCTCGTCGAACGGCATCGAGACACCGGCTTTGGTCATGGCCGTCATGTTCCGGAACCCGGCGAGAGCGGTCGGGGTCATCGGCGCCTCGGCGCCACCCGCGATCATCGCGTCGACCCGTCCATGGCGAATGAGTTCGGCCGCCCGGCCGAGCGAGTGAGTGCCGGCCGCGCATGCGGTGACCGTGTTCTCGCACGGCCCCTGGAAGCCGTACTTCATCGATACGGACGCCGCCGCGGCGTTCGGCATCATCATCGGAACCAGGAACGGACTGACTCGGCGAGGGCCTTTCTCGTGCTGGTTGACGATTTCGCGTTCGTTGGTCTCGATGCCGCCGATTCCGGTGCCGATCCAGGTGCCGATGCGTTGGTGGTCGAGACCGAGGTCGCCGGCCTGTGCCAGCGCCTCGGCCGCAGCGCCCAGCGCGAACTGGGCGAACCGGTCGGAGCGTCGCGCCTCTTTGGGGTTGGCGAACAGCGGAGCTGGATCCCAGCTCTCGATGTGGCGCTCATCGCCGGGTGGGGGTGCATGGTGCAGTCCCTCCCAGAATGCCTCGACACCGATGCCGCACGGGGCAACGACCCCGATCCCAGTGATCGCAACCCGCCGACTGTGCATCAGAGCTTGCCGACGACCAAGTCGTAGGCGGCGCCGACGGTCTCGACTCCGTCGAGTTCCTCTTCGTCGACGCTCACATCGAACTCTTCCTCGAGTGCCATCACGAGCTCGACGAGGTCGAGGCTGTCGGCATCGAGATCCTCGGCGAAACGTGACTCCTTGGTGATCTTGTCACCTTCGACCGAGAGCACCTCGATCGCACACTTCTTGAATCGCTCGAAGTTCTGTTCATCACTCACGTTGGTTCCTCCTGAACCGTCTGCCAGCAGACTCGCTGGACTGTCTTACGCTATCCGGGAGACCCGCCCGAAGCGGTTCTCGGTCGCTCTTGGTGGGCTAGCCGCCCATGCCCAGGCCGCCGTCGACAGGAATCGTGGCGCCGGTGATGTAGTCGGCGCCGTCAGACGCCAGAAAACTCACGGCGGCCGCGACGTCCTCGGGTGTGCCGACTCGACCGAGTGGGACGCTGTCGACGATGGCGGATCGTGCGTTGTCTCCGAGTGCGTCGAGCATGTCGGTGTCGATCGGGCCGGGGGCGACGAGGTTGACGGTGATCTGGCGTGAGGCGAACTCACGGGCCAGCGATCGGCCGAGGCCGACCAGTCCGGCCTTGGATGCTGCGTAGTTGGCCTGCCCGGTCTGCCCGAGCGTTCCGACGACGGACGAGATGAGGATGATCCGCCCCCATCGCTGCTTCATCATCGGTCGGATCGATCGCTTGGCGACGCGGAAGGCGCCGCCGAGGTTGGCGTCGACGACGCCGGTGAAGTCTTCGTCGCTCATTCGGAGGACGAGGCCGTCGTTCGTGATCCCGGCGTTCGCGACCAGGATCGTGACCGGGCCGACTTCCTCTTCGATCGCGTCGAACGCGGCGTCGACCTGCGCAGGGTCGGTGACGTCGCAGGCGACCCACGCCAGGCCCTCTGGAAGCCGGTCAGGTCGTGTTCGACTGCCGACGACGACTCGGTGGCCGTCTTCAGCCAGCTGCTCGGCACATGCGAGTCCGATGCCGCGCGTCCCGCCGGTCACGAAAGCAATGCGCTCGGCTCTCTCGGGCTGCTCGGCCCGTGGCCGGGGAGTCGGGCGGGTGCGAGGCGATCGAGGAGCAGGATCGTCGTCGCGTTTGAGGACGCTCATCGGACGTCGCCGGCCCACCGGTGCACGGTCGTAGCCCAGGTCATGCCGGCACCGAAACCGACGAACATCACGATCGAACCCTCGGCGATGCGGCCCTGGTCGAGTGCCTGGTCGAGGACGAGTGGAATCGATGCCGCCGAGGTGTTGCCGGTCTCGTGCAGCCGCATCGCTGTCTGTTCCATCGAGAACCCGAGCTTCTTCCACGCAGCTTCGACGATCCGGATGTTGGCCTGGTGGGGGAGGACGAGATCGACGTCGGCCACGGTGAGTCCGGCACGATCGAGCGCATTCGTGACCGACCGGTTGATGGCAGTGACCGCCTGGCGGAAGACCTCCTTGCCGTCCATCTGGAGCACCCCGCCGTGCTCGGCGTAGAGGATGCGGACGAACTCGCCCGCTGCGCCGAGGTCGAAACCGAGGAGTTCGCCGCCGCCGCTCGGATCCGGCTCCACGACGGCGGCGCCGGCTCCGTTGCCGAACAAGATGCCGGTGCCTCGATCGGTGTAGTCGGTGATCTGATCGAGCGCCTCGGCGCCGGCGACGAGAATCCGGTTCATGCCTTGGAGCATCAACCCGTTGGCATGCACCAGCCCGTACACCCAGCCGGAGCACGCAGCCTGAATGTCGAGCGCACCGCAGTCGAGACCGAGATTGTAGGCGACGGCCGGCGCCGTACCGGGGCAGATGTAGTCCGGTGAGGTGGTGGCGAGCAGGAGCTGGTCGATGTCGTCTGGCCCCACGCCGGCGCGATCCATCGCTCGCTGGCAGGCGATGGTCGCCAGCTCGGACGTCGATCCGCCGACGTGGCGCTGTGCGATCCCCGTGCGCTCGAAGATCCACTCGTGAGTGGTGTCCATGTTCTTCGAGAGGTCGTCGTTCGTGACGATCTTCTCGGGGAGGTGAGCGCCGACACCGGCGAACCGGAAGCCGACACCATTGGTGGGAGAGGTCATGTCGTTGCCTTCGATCGTGGCGTTTCCGACTTCGCGAGCGTGTAGATCAAGCGGTGCGAAGCCAGGCGATGGGTTGTGAGGTCGTGACTCGTTCGCCGTTCATGGCCAGCACGCCCTGCAACGAGCCCGCGAACGACGAGCGGACTTCGACGTCGCCCACGGTGCCGACGAGTTGGCCCCGGGCAATGGTCGTCGTGCCGGACAAGCCGTCGACCGCAGTGAACACGCCGGTGGCGGGGCTCACGACGAGACGTTCGGCGGCGTAGAGGTGCTCGCCGTCCTGGGCAGGGCCAGGGCCGGAGACGCCGTGGAGTTGCTCGAGCAACTGGTCGACGTGGTCTGGTGTGGAAACGGAGATGTTGGTCGAGCCGGTGAGCGTCCGCTTGGCCATGCCGGTGAGGACGGTGCCCGGGCCGAGCTCGAGGAAGACGGTCGCTCCTGCCTCGTCGAGCGCATGAAGTGTCTGCCGCCAGCGAACCGGGCTGGTGAGTTGTGCGCCCATGAGTTGGCCCCACTCCTCGCCTGACGGATGCGGGAGTGCATCCACATTGGCGAAGACGGGTCGGTGGGGATCGCGGATGTCGACGTCGACGATCGCCTTGCGCAGTCGTTCCCGAGCGGGGGACATGAAAGGAGTGTGGAACGCACCGCCGACCTTGATCGGCATGACGCGCTTGGCACCGAGCTCCTTGGCGCTCTCGGCTGCGGCTTCGATGGCCTCCGGACTGCCTGCAATCACGACCTGGCCCGGAGCGTTGTAGTTCGCCACCCAGACGTCGCCGTCGGTTCGGTTGCAGGCGAGCTCCACCTTGTCGTCGTCCAGCCCGAGGACGGCCGCCATCGTTCCTGCTTCGGAGTCGGCGGCCGCTTGCATGGCATTGCCTCGCTCCGTCACGAGACGGACAGCGTCGTCGAAGGCAAGAGCGCCAGAGGCCGTGAGCGCGGAGTACTCACCGAGGCTGTGACCGGCGTGGAAGGCGGGCTCGACACCGGTGCGCTCGACCGCATCGAGTACGACCATGCTCATGACGAACGTCGAGAGCTGGGAGTTGCGGGTCTCCTTCAGCTCGTCGGCGTCAGCCTCGAGCAGAAGCGCCTCGACATCACGCTCGGACGCCTCTGATGCTTCGCCGACCAACTCCCATGAGGGGTGCTCTTGCCAGGCAGCACCCATTCCGGGCGCCTGGGAACCTTGTCCTGGGAAGGTGAACGCGATCGTGACGGGGCTCATTGCAGGGTCTGACCACCATCGGGGTCGGGAGGTTTCACCTAATCGCAAAGTTACCCGGAGGAAACTTCCCTCGCCGGAACGACATTCCGAATCTGGAGGCGGAAGATCGCACGTGTTCGCCGGACGACCAGCTACCATCGCCGTCCCGCCCGGGTGGCGGAACGGCAGACGCGGTGGACTCAAAATCCACTGTCCGAAAGGGCGTGTGGGTTCGAATCCCACCCCGGGCACGTTTTACTGTTCGACCGATCGAATCGTCGAGATCGTTCGGTCTCACAGCAATCACTTCGCCGTTCCGCATTCTCGAATCGACCGGCCGACGATCCGGCCAGGAATCCCACGATGACCACGATGCCATCAAGCGCCGCCTCGCTGCGCTCAGCTCAGATCTCCAAGCCGCCCGGAGCGAGATCGCCATGCTCGATGAACAGATCGCCCACTTCAGCGATGCTGCGGAGGACGCTCGGCTCCGCGCCATGGTGTCCGAGACACCGCTGGCCGACCGGGAACATCGGGAGGCATCGAAGACCGTGAACAACCTGACACGAGACCGCCGGCAGTGGGCCGATCGCCTGACGGCGATGGAAACGAAGCAGGACCGCCTGCTCGACGAAATGATGGATGGCGAACGATGACGAAGGCAGAGGATCCTGGTTCCGCGATCGGTGACGTCGTCTCTGCCACCAAGATCGTGATTGCCGAGGACGAGGCGCTGATCCGCCTCGATCTCAAGGAGACCCTCATCGAGGAGGGTTACGACGTGATCGGCGAGGCGGCGGACGGCGCCGCCGCCATCGATCTCGTGGACGAGCTCCGACCGGACGTCGCCATCCTGGACATCAAGATGCCGGGAACCGATGGTCTCACCGCCGCTCGAGCCATCATCGATCGGCGACTCGCAGCGGTTGTGATCTTGACAGCCTTCTCCCAGCGCGACCTGATCGAGCAGGCGCGGGACGCCGGCGCGCTCGCCTACGTGGTCAAGCCGTTCCATCGCAATGACCTCGTGCCGGCGATCGAGCTGGCGAGGGCCCGTTTCAGTGAACTCAGCGAGGCGCAGGAGCGAGTCGAATCGCTCGAGGAGCAGCTCGAGACCCGCAAGCTGGTCGACCGGGCCAAGGGCCGGCTCATGGACGCCCATGGGCTCACGGAGCAAGAAGCGTTCCGATTCGTGCAGACGTCGGCCATGGGCAAACGCTCGACGATGCGCGAGGTGGCCGAGCAGATTCTCGACGGTTCGCTCGTGCCCTGATCCCGATCCGTCGGGTTCCGAGGGAGGGCACGTACCGAGGGAGATAGTGTCGACCACGATGCCAACGCTGATGCTCGTCGACGGTAACTCCCTCACCTATCGCGCATTCCACGCATTGCCGCCTGACCTCGCGACGGCATCGGGCCAGGTGACCAACGCCGTGTTCGGGTTCACGTCGATGCTCATCAACCTGGTGCGAGATCATCAGCCGGACGGCATCGGCGTCACCTTCGATCTGCCGCAACCGACGTTCCGCCACGAGCGAACCGAGATGTACAAGGCCAATCGAGATCGGGCCCCCGATGTCCTGCGGGAACAGATGGGCATCGTGCGACAGGTCGTCGAGACGCTGCGACTCCCGCTCATCGAGCTTCCTGGCTACGAAGCAGACGACGTGATCGCCACGCTGGCGACTCGGGCTGCTGCCGACTCGATCGATGTCCTGATCGTCACCGGCGACCGAGACAGCTACCAGCTGGTCGAGGACCCGCACATCAAGGTGGTCTACAACAAACGCGGAGTCAGTGACTACGCGCTCTACGACGAGGCTGGGATTCTCGAGCGAACCGGCGTCAAACCGAGTGACTACGTCGAATACGCGGCACTGCGGGGCGACAAGTCTGACAATCTGCCTGGCATCCCCGGTGTCGGCGAGAAGACGGCGGCCAAGCTCGTGAACACGTACGGCAGCATCGACGGCATCTACGCCAACGTCGATTCGCAGACTCCGAAGCTCAAGCAGAATCTGATCGAGAACGAGGCTCAGGCTCGACTCAACGTCGAACTGATGGAGTTGGTTCGTGACGCTCCGGTCGACGTCGAGGTCGCCGAACTCATGGATCCTCCGCCGTACGACGTCGCCGAGACGAAGAAGCTGTTCGATTTCCTCGAGTTCCGGACGCTCTACGAGCGGCTCGAGGCGACCTTCGCCATCGGGTCCCAGTACGGCGACCGTGAGGTTGCGCCAGAGGATCACGGAGCCGAACTGGTCGCCACGATCGTGCCGGCCGACGACGCCAGGTGGGGAGCAGTGTTCGCCGCCGGAACAGCCCGTGGCACTCGCTCCTGGATTCGACGGTGATGTGCTCACCGGCGTCGCGATCGTGCTCGACGCTGATGCAGGCGAGGTCGGCTGGGCCCCGTTCCCGGACCTTCCCGAGCCGGTGGCGCAGATGTTCGCGACGTCGGTGGACCGATCGGCCGGCGCCGCGGCGGGGCCGAGCGGCTTCTGGGCTCATGACGCCAAGCCGTTGCTGAGGGCCTTGATCGCTCACGCAGCCGTCGGCCAGAGCCTGATGGCCGACACGTCGCTCGCTGCCTATCTCCTTGATCCTGGCGGCCGGTCCTACCCGATCGACGAACTGCTGATCGAGCGCACGTCGTGGCGAATGCCTGCCGATGACGGCCCACCCGAGGGTCAGCTGGACTTCGGTGCCGTCGGGGTGAGCCCAGCCGAGCGGGCTGCGCTCGAGGCTCTCGCCGTCGCTCGGGTCGCGCCGTCGCTGATCCAGCAGCTGGTCGACGAAGAGGTCATCGAGCTCTTCACCGAGGTCGAAGTTCCGCTCGTCAGGGTGCTGGCCCGTATGGAGCATGCCGGTGTCGGTATCGACCGGGCCGAGCTGGAGACCCTCAACCGTGACATGACGGCCGAGGCCGACATGCTCGCGAAGCAGATCCAGGAGGATGCGGGGAGGGAGTTCAACGTCAATTCGACGAAGGTGCTGCGTGAGGTGCTGTTCGAAGACCTCGGTCTGACGCCGGGCAAGAAGAACAAGACCGGCTACTCGACCGATCAAGCCACGCTCGAGAAGCTCTCGGGTCAACACCCTGTCATCGACCACCTCCTGCGGTACCGGGAAGTCGAGAAGCTCCGCTCCACCTATGGCGCAGCGCTTCTGGCCGAGGCGGACGCAGACGATCGCATTCGGGCGACGTTCAACCAGACCGTTGCTCGCACCGGACGCCTGTCGAGCGAGCATCCGAACCTGCACAACATCCCGGTCCGAACCGAAATGGGACGGACCTTCCGAAAGGCCTTCATTCCCCGACCGGGGACCGAGTTCCTCGTCGCCGACTACAACCAGATCGAGTTGCGCTGCATTGCCCACCTGGCCGAGGACCCGGGGCTGATCGAGGCATTCACCTCCGGCACCGACGTCCATTCGGCCGTAGCGGCTCGGGTGTTCGATGTCGCCGCGGAAGATGTCACCTTCGAGCAACGCAGCAAGGCGAAGATGGTGTCCTACGGCCTTGCCTACGGCATGGAGGCCTACGGACTCGGTCAACGCCTGGGGATCAAGACCAGCGAAGCCGCCATGATTCTCGATTCCTACTTCGAGGGATTCCCTTCGGTCAGGGCCTACATGGACGCCACGGTCACCGAAGCAAGAAACAAGGGGTACACCGAAACACTCTTCGGGCGTCGTCGGATGATCCCGGAGTTGCGCAGCGATCGCACCAACATTCGGCTCGCCGGTGAACGGCAAGCCATGAACGCCGGGATCCAGGGGCTGGCGGCCGACATCTTCAAGGTGGCGCTGGTTCGTCTCGATCGTGCGCTCGACGAAGCCGAGCTCGAGAGTCGTGTCGTACTACAGGTCCACGACGAGGTGATCCTGGAGGTGCCGCCGGGGGAGAAGGAGGCGGCGACGAAAGTCGTGATGGATTCGCTGTCGAATGCCTTTGATCTGGCCGTTCCTCTCGAGATCAACCTGAGCTTCGGTCAGACCTGGGCCGATGCGAAAGACTGAGACTGCCGCCTCACCGACTGCCGCGGTTCTGAGCACCCTCCAGCGTCAGATGGCCGAAGGCTCTGAGGCGCGGAACACAGGGCCGCTCAGAAATCGAGGGCTAGCGATGCCGCAGAACGGTCATTGGTTTTCGGAGCTGGCTGATCACATGGGGCCGGCGTACGAGCGGTATTCGTTCACCAAGGGCACAGAACAAGAGGTGACCGCACTCGTCGAGATCCTCGGCGTCGCCCCTGGCCACCGGATCCTCGATGTCGGGTGCGGCACCGGCCGACACAGCCGGGCCCTCGCTGCCCGCGGTTTCGAGGTCGTCGGAGTCGATCTCTCTCCCCGTTTCATCGAAGTGGCCGAGGCCCAGGCTGGTCCGAACGAGACCTACCTGCTCGCCGACGCTCGCGAACTGGCGTTCGCAGCCGAGTTCGATGCCGTGATCTCGCTCTGCCAGGGAGCTTTCGGGCTCACCGGTGGACCAGGAGCCATCGACACCCTTCCGCTGCGCGAGCTGGACGAAACGATCATGACCGGCATCGCTGCTGCCCTCCGACCCGGTGCCAGAGCCGCCATCTCCGCATTCTCGGCCTACTTCCAGCTCCGGCATGGCGCAGATGACGACGTCTTCGATGCCCGTCTCGGGGTCAACCACGAGTCGACCGAGGTCCGAAACCAGGCGGGCGACATCGTTCCGGCCGAACTCTGGACCACCTGCTTCACCCCGCGAGAGCTGCGCCTGATGGCGCGAATGTGCGGTCTTCGACCACTCGCCGTGCACAGCGTCACTCCGGGTGGCTACGGGCCGTTCGCGGCCACAATCGACCAACCGGAGTTCTTGCTCGTCGTCGAACGATCGGGTGAACCGCACCGATAGTGTGTGTCCGCTCCGGAAACTCCGGAGTCCTTTGTGTTGCGGAGATCTCCGTCGTGCTCAGGTTCCTTCCAAAGGTCCCCTACCTCGTGTCCACCACTGAAACGCCCGAAGTCCAGCCAGCAGAAGAGATGCCGAGCAACGAATACGTTCCTCGTCAGATCATCGAGAACGATCTCGTCGGTTCGCTCGACGACGCCTACACCAACTCGATGGTCCTCGTCGACGACGGCCAACTCGTCACCGGACAGGTCGTCCGCGTCGATCGCGACGAAGTCCTTCTCGACATCGGCTACAAGTCCGAAGGCGTCATTCCCGCTCGTGAACTGTCGATTCGCAATGCCGTCGACCCCTCCGAGGTCGTCTCGGTCGGCGACGAGATCGAAGCCCTCGTCCTCCAGAAGGAGGACAAGGAAGGTCGCCTCGTCCTGTCGAAGAAGCGGGCCCAGTACGAGCGTGCCTGGGGCACCATCGAAGAAATCAAGGAACGCGACGGCGTCGTGTCCGGTCCGGTCATCGAGGTCGTCAAGGGCGGCCTGATCATCGACATCGGACTCCGCGGCTTCCTGCCGGCATCGCTGGTCGAGCTCCGCCGAGTCCGCGATCTGCAGCCGTACGTGGGCAAGAGCCTCGACGCCAAGATCATCGAACTCGACAAGAACCGCAACAACGTGGTGCTCAGTCGTCGAGCCTTCCTCGAAGAGACCCAGAAGGAACAGCGCGAGGACTTCCTCGCCAACCTGCAGCCCGGCGAGGTCCGCAGCGGTGTGGTCAGCTCGGTCGTCAACTTCGGCGCCTTCGTCGATCTCGGCGGCATGGACGGCCTCATCCACGTGTCCGAGCTCTCCTGGAAGCACGTCGATCACCCCGGCTCGGTCGTTGCCGTCGGCGACGAAGTCACCGTGCAGGTACTCGAGGTCGACCTCGACCGGGAGCGCATCAGCCTCTCGCTCAAGGCCACCCAGCAGGATCCGTGGCAGGAATTCGCCACCAGCCACCGAGTCGGCGAGCTCGTCTACGGCCGTGTCACCAAGCTGGTGCCGTTCGGTTCGTTCGTCCAGGTCGGCGACGGCATCGAGGGCTTGGTCCACATCTCGGAGATGTCGGCCCACCACGTCGATCTCCCCGAGCAGGTCGTCACTCCGGGCGAGGAGCTGTGGGTGAAGATCATCGACATCGATCTCCAGCGTCGTCGTATCAGCTTGTCGATCAAGCAGGCCGCCGAGGGTGGCGTCGTTGCCCAGGAGTACCAGGAGGCATTCGGTGAGCACGCCTTCGACTCCGAGGGCAACTACATCGGCCCGACGGAAGTCGATCCCGCAACCGAAGCGGCCTGGGCCGAGTACTACGAGGACCTCGAAGGTGGCGGTGACACAGCGGACGGCGACGCCGCTGCGGCCCCCGACGCTGCGAGCCGCCGAGCCGGAGCTGCGGCGCCCGACGCTGCTGTGGCGCCGGCCGATGCACCGGCCGCGGCCGACGAAGCCGTTGCTACCGATGAGGTTGCAGCGGCCGAGACTCCAGACGAGGAATCGGCGACCGAGAGCTGACCCTCCCGGGTTTCTCCGGCTTGACAACTCAGAAGGAGCGCCCCGCTTCGGCGGGGCGCTCCTCCGCGTTTTGGCTCGTGACAACTGGCCCAACGCAGGATTTCGGAACGATGTCGGCCGGTCGTCACGAAAAGAAGTCACGGGCAAGTACTAAGCCCGACCCACCTTTGGGCCGAAGGAACGGAGAGTCAACTCGAAGTCCCGGGTCATCTAGACCTTGGCAGAGACCAGGAGAGTGTCGTGAACTCACGGCGAACCGTAATTCTTCTCATTGCAATCGTCGTCAGCGCCGTTTCGGCGCTGGGGTTGTCCCGCTACGTGCGAGGGCTCGAAGACGATGTCTATGGCGATGCCGCCCTCGGTGAGGTGTGGATCGTCCAGAGCCAGATCCCGAAGGGGACGCCGGCCGAACAGGCGATCGGCCAAGGCCTGATCGAGCTGACCTCGGTTCCGGTCGAGTTCATCCCTTCGACAGCGATCGTCGATCCCAACGCCGAGCTCAACAATCTCGTCGCCGTGGTGGATCTCCCCGCTGCCTCGATGCTCGTCGCCGGCAACTTCGTTGCTCCCAACGTGCTGTCGACCGGCATCACCGACCGCCTCGAGGAGCGGGGCATGGTGACGGTGACCTTCCCGATCGATCAGGTCGCCGGCGTGGCCGGCTTCATCCAGCCGGGTGACTTCGTCAACATGCTCGTGGTTCGCCCGCTCGCCTTCGATGCGACCGAGGAGGCCAACCCGGAGGAGACCGGTGGCGGCACCGGCGACGGTGACCTCCCCGACCTCGACGAGTACTACTCGAACCCGATCCCCGCATCGGCCGAGCAGAGCCTCTACCTCGAGAACGCTCGCTACTTCTACCAGAAGGCTGAAGTCCTGGCCGTCGGCAAGTCGCTGCCTCTCGATCTCGGTGAGACCACCGAGGGCACCGAGGCCGCTGCCACCGGTGGTGTGATCACCCTCGCCGTCCCGCCGGAGGTCGTGCAGCAGGTCCTCGCCGTCGGCACCCAGAACCTCTACCTCTCGCTGGTTCCGTCCAGCTACGAGCCGAAGGCTCTCCTCCCCATGGACATCACCGAGTTGCTCTACCCGGCCGAGGACGAGACACGGCTCACCCCGTACTTCGCCGTCGACGCCGAAGCCGCACCCGCTGAGTGATTCCCACCCGTCCCGTCTGCTCTCCAGGAGTCCCCAATGAGTGAAACAACGAGTGACTTCTCGAGCTTCGAGCTCGATGACTTCTCGTCCTTCAACGAAGAACCGAGTGGTGCCCCTGAGGAATCGTCGGGTCTCGGCGGCGTCGCCGTGGCCGTGGTCGACGCCGACCTTGCGGTCCGCGACTACCTCGCGACGCAGCTCGGCGACCATGTCGCCAAGGTGTCGTCGCTCGCCGAGCTGGAAGCACGCATCGGAATGGGACCGATCGTTGCTGTGCTCGGCCCGTCATGCGTCAGCCCGGCCGACTTCGCGCTGGTGGAACAGTGGGGTCGGACGCACCCTGAAGTCGGGGACCATCCTGGTCACCTCCGAGTTGTCGACCGAATTGCTCCAGACTGCTCTCCGCTCTGGTGTTCGTGACGTCCTCTCGGCCCCGATCGATCAGATGCAGTTCGTCGACACGGTCTCTCGGATCGGCGACACGTTGCAGATGGCTCCGAAGTCGGGCGGTGGCGAGCCGGCCACTCCCGAAGTTGCCGATGCCATCGCCGCCGGCGAAGGCGATCCCGGACGAATCATCTCGGTCTTCTCGACCAAGGGTGGTTCCGGCAAGTCGGTACTCGCCGTGAACTTGGCGGTGACGCTTGCCGAGCAACACCGAGCGTCCGGTCGTGTTGATCGACGGCCACCTCCAGTTCGGTGACGTGTCGGTCATGCTCAAACTCGCTCCGCACCACACCGTCGTCGACGCTGTTTCGCAGCTGGACCGGCTCGATCCGTCGATGGTCGCGAGTCTGCTGAGCGATCACGCTGACAGCAAGCTCAAGGTGTTGCCGGCTCCGATGGAGCCGAGCTTCGCCGATCAGATCACGGGCGAGCAGATGGTCAAGCTGATCAACATCGTCCGGCAGTACGCCGGGTTCGTGATCGTCGACCTTCCGGCCTTCTTCAACGAGACCGTGCTCGCGATCATCGAGAACTCCGACGACGTCATCCTCGTCGCCGGCCTCGACATCCCGAACATCAAGAACGTGAAGATCGGCCTGAGCACCCTCGGGCTGTTGAACATCCCGAGGGAGAAGATGCACCTCGTCCTCAACCGAGCCGACTCCAAGGTCAAGCTCGATGTCGGCGAGGTCGAGAAGACGCTGCAGATCACTGCCGCCGCCCGGATTCCGTCCGACGTGGTCGTGCCGATCTCGGTGAACAAGGGTCACCCCGTGGTGCTGTCGGCACCTCGGTCCGGTGTGGCTCGTGAGATTCAGAAACTGGCGGAGCGCTTCACTGATGGAGCGATCGCCGAGGCGTCGACAGGTAGTCGCCGCCGGTTCTTTGGTTGAGAAGGTCTTGAGGAGCTGGGCACATGTCGCTGTACGACGTTTGAATGAAGCCGGTGGAGACACCGGGCAAGACCCGAGGCTGAACGCGGGGCGCAACGAACCCGCCATCGACCAGATCCGGCACCGTATCCACGGCATCCTGATCGAGGAACTCGGTCCGATCCTCTACGACACGCCGTATGAGCGAAGACGAGCTTCGCAAGCGGGTGCACGAGTCAGCTCCACGCGGCGCTGGCCCAGGAGCGGGCGCCGCTGTCGGCCGCCGACAAGGCCCAGCTCATCCAGGACGTCTCCGACGACATCCTCGGCTACGGCCCGATCGACAAGCTCCTGCGAGACGAGGACGTGTCAGCGAAATCATGTGCAACGGTCCGAAGCAGATCTACGTCGAGCGCGCCGGCAAGCTCGAACGGACGACGTCACCTTCGTCGACGAGACCCACCTCCGTCGCATCATCGACAAGATCGTCGCCCAGGTCGGTCGACGCATCGACGAGTCCATCGCCGATGTGTGACGCCCGACTTCCCGACGGTTCCCGTGTGAACGCCGTCATCAGCCCGCTCTCCGTCGGCGGTCCCTTCCTCACCATCCGTAAGTTCTCGACTGATCCGCTCCGGATCGACGACCTCATCCGCTTCGGCACGCTCAGCGTCCATGCGGCCCGCTTCCTCCAGGCCTGCGTCGTCGGCAAGCTCAACGTCATCGTCTCCGGTGGTACCGGTACCGGTAAGACCACCACGCTCAACGTGCTGTCGTCGTTCATCCCCGCCGACGAGCGCATCGTCACCGTCGAGGACGCCAAGGAGCTCCAGCTCCACCAGGACCACGTGCTCTCGCTCGAGACCCGTCCGCCGAACATCGAAGGCAAGGGCGAGGTCACGCATTCGTGACCTGGTGAAGAACACCCTGCGTATGCGCCCCGACCGCATCGTGGTCGGCGAGTGCCGTTCCGGCGAGGCCCTCGACATGCTCCAGGCCATGAACACCGGCCACGACGGCTCGCTCACCACGCTTCACGCCAACAACCCCCGAGACACGCTCAGCCGTCTCGAGACCCTGGTGCTCATGGCCGGCTTCGACCTGCCGGTCCGAGCCATCCGCGAGCAGATCGCGTCCGCGGTCGACCTGATCGTGCAGCTCCAGCGTCTGCGTGACGGCTCCCGCCGCATCACCCACATCACCGAGGTCGCAGGGCATGGAGGGTGACGTCATCACCCTCCAGGACGTCTTCCTGTTCGACTACTCGCGCCGGTGTCGACGAGCACGGTCGCTTCAAGGGACAGCTCAAGCCCACCGGTGTTCGCCCGAAGTTCGCCGAGAAGCTCGCCGACCACGGCATCCGGCTCGGTCCGGAGATGTTCAGCGCGACTCAGGGCGACGGCGGTGCCGATGATCGAGGACGACGATGACTGCTGGTTCCAAATTCCGCCCCGATGTGTCGGTCTCGCTGCGACAGCTGGTTGCGGTCTTCGCTGCGGTGTTCGCCGTGGTGTTCGGGATGCTTCCGGCCGTCTCGGCGCAGGAAGCCGATGGACCGAGCCAGCTCGTCATTCATCGGGCTGATGCCCGATCCGAGACGACCGAGCTCATCGCGATCTCCGACGACTACTCGGCGACGTCGGTCCAGATCAAGGAGAACGGCGACGACAAGGACGCACAGCTCGCCACCCTCGGTGCGATCAATCTGGATCGCGAGATCGTGTTCGTTCTCGACACGAGCCAGCGTCTCCGCAAGAACGACGTTCTCGGCGAGATGAAGGCGGCGCTTGCTGCTGAGATCCGCGGACTTCCGTCCGGCACCTCCGTCGGAGTGGTCGATGCGGCCACGTCGGCCATCATCGTCGTCCCGATGACCACTGATCGTGAGGCGGCGGCCCTCGAAGTGTTGGCGATCGACTTCTCCGAGGGTGGCAAGGTCATCGACGGTGTCGACAAGGCCGTTGCCATGTTGTCCGAGCCGGAGATCGGCGGCATTGCCACCTCCATCCAGTCGGTCGTCGCTCTTCTCCGGCGGCCTCGATGTCGGCTCGAACGCCGGCGTCGGCGCAGGCCAAGGTGGCTTGATCCGTCGTGGCGGCCAGTTGCTGACGGTGAACTTCAACGGCGGTGAGCCGTTGTTCGACCGTGTTGTCGATGTCACCGGCGGTCTGTCGTTCGACGTCACGTCGGTCTCCGAGGTCGCTCCTGCGGTCGAGACGGCTGTCACAGCAGCATCCGACCGCTACGTGGTTCGTTTCGCCGGCCAGTCGGAGGCTGACGCTCGAGGCGACCTGACCCTCCAGGTCGGCTCTGCGAGCTCGCGTCGATCTCCTACGACGGTGCCGAGCTGACCATTCGTGCGCTTGCACTCGAACCGTCCCTCGACGCCAACACGACCGGGGCTTTCGGGTTCTTCGAGAGCCGGACCGGCTTCTACGTCACGATGCTGATGGCCTTCCTCGGCATCGGTCTCACGATCTTCATGATGGGATCCATCTTCGCCAGCGGCGAGAGCACGCTCGACGGCCTCATCGCCCGGTACGCAACCGGCGGCGAGGATCTGGCCGAGGAAGAGTCCAACATCGTTCAGACGGCGCTCGTCCAGCGAGCGGTCGAGATGTCCGAGACCTTCGCTGAGGATCGCGGCTTCCTGCTCAAGATCGAAGAACTGCTCGAGCGGGCCAAGCTCCCGCTCCGGCCCGGCGAGGCGATGTCATTCTGGATGGCGTCGATCTTCTTCTCGCTCGTCCTCGGCTTCGTCTTCCTCGGTGGAATCCTCGGCGGCGTGATCCTCGGCCTTCGTTGACCGGGGTGATGATGATTCTCTCCGTTCGTTTCATGGCCAGAAGGCGCATGCGCAAGTTCGAAAAGCAGCTGCCGGACACCCTCCAGCTGCTCGCCGGTACTCTCCGAGCCGGCTACTCGCTTCCCCAGGGCCTCGAGGCCGTGTCGAAGGAGTCGGCCGAGCCCATGGGGTACGAACTGACCCGGGTGATGACCGAGGCCCGCCTCGGCCGCGAGCTCGAAGAAGCTCTCGCCGCAGCTGCCGAACGTCTCGAGCAGCCCCGACTTCGCCTGGGCCGTGATGGCCATCAGCATCCAACGTGAGGTGGGCGGCAACTTGAACGAGCTGCTCATGACCGTGTCGGACACGATGGTGCAGCGCGAACGGCTCAAGGGCGAGATCGCCACGCTCACCGCTGAGGGCAAGATGTCCGCCATTCTGCTCGGTGGTCTCCCTCCCGGCCTCGGACTCGTGATGTGGATCATGAACCCCGAATACATCAATCAGCTCTTTGTCGAGTTCCTCGGAAACGTGTTCCTCGGTCTCGGCATCGTGTCCTCCATCATCGGACTCGTCTGGATGAAGAAAGTGATCACGATCGATGTTTGATCTTCTTTCAAGTGTCCCCACCGTGGGCTATGTCGCTGCCTTTGCGGTCGGCGTCGGGCTGGTGCTCTTCACCATCCTGTCGCAGGTCGAGGAGAAGTCGGCCATTCGGAGCTCGCTCCGTCAACTCGACGACTACGAGGTCGAGAGCGTACGCGACCAGGAGCTGCTCATTCCGCTCCGCGAGCGTGTCGTCGGTCCTGCCGTCGACTTGCTGAGTCGCTTCGGTGGCCGGTTCAATCCGCCGGACTACGTCGAGTCAGTTCGTCGCAAGCACGTCCAGGCCGGCATCTACAGCCCGGACAAGGTCGAGCGGTTCCTCGCCCAACGCATCATCGGCTTCGTGTTCATCCCGGTGTGGATGATCGTCATGTTCGTCTTCAACCCCCTGGGAGTGAGCGGTCTGTTGTTCTGGGGGATGCTCGGGCTCGGCGTCATGATTGGCGCCCTCGGTCCGACCTCGCAGCTGAACAAGAAGGTCGACGCCCGTCAGAAGTCGATCCAGCGCTCACTTCCCGACGTGATGGACCTCCTGGTGATCTCGGTCGAGGCGGGCCTTGGCTTCGAACAGGCGCTCGATCGAGTCATCGCCAACGTGCCGGGTGAGCTCTCCAACGAGTTCTCCCGAGTGCTTGGTGAGAGCCGGGCCGGATCCAGCCGCTCGGACGCGCTTCGAGCGATGGACAAGCGTTGCGACACACCCGAGATCCGATCCTTCGTGATGGCGATGATCCAGGCCGACACGTTCGGTGTGAGCATCGGCCGAGTCCTGCGAAGTCAGGCCGACGAGCTTCGTGTGAAGCGTCGTCAGCGGGCTCAGGAGCAGGCGCAGAAGGCGCCGGTGAAGATGATGATCCCCATGGTGTTCTGTATCTTCCCCGCCCTCTTCGTGGTCGTCATCGGTCCCGCTGTCATCAACATCATCCAGAACTTCTAGAACTCATGGGAGCACAGGCGGCGCCCGCACGCCGACGGTCTTCCGCCCCGAGTCGGCCCCGTGTCGGAGCGGCAATACCGCGCTCTGACGCTTCGCCTGCAGAAGGGTCGGGGCCGACGCTCGAACGATCGATCGGATGGTTGCTGGCGACGGTCGGTTTCCTCATCGGAAGTCGCACGATCACCGACAACAGCTTCTTCACGCACCTGGCCACCGGCAACCTCGTGCTCGACACGGGGTCGGTACCGACGGCCGACGTGTTCTCCTATACGGCGACCGGCGAGCCGTGGACGGTCCAGAGCTGGTTCGCGACCATCTGGTACCGCAGCATCTACGAGGTCGCCGGTCTCGGTGCCCTCCGTGTCGCCAACGGACTGCTGATCGCTGCGCTGATCGGATCGCTCTGGCGTCTCACGAACACCTCGAAGACCCTCTTGCCCCGAGTCGCTCTCGTTGGTCTCGCGCTCACCGTCGGCACACTGATGTGGTCGCCTCGGCCCTTGGTCTTCGGCCTGCTCGGGCTGGCCTTCGTGATCGAGATCGTCGAGAACGATCGGCGACCCCTGTGGCTTCTCATTCCCACGATGTGGCTCTGGGTCAACACCCACGGCTCGTTCCCCCTCGCCTTCGTCTACCTGGGCGCGGCCGGTCTCGGCCACCTGATCGACGCGAAACGATTCCGCCGCCGTGATCTTCACGCGGCCGGTTGGCTCACCGGTGCCACGTTGCTCGGTGCCCTGAATCCACTTGGCTTTCGACTGCTCGTGTTCCCGTTCGAACTGCTGTCCCGCCAAGAAGCACTCGCTGACGTGGCCGAGTGGCGCCCACCCGATTTCGATCGTCCCAGCGAGTGGGCCTTCGTGATGTTGGCCTTTGCCCTACTGGCCTCGGCCAAACTGGGCGGCAACTGGCGCCATCTGTTGCCTGCGTTCGGCTTCTTTGTCACCGGGCTCCTCGCCGTCCGCAACATCAACCCTGCGGTCGTGGTGTTGGTGGCCGGCGCCGCTCCCGGACTCGGAGCCATTCCGGGAACGCTCGACGGGCGGGTCAAGGGTCTTGCCGGCCGAGCCGTCGCAGTGACGTCGTTGGCCGTGTTCGGGCTTGTCGCCGTGTTCGCGGTGATCACTCCCGGAATCGACTACGAGAAGTATCCGGTTCTCGAGGTCGACTGGCTCGAGGAACGTGGGCTCGTCGCTCAGGACGACATCAATCTCGTGCATCGCGACACCACCGGCAACTACCTCGAGCTCCGCTTCGGTCAGCGCGCCCGCGTGTTCATCGACGACCGCTACGACATGTACCCGCAAGCTGTCATCGACGACCATGCCGACCTGTACTTCGGCGGTGAGTTCTCCGAGATCCTCGATCGCTACGACGCCGATGTGGTGCTGTGGGAGGCGAGCGGTCGATTCGCCGACTGGATCCGCGAAGACGACAGCGGATGGAGTGTCGAGTTCGAGTCCGAGGGCTGGATCGTCGCTCTGCCGGAAAGTCCGCTTCCCGAGGATCGCTGAGACCGGCGAGGTCGTTCAGGTCTCGTGTTTCGGCGGAGGCCATGGTGTCGGTTCGAGCGTCTGGAGCCAGTGCCAGCACCGGTCGACCTCGGCGTCGAGCGCGTCTTCGTCGCCGCTGTTGTCGACGACGAAGTCGGCGAGTTCGCGGCGTTCCTCTCGCGTGGCCTGGGCCGCGACGCGGGCCTTGGCGTCTGCTTCGTCGAACCCTCGGTGCTCGATCAGCCGTGACACGGCGACGTCGATGGGGCAATCGACCACGATGACCGCCGACGTACCTCTGGCGT
This sequence comes from uncultured Acidimicrobiia bacterium, assembly GCA_963781035.1. Lineage (GTDB taxonomy): Bacteria > Actinomycetota > Acidimicrobiia > Acidimicrobiales > SZUA-35 > SZUA-35. The sequence goes on along the minus strand of CAWAEN010000002.1, from coordinate 40,787 downwards.
CGAGCGCTCCGTCCTTGGAGCGGCTCTCGGCGAGAAGTGGGATGTCGAGGATCACGGTCTGTTCAGTGGATGCGAGTGCCTCGATGCGGTTGTCCATCTCCTTGCGCAGAACGGGGTGGACGATCTTCTCGATGGCCTCGAGCTCGTCCTTGTCGCTGAACACGATGCCGGCGACTGCCGCTCGATCGAGTGTGCCGTCCTGAGCGACGATGCCGTCGCCCCAACGCCCGACCATGGCTTCGAACACGGCCTCGCCGGGTCGCTGGAGCTCTCGCACGATCGCATCGGCGTCGATGAGCGCGGCGCCTCGTTGGGCGAGACGGCCGGACACCGATGACTTTCCTGAACCGATACCGCCCGTGAGGCCGATGAGTCGCATCCGGCGAAGGTAGCCACTTGGGCCGTACGGCTCAATCCAGCGGCCGATCGACCGATGGTCGTAGGGGAGACGGCAGCACTGCCGTCGCCGCCGATCACCTGAATCTCGTGCCGACCAACACCGCCCCTCGCCGCCAATCTCCCGCCGTCGCCGCCGCGCCGGCAATCGGTCGAGGCGCGTCCACGTCATCGTCGCTCGATCAGTGGAGTCGGCCGTCTCGGGACGACGATCTCCTCACGCCGTACGCTCCGGCGATCCTGGCGGTGCGATGGGCGACCACGATGGTGTCGCTCACGCTCGCCCTCGGCGCGTTTGCCAGCGCAGACCTCTCCGTTGTTCCGTGGGTGGCAGTCGTCATCTGCAACACCGCCTTCCGCACACTTGCGCCCCTTCGCTACGTGGCGACGGCACGCGGACTGATCCCGCTTCTCTTCGAGGTCGGTCTGCACGTCCTCGTCCTTGCGGCAACCGGCTACTGGGCATCACCTCTGGTGTTCTCCCTGGTCACCGCCATCATCATCGGTGGATTCGCTCGAGGTTTCGGCTTTGGCGTTCGCATCGGTGTGGCATCGGCAGTCGCGGTGTCGATTCCGACGCTCGACGCCGCGGGTTGGACTCCCGAGGCATGGGGGCTCTCGGCCCAGTGGACCGTCGTGCTCCTCCTCGTCGGCGTCGTTGCCGGCTACGGCAGGCGAATCTCCGGAGAAGCCAATCGCCAGACCACGATCGCCCTCGACCGGTTGACGCAACTCGCCGACGCCAATGCCCTGCTCTTCAACCTGCACCGTGTGGCACAGACCCTGCCGGCGTCACTCGATCTCGAGGAGGTGCTCGAGTCGACGATCGTGCGGTTGCGGAACCTGTTCTTCAACGACGGAGCCGTCATCTTCACCGTCGAGGAATCCGATGGCAGCTGGACGGTGGCCAAACGGGCGGGACTTCCGGTTCCCCACGACGTGGCCTTGAGCGATCTTCCTCCCGCCGTCCGCTCGGCTGTCCTGCTCACCCAGGTCGTCCTCGTTGACACGGGACGCGACGAGAACTTCGAGTCGGCCGGACAGTTCCTCCGACCGTCGTCGAAGTCAGCCCTCTATGCGCCGCTGATGGCCCGCGGCAGTCTGGTGGGGCTCGTCGCGATCGAGCATCGCGAGGCGGGCCGGTTCGATGAACGTGATCGTGAGGTGCTCGCCAGCTTCGTGGATCCGGTCGCGCTCGCGATCGACAACGCCAGATGGTTCGCTCGACTTCGCACGGTTGGGGCTGACGAAGAGCGCACACGTATTGCCCGCGACCTGCACGACCGGATCGGTCAGTCGTTGGCATATCTCGGTTTCGAGCTCGACCGGGTCGTGCGGCGTCACGAAGGCGCCGAAGACGTGGGCGACGATCTCCGACAGTTGCGATCTGATTTGCGGAACGTCGTGTCCGAGGTGCGCGACACCCTCTACGACCTCCGTACCGACGTCGACGAGACCCGCGATTTCGCCTCCGTCGTCTCCGAATTCGCTGCTCGCTTGTCCGAGCGTGCCGCCCTGGAGATCGATCTGGACTGCGACAAGGGGTCCCGATTGCCCATATTGCAGGAGCGAGAAATGTGGCGAATTGCTCAAGAAGCGCTCGTGAATGTCGAACGGCATGCACACGCTTCGCGGGCAACGGTCTCGTGGAGCTGCGATGGGACACACGCAATGCTCGAAATCACCGACAACGGAAAAGGATTCTCGGCCTCGGCCGGGCGGCCCGATTCCTTCGGGGTGCTCGGCATGCGAGAGCGAGCGTCGAGTATCGGCGCTTCCTTTGATCTGACCTCATCGCCTGGAGAAGGGACAAAAGTCCGGTGCAGCCTCGAACAGGACTGACCCAACCACGTTTGACGACGAGCCCGGCGAAACGGAGCGATCCCGCTCCGATTCGCTTGCTGCTCGCCGACGACCACAAGATGCTCAGGGAGGGCCTTCGTCGATCGATGATCGAACGTGGATTCGACGTCATCGGTGAGGCCCGCGACGGTGCAGAGGCAGTCGAGCTCGCCGCCTCGCTGCGACCAGACGTGATTCTCATGGACGTCTCGATGCCCGAGATCGACGGTGTCGAGGCGACCCGTCAGATCCGCGAGCGACAGTCGGACGTTCGTATCGTCATGCTGACGATGCACGCCGACCAGGACGTGTTGGCAGACGCCATCCGGGCCGGGGCCAACGGGTATCTGGTCAAGGACTGCTCGACCGACGAGATCGCTTCGGCCATCGAGACGGTTGCCGGCGGGGAGACAGCATCTGTCACCCCGACTGGCAGCCTCGATGCTGGCCGAGGTTCGCCGCCAGGAAGATCAGGCCGAGCAGACCCGCATCATCACCAAGCGTGAAGAAGAGGTGCTGCAGCACATCGCAGACGGCTGCTCGACGCCGGAAGTGGCGGAACGCCTCTACATCAGCCAGAAGACGGTGAAGAACCATCTCGCTTCGATCTATCAGAAGCTCGATGCTCGTGACCGAACCCAAGCGGTGCTCCAGGCCGTTCGAATGGGAATCGTCACTCTGAACTGAGCCCCGTGCGGGTCGGAAATGCGGCCCGTGTGGGTCGAAGGGCCGTTTGGCCCATTGAGAACAGACGGCCTCGTGCCGTTGAGGAAACCAAGCCCGGTTTGCGGGTCCGAACAATTAACGAAACTTGGAGTTTCATCATGCTGCACTTCGAATTCCTCTCCGCTTGGATGACGGCTCAGGCCAAGACCGAGCGTGGCGCCAGCCTCGTCGAGTACGCCCTGCTCGTCGCCCTCATCGCTGTTGTCTGCATCGCTGCAGTCACCCTGCTCGGCGAGTCCGCCGAGTCGAAGTTCAGCGAAGTGAGCTCGGCCATCAACTAATTCTGAGCGTCCGTTCGGACGCTTGGTTTCGCAGGGGAGGCGCTTCGGCGCCTCCCTTTGCGTTGTGCTGTTCTTGAGCAGCGCCGATCGAGCGGGCACCGGACAGCCGATCTTGGTTCGTTCGGATCATTCAGCTCCGGGGCCGGTGCGCCGTTGACGTCTCGTGGTCTAGCCCAACCCTGGGTCCGAACAATCAACGAAACTTGGAGTTTCATCATGCTGCACTTCGAATTCCTCTCCGCTTGGATGACGGCTCAGGCCAAGACCGAGCGTGGCGCCAGCCTCGTCGAGTACGCCCTGCTCGTCGCCCTCATCGCTGTTGTCTGCATCGCTGCAGTCACCCTGCTCGGCGAGTCCGCCGAGTCGAAGTTCAGCGAAGTCAGTTCGGCCATCGGCTGATCCACCTGCGATCGAGATGATCGCCAAGCTTGGTGTCGACAGGGGAGGCGCTTCGGCGCCTCCCCTTTGCGTTGTGCCGTTGTTGCTGGGCTCGTGTGCCTGTGGACGTGAGTTCGTTCGACCCATTCAGTCGGGTGTCGGTTCTGCCGTAGGTCTGAGGGTCAAGCCCAACACTGGGTCCGAACAATCAACGAAACTTGGAGTTTCATCATGCTGCACTTCGAATTCCTCTCCGCTTGGATGACGGCTCAGGCCAAGACCGAGCGTGGCGCCAGCCTCGTCGAGTACGCCCTGCTCGTCGCCCTCATCGCTGTTGTCTGCATCGCTGCAGTCACCCTGCTCGGCGAGTCCGCCGAGTCGAAGTTCAGCGAAGTGAGCTCGGCCATCAACTAATTCTGAGCGTCCGTTCGGACGCTTGGTTTCGCAGGGGAGGCGCTTCGGCGCCTCCCCTTTCGGCGTTTTCGCCGGCCTCGATGTTGGGAGCGGAGCGGCAACTGGGAACGCCGCAGGCGTCCTTCGATCACGGTGTCACAGGGTCGTCGCTAGCCTCGACAGGATGTCCGATCGTCCTGAGCCGTCCGCGGGAACCCCCTTCCGCATCGTCACCGACTACGAGCCCGCCGGCGACCAACCCACCGCGATCGCTCAGCTGGTCGAGGGCGTGGAGCGAGGCGACAAGGAACAGACGCTGCTCGGCATCACGGGCTCCGGCAAGTCGGCCACGATCGCCTGGACGATCGAGCAGACGCAGCGTCCGACGCTCGTCATCGCTCCGAACAAGTCGCTGGCGGCCCAGTTGGCCAACGAGTTCCGCGAGTTCTTCCCGGACAATCGGGTCGAGTACTTCGTCAGCTACTACGACTACTACCAACCCGAGGCCTACATCCCGAGCTCGGACACCTACATCGAGAAGGACTCCTCGGTCAACGACGACATCGATCGGCTCCGCCATGCGGCCACCTCGGCGCTGCTCACTCGTCGGGACACGATCGTCGTGGCGTCGGTCTCGTGCATCTACGGCCTGGGGTCGCCGGCGGAGTACCTCGCGAAGCTCCTGGTGGTCCGGCTCGGCGAGGAGCACGATCAGCGGTCGATCCTGTCCGATCTGGTCGCGATGCACTACGAACGCAACGACATGACGCTCGGTCGCGGGAAGTTCCGTGTTCGAGGCGACACGATCGAGCTGCAGCCCGCATACGAGGAGTTCGTCGTTCGCATCGAGCTCTTCGGCGACGAGGTCGAGTCGATCACCACCGTGGATCCCCTCACCGGTGAACGCATCGCCGAACTGACCGAACTGGTCGTGTTCCCGGCGACGCACTACACCGCATCAGACGAACGGATGCAGCGGGCGATCGGCGGCATCGAGGCCGAATTGCAGGAGCGGCTGGCCGAGTTCGAGAAGGACGGCAAGCTGCTCGAGGCGCAGCGCCTGCGAATGCGCACCCAGTACGACCTCGAGATGATGCAGGAGATGGGGTTCTGCAACGGCATCGAGAACTACAGCCGTCACATCGATGGTCGGGCTCCCGGTGAAGCGCCGTACACGCTGCTCGACTTCTTCCCCGACGACTACCTCACGATCATCGACGAGTCGCACGTGGCTGTTCCCCAGCTTCATGGTCAATACGCCGGCGACCGCAGTCGGAAAGAGACCTTGATCGAGCATGGGTTCCGGCTTCCGTCGGCTGCCGACAACCGGCCGATTCGATTCGAGGAATGGCTCGAACGACGCGGCCAGACGATCTTCCTTTCCGCCACGCCCGGGCCGTACGAGCTGGAGCACTCGGAGCAATTGGTGGAGCAGATCGTGCGCCCCACGGGCCTCCTCGATCCCGAGGTGTCGGTACGGCCGACCAAGGGGCAGATCGACGACATCCTCAACGAGATCGCAGCGGTGATCGAGAACGAGGGTCGGGTGCTCGTCACCACACTCACGAAGAAGATGTCCGAGGACCTCACCGACTACCTGCTCGAGCAAGGTCTGCGGGTCCGCTACCTGCACTCCGAGATCGACACCATCCATCGAATCGAACTGCTTCGTGGGTTGCGGCTCGGCGAGTTCGATGTCCTGGTCGGAATCAACCTCTTGCGTGAAGGTCTCGACCTTCCTGAAGTCCAGTTGGTGTGCATCCTCGACGCAGACAAGGAAGGTTTCCTTCGCTCGGAGACGTCGTTGATCCAGACCATCGGACGTGCCGGCTCGTAACGTCGACGGCCGAGTCATCATGTACGCAGACAAGATCACCGATTCGATGACAGCGAGCGTTGTCGGAAACCAATCGACGCCGCGGGCTGCAGATGGCCTACAACCTCGAGCACGGCATCGATCCCACCACGATTCGCAAGGCGGTCACCGACATCCTGGCGATGATGAGGCCGGCGGGGGAGCAGACCGCCCCCGTTCCCGGAAGCGACAAGCGCAAGAAGCGCCCGGACGAGGCCAAGCGTTTGAAGGAGTTGGCAGATCTCCCCGAGGACGAGTTGCGGCGCCTGATCCTCACGCTCGAGGAGGAGATGAAGGAAGCGTCAGTCGATCTTCGGTTCGAGTATGCAGCACGGATCCGCGACGAGATCCGCGAGCTCCGGCGCGAGCTGCGCGAGATGGTCTGACCCCGCTCAGGACTTCACCGTTGCCGCCGATGGGTGGGGATGCGTGTGATCGAACATGTGGCACCCGAGCGCGCCACCTCCGGTGATGCGCCGCCGGCGATCTCGGCCCAGGCATGGCTTGGTCACTCTTTGGCGCTGCTCGCCCTCCTGATCGGCCTCGCATGGTCCTCGGTCCCGGCCTGTTCACGATCGACGAGAACGCCTATCAGACTCAAGCCGATCAGTTGACCGAGTCGGGTCGCTGGGCGATTCCCCTCGTCCGGGCCCGGCCGGGGTCGACGTGGCCTATCGCCCCGCTTGCTCTGTCGCAGGTCCAGGGTGAGGTCTGGTACCCCTACGCCCGGCATGCCGCCTACCCGGCGGCCATCGCCGCCGTCGACACGGTCGTGCCGACACAGCGGTGCCGCAAGGTCGCTGTCGATCGTCGTCGCTGGTCGTTCTCGCTCTCGCCGGTGGTCTCGCCGCCGAGCGGCGGCCGTCGAACGGGCTCGTTCACGTCGATGCCAGAATCGTCTTCTGGCTCACTGCCTCGACCAGTCCCGTTCCTCGTCCACTCGCAGATCGGGTGGGCGCATCTTCCGGCGGCGGCAGCGTTCGTCTCTGCTTTCGGATTGATCCAGACCGCCACACGCTGGTCGGCCTTCGAGCGGCCGGGAGTCGTCGTCGGCATCTGCGATCTCGATTCTGCTTCGCACAGAGGCACTGCTGGCAACGCTTGCGCTCGTCACCTCGATCCTGATTCACCCGTCCTCCGGGCTCGGATCGCATCCGATGGATGTCAACGATCCGGTGGTGCCGGCCTCGTCGCATTCGCGCTCGACCGTGTGTTCTTCCGCTGGGCGACTGGGTCGGTGTCGTTGGCGCCGACCGGAGTCACTGCCGCCTCGGGACGGCATGGTGACGAGCGACTCCAGGCAGCGATTGCCTTGTTCCTGGACGTCGGTGGTCAGTCGCCCCAACACGTTGCTCGTCTGCTGGCCGTCGTCCTCTTGATCGCTGCGGCCGTTCGTCGTCCGCCGCGGCGGTGACATCGGGATGATCATCGTGGTCAGCTCGCTGGCGCTCGGTGCGGGGTGTTCGGCGCCCTCCTCGGCGATGCCTACCCGGGTCTCCTCGGCTGCGTGGCCGGCTGTCATCCCGGCGATGATCCTCGTCGGCTCCGCCCGAGGTCATCGGCTTGCGCTCTCCACCTTGGGTGTGACGTGGCTGCTGCTGGTCTTGTCGATCCCGCCCGACGGCGGGGGTCTCGGTTGGGGCGGCCGGCTCGGTGTCGTGGTGCTCGGCGCTCGCCGTTCCGTTGGTTGCCGACGCAGTGTTCGCCGGCCGAGTCGACCGCGGCCAGAAGGTCGTGATGACGGCAGCCGTGGTGTTGAGTCTCGTGATCTCGATCGCTGGTGTCCGCACACTCGAGGCCTCGCACGACAGGTCGCTGGTTGGTGGAGGCCGAGGTGTCGATGGCGCTCTGGCCGGGTATGTCGGTACCGACGAGATGCTGATATCGACCGACCGCCGTCTTGGTCGATATGCGCCGGAAACGGCCGTGCTCGTGCCGCTTCAATCGATGCCCGATGATGGTCCACTCGCCGGACGTCCTGGATTCGGCGGCGGCGGCCGGGATCGACCGAGTGGTCCACCTCGACATCTTCGACAACGACGTGCCGGCGATCCCGGACGGATGGACCGCATCAGAGCCGCGGCTCGATGGGCTGATCCGCACCATCACGATCGAGAGAATGCAGCCATGACGACGCTGGCTCCAGGAACTCGCAGTCGGATCCCGAACTCCAGTCCAGTGCATCGAGTTGGTGGCCGCGGCATCGTCACACGATCGGGTGCGTTCGCCTTCGTCGTTCTCTCCGTTCTCTACTTCGGACTGTCACTCTTCGGGAGCCCTGACGCCTACCTGAGCACTGACACCGGCGGGAAGACCGGCGCCCTGGCGGCGATGGTCGAGCGGGGCGATTGGAGCACCGATCTCGGGTATTGGGCCGAGCAGGCTGATCCGGAGGGCCTTGGCCTTTCCGTTCGCTCACACGACCAAGACCGAGAACGGCTGGTGGGTCAACACGACCTCGCTTGCCGATGGTCCTCGCCGCTCGCCCGCTCTGGGTACTGGGCGGCGCCCAGTTGGTGTTGCTGATCCCGATCATGGCGGCAGCGGGTGCGGCTGTCCTCGCCGGGCGTATCCAACGCCATCTCGATCCCGAGCGTGGGACGGCGGCCATGTGGGTGGTCGGGTCTGTCGACTCCGCTCGCCGTGTATGCGCTCGACTTCTGGGAACACTCGCTCGGCGTCTTCCTGATGGCGCTCGGCGTCTTGGGTGTCCTCAACGCAAGCGAGCAGTCGACGCGTTTCCGGCCCGACGGTGTATGCATTGGGAGCCGGTCTTGCCTTCGGTGTCGCGGCGACGATGCGACAGGAGGCTCTGGTGTACGGCTTCGTCGCCGGTGTGGTGCTTGACGTTCGGCACAGTTCTCCTCGGCGTCGCTACCCGGCCGACAACATTCGTGCCGAGCGTGATGATGGCTGTCGGAGCAGTCGGCATTCTCGTCATGCACGAGATCGCAGAAACCTGGTTCTATGGAGCCTCGCTTCGCTCGAGTCGTAGCGTCGGCGCCGTCGTCGGTGCCACGTCGGGGTTCGGTGATCGGGTGAACGCCGCGTTCACGACTCGCCCTGTCGCCGATCAACGCTGTCCACCCGATCGCCACGTTCTTCGGTGTCGTGATCCTTGCCGGTCTCGTGTGGCTGATGATCACCATTCGATCCGGAGGTGTCGTCCGTCTGCCGGCCACGCTGCTCGTCGCCACTGCCGCGATTCTGGCGCTGCGGATCGTCCGGTTCGGGCCGACGTTCGTACCTGGCATGGTGCCGACTGCTCCGCTCGTGATCGCCGGGGTCTTCCTCGGGACCCGCACTCTGGCACCACCGCATCGTCGCCGGCATCGCCCTCGGAGCGCTTCCGCTCATCTTCCTCACCCAGTATCCCGCCGGTGCCGTGCCCCAGTGGGGCGGTCGCTACGTGCTGATGAGCGGCTTCCTGCTGGTGATCGTTGCCTGCGCCGAGCTGCCGCGACGTCCATCTCGCCGTCTTCCGGGGTCTGCTCGTCGCCGGTGTGTTGGTGACCGCGTCCGGCGTGTGGTTCAACGCCATTCGAACCACTTCCCTGGTGGATGACTTCGAACTGATCGAGACCGTGGCCGATGGCGATGTCGTGGTCTGGTACGACTCGGTGAAGGCTCGCGAAGGCAGGCCCCGAGATCGTCGAACACCGCTGGCTCTCCACGGTCGGGGATGCCGAGCGGTCAGCCGTGCTCTCGATCCTGGCCGCTGAGTCGATCGACCGGTTCGTGTATGTCGATCAGGTCGACGCAGAAGTGGTCGACTTCGAGGGGTTCGAGGCCGTCTCGGAGGTGGGCGAGTGGGAGCTCAGCCCCATTCTCCAGCAGCGATTGACGATCTTCGCGCGGGAATAGGTCACTCGAACAAGCGTTCTGTTCGGCACCTCGCTAGCCTTCGGCCGGTGGGGAACACCATCGAGATTCGCGGTGCTCGCGAACACAATCTGCAGAACGTCGATCTCAAGCTTCCACGGGAGAAGTTGATCGTCTTCACCGGCCTCTCCGGGTCTGGCAAGTCGTCGCTGGCGTTCGACACGATCTATGCCGAAGGCCAGCGGCGCTACGTCGAATCGCTCTCGGCCTATGCCCGGCAGTTCCTCGGTCAGATGGACAAGCCCGACGTCGACTTCATCGAGGGCCTTTCGCCGGCCATCTCGATCGACCAGAAGTCGGCCAGCCGCAATCCGCGCTCGACGGTCGGCACCGTCACCGAGGTCTACGACTACCTCCGGCTGCTTGTTCGCTCGCGTTGGTGTCCCTCACGATCCGGACACGGGGGAGCGGCTGGTCAAGCAGACGCCGCAGCAGATCGTCGATCAGGTGCTTGCTCCTGCCCGAAGGCACCCGGTTCCAGGTCATGGCGCCGGTCGTGCGAGGCCGCAAGGGCAACTACGAAACCCTCATGTCCGATCTCGCCGGGCAGGGATACGCCCGTGCGATGGTCGACGGCGAAGCGGTCGATCTCGCCGGTGACCTGCCCGAGCTCGAGCGGTACGAGATGCACGACATCAAGGTCGTCGTCGATCGGCTGGTTCGCCGCGACGGCATCGAGCGGCGCCTCACCGATTCGATGGAAACGGCGCTGGGTCTGGCCGAAGGCGTTGCCGAGATCGAGATCGTGCCGGCCAAGGGCGACACCGAGACCGAGCCCTCGATCCTCACCTTCAGTCAGCACCTCTCGCGCCCGTCAGACGGCAAGAGCTTCGAGGAACTCGCCCCTCGCAACTTCAGCTTCAACTCGCCGTACGGAGCCTGCTCGGCCTGCGACGGTCTCGGCACCACCTACGAGGTCGATCCCGAACTGGTGGTTCCCAACCCCGGCTTGTCGATCAACGACGGTGCGATCCATCCGTGGTCCGGCAATCGCAGTCGCTATTTCGGTCGCCTGGTCGAAGCGGTCTGTGACGAGTACGGAATCCCCGCCGATCTCCCGTGGTCCGAGCTCAGCCTCGAAGCAGCGGCAGTCTCCTGCTCGAGGGTGGGGCGACGAAGAAGGTCACCGTTCAGTACAAGAACCGGTACGGCCGGCAGCGCACCTACAACGCCACCTTCGAGGGTGTTGTCTCCTATCTGCGGCGGCGCCACACCGAGTCCGAGTCCGACAGCCAGCGCGAGCAGATCGAGGGCTACATGCGCGAGGTCGACTGCCCTGCGTGTGGTGGCGCTCGGCTGAGCCCCTTGTCGCTTGCGTGCCTCGTCGACGGGCACTCGATCGCCGAGCTCTGCCGCATGTCCATCGGGGAGGCGGCCAAGACCCTGAGTCGGTCTGGAACTCTCCGATCGCGACATGATGATCGCCGAACGCGTCGTCAAGGAGATCAACGCTCGGCTGGGTTTCCTGCTCGACGTCGGGCTCGACTACCTCAGCCTCGGGCGCTCGGCGGCAACCCTGTCCGGCGGTGAGGCTCAGCGCATTCGGCTGGCGAGCCAGATCGGGTCCGGCCTGACCGGTGTGCTGTACGTGCTCGATGAGCCCTCGATCGGGCTGCACCAGCGGGACAACGCCAAGCTCATCGAAACGCTCAAGCGGCTGCGCGACATCGGTAACACCGTCATCGTCGTCGAGCACGACGAGGAGACGATCGCGGTCGCCGATCACGTCGTCGACATCGGGCCCGGTGCCGGCGAGCACGGCGGTGAGATCGTCTACAGCGGCAACGTCGCCGGTCTGAAGAAGCGACGAGCCTCCATCACGGGCAACTACCTGTCCGGGAAGAAGTCGATTCCGGTTCCGGCCGTCGCCGGATACCGGGCGAGGAGCGCCTGATCGTTCGAGGCGCACGCGAACACAACCTCCGCAACATCGACGTCGAGATTCCGCTCGGTTGTTTCGTGGCGGTCACCGGCGTCTCCGGGTCGGGCAAGTCGACCCTGGTCAACGAGATCCTGCTGAAGTCGTTGATGCAGCGGATCTACCGGTCGAAGACACCGCCCGGCCTCCACACCTCACTCGAGGGCCTCGACTACCTCGACAAGGTGATCGACATCGATCAATCGCCGATCGGTCGAACGCCTCGCTCGAACCCGGCCACCTACACCGGTGTGTTCGATCACATCCGCAAGCTGTTCGCCCAGACCAACGAGTCCAAGGTCCGTGGTTATCAGCCCGGTCGGTTCTCGTTCAACGTGTCCGGCGGCCGCTGCGAGGCCTGCTCCGGCGACGGCACGATCAAGATCGAGATGCACTTCCTGCCGGACGTGTACGTGCCGTGTGAAGTGTGCAAGGGCGCTCGGTACAACCGGGACACGCTCGAGATCCTGTTCAAGGGCATGAGCATCTCCGACGTCCTGAACATGCCGATCGCCGATGGCCTCGAGTTCTTCGCCAACCAACCGCCGATCGCCCGCCATCTCCAGACCCTCGTCGATGTCGGCCTCGGTTATGTCCGCCTCGGCCAGCCGGCTCCGACGCTGTCCGGCGGCGAGGCGCAGCGGGTCAAGCTGGCCTCGGAGCTGGCCAAACGCTCCACCGGCCACACGATCTATCTGCTCGACGAGCCGACCACTGGCCTGCACTTCGAGGACATCCGCCGACTGCTCACCGTGCTCACCCGGCTGGTCGAGCAGGGCAACACGGTCTTGGTGATCGAGCACAACCTCGACGTCATCAAGACCGCAGACTGGCTCATCGATCTCGGACCCGAAGGTGGCGATGGTGGCGGGACCCTCGTTGCCGCCGGTTCGCCCGGAACACGTGGCCGGAGTGTCGGCCAGCCACACGGGCCGGTTCCTGAAACCGCTGCTCGAGGGCGGCCGCCGCTGAGGGGAGGCGCCGCTCTCGCGTCTCAAGTCCGACCGTGCCTCGGCCGATTGAGGACGATGACCAGCGCCTCTTCCGAACGGCCTGATCGAGGCCGGCTGCGAGGCGTTTCGTCGAGCTGGTTGGCGATCATCTTCATCGCCGTTGCTCTCGTGCCGTTCGTGCAGGAGCTCACCGCACAACCCGCCTCTCGTTACGCCCAGACAGCGGCGATGGTCGATCAGAGGCACGATTCGGCTCGACGGCTATGTAGAGGTCCTGAACGTCGACTACGTCGTTCGCGATGGCCACATCTACGGCGACAAGGCTCCGCTCCAGCCCATCGCAGCGATGCCGGTCTATGCGGTAGCCCAGGCGGTGGGGGCCGAACCGGCCACGGTCCTGAGGCTGGAGGGGAATCTTGGTCTCTGGTGGGTGACCCTCTGGTTCACCGTTGTGCCATTCCTGATGCTGATCGGTGTCGGGATCCGAACTGTTTCTCGTTTGTTCGGTCGTGTCCATGCGGTGCAGGCGACGTTGGCAATCTGCTGCGGGACGTTGCTCCTCGCCTACGGGACGCAGCTCTACGCCCATGTGCTTGCTGGACTTCTGGGGTGGGGCTGCTGGCTGCTGGCGGATGCTTCGGTGAGGTCTCGCAGCGAGAACTCCAGAGGCCACCTTCTCCTTGCGCTGGGCGCTGGTGTGGCAGGCGGAGCGGCGGTGGCAACCGAGTATCCGCTGCTCATGGTGGTCCTTGTGGTCGGGGGCTTTCTTCTGATCACGCGTGAGTGGTCGCGCCTTCTTGCCTTCGTTGCCGGCGGCATTCCGTTTGCCGTTCTGCTCATGGCGTATCAGGCGGCGGCATACGGCAGCCCGTTCAGCGTTTCCTATTCGGAGAAGACCGACCCGGGTACACGTGGCGTTGTTGTGGGCTTGCCGAGCCCGACCCAGTTCGTGGAGGTGCTCCTCGGGACGCGAGGCATGCTCCTGTTCAGTCCCGTCATTGCGCTCGCCGTGTGGGGGCTCGTTCGGATGGCAAGGGGGCGGAACACCGAGCGTCGTCGGCATGGAATCGTCGGGCTGCTCCGTTTGGCGCCTTCCTGGCCATGCAGTCCGGCTGGGGAAATCCTTGGGGTGGTGAGGCTCCCGGTCCGAGATATGTCATTCCGGCGTTGCCGTTCTTGATCGTGGGAATGGCTGAGGTCTGGAATGTGGCACCACGGGTTCAATGGCTTGCGGTGCGCTGGTCTGTGCTCGCCATGTCGATGACCGTCATCGCTCTTCACCTCACACCAACCGGCACGTTCGCGGTCGTCGCTCAGCTCCAGAACTTGCGAGACTTCGGCCCCGTGGACACGCTCTGGACGCTGTGGCTCGGCCCCGTCGGCTTCGCGCTACACGCAGTGTCGGTTGCGCTCACCGGCTGGCTTCTGGTTCGCTCCGTCGCTCGCGAACGAGCCACGGAGCGAGTCGAGACGGAACGCGTTGGCAGCGAAGCACCTGCTCCACTTGCTCCCGCTCGATGACCTCGGCGGGGTAGACCTGGTCCGATGAGGGAGGTCCGTCGAGAAAGGACAGAAGGCGTTGACCGAGCCAGTGATTCAGCCACTCAATCGTCGCTCGGTCGGGCCGACGAGAACAAGATGACTGCCCTGAGAGGTTTGGTGCCGGCAACGGCGATTTCTCGGGGCGGTCTCGGTCGGCTGTTGCCGATGATCGGAACGCGAGGAATCGACCAGTTCGCCCTCGGCGTAGCTTCCCTGCTGATCGCACGACGAACCGGTACCCAAGCCTTCGCCCCATTCGCAACGATCTTCATTCTGTATGCGTTCACGGCACAGGTCGGCGACACCGGCCTGGCCTTCGCCATCCTGCGGACCCGCATCGAACAGCCAATCAGTAGTCGGTCGTGGACGGTCCGAATGCTCGCGAACGGCGTGGTCGCTGCGATGGCCGTTGCTGCTGGTCTCTTGGTCGGGGGATCTGTCGGGGTCGTCATCGGGTTCGGTGGTCTGTCGCTGTTGACAGGCCCGGCGGTCTACATCGGTCGAGCGTCGCTGCAACGCAGCCGCCACACTCGGCGACTCTCGATGGGTGAGGCCACGGGTGCCGTGGCCTTTCTCACCGCGGTTGTCCTGCTCGTTCGCGACGCAGACGACCTTTTCGCCTTTGCGTCGATCTGCATCGTCAAGCACCTGATCGAGCTGGCCGTCCAGCAATGGCCGGCGGGTGTTTTCGACTCCGCAGGCATCCCGGTGCGCACGCAAGGCGTCTGGGTGAGCCAACTGGTGACGTATGCGACTGCCAACGTCGACTACCTGATCGTCGGGGCACTTCTCGGTGAGGTGGCGTTGAGTATCTATGCGATCGGATTCCGACTGGCCTCGGCCTTCTCGTCCATCGTCTGCATCGCCACTGACCCGGTCCACCTTTGTCGACTTCGCCAACACCGATGACGCACAGCGTCAGCACGATCGGCTGGTTCGCCAGATCGCCCTGTTCGGTGTCGTGGGCGTGCTGCTGACGGGTGCTGTGGCGTTCGTGCTGCCGAGCCTGCTCGGCCCGGGTTGGGAGGAAACGAGGCGCATCACGGCCATTCTCGGACTTGCGTTGCCGTGGCGGCTCTTGTTGGGTCCCGTCGTCGCTCTTGGTCTCACGAATGGTGCCGCCCGTCGGGTGATCGGTTGGGAGCTCGTACGGATGCTCGCTCTCACCGCGGCGATTGTCGTCGGCTCCGGTTCGATTCTCGGAGTGTCTGTTGCTGTGTCGGCAGCGACGATCCTGAGCATCGGGTGGGCCTATCGCAGAGCATGTGCCGGCGCCGGGATCCGGACGTCCAAGACCATGGAGCTCTCCGGACTCTTGGTCGCGTCGCTCGTCATCGTGCTCGGCTTCGTTCTCTGAGGTCTCAGCGTCGATCGAGGCGAACGCCGAGCCAGTACGGCTGGCGCTGTGCAGGGACCATTGAGCGGATGCGGAAGTACGAGCCGCTCCCCGGCGCCACGTTGTCGCTCGATGCCGAGCTCGAGGAGGTGCCGGCAGGAGGCGAAACGTCAGAGGCGCGGCGCCCGTGGCCTTGACCGCACTGAGGGCACTCCGGTGCATCGTGGACCGAGAGGAGGCCACGTCGTTCGAGTTCCTGGCGGACAAGCCTCGGGTAGATCCGGGTGCGATGCCCGAACTCTGCCGCCTCGACGACATCGAAGCCGGGCAGGAGCGAATCGAACGACTTGCGATCGAAACGCCGAAGGTGGCGACGGCGGTTGTATCGACAGCCGCACTTCTCACATCGCACCTCGGCCCGAGCGAGCTTCTCCCGATTCGGCACCGTGATGATGACGCTTCGGCGGGCCACTCTGGCCAGTTCCGCAGTGGCCGCTTGGAAGATCGGTTCCGGTAGGTGCTCCAAGATCTCGCAGGCGATGACGACGTCGAACGCCTTGTCCGCGTACGGGAGAGCATCGGCGGATCCCTGCGTCGCGAGACGGTCGAGGTGATGGAGCGCTGTCGCACTGCGATCGAGTCCGACGACGAGCGGCACCGTCGGCAGCTGATCGACCAGCGGGTGCAGCAGACGACCGTCGCCGGTGCCGACATCGAGAATCGACTCGACACCGGTGGGCATCAATCGTGCCATCTCAGTCGCCCGGATCATCGTGCGATCGCGGTCGAGGTCGTTCTCGATCCCCCAGAGCTCTGCTTGTTCGTAGAACGTTCGATCAACGGCCATGATTGTTGCCTGCTTTCAACATTTCCTGTGTGGCGCCGGACCACCAGCCCAGTCCGATGATGGCCATCGCCACGCAGCTGCCGAGACGTTCGGCAGCGGAGGCCGGTGCCTCTGCGCCGATGTGGTCGATCATGAGCAGTGTGCCGACGCCGGCGAGAGCTGCCGGTGCGATGAGCGTCGGAACGGCCAGAGCAAGTGTGGTGGAGCCGACCAACCCGGCAGCGGGCAGGGCGAGGATGACGACCTGCCGTGGTCGAGGGCGATCGCCGGTCGATCGCCAGTAGAAGGCCTTCCACCGGCCGAACCGCCGGTACTGCTGAAGCAGCGCTCGGTAGGTTCGTCGGGGCTGGTAGCCGACAGGAAGACCGGCCTCGTACCAGACCTGTCCGAACCACTCCATGCGACGGCTGAGTTCGAAGTCCTGATTGCTCGTGAACGTGGGAGACCAGCCATCGGCCTCCCGGAGTTGCTCGGTCCGGAAGACGCCGAGGTAGGCCGTGTCGCACGGTCCGCTGGCGGCTCGGTGGTCTCGATAACGAGCGCCACCGTTGGCGAATGGATTGTTCAGAGCCGGGCGATCGAACGGCAGACGAGGCCACGCTCGGCCGGTTCGGCTGACTGTCGACCGCCCACCACGGCGATCAACTCGTCGGCCAGGACCTCGACCGTTCGCTCGACGTAGTCGTTGGGAAGTGTCGACCGGGCATCGACGCGTACCACGATGTCGCCTTCGGCCCAGTCGAGGCCCATGTTCAGATTGGTCGGGGTGGTGGCCTCGTGATTCGTCAGGACGGCCCAACGACGCAGCGGCGTGCCGTCGAGGCAACGCTTGGCTACGAGGGGTGTGTCGTCGGTCGAGGCGCCGTCTACGACGACGATCTCCATGTCTTCGAGCGGGAAGGTCTGCCCCAGGACAGAGTCGAGGGCGGCGCTGAGGCTGGTTTCCTCGTTTCGCGCGGAATCACCACTGTCACCGATGTCACGGTTTCCCATCGGCGCCGAGGTGCAGATCTTGATTCGTTGGCGAGGCCTCTGCGTGAACCTTTGCGGCCGAGGCGTGGCAAGTCCGTACCCGGTAGCGGTCGACACTGAACGGATGCTCCAAGCGACTGATCAGCGTGCCGTCGATCGTCGGTTGCCACGACCGGTCGCGGCTCGAACGTCGACGATCCATCGGCTGATCATGATCTGGCTGCTCGGCTTCGGGATTCTGGCGATTGTTGCGTTCCAGAATCGAGTGCCCGTCGAAGACCTTCTGCTCGATCGCGTGGTGGTCAGTGGTGGGAAGTGGTACAGCGGCATGATCACGTCCCTCGTCGTTGGTACATGGACGACAGCTGCAGTGGCGGCCGGTGGCGCCGCGTTCACGAGTCATGTCGCGAGCCGGCCTTCGGCGTCGCGAGCCTTCGCGTCTGCCGGGGCCATCATCACGTTCCTGATGCTCGATGATCTGTACCTGCTGCATTCATCGGTCGTGCCACCACTGTTCGGGGTCCCGAAGCTGGCGTTGATGGTCGCCGAGGCGGGCGCAGTTGTCGTCTGGTGCATTGTCTGTCGAGCGGAGATCGTCCGGACTCGTTGGGAGCTCCTGTTGGCAGCCTTGGCGGGATTCGCTCTGTCCGTTGTCGTCGACTCGCTGTCGACTCCATCGACGCTGAACCTGGTGGTGGAGGACGGCGGGAAACTCCTCGGTGTGTTGGCGCTCGCGATGTGGGCCGTGTCGAGTGCGACGGACCTCATTTCATCAGCTGTGCGAGCTGCGAATGGCTGAGCGTTTGGCGGTGCTCGTGATTCACTTCTGGCTGCCGGGTGCCGATGGATCGGTATGGAACGGACCATCGTCCTCGAAGTGAACGAAGTACCCAAGCGAGTGGTGGAGTGGTGGATCGATCGAAGGCCGGATTCTCCACTCGCAGCACTGGTCGCCCGTGGTTCCCTGACCGAGACGATCCTCGACGAAGAGCTGCCGCGAGATCTGTACCCGTCGCAGAGTTGGGCGTCGTTGGGCATGGGAACTCCGTACATCGAGCACGGTGTGTTCTGGTACGGCGATCCGAAGCCCGCAGCCTTCCCGTTCTACTGGCAGGCGGCAGCGGAAGCCGGTCGATCGGTCGGCCTGCTCGGGGTGCTGCACACCTCACCACGGGCCGAACTGGCAGCCGGGTCCAACTATCGCTTTGTGATGCCGGATCTCTTCGGTGACGACGCCTCAACCGTTCCATCGTCGCTCGAGCCGATCCAAGCGCTGAATCTTCGGATGACTCGGGAGTCGGCGCGGGTGGCGCAGGTTCGTCCCAGTTTCCGAGATCTCTCGAGCGTGGGGGCCATGGCTCGGCATGGAGTGACGCCGTCGACTTGGGCCGAGCTGGCGAAGATGACCGCTCAGGTCGGTCGGGGTGCGTGGAACAAGGAGCGACTTCGTGTCGGTCAGTCGCTCCTCGCCGTTGACGTGTTCGCCCAGCAGGTCTCGAGGCACGATCCCGATCTCTCCGTGGTTTTCATCAACCACGTCGCGGCCTTCATGCATCGCTATTGGGCGGCGACGTTCCCCGAAGACTGGCCCGAGGGGTCCGGCTACGAGCAGGCGTGGATCGATGGCCACCGCGATGAACTGGCGTTCGCCATGGAGGCGCTCGATCGGATCGTCGACAAACTCGCCCGCCTGGCGTCGCGTACTGATCGCACGTTGATGCTGGTTTCGTCGATGGGACAGCAGGCCGACAACACCGTCGACTCGGGTGCCGAGTTCCAAGCGGTGATCCGACGACCCGACCAGTTCCTCGCCGCCGCCGGACTCGCCGCTGGGCACGAGGTACGCAGCGCCATGGTTCCGCAGCTGACCGTCGTCGCCGAGACCGTGCAAGACGCCGAACATGTCCAGTCCAGCATGGACACATGGCTCGGCCACGGCTTGGACGAGCTGATGATCGCCACCGAAGGTGACCGAAGAGTCATGACGTTCACCTGCAAGCCCGCTTGTCGCGAAGATGCAGTGTTCCTGGGTAATGGCTGGGTCGACCCGGCAAGCGTGGGGGTGACGATCGAACGGATCACCGATCACCGATCGGGGCGTCACAGTCCGAGGGGTGTCTTGATCTCGAGTCGAGCCGAGTCGTGGCCGGCAGAGATGGATGCGTTCCAGTTCGCGCCGATGATGCTCGATCGACTCGGTGTTGCCCCGCTGCCGCATCACCGGGAGCTGGTCACGGCGTGAAGCGTCGATGGATCCACCTGACCAACGCGATCGGCCTCGTGGCCATCGTGATCGGGAGCAGGCTGGCGTACTCCGAGGTCATCGGGCCGGCCCGCTACGGCGAAGAGCGCGGCCCCGTCTCCAGTGGTCTGGTGGGTTGGTCTCGCTCTCCTTCTGGTGGCCTCCAGCTACGGCATCGGACTCCCCGAGACCCCCAGGAGTCGCGGGGAGGCACTGACCCGCGGATTCGGGGCGGTCATCGTGAGCTTGGCTTCGGTGTCGTTCGTGCAGCTCGCGGCGGCAGACACGCTGATTCCTCGTTCGTCGATGTTCCTCATGTTCGCGATCGTCCCGCTGTGGTCGGTGCTGACCTGGAACCTGGGCAACGACCTGCACAGTTGGTCATCCGGTCGTGACCGCATCATGCTGATCACCGACCGCTTGGACGACGTCGCTGCTCTCGTCGCCGATCTCGAGAGCCGGGACGAGGTGGGCGCCACGCTGGTCGATGTGGTGTCGATCGCTGATGCTCGGGTCACCGTCAACGGACGTGAGCCGCTCATCGAGCGCGTCGAGCAGTATTCGCCGACCGTTGTCGTGATCGACCGTGCGGCTCAAAACGACGACTCGATCGTGGCGCAGATCAGTCGCATCCACCGCAGTGGTGTTCGAGTTCGGACCCTTGCATTGTTCTATGAGGGATGGCTCGGCAAGCTGCCGGTTGCCGAACTCGCGCAGGTTTCGATGCTCTTCGACATCGGCGAGGTGCACCGGGCCAACTACATCCGTTCGAAACGGGTGCTCGACATCGTCGTCGGAGCCCTTGGATCGCTTGGTTGCCTCGTGCTCACCCCTGTCGTGTTCGTCGTGAATCGGTTCGCCAATCGGGGGCCGCTCTTCTTCGTTCAGGAGAGAGTCGGCAAGGATGGCGTGCCGTTCCAGATGTACAAGTTCCGGACGATGACCGAGACCGTCGGCGATCACGAGACATGGACGGCCGATGGCGACATGCGAATCACGCCGTTCGGCAATCTGATGCGCAAGCTCCACCTCGACGAATTGCCGCAGATGCTCAACATCGTGCGTGGCGAACTCTCGATCGTCGGGCCGCGACCGGAGCAGACCCACTACGTGGAGGAACTCAGGAGCAAGATCCCGTTCTACGACGACCGCCACATCGTTCGACCAGGACTCACGGGGTGGGCGCAGGTGAAGCTCGGCTACGCCGCGACCGATGGTCCGACGCACTCGAGAAGCTGCAGTACGACTTCTACTACCTGCGGCGCCAGAGCATCGCTTTCGACCTGCGTATCGTGGGCGAACCGTACGCGAGGTCGTCGGAGGCCTCGGCCGCTGACCGTCGACCCATACCCCTTCCGTTCTGCGGCACACAACCAGCAGTTCTGAGGGTCAGACTGCCGCGGAACGGGGCGATGGGGTCCGAAGCGTTGCCCGACACGACTTGTCAGACGTCGACCTCAGTCGGAGATGACCTCGTCGCCGTCGTCCACTGGGACGGTGGGTGCCGGACGTGGTGGACACACGGCTGCGGGTCGCTCGTTCGCAAGCACGATTCGGCTCACGGCCGGTGAGACATCGTCGCTCACGTGGGTGGTCCCGTTGCCATCGATGATGCCGATCACGAAGCCGCCGGCGCTCAAGATCACCGAGCCCGGAGAACCGTTCACGTCGAGAGCGAATGCGGTGACGATGCCGTTCGTGGTCTCGACCGATGCGATGGTGGCCGGTACGGGTGTGGCCACGCCCGGGCCCGTCACCGTCAGGATGCTCACGACGTCACCGACAGACGAGCGACCGGACACGCCCCAGCGGAGGCCGCCGGAGAGTCGCTGATCCGCCTTGATGACGGCGAGGTCCCGGGTGAGGCTCCAGCCGACGACCTCGGACGAGTAGGTCGATCCGTCCGGTAGCACCACCGTCGGACGATCGTCGGTGAGCGTGGCCGATCGGGGTGCCAGAATTGCCTGATCGGCAAAGAGGAAGCCGGTGGTCTGGTCGAGCACGCCGCAACCGTCGAGTTCCAGGAGCACCACAGCACTGCTGCCCTGCACCACGGCGGAGCTGTCGATCGCCACGACATCGACCGGCGATGACGATGCCGCCGAGTCGCCGATCTGGTAGGACATCACGACGGCGGCGACGACGAGCAGCGCAGCGAGCAAGGGCGCACCGAGCGCGATCAACGTGTGATTCGGGGTGGGACCGAGCTTGACGCTCCCGTCGAGCCTGGTCGATCGGGCGGCCACGCCGTCCGCGGTGAGCTTCGTAGCGGTGGTCAGTTGGCCGGCGTGAGGGTCGGATGGGGGAGGCGGTGCGTCGTCGGTCGCCGGGCCTGCGGGTGGTGGCGGCATCGCGACATCGTCGTCGGCGCCGTCCACCTCCTGGTCCGAGCCCCGGCTCACGGTCGAACCGAGGTATCCGGCCAGTGCGCCTGCGACCGGGACCGCGGCGTGACGTGGTGGGAGCGCCGGAGTCAGAGGTGTGTCGTCTGCTGATTCGCCGGCGAGTTCCCTGAGGAAGTCCTCGGGATGCAGGCCGCCACTCACCTTCGGCGCAGCCCAGCCGGGGGCATGGGCGGGAGCGGCACTGGCTTCTCGGCGGCGTACGTCGGCGGCAAGAGGATCAGCGCGCAAGGTCCCGCAGACCTTGCAGCTGTCGCCGCTCTTTGCCAGAACGTTGTGGCAGTGTTCGCAGATGTCCATCTCACCCCTCCCTGTCGAGATCGGCAGTTTTGGTCCCGACTTGATGGGGAGGAGTGCCCGGCGGTCTGGTTGCGGTGAACCTGCTCTCGACTCGGGCTGACCCCTCTACGCTCAACACGATGGTGCAGCGACCGCCCGCGGGGACGATTCCCGACGCCCCGGGCTCGTATCAGTTCAAGGACGTCGACGGCCGCGTCATCTACGTGGGCAAGGCGAAGTCGCTCCGCTCGCGCCTGTCGAACTACTTCCAGAACCCTCGCAACATGCATCCCCGTACGGCGCAGATGGTCTCGACGGCGGCAACGGTCGAGTGGATCCAGGTCCGGAACGACGTCGAAGCCTTGATGCTCGAATACAACCTGATCAAGGAGCATCTGCCCCGGTTCAACGTTCGACTGATCGACGACAAGAGCTACCCGTACCTGGCCGTCACGCTCGACGACGAATGGCCACGTCCCCGGGTGATGCGAGGCAAGAAGCGGAAGGGCACCCGCTATTTCGGCCCGTACGCCCATGCGTATGCCATCCGCGACACGCTCGATCAGCTGCTGCGGACGTTCCCGGTTCGCACCTGCACCAACAACAAGTTCGATCGGCATCAGAAGATCGGCAAGCCCTGCCTTCTCTTCCACATCGAGAAGTGCTCTGGCCCGTGTGTCGGTGAGGTCGACAAGGCCGAGTACGACGCGATGGTCGACGATCTGTGCCGATTTCTCGACGGTGACACCGACTTCGTGCTCGACGAAGCTCGGGTCCGAGATGCACGCGGCGGCCGAGGCCCTCGAGTTCGAACAGGCAGCGAGAGTCCGAGACCGGATCGCCACGGTCAACAAGGCGATCGCCAAACAACAGATGGTTGCCGACAGCAACGAGGACATCGATGTGATCGGCATCGCAGACGACGATCTCGAGGCCCTCGTCTTCGTGTTCTTCGTTCGCCGGGGTCGGGTGGTGGGTCGCCGCAGCTTCGTGATCGACAAGGTCGAGGAGCTGACGGCACAGCGACCTCACCGACAAGATCCTGGAAGGCATCTACGACGAGGATCCGATCATGGGCATGCCGAAGGTCGTGCTGGTCCCCGAACAGTCGTCGGATCCGGAGCTGTATCAGGAATGGCTCAGCGAGCTCCGGGGATCGAACGTGGAGATTCGTGTGCCGCATGCGGGGCGACAAACGACGAACTGCTCGAGACCGTCACCACCAACGCCGAGAGGAGTTCACCCGCCATCGCCTGAAGCGTGCGTCTGACCACAACGCACGAGCCAGAGCACTCAACGAGCTCCAGGAGCATCTGGACCTTCCCGAGTCTCCGCTGCGCATCGAGTGCTACGACATGAGCCACCTCCAGGGCACCGACTACGTGGGCTCGATGGTCGTGGTCGAGGACGGTGCTCGCCGCTCGACGCGAGTACCGCCGGTTCAAGATCAAGCACCGTCGACCAGAACGACGACTTCGCAGCCATGGAGGAGGTGCTGCGTCGGCGGCTCACGAACTACAGTCACCGAGTTGGGCAAGCCGATCTCCGAACGGGGCAAGTTCCAGTACCCGCCGCAGTTGCTCGTCGTCGACGGCGGCAAGGGGCAGCTGAGTCGTGCCGTCAAGGTGCTCGAGGAGCTCGATCTCGTCGACGACATCCCTGTGTGCGCCCTTGCGAAGCAATTCGAGGAGATCTACCTCCCTGGTCGCCCGGACCCGGTTCGCCTGCCCCGTCAGTCCGAGGCGCTGTACCTCTGCAACGCATCCGTGACGAGAGCCACCGGTTCGCCATCACGTATCACCGCACCCTGCGGAACAAGAGAATGACCGAGTCGATACTCGACGACATCAAGGGTCTCGGACCCACCAGGAAGAAACGGCTCGTCAAGGAGCTCGGGGGAATCAACAACGTGAAGAAGGCCGAGACTCGAGACGCTGAAGGAACTCTCCTGGCTCCCCGATGCCGTCGCCGAAGCGGTGTACGCCAAGACCCACGGACTCTCGCTCGATGACCGCCGGGACAGGAGGCGTGCCCGTCGGTGCGGTGGGCGGCCGACACCGCCGATTGGTGGCAGCGAGAGTTCACCGACGGTGTCGATCCCGAGTACACCGAACAGATCATCCCGCATCATCGTCGAGAGCCTCGGCGGCTCCGAGCCGGATCCTCGACGTCGGGACCGGGGAGGGGCAGGTGGCGCGAGCGCTGCGAGCCGCGGGGACCGAGGTCGTCGGCGTCGATCCGATCGCCGAGCAGGTCGCCGAGGCGGCGAGCGGACCGCGGCGGGTGTCCCGGTCGCTGCAGGCCGGAGCCGGCCGCGCTTGCCCTTCGCCGATGCGCTCGTTCGACGCAGCCGCTGGCCTGCCTGGTGTTCGAGCACATCGACGACGTCGACGCGGCGATCGCCGAGGTCGCCCGGGTGCTGCGACCCGGCGGCACGCTTCCTCTTCCTGCTGAACCACCCGCTGCTGCAGACGCCGGACAGCGGCTGGATCGACGATCAGATCCTCGATCCGCCCGAGCAGTACTGGCGCATCGGGCCGTACCTGATCGAGCAGGCACGATCGAAGAAGTGCAGAAGGACGTCTTCATTCGCTTCATCCATCGGCCGCTCTCCCGGTATGTGAACGCGCTCGCTGCGAATGGGCTGTTGCTGACGGAGATGATCGAACCGGCACCGCCCGAGGGTTTCCTGGCTCAGGCGCCTCAGTTCCGAGATGCGGCGACCGTGCCCCGGCTGCTCGTGCTGCGACTCGTGAAGCGTCAGGCCGGCCAAGGCTGAGCCACTCGGCTCAGCGACGCTGTGGAACAATGGCTCGGTGGCAAAGACGGAGGATCGAGCGGTGACATAGCGAAACAGGTGGTGGTCTGACCGGTATGTCCGGGGCCGGTCGTTCCGTCGCCGCGGGCATGTTCGAAGATCTCGGCTGGTTCGTGATCGACAACCTGCCCGTGTCACTCGTGCCGAAGATCGCCGAGCTGGCCGGGTTCGAGTCGAGCGACTACGAGCGAGTCGCGCTGGTGCTCCACGGCTACGACGAGGAGATGGCAGCCCAGGTCGAGGCGCTTGCGAAGCGAGCTCGAGCAGTTGAGCGTCGTGTTCCTCGAGGCATCGACGACGTGCTGATGCGACGCTACGAGAGCACCAAGCGGCGCCACCCGCTGGCCGACGACGGTCGGCCGGTGACTGCGACGCCATCGAGATGGAGCGTCGCCGCCTGATGCCGGCCAAGGAGGCGGCCGATCTCGTGATCGACACCAGCGATCTCAATCCGTCATCAGCTGCGCGACGTGCTGTCGTCCGACGTTTGCATCGGCGACCGGCGATCACGCGATGCGGATCACCGTCGTCAGTCGTTCGGGTTCAAGCACGGGCTGCCGCTCGACGTCGACATGGTGATCGACTGCCGGTTCCTGCCCAATCCCGCACTGGGATCGACGAGCTGCGGCCGCTACTCGGGCAAGGACCCCGAAGTCCAGGACTACGTGCTCGACCGCGACGTCACCGAGCGGTTCCTCGATCGGCTCAGGCCGTTGCTCGACGAGCTGCTGCCTGCCTACGCCGAGGAGGGCAAGTCCTACCTCACCATGGCCTTCGGCTGCACCGGTGGCCGTCACCGATCGGTCGCGGTCGCCGAGACCGTTGCCGAGCAACTCAAAGAGCTGGCTGGCGTCGGAGTACCGCCGAGTATTGATCGGAGCATCGCATCGACGTCGACCGACTGATGCCGTGCGACACGTGACGAACGCGCAGCTCTGCATCTCATGTCAGCCGAACTGCGAGTGGTCGCCCTTGGTGGGGGACACGGGCTCGCGGCGTCGCTGCGGGCGGCGCGGACCTACGCCTCGATCGATTGTTGGCATCGTGTCGGTGGCCGACGACGGCGGCTCGAGCGGCACAGCTGCGCGGCCGATCTCGGGCTGCCGGCGCCCGGGCGACCTGCGTCGTTGCCTGTCGGCCCTGGCCAGCGACGACAGCCTGCTCGCTCGATCGCTGGAGCATCGCTTCGACGCGCGGCACGCTCGAGGGTCACCCGCTCGGGAACCTGCTGCTCGCCGGACTGGCCGAGGCGTCCGGCGACTTCCAGGCGGCGATCACCGAGGTCGCTCGGCTGGTCGGCGCCGTTGGCGACGATCTATCCCGCCACCAACTGGTCCCGTCACCCTGCATGGCCGACTCCGACGATGGCTGCGCTCGCCGGTCAGGTCACGATCGAGCGGGCGAGCGGAATCCGGAATCTTCGTTTCGATCCCGGCCGATCCGCCGGCGCCCACGGCCGGCGATTCGAGGCGATTCTCGATGCCGACCAGGTCATCATCGGTCCCGGCTCGTTGTTCACCGTCGTGCTGGCTGCGGCCGTTGTGCCCGACATCCGCGCAGCGCTGCGGCACAGCGCGGCCCAGCGGGTGTTCGTCGCCAACGTCGCCAACGATCGGGCCGAGGCGCGGGGTTTCGATCTGCGCCGAGCACCTCGAGACGCTTGCGGCGCACGGCGATTCACGGTCGATGTGGTCCTGGCCAACGCCGAGAGACGGGCGAACGGCAGGCGGGGCACCGACGAGGTCGTGCGACTCGGTCGTTGGCGGAGTCGGCTCCGCCGAGCGCCATGGCCGCAGTCGACGGCTGGGGCCATCGTCCGGATCTGCTTGGCCGAGCGCTCGGCTCGATGTACGCCGAGTTGGCTGCCGATCGCGAAATCTGAGCTGATCGATTCCAAGTCACAGTCGCCTCGACGCAGTTCGAACGCCGAATCGCACGCCTCGAGGAGGCAACTACACCATGACCATTCGTGTGGGAATCAACGGATTCGGCCGCATCGGCCGCAACTTCTTCCGCGCCGCCAAGCTGCCGGGTGCCGACATCGATTTCGTCGCCGTCAACGACCTCGGCTCGCTCGAGACCATGGCCCATCTGCTCAAGTACGACTCGGTCCTCGGCACGCTGCCGAACGAGATCACGGCCGTCGACGGCGGCATCTCGGTCGACGGCGACGTGCTCAAGGTCTCTCAGCGAGCGCAACCCTGCCGATCTGCCCTGGGGCGACCTCGGCGTCGACGTCGTCATCGAGTCGACCGGCGTCTTCAACTCCGTGACAAGGCGTCGGCCCACCTCGATGGCGGTGCGCCATTCGTGATCGTGTCCGCTCCGTGCGGCGGCAGCCGACAACACCTTCGTGGTCGGAGTCAACGAGGACACCTTCGATCCGGCCAAGGACAAGGTCGTCTCGAACGCGTCGTGCACGACCAACTGCTTCGTGCCGATGGTCAAGGTGCTCGACGACAACTTCGGTCGTCAAGCACGGGCTCATGACCACGATCCACGCCTACACCGGCGACCAGGCCACTCGTCGACGCTCCCCACAGCGACCTTCGTCGAGCCCGGGCCGCTGCGATCAACATCATTCCCACCTCGACCGGTGCCGCCCGGGCCACCGGCCTCGTGCATGCAGTCGATGCAGGGCAAGCTCGATGGCATCGCCATGCGGGTGCCGGTCCCCACCGGCTCGATCACCGACTTCACCGCCGTGCTCGACAGGGAAGCCTCGGTCGAGGAGATCAACGCCGCGTTCGCCGCGGCCGCCTCCGAGGGCCGGATGTCCGGCGTGCTCGACTACACCGAGGATCCGATCGTCTCCTCCGACATCGTCACCTCACCCGCGTCGTGCACGTTCGACGCCGGCCTCACCATGGCTCATGGGCACGCTGGTCAAGATCGCCGGCTGGTACGACAACGAGTGGGGCTACTCCAACCGTCTCGTCGACATGGCCCTCATCGTCGGTGCTGCCAACGCTCGACCAGCGCCTGCAGGCCGAGGCAGCCGATGACGTCTTCGGCGTTCCGGAACTGGAGGACCTCGGCGTCGATCGACGGTGGCTGCACGGCAAGTCGGTTCTCGTCCGGGTCGACTTCAACGTGCCGATGTCCGACGGTGAGATCACCGACGACCTACGGATGCGGGCCGCGCTGCCGACGCTGCAGTGGCTTGCAGGAGCAGGGCGCCACGGTCACGGCCTGCTCGCACCTCGGTCGACCGAAGGGCGAGCCCAACCCCGAGTACTCGATGGACCCGGTCCGGGCCCATCTGGCCACGCTCGCGCCTGGCGTGAAGCTGCTGGAGAACCTGCGGTTCAACCCGGGCGAGACAGCCAACGATCCGGCTTTCGTCGACGCCCTGGTCGCCGGCCACGATGCCTACGTCAACGATGCGTTCGGTGCGTCACATCGGGCCCACGCATCGATCGTCGGGCCGCCCACCGCGCCTCCCGTCGGCGGCCGGTCGGCTGCTGGCCAAGGAGGTCGAGCGTCCTGCTCGGCGTTCGCAACGAGCGCCCGGCGGCCGTTCGTGGCGATCATGGGCGGCGCGAAGGTGTCCGACAAGCTCAGCGTCATCGAGGCGCTGCTCGGCATCGTCGACAGCGTCATCGTCGGCGGCGGCATGGCGTTCACCTTCCTCAAGGCGCAGGGCCACGATGTCGGCGACTCGCTGCTCGAAGAAGACATGGTCGACACCTGCGCTCGGCTTGCTCGACAGTGGCGCCGACCATCCACCTGCCCCAGGACATCACCGCGCTCGGCGGTGGCGGCAAGCTGTTCGATCCCGAAGCCGGGGGAGAGGTTCGCCAGGCGGGCGTCGATCTCAGCGACCGGTTGGATGGGGGTCGACATCGGGCCCGACTCGGCTGCGTTGTTCACCGATGTCATCCTCGAGGCCGGCACGGTCCTGTGGAACGGCCCGATGGGCGTGTTCGAGGATCCCCGGTTCGAGGCCGGCACCCGCGCCATCGCCGAGGCCATGGCCGAGACCCGTGCATTCACCGTCGTTGGTGGGGGAGACTCTGCCGCGGCGGCCAAGCAGTTCGGGGTCGACGGCAACGTCGATCACGTCTCGACCGGTGGCGGCGCGTCACTGGAACTGATCGAACAGGGCGATCTCCCTGGGCCTCGCCGCACTGCGGCGCTGAACACGACACGAACGACACGGAGCCGACATGACCCGCACACCACTCATCACGGCAACTGGAAGATGCACCTCAATCACTTCGAGGCGCTGAAACTGGTGCAGGAGCTCAGCTACCAGATCACCACCGACGATGTCGACGAGGTCGACATCTCGGTGCACCCGCCGTTCACCGATCTGCGCACGGTGCAGACCGTGCTCGAGGCCGATCGCCTCCCGTTCCACCTCGGTGCGCAGCACTGCCACTTCGAGGAGAAGGGCGCGTTCACCGGCGAGGTGGCCCCGTCGATGCTGGCGAAGATGAACGTGAGCTACGTGATCGTCGGACACTCCGAGCGCCGCGAGGTGTTCGGTGAGACCGACGAGATGGTCAACGCCAAGGTCAAGGCCATCCTCGCCAACGAGATGGTCCCGATCCTGTGTGTCGGCGAGACGCTCGGACGAGCGTGAGGCCGGCGAAGCCGAGTCGAAGGTGGTCGGGGCAGGTCCAGGCCGGACTCGCCGGCGTCAGCGCCGGAGCAGGTCGCCGCCCTCGTGATCGCCTACGAGCCGATCTGGGCGATCGGCACCGGTCGGACGGCGTCGGCCGAGGACGCACAGGACATGTGTGCTTTCGTTCGCGCAACGGTTCGCTCGGCGTTCGGAGACGAAGCGGCCGACGCGGTTCGGGTGCAGTACGGCGGATCGGTGAAGCCGACGAATGCGCACGAACTCTTGACCCAACCCGACATCGACGGCGCGCTCGTCGGCGGCGCAAGCCTCGAAGCCGAGTCGTTCGCTCGCATCGTCCAGTACCGATTGGCCGTCGACGAAGGCTGATTCTGGTACTCCTCGTTGCATGACGAGGGTATTACCGCTCGGTCAACAAAAACAGGGTGTGCACTTCCTCACACTCGGGAACGGTTAAGGTTTCCGGCTTGAGCGACGGCACCGCCGTCGACGCCAATGAATGAGGAGTGTTCCTGTGATAGGGGAGAACAAGCTTGCGCGTCTGCTCGCGCTGCTGTTTGCGTTCACGCTGATTGCGTCCGCATGCGGTGGTAGCGACGATGAAGGCGCCGAAGAAACGCCCGACACCACCGAGGGTGAAGCGGCCGAGACAACCGAGGCCACCACACCGCCTGCACCCGAAGAGGGTGGCAGCGAAGGTGGAACCCTGATCTGGGCGCATGAGCAGGAGCCACCTGACATGCACCTCGACGATCCGAACAACAACCTGTCGATCACCTCGTGGATCCGCAGCGCACTCATCGAGGGCCTCTACGGCATCACCGGTGCCACCGAGTACTACCCCGAGCTGCTCGACGGTGAAGCCACCGTCACCCAGAACGACGACGGCACGGTCGTCATCGACTACAAGCTTCGTGACGGTCTCATGTGGTCTGACGGAACGCCGCTCACCTCGGCCGACGTCGCCTACACCTACGACATCATCACCGAAGGTTGCGCCCGTGAAGACGATGGTTCCATCGTCGACGGCGGCGCGGCCGAGGGCGAAGACTCCACGTGTGTCTACTTCACCGGTGGCTACATCGGGCATCGAGCTCATCACCGGCATCGACGTCACCAGCGACACCGAGTTCAGCATCAGCTGGTCGCAGTTCTTCGCCGGCTGGAAGGGCACCCTCAGCGAGGTCTATGCCGCCCACGCCTACGGTGCGAACGCTGACGAAGTCAACACCAACCTGGTCGAGTGGAGCAACGCCGATGGCGTCCTGCCCTCCTCCGGTCCGATGGTGTTCGACAGCTGGGACCGTGGCGTTCAGATGACCATGGTGCGCAACGACGCCTACCACGGCTCGAACAGCCCCGATGCCCGCAACACGGGTGTTGCCTTCGTCGACGGTGTGCAGATCAACTTCGTCGCCGACACCGACACCCAGATCAACTCGCTGAAGGCCGGCGAGGCTCAGATCGTCATGACCCAGCCGCAGCTCGCCTTCGGTGAGCGGCTCAGCACCGATGAGAACTTCACCGTTGCTTCGTCTGCTGGTCCCGTGTTCGAGCACTGGGGTCTCAACCTCCTCAACGTGCACCTGAGCGATCCTCTGGTTCGTGAAGCACTCGCCTACGGCATCGACAAGACCGAAGTCATGGCCGGTCTCTACACGCCGCTGTTCGGCGACAGTCTTCCGGCTGCCGGTCTCGGCAACACCTATCTGGATGTCGAACCAGGGTCCGTACGAGGATCACCAGGCAGTGTACGAAGGCAAGCTCGTCGACGAAGCGAAGGCCAACCTCGAAGAGGCCGGCTACGTCGCTCGGCGGCGACGGTGTCTACGAGCACCCCGAGCGGGGTCGACTGACCCTGCGTGTCGGCACCACCGGCGGCAACGCCCTGCGTGAACTGCAGCAGCAGCTCATCCAGGCCCAGCTCGCCGAGTCCGGCATCGAGATCGTCATCGACAACGTCGACGGTGGCGCCTACTTCAGTGAGCGTCCGTTCTCCGAAGAGGCTCTGGCTGCTTCGGCATCCGGTGGCGCCGAAGGCGATCCGACGATCTGGGACATCACCCAGTTCGCATGGGTCGGTGGCCCGTGGCCCGGAGGCCAGGCTGGCGCCTACCTCACCGGCAACGGCAACAACCCGTACGGCTACGCCAACGCCGATCTCGACGCACTCGCTCCGAGTGTGACGCGACGGTCGACGACGCCGAGCGCGCCGCTTGCTACAACGAGATGGACAAGTACGTCACGACGCTCGAAATCGATGCCGAGACCGGACTGTTCATGATCCCGCTCACGCAGAAGCCGTCGTACTACGGCTACCTGTCCAGCGTGCTGTCGGGTGCCGGTGTGGCCCCCGATGCCCAGGGCGCTGGTCCGCTGGCCAACGTCGTGGACTTCCAGTTCAAGTAAGCACTGACTGAGTCGGCCGGGGACAGACCGCTTGGGTCTGTCCCCGGCGCTCGTTCTGGGCCATACTGGCCCGGCGTGACTACGTCACGTTCCTCCACCGGTTCGGTGGGGACTCACAGCGTTGGTGATCTGCTCTCGGAGATGTCGCAGAAGTGTGCGGCGTGGGTCGAGGGTTGTTCGTGAACTCTGAGCCCCCGGAGCAGCTACGTGTTCGTCTTTGCCATTCGTCGTGCATTGGTCGCCATCCCGATTCTTCTGGCTGCGACGTTCCTCACCTATTGGGGAACGTCCATCGTGGCCGATCCGACGGAGCGCCTTGCGACGTGTACGACCTGCTCGCAGGCCGCCTACGACCGGATCATCGACCTCTACGACCTCGACAAGCCGGTGCCGGTTCGCTACATCAACTGGTTGGGCGACTTCGTCACCGGCGACATGGGTTCGGCGACATCGCAGGGCGAGCGTCCGGTGAGCGAGGTGTTCTGGGAGCGGGGCCGGAACACGCTCCTGCTGGCGCTTCCTGCCTTCTTCCTGCTGACGATTCTCGGAACGCTGAGTGGTGTCTATGCCGCTCTCCGCCAGTACTCGGTGGGTGACTACGCCGTCACCTCTGTGTCCTATCTGGGCCTGTCGATGCCCACCTTCTTCTTCGGATTGTTGTTGCAAGTGGTGTTTGCCATCTGGGTACCGAAGTAGCTCGGGTTCAAACCGTTTTGGTCGTCAGGAATGCATCTCGAGTCGCCGCTCGAGTTCCTCAAGTCGGTGACGTTGCCGGTCATGACACTCATGTTCGTGTTGCTGGCCGGTGACAGCCGGTTCATTCGAGCTGCCGTCCTCGATCTCAAGAGCGCCGACTTCATCCGCACGGCCAGGGCCAAGGGATTGAGCGAGCGGAAAGTCATCACCAAGCACCTGTTCCGCAACGCCATGATCCCAGCCGTCACGCTGTGGTCGCTCAACGCTGCTGCTCTGTTCGGTGGTTCGCTCATCACCGAGACGATCTTCTCCTGGCCGGGCTTCGGTCGGCTCCTGCTCGACGCGGTCTTCGCCGCCGACCTCGACCTGACCATGGCCATCGTCTTCGCCATCGCTGTCCTGGTCGTCGTGTTCAACCTGGTGGCCGACCTTCTCTACGGCGTTCTCGATCCGAGGATTCGATATGACTGATCTGCACGATCCCGAACAGTTGTCGGTTGCCGAGTCGAATGACGCGGCGATGCTGGCCGCCATCGAAGCGCAAGCCCTCGGCCTCACCGAGAAGCCGGAGAGTCTCGGTCGGCAGGCCTGGGATCGTTTTCGGCGTCATCGTTTGGCGATCATCGGGTCGATCACGCTGGTCCTCCTGGCTGTGTCGTTCTGGATCGGCCCGATGTTCGTCGAGTACGGGTACGAAGAGGTGAACATCATCGAGCGGGCGCAAGGACCGTCGATCGACCATCCGTTCGGCACCGACGACCTCGGGCGCGATCTGCTGGCTCGCACCCTGCGAGGTGGGCAGTACTCGTTGCGTATTGCGCTGTTCACTGCCGTCCTGGCCACGCTCATCGGCACATTCTTTGGAGCCATCGCCGGCTACTTCGGCGGCCTCATCGACGGACTCGTCAGCTTCCTCGTCAACGTGATGCTGACACTGCCCGCCATCGTGATCCTGGTCATCTTCGGTCGAGAGTTCGGTTCACGACCGAACACGGTCGCCGTGCTCATCGCCTTCCTCTCCTGGCTTCGCGCGTCGCGGTTGGTTCGCGCCCAGAGTGCTGCAGCTGAAGGAGATGGAGTTCGTGCAGGCGGCCCGGGCTGCCGGTGCCGGGACTCAACGCATCATCATGCGGCACCTCGTTCCCAACCTGGTGAGCATCCTCCTCGTGGAGATCACCCTCCTTGCCGGCACCGCGATCATTCTCGAGTCGACGTTGTCGTTCCTCGGACTCGGGGTGCAGGCACCGGACACGACGCTGGGGACGTTGATCAACGAGGCAAAGGGCACGATCGACACCCGCCCGTCGCGCGTCTTGATCCCGGGCGGCATCGTGACCGCAATCATTCTGAGCATCAACTTCATCGGTGACGCACTCCGCGACGCCGTCGACCCGAAGAGCGGTAATGACTGATGGTGAAGACCAGCGACGAGCCCCTGCTCTCGGTTGAGGACTTCAGCGTCTCGTTCAAGACGAAGCGGGGCATGGCGGCCGCAGTCCGTAACGTCAGCTTCGACATCTTCCCCGGCGAGTCGATGGCGATCGTCGGCGAGTCCGGATCGGGCAAGAGCGTCACGTCGCTTGGCATCCTCGGGTTGTTGCCCAGGTCTGCCCAGATCAGCGGTTCGGCCAAATTCCGCGGCGAAGAGCTCGTCGGCATGAAGCAGGACCAGCTGCGTACGTTCCGGGGCAACAAGATCGCCATGATCTTCCAGGACCCGATGACCGCGTTCAACCCGCTCTTCACCATTGGTGATCAGATCGCCGAGGCGATGGAGGTCCACGGTCGTAGCCAGCGGTGCCGCCGCCCTGAAAGAGGCCGCCACGCTGCTGGAGATGGTGGGAGTGCCCGAGCCGGGGCAGCGAGTCAACCAGTACCCGCACGAATTCTCCGGCGGCATGCGTCAGCGGGCCATGATCGCCATGGCCATCTCCAACCGCCCCGACCTCCTCATCGCCGACGAGCCCACCACCGCGCTGGACGTCACGATCCAGGCGCAGGTGCTGGAAGTCTTGGCTGACATCCGGGCCGAGACCGGCGCGGCGATGATCCTGATCACGCACGACCTGGGCGTTGTCGCCGGGGCGGCCGAGCGTATTCAGGTGATGTACGGCGGTCGGATCTTCGAGCGGGGAACCACGAATCAGATCTTCTACGACCCGGCGAACCCCTACACCCGGGGCCTCCTGTCGTCGATGCCTCGGGTCGACAGCATCGGCGAACGGCTCGTTCCGATTCTCGGGACGCCGCCGAGCATCATGAACATGCCGGTCGGCTGTTCGTTCAGCCCGAGGTGTCAATACGCCACAAACGAATGCCGCGAAGGCCCGGCCAAGCTCGAGCCGGTTGGCCTGGATCACTTCAGTCGGTGCCACCACACCGCCGAGCTGCCGGCGTGGGTCCGAGAAGGAGTTGCATCGTGAGCGAGCCACTGTTGGAGATCACGGATCTGACGACCTACTTCCCGATCCGTGCTGGGCTGTTCCGCAGCGTGGTCGGGCAGGTGCATGCCGTCGACGGCGTGTCGCTCACGGTTGGCGAGAAAGAGACCGTCGGGCATCGTGGGCGAGTCCGGTTGCGGCAAAACCACGTTCGGGCGTTCGATCATGCGCCTCATCGAGCCGACAAGCGGCAGCGTGAAGTTCCGCGGCGAAGAGAGTCGCTGACTGCGTCGAAGGACCGGATGCGAGAGCTGCGGTCCGAGCTGCAGATCGTCTTCCAGGATCCCTACGCTTCGCTCAACCCCCGGATGCCGGTCAACGACATCATCGCCGAGCCGTTGCGGATCCACGGCAGTTCGTCGAAGGAAGCGTCTGATCGCGTGGCCGACCTGCTCGCCGCTGTCGGTCTGTTACCGGAGCACGCCAACCGATATCCGCACGAGTTCTCGGGTGGACAGCGCCAACGTATCGGCATCGCCCGAGCGTTGGCGCTCAACCCCAGCTTGATCGTGCTCGACGAGCCGGTGTCTGCGCTCGACGTTTCGGTGCAGGCGCAGGTGATCAACCTCCTCGAGGACATCCAGAACGAGTTCAACCTCGCCTACATGTTCATCGCCCACGACCTGTCGGTGGTTCGGCACATCTCGGATCGAGTAATGGTGATGTACCTCGGCAAGGTGGCCGAGGTGGCGTCGTCTGAGCTGCTGTACGAGTCGCCCGCTCATCCGTACAGCCATTCGTTGCTGTCGGCCGTGCCGATTGCGGATCCCGAGATCGAACGGACCCGCGAGCGGATCGTGCTCCAGGGCGACATCCCGAGCCCGGCGAACCCGCCGTCCGGGTGCCGTTTCCGCACCCGTTGTCCGATCGCCGTCGATCGATGTGCCGCCGAGGAGCCGCCGTTGCGTGAGATCCGGCCCGGCCATTTCGTTTCGTGTCACTTCCCGATGGACATCGGTGAGACGCTGCTCGATCGGGTCGGCTCGTCCCACAGCGTCGCCGTCTGAGCGTCGGTGCTTGTGATGACGAGTCATCGTCCGATCGTCCTTCACACATCGTGGCGGGGGCGGCTTCGCTCTTCCTCGGTCCGGCGATCGTCTTGGTGTGGGGATCTACGGGGCCGCCGTCGGAGGCCTTCAGATCTTCAACGGGCATCGTGATCGCGATCGGTGTGCTTCTGTTCGCGGTCGTTGCGTTCGACTATCCGATGCACTCGACGATCGGTGCCGACGGCGTCACCAGGCGTTGCCTGTTGCGGATCGAGCGAGCTGGGTTGGGATCGAGTGGTCACCATTGCCCGCCCGGGCGCCAGACAGCGGTTCGTCGGTTCGACGCGTGATCCTGTCGGACCTCATCCAAAGGGCCCGAGAGGCAAGAGCGGCTTGATTGCCGAGGTCGGTCGGCGCCCGTACATGTTGGTGGATCGCATCGAGAGTCCGGCCGAGCACGAGGCGATCGAGCAAGGTCTGCGGCAGTGGGCTCCGGGAATCGATCTTGCGAGCGACGCGGCCGGTCGATGGAACGCCGCCCACCTGGCTGTACAAGGCGCGTCGGGCGTCCATCAAGGGCATGGTTGATCGTCATGGATGATTCGGCTGTCGTTCGCAGGCGCTTTCTCGAAGGAATCACGGGAGCGATGGGCTGCGGTCCTGGCGTACTCGACCGCATCGGGACGACCGTGTGCCCCGGTGAGGAGCGGGCAGGCTCCGGGATCGTCCTCGCGTATCACGTCGGACTGCACACCGTGCTGTGGTGCGACCCCGCGCTCGCTGAGCGCTTGAAGCCATTTGCGAGTGACACCGAAGCTTTGAGCGACGCCGATTTCCGTTCTTGGGCCCGCGAGGTCGACGGAGCGCTCGGTGGACAGGCGGTGATGAAGACCCGTGGGGCCACTCACGTCGAGTTGCCGAACAGTCCCGGCGTACTGCATCGCTTCGATTGGAAGAAGGCGTCCGACAAGGCTCTGATCAGCGAGCTGATCGATGTGTCCGACGTCGATGATCTCGATGAGGCTGATCTTGTGCTTGATGCTCTCGACGAGCTGGCGGTCGGGCTTCTCGACGAAAAAGGCCACGTCGCAGCGTTCGCCAGTTGTCGCCCCTTCGACTACGAGCCGTCCTTCGGTGACATTGGGGTGTTGACTCGTGTTGATGTCCGCGGGGGAGGATGGGGCCGAGCCGCTGTCGCCGCTCTGATCGATGATGTCGTGGTTCCGGCGGGGATCGAGCCGCTCTATCGCTGCGACCCCGCAAACGTGGGGTCGGATCGACTTTCGGCTGCGCTCGGTTTCGAACCCGTGCTGACCCTCACTGCGGTGGAGTTCTCCGCGGACTGACCGGGGGATCAATGACGCAAGGGTGTGGAGCGGCCCTGGTAACCTTGCCCGTCGCACAACCCCGTCTCGGAGCTCGTCACATGGAACTCGCACTCGGCATTCTCTACGTCCTCGTTGGTGGTGTCACCGTGTTCCTCGTGCTGCTCCACAGCGGGAAGGGCGGAGGCCTCTCCGACATGTTCGGTGGAGGCCTCGGTTCGGCGGCAGCCGGGTCGACGCAGGTCGAGCGCAACCTCGACCGGTTGACCATTGTTGCTTCACTGATCTTCACCTTCATGACGATCGGTCTGGCGTTCTTCCTTGGATGAACCCGGTTTGATCGCCGGGGTGAGCCGCTAGGCTCACCCAGCCCACACCTGTCGGAGTGGCGGAATTGGCAGACGCGCTAGCTTGAGGGGCTAGTGTCCGAAAGGACGTGGGGGTTCAAGTCCCCCCTCCGACACAGATCGAACATATGTTCGCCCGGCCGTAGTGTGGTGGACGACCCGCTCCTATCGGCAGACACCGGATGCTTGGCGTGGCTATTCAGGACCTTCGGTGCGGGCGTGTCGTGTGGCGGAATAGATTCTCATTCCGAGTTTGGTCACTGGCTCTTCATCTGTGGGTCGGCGGACGTTCTGCGCGGGCCTTGAGGCCGTTGAGCATCTTGTGTTCCATGGCGAAGTTGATGGGTTCGACGAGTCGCCAGGTGATGGCCTGGCCGGGGCTGTAGGTGAGGCGTTGTCGCACGATCAGTCGGGTCGCGGTGCCGTTGGCGTAGGGTCGCAGTTGCCATTGCCATGTGGCGGCTGCGTCGCCTTTCAGCGGGTTGCCTTCTACAGGGGTGTTGGGTACTGCAACGTTTGCGGGGGTGCCGGCGCCGAGCAGAACGAGGTGGTCGGGTGCCTGGACCCCTATGACCATCCAGCAGGGAAAGTTGTCGAGACCTGACCGGATGAGGTCGCCGACAGCGAGCTGCTGGTGTTCGGTGAGGATCTCGTCGGTGCTATGGATGTTGCAGCCGACGAGGTTCTCGAGGCCGTCGTAGCTGTACAGACCGCCTCGGCCTTGTCCGATCTGAGCGAGCCACGGCCACACGTCGGTGGGTGGCGCGTTGATGGTGATGGCCCGCGTGTAGCCGAGCTTCGGTTGTGTGACGAGGTCGTCGCCCGGCATGGCCGAGGCGACCTCATCGTGAGTGGCACCCCAACGGTTGAATCGGCGTCGCAGAAACGGGGACGCTGCGACGGTTGCCGCCACTGCGCCAGCACCGACCAGCGTCTCGCCAACCGTGGTGACCGATGGCTTTCGGAGCGACGTGGGGTCAACCATGAGTGGGCTCGGTTCTGCTCGTGTCCGTGGCGATTGTGATCGCTCGGATCGGGGCTGGTCTGGCGATAGATCTCACTCGGTCGCTGAGGTTCATCGGAACTCCCGCAGTAGGGCTTCGGCGATGGCGTGGTGGTCGTAGGCGATGTGTCGCATTGCTCGGGCCGAATCGGTTGAAAGGATCCGGGTGCCGTTCAGGGTGCCGTCTCCGATGTGGGCTTGGAGGAACGGTGCCGCTTCGGAGCCCGCCGTATGCGGCGCCGTCGACGTAGAAGTGATGCAGGGACCGGTACGGACCGGCAGCGGGTCCGATGAGTTTGCGGGGGAGAAGGACGGGCAACAAGACGCCGAGGGGTGTGTGGCGTCGTTGGTAGGGGGTGGCCCAGTCGCTGGCGGGGTCGGCGGTGAATCCGGTGTGCGTCATGTCCAGCGGGTCCAGGATTCGATGTTGGATGAACTCCTCGAACGTCTCGCCCGACACGGTTTCGATGATTTCGCCGAGCACGAGATAGCCGAGGTTGGAGTAGGCGGCTCGCGTGCCGGGCTCGAAACGGAGACGACGGTGCCGTTCAATCAGGCGTCTCACGAAGCCAACCGCGGATCGGTCCCGCCTCGGTCGCGGGGTGAACCCACCTCAGCGGCAGTGGGTTGGCGAGGCCGGAGCTGTGGCACAGCAGGTGGCGCACCGTCGCGGCTCGGGCCGCAGGTCGAGTCATTTCGAATGGCCTGTAGCAGCTCCCGACCGGAGCGTCGAGATCGAGCAGCCCCTCGTCGACCAGCTGCATCACTGCGGTGGCGGTGACCAGCTTGGTCATCGAGAACCAGTTGCAGACCGTGACCGTAGACATTCCTTGATCGGTGGAGAGGTCGAGCGCGCGCCGAAACCCTCAGAGAGCAGCACCCCATCAGCGTCGACCGCAACGATCGCCAGTCCCGGGACCTTGCTGTCGATCTGTGCGTCGATTTCCGCCTTCATGGCGTCCTTGTGAGACAGGGGTCCGCTCATGGTTCGCCCTAGAGTGATGCGATGGCGGCGAGGATGGTGATGAGCGCCGTCGCGGCCCACACGGCACCAAAGATGTAGCCGAGTCGGACGTTCTGTGGCGCCCCGATCCGGAGGCCCCGGCGTTGCATGGCGACGCGGTGAAGATGATCCGGCCGCCGAAGTATGAGGTAGTGCCGCGCCCCCACCAGCCCGAAGTAGACCCACGAACTGGCGTCAGCGATCAACAACACCCCAGCCACAACCATCGTCCACAAGGTCAGGGTCTCCCGCACGCCTCGCCTCGGCCGTCGGCCCAGAATGCCGGTTCGACATCGTCCTCGGCCTCCGCCAGGTTCCATCGCACCGCAATGGCTGGCCAGAACCAGGCGATGGCCTGGCCGCCCAGGCCAGCAGCGAGAGCAGCATGACCACGACCCCCCAGAGCACATTCACTGCAGCCCGCCTGCTTCGCATGACTCGATGATTCGGCCGGCCCTCTCGTGGCGCTTCATCGGACTGGTCCCGCCCGTTCGCCAGCCGTGACCGCCACGACGTCTGCGGCTTCATCGGAGCCAGCCCACGAGCGTGCCCGTGATCGGGCCACTCGATCAGATGGGCGTTCGGGATACCAGTCGGCGAGCCACCTCGCCACGGAGATCGGAACCCACTGGTCAGCAGCGCCGTGCCACAGGTTGGTTTCGGTCGTGATGTCTTCGGGGTCGAAGCCCCAGAGCTGCCGGTGAGCTCGGCTTCGTAGGAGGCGGCAGCGGCGCCTTGATCGAACGCTTCGGTGAACATCGTCCGGTACCAGGCCCGCACCTCTGGCCGCTTCATTGCCTCGCGGTCCACGTCGGGCATGGTGGTGACGGTGCGGTCGATGACAGTGTCCAGCCGGTTGCTCCGTACCGCCTGGGCCACCAGCAGCCGCTGCAGCTCCGGCACTGTCCGAGCCTCGATGGCCCT
>CAWAEN010000001.1:0-104520 GCA_963781035.1 uncultured Acidimicrobiia bacterium | reverse complement strand
ACTCGAACCCCTGAAGCGGCACCGCTCATGTCTGCTGGTGCAGCTTCGCCGCTCCACGCTGGGTGAGCGTGGAGCTGTGGCCTCAGGCGTCGGCTGGGTAGTGGAGATCGAAGAGCAGCGAGCAAGCGTCGCCGGCGTTGGGATCGAGGTGTTCGAACGGTGTAGCCCGCGATGTCTGGCTGGTCGGTGGCGAGGAGCTGTCCGTAGAAGCCGGGCAGGACCTCGGTTTCGAGCGTCCAGCTCACGATGCGATCCTGGGCGACCAACTCGTCGAGGATGGAGCGGACGCCGCGGTCGACTTTCGGGTTCTGTGTCGTGGTGGTGACGAAGCGGATGCTGCGGTCGAGGATCTGTTCGAACCGTAGCCGGTTCAGCTCGCGGTAGAGGCCGAGACCACGAGCGTCGGGGTCGGTCACCGTTCCCTGCAGATGCGCGACTGCAGCATCGCGTTCGATGTGATCGTGGCGTCGGAGTGGTGTTTGCGGGGACTCCGCTGCGGTCGACATGGACAGGATCGTCATCCCTGCGACGGTGTCGTTGCGAAGGTCCGTCGCGAGGCGCGACGTAGTCGCCGAGCATGTGCCGGACGGTTTCCTCTTCGCTTTCCGCATGTCCGAAGGTCGAACGAGCCAGGGCAAACGCTGAGTCGGCGTAGCGACCGAAGTCATCAAGCGACGCCACGGCCCCCAACGATCGAAAGGCGAACCGATCCGACACCACCGACCAGCGTCGGTCATGAAAGGACGCCGCTCGATGTTGGTGAGTTGTCGGCGGGGCGCCCCGCCCCTTCCCTCGTCCCGGCGACGTAGGGGGTGCCGGACCGCGGAAACCATGGTGATGGAACTTCACGGCCAGACCCTACAGGGGTCCGGTCTGGACGCGGGCTCTCTCGGCGGACGCTCCGCTCCGACGTTCAGACGGCACGGCGCTTTCGCCGGTCAGCCGACTGGTCGCCCGGGTGCGAAAGCTGTCCCCGGAGGCCCACTCGTCATTTCGGCCCGATAGGGCCCGTTGCGCCGGTGCCCGAGGTTGTGTTTTTTTGCGAGGGGCTGTCGGACAGCGGCGGGTTCGCGTAGAGCACCGTCGCACGCCGGAATCTGGACAGACTCGCCTGGATCACGTCACAACGACTCCGGCCTTCTGACGTCAGCTGATCACGCCAAGTACGTCGAAGGCGGCTCGGCCCTCGGACTCTGAGTCCGAGGGCCGAGCAGGCGGAGGGCCTTCGCTGCTTTCTCACCGTCGAAGCCTGGCGGACCCTCGAACCTGGCCCAGTCGATGTGCCTGAAGTCCACGAGGTCAATCTTTGGGTCGGAGTTGAGTGAGCACGTCGACATCCACGATGTCTTGGGGTCGACCGCTGGCCTGCTTGTTTGCGATGAGGTCGTCGTAGGAGATGAGGCCAGCCTCGACGCTGCCGACCGAGATCGTGAGTCGGCGATCCCAGCAGGACTTGAAGTTCACGCCGCTGGCTGAGGTGATGAGATCGATTCGGTACGGCGAATATCCGAGTTGAACGACCATCTCCGGTTCGAGAAAGTCAGCAGGTTCGAGACCGACTGAGCCCATGCCGAAGTCGTCAAGAGCGGCCACGAGGCGCTCGGCGTTGTTCTCACCCATGCCCATCAAGCCAACCATCCCGCGGGATGGTCGGCTCTGGTTGTGAAAGCTGTCCCCGAAGGCCCACTCGTCATTTGCGGCACTCCGGCTTACTCGGAATGTGTTTCCCCTAGTCAGAGCGGCCGCTTCGTCCGGGGTTGCAACGACTGGAGGGACGCCGAAGGCCCCGACTGGCATCGGATCACGGCCTTCGCGGGTCAACCAGCGGCTTCGGCTGCGGCACCGATATCGGCGAGGTCCCTGGCGAGCGCCTTACGGGTCGCTCCCATGAACAGTCGGCCGACGGTGATGTCCATGACCTTCGCGAGCGTCGACTGCGGCTCTCCGCGGAACCCCATCGTGATGCGGCATCCGCCATCGGTCGGTTCCACACTGATCTCGGAGAAATACTTCGAGCCGTGGGACTCAGCAGCTGTCGCATAGCGGCGACCATCGTCGAACTCGGTGACCTCCATGTCCTCGGTGGCCTTCTTCCCGAACATCGTCCGGGTCTCCCGCCACGTCGTGCCGAGGCCGAACCGCTCACCGTCGTCGAGTCGCTCGACGCTCTCGATCGCCTCGATGACGTCGACCCAATCGTCCATGCCGGTCACGATCGTCCACACGGCCTCAGCGTCGGCCTTGATGTCATGCGTGACTTCTAGCGTCGCCATGCAGCGACTTTACCGGCTGGCGCGGGGCGCTATTGGAGTCGGCACATGAAGCCAGAGCTGAATCACCTGGTCGTTTGGGTGATGGACCGGGGCAAGAAGCCACCACATCGCCGCCATCGTAGGAATTGGACCGTTCCCATGTGGTCTGTTTCGTTTGAGGTGTGCCGGTCGTACGTTCGCTCGGCTCGGGTCTTCGCGGAGATGCCAGGACATTCGCAAGCTCGGGGAATGCGAGGTCCTCGAACCACGAGGGGACCTCGATGTCGTGGAACTTTCCGTTCTTGGTGAGCAGCACCATGCCGCCGACTCGACTGGCCGCCAGCGTCGACGATTTCCGCATCGATGTCGAAGATCAGCACCCTTGGCTCGGTCACGTCGTGATCGAAGCCAATTGAGGCGCAGCCGCAGCCGCACGAGCGACGAACGCTCCCTAGCGTGTCGCTCGATGACATCGTTTCCAGAACGCGCGGTGGCGGAGGACCAGGAGTGAGCCCCTTCGACACGTTTGCATCGTCGGGGACTCGCTTCGTCATCGAGGTCGTTGCTTGGATAGCCGGTCCGTGGGCCGCAGCTGACCTGCTGGGGTCGCGATGGTGGGCGTTGCCGACAGCGGTCGTCTTGTTCGCGCTCCCGGCGTTGTTCAACACGCCCGGCGACAAGAAGACCACCGGCGTTCCCACGCCAGACCCATCCGGATCCTGATCGAGATGCTGCTGCTTGTGTCCGCGATCGCGGGAGCCTGGATCGTGTGGCCGCCGTGGGCCGCGATCGCCGTCACCCTGGTCGGCGTAGCGCTGCTGGCGACCGGACTCTCGCGTACCGATGGCTCGCCGGCGGAGCTCCGTTGTAGGGCCGTCGAGTGCAGGAACACACCCCGAATCGGGAACCCAGGTCCTCGGGCCCTGGACTTCTGCGGCGTCGGAACGGCGACTTCAACCCAAAATTCACGCGTC
Source organism: uncultured Acidimicrobiia bacterium (assembly GCA_963781035.1). GTDB lineage: Bacteria > Actinomycetota > Acidimicrobiia > Acidimicrobiales > SZUA-35 > SZUA-35. The sequence goes on along the minus strand of CAWAEN010000001.1, from coordinate 101,294 downwards.
CTCCGGTGTGATCAGCATGGACTCGTGTCTACCCGCCAACGACTCGCCGACGCCAGGAGCTCGCGAAAGCCTCGCTCGTAATCTGCACTCCGACACCACGCAGAACCGGCGTTCTGATCGGTTCGCGACGATCACTCGTGACGTCAACACCGATCATATTCTGCGTCTCGGCAGGCCTGAACCTGGAACTCGCAGCAGTGCTCCGATGCTTCTACAGCGACGCCGCGTTTGTGAAGAGCAACTAGCTTCCGCTAGCGGCGTTGCAGAACGAAGACCGTGGACTGCGATCCCAGGCCATCGAAGTGAGGCCCGCGTCCGCTGAACACCTGGGTGGCGTTGGTGGCGAAGCGTCCAGCGAGCGCACCGGTGAACTCAGGGAGCTCCAAGGCCTTGTCGTTGTAGGAGAAGACCATGTGGCCACCCGAAGCGAGGGCGGCCAAGGCATCACCGAGTATCGATGCTGGCCCGGCTCCTACGCCGATCACCCCGATCGGTCGCACGGCCGCATAGGTGCCCTGTTCAAACGGAAAGGGCGCAGCCAAGTCCGTGACCCAGGCCTCGTGGTAGATCTCGGCTCGCTGCGCCACCGCGAACATGTCCGCGTTGATGTCGGTGCCCGAGACGTGGGTGAAACCGGCCGTGGCCAAGGCAACGCCGGAGAGACCGGTGCCACACCCGACATCGAGGATGGGCGCGTCGGCCGACACGAACTGCGCCAAGGCTTCAGCGCAACGTTGCGGAACTCGGTATCCCTGGCGAGTCACCTCCTCGTCATAGGTGGCCGCCCACGCCGAGTAGTACGCGTCGGTGTCCTTCTGGGTCTCGAGCGCATAGACCTGTTGTAGAAACTCGTCAGCCATCTCGACCTCTCGAAGAAACTCCTGCACGACAATACGTCAGCCAAGCAGGCTGGAACCAGGAGCGTCGTCCTGCAGTCGATCGTCGCTCGGACGGTGGGTGGCACCCAGGGTCGGCACTTGCTGAGGTGTTCTGGTCCGCACCGGGAGCGGTCCTCAGTCGGCCTTCTGGAGTCGTTGGACCCAGTCCTCGATGGCGTCCGGCATCCCCGAATACCCGCTCGGGATCCGCCGAGCCGATCGGTTCTCCCGGCGCAAGCCGATGGTTCGAACGCGGGTCGGCGAATCGCCTAGTCGGCGGAACTGTCGTATTCCATGGCGAGGGCCGGGTTCCCACCGGGATCTTCGAAGGCGATGAGGTGCCCTACCTGCGAAATGGTGAACTTCTCCATCAGAATGCGGCCTCCGGCCACAAGAATCCGTTCGCGGACGGCGCCGACGTCGTCGACGCCGAAGGTGCACTCGAAACCGAGGGTTGGTGCGTCGTCGAGCAGCTGCCGGCGTTGCTGAATCGCTCCCATTGGAGCGGGTCCGCTCTCGTCCATGATCTGCACGAATCCGGGAGGCCCGTACTCCCGAAACTGCCAACCGAAGACAGATCCGTAGAAGATCTGCGTGGCATCGACGTCATCGGTGTTGATCGCGAAGTGGGTCAGTCGTGGGCTCATGAGGTCCATCTTGACCGGAAGCGGCGCCTGCCGACATTCCACACTTCGGCTAGTCAGGTCGAATTCGCACGCTGTCGCGAATCCATCTCCCGCTCCCGAGGGACCTCCGGGCCAGGCAGATCGCTGCATCGATCATGTCCGAACCCGCCCTCGGTCTCGACGGTTGCCCTTGGGACGCCAACGCAAGTCGACGCACTCTCGAAAGACACTTCAAAGCCGAGACCGGCATGAGTCTGGGTCAATTGCGGCGACGAGCCCGAGTCCTCGCGGCCGTCGCCATGCCCGGGACGGCGCAGCTACTTCGAGAGTTCTCGTTCGGGTGATCCGAGTCCGGGAAATCCGGCATAGGCCGGAAGGGCGGGTTGGCCACCGAGGTGGCAGTAGAGGACCTTGGATCCTGCGGGGATCTCGCCGGTGCGGATCATGCCGATGAGCCCGGCCATCGACTTGCCTTCGTATACGGGATCGGTGAGCATCGCGTCGGTGCGGGCGGCGAGGTGAATTGCTTCGACCGTGGTCGCGTCCGGCACGCCGTAGGCCGGGCCTTCGTAGCCGGCGATGATTGTGATTTCGTCGTCTCGCAGCTCTCGGCCGAGTTCGATCTTTTCTGCGGTGTTGGTGGCGATGCGGGTCACTTGGTCGACCGTCTGTTCGAGGGTGCCGGACGCGTCGATGCCGAGGACTCTGCGCCTCGGGTCGTCGGACAGCGCGAACCCGGCGATCATGCCTGCGTGGCTGGAACCGGTCACGGTGCAGACGATGATGTTGTCGAAGAAGACGTCGAGTTCCTCTTCTTGCGTTTCGACTTCGACCGCCCAGTTGGCGAAGCCGAGTCCGCCGAGTGGATGGTCGGATGCTCCAGCAGGGATTGGGTATGGCTTGCCCCCGGCGGCAACGACCGACTCGAGTGCTTGCGTCCAGCTGTCGCGCACGCCGATGTCGAATCCGGCCGGGTCGATACGGACGTCGCCGCCCATGATCCGCGTGAGCTGAATGTTGCCGACCTTGTCGTACGCCATGTCGTTGTAGTCGACCCAGCCCTCCTGCACCGTCACAGCACCGAGGCCGAGGTAGCGGGCGACGCCAGTGACTTGGCGGGTGTGGTTGGACTGGATGCCACCGATGGAAACCAGCGTGTCGCATCCCTGCGCCAGTGCGTCGGCGACGAGATACTCGAGCTTGCGAACCTTGTTGCCACCGAAGGCGATCCCCGAGTTGCAGTCTTCCCGTTTCGCCCAGATCTCGACCTCTCCACCGAGTGCTTCACTGAGCCGCGGCAACGGGTGAATTGGGGACGGTCCGAAGAGGAGAGGCGTGCGGGGAAAGTCGGACAGCTTCATGGGACGCGATCGTATACGATTATTTCTCATGTCAACGGTTGATGTAGTCCAGCAGGCCGTCATGTCCGACATGCTGAGCGGAGCGATCCAGCCCGGGACGTGGGTGCGCCAGGACGAGATAGCTGCCCGAATGGGCGTCAGCAAGATTCCGGTCCGGGAGGCATTGCAGCGGCTAGCGGCGAACGGGCTTGTTCGGTTCGAAGCCAACCGGGGTGCAGTTCTTCCAGAACTGACAGCAGCCGACGCGCAAGAGAACTACACCTTGCGCCGAGCCATCGAGGTCGAGCTACTTCGCCAAGCCGTGCCGAAGGTGACCATCGTCGACCTCGCTGAGGCAGAGGTTGCTCTGGCGTCGGTCGGATCCGTGACCGAGGTGAATTGGCGTTTTCATCGTGCGCTGTATCAGGCGTCCGGATGGCAACGAGGCTTGGCCATGGTCGAGATCTTGCACGCGTCGGTCGCACCGTATGTCGTGCTCTACATGGAGGGTCTCGGCGGTGCCGACGACTCAAACAACGAGCATGTCGCCCTCCTCGACGCCTACCGAGCCGGCGACTCTGCGACCGCAGAAGCCGAACTGCTCCGTCATCTCGATAGAGCTGCCGTCGCCTTGACCGCGTTCCTCGACCGCCGGGAACTGTCGTAGGGTGAGGATCCGGCCCGGGCGCAGGATGACCTCGTAGTTGATTTGCTCGGCGCTTGCGGTCATGGCTGCGACCACAGACTCGCGGGTCGCTCCGGGCTCTGCTACTACCAAGCTCAGTTGCGGCCCGTTGAGCTCCCCACCAATCAGATTCGCGAAGACCATGCTTACTATTGCAGATAGGTTCGCAGTCTTCGCTCTTGGCTCGCGATCGTGGCCGCGAATTTGCTCGTACGAGGGCCTTCTCATGTGTCGCCCACCACGAGCCCGCAGCCACACATTCGGACCCTTCCAACCCCCGAAGCCCACACCGCTGTCGAAGCCACCACGTTCCCCAGGTCAGATCGTCACCGGGATGCCGACGCGGGTCTCATCGAGTTCTGGTCGGCTGAGCGGGCGCCGGCATCACCACAAGCGCCTGGCAACCGGGGCCCGCATGTATGCGCCGGCACGGTCTACAAGAGAAAGATGCCCTCGAGATCGTCGAAGATGGTTGCCCTCCAGCGAGCGAGCGGGCTTTGGCCCTCGAGCAGCTTCTTGGTCGCGATGATCACATCGTCCAATGGCATGAGGTAACAGTAGGGATCGTAGGCCGATCGTTCGCCCACGTCGCCCGTCGCGTCAATCGGCGGTTGCCACGCCACCATCTGACGGTGACCACCATCAACCAGAGACCGGACGGCGACATTGCCCATCCTGCTCCCAAGCAGCCGATCGAAGGCGCTGGGCCGACCTCCACGAACGACATGGCCCAGCACGGTGATGCGCGTTTCGATCAGTTCCACCGGCTCACCGGTCCGGTCTGCCAAGCTCTCGTCGACCAAGGTCTTCAATCGGTCCGTCGCCGTCTCGATGCCCTCGGCCTTGATCGCGATGACCTTCTGCGCCCCACCCCGCCTACGCACGGCCAAGACCGCTTCGACCACAGCATCGACAAGCTGCTCTTCGGTCCGCTCAGCCTCGGGGAACAGCACCATGTCTGCCCCCGACGCAATCGCGCTGGTCATGGCCAAGTAGCCGCACTCGCGGCCCATCACCTCAACGAGGAAGACTCGATCGTGGGCACTGGCCGTGTCGGCGATCTTGTCGCAGGCCTCGACAATCGTGTTCATCGCCGTGTCGACGCCCAGCGACATACTGGTGAGAGCAATGTCGTTGTCGATGGAAGCGGGAATACCGACCACCCGAACGGGCCAATTGCCAGCCTCGAGCGGATCACTCAGGAACTTCGCTCCGGTCAACGAACCGTTGCCTCCGATCACGATCAGGCCATCGACACCGGCGTCGGAAAGGACGGCACGGGCCGTGTCGCGCACTCCGTATTCGTGGAACTCCGGGCAGCGCGCCGATTGAAGAATCGTGCCCCCTCGCCGCAAGACATCGGCAACCGCAAGCGAGTCGAGCGGTTCGAGCTCACCGTTGACCAGGCCCCGAAAACCATGCCGGACGCCCACCGGTTCATGCCCCAACGCAAGGGCAACAACGGTTGCCGCGCGAATTGCGGCGTTCATCCCCGGCGCGTCGCCACCGCTGGTCAGTATCGCTATTCGCAAGATGGCTGCTCCAGTCGAGTACCGGTACAGGTATACCCCATCCGTTCCGCTCGCATTGCCAGTCTGGATCCACTCGAAGGAGAGGCCAGAGGATCTCCAGGCGCGGCCATCGCTACGGCTTGGCTCGGTCGATCTCCTGCCGCGTCTGGTACTGGAGGTTCCGGAGCCGGTCGAGCCGACCTTCGATGTGCGCTGTTGATGCGTTCCGAGTTCGGAGCCGCTGAAGCTCAGCCGCCAGCGCTTGGATCTCGCCATTGAGTTGATGCTTGCGGTCGATCAACTCAGCTCGCGTTGGTTGCTTGCGACGAACCCGGCGCATCATCGGATGATCGTACGGCACGGGCGGCCTACCGGCCACGAACATCGACTTCTCTCGGTTCGGAACGGGCGTTGCGGACATACTGGAGAGATGACACACGAACGAGCCGGACAGCCGGCATCGACCCGCGATCTCATCGACGTCCCCCACCTGGTGTCGTCGTACTACACGTCACGCCCCGATCTCGAGGATCCGTCGCAGCGGGTCGCGTTCGGAACATCGGGGCATCGCGGATCCAGCCTCGACGGCTCGTTCAACGAGGCCCACATCGCTGCGACGACTCAAGCGATCTGTGAGTATCGGGCCACCCAGTCGATCGACGGACCGCTCTTCCTCGGGCGCGACACCCACGCCCTCTCCGAGCCGGCGTTGGCGACGGCGCTCGAGGTGCTCGCCGCCAACCACGTGACCGTGCTGATCGACGTCGCCGACCGCTACACCCCGACGCCCGCACTGTCGCACGCCATCCTGCGGCACAACGCCGGCCATCACGCGGGCTCGGGGATGTCCGACGGCATCGTCGTCACCCCCTCACACAATCCACCCCGCGACGGCGGCTTCAAGTACAACCCGCCCCATGGTGGCCCCGCCGACACCGACGCCACCGGGTGGATCGCCGCACGGGCCAACGAACTCCTCGCCGACGGAAATCGGGGTGTGTCACGCATCTCGCTCCATCGAGCACTCGGCGCCGACACGACCCATCGCTACGATTTCTGCGGCATATACGTCGATGATCTGCCCAACGTGCTCGAACTCGACGTGATCCGCACGGCGGGAGTCCGCATCGGGGCCGACCCGCTCGGCGGTGCCAGCGTCGACTATTGGGCCCGCATCGCTGACCGTTTCGACCTCGATCTGACGGTGGTCAACCCAGAGGTCGACCCGACGTGGCGATTCATGACCCTCGACTGGGACGGCAAGATCAGAATGGACTGTTCGTCGCCGTACGCCATGGCATCGCTCATCGGTGCATCCGATGACTACGAGATCGCAACCGGGAACGATGCGGACGCAGACCGCCACGGCATCGTCACTCCCGATGCCGGCCTGATGAACCCCAACCACTTCCTCGCCGTGGCCATCGACTATCTGTTCGGGAACCGGGCCGACTGGCCCGCCTCGGCGGCCATCGGCAAGACGTTGGTGTCGTCGTCCATGATCAACCGCGTCGCCGACGGTCTGGGGCGCAAGCTCGTCGAGGTGCCGGTGGGGTTCAAGTGGTTCGTACCGGGTCTGAGCGACGGTTCGATCGGGTTCGGCGGCGAGGAATCGGCCGGCGCCTCGTTCCTCCGGCGCGACGGGTCGGTGTGGACCACCGACAAGGACGGAATCTTGCTGGCGCTCCTGGCCGCTGAGATCCTCGCCGTCACCGGAACGTCGCCGAGCGAGCACTACCGGGCGCTCACCGAACGGCATGGCACACCGGTCTACGAGCGAATCGACGCGCCGGCGTCGCGTGAAGAGAAGGCGAAGCTCGGTGCCCTTTCGTCCGACCAGGTGACCGCCACGGAGCTGGCCGGTGACCAGATCACCGCGGTACTCACCGAAGCACCGGGGAACGGGGCGAAGATCGGTGGTCTCAAGGTCGTCACCGACAGCGCTTGGTTCGCAGCCCGCCCGTCAGGCACCGAAGACGTCTACAAGATCTACGCCGAGAGCTTCCGCGGCACAGACCATCTCCGGGCGGTCCAGGAAGCCGCGAAGTCTCTGGTGGCAGGGGTACTCGGTCAGCCCGGCTGACAGCAGTTGCCGAGCGGGCACAGACCCAGAGCGAACCGCTGGAACCTGTCCTTCACTGGAGTGATCGAGATCAGCTCTGATGCCGCCAGCAAGGTGCGATCGGCAACATCCGGTGCCGCAAGGTCACCCACTTGGAACTGCGAATCGGGGCACGCACGCCGAGCTTCAGCAATCTGGCCGGGGCAGCGCCGCATACTGTTCAGCCATGGCGTCGTAGGAGTCTCGAAGGTGATCGGACATTCGCCGACTCTGCCATCATGTGGCCCGTGAGATGGGAGGCATTCGAGCAGTGGGGTGACGACGTTGCTCGTATCGAACCGCTCGCTGGCGGAGTCGCCAACGACGTATGGAGCGTGCGCGTCGAGACTCGAGAGATGGCATCCAAGGCCTGGGGGCGGCAGGTTCAGCCGTGGATGGGTTGAGGTCCTCATTCTGATGGCCGTGCTGCCGAGGCTGGGTGATCGACGAAGGGAAACGCCCACTATGTCTCGTACCACCACGCTCAGATCTGCCGCCATCGCCGGAGGGATGCTCATGGCCTTCTTGATGGTGATGGGTACCTCGCGGGCTCTCTTCACCAACCCCACGTCGAATGATGCAAATGCATGGACCTCCGGGAGCCTGATCCTCGTCAACGAAGCCGCAACCGCCGATGGAGCCTCTCCGACCTTTGACGAGACCGGGTCTGCCCTGTTCACCATCAGCGACATGGTTCCCGGCGACAGCAACACCGTCTGCTTCGAAGTGATCTACGAGGGGTCGGTGGACGCGGACATCCTGTTGGACTCGGCCACGATCAGCGGAGTGAACGAAAACGCAATCGGCGCCGAGATGAATCTCACGATCGATCGACACACGTCTCCGACGTGCGTCGACGGCGCGCCGGTCGCCGTTGCGAGCGGGACCTTGTCCGCTCCGGGGATCACCGAGGCGGCTTGGCAGCCGGCAGTGCCCGGCACAGACGAGAGTCGCTACTACGAGATCACCGTCACCCTCGATTCGGGCGCTCCCAACTCGACCCAGAACAGCAGGGTCGACGGCGTGGAGTTCGAGTGGCTCGCAACGAATAACTAGCAGCCACGCAGGGATCACGGTCGGAGACGCGATGACGGTCATGCCAAGTCCCGCCAGTCGCAGCGACGTTGCGCTGTTCTACAGCGGTCTCGTCGCTCTCGCCGCACTGATGACATTTGGTGGGCTGACGGTGATGACCGTCGTCCCGATGATCGTTCCGGGACACAGTGCCGCCTCGATCACCTCGGGATCAATGATGCCAGCGCTTCGCATCGGTGACGTGGTCGTCAGCGTCGAGCACGATGGCACAGAGATCGCCCCCGACACCGTCGTTGTCTACGAGGACCCGCGCGACCCGAGCAACCCGAGCCTCGTCACTCATCGTGTCGTCTCTCAGAACGAGGACGGCTCCTACGTCACCAAGGGCGACGCCGCAGCTGTCACCGACGCACTGGTTCCGGCGGAGAACATGCGTGGCAGGGCCCGGTGGATCGTTCCCTTTGTCGGGCTTCCTCGAGTCTGGGCCGCTCAAGGCCAGTGGCCACAGCTCGTTCTGACCGTGGCGGTCGACGGCGCTGGCCCTGTGGTTGGCACAGTTCGCCGTCGAACCTCGATACGACCCCTGGCACACGACACCACCCTCGGAGGTCGAAGTTCCCTCATGAGGATCCATGCGAGAACCTTGCTGGTGGCCGCGTTGCTCCTCTTCCCGGTTGCGCTGCCAACGGCGGGCGCAAACTTCACCAATCCCAGCAGCAACGAGGGCAGCGAGTTCACCGGCGACATCCTCGAAGCGCCGACCGGCCTGACTGCTGCGTGCGGCGCAGCGAATGACCTCGAGTGGACGGCGACACCCGACACCTACGCGTCTGGTCATCGCACATTCCGATCAACCACATCCGGCGGGCCGTACACCCAGATCGGCGAGGTGACGCCGCGGTCGACAGTGACCTACTCCGACGGCCCACCAACATCCACCTACTACTACGTCGTGCAAGCCTTTGTCGGCGCCTGGGAGAGTGCGAAGAGTAGCGAGGTGGTCTGCTGCCCTTTCCCCACCTGGTGGGATGCGGCGTATGAGCATCGAGCCCGCTTCAGTGTCAGCACCGGCTCCGACAGCGTGACCACTGGCTATTCGGTCAGTGTGGCCGTCGACCACGCGCAACTGGTGGCCGACGGCAAGTCGCTCCCCAGCGGGGACGACCTACGAGTCCTGCGCTTGGAGGGGAGTGACTGCACGTGGTCGGAGCTCGACCGCGTGCTCCAGGAGGGGTCCGGCTGGGGAGTTGTCGACACGACCGTGTGGTTCTCGCTCCAGGCGGACATCGCAGTCGGCTCCGATGACGCCGACTACTACCTCTACTACGACAACCCCGTCGCCGCGAGTCCACCCGCGGACAAGACGGCGGTGTATGCGGTCTGGGACGACTTCGACGACGCGACCCTCGGCACCGGTTGGAACCTGGACGCCATCGGCACGGTGGCCGGCGGCACGGTGAGCCGAGAGCGGAACCGTGGTCAGGATCTCGGCGACCAACACCGGTGACATCTGGGGCACCTCCGACGACCTCTACCACCTGGCTCGCGACGTCTCGGGCGACTTCCTCGCCGAGTCCTTCACGACCACCATCGGCGGCACCCACGGGGGCTGGTCGAAGTACGGCGGTGTCCACCTGCGTGACTCCTCGAGCGACATCTCCGTGAACCGCAACATGTCAGAGGTCCACACCAGCGCCGGATCGACCAACTCCTACCGGTCGGCCACCGGAGGCGCGACGGCCGAGCAGCTGGGTCAGCGATACGACTACAACCGCGTCACCCGGGTCGGCGACTCATCGAGAGCATTCAACTCTGCTGACGGCATGACCTGGGGCGAGGTCGGGACCAACGTGAACTTCACGAGCGGTCTCTCCGATCCGGTACGCATCGGACCGCTCTTGTCGGGCCTGAGCACGAGCTCCCACTGGGTCGAGGTCGACTGGTTCAAGCTACGGCTGTACGTGGACGACGAACCCACGACCGCCACCGGAACCGAAGAGACCAAGCCGTAGCGGGCACGCGGTCAATCTGCGATGTCGACGTGCTCGGACTGCCTGACATCGCCATCGACGAACTCGTCGCCTGCATTCTGGAGGGTGCCGGTCACGAGGTAGCAGTCGTAGTGGGCCCGACGGGTGCGCCGAGGCTTCGGCGCAACGCTGCGGGGCTCGGTATCCCTGACGAGGTCAGTCTCACCGACGAGTGACGGTGACGGGCAGCTTCGTGTAGCCGTGGACGAACGACGAGAAGACGCGTTCTGGCTCCTCCTGCACGTCGATGCGATCGAAGCGCTGCAGGATCTCCTCCCAGAGCACGCGCAGCTGCAGCTCGGCGAGGCGGCTGCCCATGCAGAAGTGGATGCCGCAGCCGAACGACAGGTGCTGGTCGGCGTTCTGGCGATCGATGTCGAGCTCGTGGGCGTTCTCGAAGACGTCCTCGTCGCGGTTGGCCGAGACGTACCACATCACGACCTGGTCGTTCCTTGATCTGCTTGCCGCCGAGCTCGGTGTCCCTGGTCGCCGTGCGGCGCATGTGCGAGAGCGGCGTCTGCCAGCGGATGATCTCGGTCACCATGTTCGGGATCAGGCCGGGGTCGGCCTTGAGCTTCTCGTACTGCTCGGGGTTCTCGTTGAGCCCGAGACGCTGCCCGACATGGTGTTGCGGGTCGTGTCGTTGCCGCCGACGATCAGCAGCAGGAGGTTGCCGAGCTGCTCCATCGGGGTCATGTCCTTGGTGTCCTCGCCGTTGGCCAGCATCGTGACGAGGTCGAACCCGTCGCCGCCCCGGCGCTCGTTCCAGAGGTTCGGAGAAGTACGCGACGCACTCCATCAGCTCGTCGATCTTCTGCTGCTGGGTCTCGACGATGCCGCCCGGCTCGGGGACGGCGAACACGATGTCGGACCAGCGGGTCAGCTTGCGGCGGTCGTCCATGGGGAAGTCGAAGAGGGTCGCGAGCATGAGCGTGGTGAGCTCGACCGACACGGTGTCGACCCAGTCGAACGTCTCGCCCTCGGGGAGCGAGTCGAGCAGCTCAGCCGTGCGCTCGCGGATCATCGGCTCGATGTTGCGGAGGTTGCTCGGGGCCGAGACGCTGCGCACGGTCTTGCGCTGCTGCGGTGTGCGTGGGCGGGTCCATCGCGATGAACGGCGTGAGACGTGGTGGAGAGCTCGACCTCGCCCGTTGCGATCTCGGCGATGCCGAGGGTGATGCCCTTCGCCGACGAATAGGTCGTCCCAGTCGCCGTCGACGGCACGCACGTCGTCGTACCTGGTGACCGACCAGATAGCGCCCCGCCGTCTCGAGCTCGTTGAAGTGCACCGGGTCTTCGGCGCGGAGGCGGGCGAAGTGGTCCTGCCAGCGGTCTTCCTTGAACAGGTGGGGGTTGGCCGGGTTGATGTCGGCGATGTCGAGGTCGGCAGCCGCAGGCACGCCTCCGCCGGTCTCGGCCATCTCCATCTCGGGCGTGCGGATGTTGGGGTCGAAGAAGGTGTTCTCCTCGACGGTGTTGGTCATCGGTCTCCTCGGTGGCAGAGATTGTCGGTGGAAGGTGCGTCGCGGTCGTGTCGGATCGGTTCCCACGACTCGATCGACGGTAGCAGGGGTGTCGGATGATCTCGAAGTGCCTCGGGCCCACTGCGCCGTCTGCGACCTACCGAGTGGCGGCTCTACGATCAGGCGCAATGCATACAACGATCGTGGGAGCCGGCGTCTCGGGTTTGACCACTGCCGTGGTGTTCTTGGAAGCGGGTTGGGAGGTGAGCGTGGTCGCCCGAGAGACGCACGAATCCACGGTCTCGACGGTCGCAGCCGCCATTTGGACGGTGACCGACGCCTCGCCCCGGGAGGCCACTCGGCGCTGGGCCTTGGCCAGCCGGTTGCGTTTCGCCGCGTTTGCCGAGGAGATCGGAAGTGGCGTGGTTCCCTTGCGTCAGCGCGAGCTCGAGCGTGTAGACCCCGGACCGACCTGGTGGGAGGGCCAGCCGTTCGTGCGTCGACTCCTACCCGACGAGCTGCCGCTCGGCTATGCCGCCGGGCTCGAGATCGACGGGTACATGATCGAGCCGCCGATCTACCTGCCGTGGCTCACCGACCGGCTCTGCCGGCTGGGAGGCGAGGTCACCATCGTCGAACTCGACCGGCTCGAACACGTCGACGGGGACGTCGTGGTGAATTGCTCGGGTCTCGGAGCATCCGTCCTCGCCGGCGACGATTCGTTGTATCCGATTCGGGGTCAGGTGGTGGCGATCGCCAACCCCGGCATCAGCGATGGCGTCGCAGACGAGTCGGATCCCGGCCGTGTCGCCTACGTGTACCCGCGGTCCCGAGAGGTCGTGCTCGGCGGGTTGCGTCACGTGGGTTCGTCGGTAACGGCTCCGGACTCTGCGCTGACCGACCGGATCATCGCAGACTGCACCCGTTTGGATCCGAGGATCGAAGGGCTCGAGCCCATCGATGTTCGGGTGGGTCTGCGGCCGGGCCGATCGAGCGTGAGGGTGGAAGCAGACCTCGATTCCAATGGGCGGCCGGTCGTCCACAACTACGGTCATGGAGGTGCCGGCTACATACTCTCCTGGGGAGCGGCGCTCGAAGCGCTCGATCGGCGACGTCGCTCGTCGACTACTGAGCCGACACTCTGAGAGCGAGCGCAAACCGGCCCCGTCCGCGGGACGCTCGGGGCATCGAGCCGAGCACGTGCTCGAGCTTGTCATCGGGGGCTCAACACACAGAATTCGTTGTCATCGGGGTCCAGCACTTCTCCGGTGCGGCCGAGGCGTCTGTTCTAGGGTGGCGAGTCAACGAGGAGGTCAGTCATGGTGTCGATCCCGGCCCAGGTCCAGACCCTGCTCGGCACGGACGCCGTAGCTCACGTTTGGACGTCCAACCCGGATGGGTCCCCGCAAGTGTCTGTTGTCTGGGTGATCGCTCAGGATGACGATGTCGTGTTCGGTTCCGACGCCAAGAGCGTCAAATGCCGAAATCTGGCCCTCGATCCGCGAATCATTCTGTCGATCGAGGACACCGAGAGAAACGAACGAGGATTCCAGCGACACCTGGTGATCCGGGGCACAGCCACGCTCGAGCCCGGTCCCGACCCCGACCTGATGGATCGGCTCGCGGCGAAATACATCGGCCTTCGTCGGCACCCGCTCGCCCTGCGCGACTCGCCGGACTGCGTCGTCATTCGAGTGTCGGTCGATCGCATCAGTGGGGTCGGGCCGTGGATCGACGAATAGGCGCTCGATGAACTCAGCTCACGCGGAAACGGCGTAGACCACCCAGTTGGACTCATAGCTTCGCTCGGAACGGTCGAACTCGCCGCCACAGCTCACCAGCCGAAGCGTGGGGGTGCCACTCGCTCCGTACACCCGCTCGGTCGGGAACGAAGTCTTGTCATAGAGACCCTTGTCGACAACCGCGAAGGTCTGCTCGCGACCGAGGTCATCGATCACGATGATCGAGTCGCCCGGCTCCAGCTCCTGCAGTCGGAAGAAGACCGCAGGTCCGTTGGTGTCGTCGACGTGTCCGACGATGACGGTCGGCCCCACTTCGGCGGCGACGGTCCCACCGGCCCACCACCCTGCCGTGTCGAAGTCGGTCGGCGTCTCGAGGGCCCCCTCTGCGGTGAGGCCGAGATCGATGATCGGAGCGTCGACATCGATCGAGGGGATCACGACCTGGCGCGGGGGTGAGACCACTGGCCTTGACACCGAGGTGCCTGACCCAGCGGTGGGAGAGGGACGCGGCCCCTGCGACTTCGGCTGTGAGCCCGAGTCCCTCATCGTTGTCGGTCGGCTGAGGCGACGGCACCGTTGCCGGCGCCCTCAACCGCCGCTGTCCGATCCGTTGTCGAACATCCGGCTGCACACAGGCCGGCCGCCACGAAAATCGAGACGGCCGCCCGGCGGCGAGCAGATGGGATCACGCCTTGCGGCGACGCACACCCGTCGCCAATGCGAGAGTGCCAAGCCCTGCGGCGACGACCCATAGTGGAGCAGAGGAGCCATCTGCAGCTGTGCCGCCGGCTCCTGCAGCCACCGACCCGGTCGGCGTCATACCGGCGGCGACCATCGTGGCGCAACCAGCGGGAATCGTGGCTTCGAGTGGCAGTGATGCGTCGAGGGAGCTCGGCGCGTCACCGTCGTACTCGCCGCTGTCGTCGAGATCGATCCCGTGCACGACAACGATCATGTTCTCCATGTTGTCGGCGAGTTCCTGTGGCACCTCGATGGTGCGGGTGTAGTCGTAGCTGCCGCCGCTGGCGACGGGGAAGCTGGATATGGCGAGCGCATACGATTCATCCGTCGGACCTTCCGTCACCAACGAGGCCTTCACCGCGCCATACGAGGGAACTCCCTCCACCGTGCTCACGAGTCCGTCACCGTCGACGTCGAGGGCGTCGGTCGGACACGTGTTCTCGACCCCGTATTCGCCGTGGAAGTGCTGCGCATGTACCAAATCGACCACGCCGTCAACGTTCAGGGTGACTTCGGCGCTGGTGCCGGTGAGTGTCACACTCACCTCACCGCTGAGTCCCGAACCGTTGAGCTGGCCGAAGGTCCCCCGGAATTCTTCGGGGTCTTGAGCCGCTGCGGGGGAGGCGGCGACCAGAGCGAGCGCTGCTCCAGCTGCCAAGCAGCCAAAGACGACGCGACGATGCGAACGTGCTGGGGTGTTCATGATGAGGTCCCTCTCTTGGAGACGGCAACGCATTCGGCTGCCGTCGTGCTTCTTCGCAACCTAGGTCAAGAGGGGCGACTCAACCAGCGATGTCGCAAAGGAATCCCCTCGGCGCCGATGTCGAGCATTGGCCAGTGCGGTGGTCCGATCCATCTGGCACCGCCAGCCGGCGATGAAGGCTCTCCACGGTGCGCTCGTACGCGTGATCAGTTGACGGCTCGGTCGCGGCCTTCCCAGTACGGCTTGCGCAGTTCGACCTTGAGGATCTTGCCGGACGGGTTGCGCGGGATCGCGTCGATGCGTTCGACTGCCGTCGGCAGCTTGAAGCGGGCGAGCCGTTCCGCGCAGTGGGCGATGATCTCCTCCTGCGTCGGGTCGGCGCCCTCGGCGGGGACGATCAGCGCGAGCGGCGACTCGCCCCACCGGTCGCTCGGGATGCCGATGACGGCAACGTCGGCGACGCCGGGGTGGGACATGATCGCGTTCTCGATCTCGGCCGGGTAGACGTTCTCGCCGCCCGAGACGATCATGTCCTTCACCCGGTCGTGGATGAACAGGTAGCCGTCCTCCATGTAGCCGGCGTCGCCGGTGCGGAACCAGCCGAGGCCGTCGGCGTCGCGCCCTTCGGGGAAGACCTCGTCGGTGGCCTCGGGATTGCGCCAGTAGCCCTTCATGTTCTGCGCGGTCCGGGCCCAGATCTCACCGACCTCGCCGTCGCGGCAGATCGTTGCCGTCGTCGTCGACGATGCGCAGCTCGACACCGGCGACCGGCGTTGCCGGCCGACCGCAGCAGCTTCGCTCGTGGGCCACCCGGATCGTGATCTTCCGGCGGCAGCCAGGTGACGACGCCGGTGGTCTCGGTGAGTCCGTAGGCCTGGGCGTGCGGGCACTTCAGCAGCGCCATCGACGCGACGAGCACCTCCTCGGTGATCGGTGACGCGCCGTAGAAGATCGTCTGCAGCGACGAGAAGTCGACGTCGGATGCGCCGGGAATCATCGGCAGGACCTGGAGGAGCGCCGGCACCATGAAGCCGGTGGTGACCTTGTAGCCGGGATGTCGGCGAAGATCCGGCCGGGTCGACGTCGCGGTGCACGACGTTGGTGGCGCCGTTGGACAGCCCGACGTTCGCGACCCCGCTGCCGCCGATGTGGAACAGCGGCAGCACGTGCAGCACCACGCTGTCCGACGTCATCCCGATCATCTCGCTGATCGGTTCGATGATCGCCTCGAAGTTTCGGTTGCTGAGCTCGGCGCCCTTCGGCAGCCCGGTGGTGCCGGACGTGTAGAGCTGGCACGCCGGTGTCATCGAGTTCGGTCGGGTAGTTCGGATCGTCGGTCGACTCGACCGTCGATCCAATCGGTGTATGACACGTTGGTCGCTGTCGCCACCACCACGATGATCAGCGGATTGCTGGGCAGCTCCATCTTGGCGAGATGGTCGAGGAACTCGGCCTTCGACGACCACCACCTTGGCCTCGGCGTTGTCGAGGATGTACGCCATCTCGGGTGGCGCAGCCGCCAGTTGACCGCCACGGTGACGGCGTTCACCTTCGCTGCGCCGTAGATCAGCGTGAAGTACTCGGGGATGTTCTTGCCGATGAAGCCGACACGATCCTGCGGTGTCACGCCGGACATCGATAAGCGCGTTCGCGACTCGACAGCTCTCGGTGTCGAGCTCGCCGTACGTCAACGTTCGGTCGTCACAGATCAGCGCTGGTCTTGTCGGGGCGCTGCGCGGCGTGCGTGCGGGTGACGTCGGCCATTGTGAACATGACGATTCTCCTTGGTGCGCGGTGACAATGGTCACGCACCGAGCACTGGCCAAAACCGGCCTGCGGTTCAGGTCTTGATTCGACAACCAGCCCGATCGCGTCCTTAGCCGTGCCAGAAGGATGTGGCAGGGTGGGCGCATGACCGATGACGTTCGAGACTCAATGACGCCATGACTGACAAGACGAAGCCGTCGCTCTCGGCGATGTCGAAATGCTCGATTCACAGTCCAGCGGACTCGACGACATCCGCGTCCCGATCGCCGCCTCCGAGCCGCCGACCGAGTGACGGCTCCCACAACGTTCTCGTATAGTCGACACCAGTGTCTTCCCATCGAGCGGAACGATTCGAGGAGTTCACCGATCCCGTGGACGGCACACGCTGGCGAATCGACGTGGCCTTCACCGATTCGAACTGGCAATGCCTGTGGGGCAACGGATGCCAGGGCATTCTCGATGTGCCGGCTCCCGAGCTGGCACAGGGTTGTTGCAGCGAGGGCGCTCACCTGCTCGGCGACGACGAGGCGATGCGGATCGAGGCGCTCGGTCTGACGCTCGATCCAGCTCGATTCGAGAACCATGCCGAGGCGGCGACGAATGGCGTCCTGCGGGACGCGCCGACCAACCTCGACGGTGGCAAAGCCACTCGGGTCGTCGACGACGCATGCATCTTCCACAATCGTCCCGGCTTCAGCGGGGGAGAGGGATGCGCGCTGTACCTCGCTGCGCTGGACGAGGGCGAGTCGCCCATGGACTGGCGTCCCACGATCTGCTGGCAGGTGCCGATCCGCGTTGATGAGGATCAGGATGGCACGAAGACGCTGCGGCGATGGCGGCGGTCTGACTGGGGAGACCAGGCGGACGAGCTTGCTTGGTGCTGCACGGAGCATTCCCAGCCCGACGGTCTTCCCTCGGCGTACGTCGGCGAGGTGCCGGTCGCGGTCAGTTTGCGTTCTGAGATCCGGGGCATCGTCGGCCCTGAAATCGCACAGGCGCTCCACGATCGGACAACCCCGACGTGATTCACTGACGGCTACGAGGGAGCCGACTCCCAGACTCGGGGATAGAGATCGGTGCCGGGGCGGTCGCCCGGGCTCGAGCCCGTACTCGGTCATGATCGCGCTGTGATCGGGGTCCATGCCGCATTCGCGGAAGATGACGCGGGCGTCGTCGCCGAGCCACTTCGAGGTGAACACCCGCAGGTCGACGTCCGAGTCCAGCTTGCCCGAGCCGCCGTGCATCGTGCGGCCGTTGAACACCACACAATCGCCGGGCTCCATCGCCCAACTGATCACGCCGAACGCGTCGGGATCGGCGTCGATGTCCGGCACCTCCCGCTCGGAGACGGCCGAGAAGTCGACTTGGTCGACGTCGGCGTGATCATCCGGGTTGAGGGCGCCGAAGTTGAACTGGTTCCAGTCGGGCGTGCCGATGTGTGACCCCGGCACGAACGCCAACGCGCTCTTCGCCGCGACGGGCACCAGGGGCATCCAGATCGTGCAGCTGTCGTACCCGTCGATCGACCAGTACGGCTCGTCCTGATGCCACGGCGTCGAGAACTGGCTGCCCGGTGAACGAACGAACACGGCGTCGAAGAAGAAGTTGACCTCCGAGGCGCCCATGACCCGGCCGGCGATCTCGGCAGCCGGCGACTCGAACACGAAGCGCTGATACTGCTCGACGCCCATCCACGCCTGGCTGTCCCAGAACATGGTCGGACCCTCGGAATCTCGATCCCACGCGCGGGCTCGGGCGGTCGGAGCCGCCAATTGGGTATCGAGGCCCTCGTCCAGCAGGTCGATCCACTCGTCGTCGAACATGCTTCGGAGCAGCACGACACCGTCGCGGTGATACGTCGCCACCTCCTCGGCCGTGATCTGTCGACGCAATTCCGACGTTGTTCTCACGGCACGGAACAGTACTCGTCGCCGGTCGCGGTCGGGTGGGGAAGGTGCGTGCGTTCAGTCGGCGCAGCGCCCATCGAGCCTCGTCATGAACCGTGAACTGGATGACCGCCTCAGGTTCAGTCGGCGTCGTTCGAAGCCAGCCGTTCCCGCCAGGTTCGTGCTCGAGCCGTGACCGACCGAGGTTGCCGGACGACACCGGCTCGTCGGGCGAGCACGTCATTGAGCTCTGCGCCGACGAGAAGAACGATGCTCAACACGTACATCAGGCTCAAGGCCAACAGGATCGCGCCGACACCCGTCTGCACGTCGTTGCCTTGCCCGGACGCACGAACATAGAAGGCGAAACCCTGCGACGCGACGACCCACCCGAACGTCGTGAGCGCCGCACCTGGAAGGTCGTAACGCCAGGGTGTGCGATGGTTCGGCCCGATGTGGAACACCGTCGCCGCCCAGATGACCAGCACGAACAGCACTCCGGGCGCGGTGAACAACCGCACGGCGCTGTCGAACGGCAACGACGGCAGCACGGCGAGCAGCGTGGCCCCGGAAGCCACGACCAGCACGGTGCCGAGCCCCAAACCGATTGCCACGATCCGCACGAACCACCACGGACGTCCATCGTCCACGCCGTAGGCGATGTCGAGGGCCCGAATGAGCCCGGCAAACGCCCGGGACAAGGTGAACACGGCCACGATGGCGGCGACGGTCGCAACACCGGCGCTGGACGAGTTGAACAATTCCGCAACCGTCTCATTCAGTGTCTCTGAATCGGCGAAGGTCTCGGTGACGAACCGTTGCACCTCGGTCTCGACGTCGTTGGCCACCGACACACCGACGACCGCCTCCAGCGAACTGAGTGCGCTGACGAGTGCCAGCACCGCGGCGGGCACCGACAGGATCGTCCAGAACGTGATCGAAGCGGCGACGTCACCGATGCCGTCGTCGAGATACTCCCGCACCACGTCCCTTGCCAGCTGCCGTAGCCACCGGGCAAGCGGGGCAGGCCGCCTGGGCGGCGCGGGAGAGCGGAGGTCGACGTCCATCAGTGGTCGTGACCGAGCGTACGTCGATATGGAAGATCCTGGCTGGATGGATCAGCGGGAACGGAGCGCCGCCGGCGGGCTTTCACACGTAGGTGGATCCCTTCATTCCGTCGACGTCGGTGCGCATCTCGACGTTCACCAGGGCCGGTTTGCCGCTGGCCAGGGCCCGCTCGATGGCCGGCACGATCTCGGCCGGCTCGGTGACGTGTTCACCATGGCCGCCCAGGGCCTCGACCACCTTGTCGTAGCGGGTGTAGGACAGCCTGGTCGCCACCAGACGATCGGCGCCATAGATCATGGCTTGGGGTCGCATCATCTGACCCCAGGCGGCGTCGTTGCCGACGACGCCGACGATGGGCAGCCCGAAACGGACGGCGGTGTCGAACTCGAAGCCATTGAGCCCGAAGCTTCCGTCGCCGTAGATGATCAAGACCCGCTTGTCTGGGTTGGCCAGCTGGGCGGCCAGGGCGAAGGGCATGCCGACGCCGAGTGTGCCGAGCGGACCGGGGTCCATCCAGGTGCCGCGGTCGGGGACCTTGAGCACCTTGGAGGCCTGGGCCACGATGTCGCCCCCATCGCCGATGACGATCATCTCGTCGTCGGCGGCGATGACGTCGGCGATGGCCTTGCACAGCCGCATGGGGTCGATCGGCACCTCGTCGCTCGTCAGCTGGGACGCCAAGGCCTGCTCGGCCGCATCCTCGGTGGCCCGCAGGGTGGCCGACCAGTCGGAGAAGTCGAGCTCGCCGGCACCCAGGCCGTCGAGCATGGCGTCGAGGTTGGCTCCCAGGTTGCCGACCAGCCCCACGTCAGCCGACCGGTTCTGGCCGATCAGGGTCTCGTCGAGATCGAGCTGCACGACCTTGGCATCGGCGGGGATCGAGGCCCCGTACTTCATCCGGAAGTCGAGCGGCGTTCCGGCCAGCACGACGAGATCAGCGCCGGCCAGGGCGTCCTTGCGGGTGCGGTTGAAGAACTGGCGGTGGCTCATGGGCAGCTGGCCTCGACCCATGCCATTGGTGAAGACCGGGATGTTGGTTGCCTCGGCGAAGCGACGCAGGGCCGGTCCGCCCTCGGACCACTTCAGTGCGGTGCCCGCCATCAGCATGGGCTGGCTGGCACTCCGCAACAGCTCGAGAGCGGCTTCGACTCGCTCGGCCGGGGCCGATGAGGCCACTCGGTAGTCACGGAACGAAGGCATCGGAACCGAGTCGAGGTCGATCGGGGCGTGCAGGACGTCCATGGGGATCTCGAGGAAGCTGGGACCAGGCACCCCCGACATGGCGGTCCGGATGGCCAGCTCGATGTACTCGGCGATCCGACCCGTCTCGTAGCAGGCATCGGCCCACTTGGTGATCGGCTTCATCACCGAGACATGGTCCATCTCCTGCAACGAGCCTCGCCGCAGGTTGTTGAACGGTCCCTGCCCCCCGATGACCAGAATGGGCGAGTTCGCTCGCCAGGCGTTGGCAACGCCGGTGACCCCGTCGGTCACACCCGGGCCGGCGGTGAGAATGGCGACGCCCACCCGACCGGGGTTGAGGCGGGCCCAGGCATCAGCGGCGTGCACCGCTGCCTGTTCGTGGCGAACGTCGATCACCTTGATGCCCTCGTCGAGACAGCCGTCGTAGATGCCCATCACATGGCCGCCCGACAGGGTGAACACACACTCGACACCGGCCGCCTTCAAGGCCTTGGCTGCCAGCCGTCCTCCGTGGCTCATCGCTTCCTCCGTGCCCTCGCCTGAGGCGGGCCCGATCTGGCCCGCCATCGACAAGCTACGGGGTACCTCCTCGGCCGTCGAACCACCGCCGAGGGCTGGCAGGCGGTCGCCGATAGGGGATTGGTGCCCTAGGCCGCATCGTTGGTCGAAGTTACCTTCAGGGTCGAGGCGGTTCGCCAGGAAGGAGCGTCATGTCCAAGTCGACCCCGAGTTCACGTCTTCCACCTCGATGGTTCATGCGGTTCGCATGGATGACCCATCGCCGCATCTATCGCCTGAGCGGGGGCCGTCTTGGTCTGTGGCGACCCAAGCGAGACGGTTGGGGAACCTTGCGCCTCACCACCGTCGGTCGACGGACCGGTCTCGAGCGCAGTGTCATGGTCGGCTACTTCGAGGATGGGCCGAACCTCGTCACGATGGCGATGAACGGCTGGGGCGAGGGCGAGCCGGCGTGGTGGTTGAACCTGCAGGCTCACCCTGACGTCCAGGTTGACCTGCATGACGGACATCGTCTCGTGAGGGGACGGTCGGCGAGCGGTGAGGAACGGGAGCGCCTGTGGTCGCGGTGGCGCGAGATCGACAAGAACCTCGACGCGTACGCAGCGAGACGTTCGATGGAGACTGCGGTCGTCATCCTGGAACCCCGTCCATTGTGAGACCTGCTTGTATGCCTACGGGCCATCGAGTCGTCGCCACACGGCGTCGATCGTCGGCCATGGTGGGCCATCGCGTAGAGCACCGAGGAGTTCTCGCCCTGCTCGTCGACCGTATGGGTGCTGATCGCCTGGGTCCCAGCGCCACGCAGCGACCATTGCATGCGTGAGGCCCCGGCATTCGTTGAGCAGTTCCCGATCAACGTCGGGATAGTGCTCGCTGACGTCTTCGGGCGCATGGGCGATGTCGAATTCGATCGGTCCGCGGCAGGACGTCTCGAGGTCGATGAACACCGGCCCGTACTTCGTGTTGAGCAGGTTTCCCGGGTGCGGCTCACCGTGCAGGACCTGATCGGTACCGCCGCGAGCGCCGATCGCTCGTTCCAGCCTTCGCAACGTGTTGCTGAGAAGCTCCCGATCGGAGTCTCCGAGCGCTGGAGTTCGGTCGCAGCTGGCAACGAGTTGTCGTGCCTCGGCGACTCGGTCTGTGAAGTGCGGTGTCGTCATGTCGAGCTGTCGCATGCCGGCGTGTAGACGCTCGAGCACGTTCGCGTAGTCGGCTGGCGGGACCAGCTCTGGCGGCACGGGTTCGTAGTAGGTCCACATGTTCATCGCGAAGCCATCACGCACGTGGACACGTGGCTCGAATCGAGGGTCGAGCAGAGCCACCGGGCTCTCGGCTTCTGCGAGCTGTTGGGCAAGCTGGACCTCGAACTCTGCACTCGTTCGAAGGGCCAGGGGTGCGATCCGGACGACGACATCGCACGGCGTCAGCCGCAGCATGAGCCGGTTCGAGTTCTGAAGAACGATCGCGTCGTCGACTGCCAGGTCGAGCTCGGAGACGGTCGACCTCGCCGCATCGACCGCACGAGCGAGCTCGGATGGCTCCACTTCCGCCTACCCCTTGAATCGCAGGCTGGTGACGCTAGTAGCTGGGTGTACCGAAGGCGGGAGTCCGGCCCGAGCAGGGCGCGCAGGAGGACTCAACCTGGTCTGGACTTTCGCCGATACTTACGTGCATGAGTGATCCGGTCCTGCTCGCCGCCGCTGCCCTTGTCGCATCCCAGTGGGCCAAGGACGGAGGCCCGCAATCTGAGTTCCGCGGTTGCGTGCGGAGGTGGCGAGGTTCTGGCCATCGCTGAGATGGAGGTCAGGAGGCGATGGGACGACGCAGCTCGCCGTGCTGCGCTTCGGAGCACTCGTACCGCTCACAGGTTGCAGCTCCCCGAGGCTCGGACCGATGATCCAGCCGACGCCGTTGTGGACCATCCTGCTCGACTCGATGCTTGTCAGATCCGCCTTGCCGATGAAATCCATGACGTAGAGCGTGACCAACACGGAAAAGATCGATGCTGCAGTCGATCGCAGGCCGATCGCGACGATGAAGGCGACCACGTGATCGAGGGTGAACAGTATTCCCGCACTGAAGAGTGAGACGATTCCCACTGTCATCACCCATCGCCGGGCGATCTGTTGCTCGAGTTCGGCCGATGTTGAGCGTGATGAGAAGTGTTAGGACTGCGCCGGCCGTGTACGCCTGTGAGACTGCCGACTTCGAGCCGAGACGGTCCAGGGCGATAAGTGGCACTGTTCCCATGAGAAGCGAGCGCGTGAGTCCCTCGACGCCGGACAGTCTGACCAGACCCTTCCCAGTCGTCGCGGGAAGGTAAACCAGCGATGTCGGCCGGTGAACGCGCATCGGCTCAGTCTGGCCTCGGGCGGCCAGAAGAGTGTGGAACCTTGATCATTCGATCAGCCGGTGATCCGACGCATCACCCATTCGATCGGACCACGATCGAAGCGGTCGGGGTCACGCTCGCCGAACTCAAGGCGCAAGGTGCCGATCGG
Organism: uncultured Acidimicrobiia bacterium; assembly: GCA_963781035.1. GTDB lineage: Bacteria > Actinomycetota > Acidimicrobiia > Acidimicrobiales > SZUA-35 > SZUA-35. The sequence continues at coordinate 77,495 of CAWAEN010000001.1, read as the reverse complement.
TTTGCTGCGCACTGGGCCAACGGATAGGTAGCGCCAAGCACTTCGCGCACCGGGTCATTCGGCTCTATGAGTCACGGACCGCGAGGTTCAGCGTCGTAGTTGAGACCCTGTTGCCCGGGCGGCGAAGGAGGAGGACTGATGACAACCATCAACGACCGACCCACTGCGGTCGGAGGATTCGAAGCAGGCCTTGCAGCGCAAACGGTTCCGGGTGATCGCCGCGTTCGTGGTGGCGCTCGCCTTGGTCGGCCTGGGAGTTCGGCTCATCAACAGCGAGGCAGCGAGTCCGGATGAGGAAATCGAACAGTTGCTCGACACCTATCTGTCAGCTTGGGAGACGCAGGACGAGGCTGCGGTGCGTTCAGCCAGGACACAGAGGACTTCGTGATCAACGAGTACGCCTACACCAACGATTCCATTGCCGGGTTCCGGCTGAACTATCACGTCAACGACAACGTCGACGGCGTGATCGGTGAGGGCTTCGGCTACAGCTGGTCGAACGAGCAGGTCGGCGACTCGATCGTGACAGGGGACGGGCCCTGGTTCGTCTCGGTCGAGGAGATCTGGGCGGAGACCGACTACCGCTACGACGGGCAAGCCAGCTACACCATCGTCGAGGTCGATGGAGTGCTCAAGATCGCCAATCGCTACTGGCCGGACACAAGAGCTACCAACCTGACTGACTTCGGCGCCGCGAGGCTTCAGATGGAAAGGTGCGCCACCAGGAGGTCGGCGAGTGCGTCAGGTTGGTCGATCTGAATCCAATGGCCGGCATCGTCGATACGTTCGTAGCGCCATTCACCATCGACGAACGCTCCGGTCCGCTTGACGAAGTCTTCGACCAGGTGATCGTCGAGCGCCCCCAGATCCCGAGAACAGAGTGTGAGAATCGTGGGAATTCACGCCTCGGCTTGAGCAGGGTGGCCGGCCGCGAGTTGGCTCGGTACCAGTTGAGGGCGGATACCGACCGCGCCCGGCTGTGACAGCCGATCGATTGCCTCGTCTTCGTTCGGATGGCGACCCCACATTCGAAAGTTGGCCCAGTCGTCTGCTGACAACCACTCGGCTGCGACGTCAACGGCTTGGAAGAACTGCAGTGCTACCACGCTCGCTCGAGTTGTTCGATGCCCAGGTCGTGGAAGATGGCGGGGTGCCCGGCGCTCATGAGCACAAGCCGATCAATCCGGCCCGCATGGAGCATCGCGAGGAAGGACGCTGTCGCAGCTCCCCAGTCGTGGCCGACCACGTCGGCCGACGCCAGGCCGAGGTGATCGAGCACGGCAACCATGTCGGCGGCAGCGTTGTGCAATCGATAGGCCTGCCAGGTCTCGGGTTTTCCTGACTTGCCAAAGCCACGTTGGTCGACCGTGATGACTGTGTGGCCGTCGGCGATGAGCAGGCGTTCGCCTGAAGAGTCCAGAGCGTGCGGTCACAGGGAAACCGTGGATCAACAGGACGGCTGGAGCCAGATCCGCTGACGGTGAAGACGATGTCGACGCCGTGCTTCACCCGCAACGATGACGTCGGTGCGGCGAAACCATCGCGAGTTGGTTGCGAGCCGGCTGCCATCTGCATCCGTGAGGGAGATCAGGTCACCCACGTCACCGTGTGGACGGACGAGCCAGCCCCGGGCGAGGATCCGATGAAGCCTGGATCGTCGACCGGAGGTCGTCGGGGGAGGCCTGCTATTGTCCCACAACCAGCGAATCAGCGCTGCTGAACCAAGGGAACGAACTCGATGGGCACTCTCGGAATTGATGTCGGCGGGTCCGGTATCAAAGGAGCGATCGTCGACGTCGCCACTGGTGAGTTGCTGAGCGACCGAATTCGCATCGCAACGCCGCAACCGGCCACGCCGGACAACGTCGCCGCCGTCGTGAAGGAGCTCGTGGCCAAGCTCGACTACACGGGGTCTGTCGGGTGCAGCTTTCCCACTGTCGTCGTCGACGGGCAGGCTCGAACTGCGGGCAACATCGCCGAGTCCTGGCGTGGCACCCAGGTCGATGAGCTCTTCGAACAGGCGACCGGTCAGCGGTTTGTCGTGCAGAACGACGCCGATGTCGCCGGCATTGCCGAGATGACGCTCGGAGCGGGCCGTGGCCTGTCAGGAACAGTCATCATGGTCACCATCGGTACGGGACTCGGTACTGGGGTCTTCTACAACGGCATGCTGATACCGAACGTCGAACTCGGACGAATGCCTGGCAAAGACGGCGAGCCGATCGAGTTCTACGCCGGCGACAGGGCCAGGAAGAAAGACGATCTGAGTTGGTCCCAGTGGGGCAAGCGATTCAATTACTTCCTCGAGCGGGTCGACAGGGTTTTCACCCCGGCCGCCTACATCATCGGCGGCGGTGCGAGCAAGAAGTTCGACAAGTTTGCCAAGCGACTCACGGTGGACACGCCGGTCCGCGTGGCGCAGTTCGGGAACAATGCCGGGATCATCGGCGCGGCTATCGCCGCCCAGGACTGACGATCGTCTGGATTCGACGGGGGAGTCGGATCACGGTTGGAGCAGAGCGGGCGCAGTAGGCGCGTCATGGACTGGACGTAGTGGTCATCGCTCCAGCCGAGCTCCACGACGAGTTCGCGCCATGTGTCGAAATGGGCGACTGCGTAGAGAGTGGCGGCGGCATCGTCGACGCTCCAGTCCTCGGCGAGCTCGCCCCGATCGGCCAGGGTTTCGATCATCGACCGGAACGTTGCCTGCCTGAACCGCATGCGGTCCCGCCATGCAGCGCCGAGCGCCTCGTCCTCGTGTTGGGATGCCTCGAGCACCTGGGCGACCGGCTGGACCTGGGTCCAGAAGGTGGTGTTGAGCTGCATGAGGGCTTCGATCAGCGTCGCACCGTCCGGGGCCGAGTGAACAGCGGCGAGCGACTCGCCGAGGTCGAGCGATTCGTCCATGTGATTGACCAGCGCGACGAGCAGGCCTGCCCGATCGCCGAAGTGGAGATAGATGGCCTGGCGCGACACCGAAGCGCGTGCTGCCACGTCAGCGAGCTTGACTCGTACACCCTGCTCGGCAACCAAGTCCCAGGTCGCGCCGAGGATCCGGGCTCGGGTCCCGGGATCCCCGTACTCACTGCTGGTTGACATCACGTAAACCTCAAGCGTAGTGTGCTTTACACGAAGTAAATCGCAAGAGTAAATCACGCAGAGGTTGGAGCTGGTGATGTTCGACGAAGAGTTCTCGCAGGCGCAGGCGACGGTGCTTTCCCACTACGGGCTGACCGCTGAGGAGCGGTGGGTCGAGGCCCCCGTCATCGATGGGCAGGCCCACGTCCTCGTCACCGGCGAAGGCCCGCCGGTCGTACTCCTCAACGGCATCGGGGTTCCGGCAGCGATGTGGGCTCCGCTGATGACCCGCATCGACGGGGTCACCCTGTTCGCCGTCGATCTCCCCGCGTTCGGTCTCACCGATGTGACCCTCGACTTCACCGATGATCTGACGAGCCAATGCCGTCCGATTCCTCGTCGAGGTCTTTGACGGACTGGGTCTCGACCGGCCCGTCGTCATCGCCAACTCGTTGGGTTCGCTGTGGGCCAGTTGGTTGGCCATCGACCGACCCGACCGGGTCCTGGCCCTCGCTCACATCGGTTGTCCTGCGATCGTGCTCGACACATCGGCGCCGTTGCCGATGCGGCTCCTGTCGGTCCGACCGCTCGGCCGGCTGCTGATGAAGCTCCAGCCGCCGTCGGAGGGCCAGGTCGAGCAACTGTCCAAGATGGTCCACGAGCACCCGTTGCCTCCCGAGATCGCCAAGCTCATCCTGGCCACCGAGCGCCTGCCTCACTTCGAGCACACCTTCCTCGCCATGTTGCACCGATTGGTCAGAGTTCGGGGGAGTCGCCCCGAAATGGCGCTCACCGCCGATCAGTTGGCGCAGATCCAGGCACCAACACTGCTGGTGTTCGCCGACGACGACCCCATGGGAGCTTCGGCTGTCGGCCGGCGAGATGGCCGACGCGATGGTCGACGCCGAGCTGCACATCGTGGAAGGCGGCCATGCACCGTGGCTCCACCACGCCGACCAGATCGGTCCTCTCCTCTCGGCCTTTCTCGAACGACTCGTCTCGACGCCCGTGGTCCGAGCAGCGACACCCGAACGCGATGACGTGAGGTGAGGACAATGCGAGAAGAACATCGGGTCGGACTCGACTACCTGGAAGCTGTGACGGCACTGCTGCAACGAGCCCGTGGCATGCACCCCACCAAGGGGCTGTACGAAGCGGCCGATCTGCAGTGGTGGTGGCGTTCCCCGCGCGACAACGGACAACCTCGATCAGCTCTTCTGGTTCGACGATCTCGGTCGCCCAGAGGCTGCGGTGATCGCGACCGCCTGGGGCGACGGGCTGGCGCTCGATCCGCTTCTCCTGCCAGATGCAACTCCTGACTGGATTGCACACGTCATCGGGCGCGGGCTTGATCACGCCAGCGCCTCCGGGTTCGAAGATGTTCAACTCGAGGTCGACTCTGCTGATGAGGTGATGCGTGAGGTGTTGGTCGGTCATGGCTTTGCGATCAAGGAACCTGGATTGGTCGAGTCATGGATCGCTGCAGGCGAGCGGCCGGAGATCAGCCCGCTGCACGACGGCTATCGGTTGTCCAGTCGTGTCGACACCATGGGGAGTCCCCATCACATGATCTCGACGAAGCGCAACCACGTCGATGTCGAGCCACGCCTGCTTCAAACGTCGCTGTATCGCCCCGACCTCGACCTGGTGGTGCAGGACAGTCACGGCGACACCGCGGCGTATGGATTGTTCTGGTACGACGCCGAAACCGCCACAGGTCAGGTCGAACCCATGCGCACCGAAGACGATCACCAGGGACGAGGGCTCGCCCGCCACATACTCACCACCGGAATCGACCGGCTTGCCGAGGCCGGCGCCAAGCGCATCAAGATCTGCTTCGAACAAGACAACCCGGCAGCGGAACACCTCTACCTCAGCGTCGGTTTCGAACCTGTCAAGCAGACCGAGATGTACTCCGGACCGACGAGCGTGGTAGCCCCGTAGTCGGCTCCCCCGACGCCGTTGTGTCTCGTGTTCCAACTCCGTGAGTCGTGGATCGGTCAACGCCGCGCCGGTGACAACCACGAACATATCGCTGGCGCGGTCCATGATCTACCGAAAAGGAAGTCCGATGAAGACAGCAGTTGCGACGACCAGCGGTGCGACGGGTACCTGCCGGCCGGAAGAAGCCCGGTGGTTTCTCGACACGTGGATGCAGGTTCGCTGCGATGGCGACTCGACCGGCGGGGCGATGTCGGTCATCGAGTGGCACGGCGGCGCCGGCTTCTCGCCGCCACTTCATGTGCATCACGACGAGGACACGGCCATGCTCATTGTCGAGGGAACGCTGACGGTACGGATCGGCGATGCCGAGCAAGAGTGCGGCCCGGGAACGGTGGCCTGGTTGCCGCGAGATGTGCCGCACACGTTCCGTGTCGACAGCGCGACGGCTCACTACTTCGAGATGATCACGCCAGCTGGGTTCGAGACGTTCCACGTCGAGGGCAGCCGAGAGGTCACCAGCGGCGCATTCATCCCAGCCCCGACCCCAGTCGACGTACCCGGACTGGTTGCGCACGCTGCTGAGCACAACTGCGACATCATCGGGCCCCCGATGGAGCCAGGTTGATCAATCCCAGAGTGTCGGTGCGGAGCTGAGTGGCGTCGATGGGCGACGCAGTGGCCAGCGCGTAGCTTGACTAGGTGACAGCGAGCGTCAGCGTCACGGTCGCTGTGTCGCATGACAAACCGTTGTCACAAGCCCGATAGACGAAGCTGTCGACACCCGATGTCTCGCCGGGATTTGGGGTGTAGCGAATCGTGAGCCCCTGAACGGTGACTGTCCCGCGGGACGGTGATCTGCGCGATCTCTGTGGCTGAGGGATCCAGCTTGCCCGTTCCCGGAACATCGTTGTCCTGAACGGCCAGCACCGTGAACGACGCCTTCGTGATCGTGTAGAGGTCATCGCCGGCAACCATGCCGCCGGGCGGCCTTGTCGTCGTCGTGGTCGAGGGTGCCACGCTCGTCGTGGTCGAGGATGCGGTCACTTCACGTCGTGGTCGAGGGTGCAACGCTCGTCGTGGTCGAGGGTGCAACGCTCGTCGTGGTCGAGGGTGCAACGCTCGTCGAGGGAACCGTGATCAGCGAGGAACGGGAACGGCTGCTGCTTTCGTCCACCATTGCCTGCGGGCTCGGAGCCTCGATCAGATCGTCGACCGACTCCACCGACGCGGCCCGCTCCACCCCCGGATCGGGGTCCGACAACGTGGTGACGGGTGCGACAACCGCAAGAGTGGCTCCTACGGTCACGGTCGCTACTGCGGCCGATCCGGAGGCTGTTCGCCAGGCCCGTGAGTGGGGCTCGCGGGAGTCGGGAGATGCGAGAGCCACCCAGAGGCCCGACAACCCATCGGAGCTCGCCGACGGAAACGCGAAGGAACGCTCGTACGAGCGCGGGGTCGAATTGCGAGCCGGCATTGCGTACGAGCTCGGCCGTGCCTGCTCGAGCGGGAGAGGCTTCTTTAGGAGCGGGTGGCCGTCATGACGTCGAACGCATCTGCGATCGACACGAGTCGACCGGCGAGCCCGATCTCCGATCCGGCCAGCCCTAGCGGGTACCCGTTGCCGTCATAGCGCTCGTGGTGCTGGGTCGCTGCGTCCACCCAGTCGCCGAGCCATGAGCGAAGCGGCTCCACGTGGTCGGCCGCTGCACCCCGGTGCGGTCCGCAATACGTCCCACTCGGCGTCGGTCGGGCGCCCCGGGCTTGTTCAGGATCTCCGTGGGAACGTGGAGCTTGCCGATGTCGTGGGCCAACGCACCCAGTTCAGCTTCTCCGAGATCGTCCGGCAGCGAGACCGACTTCCTCGCCGAGCATGACGGAGTAGGCCCGAACCCGTTCGGCGTGACCCCTGGTGAGTCGATCGTGACGACTCAGGCGAGCGAGCGAGGTGACGAGGTCCTCCGCCGCAGCCTGCTCGGGTCCGATCCCGGTCGGTCGGCGTTGCGCGAGCTGCCGGCCCGTACCGGTTCGCAGGCTCGCGGAGCGGAATCGGCGAGGGAGCCTCGTCAGGGAATACGAGCGAAAGCGTGAACAGCGTGCGAAGGGGTGCCAGGTACTTGGTGAACCGCTGCACCACGAGGGCTGCAGCGAACGACACGGCCATCAGAAGGACGAGCCACAGCGCATCCAGAGCAGGGGATCCCGGCCTCGGCACCAACACCGCGGCGGACTGAACCGCCACGAATCCGGCCGCAACCGGACCAAGAAGCATCACGGCGCGAATCGAGAAAGCCACCCATCGATTCGGCGTCCAGGTCGTTCATCGAGCCAGGAGGCCTGTCGACGAGGCCGATCCACCGGTCGCCGATGTCGAAGCCTTCTGGTCGGTCACCCGCACAGTCTCGGCCACTTGTATCGCTGCATTACGAGCCGAGCCGTGGCTCCCGCCACATACTCACCACCGGAATCGATCGGCTTGCCGAGGCCGGCGCCAAGCGCATCAAGATCTGCTTCGAACAAGACAACCCGGCAGCGAAACACCTCTACCTCAGCGTCGGTTTTGAACCCGTCAAGCAGACCGACATGTACTCCGGACCGACGAGCGTGGTAGCCCCGTAGCCGGCTCCCCCAGGAGTTCACGGACCAGCGTGCGGCCCGTCAGTCGACGTTCCCGGCGAACGTTCGGCGCCGTACTCGGAAGAAGAGGAGCAGCGCGCCGGCCAGGATGGCGATCCCAAGGGCGATGAACACAGTTCCACCATCGGCCTCGGACGAGTCGGTCGGGTTGCCGGGCTGGGGTACGGACGCCGCGGCAGATTCGGTCGGGGGCTCGGCGTTGGTTTCGACCTCAGGCTCTGAACTGACAACTCCCTGGTCGAGATCGTCCGAGGCCGGTGCCGTCGTCGCGGGTGGCGTCGTGGTTGGTGCGGCGGTGGATGGTGCGGCGGTGGTTGGTGCAGCGCTGGTTGGTGCGGCGGTGGTGTGGTGCGGCGGTGGTGGTCGTGGTGCTGAGGCGTTGTTCAGCGCTGGCGATTTCCTCGTCGAACGCTTCGGAGGTCGGTGCCGTGGTCGTGGGTGCGGCCGTGGTGGGCGTGGACGTGGTGGGGTGGTCGTTGGTGCGGTGGTGGTGGTCGTTGGTGCGGTGGTGGTGGTTGGTGCGGTGGTGGTTGGTGCGGTGGTGGTGGTGCGGTGGTGGTTGGTGCGGTGGTGGTTGGTGCGGTGGTCGTGGTGGTTGGTGCGGTGGTGGTTGGTGCGGTGGTGGTGGTGGGGTGGTCGTTGGTGCGGTCGTGGTGGTTGGTGCGATGGGCTCGGTGATCAGGCCGGACGGAACTGCGAGCGACTGGCCGGCGACGACCGTGAAGGAGCGCGTCGACCCGTCGGCGAGCCGGAACGGCACGCTCTGGCCCAGAAGCTCCATGCCAGAGACGAAGGCCTTCCAGCCGTTGGCGTAGTAGGACAGGATCTCGACCGGGTCGCCGGTGACGGCGCCAGTGGCGAATTCGATGTTGGTGTCGGTGCGGGTGTCTTGGGTGATCTGCTTGGAGGTGCCGCCGATAGGTGACGGCGAAGGTAGGTGCGTTGGGCGAGGAGTTCGAGGGTGGCGTGGCCGGTGTCGTCGGTGGTGCCGAAGTCTTTCCAGCCGCTGGCGTAGTAGCCGACGGGGACGTCGGCGATGGGGGCGCCGGTGGAGTTGACCAACGCGACTTCGACGGGGACGGTGGCGAATTCGATGTTGGTGGCGGTGCGGGTGTCCTGGGTGATCTGGTTGGTGGTGCCGCCGATGGTGACGGCGAAGGTGGTGCGTTGGGCGAGGAGTTCGATGGTGGCGTGGCCGGTCGTCGTCGGTGGTGCCGAGGTCTTTCCAGCCGCTGGCGTAGTAGTCGACGGGGACGTCGGCGATGGGGGCGCCGGTCGAGTCGGTGAAGGTGACGTCGACGGGGACGGTGGCGAAGTTGAACTCGGTGGTGTCGTGCGGGTGTCCTGGGTGATTTCGTTTCGGGTGCCGCCGTAGTTGACGCCGAAGGTGGTGCGTTGGGCGAGGAGTTCGAGGGTGGCGTGGCCGGTCGTCGTCGGTGGTGCCGAAGTCTTTCCAGCCGCTGGCGTAGTAGCTGACCGGGATGTCGGCGATAGGGGGCGCCGGTGGAGTCGGTGAAGGTGACCTCGACGGGGATGGTGGCGAAGTTCGATGTTGGTGGCGGTGCGGGTGTCTTGGGTGATCTGCTTGGCGGTGCCGCCGTAGGTGACGGCGAAGGTGGTGCGTTGGGCGAGGAGTTCGAGGGTGGCGTGGCCGTTCGTCGTCGGTGGTGCCGAAGTCTTTCCAGCCGCTGGCGTAGTAGCTGACCGGGATGTCGGCGATAGGGGGTGCCGGTGGAGTCGGTGAACGCGACCTCGACGGGGATGGTGGCGAAGTTGATGTTGGTGGCGGTGCGGGTGTCCTGGGTGATTTCGTTTCGGGTGCCGCCGTAGGTGACGGCGAAGGTGGTGCGTTGGGCGAGGAGTTCGAGGGTGGCGTGGCCGTTGTCGTCGGTGGTGCCGAAGTCTTTCCAGCCGCTGGCGTAGTAGTTGACCGGGATGTCGGCGAAGGGGGCGCCGGTGGAGTCGGTGAACGCGACCTCGACGGGGATGGTGGCGAAGTTCGATGTTGGTGGCGGTGCGGGTGTCCTGGGTGATTTCGTTTCGGGTGCCGCCGTAGGTGACGGCGAAGGTGGTGCGTTGGGCGAGGAGTTCGAGGGTGGCGTGGCCGGTCGTCGTCGGTGGTGCCGAAGTCTTTCCAGCCGCTGGCGTAGTAGTTGACCGGGATGTCGGCGTAGGGGGCGCCGGTGGAGTCGGTGAAGGCGACCTCGACTGCGACGGTCGAGAAGCTCACATGCGGGTCGACGGTCGGGTCCTGGGAGATTTCGTTGCGGGTGCCGCCGTAGACGACAGCGAACGTCGTTCGAGCATCGGGGAGCAGCCCAGCCACGCAGCCGCGTCTCGTCGGTGGTGCCGAACGTGTACCAGCCGCCCGAGTAGTACGACACGTCGCCGCCCGCGAGGGGCGCGCCCGTCGAGTCGGAGAGGCAGACGGATCCGTCGATGATCGGGGTCGCCGCGAACGCCGACGGAGCGGCCGGACCGAACAGCATCGTCAGCGCGCCGAGCGACGCGGCGACGAACGTCGCGACGCGGGCCAGTCCGTGGTGGGCGGCGGGGTGCACTTCGAGCTCGCCGGGAGAACGGGCCTCGATGCTGGCGTGGTCCTCGCCCGTCGACATCGGGTACTCGATCGCGCAGAACCTGAAGAGGGCGGCACTGGCCTCGATCGGCACATCGACGAACTCGATGCCGACACGCCAGCGCCTCGTCATCGAGAGGCGAGCACGAGCGCACGAGACCATCCGTCGCAACCGTGGTCGGCGGCCCGACCTCGTGGGGCAGGCGGATCGTCACCCGCACGCGTTCCCCGACCTCGAGCTGACGGACATGGCGAAGGGCAACACCGTGCACTGCCAGATCGATGGTGGTGACCGAGTCATCGTCGATCGTCGCCGGGAGGTCGAGGTCGATGCGGAAGTTCGCTCGTCGCTGCTTTCTTCGGACGATCACCTGAAGCACATCGACCATCGGGACCACTGCCACGAGGCTGGCTCCGAGAACCGCAACACGTTGAGCGGTCGTGAACTCCGGTAGGAGATCGTGCCAGAGGATCGTGCTCGCCCGGGCGACGAGTGCGAGATCGAGACCGACCATCGCGAAGGTGAGAAGGCGAAGCCGGCCGAGCGCCTCGAATCGATCTGCTCCCTCCGGCTGTCGACGCTGGCGACACGGCCGAACACTGCCGCGAACGCGCTCGGCATCGGCACCGATCGTTCGCCAGCCGTGCCGGATCCAGTCGCCGTACGCCATCGTCCCGCGACCGAGCTTGTGTCGGGCGAAGGTACCGAGGATTCCGAACGGCGCCCACGCGATGAGCCAGTCCGGAACGGTCGCTGCGACAGGGAAGACGCCGGAGACGAGTGCGCCGATGAGCACGGCGGTGGTGATCACCGACTGCGCTCCGCTCGCAAACGGACTGCGGATCGCAAGTTGCGCGACGCGCGACCGCGAGCGAGAGCCCACGCGCCCGCAGCGGACCGTCGACCGAGCGGATGATCTCGAGTTGCTCGATCGCTCGCTGCCGATGCTCGGCGAGGTACTGACCCAGCGTGTCGGGGGCGTCGCCGGAAGACGAGAGGCGTCTGGTTCGAAGACCGATGTCCAGTCGGCCCGGTGGAGCCGAGACGCAGCGCGTTGCACGGCGGCGGAATCACCGACGTCGAGTCCACCGACCGTCTTCAAGGCCATGACCCGGACCATCGATCCGCTGCCCAGCCAAGATGCCAGACCCCGTCGGCTCATCGCCGGCCCGACAACACTGCGCTCGAACGCCTCTTCGTCGCGGCCATGACGGACATGGACGAGTGAGTCCTTGTTGAGCATGCCGAAGGCGCTCTGGACCACAGCAACCGATGCGTCTTCGAACGGCTCCGAATGTCCGCTCGAGGAAGTGCGGCATCGGGACGTGCCCGGCGTGCACCCAGGCAGCGAACGGACGTCGGCTCTCGCAAGCGGCCATGCCAGAAGCCGTCGGAGGCTTGCTCGCCGGCGATGGAGAAGCTCTGCGCCGTAGTTCGCGGCGAGATCGGCCACCTCGGGCCGGTGGTGACGGTCCACCACGACGACGTCGTGCGGACCGCGTAGGCCGTCGGTGGCCAGCAGCGTGTGCTCGATGTCGTCCAGCGCTGCGCCGTGGGCGGTGACGATGACCGTGACCGGCTCGTCGTCGTCGTCGAGACCTGCGACGGGGATCTCCGGGTCCCCTCACGTTCCAGCCCTGGAAGGTGAGAATCAGGAGCTGTGAGAAACCCCAGAGCTCACCGACGAGAAGCGGGAGCCCCAGCCAGAGCGTCCCGACGCTGAGAGAGGCGACGAGGCGCCACGTCAGATAGAGAAGCCCGCGGCGATCGCAGCGATCGTCGCAGTCCGAGTGATGAGTTCATCGCGAGACGAGAAGTCTCGCGTGTCCTTGGCGCCCATGGGTTTCTCCACATCGAGGTCGACAGAAGCGTCGGTACCGTCCCGCCGGCTATGAGCGCGCCCCAAATCGGTCGGCCGTCACGAGGTCAGGGTTACGAGGGACTCCGGCCCAACGATCAATCCCAGAGTGTCGGTGCGTAGCTGACCGGCTTGGGCACTGGAACGTCGGGACCGATCAGGGCCGCACAGGCGCTCGAGCAGACCGGCCCAGTCGAACGCTTCGCTGATCTCGGACGCTCGGAGCTCGACCAATCTGTCAGCGTCGACGTACTGCGGGATGATCAGGTCGAGGATCTTCTCGATCTCGTTGCGGAACCGCTGGTTCGTGCTGCGAACACCGTCGGCTTTCAGCGGAATGTCGGGGAGGAGGCGAACATAGAGGTCGTAGGTCTTCGACCAGCTCCGCACCAGAGGCTTGATGCCGAACGGGTCATCACCTCCGGTCACTCGGAGGAAGTAGGCGAAGTTGTCGATGACGGCGCGATCGGCGACCAACACATCAGCGCGCATCCGCAACTCGAGCTCTTGTTGGATCTGGGTCATGATCGCCCACAATTGAGCCTCGGGAGTGGCGCCTTCGTTGAGCCCGAGCGGGCTGAAACGCACGACCTCCCGACCGACCTCGACGCTCCGTCCGCTGCGTCCGACTGCGCCGGCGAATGAATGGACCGCATTCGTCTTGCGAACCGAGTGTGAACCGATGAATGCGATCTTGCGGGCAGGCGCCATCGAGCCGGAACCTAGCGCGCCCACGCGTCACCGGCTGCGGGAACCCGACGCGCCCACCGCTGACAGCGGTATCCGGTGCCGTCTAGGTTTGACCGTATGTCGAATCTCGAGCCTGTCCCCGAGGACTGGCTGTCCGCCCTTGCCGTTGTCGCCCACCCAGATGACATGGAGTACGGAGCGGCGGCTGCAGTCGCCCGATGGACCGGGCAAGGCAAGCGGATCTCATATGTGCTCGTGACCGACGGCGAAGCCGGCATCTCGACGATGGAACCTGCGGAAGTCGGGCCGTTGCGGCGGGCCGAGCAGGTCGCTGCGTGCCTCGCTGTCGGGGTCGAGGACGTCGAGTTTCTCGGTTTGTCCGATGGTCTCGTCGAGGAGGGCGTTGCACTCCGTGCTGCGTTGTGTGAAGCGATCCGCCGCCATCGACCAGACGTCGTTCTCTCGATCAACTTTCGCGATTCGTGGGGCGGCCCCAGTTGGAACCACCCTGATCACCGCGCGGTCGGTCGTTCGTTGCTCGACGCCGTGCGTGATGCCGGCAACCCGTGGGTCTTTCGCAGGGCAGCCGATGCGTGGGATGGCGTTCGTTTCGTTGCGTTCTCCGGCAGTCCTCAGGCGACGCATGCAGTCGACGTCACCGAGACGTTCGCGGCCGGGGTCGAATCGCTGTCGTGTCATCAGATCTACCTGGACAATCTCGGGGGTGACTTGGCCTCGCCAGATGCCTTCCTACGAGGACCGGCAACATCGATCGGCGAAGCGTTGGGCGTCGAGCTCGCGGCAGCCTTCGAGATCATCGGCTGACGGAGCGCGATTCTCGGCGGCGCTTGCCGCCGGTGACGCTGCCTCAGATCATCGTTGGGGCGAATGTGTTCGGCGGGAGCGCGTCCGATCGCTCGCGAGCATCTCCATCAGGAGTCCGTTCGCCCACGTGCCGTCGGCGTTGCGCTCGTAGGCGCGCATGACACCGACCGGCTGGAACCCGATCGAGGCGTAGCAGCTGATCGCTGGACGATTCGCGACCGCCGGGTCGATCGTCAGTCGATGATGGCCTCGCTGGTCGAAGAGGTAGTCGGCAAGCGTCCGGATCGCGTCGCTGGCGTAGCCCCGGCGATGAAGGGACGGGTCGATGTAGACGTCAACCGAGGCGTGCCGGTAGTCGGCGTCCTCCTCCTCACTGAACTGGATCATTCCGATGATCCGATCCGCTGCTCTGATCGTGAGTTGGATCCCCTCGTCGTCCGATAGGTCTTCAGTAAACTCCGCCTCGAAGTCCTTGCCTCGCCACCATCGGCGCACCTGGTCGGTCCTGCGAATGGCAATGAGAGCCGGCCCATCTTCGGCGACAGTCGAGTCGAGCCGGACCCGTTCACCCGCAAGCTCAATTGGTTCGGACATGGACCCATGGTCGCGCCGATCAACGTCGACGCGATCATGATTGGCGTTCCCCGGTCGACCAGCCGATAGTTGGGCGATGGTCGAGCAGTCGGACGATGCCGTTGATCTCAGCGAGCTCGAGCTGCTCGTGCCCGGCCCTGCGCTCGAGTCGGTCGCTCTGGTGGGGGACGGCTCGTTCGCCTCGGCATTCGATGTCGATCAGGCCGTGTTCACCGCGGCAGCAGCAGCGAACGCAGCGTTCGGCGTGAAGACGCTCGATCGCAAGCGGGCAGTAGCGCTGTGTTCCGGCGATGCCCTGCTCAATGGGGAACGCGTGCCGACCTGGGCCGACCTGTCCGGCTACTACGACACGTCTGACGGGGGCCACATCCAGTTCCACTGCAACTTCCCTCACCATGCGGCCGGGATCGTCGCCGAGCTCGGGTGCGAACCGGAACGTGCGTCGGTGCAGGCCGCGGTCCTGCGACGCGACGCAGGCGAGCTCGAGTCGGTGCTGATCCAGCAGGGTTTGATTTCGGCCCGGCTTCGCACACTCGACGAGTGGAGCGAGCACCCGCACGCAGCAGCAACGTCGGCGCTTCCCGTGATCTCGGTCGAGCGGATCGGTGACGGTCGACCGCGAGACCATGAACGTCGGCGACGGGTGCTCGATTGTTCACGCGTGCTCGCCGGTCCCGTGGCCGGCCTGACCTTCGCCGCTCACGGCGCCGACGTGTTGCGAATCGGATCGGAGCACCTGCCTTCGGTGGAGATCGGCGTGTTGACGACGGGCTCCGGCAAGCGGAACGCGTTCGTCGAACTCGATTCTCCGGAGGGTGCAACGACGTTCCGCGGTCTGCTGGATGAGGCCGACGTGTGGATCGACGCGTACCGACCTGGTGCATTCGAAGCCCGAGGTTTCTCGCTCGACTCGGTTGCACCGGGGAGTGTCACTGTGCAGGTCTGCGCCTTCGACTGGGTCGGACCGTGGGCCGGCCGGCGCGGCTTCGACTCGATCGTGCAGTCCACGACCGGCATCGTCCTCGCCGGCGCTGCGGCGGCAGGACGAACGTCGCCGACCCCGCTTCCCGTGCAAGCGCTCGACTACTGCACCGGGCTGCTCGCCGCGTTCGCCGCCGAGCGCCTCGTGCAGCACCAAGCCGAGGCGGGCGGCACATGGCTGGCCCGGCTGTCCCTGCTGCGAACCCGCAACTGGCTCGTCGTCATGGGCGGTCCACGGCGGTTCGAGCCCGAGCGCCCCACGGTGGACCCGGCGGCGATGCACACCACGTCGACACCGTTCGGCGATGTGACGACTGCCCTCCCGATCTCCGGCACATGGCCCCACGGCCCTCGGATGCTGGGGTCGTCACCGGCGGCGTGGATGGGGCGCGAGCTGCACCATTGAAGATCCTGCGGGGCTCCGTCGTCCGGGTCAGCGGCAGGACCTACGGCCCGGGCCCTCGGGGCCGAAATCGGGGACGATTCGGGCATGTCTCGACTGTCCCCTGAAATCGTCGAACTGGAGCCGCAAGAGGCCATCTCGGTTCGCGGCGATGTCGCTGTGGCCGACCTTCCTGCCTTCTTCGAACGTGCATTCACGGCCGCAGCAGCCGCGGCTGAGGCCTCCGGCGTGCAGATCGTCGGTCCGCCGTTCGGGTTCTACCCGGAGGTGCCGAGGGCGACCGTCACCATCGAAGCCGGCTTCCCAGTGTCAACCACGGTGGGCGCTGTCGGGGATGCCCACCCCATCGTGTTGCCAGGCGGTCGGGCCGTCGTCGCATGGCACATCGGCCCCTTCGAAACGATGAAGCAGACCTACGCCGACCTCCAGGCCTGGATGGAAGCGCAGGGCGTTCGGCCCGCAAGTGGAATGTGGGAGTGCTACGTGTCGGATCCTGCGGCCGAGCCCGACCCGGCCACCTGGCGAACCAAGATCGTCTGGCCAGTCATCTGACCGGTGTCGACCCCTCGGTCCGGGTCGTCTCGATGTGTGAGCGAAGGGCGTCGAGTTGTGACTTCAACACGTTTGGTTCCAACTCGACGCTCGCCTCCCACGCTTCTGGTGGCAGCGGCATCGACGGTGCCGGGTCCGGGTCGTACCGGGGGATGACGTGGGCGTGGACGTGCGGGTCCTGGTTGCCGAGAATCTGGAAGTTCAGGTGAACCGGATCGAACACCGCCTCGATCGCTCGTGCCGCAGCGCTCACGTCGGTCCAGAACTCGGTATGCTCGGTTGTCGTCATCGACTGCGGATCGCCGACATGTCGGCCGCGGAAGACCACGACCGAGTACCCAGGTGTTGGTCCCGTTCGCTGGAGATAGACGTCGGCAGCGACACCGGTGTAGTAGCGGACACCATGTCTCGGTCTCGCTGACTCGGCCTGATGTGCACTGCGGGCAGTTCTCGCCCCGCTTCTTCTCGAAGAAGTCGGCCGGCCATGGTTTCAACAACATGGGACCAAGTGTGTCCGAAGATCGGGGGTGCCGCCTCGCTCAGAACCGAACGACGTCTGGCCGGATCTCCACGACGGCGGCCGCATCCCGAACCCCTCAGGGGCGAACAACTAGCTTCGTTTCCGCAGAGAAGTTCTGTTTCCTGGACGCCCGTCGTCCGGGAACCGCAGAAGCGGGCAAACAGAGAGACTCCTCTCGGGCGTCTTCTCATCACACAGGAGAGTGGAATCAATGGGAGTCATCGACTTCGCAAAGGACGCCGGCGCCAGTATCGGCATCGGCACCACCAAGGCGGAAAAGGACAAAGCGGAAAAGATCGCGACGCAGGTGAAGGAGGCCACCAAGGCCAAGATCGCCGCAGACCGCGCCGCCAAGAAAGCCACCGCCGCCAAGAAGAAGGCAGCGGAGAAGGCCAAGGCAGCAGTCGACCGCCAGAAGTCGCTGAAGGCCGCCGAGGCCGATCGTGAAGCCGCGAAGGGCGTCGAACTCACGAAGTACGTCGGTCAACTGGGGCTCAAGGTCCAGCGTCTCGACGTCACCTTCGACGACGGCGTCGCCACGATCAATGGCCTAGTCCGCAACAAGGCGGATCGTGAGAAGGTCGCCCTCGCCGTCGGCAATGTGCAGGGCGTCCGTCGGGTCAACGACAAGATCACCGTCAAGCCGCTCGCGAGGAGTGCGGCTCCGGCCACTCCGGCGGCCCGCAAGGCAGCGGCGACGCGTCGCAAGCTTGCTGCTGGTGCTCAGACGATGCACACGGTGAAGTCCGGCGACACGCTGTCCAAGTTGGCCAGGAAGTATCTCGGTGATCCGCTGCGGTACCAGGAGATCTTCAAGGCAAATCAGCCGATGCTGACCGATCCGGACAAGATCATGGTCGGACAGGTGTTGCGGATCCCCAAGGCGTGACTCCTCGGCCGGGGCGGTGCGGTTTCGGCCGCCCGCTGGCCGTCGAGCTCAGGCTGACGGGGCGTCAGCGAAGCGGAGGTAAGGCTTGACCTCGACCACGTTCTGGAATGTCGACTTCGCGTCCTCGGTCGACATGCCGGGGGACACGATCACGCGGTCTCCGGGCTGCCAATCGGCCGGAGTTGCGATCGAGTCTCGATCCGTTGCCTGCAGGGCATCGATCACTCGGACGATCTCGTCGAAGTTGCGACCGACGGACTTGGGATAGGTGAGCATGAGCCGCAGCTTGTCGGCTGGGTCGACGATGAAGACCGAGCGGACGGTCGAGGTGTCGCCCTCGCCGGGGTGGATCATGTCGTAGAGCTCGGCGACTCGCCGATCCGGATCGGCCACGATCGGAAAGTTGAGTTCGGTGCCGCCGACTTCGCCGATGTCGGGCGCCCAGCGGTTGTGATCCTCGATTGGGTCGATCGAGAGGGCCATTGCCTTCGTGTTGCGCTTGGCGAACTCGCCCTGGAGGGCCGAGGTGCGGCCGAGCTCGGTGGTGCACACGGGGGTGAAGTCGGCGGGGTGGCTGAAGAAGACGGCCCAGGAGCCCTTCTTCCATGCATGGAAGGACATCTCGCCATCGGTGGTATCTGCGGTGAAGTCTGGGGCGGTGTCGCCAAGATGCAGGCTCATGTTGAAATCCTTTGTCGGGTCCGTCGCTCGACGGACATCATGAACGTACCGGGGTGAATGTACGGACAATGAGGAATCAACGTCCTGATCACAACGGATATTTCATCCACGACGGATATCTCATCGATCGCGAAAAAGTCTCGAAGCGAGCGGGCCCATCGATGGATCAGTAGAGAAGCGGCACCAGCGTCTGCTCACTGATCGGCGGGCGGATGTACGGCTCGTCTTTCATCTTCGGGATCTTGACCGGGTCGGGGACGAGGTTCTCGTACGGAATCACCGAGAGCAGATGGCTGATGCAGTTGAGACGCGCCCGTCGCTTGTCGTCCGAAGGCACGACGAACC
Organism: uncultured Acidimicrobiia bacterium; assembly: GCA_963781035.1. Lineage (GTDB taxonomy): Bacteria > Actinomycetota > Acidimicrobiia > Acidimicrobiales > SZUA-35 > SZUA-35. The sequence continues at coordinate 58,922 of CAWAEN010000001.1, read as the reverse complement.
ACGGAGCCTGCTTGATGTCGGTGTGCTGGAACGTCGTGTCCTTTGCCATCGAATAGCGCACGTAGCGCCGGTGCTCCTCGAGGTCCATGTCGGAGAGCTTCCAGCGCTTCAGGGGCTCCTGATTCCGCGCTGCGAAACGGCGAGATTGTTCCTCGTAGCTGATCGAGAACCAGTACTTCACGATGATGACCCCGGAGCGCACCAGCATGCGTTCGAACTCGGGGCAGGTGCGCAGGAACTCCTGGTGCTGCTCCGGTGAGCAGAATCCCATCACCCACTCGACGTTGGACCGGTTGTACCAACTCCGGTCGAAGAGAATCATCTCGCCGCCGGAGGGCAAGAGGGGCACGTACCGCTGGAAGTACCACTGCGTCTGTTCGCGTTCGGTCGGTTTGGGCAGGGCCTCGGTCCGCACGATCCGTGGGCTCGTCCGTTCACTGATCCGCTTGATCACACCGCCTTTGCCTGCCGATCCGCGTCCCTCGAAGATCACGAGCACTCGGAGTCCCTTGGTCTGGATCCAGTGCTGGAGCGTGACGAGTTCTTCCTGCAGCTCGGTCAGTCGCTTCTCGTAGTAGGCCTTCTTCAGGCGCCCGTCCGATCGGTAGTGCTCGGCGCCGGCCGGTGTCGGCCAGTCTGCAAGGTGTTGGAGGGTTGCGTCTTCGGTGGTCTTCGCCATGCCCGAGTGTGGCACTCCGACACGCTCGGTGTCACGACCCATGGGAGATGTGGAAGGCTGCGCCTCATGCGTGTCGGCATTTCGCTCAGCTCCAGCCGGCCTGACGGGGACGGGGCGGGCCCGGCAGCGGGTGCCCGAAGCATGATCGAGCGGGCTCGGACGGCCAACGAGGCCGGGCTCGATTCGCTTTCGTTGGGCGATCACCATGCGATGTCGTCGCCCTACTACCAGAACGTTCCGATGCTCGGCCGGCTGCTGGCCGAATGGGATTCGACCCGACCCATCGGGTGCCTGTTTCTCCTGCCCCTGTGGCATCCAGTGCTCGTGGCTGAACAGGTGGCGACCCTGGCCACCATGAGCGACGTCCCGTTCATCATCCAGACCGGTATCGGAAGGGGGAGCGTCCAGTTCGATGCCATGGGAGCTTCGCTTGCGACTCGGGGTGGCGACATCGAGGAGTCCATTCGCGTCATCTCGGCGCTCCTGGCCGGGCGAGTCGTCGACAGCGAGCGCTTTGGATTGTCGGCTGCTCGCATCTCGCCACTGCCACCGCACGGCGTCGAGTGGTGGATGGGTGGCGGTGTCGGCGTCGCCCTGCGTCGCGCCGCCAGGCTCGGCGACGCCTGGTACACGACTCCGTCGGTGACGCCGGACTCGATGGCGTCTTCGCAGGCCGACTACGAGCGATTCTGCGTGGAGGAGGACCGTCCGGCACGCATCATTGTTCGCAAGGACGTGATCGTCCTCGCCGACGGGGATCGCGCCCGTCGTCTGGGTGACGCCATGGTCGACACCGGCTATCGGGGAATGCCGCGTGAGCAACTCGTCTACGGAGGCGTCGCTGACGTCGCCGAAGAGTTGGCAGGGTTCGCAGCCCGAGGCGTCGAGGAGGTCATGGTCCGCAACATGAGTTCGGATCAGGCCGTGGCATTGGAGACCATCGAGTGCTGCGGTGAAGTGAGACGGGTTCTCGGCTGAGAGCCGCGTCGCAGTATCGGCTCATATCGGTCCCGGGGCCTCCGAAGCTGCCTTGACTCCACTCAGAGCAGGTTTTCGCGATGGCGAGCTACACATCGAAAGTGATTGCGGTCCTCGGCCGTACCGTTCGCTCAGGGCGATGGAAGCTGGCGGAGGACTCCCTGGTGATCGCCGTGTTCGGCCGGTGCGCAGTCGATCTGAGTCGGTCCTTCGTCGACGAAGACGACGAGGACCTGACGATGAACATCTTCTCCCTCTTCGGCTCGGTCAGCGTGCTGCTGCCCCCTGGCTGCGATGTCGAGCCCTCGGGTGTTGCCATCATGTCGTGGTCCGAGGTCGAGATCCCCTCAGAGCAACCGACTGACATCACTCGTGCTGGCCCTGGCTCCGCTCGACATCAGCTTCTTCGCCCTGTTCTCCAAAGTCAGGGTTGCCGAGGTCGGCGGCGCCGACTCCGTCCCGGTTTCGGAACCTGTCACCATTGCGTCTGGTCTGTCTGCTGAGGGGTCGTTGGCGCCACCATCGGTCGAGGTCTTCGATGCCGGACCCGCGATCGTCGAGGACGAAGCCATCGTCGAGAGCGAACCCGCACGTCCAGCGGACACAGCCGTTGCGACCGCAGTTGCATTCGATGATCCGGACGCGGAGGCGGCCGCCCTCCGGGCCGAGATCGCCCAGTGGCGGGCTGAATCGGGCCGGTCGGGGTCGGACGACGCCGAAGCTGACGACGCCGCCGCACCCGAGGACGAGATCATCGACGCTCCCATCGACAGCACCGCCGATGCCGCAGCGGGCTGACGCTGACCGATGAGCAGGTCGGTTCCCGATGCCACCCGATCGCTGTCTACGCCCTGCGGCCGTTGAACTCACCGAATGCGGAAGGCGTCCTGCATCAGGTCTCGCTGGAACGACGCCGTCGGTTGATTGGTGGCGAAGCGATACAGGGCGGTTTGGAACACGATCGAGAGGGCTGAGGTCACGATCATCACCCCGATGAAGCCGATCACGGCAAGGGCCACCAGAGGGACGGCGACGGCCGCTGACCCGCTCGACACGCCGACCAGCCCGACGATGGCCAGCGGGATCATGGCGATGAAGCTGATCAGGCCCAAACCGATGTGGCCGGCCAGGCCCTCGCCCCACGCCGACCTGAGCAGTCCGGTTGAACGTTTCACCGCGTCGGTGACGCCCACATCCTCGATCACGAGGATCGGCAGGACGAGGAAGGTGACAGCTGACCAGGCCAGGCCGCCGAGGAATCCGAGGATGCCACCGAGCATTCCGCCTCGTTGCTGGATCTGGTTGATGATGAAGCTGACGGTGGCCGAGACGATGGCCCACGGCAGGATTCGATTGACCCGCGATGCGGCCCCTCGGATGGACGACCCAACCGTCGGGTCGCCGCCGCTCATGCGCTCGTTGGCTGCGTGAGCCAGCGCTGCATTGAAGAAGACCGTGATGAACGCGAGCACCAGATAGGCGAGGGCAACGAGAGCAGCGGTGATGGGGCTGGCCTCGACCGTGCTGTTGCCAGTGGCATCAACCGCGTCGAAATCGACAGTGGCCAGCACCGGTAGTGCGAACAAGGCGATCGTGCCTGCCGCAGCAACGGCGGAGATGACAGGGAGCACGAGCAGCTCGCGGTCCTGGCGAATCACCGACCACGACGCCTTGAACAACTCCAACGAACTCTGCAGACGACCCATGCCGGCAGGGTAGAGCAACCCATCAAGTCCGAGACTCAAGGTCCGATAACCAGTGGCATGAAGGAAATGGTTCGCCAGTCCGAGGCCTTTGCCAGGGTTGACTCCCTACCGCGGATCTCCGTCCGGTATCGGGTCACCGGAGTCACCATCGAATGGCTCGCGCCCCAAGGCGGTCGGTGGATGCCACACCGGAAGAAGGCGGTCACCGCAGACCTGCTCGATCTCTCGGTTGCCGGGGCTCTCATTCGGGCTCCGGAGAGCACAGCGATCCACGTCGGCCTCCGCGTCGACATTCGCCTCAGCGGCGAGGCGGGACGCGTCGAAGTCCGCAACATGCGGCTCAGCGACGACGGCATGGTGCTGTATGGCATCGTCTTCCACCGGATCAGCCCGGCGCTCGAAGCGGCGATCTACGACGGCATCGCCCGTCTGCGCAACGACGCCCGGCTCGCTGCCGAGTGGAACAAGAGCACCTGAGTCGGATTGCTGATGTCGGGCCGAAAGGCTCGATCTACGGTCGCTCTCGATGCGGGAGCGAGGCAACGCAACACGGAACGAGTGGACCTTCGCGCTTGGTGTGCTGGCCGCCTGCCTTGCCGCGTTCGGGCTGACGCTGCGGTTCACGAGCAGCACGTCATCGGCCGCTGCGGACACCTCGTCCCCGTCCCCGCTCGAGCTGAGGGCGCTGGCGCAGCAGGCGACGCTTCGGATCGCCACCAACGCCTGTGGCGTCCTGACGATGGGCAGTGGTTTCGTCGTCGACGACACGCTCGTCACCAACGCACACCTCGTCGAGCACGCGTTCGAGGTCAAGGCGGATCAGCCGATCGAGCCGGCGATCGTCCCGATGCTCGGAGTGTCGAGCGCGACCGATCTCGCCGCAGCTGCGGCCCCGCCTGCGGTCGCCGTCACCCTGGCTTCGGCCGAGCCTGAACCCGGAGATCCGGTGGTCCTCGCCGGTCACGCCGATGGGGGAGCCATCGAAGTGCAGGACGGGTTGGTGGTCGGGCTGGTACCGGGCGATGTCTACGGTTTCGAAGGTCGGGTCCTGCTGATCGAAGCGGAGACCCGTGGCGGATACTCGGGCGGGCCCGTGTTCGATCTCGATGGGTTCGTTGTCGGCATACTCAGCGGCTTCGATCGCTCGACCGGTCTCACACTCGCCGTACCTTCGACCGAAATCGCATCCTTCCTCGGTCAGCTCGGCGCCGAGTCTGCAGAGATAGAGGGCGGCAGCAGCGCCGCGTCGGCCCCCGCCGGCGCCGGCTGTCCAACCGGGTGAGGTTGCTCATCATTCAGGCCCCGAGGCCGATTCGGGCGGCCCCGCTCATCCGCTACGGTCTGAGTCGGGCGATATCGAAATGGATGCCAACGCATCCACCACACGGAGGAACAACGTGACTGCCGATTCGCCGGGCGCCCGCGGCGCCGAGTCAGAACCCGACGCTCGGTCATCGTCGTCGCACAGCGGCCTCGGTCGCGGGCCTCAGCGGCATTCTCGGCGATGCAGCGGGTCACGAACCGTCTCGTGAGGTGTCCGAGCTACTCGGCTCAGCGAGTCGTCGGAACTCGCCCGAGATCCGACGACTCGTGACCGAACTGGCCGTCGATGCGATCGCCAACGGATTCAACGCTGACGGTGTGCTCATGGCCCGCTCGGGAAGCGACGGATCGATCGACCCGCTCCAGACCCGACTCAGCTCGAGTTGGTCACCGAGCGATCCCATCGGCTTCGAGATCAACGGGCGGCTCTGGGCTGCTCTGAACGACCAGACGAACGACATCTCGTCTGCGACCGTCGGCGGCTACAGCGTGCTGCTCGCTCGCCATCACCTCAGCGACTCCGTCATTTCCACCGCCGTGGTACGAACCCGTCCCTTCGACGATGAAGAACCGGCCCAGCTCGACGGCTTGATTCGGAGCGCCGCCCGGGCCATCGAGATCGATTCGTCCATCCCCGAGACCACATCGTTGCGAGTGTTGATCACACCCTCGGAGGATCGGTTCCTGGCTGATGTCCGCCTGGTCGAAGGCACATCGCGTCGCCACGGCGCCTCGGTGGCCGATTCCGAAGACCGGGCGGTCGCCCAGGCAGCGGTCGAGTTGTGCGATCTGCCGATGGACGTTCGCTTCGCCGGTTCGACCCGGGTCGGCGATGATCACGTGTCGATCGTCGTACTCAATGGTGACTCGGGCACCGTGTTCGGCCTCGCCGTCACGGGACGTATGTCGTCAGCGGGTCTCGTGGAGGCCACGTTCGCTGCCGCCGCATCAGCCGGCGCCGACCCCTTCCGCTCGAGAGCGAACACCTGACACCCGCTCTGCGCTTCATCTGAGTAGCCTGGCCCGCTGTGGTCACGCTGCTCAGGGTCGTCCAACGCATCGCCTCGCTCGGGTTGATTCTCATCGCCGTTGCCTCGGTCACCTCTGCTGCCGCGCTGGCCGTGATCCCGCAACTCGGCGATGTCGTCACCGCGACAGAGAGTACGTCGGCAGAACTCGAGCTCGATGTCCTCGCTCAGCGGTCCACGATGTACGCCGCCGATGGCAGCTTCATGACGCTGCTGGTCGGCGAGCAGAATCGCGAGTCGATCACGTTGGACGAGATGCCGCAGGAAGTGATCTCGGCGATCCTTGCGATGGAGGACAACGATTTCTACGAGCACGATGGCGTGAACTACCGGGCCGTCTTCCGGGCGCTGGCACAGAACATCAGCGCCGGCGGGATCGAGCAGGGCGGCTCGACGATCACGCAGCAGCTGGTGAAGAACGCGCTGTTGAGCTCGGACCAGAGCTTCGACCGGAAGAAGACCGAGGCGTTCTACGCCCTGCGGCTCGAAGAGCAGTTCACCAAAGACGAGATTCTCGAGCGGTACCTCAACACCGTCTACTTCGGGCAGGGCGCCTACGGATTGAAGGGTGCAGCCGAGGTCTACTTCGGTCTCGAGGACCCGATGGACATGGGTTGGGAAGAAGCAGCTCTGCTCGCCGGTCTCATCCGCAGCCCCAACAGCACCAATCCGGTGACCAACCCGAAGCAGGCGCGAGACCGGCGAGTCACCGTGGTCGATCGGCTCGTGTCGCTCGAACTCATCACCGAAGCCCATGGCGAGCGCATCAAGATCGCCGAGCTCCCCGAAGAGCGCAGCGCACCGCTCAGCACGAAGCCGTCCGACTACTTCGAGCGCGAAGCGCAGAAGGAACTGCAGGAGAACCCGGCGATACCGATCGGCGACACTCCCGCTGAGCGCATCGCCGCCATCTATTCGCGAGGCCTGCAGGTCTACACCACCTTCGATCCCGCCGCTCAGGCACTGGCAGAGCAGGCCAAGGCCGACCTCCTGCCGATCGACTCTCGCGGTTTCACGTTGGCCATGACCACGGTCGACAACGAGACAGGCGCGGTACTGGCGATGGTCGGCGGCGATGAGTTCACGACGGAACAGTTCAATCTCGCCGTCGACGGTCTGCGGCAGCCGGGCTCCTCGATGAAGACCTACGTACTCGCCGCCCTGTTCGAGGCCGGCTACACGCCGAGCGACACCGTTCGGGGCGACAGCCCGTGCAGGTTCGACAATCCGGGCGGTTACCCCAACCCCTACGAGGTCAAGGGTGGCAGCGGTCGCCGCATCACGATTGCAGCCGCGACCCGCGCCTCCAACAACTGTTCCTTCGTTCGGCTCGGTCAGGTGGTCGGCAACGAGAACGTGATCGAGGTGGCCCGTCGCCTGGGCATCACCACCCCGCTCGACCCTGTTCTCTCGCTTCCGCTCGGTTCCAAGGAAGTCCGTGTCATCGAACAGGCGGCGGCCTATGCAGCCTTGGCCAACGACGGCATCTACAACAAGCCCTGGTACATCGACCGAATCGAGGACCGCAGCGGTGAGGTCATCTACGAACACCGCCCGGATGGGCGACGAGCGGTCACGGTGCAGACCGCCAGGATGATCACCCAGACGCTCGAGAGCAACGTGCGTGGTGGTACCGGTCAGCGGGCCCGCCTGCCCAACGGGATGGCCGCCGGCGGCAAGACGGGAACGGCTCAGAACTCCGAAGATGCCTGGTTCGTCGGCTTCACGCCATACGTCACCACGGCGGTCTGGATGGGACACCCTGACGAGAAGATCCCCATGCGGGGGGTTGCCGGCTGGGGCACGATCTTCGGCGGGACCGTCCCGGCTGCGGTGTGGGGACAATTCAACACTGCCTACCACGAGCTCCTCGAGGCCCGTGACTTCGCCGATCCCGATGGCTACGGCGGCGGGCGTTATCTGAAGGTCGATGGCGAGACCGACTTCTGCTCGACGAGCGACATCGGTGTCGACAACGAGGGTACGGTGCTGCGCGACTCCGATGGCGATGGTGTGGGGGACTGCTACGTGCCGATCACGACCACCACTCTGCCGTGCCCTGACGGCACACCCGTTCCCGAGGACGGGGTGTGCCCCGCGCCGGTCACGACGCTGCCGCCGGCCACTCCTCCGCCCACGCCTCCGCCACCACGCGCTCCGCCGCCACCGCCTCCGCCTGCCACCGACCCCGCCCACGACCCTCCGGCGGACGACGGCTGATGGCTGCTCCCGCCTACGAACAGCTCTTGGTCGTGCAGGACCTCGACACAGCCATCGACCAGCGTCGTCATCGGATCGCACACCACCCCATCAAGGACGAGATCGTCGCGATCGAGGCCAAGATCGCTGCTGTCGCCGCGACGGTCGCCGAGATCGAGAGCCGGCGGCACGATCTCCAACGCGACGTGAAGCGGCTCGCCGACGAGGTCGCGCTGATCGACGACAAGCGCTCGCAGATCGATGCGAAGCTGTACGACGGGTCTGTCACCGGCACCAAGGACCTGCTCGCCCTCCAGGACGAAGCCAAGATGCTGCTCGCCCGCAAGACCGCGATCGAAGACGACGAACTCGAGTTCATGGAGTCGCTCGAGGCCGTCGAGGCGGAACTGGCACCGAGTGTGGCCGAACGTGAACAACTCGCCGCTGAGCGGGAAGAGCGCGAGACCGCCCTCACGGTGGCGGTGGCCGAGCTCGAAGTCGAACTGGCCGACACCGAGGTGAAGCGGGCCGACGCTGCCGGTGCGGTGCCGAGCGAGCTGCTGACCCACTACGACCGTTTGCGGATCGACTTCGGTGGAGTGGCCGTTGCTCGCCTCATCGGCTCGACATGCGATGGCTGCCACATGACGCTCTCGGCGGTCGCCATCGATCTCATCAAGAAGCAGCCAGACGATGCCGTCGTGACCTGCGACGATTGCGGTCGGCTGCTCATCCGTTGAAGCGCACGCAGTGCTGATCTGGTTCCTCGTGCTCGCCCCGGTGCTCGTCGCCGAGGTGTTCCGCAGCCCGATGATCGACTACCGACTCGTTGCCCTCGGAGCGCTGCTGCCGATCGCCGAGGTCGTGACCGGCCCGAACATGCTCCACACGTTGCTGGGGGCCGTCGCCGCGATGACCGTCGTCATGCTGGCCACACAGCAGCGACGTCTCGTTCGTCGTCGCCTGTTGGGAGTTCCGATCGGGTTGTTCGTGCATCTCGTGCTTGACGGAAGCTGGACGAGGACGGAGCTCTTCTGGTGGCCTGCATTCGGTCTCGATTTCGGCGAGCGTTCCCTTCCGGAGTTCGATCGACCGCTGATCACCGGAGTCGTTCTCGAGCTGATCGCCCTGGCCGTCGCCTGGTGGGCTCATGGTCGCTACCGACTCGACGATCCATCGAACCGGCAGCGCCTCGTGCGTACGGGGCAGCTGGATCGGAGCGTTCTGTCGTGACGATCTACGTGTGCCGTCACGGTCGAACCGAGGCCAATGCGTCCGGTTTGCTCCTCGGACGAGCTGACCCGCCCCTGGATGCGTTCGGTCGCCGACAGGCGGCACAGATCGCCACGGCCCTGCCGGCGAACGCACTCGTCTACTCGTCGCCCTTGCAGCGATGTGTCGAGACGGCGCAGGCGTACAGCAGCGACATCGCCGTCGATGGATCGCTGATCGAGCTCGACTACGGGGACTTCGATCTCACCTCGATGAGCGACATCCCGGTCGAGACGTTGGGGGAGTGGCGGCGGAATCCGGATTTCGCCCCGCCGAACGGCGAATCGCTCCAGGAGCTGGCCGACCGGGTTGGAGGGTTCCTCGATCGACTCGCCGAAACGGCCCGAGAACACGACATCGTCCTCTTCTCGCACGTGTCCCCGATCAAGGCTTCGGTGGCGTGGGCACTCGGAGTGGGGATCGGGATGTCGTGGCGAAGCCACGTCGCACAGGCATCCATCTCGACGATCGAAGTGTCGAGCCGCGGCCCGTCGCTGCACGCATTCAACCGGGTCGATCACCTCGTTGAATGACCCGGCTGCCAGGGTGAAGAACTTGAGCAGAAGCACCGGTCAGGCGCCACATGGCGAGGCAAGGGCATGTTCTCGCCCTAGTCTTGAGGGTCGCACTCTTTCGTGAACTGATTCACGATGTGATCCGTCATCACCTCAGCAGCAGCTGACGTTCGGGTCGAGCCGACACAAGGGAGCTCCCCAATGGGTAAGCAACGTTCCAGCTTCGCAAAACTCCAGCGCGATCGGGCCAAGGCGGCCAAGAAGGCTGCCAAGCAGGCCGCTCGTCAGGGCAATACGAACGATCCGTTCGGTCCGGCACCCACCGCCGATCTCGAGGGTGGGTCAGACGTCGAAGTCATCGAGGCCAGCACCAGTGTCGTCGCCGACATGCTCGACGGCAAAGGGGAGCTCAGCGCTCCCGAACTGCTCGAGTTGATCGAGGCCGTGCACAAGCAGCTCGAGAACGGCGACATCACCCAGGACGAGTTCGAGGACGCGAAGGTCGAGATCTTCGCCCGCCTGCCGATCGACTGATCTGCCGGCACCCTTCCGATTTGCGGCACTGAAGCCTCAGAACTGAGGGCTCAGTTCCGCAGTACAGGTGGCGCAGCAGTACCAGGTGGCGTTGGGCTCGGTTGGTGCGTAGTGTGCGCAGCCGATGACCACGTCGGCTGAAATCCATCCCATCACCCGAGCGATCGGTGCCGAGCTCTCGGGCGTCGATCTGCGATCGCCCGATGTCGGAGACGCGCTCCACGAGGCGCTGATCGACCACCAGGTCCTCGTGATCCGTGGTGCCGGCCTGGCCCCGACCGAGATGGTGGCGCTCGGTCGCCAGTTGGGCGACCTCGGTGCCCGTCATCACAGCTATCAGACGCACCCCGAAAGTGACGACGTCGTCGTCCTCGACTGGTGGGGTGACATGGCGCCGGACGCAGCCGAGTGGCACGCCGACATGACCTACAAGTCGATCGCTCCGTTCGCGTCGATTCTCCAAGCGATGGTCGTGCCTCCGACCGGTGGTGACACGCTCTGGGCGAACATGTACGCCGTGCACGATCGGCTCGATCCCGGGCTGCGGACCGATCTCGAGCAATTGGAGGCCGTTCACGACATGGGGGCGTTCCGCACACCGGCGTATCGGTCAGGCGGCGACGGCGGCATCGACGAAGCGATCGTCGCCGCCGGGTCGGCAGTGCATCCGGTGATCGATCACCATCCGGTCACGGGACGGCCGTATGTGAACGTCAGCGAGTCGTTCACCCGCTGGATCATCGGCGCCAGCGCGCCCGAGAGTGCTCGGTTGCTCACCATGCTGTTCGACCTGATCAACAGGCCCGAGTTCCACATGCGCCTGCGGTGGGAGCCGGGCACGCTCGCGATCTGGGACAACCGAGCAACGCAGCACTACGCCGTCGCCGACTACCTGCCAGACCGACGCGTGATGCACCGCGTCGCCGTCGCCACCGACGCCAGGATGTGAGGGTGGCCAAGAGGCCTAGCAAACGCCCTTCGTTGCCACCCCGGACCCGATGAGTGCAGCAGCGTTGGCTTGGCTGGTGAGCATCGTGTTTCCGCCGTTCACGCAGATGTGAACCTTGGAGATCTTGACGCCTTGATCATTCACGTGACCGCTACCGGCCGAAGCCGGAAGTGCCACCATCGCCATCGCTGCGACGACCGCGGTCCCGAAGCCAACGGCGAGTCGCGACCTCCGACCTGACGTGCTCCTAATTTCTTTGCTGGCCAATTTCGTGGTCCTTGACATTTTGGTCCTCCATCCGAGACCGCTGATCGGTCCCACGCACCGCCCATGGTGGCCGACCGCTCGAGGAAAGGCAATAGAAGATCCGCCCAAGAGATCGTCGCACCTGATGCGGAGGCTCTCGCGGCCACGATTTCCTTGCCGCTCACGGTCTATCTCCCGGCCGAAGACCAGGGTCGTTGGCGATCGACTCGAGCTCACCGCCGAGTCGCCGTGATGGCACGGCGCACGAGCGGCGAGGCCACTGATGTCGCTGGACTCGAGCGCCATCGTCCTACTCGCAGCATGGCGGCGTCGATGATCATGTCGTCGAGCGCATCCTCGACCGCGTAGCCGCCGCGCTTCTTCATCGATGTCGAGCAGCATTCGCACCAAGCCAGCACGCTTGAGGTCGTCCATGCGCTGGGTGACCGACTCGGATTGCCAGCCCGCCGCCGGCAGCCAGCTGCTCGGAATGGTCGAGTTGTATGGTGATGCCGCCAAGGTCGAAGCCTTGGCACCATCCGGCCTCGACGATCGGCGCCAACAGCAGTCCATCGGTCGCTACCGAGGGGTCATCGCTGATGACGGCTCCGTCGCTCGTGACGGATCCCTGGAAGTGTCCGGACTCGTAGTTGCGGGTGGCGTGACCAATGACGCCAGGGTGCCGTTGGCCATTCGAACATCAAAGCGAGAACCCTTCGGAAGGTTGCGTTTCCTGGCCGCCCGCAGTGGGGATCTGAGGGATTCTCCGCATCATTGCGAAGCCGTGGTAGCGGTACGCCGATCGATCGAGCAACAGTTCTACCGGTGGGCCGCATCGTCCGGCGGCGACGGCGGCGTCGATGACGCCGAGCCACGGCAACGTTGCACAGTCTTCGGCCGCCCACGAAGTGGGCGGCCGACGAGTGCTCTGCCTTTCGCAAGATGGGCGATGTTGAGCACCGGTGTGTCCACCAGGAATGTGACGTCGTCTCCGGCGAGATCGACGAGACGCTCGATCGTGGCTCCTGAGGCCCGCTTCGCCACGCCGATGTAGATCAGATCGATCCCGTCGAGCGTGTCGCTGTTCACATCGTCGATGGACGCGAACTTGGTAGTCGACTCCGTTCACGGAAATTGGCCACGGGATTGAGCAACGACCGCTTCGATGCTGTACCTGTCGCTCGAGAGTTGCAGCGCAGGAATCACCGCTCGCTTCGCGCTCGATCCCCGGCTCCTACAACGAGCACACGTTTGACGTCTTCTGCAGCCGCCTCGGTGGCAATTGTCGGTCTCGCCGAGCCGATCCTCAACGACGGCGAAGGGGCACGGCCTGCGTCGCTTCGGATGTGGGCCGCGAGCCTCACTGCAAGGGCAACGATGGTGAAAGTCGGATTGGCTCAGCCGCTCGTGGTGAACACCGAGCTCCCGGCAACGAAGGTGTTGGGGCTGCCGTGGAGCCTGCAGTCTGCATCGACCACCGACGTCGCGAGGTCGGAACCCATACGAGTCGTGCCCATGTGGTGTGAGGCGTCACGGTCGATGGGCCAAGGGTCGACGTCTCCCAGAGGGTCGACCAGGCGTCCCGCATTCAACCGCTTCAATTCGTGCGACAGCGCTTGTTGCAGAGTGGTCATCGAAAGACGATCACGGGGACCGCAGGCATGGGCGACATCGGCGAGAGGTTCGCCGTGTTCGTCGAGCGAAGTGGACAACGTCACTCGGTTCTGTGGATCCGGCTCCATCTCCATGAAGTCGCGCAGCCGCACGCGAGTGACCTGCGGCGAGGCGGAACGACGCAGGCGATAGTAGAGATAGCTCGCGATCCACGGGCTGTCCTTGGCCATTGCCCACACGAGCTGACGCCCAATCTCGTCCCGCCTTTCGCGCAGTTCTGCAGATCTGATTCGTCTCCGGTCTCTGCGTAATCGCGCAAAGAAGCGACCTTGCCGTGCTGGCGCTTTGCGAACAGATCGAGTAGCACGCTCGATCGTTTCATCACCGTCAAGAAGGCCTCGATGCCACGGCGGTCTGACCACGGAACAGCCGGCTCGAATCGGATGAGCTGTCGAGAAGCCCAACGCCGTCGCGTAGGTGTAGAAACGCATACCCAGCCTACCGCCAACCATGCATCCGAAGAGATGTGGCACTTCTCGCACAGGGGTGTGTCGAGGATCACCTCGCCGACAGCGTCCGGATGGTTCATCATGTAGCGACCAACCTGGTCGTACTGATTACCCAGACCATCCGGGCACTGGTTCTTGGACGCAAGAGCAGGGCGAGCATTCTCGATCCCTCCGCAGGCGAGGACGACTCGGCCGCACTCGACCTGGCGGTGGTTCCCCATGGGTCGCGGTAGCGAACCGATGTCACCGCACCGCTGCCGTCCGCCTCCAGGCTGACGGCTGTGGCACCGAGGATCGCATCGGTACCTTCTCTGCCGAACGTGTCGCGGTGCTCGGCGGCGAAGTTGGGTGCCTTGCGGGGGGCGAGGTAGAGGCGTTCGGTGAGTAGCTCCCACTCTGGAGCGAACTCACTCCGTGCCCGCACACCGTCGAACCCGCGAGTCGTCGAACGCCTCGAGCGAAGGGAACCCGTAGCGTTCCGACGCCACGCTATAGAACGGCTCGGCTTCCTCGTAGTCGATGGGCCATCGGTCGCCACCGTTCTCGCCGTTGAGATTGGCGGGCGAAAGCGGGCGTGACAGCGTCGCCCATGTCGTGGAGGTGCCGCCGAAACACGCTCGCGAGAGTGCTCCTTGATCTCGATGCCTTCACTGACCGTCGCACGAAGCCGATCGGTCAATGGCCGCGTGGTCCGCCCACCACTTTCCAGCGCTCCGACCGAGAGTCCGCTGCCGGAAAGCTCGTTTGCGACGGTGATACCCGCCGGCCCGGTTCCGACGATCACGACATCGTAGAAGTGGCGAGGCGTTCCTTCTTCGAACAGGTCGATGATCACGAAACGAGACGCAGTCGCCACGGCATCGTCCACACCCGCGGCATGCCGAGCGCGGTGGTACCTCTCGTTGACTCGAACTCCTGCTACTGGTCCCGGGATCCGACGCTGAGCGCCGGCAACCGCGTTCTGGTTTCTGCCATGGAAGGCAGCCTCCGCCTCAATCGACATACCCGATCCTTGATTCGACTCAGCGCTCAGTTGGTGCGCGAGAAAGGACAATACTCGGCCGGGGCGGCCACGGCGGGCCGTACCTGCTCAAGTGTGTAGACGGCCCTTGGTCAACTTCTTGGGCCGACGGCAGACGTTCGCGACAGATGCGTCGATGGCCACTTCGTCGGTCACAGGAGTTCCCCGATGTCGAGTTCCGTTGTCAACCGACGTTGCGACATCCCGCAAGGCGGACCCGAGGTTTCGCCCTGAAGAGTCGACGCCTCGTCACGTTTGACCCGGCATCGTGTGGCGGTTTCACTGGCAGCGATGGGATACGTGTTTGATCCGATGAAGGCCGTGAAGCGGGAGGTTCGCCGCGTCGCGGTCGAACGTCTCGGTGACGCGATCGAACTGCTCGACGCCGTGATCGCTGGCTCGGCCGACGTCGAGACTGCCGTGCACGACGTCCGCAAGCGCTGCAAGGAGGCTCGCGGGCTCGCCCGACTGGTACAATCAGCGCTCGGAGACGAGTTCCGACCGTTCGACCGACCGTGCGCGATGCCGCCAACCAGCTCTCGGCGATGCGCGACGCCCACGCGCTCCTCGCAACGCTCGACACGCTCCTGGGCGCTCACGACCTCGACGATCGACTCGAGCCGGTCCGCAACCGACAGGCAGTCCTCGCGGCCGAGGTGACCGGTGCGATCGAAGCCGGTGATGACCGAATCGTCGACGCCCGCAACCTGCTCGACGAGGCCAGGGACCGGGCAGCGGGCGGAAACTCGACCGGCGGAATCGACGCGATCGCCGACGGCTTGACGGCCACCTACCGTCGCGGACGCCGTGCTCTGCGAACGGCACAGAACGATGCCAACGACGAGCACATGCACGAGTGGCGCAAGTCGGTGAAACACCTGTGGTACCAGTTGCGCCTCCTGCGGAAGGCCTCGCCGAGCATGATCGGCACCCCTGATCGACGAACTCGACCGGCTCGCCGACGCACTGGGCGACGACCACGACCTCGCCGTCCTCGTCGAGTCGCTCGACGCCGATCCCGATCGTTACGGCACCCCTGACATCGTCGACCATGCGCGTCGCGTGGCGCTCGACCAGCAACGTGAACTCCGAATGCCGGCGTTGCGAACAGGCATGGCCATCTATGCCGAGCGCCCCTCGGAGTTCAGCTCCAGGATCACTGCCTACTGGCGAGCCACCAGAAGTGCCGGACCCGAACTGCCGACGGGAGGAATTGCAGCACTCGCGATCGGCCCGAGACGACGGCCCGACGGCGCCGGCGTCCACCATCGAACGAGAGCGCAAGTTCCTCATCGATGCCATCCCGGCAGGCATCGATCTGTCCGACAACACCGAGATGCGTCAGGGGTACCTCGCCGCCAGGGAGCAGGCATCGGTGCGGGTGCGCGATGCCGGAGCGGAGGGATTCACGCTCACGGTGAAGGCCGGCGGCGGCGCCGAGCGGACCGAACTCGAATGGACGATCGACCGTGAACAGTTCGATGCCGCATGGCCTCACACCGAGGGGCGACGCGTGGTCAAGGTCCGCCACCGCATCCCGTTCGACGAGCAGGTCATCGAACTCGACGTGTTCAGCGGTGGCCTCGACGGGCTCGTCTTGGCCGAAGTGGAGTTCGGCTCCTCCGAGGCGCTCGCCGCATTCGAGCCGCCCACCTGGTTCGGGCGTGAGGTCACCGACGACGGCCGGTACACCAACGCGGCGCTCGCACTGGATGGCCTGCCCGATCCCAGATGAAGAGGCGTGTGGTTGCGGTGAGTTGGCCGTGGGCCGGGTACCGGCAGGCGCTTCCGCCGCCTGCGTCCCGCGGACAACGGCTACGACTCGATCGCGGTGTCGCCGAGTCACGCGAATAGGTCCGCGGCTCGCCCTGGTTCGGCCCCGGCTGGCCGCCGCGGTGCGGATCGGCTCATGTTCACCGGCCACCAGTGGGCGTACGTTCGGAGGCATTCTTCCGGGGAGTGTCCCAGCACAGATGCCACCGCCGTTACCCGTCCGCCTCGTCCGGCTCGATGCGTCGGACGATCCCCTGGAGCAGGCGCCCGAGAATGTCGGCACCGGTGATGATCCGCTTGCTGTCCGGCGCCCAGAACAGGATCACGTCGTGATCGATCACGCGATCGTTGCGGTGTTCGGCGTCGACGACGAAGAGGTCGAGCACGTTCTCGATTGTGGCATTCGGGTCGGCGACGACGATTGGCCGGTGAGCGAATTCGTACACGTCCATGTCAGCGCGGTCGGCGAAGAGTTTGAAGACAAACGCCTCGGCATCGAGCACCAGCAACGGATCACCGTTCTCGTCGGTGAGCACGATCCACTTCTTGTTGATCCCCTTCAAGCGCTCGATGAACGCCTCGCCCTCTGCGGATTCCAAGTCTGGGATCAGCGGAAGGTCGAGTTTCGACGGCAGCTCGAAAATCGTTTCCGGGTCGAGCGGGCCCCCTCGCGCGAGACCAGGCGGTCATCGAGATCGAGGAAGTTCAACGCACCACGCCCCTCGGCGGCACCGATCTCCGAATCGTCCTCGATGATGTGTTTTTGCAGAATTATCTCGACGTCGCGCTCCGGCCCATGAAGTTCGGGCCTTCCGGTCCGACCCAGCCGTCGAGTATCAGCGAGCTCGGTTTGGCAACGGGGAACAACAGGACCTGGTAGAACCTGATGACCGGCGTGAACAGCGAACCCATTCGCAACGCGTGGCGCGAGAAGTAGGCCTGTGGCCCGATTTCGCCGAAGATCGTGATGCCGACGGTAGAGAACACGAAGCCGCCGACGCCGGCCAGCACGGACTCGCTCAGCAGCGCCAACAGCACGTTGACACCGACATTTCCCCACAGGATCGTGCACAACAGGAAGTTGGCGTCGCTGCGCAGCCTGAGGATGCGTACGGCGGCGGCGTTCTCCTGCTCGGCTTCGGACTCGAGCCGCATGCGGGTGACGGAGAAGAATGCCAGATTGAGGCCGGAAAACATCGCCGACTGGCTGAGACAAATTGCAATCCCTATCCAAGAGGCGATGTGCGTTGTAGTCATCTGGTCATCTGGTCACGTGGCCATGGGGTCTACGTCAGGTAGGCCCCAGCCGGACACAAGATGTATCACATCTGGCCGCTCTGTGGGAGAAGACCGGGACCAGATCGTCTGGTTCAAAGACCCCTCCGGCAACACGCTCGAGTTCCGGATCAATACACATCGGAAACCATGAGGAGCGGTTGAGGTTGGGTGAGTTGGCCTGTAAGCGGGGTTCTGTTCCCGGGACCGTTGCCGGTCTCCGTTCGATGACCATCCATCTGTGCAGTCCACCTGGAGGCTCCCACCGCCGAAGCGGTGGGTGACGAACAGCCGACCTCCATCTTGACCTTGCTCCCGGTGGGGTTTACCGAGCCGACGCTGTCACCAGCGCCGCTGGTGCGCTCTTACCGCACCGTTTCACCCTTGCCTGTGGCCGCAAGCGGCCCATCGGCGGTTTGTTTTCTGTGGCACTTTCCTGCGAGTCACCCCGACTGGCCGTTAGCCAGCACCGTGTTCTGTGGAGCCCCGACTTTCCTCACCGACCCCGAGAGGTCGGCGCGGCCATCCGGCCAACTCACCCAGCGGGCGAGACTAGCGGCTCGGCAACCGAGCCTTCCCTTCTGCGTCGCGATGTTGCGCGTGCCGGCGAAGAACGCAACGGAGAACGAGAGTCGCGGGAGCTCGCGTCAGTTGGCCGGGCTGCGCAGGCCCTTGCGTCGATACCAGTCGGCGAACAGGGCCCCGCTGGCGCCGAGCGCGGCGCTGAGGATGGCGAGGAAGGGATACTGCAGAGGGTTGACCGACTCGCCGCGGATCAGACGCGAGATCGACCCGAACAGCTGGATCACGAGGTAGCAGCTGAGACCGGCGATCGCCCCGTGAATCATCGGGCGTGTCGCTTCGGGCCCGCCCGGCGCCGTAGCCCGCGGTCAGGAAGCCGAACACCAACAGCAGACCGAACACATAGATCCAGAGGGAGGAAGCCGAGTCGTCGAGGACCAACGTCAGCACGACGATCGACGGCACGAGGACGAAGAGCCCGGCGAGAGCGGCGGATCGGATGACGATCCAGTCGATGGCAATCACCGGGCCATCGTAGTGCGGGGTGGCGGTCCTCCTCGGGCGACGGGGCGGGCCAACAGAAACGGACATGGTCAAAGACTTGACTGAGTCCAGAATCTTTGGCAGTGTGTCGAACGTGACGGACGGAGTCGACGAACTGCTGCGCGGAAACGGGGTCCAAGTGACTGCGCAGCGCCTCGCCATCATGCGAGCGGTGTCGAGCCGTCCCCACGCCACGGCCGACGAATTGACCGAAGAAGTGCGTTCGGTCATCGGGTCGATCTCACGCCAAGCGGTGTACGACACCGTGGCCGTGCTGGTCGACAAGGAACTGATCCGTCGCATCCAGCCCGCTGGATCGGCGGCCCGGTACGAAACCCGAGTCGGCGACAACCACCACCACCTGATCTGTCGTGAGTGCAGCACCATGGTCGACGTCGACTGCGCCGTCGGAGCCGTGCCATGCCTCACACCGGATCACGATCACGGATTCGAAATCGACGAAGCCGAGGTCGTGTACTGGGGGCGTTGCTCCCGGTGTCAGTCGGAGTGAACACACCCGCATCATCAACCACCCGCATCATCACACCCACGCAAGGAACATCATGACCGAACAAGTCGCACCCGACATCAATGAAGACGCCCCGAAGTGCCCGGTGATGCACAATGCGCACACCGCACAGGGCTCCACCGCCAACCAGCACTGGTGGCCCAATCAGCTCAACTTGAACATCCTCCATCAGGGGAGCCCGGCTTCCGACCCGCTGGGCGACGACTTCGACTACGCCGCCGAGTTCGCATCTCTCGACCTCGCCGCAGTCAAGAACGACCTCACGACGCTGATGACCGACTCCCAGGAGTGGTGGCCGGCCGACTACGGCCACTACGGCGGTCTCATGATCCGCCTCGCCTGGCACAGCGCCGGCACCTACCGCATCGAAGACGGCCGCGGTGGCGCCGGCAACGGCACGCAGCGCTTCGCCCCGCTCAACAGCTGGCCGGACAACGGCAACCTCGACAAGGCTCGTGGTCTGCTCCTCCCGGTCAAGCAGAAGTACGGCAACAAGATCTCGTGGGCCGATCTCATGATCCTCGCCGGCAACGTCGCGCTCGAGTCGATGGGCTTCCAGACCTTCGGCTTCGCCGGTGGCCGTGAAGACGTGTGGGCGCCCGAAGAGGACATCTACTGGGGCCCCGAGACCACCTGGCTCGGAGACGAGCGCTACAAGGGGGACCGCGAGCTCGAGAATCCACTCGGCGCGGTCCAGATGGGATTGATCTACGTCAATCCGGAAGGCCCCAACGGCAACCCCGACCCGCTCGGACTCGGCTCGTGACATCCGCGAGACCTTCGCCCGCATGGCAATGAACGACGAAGAGACCGTGGCACTCACGGCCGGCGGACACACCTTCGGCAAGGCCCACGGCGCCGGTGACCCGGAACTCGTCGGCCCCGAGCCAGAGGGCTCCCCGATGCAGCAGATGGGTCTCGGTTGGAAGAACGCCTTCGAGTCCGGCGTCGCCGAGCACGCCACCACGAGTGGCGTCGAGGGAGCGTGGACCCCCACACCCACGAAGTGGGACATGTCGTACTTCGACATGCTTCTCGGCTACGACTGGGAGCTCACCGAGAGCCCCGCCGGCGCCAAGCAGTGGAAGCCCACGGATCCCGAAGCGGCAAAGCTCGTTCCCGATGCCTTCCTCGACGGTGTCACCCACGCACCGATGATGACCACCGCCGACATGGCCATGAAGATGGATCCGGTCTACGCCGAGATCTCGGCCCGGTTCCACGCCAACCCCGACCAGTTCGCCGATGCGTTCGCCCGGGCCTGGTTCAAGCTGACCCACCGTGACATGGGCCCGATCTCTCGTTACGTCGGACCCGAGGTTCCTTCGGAGGAGCTGATCTGGCAGGATCCGATCCCCGCCGGCACCACCCTCAGCGATGCCGATGTCTCCATGCTCAAGGCCAAGGTGCTCGATGCCGGCCTCAGCATCGCCGACCTCGTTTCGACTGCATGGGCCTCGGCCTCTACCTTCCGCAACAGCGACAAGCGGGGCGGCGCCAACGGTGCTCGCGTCCGTCTCGCCCCCCAGAATGATTGGGAAGCCAACAACCCGGCTGAGCTGCGCCGAGTGCTCGGCGTACTCGAAACCGTCCGGGCCGATTCGGGCATCGACGTGTCGATGGCCGACCTGATCGTCCTCGGTGGCTGCGCCGCGGTCGAGACCGCAGCCAAGGCTGCCGGCTACGACATCACCGTGCCGTTCACGAGTGGTCGCGGCGACGCGTCGCAGGAGCAGACCGACACCGAGTCGTTCGCCGCCCTCGAGCCGAAGGCTGATGGTTTCACCAACTACCTCGGCAAGGGCAACGTCCAGGCTCCCGAGCATCTGATGGTCGACAAGGCGCAATTGTTGACCCTCAGCGCTCCGGAGATGACGGCCCTCGTCGGTGGTATGCGCGTACTCCAAGGCAACTACGACGGCTCCAACCACGGTGTCTTCACCGATCGGCCCGGTCAGCTCACGAACGACTTCTTCGTGAACCTCGTCGACCACGGCACCGAGTGGCAGCCGACATCGGCCGACGAGACGGCCTTCGAGGGTCGCGACCGTGCCTCCGGGACGGTGAAGTGGACGGGAACCCGCTACGACCTCGTCTTCGGAGCCAACTCGCAGTTGCGAGCGATCTCCGAGGTCTATGGCGCGAGCGATGGTGGCGAGCGGTTCGTCAACGCATTCGTCAAGGCCTGGAACAAGGTCATGATGCTCGACCGTTTCGATCTCGACTGATCGACGGCACAACCACGTGACGTAGCGACCAGCGGCCCTGCTGGACCCACTTCGGTGGCTCTGGCGGGGTCGCCTCCGCGTCCATGGAGGAGTACTGCTGATGTCCGAACTCAGAGGGTCGCGAACCGAGGCGCACCTACGCGAAGCGTTCGCTCGCGAAAGCCAGACCGCGATGAGGTACCTCTACTTCGCTCAGCAGGCCGACATCGAGGGGCGCCCTGATCTTGCCTCGCTCTTCCGGGCGATCGCCGAAGGCGAGACCGGTCACGCCCTCGGGATCCTCGACCTGCTCGCCGACGCCGGTGATCCCCTGACCACTGAGACGATCGGCGACACCGAGGACAACCTGCGGAGCGCCGTGGCCGGCGAGCGAAACGATGCCGACCTCTACGCCGATTTCGCCGAGACCGCCCGGGCCGAAGGCTTCACCGAGATCGCCGACTGGCTGGCCACGGTCGTACGGGTCGAACAGCATCAGCTGGCTCGCTTCGTCGAGGCAGCGCAGTACACCGAGGACACTGATCGCGACAGCACCTCGACGTGACCTCCCGGCGGCTCGGAGCGACGGCGCTAGCGTGGCGGCGTGACCAACGAGCCATCCGCATCGACCGCTCCAGCGTCCACGGACGTGTCATTGCTCCAGGATTTCGGAGGGTGGCCCGGCACGATCGGTGCCGTGGCGTCCGGGACCGACATCGTCTCGGACCACGCCCGTGCGGCAATGGCGTCGATTCTGGCCGGCGAAGCCACGCCGGCCCAGATCGCCGGGTTCATCGTTGCGCTGCGGGTCAAGGGCGAGACCGTCGGCGAGATGATCGGTCTCGTTCGGGGCATGCTCGCCGCCAGCGAGCCCCTGACGATCCCCGCTGATGCCATCGACATCGTCGGCACCGGTGGCTCGGCCCACCGGCGGAAGCATGCGTTGAACGTGTCGACGATGTCGGCCTTCGTTGCTGCCGGTGCCGGTGCCATCGTGTGCAAACACGGGAACTACAAGGCGTCCAGTACGTCTGGCAGCTTCGACTTCCTGCAGGCACTCGGGCTCCGCGTCGATCTCACGCCGGAACAGCTCGAGCGCCAAGTCGCGGAGCACGGGCTCGGGTTTGCGCTCGCCAGGACCTATCACCCGTCGATGCGGCACGCCGGTCCCGTGCGGGCCGAGCTCGGGATCCCGACCGTCTTCAACACCCTCGGCCCCTTGGCTCACCCTGGCCGGGTGCGGCGCCAGGTTGTCGGCTGTTCGAGCGAGGCACTGGCCGAGGAAATGAGTCTCGTGCTCGAGGCGCTCGGCTCGAAACACGCATGGGTCGTCACCGGTGACAACGGCATCGACGAGATCAGCACAACCGGCCCGTCGATCGTGTTCGTGGTCCGCGACGGCGATGTCCGATCGCAATGTCGATCGACCTCGACGAGCTCGGCATCGAGCGCCCGTCGTCGATGGACGCACTGGCCGGCGGCACCGCGGAAGACAACGTGAACATCTTCCGAGGCATTCTCGACGGCAGCGAGACCGGCTCTCGCAGCGACATCGTCTTGTTGAACGCCGGCGCCGGTCTGGTGGTGGCCGGATTGGCCGACGACCTCGCCGGCGGAGTCGAACTGGCCCTTGCTGCGATCAGCGACGGTCGAGTCGGCGCCAAGCTGGAAGCCCTTCAGCGATTCGGCCGCGACGCAGGCTGAGGCGCCGGTTTGAAGTCGGGGAGACCGGGAAGGGTCGACGCGAAGCTTCCCTCCGAGGTGAGCAGACGGACTCCGTCGGCATTTCGCTGAAGCCACGAGGCGACACAGAGGGCTTCGTCGAGCGACACGGGTCGTTGCGCCGGATCGGTCATGTCCGCCGAGTCTGTTGCGCCCCGGAGCACTGTGCGATCGAGCACTGCGCTGTCGAGAGCACCACCGGTACGGATGCGGATCGTGGAACCGCGCCGGTCTTCGACCACGAGGTGGTCGATCCGATCGAGCATGTCGATCCGTCGTTGCCGGCCGACGATCCGGGCAATCGCCTCGGCTCGATTCCGCATGTCTGCCGCCTCTTCGAAGCGTTCGCCGTCGGCCAGTCGCTGCATGTGGGCCTCGAGGGGGAGGAGGATGAGATCGGTGTCGCCGGCAAAGGCCTGGGTCACCGACTGCACGACTCGGTCGTACTCGGCCTCGCTGCACGAGCCGCTGCAAGGGCACATGGCCACGCCGAGTTGGGCCGCCGTGCAGAGGGCGTCTGTGGGTTCGAATCCGCGCCTTCCGACCCGAGTCGAACACCGGCGAATGGGAAAGGCCGCGTGCAGAGCCTCGACCACCAGCTTCGCTTCCGTTCGTGATGGAAACGGGCCGAGATGCGTCGCTGTGGTCGGCGGCGGCTTCCGCACGATCGACAGTCGCGGGAAGGCCTCGTCGGTGAGCCGAACCCAGCATGGCGAGATCGGCTTCTTGTTTCTCCGATTGAAACGGGGCTGGAACCGGTGGATCAGGCCGAGTTCGAGCAACTCGGCCTCGAGGGTGTTGGCGCAGCACTGGTGGCTGATGCGGTGTGTCTCGCGAAGGAGTTGCCCGACCTTCCTGCGTCGGTCTGACGAGAAGTAGCTCCGGACCCGAGACCTCAGGTCGGTCGCCTTGCCGACGTAGAGCACGCGATCGTCCCGATCGTGGAACAGATACACCCCGGGGGTGCGTGGGATGTCGTTCGTCATCGACAGCTTGCGCCATTGTGGATGCCCGGCGACCGTCGGCAGCGCGATGAGGTCGTCGAGGCCGGTGACGCCCCACGCCGATGCGCGCGCTCGATGAGGAGATGGAGCAGGTCGGTGGTGGCCCAGGCGTCATCCAGTGCTCGGTGAGTGGGTTGATGGGGCAGGCGGAGCCGTCTCGCCAGCTCGCCGAGTCCGAAACGCGGCATCTCGTCGGCCAGAAGGCGGCGGCTCAAGCCGAGCGTGTCGAGTCGTTGGTTTCCCAACATCGGCCCGCCCCAGCGGCGGACGGCATGACCAAGGAACGACCAGTCGAATCTCACGTTGTGGCCGACGACAACGGCACCGCCCATGAACTCCAGGAAGGCAGGAAGAACCTCGTTGATGCTCGGTGCCCGCATCACCACTGAATCGGTGATGCCCGTGATCACCGTGATGTTGGGCGGGATCGCGCACCCGGGATTCACCAAGGTCTGAAAGGTGCCGATGACTTCGCCGGCGCGGACCTTGACGCCTCCGATCTCGGTGATCAAGCAGCTCTCGGGGTTGCCGCCGGTCGTCTCCACGTCGAAGATGCAGAACGTGACCTCATGGAGAGGTGTACCGAGATCATCGAAGGACCGTTGGGGGAAGCGCACCGCCCCATCTGACATCGAACATCTGTTCGATGTCAAGGACCTTTGGTGGATTCAACATCGGTCGCAGTTGCCGGTACTGGATTTTGCCGGCCAGCGGTCGATGGAAACAGATGCAGAAGCGCCCCGCAGTCGCGTCACCAGGCCAGCCTCGGTGGGCCATCATCGCGGGGCAACTCCGAGAAGAACGGATCGACCATGGGTGATGAGATGCTTGCCAGCGTGTGTGAGCTCGCCTTCGACGTCGCGAAGGAGGGTGGCTCTCCGTCGACGATGAAGAACTATCTGTACCTTGCGCAACGGCCGCCGCGGGCATACTCCGTGGCCCAGCGGGCGCTCGAGGAGGATTCATCCTTCCGCCGGCGAGTCGCCGAGCGTGCCACCATCGAGTCGGTCGGCGAGGCGGGCTATCTCTGGCTGCACCGCCCAGACGGGTGGGAACAGCGGTTCTCGGCGATCAATGCAGGCGTCGAGCCGCTCGAGTCCGGATCCGGCGGCACCTCCGAGCGGCCCCCGATGCCCGAACCACCGCGGTCATCTTCCGAGATTGCTCGCAGCCAGGTCCCGCCTGCGCCCATCACGCCATCGACGATTCCGGCACAGACCATCAGCTCGATCGAAGACGAATTGTCCACCCTCCGCGGATTGGTCGATCGCCTCGCAGACGAACGGCAGAACGTTCGATCGTCGGTGACCGAGCTCGAAGAGGAGCTGGACACCCGAAGGGCCGAGAACCTCGAGATGTCGACGCGGCTCAGCGCGCTTCGGTCCGAACTGGACACGGTCCAGTCGGCCGAGTCCACCGTCGCTGCGCAGCGCGACGAAGCCCTTCGCCGTGTTGGCGAGCTCGAGGCTGACGTCGCAGCGTTGTCCGCTGAGCTGAACCAGATTCGCAGCGAGCGCGACATCGCCCGTTCGAGCGTCGATGGCATTCATCAGGAACACGAGGCCGGTCGCGCGGAGCTGCTCATCGCCAAGGCAGATCTCGAATCGGCCCGGGGCGAGCTGCAGGGCACTCGCTCTGAGCTCGACGGAGTCAAGGGAGAGCTGGAAGCTGTCCGCACCGAACGTGGTGCCTCGCTCGCCGAGGCCGACGGCATCCGTGCCGAACTCGAGGGCGTCCGCGCCGAGCGTGAAGGCATCCGCACCGAACTCGACGGTGTCGCGACCGAGCTGGACGCCGTTCGGGCAGCGCTCGTCGACGCCAGCACAGAACGTGACTCGGCCGAGGCGTCCATGACGGCCCTGACGGTCGAGCGCGATGGCGCCGTTGCGAGTCTGAACGATCTCGAGGCGTCCTCAGGCGCAGAGATCGACGAGCTCATGGCCGCTCGCAATCAGCTGACCGACGACAACGTCGAGCTCGCGGCCCGCCTTGCCGTCGCCGAGCAAGCCAGAATCGATCTCGAGGCACAGCTCGACGAAGTCTCGGACAAGTGGCAGGCATCGAGCCGTCAGCTCGTTGCGTATTCCGGTATGGCAGGCGAGCTCGATGCTGCTGTTGCCGAGCGCACTCGACTGCAGGATCAGCTGACCCAGGTGACCGAGGGTCTGGCCCGGGTCCGATTGGCGGTCGACAGTGGTCATGAGCAGCTGTCTGCTGAGTTGACCAATGTCGAAGACGTGATGGCGTCTGCCGCCGAGACGGAAGCCGACGTCGACACCGACGACGAGACGGACACCGAGACCGACGCCGACACCGACACCGAGTCTGTGACCGACGACGGCGAGGGCCCGCACGGCTCCGACAACGGCGACGGCAGCGATGCCGTGTCGATCGATGTCGAGACGCCGGCCTTCGACAGCGTGGATCTCGAGAGTGTGGATCTCGAGAGTGTGGATCTTCGAGAGTGTGGATTTCGAGAGTGTGGACGACGCGTTCGAGACGCCGGACATGGACGCTCCCGCCTTCGACGGTGTGGACAGTTCCCTCGATGCCTTCGCCGCCGATGGGCCGGCGTTCGACACCCCGGACATCGACAGCCCTGACATCGATACCCCGGACATCGACTCGTCTGACGAAGGTCCACTCGAGGCTCCCGTCTCCGAACGGCGACGCATCGTGTTTCCCGATGATCTGTCCGACCTCGTCGAGATGGCGCGGCACGTCGTGTCGACGCCTGATGTGGTGCTCCTGATCGACGGCGACGGCGCCGCCGGCCTCGGTTGGCCTCACCTCGACGTCGCTGTCAGGCGCTCGGCGCTCGTCAACTACCTCGGCCAGCTCACCGCCGACTCGGGTGCAGCCGCTGACGTCGTGTTCGAACGCCCGGTCGGAGGCGAGGAAGCCCTTCCGGTTTCACGAGCTGTCCGTGTTCGCATCGCGGGCGAACCAATGGGCTCCAGCTCGCTGTTCGAGGCGGTCATCGCCGGCTATCCGGAGGAATGGCCGATTGCGATCGTCACCGATCAACCGTCGATCACCGACCGCGCCGACGAGATGAGCGTGACCAGGTTGAGCAACGGGCAGTTGCTCGATCTCTTCCTCGACCTCGGGTCTTCCGGCCGCTGATCTTCGGTCGCGGCCCGAACGGCGTCGCCGACCTCAGCCCCAGCGTCGGATGACGGGTCGCACGGCTCGCAGCGAACGAGTGCGCCAGGCGCCGACAGCCACGCCACAGCCGTAGGAAACATCGTCGATGACTCCCAGCCCCAGCAGAATCGGGTCAGTCGTCGTCCTCAGGCGTCGAGCCCACCCTGCGAGGATCCACCAACGGGCCGGCCGACTGAAGGGTCCCCGAAACGCCAGCGCAAGCGATCCCGTGAGCCAGCTGCGCGACATGTTCTCGGCGAAGGAACGCATCGCCCATCCCTGACCGACAGCGAGCAACCGGATCGCCGTCGGGAGCGGCGTCTCGGTCGCGCTCAGCAGCCCGGCCAGCTTCCTCGCCGGGACGATTCCCACCGCGAAACCAAGGAAGGGGTGGCCGAGCGACGTCGTCATCACACCGACGAGTCCGACTGCTGAAGTCCGCCATGGCGCGCTTGCCTCCGGATGGCGCTGGGCCAGGGGGGCGGCCGCCGAGGCGTAGCGGAAACGTTGTTCGGCGAACGCCGCCACGGTTCGTCGCGCAGAGTGGTGCACAACGAGTGTCGGGTCGTATCGAACGCTGCTCGTCTCGCTCAACCGCCAGACGAGTTCCACGTCCTCGCCGTAGCGCAGACTCTCGTCGAAGCCGTCTTTCGCACGCAGGGACCCGGCCCGCACCGCGAGACATGCCGTCGGGACGTAGGTGATCCGCTCCTGCGGTCCGACCGCTGAAGGTTGGTCGCCGAGGTCGAGGGGGGAGTGGAGCGCCTCGTATCGGTCGATCGCCGACCGGCCCGGCGTCGTGATCACTCGAGGAGCGGCCGCTGCCACCGACGGATCGGTCAAGGTGGCCGGCAAGATCGGCGAACAACGTGGTGCCCCGGATGGCCACGCCTGCGTCGACGAACACCACGACGTCGTCGTCGTCGAGACGATGGCGGGTGAGTGCGTCCCTCCACCCGGTGTTGCGGGCTGCACCCGGACCTGTGGTCTGTTCGTGGCGCAGAATCCTGACGTCGTCGATCACCCCGAGAGCCGGACGGTTCCCGTCGTCGACGACAGTGATCGACATCGGACCCTGCGCCCGAATGTCCTCGAGTGTCGCGTCGAGGTCGCTGCGCTCACCGCGAAACGGGACGACGACGTGACATGGTCGATCGGACGGCTCACGGATCGGGTGGGCCATACCGGCCGCGATGAGCCTGCGCCGCGAGATCCATCTGTTCGCGGTCGTCGCTGCCGGACGGAGCCGGGCCTCCGGCGAACCAGCCTCGAACCGCAGCTGCCCCCGACCGGCTGAGGGTGATGATGCGGAACGGGTGCCCGCCCAGCAGCACGCTTCCGTTTCGTTCGGTCCGCAACCGGCGATCAGCCGCGAGGCGATCGCTCATTCCACGACCCGGCGGAGCGCGTCGAGCACGGACAGCGGACCGCTCACCTCGGCCAGACGGCCTCCCGCCGCCGTGACGAGTGCTCTGGCATGTTCCGGCTCATCGGCCGGCGCCAGCACGATCAGCTCGTCGAGACTGCGCGGCGATGGGTACGGGATCAGCGCCGGTCGTGACCTCGGCATCGGAGAGCAGGATGGTCAAGCGGCGGGTCGCGGTCGACCGATCCAACTGGCGTTGAGCGGCAGTCAGGGCGAGGGCGACGTCGGTCGTGCCGTGTCCTCGCAGGGCCAGGACCTCGGCGACCAGCGAGTCCGCAGCCTTCGTCTGATCCATGCCTTTCATCTCGATCACCCGATCGCCGAAGGCCAGGACGGCGAAGTGGGCGGGTGCCCTCCACGCGCACACGGCGGCAGCCAACGCTGCGCTGGCGAGCCGCTCACCGTTCATCGACCCCGACCGGTCGACGAGCAGGCAGATGGCCGTGGCCGGCCGTTGCCATTGCACCGCCTCGAGGTCGTCGAGCGACGGCCGCCGCCCGACAGCCCGTGCCTCGACGACTGCATCGATGCTCGCGTCGATGTCGACGTCGGTCGCATTCGGAGTCGCCGGTCGCCGCACGAGTCTGCCGACGCCTCGGCTCTTGACCGTGCCCGTCCTCGCCAGATCGAGCACGATGCGTCCGGCGAGGCGTTTCGACAACGCGGCCAGGTCTCGATCGGTTGCCTGTGTCATCTTCGCCAGGAGTTCGAGAGCTTCGTCCGGTGCGTCGTCGAACAGTTCGTCGAAGGCCGCGGCGTCGACCTCGCCCAGTTGGGGGGAGATCTCGGCGAAGTGTTCGTCACGCTGCAGGTCGCGGCGGCTGATCGAGCGGCGCCGCTCGTCCTTGAGAGCCTGTGCCGCTTCCTCGCCGGTCAGGATGCGATCGTCGTCGGAGCCGCCCCCGGAGGGCGGTGGGCTTTTCCCGGATCACTCCCGGCATCGTCCTGATCGTCAGCCTGCTCAGTGCTCGGCATGATGCTGCGATAGAGCTCGGTGATCACCGATTCCGGGGTTCTCCCGGCGGCATCGTGGAGGCGGATCCGGCCGGAGAGTGATGTCAGTGCAGCGTCGAGCGCGACATCGTCGTGGGATGGAGGGAGTTGACGCAGCTCGGAGAGTTGTTGCGCCAACAACAGCAGGTCGACGGCGCCCCGGACCGACGACCCCACCCGGACATCGACATGGGTTCGCGTCGCTCGCACCAGATCGACAACCCGCCCGGCGAAGCCCGCGTCGACGTCTGGGACCTCGCGTTCGGCAATGGCACACTCGTCCGGCGCAGACTGGTAGTCCATCGAGATGCGGCAGACACGGTCGTAGATCGCGCCGGAGATCCGCGCCGTCCCCACCGAGTCGAACGGATTCATGGCCGCGACGAGCCGGAACGAAGGGTCGGCTTCGATCGTCCCCAGACGGGGGACCGTGAGCTCACCCTCGGACATCACCGTCACCAAGAGGTTGAGCGTCTCCTCGGGTATTCGGTTGATCTCCTCGATGTACAGCAGAGATCCGTTGCGCAGCGCCCGGGTCAGGGGACCGTCGATCCAGATGTCGGGGTTGTAGCCACGGTCGAGGACCAAGGCTGGATCGAAGTAGCCGGCGAGACGGGCCGGAGTGAGTTCGGCGTTGCCCTCGATGAACTCGAATCCGTGACCGGTGGTGTCGGCGACAGCGCGGAGCATCGTGGACTTCCCGGTCCCGGGCGGCCCCTCCATGAGGAGATGGCGCCCCGCCATGAGCGCGGCGACGACCAGTTCGGCCTCACGCGACCGCCCGACCACTCCGATGCGGAGCGCATCGAGCGTGGCCGGTCCGAAGTTCGCTGGTTCGTTCACCTCTGCCGGTCAGTCGAAGGCGATGACGCCGCGGATGTTCTTGCCGTCACGCATGTCCTGGTAGCCCTTGTTGATGTCGTCGAGGGAGTAGGTGTTGGTGATGAGCTCGTGGAGCTTCAGGGCACCCCGCTGGTACTCGCGCAACAGGCGCGGGATCTCAGACCGAGGGCTGCTGGAGCCGAAGATGGAGCCCTTGATCTCCTTGTTGTACATCGACAGCGAGAACAGATCGAGGGTGACCTCGCGCTGGTCCATCGGTGCGAGACCGGTCACCACGATCGTGCCGTCCTTCGAGATGATGTTCAGCGCGGGCTCCAGCAGATCGCCGGTGGTGACGCCGGGGGTCAGGATGCAGGAATCGGCCATGATGCCGTGCGTCATCTCCATGACGTTGAGTACGGCGTCATCGAAGCTCGAAAAGAAGTGGGTGGCACCGAATTCCTCGGCCATCTCCTTCTTGTCAGGGTTGGTGTCGACGGCCACGATGTTGGCCGCTCCACTGAGCTTTGCCCCTTGGAGGGCGTTGGCACCGATCCCGCCGATGCCGACAACGACCACGGTGTCGCCGGCCTTCACTTCGGCCCGATTCTGGGCCGAACCGACCCCGGTGGCAACGCCACAGGACACGAGCGCAACACAATCGAGCGGGAGGTCGGGCTCCACCTTGATCACGGACGCCTCGTTCACCAGCATGTACTCGCTGAACGTGCCGAGCTGGGCCATGCGATTGGCCGGTGTGCCGGCGATGTGGTGGCGGTACTGACCGTCGGCGATCATGCCGCCGGCCAAGGTCGCGGCGCCGAGATCACACAGGTTCTGACGTCCGGTCGAGCACCAGTGGCACGTGCCGCACGACGGGATGAAGCTGACCGACACGTGGTCGCCGACGGCAACGCTCGTGACACCTTCGCCGACCTGATGGACCGTGCCCGAACCCTCGTGGCCGCCGATCATCGGGAAGAAGTGGGGGGCGCCGATCATCTCGAGCATCTCGTCCGGCACGGAGATGTCGCCGGTGACCAGATGTTCGTCCGAGTGGCACATGCCGGCAAACGCAGTCTTGATGATCACCTCGCCTGGAGCGGGTTCGCCGAGGTCGACCTCTTCGATCTTCCACTCTTCGTTGTGGCCCCAAAGCACAGCAGCGCGGGTCTTCATGGTGATCTCCTGTCGTGAATGCGTGTTCAGCCGGTGCTCGGCGCAAACTAACAGGGAGAACCGCCGGGGCTTAAATGGAACGGTGGCGAGCCTCCTGAGCTCAGAGACCGTGCTCGACCGGGCGTGCTCGACCAGCGCTCGCAGCACGGTCACGCCTTCGGCCGCGGTCGCACCGGTGGGGTCTCCGAGTACGCCGTTTTCCGAGACCGCAGCGGTACCGCCTTCGCGAAGGTGGGGGAGAAGCTCGCCGATCGGGGTTCTGTTGCCGGGTCGGGCGACGTTCATGTCGACGAGTTCAGGTGCCAGGTGGAGCATCAGCGAGGTCTCGGTCCGGCCGGCATGAGCGTCGGCCCATGCCAGGACGGGCACCAGTACGTCGACATGATGGCCCTCGGCGTCGAGTTGTTGCTTCGCCCGATCGAGAGCGTCGATGTTGCCGGCGTGGCCGCTGAGAAAGACGACGCGGTCGAAGCGGTGACGGGCAGATCGAGCCAGTTCGATCAGCACCGTGACCAAGCCGTCTGTCCCGATCGACAGTGTGCCGGCGAAGCTCTGGTGCTCACCGGCCGCTCCATAGGCCAGGGTGGGGGCCACGACGACGGCTTCGTCGACTGCGGACAGCGAATGCTTCCGCCCAGCCCTGGGCGATCACCGAGTCGGTCGATACCGGAAGATGTGGGCCGTGCTGTTCAGTCGATCCCAAAGGGACGATCAGTATTCGGCTCACGTCCTCGAGGTCCGGTGAGGTCGCTGAGCCGAGGACGATCACCCCGTGAGTGTAGGGATCCGCTCCACGTCAGTGGCTTCCTCGACCTCGGGCCGGGATTCGGCCCTGATCAGCTCTGCTGCATTGCCAGCCAGACGCGCTCAGCCGTGGTGGGGATGTCGACGTGGCGAACGCCCAGGTGGGCGAGGGCGTCGACCACCGCGTTCTGCACGGCAGGCGTTGCACCGATGGTTCCGGATTCGCCGATGCCCTTCGCCCCGAGCGGGTTCCGCGGCGTGGGGGTCTCCTGTGGGATCCGCTCGAAGCTCGGGAGCTCGGCGGCCGAGACGAGGGCGTAGTCCATGAAGTTGGAGGTGATGGGATTGCCCTGGTCGTCGTAGACGAACTCCTCGACCAGCGCCTGGGCGATACCGGAGGCGACACCGCCGTGGACCTGGCCCTCGACCAGCATCGGGTTGACCATCGTGCCGGCGTCGTCGCACGCCACATGACGCAGGATGGTCACCTGTCCGGTGTCGCGGTCGACCTCGACCACGGAGAGGTGGGCGCCGAACGGGAACGTCGCGCCCGGCGGCTGGAAATCGACTTCCGCCATCAGGTTGAGTCCGGCCGCTTCCGCTGCTCGGCTGCCGATGTCGGCCCAGTTCTTGGAGATGGCCGGTGTCCCGGTCACAGAGAATGAACCGTCGGCAACGTCGAGCACGATGTCGGCCGGGTTCGCTTCGAGCAGTTCGGCCGCGATCTCCTTGGCCTTCTCGACCACGGCTTCGCTGGCCTCCCAGACGGCGCTCCCACCGACCTGGAGCGACTTCGAGCCGCCGGTACCACCGCCCCTCGGAACCTCGCTCGTGTCACCGTGACGGACCTCGATCTTGTCGAAGTCGATACCCGTGATCTCCGCCGCGAGCTGGGCGAACGCCGTGTGGTGGCCCTGGCCGTGGGCAGACGACCCGGTCAGTACGAGCGCCGATCCATCGGGACGGATCTCGATGCTGCCGAACTCGCTGTTGGCCATCGGGTTGGCGATCTCGACGTAGACGGACCACCCGAGGCCGAGGAGCTTCGCCGACGGATCATTGCGACGGGTTTCCTGCTCGGCTCGCAGCGCCGGATAGTCGACGGCGGCCATCACGGCATCGAGCGCCTTGGCGTACTCGCCGGAGTCCATTTCGGCGCCGGTGGGAGTCGAGAAGGGGAAGGCGTCAGGTCGGATGAAGTTCTTCCGCCGTACGTCGGACGGGTCCATGCCGATCTCGGCCGCGTAGGCATCCATCATGCGTTCGATGGCGGCCGCCGCCTCTGGTCGGCCGGCGCCCCGATAGGCGCCCATCGGCACGGTGTTGGTGACGACCGAGTCGGCGGAGAAGTCGACCTTCTCGATGTCGTAGACGCCGCTGGTCATGACCCGAGTGATGAAGGGAAGGACCGAACCGACCTCGGGGTAGGCCCCGCCGTCCTGGGTGCTGTGCACCTTGTAGGCGGTGACCCGGCCGTCGTTCGTGCCGCCGATCGTGGCGTTGAAGACACAACCGCGTCCGTGGACGAGGCCGAGCATGCTCTCGGATCGGTCCTCGGCCCAACGGATGGGCGTGTCGAGCTCGCGGGCGAGCAGGGCCACGACGATGTCCTCCGGGTAGCCGCCGTTCTTGGCGCCGAAGCCGCCGCCCACGTCAGGGCAAATCACGCGAACCTGAGCCGGCTCGACTCCGGTGGCGGTGGCGAGGGTGTCGCGGGTGCCGTGGGCGCCCTGGGTCGACGACCACTGGGTCAGTGCCTTCGAGCCATCCGGACCCGTCTCCCACTTGGCGACGGCGGCACGGGGTTCGAGCGGGCAAGGAGCGAGTCGCTGGTTTCGGAAGGTGAGTCGGACGGTGACGTCGCACTCGTCGAAGATCTCGTCGCCACCGCCGGCGGGAACCTGGAACACCTTGTTGGTGCCGGCCTCAGGGAAGAGCACGGTTCCGTCGGTCAGCGCATCGTCCATGGAGATCACGGGAGTCAGCGGCTCGTAGTCGACCACCACCAGCTCGGCGGCATCGATCGCCTCGTTGCGGGTTCTCGCCACGACAACGGCGATCGGATCGCCGACGTAGCGGGCACGATCCGAGGCGAGCCAGGTGCGCTGCATCGCCTGGTTGAGCATCGGCATCGACGGCGGGCGAGGAGTCAGACCGAGGTCGGCAGCCGTGAACACGCCGACGACGCCGGGTTCAGCTGTCGCGTCGGCGGTGTCGACACCGTTGATCGTTGCGTGAGCCATGGTCGAGCGGACGAACACCGCATGGAGCGCATCGTCGGGAGCCAGATCGTCGACGTACTTGCCGCCGACGGTGAGGAGGTCGGGGTCTTCTTTGCGTTCGACGCTCGTGCCGAGAATGCTCATGACGGTTCCTCCTGGGTCACACGCGGGTGCGGCCGAGCGCCACGATCACGGGTTTCGAGTGGTTGCTGGTGGATTCCGGCCGTGCTTCGACGCCGATGTTGGTGAGCGCCTGCTCGCCGTGGCCGGTCACGCATTCGGGATCCGGACCGTCCAACGGCATGCCGGTGAAGAACTTCGCCGCCATGCAGCCGCCCTGGCACGCATCGAACTGGCCGCAGCTGGCACAGGCGCCGGCCGACTGGGGTTCGCGCAGCTCGGTGAAGAGATCGGACGCCTTCCAGATGTGAGCGAACCCGCCCGCGTCCCGAACATTGCCCGCCTTGAACTCGTCGTGGAGGACGAACGGGCACGCATAGACGTCGCCGACAGGATCGATCAGGCACACGACCCGGCCCGCACCACACAGGTTGAGGCCCGGCAGGTTCTCGTCGCCGAGGGCGTTGAGGTGGAAGAAGGAGTCCCCGGTGAGGGTCTGGGGGTGGTCGAGCAGCCAGCGATAGAGGTCGATCTGTTGTTCTGGGAGCGGGTGGAGTTCGTGCCAGGAGTCGACGCCCCGCCCGGAGGGACGAAGTCTGGTGAGTCGGAGTTCGGCGCCGTGATGATCGGCCAGCGCCTGGAATGCATCGAGTTGTCCGATGTTCTCGCGCGTCATGACCACGCTGATCTTGAACGGGCCGAAGTCCGCGGCTCGAAGGTTCTCCATCGCTTCGATCGCCGTCTGGAACGAACCCTCGCCCGCGAACGTGATCGTTCGTCGCCGCGTCGGCACCGTCGATCGAGATCTGGATGTCGAGGTAGTCCATGGCGGCGAGCTGTACCGCCCGCTCGGCAGTGATGCGGGAGCCGTTCGTGGAGAACTTCACACCGACACCGTTGGTCGTCGCGTACTCGACGAGCTCGAAGAAATCGGGGCGGATCATGGGTTCGCCACCGCCGATGTTCACGTAGAACACCTGGAGCGCCCGCATCTCGTCGATCACGGCCATGGCCTCGTCGGTGGAGAGTTCGCGCGGGTCACGCCGACCCGAGGAGCTCAGGCAGTGGACACACGCGAGGTTGCAGGCGTAGGTGAGTTCCCACGTGAGACAGATGGGAGCGTCGAGGCCGAGTTTGAGTTCGTCGGTGAGCGCGGTCATGACTGTTCCTGGCCTTGGGAGGAGCGGGCTTGGGCGGAGCGGAGTTCGAGGAAGTCGGACGCAGCCAGCGCAACGAGCGCCTTCGAGAAGGCGGGCCACCGGCTCGGGTCGATGCCGCTGGCGTCGAACGCCGCTCTGGGTGACGGGTGGTCGCCGAGCGCCTCCACGAGGGCAACGAGATCGTGCGACCGGAGGAAGTTCAACCGCCGGGTGTCGTAGTGGTACGCGAGTGCGCCGAACGGCTCGGGTCGGAGTGCGACCCGTGGATGGAGCGCCACGGGTGCGTCCAGCAGATCACCCGGTGCAGTGGTGCTCAATAGACGCCGCACATGCCGTCGATCGAGATCTCCTCGACGAGGAGTTCTTCTTCGACCAGCGGCTCGGTCGCTTCTGGCGCTTCGGCAGTGGGATTCTCGAGGGTGTCGATCGTCGGCTCCATGAGGTCAGAACCTAGCGCACGGCGCCCGGCTGGTGCAGCCCGTGGCACGACCCCACGAGCGGCCGGGTGATCGCAGCCGGGCTCAGCGCAGGTCGAAGCAGATCTTGATCGCTGCCGCGGCGGCCGGCCGACGCCGCGTGCTCGAGGGCGTCCTCGTAGCGCTGCGAGGGGATAGGTGGCGCTGACGAGCCGGCCGAGGTCAGCGGACGCTGCGAGCTCGATGGCGAGATCGAACGATCGGCGGTTGGATCCGTCGGCCAGCGTCTCGGTGCCGTAGGTGTAGGAGCCCAAGAGCTGCGGTCTCGCGATGCCAGAGCGCGGTCAGATCGACCGTGACCCGCCCGGCATGCCGACCAGCACGACGGTTCCCCGCGGGCGGCAGATGCCGATGGCCTGGTCGATCGAGGCGGCGCTGCCGACGGCGTCGATCACGACGTCAGCTCCGCCGGAGAGGTCGTCGCCGATCTGGAACGAGCCGGAGACGCGGCGAACGGCACGGGCAACCTGATCGGGGTCGACGACGGTCGTGGCGCCGAGAGCCCGGGCGAGTTCCTTCTGCTCGGAGTACTTGGCGCCGGCGATGATCTCGCCCGCCTCGGTGAAGGCTCGGAGGGCAGCGATGGTGGTGAGCCCCATCGTCCCGGCCCCGAGCACGACGACGGTGGCGCCGGGCGCGATCGGCGTCCGCAACGCGGCGTGGACACCGACGGCGGCGGGTTCGATCATGACGGCTGCCTCGTCGCTCAAGGAGTCGGGGATCTCGTGGAGTTGTGAGGCATGAGCGACGAACTCGGTGCTCCAGCCGCCGCCGGTGGATGCGCAGTAGCCGGTCTGGATGCCAGGGTCGAGTGGACCGGCAACCAGGTGGCGGTAGTCGTCACCGTCGCCCGGCGCCGCGCCGTCGAAGGGCGGCTCGAAGCCGCGAGCCTCGTGGCCGAGCACCGGCTCGAGCACGACCCGGGTTCCGTCTGCCCGCTGACCGACGACTTCGTGGCCCGGGATGAACGGAAACGACACCCATGGCTCGAAATAGCGAGCCGAGCGACCGTCGACGGTGGCCAGGTCGGAGCCGCAGATACCGGCGAGTCGTGTGGTGATGCGTTCCCAGCCCGGACCCGGAAGATCCTTGGTTCTGGTGTCGACAAGCGTCAAGGGTCCGGTGCGGGCGCCGCTGCCAGGTCGTAGCCGTGATGACACCGCGGCGGCGACGTAGCGGGCTTCCTTGCGGTCGAACTCGAGGGCCTTCACGCCCGAGACTCTACTGTTTGGTCGGCTGTCGCCTCTCGCTGACTCGCATCCGGGTCGTTCGCTCGGGGCGAGCCTCCTCTGTCGGCGTCGCGTGGCTGGGCGGCAGGGTCGGCTGTCGCCTCTCGCTGACTCGCATCCGGGTCGTTCGCTCGGGGCGAGCCTCCTCTGTCGGCGTCGCGTGGCTGGGCGGCAGGGTCGGCTGTCGCCTCTCGCTGACTCGCATCCGGGTCGTTCGCTCGGGGCGAGCCTCCTCTGTCGGCAATAGTCGAGTCGTGAACGAACGCATCCACGACGACGAACCGGACACGAGCCGTCCGATCGTCTCTGCGCTCCTGGAGGCCGAGTGTCCGCAGTGGTCGGGCTCTCCACACGAATACCTGACGACTTCTGGAACCGACAACGCCATGTGGAGGGTGCGTCTCGTCGACGAACCGGACCTCGTCGTTCGGCTGCCTCGCCGTCCGCTCGCAGCCGCCGGCGTGGAACAGGAGTTGGCCGTGCTGCAGCAGATCGAACACGCTCGAATCCGATCGTTGGTGAAGACACCGACGGTTCGACACATCGGCCGGCCGCACGAGCTGTTTCCGCAATCCGTGGTCGATCTTGCAATGGATCGAAGGATCGGACGCCTGGACGGCTCGCCTCGAATTGGCCGCCCGTCCGCTCGATCAGTTGGCAAGCGATCTCGGCGAAGCAGTCGTCGCCATCGGCGAGATCACCGATGCCGCCGTCCGGCGACGTGCGCCCGGAAGTCGAGGCGGTCCGCTTCTACCACTCCTCGATCGTCTGGACGAGTGGCTGCTCCGTGCCGAATCGACCGGTGTCGGTCTGGTCGACGTCACCGCTGTCAGACGGCTGGCCGACGAAGCCCGGGAGCTCGTCGACGAACCGGTCGCCGAGAGTTTCGTCCACGGCGACCTGATCCCGGGCAACCTGCTCGTCGAGAGCGGGCGCCTCGCGGCCATCATCGACTGGGGAGGCGTCGGCCGAGGCGATCCGGCGCAGGACTTCGCGCCGGCCTGGTCAGTCCTCACGAAGGCCGAACGGCCGGCCTTCCGGGAGGCGGTCGGCGCCGACGATGCCGCATGGATCCGGGCGAGAACCTTCGAGCTCGAGCATGCCGTCGGCGGTGTTCTCTACTACCGGCCGAAGGGACACCCGTTGGGTGACGTCATGGCTCGCACGCTCGAACGGATTCTGAACGATACGTAGCTCCCTCGGTGCGCGACCGGAATCGAGTGTCCGGAATCGACTGTCACACCCCCTGAGTAGTGTTTTCGGTATGGCGTTGGCGGAGATTCCGACACACGAGAGGTGCGGGCGGCGTTCGATTCGTGACGTTCGTGCCGCCGGCCGGCACGCCGTCTCGCTCCTTGCCGAAGCCGAACGCATGCGAGCTCTCGCTGTCGCCGAGCTGGTCGAGTTCGATGC
Source organism: uncultured Acidimicrobiia bacterium (assembly GCA_963781035.1). Taxonomy (GTDB): domain Bacteria; phylum Actinomycetota; class Acidimicrobiia; order Acidimicrobiales; family SZUA-35; genus SZUA-35. Next base: position 19,843 of record CAWAEN010000001.1, on the reverse strand, counting down.
CATCAATGGTCACATCGCCGACGGCTACCTGACACCCACAACGCCACCTGATCGACGGCGCCGGCGTCGCCGAACCAGAAGCGAACCGCATCGTCCGCCTGGTCCGATTCTGCGAGAACCATCCACTCATCGCCGACCAACTCGCTGCCGGGCTGATCACCGTCGAACACGCCGACGCCCTCATGAAACTCGCCCCCCACGTCGATGTCGACGAGTTCGCTGACGCCCTGCCTGATCTGCTGCAGGCAGCGGTCGGTGTGGAGTTGTCGGTGTTCTGCGACCGCATCCGAACCTGGCGCTGGCGTATCCAACCCGAGATCACCGATGAGGATCTCGACGCTGCGTACGACAACCGCTCCCTGACCATCGCAACCCGGCCTGTTCGGCGGTATCCAAAGGCAACTTCGAGCTCGACGCCGCGGGTGCTGCCATCGTGGAGGCCGGCACTGCACACCGACCCGACCCCACCGACACGCATCGAAGGTCCCCGCACGCTGGCCCAACGTCAGGCTGATCGTCTTGTCGAACTGGCCGCGCTCGGCTGCGACTCGTCGACGACGACCTGGCCACCAGTCGACCCCGACGACCTCGACGATCCGAGGAATCGCCGCAAGGGTGCACGGCAACAGACACAGACCAACCGTCGACGTCATCATCGATCTGCCGACGCTCTTGGGTGCCGACTTCGACCTCGACGATCACCGCACCGATGATGGTGATGTTGATTGGGAATCGATCGAAGCATCATTCGCCCTCACCGGCCCAGCCCCACGGCGGGTGATGCAACAGTTCTTCTGCGATGCGTCATGGCGAACCCTCATCACCGCCGGTGGATCAGTGGTCCTCGACTACACCCACGCCAAACCCGAGATCAACCGTTCGCAGCGCCGAGCCGTCCAACGCCGAGACCGGCACTGCCAATTCGCCGGCTGCGACCGTCACTGGACTTGGTGTGATGTCCATCATCTCCGAGCCAAGGAAGACGGCGGCTGGGACCTGTTCGACAACCTCGTGCTGTTGTGCCGTCGCCATCACACCATGGTCCACCAGCAAGGCTGGCAGCTGTGGCGTGACACCGACGGACGAATACAAACCACCACCCCCTGAACAGGGGCGTGGTGCGAAGTCCGAACCCGGATCCCTGAGAACAGGAAGACCCGAACGGGACCCGTTCGGGTCATCGCCGAGCCCGAGGGCGAGCGCCGCACGACTGACCGACCAATTCGGCGTTGGCTGGATGATCGATGTCGACGGGCAAGCCGGCTGATCAGTCGCCGCCGGCCGGAGCTCGTTCGCTGTACGCGGCGTAGACCTCGGCCGGCCAGTAGCGCACGGGCTCGATGCCGTCGGCCTCGACGAGCTCCTTCTTCGTCCGGTCGTAGTCGTAGCAGTTGAGCTCGTACTGGTTGCCCCAGGGATCGCAGAGATCGAACGCCCAACACATGTCGAAGTCGACGAGATCGTTCGGCACCAGTGGCGCGCCGCTCGGGCTCCTGATCTCACCGGGGAGCGACCGGGTGAACGATGCGAAGGCGTCGAGATCGACGCTGAAGGCGACACCGGTCTTCTGAGGGATCATCGGGTGCCCCTCGCTGGCCTCGAACAGCGCCAACATCGTGTCGCCTCCGTCGGCCGAGATCTGCAGTGGACCGCCGTCGAACCCGGTGGCCCAGAAGTCGAATCGGGCAACGGGCTCGAAGCCGAGATTGGTCGCGTACCACTCGGCGGCCTCGGCCCGATTCGGGACCCGGATGTGGACATGGTCGAGGCGGCCCATTCGAAAAGCGCTTCGTTCCCCCATTTACACAACATAGACGGACCCGAGCGCGTGACTTGGATGCGGTGAGCGTGAGGCGATGTCAAGCGATGCCGACGGAGGAGGCTCGCCCTGGGAGCGTGACTTGGATGCGGTGAGCGTGAGGCGATGTCAAGCGATGCCGACGGAGGAGGCTCGCCCTGGGCGCGTGACTTGGATGCGGTGAGCGTGAGGCGACAGCCGAACAAGGCAAACAGCAGCTCTGTCACACCCCATCGTCATGATGCGGGACATGAGCATCTCCATCGATTGCGGAACCTGTGTCCGCCAGCACACCGACACGTGTGACGACTGTGTCGTCAGCTTCATCACCAATCGCGAGCCGAACGAGGCCGTCGTGATCGACGTGATGGAGTTCGCCGCGCTGAAACGGCTGCACCAGGCGGGAATGGTCCCCGGACTCCGCCACGAGGTCGTCTGACGATGTCGGACCGGCGTATGGCCGTGGCAGGCTGGCTGGATGGTCGACCAGCCAACGGCGCCGCTCTGGGAGCGCATCGAGAAGCTCGCCGTCGCGAGCGGAATCGCAGCGATCGGTGCCACGACCGCCGAGCCGCTGGAGCCTGCTCGGTCCGTGTTGCCGCTTCGCAAGGCCCAGGGCCTCTCGTCGACGATGCAATTCACGTATCGCAACCCGGATCGTTCCACCGAACCGCGCCGTTCGATGCCCGCCGCCGCATCGATCATCGCTGCGGCCTGGCCATACGCGAGGGTCGGTCCCACGCCGGCCGGGTCTGCGATCAGCGGGTCGCCGATCGCAGCCGTGGCGGAGTACGCCTGGCGTGACCACTACGCCGACCTGCGGGCCGCACTCGAGCCCATCGCCTCCCTTCTCGTCGACCAGGGTTTCACCGCCCACATCCACCTCGACGACAACCACCTCGTCGACCGCAACGTGGCCTACCGGGCCGGCATCGGCTGGTACGGCAAGAACACCAACCTGTTGTTGCCGGGCCGAGGAAGTCTTTTCGTGCTGGGGGCGATCCTCACCGACGCCGAGCTCGCCCCGACCGGACCGCCGCTGGCTGACGGTTGTGGTCCGTGTCGTCGGTGCATCGACGACTGCCCGACCGGGGCCATCGTGGCACCGGGAGTGGTCGATGCCGGTCGTTGTATTGCCTGGCTCGTACAGGGTCCGGGCGACATCCCGCTCGAATTTCGAGACGCCGTCGGCGACCGCATCTACGGCTGCGACGACTGCCAGACGGTCTGCCCTCCGAACCAATCGCAGCCGTCCGGCCCGCCGCTCGAAGCCGACGGCGATCCCGCCATCGAGGTCTCCTGGCTCCTCCGGGCCGACGACGAGCAGCTGATGGCTCGGGTCGGCCGCTGGTACATCGCCGGCCGAGATCCGGACATCGTTCGCCGAACGGCGCTGGTCGTGCTCGGCAACACCGGCTCCGCTGATGACCCAGAACAGCGATCGCTCATCGCTCGATATCGCCGGTCGGAGAACCCGGTGCTCGCCGAGCACGCCGAATGGGCTGCCGCCAAGCTCGGTCTCGGGGCATCCTGATCCCGTGCGCCGTCATCTGTTGGTCACCAACGATTTCCCTCCGAAGCTCGGCGGCATCCAGTCCTATCTCTGGGAGTTGTGGCGCCGGCTTCCGCCCGAGGACACCGTCGTGTACTGCACGCCGTATGCAGACTCGGTTGCGTTCGACGCAGCCCAGCCCTTCCGGATCGAACGATCGCCCGAACCCGTCCTCGTGCCGTACCCGTGGCTGGTCGACCGCGTTCGCCGCCTCGCCGACGAGGTGGGTGCGGAGCTGATCCTGCTCGACCCGGCGGTGCCGCTCGGCATGATCGGCCCGTGGCTCGGACGTCCATACGGCGTCGTGTTGCACGGAGCCGAGGTGACGGTTCCCGGTCGTGTCCCCGGCCTGAATCTGGCGCTCCGCCACGTTCTGCGCGAAGCCTCGCTCGTGATCGCTGCCGGGAACTACGCCCTGGTGGAAGCCGAGCGATGTGCCGGTCGAGCCCTTCCGGCGGTGGTTGTTCCCCCCGGGGTCGACACTGAGCGCGTTCCGTCCACTCGATCCGACGGCCCGGATAGAAGCTCGCGAGCACTTCGGGATCGAACCGAACGACATCGTCGTGGCGTCGGTCAATCGGCTCGTGCCCCGCAAGGGCATGGAGAGCGCTGATCGACGCCGTGGACGAACTGAGTGTTCGTCATCCCGAGGTCCGGCTCCTCATCGGGGGGTCGGGGCGTTCCGAAGACCATCTGCAGACCAAGGCCGCGGCATCGAGCGCACGCATCGAGATGCTCGGGCGGCTCGACGACGCCGACGTTCCCCGTCTCTACGGTGCCGCAGACATCATGGCCATGCTCTGTCACGATCGTTGGATGGGGCTCGAGCAGGAAGGTTTCGGCATCGTCTTTCTGGAAGCCGCGGCCTGCGGAATACCGCAAGTCGCGGGGCGCAGTGGGGGCGCAGCGGAAGCAGTCGAGCACGACCGAACCGGGCTGGTCGTCGATGAGCCCACGTCTCGGGCAGCCGTCGTCGGTGCGTTGGAACGGCTCGTCGTCGACGGCGAACTCCGGCAGCGCCTCGGGACCGCGGCACGAGCCCGTGCTTGTGAGGCGTTCGACTACGACGTGCTCGCCGCCAGGCTCGAACGAGCCATCGACGACTGGTCCCCGGAGTTCTCGTGAATTCGAAGAAGCGACGCAAGAGCACACCGAAGATTCCCGCCCATCCCGCCACAAGGGTGCTGCCCGTCGATCGTCTCCGGCGAGCCGATGAAGTCGTCACTGCTGCCCAGGTGATCGCCCTCGTGGTGGCATGGTTCAGCGGCGACGAGGTGAGGGGAGTCGTCGCCATCGGTTGCATCGTGGTCTTCATGGCCGGGGCCGCCCTCTTCAGCTGGGCCTTTCTCGTGGCCGCCGGTCGCAGCCGGCACGAGAACGTCAGCGTCATCGGTGCGTTCTTCCTCGGCGACGAATCGACCCCTGTTGCCGACCGCAGGTGGGCATATGGATTGGCTGCGGCCCAGAGCGTGGTCGGCATTGCTGCGGCCTCTGCCGATCCGTACACGGCGATGGCGTTCGGCATCCTCGTGCCGATGTTCGGACTCGGGGCAATTGCCTTTCTCGGCGCCGCCCACGGCATGTTTCCAGTCCGCGAGCCGATCAAGTAGCCTCACGGTGTGACCGCACCGTCGAGTACACCGAGCCGCCCGATGGAGTCGGCCGAAGTCAGCACCTTGGTGAACGCTCGACCGGACGAGTGCTACGCCGTGGCGATCGACATCGCCAGCTATCCCGGTTGGGCTCATGCAATCTCGGCGGTCGAGATCCTCGACTACGACGACCGTGGCCGGGTCGCTTCTGCCCGGTTCACCGCCGAGGCCATCGGCCGTAGCGCCCAGTACGTCCTGCGCTACGACTACAGCGGCGAACCACTTCGACTGGCGTGGAGCCAGATCTCCGGCGACCTCACCGCGAGTGTCGATGGCGCCTATTCGTTCGCTCCTTCGCCTGACGACCCCAGTGCCACCCTCGTGAGCTACGAGCTCTCGATCGGACTCGTGCTTCCGCTGCCCGGTTTCGTCAAGCGCCGAGCCGAGGCCAAGATCGTCGAAGCGGCCCTCGGGAAGTTCCGTCGCCGAGTCGAGGAAATCTCCGCAGATTTGTCTTGAGTGAGGCCGTGTTTGGGTCGTAGATCCTCACATGCGAATCCTCCGACTCGATCTCAACACCGGCGCAGGCTCGGTTGATCTCCATCCCTTCATTTCCATCGTGCAAGGCCTCGACGCAGACGAGACCGCCGACCTCGTCGAGGCGATTCGTGGCTTGGTCCGCGGCGCCGACACCGGCCACGGCGGCCTCGTCGAATCCAACGGTGAACTCATCGAACTCCGATCGAGCCCCGGTCCCGTCGGACCGCTCACGCTGGAGGACATCTACGTCGCATTGGTCGACGACGAGAACTGCGACGACCCAGTCGTCCTCATCGCCGACCGTGACCGCCTCAAGCGTGCGTCCACGATCGCTCGGGTGAAGCTCGAAGAAGCTCGGGCCAACATCGATGCCGGCGCCGCTCACCGTGTGCAGGTCATCCAGAACCGGCTGGCCGGCTTCGAGCCGGTGGCAGAAGTGAACGATCCAACGCCGGCGGTTCGTCGGTTGATCGATCGAGTGCAGTCGATTCCGGCGACTCTGCGCCACATGCCGGACGACATCCTCGAGATGTTGACCGAGTGGGAACGATACGAAGCAGCTCGGCTGGACGCCCAGCCCGAGCTCGATGCGCTGAACCAGCGGGTCCAGTCGTGCCTCCAGCAGCGCGAGGAGGCACAGCGCCGGGTGGAGGAAGCGACGGCCCTGGCCATTCCCGTCGTCCTCAGCCGAGAAGAAGACCGTCGAGTCGAGGAGTTGGCGAACCCCGAAGCGACCGGCAAGAAGGCCCGCCGCACCGACGACGGCGACCACTTGGAACTCCAGCGTCTGATGGCGAAGGTCGGACAGACGTCGTACCTCGACTACGTGATGTATCGCTTGGCTCCGGTTCCGTCTGCTGAGTCTCTCGCCGACCTCGATGCGGCACGCACCAACCTCGAACAGGTCGAAACTCGCCTCGGCGAGGCTCGTTTCGAGATGCAGTTCGGTCCGGTTCCGAGCCGTCTCAACGAGGTGCTCGAATCGGTGAAGGCGACGGCACGGGTCCACCTCGGTCCGATGCTGCCGTCCGATCTCGGTGCTGCGCTTCGACTCCAGGTGATCGAGCAGGAGAACCCGGAGCACAGCGACGCACTCCGGGATCTCTACGACGAGCTGAAGCGAGCCGGTGCCGCGGTACCGGACTCGATGCAACCGGCCCAGCTCGTGAGCTGGGCGGCGGCCTGGGCTGATGAGTTCGATCGCCACGCAGCCGACGGCGACGACACGGGACCGAGCAGGGCCGAACTCTTCGGAGCGCTCACCCTGGCCGAGCAGGATCTCGAGAGTCACGATCGAGCGATGGCTCGGATCGAGGGTCTGGAAGCGGAGGCGGAGGAGGCGATCGCCGCCCTCGGCAGCGCAACGGAACGGCTGAACTCCTCCATCGGCGACATCGGAACGTCTGCTGATCGGGCATTGGCACTCATTCGGCCGCTGGCCGATCGGGTGCGAGCCGAGGCAGGCGGGTCCGTTCCCCTCATCCTCGACGGAGACTTCTCCGATCTCGACTCCGCGGCGCTCGACGAACTGTTCGACCAACTCGAGGTTCTGGCTCAGGATCTCCAGCTGATCGTGCTCTGTGATCGTCCGGATGCGGTCGCTTGGGCCGGTGGCGTCGGACTTCGGCGGGCCCTCGGCTCACAGGTCAACTACGCCAACGCCTGACCGTCTGTAACCTCGCCCCATGTCGACATCGGGTGAGGCATCGGCGAGGGCGAGTGGCTGCACGATCGGCCTCGACCTCGGAGGTACGAAGATCTTCGGGGTCGCCCTCGATCTCGCAACGGGCAAGGTGATCGCTCAGTCCAAGATCGCCAACCCTCGAACCGGTGAGTCCGACCTGCTGGCTGCGTTCGAGGCGCTGGTGTCCGACCTCGTCGCCGACGGGCCGCCCGTCAGGGGAATCGGCGTCGGACTGGCTGGTCTGGTCGACCTCGATGGTGTGCTTCGGTACGGGCCGAACGTTCCCGGCGTCGTGGACTTCGCCGTTCGAGAACCACTCGAGTCTGCGTTCGGCGTTCCGGTCGTGGTCGACAACGATGCGGCCATGGCGGCCAGAGCCGAGCTCGACAGAGGCGCCGCCGTCGGATCGAGAAACGTCGTGTTGGTCACACAGGGCACCGGGATCGGGGGTGCGCTCATCGTCGATGGTGCCATCGTCGCCGGTGCCAACGGATTCGCCGGCGAGCCGGGGCACATGCTGGTGCAGCGAGCGGGTCATCGATGCGCCTGTGGTCAGCTCGGTTGCTGGGAGGCGTACGCCTCGGGGGCCGGTCTGGTCAACCTGTGGCACGACCTTCGAGTCGAAGGGCGTGGCCTGCGAATCCTCGAACGGGCCGGCGGGTCAGCGGCCGCCGTGCGCGGGGAACACGTGTCTGCTGCCGCATCGGATGGCGACCGGGATGCCATCGAGATCTTCGAACGCTTCGCCGGCTGGGTGGCTCAGGGGCTCGGAAGCCTGGTGACGCTGCTCGACCCAGACCTGATCGTGCTCGGCGGCGGTCTGGCCAACGCCAACGCACTCTTCCTGTCGGACGTGCAGGAGCAGATGCGGCTCTTCGTCCTGGGCGCCGATCATCGCCCGGTCGTGCCCGTCGTCGGCGCCGCGCTCGGCGAGGCGGCCGGAGCAATCGGTGGCGCCCTTGCCGCCGCCGGGGTCGTCGATCGGGACGATCAACCGCCGATCACGCCGTGACACCGGCCCAGCGCAGAAAGTTCGCAATGATCTGACGACCCGCCGGATGTTCATCGGTGTAGTACTCGGGGTGGAACTGCGTTCCGACCAGACGTCTGTCGTCGTCGACCGCCATCTGGATCTCGGTGATCGCCGAGGATGCCAGCCGCTCGAAACCCGTCGGGAGCGTCGGGACCTGCAAGTAGTGGGCGTGCCGCACGACGGGACGGGGCTCGATGCGAGACGGTCGTAGCGGACGAGATGGCAGGGGAGACCGGCTTCGTCCTCGAGCCGATACGTGATCCAGGTCCGGGCCGCCAGGACCCTCTCACCCCACGTCTGCGTTCGGCCTTCCTCGTGCTCGTAGTCGACGAAGATGATCACCGACGAGGTCAGCTCGACCCGACGATGCCGTGGAGGCACATGTCGACGGCGAACTGCTCGAGTTCGTCGTCGAGCGATCTTCCACCGAAGGCCATCGATCGCCCCAATTCGTCGATCACGCCGATGATGCCGGTGGCGGCGAGGATCGAGTCGCACGGCGCAATCAGCTCCATTCTCACGGCGTCCTCGACGTGTCTGGCGACGTCGGCTGCACTCACGCGTCGACCCTTCAGGAGCGCCCTGGCAAAACGCTCCTCTGTGAAGCAGAACAACGTGACCCGCAGGAGATCCTGATTGGTGGCATACCACCGAACCGACGCCCGGATGCCCTTCTCGATCCGTTCCAGCGGGTTCTCGGTATCGCCGATGTGCCGTTCCTGCGTGGTTCTCAGATCGAACAACGAGGCACGGAGGATCTCGCTGAGGAGGTCGTCCTTCGACGGGAAGTACCAGTAGAAGACCCCTTTGCCGACGCCGAGCGCATCGACGATGTCCTGCACCGAGGTCGGGTGGTAGCCCTGCTGGGCGAAGAGTTCGGTGGCCTTTGCGATGAGTGCCGACCGCCGGTTCCGGCCGCGTGACGTCAGCTTTCGCCCTCCATCGAGCGTTGGTGTTGCGCCGTTGTCAGACGAGTCATGGGGTACCACGACTCCGAGAGTAGGCAGAAACTTGACCAGCTGGTCAAGGCCCGGCCTCCAAACCGCCTCTCAGTCGGTGCGAGCCCAACCCATGGAACGTTCGACCGCCTGGCCCCAGCGGGCGTAACACCGATCGGCATCGCTGCGATCCTCATTCGGCTCCACCGTGACGTCGACCTTCCATGCTGCGGTGATGTCATCGAGCGATGCCCAGACACCCTCGGCCAGGCCGGCCAGGTAGGCGGCACCGAGCGCCGTGGTCTCCTGCATCGTCGGACGGGTCACCGGGACGCCCAGCTGGTCGGCCTGCAACTGGAGGAGCAGCGGCATCACCGACGCTCCTCCGTCGACCCTCAGCTCAGCGAGCGGCAGACCGGATCCGGCCGCCATTGCGTCGACGACGCCCCGTACCTGGTACGCCATCGACTCGACCGTCGCTCTGGCCAACTCGGCCCGGCCGGTTCCGCGGGTGATCCCGACGATGGTTCCTCGTGCATACGGATCCCACCATGGGCTCCCCAGCCCGGCGAACGCCGGCACGAGATACACATCGCCGGTGTCGTCGACGCTCTCGGCCAGCGGGCCGATCTCCGACGCGTCCGAGATGATGCCGAGTCCGTCCCGCAGCCACTGGATCGCGGCTCCGGTGACGAAGATCGAGCCTTCGTAGGCGTAGGTCGCCGGCTGACCCTCGCCGAGGGTCCAGGCGACCGTGGTGAGCAGCCCGTCGACCGGCTCGGGGCACTGTTCGCCGACGTTCATGAGCAGGAAGCTGCCCGTCCCATACGTGTTCTTGGTCATTCCCGGCTCGAAACAGGCCTGCCCGAACAGTGCTGCCTGCTGATCTCCGGCCACTCCGCTGATCGGAACACCGGCACCGAGCGCCGTCGTGTCTGCGGTCAACCCGAATCGGCCGCTGCTCGGTCGCACCTCCGGAAGAGCAGCGATCGGAACGCCGATGATGTCGCACAGTTCCTGCGACCAGGCGAGCTCGCGGATGTCGAACAGCAACGTCCTGCAGGCGTTCGATGGCTCGGTGACATGCGAGGTTCCGGCGGTCAGCTTCCAGATCAGCCACGAGTCGATCGTGCCCAGCGCCAGGTTCTCGTCATTCGGTACGCCGCCCTCGTCGAGCAGCCATGCGATCTTGGTTCCCGAGAAGTAGGGGTCCAGGCCGAGGCCGGTTCGTTCCCGCACCACGGGGAGGTGGCCTGCTGCTTCGAGTTCGTCGCACCGTGCCGCCGTTCTTCGGTCCTGCCAGACGATGGCCCGATGGAGTGGCTCGCCGGTGCGGCGGTCCCAGGCAACGATGGTCTCCCGTTGATCGGTGATCCCGATCGCGGCGACCGGCTGGTCGAGCGTGGGTACCAGCTCGGCGATCACGGTCCGGATCGCCTCCCAGATCTCGGTTGCGTCGTGTTCGACCCAGCCGGGCTCAGGGAAGAACTGCGTGAACTCCCGATAGGCCCAGCCCACGATGTTGCTGTCGCTGTCGACAGCGAGGGCGCGAACACCGGTCGTACCGGCATCGAGTGATATGACCAGTGCCATCTGGACCTCCTGAGGTGAGGGGTGAAAATCCATCAACCGAGTGGGTGAACCCGCACCTTAGGCTGTCGGCCATGCGCGTTGGCATCCTCACCGGTGGCGGTGATTGTCCAGGTCTGAACGCAGTGATCCGAGGGATCGTGCGTCGAGGAGAGCGGGAGTTCGGCGACGAACTCTTCGGCTTCCACGATGGCTGGCGGGGAGTGATCGAGAACGACTTCCAGATGCTCGACGTCCTGATGCTCCGTGACACGCTGCCTCGAGGAGGAACCATCCTCGGCACGAGTCGTGTCCAGCCATACATGTTTGCCGATGGCGTTGCCCGCGTCCGTGAGACGGTCGAGGCGAACAAGCTCGATGCCATCATCGCCATCGGCGGAGAGGGCACGCTCTCGTGTTCTCGCGAGCTGGGGAAGGAGGGCATCCCGATCGTTGGTGTGCCGAAGACGATCGACAACGACATCGGACTCACCGAGCGAACCTTCGGATTCGACACGGCCGTTCAGATCGCCACCGACGCAATCGACCGGCTGCACACCACCGCAGAGAGCCACAACCGAGTGATGGTGGTCGAGGTCATGGGCCGCCATGTCGGTCACATCGCCACCTGGGCCGGCATCGCCGGCGGCGCCACGCTCACGCTCATCCCGGAGGAACCCTTCGACATCGCCGAAGTGTGTGACTCGATTGCGCAGCGCCACGAGCGCGGTCGGTACGCGTCCATCGTGGTCGTTGCCGAGGGAGCAAAGCCGGCCGAGGGCACCTTCGACATCAAGCCGGACGAGTTCGACGAGTACGGCCACATCCGTCTCGGAGGGATCGGGAACCTCGTGGCCCGCGAAATCGAGGCACGAACCGGTTTCGAGACTCGGGTCACCATCCTCGGCCATGTCCAGCGTGGCGGCACCCCGACTGCATACGACCGCGTGCTCAGCACGTGGTTCGGGGTGGAGGCGATCGAGGCCGTACACGACCAGGCGTGGGGTCAGATGGTGGCGCTACAGGCCGATCGTGTCGTGCGAGTGCAACTCGCCGACGCCGTACGTGAGCTCAAATATGTGAATCCGCAACTGTGGCACGTCGCCCAACAGTTCTTCGCATGAGTAGCCGCGTGCGGGCCTTTGCCCCCGGGAGAGTCAATCTGATCGGCGAACACACCGACTACACCGGTGGCCTCGTTCTCCCGATGGCGCTCGACATGGGAATCACGATCACGGGTGTCCGTGTGGGCTCGAGGTTGGATCTGCATTCAGAGCAGGCCGGATCGTCGCTGGCCGTCGATCTGCCGGTCGGCGTCGATCTGCCGAACGACCCGTCGTGGGGTCGCTACGTCGCTGCGGTGGCTCGTTCGATGGATTCCCGCGTTGGACTGGTCGGCACCGTGGCCAGCACGCTCCCTGCCGGCGGCACGGGACTCTCCTCGAGTTCGGCGCTCACGATTGCTGCGTTCCTGGCGCTCGGGGCCCTCGATGAGGACTCCCTGGAGCGGCGGAAAGAAGTGGCAGAGCTCGCCCGAGTCACCGAGGCGGAGGCGTCCGGGGTGTTGACCGGGATCATGGATCAGCTGATCTCCATCACCGCAATCGAGGGTCATGCATCGATGATCGATTGCCACACGCTCGACATCACCCCGGTTCGGGTTCCCGACGCGGTCGAGGTGGTTGTGTTCCACTCCGGTCAGCCTCGGATGCTCGCCGATTCCGAGTACAACGAGCGGAGGGCGTCGTGTGCGGCGATCGAGGCCGAGATCGGTCCTCTTCGAGAGGCGTCGTTGTCAGATCTCGATCAGCTGGTCGATCCGGTGTTGAAGCGCCGGGGCCGTCACGTGATCAGTGAGAACCAGCGAGTTCGAGATTTCGTCGCAGCGCTGGAGCGTGGCGACCTCTCCGCATGCGGTCAGCTCCTCGATGAGGGTCATCGGAGCCTCTCGGAGGACTACCAGACCAGTACCGACGTGGTCGACGCGATCCAGGCACGGGTCGCGGCGATGCCAGGGGTGTTCGGCGTCCGGATGGTGGGTGGCGGCTTCGGGGGAGCGCTGGTTGCACTCGTCGAGCCGGGAACCGAGCTCGACGTGGACACCTGGACCATTCGAGCCAGGCCAGGGCCGGGAGCGAGCATCTCCCTCGATCGGGGCCAGGACTGAGGTCAGCTGGTCGTGGTGGTCGTCGACTCGTCGCCTTCCGGAGGCGGAACCGCTTCGACACAGTCGCCGAAGTCGGACGGGCGGGCCGGCCCGACGATCGGGACGGCACCCACACCCGAAAGACTGAACGGGGTGTCGTCCACATCGACGATGATGACCGCGGCAATCGCCTCGAACTGCGTGATCGTGCACACGATCTCGGCGGCCTGATCGGTGGTGAGTGCTTCCTCGGGCGAGCGCTGGATCCGAATTCGGTACAGACCCTGATCGTCGGGGCCGAAGAGCTCCGGTTCCATCGACGGGTCGAGCCGACTCTGGAGATCGGGGTTGGCCTCGACTTCTGCTGTGGTCGGCCCTGCGGCGAGATCCAGGAGGGTTTGACCGGGCAAGGGTTCGGACTCGCGGCCGCGGACCACCTTGCGGAGACCGCTGGTGCCCGCCGTGTGCCAATAGAGCGCGACCGCGAACATCGGCTCGTCGACAACGGTCGTCGACGTGGTCGATGACGTGGTGCCCAGGAGTTCGTAATCGACATTCTGGGCTGCGATGAGCTCGGCGCTCTCCTGGCCGGAGACACCGCAGGACAGCAACAAGGCCATTGCCGCCACGAGCGCCGAACCGGTCCGAGCCGGGCGAGCGATCACAACGCCATCTCCTCATCGAGGATCGAGAGATCGCCGATCGGCAACTCGACGATGAAACGGGCGCCCCGCATGCCATCCGGTCGGTCGGTCACCCAGACCCGCCCCGCGTGGAGGCGCACGTGCTCGGCAACCAATGACAGGCCCAGGCCCACACCCTTGGCGACATCACGTCGACCTGCATCTCCGCCGGCGCGAGTGAAGCGATCGAAGATCCGTTCCCGGTCGGCCGGAGGCACGCCGGGCCCCGCGTCGTCGACATAGATCTGGATGGTGTCGCCGACCGAGTTGAAGCCCACGGAGGTCGCGCCGTCTGCGTACTTGGCTGCGTTGTCGACCAGGTTCTGGATCACCTGGGCGAGGCGCCGCTTGTCGGCGACGATCACCGTCGACAGGTCGTCGGCGCCGACGACGATGGGGACGTTCGGTGTTCTCGACTGACGGACGGCGAAGGTGAGGAACTCGGCCAACACGATCGGGTCCTGATCCGCTTGCACGCCGCCTCCGTCGATTCTGGAGATCTCGAGCAGGTCTTCGACCAGGCGGGTGAATCGTCGTAGATCCTTGCCGAGCAGGTCAACCGCCTGGCCGGCCTCGGGCGAGAGCTCGTCGCGGCGGTGCTCGAGCACCCCGATCGACGCCGAGAGGGTCATGAGCGGGGAACGGAGTTCATGACTGACGTCTGAAGCGAATCGCTCATCCCGCTCGATACGGGATTCGAGCGCCCCGACCATGTCGTTGAACGACGCTGTCAGCGGAGCGAGATCGGGGTCGCCGGACGGGTCGAGTCTGGTACCGAAATCTCCGCTCGAGATGGCTTGTGCTGCCCGCGCCACACGAACCACCGGCTGCAATGCCCGGCGTGTCGAGTAGTAGCCGAGTGCTGCGCCGGCGAGCCCGGCCCCGAGCGCCACGCCGATCAGGGTGTTGCGCAAGCTGACCAGCGTGTCCTGCAGCGGCTGGAGGCTCGACACCTCGAAGTAGTCGGCATCGATCTGGGCGATGTGTACTCCCACTGTCAGGCGAGGTTGGTCGCCCACCACCGTGCGCTGCTGCGCAGCCCCACCCGCCGCCACCGAGGCTCGAACATCCTCGGGAATGTCGCGCCGCTGCAGGCCGGCCGACGAACGACCCTGGTCCTGGATGATGAGCAGGTCTCTGGCATTGTTGCGGTTGAGCAACGCGCCCAACACGTTGTTCAGGTCGAGGGCGGGCCCATCACCGATGTCGGTCGGATCGGTCAGACCCTGCTCGGCGAGGGCTGCCGCGATGGCTTCCGCGGTCTGGTTCTGGAGCGCGCCCCGCACGAACCGGGCGTTGACGTAGACCTGGGACCGGGCCGCCTCCTCGGCATCGAGCAGCAACTCGCGTTGGACGAAGGCGAAACCGACGACGGCGACCGTGGAGGAGACGAGGAGCGCTCCAAGGGCATACATCGCGGTGATCCGAGCGCGAAGGCCCAGCCGCATCCAGCCGTTCACGGCTGCAGCTTGTATCCGAGACCTCGAGCCGTGACGACGTAGCGGGGGTTCGCAGCGTCGACTTCGACCTTGGTGCGCAGCCGACGGACGTGGACATCGACGAGTCGGCCGTCCCCGAAGTAGTCGTATCCCCAGACCCGTTCGAGCAGCACCTCTCGGCTGAAGACCTTGCCTGGCTGCGACGCCAGCTCGACCAGCAGCTTGAACTCGGTCTTGGTGAGATGGAGCTGCTCTCCGGACTTGGTGACCGTGCCCTCATCAGGGCTGATCTCGAGGTCGCCGACCGTGACGCGTTCCATGACGCCGCCGTCGCTGTTGCGGGCTCGGCGCAGCAACGCTCGAATACGGGCCGACAATTCCTTCGGCGCAAAGGGCTTCGTGAGATAGTCGTCGGCTCCGGCTTCGAGTCCGGCGACGACATCGTGGGTGTCGTTGCGGGCCGTCACCATGATGACGGGCACGTCGCTCTGGCGACGGATCGAACGGCATACCTCGAATCCGTCGATGCCGGGGAGCATGATGTCGATGAGCACCACGTCGGCCGGGTGATCGCGGAATCGCTCGAGCGCGACCTCGCCGGTCTCGGCCTCGTCGACGTCCCAACCCTCGTCCTGCAGCGCGAGCTTGACGGCCTGACGGATGCGGTCATCGTCTTCAACGGTCAGAATTCGGGTTCCCACGACCTGCATGGTGCCCGATGAAGGACCCTGTTGTCAGTCACCCACGACCCTTTTATTGGGGTGTTGAACGAAAAGTGCCTGGAAATCAGGGTTTCTCGTCGGCTCCGCAGACAGCAAGGATCGGTCGGAGGGAGTCGAACAGGGCCGGATTGGCAGCAAGCGTGAAGTTCTCGCTCGGCGGGCCGCCGCGGAGATCACCGACCGTCGCTCCTGCCGCTCGGGCGATCACGGCACCCGCCGCGAGATCCCACATGTTGAGCCCGCGCTCGTAGTACGCGTCGATCATGCCCTCTGCGACGAAACACAGGTCGAGGGCGGCCGAGCCGAAACGGCGGATGTCGCGGACCTGCGGGAGCAACTCGAGCAGCACCTCGGCCTGGCCCCGTCGACGGTCGGCGATGTACCCGAAACCCGTCCCCACGAGCGCCGTCTCGACAGAGGGATCCTGGTTGACCGTGATGGTGGCACCGTTCTTGGTCGCCGGCCCACCACGTCGAGCGGTGTAGCACCGCTCGAAGACCGGCTCGTACACCACCCCGACGGCGAGCTCGCCGTCGACCTCGGCTGCGATGGAAACGGCGTACGCCGGGACGCCGTAGATGTAGTTGATCGTGCCGTCGATGGGATCGATGATCCAGCGGACGCCGGTGGTTCCCGACGATGCGGCGCCCTCCTCGCCGACGATGGCGTCGAGGGGTCGCAGTTCGGTGATCCGATCGACGATCATTGCCTCGGCGGCGAGATCGGCGGCGGTGACGAGATCGACAGACGACGACTTGGTGTCACCGGCGAGGTCGACTGAATCGCGGATCGACTGCACCAGCTCGCCGGCATCGATGGCGACCGAACGTGCCAGCTCGAGGAGGTCGTCGAGGGACGGTGCTGAGTCAGCTGTCGATCCGGCCAGCGGTGAGCCGCTCATCGATGCTCACCAATGATGTCGTTGGATCGATCGGCTTCTGGATGGTGCACGGCGTTCCACTCGTTCATCGCCCGCAGGGTGAGGGAGACGACCAACCCGACGCCGCTGGCGCAGAAAACTGCGCCGACCATGGCCCCGCCCGCAGCCCACGCTTCGCTTCCGCCGAGGACATCGCCTGTGCCCCATCCGATGATGGCGCCGAGCCCGCCGCCGAGCAGGATCGCGGAGAACCCGAGCCACCGAGCCTTGGTCGGCGGCGCCGAGCTGAGGGGGAGCGGAGCGTCGAGCGACTCGAACGGCAGATCCTTGGAGGCGACGAGCGAGCCTCGCGTCGGGGAGGGCTCGACGTCGGCCGCCTTCGTCGAGTCGCTGCCTCGATGAAGAGCTCCGTCGTCGATCGGTCCGCCGTTCGCCGGGGTCGGGTCGTCAGCCACGAGGCGAGGGTAGTGGTGGTGTTCGCATCACGGGCGATCATCCGGCAAGCTGAGCCGATGTCCATCTCGTCGTCGTCGAGCGGTCCGGCCATGCCCGGCCTGCGGAACTGGAGGGTCGCCGGCGGAGTCCTGCGTCGCGGCGACGATCAGGTGCTGCTGGTCGAGAACGAACGCAAGGATCGCTCCATCGACTGGAGCACTCCCGGCGGCGTGGTCGACGCCGGCGAGACCTTCGTGGAGGCGGTGCGTCGTGAGGTCCGGGAGGAAACCGGTATCGACGTCGTCGTGTGGAAGGGCCCGTTGTACCGGGTCGAGGTGACCGCACCGGATCTCGGGTTCTTCCTCGAGGTCGAGGCCCACGGCGCGGTTGAAGTGGCCGGCGAGATCACGATCGACGACCCGGATGGCATCGTGCTGTCGGCCTCGTTCCACTCGCTCGAGCATGCCGATCGACGACTCGGCGGCGCCGCCCGCTTCGTGCGCGAACCGCTCATGGCCCACCTCATCGACGGCGTCGACGACGGTCGCACGTTCGCCTACCGCATCCTCGGCCGTGGATCGGATCGTGTTGTCGAGCGGATCGATGATTGACACCGAGCATCGGTCGATACTCCACGCCGACATGAACGCCTTCTACGTGTCGGTCGAGATGCGCGAAGATCCATCCCTCGTCGGCAAGCCGGTCGTGGTCGGAGGCACCGGCGGACGCGGCGTCGTCGCCGCCGCCAACTACGAAGCCCGAGTGTTCGGTGTCCGGTCGGCGATGCCATCGAGTCGAGCCCGTCAATTGTGTCCCGATGCGGTGTTCCTGCCCGGCAACCACCGGCTGTACGGGGCCGTCAGCGCCGAGATCATGTCGATCTTTCGGGACCTCACACCGCTGGTGGAACCGCTCTCGCTCGATGAGGCGTTCCTCGATGTGAGCGGCGCCATCCGACTCCTGGGTTCTCCCGCCACCATCGGGAGCGAGATCAGGCGGCGAGTATGGCAACGCGAGCGCCTGCACGTCTCGGTCGGCGGGGCATCCAACAAGCTGGTGGCGAAACTCGCCACCGAACATGCCAAGCCTCGCGTGGTGGGTCAGCGAGTCGAGGCCGGTCGTGGTGTCGTCATCGTCGAGCCGGGGGAGGAGCGGGCGTTCCTCGAGCCCTTGCCGATCCGTGCCATGTGGGGTGTCGGGCCGAAGACGGCGGAACGCCTCGACCGATTCGGGATCTCGACGGTCGGCGAACTCGCAGAACTCTCGCTCGACCTGCTCATCGGCGCGGTCGGCGAGGCCAACGGCCGACACCTCCACGCCGTCAGTCGAGGGATCGACGATCGCCCGGTCGAACCCCATCGGCCGACCAAGTCCATCAGCCACGAAGAGACGTTCTCGACCGACGTCTTCGACCGCGCCGTCCTCCAGCGCGAGCTGGTGAGGATGAGCGATTCGGTGAGTGCCCGACTGCGAGCTGCACATCTCCGAGGTCGGACCGTTTCCATCAAGGTCCGGTCGCCGGACTTCTCGACCATCACCAGATCGAGGACACTCGACCGGCCCACCGACATCAGCACCGTGGTCCTCAACGAGGCAACACGGCTGCTCGATGCCGTCGATGTCGGCGACGGGGTACGACTGCTCGGCGTCGCCGCATCCGCGCTCACCGATGTGTTCGCCGACCAGCTGACGTTCGACGACATCGTCGCCGAACCGGCACCTGGGGCCCGGCGAACCGGCATCGAGGATCCTGCCGCAATGGATCAACGTTCCGGCGCGGCGGCCGATGCTGCCATTGATGAGATTCGCGCTCGATTCGGACCAACATCGATCGGCCCCGCCACGCTGGTCGGCCGACGCGGGCTGGAACGCAAGGAGTTCGGTCAACATCAGTGGGGGCCGGACGCACCGGACGCACCTGGCCCCGCGCTCGATTCCGACGGCTCGGAACCGCACGAATGAACCCCGCTGCTCCAGCCCGGGACCAGGCAGAACAGCGGTGGATCGGCTCGTGGCAGGAAACGATTTTCCGCTCGCGTTGTCTGCAGCCGTTTACTGCGCGAAACTGTCCGGAGTCGTACGCTTTTCTCACCCGGGGTAGAGGATCGTCAATGCCGTTGTCAGAGAACGAGCAGAACATCTTGAACGAGATCGAGCGTCAGCTCCAGGAGTCTGACCCGCGTCTCGCCCGAGAGGTCTCCGAGACCACGGTCTATCGACACGCGTTGGGTTCCATGAAATGGATTGCTGCGGCATTCGTCGTCGGACTCGGCGTGATGATCTCGGGCCTCACCATTCACTTCATGCTCGGGTTCCTCGGGTTCCTTCTCATGCTGATCGCCGCCCTCGGCTTCGAGCGCAACCTGCGACTCATGGGTCGAGCCGGCCTCCACTCGGTGTCCACCGCCTTCAAGGCCGCCAACCCGAACATGCGCCGACCGTCAGACGTCGACCCCGACACCGACAGCGCCTGAAAACCGACAGCGCCAGATTCGGCTGATGACGTCAGCCGGTGGCGCTGACGAGCGTTGCCACCCGCCGACGCGGTCGGAACAGACGTCGAGGATCGCTCAGGCGTTTCCATCGATGAAAACGCGTCGTGCGTTGCTCCACGGCCGAGCGGATCATGGCCGCCGCTGATGCGGCATCGGCCTCGAGGAGCTCGGCGGGCCCGCCGTAGTGAGCAACGGTTGCCGCCTCGGCCAGTGTCGAGAGTGCTCCGTCCGGGAGTCGTTGGTCGCCGTGGAGGCGGGAGGCGAACTCGCTGCGAGTCTCCGATGCCCCGCGGGCGATGCCGAACACGTCGAGCAGGTCGTCGGTGGTGTCGGCCCA